>NZ_JASJOM010000001.1 GCF_030271255.1 Peribacillus folii
GACAGCGTATATCGCTGTCTTACATATTTGCTGCTTGCGGCAGCGGAAAATCTTTCACAACCGTTACGAATTGGCCTTCACTGTGAGGATAGCCAGACTTTGTAATCTTCACTTTTACGATTTCCCCGACCATTTCTTCTGTAGCCGGGAAGACGATTTTCATGTAGTTATCGGAATAGCCTTCATAAAGGCCATTGTCCAGCTGCGTCTCAGGGATGACTTCAAGGACCTCTCCCTCGAAACGGGAAGCATACTCTTTTGCCAATTGATCGGACAACGCGATAAGGCGGTGTACACGTTCGTTTTTGACATCTTCATCCACTTGATCTTCCATTCGTGCAGCAGGTGTGCCTGTCCGTTTTGAATAAGGGAAAACATGAAGCTCGGAAAATTTGTACTTTTCGATAAAATTATAGGTCTCCATGAACTCTTCTTCCGTTTCACCAGGGAAACCGACAATGACATCTGACGTGACCGCCAGACCTGGCAGTGCAATTTTCAATTTTTCGATCCGATCGCCGAAGAAATCCATCGTATATTTGCGTCTCATTCGTTTTACTACCGTATCGGACCCCGATTGCAGGGGAATGTGCAAGTGGCGAACCACTTTTTTCGAATTCGTCAGCACTTCGATGATTTCATCGGTAATCTGGCTCGCTTCAATGGATGAGATGCGGATCCGCTTCAACCCTTCGACTTGTTCCAAGTCACGAAGAAGCATGGCCAAGTTATAGTCCTTCAAGTCATCACCGTATCCGCCGGTGTGGATTCCCGTAAGGACGAGCTCTTTATAGCCTGCCTCGACAAGTTGTTTTGCCTGGTGTACGACTTCCTTTGGATCACGGGAACGCATCAAGCCACGGGCCCAAGGAATGATGCAGAAAGTGCAGAAGTTATTGCAGCCTTCCTGAATCTTGAGTGAGGCCCGGGTACGATCTGTAAAAGCTGGTACGTCCAGTTCCTCGTACACACGGTTTTTCATGATATTGCCGACTGCATTGATCGGTTCACGCTCTTCCTTGAATTGCTCGATGTAATCAAGAAGTTTTACCCTATCCTGTGTTCCAACGACAATATCCACGCCTGGTATGGCCATGATCTCTGCTGGCGATGTCTGGGCGTAGCATCCGGTTACCGCAATGACGGCATTCGGGTTTTTGCGGATGGCGCGCCGGATAACCTGGCGGCTCTTCTTGTCGCCCGTGTTGGTCACCGTGCATGTATTGATGATGTATACATCCGATGCATGCTCAAACTCAACACGATCATATCCTCCAGTTTTGAATAATTGCCAAATAGCTTCTGTTTCATAATGATTCACTTTACAGCCTAATGTATGGAAAGCGACCGTTGCCATTTTACATCACCTCAAAAGTTCTACATGATAAGAAACAGCGGAAAGTGCATATAAAGGTGCTGTTTCAGTTCTTAATATTCTTGGTCCAAGGCCGCAGGCTACAAATCCTGCGGCGGACAGTCTTTCGATTTCCTTGTCTGCCAGGCCGCCTTCAGGACCAAATACGAATAAAATCGATTGTCCTGCAGCGATATCTTTCAGGACGGATGCCAGGACGGAGGTTTCCCCCCGCTTTGCTTCTTCCTCAAAAGCGATTAATTTATGGTCGAAACCGGCAGCAAGCGAAGCTAGCTGATCAGCCGTCATCGGCTCCCTGACTTCAGGAATTACCGTTCGATGCGATTGCTCAGCCGCCTCTTTTGATATCTTCTGAAGCCGTTCCAATTTCTTTCCTACCTTTTTGTGGTCCCATTTTACCACCGAACGAGCAGCAATAAAAGGGATAAATTCAGCGGCACCCAGTTCGGTGCCCTTTTGAACGATATACTCCAACTTATCCCCTTTAGGCAGACCGCTCGCAATTACCACCCTTACCGGCAGTTCTTTTTCTTCATTCTTCCATTCCAAGACGTTTCCTATAACCGCATCATCCGTCATTTCCGAAATTTCCGTGACAGCCGCCATACCGTTTGCCCTCACGGTAATGATCCGCTCTCCCGGGGCCATCCTCATCACCCTGGAAATATGGTGAAAGTCATCGCCTGAAATCGTTACTATGCTTCCTTTGATGTCTTCTTCGTTAAGAAAATACCGTTGCACACTGCCACCTACTTCGCCTAGTCTAAAAAATTCCCGTTTCCCGAGTGCAAGCCATGCAAGATTCAAGCTAAAAAAAGGTACTCTGATTATCCAAATACCCGATAATCAGAGTAACTTTTCCAATTAGTCATTCCTTTTTGCGATAATGGCCACCCAATCTTCCATCAGGACCGTTTCCTCAATGGTGAAGCCGGATGCCGTGATCGCGTCCTTGACATCTTGTTTCTTCGGCTGGATGATTCCGGATGCAATGAAGTATCCGCCTGGCTTGACTACCTTAGCTACATCATCGGTAAAGCTCATGATGACTTCGGCAAGAATATTGGCCACGACGACATCAGCTTGTTCATGCACACCATCCAACAAGTTTCCTTGTGAAACGGACACTCTATCTTGTACTTTGTTAAGCTCCACATTTTGCGTTGCGGATTGCACGGCCACATCATCCAAGTCAAGAGACTGGATCTGCTTGGCGTCGAGGAGCGCGGCAGCAATGCTCAATACGCCTGACCCCGTTCCTACATCGACTACCAAATCGCCTGGCCTCACTGTACGCTCCAATGCTTGGATGCACATGACCGTCGTAGGGTGCGTGCCGGTTCCGAAGGCCATGCCTGGATCAAGTTCAATGATCAGTTCATCACTGCTTACAGGAGTGTAATCCTCCCATGTAGGAACAATGGTGAAACGTTCGGAAATCTTTACGGGATTATAATATTTTTTCCAAGCGGTTGCCCACTCTTCTTCATTCACTTCACTGATTGAAACGATATTCTTCCCAAGGTCAATATCAAAAAGAAGGAGATTATTAATTGATTCCTTAATCGCATCAACGGTTTCCCCAAGGAAGCTGTTTACGGGCAAGTATGCCTTGATCAGTACACCTTCATCCGGATAATCATCTGGGTTCAAGTGATAGATTTCGCCAAAAACGTTTTCACGTTCCTTGACTAATTCTAGAGGATCCTCAATGACAACGCCGCTGGCACCTGCCTCATGAAGAATATTCGAAACAGGTTCAACTGCTTCATTCGTTGTTTGGATTGCAAATTCAGACCACTTCATAATCTACCAACTCCCAATTTCTTCTTTTACTTGTATTCACCTATCTTTAAAAGCACGCTTCACTTTTGAGAAAAAGCCATCCTCTTGTTCATCAATACCTGATTGCCCGCTGATGTCATTGAATTCACGAAGCAGGTCCTTTTGTTTTTCCGATAATTTTTTAGGCGTGACAACCAACACGACAACATGCTGATCTCCCTGGCCATATCCCCTGACATTCGGGACGCCCTTGCCTTTTAAACGGAAGCGGGTACTTGTTTGTGTACCAGCAGGAATCTTCAGCTTCACTTTTCCATGCAGCGTAGGTACCTCAATTTCATCCCCCAATGCTGCCTGGGCAAAGGTTATCGGCATTTCACAATAGATGTCATCGCCGTCCCGCTCGAAGAATTCATGGCTGCGCACATGGAAGACAACATATAGATCTCCCGCCGGGCCGCCGTTGATTCCTGGTTCGCCTTGACCGGTTACCCGCAGCTGCTGGCCATCATCGATTCCTGCAGGAACCTTGACTTGGATTTTTTTACGTTTTTGAACCTTTCCGTCGCCGCCGCATGTCGAACATTTGTGAGGTATGATCTTGCCTGTTCCTTGACAGTGGTGACATGCTCTCCGGTTCACAATCCTGCCAAATGCAGTATTTTGTTCCACATTCAATTGGCCGGTTCCATGACAATGTGAACAAGTTTCCACTTTGGTCCCCGGTTTGGCTCCCGATCCTTTACATGTATCACAATCCTCTTCACGAGGGATTTCAATTTCGGTATCTTTTCCGAAAGCCGCCTCTTCAAACGAAAGCGTCATCGTATATTGTAAATCGGCTCCTTGACGCGGTGCATTAGGGTCTCTCCTGCGTCCGCCGCCGCCAAAGAAACTGCTGAAAATGTCTTCAAAGCCTCCGAAACCGCCGAAGTCCTGACCGCCAAATCCTTGGTTTGGATCTGTATGCCCAAATTGATCATAATGGGACTTTTTTTGTTCGTCACTCAATACCTCATAAGCTTCCTTGATTTCCTTGAACTTATCCGCAGCATCGTCCGCCTTATTAATATCTGGGTGATATTGTTTGGAGAGCTTGCGATACGCTTTTTTGATTTCTTCCTTCGAAGCACTCTTCGAAAGGCCTAACACCTCATAATAATCACGTTTACTCATATCTAAAATCCACTCCCGATTCGATTCACATAAAGGTAATATTATCACTGAACGAAGATAATAATCAACTAGAAAAGCACAAACGGCTTTGACACTTTTTTGCAAATGACAAGGCAAGCCGAGATTTGCACACGATTTCCCCCATGCGCCTGTTTCCCCAAGCGACGATGGATATCGGGAAAACGGACCATTCATTATAAAAAAGCCAAAGTCAAGATAACCTGACTTTGACTTTTCTACAATGACAGGCTAAAAACACTGCCATATATATCAGCTTCCCAGATGGGTCACTTTTTATTTTTTCTCTTCTTCGTTAACTTCCGTGTACTCTGCATCAACGACGTTATCGTCTTTTGCATCGGCTTCTCCAGCACCAGCTTCTCCAGCCTGCTGAGCTTTTGCCGCTTCCTCATAAAGCTTCATTGTCAACGCTTGAACGATTTCGTTCAGGGCATCTTTTTTCACGCGGATTTCTTCAAGCTCATTTTTCTCGATGGCAGCTTTCAGTTCATCCTTCGCTTCATTCGCTTTCGTTACTTCCGCTTCGTCCACTTTGCCTTCTAGGTCTTTAAGCGTTTTTTCCGTTTGGAAGACAAGTTGATCCGCTTCATTGCGAAGCTCGACTTCTTCTTTACGTTGCTTATCGCTATCGGCATTTTCTTCCGCTTCACGTACCATGCGGTCGATTTCTTCATCAGAAAGGCCTGAAGATGATTTGATCGTGATTGCTTGTTCTTTGTTTGTGCCAAGATCCTTCGCACGGACGTTCACGATACCATTTTTATCGATATCGAAGGTTACTTCAACTTGTGGAATTCCACGTGGTGCCGGCGGAATGTCACTCAATTGGAAACGTCCAAGCGTTTTGTTATCGGCTGACATTGGACGCTCACCTTGAAGTACGTGGATATCAACCGCTGTTTGGTTATCGGCAGCCGTTGAGAATACTTGTGATTTACTTGTAGGGATCGTTGTATTACGGTCGATCAATTTCGTGAATACTCCGCCCATCGTTTCAATTCCAAGAGAAAGTGGAGTTACGTCAAGAAGAACAACGTCTTTGACATCCCCTGTCAATACGCCACCTTGAATCGCAGCACCCATTGCCACTACTTCATCAGGGTTGACGCCCTTGCTTGGTTCTTGACCGATTTCCTTTTTGATCGCTTCAACAACCGCAGGAATACGTGTAGATCCACCGACAAGGATGACTTTATCGATTTCAGATGCTGAAAGGCCTGCATCCTTCATAGCTTGGCGAGTAGGTCCCATTGTACGTTCCACAAGACCTGAAGAAAGCTCATCGAATTTTGCTCTAGTCAATGTAACATCCAAGTGAAGCGGGCCAGCATCCCCAGCCGTGATGAATGGTAAAGAAATTTGTGTGGACGTTACACCTGAAAGATCTTTTTTCGCTTTTTCAGCTGCATCTTTCAAACGTTGAACGGCCATTTTGTCTTTGGAAAGGTCGATTCCATTTTCTTTCTTGAAAGCTTCGACTAAATAATCGATGATGACTTGGTCGAAATCATCTCCGCCTAGACGGTTGTCACCGGCAGTGGATTTAACTTCGAATACGCCATCGCCAAGTTCCATGACAGAAACGTCGAATGTTCCGCCGCCAAGGTCGAATACAAGGATCGTTTGATCTTCTTCCGTTTTATCCAAACCGTATGCAAGTGCTGCAGCTGTCGGTTCGTTGATGATACGTTCCACTTCAAGACCGGCAATTTGACCAGCGTCTTTGGTCGCTTGACGTTCTGCATCATTGAAGTAAGCAGGAACGGTGATGACCGCTTTGGTAACCTTTTCGCCCAAGTATTCTTCAGCGTAAGATTTCAGATATTGAAGGATGATTGCAGAAACTTCCTGAGGTGAATATTCTTTTCCTTCAATTACTTCTTTATGGTCAGTACCCATATGACGTTTGATGGAAATGATCGTGTTAGGGTTTGTGATCGCTTGGCGTTTTGCCACTTCCCCCACTTGTCTTTCTCCATTTTTGAATGCCACTACGGATGGAGTCGTACGGTTTCCTTCTGGATTCGGGATTACTTTTGGTTCCCCGCCTTCAAGTACAGATACACAAGAGTTTGTTGTACCTAAGTCAATACCAATAATCTTGCTCATAGTTTCACTACCTCCCAATAATTATATGTAAAATGCTTATTCGTTCACTTTCACCATTGCAGGTCGGATCACTCGGTCTTTAAGCAGGTATCCTTTTTGGAATTCCTCCACGACGATGTTGGAGCCGAAGTTTTCATCTTGAACTTGCATGACCGCTTGATGCAAACGAGGATCGAACTCTTCACCAACAGAGCTGATCGGCTCGATGCCTTCTTTGGCCAATGCGTCTGTAATCGCCTTATAAACCATTTCCATGCCGGAAAGCAGGGATTTCGTTTGTTCATTTTCCGCTTCGATTTTCGTAGCTCTTTCAAAATTATCAAGGGCTTCCACTAAATCGCCAGCAATACTTTGAACTCTATATTTTTGAGCCGCCTCCATATCAAGCTTGGCACGGCGTCTTGAATTATCAAAATCGGCCTGCAGACGAAGATAACGGTTATCCATTTCTTCGATTTTTGCTTGAAGCTCGGCAATCTTTTCCTGAGCCAATTGAAGCTCATCCTTTTCAACCGGTTCCTGGTTTTGCTCCGCTGGAATTTCTTCTTCAGCGAGAACCGCTTCTGCCGCATTTTCTTCGATTGTTTCATTTTCCAATGTTTGTTCTTCGTTTTTATTTTCTGTCACAATCTCACCTCCCTAAAAGGGTTATACAATTTATGCTAAAGTATCATGCCAGGCAGCGGGTTGATGCCTTCCGCCACCTTAACAATATTACCTTTGCTCCTATTTTTGATACAGTTTTGTCATGAGGGCGGTCAAATCCTTCGAGAAAAACGAAAGCAAACTGATCACCCTCGAATATTCCATCCTTGTTGGACCCAATATGGCTAAAGTGCCGACTTGCTCCTGCCCGATGGAGTAGGTTGCGGTAATCAGGCTGCAATCGTCCAGCACCGTGTTTTGGTTTTCGCGGCCGATCCTGACATGAATGCCGGATGGGTTTTGGGTAATGAGTTCATAAAACCCTTGCTCCTGCTCAATCATGGATAAAAGTGTGCTCACTTTAGCGATATCATGAAATTCCGGCTGCCTCAGCATATTCGTTTTCCCGCCGAAAAATATTTTTTCAGGCTTGGTATCCGTCAGGGTATCCGCAAGCACGGATGCCATCGATCCATAGTTTTGAATGTGGCGGCTTAACAGCACAGCCACTTCCTTGTAAATCTTGTCCTTTAGATCAACTAACGGAACATCGACCAAACGGGCATTTAATATGTTCACCATCTTTTCAATTTCGTTTATATCAAAAGAGGGCGGAAGGGAAATCATCCGATTCTCCACATGACCTGTATCGGTAATGATGATGGCAATCGCTGTTTCGGGGCTCAAGGGAATGATCTGGATTTTCTTGAGTTTATGCTCATTCACTTTGGGCCCAAGTACTATTGCCGTATAGTTCGTCAATTCCGAGAGAATTTTCGCTGACTTTTGAACGATCTTTTCCAATTCATAAATTCGTTCCACAAAAACGGATTTCAACAATTTCATTTCATTCTTTTTCGGAGCTTGAGGAGAAAGTAAATGGTCCACATAATATCTATACCCTTTTTCAGAAGGTATCCTACCTGAAGATGTGTGGGTTTTTTCTAAAAACCCCATTTCTTCAAGATCAGACATTTCATTGCGAATTGTGGCAGAGCTGAACGTGATTTCCTCTTTCTTCGACAAGCTTCGTGACCCGACTGGCTGGGCCGAATGGATAAAATCCTCGATTATCACTTGCAGAATCAACAATTGACGATCAGTTAGCATATGTGATCACCTCTGTTAGCACTCTATCTCTCTGAGTGCTAATATACTAATAAATTATCAAATGCAGCCAATGATGTCAACAAAGAAAACCCGTATTTCCACGTTAAAATAACAAGCGATTTCCTTTACTCGGGATCGGCAACACCTAAAAAGGATTGGAACACTTCATTTCCAAGCAGTTTCCCCTGTTCAGTCAAGCGGACGAAGCCGTTTTCAACCACTAAAAGACCCTTTGCCGTTTCTTCCTGGAGCGGTTTTTGGAACATTTCGGTCATTTCAACAGAAAACTTATTCAGGAAATTCTCAATTGAAACGCCTTCGGTTTTTCGAAGTCCCAAAAACATTTCCTCCTCCATCCGTTCATGAAGCGGTACCTGATGTTCCTCCAAAACCGGAAGCTGATTTGCCAATAACGGGGTGATATATTTCTTCACGGGGCCATGGTTGGCCACTCTCTTTCCTCCAGTATAGCCATGTGCTCCGGCGCCGATGCCATAATACTCCACATTATCCCAATATGTCAGATTGTGACGGCTTTCAAAACCCGGACGGGCAAAATTACTGATTTCATATTGACGTTTGCCATGCTTCTCCATCTCTTCCATGAGCTTCTCATACATGGAAGCCTCCAGCTCCTGCGGCGGCAGGTTCAATTTACCCTTTCTCATCTGATTATAAAAAACCGTCTTCGGCTCAACGATCAAGGAGTAACTGGAATAGTGAGGCAATTGCAGGGCAAGGGCTTTATCCAGCGTATCCTGAAAATCGCTCATCGTTTGGCCGGGCAATCCATAAATCAAATCAATGCTGATATTCGTGAAGCCAACATCTTGAGCCAAATGGATCGTTTCATAAACTTCGGAAGCCCGGTGGGTCCTTCCTATCCGTTTCAACAAATCATCATTGAAGCTTTGCACGCCAAAGCTAAGGCGATTGACACCCGACTGATAGAGGATCTCGAGTTTTTCCCTAGAGAGATCGCCTGGATTGGCCTCGAAGGTATACTCGGCTTTTTTCGGGTCGAATGGCAACGTTTCATTGATTGCTTCACATAAGAATGCAAGCTGTTTTTCATTAAGGGAGGTCGGTGTCCCTCCGCCGACGAAAATGGTATCCAATCCTGAAGTCGGGTATTTGGAAAGCTGCAGGGCCATTTCCCTTTTCATCATCTGTAAATATTCGTCGACCGGCTGGCCCTGCAGGAATACTTTATTGAAATCACAATAGTGACAAATATGTTCACAGAACGGGATATGGAGATAGGCGCTTTTAATCATCGTGTTCACAACCTTTTATTGAATGAGTCGATAGAAAAAGAGGCTAGATTTCCTCTACCCTCTTTTCCCTTCTATCACTTATTTTATTATTTCTTCGGTGTCGTATCATCCATTTTCAAAACAGCCATGAAGGCTTCCTGCGGCACTTCAACGGATCCTACCTGCTTCATCCGCTTTTTACCTTCTTTCTGTTTTTCGAGCAACTTGCGTTTACGCGATATATCGCCGCCGTAACATTTAGCCAATACGTTTTTGCGCATGGCGCTAATCGAGGAACGGGCCACGATTTTCTGTCCGATAGCCGCTTGGATCGGCACTTCGAATTGCTGTCTTGGAATCAATTTCTTCAACTTTTCAACAATGACCTTCCCGCGTTCATAGGCAAAATCCTTATGGACGATGAAGCTCAAGGCATCGACAGTTTCGCCATTAAGCAGGATATCCATCTTCACAAGCTTGGACATCTTATAGCCGATCAGCTCATAATCGAATGATGCATAACCTCTCGTGTTCGATTTCAATTGATCGAAGAAATCATAGACGATTTCCGATAGCGGTATTTCATAATGAATGCTTACACGCGTTTCGTCGATATATTCCATATCAATGAAGTTCCCGCGTTTGTTTTGGCAGATTTCCATGATTGCCCCGACGAATTCAGTCGGAGCCATCATTGTCGCTTTTACATATGGTTCTTCGACACGCTCGATTTTTTGGGCATCAGGCATGTTGGATGGATTATCAACCTTCTGGACCGTTCCATCCGTTTGGACGACATCGTAAATTACACTTGGTGCCGTCGTGATTAAATCAATTTTGAATTCCCGTTCAATTCGTTCCTGAATGATTTCCATATGAAGGAGCCCAAGGAATCCGCAACGGAAGCCGAAGCCTAAAGCTTGCGATGATTCCGCCTCGAACTGAAGCGCTGAATCGTTCAACTCCAATTTTTCCAAAGCATCCCGCAGGTCATTGAATTTCGATGCGTCAATTGGATATAACCCGCAATATACCATCGGATTCATCTTCCGGTAACCTGGGAGCGGCTCTGTCGCGCTATTCACGGCGCTTGTGATCGTATCACCCACCGTCGTATCGCCGACATTTTTGATAGCTGCTGTAAGGAAACCGACATCACCCACGTTCAGTTCATCGAGCAATTGCGTTTTGGGATTGAAGACACCCAATTCCGTAACATCAAATTCCTTGCCCGTAGACATCATTTTGATTTTGTCGCCCACTTTTATGGAACCTTCGACAACACGGATATAGGCAACCACACCGCGATAGGCATCAAACAATGAATCGAAAATAAGCGCCTTGAAAGGGGCATCCGGATCTCCTTGGGGCGCCGGCACCAATTCGACAACCTGCTCCAGGATTTCTTCGATTCCTATTCCGGCTTTGGCAGAAGCCAAGACTGCATCGGAAGCATCGAGGCCGATCACTTCTTCGATTTCTCCACGCACCCTTTCCGGATCAGCACTTGGCAAGTCAATTTTATTGATGACCGGAATGATTTCCAGATTATTATCCAAAGCCAAATACACGTTTGCCAGCGTTTGGGCTTCAATTCCCTGTGCCGCATCGACAACTAGGACAGCGCCTTCACACGCAGCAAGGCTTCTTGAGACCTCGTACGTAAAATCGACATGCCCCGGTGTGTCGATCAGATGGAAAATATACTCTTCGCCATCTTTGGCATTATATTTCAATTGGATTGCATTCAATTTAATCGTAATTCCGCGCTCACGCTCTAAATCCATGGAATCGAGCAATTGACTCTTCATTTCACGTTGAGTCATGGCGTTCGTTTTTTCAATGATGCGATCCGCCAATGTTGATTTACCATGATCGATATGAGCGATGATGGAAAAGTTACGAATCTTTGATTGTCTTTTTAATTTTTCTTCTCTATTCATGACGTTCACTCCCACTAGTCGACACAATACACTATTTTTTATTATATCAATAGAAAATGCAAGATTCAACAGAATAGTTACAAAAGAAGCAGCCCTTAGCGGCAAAGCATAAAAAAAGGCTGCATTCCGGATGGATGCAGCCCAGCGTTTTGCTGGTTTACCACTCATACTAAATCATATCGATAAGCGCTTGAAAGGCCCCTGAGATCGTATCACCGAGCGATTTTCCAATTGAAGAGAAAAAATTGAAGGCCTTCATTTCTTCCAGCTTTTCTTTTTTAGTCTCCAAATCATGGCTTGTGACTTTTTGCCCAAGAATATCGGCCTCCATCTCTCCTTCGCCAGATTGGTTGATCGTGAATGCACTATTCAAAGCAGGATCTTCGTACCCCTTCATTTTCTTCATTCCATCATTCGCCTGCTGCATCCCAATCAGAACGCCTAAAAATAATACGAGTACAATCCCTGTACATTTCAACCAAAATCGAACCATGATGGAGGTCTCCTTTCTTACTTAGCTTCCGATTCTCCGGCCGTTTTATCCACCGCTTTCGCATCCCAATAGAATTCGCTGAAAACGTCGGAAAAGGCATCGACGGTTAAAAACATTTCCTCAAAAGTATTGTCGACCCCACCTACCTCGATAAGCATGGCGTTGCCTGATAAATCCTGATTATATACACCATTATGGGCAGCTCCGCCCTGTTTCATAACCCCGCGGGAAATGCCCGGGTATTTTTTTTCCAATGCTTTATGAAGTTTATTCGCGAGCGCAGCATTTTTTTCGAAGTTGGGGTTATTTCCGCCAATCACGAAGGCGATTTTAGCATATTGCTTGCCATTGATCGTAATCGTTGTGAATTTTTTTCGTTTTGAATCCCGATGGATATCAATGAGATACTCCAAATCCTTGTTAGTTGCCATTGCCGTTTGAACGGACCTTCGCGATTCTTGATAAGATTTGTTGTAATTCAGCCCTTTATTGTTCAATACACCCATGATATCCGTTTTATCGAGCGAGGAACCAATCCCTTTATCAGCTAGATCCTCAACCATTCGTTCCCCAAGTTTCGTGATATTGATTTTAGAATGGTAGGCCAGATCTGGATTGGTCACTCCTTTTAAGTAGGGAAGATACGATTCGCGGTTGTGACTGTGATAAATCTCGACCACCTTCCGGCCATTCGTCGTTTGATGTGGCTGGTTGGTTTCTCCTTTTTCAGGTTCTTCAATTTCATCCAGGTTTTGCAGCGAAGCATCTCTTTCTTCATTCAGGACATCTACAGGCGGCGAGGATTCATATGGCATATTCGTATAATTCGTCCCTTCACCAGCCACGAGAATCTCATTATCGAAAATCGAGAATCCAGGAAGTTCCCTGCCAAGCAGGCTCCGCGGGTCCTCCAGTGATATGTTGGTTGAAACCTTTATCAATTGATCTGTGATTACTGATTCTTTTTTGCCCTCCGGCAATGCGTTAAAAAAATATTGGTTTTCATTGGCCATCATCGAAAAAAGCATTTTCCCTGAAAATTGGTTGGCCACGGTATGCACCGAATTCGAGGATATGCGATACTCCGGTCGCAAGGATGTCATGACCCCACTGATTGAAAAAATAAAAAGAAGCAAGGCGAGAATACCTAGAAAAGTTTTTATGATCGTTGATCCGTGAATGGCTGTAATGATACCTGGGGAATTTCTTCTTTTCATCCTTCCACCCTCTCTATAGCTTGTCTATTAATACGTATGACTTTGCTAGAAAGGGTAGAACACCATTTTTGGGCACAAAAAATGATTCAGCGAGTGTAATATCCAGCATTATCCTGATTGATGGATTGATGCAGGGCCGCATTCAGCCCATTCGCTATCAAGTTGGCCATATCCTCGATGAAAACATCGACTTCCTTCGGTGTCACCATTAAATTTTGACCAAGCGGTGACAGCACTTCATAGATCAATTTCCGTTTCTCTTCATCAGGAAGCACCCCTACCATCCCCAAGAAGGTTTGCCGTTCCTTCTCTCCGGGCATGTCCTCATCGGTCAGCTTCGTACGCTTGCCAAAGCTGAATCCCGCAGGTGCCAATGAACGTGAAGGTCTGTCCCCTTCATTCAATTCCTTGCCGAAATGCTTCAAGATATAATCGATCGTATCACTGGCAATGGATACGGCATCGACGACCGTCGGAATCCCTATCGCAATGACGGGCACGCCCAAAGTATCCTCACTCAGCTCCTTCCGCTTGTTCCCGACACCGGATCCCGGATGAATTCCGGTATCGGTTATTTGAATCGTCGAATTCACACGGTCGATCGAACGGGCAGCCAAGGCATCCACGACAATCAGGAAATCGGGTTGACTTTTCTCGATGACCCCCTTTATGATGTCACTCGTCTCGATTCCCGTAATCCCCATTACCCCTGGGGAAATCGCGCTGACTGGCCGATATCCTTCTTTCACGGACCCTGGCTGCAACTCGAATAAATGTCTCGTGACGACAAGATTCTCGATGACTGCAGGGCCCAACGCATCCGGAGTGACATTCCAATTTCCTAACCCAACGACCAAGCAGCTGCTTTCCTTGGTGATTTTATTCCGTTGCAGGAAGTAAGCCAGTTCATTGGCAAACACCTTCTCCACCCGGTGCTGCGTATCCGTATCCTGTTGGCGGATCCCCTGGACCTCGATCGTCAAATAACTGCCCTGCTTTTTGCCAATCTCCTTTTCCCCCGCAGCTGTGACCTCGACCAAGGAAACCTTCAGTTCATCGACTTCTTTTTCCTTAATGATGACCCCTTCGATATGGGAGACATCCACTTCCTCAACTACACCTTTATGCTCAAGGGCAATTTCCTTTGCTTCTATTGCCAAATCTGTCCGAATTCCGTATTCACTAAGATCCAAATGATTTTCCATAGCGCCCTCCTGCTGTTCGAATTATAATCCAATCTAGTAAATTGCCTAGTCTCTCTTAAACATTCTGTCGTTTTTGCTTTTTTATTATTCATTTTTTTGGTACAATGAAATACGACGAGATGAATTTATTATTGAAATTATAATTCCTTTTCGATTCTCAATCTGAAGTATTGCATATTTATGAGCAGTCTGATAGAATATCACTTGTGCTATTTGATATGGATTTGAAAAGTCGAGTTCATATAATCTCGATTTCTTTGTAGGAGGTGAACGGAATGCCAAACATTAAATCTGCTATTAAACGTGTGAAAATCAACGACAAAAAACGCGTACAAAACATTACAGTTCGTTCTACTATGCGTACTACAGTGAAAAACGCTGAAGTTGCATTAGCTGGTGAAAACGTTGAAGCTGCTAAAGAAGCTCTATTAACAGCTGCTGTGAAATTAGACAAAGCTGCATCTAAAGGATTAATCCATAAAAATGCGGCAGCCCGTAAAAAATCTCGTTTAGCGAAAAGACTTAACGCTCTTAACGCATAATGACAAAAAATTAAACGATCCAGCCGGATCGTTTTTTTTGTGCCTATTTCTAGGAAATCTTATACCCTAAACCTACAGGCATCCTCCAATATTTTCATTTTCCCACAACATAAAAAGGTGACAGCACCGCTGTCACCTTTTTAATCATCTAATTTTCAAGAGCAGCAATTCAAGCGTTATCGCCTTATCCGCTTGGCCCGTTTTCATTTTATAATCCGCCTCCGCCAAATCATTCATGATGCTCAGCAGTTCGCGTTCCTGGAATTTCCCCGTCTTTTCAAGTGCCAGCTTTACCCTGAAAGGATGCACCTTCAATTGCCCGGCAATTTTTTGCTGGCTGTACCCTTGGCGGGATAGCTCCTTCACTTGATACATGAGCCTGACTTGACCTGCCATCACGCTCAATATCTTGATCGGCTCCTCGTTCTGGCGGAGAAGATCGTGCAAAATCGTCATCGCACTCTTCATCTTCCGTTGCAACACATGATCAACAAGCGTGAAGATATTCTGTTCAAGTGACTTGGCGACCAGCTTTTCGACAATTTCGGCAGTGATGTGCTGCTCGTCCTCCACATAAAGCACCAATTTATCCAATTCATTCGTAAGCATCATCAAGTTCGTTCCGGCAAGTTCTAGCAATAGCTCCGTCGCCTGTTCATCTATACGGACAGAACCAACGCGCTCCCTCACCCATCCCTTCAACTCATGGTCACCAAGCTTCTTCGCTTCCACGAGGACCGCTTTTCGCTTAAGTTCCTTGGTGATTTTTTTGCGTTCATCCAGCTTCTCATAAGGCGCAGTCAAAACGACGATTGAATAAGGGACGGGATCGGCCAAATAGGCTTCAAGTCTTTTCACATTATGCTCGACTCTCGACTTCGTTTTTTCAGCTGTAAGAAAAAATGGATTCTGCATGAACACCAAGCGCCGTTCCCCGATAAAGGGGAGGGTTTCAACATCTTCTAGTGCCGTTTCAACAGGCGTCTCTTCCAAGTCAAACTGAGAGAAGTTGAAATCCAGCTCGTCTTCATGAAGGGCATTCTCGATCAACAGCTGCTTCGTTTCATTAATAAGATAGGCTTCCGTTCCGTACAACAAGTACACTGGCGCGAATTGCCCTTTTTTTATACTCTTCCAAACGTCTAATACCAATAGAATCCGCCTCTTTTTTATGTATTCTTCTCTAATGGTATAGGTGGATGGACCATTTGACAAGCTATAAAGGGAACTAGCCCCCTAAAGGACTAATTCCGGATCTATATGAACACTGTCAAGAAAGGCCCGGGTCATCTTCCTTGAAAGCGGGTAAGGTATTCATGCAGAATGAAAATCGTTTTTTTCGCTTGCTTTGTTTGTATCTTTATTTTGACCCCATAGCCGCAAACTATTTGTGACAACTCTTGTCAGTAAAGGAAATGAAGAAAGCGACCTGTAGATTTTTTACTGGTAATGTTTTATACTATTAGCAGAAATAGGAGGGGTAAATCATGAACGAATTCGAAAAGAATGTCCAGTCAAAAACGGATGACGTCGCTGATTCCGCAATCGGATTCATCGGATCTTTTGTATTTTTCGCTGCCATGTTCGCCATAGCTGTCATCATTAAAGCTGTCGGATCCTGATTTCTGCACTTATTTTTCCCGGACGGGGACTGCTGTTGCAGTCTCTTTCTTTTTGATTTTCATACAACATACTATGGGATGGTCGTGTGAAAGGTTCCTTTCCTTTTGTCATACTTATAAATAATCGAGCCATCTTCATCCGTCCTGAACACCCTAGTTCGATTTGTTTCAAGATTTACTAAGACGCTTTTATGGGGGTGGCCGTAACGATTATCCTTTCCGGCCGAAATCAATGCAGCTTTCGGCTGCAGCTGCAAAAGGAAGGATGCAGAAGAAGATGTTTTGCTGCCATGGTGGCCAATCTTCAGGACATCCGCCTGCAAACGCGGAAATGCAGTCATCAGCTCCTGCTCTCCATTCTCCTCCAAATCTCCCGTAAACAGCCATGATAAACCCCCGAGCTTCGCATATAAGACAATCGACGAATCATTTTTGTTTGCTT
Source organism: Peribacillus folii (assembly GCF_030271255.1). Taxonomy (GTDB): domain Bacteria; phylum Bacillota; class Bacilli; order Bacillales; family DSM-1321; genus Peribacillus. The sequence continues at coordinate 16,942 of NZ_JASJOM010000001.1, forward strand.
CCATCCCATGGGGATGAAGCACAAAAAACGCAGCTCCGCCTGCAATCCATCGGTCGCCCCTATTGGTGACTTTCATCTGCACCTTTTGATTCCTTGCAACCGAGACAAAATCCATCTCGCGAAACTGCTCTTCATTGCCGCCCCCAATGATAACTTCCTTCACTTTGAAGTGCTCGATCAATTCTTTCGCACTCCCTGCATGATCGGCGTCCGCATGTGTCAGGATTAACTTGTCCAGATGATGGATCCCCTTGCTTTTCAAAAGCGGAATGATGATGTTATCTGCTGTATTGAATTTCTTGCGCTTTTCCTCCCACGGCTCGATGGGGAATGTAATTTGGCCGCCCGTATCAATCAAATAATTGCCGCGGTTGAATGGCAGGATTATTAAAATCGAGTCACCTTGCCCAACATCAATGATGTGCACTTCGCCAACTGGTGATAGCTTTTGTATATTATATTGAAAAAGCAGGAGCACAGTCAGCATTCCGCCCCACCATTTACTTTTATTATTTGACTCATCCCAAGACAGGAAGAGCCCTAAAAGAGATGCAACTAGCAAGGCGATCAAGAAAAAATGGGGCTTTCCAAATACAATGGAGGCCAAGGGCAGGCTGGAGGCTGCATCGGCGGTTTTATTGCAAAGGATGAAGGTGAAGTTCAATAGCGTTATCAGGTGCTCACCCAGTGCAGGGAAGAAGACATGACTGATGAGGGAAATCAATGAAAAGGGCAGCAAAATGGTGGAATAAAGCGGAACATACGCAACATTCAGGAGTACGCCAAGAAAAGAGGCTTCATAAAAGTGAAAAAGCAAAATCGGAAGTGCTGACAATTGGCAGATGAAGCTGATGATGAATAACTGCAGCGTTTTTTGGGGATAGCGTAAGAAGATGCCCGAAGACATGAGAATGGAAAAAGTGACGGCGAACGAAAGTTGAAAGCCGATATCATATAGCATATCCGGCTGGAATAACAACAGTGCGAGGTACACCAGTCCAATGGTTGAAGCTGCAGAGACGCGATGCTTGAATAACAATAGGAAAAAGAAGAGTATTGCCATTAAGCATGATCGAATGACTGATGGACTGCCGCCGGAAAGTACCATATAGACGGGTAGAAAAATCAGCAGGACGGTAATCATCCTTTCCCGGGTCATTCCAATCCTGATACCTGCGTAAAATAACATGCCTGTTAAAAAACTGACATGAAGACCGGATATTGCCAGTAAATGCACCAGGCCAAGGCGCTGATAGTTGGTAAGGTCGTCTTCATCAATATAGGCTTGATCACCGAAAATGAGTGCAGTGACAAAGCCGCTTGATTCTTTCGGAAAGTTTTCCCCGATGTAAGCAATCCCCTTCATTCGCAAATTACGTATGGAAGGGACCACAGAGCTTCCTCCTTCCAAGCACTCTTGGAAAGAAATATAGTCTGCTTTCAATATCCAGTGGGCGCCTTTGCGCTTCAGGTAACGCTGATAGTCGAAGCCATTCTCATTCCTCTGTTTGTCGGGCGTCACCAAGCTTCCCCTTGCAGGACAAGATAAGCCAATCCGCAATAGCTTGTCCAGCTTTTTCTTTTCTTGCTCAGAATCGATTTTATATCGGAGCATGAACCGTTCGCCCTTCTCACTGGCAATGAAGCCTTTCAATGAATGTCCGTCTATACTCGGCTGGTCGGTGAAGGTGATGGTGAAGGTGATGGTAAAACTGCTTTCAGTACCCTGATAGCTGGTTTGATTTCGATAATCGGAGAAGGAAGCAGCCCCAAAAAAAAGCACCATCATCACGAGGTGAAGGCCAAGGGCCTTCACACTCAGCCCCAGCCGATGATAGAGGAAGCAGAGAAAGATGGTGATGACGAATAAAAGTGTTATACCGGAAAATGAATGGGCCGCAACTCCAAAAGTGGCTGATACGGCTAATAAGAGAAGGAATCTTTCCATGCCCGCCCTCCGTGAGTTAATGATTGAATAGGTGTGCTGCCTGCCTTTCCAGCTCCAATACCGCTTCTTTTTCTAGCCCTGTTCGTTCAAGCTTGGCCAGCAAGGCAAGTACAAAATCCTCTTTTTCTTTTTCGTTAACATCGATGGTCCTTTGTGCTTCAACCTTTTCTGTCATGACACCAGCCTGCTTGAATAGTTCAAGTGCATATGGATGGTTTTTATAATCCTCAGCATAAAAGACGGCTTTGATTCCGGCTTGGATGAGAGATTTACAGCATTGCAAGCATGGAAAATGGGTCACATATATCTCTGCTCCGTCCGTTGGCACCCCGAATTTGGCACATTGCAGGAGTGCATTCATTTCCGCATGTATCGTCCTGACACAATGGTTGTCGATCACATAACAGCCATCATCGATACAGTGCGTCCCTCCGGCAATGGAACCATTATACCCTCCGGCAATGATCCGGTTATCCCTGACGATCGTCGCCCCTACGGTCAGGCGCGTACACGTGCTTCTTAACGCCAATAAGTGGCTTTGCGCCATGAAGTATTGATCCCAGCTTATCCTGTTCATGTTGTTGTATCCCCTAACTCAGTAGATTTTCTTCAATTTTACCCTCTTGCTGCCCGTTTGTGTAGTCCATTCCATCAATCACCGTACAGAAATGGAATCCTGTAGTTTTTCAAACGTTTTATCACCGATTCCCGTCACATTCTTCAATTCATCAATTTGCTTGAATTTCCCTATGGACTCCCTGTATTCCAGGATCGCAGCCGCTTTCGATGGCCCTATTCCGGTAAGTGTCTCCAAATCTTGCTGTGTGGCGGTATTCAAATTGACCTGTCCTCCTGCACCCCCGCCGGAAGGGGCAAGATGGTTTTGCTCGATGGTTTCCTTATCCTCTTCCCCTATTTCCGGAACATAAATGACCATTTGATCCTCGACTAGCTGGGCAAAATTCACTTTATCCTTATCGGCGTTGTCCGAAAAACTGCCTGCTTTCGAGATCATATCAATTACCCTATCACCTGCCTGAGCCGTAAAAATACCAGATTTCTCGACCGCGCCTTTCACATCGACCTTAATGATAAGGTCATCCAAGGCATTTGTTTCACTTTCCATTCCATCCCCTGTTGCCGACTGAGCAAAAATATCATTAGGTTCAACAGGATCGTGATCACGGCCAGTTTGCAATAAAAAGTAAACGACCACGGAGCCAATCGCCATTGCGAGGGCAATCATTGTCGGTTTATTCTTTAAAATCCTATCCATTTCATTTGCCTCCTTATTGGATTTTGCAGCATACATAGTCATAGGACAGAGCATAAACACATAGTGTTTCTATGAGAATCAATCGTTTTTCAAGTGAGAGGAGTTGATTGGCTTTGAAGAAAATCGGTGTAATTGGAACAGGCAATATGGGCACCATTTTAATCGAGGCGTGGCTGGAGGCAAAGATTTTGAATCCGGCTGATTTGGTGATTACGAATCGGACACTATCCAAAGCATTGGCACTGAAGGAAAAGCATCCAGATATCAAGGTTGCGGAAAGCGCAGCCGAAATCGCCCAGGAAGCGGAGTTTATTTTTCTTTGTGTAAAACCATTACAAATTGACAGTTTGCTTACGGACATCAAGCATCATATAAACAGGAAACATCTTGTCGTCTCCATCACAAGTCCGCTATCGGTTGCACAGCTTGAATCGGCCGTAAAGGCGCCTTGTGCGCGATTCATCCCCAGCATAACCAATCGGGTCGGTTCTGGGGTATCGCTGCTAAGCTTTGGTGAAGGATGCAGCAAGGAGGCTAAGTCAGCCTTGCATGAATTGGCCTCTGCGATATCGGCTCCTGTCGTCATCGAAAATGATATCACCCGGGTGGCCTCCGACATTGTCAGCTGCGGCCCTGCCTTCTTTAGCTATTTAGCACAAGCTTTTATTGACGGAGCTTGCCAGACGACGAAAATAGACAAAGAAACCGCTACGACTTTGACTGAGAACATGCTGATTGGATTAGGGGAATTGCTTGGTAAGGGCATTTATACATTACCGGCCCTACAGGAAAAGGTTTGCGTGAAAGGTGGGATTACGGGAGAAGGGATCAAGGTTTTGGAAGCAGAGACTGGGGAAATGTTCCATCACCTTTTTCAGGCGACGCATGAAAAATTTGCGGAAGATCTTCATGAGGTTGAAAAGCAATTTGGCCATCCTTATTAATATTCGCAACGTCTTTTTCATTTCCTGCTAAAAATTCCAAAAATGAAAAAAAAAAGAGGCCGGACCCCACGCGCACATGCAGGAGGGGTCCCTGACCTCTTGATCATTTACTGGCTATAAACAAAATCCGTTCCGTTTCCGTTACAGGGGAAGCTTCCTCAAGATCAGCCATTACTTCAGTTACGGTAAAGCCTGCTTGCTGCAACCACGTTTTATATTGGTCAACCGGATAGGTCCGTTGATAGTGCAACTCATCAAAGCGATCATACAGACCACTTTGTGTGTCCTTCACGAAGAAACTGAGCTCATGTTCCACACTGTAAGGTTCTTCACCCGGAAAGCAATCCCATATATAGGAAACTTCGTCATCGCTGACGGCAAACGTATGGTTTTGGAACACTTCTTCCATTTTATATATGGAATGGACATCAAACAAGAACAATCCGCCCTCCTGCAAATGCTCGTGCACCCGGCTGAACGTTTTAACGATATCCGCCTCATCGCGAAGGTAGTTCAAAGAATCACAAAAAATGGTGACACAATCAAATTGACCAAGCCCCTCAAGTTCTGCCATATTCTGTTGGAATAAAGGAATCGTTAATCCGAGCTCCACCGCTTTTTCATTGGCAACCAAAAGCATTTCATCAGAAAGGTCCACGCCGGTGACCTCAAATCCGTGCTGCGCCAATTCGACGGTCATTTCCCCGGTTCCACAAGCCAAATCGAGAACCTTCCTTCCCCCAATTCCGTACTGTTCCAGCTTCGCCGTAAGGATCATCAGCCATTTTTCATAGGGCGCATCCTTCATCAATTCATCGTATACATAGGCAAAGCGTCCGTAGGTCATGAAGTCAGTTCACTCTCTAAATCTTCGAAAGGGGCATCTCCCCATAAACGTTCGAGGTTATAATAGTTTCTTTCATCTTTATGGAAAATGTGTGCCACTACATCGCCAAGATCGACAAGCACCCATTTCGCTTCATCGAACCCTTCAAGACGCTTGACAGCGATACCCGATTCATCGGCTTTACTTTTCATTTCACGAGCGATGGCTTGTACTTGTTTTTCCGAATTACCATGACAGATTAAAAAATAATCCGCAACAAGTGATATGCCTTGCATATTCAGGGCCACGATGTCCTCCGCCCTTTTATCATCCGCCGCTTTTGCTGCAATTACAAGTAGTTCACGTTCAGTCATTACATCTTCTCCTTCAAATTCATGATCAAATCATTATATGTTTTAAATGTATCAGGGTAAATCGCCTGATTTCGTTTCATTAAAAAAACGACGGTATTCCTTAAAGCCTGGATGACCGCATGATCCAAGTTCCGCTTGGCTGTCTGCCTGACTTCTTCGACACCTGGAAAGGAACGGCCCGGTTCAATATAATCAGCAAGATAAATGATCTTATCCAAAAGGCTCATGCCGACCCTGCCTGACGTATGATAGGCGATTGCATCCAATATTTCATGGTCGGTGATGCCTGCTTCCTTTTTCACCAGGTACGCCCCGACTGGAGCGTGCCACAGTTCCATATTGTATTGAAGTAAATCCGGCGCCATTTTTTCATCGATTATGATTTGCTCCATCTCTTCCTTTGGACGAAATTTGGCATAATCGTGGAAGATGGCTGCCAGTTCGGCTTTTTGGGTATTTGCGCCATAGAGCTCGGCAAGTTCGATCGCCGACTCCATCACGCCAAGTGTATGGATGTACCTGCGCTCCGTGATTTGTTCCTTGACAAGCGCCAGTGCTCTTTCACGATTCATATAAACCATTCCCTTTAATATACTTCACCACTGGATCTGCAATTAAATATTTCACGGTTTTCCCCGTTCTTAGCTTCCTTCGTATCATGGAAGAGGAAATGAACATCTGCGGGACTTTCACCATCGAAATCGGGTATAAGGTCTCCTCATTATAGCCAGGACGCTTCACCCCGACGAAATGGACCAATTCCATCAACTCGTCGATGCGATGCCAATTAGGTAAATACTCAATCATATCTGCGCCAATTATGAAATAGAATTCATTGGTCGGCTCAAGTTCTTTCAGGAGCTTGATCGTATCATACGTATAAGATGTGCCTTTTCTTTCTATTTCAATACCCTCAATATAAAAAGCTGGATTGGTGGCTATCGCATTTTCCAACATAGCAAGCCTGTCCATATCGGTTACTTCCTCCGATTTTTCCTTATGGGGAGGAACATGATTTGGCATGAATCTGATTTCATCAAGCTCCAGAGCGTCCAGCACTTCATTCGCTATAATTAAATGACCGATGTGCGGTGGATTGAATGTACCGCCAAGAATTCCAATTTTTTTCATAGATAGGTTCCCTTAAGGTAGTTTGATTTGTTTGTTTTCTTTTGATTCCTTATACAGGACGATGGTGTTGCCGATGATTTGAACCAATTCCGCCCGCGCACCTTTTGATAAAGAAAGTCCGACGTCATTGCGGTCTTCTTCACAGTTTTGCAGAATGCTGACCTTGATCAACTCACGTACTTCAAGCGCCTCACCAATTTGTTTGATGAGATTATCATTGACCCCGCCTTTACCAACTTGAAAAATCGGATTGAGATGATGGGCCTTTGAGCGTAAAAATCTTTTCTGTTTTCCTGTTAACATGTGTTACCTCCTAGTTTGTTCAAGACAATATCTGTCATTCTTGCTGTATCCGGCATAATATCCGTCCATATCTCAAAAGCGAGCGCAGCCTGGTTGATGAACATACCGAGGCCATTCTGCGTTTTCGCGCCTTTTTCCCCGGCTTCACGAAGCAGCTTGGTCTGCAGGGGATTGTAGATGATGTCACTGACTATTGCGCCGGCTTTGAGCCGGTCGACATTCAACGGTGAATGATCATAATCGGGGCTCATTCCGGATGAAGTCGTTTGGATGATCAAATCATATTGTGATAAGCTTTGTTCCGCTTCGATAATCGAGAGTGCCTTCGATATTTTATCATAAGGGCAATCAGAAACAAGCTCGGCCGCTCTTTCCTTCGTCCGATTTGCAATATCCACCTGCTTTACCCCTTCTTTCACAAGTGTAAAATAAATCGCACGCGCAGCACCGCCCGCTCCGATCACTAACGTTTTTTTAGCCTTAATGTCACCTGATATTTCATCGCATAAAGATTTGAAAAAACCTTTTCCGTCTGTATTATACCCCATAAAGCGGCCGTTTTTGTTAACAACCGTATTTACAGCCCCGATTGCCAGGGCCAGTTCATCCACTTCATCAAGGAAGGGAATGATTGACGTCTTATGTGGAATGGTGATGTTAAACCCTTCTATACCAAGGGCTTTCATACCTTTTACAGCGTCGCTCAACCCTTCTTTCGTCACATGAAAATGGTGATAAACCGCTTCGATATTTTCTCTTTCAAAAGCATCATTATGAATGTCCGGTGACATTGAATGTGCAATTGGATCTCCCATTACCCCATAGATCTTTTTCATAGACTTTGACGACCCCTATATTAGATTAATGATTTGCGAACGATGACATTGACCCCTTTTGGCACATGTGCAACGATTTTTGCTCCTGGCTCATTGACCGTCACCCAGCCAAGACCAGAAAACACAATATCCATTTTACCATCTTTCAAGGAGAATTCATGCGGAATCAACTTCGGGAATTCCCCGATTTGTTCAGGCCGCGGCGGCGTCAGTAATTCCCCGGCATGATTTTGGTACAAGTCATCCGCCTTTTCCAATTTCGTACGGTGGATGTTCAATTCATTCGAAAGGTAGCAAGTGAGGGAACGCCTTCCGCCGGAGACGTAATCGAGCCTGGCCAGTCCTCCAAAGAATAATGTCTGTTCCTCATTCAGCTGATAAACTCTCGGTTTGATTTCCTTCTTCGGCATGATCACCTTGAAATCCCGCTTGTCCACGTAATGGGCCATTTGGTGGTGATTGATGATTCCTGGTGTATCAATCAATGCCTTCCCATCCTCCAAAGGAATTTCAATCATATCCAAAGTCGTGCCCGGGAAGTGGGAGGTCGTGATGGTGTCGCCTTCCCCGCTCACTTCTTTGATCAGGCGGTTGATGAAGGTCGATTTGCCGACATTCGTACAGCCCACGACATAAACATCCTTCCCTTTGCGATACCGTTCAATCGCATCGGCCGCTTCAAGGATGTGCTTCCCCTTGTCTGCACTCACAAGTAAAACATCAACCGGATTCAGCCCCAATTCCTTAGAGGATTGCTTCATCCAATTGATCAATTTATTGGGTTTGACGGACTTTGGCAATAGATCGACCTTATTTCCGATCAAAAGAACATCATTTCTTCCCACGAATCGATGAAGGCCCGGCAGCCAGCTTCCATTGAAATCGAAAATATCGACGACCTTGACGATCAAGGAATCTGTTTCTCCGACTTTATTCAAGATTTTCAAGAAGTCATCGTCGGTTAAAGATACATCCTGAACCTCGTTATAATGCTTCAATTTAAAGCAGCGCTGACAGACGATCGTCTCTTTCTCTAAAGCTGATTTAGGGGCAAAGCCCAATTCCTTCGGATCCTCCGTCTGGACCTTCACGCCGCAGCCGATGCACACTAATTCTTGTTGATTGTTCAATTGTGATCCTCCCATTCTATCATCCCTTTACGTTTAAAAAACGCCATGATCTTTCTTTCAAAATAACGATTGATTTTCGTCCTGAATTCGTCAGTCTGGGCGACCGGTACCACCAAGATCGTATGGAACCCGCCTCTGTTCCCTCCTAACACATCAGTCAATAACTGGTCGCCGATTACCACCGTCTCCTCCAACTTCAGTCCCATCGTCTTGCGCGCTTTATGGAAGGCCCTCGACATCGGCTTCCTGGCCTGATGGATGAATGGAATGTGCAGCGGATCGGAAAAGGACCGAACCCGATTTTCATTATTATTGGATACAATCGTCACTAAAATGCCATGGGCCCGCATATTATCGAACCATTTGATCAAATCCGGGGTCGCTGTTGGCCTGTCCCATTCAACAAGCGTATTATCCAAGTCCGTGATGACTCCTTTTATCCCTCTTTTTTTCAATTCTTGAGGATCTATATTAAAAATGCTTTTAACATGTTCACTCGGCAAAAATAATTTAAGCATATTGGCACCTCTATATTTTCATTAAAATTTACCGTTTCCATCATATCGAATTTCCGGCTTACTTTCAAAAAAATTTAGGAAAGCGGGCTTCCGGTAAAAAATCATCATAATGTAAGTTTTAAGATATGGGAAGGCATTTTTAAGCAAAACAGGAATTCAGCGAAACGAAAGACCCAATTATTCCGAAAAGATTTCGACAAAAATTTCATTATCCCAACCTGTGGATAACTTTACTAACATTTTCCAGGCTGACCAGCCCCAATTCACCCACTTTGTAAACATCTTAACCACAGGTTATCCACTTTCAGCTGTGGATAACAGAACGATTGTTCTCTGTGTTTATTTCTGATACAGTAGGGGTACAGCAAGGAAGACTTATCAATTTATGTAAAAAAACACAAAATTATTCCTCGCATTTCCCACTGGAGGTGAGCAGCCGTAAATGGCGACCTGATGCAAAAACTATCTGATGACCTGTTGCTGGAATCGTATTTCAAAGCGCAGAATTTAAAGCTGAGTACCGAATTCATCCGCCTCATAGAAACGGAAATTCATCGAAGAGCCCTGACACATAAAATCCGAGCATTATTTTGATATGGAATACATAGGCTGACATCATATGTCAGCCTTCTTATTTTTTGTTTAAACGGCCTTCATATACCCAATCGTTTCACCGACACGGACATCAGCGGGAACGGACAGGGTTTCTTCAAGCTCAAACTTGTTCTTCTCAAAAAGAAGGACGACGGTCGATCCGAAGCTGAAATATGAAAACTCCTGCCCTCGCTCCAATCGCTTTGATTGATCGGTAATGACGATCGAATTAATATACATGGCACCGACTTTCACCATCGCCAAACTTCCTGTCTCATTTTGCAGTTCAGTTATTGTACGATAATTTTTTGACAAAGGCTCTTTGCCATATTTCATGCCCCATCTATTAACGGGATACGATTTCCTCCCAAGCGTCCACCGTTTGATCACGGATCCTTCGACCGGTGCATGGATCCTATGGTAATGACTTGGGCTCAAGTATAGCACGAGGTATTTGCCGCCTAAGTACTTTTCCAAAGCAAGTTCATCCCCGAGCATCTCTTCCATTGAATATACCTTTCCCTTAACGACGATTTTTTTATCTGCCATTATGTCACCCGAGTCCTCGAGAACACCGTCCACAGGACTTGCCACCGCAGATGGGGCAGACGTAATCGGCCTTGCCTCCGCCTTCAGCTTTCTCGTGAATAGCTCATGGAGGTTGGGATATTCTTTTATACCCTTTCCGAATTCTTGTTGATTGAGGTTAAATGCTTTTACATATGGTAAAATCAAGGCTCTGCTCCAGCGTGATTGGCTGAAGTGCTTCAATAAACCCGATGAATACCTTCCATTCGTCAATTCGATCAAAATGCGATACAAAGATTGATACAAATAAATCCACTCCAAATTGTAAAATTATTCAAAAATACCTTGCATAAATTGTGTTAAATAAAATATTATTATATAATAAGCAATTGTGTTTACTATATTTTTTGTTTTATTTTGTTTCATTTGAAAGGAGTGACAAGATGTTTCTACTACACGCCCTAGATCAAACCATAAAAAAACTGAAGGCCCAAACAGCAAATATACTTACATTAATGAACTTATCCCTTGGCGGATTCGCAATAATTGCCGTAATGCATGGACAAATGAATTTAAGCCTGCTATTAATTTTCCTTGCTGCCCTTGCAGATCGCTTTGACGGCATGGTTGCCCGGAAATTCAACATTGAATCGGAATTGGGCAAGCAACTTGATTCCATGTGTGATATCATTTCTTTCGGTGTCGCACCCGCTCTATTATTATACCAAGGAATTTTGATAGAATTCGGCGCTCCGGGTACGATTTTCACCGTTTTCTATATTGGCTGCGGCGCTTTCCGCCTCGCACGCTTCAATATCAGCGAAAGCAATGGTTACTTTACAGGGGTACCCATTACGGTCGCCGGCTGCATCGCAACAGTAAGCTTTCTGGCCATCCCATATTTCCATCCGGCCTTTTTCTTATCCCTCATGATTATATTATCATTACTTATGGTCAGTCCATTTAAAATGAAGAAAGTTTAATTGGAAAAGCGGATGTCCCCAATCGGACATCCGCTTTTTCGTTCGCCTATTCCCCCTGAAAACCTACGCCTTTTTGACAAGCGGATCGGTCAAGCTCATGAATTCCTCGACATCGTCCATGCAGGCAAGGACCGCTTCTTTCCAGAAATCACGTGTCGTCAAGTCAACACCCAAATGCTTCTGTGCCAAATCCTCGACCTTCATCGAACCAGTATCCTTTAATAGAGCGATATATTTTTCTTCGAATCCTGCCGGTTCCTTCAGGGCATTCGCATATATCCCCAATGAGAATAAATATCCGAAGGTGTAAGGGAAATTATAGAATGGAACACCTGTAATGTAGAAATGAAGTTTTGAAGCCCAGAACGTTGGATGATAATCGCTTAATGCATCCCCATATGCTTCTTTTTGTGCGTTAAGCATCAATTCATTCAATCGTTCTGCACTGACATAGCCTTGCTTCCGCTCCTCATAAAATTTAGTCTCGAACAAAAAGCGCGCATGGATGTTCATCAGCAAAGATATCGAACGCTGAATTTTGTCTTCCAGCTGAACCAGTTTTTCCTCCTCACTGCCCGCTTCCTTCACGGCGGCATCGGAAACGACCATTTCAGCGAAGGTAGAGGCGGTTTCAGCCACATTCATCGCATAGGAGCGATTCATTGGATGGATATCCCTCATGGCATAGGAATGGAATGCATGCCCCAGTTCATGGGCAAGCGTCGACACATTCGAAGGCGTACCTGAATACGTCATGAATATCCTGGATTGTTTATTTAGCGGGAAGCTTGTACAAAATCCCCCAGGTCTCTTGCCTGGTCTGTCTTCCGCTTCGATCCAGCTGTTCTCGAAGGCGTTTTGAGTGAAGCCAGCCAGCTCCGTGCCGAATTTAGAAAATTGCTGTACGATGAAATCTGCACCTTCTTGATAATTCATCACTTTAGATTCTGCGGTCACCGCAAGCGGTGCATCCAGATCCGCCCAGCTCAACTTATCCAAATCCAGTAATTCCGCTTTCCTTTGTAAAAACCTCACCAGCGGCTCCTTATGTTCGGCAATGACATTCCACATGCTTTCCAGTGTTTCTTTTTTCATCCGTCCGATTTCAAGCGGCTCTTTCAAAATATCATTCCAGCCCCTTTTTTCATTCACACTGAGGCGAAATCCAGCCAGATGGTTCAACGTCCGGGCAAAAAGGTCACTTTTTTCTTCCCAAGCCTGTCCCCAAGCAGCGAATAATTCTTTCCTGGCCTTCTGGTCGGGCTCTGAAAATTTATTCGCCGCTTGGCCTACCGAGAGCATTTCCCCTTTATAAGGAATGGTCATGGAACCGACGATCGTATCATACATCTGGCTCCAGCCTTCGAATCCGTCCATGGACAATTGGGTGATTATTGCCTCTTCCTCCACAGAAAGCTTTTCCTTAGCCCTTTCCCGGCGTTCAGTAACGACGAATTCCAATTCATTCAATGGTTCCTTGGCGAGCATGCTTTGAAAAAAGGAATCGTCAAGCTGGATCAGTTTTTCATCTAGCTTGCTCATAACCATTTTGAGCGCTGCAACGGCTTTCATTTGCTTGATCCGCAGCTGGCCAGCTTTTTTATCCTGCGCGTTTTGAGCCTCCAGGCAGCTAATGAAGGCACCTGCCTGCCTTGATTTCATATTGGTGCTGTTCAACAGATCGAATGCCTTAATCCATTGGCCTTCATCATTTTCCAATGGATGGATATTGCGGACAAGCAAGTCGAGTTCTTGCGCGTCTTCCTTGATTTCGTCCAAGAAAAGCAGGAATTCTTCCGAAGAGCTTCCTCCTTTAAAAAAAATATCCAAATCCCATGTTAATGAATAACCCATTTGCATTTGCCCCCTTTTTTTCCAATATACTCATTATAGAGGTTTAGCCCATTTTTTTCTAATTAAAAGGAATTTTCAGTTTTTTTAATGCGTTTTTCTATATCTGCGGTTAAAAAAGTGTTATGATGAATATATTCTTCGGGAAAGGGGTGGTTCATATGAAATTCTTCATCCAGCTGTCTGCCATCATACTCCTTTTATGGACCGTGCCCGGGCAGTTCCATCAGCATGCACAACAGCTAACCCTTGAAGAGCATACCGATGTTCACCATTGGGATAAGGCCGATAAGAAAGTGCCTCTCATCCCTGCCTTAAGCTCATTACAGGCGCTCATCATTATCCTGGTATTCGAGATTTCAATTTTAAGCTTTCTTTATTTCCATTCGAATTTGCGCCAGCGGTATCTCAGTCCCGTGTTTTTTCAGGCGAATTACGTAGCCGCCCACTCTGACATTTTATAAAAAAAATAAAATCGAGGAGTGATTCATATGTGGTTTCGTTTTATTATGATAGGGATATTTTCATTAACCGCGTCACGTCTGTTCTTATTTCAGGGTATCGAGATTTATCATGCATTTGCAGATATGGTTCGAAGTAAATATTAATGCAAAAAGAGTGCCGGGAATTTCCCGGCACTCTTCTTACGTTTATCCTTTAGCTTTCTTTTCCTTCTCTTTTTCCGCCCTGTAAAATTCATGGAACATCTTCATCAGCGCACGTTTCTCGATCCTGGATACATAGCTTCGGGAAATCCCCAGCTCTTTGGCAATTTCCCGCTGGGTTTTCTCTTTTTTCAAATCCAGTCCGAACCTCCCCACAATGACCTCCTTTTCCCGTTCATCCAAAATATCAATATATTTTTTCACTTTTTCGATTTCCATATTAAGCTGGATCGTATCGATGACATCTTCTGATTCTGATTTCAGTACATCGATTAAACTGATTTCATTTCCCTCTTTATCCTGGCCAATCGGATCGTGCAAGGAAATATCCTTTTTCGTTTTCTTTGTCGCGCGTAAATGCATCAATATTTCGTTCTCTATACAACGCGCGGCATATGTGGCGAGCTTCGTACCCTTCCCATCCGAATAACTTTCAATCGCTTTTATCAGGCCAATGGTCCCGATTGAAATCAAATCCTCCGTATCTTCACCCGTATTCTCAAATTTTTTGACGATATGGGCAACAAGCCTGAGGTTATGCTCAATCAAGATGTTACGGGCATCACCATCCCCCTCACTCATGAGCTTCAGATATTTCTTTTCATCCTGAGATGATAAAGGCTGCGGAAAAGCATTGTTTTTCACATAGGAAACAAATAAGTAAAATTCTTTAATGATATATCCGACAACTGTAAGTATTCCGGGCATTGGTTTCATCCCCCGTTTCTTTGGTTCCTTCATTCATACCTATGCAGCAATGGGCTTGCTCGTGTCTGTCCCGGTAAAAGAAATCATCAAAGGCCAAAATGTTCGTAACGGCAATGGATGAAATCCCAAACGGACAACACCAACCCTTCATATAATATAAGTGAATTTTTAAGGAAAGGGGTGTCTTAGAATGGGATATAACTATGGACCATACGGCTGCTGCAACTATGGGTACCCGGCTCCGCCGCCGAATTATGGCGGGTGCGGTTACGGGTACGGTTATGGACTGTTTATTGTCCTGTTTATCATATTGCTCATATTCGGGTTCTGCTGGTTCCCGGGATATGGATATGGCGGACAAAATTCATGCTGCTAAGCAGAAAAAAACTCGGCATTCCGCCGAGTTTTTTCCTTTTCACCTGAAATCTTCACAAC
This sequence comes from Peribacillus folii, assembly GCF_030271255.1. Taxonomy (GTDB): domain Bacteria; phylum Bacillota; class Bacilli; order Bacillales; family DSM-1321; genus Peribacillus. The sequence goes on from NZ_JASJOM010000001.1 coordinate 31,992, forward strand.
TGCTTGTTACGTATGCCCGCTTCGTTAGCCGGTATCCTTCTCCTGCCAGCGGCAACGCTTTTCTCCTTGTACATGGATTATTTTCAACATATTGACCTCCACCTTTCATAGAATTTTCGGTATACCCTGCCTCTTATTTTTTAGAAAAAAGGACGATGCTTCATCGCTTTGTCTAAATGTTCTTCACGAATTTTATTGATTCTGTCCTGCTGCATGCATTCTTCGGCAGTCATTTTTTTCATTTTGATCGTTATTGTGAAAAAAAGCATATTCAGTGTCATAAATATCACCTCCTTTTAGGGTGCGGCCCTGCAAAAAGGCATAAAAAGGCCGCAGAAAGTTATGTCCTCCTGCGGCTTTTTCAAAAAATATAAAAAGGCCGCAGGATGAAAGACTTCTCCCTGCGGCCGCTATGTCTGAATGATTAATAAAGCCAATTTGCTTTATAAATATTCCGCTTGGCACAGGTCGAATGGTATTTGATTGTCATGTGAAACAGTCCAGCTAATTGGTTTAGAGACGACTCCATATAGATACAATTTCATTTTCTTCGACCTCCCTTGGAATATTTTTTATTACTTGGTAAGTATATCCACAATTCAGGAATTTGTAAACAGCTTTTGCCCATTTTTTTGAAATTTCTTTCTTTTTACCCATTTTCGTACGAATTTATTGAAAAGGTTGGCAATAAGGATTATAAATCCATGCACCAATCAGCTTATCGTATATTTGGTTGCAAATTCGATGGAAAGCCTATACTCGGGAGTAAAGTTAAATTCGTGAGTAACGCTCCGAACTGATGAAAAAAAGCAGCAATTACCCGGAGAATCATAGCCGAATCAGCGAGTAACGCAAGTAATTGAAAAGAAATGGCCCCAATAGAAATCGCGTTTTCCGCATGCTTTTGTACCGTTTCTCGCCAGCTACTTGTACGGACCGCCTCCGGAAAGATAAGAGCCTGCAGAGAAATGAGACACGTCATGTCCAATTTCAGGTTCATGCAGGGTAAAATAAAAAAGCTGCAGGCAAACTCCCTTAACACTAGAGTTTGCCTACAGCTTATAACTTGATTTTATTATTGTATGAAGTCTTGGTCATCCATGTCAGCCAAGGTCTTTTTATATTTATTGGATAATCGGAAAAATAATATGGATACGCCTAGGAACATGATCGTCGCTCCCATATAGGCATATGTGTCCATCAACGTTTTGCCGCCAGAGGGAAGGATGGTTCCTAGGTAGAAAAACGAACCCACACATAGCAACGTGATTCCGAATTGTTTAAAATCGGCCATTTTCGAACGCAGCATAGCCGCCGTTTGGTTTGTACGGTTTTTCATGCCATTCCACCTTCTTTCAAGCTGATAAGTTATCGATATCTCATTCTACCATATTTATTCCAGATGGCAGAAAGTAAATAATGGCAGTTAGCTTGAACCGGCAGCATGTTCCCCGTTTATCCTCTTAGTGCTTGCTCCAAGTCTTCCAAAAGGTCTTCCGCATCCTCCAGGCCTACGGAAATGCGAATCAGTCCATCGGTTATCCCAAGCTCGGCGCGGCGCGCGGCAGGAATGGAAGCATGCGTCATTAAAGCCGGAACGGAAATTAGGCTTTCCACTGCTCCAAGACTTTCCGCCAGCGTGAAGAATTTCACTTTATTCAAGACGGCTGCGGCTTTTTCGGCACTGCCGACATCGAATGAAACCATGCCGCCGAAGCCGCGCGATTGTTTTTTCGCGATTTCGTGGTTTGGATGGCTTTCGAGACCTGGATAATAGATTTTCGAAACGCCGGCATGACCGGATAAGTACTCAACGATCCGGGAAGTATTTTTTTCATGTTCCTCCATCCGGATTCCGAGCGTTTTGATGCCTCGCATCAGTAACCATGAATCTTGAGGCCCTAGCACGCCCCCTGTGGAGTTTTGGATGAAGTGAAGGTCATTGCCGATTTTTTCATCATTCACCACGACAAGACCCGCTACAACATCGCTGTGCCCCCCCAGATACTTCGTAGCGCTGTGAAGGACGATATCCGCACCAAGCGTAAGCGGATTCTGCCAGTATGGCGTGCTGAAGGTATTATCGACAATCGTGAGGATGCTGTTAGCTTTCGCTATTTTTGCCACGGCTTCCAGATCCGTGATCTTTAGTAATGGATTTGTCGGGGTTTCGATGAACAAAGCTTTCGTGTTGTCCCTGATTTCGTTTTGGATCGAATCCACGTCACTCGTATTGACGAATGAAGCTTCGATTCCGAAGCGATTCAGCACCTTCGTCATCACCCGGAAAGAACCTCCGTAAACATCGTCGGTCATCAAAACATGATCTCCGCTGCTCAGCAGCATCATGACAGCCGTCATCGCTGCCATCCCGGAGCCAAAGGCGAATCCTCTTTTCCCTTCTTCAAGATCCTTGATCAATTCCTCAAGGGCATGGCGGGTTGGATTGCCTGTACGAGAATATTCGAAGCCGCGATGATCTCCCGGACCATCCTGTTTATAGGTGCTTACTTGATAGATCGGCACCGAAACGGCTCCAGTTGCTTCATCTCCAAAAATGCCACCGTGGATCAATTGTGTTTTCTTTCTCATTTTACATACCTCCCTGATAAATTTTCTTGCTTAAGTAACGTTCACTGGAATCGGGGAATACCACGACGATATTCGTCCCCGGGGAAGCCATGGCCGCTTCATCCAAAGCCGCAGCGAATGCTGAGCCTGAGGAACTGCCGACCAGCAGGCCTTCCTTCAGTGCCAATTCCTTGACCATTTCGAACGCTTGCCGATCGCTTATCGTATGAATTTGATCAAAGTACGCTTCATCCATATAAGCTGGTAAGAATTCCATTCCTATGCCCTCTGTTTTATGAGGTCCCGATTCGCCTCCGTTCAAAATCGACCCTTCTGGCTCGACAATGACCGTTTTGACCGCAGTCTTTTTTTCTTTTAAATAACGCGATGTTCCCATGAAGGTCCCGCCCGTCCCGGCACCGGCAACAAACACATCGACTTCGCCATCAAGCTGTTCCCAAATTTCAGGTCCCAGTGTTTTGTAATATGCGTCGGGATTAGCTGGATTCGCAAATTGCTGAGGGCAATAAGACCCGGGAATCTCTGCAAGCAATGCCTTAGCCTTGGCGATCGCACCTGTCATGCCTTCCTCTGTCGGGGTCTGGACCACTTTAGCTCCAAGGGCGCGCATCAATTCCTGTTTTTCGGCACTGAATTTCTCGGGTACACAAAATATCACATCGACGCCACTGTTTATCGCCGCCAGCGCCAGTCCAATCCCGGTATTCCCGGCAGTCGGTTCAATGATGGTCCCTCCCATTTTCACTTTTCCTGTCTCCAAGGCTTCTGTTAAAAGCTCCTGGCCGAGACGGTCCTTCACACTGCCTCCCGGATTGAAGTATTCCAGTTTGGCAAAGATGCGGATGCCATCCGGAAGCGGGAAATGGGTGATTTCCATCATCGGCGTCTTTCCGACCAACTCATGTATGTTTTGAAAGACCTTCATTATTCGTACATCCTTTCATAGTTCCCCTACCAATTTAGTGAGTAATAAAATCAAAGAGTAATCAGCGGAGAATCTCACGCTGATCACTGCCCATTCATTTCATTTTCCCAACCATTTTCACGATCAGATCAGCCGAATGAAGCGCCGCCGTTTCCAGGAATTTATCGAAGGAAATATTGGACTCCTTACCTGCGATGTCCGATAGGGAACGTATGATGACAAATGGTGTTTGGAATTGGTGGGCCACCTGTGCAATCGCTGCCGCTTCCATTTCCACTGCATATAGATCCGTGAATTTCCCCCTGACGAACTCAACCCTGACTGGGTCGTTCATGAACGAATCCCCCGTCACGATCAGCCCTTTCGCCACTTGTATATCCTGGATTTCCTTAGCCGCTTCTTGTGCAAGGGCAAAAAGCTTCTCATCCGGGATGAAGGCTGCCGGCAGCTGAGGAACCTGGCCATATTCATATCCAAAAGCCGTCACATCGACATCATGGTGGCGCACTTCGGTAGAAATGACAACATCCCCTACATTAAGTGCTGGGTGATATCCGCCGGCAGAACCAGTATTGATGATGGCATCCGGTTTGAATTTTTCCAAGAGCACTGCCGTTGACATGGCGGCATTCACTTTACCGATGCCGGATTTAAGCAAGATGACCTCGACACCGTCCAGTTTACCAGTATTGAACTCGGAACCGGCTATGGTCACCTGCTCCAAACCTTCCAATTTATCACGTAAAATCGTAACTTCTTCTTCCATTGCTCCGATTATGGCTACTTTCATTAGTAAAAAACCTCTTCCTATAATTTTTCCGCCTCCATAATCCAGACAAATTGATTGCAGCGCTCGAAGTTCACTGAATACCCATGTTCTTCAAGTACACTTTCCAAATAAGGAATGGTTGTATAATATTCCGTTTGCAAATCGTTCGCCAAATTATGAAAGCCTGCCTGCTTTGCATCGGAAATCGCTTTTTCATGCGCTTCCTTTGATTGATACATCGTATCCGCAAACACTATTTTACCACCAGTATTCAGTAACTTTCCATAGCTGGCTATCGCTTTTTCTTTTTCTTCATCCGTTAAATGATGAAATGCATACGTACTGACGATCGAATCGACACGTTCCGGCTCCGGGAAATCCATGAAATCGCCATCGGCTATTTCCGTTCTATCGCCCAACTTGCCGATCGCAATTTCCCTCATCGCAGGCGAAGGCTCGATCCCCGTAACCTTAAGGCCTTTCTTCAATAACCTCTCCGTTAAATTCCCGGTGCCCACACCAAACTCCAGAACATGACCGTGAGCCCGATCCGTCACGCTATCCAAGATCCTATCATAGTGTTTAAATACCTCTTGATATTCAATATCGTGCCCACCGACAGTATCATCATATGATTTCGACCATTCCTCAAATAAATCCAAAAATTCTCTGCCCATTTTTTATCACCTTTTTATTATAATATAATAAAGCCTATACGTATAATATGAATTAAACATGAAACCGTGCTGTTTTTTTAGGCGAATGGATGATATTGCATCGATTCATCTAAGCACTCTTTTATTATAATACAATAAAACCTATAAGTATAATATGAAATAATATAAAAAACCGTGCCGTTTTTTTAGGCAAACTCTCATTCCTCTTTAGATTCGGCTAAAATGGTATGTTAAACTAGCATTATCTATATTGTTGGAGGGAAGCCTTAATGAATTTTCAGCTCGACTTAAATTTATTCGAAGATAAAATAGAATTTTTCGAGGCAGAAGGCATCAAGAATCTCGAAGAAAAAATCCAGGCGCAAATCGAAATCAATAAAGCGATCATGCTCCAGGTTCATTCGGTCTCACACCAGATGTATGTAAGCGAGGAAGGCAGACGCTTTTATAGTGCCGTGGTCCATTTCAAGGCAAAAAAATGACCAGCACAAATAGCCCCCGGAAGATTCTATTTCCGGGGGCTTTTTATTTCAGGACTATTTGCGTTTATCATTAACCTTCAATTCTTCGACTTTTACAGGTTTCCACCCTGAACCGTCCACCCACTCAATATGGACCCGGTATGTTTTCGGATTGTCCCCTTCAGAAACGGTACCGATTGCGGTGTTGGGCGAACCGCCGTTTTGAAGCCACCATAGCCTCATGCCGCCTTCATCGATCCCCGCTCCGAGCGCAATGGCCTTACTCATTTCATTCCAGTCGACGGAGCCCTTTTGAAAGCTTGTCTTATGCTCCCCGGATTGCTCGGTCCCGACCGGTTTCCAGCCCTCGCTCGTATAAGTGGACGCAACATTGCCATCACCGCTGCCTTCCACTTCGACTAACTCGGCATCCGTGCCTTTATCAGAAGCTTCTTCATCCTCCGTTGCCTCTTCTTCCTTTTCCTCAGTTGCTTTAAGATCCTCGTCCTCTTTCTTCTCTGAAGCCTTTTCTTCCACTTTCCCAGCAGGCTTGTCCACCTTGCCTTTATCTTTATCGGTCGTTTGCTTCGGTTCAGTCGTTGTCGGATTTGCTTCTTTACCGCCATCACTCAAGAAAATGGTGATGGCGACAATTACGATTAAAATCGAAACGATGGTTATTGCAATATTGTATATTTTATTTACTTTTCTTTTTTGATCTCGCTGATCGAATCGTGAGCCCAAGGTCCATTCCTCCCTTACCATTTCATTACTGCCCCATTTTAACATGATTCAGCGGCAGATAGAAGGGAATGGTTTCCTACACTTTTCGTCATTTCTCGTATCAGTCCTGGTCCTTGGTGTATAAAACTTTTACAATATCTGAAAAAAGCGGCGTCATGCTCGAGCTATTCTCCTTCGTTTCAAAGCTTACGGTAACTAGCGCATATTGGGGATTTTTATATGGGAAGTAGCCGGCAAACCATTTATTGAGCTCACCTTTTTCGATATTCGTCTGTGCTGTTCCGGATTTGCCCGCCACCTCCACAGGTAAATCTTTCAAGGAAGCACCAGTCCCCTTTTCTTCGGTCACGACCTTCCTTAAAAGCTGCTGCATCTTCATTGCCGTGTAGGGAGAAATGGTATCTCCTCCCATGCTTTGGTCAGGAAAATCAACCACTGTCGTACTATTGTTAAATTCCACCTTGGATACGGCCTTGACTTGTTCCTTCTTACCGCCGCGGGCAATCGTCGCCATCATGTTCGCTATCGCAAGCGGCGTCGTTTGGACATCCTGCTGGCCGATGGCGGTTTTGGCAATCATCTTGGGATCCTTCTTTAAATCATCATCGTGCCAGACCTTTCCGGTTTGTTCGTGGTACAGCTGAGTGACTTTCGTATGATAAACATCCCCTTGCCAGCCCGTTTCACCAACCAGGCCCAGCTTTTTCGCATAGTTTTCCAGAAAGTCGGGATCTTTGTCGGCGATTTCCTGTGACAATTCGGCAAAGGTCCTGTTACAGCTTTGGGCAAAGCTGCTTTCGAAATTCAACATCCCCAATTCCCTCTGCTTATCCGCCCTTCCGTCAATCGTCAAGTTACAGTCAAATTTCCTCGATGGGCTTGCCGCTTTATGATCGATGGCAGCTGCTGCCGTGACCGTCTTAAAGACGGACCCTGGCGTTTTTTGCGTCAGCATCATATTGACAGCTCCTGCACCATTCGGGTCCTTGATATTAAGGGCGGGACGCGATACCATGGCGACGATTTCGCTTTTCTTGATATCAATCAGTACGAGTCCGCCTTTCTTAATGCCGCGTTCATCGACAAGCTTCTCCGCCTTTTCCTGTATTTCTTTATCAATCGTCGTCACGACCTTCACCGGGTATAGAGGGTTTGCTGGTTCGACGTATTTGACATCCACACCGAACATCGGACCGCCGCTTGCATCCACATGAAAAACGAGCTTCGATTCCCCGGTCGAAAGCAAAAATTCATCAAATGTCCTTTGCAGTCCTGTATTGCCAATTTTCGTTTCTGGGGACAAATTCATGTCCGGATAACGTTTTTTCTTCTCAGCATCCGATATATTCGTCGTGCCGATCAATTGCGCAGCAGGTGTCTGATTGTGATACAGCTTTTCGTTCACGGCAAAGACCCCGGGTATCTTCAATTGATTGATCGCCTTCGATTGGCTCGCCGTCAATTCTATCGGATCATCCCCGCCGAATATGAACGGTTCATCCGCTTGTTCGATTGCCTGTCTCAGCTCATTTTCCGATTTACCGATAATCGATGCAATTTCATCTATAGGCCATGTCATTTTTTTCAGGAATGGAAACAGCACAAGCGTGGGGATTTCTTCATGAGCAAGCGGCTCCCCATTCCTGTCATAAAACTTTCCGCGTCCATCATCGATCTTCAATATTTGGGAACGCTGCTCCACGCTTGCTTCTATCAGGTTCACATTATGCTTCGAAAAAGATTCTGTCGCTACAAGTTGGATGTAAACAAGCCTGCCTATGAGTACCAGCATGCAAGTGGTCAAGAAAATAGCTAGCATCCTCAATCGTTTCTTTTTCATAAAATACACCTCGTAAACATTGTTGACGAGGTGCGAATTTTTAAACAATTATGAACAACTTTGCCGCAACTATTTTTTTTGCGCAAAAAAGAGGATGCCCAAATGGACATCCTCTTTTCACTCGTTAATGGATTAGCTGATGGAAACGATTTTAACGCTCATTTCGCCGCCAGGTGTCATGATCGATACCTTGTCACCGACCCTTTTCCCCATCAGGCTTTTTGCGATAGGGGAATCATTGGAAATCTTCCCTTCGAATGGGTCGGCTTCAACGCTTCCTACGATGGAATATGTTTCTTCGTCACCATCAGGAAGTTCCACGAATGTTACCGTCTTTCCAAGTGAAACCGTATCTGTATTCGAATCATCGCCTTCGATGATCTTTGCGTTGCGGATCATATTTTCAATCGTTGTGATACGGCCTTCTACGAAAGCTTGTTCTTCTTTTGCCGAATCATACTCGGAGTTCTCGGAAAGGTCGCCGAAACTGCGGGCAATCTTGATCCTCTCCACTACTTCTTTCCGTTTAACCGTTTTTAATTGCTCCAGTTCCTGTTCAAGCTTCAACTTACCTTCATTAGTCATTGGATATTCTTTTTCAATTGCCAAAACCCTTCACTCCTTCAAATTCTTTATGCCAAGTTTATGTACTATACAGGTCTCAACTCGAAAAATACTTGAGTCAAACTATATAAGTGCGAGACTTTAAAAGCACGCACAATCGATACTAAGAAACAACCGTTCTTTAGTATATGAACCGACTGCGATGAGCAGCCGGTTCGTTCTGTATCAAGAATAGATTATTGCGTTTTCCAACATTTGTCCAGTATTTCCCCCTAAATAAATGGGATTCTTTCAAAAACGGAGGAAAAAGGCACCTATCATTATTTATGCTATGTTATTACAAAAAAGACTTTTGTTCAAGGATTGTTTGAATTTTAGTCACCATGAGATCAATCGCGACATGGTTTTGTCCGCCTTCTGGAATGATGATGTCGGCATAGCGTTTCGTCGGTTCGATGAACTGGTTGTGCATCGGGCGGACGACGCTGATATATTGATCGATGACGGATTCGATCGAACGTCCGCGTTCTTTGATGTCTCGGGTCATCCGGCGGAGTATCCGCAGGTCCGCATCCGTATCCACATAGAGCTTCATGTCCATCAGGTCACGGAGACGTTCATCCTCCAGCACCAAAATCCCTTCAAGGATGATGACATCCTGCGGTTCGACGGTGATGACCTCCTCCGAACGAGTATGGATCGAATAGTCATAAACGGGTTTGTTTATCGTTTCATAGCGCAGCAAAGCGTTAATGTGTTCAATCAGCAAGTCATTGTCAAATGCCAGCGGATGATCATAATTCGTTTTCAACCGCTCTTCAAATGGCAAATGGCTTTGATCTTTATAATAATAATCTTGTTCGATCATCAAGATCGAGTGTCCTTGAAAGAATTCGAAAATGGAACGGGTCACACTTGTTTTCCCTGATCCCGATCCTCCTGTAACGCCGATGACCACTGGTTTTTTTCTTGTCATGTCAATTCTCCTTCCGCATCATATTGTTCACATATACTCGATCATCTACTTGAATGCGGACAATTTGAAGCGGATGGCGAGCTGCCTCCAGCTCTTTGCCTGACTCATCCCAGATCGTTCCGATTTTTTGTGTAAAGTTTCCGATTTCCGGCCCAAAAAACTCCACTTCATCTCCAGGCTTGAAGAAATTTCGCTGCTGCATGGTGGCGATTTTCGTTTCCTCGTCATAAGCGAGCACCAATCCAGCGAAGTCGAAGCGAGTCTTTACGGTATGATTCCCGAACATTTGTTGTTTATACCCAGGAATTCCCCCTTCCATGAAGGATGAAGCCGTCTCACGATTTGCACACTTATCGAGCTCTTCCAGCCACTCCTGCTTGATCGTGAAATGGTCGGGATCGGCGCAATACGCATCAATGACCTTGCGATAGACGCTGATTACAGTCGCAATATAATGAATCGATTTCATTCTTCCCTCGACCTTTAAGCTGTCAATGCCGATTTCGATCATGCCTGGCAAGGATTCGATCAGCTTCAGGTCTTTCGGGCTCATGGCGAATGGGGCATCTTCTTTTTCGAATAAAGCCTTTTCCCCGTCTTGATCCAACTCATATAAATCGTAATCCCAACGGCAGGACTGGCAGCAGCCGCCGCGGTTTGAATCACGGGCCGTCATATGGTTCGAGAGCGTGCATCGTCCTGAATAAGCAATGCACATGGCACCATGGACGAAGGCTTCGATTTCAATATCGACTTTCTCCTTCATTTCACGGATTTCTTCAGCGCTTGTCTCACGGGCCAGCACGACACGCTCCAAGCCCTCCTCTTTCCAATACTGTACCGCCTTCCAGTTTGAAAGGGATTGCTGCGTGCTCAAGTGGATTTCCACGTTCGGGGCGACTTTTTTGCACGTCTCGATGATCAGCGGGTCGGCGACGATGATGCCATGAACGCCAGCCTCCTGAAGGCCCGCCAAATATTCTTCAAGCCCTTCGATATTTTCATTATGGGCAAAGATATTGGTCGTTACATATACCTTCGCACCATACTTATTCGCGAACTCGACGCCCTCTGTCATTTCCTCAAACGTGAAATTGCCGGCATTGGAACGCAGTCCATATTCCTGACCGCCAATGAAAACAGCATCTGCGCCATAATGGACGGCTATTTTTAGTTTTTCCAAGTTGCCGGCAGGGGCCAGCAATTCAGGTTTTTTAACAATGACTCTTTTTCCATCCACGATCCTGGAAATTTTATCAGCAATAGCATTCAAGGCTATTCCTCCTCTTTCTCTTACCCTTTTCTTTAATAAACCGACTCTTTGAAGAAGAATCCTGTATCCAGCTCCCGGTTAACCGGCTGAACCGCTTTGACTTTTTCGTAAAGCTCCCATTTCGAATCTTCATACCGGTCGGGATCTTCTGCACATAGGTCTATCGCTTCCCGGTATAGCCTTGTCATTTCCGTAATATATTCAGGAGTTTGCAGCAATCCTTCGATTTTGAAAGAATCGATTTCCGCCTCCATCAATTCCTGCAGTTCATCAATCATGCACATATCATTCGGGCTCATGATATGTGTGCCATTTTCATCTTCATAAATCGGATATTTGTTTTCCCGTTCCGTATCATGCAAGAACATATTTCTGCTTTCCTTGCGATTTTCCACTTCCAGATCCTTGCCTTGATATTCAAAGTAGTTTCCTAGAAGCGTACGCTTGGACTGGAATATGCAGGTCATGCCGTGCACCTGCACTTCAAGCTCGACCTCGGCATTTTCCTTCATTTCAATTATCTCGTCCAAACTTATTTCACGGGCAGCGAGGGCGCGGACAGCACCGCGCTGTCCCCAATAATTACAGGTATACCAATTCGTCACCGTCATCTCCGTGTTCCAATGCAATGGCATTTCAGGAGCAACGGCACGGACTGCCATCAGGACTGCCGGATCACCGAATATGATCCGGTCTGCGCCGGCTTCTTTAAGGAATGTGACGTAGTCCTCAAGCTCGTCCACCTTTTCATTATGAAAGATGGCGTTCATCGACACGTATGCCTTCCTGCCTGCGGCATGGGCGATTTCTATCGCTTTCTTGACTTCCTCACGGTTGAACTCTCCTGCCAGCCTAAGAGCGTACCGCTGCTCGCCAATGACGAAGGCGTCAGCACCAGCATCGATGAGCTCTGCGATATGCTTGAGGCTTGTCGGTGTCACGAGTAATTCAGGCTTTTTCATTTTTGTCACCTCTATGTTTACTTATGGCTACACCATCACCAATCGGCAATATGACGGTATCGAAATGAGGATGGTCATGCAGCCATATGTTAAAGTCCCTGATTTTTTTGATGAGAGCTCGCTTGCGTCTCGTCATTTCCATTTCTTCAATGTTTTCTGCAACCAAGCCCTTAAATAAGACATTATCAGTTATGATCACTCCAGCATGGGCAAGGAACGGCTCAAAAAGTTCGAAGAAGCGCTTATACTGCCCCTTGGCAGCATCCACGAAGATGATATCGAATGGTCCGAGTTCGGCTACTTTCGGCCCGGCCTCAAGAGCATCGCCTTCAATGAGGGTGATCCTATCATTCAGTCCAGCTTTCTCGATATTGGCCCTTGCCTGTTCAATACGGGCTTCATTGCGTTCAAGCGTCACGATGGTTGCTCCTGGAAGGGTTTCTGCCATCCTTATCGCGGAGTAGCCGATTGCCGAACCAACCTCCAATATCACACGCGGCTGATGAAGCCGTAAGATCTGAAGCAGCACTTCAATGCCTTCCGGCTCCATGATCGGCACATTATTTTCCAATGCGAAATCTTCCATCTCCTTGATCAGTCCCGTACGCTCCGGAATCAAGGAATGAAGATATGGTTCTATTTTTCCGTTCAAGATGTTTCCTCCAATTATAAGAAAAACGAAAGCGTTTGGTCAGTCCAGGCAATATTATGAGGTTTGAGTGCCTGCAAGTCATCACCTTGGCCTGAAGCAACTATGCTCGACGAGCTACCTTTCCTTATCTTTCAAAATAAAACCCGGCATTCGCCGAGTTACTGATCATCGATAATACGGATCCGAAAATTCACTTGTACTATTCTATCATAAAAACAAGGGGAAAGTAATATCTCTCCCCTTTCGATGCGGTGCTTTTATTTATTGGAAATATGCTCTGCTTTTTTAATATTATGGTCATCCAGGTTTTTGGAGTATAAGACTTCTCCTTCCGGTGTGGCCAGGAAGTAGAGGAAATCCGTTTTTTCGGGTTTCAATGCAGCTTCGATCGATGTCGTTCCTGCATTGGCAATCGGTCCAGGCGGCAGCCCCTTATTCTTATACGTATTATACGGGGACTTCACCTCCAGGTCTTTATAATATACCCGGCTTTTATGGGAGCCTTTTGCATACAGCACGGTAGGATCGGTTTGAAGCGGCATATCCTCCTTGATCCGGTTGTAGAAGACGGAGGCTATTTTTCCCCGGTCAACTTGAGCCGTCGCTTCTTCTTCTACAAGCGAAGCGAAGGTCAGCATCTCGTGCACGGAATAATCATCCTTTTCCAACTGCGGTTTATATGCCTGAAGGGTTTCATCCGTTTTCTTCAGCATCTCGACAACGATCGATTCCAAGTTGGGTTTTTCCTCATAGAAGTCGTAGGTTGCCGGGAAAAGATACCCTTCGAGCGGATATAAAACCTTTTCATTTTCGATTTCGGAAGTCAATAGCTCCGGGAATTGTTCCTGCATCGACTTAACGAATTTCTTATCATTCATTTCCTTGAAGACTTTTTTCGGGTCTTGCCCCGTCTTGACCGCAATGATGTCGGCAATTTGGACAAGCTGCTTCCCTTCGGGGATCGTGATCTTCAATGCCGCTTCTTTCATCAGCTTCCCGGTTTTGATGCTTGTGACGATATCTTCGATCGGCATGGAGGGAGATAACTTATACTCTCCTGCCTGAAAACCGGATTCATTGCGGAATTTAATATAATATTTGAATACACGTGCGTCCTTGATTATTCCCTGTTCCTCAAGCAATGTTGAAATGCCGTTCACGGAAGAGCCGATAGGGATTTTCACTTTCTTGATGGTATCATCATCAGGGTCGACGGGCTTCATGGCGGAATTAATATATAAGAACCCCACGAGACCAACGATCCCGATTAGTACTATAAGCGAAGCGATCGTAATCATGATGATTTTACGAACAAGCCTTGCTTCTCCTTGCCGTTCCAACAATTTCATTTGAATATGTTCCTTTTTAGATAAATTATGATCTTTTTCATCCATTTTCATTCCCCCTGCAAACTCACACCAACTACAGAATGGCTTCTAGATGATGCTTTCTCTAATTAGACTTTGCTTCGAACATTATACTAAAACCAACAAAAAAATACATGTTTTTTGTGAAACTACATTCATAATTACGCTATTTATGGCAAAAAAGCACTGTTTTTGTCTTTAATCAGGAAATAGTGAGAAGATTTCTGCTGCATTCGATTTTTCCACTTTTATGGTAGACATTTCATCCCCGAACCGGAATAATCTTATCATAGGCTTTATTTGAAAGATAAGGAAAGGCGGTGCAAGGAGTTGGAAAATTCTTATTTTGTCGGGTGGGGGACGTTGGCCCTCATAAATGCAGGACTGGCTCAAGGGAAAAACAGAACGGCTTTGAATTGGTTCTTGCTCTCATTATTTTTAGGTCCTTTAGCGACTTTTATCCTTTTATTTGCAGAGAAAAGATAAGTATTCATTGAATTCACGAGTCATGTGCTTCCCCCCACAGCAATAACCGACAAAACAACAAAACTCACGAGTGTGCAACGATATCTCATCCTTTTTTCGAGTGGTAATGGAACCTAAAAAAAGATGCCGCCTGCAAAATACAGACAGCATCTCCTTCAAGTTGCCTGGTTTCATAAAAAATCCAGGTCAGTATTCTTATTCTTCTTCGGCTTCTTCCTGGTCTAGGAATGTGTTTAGCATTTCTTCGACTAGGTCCCACTCTTCTTCGGTTTCGATCGGAGTAAGCTCACCGTCTTTATTATCTTCGCTCGGTACGAATGAAGAAGCGTGGATTTCAATCTCTTCTTCCTCATCTTCTGCTGACATTGGATAATAAAGGACATAAGATTTGTTGAATTTATCTGAATCGAATGTGAAAAGGATTTCGCAAAGCTGCTCGTTTCCGTTTTCATCTACTACTGTAATGTTGTTTTCGCCGTGTTCCATTTGCATTCACCTCATATTGAATTTGTTTGTCTGTCCAAGAACCCTTGCAGAATCATGACAGCTGCCATTTTATCAATGACTTTCTTACGTTTGCTTCGGCTCACGTCCGCCTCAAGAAGGACACGTTCAGCCGCCATAGTTGTCAACCGTTCATCCCAGAGAAACACAGGCAGCTTGAATTTTTTTTCTAATCGCTTGGCGAAATCTTGGCTGATCTCGCCTCGCGGTCCTACAGTCCCGTTCATATTTTTAGGTAAACCGAGGACGATTTTAGAAACTTCGTGCTCTTTTATAATTTCATTGAGACGTTTAAAGCCGAAGTCGTTTCCAGCTTCGTTGATTTTGATCGTTTCCAAACCTTGTGCAGTCCAGCCCATCGCGTCGCTTACGGCGACGCCGATGGTTTTTGAACCCAAGTCAAGCCCCATTGTGCGCATTAGAATTCCTCTCGTTGTTTCTTAAGATACGACTTGACCAATTCTTCGATGATTTCGTCGCGTTCAAGCTTACGGATGATGTTTCGTGCATCCATATGGCGCGGGATGTAAGCTGGGTCACCGGATAATAGATAACCGACAATCTGGTTGATCGGATTATACCCTTTTTCCTGAAGTGCAACATATACTTGAGACAATACTTCTTGTACATCTCTTTCGAATGGTTCCTCGGGAAAATTAAATTTCATCGTTTTATCAAACGAACTCATTAACATGCACCTCTCCTCAGCGTCCAGAATCCACTATTACCTACATTGTACAACACTTTTCATGGATTATGAAATCGTTAAGACCCATTCTTCAACAAAATTAAGTGCTGCATCCAGTTTTTCTGGGTCTTTTCCGCCGGCTTGGGCCATATCCGGACGGCCGCCGCCGCCGCCGCCGCAACGTGAAGCCACTTCTTTAATCAATTTACCTGCATGGAAACCGCGGTCGATATAGTCTTTCGTAACACCTGCAATCAAGTTGACTTTATCGCCTTGTGCCGATCCTAATACGATGATGACAGAATCAAGCTTTTGTTTCAAATCATCCGCCATGGCACGCAGGTTATTCATATCCGTAGCTTGAACCTTGGCCACGAGTACTTGTACCCCATTGATTTCTTTCACGTTTGAAACAAGGCTTCCCGCTTCAATATTACTTAATTTGGCAGTCAGGCTTTCGTTTTCACGTTGTAGCTCCTTCACATCAGCCAAGACCGTTTCGATCCTTGAAGGAACATCCTTCAAATTCGTTTTCAATTTAGCTGCCGCCTCTTTCAGGATGCCGATTTGATCCGTCATCAATTGGTATGCACCAGCACCCGTCACCGCTTCGATCCTGCGTGTGCCCGCACCGATCCCGCTTTCGGAGACGATTTTGAACAAGCCGATCACCGCCGTATTCGGGACATGCACGCCCCCGCAAAGCTCTAGGCTATAATCACCGATCTGAACGACACGGACGACCTTGCCGTATTTCTCGCCGAACAGGGCCATGGCGCCCATCGCTTTAGCTTCGTCAATATTTTTATAGTCTGTATTCACTTGCAGGCTTTGCCAGATCTTTTCATTTACAATCGTTTCGATCCGCTCTATTTCTTCGGCCGTTATCTGTCCGAAATGAGAGAAGTCGAAGCGAAGGCGTTCAGCTTGTACGAGCGAGCCGGCCTGATTGACATGTGTACCGAGAACATCCTTTAACGCCTGATGCAGCAAATGTGTCGCGGTATGGTTTTTGGTGATATGGATACGGTTTTCTTGATTGACTGCAGCTACGATATCGGAATCTGTCGTTAAAGTACCGGCAACGACCGTTACACGGTGCAGGTTTTGACCATTAGGGGCCTTTTGAACATCATGGACGTCCACTTTCAAGGATTCACTTGACATCGTTCCTTTATCCGCTATTTGTCCGCCGCTTTCCGCATAGAAAGGAGTTTTGTCCAGAATGACCTGCACTTCCTCCCCTTCCTGTGCCTCTGTGACAAGCTCGCCATTTTTTATGATGGCCGCAACCTTTGCATCGACCGCAACTTGATCATAGCCGACAAATTCACTTTCGACCTTGATATCTCCCAATACTCCGCCTTGGATTTGCATGGAATCCACATCTTGACGTGCTGACCGTGCACGTTCACGCTGTGCGTCCATTTCTTTTTCGAATCCAGCTTGATCGACCGTCATGCCTTCTTCCTCGGCATATTCTTCCGTTAACTCGATCGGGAAGCCATATGTGTCATATAAACGGAAGGCATCACTGCCAGGAATGGTCGAGTTTCCTTTTTCCTTTTCCTTTTTAATGACCTCTGACAGGATGGCCAATCCATCATGAAGGGTTTCATGGAAGCGTTCCTCTTCATTCTTGATTACTTTTGCAATGAAATCTTTATTATTGAGGACCTCAGGGTAGAAGTCTTTCATGATTTCACCAACGACCGTCACCAGCTCGAACATGAATGGACGATTGATGTTGATTTGCTTCGCATAGCGAACGGCCCTGCGGAGCAAGCGGCGCAATACATACCCACGGCCTTCGTTGGATGGAAGGGCTCCGTCCCCAACAGCAAATGCCACCGTACGGATATGGTCGGCGATCACCTTGAAGGCAACATCCTTTTCTGCATCGACACCATATTTCACATCGGCAATCTCCTCGACTGCACGGATGATCGGCATGAATAAATCTGTATCATAGTTCGTCGGTACATCTTGAACGACGGAAGCCATACGCTCAAGCCCCATGCCCGTATCGATGTTTTTCTTTGGAAGCGGTGTATAAGAACCGTCCGGATTATGGTTGAATTGGGAAAACACAAGATTCCATACTTCTAGATGACGTTCGTTTTCCCCGCCTGGATATAGTTCCGGATCATTTGGATCATCTCCATATGCTGGTCCGCGATCGTAGAATATTTCCGTGTTGGGACCGCTTGGACCTTCGCCGATATCCCAGAAGTTTTCTTCAAGGCGGATGATTCTTTCAGCAGGAACACCAATTTTTTTATTCCAGAGTTCAAACGCTTCATCATCTTCAGGGTGGATGGTCACCGCTAATTTATCTTTATCGAAACCAATCCATTTTTCATCAGTCAAGAACTCCCAAGCCCATGTGATGGCTTCTTCTTTGAAGTATTCACCAATCGAGAAGTTACCCAGCATTTCGAAAAACGTATGGTGGCGTGCCGTCTTTCCGACGTTTTCAATATCGTTTGTACGGATCGCTTTTTGGGCATTCGTGATCCGCGGATTCTCGGGAATCACCCGTCCATCAAAATATTTCTTTAATGTCGCCACCCCGGAGTTGATCCAAAGCAATGATGGATCTTCATGAGGAACCAAGGATGCACTCGGTTCGATGTTATGGCCTTTTTCACTGAAAAAATCTAAATACATTTGGCGGATTTGAGCACCAGTTAAATACTTCATATGTATATCCTCCTTTAAGGTCTTGTCATTTTTGAGCACACAAAAAACCCCCATCCCAAAACAGGGACGAGAGTCAACTCGCGGTACCACCCTGATTACGGACGCAGGAAATCCTATGTCCATCACCTTCATAAAAGCCTTAACGCGGCATGACGGCAGGTATTAGCTGCTCTCGGGACTAGCTTTCTGCCGCTCTTCACCTGGCCATCCCTCTCAGCCTAGGGGATGCCTCTCTTCTTGGTGGACTTCAGCATACTTCATCCTTCAACGAATTATCTTATGTAATGGATTATATTCACAAGACTTTTATTTGTCAATAAGCGGCGGCTTCTTTCTAAAATGAACGCGGGCATGCAAAACAAAAACTTTCAGCACAGCCAGAATCGGAATGGACAGGACCATCCCCGTGATGCCGCCGATTTCGCCACCGGCCAGTAATGCCAGCATGATGAAAAGCGGATGCATATGGAGGCTTTTGCCGACAATTAACGGAGACAGCACATTTCCTTCAAGGAATTGGAGCACGACCACGATGATTGCAATGATCACCACCATTTTCACCGATATCGTCGCAGCAAGGATCACGGCGGGAATGGCGCCGATGATCGGACCGAAGTACGGTATCACGTTCGTAACCCCGATGATTGCACCCAATAGCAACGGGTAATCCATTCCGACTATCCAGAAAAGCAGCGAGGATAACAAGCCGATCACGGCACAAACGATGATTTGACCGCGAATGTAACTGCCAAGCGACGCATCGACGTCACGGACGAAGTCCCGTCCTTGCTTGCGCCATTTTTTCGGTGTCATATACCAGGCCATTTTTTTCAAGGCGGTGAAATCCTTCAGGATATAAAATGCGATGAAGGGAATCAAGGCGATCAGAACGATGAAGTCGATCAATTTCACGGCATACTCCATCGCTTTTTCAGGCATACGCTTCAACCAGCCCTCGAACAGGAGAATGCCTTCCTCCACCCTTTCATGGATCCCGAATGGCCAAGCGGCGGTTTGATGATTCAGATTATCTATCCGGCTCCGGTATTGTTCAACCAGTTCCGGCACGCTTTCCGACAGCTCCCGCACCTGACTGACCATCACCGGTATACCTTTATACACGGCAAAGCCGATTCCACCGAAAAACAATAAATAAATGATCGTAATCGAAAGCCAGCGCCTCATCCCTTTTCCCTTTAAATATTCAACTACCGGATGCAGTAAGTAACTGATGAATGCGCCAATCAAAAAAGGGATCAGCACCGTCACACATACAGTGACAATCGGCCCCCATAAAGGTTTGAGTTTCATGAAAATATAAATGACGAAAAATAAGAGCAGCAAAAAACCGAGGCGATAAAACCACTTAACACGAATACCCACTTCAAAAACACCTCCCGCTCGTTTATTCTTCGAAAGGCGGCGGGTTTTCATACATAAAAAAGAGAGTGTCCTGATGAGGACACCCTAGCACACGTCATAATAATGACTTTAATCTTTTACGGATTTTTTTCATGCTCCGTTTAAGCATCTTTGAATTCATCATGTCCGAACCGAAGTTCATAAGACTATTGCGTGAACGTTTAGCCATACCAAACACCTCTTCCAATAATCACATACTGAAGCGGCGGTCATTTTCTTCAAACAAATCGTCCAATGAGCTTAAGCTTCCATCTTCCTCGACCTGGTGCGTATTGATGAGCCCTTCCGATAAGGTCATCTCAATAAAACAATTCCAACAATAATATTGATTCACGCCAATTTTCCCCACATCTTTGCTGCGGCAATTCGGGCATTTAATTTCCAAAATGGACACCTCACTGTTTATTAACTGAAACAATGATGGTATCCTTCCCAAACGTAGGCGGCTGTTTTGACTCGATCACTGTGGGCTCCGAAAAAAAACCATCCGTTGTTTCATACGCTATAATCGTGCCCATTTTTTCCCTGAAGTATACATCCTGCAGTAAACCAAGCTCCTCACCCATTTCCGAAAAAAGCATCCGTCCCAGTAGCTCGTCCTTGGTCAGGCAGATGGAATTCGAGGGAATTTTCCTCATAGGCGAATCTTTGAGCTCGATGACGATCCCGTCTTGTCCGAAAGATCGTATGTCGGTTAAAAGCAAATGGAAGGCTCTTTTGAACAATGCTTGCTGATGAATGACCAAGCCTGTTACCTGACCCGATCCTGAAATCGATAAATCATGGACGGTGCCGATCCGTTCTCCGTTAATCGTGAAAACCGGCATCCCTTTCAATAAAGAAAACGTCCGCAAGGTCATCCCGCCTTTCCGAACATTTTTATTATTCCTTTCAGCATGAAAATAGATGTGCTGAAAGGTTTTCCATTGTCGGTTCGCTTATGGGACGGCAAAAAAAGCACCCCATTTGTCTGGGGTGCAAACCATGTCCATGCTATTCGATCTTACCAACCTCTGCTGGAACCGCCCCCACCGGAGCTTCCGCCGCCTCCGCCGCGCGGTCCGCTGCCACCTCGGCCGCCGCCGCCTCCGCCTCCACCTCCGCGGCTGATGAAGATCAAGAGGATATTGAGGAGCGTTCGAAGAAAAAACCCTTTGAAGAATTTGGCATCGAGGATGAACACGATGATGATGACGATGATCATGAGTAAAACCTGCAGGCCGGATGGCTGAAAGGTATCCGGCTCCGGCTCTGGCTGGACGGAAAGATCTTGATGAAACTCTTTGCCTAGATCATATTCTTTCGTCACATCGTTATAGACAGCCTTATAGGTCTCAGTCAGTGCAGAATCATAATTGCCTTTTTTCAGCTCTGGAATCGCAACGTTGTCCAAAATCTGTCCCGACCTGATATCGGTGATGGCCCCTTCCAGACCATACCCGACTTCGATCCGTATCTTCCGTTCTTCCTTGGCCAGCACGATGAGGACTCCATTGTTCAGTTCGGCATCCCCAAGCTTGAAGGATCTATAAGCTTCGACAGAGTACTCATTGATATCAGAGTCCTCCAGCGAATCAACGGTCAATACGGAAATCTGTGCCTTGGTGGCATCATCCAAGCGTTTTCCCAGCTCGATCAATTCCGATTTTTCCTGATCATCAAGCAATCCGGCAAAATCCTGGACATAGATGTCCCCAACTGGTTCCGGGATGTTGGGTTGTGCTGCGGCTACGTTTGCAAAAAGGAGCGTGAAAAAGAAGAATAGCGCAAACACAGCGAGTTTTTTCATTATTTATCGCTCCCGAAATCAACCTTTGGCGTTTCTTTTTCTTGATCGGTTACTTCAAAATACGGCTTGGTTTCGAACCCGAATGCGCCCGCCATTACATTCTTCGGAAAGCGTTTAATTGTCTTATTATATGTCGTGACTTCATCATTATAGTCTTTTCGTGCCACCGTCAGACGGTTTTCCGTCCCCTCCAGGCTATCCATGAGTCCCTTAAAGTTCTCATTAGCCTTTAAATCCGGATAGTTCTCGACGACAACTAATAGGCGGCTCAAGGCACCGCTCAGCTGTTGGTCAGCTTGTATCGCATCTTCTGTGGTATTGGCACCCGCCAGCTTGGAGCGGGCATCACTCACCGCTTTGATGGCTTCGGTTTCGTGCTTCGCATAACCTTTCACCGTTTCGACGAGGTTCGGAATTAAATCCGCCCTTCGCTTCAATTGATTATCCACCTGTGACCACTTATTGTCGACGTCTTCATTGGCACTTACAAGGCCGTTGTATGAGGTTGCCCCATATATCACGAGCAAAACGACAACGACTATTCCGATTATCCAACCTTTTTTCATCCTGGTCCCCCCTGCCTTTTCACATATAAGTTATATTTTATAGTAATTCCACCAAAACTATGAATGTAAAACAAAATTAAGCGATTTAATAAGCTACATGAAATCATAAGGTGTGACATTCTCCATCCCGATCATCGGGTCGGCATGCATGAGGATGTCAAGATAGCTCGCCTGCTGCTCCTGCACCATTCCCTTTTCGACCGGAGCATCCGCTTCACTCAATACCTCGTGCAGCTTTTCACGCAAAGTCGTTTTCCTGCGCATCTCATCATTGCGCTCGATACCCAGGCGGAATGCATCTTCCTCCCCGCAAAGGATCAGGAAATTCTTGCTGCGGGTGATCGCGGTATATAATAAGTTCCTACGGAGCATCCGATAATAGCTTTTCACCACAGGCAAAATGACGATGGGAAACTCACTTCCCTGCGATTTATGGATCGAGCAGCAATATGCATGTGTAATCTGGTTCAAATCCTGTTTCGTGTAGGTCACTTCGATGCCCTCGAACGATATGATGACTTTATCGACATGATCGGTATTTTCCTTAGCGAACAATATCGAGACGATTTCTCCCATATCGCCGTTAAAGACGCCCTCCTCAGGCTGGTTCACCAGCTGCAGCACCTTATCTCCCGTCCTGTAGATCACATCACCAAATTTAATTTCCCGCCGTTTTTCATCGGCATTGCCATTGAACACTTCCTGAAGCATTTTATTCAAGGCATCAATGCCGGCAGGACCTCTGTACATGGGGGCGAGGACCTGTATATCCTTGGCCGTGAAGCCCTTCGTCCGCGCATTTGCGACCACCTTCTCGATCACCTGGGCGATTTGGCCGGTTTGGCAGCGAATGAAAGAGCGGTCTTCCTGCTGTTTCGTCACATCGGCAGGAAGCCTGCCCTTTTTGATATCATGGGCCAATTCAATGATCGATGACCCATCAGCCTGACGATAAATATGCTCAAGACTGACAGTCGGTACACAATCCGATGCAAGCAAGTCCTTCAGCACCTGTCCCGGACCGACTGATGGCAGCTGATCTTCATCGCCAACCAAGATAACCTGGACATTTTCCGGCAGGGCCTTGAATAATTGATGGGCCAGCCAAGTATCCACCATGGATACCTCATCGATGATGACGATCCGGCCATCCAGCTGATTATCCTCATCATGGGAAAAGCCTTCGCTCCCATTCCATCCCAGCAAACGGTGAATCGTGACGGCGGGGAGCCCGGTCGATTCAGCCATGCGCTTCGCCGCACGACCGGTCGGTGCCGCAAGGACGAAGGGAAATGGGTCGCTTCCTTCTTTTTTGTAATCATTCAGATCCATTGATACCCCGTGCAGCTCGGCATAAAGCTCGACGATTCCTTTGATGACCGTCGTCTTACCGGTTCCCGGTCCCCCGGTCAGAATGAGCATCGGCGACTGCAGCGCGGTTTGTATCGCTTCCTTTTGTGCCGGGGCATATGAAACACCAAGGCGTTCCTCCAGCTCACCAAGCGCCAGCAAGAATTCCGATTCCGGGAACTGATCCTCATACTCGGTTTGATCCAGCAGCCGCTTGATGTTCATCACGATTCCCTTTTCGGAATAAAACAGTGATGGCGGATAAATCCGTTGCTCTTCGACAACGATTTTTCCTTCTTCCGTCAATTCGATTATTTCCGAGGAAATGTTCGTGAACTCGATCCGGTCCCGTTTATTTTCCTCTAGCAGCTTTTTTACCGCTTCCAACAGCTGCTCGGCTTCTATGTAGATATTCCCGTCTTGGAGGCATTGGGATTCCAGCGTATATAAGCAAGCCGCCTTGATCCGATCAGGATGGCTGCCGGAAATGCCGAGCTGATGACCAAGCTCATCCGCTCGGCCAAAGCCAATCCCTTCAATATCCTCGACAAGCTTATACGGATTTCCCTGGACCATAGAAATCGTATCCTGCTTATACATTTGATAAATCTTCATCGAGAGCTGCGGACCGAAGCCATATTGATTCAAGGCAATCATCACCTGCTCCAGGCCTTGATGCTCCACTAGTGTGTCATAGAGCCCTTTCGCTTTTTCGCCGGATAGTTTCGGAATATCATCAAGTAACGAGGGCTGAGCCAGAATCTTGGAAATCGCCTTTTCCCCTAGCGTATCAACAATGTTTTCGGCTGTTTTCTTCCCAATCCCCTTAAACAAATCACCAGACAAATAACTGACGATGCCTTCCTTGGATTGGGGCAAATCCTTGCGAAAATGCTCCACATGAAATTGAAGGCCAAAACGGGGGTGCTCCTTCATGGCCCCATAAAAAATATACATCTCGTCATCATGCATCCTTGGAAAATAACCGGTTACGACAGCTTCCTTCTCTTCATAATCCAGATTCGTTTCATGAACGCGAATTCTAACAACCGAGTACATATTTTCCTCATTATGAAAGATCGTCACCAAATGGCTGCCCTTCATGAACATTTTCTCTTCTGCAAACAAATCCAACGAATCTTGCTGGCTCAACGTTACTCCCCACCTTTTCCATGCATATGCCTTTTAATTATTCGGCATTCATTTCTTCCATCAGTTTTTTACCGTGCGCTGCCAGCATATGGTCAGGCTGGGCTTCTAGCGCCTTTTCAAAGTATGTTATCGCTGCCTGGGCATCTTCCTTATAACCGGCAAATGCTACACCCAAATTATAATAAGCATCGGCATGACCAGGATCCTTTTCCACCACTGCATTCAGCTGATTGATCAATTCATCATACAATTCAGAATTGGCGAGGCAAAGCGCATATTGGAATCTCGCATCGACGTCCTCTGGGCTCAGCTCCACCGCTCGCTGTAAATAGGGCATCGCCAATTTAGACTGTTCCAATGCCATCAAAGTCAATCCAAGCATGAAGTAAGCATCACTGTTTTCCAAACCTAATCGAATCGCTTTCTCAAACATGTCCTTCGCCTCAACTAATTTAGAATCTGATTCATAATATAAGTTCCCTAATGAATAATATGCTGCAGCTGCCTTTTCATCCAGCTCGATCGCCTTTTTGTAAAACTTGACCGCCTTATCCGTTTCACCCACGGCCGTGAGTACATTCCCAAAGTTTATGTAGGCAACAGGCTCATTCGGATTTTCCTCGATTGCCTCATTGAAGACCTTCGCCGCTTCCTCATATTTTCCTTGTTGCATATATTCGATGCCTTGTTGATTTTTATCCATTATTCATTCACACTCCATTTTCATAATAAAAAGTATAGCATAAGCCCACGGTCGATTTCAGCGGACCACGCAATCCAAAGAAGTCCCCAACCGCAAACACAGCTGGGGACTTGCTTATTTTACCCTACATAAGTCAGTTTTTCACCTTTTTTAAATACTTCATCGATCGTACCGCCGCCAAGGCACACTTCGCCATCATAGAAAACGACCGCTTGGCCAGGTGTGATGGCACGGACGGCCTCGTCAAAGATGACCTCGACATCGCCATTTTCCAAGACCTTCACTTTAACGCCGCTATCTTCTTGACGGTACCTGAATTTTGCCGTACAGCTAAATTCCCTTGCCGGCATATGCTGTGCGACCCAGCTGACATTAACGGCAAGAAGCGAATTGGAATACAGCACATCATTATCAAAGCCTTGACACACGTATAAAACGTTGTGCTTTAAGTCTTTTCCCGCAACAAACCAAGGATCGCCGCTGCCGCCGATCCCAAGGCCGTGACGCTGACCGATCGTGTAATACATCAATCCATCATGCTTGCCCATGACCTTGCCGTCCATTGTGACCATATCACCTGGTTGCGCTGGAAGGTAATTGCCCAAGAACTCCTTGAAATTGCGTTCCCCAATGAAACAAATGCCCGTCGAATCCTTTTTCGTTGCGGTGGCAAGCCCGGCTTCTTTCGCCAATTCACGGACTTCCTTTTTATCGATGTGCCCGAGCGGGAACATGACTTTTTGCAATTGTTCTTGTGTAAGCTGGTTCAAGAAATACGTTTGATCTTTATTATTATCGACACCGCGAAGCATTTTGTATTCGCCATCCCGGTATTCGACCTGCGCGTAATGCCCTGTGGCCACATAATCCGCACCAAGGCTTACCGCATGCTCAAGAAATGCCTTGAACTTGATTTCCTTATTGCACATAACATCCGGATTGGGGGTACGGCCCGCTTTATACTCATCCAAGAAATATGTGAATACCTTGTCCCAATATTGCTTTTCGAAATTCACTGCATAATAGGGGATACCGATTTGATTGCATACGGCAATCACATCATTGTAATCCTCCGTCGCCGTACAAACCCCGTTTTCATCCGTGTCATCCCAGTTTTTCATGAAGATCCCGACCACATCATAGCCTTGATTCTTCAAGAGCAGGGCTGACACAGAGGAATCAACGCCTCCTGACATACCCACGACGACGCGGGTATCCTGCGGTGCTTTATTCATCCTGTCACCTCTTTTATTTTAAAGGAAGGACTACCTTCCCACTAATCTGTTAATGATTGTCACGGTCGTTTCAGCCGCCTGCCTGACAACGTGTTCCGTGTTATGCAAACCGAAGCTGAAACGGATCGAATTCTTCGTCCGCTCCGAATCCTTGCCAAACATGGCGACAAGCACATGCGAAGGTTCGATCGATCCTGCGGTACAAGCGGAGCCGCTTGACACCGCCACACCTGCCAAGTCCAGATTGACGAGCATCGATTCCACATTCGTACCCGGAAAACTTACATTCAGCACATGAGGGAGCGACTGTTCGATAGATCCGTTAATTTCATATTGTACATCCGCCCCATCGAAGACGGCAAGCAATACGTCTTTGAAGCGCTTGTATTCTGCGGATTTACTTACCATCGTATGTTGAGCGATTGATACAGCTTCCGAAAAGCCAGCAATGGCCGGCACACTTTCCGTGCCCGCCCGGCGTTTGCGCTCTTGCTCCCCGCCATAAAGATGCGGACTCAGCTTCAACCCCTCACGAATATATAGAAAGCCGATTCCCTTCGGGCCGTTGATTTTATGAGCCGATACACTCAGCAAATCCACGCCCAATTCGCGCACGTCGATAGGAATCAAACCATAGGCTTGAACCGCATCGGTATGAAAAATGGCCGGATGGTCTTTAAGCAGCCGACCGATTTCGGCAATCGGCTGGACCGTCCCGACCTCATTATTCCCATACATGACCGAAACCAAAATCGTATCATCGCGCAAAGCGGCCTCCACGTCGGAAAGTGAAATAAGCCCCGCTTCATTCACAGGCAAATAAGTGAGTTCAAAGCCAGACTTCTCAAGAAATTGGCAAGTATGCAAAACCGCATGATGCTCAATCTCGGTCGTGATGATGTGTTTTCCTTTTCCATTATAGGCATTGGCAACCCCAAGGATCGCCGTATTATCAGCCTCTGTTCCACCACTCGTGAAAATGATTTCATTCCGTCCGGCACCAATGCTTTTGGCAATGCTTGAACGGGCCTCATCCAAAACATGACGCGCCTCCCGACCGAAAGCATGGATGCTCGAAGGATTGCCGAAGTCATGGCTCATGACGGTCATCATCCTATCGATAACATGTGGATGCATCGGTGAAGTCGCCGCATGATCTAAATATATTCTCTCCACTTTTTTGTCGCCTCCATTAAAAAACGCAAGCGCCTACAAAATAGGCGCATTGCTGATCACTTAAATATAGTACATATAAGAATCGATTTCACCCGTATCCTTGTAATTCGCCAAATCCATCAGCGTCGTATTATCCAATACATCCTTCACGGCATCCCTGATGCGAATCCAAAGCTGGCGCTTAACCGGCTCTTCCTCCTCGATCCCCTCAACCGGGGTGATCGGCCCTTCCAATACGCGAATGACATCACCCGAAGTAATCTCCTGAGGATCCTTGGACAGCACATACCCGCCATACGCACCACGGACACTCTTCACCAATCCTGCATTTCGAAGAGGCGCAATCAGCTGCTCCAAGTAATGCTCGGACAAATTATGCGTCTGCGCAATCGATTTCAAACTCTTCGGGCCTTCTCCATAATGTTTAGCAAGCTCGATCATGATCGTTAAACCATAACGGCCTTTCGTAGATATCTTCATACATATACACCTCGAATTATTTATCCGTTTCTAAAATCTTATGAAATTATAGCATATTCCCATCAGAAATGCATTCACCCACCACCAATTTTACAAATTATCCTAATTGGAGAGGTAGGAATTTATTTGGCACGGTCGGATTGTCCGATTTTCGGGACGAATTATTCACCCTCTAGTCCGGACGAACGAAATAAGCGGAAGAAAGATTTTGATTGATATATTTCCTCAAAGATTATGTAAACCTCGCAAAACCTTCCATTACCACTCGCACATATCGAAACTCCTTCCGGCTGCACGCTCCATCAAGCGCAACAAACATTTTCACCTCTACAAAAGACAGAGTGTATCTAGTAAATTCTCTGATGGTAGGCTAGTCCGAATCGAATAGGGAAAGGGCCGGATGATGAGCCATAAAGGACGAATGCTCTCCCCTTAAGATGAATTAGCCTCCTTAAAGGGCGGACTATCGGCTTTAATGCGCCGGTTACTAGGATTTTGCCAGCAGAGATAGCATAATCAGCGCATTTCACCCTTAACTTGTGATACGTTATATAAAAAGGAGAGGTGCGCAATGAATATTAAACCATTGGCTTACAGGATGCGGCCTCGATCGATTGATGAAATCATCGGGCAGGAGCATCTGGTTGGCGAAGGGAAAATAATCGCAAGAATGGTTAAAGCCAAGCAGCTTTCGTCGATGATTCTGTATGGTCCGCCAGGCATCGGCAAGACATCGATTGCCAGCGCGATTGCCGGGAGTACGAAATTTGCATTCCGGACTCTCAATGCGGTGACCAATAACAAAAAAGATATGGAAATCGTCGCCGCAGAGGCCAAGATGTCCGGCAAGGTGATCCTGCTGCTGGATGAGGTTCATCGGCTCGATAAGGCGAAACAGGATTTCCTTTTGCCTTATTTGGAAAACGGCATGATCACCTTGATCGGTGCAACGACAAGCAATCCCTACCATGCCATCAATCCCGCGATTCGAAGCCGGTGTCAGATTTTCGAGCTAAAATCATTGGAAACCGTTGATTTAATCAAAGCCCTGGAGCGTGCACTTCATGATGAGGAGCGGGGGCTTGGCGCATATAAAACGGAGGTCGGCCTTGAAGCGCTCACCCATTTCGCGACGGCTTCGAACGGAGATGTCCGCAGCGCGCTAAATGCTCTGGAGCTTGCGGTCATTTCCACCGAGCCTGATGAATCCGGTACGATCAAGATAGATTTGCCCATTGCCGAGGAGTGCATGCAGAAAAAGAGCTTCTCACATGATAAGGATGGAGATGCCCATTATGATGTCCTGTCAGCTTTCCAAAAATCGATCCGCGGCAGTGATGTGAATGCGGCGCTTCATTATTTGGGACGCTTGGTCGAGGCCGGCGATCTTGTCAGCATTGCCCGCCGCATGGTTGTCATTGCTTACGAAGACATTGGCCTATCCAATCCGCAGGCTGGTCCCAGGGCACTCGCTGCAGTCGAAGCTGCTGAACGGCTCGGATTTCCTGAAGCCCGGATTCCGCTTGCCAACTCCGTGATCGAGCTTTGCCTATCGCCTAAATCGAACACAGCCATTACCGCAATCGATGCGGCTCTTTCCGACATTCGCAGCGGCCATAGCGGAGATGTCCCAGATCACCTCAAGGATGCCCATTACAAAGGGGCCGCGGAACTCGGACGCGGAATCGGCTACCTTTATCCGCATGACTACGAAAGTGGCTGGGTCAAGCAGCAATATTTACCGAATAAACTGCGCAGCAAAAAATATTACAAACCGAAAAAGAGCGGGAAATTCGAACAAGCCCTTGCATCGGTCTATGAAAATATCGAGAAAAAGAAATGACTCCGGATCGCTGTTAGATCTGGAGTTTCTACATCGCCGAAAGTGAACGAAAGAATGCCGCTTCCCAAACGACATGGAGAGGTGTTCTTCGTTAACTATTCCTTCATGCATGTTAAAGACAGCATAGTTGGTTTTAACGCCACTTAATGACTGGGGTCTGGCGCTACGACGCATTTAGCACAAACAAAAAAAGAGCTTGTCCAGATTCCATAAAAAGGCACAACAACTCCATTTGGTTGCTGTGCCTGTTTGGTCTTTCCTTTTACTTCGTGTTTTGAGACGCTGCTTTGATCAAATTCTCAAGCCATAATTGCTTGAACGTATTTGTGCGGGGCCGTCCCTGTCCTCTGCCTGAGCTTTCCTCGGATGAACTGCTTGATGAACTCTCTACTATCGCTGAGCTTTCACATGATGAACTGCTTGATGAGCTTTCACATGATGAACTGCTTGATGAGCTTTCGCATGATGAACTGCTTGATGAGCTTTCACACGATGAACTGCTTGATGAGCTTTCGCATGATGAGCTGCTTGATGAGCTTTCACAAGATGAGCTGCTTGAGCTTTCACAACAATTATCTTCTATCCAGACCGATAAAACGAGGAATTGGATATGTTCCGTTGTTACATAAAATAATTCTTCATTATGCACAACAACGATGTACGTTTCAGCCACTTCAATCAGGATTCCTTCAACCCTCTCAGGGCCGCCTGCACTAACGGATACCCAGTTGTGGATCAATCTTGAAAGAATGCCGTTCAGTGTATCGATACCGTCATATATGTCTTGAGGTGGTAACTCACGGCACGCAAATTCCACGACCGTTACACTTTTGATATGGGAAATCGAGAATAAAACCAATCCTTCTTTCTCGGTGGATAGAACCAGGAATTCATCTTTCACATCGATAACCCGGCCAATTTTTGAAGCCGGACCGCCGCCATTCACTTGGATGCAGCTATCCTGTAATGCTTCAAGAGCCCCTAAGAAAGTTCCAGGATATACAATTTCTTTATCGTTGATTGGACATAAGTCAAGCACCTTTCTCGCATTTTCGACCACGATTTTCAAATGCTCGATCGGGTAATAGACAATTTGATTTTCTTCCGTTTGCAGGACGATATAATCGCTGCGAACTTCAATGAGCCTTCCTTCCCTGGATTCAGGGCCGCCTTTATATACCCTCACAAATTTTCCCTTTAAAGCTTCAAGGTACGGTAAACTAACAGTCTCTGCCATTTTTCCTTTAGCCTCCAATAGTTATTTATACTTTAGTGATATCCGTACTGCATATATATGCGCCTTGCTTCTATTACGGACTCTTCCAATCACCCATTTTGCAGGAAATCGTCGAACGCCCAGACAAATGTGAAGCATCACTTTTTCCAGTCTATTCATATTTCAAGAAATCGCCCTTCTTTTTACAGAAAAACTCCGGGCTTTTTCACCCGGAGTCCGCTGTACTGACATGCATCATTTATTTTCTCCACACCAGGCGAAAACACCCCGGAGCTATCACAATCATTTTTCCTTACTGAACGAAATCGTCAGACGTGCGCTTTCTCTTTGCCCATTCTTCGTCACCGTCATAATCACCTTGCCTGCTTTTGTACCAAGCTGCTTAATCGATACGTTCGCCCGTTTCCCTTTGGAGGTCGTCTTTGCCAAAACGGCTCCTTTGACGCTGTATACCTTGATGACATCATGCTTGGTCAGGCCGCTCACTTTAACGAGGTCGGCTTTTCCTTTATTGTTCGCCACCTTCACTTGGCTCTTCTTCAAGGAAGGCGAGATTTCACCTTGATAAGATCGAGCGACAAGGCCGCTTTCCCTCAATGGCAGCTGTGTTGCCGAAACGTAGATACTCCCCGCTTTCTTACCGAGCTGCTTCACCTTCAGATTCATTGACGCTCCCGTTGCCGTCCCACTCGCCAGCATTTTCCCTCTGCTCATTGCGTCATACACCTTAATGATGGTCCCTTTCTTCAAATCGCACAGCTTGATAACATCCGTCTTTCCCGTTTCATTGGACACCACGATTCTTGCTGCCCTCAATGAAGGCGAGGTATCCGAAATGGTGAAACTATAAGGGACATCAATCGAATCTTCTGCGTTTTCCATGATCAAATAATAGCTGCCTTTTTTCAAGTCGGTTGTGATCACTGACTTTTCGCTTGTATATAGCTCACCATACTTTTTGCCAGAACGATCTTGAATCCTTCCGTGCCAATTCGTTTCAAGCCTTTGTTTAATCGACAGCATCACCTTGCCATTTTGCGGAACGGTGAATTGGAATGCATCATGATCATCGGAGGTACTGATCACCCCTTTGTATGTCTCATTCAGACGAATACCATTCGCTGCCGCTGCCGTATCGTTCGCCTCTTTTTCAAAATGGTCATCCTTCGTGTGCTTTACCGAAAATTGAAAAGGAACCTTGGAAGCTGCCCCGTCATCACTAATCGTGATAGTATATGTCCCCTTTGGAAGCCCTACTTGCACTTCCTCGAAGTCCGGACCGCCGGTTTGACTGCTTGTATAGATGTATGTATAGTTGAATCCTTTATTGTTCTGAATGGTGCCTTCCCACGAAGCCTTGGCATTACGCTTGATTGATAGCGTCACGACCCCAGCCTCCGGTATGACAACTCTATACACTTTCTTGTCCTTGGTGCTGGCTAATGCCCCTTTGTTGACTGCATTGACTTTAATGTTTGCTGCCATTGTCGAGGCTTCAGCCTCTGCGCACACACCAAACATCAGGAGAAGAAGGAATGCCCCCAATCCCATTACACGCTTACTCAACTCTCTCATTCGCACAGTCTCTTACCCCTTCATTTTTTAAATATAGTATAATATAACCAGTTATATTATACTATATATTTTCCATGCCCATTTACCTGTGATTTTCTTTTTACCATGCAATGATCACCATTTGCTTGTCTAAATCAACAGAAAAGAAAATCGAGATCACTTGAAGAACCATGCAGATTGAAATCTTACTGCCCAACAGCATGGCTGCAGATTGCGGATGATGAATCCATAGCAGCCTCTTCCCTTCCCGAATGTAAACGGCCAAGAATGACAGAGAACATGAAAATCGGCTGCACCAGCATGTTTACCCACATACAAAGATAATAAAGACCAGCGACTTAGCCGCAAAAAAAGCAAGGCAGACTAAGCCAGCCTGATAACCCATAACCAAAGCAGCGCCGTTTTTCCGATCAACCACTCCTTTTGGACTAAACCTTTAAACGATTTCACGTTTCCAACCCCTTCACTGCTGTTCTAGTTATATAGAACACCAATACACCAAAATATGTAAATACTATGATAAAATAGTAAAATATACTATTATTTTCGCGAAAAATTAAATATAATAGAGAATGTGGCAACAAAAAGAGGAAGGAAGTAATCTATGAGACACGAAAAAAAGAAAAAAAAGAAACGGACTTGGCTGAAGGTAGTCGGGATAATTGTCCTACTTTTCATATTAGCAGGAGGCGCTTTTGCCTACTCCGTCTGGAATTCCCTAACGAAAACCGTTGATTCGATGCATACGCCCATAGACCGTACTACAGACAAACGAACGGAGGACCTTGCCCTATCCGACCGGGAGCCCTTCTCGCTGCTCATGCTTGGGGTCGATGAACGTGATGGCGACAAAGGCCGCTCGGATACGATGATCGTTTTGACCGTCAATCCGCAGAAGAAATCCGTTAAAATGCTCAGCATACCACGTGATACACGGACCGAGATCGTCGGCCATGGCACACAGGATAAAATCAATCACGCGTTTGCTTTCGGCGGTGCAAAAATGTCCATGGATACCGTCGAGAACTTCCTCGATATCCCGATTGACTACTACATGAAGATCAATATGGAAGGCTTCAAGGATATCGTTGATGCCGTCGGCGGCGTAACGGTACAAAACGATTTGGACTTCACATACGATGGTGTCCACTTCGCGAAGGGAAGCATCAACCTTAATGGCGAAGATGCCCTTAAATATTCCCGTATGAGATATGATGATCCAAACGGTGACTATGGCCGCCAATCAAGGCAGCGCGCCATCATCGAAGCCGTCATTAAAGAAGGGGCAAGCGTCTCATCTTTGACGAAATATGATGATGTCTTCGATGCCCTAAGCAAAAACATCCAGACGAATTTGACGTTTGATGACATGATGGATATCCAGAAAAACTACCGGGATGCAAGTAAAAGCATCACCCAGTCAACCATACCTGGCGATGGAAAGAAAATCGACGGAATCTACTATAATATCGTCTCCGATGAAGAAAAAGAAATGGTCCAATCCGAATTAAAGGAACAATTGGCCATTAAATAAGCAAAAAAAAGAGCTGCCAGAACCCGCATTCTGACAGCTTTTTCTTTTTATCCGTCCAATATTCTGACAAAAAATGGACGCTACTTGTAGAGATTTGTTGGAATTTTTGTTGTTTATTAGACGGTAAAAGACGGTATAATCTAGTATGAGCCGATAAACATATCAATTTCCCCTTGCCCCTTTCACCAAATGACTCTATTAATCTCTGGTCCCGGAACCCATCAACCGCCACTCATTGCCTATACTAAATGACCCTAAACAAAAGGAGTGTATCGTATGAAAATCAAAGCAGGCAGCTGGGCTATGCTAAGCAAACAGGACAAAATGTTCATTCTGAAAGCCATCAGTGATCGCTCGAGAATGAAATATGTCTCATGAGGAATGAACTCCCATCATTCCCCATAGACATCCCCTCTCTTTTTTCAATCTGAGTGCCCTCGTGTCCGAAAAAGGAGAGGAATCCCATTCCCATCGCTAACGCCATTCGCCATCTTCAGTGACAAGACAAAAAAAGAAGCATGTTGTTGGACATGCTCCTTCCCTGTATGGATCGGTTTCAGACAGAATTCATCAAGTTCTACGCTTTCTCCAACGATTGAATATAAGAAAGCAACAAATGCCTAACAAGCCGCCACACGTATCAAGCATCACATCCTGCAACAACGGAGTCCGGCCGCCCGTAACCATTTGATGCAGCTCATCGGCACTCGCATAAAACAGGACACAAACCAAAGCGCCCGCAAACGTCAGAACCTGATTCCTGACAAAACGGCACCAAACGCCCAACGTCAAAAACCCAAACACGAAAAAGATAAAAAGATGGGCCCCCTTCCGAATGAAAAACTCCAGAAACCCATTAACCCCAGCCGTACGGGCACTCACCCCAACCCCGCCATACATGAAGGA
Organism: Peribacillus folii; assembly: GCF_030271255.1. Taxonomy (GTDB): domain Bacteria; phylum Bacillota; class Bacilli; order Bacillales; family DSM-1321; genus Peribacillus. Next base: position 67,143 of record NZ_JASJOM010000001.1, read on the forward strand.
AATGCCCTCCAACCGGTCATACCAATAAGGGGTATTGAATTGCGCCAAAAAAGGCGTAATGCTCTGCTCTTCATACGTCTGCGAGGAAAAAAAGAAAATCACCATCGCCCAAAAAACGAGCAAAATGGGGAATATGTATTTGGGATTCATACACCATCAGACTCCTCGATGATTTTGCTTAATTTGTCATTAAGCTCGCCCACCAGCTCTGTTATAGTCATTTCCTCTCCAAACTCCCCTTTTGCACGCGTATCCTTTAAAACCTTGAAAAATTCCATAGTAAACTCCCAATTCAATAAATTCAAGCCGCCCTATCCTGCTGTTTTCTAAGGATTTTGGCTCATTTATTTGATAATTACATATATGGTGGAGATTGGCAAGCGGAAGTGGTTTAGAGTCATTTGAACTCTGTTGGAGTCTTATCGATTTTACCAAAGCGATACAGAATATCTTGAACGATGCGATAGGAGGCTTTGCCATCTCCATAAGGATTGGCCGATTTAGCCATTTGATCATACTTCTCTTTATCATTCAATAGCTCATGTGCAGCCTGAAATATATTATCTTCATCAGTGCCCACTAGCTTTAAGGTCCCTGCTTCCACTCCTTCGGGCCTTTCTGTTGTATCCCGGAGCACCAGCACAGGAACACCCAATGAGGGAGCTTCTTCTTGAACTCCCCCAGAGTCGGTCAAGATAAGATGTGAACGCGAAGCAAAGTTATGGAAGTCTATTACACCTAACGGCTCGATGAGATGAATTCTTTTATGATTACCCAATGCTGCTTTGGCCATTTCCCTTACGGCAGGATTGCGATGTACAGGATAGACGACCTGAACATTATGGTTTTCTTCCAAGAGGCGTTTGATCGCCTTGAACATATTCCTCATCGGTTCGCCAAGATTTTCCCGTCTATGGGCAGTCAGCAATATCATTTTATCCAGGCCGATTTCTTCAATCCGTTCATGCGTATATGAATCTGATACAGTCGTTTTTAAAGCATCGATAGCTGTATTGCCTGTTACCATGATCGCTTCTTGTTTTTTATTTTCCAGTAAAAGATTTTCTTTCGCTTGAACTGTCGGGGCAAAATGCAAATCCGCAATGACGCCTGTTAATTGCCTATTGACTTCCTCCGGGAATGGGGAGTGCTTATTCCATGTCCTTAAACCAGCTTCAACATGCCCGACTGCTATTTGGCTATAATAAGCGGCAAGACTTGCAGCAAAGGTGGTTGAAGTATCCCCGTGAACGAGAACCAAGTCTGGCTGCACTTCTTTCATTATTTTTTCTAAGCCCGATAAAGCATCTATCGTAATTCCTGTCAAGGTTTGACGTTCTTTCATGATATTCAAATCATGATCCGGGGTTATATTGAATACCTCCAAAACCTGATCTAGCATTTCCCTGTGCTGCGCGGTAACAGTGACGATGGATTCAATCGAATCGGAATGCTTTTTTAATTCCAAAACGAGAGGAGCCATTTTAATGGCTTCAGGCCTTGTCCCGAAAATCGTCATTATTTTAATTTTATTTTCCATGTTTATGCTCCTCATTTTTTTGAAATAAAATCCACCCATTGATTACAAGCTTTTGGTTTTTGAAACGAGAGAATGTAAGGTTGATGGGCGCAGATCGCGAGACTCCTGCGAGACAGATGAGCTTCCTACCCTCTGGGATGAGAAATCAATCACACCGCATGACTTCGTACATAGCAACAAAACATGCGAAACATTTGACGTATGAAGTCTACAAATTAATGATAATGTTGATATGAAAATTAACATGCTTTTAAATTTTTTTTCTAACTCCTTTAATCATTCTATAAATAGTACGTATTTCTTCAACATTTCCCATAAAGAATAAAACCATAATAATACTATTTAACAACAGTAGATATCCGATATTCCCAATATTATATATTAAGTAAATTTGGACAAAAACCAATATTATTGAGGTTATAAAACTTGTCGTTTCAATGCGGATATAAATGACCTTCTTTGTATCATTGAACCTATAAAAAAATAAAACAAAGTACGATAAAAGAGTACTTACGGTTACAGCAATAGCCCCATAAATGGGGATCAATATCAGGTTGGCTATTAAATTCACTAGAGCTGAAACAAGCATGGTTTTTAAGGCTCCATTCGTTTTCTTGGAAGCTGTATAAATAGTCCCCAAAAAACTAGAAAATATATAAAAAGAAAAGCCAAGTAATAATACCGGGATAAAATAGATCACTTCTTTGTATTCACTTCCAATAAAGAAGTGGACTATAATGTTAATGAATGCATTGATGACAATGATGATGAGGAAGATGAATCTGGTTAAAGAATTAAAAACTCTAGAGTAAAAAATATCTGTATCTTTTTTATTAAATTCTTGAACTGATGATATTTGCCAAGCTTTCGCGAATATATTATAAAAATTACTAAGTAATATAGGGAATTTATTTGCGACAGAATAAACACCTAATGATAAAAATCCTGAAAAATATGTTATTAGATACCTATTTGATATATTGGTTGCCATCCACGCAATAGAGCTTGGAATTAAGGGTAAACAAAACCGGATGAACTCTTTAACGTATTTAAAATCGATATAAGAAAAGGAAAAATGTTTATACAATTTCCCAAAAATCAATAAAAAAACCGCACATAATATATGGGCTGAGGTATACGAGATAAAATAGCCATTGATCCCAAAATCATAATAGGCGATCAGAATAATATTAAAAACGGCAAAAAATACCGAGTAGAGAACATCTGCAAAAGCATATAACATTAGTTGATCATTTGCTCTGGAAAACTCATGTATAATACGATATAAAGTGACAAAAAATAACATGATGACAATCATATAGATATTGAATGGTATAGTGAAAAAACTGGTAATACTTATCGCAATGATAGCCAATAAAAGGAAAACCGTCAGGAAAATCCCGATCGATGTACTAAAAACCCTTTTATTATCGTAATGGCCATCAAGGCCAAATCTTATTATTGCCTCAACAATATTAAAACTAACCAAGGGAATAAGTACAGTTATCGTTAAAATTATAAAATCAATCAAACCGTACTCTTCGGTTGATAGTACATGGGTAAATAACGGTATCAATAAAAAAGAAATAGCTGCAGAACTAATATTTCCCACGGTAAAAATCAGCGAGTTTTTACCTAAATTCCTATATTTTTTATCCATATACTCCCTCACTATCCATTATCCCCATTAACGGTTCTATACAATTTAATAGGTGTCAATATTCAGCTGAATAAGTTATAAACAAACAAGACTTATTTAGATAATCGGTTCATAAACATTGGAAAAAAGCTGCGTTACTATCTGATTTTTTCTGATGAGTATTGGACATCCTTCCCTCTGTTTAAAAATAAAAAATCAAATAGGCCCAAAACTAAATAAAAGTTATATTTTTGAAGAAATATAAAACCTTTATAATCAAATTTCTTTTTCGCTAAAATTAACAAGTAATAAGCGATCGGGAGCAGCAACAGCATCTTATTACCGATCATTGACAAGATAACCGTTACATACATGGCCAAATTGATAAATAGAACAATCAAGTTTTTTTTCTTACCTGGAAAGTTAATATAGTTTTTAAATGTTTTTTTTCTGATTGTGGTACGTAATGATGTCCAAAAATCGGTATAGAAACCTTCTTTTAATCTCTGATTGAAACTTTTGGAATTGCTATCTACATGATAATGATGGACACAAGTAAGTTTATTACTACGATAGAGGCTTACCTTCTCATTCATTATTCTTGAAAACAGCTCGATTTCTTCATTGCATTTTAATCCGATATTAAAATTCCCCACCTTTTCTAAAAGGTTTTTAGTTATTAAGAAAAAACCTCCTGGAGAAATTAGATTCTCTTTTTCAGCTTGCACATGATACCTATCCTTCGTTTCTTTATAGACTCTTTTATCCTTGTACCATATTTCATAAAGCCTTCCGGAAATCACTCCAACATGTTGATTATCCAACTCATTCATACAGAACTCTATATCTGATTGCGGATCTATTTCCATATCTCCGTCTAAAAAGAAAATAACCCTGCCACTTGCAATGTCACTTCCTATCTTCCTTGATAAAGCTGCTGAATACTTGTTTGATGTAACTAAATGAATTTGTACCGAAGGAAATTGTTTAACTAAATCTATGGTCTTATCGCTAGAATTTGAATCGATATAAATCACTTCATAAGATTCTTTTTCCAATTCCAGGTTATATATGGAATTTAAAGTCCTTACAATATTCTCCTCTTCGTTATATCCAATCACTACGAAACTAAGGTCCATAACGTGCTATTCACCTTTTCTTTTGGATTTAATTCTTACTTTGCATTTTCACTAAATACTTTTTATTGCTTTAGGTTTACTATCCATTTGGACGATTCCCTTTGTATCAATTACGATTTTATTTTCTAAACTGATAGGATCAATTAATTTAAAATAATCATGTTCAACTAACAATAAAACGATATCGGCATACTTAAGGGCATCTTCCGTACCAGCAAGTTGAATATTTAATTTTTGCAGGTTTAGCGGTAATTGGGTAATATGCGGCTCAGAAACATATATCGAATGATTTGATAAGGAAGCCAATTTAGAGACAATTTCTACAGCCGGACTCTCACGTAAGTCATCAATATTCGCTTTAAATGAAAGCCCCAAACATGCAATTGATGGATTGACAAACATCCTCATGGCTTCTTTCACTTTTTGTAAAACGAACTGAGGTTTTGCATCATTCACATTTCGGGCAGTATGAATCAAATTAGCTCTCTTTGGCGCTGCATCCACAATGAACCATGGATCGACCGCAATACAATGCCCTCCGACTCCAGGACCCGGTTGTAATATATTCACGCGGGGGTGGTGATTAGCCAGCTTTATCAATTCCCAAGCATCGATCTCTAGATCATCGCAAATCATGGAAAGTTCATTTGCCAAAGCGATATTGACATCTCTGTAGGTGTTCTCCGTTAGCTTGGTCAATTCAGCGGTCTTTGCATTGGTCTGAAGTACCTTCCCCTCAACGAATGATTCATAAAATTCTGCTGTTTTTTGTGTGGACGTTTTATTGATGCCGCCGACAGTACGATCATTTTCAATCAATTCCTTCAATATTTGCCCAGGCAAGACACGCTCTGGACAATGCGATACAAAAATCTGATTGGACTTATTTTCGTCCATGCTTAAATCTGTTCGTTCATGTAATATCCACTCTGCCATTTTTTCAGTCGTACCGATCGGGCTAGTGGATTCAAGGATGATTATATTCCCCGGTTCAATATAGGGAATGATCGACTTCGTAGCTGATTCAACGTACGCTAAGTCCGGTTTGTGATTTTCTTTAAATGGTGTCGGTACAGCCAAAATAAAAATATCGGCCTTCATAGGCACGATATCAGCCGTCAATTTACCTGCTGTTACCACTTTTTTTACAACCTTGTCCAGGTCTGGTTCATAAATATGTACCTCCCCATTGTTAATTGAATGAACGGCTTCTTCATTAACATCTACACCATGTACCAGGAATCCTTTTTCCGCTAAAACAGCCGCAGTCGGTAAGCCAATATAACCCAAACCAACTATACAAACTTTTACATTCAAATCAATCATCTCCATTTGTTTAGTAAGCCTCATCCGAATTCATCAGGCATTTCACTTTTTTAAGGATTATTTTCATATCAAGTAACTAGTACTCGCTGCTTATCATAAGGGGGATATTCCTGGGCTTAGCTGGGCCGAGGCCGCCGCTGCTGCGGGAGGTATTCAGCTTCCCATTCGGCTCCCCCCTTACCCTGTTTATTCGTTTACCTTTTGCCTTTCTAAGAGGTTTTCGATAAACACTAAAAGATCATCCTTAAGATTGTCTTCCTTCAATGCAAATTCGATCGTCGTCTGAATGAAGCCTACTTTCTCGCCAACATCATAGCGTTTTCCTTCAAAGTTGTAGGCAAAGACTCGTTGAATTTCGTTCAATTTTTGGATGGCATCCGTGAGTTGAATTTCCCCGCCTGCTCCCAGCTCTTGTTTTTCCAAGAACATGAATATTTCCGGATTGAAAATATAGCGGCCCATGATGGCCAGGTTGGACGGAGCTGAGCCTCTTGCCGGCTTTTCAACGAAGTTATTGACTTCATAGCGCTGCCCATATTGTTTGCCTGGTTCGACAATGCCGTAACGATGCGTTTCTTCTGCAGGTACGGCTTGGACCGCGATGATCGACGATAAGGTTTTATCGTATTCGTTGATTAGCTGCATCAAGCATGGTGTTTCCGCTTGGACGATATCATCACCCAGTAAAACGGCGAAGGGTTCATTTCCAATGAATTTCCGGGCACACCAAACTGCATGTCCTAAACCTTTTGGTTCTTTTTGCCTGATGTAATGAATGTCCACCTTGGAAGGTGCCTGGACCTTCTCCAATAATTCGAATTTGTTTTTCTCCATTAAATTATGTTCCAGTTCGAAGGCATTATCGAAATGATCCTCGATCGCACGCTTGCCTTTTCCGGTGACGATAATGATATCTTCAATGCCTGAAGCCACCGCTTCCTCAATGATATATTGGATGGTCGGCTTATCCACGATCGGCAGCATTTCCTTCGGCATCGCTTTAGTCGCAGGCAAAAACCTTGTTCCCAGCCCCGCCGCTGGGATGATTGCTTTTTTTACCTTTTTCATATGGTTCTCCCTTTCTTGTCAGACATTTATATATTTCTCGTTTTCAGGAAATGAAAAAACTGGTGAACTCTGAGGTTTCACGTCCGAATTTCCGTTAAACTTATTGGAAAATCAGCCATATTGCCCAATCATTCCTACCCCCTTAAATTTGGACAGATTAAAAAACACCTAAAAACTTCTTCTTTTTAAGCTTCTGTTTGTGAAGTAATGAGCAATATTTGACTGTAATGTATTAAGCTCGCCTCCATTCGCAGGAAGAATGTTTATATGGCTTTCCCATTAAACCCGAAACAGAGTGGGGTATGCGTCTCAAATCCTGAACCCGCCGATTTGATTTTGAAACACTTCCGTCACTGACGGATATCGAACTTCAGCTTCGGCCACTTGTGGATATCGTACCCACATGATTTTCCCCTGCTGCTGCCAGCAGCGCTTTTAATGGTGAAATATATATGGATAAATGGGAATCTGTAATGCCTGCAATCATTTTATGTTCTATCTTTTTTTACAATCCCTTCATAGAATCCGCAGGTACATGCCCTTATAGAGAAATTGTAAAATTTCTGCTAGCTCCTCCGGCAGTGTGAATGTAGGATCGACATATCTTCATTTTAGCAAGATTAATGGAACAGGGAGTTTCAATTTTGAAACTCCCTGTTCCATTATTGAGCCTCACAAAATTCATTTTTGTGATACGCTGGTGGTTTGAGAATTTTATTAGGTTTAGAGGATTCCATCCAAAAGGGTGGACTAAGGGGCGATTATCATTGTAAAACAGTATGTATATAAGTACAGTTCAAGGCGGAGGCAGGCATGCATGAGGATGCAGTCAAAAGAAGAAGGATGGTTCGAGGCCATGCATGTTCATGTGAGGTTTAAGCATGCCAGAGGGTTGCACAGAATAAATAAGGGGCAGGAACAGAAGAATCTCCCTCGTTCGCCAGCCAATGCTTCTTAGGCAGCCCGGAAAGGATTCATGGCTTTGCTCCTCGGAGAAAGAAAAGCAAATCACCATCGCCTAGATGGTGAGTATGTATGCTCGCATTACATCCTATCAGACTCCTCGATGATTATGCTTAATTTTTCCTTAAGCTCATCCACCAGCTCTGATAGTGTTATATCTTCTCCAGACTCCCCTTTGGCAAACGTATCCTTTAAAATCTCGAAAAATTCCATATCAAACTCCCACTCCAATACTGTCGAGCCGCGCTATCCTACTGTTTTGATAATCCTATTCTTGAAATATAAGGAATATAGCTCATTTATTTGATAATTACATATATGGTGGGGATTGGCAAGTTAAATAACTGTAAATCTACCATCATGAACTATTTCATCTAGTATATGGAGCCGATCGAAACAAAAAAAAGGACCGATTCCTCAGTCCCAGCGATCCCAAAATTATGATTGACCCAGAAAAAAAGTCATGGCTGAAATTAAAATAAGAATGATAACAATATAAGACCCGACGAACATTTTCTTTCTTCTCTGTTTCTTTTCATAAACTTCCTCGAACGTAATGAATTTGTTTTTTGTCATCAAATAATCTCCTTTAATTTTGATGGCAGCTAACTGACATCGCCCTCCGCGAAGTCCCTTTGCTTAATCTCTATATATAGTATCGGCACACGGTTAAGAATCTTTAAGGTATTATTGACTATTTTCGGGTAGGTATTTACTCTTGATTTTTTTACAAAAAAAAGAAGACTGTATACCAGTCCTCCAGAAAAAAAGCTTATACCATCATGTACGGTTTATCTCTTGTTCCATTTTCAACAATGAAGACCCGCACATCTTCAATCGTTAACCCAGCATTTCTCGCCTCTTCCATTAAACTTACCCATTCTTCCCAATCATTGCTTGCCTTCATCATCATTCCCGTCCAATTTGTGGCAACCCAGCCATCTTAGCATTTGCCTTAGACCTGTAATTTTGCGTCCCTACTTTTCAATAGGTTTGCCTTTCTCAAGAATTTTCCGCATTTCTTTAATGGTACTCCTACACTCCTGTTTCCAAAAATAATGCCGATATACATTACGCTTAACTTCTTACTATCATTATACTGTTAATTACGATTAAATGTATCAAGATAGGTCTTAATACTATTCGTTTTATTTCGTCATTTTTCACCAAATAGCGACATTTTTACATAAAATCGTTGTTAAACCAGGCTTTCTTCATTCAGAAAAATAGTAATATTGGTTGAAGTCAATCAATATTACTATTCTATAAAAACAATTCCCGAACGATCATCATCAAGCACTTCAGGATTTCCCACAAAAAAAGCCAGGATGACCAACCACTTTAGGGCTGCATCCTGACCTTCTTAACAATTTTCCTTGTCACCCTTATACACTAGATTCCAGTTGAATACCTAATAAATGGCTGAACATACCTCTCTTTTCCTTCGCTAATTGGTTATATTCACCCACCTGGATGATTTCTCCCTGATCGATAACATGCCATGCCGGGTAGGTTATGGCAAATGTTCACAATACTGTGATAGGGGAATTGTGGCTTTTTTTCACTTTAACTTTCTGCGGTGTTTATTCAACACTTTCATAAATATACTTCCATCATCTGTTTTATAAAACTTCACGCCAACTAATTTTAAAGGTGTCCATACTTCTCTCATTTGATATAAAGGCACAAAAATTCATCCTTTCTTTTCTGTTGCATGAATCAAGCTTTTGCTTTGGATAAGAATTGGCTTATTTAAAAATACATTCTCGTCTCAAATCGAATAGAGTATTTATAGAATCGTTTTGGATTTTTCGTTTAAGAACCATTTGTTCTTTATAACGAATATTTATAAAAAACTTACCACCCTTATATTATTATGTCAATTGGTTTCATTATCCTTGCAGTTTCCCTCGCAATATCATGTACACTTTACTCAGCCATTAGGACTATATAGATGCTAAAAAAATTATCATAATCTTATTTTTAATGCTCGCCCTTACATATTTACAGTGAATTTCTCTTTAATCGGTTGGTTTTCTAGGTATAAAGAACAAATTTTCCTCAAATCTCATTTCTAATGCCTGAAAGGAAGCTGCTGCTTTTTTAATATGAATCTAATGTAAAATGAATGATATTTTCAGTAGATTTATGTTTTTTTTGTCTATTTTTGTCTGTTTTAAAGAACTTAGTATACTTTATTGAGAACAAGTGCTATATTATAAAAAAAAGATTCATATGGAGGAAAATATGACTAGACGATATGAGGAATTTGACTCATTAAGGGGGCTAGCAGCGCTTATTGTCTTAATCGGGCACTATCTAATGGTATACCCGTCATATGCAAATTATCAATACGGTTCAAACAGCCCAAATATGGTTTTTTTATTCAAGGAAAGCCCGCTGCGGCTTATATTCAGCAGTGGAAATGAGTCTGTCATTCTGTTTTTTGTATTAAGTGGGTTTGTTTTGTATGTATCCATTAATCGTACAAAATTCGACTATTCTACATACTTGGTAAAACGAATATTCCGAATTTATATTCCGTATCTAGTCGCCATAAGCACGGCTATATTAGCAAAGACTCTCTTAAGTGATAATGAATTGCCCGTAATCAGTACGTGGTTTGATAAATCATGGAGAACCTTGGATTCTCCAAACCTATTCCTGCAGCACCTGTTATTTATCGGGCAATACAATACAGATGCCTATAACAATGTCATCTGGTCACTTGTTCATGAAATGAGAATTTCCCTTATATTTCCCGTATTGATCTTTTTATTTATAAGGAAAAAACTCATTCACTCATTATTTTGGTTAGTCGGCTTAAGTTTATTAACCACCATGATTCTATATGTACATGGTTCTGGGATAAGTATTACCAGCATTCTTCTTAGTCTTCATTACTGTACGCTTTTTTTAATGGGAGCTATATTAGCGAAATATCGTGATAAACTTTTTCCCTTTGCTTGGAAAATGAAAAAAGCAGTAAAAATCATATTGTTTATTGTCGCAATTATCTGTTTTATGTACGAAGGAATGATTGGCCAAGTCGATTTTTTGAACAACTATATTTTCAGAGATTATGTGGTCTCATTTGGTGTTTGTATCTTTATAACCATCAGTGTCTCTTCCCAAAAAATTTCCAGCCTATTAAGATCGAAACTGCTTACTTTTCTAGGGGAAATTTCATATAGCTTGTATTTATATCATCTCATTTCCTTATTCTCTTTCATGTACCTATTCTATGATAAGTTGCCCATCTTGTTGATATTGCTATGTTCCTTCATCTTTTCCATTTTACTCTCTTCAGTGGCTTATCTATTCATAGAAAAACCATCAATGAAGCTCGGTTCTTATTTAACGAAGAGAAAACGAATAGATGATGTAGAAAGAACAATAGAGTTAAACCGCAAGATCGGATAACAGTCTGCCCATCCTTTGATAAGACTCATTACCTCTACCTTTTAAAAAATTCTTACTATATCTAAAAAGTGGTGAACTCGATGAATGAAAAAGTGAAAATTAAAGATTTTATCAGGATTTTAAAAAAACGATTACTGATCATTATACTCACTACAGTTTGTATAACTGGTTTCATTATCCTTACGTCCTTGTATGTGATGAAACCAACGTATCAATATTCAACGCAGGTACTGGCAGGTTCATTAAGTATGGACGAAAAGGAAGTGTCGATAAATAAAGTTCAAGAGAATCGACAACTTGCCCTTTCCTATATGGATATCATTAAAAGTCCGCAAATCATGATCGGCGTTAAAGAGGCACTGAATCTTAAGGCGTCAAGTTATGACCTACTAAAACAAGTATCCATTACCAATCGAGACAATTCACAAATCATTACGATTACCGTCAAGGATTCAAACCCTGAATCCGCTAAGGAAATCGCTCAAACTGTCGCGATGCAATCGATTTCTAAATTCAAGGACATTACAGGTGTAAAGCAAATCAGTATTCTCAGTGATAATGAAATGGGCCAAGCCGAGCTGCTTTTTCCAAAACCTAGTTTGATTATCGCCATTTCCATTGTTATAGGTTTTTTTGCTGGAATAGGATTGGCGCTTCTTAGGGAACATTTCGATGACTCTACCTACACGGATCGAGATCTCGAGCGGCTGGGCATTCCAGTATTAGGCCGTCTAAGTATAAATGACAAAAGAGCTAACCGGAAACGTAAAACATCCTATAAAGCGTTACCTTCCACGAAACGAGGTGAATTCGGTGAGTATTAACTTCACGAGAAAACAATCCTTTTATCTAAATGATGCAATCAATAAAGACCAATTTTATTCTATATGTACCAATATTCAGTCCAGCCTTCAAAATGATGCATCCGTATTGATGGTTACTTCCATCTCACAATCAAGGAATATAGCAACTGCTGCGGCGTACTTAGCACTTGCCTTTTCTGAACAACGAAAACGAGTTCTGGTAGTCGACGCCAATCTGCGTCAGCCTTCGCTGCATCAGGTGTTTAAAATCGATGATTCATTCGGTTTGACCGATTTGCTTTTAAATGACTCGCCCCATCTTAACCAGGCCATACATATAAAGGACTCGTTATTTTGTCTTCCGACAAGCGATGTACTGTATGAACCAGCCGCATTATTGACCTTGGAAACCCTCCCTGCCCTGATAGCCGGATGGAAAGAGAATTTTGATATCATTTTATTTCACACATCAGATAGTCTAGCTAAACCTGATGCTAATATCGTGGCTAACCATTGTGATGGCATCATTTTAGCGATACAAGAAGGAAGAGATAAGCTGGAAAAAATCGCAGGTTTGAAATCTCAATTTGAAAGGGCCAATCATGAAATTTTAGGATCGATGATCATTTCTTAAAACAAGGAGGATAACCATTGGATTCCAAGCTAAGAGTCGATAGGCAAGAAGAAGTTCTAATCAAGCCACTATCGACATCCACATACTTTCATATCAAGCGCGCCATCGATTTTATCATCTCGTTTTTGATGCTGCTGCTTTTGACACCTGTTTTGGTTTTATTCTGCATTCTCATTCCGCTTGATTCGACTGGCTCGCCTTTCTTTTACCAGCAGCGGCTCGGGCTGGATGGAAAGCCTTTCAATATCATTAAATTACGTTCCATGGGCATCGATGCCGAAAAAAATGGGCCTACATGGGCAAGTCAAAACGATCCTAGAGTTACGAGAATAGGAGCATTTATACGAAAGACCCGGATCGATGAGATCCCTCAGTTAATTAATGTGTTAAAGGGCGATATGTCACTCATCGGTCCAAGGCCTGAAAGAGAATATTTTTATAACGAATTCGAAAAGTTTCTGCCTGGCTTTAAAAACCGATTATATGTGAAGCCTGGAATAACCGGATGGGCCCAGGTGAATGGAGGTTACGATTTAACCCCGAGCGATAAGCTTCATTTCGATCTATATTATATCCAACATCGCTCATTTATGCTGGAAATCAAAATTTTATTACGAACACTGACTATCGTCTTTACAGGAAATGGAGCCAGATAAACTATTAAAAGGGGCAATGGAAAATGAATAAAGTACTAGTGACCGGGGGCTTTGGGTTTATCGGCTCTCATATTGTCGATACATTAATTCAAAAAAATTATGAAGTGGCCATATATGACAACCTATCCACCGGTTCCATCGGGAATGTACAAGCCAAAGTCACTCCCTTCTTTGGAAATGTAGAGGATGAAGTCTTGCTTGAACAGGCAATGGATGCATTCAGGCCTGACTATGTCATACATCAAGCGGCACAGGTTAGTGTACAAAAGTCCATCTCCGATATGACGAACGATGCACGGATCAATATCATGGGCACGATAAATATCGCTAAGCTTGCCCACAAGTATTCCGTAAAAAAAATCGTACTTGCTTCATCCGCGGCTGTATATGGTAATTCTGATGTCTTGCCAATCACCCTATCACATGTTCCTTCTCCATTATCACCTTATGGAGCTTCAAAGAAAACGGCAGAGGATTATCTAAAGCTTGCGAAAGAGCTTTATGATGTAAACTATGTGAATCTTCGCTACAGTAATGTGTATGGACCAAGACAGACGGCGAATGGCGAAGGCGGCGTGATATCGATCTTTACCAATACAGTCATTAATAAGGAACGCCCTTTTATATATGGGGACGGTAATCAAACGAGAGATTTCATCTATGTAAAAGATGTAGCTGATGCCAATGTGAGAGCTTTGGAATATGAAGGTAGCGGTACCTTCAATATTTCATCCATGACCAGTACAAGCATCAATCAATTATTTACAATCATTCAATCCTTTGGCAGTCATCTTATATCCCCTATCTATAAACCAGAGAAAAATGGTGATATCAGAGAAAGCTTACTTTGCAATAAAGCGACGATCCAGGAATTAGGCTGGGAGCCCGTTCATTCGCTTGAAACAGGTCTTGCCAGCACATATGAATTTTATTTCAATCAACAACATCATTCTTTACCTGCAACCGTCCTTGATTCACCTTCACATAGACTCAAGCCAACGACTTTATCGTCATGAATTGGGAGTGAAACAAGTGCATACCAAGAAAAACTCGATATTAGTTAATATTGTTCATTTATTTTACAGTACCATTCTTTCAAATGTATTAAATGCTGCCACTCTCATTTTATTAGCGAATTATTTCAATTCAAAGAATTATGGAATTTTCAGTGTAGCCCTGGCCCTTGCCATGGTAATGAATTTTTTTACAGATCTCGGAGTAAGCAATACCTTTCTGCGTGAAGGATCGAAGCTGGAAAACCTAGGAAGAACATTTTCATCTTATATGAAGATTCGGATTATATGCTTACTAGTAACCTTTATTGTGTTCTTCTTCGGAATCAACATTCTCTATAAAGAACAAGATGTTTTGTATATGATCTATAGCTTAATGATTCCGATGGTTATTGGCCTGGCCATGCAAAGTATCGGGATCACCTATTTCCAATTGATCGAAAGGATGCAGTTCATAGCATCCATTAAAATCTTCTCGTCCGTTGCTTTGATCATTTCAACAGCAGTGAGTATGGGCTTACAAGTAGATGTCCATGCAGCAGCCTTTTTATATGGATTTTCTTATTTATCCGGTGGGCTTTACAGCCTGTACTTACTGCTGAGGAAAGCGGAAATGAAATGGAGCACTTCTTTTGAAAGACAATTATTGACGAACCTTAGTCCGTTTTTGATCAGTGGATTATTCATTATGTTAATCCCGCAAATGGGTCCGTTGGTGCTGGAAAAGACCTTGCCTTTAGCGCTTGTTGGCCTATTTGCAGTAGCTTATCGGATTCCTTCCGCATTATATCAAATACCAGGGGTCATTGCAGGAGCTTTTTTTCCGCTTTTGTTTAAACAATACAATCGGGGTGAACTGGGAGAACACACGAGATTGAATATCCTGCAAATGAAAATCATGTCCTACATCGGTATGTGCATGACCATTTCGTTATTCTACCTGGCGGCCTATCTCGTCACCCTTTTATTTGGCGCCGAGTGGGGCTCTGCCGTCCGGCCTTTACAAATATTGGCCTTCATCATCGTTCTGCAAGGGTTTAACATTGCCATCGCTGACGGACTCACAACGAGAGGGCTGCAAAACAGGCGGACAATCGTCCAGTTTTTCACCATCCTGATCGGCCTGCTAGCTTTCTATTACTTGAGCACCAACTATGCTGTGGCTGGTGCGGCCTTTGCCGTTTTAACCATGGAGGTTGTCTCCTTCATTGGCTATGTCCTTGCTTATCCAGAGAAGAAAACGGTCCTTGCCAAGGTCATTGTGCCGTATGGTTCCTTCTTTACGATCAGCTTTAGCCTTATGCAATACATGCTATCCATGCATCCTCTTATCGCCATGATTTCTGCTATCATGATGGTAACGGCCAGCATTTTACTGCTTGATAAACAAATCAAGCATTTGCTCACGGATTTCCTTAGAAAGAAACGTACGACCAAACATGTACAAGATGGGAGACAAAAAGAGAATGGAAAGATTGCTAATTCATAAGAACACCTCCATGTGGCCAGTCTTTCTCTTGTTATTTTTTATTACGCTCAGTAAATACAATATCTCCATCGGTTTTTCATTAAAGATTTACATGATTTTTTTAGCGATTTTTTTCTGCATGCACTTTCGGGATTTTTATTTCCATACCCTTTATCATTATGAAATCCTGTTGCTGTTATTTTATTTCACCTATTGCTTAAGCGGCGCTTTTTCACAATATCCTGAATCAAGCATTCGCGTAATCTTAGGCGTGATCCTTGTCATCGGCTGTTATTTCATCATGAGATATGTACTCGAGTTAACCACGATACGTGTCATTGAAGGCTCCATTGCCAATGTCGGAATCGTCTTCAACATCATCAGCCTATTATTGTATATCATCGGAATACAGGTGACAGGAAGGTTCCCGACGGGTGTCGAGATTACATCATATGGTTTATTATTGGACCGGGATTATCCAAGATTGATTGGTTTGCTTGATGATCCAAACATTTTCATTTTTTTCAATACTCTATTTTTCTCTTTTTATTTAACCCATTTAAAGGGCTTCAAGCATTCAGTCGGATTCATCCTATGCATGATCACTTCCCTCCTGACCTTTTCACGAGGCGGAATTTTGGCTCTTGTCCTTGTCGTTTTTTTGTACATGCTGTTGGCTAATTTTTCGAAAAAGATCAAGATGATCGTCGTTTCGTTACTATGTATAGCTGTGATGTATATCGTCGGATCATTCATACATATAAACTTGAATGACATCATCACAAGCCGTGTTAATGACTTTTCAACCGATGGAGGAAGCGGCCGGTTTGAGTTATGGGTGCAGGCACTTAACTACTTCATGACCCATCCCGTTATCGGTATTGGTGCTTTTAACTTTTCCGATTATTACGCCTTCGAGCACAGTGAAAAGCTTTATGTCCACAACACATATCTCGAGGTTTTAGTGGAATCCGGCATCATTGGCTTCCTTTTTTACCTATCCTTTTTATTGATGCTCATCATTACCTTATTCAAGGCTAAGCTGCATAAAGAAAAACCATTCATTGTGCTTACCCTGTTTGCCTTCTTGATACAGATGATGTCCCTTTCACTTATGATCAATGAAGCGTTTTTTTCCTTTTTAGCCCTGACATTAAAATATATTTCCGTATATGAGAGAAAAGAGGTGGATTACAATGACCTTCAGCACAAAGGATGATCGTCCGCTAGTTTCCGTGATCACACCGTCGTATAACTGCTCGGCTTTCATTCAGGAAACGATCCAAACCGTCCTGGATCAAACCTACCCTAACTGGGAAATGATCATTGTGGATGACCAGTCACAGGACGATTCGGTTCAGGTCATCAAATCCTATGAGGCTATGGATTCACGAGTCAGACTCATTCCTTTAGCTACGAATGTCGGTGCTGCGCGAGCCAGGAATATAGCCATTAAAGAAGCACGAGGAGAGTATATTGCCTTTCTCGATAGTGATGATTTATGGCTTCCCACTAAGTTGGAAGAACAGGTTGGATTCATGAAAAGCGGGAATCTTGCTTTTTCCTTTACCTCTTATTGTTTAATAGATGAACGAGGACATCCTCTAGATATTGAAGTAAAGGCACCGATAACCGTGGATTATAAGCATTTGATTGGAAATACGACAATTGGCTGCTTAACCGTCATGTTGGATAGAAGGCAAATCAAGCAGATTGAGATGCCAGATATCCAGCCAGAGGATACGGCATTATGGCTGTTACTGCTGCGAAATGGCTATCAAGCGCATGGCCTACCGATGATTCTATCCAAATACAGGATCGTAAGTAACTCGACTTCAAGAAACAAATGGAAGGCTGCCTATCGATATTGGAAGCTGTTAAGGGTCCAGGAAAAACTAAATATAATCGAAGCAAACTTTTACTTTACCAAATATGCCTATAACGCCTACAACAAAAGCAGAGGGTTACAGCCTGTCTCTATACAAAATGGGGGAAAATGAATATGAACAACGTTCTGTTACTTACCGATAAACTCATAATAGGCGGAGCTGAGATGTATTTTTGCAAATTGGAAAACCATCTTCAAGATAAAAACATGACCTTTTACTCTGCTGCAGCCACGGGTGAATTATACAAGCATATCCAGAACAAACAACAATTCATTCCGTTAAGCTTAAAGAATCATGCCGCTAATCTAACGCTGTTAAGGAAACAAGTCCGCCTAAAACAGATTGATGTGATTCATGCCAATAGCTTGCGCATGCTGCTTTACTCGATTGCGATCAAGAAGCTGACCAAAAGAAAGATCAAGCTGGTGTATACGAAGCATAATGTAACCATCCTGGAAAAAAAGCTGCCATCCCTTTTTAAAAGGGTGCTGAATCGGCATGTGGAGCAAATTATCGCGATAAGTAATTTTGAAAAAGAGAACCTGCTTCAATTAGGAGTAAATAACGCTCTTATCCGAACGATTTACAACGGAGTGGACGTTGAACACTTTTCTTTTAAACAAGTTCAGCCAAATAAAACATTTCATGTGGGCATTCTAGCCCGCTTATCAAAAGAGAAAAACCATGAACTCTTCTTAAAAATCGTACATGAATTAAAAGAGGTACCGAACGTGATGTTCTATATCGCGGGAGATGGACCTGAGCGGGAGTATGTGGAAAAGGTGATTAACGACTTACAGCTACACCACAAGGTGATGCTGCTAGGGAATGCTTCCCATCCATATGAATTCATATGCAAGATGGACTTACTTCTTTTAACCTCGACCAGAGAAGTCTTTCCGATGGTCGTGCTGGAGGCAATGGCGGCAGGAACACCGATGATGTCAGTGGATGTAGGCGGCGTTAAGGAAGCGATCGTGGATCAGGAAACCGGGATTCTCATTTCCCAGCATTCAGAACAGGAATTCGCTAAACAAATCAAATCTCTTCAGGGTGATGAGGACTTAAGACAACGCTTGGGCAGCCAAGCACGGCAAAAGGTGGAGGAATCCTTCTCCCTCACGAATATGATTCATTCCACACTTAAAACGTATCAATGATAAAAAAACAAACGACGACCTCGTTTGTTTTTTATTTGGTATACCCATACATCCGTTTCGGACAAGCATATACTATATAACATGACCAAAGAAGGAGTGTTATACATGGCAGACCCACTCAACCTCTCCGAAGACTGCCAGAACAGCAATGTTGCCAATATTGATTGTTTT
Source organism: Peribacillus folii (assembly GCF_030271255.1). Taxonomy (GTDB): domain Bacteria; phylum Bacillota; class Bacilli; order Bacillales; family DSM-1321; genus Peribacillus. The sequence goes on from NZ_JASJOM010000001.1 coordinate 86,035, forward strand.
GGCGCCAATCCTAATCTAGCGGACAATTCAGCAGCCATCCAAGCAGCAATCGACTATTGTGCAGATAATAAGTATTCAAAGGTCGTCATTACCGGGACGAAGCAATATACCCTATCCTCACCGATTATCATTAAGTCGAATGTACACCTTGAAATGGATCCCACCATAACGTTACATGTAAAAGGGAATTTCCAGGTTTTTGAACTTCAAAAGGATGCATCCATCTCCGGCGGGACAATCGAAGTCGTAGATAAGAGTTTTAATTCATCCGTCATTTTTTTATCCGGAGAGCAACAAATCGAAATCCATAATCACACAGCTATATCCAACATCAATTTGATAAACCGATCAGCAAGTTACCAGGGAATTGCCATCCATTTATCCTGTAAAAAAGCATGGGATTTCATCAGCTTCTTTAAGGCAAGCTCCCTCCAAATCACTAACTTCCAAACCGCCATCTATCTAAAAACCGAAAAACTGTTCAATGTAGATACCCCCTGCTGGATTAATGCGAACTCCTTCCAATCGATTTATATCGATGGCTGCCAGTACGGGATCGAGATTGTAGGAAACAGCGATTTACCGTACGAAATTTCGGGAAACACCTTTACTGATATCCAAGTCCAATGCCGTAAGCAAACGAAAAAAGTCATTCGCTGCTCAGGCGCTTACAATCTATTTGAAGGCGTCATCTGGGATACGTACCGTATGGATGATCCTCCCATCGTCATCGAATTCTCCGCCGATTCCCATCACAATTACCTCAATTCCAATCAGGTAGCCACATCCATCCTTGATCGCGGCCAATACAATCGATGCACATCCCCTCATGAGGAATCCCTTCAAGTGATCCCGCCCATTGCGCTAGGTAAAGCCCATCTCGCCGGAAATCAGGACGATATTTTAGTAAATGCAAACCTGCGCCATACGATACGTCAGCTTTCCGGAAAAGCCCCTTACGGAGGAAATCTTGCTAATTGTTTCAGTTTGCTCGATGAACAAAGCGTCAATTACCTGGATGTTCCCAGTTCCCAGCCGGTTGTGATTGAATTGGATTTTTCGAAGCAGCCCATTAGCATGCTCAATTGCTTTGGCATTTACTTTGGATGGAATGAAAGCCCAAGCCGCGTATTGATTGAATATCAACAAAGCTTGAATGGACCATGGACCGTTGCCAAGACCCTCCCCTTCAATGCCGGTAACACGGTGATTTCAGAAACAAGAGCACAAACGCTCTATAAAATCAAACTGACCTTAAGCGGATATACACAAGAGCACAAACGATTCCGGATCAACCGGATTTTCGCAAGATCATCGCTGCAGCAGGGTACAGCCTGGCTGCCGACTTCAGGCGGAACCTTGTATGGAGATCTGGAGCTGCAAAAAGGGAAAAACGTGACAATGACTTCACCAAACGGAACGAAATGGAAAGTGAGCATCAATGATCAAGGCCAAATCATCACCTCCAAGCTATGAGCAGTAACTACAAAAAAACTGGCACATATACTCGTTATCTGATGAGGAAATTCATCCCATAGATAAAGAGGATAAGACCAGTTAACTCTCCCATTCAAAATACAGGGTGTGTGCCTCTTTTATTAGCGAATCACCCTTCTCACTTTTTCATGGATTCAACCTATTGGCCTGACCATTATCAGTGATCCGGTCCATCGGCAGTGACGGCATATCAAAGCTAGTGTTCATACTATTTTCGGTAAGTTCAATAACTTCGTTTTGCGTCGTGATTTTATCCAAATCCCAAATCATGCCCTCAAACGTATTATATTGCCCACTTACCTTCAAAATACGCTTCGTTTTGCCCGAGGGCTGTATCTGTAAGTTCGTGAATTGGTTACCACTGACCTCATTCGGGACGGTAGCGCTGCTTTGAATATCAATCATATTCACACAATCCTCCAACGATAGATTCATGAATCGATTGGCATTCACCCAGGCCTTACCTGAAGCTGGTGCTTCTGCCATTAGCTTGACGCCGGTCTTCATCCCTGCAACCTTAACATTTTCAACGTTCACGAATGAAATCTCATGCTCCTTACCGCCAGCATATAAAGATAGCCCCGTTCCCTGATGACTCTCGGACCAATTAATGATATTGACATCCTTCACTTCGGTTTTGTTCCACGTATTATAGTACTTATATTTCCCATCCAAATAAATGACCTCAGAATTGAAATCAGCAGCATTGATCACTACATAAGCCCCCTCAATGGAAGCATTCCGCTCAAGCTCAAGCACCCTGAAATTCCCCTCGACAATTAACTTCGTCCCGTATCCGGAAAGCAGCTTAACGCCTTTTCTCACGATGATCGGTGATGAAATCGTATACTTCCGATCATCCAGCATGACCGTCTTTAGCTTATTTTTATGCGCATGATCAATCGCAGCCTGAATCTTAACGGAATCAGTAGCCCCTTTAAAATCTTCAACGTAGATCTTTTCTTGGTGGGTTGATGGAGAATGTTTCTGCTGAAAAATGAAGAAAACGAGTACCAACAAACAGAAGGCAAAAACGATGATTTTTTTCATGAAACACATCCCTTTTTTATTGTTCTGATATTTATTGAAGATACATTGTTTCATTTCCATAATAAGAGGAGGCATCTATATAAGAATATGTGTTGAACATGGGGTATATATAATAGAAGAAACACGACTAATCCAGGTTAATAAAAAGACAAAGAGCTTTCAAAAACTCTTTGTCTTCATTAATTTTTAGCGATGTTCCTAATGCTGTACAAAAATAATTCTCATCACGATTTTTCTGTTTATCGATTGTTACTTTTTATGATAATAGTCCACATACCAATTAACGAACTTCTGCAATCCTTCTTCTATCGAAGTTTCTGGCTTAAATCCAACAGCCTTTTGCAGCAAATCCGTCGAAGCGTATGTAGCAGGGACGTCTCCCGGTTTGATAGGCTCGAACACCTTCTCAAATTCTACCTCTTTACCTAGAGCATTACTTAAACATTTCTCCAAAGCCCCAATGAAAGCCATCAACTTTTCAGGATTATTGTTGCCAATGTTAAATACTTTGTGAGGAACAGCATTTTCTTCAACTGAAGGATTGGAAAGAAGGTGCTCAATCCCTTCCACTATGTCGTCAATAAAGGTAAAGTCTCTATATAAATCATTTTCAAAATCACCATTATTAAAGATCTTAATGGATTCACCAGCAAAATACTTATCAGTAAATCCAAAATAAGCCATATCCGGACGCCCCATCGGGCCATAAACCGTAAAGAAACGAAGACCAGTCGCAGGAATATTATAGAGATGACTATATGTATGGGCCATCAATTCATTAGATTTCTTCGTTGATGCATATAGCGATACCGGATTATCGACAAAATCCGTTTCTTCAAATGGAACCTTTTTGTTCGCGCCGTAAACAGAACTCGATGATGCGTATACAAGATGATCCACAGGATAATGCCTGCAGGCTTCAAGGATATTATAAAACCCAATGATATTACTTTGAATGTAAACATCCGGATTTTCAATCGAGTATCGCACTCCCGCTTGGGCAGCCAGATTTACGACAATATTAGGTTTAGACTCTTCGAATATATTGGTGATGGTTGCTTTGTCAGAAATATCACCCTTGATGAAGGTAAACGTTTCATAAGGCTTTAGCTGTTCCAATCGAGCATATTTTAGCTTCACATCATAGTAATCATTGATATTATCAACACCAATCACCTTACAGCCTTGTTCTAATAGTTTCTTTGATAAGAAAAAACCGATGAAACCAGCCGCTCCAGTAATTAGATATGTTTTACTAGGATCTAGGGAATTGTAATTCAACATTCTTCGACTCCTTTTTTTCTATCCTACTTGCAGGCTTTCTTCCAATGGAATGATACTCTATCCCTGACTGCTGCATTTCTGCAACATTATAGATATTTCTTCCGTCATATACTAAAGGAGTCCTCATCAATGTCTTATATGTTTCTGGCGATAATTCTTTCACTTCTCCCCATTCGGTAAAAATAAAGCAAACATTCGCTCCTTCTAGGGCATGTTCTATATTCGCCACATAGGTGATACTGCCTTTGCCATGCTTACCTTCCGGATACACTCTAGCAAAATTCTCTGCCCCAACTGGATCAAATGCATAAATATCGGCACCTTGCTCCAATAATAATGGCACGTTCTCGAGTGAGGCAGCTTCTCTTAAATCATCCGTGCCAGGCTTAAACGTTAATCCTAGTACGGCTACCTTAAGACCATTAAAGGTAATCAGTCTTTTCCCAGCTTTTTTATATAGCATCGTCTTTTGGTCCTTGTTCACATCAATGGCAGCTTTGACGGTTTTAAGCTCATAACCGTTTTGTCTTGCCAGATATTCCAACGCTTTTGTATCTTTAGGAAAACAGGAACCGCCATAACCAATACCCGCACTTAAAAACTTGCTGCCGATCCGATTATCGAAGCTCATCCCTCTTGCGACATCCTGAATATCCGCACCAACAAGCTCACAAAGATTAGCAATATCATTCATATAAGAGATTTTAAGGGCCAGAAAATCATTCGAGGCATACTTGATCATTTCGGCCGATCTTCTATTGACGGAAACAACAGGTAAATGAAATGGCTCATAAATGCTCTGCATCAATTCTTCCGCCCATTTACTTTCCGTTCCGATAATGATCCGTTCGGCATGCAGTGTATCATGCACCGCAGAGCCTTGCGCCAAGAATTCCGGGTTCGATACAACTTCCACTTTCACATCATTCACCAAAAAGTCTTGGATGAACTGCTCGACTTTATCATTCGTTCCCACCGGTACCGTTGATTTCACGACGACTAAACAGTCCTTTACCACCGACTCAGCAATTTGCCTTGCAACAGTTGCGATATAAGAAAGATTGGCAGAACCATCAGGCTGCTCTGGCGTACCCACACCGATAAAGATCGCATCAGCTTCCTCATAGGCTGACTTATAATCAGTCGTATAATCAATCCTGCCAGCCGCATAATTCTTCTGCATCAATTCTTCCAAATCCGCTTCATAAATAGGAGAAACACCAGACTTCATGACATTCACTTTATTTTCGTCTATATCCACACAAGTTACTTGATGCCCCACCTCGGCAAAACATACGCCTGCAACTAAGCCTACATAGCCGGTCCCTGCTACTGCTATTTTGTACATACTAGCCTTCCTTTACTCTTTAATTTGCATTAACGAAATTTCTGAGCTGTTAGCGTAACCACCAATGCATATTATAATTATATAAATCTTAAATTTTAAATTTAGTTATTACCTAATTAATAAACATTAAACATTGTGAATCAAGATTATTTGATGAATAAAGACACCGAATATCCATCTGAAGTTAAGATAATGGCTATTTATCTATTGAGAAAAAATAGGGATAGTTTCATCTCTGTTTGCTTATCCATCAATAACCGATTGATTGTTTTTAATGAATAGATAATTTAAAAGGGAAGTAGTAGTCTATACACATTTAATAAGAATTATTCCACTTATCGCGAGTATATTTCTCATGTGTATTTCTTATTCCAGACATACATTTTCCATTTTCTTCTTTTATATTCCTTAATATTGACTTTTTTGTTCTCCAAGTACACTTCCGACTTATTCAAAACTCCATAAAAAGACAATACTACACTCCATAAAAAGTAATATCTAAAGTCATAAAATTCACCGGAAAACATTTGAGCAATTATCATGTATAAGGGTATACCAGAAAGAATGAACAACGGCGTTTTTTTCATCTTAAAGATAAAGGAGATAGAAAACATTAAGAATATCAGAAAAAACGCCAATCCTAATAGACCCACCTCCAAAATCATTTCTAAAAGTAAATTATGCGGATACACACTCCCTGTAGAAGCAGTAAAACTCGCAAGACCATTCCCAAATATTGGTCTTTCTTTTATCATGGAGATAGCCTCTGCGTAAAGAACGTCTCTGCCTGAAGTATAAACAGTTTCGTTAGCAAAAGTGGTGCCGATTACTCGCCCCATAAAGACTCGTTTTACAGGTTCATATACTAAAAAAATAACTCCTAAACAAAGAGGAAAAAGTAGTAATTGTTTGTAGGTAATCTTAATGTTCTTTTTAAAATTCCATGGTAAAAATACTCTTTTAATTGCAAACAAAAATGCTAGGGTTACTATTGCAGCCACTAAACCTCCTCTTGATCCTATCAACACTATACTGGCTAAGAATCCTATACCCAATAATAAGTAGGGTATTTTTTCATATAAATTGTATCTATAGAGCGAACTGCAATAAGCAAAAAAAAGTATCCTAGTAGCTACGTTTGGCCCACTTAGATTAACATCACCTCTCGATGCGCCGGACAGTACGCTAAATACAACAGGAATAGCATATACTATTCCTAAAATCACAAAAAAACCAGTAACATAATTCAAAAAAATCCCTGGCTTCATTTCCTTAACTATATATAAGATACTTATAGTTAAAACTAGTAAAAAAAATAAAGAAATTAACTTTTCAAAGGCGAGTATTTGACTTTTTGCATACAAGGTGGATATTGTTGATAAAAAAACATAGGTGAATGTAACAATCAAAAAAAAGAAAGTAGTTGAATTTATTCGTTTCTCTTTACGGGAGTTACTTATTTCGAAAAGAGTTAAGAAAACAAACCCTAAAAAAAGCAAATACTTCACTTCAAAATTAAAACCTAAATTTAGTCTATTCAAAGTGAATGATCCTGATAAAAATACCAGGAGTATAGTTAGTAAAGATAATTTTTTTATCGACATGGTTTCAATCCTTTACCTTTTTCTATATAAATAACTGTGTTGATGTCTCTGTACCATTTCAAAATAAAGGGAAGTCAAAGTAACATTATCCATAAGATAATTACCTTTCAAAGTTATCTTGCTATACCCATTAATTTTGGCATAACTAATAGTATTCCTAATAGCGGCAGTACAATCGGAAACGACTTCAAATTATCCCCAGATTAATTTTACAATCAATATGCTCCAAAATCACATAAACTTTATTATACTCCACAAGTTTATTTGTAAGAATTTATATGTTATTAGGTAGGCTTATTAACTTTTTTTCTAAAACTTAGTTTTCTGTATATACTATTAAATAATGTTATAATAGTTGACTTGTTAAAAATAAAAGATGCTAATACATATAAAATAATTTGTATTAATAATAATAAAACTAGAGACACTGCTGTATAGTTATTAGTAAAAAATACATGGTCAATAATAATATAAAATATTACTACAAACAGCATTGAATAGAAGACTGATTTAAAGGAACGGATAAAACTTTTAATTGACATATTTAATATACGTAATACCCTTACTATTAGAATAATATCGAAGATAGCTGAATGTAGTAACACAGCATAAGCAATCCCTGATAGTCCAAAAAATGAACCTACAAATAAAAGTGGTAAGAAAGCAATGATTGATATAGTTGTAATTTTTAATTCTATGCTTGGTTTACCTAAACCTTCATATACTCTCCCAATAATTGTACTAAATGAAGTTAATAATCCTGCAACCATTAATATCTTTAAAATTGGTATTGCACTTTCCCATTGTTGCCCATACACTACTAAAATAAAGGCAGGAGCGAGCAACGTTAATCCAATACAAAAAGGAAAAATAACAAATGAAACTTTTCTGACTACTTTAATAAATATACGCTTAACACTTTCAATATCGTTTTGTTTTTTTGATATTTCAGGAAGTAAAACTTTGGCAATGGATCCAGAAATATAAAACTTAGCAATCGTACTCCACTGAAATGCCAAAGTATATATACCTAAATTTTGGCTTCCTAACATTTTACCTATAAATAAATAATCAATATTATTTTTAATATAATTGATTGTTTTTATACCTAGTACACTTGAACTGAAGGGCATTATTTCTTTTAATAAGCTTAATTTCGGCTTTCCTCCTAGTTCTTTTAAACCACATACACTAACCATAAAAATAGCTTGGAATGCAGGTCTGGCCATAATTCTTATTCCAACTGCTAAATTATACTCTTTATAAAATATAAATATAAATGTTAAAACAACTCCCAGAAATTCTGAAACTAAGTTTATAATTGATATAGTCCTAAACTGTCTATTTCTCATTAGAATTCCTCGAAAGGTTACTCCTAGAGATCCAATAAATATACCAATTATAGAGTAATATAGTAATTCTTCTATTTCCATATGTCCAAAAAACACAGCTATTTTTTCTGCAAAAATGAATATGGTTAAACATAGTATTAACGAAAAAGTAATATTTAAATAAAAGGTAGTAGCAACTAATGATTTATTTATTTCATTTCTTTGTATTAATATAGAACTTAATCCTGCTTCTTGAACAATGTGCACAAAAACAATTATTATCAATGCAAGGTTTACAATACCGAAAACCTCAGGTGTTAACAGTCTTGCTAAAACAATATTGAGTAATAATCCTATTAATTGCACTCCTATAGTTCCTGAAAATGTCCATATTATATCCTTAATGAATTTCATGGAAATCCCTTCTATATGAAAAAAACTCATAACGTTTCTTCACATTTATTTACATTTTTAAAATTAGAATATCTGAATCAATTTCATAATTTGAAGTCCTTCTCCCAACGGGATGTTGAAGAGTAAAAATAAGGAGTACCTTCTCAAACAGTTTAGTTGCAACACTAAAACGACACAAGAATGGAAGGTGACCCCCTATGTCTATTCTACGACAAGGAAACTTGATTACATGAAGAAGGACATTTTCTCCTATACTTCATCTAGTAGTTTCTGCCTTCTCCCAGAATGGCTTAGCTCTTCCAGTTAATATATTATAAACACCAACCCACTGTGCAAATAATGTTACACAGTAGTAATAAATTAATGTTAAATATTTATTATTAGTTTTGGTTATTAATTGAACTATAGCCAAAAGGTAAAATACCAATTGCCCTACAAATGTTAACGAATAAAACCAAGACTCTGGCACTAAAAATGCATTAGATATAAAAACAAATAGGTGTGAAATCCATAATAAATATCTACATGTTCTATGACCAAAATAAAAATACGAAAACCAACGATAACTGAATACATTTAATATCCGTATATCTGGAATGATGTTCCATATAATTCCACGGTTCATCCTAACTTTACGTTTAAACTCATCTTCAATAACTTCTCCTGCTTTTTCATATGCTATGGCATCAGGATTATATAAAGCTCTTTTATTTTCCAAAGCATAAAACCTTGGCATATTACCGTCATGACTCTTTATAGGTTCGAAATCATAATAGTCAGCATTCTTACAAGCATAAATGGCACCATTACCAGCTGTTATTGTTTGTATATCACTCTCAATTTTTCGTAACCTCGTGTCACTATCCCAGTATGTACTTTCTGAGTTTGTAACTCCACTAAAATCTTTATTAATGATTACCAGTCTACCACTAACATAACTAATATCTTCCGCTGTAAATGCTGATACTAGTTCTCTTACAGAATTAACTTCCATCATTGAATTAGCATCAGTCATTACAAGAATTTCACTTTCAACTCTTTTTTGAGCCTCATTTTGGGCATTTGTTTTTCCCTTACGCTGTTTTACTTCATACAACCGAATTCTATAACTTGGATGATCTATTATAAAGTTCCTTACTATTTCATTTGTCTTATCTGTACTATTATCCGAAGCAACCAAAAACTCAATTTTATTTGTTGGATAATCTAGCTTTATTATATTTTCTAATTTTTCATATATTACTTTCTCTTCGTTATGAGCAACAACCATAACTGTCACAGTTGGTTCATAAGCGTAGTCTTTTTTTAACGTTCTATTTTTGTAAATGCTTTTTAAAACTTTTAATGACAACGGATAACCAACCATAGCCCAAATAATAATAAAGGCACTTAAGTAAAAAATAAGAAGAATGATAAATTCCATATTCTAACCTCTTTCTAATAGTTGATTTTCCGTTATTATCTTCACTTCATTAAACTTCATCATATAAATACCTTCATCAAAATAACCAATTACCTCTTCATTCACAAGTCCATTAATATTACTGATAATCATCTTCGTGACATTTACACCACTTTCATATGCATGTGGGTAACCTCCACCAAATCTAGGATTGACTTCAGATATGTAATATTCACCATTGACTTTAAAAATATCAATATCGATTATGCCTTTAAATCCAGCTTTTTTTACGAATTCATGGATTATTTCAAAGAGTTTTTCATCCTTAATCGATACTGACTTATCAGTTTCACCAGCACGCATCTTAATCTTTTCTTTTGTAAATATAGCAACCGGTTCACTAGAAATCATATCAATATAAACATCTGCACCAAATTCAGTTCCATCCATAAACTCTTGAATTATTAAATTGTCAAAGCGACTAAATAACAACTCAATTTCTCCTTTTGATGTAACTTTATTTATATTGATACTAGCACTACCCTTGACTGGCTTTACAAACACTGGATAGTTTATTACTCCAGCTTCAACGTCGCAGTAAAACTTCTCTTTGTCTATATAACTTTTAACAGTTTGTAGTCCATTCTGCATCAAGAACTCAAACATCCTATATTTATCAAAACACAGCTCAACAACATCAAAATCTGAGACGATAGGTACCGTTCCAATATCCAGAAAAGCTTGTTTGTATTCTGCAAGAAGACTAAGCTCAGGATCAATCAATGATAAGACAGCTTTTATATTATTCTCTTTGCAAATAGAAAGAATGACATCTAAGTATTTTTCATCATTACTTCTAGGAACAATAAAATGTTTATCTGCCTCATAGAGTGCTGGTGCTAAATTGCTACAATCTGTAGCTATAACCAGGCCTTTACCAGCTAACTCTTTTTTAAAATAATTCACAATTTTATTTCTTGTTCCACAACTTAATATTAGTATATTCAAATCGTCACTCATTCATCAGTTCCTCCAAATTATCAAAAAACAGTGGTGTTCCACCAGTATGGATAAATAAAACTTTATTCCCATTAATTTGATTATTCTTAATGTATTCTTTCATCCCCCAAAAAGCTTTTCCAGTATAGGTTGTATCCATTGGGATACCATCGTTAATTAGAACTTCTTTTATAGTTTTTAATATTTGTTGATTGTAAAAACCGTAACCGCTAAGTACATAATCGTCTATGAAGATGATTTCTTCGGTAGTTATTGGTACCTTACCTATATTGATAAAATAACTATTAACGCTATCCAGTACAACTTGGCCGCCATAAGGATTTTTTCGAGCATTGCTTATTCCAACAATTTCTCTTTTATCACCATGCAATAGTTTTCCACATACAAGCCCAGCTTGCGTAGTTCCTGTACCAGTCGTATGAAAAATGTAATCAAACTTCATACCGGATACTCTTTCATATTCCAATATTTCTTCATATGCATTCACATAGGCCTGTGTACCGATATCACCATGACCTCCACCTTGAATGAAGTAGGGTTTGTAACCTTGTTCTTTTAGCTCAACTAACTTTCGTTCAATCGTAATATTGACTTCGGCTAGAGGACACAGTGTAACTAAAGCACCAAACAATTCAATCATTTTACTATTAGAAGTTGGATGACTGGATTCACTAGGTGAAATGATATGGCATGGAATATTCTTTACCGCCGCAATATTGGCTATAATTCTGCAATGATTAGAACTGCTGCTACCATATGTCACTACACAATCAGATTCTTCCCTCATCAAATCTTCGAAAAAAAGAACTGCCTTCCTCGCCTTATTACCTCCAAATGATAAAGGTAGAAGATCATCACGTTTGATAAAGAAAGTGTTATTATTTAGGTTTTCGCTAATGCTTTGAATCGGCGTTGCTTGAAACATACCTATATTCACTTATATCCACCCTTAAATATTAAAAAATATAACTTCCTACATTTAATCCATAAACATATCTATCTATCTTTTTAGCATTGTAAATTACATCATTTTTTAATAATCCTTCTTTTTCAAAACCAATCTTCTCAAAAAGTTTTTGAGCCAGAGTATTTTCTACTTCAGTGTATAAGTAAATCTTTTGTAAACCGAGCTCTTTATATCCTATTTTAATTAAAAGGTCTGTTGCTATACTTGCAATTCCTCTACCTTTGAATTCTTCTTGACCTAGGCAAATATAGAATTCTGCTTTTTTATTTTTACTATCTATATTCAATAAGCCAATTAACCCCGCAGGTTCACCATCAAATGTGATAGTACAATCAACCCTATCATTTCTACCTTCAAGCGTTTTAAACCACAACAAGGTCTTATCTTCCCTTAGAGGTAAATCATAATGAAGGTACTTATTATTATTTTCATCATTAATCCACTTGACCTTATAATGTATATCTTCTTCTTGAAATTTGCGAATAGCAATATTCATACAATATCTCCTCGGATTTAATTAAGATTCGAAGATTTCTCCGAATCCTTAACATTGGTATGAGTGTATATACTTTCTCGATTAAATATTTTAATTAGCGTCTTAAAGAGAATTTTAATATCTAGCCAAACAGTAAATTTCTGAACATACGCGACATCAATTGGAATTCTTTCATCCCATGTAACAGAATTTCTAACGGTAACCTGGGTCAAACCAGTCATTCCGGGTTTCATTTCGAATCTTTTTCTTTGAAAATCACTATACTCTTCATATTTATATGGATGGTGTGGTACCGGTGGTCTTGGCCCTACTAAGCTCATCTCTCCAATTACAACATTCCAAAGTTGTGGAAGTTCATCTAAACTAGTACCACGTAGTAATTTCCCAATCTTTGTAATACGGTTATCATTCTCCGTTTTAACAAACAATCCTGATCCAATCTTTTCTGCATTTACTACCATCGTTCTAAATTTCAAGATTTTAAAAACTCTACCCTTTTCCCCAAGTCTTTCTTGACTAAAAAAGACAGGACCTCTAGATGTTAATTTAATACAAACTACTATAGTAAGTAAAATGGGTGAAATAATTATTAAACCTATTAAACTACCTAATAAATCAATTGATCTTTTTATATATAAGTTAAAAATTCTCACTGATTATCTCCACAACCCTTTAATAATTTCAACAACTCTCTCCAAATCCTCATCCGTTATCTTCGTATCAGAAGGCAAACAAATGCCATTCTCAAACAATTTTTCCGATACATTCGTCCCGACAAAGTCATACTTCTCAAAAAACGGCTGCAGATGCATTGGCTTCCACACTGGTCTTGATTCAATATTTTCTTTTTCAAGAGCTTCCATAATCTCAAATGGTCTAACCCTGCCATAAAGAATTAATGAACTTAACCAATAATTCGGTTTATCCCACTCATTGCTAGGCATAAATTCGACACCGTCAAGTTCACCAAGTTCTCTTTTATAAAATTCCAAGATATAGTTTTTCTTCTCAACTCTCTGATCTAATACCTTTAGCTGTCCTCTGCCAATCCCTGCAACTACGTTGCTCATCCGGTAATTAAATCCTAGTTCGCTATGCTGATAGTGCCTTGCTTGGTCCCTACTCTGAGTCGCCCAAAATCTGGTCTTTGCAATACGCTCTTCATTATTGGAAACTAGCATCCCACCACCTGATGTAGTAATTATCTTATTGCCATTAAAGGAGAAAATCCCATAATCACCAAAGGTTCCAGTATGCTTCCCCTTATAATATGTACCTAAGCTTTCAGCAGCATCTTCAATTACCGCTACCTTATGCTTATTACAAATCTCCATGATTTTATCCATATCGGCAGATAATCCGTAAAGATGCACGACAATTACGGCTTTCACTTCTGGATATTTTACAAAGGCTTCTTCCAACGCTTTAGGACACATATTCCAAGTCTCGTAATCACTATCTATAAAAACAGGAATGGCTTTTTGATAAATGACCGGATTGACCGTTGCTGAAAATGTTAGGGTAGGGCAAAATACAATATCGTCTTCTTCAACTCCGGCTGCTTTAAGTGCTAAATGAATTGCGGCTGTCCCTGAAGATAGTGCTGCAGCAGCTTTACTTCCTACCTTATCTGCCAATTCTATTTCAAATTGATTCACGTTTTCTCCAAGAGGAGCAATCCAGTTCGTATCAAAAGCTTCCTTTACATATTCCATTTCATACCCTTCATCACTCATATGTGGTGATGATAGGAATAATCGATCCTTCATTCTCCAATACTTCCTTCCTACAATAAGTCTCTTTATATGAAGATATTTTTCAACAAGTTCTTTCTCCATTTAGCCACTATATAAATAGTGGGAAAGTGAGGAAGTCTATCCAAGGAAGATAAGTGTTTAAATCTTCTTGATGTTCACCTGTGAATTATCCTTGAATATAGATTAAACTCCAAGTTTACTCAACTGATTAACAATTTTACTCACATATAATTTCTTAACATTGCTATTTCACGGCTGAGTACGTTTTATTTCTTATTCGATTCGCTAAATTTATCACGAATTGTTTAAGTTCTATCATGGAAAAATCATCATAAGAGTTCAATAGATATTGTATTTCCTCTTCCTGTTCCAATACCGCTTTTCCGATAAAGATCTTCGGGAACACCGCTTCACTATGAACCTCTTTTTCCCCTAATAGTTCTTCATACATTTTCTCGCCAGGTCGAATCCCCGAGAATTCGATTCCTATTTCCTCAATGGAATAGCCAGATAATTGGATTAGATTTGTTGCTAATTCAACAATCTTCACAGGTTCACCCATATCAAGAACGAAGATTTCCCCGCCTCGAGCCAAAGAGCTTGCCTGGATGACTAATCTCGATGCTTCGGGTATGGTCATGAAATACCTGGTCATGTCTGGATGGGTGACCGTTACTGGTCCGCCTGCTTGGATTTGTTTTTTGAATAACGGGATGACGCTTCCTCTGCTGCCCAAAACATTTCCGAAGCGGACGGCAACGAATTTGGTTGCGCTATTTTTAGCCAGCTGCTGGATGATCATTTCTGCAATCCGTTTGGTCGAGCCCATGACATTGGTTGGGTTGACGGCCTTGTCGGATGAAATCATCACAAACGCCCCTACACCAAACGTATCTGCCGCTTCTGCGACGTTCTTCGTTCCAAAAACATTATTTTTCACAGCTTCACGTGGGTTGTATTCCATAAGCGGAACATGCTTATGCGCAGCCGCATGGTACACGACATCAGGACGATGTGTCTCCATCACCTCAAAAATTCTCTCCCGATCCTGAATATCCGCGATGACCGGGATGATTTCCATTTGATTCGCATATAGTTTTTTCAATTCCATATCAATTTGATAGATGCTATTCTCGCCGTGTCCTAGGAGGATCAGTCGGCCGGGTGAGAAGCGGCAGATTTGGCGGCAGATTTCCGAACCAATCGAGCCTCCAGCCCCTGTAACCAAAATCGTCTTGCCTGTTACATATTGGGATATGCTCGTTATGTCCAGTTCAACCGGTTCCCTGCCCAATAAATCTTCCACTTCGACTTCTTTAAATTGGTTCACGGCTACTTTCCCTAGCATAATATCTTCAATCATCGGAATAATTTGAGTTTTCGCACTTGTTTTTACACACTCATCAAATATGACCTTCAGCTCTTTCTTGCTTAAGGAAGGAATCGCAATGACGATATTATCGATATGATATTTCTCTACCATTTCAGGAATGTGCTTAGAGTTGCCGACAACGGGTATTCCCAGGATATCCAATTTTTCTTTTTTCGGATCATCATCGATGAAGGCGACTGGCTTCAGTTCGATATCATGATTAGTAAGCAGCTGCCGTACAGCCATCGTCCCTGCCGATCCAGCACCGATAATCAGCGTATTCTTGGTTTCCTTTTGATTATGGATCAGACGGTTCCGCAGCATTCTCCACGAAAAACGCGAACCGCCGATGAAGATGATATGCAGCATCCATGTCAGCGCCATGGCTCGTACATATACATCTTGAAAAACGATGATCTGGATGGCGATTACCGTGATAATCGATAAGCTCACGGCTTTTACAATCGACACTAACTCGCGGATGCTCGCATATTCCCAGGCATTCTTATACAGTTTATAAATGGAAGCAAAAAAATGATGGCTGATTAATAGAGAGACTGAAGTGACCAAAAGCGTTGGTAATTTAAATATTTGCAAATAAGGATACAAGAACAAATAACTTACATAAATGGCCGATAATACGATTAATGAATCCAAGAGCGCCAATAATGTCAGTCGTTTCCGGTAGGCCAACTACATTTCCCCCTTTATTGAATGTTGATATCCGCCTTTAATACAGCAATGAAATATTGTGTTCTTTTTCACAAGTTAGCACTATAAAAAAATTTGCATGGCAGAATGTGTTGCTATTGTCGCTAGCATGTTCCAGCACACTATACCTATTAAAAAATACCTAATATTTTCTTTTTGAAGGGCGCTGGCTTTTCAATAGCTGGACTTTGTCCCTTCATGAGCAGCTCCGCATTTTCTTTAAAATAAAAGGTCCGTTCGATCCCGTACATCTTCGTAATTGTATCGTAGGCCTCGTGCAGCGTGAAGCCTCTCGAGCCTATATTATGGGCGTCCGTTGCCAGAAAATGCGCCAGATTATGGTCGATGATTTTTTTGGAAAACGATTGAATCCTTTTCCCGAAATTCCCGATCATGCTTCCAGAGGTAATTTGCGTTAAGGCACCCTCTTGAACCAGCTCGAATAGTCTTTTAGGATTTTCAAGCAATTCCTTATTTCGTTCCGGATGCACGATGATCGGTGTTATTCCTTGAAGCAGCAGTTCGTAAATCATGTCTTGTGTGTATGTAGGAACACGGCCCGACGGAAGCTCCAGCAGCATATGTCTGCCCTTGTCGTCCAATGTCAGGATTTCTTCCTTTTCAAGTGAAGTGAGCAGATCTCGGTGTATCCGTACTTCCTGTCCGAGATGAATCGTAAGGGGAATATCAGCCTGTTGAAAACTCTCGCTTAATTTCACAACCCTGGCAATGATGTCACGCTTCACATTGACATATTTCTCATTTAAGTGATGCGGCGTCGCATACACATGCGTGATGCCTGATTCCACCGCTTTCTTTGCCATGCTTATGCTTGCATCCACTTCTGTGGAGCCATCATCCACCCCGGGAAGAATGTGGCAATGTATATCAATCAATCTCTAACACTTCCTTTATAACGAACAGGTCTAAATACCCACTCTATAAAAATAGTAATGATTACCCTGCTTAATAGTAGCATATAAACCTTCCATTAAACAGGGTGTTAATTTGTCGAACTTTGTCTTATTCGATCAAGATTGATAGTAATAATAATTGCTGTTATCCGTTTCCACGCCATTCAAAACGACACCAAGCAGGGAGGTATTCGTTTTCGCTAAAAGCTCCTTCGCCTTCACGGCACTTTGTTTGTTCGTCTTGCCGCTGGAGACGACCATGATCACGCCATCACATTTATTGGCAACAATTTGCGAATCAGGAACGACGAGAACCGGCGGTGTATCAAAAATGATATAATCATATATTTCTTTCAGTTCACGAATGGTTGTTTTGATCGCTCTGGAATTCAATAATTCCGAAGGGTTCGGGGGAATCGGTCCGCTCGTCAAAATGTCCAAATGAGGAACATCTGTCTTCAAGACTGCTTCTCCAATGCTCATTTTCTTCGTCAATACACTTGTAAGTCCCTGGATGTTACTAAGACCAAACGCGTAATGGACGGACGGTTTTCTTAAGTCGGCATCCACAAGCAGCACTTTTTTCTCCTCCTGTGCCAATACGATGGCCAGGTTGGCAGATGTCGTCGATTTCCCATCATTAGGCTCGGCCGAGGTTACAACGATGGTTTGGATATCTTCATCCACGGAGGAAAATTGTATATTCGTTCTAATTAATCGATATTGCTCAGTGATCGGTGATTTAGGACTATGCTGGGCAATCAAATTCACCTGTTTTTTGGTTTTACTTCTCAAAAATCCCGCTTCCTTTCATTCAGCTTAGCCTTTATTATGTACGTTCGAAATTTTCTGGATCGAGCCAAGTAGAGGCAATTCTAAAAGTGTTTCAATATCCTTCTCATCCTTGATCGTATTGTCCATGAATTCAAGCAAAAATGCCAGGCCGACGCCAGCCATCAAGCCGACCACGATCGCTATCGCGATGTTCAATGCAGGATTAGGCTTCACAGGAGTAGGATTTTCCTTGACTTCCGCTTTGGCAAGCACGCTCACATTGTCGACGTTCATGATATTCTTGATTTCCTTTTGGAACGTTTCCGAAATCGTATTGGCAATTTGTACTGCCTCTGAGGGCTTACTATCCTGAACCGTCAACGAAAACACCTGTGAATTTTCTTGGCTGTTAATCGTGATTATTTCACTAAGCTGCTCTACGCTTTGATCCAGCGCAAGCTTATCGATGACCTTCTCCAAAATGGCCGGGCTTTTAATGATCACACTGTATGTATTGATCATGTCAATATTGGATCGTATTTGAGTCGAGTCCAATGGATTCTCGGATTGCTTCTGATTCACGAGAATCTGTGTCGAAGATTGATAGACGGGTGTTAATACGAAGAAAGAAATTGTTCCGCTAATTAACGCGGCAACTAATGTCAGCAGCATGATGAGCTTCCAACGCTTCTTTAATGTTTTAAAAATATCTGCAATACTAATCGTTTCTTCCATTTCATCCTCCTAATATGTTAAAAATGACCTATTGCATTATAACACATAATATTACCTATTTTTATGTATTATCAAGGAATTTTTCATGAATCTTACAATCAATGAATACTTTTCTAGCGCTTAGATGATAATATACTAAAAATATCCTCAATTCAAAGGAATTTTTTTCTAATTAATCCTCATTAGAGCCATTTTAGCTAAAAAATCCCCGCTATAAAAGGGTTTGTCGTTATCTAAATTAAACCTATTTACCCAATACTTGCAGTGCTTCTTCCTGCCATTGGATGAATCCACCTAAAACTAATTGCCCATGAAATGAAGAAAAAGCATTTATCGACTAAATTGTGTCAAGTTTTTAGGGCCTAGTTATCATTATAAATCGAGGAAAACTGTGTAAACTGAAGGTAATAGTTTATATATTCATAGAAATGGTTAGGTGTGATCAATATGATTGGTTATCGAGTCAAGTCGCTTAGGGAAGAAAGGAAAATGTCAATTAGTGAACTCTCCACGAAATCGGGCGTTGCCAAATCCTATATAAGCTCACTGGAAAGAAACCTTCAAACAAACCCTACTATTTTAATTTTGGAAAAAATTGCCGGAATTTTAGGTATTAAGGTTGATGCATTGTTATATGAACAAGGAAACACAAGTATGGATGAAGAGTGGCTGCAAATCATGGAGGATGTTATGGGTTCAGGGATATCGAAAGAGGAAATGCGCGAATTCATTCAGGTTCGAAAATGCTCGGTTTAAGTATTGATGGTATCGCTTTCTTTTTTAGTGCAAAGCCTGACGTAAAAGGGGGGAAAAGCGGTGTTAGCCGCTTTCCCCCTTTCCTCTACATATCCTGTTTTTGCTGAAAATAGTCCTGCAACACCTCAAACCAAATCTGATGACCCCGATCATTCGGATGGATGTTATCATTGGTTAATATATCAGCCAATCTCATATTCTCTTCCTTCAGCTTCTTTTCCATACCTGCCTGGCTATTGACATACTTCCATTGCTTCTTTTTGATATCGGCCTCAGAAGCCTTTATATAATCCTCATAACTCAAACCTAAGCTATTTTTCATATCATTATTTGCGACGGGATTCGGGGAAAGCATGATTATCTTTGCATTTGGCCGTTCTTTTTGCCATTTTACCATGATGTTTTCCAAATCGTTTTCCGTCTGCTGCAGGCTAATTGATTGATAATGATTGTTGATCAGCGAGTTTTCAAAAATGATCAGATCCGGATCATCTTTTATGGCAGCTTCGATTGTATTCCCTTCGAGCAAATCCTCTGTCGAGTACCCTTCATGACTATGATTGATAAAACGTATCGTTTTAGCCTCATCAAGGTCAGCACGCAGACTCTTCTCCAGACTTGCTGTCCAGGTTTTGGCAGAAGAGCTTGCCCCAGTTCCAGAAGTACCGTTACTGCCCACTAGGGAGATAATCACCTGATCCTGCGTAAGCGACTGATAGCGCAAATAATCGATTAAGGTCTGCTGTTGATTATTCTCTGGTTTTAAACTCTCTATCAACGCTTCCCTTTCTTCCTTTTCCTTTTGTTTAAGTTTTGCCTCAGCTTCTCTAGCCTCCACCCCTGCTGCCTGGCTTTTGTTTTTCCAATGGATTTGGCCAAAAGCCAGCACAGTTAAGCAAATAATTGCGATAATCAGTAAACCATACTTCCTCATCTTTACCTCCATTTATGAACTAAGAATTGATAGAGCATACGATTCCATCCTTTTCTCTTTATTCTCTCATTCATTATAACTAACACATTTTACGTTATAAAGAATGTTTTGCCCATTAATTCTGACATCAATCGACAAATATCAAGGATGAAGTTCAATCTTTAACTTCACGTAAACTATGTAATGCCAATATGAAGTTTCCGTAATGTTATCGTTTTTCCGGCTTCCTTCGCGCTTTTTCGTTGTATGATAGAAAAAAAAGGAGTTTTGGACATGATTATTCTGCAGTATTTTGAAAAGATGTTTTCATTCATGCATAAGGATATTCCGGAAACTCATGTGAAATGCCATGTTTGTGCAGGTACGGGTGCTTACGATATTTATACGGATTGCCTTACCTGCAATGCAAAGGGGCTGATCAGTAAAGTCGAGTATAAGAGGAGGCTTGAAGAGGGTGAAATTTAAACCATTTCGTGTGAAGTCGATATATGTAATCCAAGAAGCAGTATTGACTATTGCTTCTTTTTTTTGTTCCCAAAAGGACCGTTTGGCCGCCGGCTTGAACGGGTATTTTATTATTAGGAGTGATGCATATGACAGCAATTACGCACATCGGTTTGGCTGTGCCTGATTTGGATGCTGCGATTTCGTGGTATGAGCAGGTGCTGGGATTCAAGTTATTGGCGGGCCCGTATTCGTTTGATGCAAGTGATGAGGACAAGCCGAATATGACGAATGACCTTCTTGGAAATCATGTCCAAAAAATGCGCAATGCTCATTTGATGGCCGATAATCAGGTGGGAATCGAGCTTTTTGAATTCCAGGAGCCGAGGATGCCGAAGAGTAAAAGTGATGAATATCAGGGCTTTTTTCATATTTGCTTAATTTCGGATGATATTGAAGAGCTTGCCGATAAGATTGCGAATTCTGGCGGGAAGAGACGAAGCGATATATGGAATACGTGGAAGAACAAGCCCTATTATTTAATTTATTGTGAAGATCCTTTTGGCCATATCATTGAACTCTATAGCCGCAGCACGGAATTGATGTATGGCAATAAGGATTGATGCAAAAAAACAGCCCCCAAATGAGGATTGGGCGGCTGTTTTTGTATTTCCCTTACTTTTTGACCGTGACTTTTCGGGCTTCACTTACATTTTTCGCTTTGTCTTTAGCGGTCACATAGAGGTTCTTCCCTGCCTTTTGCTTCGGGATCCTCACGGAGAAGGTCCCTTTATTCGTTGCTGTGGCAGAGCCGATTTGTTTCCCTGATGCTCTGATTGACATCGTGGCGTTGGCTTCCGCTTTGCCTGTTACGATCGTCGTTTTTGTCGTGACCTTGTCGACGGTCGGTTTACCAGGTGCGGTTTTGTCCGCGACAGTGACCGTTTTGATCGGGCTGATATTGCCGGCTTTATCGGTTGCTGTAACCGAGAGGATCGTTCCGGCTTTTTGTTTTTTTGACATTGTTACGGTGTAGTTCCCTGCGCTATTGGCATTCGCTTTACCAAGAGCGGTGCTGCGGTTTTTGACCGTGACGGAAGAGCCTGCTTCCGCTTTGCCTGTCACTTTTACCGTATTGTCGCCTACCGTATTGACCGACGGTTTAGCAGGCGCGGTTTCATCCTGCACTTTAAATGAAACTGGTACACTTTTATTTCCCGAATGATCAATGAGTCTTGTAGAAATCGACGTGTTGGCTGCTTGTTTGGCGATTGTGGCCGTAAACACCTTCTCGCCATTGATTTTCAAGGTGGCCAGCTGTTTCTTGTCGGTGTAGATCGAGACGGTTCCTGTTTGGAAATTGGCTGGGATGCTTCCGGTTATCTTGGTATCCTTATCGGAAATCGCTTGGACGGCCGGCTTGGTCAGCGTCTTCATTTCCAGGGCCTTCTTGGCATTGACCCTCCCGTTTCCATAGTACATGTCTTTCCCTTTCGCACCCAGATCCTTCGCTGAATCATAGAGGCGGTATTCAACCTCCGTTTTATTGAGCTTAGGCTCATTGGACCAAATGAGTGCCGCTACTCCCGCCACCATGGGCGAGGCCATCGATGTTCCGCTCATCCAGCCATATTTGCCATGTGGCAAGGTGGAAAGGATCTCATCTCCAGGGGCTGCAATGTCCACGGTTGAATCGTAATTGGAATAGTAGGGCCGCTTGTCCCTTTCATCCGTGGCGGCAACGGAAATGACGTTGCTGTAAGCAGCTGGGTATACCCGCTGCACATTTTTCCCCATATCGCCTTCATTGCCGGCAGCCGCAACGATCAAAATCCCTTTTTTCGCTGCTTCCTGCACGGCTTTATTCAACGCCTCCGAATACATGTTGACTCCGAGACTCATATTGATGATCTTCGCTTTTTTCTGGATCGCATAATGTATCGCCTCAATGATATCGGCCGTATCGGCATACTCGCCTTCAAAAACATTGATCGGCATCAGCTTTACATTCGGCGCAACACCCGCTCCGCCCTTGTTATTGTTTGCACTTCCGGCAATGATGCCTGCAATATGCGTCCCGTGCTCCCCTTCCGGCAAAATATTCTTCCGCTTGCGGATCGTATCATAGGCGTCGACGATTTTCCCGGATAAATCCTCATGCTTGCGATCGATCCCATCGTCGATGATCGCCACGATCATCTCCTTCGCTCCCGTCGTTTTTATCCAGGCCGCTTCTGTTCCAAGATTCTTATGGTGCCACTGATCTATGTATGCTGGATCATTCGGTGTGTCCATCTTCTTGAATAAATAGTTCGGCTCGGCATAGTCGACATTCTTCCGTTTCTCAAGCTTTTCGATCAGCTTATCCGTCGTTTGCCCTTTTGGAACCGCGACCCTCTCGATCAACTCGTGGATCGGCTCATCATCCGTCTCTTTATACTTGACGATGACACCATCCGATTTCGGAGCCTCCTCCGCAGCTGCAATCACAGGCTGATCATGTGGCAGGAACATGAACAGCAATACAACCGGCAATATCGCCTGAATAAACTTGTACATGAAATCACTCCAAAAAAATATAATTAAGAATAAATATCGATGATGTTGACCCAAGATCTCACTCTACCATTATCCCTAACTAGATTGTATAACGAGTGATATCGTTTTACTAACCTTTTTATTTATTAAATACTTTTTTTGGAATAATACGAACTTCATCGTGTCAGAACTAACAAACCGAGGATGTGCCTGGTAGCTTAAAGTGGTTAAAGCTGACTGCTTAAACTTGGTGGAATGGAAAGCAAGAATCACAGTACAAATTCCCGAGATTACGGGCCATTCGAGCTCTTTTATATATACAGCGTGGGATGAAGCGGTTCTTGTTACAGTTTCATGCTTTTACTCCCGGGTTTGGACGTTGCTGTGAATATGAGGTGAGCTTCCATAAAAATGGTCCTTTTCACAGGGAGTGGGGGCCATTTTGCGTCCATTTTTTGCGTTACTTTCAAATTCGACGATGAGTCTACTAATAATTCCTGCTTTCATTCTCCATTTCGGAGCGTTACTCGCGAATTTAACCACTTTACTCGCCAATTTATCAATTTTACTCGCGAGTTTCCTGCTTTTACTCGCGAATTTATCGACTTTACTCGCGAGTTTACGCTTTCCATCGGAAAGGGAGTGCCTGCAGTGCAATGAAGCGTTCGTTGTACCCACCTAAAACTATATGTATTCTGGATCCTATCTTTGGATCACGCAAAGGGCAATGGAACGGAAGGCGCGACACTCCTGCGGGAAATGCGTGTCTACGTGAGACCCGAAGGCTATAAGCCGAGGTGGCTCACGGACCGCCTCTGGAAAGATAAGTGCCTGCAGTGGAATGAAACGCTCACAGTACAAAAAATCAAAAAAACTGTAGGTAAACTCCATAACCTTTCGAGTTTACCTACAGTATGTGAACGCCCTTCGCGGTTTAATGTCCGCCTAAGTAAGCCTTCTTGATTTCTTCGCTTGCGGTCAGTTCCTCTGATTTTCCGGATAGAACAATCCGCCCCGTTTCGACGACATAGGCTCTGTCGGCAATGGATAGGGCCAAATTGGCATTTTGCTCGACAAGCAGGATCGTCGTTCCCGTTTTATTGATTTCTTCTATTATATGAAAGATCTGTTTCACCAATAATGGGGCGAGGCCCATCGATGGCTCGTCCAATAGGAGCAGCCGCGGCTTGGCCATCAGCGCCCTGCCCATTGCGAGCATTTGCTGTTCACCGCCGGAAAGCGTTCCGGATTGCTGCTTCAGGCGCTCAAGCAAGCGCGGGAATAATTCATACACCTTCTCCATATCCTGCTTGATGCCTGCCTTATCCTTGCGTAAATACGCGCCAAGCTCAAGGTTTTCTTCAACCGACATGTTAGCGAAGACACGGCGGCCTTCAGGAACGTGGGATATGCCCATCTTCACGATCGATTGTGCCGCCTTTCCGCCAATCGACTGCCCTTCATAAAGGATCTTGCCTTGCTTTGGTTTTAGTAATCCGGAAACGGTTTTCAGCATCGTACTCTTGCCGGCACCATTCGCACCGATCAAGGTCACGATTTCGCCTTCGTTGATGGAAAGCGAAACTCCCTTCAAGGCTTGAATGTTTCCGTAATAGACGTTAATGTCCTCGATATTCAGCATTATGAAACCTCCTCGCCCAGATAGGCCTCGATGACTTTTGGATTGTTCCGGATTTCCTCAGGCCGCCCTTGAGCGATCAGCTGTCCGTGATCCAGTACGTATATGCGCTCGCAAACTCCCATGACAAGCGGCATATCATGCTCGATCAATAAGACGGTCAAATCGAATTTCTCACGGATGAGGGCGATCAGGTTCATCAGCTCATGCGTTTCTTGAGGGTTCATGCCCGCTGCCGGTTCATCGAGCAAAAGCAGCTTCGGATTGGCGGCAAGCGCCCGTGCGATTTCCAGTCGTCTTTGTTTGCCATATGGCAGGTTCTTCGCCTTCTCGTCCTTATATTGATCGAGGTTGAAGATCTTCAGGAACTCGATTGCCTTCTCATCCATCTCCTTTTCCCCTTTAAAATGGCTGGGCATACGGAGGATCGAGCTTAAAATGCTATGTTTCGAAAGCGAATGGTACGCAACCTTTACATTGTCGATGACGGAAAGCTCGCTGAACAAGCGAATGTTCTGGAAGGTCCTGCTGATGCCCTTTTGCGTGATTTTATAGGGCGGCCGTTTTCTCAAGTCCTCCCCTTCCAAGGAAATCGTGCCTTCCGTCGGGACGTAAACTCCTGTCAGCAAGTTGAAGAAAGTGGTTTTCCCAGCACCATTCGGCCCGATCAAGCCAACCAATTCACCTGGGTAAAGCTCGACGTTCACACTGGAAACGGCCTTAAGCCCCCCGAATTGGATGCCGACCGAATCGACCTTAAGCAGCGGTGTTTTTGTTTCCATGGCTGCTGCCTCCTTTACGTTTGAACATAGACGTTATTTCTTTTGTCCCCATTAACCCTTGCGGACGATAAAGCATCATGACGATAAGAACCAGACTGTAAATGATCATTCGCGTTTCCGGATAATCTTGGAGGAATGTCGTGACCACTGTGAGTAATACGGCTGCCAATACAGCTCCTGACAAGCTTCCAAGACCGCCAAGCACGACCAGGATCAAGATATCGAATGACTTCAGGAATCCGAAGTTCGATGGCTGGATGATATAGAAGTTATGAGCATAAAGCGCTCCGGCGATGCCGGCGAAAAAGGCTCCGATCGCAAACGCGACGACTTTGTAATAGGTGGTATTGATCCCCATCGAATCGGCTGCCGTCTCGTCCTCACGGATCGATATGCAAGCCCTTCCATGTGTCGAGCTTGTGAAGTTCCTGATGACGATGATCGTCACGAGGACGGAAGCGAACACCCACGGCCAAGTGGTCAAATGGGAAACCTGCATGCCGCTCGCCCCGCCAACATAATCGATGTTCAAAAGCACGATCCGGACGATTTCACCAAAACCGAGGGTGGCAATCGCCAGATAGTCACCTTTTAGACGCAAGCTTGGAATGCCGATGATCAGGCCGGCAATCGCCGCCGCCAAACCTCCGACTATCAACGCTACCGTGAATGGCATGTTCAGCTTCATCGTCATGACGGCTGAAGCGTATGCCCCGACTGCAAGGAATCCTGCATGCCCGATGGAGAATTGCCCCGTTATCCCGATGATCAAGTGCAAGGAAGCTGCCAGGATGATATTGATCCCGATGAACATGAGCGTATTTTGATAAAAAGGATTGAGCGATCCGCCGCCGATCAACACCTGTACGATGGCGAAAAAGATCAAGGATAATGAAATCGAGAGCCAAAAACCTTTTGCTCGCTTAATTGTAGTCATTGCTTTGTCTCCCCTATACTTTTTCTTTTTTGTTTTTACCGAATAATCCTTGTGGCATGAATATCAGGATAAGGATCAGGACGACGAATGCTACCGCATCACGCCATAATGAGTAACCGGCGGCACTGACCAAAGCCTCGATGACACCAAGCAATAATCCTCCGACCATCGCACCCGGAATGATTCCGATCCCGCCCAGCACGGCAGCGACAAAAGCTTTAAGCCCCGGAAGCACCCCCATAAGCGGCTCGATTTTAATATAATAAATCCCGAAAATGACACCTGCTGCCCCAGCTAAAGCGGAACCGATTGCAAAGGTGGCAGAAATCGTGTTATTAACATTTATCCCCATCAGCTTGGCTGCATCCGCATCGAAGGAAACGGCACGCATCGCCTTGCCGATTTTCGTTTTATGGACGATGATTTGAAGAATGATCATTAAAACGACAGCGACCCCGAAGATCAAGATCGATTGGCTATTGACCGATACCCCGAAAATATCGAACTTGTCGGTCGGCAATACATCATTCGGATAGGCCTCAGGCTGTGCGCCGCGGACATAGATGAAGCCATATTCGATCAACAAGGAAACCCCGATTGCCGTGATAAGTGCGGCAATGCGCGTTGCGTTACGCAATGGCTTGTAGGCAATTCGCTCGATCAGTACTCCAAACAGTGCACAGACCGACATCGCGATCAACAGAGCGGGCACGAATGACAGATCCAGAACCGTTATCGAATAAAACCCTACGAATGAACCGACCATGAAAACATCACCATGTGCAAAGTTAATCAATTTAACAATCCCGTAAACCATCGTATATCCGAGAGCGATAAGGGCATAAATGCTTCCTAATGAAACCCCGTTTATTAGCTGCTGTATCAATTCCATGTTCGACTCTCCTTGAAAAATCTAATTTTATAGTGATCGTCCAGACTCTTTCATTCCACTCATGGAAGTTTCAGCGACCTGGCATTCCAGAAAAATGAGAATTCGCCAGCGCCTTCTTATAGAAGAAGGGCCGGCGAAGGGTTGGACTTTTTTTCGGTATTAAGGATTGATTTTTGTGTTGAAAACTTGTTTTCCTTCTTTGAATTCAAGGATGGTGGCTGATTTGATCGGATTATGTTTTTCATCCAATGTAAAGGTACCTGTTACAAGCTGAAGATTTTTCGTTTTTTCCAGCGCTTCTTTGATCTTTGTCGGATCCGCTGAACCAGCACGCTTGATTGCGTCCGCTAGGAAATATCCTGTGTCATAGCCAAGCGCGTTAAAGGCATCCGGAGATTTATCTTTGTATTTCGCCTTAAACGCAGACACAAAATTCTGAATTTTCTCATCAGGATCACCTGAAGAATAATGGTTCGTGATGAACGTGTTATTCAATGCTTTTGCACCGGCAATTTCCACTAGCTTAGGAGAATCCCAGCCGTCACCGCCCATGAACGGAACATCCAGGCCAGTTTCACGAGCCTGCTTCACGATCAAGCCTGCTTCCTCATAGTAACCTGGAAGGAAGATGAAATCCGGTTTCGCTGATTTCAGGCGAGTCAATGTGGAGCGGAAATCGGTATCCTTTGCAATGTAAGCTTCCTCTGCGACGATCTTTCCGCCATTTTTTTCGAATTGCTCTTTAAAGGCTGCTGCCAATCCTTTTGAATAATCACTTGCGCTGTCGATATAGATGGCTGCACTTTTCGCTTTGATTTCACTAGTGGCAAAATTCGCAGCAACCGTTCCTTGGAACGGATCGATGAAGCTTGTCCTGAAGATGTAGTCGTTCAATTTATCTTTGCTGAATGTGATTTCCGGGCTTGTACCTGAAGGTGAAATGACAGGCACTTTATTATCCTGTGCAATTTGTACCTGGGCAATGGAGTTCGTGCTTGTCGCCGCACCTACGATCGCCGCAACCTTATCTTGTGAAGTCAGCTTGATCGCTCCGCTTGTTGCTTCAGATGCTTCGGATTTATTATCGACTTTGATAAGTTTGATTTTTTTACCGTCAATGCCTTCTTTATTGATTTCCTCTGTTGCCAGCTCAAGACCCTCTGCAATCGATTGTCCATAGGAGGCTACACCGCCTGATAATTCAAGGTTGACACCGATCTTGATCGTATCGCCATCCCCGCTTGATTTATCTGATGAACCAGAGCCTCCACAACCCGCTAGCATGCCTGCTGCAAGTGTTAGTGAAAGAAATGCACCTGCTAGTTTTTTCTTCTTCATAAATAATCCCCCCATTTTGTAATCAGAGCTCTGATGCATGAATAATTATTCAAGATGCTTCAGAAATTTTCGATTAGCCGAAATGTTTAAAATTAAATTAATATTTCGAAAAATAGTTTACCGCATAATTTTCATTCCGTCTATACAATAATAGTGAGAAAATTTCGTTAAATAGGAGATTTTTCATAGGTAATAATGGGGCATTTTTATATCTCTATATTTTAAAACTCAAGAAAATGGCGTTATTATCAGAAAAAACTGATAATTAAATTATTTTAATATTGTTTTCTCTTCCTTTATTACCCAAAATTTTTTATTCCTCCCCTTAGCATTCTCACCCTTTTACTTCCATTTACGGTAATATATTTGCTTGATGATAGGGAATTAAACCCAGTATGAACCTTCCAATTTAGTCTTATTTCCTATTTCAAAATTGAATTATACTATCCTGGATGAATAAAATAATGCATGAAGCGTTACTCGATTCTTATAGATTTTGCATATGTACATGGAAAAATCAGTTTAATAATCGCCATAAAGGGCGGTCCAATGTTCTCCTAAATAAGCCTGCATAAGTTCTTCACTGGTTAATGTAGTATAAGTGAATATAAAAATAGGGGGAGCCTGTCCCCCTATCCAAGTAGATTATGGATTGATTTTTGTTTTGAATGTTTGTTTGCCATCCACGTATTCCAGGATGGTGGCCGATTTGATGGGATCATGGTTTTTATCGAGGTTCAGCGTACCTGAAACTAATTGAAGGTCCTTGACATCTTCCAATGCTTGCCTGATTTTTTCTGGTGAGGCATCGCCGGACCTTTTGATGGCATCGGCCAGGTAGTACCCCGTATCATAGCCAAGCGCGGCAAAGGCATCCGGTGTTTTATTGTACGCTTTCTTGAAGGCAGCAACGAAATCCTGGATTTTTGCATCTTCATCTTCTGGTGAATAATGGTTGGTGATATACGTATTTTTCAAAGCGTCGGCTCCGGCAATTTCAACGACCTTCGGGGAATCCCAGCCGTCTCCGCCCATGAAAGGAAGGTCAATGCCATTTTCCCGTGCCTGCTTCAGGATCAACCCGACCTCTTCATAGTAACCAGGAAGAAAGACGAACTCTGGCTTGGCCGACTTAATACGTGTCAATGTGGAGCGGAAATCGGTATCTTTCGTGACATAGGCCTCTTCGGCAACGATTTTGCCGCCTTTCGCCGTGAACGCCTTTTTAAAGGCAGCGGCCAATCCTTTGGAATAGTCACTAGCACTATCCACATAGATCGCAGCTGTCTTCGCCCCTACTTCGTCAGAAGCGAAATTGGCTGCAACCGTTCCTTGAAACGGATCGATGAAGCAGGTCCTGAACACGTAATCATTTACTTTTCCAGCTTTATTGGTGATGTCGGGGTTTGTTGCCGTCGGTGTGATTAAAGGAACCTTATTATCCTGTGCGACCTGAACCTGGGCCAATGTGTTCGTGCTCGTAGCCGATCCGACCACAGCGACTACCTTGTCCTGACTGACCAGCTTGATCGAACCGCTTGTCGCTTCTGCAGCATCGGATTTATTATCAACCTTGACGATTTCCAGTTTTTTACCGTCGATGCCCTCTTTATTGATTTCATCGATGGCCAGTTTCAAACCATCCGCAGCCGATTGGCCGAATGATGCCGTACCTCCTGACAACTCAAGGTTGGCACCGATTTTAATCGTGTCACCCGAATTGGATGAACCCCCGCTTGAACTGCCAGTCGTTTTCGAGTCGCCGCAACCTGCGAGCGCCCCAGCGACCAATGAAAGTGATAGAACCACTCCTGCTAGCTTGTTCTTCTTCATTTGAAACCCCCTTGTTTTGTGTGTTCTTCCAACCGTTTGAATATCTGAATAAAACTAATATTCTGAAAATAGTTTATCTCATTCTTTCGACCCCGTCTATAAGATCTGGATAAAAAAGTTATTTAAAGGGAATATCTACTATTTTGGCACAAAAAAAACTGACTCTGCTAAAGTCAGTCAGTTTGTAGACAAAATGGGTTCGGTATTAAAAAATTCCGAGCCCCTTTCACCAGGTCATGAATGAAAGTGAAGTCAATGGCAGCCTCTATTTTACGAACCAAATGGTTGATCTAACGTAATCATTTCAAGTTGATCTCGCTGAATAGAATCATGTTTAGAAAGCATCCTTATCAACTCAAGTTTTAATCCTTCTATTTTAAAACAAAAATGACTCTAGGCAAAAGTGTTCTAACTAAGGGGTAAAACAAAGTGGGTTGGAACGTAAGGTACGAGACTCCTGCGGGAAGTGCGAGTCACGGGAGACACCGGAGACTGAAAGCTGAGGTGGCTCCCGGACCGCCCGCGGAAAGCGAGTGCCTGGCGGCCACATCGTATAACCCATAAAAATAGACAAACTCGATTCTTATCGAGTTTGTCTACAGTCTGAAACTGACTCTGCTAGATTCAGTTTTTTTAGCGTATCAATCGTTTACTCGGCGGACGTCCACTTCTTTCAATATATCATTGATCACCCAGCTTGCTGCAATCAGGCCAGCTACGGATGGGACGAATGCATTCGAGGACGGCGGCATTTGAGCTTTACGGATTTTGGCCGCATCATTGCCGACTTCCTTGCGAACATCCTCACGAATGACGATCGGACTTTCGTCGGAGAAAACAACCGGGATTCCTTTTGTGATCCCCTCTTTACGCAGCCTGGTACGGATGACCTTAGCAAGCGGATCGGTATGGGTTTTGGAAATATCGGCAATTTGAAAACGGGTCGGGTCCATTTTATTAGCGGCCCCCATGCTCGAAATCACCTTGATATTCCGTTTCAAGCACTCCTTCATCACATGCATCTTATAAATGACCGTATCGGAGGCATCAATGACATAATCCAGTCCATAACTGAAAAACTCTTCAAATGTTTCTTCTGTATAAAACATTTTCAGGGAAATCACTTCACAGTCTGGATTGATGTCTTGAATGCGATTTTTCATCAATTCCGCCTTCGGCTGGCCGACTGTTGATAGCAGAGCATGAATCTGCCTGTTTACATTGGTGATGTCGACATCGTCCTTATCCACAAGGATGATCCGGCCGATGCCGGTACGGGCCAATGCTTCAGCTGAAAAAGAACCGACTCCTCCTACCCCAAGGACAGCCACGGTCGTGTTTTTCAGTATATCGATGCCTTCCTTGCCAATTGCTAATTCATTACGTGAAAACTGATGCAGCATATATATTCAACTCCAATAAATTCTGTTCTTATTAAGCTTCCCAATTAACAATATATCATAAACAGCAAGTATGACAAGCGAAATATGAGCAGTCTAATCGGAATTAGTTTCCTAGTTCATGTTTGACAATTTTTGAATGACGGTAGCCAGCAATAAAGTCCGTTCTGCCAGGCTCGGTATTTCCAAGTACTCTTCTTTACTATGTGCATTCCCGCCGATCGGTCCAAGCCCATCCACTGTCGGTATTCCCAGATCGGCCGTGAAGGAAGCATCCGAACCGCCGCCCGTGGCCGTATCGGTAATAACGAGGCCGATCTCCTTGCCCGCTTGCCGGATCGTCTCCAAAAGCATGTTCGTTTTCTCGGTCTTCTCCATCGGCGACCGATCCATTTTTCCGGTCAGTGTCGTCTTCGTTCCTGGAATGTATGTCTTCGCACAGATTTTTTTCATTTGTTTAAGGATGATCTCTTCCTGCCTTTTTTCCGTGATCCGTACATCGACAAAAGCGGCCGCATGCGAAGCGATGGTATTCACCGCAGATCCGCCTTCGATCATGCCGACATTCACGCCGATTCCCGAATATCGATCATTCAATTGATGCAGGGCAATGATCTTATGGGCCAATTCCTCAATCGCACTTCGCCCCTTTTCCGGCTCGATCCCCGAATGGGCCGCCACCCCGACTATATCCACCTTGAATTGACCGCAGCCCCGTCTCGCCGTGACCAGAGACCCATCCATCCTTGCCGGTTCAAGAACTAGCGCATACTTTTTTTTCGCCGCCTTTTCAGCTATGAGGGATCCAGACGACGGTGAACCGATCTCTTCATCACTATTCAAAATGATTTGAACATGCTTGTAGCCTGTCTGCCCCGTCTGTTTCAAGCAAAGGATCGCATAAAAAATCGCAGCCAGGCTCGCCTTCATGTCAGCTACACCTGGACCGTACGCCCGATTTCCCTTCACTTTGAAAGGACGTTTCAGCGCCGTCCCCTCAGGAAAAACCGTATCCATATGTGCAACAACCAAAATATGCGGCTTAACCGCATCACGATGCTGAATCACCAGCTGATTGCCATAATCCTTCTGTTTCACGACATCCACGATAAAATCCAAACTTTCAAATTTCGCCTTCATTATCAAACCAATTTCATCAATGCCCTTTTTCGTACGTGAGCCGCTATCAATATTCACAAGCCGCTCCACGAACTGCAGCATTTCCATCCGCTTCGCATTCAATAAGTCTTTCAAAGCCCTCACTACTTTCCTTCCATGGCTTATGATTCTTCACCCTTCCTATAATTTACGAATGTATAAGGTGGAATGTTCCTTAAATGGGGGGATATTTTAAAGTGCTTGGGCGCTTTACTCGCGAGTTTGCGGAGGTTACTCGCCAATTTTAGTGTTTTACTCGCGAATTTGCAGGATTTACTCGCCAATTGAGCTTTTATCATAGGTTTTGGGGCTTTTCTCTTGAGTTTAGGCGCTTTACTCGCGAGTTTGCGGAGGTTACTCGCCAATTTTAGTGTTTTACTCGCGAATTTGCAGGATTTACTCGCCAATTTGGGTGCTTTACTCGCGAATTTGCAGGATTTACTCGCCAATTTGGGCGCTTTACTCGCGAATTAATCTATCAAGACTATACACTCTATTTCTAAATCTTCCCCTATGGGGCAAATCCATCGCACAAAGCATTTTCTGCATAACATCGATCGAATCCAGCTGTAAAAATCGACGTGCCTGATTATTTGTAATTGTGGAATCAATAAGAAGGGCGTAATCACGTAGAGTTTGCATGTGGGCATCTTTGGAGATGCAAGAACAATGGCTGCATGACCATTTCCCCCAATGATATTGCATTTGGAGTGCAGAACAGTCAGGACATTGAACGCTTTTGAGTAAATCTTTTTCGTCAATTTGATATAATTTGAGGACATCAGGATAGAGCGGTGTATTTTTTTCTAAAATCATCTTGGATAGCTTTTTATGCTGCCTTTCCGTTAATTGTTCAAATGTGTACCTATCTTTCAAGGGTAGGATTTTGGAGATAAGTGTTTCTTTTCCTGTAATTTTCTGGAGAATGGGAGAAAAACCGGGGGTCGTCCGGATGATTGTATTCGGATTGGCATTGGCAACAAACGTTTCAATCGGAAGCGGAGGAAAATGATGAGCAGCAAGCCAATTGCTTAAGCGTGATCTTTGAATATCAACCTGAATGAGCGGATCGAGATAAGCTTGTTCATGACCATCTTTCGTCTGAATCAATTGATGGTACGTACGATCGAAATAGAGTG
Organism: Peribacillus folii; assembly: GCF_030271255.1. Lineage (GTDB taxonomy): Bacteria > Bacillota > Bacilli > Bacillales > DSM-1321 > Peribacillus. The sequence continues at coordinate 120,501 of NZ_JASJOM010000001.1, forward strand.
TTCCCGTAAAATTTTTCACTTCAATGATGAGGCAATATTTCTTGGATATTATAAGGTAATCGATTTGAAAAAAGCGGCTCCCTTCGTGACATAATCTCAAATCATGTAAAACGTGATAGTCTTTTGAAAGACCATTTAACTCATTGCCAATTATCCGTTCCCCGTTAAAGCCAGTACGAATTTTCCGGAAATCACTGCTTATCTTTTTCTGTTTGGGATGATTTGCTGGCAGCCTCCTCATCAAAGCCTCAAGCTTCACCATTTTTATCGGCTTTACACACTGTTTTCGCATTTATTCATCACTCCTTTCCCTTTATTTTCTTTATTAATGCATGCTATCCCTCCTTGGAAGCTGAAATTAAGCATTTTTCTCGTGAGTTCGACTCTTTCACAATAAGAATAGTTGCTATTCTATAATGTTTGAGCGTTTTCTCGTGTGTTCCCGCTCTTTACTCGCCAATCTGAGAGTTTTACTCGCGAATTCTGCCACTTTACTCGCCAATTTGAGGTCTTTACTCGCGAGTTCTGGCACTTTACTCGCCAATTCACTAGCTTTACTCGCGAATTGTGCTTTCTCTTATGTTTGATCGTTGTGCTCGTGAGTTCCAGCTCTTTACTGACCAATTGCATTTTCTTGATGAAGTTTGAGTGGTAAGCGTACTCCCTTTGTCAGAAATTCTTTTTGAGCGCACAAAAAAACCCATGTTAGGAACATGAGTTGCTTTGTGATGTATAAGAGTCCCAATTGTGCCGTTTACGCCTTTGTTTTGAACCCGCTCTCCGCAGGTGGGTGCTCGGTTCCTCGCGTTTGTAAGTCCTCCACGAGGGGAGGCATGTACGCGGCCAGGAAACTAGTGCTCCCGGTAACTATAAGTGTTCGGTCAAAACTTATAGGTTAAAGAACGAACACATCAGGACTCTTATTTGTTGAAAACATCATATCATAATGCTTTGCTTCGTTTCAAGAGAAAGCATCTAGGTATTTTTTCATATTTTTCCCACTTTATTTATTTCTTTAAAGCGGCTAGTCTTAGGCTGAGTTCTGCCAATTGCTTGTCGCTTACGGAGCTTGGGGCGTCAACGAGCAGGTCGCTTGCGCTTGCTGTTTTCGGGAACGCGATGGTGTCGCGCAGGTTTGTGCGGCCTGCAAGCAGCATGACCATGCGATCCAGTCCAAGGGCGATTCCGCCGTGTGGAGGCGTTCCGTATTCGAAGGCATCCATGAGGAAGCCGAATTGTGCGTTTGCTTCTTCTTCTGAGAATCCAAGTACTTTGAACATTTTTTCCTGGACGTCACGTTCAAATATACGAAGTGATCCACCGCCTAGTTCATAGCCGTTCAGGACGAGGTCATATGCTTGAGCACGGACGCTTGCCGGATCTGATTCCAGTTTGTCCATGTCTTCGCGGAATGGCATCGTGAATGGATGGTGGGCTGCATAATAGCGTCCTTCTTCTTCGTCATATTCGAACAATGGCCAATCGGTCACCCAGAGGAAGTTGAATTTGCTTTGTTCGATCAAACCTCTTTCTTTGCCAAGCTTGTTGCGGAGCGCACCAAGTGCATCGGCGACAATTCCTTTCTTGTCTGCGACGAATAAGATCAAGTCGCCTACTTCCGCTTCCAGTGCAGCTACTAATTGCTGTTGGTCTTCGGCGAAGAATTTGGCGATTGGTCCTTTTACGCCGTCCGCTTCCACCTTGAGCCATGCCAGACCCTTTGCACCGTAGATTGCGGCAAATTCAGCCAGGGCATCGATATCTTTACGGGAGTAATCCGCGTTCCCGTCCTTGACGACGATCGCTTTCACTTGTCCTCCGCTTGCAACGGCGCCAGTGAATACTTTAAAGTCGCTGTCTTTGACGATTTCGGATACGTCTTGAAGCTCCATTCCGAAACGTGTATCCGGTTTGTCGGAACCGAAACGTCCCATCGCTTCATTATATGTCATTCTAGGGAATGGCAGGGTTACATCCAGTCCTTTTACATCCTTCATCACTTTGGCCATCATGTTTTCAGCGGTGTTAATGATATCTTCCTGGCTCATGAAGCTTGTTTCGATATCGATTTGCGTGAATTCAGGCTGTCTGTCCGCACGTAAATCTTCATCACGGAAGCAGCGGGCAATTTGATAATAACGTTCGAATCCGGATACCATCAATAGCTGCTTGAAGATTTGCGGTGATTGTGGCAGTGCATAGAATTCGCCTTCGTGCACACGGCTAGGCACTAAATAATCGCGCGCTCCTTCAGGTGTGCTTTTCGTTAAGATCGGTGTTTCGATGTCAAGGAAGCCTTCGCCGTCCAAATAATCGCGGATTGCCTTCGTTGTTTGGTTCCGCATTTTCAACGTTTCGAACATGGCCGGACGGCGCAAGTCCAAATAACGGTATTTCAAGCGGATATCTTCTGATACATCCGTTCTCTCATCAATGATGAAAGGAGGGGTTTTAGCTTCATTCAAGATCGTCACGCTTTCCGCTTGGACTTCGATGGTCCCAGTGGATACGTTCGGGTTGATGTTGGCTTCATCACGCTTGATGACTGTGCCTTGGATATCAAGGACATATTCATTACGGATTTTCTCGGCAGTGGCCAAGGCTTCCGCCGAGATGTCGGGATTGAAAACGACTTGCACGACTCCGCTTCTGTCACGAAGGTCGATGAAGATGACTCCGCCCAAGTCGCGACGCTTTTGTACCCAACCCTTTAATGTTACTTTTTCACCTATTGCTGCTTCTGTTACTTCTCCATTGAAGTATGTTCTGCCAAACATGGTAGTTCCCCCTTAAGCCTGTAGCTTTTTGAATTGTTCAACGAATGTGGCAAGATCCATCTGGACTTGTTCTCCGGTTTCCATGAACTTTACATTGATTTTATTATTGGCCAATTCATCATCACCCAGTGTTGCCACATATCTAGCTTCCAGGCGGTCGGCCGATTTGAATTGAGCTTTCACTTTACGGTCTTGATAGTCTTTTTCGACAGTGAAACCGGCACTGCGCAATTGATGGGCAAGCTTGACGGTATAATCTTTGGCCGTTTCACCCAATGAAACAAGATAGCAGTCAATTCCCTTTTTGATCGGCAGCTCGACGTTTTCCGCTTGCAAGGCAGCAATCAGCCGTTCGATGCTTAGTGCAAAGCCAATCCCCGGGGTTTCCGGTCCGCCAAGTTCTTCTGACAGCCCATTGTACCTTCCGCCTCCGCATAGCGTTGTAATGGCGCCAAAGCCCTCTGCATCGCTCATGATTTCAAAGGCGGTATGATTATAATAATCCAAGCCACGTACTAGTGTCGGATCTTCGACGAAGTCGATGTCCAAATCCGTCAAGTGCTGTTTCACCTTTTCAAAATAAATACGGGATTCATCATTTAAATATTCAATGATGGATGGCGCCGTTTTCATCAATTCGTGGTCATGGTCTTTTTTACAATCCAGGATTCTCAGTGGATTTTTTTCAAGTCGGTTTTGACAGTCTCCGCAAAACTCGCCAATGCGAGGTTGGAAATGTTCAATCAGCGCGTTTCGGTGCGCAATCCGGCTTTCTTTATCTCCAAGGCTGTTGATGACAAGTTTCAGCTTTTTCAAACCAAGCTCCTTGTAGAGGCTCATGGCAAGTGAAAGCACCTCAGCGTCGATGCCTGGATCTTTACTTCCTAACGCTTCGATCCCGAATTGGACGAACTGGCGGAATCGGCCTGCCTGCGGACGTTCGTAACGGAACATCGGGCCGATGTAATATAGCTTGACCGGCTGATTCGCCCATCCAAACATCTTGTTCTCGATGTAGGAACGGACCACGGATGCAGTGCCTTCTGGACGAAGGGTCAGATTCCTTTCGCCGCGATCTTGGAATGAATACATCTCTTTTTGGACGATATCGGTCGTATCGCCTACACCGCGTAAAAATAATTCCGTGTGCTCGAAAATCGGTGTGCGGATTTCTTTATATTGATAACGGTGACAAATCTCACGCGCTGTCTTTTCGATATACTGCCAAATTTCCGTTTGGCCCGGCAATAAATCCTGCGTACCTCTAGGAATCTGAATGGACATATATGTTTCCTCCTTTAAAGCAGAGCGCCTTCCCTATATGGCGCTATACTGATTTTTTGCCAAACAAAAACTCCCGCCCCTTGTAACTGATCCGTTACAAGGGACGAGAGTTGAATATCCCGTGGTGCCACCCTAGTTGAAGCACAAAAAATACTGTGCCCCCGCTTAAAAACAGTTAACGCCTGTTACACGTCCATCTCCTAGTAGGAAAATCCGTTCGGAGTGAAGCCTACGGAGGGTTCTTTCATTAAGTCATCATGCGGAATGCTTTCAGCCAAGACATTTCCTCTCTTTTCATGTGTTTCTTAATTACTCTTCTCCATCATTGGTTGTTGCAGTTATAAGTCTGATATTTTATAATCATACGGACGTTACCTGCAAATGTCAAGGTAGGCTTTACGATTTTCACCGCATTTTATTGGTTCAAACGTTTTTTCAGGTTTTTGACCGTCCGGACATTCACTCCAAACTCGGATGCCAATTCAACCAGGTTCGCACTTTGTTCCTTTTGGATAAAATCGTGGAAATCGACACCTAGCACTTGATTGCCTCCGCTCAAGCTCGTTTGATCTTTTTCGCTGAATTTCATTGGAATTCCTCCTATTATCTCTATAGGATTTATTCTTTCCTAAAAAATATGTTTTTTGCACTGGGAAAGAGGGAAATTTTTATTGAACGAGAATACATACATAAGGACATGAAAAGGGAGAGACAACTTATGAAGAAGAAACCGGGTTTATTCGGCCTGATCCTTTTGCTGATCATGGCTGCGATAGTACCCGCCAATCACGCATTCGGGAATGATGAAGGGGAAGTAACCGTGACGAGCAAAGTGGTCAATGTCCGGGAAGGGGCTGGCCTCAGCTTCCCCATCGTCAAAAAAATCGCCCAAGGGGAATCGTACCCCATCATCAAAGAGGATGGCGACTGGTTCGAAATCCAAATCGGCTCAAATGAAACAGGCTGGGTTGCCAACTGGTTAGTGGAAAGGAAGTCGGGAACAAGCGTCGCGAAAAAAGGCTCCGGACAAGGAACGATAACCGGCAGCTCCGTCCGCGTCCGTACAGGTCCTGGCACTACGTTTCAAACGGTTGGTTCCTTAACGAGAGGAACCGCGGTTGCCATCATTGAAAAGAACCAAAATTGGATAAAAATCAAATCTGCGGACCTAGAAGGCTGGGTCTCTTCTGACTACCTCAAGACCGATGCAGGATCCGGGGGTACCGTAAAAAAAGAAAAAGCTAAAAAAGAAGCCGTTCAATCCGGTGTCACCTTGGTCGACCGGCTTAATGTCCGCTCCGAACCTTCAAAGAACGGCTCAACGCTTGGTAAGCTGGATAAAAACACTTCCGTTACCGTTCATCGCATTAAAAATGATTGGGCAGAAATCGATTTTCAAGGAGTGCAGGGCTGGGTAGCGGTGACGTACCTGCAGTTGAAGGCGAATAATGCTAAAACGGAAGTCAATCCCGCTGCAGACACTGCGAGGGTGACTGCTTCCAATTTGCATGTAAGGAAAGATGCCTCTTTGAACGCCAAGGTCATCGGCTCGGTGAACAAGGACGAAACCTACACCGTTTTGCAAACAAAAGGAAGGATGACACAAATCCAGCTTTCCAATTCCGAAAAGGGCTGGGTCGTCAGCTGGTACTTAGAAAAAGAACGTGTGGAAGAACCGAAGAAAAAGAAGCTGGACATAAAAGGAAACAAGATTGCCATCATCCACGATGGAACGATATTGAGGAGTTCTGCCGATGGGAACTCGGGGATCGTCAGGCAGGCCCGAGAAGGGGAAACCTTCCCTGTCATCGGCATGGAGGGCGACTGGTACTCCATTAAGTTAAAAGACGGAAAAACAGCGTATGTTGCCGGCTGGATCGTGACGCTTGAGGGTAATTCAGAGCAGATCCAACGGCCTGGCGTCGAAAAATATTTAAAGGATAAAACGATCGTCATCGATCCAGGTCATGGCGGCAGGGATAGCGGTACGATCGGGGTGGGGGGCACACTGGAGAAAAACCTGACGATACGAACGGCCGAGCTGCTTCGGGACAAACTCCAGGCAGCAGGCGCGAAAGTGATCTTGACAAGAACCGGCAATACCTATGTGCCACTGTCTTCCAGGGTCGGCACTTCTCATATCCATGAAGCGGATGCTTTCATCAGCCTCCATTACGATAGCACCATGGACCAGATCACCAGCGGCATCACAACCTACTATTATCATGACTATCAGCAAGGCTTGGCTTCTGCACTTGCCCATTCCTTCAGTTCATCCATGCAGGTGAACAATCGCGGCTCCCGGTATGGAAACTATCATGTCATCCGTGAAAACAAGCGAGTGGCAACGCTTATCGAATTAGGCTATTTGAGCAATCCAGTCGAAGAATTGACCATTACCTCGAAAGAGTACCAAGAAGGAATCACATCCGCCATCTATAATGGATTGGCGCGATACTTCAAATGAGGTGCACCCTGCATGACACAAAAATAACCTGCCGCGGCAGGTTATTTTTTACTTTCTACTATTAAAGTAACGGGACCATCATTCGTAAGCTGAACATCCATCATCGCACCGAATCGGCCGGTTTCCGTATGGATGCCTCTTTTACGGAGCTCCTCGTTAAATGCTTCATATAATTCATTCGCCGCTTCAGGACGGGCGGCGTCCATGAAGTTCGGGCGGCGGCCCTTTCGGCAGTCGCCGTACAAGGTGAATTGTGAAACGGATAATATCGAACCGCCAACATCCAATAAGGAATGGTTCATCTTTTCATTTTCATCTTCAAATATGCGAAGATGGACGATCTTATCAGCCAAATAAACGGCATCCTCGATGGTATCATCATGGGTGATGCCAACCAGCAGGACGAGCCCGCTGTCAATTTGGCCGACCGTTTGGCCTGCCACAACGACTTTTGCCGCTTTGGCACGTTGCAAAACTACACGCATGGCATAAAAAACTCCTTAGTTCATGATCCTTCTAACGGAATAGACATCCGAAATTTGTTTAATACGGTCGACAACCTTCTGCAGGTGGGCAATGTTATGGATATAAATCGACATATGGATGGTTGCCACTTTATTTCTGTCGGATTTACCTGATACCGCAGAGATGTTCGTCTTCGTTTCATTGACGGCCTGCAGCACTTCGTTCAATAAACCGCGGCGGTCATATCCGCTGATTTCTATTTCGACGATGTATTCCTTCCGCTCGTTAATCGTGCTTTCCCATTCAACTGGGACGAGGCGATGATCGGAATCGCCGCTTTCCAGGTTCGGACAGTCCTGCCTATGGACCGAGACACCCCGTCCTTTGGTGATATAACCGACGATTTCATCACCTGGGACTGGATTGCAGCAGCGGGATAAGCGGATGAGCAGGTTATCGATACCTGGTACCTGCACACCTGAATCGCGTTTTTTAGAGGAGGTGGAGAATGTTTTCAGGTCGGCCACTGCCTCTGAAATATCGGCCTCCTGCTCGACCATTTTCTGCTTCCGCCACTTTTCGGTAAGGCGGTTAGCCACCTGCAGGGCAGTGATTCCATTGTAGCCCACTGCCGCATACATATCTTCCTCATTGAGGAAGTTGAATTTATCGGCAACACGCTTAATGTTCTCGGCCGTCAGGATTTCTTTTAGATCGAACTCCATATCCTTGATCTCTTTTTCAACAAGCTCTTTGCCTTTTTCGAAATTCTCTTCGCGGCGCTGCTTTTTGAAAAATTGGCGGATCTTATTCTTCGCTTGAGATGTTTGGGTAAGCTTAAGCCAGTCCTGACTTGGACCATATGAATGCTTCGATGTTAAGATTTCAATGATATCGCCGGTCTTCAGTTTATAATCGAGCGGCACCATTTTCCCGTTCACCTTGGCACCGATCGTTTTGTTCCCGATTTCGGAGTGGATCCGATAAGCGAAGTCGATTGGGTTCGATCCGGACGGCAATTCGATGACATCGCCCTTTGGTGTAAAGATGAATACCATATCGGAGAAAAGGTCGATTTTCAGGGATTCCATGAATTCCTCGGCATTCGTGGCGTCGTCCTGGAACTCGAGTATTTCCCTGAACCATGTCAGCTTTTCTTCTAATGAAGGCTGTTCACCAACATCTTTGCCTTCTTTGTATGCCCAATGCGCGGCAACCCCGAACTCGGCAATGCGATGCATGTCCGATGTGCGGATTTGGACTTCCAGGGGATCTCCTTTTGGTCCGATCACGGTCGTGTGAAGCGATTGGTACATATTCGGCTTAGGCATGGCAATATAGTCCTTGAACCGGCCAGGCATCGGCTTCCAGCACGTATGGATGATCCCTAGAACCGCATAGCAATCCTTAATGCTGTGTACGACGATCCGAACAGCCAGCAAATCATAAATTTCGCTGAACTGCTTGTTCTGGAGTGCCATTTTGCGATAAATGCTGTAGATGTGTTTCGGCCTGCCTGAAAGGTCGGCCTTGATGTTGACTTCCTCCACGTTTTTACGCACTTCATCAATGACTTCTTCCAGGTACTTTTCTCGTTCTGCCCGCTTTTTCTTCATCAGGTTAACGATCCGGTAATATTGCTGAGGATTTAAATACCGCAAGGCCGTATCTTCGAGTTCCCATTTAATCGTACTGATACCAAGACGATGCGCAAGCGGTGCGAAGATTTCCAACGTCTCGTTCGAGATCCGCCTTTGCTTTTCCTGTGGCAAATGCTTCAAGGTCCGCATATTGTGCAGCCTGTCCGCAAGCTTGATCAAGATGACCCGGATATCCTGGGCCATCGCCACGAACATTTTCCGATGGTTTTCCGCCTGCTGCTCTTGCTGTGATTTATACTTGATTTTCCCTAACTTGGTCACGCCATCCACGAGCATGGCAACTTCAGGACTGAAATTTTCCTCGATATCCTTAAGGGTGACCTCCGTGTCTTCGACTACATCATGTAAAAAACCTGCTGCAATAGTTGCCGGATCCATTTCAAGATCGGCGAGAATGCCCGCTACTTGAATCGGATGAATGATATACGGCTCTCCCGATTTACGGAATTGTTCCCGGTGAGCAAACTCTGCATACTTAAACGCTCTATGAATAAATTCAGCTTCTTCCGGCTGAAGATATAAGCTGGCCCGTTCCACAACCTGCTCGGCAGTCAATATTTGATCATTTGCCATTTAATCACCTTAACCCCACTTTAACTGCCACCGGATATGATCCGGATTGAGTATGATTGGTAGCACTTCCCTTTATTCTGCAAAACATGACAATTTTTGCGAAAAAAATAAATCCGCCATAAACGGATACAAGTGCAAATAACTTATTAGCAGAAAAATTCTTTAATATTACTATTATCGAAAAAAAAAGCAAGGATGTAAAGAGTTAAACGTGCATTTTATTAAGAATCCTGCTTTTTTTCACTGGAAATTCGACAAAATCCAGTTAAATCAAGCGAAAATAGAATAGGGCACCCTGGTCAGGGTGCCCTACTTTATTAAAAGCTCATCAATGTCAAAACATCATAGCCATTTAATTTATCTTTTCCGTCCAGATCAGTCAATTCGATAAGGAATGCAATCCCGGCTACAATTCCGCCAAGCTCCTCGACCAATTTGATCGTCGCCTCGATTGTACCGCCTGTGGCAAGTAAATCGTCGGTGATCAAAACACGTTGTCCAGGCTTGATGGCATCTTTATGGATTGTCAATACATCTTTCCCATACTCCAGGCCGTATTCCACTTTTATCGTTTCGCGTGGAAGCTTTCCTTCTTTTCTCACTGGTGCAAATCCCACTTCCAATGAGTAAGCGACTGGGCAGCCGATGATGAATCCGCGTGCTTCCGGTCCCACAACTAAATCAATTTGCTTGTCGCGTGCATACTCGACAATCTGATCTGTTGCGTATTTATAAGCAGCACCGTTATCCATTAATGTCGTAATATCTTTGAAGACAATACCCGGTTTTGGCCAGTCTTGCACAATTGTTACATATTGCTTTAAATCCATTGCTTTGTTTCCTCCTCAAGGTCTGTTGCCTCATGAACTAAATAAAGATTGAACCAATCGAATAATTGCTGATAGGAAGAATAAACAAGCTCTTGTTCAAGCTCAAATTGCTCTTTCTTTCTTAGGAACGATTCAGATTCACTGAGATCGCGTTTTTTCGCATTGGTTGTGAGCATAATTAACCCATTCTCTATTGTAACAAAATCCAGCTCAAAAAACACCTTTGAAATGAAATCGACCGTATCTCTGGACCAGCCGCGGTATTTGGCCAAATCATCACCATACCGTTTCACGTCGAGCGGCCCCTTTTTCGCGAGGAAGGCATAAAACCATTTAAAATGATCCCTTGTCGGCATCGTACTTAAGAAATGGTCCTGATCATGGGAGAAGTGGGCATAAATACGGGATGGCTTCTTATCGGAGATGGTCCGCTTCAGAACATCCCTCAAAGGCGGCATGTCCATGAAAACCACATGGGCCTCGAAGCAATCGAGTTCATCGGCATCCTCGCCGTTCTTGATATGAACAAGATCGGGATGATTTTGCAAAAATGGGTACCTGGCATAAATATCCTGTGAGAAAATGACGATTTTCCGGTTATGGGCCGGAATGTCCCCGAGCCATTTTTCCGCCTGACCCTTCCCGCGATAATCGAATAACTGCCAATGATCCACCGCCACATCCTGGACAAAAATCTGAGGCTTCTTCATATTATTCCACTCATTGATGGATAGCTCCCCAATCACCGATACCTCAGCGTGCGGGGCTATTTCATCGACAAAATGGCCGAGGCCGAAGCCTACTCCATCCAGTTTATGGTTGTCTCCATCTTCAAGCTGGACCTTCAAATGATTTTGGTTCGCACCAATTTTGCGGACACTTGAAAGCTGTACGGAATCTATCAAAATCCTCGGCTTCGGATTCGTCACCCCAAATGGCGCTAGCAGGCTCATCTCCTGGATCGTTTGAATCGAAACCTCAGCAAGGGTCGTCGCTCCATCCAAGTTCGTGATCGGGGTGAAGTCCTCCTCTGTCAGCTGTTCCTTCGCAATCTCATTCATGCGGTCCCGAAGCTCCTGAACATCGTCCATTTTCAACGTCATTCCAGCTGCCATCGGATGTCCGCCGAAATGCGGCAGCAATTCCCGGCAGGACGAAAGGCTTTCGAAAAGATCGAACCCGGCGATGCTTCGTGCTGAACCTTTCGCCAATCCCTTCTCCCGGTCATAGCTCAACACAATCGTAGGACGGTAAAAGCGTTCAACAAGCTTGGAGGCGACGATCCCCACCACTCCTGCATTCCAGCCTTCCCTTCCGATGATGAGCACACCATTGTCTTCCGGCGGGAAGTTTTCCTCCACTTCCCTTATCGCTTCTTCCGCCATCGCTGCGACCATGGCTTGCCGTTCTTTATTGATATCATTAATTTCATTGGCAAGCTCCAGCGCCATATCCAGGTTTGCCGACATCAATAAATCAACGGCCGGGTCGGCATCGCCCAGCCGTCCGACTGCATTGATCCGGGGAGCCATGGCAAAGCCGATCGATTCCTCATTCAAGGCTTCTTGCTGGACATTCGCCACTTTCATTAAGGCAACGAGCCCTGGGCGGCCCGTCAAGCGCAGCTGCTCGATTCCTTTGGCTGCGATGAGGCGGTTCTCCCCTTTCAAAGGCACTAAATCGGCAATGGTCCCGATTGCCGCTATTTCAAGTAAATCCTCAGGCAGTTCCCCAAGCAAGGCGTGCGCCAGCTTAAAGGCGACTCCCACGCCGGCCAGGTCTTTAAAGGGATATGAACTATCCTCCAGCTTCGGATGGATGATGGCCAATGCCTTTGGCAGGACAGGTCCCGGTTCATGGTGATCGGTCAAAATATAGTCCATGCCAAGCTCCTCGGCAAGCTGCGCTTCTTCTACTGCCGAAATTCCGGTATCGACGGTAATCAATACCTTCACTCCTTGCTCAGCCGCCAGACGAAATGCCATCGGATTCGGGCCATAGCCTTCCGTGAACCGGTTCGGAATGTAAAAATCGACATCGGCTCCCATTTTCATCAGCGTCGTCAGCATCACGGTGGTCGATGTCACGCCATCGGCATCATAATCACCGAATATCCTGATTTTTTCTCCATTTTGAATCGCTTCTGTTATTCTATATACTGCTTTATCCATATCCTTCAATAAAAATGGATCATGGAAGGTTTGATTTTTAACAAATAAAAAAGATCGGGCTCTATCGATCGTGTCCAGGCCTCGATTCACAAGCAGGGCTGCAACCAAAGGTGTGATATGAAGCTCTTCCGCTAGTACAGCAACTTTGTTTTCATCGGCAGTTCGCAAGTTCCACCGCGTTTTTGGCTTTAACATGAATTCACCCCTCAATTTACTTATTATACAAAACGAGTATGCCGGTTTCAATTTTATTTTAAACCCAGGGGCATCCCCGTGATTTATAAAAAGAAAAGAAGGCTGGCAACATGCCAGCCTTCCTGTGCGTATTAAACTTGCCCTTCCAGGCTTTTTTTCTTTTCTTTTGCCGTATTCAGCGGACCCTTCTTCTTCAATTCCCTGATTTTTAAATCAAGCCAGAATTGGGAAGCGATCAATAGCGATGAATACACACCGCATATCAGCCCGATGAACAGGGCGATCGAAAAGTTCCTGATGGCTTCACTGCCGAATATCATCAAGGCGATGACCGTAACGAGTACAGTCAGCACCGTATTGATCGATCTCGTCAGCGTTTGCCTGATACTGATGTTCACGATGTTCTCAAGCTCTTCGACCGTTTTGATTTTACGGCTGAAGCGCAGGTTTTCCCGAATCCGGTCAAACGTAACGATCGTATCATTGATGGAATAACCGACGATTGTCAGAACCGCAGCGATGAAGGTGATATCCACCTCAAGGCGAAGCAGACTAAAGATCGTGATGATGAAAAATGCATCATGAATGAGCGCCACGACGGCCGGTACGGCCATTCGCCATTCAAACCGTATCGATACATACAAAATGATCCCAAGGGAGGCAATCGTCAAGGCAATGATGGCATTTTTCGCAAGCTCTTTTCCTACAGTCGGTGAGACAGTGCTTACATTCGGCTCTGCTCCGTAATCCTTCTTGAAATGGTCCTTCAGGACAGCGATTTCCTGTTTATCAAGAACGCCCACCGTCCGGACGACAGCATTTTTGTTATCCTGTCCAGCAAGTCTGACATCCTTGATATCATCGACATCGATGCCGGCCTTGCCCATCTCGGTCTTAACCTGCTGAGTCGTCAGTACATCCTTAGACGCGATTTCGATGCGGGTTCCGCTCGTGAAGTCGATTCCCAGATTCAAGCGGAAAACGAACAGGAAGATGATCCCGATAATCGTGATCCCGATCGAAATGCCATAAAAGGCCTTCCGATGCTTGACGAAATCGATTTTATCGAACCGTGTCGGCAATGACATTAGATTGATCTTCTCGTTTAGGTTGTGAATATATTTCTTCTTCACGCCAAACCATGATGTGCGTTTGTCCAGGAAGCCGCTTTTCACCCATAGGCTCATGAAGAGACGCGTACCATAAACGGCTGTAATGAAGCTCATTAAAATGGAAATGATCAAGGTCGTCGCAAACCCTTTAACCGAGCTTGTCCCGTAATAGAAGAGGACAGCTGCAGCGAGCAAGGTCGTCAGGTTCGCATCCGTAATCGTGCTAAGCGAGTTTTTCGTGCCTTCTTTATAAGCCGCTTTTACCGTGCGGCCAAGCTTCAGTTCATCCCTGATCCGTTCATAGGTGATGATATTGGCATCCACGGCCATCCCGACCCCAAGCACCAATGCCGCTATGCCTGGAAGCGTGAGGACTGCATTCATCCAATCGAAGACCAGCAGCGTCAGGAAGATATAGATGCTCAGCGTCACGACTGCAATGAATCCCGGGAAGCGGTAATAAACAAGCATGAAGATGAAAATGAGTGCAATCCCGATGATGCCGGCAAAAATCGTATCGTTCAGTGCCCCTGCACCGAATTGGGCTCCTACGGAAGTGGAGTATTTTTCCTTCAAGTCGACAGGCAGTGCACCTGCATCAAGTAGGTCGGCAAGCTCTTTCGCTTCCTCCACCGTGAATTGCCCTGTAATATAAACCTTTTTCGTATTGAAAGCTTCACTGACAGCTGGAGCGGATATCATATTGTCTTGTGAGGCTTTATCCTTAATGGAATCTTTGCCTTCCTCGAAGTCCAGCCAGATCGCAAGGACATTCGTCGGTTGCGGCATTGATGAAATTTTTTGCGTGATTTCCTTAAACTTGTTCACATCTTTCAATGTGACTTCAACGACCGGCTTATTATCCTGGAACGTTTGTTTCGCGCCGCCTTCCTTCAGGTCGGCACCGGTCATCATTTCCTTATCGTTATAATCCCGGAAGGATAGTTTAGCTTGTGTCGAAAGGATTTCCCGAGCGTTATTTTGGTCCTTGACCCCAGCCAATTGAACCCTGATCCGGTTTTTCCCTTCGATTTGGATATTAGGTTCACTAACACCCAAAACATTGACACGCCGCTCAAGTGAGCTTACTGTAGCCCGTAAAACTTCCGGGGTGATCTTTTCCCCAGACAGAGGCTTCACTTCATATAACACTTCAAATCCGCCTTGAAGGTCAAGCCCCAGCTTGATATCCTTGAGGATTCCTTTTGAAGTCGTTCCCATCGCTGCGAAAACCAGTAATATGATCAGAAAAAACGCAACGATCCTGCTTCTTTTAACCATTATGTAGTAGGCCCCTTTCTATAATCCGCCTGTTCCTGAAGTTTAAATCCTGTCATTTTTTTGTATGAAAGCACCTAGCATTCCCTTAGCTTTTCGAGAAAAAAAGACACAGCAACCTATGCTTTTTTCCAAAAAAAGCATAACCATATCTATTATGATTCATTTATAAACAGCTGTCAATTTAAGTATATCTTTGTTTCATTCCTTTAAAAGTTCTTTTAATTCCTCCTCGGACAGCGGCTCGAATAGGTTGGGTGATTT
This sequence comes from Peribacillus folii, assembly GCF_030271255.1. GTDB lineage: Bacteria > Bacillota > Bacilli > Bacillales > DSM-1321 > Peribacillus. Next base: position 135,578 of record NZ_JASJOM010000001.1, read on the forward strand.
ATATGCTTCGACCATTTGGAAGGTCATGAACTGATTGCTCGAAAAAGTCACGATATCAGCGACAAGCTCGTGAAGATGAATATTTTCCTGCGGGCGCTTCCATTTGTTTTTAGTTAGAGTTCCCCAGATATCCTCCTCTGTAACGGCATTCAAACCGACCATTTGAAATTCCTCACGCTTGCTCTTCAGAAATGGACGTACCTTTGCATAATAGCTTTCATAGGGATGATTCATTTTTGCCATCACTTTGCCTCCAGTAAAAATGATTCTCTCGATTGTGCATTTTCTTAAGAAGGGTTCCGATGGATGTCAGAACGCAAACAAACACTTTTGTCATGCTTTGTCCATGTACAAGCATATAGATAATTGTATAGCATAACCGCTTTTTTGAGAAGGCAGGGAGGGAGTTCAATGTCTAAATTTTTAAAAGGGACGCTGATATTATTAATCGCAAGCCTGATTACAAGGGTTCTTGGATTCATTAATCGCATCGTCATCGCCCGCTTCATCGGCGAAGAAGGCGTTGGTTTATATATGATGGCTTTACCGACCCTATTTCTCGTCGTGAACATTACCCAATTGGGGCTTCCCATCGCCATATCCAAATTCGTTGCTGAGGCAAATGCCCGGGGCGATGAACGAAAAATCAAAAAGATCCTTGTCGTCTCTTTGGCATGCACCTTTGCATTATCGATGATCTTCACTCCAGCGATGCTGTTTTTCGCCCCCGTCCTCTCAGAGTACTTATTCACCGATCAACGGACGGTCTGGCCCCTGATGGCGATTGCGCCAATCGTGCCGATCATTGCGATATCATCCGTATTGCGCGGGTATTTCCAAGGCAAGCAAAATATGAAGCCTTTCGCTTTCTCGCAAGTGATCGAGCAGGTGGCGCGCATCACCTTCATCGCCGTCCTGACGAAGGCCTTTTTGCCATATGGAATCGAATATGCAGCAGCCGGAGCGATGTTCGCCTCGATCATCGGCGAGCTCGTCTCTCTCATTTACCTTTTGACCAGCTTCAAGCTAAAGAAGCATTTTAAGTTCAGGAAGGGCTTTTTCAAAAATGTGAAGTCCGGTAAAGGGACATTCACTGAATTGATGGGGATTGCGCTTCCTTCCACCGGAAGCAGGATGATCGGTTCCCTTTCATGGTTTTTCGAGCCGATAGTGGTCGCCCAGAGCTTGGCCCTAGCCGGTGTCACCGCAGCCGCAGCCACCAGCCAATACGGCGAGCTGACGGGATATGCGCTGCCGCTGCTCATGCTGCCTTCGTTCATTACGTCATCATTGGCGACTGCACTTGTACCTGCTGTCAGTGAGGCGCGGACGACCGGTAACTTCCTGCTCGTTGAACATAGGCTGCAGCAGTCCTTGAAAATCACGTTTATCACAGGCTGCTTGGCCGTCGTCATTTTGTTCATCTTTGCCGAACCGATCCTGCAGGTGATGTATGGCTCATCACATGCCGCCGTTTTCATTAAATTCCTGGCACCCTTCTTCATTCTCTTTTACTTCCAGTTCCCGCTGCAGTCCATGCTTCAAGCACTGGACCTTGCCAAAGCAGCCATGTTCAACAGCCTGGCGGGCAACATTCTTAAAATCGGCGTGATTTGGCTCCTTGCATCAAAAGAAAGCTTCGGAATCATGGGCGCTGCGGTAGGAATAGCGGTCGGTTCGATGCTCGTCACCTTCCTGCATTTTTCCACCGTGCTGAAGGTGGTTCCCTTCACGCTGCATTTCCGGAGCTATATTTCGGCTTTGATTCTTGCTCTCATTTCAGGCTGGGGCGGCTATTATCTGTATCAAGTCCCGCTCTCGACACAGCCGATCGTACCAAGGCTGTTGATTTCGGTAACAGTCGTGATCCTGCTTTTCACCTTTTTCCTGCTCATGACCGGCTCAATAAAAAAGGCGGATCTAGTCAGGATTCCTGTAGTCGGCGGCTTTTTAGCGAAGTTTGCTTGGAAATGAAATGGACCGAAGCATTAAACGGCTTCGGTCATTTCTTCGTTTCGTTTTTATCGATGTAAAATTGGCCATCTATGTACCCACAAATCGAAATCTCTTGTATTTTCGCTTCACCATGTTTTTTTAACTGGTGCCTGAGCCAAAATTGATTTTTGCCGATTTTGGAAAGATTATTTTCCTGTATCTTCCCATCAATAATAAGCGGATATGGCGTTTGCTTCGTGTTCGTCCTTTTTCCTTGGGTATTTTTAATGACCGAAAGCTTCCCCGAGGATTCGAGAATGGCAAATTGCACCTCATTCAGATCATTGATCCCCTGTTCTCGCAGCTGAGTCAATAAATCATCGAAATTATAGCGTTGCTTACGCATCGCCTTTTCATCTATTTTCCCTTGATTGATGATGATCTGCGGTGTACCGTCGACGAAATTCCGAAACCTGATGCTTTTCAATGAAATGAAAGCCAATATGATCTGGATGAAAGCGAGAACGAACATCGGGGTGATTTGCTGGAAAAATGGTTTATTCAAATCCTCAAAGGATAGGACTGCAATGTCCCCTATCATGATGGATACCACTAAATCCAGAATGCTCAGTTCCCCAACTTCCCGCTTACCCATCATACGGAAAAGGAATAAGATGACTAGATAGATCATCGTCGTTCTAAAAATAATAGCCAGATAGGTATCCACTTCACTAACACATCCTTCATCCATAGCATGGCTTGGGAATAGAAAAATTACTCCATAATCTTTTCTAATTTCGCGGATGCTGTGGTCTAAAGGCTTAAGATGAGGAATATGCTTGTACAAACACATAAACAGGCTAAAACGTCTCAGCCTTTAAAAAGGAGGAATACCCATCGAAACTAAAAAAATGAGTGTCGCCGTAATTTATGGCGTAGGTTCCATCTTTGCCATTGCGATGATTGCAAGCTTGATCGTTTCCATCCTTCTACGTTTCACTTCATTGACGGAATCATCCCTGACATATGTGGTCATGATCATTTCCTTTTTATCACTGTTCATCGGCGGGTTCATTTCAGGAGGCAAAGGGAAAAAACAAGGACTATTCTTAGGCGGCAGCACAGGCTTTCTCTATCTGTTAGTCGTGTTCCTTTTTCAATATTTGGGGCATGACGCACTCTTCACCGTCAAGCAATGGATCTACTACGGCTGCTTCGTCATCACGGCCATGATGGGCGGTGTGCTCGGGGTCAATATGAGCTCCGACTCACGCACCAATTAATAAACACAGCAAAAATCCGGGCATCTTGCCCGGTTCAGGCTGCAGGCAGACTCGAAAGTGAGTTATGCCTGCATTTTTTTGTTTTTGTACCTCGTCACAGCAGGCTCATAGCTTTCCAGAAGCCGTCTCCTCCGTTTCGTCGATACATCTCGCGCGAACGAAGTCCGCAATAATTTTTACCGTTTCACGAACATGATTGAATATTTTGCGTTACCTTTGCCTCCAGTAAAGCCGGAAAATATAAAAGGAATGGGAAAAGGGGTCCGGAATATAAAAATTCCGGACCCCTTTTCCTATTAGCTAAACCGCGCAATGCCGGTTTTCCTTTAGCTTATATAGATACTTCTTTATTTGGTGCACTTTCCGTAATTTCACGGATTGCAGCACGGTCGAAAGTCAATTTAGTGCCATCTGGTGACTTGATGACGATTTGCAGTTCATCGATTGCATCGATCGTTCCGTGCATGCCGCCGATGGTCGCAACCTTATCACCTTTTTTCAAGCTGCTTTGCATGCTTTGCGTTGCCTTTTGGCGTTTTTGCTGCGGGCGGATCAATAAGAAATAGAACAATACGAACATTAAGATTAATGGAAGTATTTGAGTTATTGCCATTTTGTACATTCACTCCTTTCGTTCATTAAAATATTTATGGAATTAGAAGTTTCTCGCATTTGGTTTATTGAAACCATACTGCTCAAAAAACTCTTCCCTAAAGTCTCCAAGACGATCTTCTCGAATGGCTTGTCTGACCTGTTCCATCAAGTTTAACAGAAAATGCAGGTTATGATAAGTCGTAAGACGAATCCCAAAGGTTTCTTCACATTTAATCAAATGGCGAATATATGCCCGGCTATAATTCTTGCAGACATGGCAATCGCAATTTTCATCGATAGGACCAAAATCACGTGCATATTTCGCATTTTTCACCACAAGTCGGCCATTGCTTGTCATTAATGTACCATTACGCGCAATTCGCGTCGGCAACACACAGTCAAACATATCGACACCGCGAATGGCGCCATCGATCAAGGAGTCCGGCGAACCCACCCCCATCAGGTAACGAGGTTTGTTGGCTGGCAGCAGCGGACTTGTAAACTCCAGTACGCGGTTCATGATATCCTTCGGTTCCCCGACGGATAGTCCTCCAATAGCATAACCCGGGAAATCAAGAGAGACAAGGTCTTTTGCACTTTGTTTACGAAGGTTTTCGAATTCCCCGCCTTGAACGATCCCGAATAGCCCTTGGTCATTCGGACGCTCGTGCGCATTCAAGCAGCGTTCAGCCCAGCGTGTTGTCCGTTCAACCGACTTCTTCATATATTCCTCGGTTGCGGGGAACGGCGGACATTCGTCGAAAGCCATCATGATATCGGAGCCAAGCGCATTTTGGATTTCCATCGCTTTTTCAGGAGATAAGAATAGCTTATCGCCATTCAGATGGTTCCTGAAATGAACGCCCTCTTCCTCGATTTTGCGGAACTCGCTCAAACTGAAGACCTGGAAGCCGCCAGAATCCGTCAATATCGCGCGATCCCAGTTCATGAACTTATGCAGTCCACCAGCTTCCTTGATGATCTCATGCCCGGGACGAAGCCATAGATGGTATGTATTGCTGAGGATGATGCCTGCTCCCATCTGCTTCAAATCTTCCGGAGACATCGTTTTGACAGTAGCCAGCGTCCCTACCGGCATGAATGCCGGCGTTTCAAAAGAACCATGCGGCGTATGGACCCGGCCTAGCCGTGCCCCTGTCTGTTTACATGTTTTGATTAACTCATATCGTATTGCCGTCAACGCAATAACTCCCTTCAAGAGCTTATCACTCTAATATTACTTGATTAACATTGCATCTCCAAAACTAAAGAACCTGTATTTTTCTTCCACGGCCGTTTCATAGGCATGCAGAACATGCTCCCTGCCCGCCAAAGCAGAAATAAGCATGATTAAAGTTGATTTCGGTAAATGGAAGTTCGTAATCATCGCATCGATCCCCTTGAACTCATACCCAGGATAAATGAAGATGCTCGTCCAGCCACTAGCCTCCTTGAAGACCCCATCATTAGCGGACGCAATCGTTTCCAATGTCCTTGTGGATGTTGTGCCGACAGTGATGATTCTCCCGCCTTTTTCTTTCACTTCATTAAGTAAACGCGCAGTACCTTCCGTCATTTGATAAAATTCGGAATGCATCTCATGGCTGTCAATATCGTCCACACTGACGGGGCGGAACGTTCCGAGCCCGACATGAAGCGTGATGAAGGCGATATGAACACCCATCCCTTTCAGCTTTTCGAGCAGGTGCTCGGTAAAGTGCAGCCCTGCGGTCGGTGCTGCTGCAGAGCCACGTTCACGCGCATAGACCGTTTGATAACGATCTTGATCGTCAAGCTGCTCCTTGATATATGGAGGAAGCGGCATCTCCCCAAGATCGTCCAGTATTTCATAAAAAATGCCTTCATATTGAAACCTCAGGATGCGGCCCCCATGGTCAAGCACTCCCGTACAGACGGCACTTAGCTTACCATCACCAAAGGTGATTGTCGAGCCTTCTTTTATTCGTTTTGCGGGCTTTACCAGTGTTTCCCAAACATCATCATGCTCTTGCTTGAGCAATAAGACCTCCACTTTTGCACCCGTTTCTTCCTTACTTCCATACAGTCGGGCCGGCAGAACCCTCGTATCATTCAACACAAGGCAGTCTCCCGGTTTGATATATTCTGTGATATGGCTGAAGACATCATGCTCAAGCTTGCCCGTTTCCTTGTCCAATACCATCAATCGACTTGCTTCCCTATCTTCCAAAGGAACTTGGGCAATCAATTCCTCCGGTAAACGAAAATCAAACTCATCCAATTTCATCTGTTCCACTTCCTAACCTGTCTATCAAGCTGTAGTATTCATTTAAAACGGCCAATCAAATAAAAAATAGCGGACAACACGACACTGACTATGATTGAGGTCACAATTGGAAAATAAAACGCCGTATTCCCTTTTTTGAAGAAGATATCTCCCGGCAGCCTGCCGAGGTGGATATACTTCATCGCAAAACCGATCACGAAGATGATCACGCCAAGTATCATAACCATTTTAGGTATATTCATCATTCAGGCATCACCATTCCGAAGTGCTCGTAAACGAGCTGTGTAGCCATACGCCCCCTTGGGGTACGCTGAAGGAAACCGACCTGCAGCAAATATGGCTCATACACATCTTCGATCGTATGGGCTTCCTCGCCGATCGTGGCGGCAATCGTCTCCAGACCGACAGGCCCGCCGCGGAATTTCTCAATGATCCCTTTAAGTAATTTATGGTCAATATGATCGAGTCCTAAACGGTCGACCTGCATTAATTCAAGTGCATAATCGGCAAGCCCTGCCGTTATCGTGCCATCTCCGCGAACCTGGGCGAAATCCCTGACCCTTCGTAAAAGCCGGTTGGCAATCCGCGGCGTGCCCCTCGATCTCCTCGCAAGCTCTGCAGCTGCCTGACCATCCATTTCCGTATCCATGATTCTGGCTGTACGGATGATGATGTCCGTCAAATGGTTTTCCGTATAATATTCAAGACGGCTCAAAACGCCAAAACGGTCCCTAAGCGGCGCAGACAATGAACCGGCGCGGGTCGTCGCCCCGACGAGAGTGAACGGGGGCAGGTCAATTCTGATCGAGCGTGCCTCCGGGCCTTTTCCGACCACAATATCGAGACAGAAGTCCTCCATCGCCGGATATAGCACTTCCTCGACCACACGAGGGAGACGGTGAATTTCATCTATGAAAAGCACATCTCCGGGTTCAAGCGCACTCAAAATCGCCGCCAAATCACCCGGCCGCTCGATGGCAGGTCCTGAGGTCGTGCGGATATTGACACCCATTTCGTTGGCGATGATGACCGCAAGCGTCGTCTTTCCGAGACCCGGAGGCCCGTATAAAAGGACATGATCGAGCGTTTCCTCCCTCATCCTTGCCGCTTCGATGTATACACTCAAGTTCGCTTTCACTTTATCCTGTCCAATATATTGCTTTAAGTTTTGCGGCCGCAGGCTTTGTTCAAAGGACAGTTCGTTCAAATCGGCTTCCTGATTGAAAATTCTCTCCTCCATTGCGCCACTCCTTATCTTAGCATCAACTGCAATGCTTTCTTAATATATTGCTCGGTCGTCATATCTTCCGTCTGCAATTTCTTGGCAACCTTTTGGATTTCCTTTTCCGAATAGCCAAGTGCCTTCAATGCAAGCATCGCTTCGTCCAATTCCTCCGTATAGCCAGTCGGACTGCCTGCAGCCGGAAAGCCTTCGTTGAACAAGCTCGGAAAGGCATCCGGAATGATGTTCTCCAGCTTTCCTTTTAAATCAAGAATCATCTGTCTTGCCGTTTTCTTCCCTACTCCCGGGAACTTCACCAAGAACGATTCATCTTCATTTTCAATCGCCTGCACGACTTGATCGACCTGACCTGACGCAAGTATGGCAAGCGCCCCCTTCGGCCCGATTCCGGTTACATTCAAAAGCTTCGTGAATAACGCCTTTTCTTGACGATTCTGAAAACCATACAAGGCAACCAAATCTTCACGCACATAATGATACAAAAAAACTTGGATATCTTTCTGGTATTGGGCGGAAAAAATAAAAGGATTCGGCGTCATCACTTGATATCCGATCCCCCCATTTTCCACGACTATGTATTCAGGTCCAATATAATCGACCTTGCCTTTTATATAATCATACAAATTAATTCTCTCCCTGATTTTGCTGTACCTCTCATTTTATCATAAAACCGGTGGTTGTTCATATAAAGTTATTTTATAATCGGCAAAGTCTTTTACATGATTTCCGAATGCGGCAAGCACCCTTTAAATAAAGGGGAGCCAAAGCAATCAACAGAGATTACATCCACTAAAACTGTGGATAATCAGAATCCTCTCTACATATTGAACTAAGGTACACTTACTCGCGAGTTTGACGACTTTACTCGCCAATTTCCTATTTTTACTCGCGAGTTTTGGCTTTGCTTCCAGTTGGCGGCGCGTTGTTGTCCCAATTTGTGCTTATGCACGCGATTGGGAGCCGTTACTCGCGAATTTGACGGCTTTACTCGCCAATTTCCTGTTTTTACTCGCGAGTTTTGGCTTTGCTTCCAGTTGGCGGCGCGTTGTTGTCCCAATTTGTGCTTTTTGCACGCGATTGGGAGCCGTTACTCGCGAATTTGGCTACTTTACTCGCCAATTCGGCTCTTTTACTCGCCAGTTTGACGGCTTTACTCGCCAATTTCGTGCTTTTATTCGCGAATTGAGGCCTTTCACGTTCAATCCCTACATATATACAATTTAATTTAATGACGAGCGAGATGAAACAATCAATATCGCATAAAAAAAATAGTAGGCAACCTCCATAATATCGAGGTTGCCTACTGTCTGAAGGCTGGGAGATCCACCCGCCCTAGTTTACCGAATATGGCTCATATTCTTTTATGAGCTGTTTATATTGGTCTTTATTCATGATCGGAATCCCTTTTTGCAGTTCCTCCTGCTTATATACTTCAAGTTTCCCAATGTCCAATTGGTAGAAGGTGTGAATGATTTTGGCATGCTCCGGCCTTCCGATAAAAATGGAAAGTGTTCCATCTTCCCGCATGCCGAGATAGCCATTCGCTTTTAGGAGCGGAGAGATATCATTTTCGATTTTCTTAAGCACGATTTGCTCCTCATTTTGGTCGACCACTTTCCAGCCTTCATATTTGGACCAAAAGTCTTCCATCGACCAAATGGTTTCCGTCAATTTCTCCTCGCTTAGTTCACCATCCAAATACATACGCTGCAGGATGACCTTTCTCTCAATCGGATCATTTTCCTTTTTCGCAGATCCTTCAGCAAAAGCGGTTAAGCAAAATGGCATGATAAATAGGATCAAGACTAATTGGATTCTTAGTTGTTTAGTCAATATACTCACCTCTTAAGGCGTTTACTTTTTAAGTAGTTTGACCTCAAACAACGTTTATTAACCAAAAAAATCAAAAAGACTGACCCATCAATCGAGGTCAGTCCATGCATCATTTCAGGTGATTTTCATGAATGTTAAGGTTATCGAACATATCATTCGCATCCTGGATGATCAAGTCCCTCGTATCACCGTCACGAAGATTGTTATCAAGTGTCATGGTCCGGAAATAGACACCTTCATCGGTGGTGACTATTAAGGTCCTGCCTTTAGATAATGGTGTGATTTTTTGTTTCACTATTTCTTTGATTTCCCTAGCTTGACTGTAGTCATCAAGCAGCAAGGCAACAAGCATTTCATTCTTCATGATGATTGCCCTGGCATCGACGACCGGATCCACGCTGTTCGCAACACTATTGGCCAGGTCTGCCAATTCGCCTTCATACGCATTATAATAGGATGATTTGGCTCGAAGCGGTTTACTTTCATGACCATGATAATTTCGATCACGCTTACTGTAAGCATCATCTTTATCATACAATCCCTGCACCATATTCTGATAATTTATGTTCCGTACCAACTGATCTTTTTCAGTGGAATGGTATCCCGTTTCATCAATGAAATTCTCGTTTTCCGCTGAATCATTAGTACCGCAACCAACCAGGCCGATGGCAGCCAATACCGTATAAAGCGGCAGTGCCCATTTAAGATTCCGCACCTATGACCCTCCCATAGCAATTAATGAGCTATATTTCGCTCATAATTAGCATGGGTGTCTTCCGGCCATTGTACTCAGTTAGTTATGGCCAAAAAAACGGGTTATTTCCTATTCAGGGAGGAAATCTTTTTCGCTAACTTTTCATTCATCTCCATCCGCTCTGGAAAACCTTCAACAGTAAGTTTCCAGACAGAATGTAATTGGGATGAGCTTTTATTAAGACGATTCCATTCACGGAAAATATCCGTGGGATATGTTAAAGCATATAAAAAGGCAAGGTCTGATTCATACCTTTTCAGTTGCGGCACTTGCCACAGCATCGTTGCTGCATCACCCAAATGATGGGATATCCGGTTGGCGTATTGTAAATAATCGATGCACCGTGGGGCAATCGCCATCAAGTCAAAATCGATTAAGGTCAATGTCCCGTCTGCTTTCCGCAGGAAATTATGGTGAGCACAATCGCCATGAATGATGACTTTTTTCTCCCTGTTCCACAATGACTGGTTTTTTTCAAACCCTTCTAAGGACCACTCCCCCCATTTAATCCATTCCTTGATGATATCCTCCGAAACATATTGGCGAACATAAGTGAAATTTTTTTTAAATAAAGATAGTCGTTCCCGCCATTTTTTGGCCTGATCGAATAGAGGTGCTTTTATGGAAAGGTTTTCAGACACATCATGGAAGCTTTCCAATAACTCGATCCCCTCCAAGCGGTCCTTGTGATGGGAAAAGCGAAATTTCTTCTTGCTTGGTTGAAAGTAGTCCATACTGCCGTACCATTTCCCTTTGAATTGAAAGGGCATTAAATTTTGGTGAATATTGTACGTTTGATCAAATCCCTTTTGCCTTAACAAAGATGTCAATTCTCTTTGCCTATCCCACTTCTCAAAACTGTCGAACCCCTTGAGAATCATTGGAGGACCTTTTTCGAAAGTCAGTAAATAGACACTGCTTTGAAGATGATGGATACTCTTTGGCTTACGATTTAAATAAGAGAGGAGACGAGTGTTAAAAACACTGTCTCCTTGATAATTAGTAGTCATCGCTTTCATCTGCATATGTCGGCATCCCAAATGTTTCAGGCGCACGAACGCCCCCGAATTGGCCTGGCTGGCCTCCCATTTGTCCAGGTAACATGGCTTCCGGATGCCCCCCAAGCTGATTGCGCATCATCATGCCTGGCTGGCCTCCATAAGGACCGCCGATCATTCTGGGCTGACCTCCGTCTTGACCGCCCATCATGCCTGGTTGACCTCCATAAGGCCCGCCCATCATGCCCGGCTGACCTCCGTTTTGACCGCCCATCATGCCCGGCTGGCCTCCGTTTTGACCGCCCATCATCATGCCTGGCTGGCCTCCGTTTTGGCCGCCCATCATGCCCGGCTGACCTCCGTTTTGACCGCCCATCATGCCCGGCTGGCCTCCGTTTTGACCGCCCATCATCATGACCGGCTGGCCTCCGTTTTGACCGCCCATCATGATGACCGGCTGGCCTCCGTTTTGACCGCCTATCATGCCTGGCTGGCCTCCGTTTTGACTGCCCATCATGCCTGGCTGGCCTCCGTTTTGACTGCCCATCATGCCTGGCTGGCCTCCGTTTTGGCCGCCCATCATCATGCCTGGCTGGCCTCCGTTTTGGCCGCCCATCATGCCCGGCTGGCCTCCGTTTTGACTGCCCATCATGCCTGGCTGGCCTCCGTTTTGGCCGCCCATCATCATGCCTGGCTGGCCTCCGTTTTGGCCGCCCATCATGCCTGGCTGGCCTCCGTTTTGGCCGCCCATCATCATGCCTGGCTGGCCTCCGTTTTGACCGCCCATCATCATGCCTGGCTGGCCTCCGTTTTGACCGCCCATCATCATGACCGGCTGGCCTCCGTTTTGGCCGCCCATCATCATGCCTGGCTGGCCTCCGTTTTGGCCGCCCATCATCATGCCCGGCTGGCCTCCGTTTTGACCGCCCATCATCATGCCTGGCTGGCCTCCGTTTTGACCGCCCATCATCATGCCCGGCTGGCCTCCGTTTTGGCCGCCCATCATCATGCCCGGCTGGCCTCCGTTTTGGCCGCCCATCATCATGCCTGGCTGGCCTCCGTTTTGGCCTGGCATCACGAAGGCTTCATATTGTTGGCCATGATCCGATTCAGTTGATTCTGTTTCATGTGGATATGGCTGACTCCCCATCTGCGGATAGGCGCCAAAATTCGGGTCATGATATGGCTGCTGTGATGGATATTGTGGATACTCAGGCTGGTGATACTCGTTGACATTCGGTTGATACTGCCCTTTCACGTCCGGTCCATACGTTCCAAGCAGCCCTTTGTTGCAACCGCAATCTTCGTCATCATCATCTGCGGATTGTATATTTTGCTGTGAATGATTATGTTGGTTGTATGAGGATGGCGATTCGTTAGGTGACTCATGGTCTTGTTGCATATATGAACCTGCTGCTTGAGGCTGCTGTCCCATCCCTCCATAAAAATGGTGCGGCATCGGTGCAGATGCTTGATATGGATAATATTGTTGCTGGCTGTATGGATTCATGGTCGCACCTTGAACGTATCCCTGACCCATCGATTGCGAGTCAGGAGATTCTCCCCAGACCTCAGAACTTTCTTCCATCATTTGATACCCTTGTGATCCCGGGTTTTCATAGCCGCCATGATATGGGGCTTGCATCCCCTGCATCGGCATATGCGCCCATGGCGGAGGCTGCATGCTATAGCCGGTTCCTGGCATGATTGGCGTCATGGGGATGCAATCATCCACAGGCTCACAATACTCCTGAGTCGGTGAAACGGCGGGCTTCTTCTTCTTTTTCTTAGTTGCGGCCGGTTCTTCCTTTTTCTTCGGTAATGGCGGCGGTGCAGGCGGCTTTTGCACACTCATGTTGGTCATGTTGACCATATAATAATTATTGATATCGATTTCAGGTATGACCGGTTTCGGTACAGGAACTTCCTTTGGAATGATTATTTGCTTTTCTTTCACGATCGGCTTTGGCTGTTCTTTGATTGGTGCTTGGTACTTCGGCTGTTCTTTGACTGGCTGCTGATACTTTGGCTGCTCTTTGATCGGCGCTTGGTATTTCGGCTGTTCTTTGATTGGCTGCTGATACTTCGGCTGCTCTTTGATCGGCGCTTGGTATTTTGGCTGTTCTTTGATTGGCTGCTGATACTTCGGCTGCTCTTTCATCGGTGGTTGTTGCATCATTTGCTGCTCTTTCATCGGTGCAGGCTGTGCTGGATACGGTTGAACCTGGGATTCTTTCACTCCCATATGAATGTTGGGCTTAATCGTTTCTTTTATTACTGCTCCGGTTGTTCCTGGGATTTTAATTTTCATTCCCGGCATCATCATGTCCGGGTTGCTTAATTGTGCGTTCACTTTTTTAAGTTCTTCAAAACTGACGCCGTATTTTTTAGCGAGTTTCCAAAGTGTATCGCCTTTTTGGACTATATGAATTTTCACGCTATTAACCCCTCCTGTGCATATGTCCATATATACTATGATGTAGTGGGTGAATTGCTATTATTTTTTATCATGAAAACTTATGCATCCAAGAGGACTTTTATGAGTGGATGGATGATTTTGGGACACCGATCCCGCATTCTTCCGGAAGTTTTCTTCCTTTAACCTCCTGTCTAACCTCAAGGATTTCCGGGTATAAGAAAGTAAATGGTCCATGGACCATGACTTGCACTTATATTCATACTGGGAGGAATGTTAATGAAATGGAAAGGACGGCAGGGCAGTTCGAATGTCGAGGATAAAAGGGGGATGAGCGGCAAAGGGATGGCTGGCATCGGCGGCGGTGTCGGATTGATTATCGTTTTGATCTTGACACTGCTGGGCGGTAATCCCAGTGAGCTGTTAGGCGGCTTGACCTCCGATGATTCAGGGAGCGGCGGCACGTATGTGGAAAGTGATGAAGAGAAGGAGCTTGCACAGTTTGTATCAGTCGTCCTGGCAGATACGGAGCGGGTCTGGACGGAGGAATTCCGGAAAAACGGCTTGAATTATGAAGAACCGACTCTTGTCCTGTACTCAGGAAGTGTGCAATCGGCATGCGGTATCGCAGGTTCTTCAGTGGGGCCGTTTTATTGTCCCGGTGATAGGAAGCTATACATCGACCTTAGTTTTTATCAAGAGTTGAAGGAAGAATTCCAGGCACCAGGGGATTTTGCGATGGCTTATGTCATTGCTCATGAAGTCGGACACCACGTCCAGACACTGTTGGGAACGACGGAAAAGTTCATGCCCGATCGTTCAAAGGTCAGTAAAACCGATTATAATCAGTATTCTGTCAGGCTTGAATTACAGGCCGATTATTTAGCAGGAGTTTGGGCACATCATGTCCAGGGAGAGAATCTGCTTGAGGAAGGCGACCTTGACGAGGCATTGAATGCAGCCAGCGGTGTGGGAGATGACTCCATCCAGAAAAAGGCGCAAGGCTACGCAGTTCCCGACAGCTTCACTCACGGCACCTCCGAACAACGGAAACGTTGGTTCCGTAAAGGGTTTGAATCTGGAGATATGAATAAAGGCAATACCTTTGAAACGAGAAATCTTTAACACGTACGGATGATACATAAAAAGGGGGCTGCAAAAACCCCCTTTTTCTATTGCCCGAAAAACGCGTCATGCCCTTTCAAGCATTCGATTCAAAGCAAGGATGGCATCATCCGCAATCTTCCTTTCCACTTTTATCGGGTTGATGATTTGACCTGCTTCAATCGATTCAAGTGCCCATAGCAGATGCGGTAAATCAATTCGATTCATCGTCAGGCAAGGACACATATTCGGATTCAAGGAGATGATTTGCTTATCTGGGTTATTGGCGATTAGTCGCTTGACAAGGTTCATTTCGGTGCCGATTGCCCAAGAGCTTCCCGCTTGTGCCTTTTCGATCATATCAATGATATAAGATGTCGAACCGGCATAATCAGACATGGCAACCACTTCCCGGCGGCATTCGGGATGGACGATGATATTCATGGCAGGCTGTTCCTTCCTAAGTGCTTCAACATTCGCCGTCGTGAAATTTTCATGGACCGAACAATGCCCTTTCCATAGAAGCACCTTCAGATCCTTTCGTTCACCCTCATGAATCAATTCCTCCTTATGCGGATCCCAAACAGCCATTTCATTCAATGGGATGCCGATATCGAAGGCTGTGTTCCTGCCAAGATGCTGATCGGGCAGAAACAAGATCCGTTCTTTTTGCTTAAGGGCCCAGGAGACCATCTCTTGGGCATTTGAAGAAGTCACCGTGGCTCCGCCATTCTTACCGACAAATGCTTTGATGGCCGCAGTCGAGTTAACGTAAGTAAGCGGAAGGATCGAATCGCCAAATAATTGCTGAAGCTTTGTCCATGCTCGTTCCGTTTGATCGATATCCGCCATATCTGCCATCGAACAGCCGGCACGCATGTCAGGCAGAATGACGGTCTGAGTTTCTCCTGTCAAAATATCGGCCGTTTCGGCCATGAAATGCACGCCGCAAAACACGATATAATCCGCTTCACGATTTCGAGCCGAAAGCTGGGCCAGCTGAAGCGAATCGCCCGTCACATCGGAAAAGCGGATTACTTCCTCCCGTTGATAATGATGACCAGGTATATAAAGCCGGCTACCTAAGCGCTTTTTTATCTCCCATACCGCCTTCTCCATCTCCCCCGCTGACATCGCTTTATATTTTTCAGGAAGTGCATTCCCTGCTGTGCCAGCCATCTCCAATATATTCATTTCAAAACCCCCTCACGTTCTGTAACCTTTGCGCTGATATCCAGGGCCCGGACGCTATGCGTCAGACTGCCCAACGATATGTAATCCACCCCTGTTTCGCGATATGCAGCTAAATTGCCCAGCGTAATTCCCCCGGAAGCTTCCGTAATGATATGGTCCGGAACGGATTTGACCCACTGCTTGATTTCGTCAGGACTCCTGTTATCGAACATGATGATATCCACACCGGCTTCAACAGCCTCGAGAACTTGCTTCAGTGACTCCGTTTCAACCTCCACCTTCCATGCATGCCCCAATTTTGCTTTGACCGCTTGAACTGCGTTCGTTATCGAACCTGCAAAAGCGATATGATTGTCTTTGATCATGACGGCATCATACAAACCATTTCGGTGATTGAAGGCGCCTCCCGAGCGGACCGCGTATTTTTCCAGCATCCGCAGGCCAGGCGTGGTTTTCCTTGTGTCACATGCCCTCGTCTTCGTTCCCGCTAAGATCAACGCAGCTTCACGAGCAAGCGTGGCAATTCCGGACATGCGCTGCACCAAATTCAAAACCACCCTTTCCCCCTTTAATAGCGACGCCATATTGCCGGTCATTCGTGCAAGCTTTTGACCTGTTTCGAACACTTCACCATCCTGGACATGCAGGGTCACCTCAATTTGGTTATCCAACAGGGAAAAGCCTGTCGTGATGACGTCGCTTCCGCTAAAAACCCCGCCTTCTTTTGCAATGAATGTCAAGGTACCTTGTTTTGTTTGGCCAAAAATGGTATCACTCGTTACATCATATTCTCCTATATCCTCGATCAAAAAATGCTCCAGCATTTGCTTAAGCTTCAATATATTCATATCGCCATCTTCCCTTCACACGGTTTTTCACATCTTGGCAAGCAAGGATGACCGATTTTTTAAGCCATAGGGAATCATCTTCGCTTGGATGATCGCTGCGGAAATGCCCGCCCCTGCTTTCCGTTCTAGTCAGCGCCGATTCAGCAATCAGCCACGCGACGATTATTGTGTTGGCTTTAGTGATTTCCGTCAGCGATCGCCCGCTAACATCCATATCAAGCAGGCTTTCGATGTCGAAAGTCTCCAGATAATTCTTCAGGCGCGTTAATCCTGCCCCGGTCCGGACGATACCCGCTTCATTCATCAATTTTTCCTGCAATACCGGTAAATCAGGTAAAGAAGCAAGATGAGCAAACCCTTGTGTTCCCTCTTTTTCTTTTGGCAGCTCCCTTGATTGCATATGGGCAAGCAAGCCCCCTAGGGCCTTGCCAAATACCAGCCCTTCGAGGAGGGAATTGCTTGCCAGGCGGTTCGCTCCATGTACACCCGTGCACGCCACCTCTCCGACTGCATACAAAGAGGGGACAGAGGTTTGCCCCCGCTCATCCACTTCAATTCCTCCCATTAAAAAATGATTTCCAGGAGCAACCGGGATTTTTCCGAGCTGGAGATCCACCCCGTTTTTCTCACATAATGAGCTGACCGTCGGAAAACGGTTTTTGAAGTCCTTGATCATCGAAATATCCAAAAATACCTTTTCGCCGCGTTGTATATAAGAAAAAATCGTCTGTGCGACAATATGTCTTGGGGCAAGGTCCTTCAAATGATGAACACCCTCCATGATTGGCAATCCAGCTTCGGTCACCAATAGGGCGCCATCACCCCGGACCGCTTCTGAAACAAGACCTGCTGCTTTGTTATTCTTGAAAAGCAGTGTCGGATGGAACTGGATGAATTCCATATCACGAACCTTGGCCCCCGCCTTGAAGGCAAGCGCGATTCCATCACCTGATACCGTTTGTGAGTTGGATGTATATCGGTAGAGTGAGCCGCATCCGCCTGTTGCCAGAACCGTCCGCTCTGCATGAAAGACCGCCAGTTTCCCTGACCGATCCAGGGTTTTAACGCCTATGCAAGATTCATCTTCACCGATGATCAGCTCCACTGCTGCCTCATTCTCGATCACTTGTACCGACGTGCTTTTCAAGCATTCTATCAGGTGCTCCATCATGTACCTTCCTGTCCCATCACCATGACTATGAAGGATTCTCCTTACACTATGTGCACCCTCCATTCCCAGCATCAGGGAGCCGTCATGATCCCGGTCGAATTGCATACCGGAGCGGATAAGGTCAGCGATCGCCGAAGGGGCTTTCTGGACGAGTTTTTCCACGGCCTTCACCTTGTTATAATGCTGGCCAGCAGAGAGCGTATCTTTTTTATGTAAGGATACTCCATCCTGGCTGGAGAGTGCCGCAGCAATACCGCCCTGCGCCAAGTAAGAATTACTATGACGAAGTTCTGATTTTGTGATGAGTATCACATGCTTCCGCTCACTTGCCTCCAATGCCGTTGTCAAGGCCGCAATACCGCTGCCTATCACGATGACTTCCGTTGTGACCATAATTACATCCCTCCTGTTTACGACAGGTGTCTTGACAACTATATTTACATACTATTAAATTATTATCAAGAGTTTTTTAGAATGAAGGATGGAAGTGATTTTTTGATTTATTTGGACTATGCCGCAACTACCCCCATGGATGAAGAAGCGATCGATGTGTTCAGCCAAGCCTCCAGGAGGTTTTTCGGAAACGCAAGCAGTTTGCATGATATCGGCTCTGAAAGTGCACGTTTATTGGATATGTCACGACAGCAACTGGCAGAAATGCTGAATCTAAAAAAAGAAGGCATCATCTTCACGAGCGGCGGATCGGAAAGCAATAGTCTTGCAATCGATACATTTCTCGCTTCAAGGCCGGCTTGGCAGAACCATTTGATCGTAAGCCGGACCGAGCATGCCTCGATCGCCAACCATGTCTGCAAGCTTGAACAGTCCGGCTACAGTGTGACGTATCTGCGGCATTTGGAAAATGGCCTTATCGATATCGAACACCTAATTGAAGCACTTACCGACAAGACGTGCCTGGTCATTGTCCAACATGTGAACTCGGAAATGGGAGTCATTCAGCCAATTGAGCAAATAAGTAAAATTGTCCATGAGCATCCAGCATTTTTGCATGTTGATTGTGTTCAGTCATTTGCAAAATTGCCACTGGAGGGGATATCTGCTTTGTGTGATGGAATGTCCATTTCCAGTCATAAGGTTTATGGCCCAAAGGGGACCGGTGCCGTGATCTTTCCAACCATTCAGCAGTTAAAGGCCCCCGTTCCGAATATCACCCACGAATCTGGATTCCGGCCCGGGACAGTGGACGTTCCCAGCATAGCCTCCTTCGTAACTGCTGCAAGGAACCTAGGAGAAATCCGCGAAAAAGAACATGAACGAATCTTCATGCTCAGGAGGCTATTGATTCAGCAACTAACGGAAAAAACGGTCCACTTTAAAGTCATCGAAGCGCAAACCAGGCAATTGCCCCACATCCTGGCCCTTACCTTCCCGGGATTGCAGGGGCAGTACATCATGCTCGAATTAAACCGGAGGGGCTTCGCGGTTTCGACAGGGAGCGCCTGTCAGATTGGTAAGCAGGAGCCATCCAAAACCATGATGGCAATCGGGAAAAGCGAAGAAGAGGCACATCAATTTGTCCGTCTTTCCTTTGGAAAACACACCACTGCCGCTGATATGCACAAATTGGCAGAGTGCCTTGCAGGAATCGCTGCGATTCGATAAAGTCGGACATTCTATGGTAAAATGTCCTTAACAAAAGAGGTGATTGAATCATGGAAAAAAAGAAATTACTCGGGGAAGAAAGACGGACGAAACTTTTACATATATTGCAAACAAGCGCAAAGCCCGTTACAGGCAGCGAGCTCTCGGAAATGACGAGTGTAAGCCGCCAGGTTATCGTCGGTGATATAACGTTGCTGAAAGCACGGAATGAACCGATCATTGCCACGAGCCAAGGCTATATGTTTTTACCAACCGAAAGCACGAAAAAGCCGGAAAGGATCCTCGCTTGCCAGCATGATCCATCCCGGACGCAAGAAGAACTCTATCTGCTCGTCGACATCGGCATTACGGTCAAGGATGTTAAAATCGAGCATCCCGTTTACGGTGACCTAACCGCTTCCATCATGGTCAGCAGCCGAAAGGAGGTCCAGCAATTCCTATCGAGAGTGTCCGCCACGAATGCGTCTTTTTTATCGGAGCTAACGAGCGGCATCCATCTCCATACACTGAGCGCCTCTTCTGAGGAACTGCTTGACGAAGCGGAGGATGCCCTGAGGGAAGCCGGGATATTGGTCGATTGACGGAACGAGCCCCCTCATATCTTGAGGGGATTTTGTTATTTCATCATGCTGAATCGCTCTCATTGGAGCTGTCTTCGCCGGATTGGCTTTCATTATTGCTCCTTAATTGACCAATCAGGTTTAGCACGGAACCGACCGCCTGTATCCAGCCCCCCATTGTCTGAATCAATTCTCCATCTGTCGGCTCCTCTTCAAAGTCTGGATATTGATATTGTGTTTTTCCCTCCTCGTTCTCGCCTTCTTTGTCTTCATCGTTTCCTTCATCATTATCAGGATCCTTTTCAAGAAGGCTATTCCTAAGTTCGTCGATTCCTCCAATCGCCTGCATCGAATTTCCTATAGCCTGCAATATATTCCCGGTGACATTCAAGGCCTGTTCAGGTTCATCCGGATTCTCATATGCTCCGGCAACCGCGGTTCCGCCGCCCAACGCTTGAATCAAATTGCCTTTGATGATCAATTCCTGCTTCGTCACTTCATCGAAATCAATGACCAGCCCCAGGATGACAGTCGAATTGCCGATCGCTTGGATTTGGTTGCCGAGTTTATTCAGTGACCAGGTATCTTCCGCATCCGCCAATATCGCATTTCCCGTCGCTTGAAGTTCATTACCGATCAAATCCAGGTTTTTGCGAAAATCTTCGGAAAGCACTCTGGATGGTGTTCCCCCAACAGCAGAAATGACCGTCCCTATCGCCTGGGTCCATGAACCGAACGTTTCTTTGAATTGACTATCCATTTCTGCTGAACACCACCTGTTCCATGCATATTGAAAGATCTTCTTCGATACAAAAGGGTATAGCTACTTAGGATCGATGCTATGTATTTTTTTCTTGATATCAACGTTCGCCTACCTATAGTATACGAGTACATCAAAAATGGTGTGTAATTAAACCATTTTCAACTTCGATGGACCCCTTTTCCTTTTGTAGTCCGAGAACAAAAAAACATCCCGGATATGCTCCGGGACATTTTGTTGCAGTTTAGTGTGCATCATCTTTTTTAGGAGTGCTCAACGCTGCATTACGCCGTTTTGGACCTTAAAGCATGAATAGCTTCCCATTACCGTAACCGAGCAGCCAAGAGCCTCCAATTCGGAAATGGCACCCGGGATGAGAACATCGTCAAGGGCCATTTCAACGTCAATGATGAAGAAGTAATGGCCAAGGCCGGTTTTCATCGGTCTAGATTCGATCTTGGAGAGGTTCAGCTTCCTCCAGGAGAAAGCGGAAAGCACTTGATGCAGCTGCCCAGAGTGGTCGGCAGGAAGCTGGACCATCAAGGTCGTCTTCGCATCTCCTTCAACCGTCAAATGCCCGGCGTAGTCAACTTCACTGTTTGATACGACGATAAACTTCGTATGATTATGTTCGTAATCATGGATATTGTGCTTCACGATCGTCAGTCCATACTCCGCAGCAGCCATATCATTGGCAATGGCAGCAATGTTGATGTCAGGGTTCTCCATCACCATCTTCGCGGCAGCGGCGGTCGACGTCACATACTCGTATGGAATGCCCCTCAAATCCTTATGTAGAAATTTGCGGCATTGTGCAATGGCATGCGAATGCGAATATACCATGTCCGGTCTGAAACCTGGATACGCATGATCTGGATGCACCATATAATGCTGCTGGATCGGAATCGTCACTTCCCCTTTTATCGGTAAGGTGACTTCATGGACCAGGTAATCCATCGTTATATTGACCGATCCCTCCAATGCATTCTCGATGGGGACGAGCGTGTGATTCACTTCGCCGTCACGTACAGCATCAAGGCAGTCGGGAATCGTGTTCATCGGTATCTTTATGTCATTAGGAAATAGTCGAGAAACAGCTAAATCCGTGAACGTTGCTTTTGGCCCTAGAAATGCGATTTTTGATGTCATATTATAAACTCCCTTTCACGGAAAATCTATTGTTTATGTTATGCCATTTTCAGATTTTTTACAATAGTTAATCGCGACTAAAAAAAAACAGCCTGTACTTGTAACAAGTACAGGCTGTTTTTCAAGCGCCATTCCCAATGATTTCGACTTTCTCGACAAACTCCATTTTACGCAGTTTTGTAAGCAGTTCATCAATATCCATCGTCATCCCGCCCGTGTTGAGGGACAGGGTGACATTCGCACGTCCCTGCAATGGGATCGTTTGATGGATTGTCATGATGTTGCAGCCGGATGATGCGACGAGCCGTAAAAGCTCCGATAGAGTACCCGAACGATCTTCAAGATAAAAGAACAGGGTAATCAGTTTTTCTTTGACGACGGTATGAAACGGAAACACCGTGTCCCGGTATTTGTAAAAGGCACTTCTGCTCAGGTCCACACGCTGTACCGCTTCCCAAACTGATTCAGCTTTTCCCCGTTCAATCATTTCTTTTGCATCCAGCGTTTTTTTCATCGCTTCGGGAAGGACATCCTCTCTAACGAGGAAAAACTTCTGATCGCCCTTGTTCAACTCTGCACGCCTCCTTTTGCCTGCCATCATGGCATCTTATCAATCAACAAATTCAAATTCGTATTCAAGGATACGGACGATATCGCCATTTGTGGCACCTCTTTGTCGAAGGCCTTCGTCGACTCCGAATGAACGGAGCTGCCTCGCGAAACGACGGATCGATTCTTCACGGGTGAAATCCGTCATTTTGAATAGACGCTCGATCTTGAATCCAGATACGGCAAAGCTGCCATCGGATTCGCGTTCAATGCTGAACTCATCCGCCTGTGAAGTATGTTTATAAAGAACACGGTGAATTCCGGTATTTTCTTCTTCATGATCAAGAGGGAACTCAGGAGTTTCTTCGATTTTATCTGCAATTGCATAAAGAAGCTCACGGATTCCGGCACGCGTCACCGCAGAAATCGGGAATACAGGATAGTCTTCCTCGAGCTTTTCTTTGAAAGCCGCCAAGTTTTCTTCAGAGTCCGGCATATCCATTTTGCTGGCAACGATGATTTGCGGACGCTCGGTCAAGCGCAAATTGTATTCTTCCAGTTCCTTATTGATTGTCAGGTAGTCTTCATACGGATCCCTGCCTTCAAGACCGGACATATCGATCACATGGACGATTACCCTCGTCCTTTCAATATGGCGCAGGAATTGATGGCCAAGCCCGACTCCTTCAGATGCCCCTTCGATCAAACCAGGCAAATCGGCCATGACGAAGCTGCGGTGATCCTCCGTTTCCACCATTCCGAGGTTAGGGACGATCGTAGTGAAATGGTATTCGGCGATTTTAGGTCTCGCTGCTGAAACGACTGAAAGCAAAGTGGATTTTCCCACACTAGGGAAACCGACCAACCCGACATCAGCGAGCAGCTTCAACTCCATGATGATATCGCGTTCCTGGCCAGGTTCGCCGTTCTCCGCGATTTCAGGGGCAGGATTGGCAGGTGTGGCAAAACGGGAATTCCCCCTGCCTCCGCGTCCACCCTTGGCAATGATGGCGCGCTGTCCGTGCTCCACTAAATCAGCAATGACTTCCTTCGTTTTTTCATCAATGACGACCGTGCCTGGCGGAACCTTGATGACCATATCCTTTGCAGCCGCTCCATGCATGTTTTTGGACATGCCGTGCTCCCCGCGCGGTGCCTTAAAGTGACGTTGATAGCGGAAATCCATTAACGTGCGCAAGCCTTCCTCCACTTCAAAAACGACATTAGCGCCATTCCCGCCATCTCCGCCGGCAGGTCCGCCTTTTGGTATGAATTTCTCGCGACGATAAGCAACTATTCCGTTACCACCGTCTCCGCCTTTTATATAGACTTTCGTTTGATCGACAAACATGCTATCACTTCCTTGTTTTCTGCAAGTCAATTCTTGCTGTATACTTCTTTTAAAAATCAATAGTCATCTTAAAAAACATTTCGTCCCCAGCGCATTCGCACACTTCAATCGTTTGCTCAGCCGTTAGCGACCGTTCCAAAAACTCGATTACTGCCGGCTGGTCAATGAATTTGCCTTGCAAATGAAAGGAACAGCGCATGCTGTCCATTTGCTTTTTACCCATGGAAACAGACAGTACGTTTTCAAAAGCCGGATCCAGACTCTTATCCAAAATGGTAAAGTAATCGGTCGTCCAGCGATACATCAGCTCATCCACATCAGCAGATCCTTGAAAAACATCGATGATTTCATATTCGCAATAAAATGATCCGTTATTCCAATTGGAAGTCAGCAGCATCTCAGTGAATTTCGGTAAATTCAAGCTGGACAGGCGTGCTTCATTTTGGGTTTCAATAATGATTTCATCAATGATGCCCTTGACACGGTCAATTCTGTTCAGCTCAAGATTGCCTTTGATGATTTGAATTTTATTCAGCCAATCATGCCTGGTTTGACGCAGGGTTTCAATAGTCGTCCAATTTTTATTCATTATTAACACCTTCAATTATGATAAAGAAACTTTTTTCCGCTCTATCATGTTGAATACTTCCATTTTACAGTATAACAAAAAAACAACAAACAGGAAATGAAGCTCGATTCACATGCCTTCACATGAAGCCCCCGTCCAAAAAATACAGCCACACACCCTGAGTTCTTTGGACGATGGTAGAGCCATTTGAACTAGAAAAGAGAATGGGCCTTATCTTAGCACCAATCGGAGATGATATAGTTGAATTGGACTGTCCATCCGGATGAACCAAACGGGGTGAATGAGTAATGGGTTGTTCCCCTGAAAGTGTAAGAAAGCCCGCCGGTTGGCGAGCCTTTTGTATGTCAGAGGTTGCTTTTCCTTATACTAATGACTGAAGTCTCCTGCAAAACGCTGGTCATCTATCGAACCATAGTATAAATAAAGGGCCGGACCCCTTCTTCTCCACTATATGCCTACCATTATTAAAAATGACGCGGTATATAGTCTTGTAGAAGGAATCAGACCCTTTTGAGTCAGCCTCTGTTCAAAGATGCCAATTATGCTTCTTGTGCAACTGGATATACGCTTACTTTTTTACGGTCACGTCCGAAACGTTCGAATTTAACAACACCGTCTACTTTAGCGTATAGAGTATCGTCTCCACCACGGCCTACGTTCTCACCAGGATAGATTTTCGTTCCGCGTTGACGGTAAAGGATAGAGCCACCAGATACGAATTGACCGTCTGCACGCTTAGCGCCAAGACGCTTGGAGATTGAGTCACGTCCGTTCTTTGTAGAACCTACTCCTTTTTTCGAAGCGAAGAACTGAAGATTTAATCTTAACATATGTTCCACCTCCTATTGGTTGAGGATAATTTTCATGTATTTACCATAATCACGTTCGATGGTTTGCAGCGATACGAGCATTCCGTTCAAAAGCAGCTGAACCTTCTCTTCGGATTCCGGCGAAAGATTCCCCGGGATGACGCAGCGAAGATAGCCGCCTTCCCTTCCTTGCTCGATCTCAGGCTCTACATCCGTCAAGGACATGATTGCATTGACTGCCCCGAAGGAAACAGCCGACACACCTGCACAAACGATATCAGAACCTTTTTTAGCAAAGTTAGCATGTCCGCTTAGGGTGAACGAAGCAATTCGTTCCTGCGGAGCATCAAAGACAACTTTAATCATCTAGAATCAGCCCTTACGCGTTGATTGCTTCGATAACAACTTTTGTGTATGGTTGACGATGACCTTGTTTTTTACGATTGTTTTTCTTCGCTTTGTATTTGAAAACAGTGATTTTCTTTTGCTTCCCTTGTTTTTCGACAGTACCTGTTACAGTAGCGCCTTCAACTAGTGGAGCACCGACTTTCACGTCTTCGCCACCTACGAATAAAACTTTGTCAAATGTAACAGTTTCGCCTGCTTCTGCGTTTAATTTTTCAATGTAAACCGCTTCGCCAGCTGCTACTTTAATTTGTTTACCGCCAGTTTCGATAATTGCGTACATACTTGCACCTCCTTGAATGTCTCAGACTCGCCAATCACAGGCGTCTTGCCTGAAAGGCAAAAGCTTAGGACCTGATGTTGAGCGGTTGTAGCACGGGTGCTACAAACATAACAGTAAAATCCTATCATGAAACCGGAATGCCTGTCAATATATTTGTAGAAATTCCTGCCCATCATTCGATGGCGCCGCTGATTTCCTCAATGCTGCCGAAGCGTTTGATGGAATAAGCATTCACGGAGCCGGGGATAAATGTTACGAATAGCCTTTTGGCGATCAATTCCTCCAACGTCTGCCTGTAGGATTCCTGTTCGCCAAGCAGCACGTGCCAAACCGCCTCGCTTGCCTCGACCCAGACCGCTTCATCATCGGTCTTGCGGTGCTCCAGCAGTTCACGCTCCAGCCGGAAGGCCACGGTTTCAGGGCTTTCGATTTTTCCGCTTCCGTTGCAAACCGGGCAAGGGACCGTCATCCATTCGCTTAAAGACGGCGAGGTTCTCTTTCTCGTCACTTGGAGGATGCCCAGCTCAGTAAAGCCGATGACCTGTACCCGTTTCTCGTCCTTTGCCGTCTCCCTTTTAACGATATCGATGATTTCCTGCTCGTGTCGCGTTTGAGTCATATTGATGAAGTCGATCAAAATGATCCCGCTGATATTCCGCAGCCTTAACTGGCGGGCGACCTCTTTAGCCGCCGCCTGATTCACGGCAAACAAGGTTGCCTCCTTTGCCGCTTTTCCGGTAAATTTACCAGAATTGACATCGATGACGGTGAAAGCTTCCGTTTCTTCAAAAATCAGATAACCGCCATTATCGAGCCAAACGATTTTTTTATTCATTTTCTCCACTTGCGCCTCTATATTCGCTTCGGAAAAAATATTGTCTGGACCGGGTGCATGGGATATTTCCCACTCCTTCTGATTTTCCTGCACCCATTTCTTCAACACTTGGCTGGCGTCGAAATCATCGATGACAAGCTGTCCGGCAGCCGTTCGAGACATCTCATCCATGATCATCGTAAGAACTGAATCCCTCGACAAGAGCAGTGCCGGAGCCTTGAGAGAGGCAGCCTTCCTTTTTAATGCTTGATACTGCTCGCGCAATGAGTCCAGCCTTTCCAAGAAGACCGCCTCACTCTCCTTCTCCATCGAGGTGCGTATGATCAAGCCTTCATCAGGTTTTTTATTTCGCAGGGCTGTCTCCCGCCACTGTTTTTGGATTTGCTCGTTTTTGAATTTCTTTGACACGCCAACATAATCGTTTCCATGTATGTATACGAGGGATTCTGCGGAAAACTCGATCAATCCCGTCAATTTAGCTCCTTTTGTACCTGTTTCATCACGGCTTACCTGAACGAGCAGCTTTTCTCCCTGACGAACATATTGGCCGATGGCCGCTTTCCCATCGGTGTTTTTTGTCATTTGGTAGGAAGGGAGCTCGTCTCGATGCAGGAAGCCATTCTTATCCGCCCCGTAATCAATGAAGACGGCATCCATACCAGGCAATACCTTCGTCACCTTCCCAAGATAAATGTTACCGACCGTACTGCGCTTTTGTTCGGGCGTAATCACAAGCTGGCGCAGTACCTCATTCTCCAATACGGCGACTCTTTTTTCGCGTGAAGCAAGGTTCGCGATCATCTTTTTCATTAAAAAAATCCTCTCCTCAATTTGAAGAAAGGATAACATATTTAATAAGAATATAATAGGTCACCGATTTTCCCGTTTGTCATTTTCTCGGAAAAATAGGCATGGAGGATTTCCGTTTCATCCAATGATCCGCTCTCCTTGCCGTTTTTCATGATGATGACGGGATGTTTGCACCCCCGCTGAAACAGTTCCAGCACCTTATAAATCGGTTCTTGTGCATCCACCAAAATCGGCTTCAATTTCGCCAGGTCATTGGTATGCCCGTAATGACGCTGCAACAGGAAGCGGATAAACGCATAGTAGCGCTGCCGCCATTCCATCACAAGCGAAAGACCGATGAAAAAGACGATGAGCCAAATGTTCAAATTGAGCGGATCAAGAATGAGCCAGGTCAAAAAGGCCGTAACAGCGAAAGCTGCCGAAAAATGCAGTGTATGCTTCTGGGCTTCAAGAAAGGTGCAATATAGCGAAATGCCAATGAATAGCAGCCGTCCCCCGTCCAACGGCCAAATCGGCAGCAAATTAAAGGCTAGCAGCATCAGATTCATATACAAAAAGGGCTGATACAGCTCATGGGAAATAAAAGAAAAGAAATAAAGCAAAAATGCGGCACCAATGAGCCATACATGCTGAAGCGGGCCGGCAAGCACAACAGCCAAGTCCTCCTTCAAGCTTTTATTGCCATATTCCTCCGTCTCGACAGCCCCCCCAAAAGGAAGCAGCTGGATGGACTTTATCCGCCATTTAAAGTGCTGAGCACAGACGGCATGCCCCATTTCATGAATGAAGACGATGAGCAGCAGCATCAGCATTTCCACGAAATGGGCAGTGAGGATGGCAACACCAATCACGAACCACAATGTCGGATGCACCCTGATCTTGAGCAGTAATTTCCCATATTCACTCAAATTGAATCACCTTTTTAGGATTGACGAAAGCATCATTTTCTTTGATCGCCAAATAAAATCTGCCCTTCGATCCGTCTTCACTGACTGTAACCTGTCCAACTTCATTGCCCTTTTTAACGAATTCATACATCTTCACATCAATCTCTTTCAGCTGCCCATACCAGGATTCACTATGATTGGCATGCTGGATGACGACCGTCTTCCCTATTCCCTCCTTTTCACCGGCAAAAATGACTACGCCCTCATTGATTGCCTCGACCTTGGAGCCCTTGCTCGTTTCCAGGATGATCCCTTCACCGTTCGTCTCGAAGGTTTGGGTGATTTTGCCTGAAACTGGCGTCGCATAGCCCTCGTTCGAGTCAACCGTTTCCTTTTTCGCTTCCTTCGGCAAAAAAGCGATCGGTTTGCCAAACGCATTTTCGTACCAATTGGAGATGGAAGCGAACTGGAATTCCTTGCTCATGTTTTCCGAGACAAAGCTCCTGGCAGGATCAAGACGTGCCGAAGGATGCTTGAACATCACCGCAATGACCAGGAACAGGCAGACGCTGACAAGGATTTTAAAGAAAAAATATTCTTTCCTGAAGAGCGGATGATCTTTTTCCGAATATCCGTTGAATGAATCCACACCATATGATTCATCATTGTTGATTTCCGTCCAACTGCTGTTCCCAACTGGATTATCATTAAACTTCCGTCTCTTGGCAATGCGATTGCGGATATCTTTCCTGCGATCATCCATAAAGAATCCCCCCTGCTCTAAAAAGCGCTATATTACAGCGTATGAGCAACTTGTCCAGACTATGACCGTGAAAGGATGGTGGGAATAAAATAATTAACTCGCCTGAAAATCGAGGGAAAAGTGGTGTAATCCAAAGGATTTTCACACCAATTGCTGAAATTGAATAAACCACGTAAAATCCAATTGATATTGTTCCCTGAAATTTGTTATAATAAAGTGGTTTTAACATTATTGAGGGGGAACATTTTTTTATGTCAATCGAAATAGGCAGCAAAGTACAAGGTAAAGTAACAGGTATCACTAATTTTGGAGCATTCGTAGAATTACCGGGAGGCTCGACAGGTCTTGTGCATATTAGCGAAGTAGCAGATAGCTATGTAAAAGACGTCAATGACCATCTTAAAG
Source organism: Peribacillus folii (assembly GCF_030271255.1). Lineage (GTDB taxonomy): Bacteria > Bacillota > Bacilli > Bacillales > DSM-1321 > Peribacillus. Next base: position 164,995 of record NZ_JASJOM010000001.1, read on the forward strand.
TAGGCGACCAAATAGAAGTAAAAGTGATTAGTGAGAAAGACGGAAAAACTGCCTTGTCCATCAAAAAGGCTATAGATAGACCCGAAGGGCAAACCTCTTCTTATACCAAACGCCCACCACGCCAAGGGGATAGCCGTTCTAAAGATTTTCGTTCAAAAGGTAATTTCCAGCCAAAGGAAAATTTCGAAGATAAAATGAGTCGCTTTTTAAAGACCAGTGAAGAAAATTTATCGACCCTTAAACGCAGCACCGAATCAAAACGCGGCGGCAGGGGCGGAAGACGCGGATAACCCCGTCTCCATATGGATTAGGCAAGCCAGGAACCCTGGCTTGCCTTTTTTTTGCCCGCACCATAAAAAAAAGCGGGGCATCAAGTGCTCCCGCTTCGTCCTTGAATTTGCTTGACTGCAAGGGCTTTGCCCATCACATTTCAAACAATCCCAATTCAGCGCACGCTAAAGAATTTTTTCAATTTGGACATGAAGCCCTTTGGTTCGCCGCCGATTGGCGACAAGGGAACGGATTCACCAAGAATCCTCCGGGCTATGTTCCGGTAAGCAAGCGACACCCTATTGTCTGGATTATAGGCAATGGGCTCCTTTTTATTCGCTGCCACAATGACCTGGTCGTCGTCAGGAATGACGCCGATCAAGTCAATTTTCAGGAAATCGGTAACGCCATCGATATCCATTTCTTCATCTTCATGAAGCAAATGGCCGCGTATCCGGTTGATGATCAATTGAGGCGGTTCAATTTGCTCTTCTTTTTCAAGCAGGCCAATGATGCGGTCCGCATCCCTGACAGCGGGTCTCTCGGCAGTCGTAACGATGATTGCCTTGTCAGCGCCGGCAATGGCATTCCTGAAGCCCTGTTCAATGCCTGCTGGGCAGTCAATGAGGATATAATCATAATCCGGCTTCATATCGCTGATGAGCTTCTTCATCTGCTCTTCATTCACCGCTGATTTATCACTATTTTGCGGAGCCGGAAGCAAATAAAGCAAATCCTCGAAATGTTTATCTTTAATGAGCGCTTGATGGATCTTACAGCGCCCTTCGACCACATCGACCAAATCATAGATGATCCGGTTTTCCAATCCCATGATCACATCCAAGTTCCGCAGACCGATATCCGTATCTATCAAGCAAACCTTTTTGCCTAGAAGAGCTAAAGATGTTCCCAAATTGGCGGAGGTGGTCGTTTTCCCGACACCACCCTTACCGGATGTTATAACTATTGCCTCTCCCACGATTAGAGACCCCCTTCTAATCTATTTAAATTAGGTCTATATTTCTTTAAAACTTGCAGTTTGTCGATAATGATATTTTCTTCTTCGTCCATGAAGGCGCATTCCAGATCATGCCCCCATTTCGTATATTCGTCAGGAGATAAATTGACCTGTCCGGCAATGCGGAGCTGGGCAGGCTTCATGACCGAGGCTGCTATTATGGCCTCATTATTCCCCATGTATCCAGCATGGGCGATGCCCCTTAGCTGCCCCATCACATATATGCTGCCGCCCGCACGCACCGTTCCATCAGGATTGACATCCCCGATCAGAAGTAAATCACCGGGAACTTCAAAAACCTGTCCAGATCTTATCACCTTGGTCACGGTCGTCACTTGGTTTTCATCTTTCCAGCGGTTCGCCTCATCCTTTGTCAGGACATTTGAAATCATCTCGTCTACGAAAAGCTTCTTTTTTTTATGGATGACCTCTTTAATCATTTTTGTTTGTTTTTCATCAAGATAGCGGTTCCCTGTATGTACTTTAACGGAAATGGACGGGTCATTTTCTTGAAACTGATAGTTTGCGGAAAGCTTCACTTCTAACTCTTTCAACAAATCGGAAAATGAGCAAGAATCATCGAGATGAAGCATAAACCCGTCTTTTGTTCCCTTAATCATGACATTTTGCTGAATTCTTTTATTCATGACGTTTGTTTCACCTCAATGAAATATAATTCGACATAGGAAAACAATTTTCCTTTTTCTACGTACTCTGAAAAGAAAAAATGCGATTCCGGCCTGCACTTCGGGCATTGAAACGTTATTCCGCGTCTCCTTGCAAATCAAGCTTTTCGAATAATCTCTTTAAAGGATAGCAGCTGACGATGATGAATGCGAGATTCAATAACAAGGTCGGAAGCAATCTCCTTTCCGCGAATTCACCGAATGGCATATCGGCGAACGAAAGGATGGTATTCATCTGGAAGATGACCAGCTCCAAAACGGCCGTGAATATAAAAGCCGTCAGACAGGCAATCAATAGATTATTTTGCAGGATTTTCATGCATTTCGAAATCAAATAGGCAAGAAAAGGAAGCAGGAACATATAGATCCCCAAGATCTCCGTATACACGACATCATAAGTCAATCCAAGGATGGCCCCATAAAGCATGCCCATTTTCCTGGAACCGTACATCGCCAGGAAAAAAATGAAAATCATCATGAAATGGGGAACGAGGATTTTATCGTCCCCGAATGCATCGCCGGCAAACAGCTGCGCGAAAATGCTTTCAAAAACAAAAAAAATCAGTGCTACAAAAGAAAGGATGAATTGTTTCACTCCGCTTCATCCTCCCCATCACTTTCGTCCGCTACCCCGCCAACCTCACGCTGAACGACCATAACATTATTTATATCGTATAAATCCGTCGCAGGTTCAATATAAGCAGTCTGGTTCAATCCGTATTGGTCCACCTTGACGTCAACCACTTTTCCAATCAATAGTCCTTTCGGGAATATCCCGCCATAACCGGAAGTGATGACCGTAGAATCCTTCTTGATTTTTTTATCATATGGAATCCGTTTCATCAGCAGCAGGTTCTTTTTATCATCGAAACCTTCAATCAAACCGTAAGCTTTATCATCACCTTGTACGATTGCCGAGACGCGGTTCGCTTTATCGATTGAGCTCAGGAGCTGAACCGAAGCCGTAAAATCAGTCGCTGATTTAACCTTGCCCACAAGCACATTGGACTTGATGACGGCCATGTTTTTTTCTACCCCATTACGCTTTCCTTTATTGATCGTCAGCATCTCATTCCACCGGTCGGGATTACGGCCGATGACCGTCGATTGAATCGATGAATACTTCCGCAGGTCATCTTCTTTTTTGAGGTTATCACGGAATTCGTCATTTTCTTCCTTCAAGTCCTGGACCTGGGTTTTCAATAGTACATATTCATCCAGGCGGGCCTTCAATTTTTTGTTTTCATCGTATGTATGCTGAAGGTCTTTTAAGCCTCCTACAAAACCTGTTATACCCGATACTGGCTTATTAAACACATTTCCAACCCAGCCTGTCGTATCTTTCAGGAATTGCTCCGGCCAAGTCAACTCTTCTCTCTCCTTTAAAGAAAAACCGATCAATGCCACGAGAACGATGATACTAACGAGCAAGAGAAGGAGCTTTTTATTAAAAAACTGTGGCATGGTAATTGCACCTCTATATCTTAATATCTAATATCTACTACCTTTATACCTTATAAAACGTAAATGCGTTGCCCGTGCTGTTTGAACATAAGAAAAACCGGCTCAAAATTGCAACCTTTTGTTGAGCCGGCTCCTATTTGAGAAGTTATGCTTATCGGGAATCTCTTGATTTAGTTTTGAATAAATGGATATGATCCAGCGCTTTCCCCGTGCCGATCGCCACACAATCCAGCGGATTTTCGGCGATGATCACCGGCATTTGCGTTTCTTCACTGATGACTTTATCCAAATTGCGCAGCAAAGCGCCTCCGCCCGTCAACACGATGCCTCTGTCCATGATGTCAGCGGCCAATTCAGGCGGTGTTTTTTCCAGCGTATTTTTCACCGAGTCCACAATCGCGGAAACGGTATCGCTTAGTGCTTTGGATATCTCATCAGGTGTGATTTCAATCGTCTTCGGTAGACCCGTCAATAAATCACGGCCGCGAATTTCCATGTTTTCGACGCCTTCCGTATCACCTGCAGAACCAATTTCCATTTTAATCGCTTCTGCAGTACGCTCACCAATCATCAAATTGTAGTTTTTGCGTATGTAAACGATAATGGCATCATCCATTTCGTCACCAGCGATGCGGATGGATTGGCTTGTTACGATACCGCCAAGCGATATGATCGCCACTTCCGTCGTTCCTCCGCCAATATCCACGACCATGCTGCCTGTAGGCTCCCAAACTGGAAGGTCTGCACCAATCGCTGCTGCAAACGGTTCTTCGATCGGATATGCATCACGTGCGCCCGCTTGTCTCGCTGCATCGATGACTGCACGCTGCTCTACTGCAGTGATTCCAGAAGGAACGCAAATCATGACATATGGCTTGTTTCCGAATACACCCTTTTTTTGAGCTTCTTTCATATAGTACTTCATCATTGTTGCGGTCGTTTCATAATCAGCTATTACGCCATCCTTCATCGGACGAAGCGCAACCACGTTTCCAGGTGTACGGCCGATCATGTTCTTCGCATCGTTTCCGACTGCAACGATTTGCTTTGTATCGGTCTGCACTGCAACAACCGATGGTTCGCGAACCGCAATCCCTTTTCCTTTTACATATACGAGCGTGTTAGCCGTTCCTAAATCAATCCCTATATCTCTAGCGCCTATTCCAAACATTGGTATCTCCCTTTCGTAAACAAAAATGCCTTTTTTATAAGTTCAAGATGTAATTTGTCGTTTTTTGACAATAAGAGTTTTGAAAAAGTTTCCTCTTTTAAAAATCATAAACAATATTATATCGTATCGTCAAAAATTTTGATAGTGTCATAAATAACCTTTTTCCTTCAAGCTAACATATTTGTGTTCCCCGATAATGATGTGGTCCAATACTTCAATCCCGATAATTCTACCACATTCGACTAATCTTTTCGTCACTTCAATATCTTCTCTGCTAGGAGTGGGGTCTCCGGAGGGGTGGTTATGAAGACAGATGATAGAGGCGGCAGACCTTTTGAAAGCTTCTTTAAAAACCTCGCGGGGGTGCACGATTGAGGCATTGAGGCTGCCGATGAAGATTGTTGTCTTTTGAAGCACTTGATTTTTCGTATTTAAATAGAGGCAGACGAAATGTTCCTGGGACAAAAAACGCATGTCCTCCATGCAGTAATTAGCCCCGTCTTCAGGGGAACGGATCACATAGCGATCTTGATCATTCAGCTGGTTCATCCTCCTGCCAAGTTCGACCGATGCAAGAATATGGATGGCCTTCGCTTCCCCTATCCCTTTAATCCCGGTCAATTCTTCCACGGAGGCTTCTTTTAACAGACGCAGACCCTTGACGGAATTGATGAGCCTGCCGGCTAGCTGAAGTACGGATTCATCACGGGTCCCCGTCCTCAGCAGCAGCGCAAGCAATTCCTGATTGGAGAGGCTCTGTGGCCCGTCTTGCAGAAACCGTTCCCGCGGCCTTTCTTCTTTCGGGTAATCCCTTATTAACATTTTTTCATGCAAAACATTTGCCCTCCCTATAGAAGGGAGACGCCAGGGCGGAAATCGATTATCCCAGGTCCGCCTGCATCGCCTTGAGCTCACGGGCCAATCTCGAAACCGGAAGCCCGACGACAGAGAAGTAGTCCCCTTTGATTTGTTTGACAAGCAGGGATCCGTACCCTTGTATCCCATAGCTGCCTGCCTTATCAAAAGGTTCCCCGCTATCCAGATAATGTTCGATTTCAGCTTCTGGCAGCTCCCAAAAAGTCACTTCCGTTTTTTCCGCGAAAACCTTGCAATGCTTACCGAATAAAATGGCAACGCCCGTATATACCTCATGTGTACGTCCTGATAACATCTCCAGCATCCTTTTTCCATCGGCGCGGCTGGTTGGCTTGCCCAAAATCTTTCCATCAAGGACTACAACCGTGTCCGAACCGATCACCCAGCGTTCCTGAAATCTTGCTGCGATGGCCATCGCTTTGCGCGAGGCAAGCTCTTTCACGGCAGCATCCGGACACATGGTATCATCAATCGTTTCATCGACATTGGAATTCATGCTTTCAAAGGGGATTTGGAGAAACTGCAGAAGCTCTTTACGACGTGGTGATGAAGAAGCTAAAATCAATGGCTGCATAATTAAAAGGTCACCTTTCTTTACATAGGGAGATACATATCTATCCTATCAAATTATGATGCAATCCACAATTATTGTTTACTAGGAATCATCAAATCCAGGTGGGCATTTCCCGGAAAATAAAAAAGCTGTCTTGTGACAGCTTTTGACAGGGAGCTTGTCCAACTGGATAGTCCCTTTTCCCGTTAACTTGTTGCACTTTGGTAATTCAATAAAAAATCCAGGAGGCTTGCTTGTGCCTTGAGCAGCTCGTCTTCCTTTTTGGAACTCTCAAACTCGGTAATCGATTGTGCCGCTGCCGTTAGGTCAGCATTCATTTTAGTTAACCCTTCGGATACTTTCGCCGCTTTCAGTTCATTCAGATCTTTCTTCAGCGCCTCCCTGTTTACCGTCGCTTCTTTACCGCGAAGCTTGGCAGCCGATATTTCCGCTAGCGAAGCATATACCGTCTTCATCTTGTCGAGGTTTTTTTCATCCCCCTGGCTTTTTCCGGACGCTTCAAGGTTGATTTCCTTCCAGTAAACATCCACATCATACGACTTTAAGAATAAGGCCAGCTCCTTGCTTGAAGCGAGGCTCTCTGCAGAACCAAGGAATAAATAATAGCTGTCTTCCAGTTTGAAGATTTCAGCGGGAACCTGCTTTTCGAGGATTTTCTTTTGTACCTGCCTGGCTGCATCCTCGCTGCTGAACACTCCGCCCTGCACAAGAAATGTCTTCAGCTGCGTCGCATTCCCCTTCACTGCGGCTTTTTTATCTTCCACCGGAGCCTTCGTTGAAATCGGGGTCTCGGCCGAGGGGACCGCCGCTTTCTCCCTGGTGATCGTTTTAACGGCAATCAAGCCAAGAATCGATCCAAAGAACACGGCGCAAATGACAGCGATCAAAAATGTCTTAATCGGCCTTTTTTCCGAGCCTTTCCGCGAGCTGGCACCAAAGCCGATCAGCTTCGGGATTTTTTTCTTCGGGGGCGTGGGGACCAATACGATCTTGTTCTCGTTGGTTTCATCAGGCAAAATCCATTCAAAGCTATCATCTTGCCGTTCCTGCTCTTCACTCGCTGCCTCTTCCCTTTCAATCCTGCCATTATCGGCAAATCCTTTTTCTTCCCCATTTATCTTAATCTTAATACCTTTGCTTTTTCCTGGCTTGCCCACTTTTTTTCCTCCTCTCCAAATCATTTTTTCCATCCTATCATAGTGCAAAAAAAAAATAACAAGACTTTTGTCGTCTTGTCATTAATAGGTTTCGTCAAATTTTCCCTTTTACCGACCGCCTGGCTGAGAGGGTCTTCTTGTCCACTGGTACTTCTGGTTCATGATTGCCTCAATATCCATGCCTCACAGATTATGGAGCTGCCCGATTCTCCTTCCCCCCTCCTTGGAAATGGGGGAAATTCACTAGCTCTGCTAATCGAGGGCTCATTAGACAAATTCCCCCATTTGCAGCATGGTCCTTTACGCTCATCTTAGGAGGCTTACATACAAACTTACAATATCTTCGCCCCAATAATAAGCCGTCAATGTTCCAAAAACGATGTACGGGCCGAATGGGATGACAGTTTTCTTATTAAGGGCACCACTGAGCATCCCGATGATGCCAAAGAATGCCCCATAAAAACTCGCAAAAAGGAAGGATAATAGCATAAGCTTCGTACCCAAGGTAAATCCGATCACTGCAAACAGTTTAATATCACCGCCACCCATACCGCCCTTGCTCACTACGGCGATCAGAAGGGGCAGACTGAACCCGATTGCCGCACCAGCTAGCGAATCCCACCACGGTGACAGCGGGAACGATATCCGGAGGATAATAAAAATCAGCATAAAGAAAAGCAGGATTTTATCAGGTATGAGCATATAGGTCACATCGGATACAAAGATGATCATGAACAACGAAATCAATGTCCAGCATATAAGTAGCTCACCCGAATAACCGAGGAATAGCGGAGCTGATACAAATAAAATGCCCGTCAGCATTTCCACGATCGGATATAGAAGGGAAATCCCCGCTTTACAGCCCCGGCATTTCCCGCCCTGCAGCACATAGGAAATGACCGGTATCAGCTCAAGAGATGTCAAGGTACGCCCACAGGAGGGACAAGCGGAGCGACGGTTCACAAATGGGGTGCTTACCGGAACACTTAAGCCGACAACATTAAAAAATGAACCTAAAATCAAGCCTAGTATGAATATATAGACGTGGGTAACCATCATTCAAGCAACATGCACAAGGAAACCGTCCATCTGGCCCGTTTCCCGACCTGCATATCCTCCATCAGCATGTCCCATGTTTTTGCCAGGACATCCCTTTTTCGAAACTCATTACGGTTCCTCATGTCATTTCCTCCCCGTATTTACTCTTCAGGCCGGCCCGTCAAAAGCCTGTTGATTCTAGAAACAATATATAAGCATATTTTAACAAATATACGTCGAGTTGACGGACAAAAACTTCATGAAAGGATTGGATCTCCCCGTAATTCCCCTCTGGCTCTTCCAAATATTCACTTCATGGCAAAATTGATCGGTTTCCGATTCGGACCGATCAGTCATGCAGGAATGATCTCGCAAGTGAAAGGAAATGCAGGGAACCTGTGATGACAAGCGCTTCTTTATCCCCTGTTTTCCGCCTTCCTTCCGTAATGGCTGCCTGCCAATTCGTGATCAGTACTTTATTCTTATGATGAGAGGCTTCATAAAGCGCCTGCGCAGCCTCCGCGCGATCATGGGCGAACTCGGTAATGATGACTTCAAGCGCATCTTTTTCAAGTTCATGAAGCATCTTGGCATAATCTTTATCCTTGAATGAGCTGAAAATGAATCGGTAGTCATAGTCAGGGTAATGCACTTTCAGCGTATCCATGAGGACCTCGATGCCCGCCGGATTATGGGCACCATCCATGATCACCAAAGGCTCTTCGGATGCTCTCTCAAAACGGCCATTCCATTTTGCTTCCGCGATTCCCCTGCGGATGCTATTTTCATCGATATGTTCAAGGGCGATCAGGACAGCAGCAATGGCCAATGCCGCATTCTCGATTTGATGCTGGCCCAACATGCTCATTTCAATATGATCGATGGTCCTATTTCCTTGCGTAAACGAAAAGCTCTGCCCGCTTTCACTTTTTTTGATATGCCCGATTTGAAAGTCCCTGCCTGATTGGTAATACGGAGCACCAACTGCAATCGCTCTTTCTCCGATTACGTCCGCCGGTTCTTTCGCCGTCACCCCGCTTATGACCGGCGCCCCGCTTTTGATGATGCCTGCCTTCTCTGCAGCGATTTCCGCCAGTGTGTCACCGAGGATATTCGTATGCTCCAAAGATATCGAGGTAATGATCGAAAGCAGTGGCTTGATGACATTCGTCGTATCCAGCCTGCCTCCAAGCCCGGTTTCCAGCAAAACCAAATCCGCCTCTTTCTTGCTAAAATAAGAGAATGCCATAGCTGTCAGGATTTCGAATTGAGTGGGATGATTCCCTGCTTCATCCATCTCTTGGATGAACGGCCGCAGTTCCGTGAAGACGGACACGAACTCTTCATCGCTGATTTCCGCTGCATTTATCTTCAGCTGCTCATTCATGCGGATTAAATACGGCGAGGTGAAGGACGCGACCCGGACGCCTTCTGCCATCAGCATCCCTTTCATATACTGCAGTGTCGAACCTTTCCCATTCGAGCCGGCAATATGTATATACGTTAACCCTTCATGCGGATTGCCTAATTTACTTAATAATGCTTCCATCCGTGACAATCCGAAATTCATGCCCAACCGGACTTGCCGCCGTTCAAAAAAATGATTGATTTCTTCCATGGTCGTTGTCATTAAACCTCGAGCCCCCTCTATCTTTCTACCGCTCTAATGCGTTAAGATTATTTTATCAATATATGAACGATTAACCTAGATGAAAGGTAGTGTATTCCATGAAAACTTCTGACATCCACTGTTGGATTGTCGTGAATGGCTATTTACAGCATGATAAATTTTCCAGTTTGGCTTTATTCATTCAAGCAGCAGCCGAAAGAAAAAAAATCAAGGCAACCTTAATGCGAAACTCAGATCTAATTCCCGTCATCGAAAAAGGAGTCCCTTTACTTAAGGGAGCGTTTGGAAAGCTGCCTGATTTTGTCCTATTCATGGACAAAGACATCCATTTGGCGCGCCACTTGGAATTGCTCGGCCTTCCGGTTTACAACAGCAGTTCTGCCATCGATATTTGCGACAGCAAAGCGAAAACGCATCAAGCACTGGCAGGGCATAACATTGCGATGCCAAAGACTGTCTTCCCTCCTTTCACATACGAGGGGATTGAACGGGCCGATATGGATGCTTTTATGAAAATCGGGAGCGAACTTGGATTCCCGCTTGTCGTCAAGGAGTCCTACGGTTCTTTCGGGGAACAAGTCTATTTGATTCAAACGGAAGAAGAACTTCTCAGGGCGGTCCGTCATCTTGGCCACAAACCATTCATCATCCAGGAATTCATCAGGCACAGCAAAGGACGGGACATTCGTGTCAATGTCGTCGGCAATCAGGTCATAGCTGCGATGCAGCGCCATTCCGAGATTGACTTCCGGGCCAACATGACAGCTGGGGGCAGGGCCCAGCCCTATACGCCCACAAAGGAGGAAGCAAACCTGGCGATCCGTTGTGCAGAGATTCTCGGCGCCTCATTTGCCGGCGTCGATTTGTTGTTCGGTGAAGATGGGCCGCTTTTGTGCGAGGTCAATTCCAATTCGCATTTGCTGAATATATATGAATGCACCGGCATCAACATCGCGGACAGCATGTTTGATTATATGCTGGACAATTTAGGAAAAGGGAGAGCGTCAAATGAAAAAGCAAGCAGGCTGGCTGATTTATAATCGCGAGGATGCCGAAAAAAATAAAGGCTACATAGATTGGATGCTGGACGAGGCAAGCAAGCTTGATCTTGATTTGCATTTCTACCATCGTGAAGACCTTCGGATCGGTCATCGCTGCAATGCGTTATATGCGGAGCATGTGCTGGGGCCAATCACACCGCCAGACTTTGCCATCGTGCGGACCATCGATCCTTTTTTCACAAGACAGCTGGAGCAAATCGGGATTGTTTGCTTCAACTCCTCTTTCGTATCCGAAATGGCGAATGACAAAGCAAAGACCCATCAGTATTTATCGACGTTGGGAATTCCGATGGCCGATACCGTATATTGCAGCGGACGGCCAAAGGCAACTGATATGACCTTTCCTTTCATCGCTAAAGAAACAAAAGGCCGCGGCGGGAAGCAGGTGTATTTAATCAAGAATGACGCAGATTTGGCCCAGTTGAATGATGGAAACTGGATCGTGCAGCAACCCGGCCGATTCGGACAGGATATCCGTGTTTTTGTCATAGGCAAACAAGTGAAGGCCGCCGTGCTCCGCGAATCAGCTTCCAGCTTCAAGGCGAATTATACGTTAGGCGGAACCGCTTCCTTATATGAACTGGCTCCCCATGATTTAGCGCTGGTGGAAAGAATCATCGAAGCGTTTGAATTCGGCCTGGTCGGCATCGATTTCATTTTTGCCGAAGACGGCAGCCTGATGCTCAATGAAATCGAGGATGTCGTCGGGAGCCGTACTCTAAGTGCCTTGAGCGAGATCAATATCGTAAGGGAGTACCTCACATTCATCAAGGAAAGGATCAACTCCCTTCATGACGTTCAAGATTATCATGAATAAAAAGGAGGAACCAGCCAATGTGCTGGTTCCTCCTTTCATGCTTACAGTTGTTTCAATTCATTGATTCTGTGGATCACGGAGTCGCGTTTTTCGCTATAGTCTTTTTCCTTGGCCCGCTCTTCTTCAATGACGCTTGCCGGCGCCTTCTTGACGAAGCCCTCGTTGCCTAATTTTTTCTGTACACGTTCCACTTCTTTATTGAGTTTGTCGAGCTCTTTCTCAAGACGTTTCACTTCTTCATCAATATTGATCAGTCCTGTAAGCGGGAGGATCAGCTCCACTCCGGTTACGACAGCCGTCATCGCCTGGGCTGGCTCTTCGACTTCAATGCCGATCGTCAATTGTTCAGGATTACAGAAGCGTTCAATATAACTGCTATTCTTCTGCAGGGTCGCCAAGGTGGATTCGTCCTTCGCTTTTAAAATCAAGTTGATTTTTTTGCTTAGCGGCGTATTCACCTCAGCCCGAATGTTACGGACGGAGCGGATGATTTCAACAAGCAGCTTCATTTCCTCGGCTGCAGCCGTATCCGTCAATTCTTCGTTCACTTCCGGCCAAGCGGCAACAGTGATGGACTCTCCTTGATGCGGTAGGTTTTGCCAGATTTCTTCAGTGATGAACGGCATGAAGGGATGCAACAGCCTCATCGTATTATCGAGCACGTAAGCCAAGATTGAACGTGTCGTTTTCTTAGCCGCTTCGTCTTCACCGTATAATGGAAGCTTCGCCATTTCAATATACCAGTCACAGAAGTCATCCCAAATGAAGTTATAAAGTACACGGCCGACTTCACCGAATTCATAACGGTCCGCAAGTCTCGTCACGTTCGTGATCGTTTCATTCAAACGTGTCAAAATCCATTTATCTGCTACGGATTTGTCGCCGCTTAAATCGATTTCATCGTACGTCATTCCATTCATGTTCATTAAAGCAAATCGGGATGCGTTCCAAATCTTATTGGAGAAGTTCCAAACCGCCTCGACTTTTTCCGTACTGTAACGAAGATCCTGACCTGGTGAGCTGCCTGTCGATAAGAAGTAACGCAGGGAGTCTGCTCCGTATTGATCGATGACATCCATCGGATCGACACCATTGCCAAGCGATTTACTCATCTTGCGTCCTTGTTCATCACGAACGAGGCCGTGGATCAGTACATCTTCGAATGGACGTTCACCCGTGAACTCAAGAGCTTGGAAAATCATCCTTGAAACCCAGAAGAAGATGATGTCATAGCCTGTCACAAGTGCGCCGGTCGGGTAGTAGCGTTTGAAATCGACACTCTCGGCATCAGGCCAGCCCATCGTCGAGAACGGCCATAAAGCCGAGCTGAACCATGTATCCAGAACGTCTGTATCTTGTTCCCAGTTCTCCGCATCCGCTGGTTCTTCATGTCCTACATACACTTCACCTGTTTCTTTATGGTACCAGGCCGGAATGCGGTGGCCCCACCAAAGCTGACGGGAAATGCACCAGTCGCGAATATTTTCCATCCAGTGTAAATACGTTTTTTCGAAACGGTCTGGGACAAAATGGACTTTTTCATCATCCGACCCTTTTTGAAGCTCCACCGAAGCATCAGCAAGCGGCTGCATTTTAACGAACCATTGCGTGGAAAGATACGGCTCGACAACAGCTCCGCTTCTTTCTGAATGCCCGACTGAGTGCAGGTGATCTTCGATTTTGAAAAGGACGCCCTCTTCCTGAAGGTCTTTGACGATTTGTTTACGGCATTCAAAACGATCCATGCCTTCATATTTACCGGCCTTATCATTCATCGAGCCATCTTCATGCATGACGAGGATACGCTCCAGATCATGACGGTTGCCGATTTCAAAGTCATTCGGATCATGTGCAGGTGTAATTTTAACCGCACCGGAACCGAATTCCATATCGACATAATCATCACCGACAATCGGGATTTCCCGGCCCGTGAATGGCAGGCGGACCATTTTGCCGATCAAATGCTTATACCGATCATCTTCAGGGTGTACAGCAACCGCCGTATCGCCTAGCATCGTTTCCGGACGGGTCGTGGCTATTTCGATTTCACCCGTACCATCCACCAACGGATATTTCATATGATAAAACGCACCTTGAACATCCTTGTATATGACCTCGATATCGGATAGCGCCGTTTTCGTCGATGGATCCCAGTTGATGATGTATTCACCCCGGTAAATCAGGCCTTTGTTGTAAAGGGAAACGAATACTTCACGGACCGCTTTAGAAAGCCCCTCATCAAGCGTGAAGCGTTCACGCGTATAATCAAGGCCAAGACCAAGCTTTGACCACTGTTCACGGATATGGCTTGCATATTCTTCCTTCCATTTCCATGTTTCTTCAACGAACTTTTCCCGTCCCAGGTCATAGCGGCTTACGCCTTCGGCACGAAGTTTCTGTTCCACTTTCGCTTGCGTCGCGATACCGGCATGGTCCATGCCCGGCAGCCATAAAACATCATAGCCTTGCATCCTTTTCATGCGCGTCAATATATCTTGAAGCGTCGTGTCCCATGCATGGCCGAGATGCAGCTTGCCTGTCACATTCGGCGGAGGGATGACAATCGTATAAGGTTCTTTTTTATCGTCACCCGTCGTTTCAAAAAACTTCCCATCAAGCCACCATTTATAGCGGCCTTTCTCTATTGTCTGCGGATCATATTTAGTCGGCATTGAAATCTGGTTCTCTTCCATATCATTTCCTCCTTTTGGGCATAAAAAAAACTTCCATCATCATAAAAGGACGAAGGAAGTTGTTCGCGGTGCCACCTTTTTTCCGAAATAAGATAAAGCATCCCTTTCGGCTCTCAAATCGGATAACGGCTCTTCACCGGCCTTCGCTACTAAAGATTTTTCACGAAAACTGCTCGCGGACGACTTCGGATGCTGCTGCCTGGAAGCCTCCCACCAATTGGCTTCCTCTCTGAAAGGTGCATGTCATCTTACTAATTCCGGTCTTAGCATTGATTTATATTCATATGTAAAATCATTAAATGCATATAGTATATAGTACAAAAAATATGGGGCTAGAGTCAATCATCTTTTCGCTTACTTTTTTTAAAGAAGCAGGGACATTGCTATTTCATAGTATCCTCCACTAATGCTCATTGTGACGGCTTTTTCACCTTTTCCACTGCCACCCATAGTATATTAGAAGTCCTAAAAAGGAAGGTAATGAATATGAAACGAAGATATACTCCCTACACTTTACCGCCTTGGATGAAAAAATTCCGCGGTGTCTGCCAGCAGTTCATCGTTCCCTTCATCGTTTTCCAAGGATTGCGGACACTGATTTTCCCGACGTTCTTTGATATGCTCCTGTTGGTTGCATTCATTTTCCTGGCCTTGTCTTTATACTTCGAATGGATTTAATTATGCCCTAACAGCAAAAAAATATACATGACTGGAGATGATCCAATCATGTATATTTAGCTTGAGGGTGATTGCTCTTCTTTGGCAGCCTCGGCAGCCGCCTTTTTTTGCTGTTCAATTTCCTCGATTTTCATCACCATATATTCGACGTTCTTCAACAACCAGAATTGCCGCTGCAGTTGAGTGACATCATCCAGCTCCGAGCGCTGCGACCTGCCATCCGAATAGCCCTTCACCAATTCCAAAGCAGAACCAGGGAAGGCAAGATAGCTTTGCATGAGAAGCAATTCCTCTTCCTTCAGCGGAAAATATCGCATATAGTTATACAGCCAATCGACGCTGTCATCACATTGGGTAGGGTAGGTCCTCGCCGATTTAACGAGAAAAGGCAATAAATCGAAATGAGGCGGCGCCATATTCGAGTTCTCGAAATTGATGAAATAACCATATCCCCGTTCATCATAAACGAAATGCTTAAGGGAGACTTTTCCGTGAGTAACGACGGTTCGAACCTTCTCACTTTCCTTCGTCTTTTCATACCAGGTTTCAAACTTCTTGATCGAATATTTCAATGCCTGTGAAATATCATTGAAGAATGAGCATACCGTCATTTCGAATGGTGACATATACCACTTCTTTTCACAGCTGACAATGTACTCATCCATAAAGTCCTTCTCATTATTCCAGGCATCTAGCGTCCGCTCATAATGCGCTTCCCGTTCTTCTGGATCCACTTGGATTTCTTTTACAGTCAAGGTATGCATCCGGGCAAGCTCCCTGAACATTTGCTTATGCTTTTCATCACGCTCCCCGTCCCCTGCGTTGTTCAGCCACGGCATCAAATAATACAGCCTGCCATTATGGAGGACGGCAAACCGTTGGTCCATCGTTTGATAGATGGGAACGATGCGATTATAACCGCGATGATACAGCTTTTGCACATTTTTTATAAAATCAATGCCATTATGCGGTAAAATCGACTTCAAGGCAAACGTACCGCGATCACTGTATACCTTCTTCACCCGTCCGAAATCCTCGATATATTGTACATAAAGGGCATATTGCTTCAAAACGTTTTCCGTGTCCCAATCCCGATTGGCCGACTGCTGATTCTCGTTTTCCTCCACGAGACTCACTCACCTTCTCTAAAAAAAACTTAAACCGTTCTCTTCGTAAAAAACAGGAGCAGGCTTTTATGGCTGCTCTGCTCTCTGTCACGGTTAATTTTTATAGGCAACCGCCTTCGGTATATAGACGACTTGACCTTCCTCGACATTCTGATTCGACTCCAATTCATTGCTGAAGAGTATCGACTGGACCGTCACTTCATAACGCTGGGCCAGATCTTCAAGCGTCTCTCCTTGCTGAACGATGCAAACCTTCATCCTTACCAGCTCTTCTTCTTGCTTCCTGCCGAATAGATCCATGATGGAGGATTGCTTCTCCCCATGGTCAGCCGTTTCTTTTTCATCCCGTTCCGCGGCGGCTTGCTTCCTGCCCTTATAGCTTTTCACTTCCTTGGCTTGCGGTGCTGGCCTTTCCCTCTCTTTAAACAGCTCGCTAATCGACGAGTGAGGCTCCTCTTCTTTTTCCACCTTCACCTGTTCATTAAGAATCGGACCTGCCGTAACAGCCTCATCCTCCTGAAGGGTCGGCCCCTCCGTCTTAAACCGTGCGACTTGGCCGCTCACAATTGGAACACTTTGAAGATTCGCATCTTGCTCCTGAACCTCATTTGCCTTCAGGGACTCTTTTGGCGAGTCCTGCCTGCTAGGCTTTTCTTCTTGCATGGACGATACAGGCTCCTCGGACACTTGTTCACTAGCATCCTGTTCTTCCTGCCTGCTTACTTCCGCCTCCCACTCCTCCTCTTCAGGATATGGTGAAACCGGCATGTCAAATACAGGAGCACTGTGTTGATCGCTAATATAAATGGGTTCTTCTTCTTCCTCTTCGTTAGCTTCAGCTACTCGTTTTGCCTCCGCAGAAAATGGTGTATAAAGCTCATCTTCCTCCTCATCCCGGAAAACAGGCTGAAAATCCGGAATGGTCGGCATTCCAGCCGCATAGGGAATGTACGACTCATTTTCGCCATCCGTTTCTTCCTGCTCCTCCACTTCCCCTGCTTCTTGTTCGGCCTCGAGCCGTTCTTCCACATATGAATCATTGTATATTCCGGTTATCAGCAAGTCGGCCTGCAATTTCAAGCAATTATGTTCAGGCAACGCATAGTCAAAGCTCTGAATCGAGACGTCGATTTCCTCCAATGAGGCAACCCGATTGGTCGGAATCGTTATATCAACCGGAAAACGGTGTGTGAACTCATTAAGTCCATTGAGACGCCTCTCGACCTTTTGCACCGCCTTTGGCAAAAAGGTTTGCGAGAACTCCTCTTGTTCACCATTTTGCGAGTCCTTGTATTCACCGCATAAGTCTAACGAGCCTCGGATAAAAACGTATTGATCACTCTCTTGAATCGTCACATTCGGGTCCAGGGAAATCGAATAAAGCTCAGCCACTTCCTGTCCCTTCTGGAACCAAACGGATTCCTCTAAAGAAAATCGTAAATGCGATTCATTTTCTTGCGACAAGACAACTCCTCCTTTCAACTTCAGAAACGGTACATATACCAATAACAATCTATGTGGAAAGACGATTGATTATTCCTTATTTTCATCGAGCCATAGGTCGTCCTCTTTGCACCCTTTTTTTAAAGGAGAAGTTACTTATGCAATTATTTTGAATAGTCTCATTAAATGAATAAAAAAAGACAGGCACCCCTTCTCCAAAAGGCATTTGGAAAAGGGAGTCCTGACTTAGAGCTTTATTGTGTTCATTTTTTTAATTGGGCACATGCCTTTTCTGCCGCAGAGATGGTTTTTTCGATATCTTCATCGCTATGTGCAGTGGATAGGAATAAGCCTTCGAATTGGGACGGCGGCAAGTAGATGCCTTGGTTTGCCATTTCCCGATAGTAAGAAGCAAAAAATTCCAGATCGGATGTTTTGGCCGTATCATAGTTGATGACTTCTTCATTCGTGAAGAATAGTCCGATCATTGAGCCCGCCCGATTGAAGGTATGGGGAACATCATACTTTTTGGCTGCTTCCCCGATGCCTTGTTCAAGCAAATCACCTTTCCGGGTGAATTCTTGATAAGATTCCGGCGTCAGCTGGCTCAGTGTTTCAAGTCCGGCCGTCATGGCCAGCGGGTTTCCTGACAATGTTCCCGCTTGGTAAATCGTTCCGCTCGGAGCGATCCGTTCCATGAATTCGCGCTTGCCTCCGAACGCTCCTACCGGCAGGCCGCCGCCAATCACTTTTCCAAGACAAGTCAGATCCGGTGTGATGCCAAAATACCCTTGAGCACATTGATAACCGACACGGAAGCCTGTCATGACTTCATCAAAGATCAATAATGCCCCGTATTGAGTCGTCACATCCCGTAAGCCTTCGAGGAAACCAGGCTGCGGTGCAACGACGCCCATGTTCCCGGCAACCGGCTCAACGATGATGCAAGCGATATCTTCGCCAAATTGTTCAAATGCATATTTGGTTGCTGCAAGGTCATTATATGGTACGGTGATCGTATTTTTGGCAATGCCTTCCGGTACACCGGGGCTATCGGGCAATCCTAACGTCGCAACGCCGGAACCGGCTTTGATTAGCAAGGAATCTCCATGTCCGTGATATGAACCTTCGAATTTGAGGATTTTATCACGTCCTGTAATGCCTCGTGCCAACCTTAAGGCACTCATGGTCGCTTCCGTTCCGGATGATACCATCCTGATCATTTCAATGGAAGGCACGCGGTCTATGACCAACTTAGCCAGCTCATTCTCGATCAACGTAGACGTTCCAAAGCTTGTGCCTGTTTCCGCTACCTTTTTCAAAGCTTCAACGACACGATCATTTGTGTGACCAAGGATAAGCGGTCCCCATGAAAGAACATAGTCGATATATTCATTGCCATCGATATCATACATTTTTGAGCCTTTGCCGCGCTCCATGAAAATGGGATCCATGTCCACAGATTTGAAAGCACGTACCGGGCTGTTCACTCCGCCTGGCATCAAATTTACTGCTTCGGCAAACGCTTTTTTCGATTTTTCATATGACCGCATGATTCAATCCCCTTTTCCCATTTTATTATCTTTGTTCTTCGTCCATCCACCGTGCAACATCTTTTGAGAAGTACGTGATGATCAAGTCGGAGCCTGCACGCTTCAATCCTGTCAGCATTTCCGTCACGATTGCTTTCTCGTCGATCCAGCCATTTTGGGCTGCTGCCTTGACCATCGAATATTCACCGCTGACATTGTAGGAAACAACAGGGAGATTAAAATTATTTTTCACATCACGGATGATGTCCATGTAAGCAAGTGCCGGTTTGACGATCAGGAAATCCGCACCTTCAGCGACATCGGATTCCGCTTCCCGAAATGCTTCAAGACGGTTGGCAGGGTCCATTTGATATGTTTTCCTGTCTCCGAATTGCGGCGCTCCATTCGCAGCATCGCGGAAGGGTCCGTAAAATGCAGAAGCATATTTCACCGCATAAGACATGATCGGAATGTCTTCATACCCGGCTTCGTCCAGTCCGGCACGGATCGCTGCCACGAATCCGTCCATCATATTCGAAGGGGCTATGATATCGGCTCCGGCCTCTGCCTGGCTGATTGCCGTTTTGGCAAGAAGGTCAAGGGAGGCGTCATTGAGAATTCTTTCTCCTTCAACCACTCCGCAATGGCCATGGCTTGTATACTCACAAAGACAGGTATCGGCGATGACAATGACTTCAGGATATCGTTTTTTAATGAGGCGGGTCGCTTCCTGCACGAGTCCGTTATGGTGAAATGCGCCTGATCCTTGTTCGTCTTTATCATGCTCAAAGGGTACACCGAATAAAATGACGGATTTAATCCCAAGGCTTACCACTTCATCCATTTCCGCCTCCAAATTATCCATGGAGAGCTGATAGATACCAGGCATCGAGTTGATTTCAGTTTTCACCTGTTCACCATCAATGACGAAGATGGGATAAATCAAATCCTCTTTATGCAATTGCGTTTCACGCACCAAAGCCCTCATGCCAGCACTTGCACGCAAGCGGCGGTGGCGATTAAATGGAATGTTTTTCATTGTAAAGTTCCTCCCTTAGTATTGCGTTTCATGATGAAGCGAATGATATCGTCAACCATGGCGTCCGTTGTGTAGACACCCGGACATACATCCACTGCTAATCCATGTTTAACAGCGGTCTTGGCAGCGATGGGTCCAATGCATGCGATGACGATCCTGTCTATGTATGCACCCAGCTCATGGCGTTCCATGATCTGCAGGAAATGGTTGACCGTCGAAGAACTCGTAAAGGTTATGATGTCAATGGCATGATTCTTTATAAGATGCACGAGTTCTTCTTCGCTGCTTGCTGGAAGTACGGTATGATAGATGATCACTTCATCACATGATGATCCCGCATCACTGATTGCTTCTGCAATGACGGACCTGGCGAGATTCCCTTTCGCCAGAAGTACACGGGCTCCCGGTTTGATTGAGGCAATGAACTCCGAAACGAACCCTTCCGCAACGAATTCGGTTGGGACGAAATCCGCCTCATATCCGTATCGTTTCAGGGCGACTTCCGTTTTGGAACCGATCACCGCTATTTTTGGAAGCGTGCCAGGCCGTTTCCCGAGAAGCTTAAAGAAATAATCGACGCCATTTTGGCTGGTCAGGATGATCCAGTCATAGGTATGGATCGCGCCTAAGCACCTTTGAACCTCCTTCAAATGGTCAGGCAGGGTGAACTCCAGCAACGGCACAAGCAGCGGGGTTCCGCCATGTTCCTCGATTGATGACTTCAAGCCATCAGCCTGTCCTTTCCCTCTGGTGATCAATACCTGATAACCCTTAAGGGGCTGGAAGGGAATCATTACTGATCGAGCTCCGCTTTTACGCGATCGATTAATTCTTTACCGCCCATTTCACTAATTTTCCTGGCAGCTTCATGTCCAACTGCCTCGGGATCTGTACCCTCGACCATTTCCTTGTACATCACCTTTCCATCCGGTGAAGCGACCAATGCCGTCAAAGTGACGGAGCCATTATCCTTCGCCACTGCGAAGCCGGCAATCGGCACCTGGCACCCGCCCTCCATTTTATCCAAATAGGCACGTTCCGCTTCGACCGTCCTTTTTGTATGGGCACACGTCAATTTCTCAAGTTGGTCGAGCAACTCTTTGTCGTCTTCACGGCATTCAATGGATAGCGCTCCTTGACCAACTGCCGGGATGCAAATGTCTTCATCTAAAAATTCGGTAACGATCTCCCGTTCCCAGCCCATTCTTGAAAGTCCGGCTGCCGCCAGGATGATCGCATCATAGTCCTCCGTTTTCAGCTTATTCAAACGGGTATCGATATTGCCGCGAATCCATTTAATTTCAAGATCAGGCCTTCTCGCCAAAAGTTGAGCGCCGCGGCGCAGGCTGCTTGTGCCGATGATGGAGCCCGGCTTCAATTCAGATAACGTTTCATGATTTTTCGATATCAGGGCATCCCGGTGATCCTCACGCGGCGGTATGCACCCGATCGTCAAGCCTTCGGGAAGCACTGCCGGCATATCCTTCATGCTATGTACCGCCATATCTATTTCTTTGTCCAGCATCGCCTGTTCGATTTCTTTAACGAACAAGCCTTTGCCGCCTACCTTGGAAAGTGTTACGTCAAGGATTTGGTCACCTTTTGTGACAATCTCCTTCACCTCGAACTCATAAGGAGCACCTAGTGCTTTAAGTTGGTCGATCACCCAATTCGTTTGGGTGATCGCTAATTTGCTTCGTCTAGAACCGACAATAATTTTTCTCATAGTTTCCTCCTAAGTAGTCCAAAAGTGGAATGTTGAAAGGCTTCCGAAAAGGAAAAAGTTGATTAATACAATCATGAAGGATCCAATGTTCAGAAAGGCCAGTGTCCTTCCATACATTTGTTTCCGGATTTTCAAGTACAAAAACACACTGTAGCCGATGAGCAATATGAATGAACCAATGATTTTCATATCTAGCCACGATACACCCGGCACTTTTATATAAGCCCATTGTATGCCGAGGATGAGCGAGACCACCAATAAGGGAACTCCTATCGCGGCAAGCACATAAGACATATGCTCAAGCTTGGTTAAATCACCAAGCCGGAGCAGCCTTTTGCCCCACTTCTTCCGCTTCAATAAGTCATATTGGATTAAGTAGAGCAGGGAAAATACGAAAGAAAGCGTAAATGCCCCGTAAGATAGAATCGCAAAGGTGATATGTATGAGCAAAAGCTCCGAAACGAGACGCTGAGCAAGAACCTGCGATTCAATCTGGACAGGCGCAAAGGTATGGATGGCCATGACCATGAAGCCTAAAACATTCGTAAAAAAGACCGTGAAATCGACTCTCAGCAAGCGATTGATGATCAATGATAACGATACGAGGACCCATGCATAAAAGTATAAGCCTTCAAAAATCGTCAATACCGGGAACCTTCCCGTTTTCCATACATACAGAAACAAAAAAATTGTTTGCAGCACCCAAACAATAGAAAGCAACCAGAAAGCGACCTTATTCGCCTTCTGGTCATTATTAAGGAAGTCCATAAAATATAAAAGCATACTGATGGCATACAACAATACTGTGGCTTCGTGCAATCTTGTCATTAGTAATTCCATATCTACCTCATTACTGGACAGGAACTGGATTTAGCAGGGATGCCTTGGAGCCGTTCCGCACTTTTTCATCATCCGCCACCAGGTGGTCTTCTATCAATTCCTCCAAGTGGAAGATTTTCACGAAGTTATTTAATTGCTCTTTTGCATTCGGCTCATCCGCCAGCTCTTTTGCATAAAGGATCGGATCTTTTAACATTTGGTTGATGATGCTCTTCGTATGCTTGTTCAATACCTTTTTGTCACGTTCGCTTAAATGCGGAAGCTTTCTTTCAATGCTTTCCATCGTTTCCTTCTGTATCGAAAGCGATTTTTCCCGCAAGGAAGAAATGACAGGGACCACACCAAGCAAATTGATCCACTGATTGAAATCGACGATTTCGGATTCAATCATCAGCTCTATTTTCTCGGCCGCTTTTCTGCGCTCTTCGATATTCGCCTGAACGATTCCTTCAAGATCGTCGATGTCATACAAGAAGACATTTTCCAACTCGGCCAGCGTTGGATCGAGGTCACGCGGAACTGCAATATCGACCATGAAAATGGGACGGCCTTTACGAAGCTTGTTCACGAAGGTCATCATTTCTTTAGTTACGAGAAGCTCTTTCGACCCAGTGGAAGTAATCAGGATATCCGCATCCACTAAAGCGCATTGCAGCTCCTGAAGCTGTTTCGCCCTCCCATTGAACCTGCCGGCCAAATCGACCGCTTTCTGGAAGGTGCGGTTAATGACCGTTATGCTGTCTGCACCATTGCTATGAAGATTTTGAATGGCCAGCTCTCCCATTTTACCCGCACCAAGAATCAGGACGTTCTTGCCATTGAGACCGCCGAAGATTTTTTTGGCAAGCTCGACGGCAGCATAGCTGACAGAAACGGCATTCGTATTGATTTCCGTTTCCGAATGGGCTTTTTTCGCCAATGTAAGGGCTTGCTTGAAGAGATGGTTAAACACGGTCCCGATCGTATCTTCTTTCTGCCCCAACATGTAGCTGGAACGAACTTGTCCCAAAATCTGGGTTTCACCAAGTATCATGGAATTCAAGCCGCACGTAACTGAAAATAAATGCTCGACGGCCCCATCTCCCTCATAAATGAACAGGTATTTAGAAAATTCCTCTTTATCGATATGAAACCATTCCGAAAGAAATTCCTTGATGTAATACCTGCTTGTATGAAGCTGGTCACCGACCGCATATATTTCCGTTCTGTTACATGTTGAAATAATGATGTTTTCCAAGATGCTTTTTTTATTTTTAAGAGCTTTCATTGCCTCGGCAAGTTCGGCTTCGTTAAACGATAGTTTTTCCCGAATTTCAACAGGGGCAGTTTTGTAATTAATACCAACCGCTAGAATATGCATCCTTTTGTTTTGCACCCCCAAAATTTTTCGTGTAAATTTATTATAACATGTACTAAAATGGATTCACGCAAATAATATGAACAGTTTATGAAAACATATGCTACCATGAAAAGACGGCTAAAACGCCAGGATCGCTCCACAAGGTGTCTAGCGGGATTTATAAGTTACATACATATTTCGACACTGTGTACAAAAGTAACATAACAAAAATGGCAAAAAACTTCAAGTAATCGAATTGGATAGGAGGATCCCATGAAAACGCAACGCATTTTCCCTGGAATCGTTTTAATCGGTTTCGGCCTTTATTTTTTTCTTGAACATTCCCAAATCGAAATCTTCCCGGACTTTTATAGCTGGCCGACGCTACTTTGCATTGTCGGTGCCGCCTTCCTGATCCAGGCCTATAGCGGCAATGAATTCGAGTCGATCCTGCCAGGCGTGATCCTGCTGGGGTTCGGGGCCCATTTTCACATCGTAAAAAACCTGGAAATATGGCCGGATAATATAGGTATCTTTATTTTAATCATCTCCCTAGGTTTTATACTGCGGGCCCGCAAAACAAATACTGGAATGTTTCATGGGTTGATACTGCTGATCATTTCGGTACTATTCTTATTTTATGATAAAATCACGACCTCCTTCGGGCTGGTGGAAACGAGCACGGCGAATATCGAAAGATTTTGGCCATTTGCCTTGATGGCAATCGGGATCTATTTTTTGGTCCGAAAAAAGTGATCTGGCAAAGCACATTCTAAAAAAAAGGGTATTCCGCATCCGGAATACCCCTTTTTCGTTTACATATACTTCTTGAGTACGCCCCAGGCTTGTTCTTTCCCTTCGCCCGTTTCTCCAGAGAAAAGAAGCAATTCATCTTCTTTTTCCATGTTTAACGTTTGGCGCGTGACTTTTAAATGCTTCTGCCATTTGCCCTTCGGAATCTTATCCGCCTTTGTGGCAATGACGATCCTCGGCAGGTCATAATGCTTCAGGAATTCGTACATCGCGATATCATCCTTTGTCGGCGGATGACGCAAATCGACGACCAGAAGCGCAGCACGGAGCTGATCACGGGAAGTGAAATACGTTTCGATCATCCTTCCCCAAGCATCACGCTCGGATTTGGATACCTTTGCGTAGCCATAACCAGGAACATCCACAAAATGAAGTGCTTCATTTATGATATAAAAGTTCAAGGTCTGTGTCTTTCCCGGTTTGGACGATGTGCGCGCCAGGTTTTTCCGGTTGATCATTTTGTTGATGAAGCTGGATTTCCCAACATTGGAGCGGCCAGCCAGGGCAAACTCCGGTATTGGGGTATTGGGATATTGTTCAGGCTTTACGGCACTGATGACAATATCTGAACTTGTCACTTTCATTCGTCCGCACCTGCCAATGCATGCTCAAGAACTTCATCGACGTGTGAGACTGGAACAAATGTTAATGCTTTACGGACACTCTCCGGGATATCATCAATATCCTTTTCGTTATTTTGCGGAATGATGATTTTCGTAAGTCCTGCACGGTGAGCCGCTAAAGATTTTTCTTTAAGGCCGCCGATCGGAAGAACCCGTCCGCGTAATGTAATTTCGCCTGTCATGCCTACCTCTTTTCTGATCGGCCTGTTGGTAAGGGCCGATATTAACGCTGTTGCAATCGTGATGCCTGCAGAAGGCCCATCCTTGGGGACCGCACCTTCAGGGACATGAATATGAATATCATATTTTTCATGGAAGTTCGTATCAATATGAAGTTTCTCGGTTTTGGAACGGACATAGCTGAAAGCTGCCTGTGCTGACTCTTTCATTACATCACCAAGCTTGCCTGTCAATATGAGTTTGCCTTTTCCTGGTGATAAGGAAACCTCGATTTGCAATGTATCGCCGCCAACCGATGTGTAGGCCAAGCCATTGGCTACACCGACTTGGTTCTCGACTTCCGCCTGTCCGTAATGGAACATCGTTTTTCCCAGAAACTCCTCGACATTCTTGTCCGAAATGACGACCCGCTTTTTGTCCCCGGACACGATGATTTTCGCAGTCTTCCGGCAGATGCCTGCAAGCTGCCGCTCCAGACTCCGGACACCGGCTTCCCGGGTATAGTAACGGATGATTTTGGTAAGTGCTTCTTCACGGATTTGCAATTGGGTCTTCAATAAACCATGGTTTTCCAGCTGTCTTGGCAGCAGGTGATCCTTGGCTATATGAAGTTTCTCTATTTCAGTATAACCTGCAATCGAAATGATTTCCATACGATCGCGAAGCGGGCCGGGAATGGAGCCCAAATTATTAGCCGTTGCTATGAACATGACTTTGGATAAATCATACGTTTCTTCGATATAATGGTCACTGAAGTTATGGTTTTGCTCCGGATCGAGGACCTCAAGCATCGCTGCGGATGGATCGCCTCTAAAATCATTGGACATCTTATCCACTTCATCCAATAAAAAGACGGGATTGATCGTTCCGGCTTTTTTCATGCCCTGGATGATCCGTCCTGGCATTGCCCCTACGTATGTGCGGCGATGTCCGCGGATTTCAGATTCATCACGCACTCCCCCTAATGAAATCCGGACAAAGTTCCTATTCATGGAAGTTGCGATTGATTTCGCCAAACTCGTTTTTCCGACACCAGGAGGTCCGACCAAGCAAAGGATCGGCCCCTTCAAGGAGTTGGTCAATTGCTGGACGGCCAAATACTCCAGCACCCGCTCCTTCACCTTTTCCAGCCCATGATGATCTCTATTCAAAATTCTTTCAGCTTTGTGGATATTCAAATCATCTTTCGTCGCATTGGACCAAGGAAGTGATATCAGCCACTCGATATAATTGCGGATGACAGAGCTCTCGGCAGAGCTTGAAGGCACTTTTTCATAGCGGTCCAGTTCCTTCAGGGCGGCTGCCTTAATGTGTTCTGGCATGTCCGCTTCTTCAATCTTTTCGTTAAGGACTTCAATTTCGCCAGTCTTTCCTTCTTTGTCGCCCAATTCCTTTTGGATCGCCTTCATTTGTTCACGCAGGTAATATTCCTTTTGCGTCCGTTCCATCGAACGCTTGACGCGCTGGCCAATTTTTTTCTCAAGAAAAAGAACCTCTTTTTCATTATTGATGATTTCAATGACACGGCTCAAACGCTTTTTCATATCGATGGTCTCTAGCACTTCCTGCTTTTCCTTCAGCTTCAAAGGCAGGTGGGAGGCAATGATGTCAGCCAATCTCCCTGGCTCTTCAATATCCGAAGTGGATGTGAATGTTTCACCGGTTATTTTCTTGGACATTTTTATGTATTGTTCAAAATAATCCAGAAGAGTGCGCATCAATGCTTGATGTTCCGCATCCTTTTCATCACTGTCTTCATATATTTTTATTTTGGCACCATAATGTGTCTCATAATCGTAAAATTCAACGACCTCTGCCCGGTTCAAACCTTCCACCAGTACCCGGATTGTTCCGTTCGGAAGCTTCAGCATCTGCTTTACTTTTGTCAATGTTCCCATTTTAAATAAATCTTCTTCACCTGGTTCGTCCAACGAAACATCTTGTTGTGTCGTCAAAAATATAAGATGGTCTTCCACCATTGCTTTCTCAAGGGCTTGCACCGATTTATCTCGGCCTACATCTAAATGAAGTACCATCGTTGGATATACAAGCAATCCTCTAAGCGGCAGGAGGGGGACGATGATTTCTTTATCAGTCATTTCCTGACACCTCCATCTATTTAATATCGTCGTTGTAAACTATTTACCCATGTTCTCGACCTTTTAACAATTCTATCCTATTTATATAGAAGTGTCTATTCGTTTACCTTCACACGTTTCGACTGCTTTTATTATCTCCAATATCAACTAAAAAAGCACGCCTGAACTCGCGATTTTTTTTCATATATGAAGATTCATGACTTCATCAGAATGCCCCGGTTCCATTAAGCCGGGGCATTTCCTTTATACGCTTTCTTTTTTTGATAGGTCCAAGGATGTGAGGATTTGCTCCGATATCATTTCCTTTTTCAATGCTTGATCCAGCACTTCTTTTACATGTGTAACGGGGATGATTTCAATATCCTTGATTTCCAATAACAGCGGCTGCATATTATCGGCAGGGATGATCACTTTCGTTGCTCCTGCTAGCTTTGCCGCCTTGATTTTCGGTATGACTCCGCCAATCGGCTTAACACCGCCATGGATGCTGATTTCTCCAGTCATGGCAATCGTGTGGTCAACGGGGATTTTATAAATGGCCGAGTATACGCCCGTTGCCATCGCAATCCCTGCAGAAGGGCCATCGACGGGACTTCCGCCCGGGAAGTTCACATGGATATCAAATTGGTCGGCTGGCACCCCCATCGACCGGAGAACCGTAATCACGTTTTCAATCGAGCCCTTCGCCATGCTCTTGCGGCGGATCGACTTGCCAGTTCCCCCGCCGATGCTCTCTTCTTCAACAATACCAGTAATATTGATCGAGCCTTTTTCATTGGATGCGGCCATGACGGTAACCTCTATTTCCAGCAATGCCCCTGAGTTGGGACCATAAACTGCGAGGCCATTGACAAGACCTATTTTCGAATTCGACTCTATTTTACGATCCATGCGTTGCGTCAATTGACTGCTATGTGCCATCCAATCAATATCTTCTTCTCGTATGAAGGTCCTGTCTTCATTTATCGAGATCCCTGCAAGCGTCTGGATCATATTGACCGCTTCCCTGCCATTTCGGGCATAATCGGAAACCGACTGCAAACCTTTTTCACTTATCGAGATCCCCACTTTATCGGAGGCATTCTTTGCGACTTTCATTATCTCTTCCCGGTCAAGCTCACGGAAAAAGACCTCTATGCATCTTGAACGGATCGCAGGTGCAATTTCATTCGGTGTCCGCGTCGTCGCTCCAATCAAGCGAAAGTCGGCAGGCAGCCCGTTTTTGAAAATATCGTGAATGTGAGTGGGGATATTTTGATTTTCCTCTTGGTAATAGGCGCTTTCGAGAAAGACCTTCCGATCCTCCAAAACCTTTAAAAGTTTATTCATCTGGATGGGGTGGAGCTCACCTATTTCATCAATGAACAATACCCCGCCATGAGCATTGCTGACAGCGCCTTGCTTTGGCTGCGGGATTCCGGCCTGTCCCATTGCGCCGGCGCCTTGGTAGATCGGATCGTGCACCGAACCAATCAACGGATCGGCAATCCCCCGCTCATCGAATCTGGCTGTCGTCGCGTCCAATTCAACAAACACCGCTGAGCTCTTAAAAGGTGATTTCCCGTTTTTCTTGGACTCTTCAAGCACAAGTCTGGCCGCTGCGGTTTTCCCGACCCCTGGAGGGCCATAGACGATGACATGCTGCGGATTTGGGCCGCATAATGCAGCCTTCAATGATTTGATCCCATCTTCCTGGCCGATGATTTCGTTGAATGTGCTCGGCCTGACCTTCTCAGCCAATGGTTCCGTTAATGAAATGGACCTCATCTTCCGTAATTGGTCCATTTCCTTTCTTGAGTCTCGGTCAATCGAAACCTTCTGGGTCCGTTGGCCTTTCAATAGGTTCAAAAAATATAACCCGATAATAATCCCAAAAAACAGCTGAATAAACAACGCCAATCCTGTCCAATTCATTCTATTCCCTCCTGCACTCTCCTAGTTTGTCATTTCTGTTAGTATCTCCTTTGGAAGGGCGAAATTATCCATGAAATCCGCGTTGTAAATTTTTGGGGTTTCCGCGGAAACAATCCCGCTTTTTCGTTCAGGTTGAGGTCAGGCTTTCATTGCCTAATGTTTCCATGATTTTGAATTATGTCGGTTCATTGCATAATCGAAAGTTGAAAGCAAGTTACCTTAAGTTTTCGAGGGGTGAAATTAGACCGTTACTTTCCACTTTTCATAAAACAAACATAGCATCTCAAATTTCCCACAGTTTTTTAGGATTTGTAATATTCCCGTTTCATTGCACTGCAGGCACTCGATTATCCAGCGGGCGGCCCGCGAGCCTCCTCGGCGCTTGTGCGCCTGCGGTGTCTCACGAAGACACGCATTTCCCGCAGGAGTCTCTCCGCTTTCCGTTTCATCTACTTTACGTGAAAATGTATTTTGAATTTTGCTTCATCACAGGTCTGGAGGACATGGACTTTAACCGTTGCTTTACTCTTCAGGCACTCGCTTGTCCAGAGAGTTCTGGGAAATTGGTGAGCTGCCCATTTTGGGTCTTCACTTGTTTAAACAGTTCTTCTATCGTAGAGTTACCGAAACAACGGATAAGGACAGAGGCTGGTTTTATTGCTGCGCAAATGCGAAAGCATACGATCAAGCGTGCAATTTGCAAAAAAAAAAAGGGTATCGGAATGAGATCACTCCAATACCCTTTTTCTATACATGCAGACGGCCAGGATGTACTGGCCGTCTGTGGATTCAAATTAAGCAGATGTTTTCTTTTCTTGTCCCATGACGGTTGTGCCATCTTTGAGGACAAGCTTTGGAGATTCATTTTTGGAAATCGTGTTACCTGTGATGACACATTTTGCAACATCATCACGAGAAGGAAGATCGAACATCACTTCGAGAATGATCCCTTCAATGATGGAACGCAATCCACGGGCACCCGTTTTACGCTCAATCGCTTTTTTGGCAATTTCACTTAACGCTTCCGGTTCGAATTCCAATTCAACATCATCAAGCTCAAGTAACTTTTGATATTGCTTGACTAGCGCATTTTTTGGTTGTGTCAGGATTTCAATCAAAGCGGCTTCATCCAATTGCTCAAGAGTCGCAATGACCGGCAGTCGTCCGATGAATTCCGGAATCAATCCGAAACGAAGCAAGTCTTCTGGAAGCACTTTGGAAAGTAATTCTTTTTCCGCAATATCGTCCTTTTTCACATCAGAGCCAAAACCAATGACCTTTTGGCCAAGGCGGCGTTTGATGATCGGTTCAATTCCATCGAATGCACCGCCACAGATGAACAGGATATTGGTCGTGTCGATTTGGATGAATTCTTGATGCGGATGTTTCCGTCCGCCTTGAGGCGGCACGCTTGCAACCGTTCCTTCAAGAATTTTTAATAACGCCTGCTGCACGCCTTCTCCAGATACGTCACGTGTAATCGAAGGGTTTTCCGATTTACGGGCAACTTTATCGATTTCATCAATATAAATGATGCCTTTTTCCGCTTTTTCTACATCATAATCGGCTGCTTGGATCAATTTAAGGAGGATATTTTCCACATCTTCCCCTACATATCCAGCTTCCGTCAATGAAGTGGCATCAGCAATGGCAAAAGGAACATTCAATAGCCGGGCCAGTGTTTGTGCAAGAAGGGTTTTCCCGCTCCCTGTCGGTCCGATTAGGGCGATGTTACTTTTTGAAAGCTCGACATCGTCGACCTTGCTATTGGAATTGATACGCTTATAATGATTGTAAACCGCAACAGCCAATGATTTCTTCGCCTGTTCTTGTCCAATCACGTATTCATCAAGAATTTCACGGATTTCCATAGGCTTAGGTACATCTCTGAATTCCACTTCTTCATCTGTACCAAGTTCTTCCTCGACGATTTCCGTACAAAGCTCGATACACTCGTCACAAATATATACACCTGGACCAGCAACCAGTTTACGGACTTGTTCTTGAGTTTTTCCGCAAAAAGAACACTTCAACTGTCCTTTTTCATCATTAAATTTAAACATGTACGTTCACCCCTTTTAATACTCTTCCAACTCATCAGCATGGCGGTACCCAATCTTAATTGAAAAAAACTAGGCATACCCCTGCTTAAGCATTCCAAAATCCCTAGTATGTTTTGCATTTTATCATGTTCTTGGAAGTTTCGTAACAAAAATGCTCACGCGTTCGAGTTGTTAAATAAGTATAATGATCAATCAATATGTATTTGCCCTTTACCAGTATACCCAAAACTTTTGATTTTTAAAATTAGGATTCACTGTATAAATATGTATATGCGGTATTAGAACTAATCTACACTGAAATGCAAAAAAAATCAATCAGGAAATATCCGATATTTGAAATTTCCACTAATTCTCAATATGTATAAAACAAGGCACGATTACTCGCGCCTTGTCTTTTAAAGGAAATATTAAAATCTAAAAATTATTTAGCTTCAACCGTTTTGCTGTTTTCAACCAAGAAGTCAATAGCTTTCTTAATTTTAAGATCGCCTTTGATTCCTTCTAGGTTTCCAAGAGCTTGTTTAATTGCGTCGATTTCCATATTGTACATTGTTGCCATTTGTCCAAGCTCAGCTTCAACATCTTCGTCAGTCGCTTCAAGCTTTTCAGCTTCAGCAATCGCTTCAAGAGTTAAGCTTGTACGAACTTGTCCTTCTGCTTCTTCTTTCATTTGAGCTTTCAAAGCTTCTTCGTCTTGACCAGAGAATTGGTAGTAAAGTTCTAGATTAAGACCTTGAGATTGAATGCGTTGAGAGAATTCATTCATCATGCGGTCCACTTCGTTGGAAATCATAGCTTCAGGAACGGCCATTTCTGCACCTTCAACAGCTTTGCCAATTACAGTGTTTTGGATGAAGTTTTCTTCTTCATGTTTTTTGTCGTGCTCTAATTTATGTTTTGTTTTTTCTTTCAGTTCAGCCAACGTTTCCACTTCGTCATCGACGTCTTTCGCGAACTCGTCATCCAACTCAGGAAGTTGCTTTGTTTTGATTTCGTGAATTTTCACTTTGAATACAGCTGGTTTTCCTGCAAGTTCAGCAGCATGGTATTCTTCAGGGAAAGTAACTTCGATATCTTTTTCAGCGCCAGTTTCAAGTCCGACAAGTTGCTCTTCGAATCCTGGGATGAAAGAATTAGAACCGATTTCCAATGAATGGTTTTCGCTAGCTCCGCCTTCGAATGCTTCACCATCAACGAATCCTTCAAAGTCAAGAACAACTGTATCGCCTTCGGCAACTTGTCCTTCTTCTTTAACGACAAGCTCTGCTTGACGCTCTTGTAATGTTTTCAATTCGTTTTCAACATCTTCGTCCGTTACTTCCGTGTTGAACTTTTCAACTTCAACACCTTTGTAATCTCCTAATTTAACTTCCGGCTTAACTGTTACAGTTGCAGTGAAAATTAGGTTTTCGCCTTTTTCCATTTTCTCGATGTCGATTTCTGGACGATCTACAGGCTGGATTCCAGCTTCTTCGACAGCATTTGCGTATGCATCTGGAAGAATGATATCAAGCGCATCTTGGTAAAGAGATTCTACGCCGAATTTCTTTTCGAACATTTGACGTGGCATTTTACCTTTGCGGAAGCCAGGTACGTTTACTTGTTTCACTACTTTTTTGAAAGCTGCGTCTAAACCTTCGTTCACTTTTGCAGCGTCAACTTCGATTGTTAATACACCTTGATTACCTTCTTGTTTTTCCCATTTTACAGACATGTGTTTCCCTCCAAAAAATCTATATACTTCAATAATAAGCATTGGATGAATATGCTTTGCAAGTGTTAACAAGTCATCCCTCAAATATACCCAAAAAATCTTGGGATTTCGTCAAAATCAGACGAATTATACATTACAACCACTACATTATACCACAGGTTGATTCTGTTACAACAGCAATAGGTTAAATAATGGGATAAGAAATTTCCTCTATTTCTTTTAAATCGGCTAGAATATCGGCTACCGCTTCCTCTTCTGCGCGATATATGCTCGCTATGCCCCTAGCGGAAATCTCACCAGCCATGTATTCCTCGGCCAGGGCATGGTAAGCCGCCGCATAGGCAGGAATCCTTTCCGGTCCCGGTTCGAAGGGGTATAAAAGAAAAGAATGCCGCTCGATTAAACTATGCACCATATCATATAAGCTTGGGTTATCCTGGCTGATCCTTGCTTCCGTCAGGCTGGTAATCTTCTTAAAAAAATCCGTTTCCTTCAAGCTCTTCAAGTCCTTCGGGAGTACAGACTTCGTTTCATTGAACTTCCTAAGTGTCACTTGTTCGT
Organism: Peribacillus folii; assembly: GCF_030271255.1. GTDB lineage: Bacteria > Bacillota > Bacilli > Bacillales > DSM-1321 > Peribacillus. Next base: position 199,141 of record NZ_JASJOM010000001.1, read on the forward strand.
TATATTCCTGGTCGGTCAGGATGTTCAGTAGCATCGTTTTAAAGAAGGGGTGCCCTTCCTCCGATTGAAGAAATTGCTCGATTTGTGGAATGAACGGCCGGATGTTGATGTGCGTAAGTTTTGAAATGATCAGGAACATTTCGTTATCCGCCTTCCCTTCAAATACCCCATCTTCTTGTAATTCCGCTGCGACTTGCTGATTTTGCCTGTCTTCTTCCTCTTTTTTATCCTCAATGGCCCGTTTGCTGAACTGCAGCATTTTTTCGAAATGCTCTTCTTTGTCAAAAGGAATTTGGTTTTCGTCAAACAACAGTTCGATCGTCGTGACCATTTCCCGATGCTCGCCTAATTGCAGAAGGACCATCAAATAGATGTTGATAAGTTGAAAATAATCACCGATGCCTTTATTAAGCATCTCTTTGCACAATTCCTTTGACTCCTCATAATACTCCAGTTCCACAAGCGAGACTACAAGCCCCATGCAAACCTCATCATCTTCAGGCTCATAATCCCTCGCTTGGCTGAAAAGCTGGGCAGCAGCTTTAAAGTTGCGGTTCCCAAGCTCATCCAGCCCTTTGGCGATCAGCCTTTCACCGAGATTTGGAAAGGCGATAATCCTAGCTTCTCCGTTCTTATTCCGGTTGTTATCATTATCCATCCAATTTTCCGCCTCACCGTTCACTTTTTGAAAAACAGTTTAGCATGGAATAGAAGGAAATACAAAAATTTTCCCGGATTTACACCCTATTCAGCGCTTTTCCGTATTTTTGGCCATAAAAAATTCCCGTTTCCTTTCCCGATAGGATAAGAAAACGGGAGATTCCACTCCTTGGTTAACTTGAAGCAACCTTGGTTCTTGATTCATACGAAGAAATCTCTTTTTCATATTGAAGGGTGATCGAAATTTCATCCCACCCTTTCACGAGCATTTCCTTCCAGTAAGGATGAATGTCAAAGCTTGCTTCGAATCCTTTGTCATCCTTCAAGGTTTGATTAGGAAGGTCGATTGTCAACTCGTAATCGGGCGCTGATGCAGCTTCCATCAAATGCTTTACCTCAGCCGCCGTTAAGGCGATGGGGACCATCCCATTTTTCATGCAATTACTTTTGAAAATATCCGCATATGACGGGGCAATGACGATATCGAATCCGTAGTCTTTCAATGACCAAGGAGCATGCTCGCGCGAGGAACCGCAGCCAAAATTTTCACCAGCTATCAATATGGAAGTGTTTTGATTATGGGGTTGATTCAATTCAAAATCAGGACGTTCATTCCCACTTTCATCAAAACGCCAGTTATAAAATAAAAATTCCCCAAAGCCGCTGCGCTCGATTCGTTTCAAAAACTGCTTAGGGATGATTTGATCGGTATCCACGTTTTTACGGTCAAGCACCGCCGCTTTTCCTCTATATAAAGTGATTGGTTCCATTTCCTGCACCTCCAGTTAAATCGTATTAATAAATCGGTTCCGTCCGCTTAAAATTCCTGATGTCGACAAACTTCCCATGAATGGCGGCCGCAGCAGCCATGGCTGGACTAACCAGATGTGTTCTTGCACCTGCACCCTGCCGGCCTTCAAAGTTTCGATTACTGGTCGAAGCACAATGTTCTCCGGCAGGCACAGCATCAGGATTCATGCTCAGACACATGCTGCAGCCCGATTCACGCCACTCGAAGCCGGAAGATTTAAAGATTTCATCCAGGCCTTCATCTTCCGCTTGCCTCTTGACACTTTGCGAGCCGGGAACGACCATGGCCCTTACCCCTTTATGAACCTCCCGACCTTCAATCATTTCTGCGGCCTGCCGCAAGTCCTCGATGCGGGAATTCGTACAAGACCCAATGAATACATGCTGAACGGGAATATCGGTGATCGCCATCCCTTCCTCAAGGCCCATATACTCTAGTGCTCGATTCAACTCCTTCGGATCGATGATATCCTCGGCAAAGGTCGGCACCCTACCGTCCACGCCACTGGCCATTCCAGGGTTTGTACCCCAGCTTACCATCGGCGAAATGAGGCTGCCATCGAGGATGATTTCTTCGTCATATACAGCATCTTCATCACTGGACAGTGATCTCCAATCCTGAACGTTCCGCTCGAACTCTTCCCCTTTTGGAACATATTTACGACCTTTCAAATAAGAAAAAGTCGTTTCATCAGGTGCCACCAGCCCCGCTCTTGCCCCGCCTTCGATGGACATATTGCATACGGTCATCCGCTCCTCCATCGACATATCACGGAAAACTTCACCACAGTATTCAATGATGTATCCCGTTCCGAAATCGACACCGAATTTGGAAATCACATATAATATGACATCTTTCGCCTTGACGCCGTGTCCCAGCTTGCCATTAACCTCGAGCTTCAATGTTCTCGGTTTTGTTTGCCATAGGGTTTGCGTCGCTAATACATGCTCGACCTCACTTGTACCGATCCCGAATGCGATCGATCCGAACGCACCATGCGTGGAGGTATGGCTGTCGCCGCAAACGATCGTCATCCCCGGCTGCGTCAGCCCTAATTCTGGACCGATGACGTGAACGATCCCTTGTTCGGGACTATCCAGGTCTGCAAGGCGGATACCAAACTCCTTACAGTTTTGGGCAAGTGCCTCCAGCTGTTTCCTGGCAATATCATCCTCGATGAAATAGCGATTGACGGTCGGGACATTATGATCCATCGTTGCGAAGGTACGGTCCGGCCTCCTGACTGTGCGTCCCTTTAATCTCAATCCTTCAAATGCTTGCGGAGAAGTCACTTCATGTATATATTGAAGGTCAATATATACTAAATCCGGTTTGCCTTCCTCTTCATTTACAATATGCCGGTCCCATATTTTCTCTATTATCGACTTTCCCATTCTTATCCACCTCGATCAATCTCATATATTTTTTAAAAAACACGGCCTAATGATAGGCCGTGAAGACGTTTATGCATAAGCACCCATGATATTGGAAATGGCTTCCTGGTCTAAAAGGCTGGCTTTTATTTCGGCAATCATCCTTGAAGTGGAGGTGATATCCGATTGCCCATTTGCGATATCCCCTGTCCTCAAGCCATATTCAAGCACCGTTTCCACAGCCTGCTCGACAGCTTCAGCCTCCTCCTCCAAACCAAAGGATAACCGCAGCATGGACGCCGCTGATAAAATGGTCCCGATTGGATTAGCTACGTTTTTGCCCGCAATATCCGGAGCGGAGCCATGGATCGGTTCGTATAGATTAGGTCCTTCCACGGAGATTGAAGCTGAAGGAAGCATTCCAAGCGAACCGGTCAATACGGATGCTTCATCACTTAAAATGTCACCAAACATGTTTTCCGTCACGATGATATCGAATTGTTTCGGGTTCTTGATCAGCTGCATGGCCGCGTTATCGACAAGCATGTGCTCAAGGGTTACATCCGGATAATCCTTGGCGACTTCATCTGCCGTTTCACGCCACATCCTGCTCGATTCAAGAACATTTGCTTTATCGACAGAGGTGACTTTTTTCTTGCGATTCGATGCCATCGCAAACGCCAGTTCAATGATGCGCTTCATTTCACTTTTCTGATAGAAAAGCGTATCGACGACCGCTTCTTTCCCTTCCCTTTCGACTCGCTCACTCGGCTTCCCGAAATAAAGCCCCCCGGTTAGTTCCCTGACGATCACGAAATCAACATCTTCAATGAATTCCTTTTTAAGCGGAGAAGATTCCGACAAACTGGAATAATAGCTGATTGGACGGATATTGGCATAAAGGTTCAAATCCTTCCGGATTTTCAACAAGCCCCGTTCGGGCCTTAAATGCGCTGGCTGATCATCCCATTTTGGTCCCCCGACAGCCCCTAACAATACCGCATCGCTGTTTTTGCAAACCTTGACAGTATCATCAGGCAATGGTGAGCCTGTAAGATCGATGGCACCGCCGCCAATATCACCATAGTGAAAGTCAAATTCATGTCCGTATCTTTGGGCAACGGCTTCGAGGATTTCTACAGCGCCTCTTGTCACTTCTTTACCGATGCCGTCTCCTTGAAGCACCGCAATATTCCTTTTCATCGAAATCTCCCCTTCCTATTGTAATACTGCCTTTTCTTCCAGTTCCCTCATGATGATGACGCGGTTCACAGCGTTCAAATACGCTTTGGCGGATGCTTCGAGAACGTCCTGATCAAGACCGCGGCCGCTCGTTTCCACCCCGTTATAATCAATTTTGACAAAGACTTGAGCAAGTGCATCCATTCCTCCGCCAACCGATTGGATCCGGTAGTCCTGCAGGTTCACTTGACATCCCAAGCATCTCTCAAGCGTATTATAAAGGGCCTCGACACTTCCCGCTCCTGTAGCTGCCTCTTGTATTTCTTCATTATCGCCTTTTTTCAACGTTACTGTCGCAGTCGCTGTCTGATGTGTACCGTGAGAGATCTGCAAGGAAGTCAAATCATAAAAATTGAGATCCGTTGCTTTCTCTTCCAGCACAAGGGCCACGATATCTTCATCCGTCATAGTCTTTTTATTATCAGCCAACTCCTTGAATTGAACGAATAACGTGTTCATTTCCTCTTCCGTCACGGAAAGATTCAATTCTTGCAATCTTTCTTTGAAGGCATGCCGGCCTGAATGTTTGCCTAACACCAGGGAATTGGAGGATACTCCGACTAGTTCGGGCGATATGATTTCGTATGTCGTTTTTTCCTTTAACACGCCATCCTGATGAATGCCTGACTCATGGGCGTACGCATTGGCACCGATTATGGCCTTATTGGCAGGAACCTGCATCCCGGTCAGACGGCTGACCAAATCACTGGTCCGCTTGATTTCATTCAAGACGAGATCCGTTTTTGCTTGATAGAAATCGTTACGGATGTACAGTGCCATCGCCACTTCTTCCAGGGCAACATTTCCGGCACGTTCGCCGATGCCATTGATCGTTCCTTCAACCTGTGTCGCCCCTCCTTCGATGGCAGCCAATGAATTGGCCGTTGCCATCCCAAGATCGTCATGGCAGTGTGCCGATAAACTAACCTTATCAATAGAAGGAACATGTTCACGAAGGTATCGGAAAATGTTGCCGTATTCGATAGGAGCGGCATAACCTACCGTATCGGGTATATTAATGACCTTCGCACCAGCCTGGATGACCGCTTCAACAATTTCCGCCAAGTAGTCCAGCTCTGTCCGGCTTGCGTCCTCTGCAGACCACTGTACAATAGGGAAACGCGCTGCCCCATATTTGACCATCTCGACTGACTTCTCAATCACTTGCTGCTTCGTCAATTTCAGCTTATATTCACGGTGTATCGGGGAAGTGGCAATGAACGTATGCAGCCTTGGTTCTGCGCCGCCTTTCAATGAGTCCCACGCTGCATCAATATCGCCTTTCACCGCACGCGCCAGCCCTGTAACAGAGCTGTTTTTAATTTTGCGCGCGATTTCCTGGACGGAATTGAAATCCCCTTTGGATGCTGCCGGAAATCCGGCTTCGATAATATCGACACCCAATCTTTCAAGCTGGTAAGCTATTTCAAGCTTTTCGGTAAAATTCAAGTTAACTCCAGCAGATTGCTCCCCATCTCGAAGCGTCGTTTCAAATATGTTAATTTTTCGCAACGGCTACCACTTCTTTCTCTTTTTGTTGAGGCTTGACGAATGGCATCATTTTTCTTAATTCACGGCCGACCACTTCGATTTGATGTTGGTTTTCGCGATTATTAATAGCATTGAAGACTGGGCGATTCGCTTGGTTTTCCAAGATCCAGCCTTTAGCGAATTCACCGTCTTGGATATCTTTCAAGATGGCCTTCATGGCTTCTTTCGTCGTTTCTGTCACAACGCGTGGTCCGGAAACGAAATCTCCCCATTGAGCTGTGTCGGAGATCGAATAGCGCATGTTTTCCATTCCGCCTTCATACATAAGGTCGATGATCAATTTCAGTTCATGCAAACACTCGAAATAGGCAACTTCCGGCTGATATCCGGCTTCCGTCAAGGTTTCGAAGCCCGCTTTCACAAGGGATGTCAGTCCGCCGCAAAGGACAGCTTGCTCACCGAATAAATCCGTTTCCGTTTCTTCCTGGAATGTCGTTTCCAATCCGCCCGCTCTCAATGAGCCGATTCCCCTAGCGTAAGCAAGCGCCAACTCTCTTGCTTCGCCCGTAACATTTTGATGGATGGCAAACAATGCCGGTACTCCTGCACCTTGTTCATATGTACGGCGAACTAAATGTCCAGGACCTTTTGGCGCTACCAATAATACGTCTACATCTGCCGGCGGGACGATTTGATTGAAATGGACATTGAATCCGTGGGCGAACATTAACGCTTGACCTGCACGCAATACCGGTTTGATTTCCTCCTGATATACTTTAGGCTGGGTTTCATCCGGAAGCAGGTTCATGATCACATCTGCCTGTTCGGACGCTTCCTTTACCGTGTATACATTGAATCCATCTTCCACCGCTTTATCGAAGGATTTCCCTTTCCTGATTCCGATGATCACTTCAACGCCGCTGTCACGAAGGTTTTGTGCGTGTGCGTGTCCTTGTGAACCATAGCCGATCACTGCCACCTTTTTATTGTTGAAAAAATTCTCGTTTGCCTCTGCGTTATAAAATACTTTTGCCATAATAAATACATCTCCCTTTTCTTTTCGTGTTTTTTTGTTTTTTTGTTTTTGCTTATACGATGGTTGCGCTTTTAGCCTGTGCGATTTGCATGCCGCGCGGGATGGCGGCTGTACCCGTCCTTGCCAATTCCTTGATGCCATAAGGCCTGATCAGTTCAATGAAGGCACCGATCTTGTCGGATTCCCCCGTAATTTGGACGGTCAGGCTATCTTTGCTGACATCGATTACAGAGGCCCGGAACGGTTCAATCAATGCATAGATCTCGGCCCGGCTTTGTGTGGTCACCAATATTTTGATGAGCGCAAGCTCCCTCGCCACAATCGATTGATTCGTTATGTCTATCACTTTCAATACTTCGATTTGCTTGTTCAATTGCTTAGTGATTTGCTCGACGACAGCTTCGTCATCAACATCGACCACGAAGGTCATTCTTGAAATGCCTTCCTGTTCGGATGGGCCGACAGCCATGCTTTCAATGTTATAATTTCTTTTCGTGAACAGGTTCGTGATCCGGTTGAGGACACCTGGCCGGTTGTTCACGGTGAGGCTAAGAATTCCCTTCATCTATTAAACTCCTTCCATCTCATCAAGCCCTTTTCCTTGCGCCACCATCGGAAAGACATTTTCATCCTGCTTTACACGGAAATCAATCAGCACAGGACCATCAGTCGCCAACGCTGCATCGAGGCATGCGCTCGCTTCTTCCTCTGTCGTCACCTTGTAACCTGGAATTCCGTAAGCATCAGCCAATTTCACGAAATCTGGATGTGATTGAAAAATGCTGTGTGAAAAACGGTTTTCATGAAAGAGTTCCTGCCACTGCCTAACCATTCCGAGCGCTTCATTGTTGACGATGATGATCTTGATCGGCAGCTTCCTCTCGGCAATGACCGAAAGTTCCTGAAGGCACATTTGGAATCCCCCGTCCCCCGATATGGAAAGGACCGTCGCTTTTGGATCTGCCAGCTGTGCACCGAGAGCGGAAGGCAACCCAAAGCCCATCGTTCCCAAGCCCCCTGAGGTGACCCATGAATTCGGTTTGTTGAACCGGTAGTATTGCGCCGCCCACATTTGATGCTGTCCGACATCCGTCGTTACGATCGCTTCTCCCTTCGTTTTTTCATGGAGCATCTGGATGACTCGCTGAGGTTTCAGCACGCCCTCTTCATGGTCAAAACGCAGCGGGAATTCCTCATTCCACTTTGTCAGCTGTTCTGTCCATTCATCAATGTTTGGCTTGCTGCCATTTTGTGCAATCAATTCCTTCAGCGCTTCCTTCGCACTGCCGACAACCGGAATCTTCGTCGGTACGTTTTTACCGATTTCAGCTGGATCAATATCGATATGGGCCACCGTTGCATGCTGGGCGAACTTGGTTAGATTGCCTGTCAGGCGGTCATCGAACCTTGCCCCGATATTGATTAATAGATCACATTGCGACAGTGCCATATTGGCGGCAAAGCAGCCATGCATCCCCCCCATCCCGACAAAGAGCGGATGACTGGCAGGAAAGCCTCCTAAACCCAATAAAGTGTGGACGACTGGAATGCCCTGCTGTTCGACATACTCCTTCAATAAATGGGATGCCTTTGCGTGCAGGACCCCTGCCCCTGCCAGGATGACCGGTCTTTTCGCCCCGCTCACGGCTTCGACAAGCCTTCTGATTTGCAGGTAATTCGGGGTGGTTGTCGGCTGATATCCCGGAAGGTCCATCTCTGGCTCCGTCTCCACCGATGGCGCTTCTACAATCGCCATATCTTTAGGGATATCGATCAATACAGGTCCAGGCCTTCCGCTTGAAGCGATATAAAAGGCTTCTTTAATGATGCGCGGGAGATCTTCCGGTTTTCTTACCTGATAGTTATGTTTAGTAATCGGGGTAGTGATCCCCAGTACATCCGCCTCCTGAAAGGCATCCGTCCCGATTACACTCGTTGAAACCTGACCGGAAATAACCACAAGCGGCAAGGAGTCGATCATGGCATCCGCCAAACCGGTAACGATATTCGTTGCCCCTGGCCCCGAGGTGACGATGACAACCCCAGGCTTGCCTGTAATCCTTGCGTATCCTTCAGCCGCATGGATGGCGCCTTGTTCATGTCTTGTCAAAACATGGACAAGCTCCGAGCTATAAAGCTTGTCATAAATCGGCAATACGGAGCCGCCCGGATAACCAAAGATTACTTCGACTTTTTCCTTCTTCAATGCATTCAACAAGAACTCGGCACCACTGTAATGGGTCCTTGCACTTTTTCGATCAGCTACCACTGATTTTTGTGCCATTACGTAAAAACCTCCTTCGCTTCCTCATCTTTTTAAAAAAATTCTGAATTTTCAGCTTTTTAAGCATACAAAAAAGCCTTCCCACCCCACATGTACTTGCCTACGCAAGATAAAGGGGTGAAAAGGCTTGATGAGCCACTCCACGGTACCACCCTTTTTCGCATGAAATTCCATGCGCACTTCGAACAGCCTATAGCCATTCTCTGTTTTGGTAACGGGTACTGGTACGCACCCGTTCAGCTTTACTAGTCAACCGTTCAAGCTGAAACTCCAAGGTGAGTTCATCTTTCGGGACAATACCGGTTCTCAGCTACCCGGCTCTCTGTGAATGCCTTGTAAAAAGACTACTTATCCTCTTCAATGCTTTTCGCATTATTCGAAATTTTTAAGAAACGTTTATGTTTGATGTCTTGTATTTGTGATTATCTTACGCGTATTTCAGAAGGTAGTCAACAGGTTTTTGAGAATTTTTTGATAATTCCAAATTGAAAGATTTATTGTATACGCTTACATCCCTACCATTGCCACATTCTATCCCAATGTCATTTGATTGATAATTTTTTAAGCAGGAGGGATTGCGTCCAAAAAAAATTCGGAAAATCTCCCCCTCAAGCTGACTCCTCCATCCGGGTATATGGAAAATCATTTTTTCATCCTTCTCCCTTCCGGTCAGCGATTTGTGATATCAGATTCGGCCTCCACCCTTGTTGGAGATTTCTTACGGATAGTCCACCTGACATTTCCAGGTGCGGAATATCCCGATAAAAGGAAAAATCCCCGCCCCAAATAAAACCTAACGATTTAGCGATGGCCGCTACTCTTGTCCACTTTTCACTCTCCGTCCACAATGCACGCCTGCCGTCCTCGCTTATGATGACGAAATCAACAGCCAGTCCATAATTATGCAGTGACTGGCCAGCTTTGGCATACGTGACGATTGGCTTGGAGTTATCCGTCCTCCCTTGTCCATACAAGCGGGCTTGTTCAGCAAAACTCCGGTGACCGAGTGTTATCAGGACCGTTATCCCTTCTTCATATGCTAATTTCACCACCTCCAGCATCGCCGCTTTCACGACCGGGTTCATTCCGTTCCCCATACATTCTGTTGCCCGATTCAGAAGGGTCCGTAATTTAATTCTCATACTTCCACCTCCCCCTTATAGTTAATGCAAGCGAAGATGCTGGCGGAAAGGCGCTTTGTGCCGAAAGCATGAATGATTCATTAACTGAACACCCTGCAAAGCAAAAGGGCTGGCCATGGAAAGGTCCGGAACGATTCCAGCCTTCCATGATCAGCCCTCTAATTCATTTAGCCCAAACATCCCCGTACTCCGCATGTTTTTCAAACTGTTGCAGAACGAAGGAACATATCGGAACAATCTTCCGGTTTTCCTCGCGTGCCAATGCAACCACTTTTTCAAGAAGGGCCTTTCCTACCTTCTGGCCGCGAAGCCTGTCAGACACAACAGTATGATCGACGGTAATTTCATGGACGCCCGATTTGAAAAATGTGATTTCCGCAAGCTTTTCGCCATTATCTTCAACAAAAAAAGAATTCTCACCTTTTTGGATATCCACCATATGGATGACCTCCTATTTGATCTCCCTTTATCATATCTCACGAAATGGGAATTAAACAAATTAAATACAAATTCAAGCTATTATCATTCTTTTCTACCGAGGTTATCAGGTAAAACGGCTGTTAATTCCCCACTACAATGTCATGATATAAAGAACTAAAAAAACTGCCCTGCAAAGCAATGGCAGTCTTTCATAAAAAGGAAAAATATAAAACGATCATCCCTAACAGAATGACCATGAATAGAGCAATGAGTACCACATTCGCACCGGATGCCTGGAAGATTCCCTGATTGATTTGCCGTTTCTTCTGCAAATATGCGATCGTTGCCAGCACTGTAATGATGAGCCCAAGCGCACATGCGAACATCCCAAGCACGATACTGATCAAGTCGATCCGTACATCACGATGCACACCTATCGTAAAATGCAGACTTGTCGTTAGGAAACCCACCCCGACGATCGCGATCACCGTCCTTATCCAAGCTAAAAAAGTGCGCTCATTAGCGAGATGCTGCTGGGCATATTTCAATTGGTTTTTATCCATGTCATCACCTTGCTTCAACCATTTCAAACCATATAATCTCCTCACGTACTCCGATTCATTTTTTAAGCAGCGAAAAGGCCCTGATCATCGAACCTATGAACATAAGCCCTGCACCGCCCAGCAATAAATAAATACAGTTTGTTTTATCAATAACATTCAAAGGATAAAGCAGCGCACCGAGTGCAATGATCGTCCCTATCCCCGTCATGGTCCAACCTAGTTTTTTCATTTGCAGCTCCTATACTAAATTATTTAGTGGTAGTTTCCTAGAAAAACGAAACACTCCTTACTAATAGCTTAAACCATTTAAAAACGAACAACAAGCAGACCTTGAAATTAGATAAAAAAAAGAACCACGACTGGGTCCCTGTATAATCTATCCGTTTATATTTCTCCTTTGCCTTTTTCCATATCGGCTGAAATGCCATTTCCCCACCCGCATGCTCGGGGGAAACCCTATCCTTTATCGTCAATCGGCTTTTTCCTTGTTATACCCACGTTCTCCATACGGCTGCACTCTCTCCAGCCAATCCTCTTCCAGTTTTTGCAGCTCTCGTTTCATATCAAAGAAGCCCGTTTCCTTCGGCTTTAATACCTCCAGCACTTCAAAGGCAAAGGCATCTTTTCCATATCGATTCCACTCATCTTGAAGCCCTTTATTGGTGTTGCTTCCCATCGACAATTCAAATTGCTTCCCTTTCAACGTTTTTAAATTTCTTGTACTCCCGATGAACACCTTATGATTATGCTGATTTTTTATTTGGTAAATCCCCGCTTCAACCTTCGTTTCTTTAAATAATTGCTTCAGTTCTTTTTTACGGTCCATCTCCCTTGCCCCCATTCCTCATTTCTTCAGCCAATATTGGCTCCCATCAAGCTTTCTATCCAAGAATCCGTATTCTATTAAATATCTTCTCAAAAGAACATGATCATGATAGACAGTTCCTAAAATTTGATTGATTTCTTTTTCCTCGTATTTTCGATCATGTTCGAAGTGATTCGTGATTTCATGAAGGATCAGCAGTCTTTGTTTTTCTTTAGGCGGAAAGGATTTCAAGGCATCCTTGCTTCCGTTAGGGAAAAATTTCTTTAAAACCGCCGCCCTTTCATCCTCTGTAACGTTATAACGATCATCGACCATCCTTGCTTTTGGATGGAGCGGGACCAATGCCGGTGCATGTTCATCTTTATCTTTCAACAGCTCCATCATTGCTAAAAACAACTTGGCTTGCCGCTCCTTTTCCTTCAAAACAAAGCGATGGTTACGAATGGTCGAAGGGCTGCCAATGCCCATTTCCTTCTGAATCTCGGCATCATTCTTGCCTTGGTAAAACAGACGAAGAAGGCTATTTTGATGATCGGTGAGGCCAGTAAGTTTTTTATCCAAATTCATCAAGTATTCAAATACGGACACATGAACGCGTTCAACATGAATGCGCATATACCGCTCCGCCTCATAAAGAACCCCGTCCACAGGGTATATGATTCCCTTTTGAATTGCCTGATTGCACAACAAACAAGTATATTGCTCCCCATCTTCGATATACCCTTGTTTAAGTTCAGCCTGGGATGCAGCCCAAAATATTTCAGCGTTTTCCAACAAACAAACAACACCTCTTTTTGTTTACTATATAATAAACATATTATTAATAAGTTTGTATTGTGTCAATGTTTTTTCTTTACGACCGCCTCCAGACAGCCAAGCACTTGCAGCACAAGAATGAAACGAAACGGTTAAGCACCATAAAAAAATCTGCAGCCAAACTCGAATGATCGTGGAGTTTGGCTGCAGATTGGACCATATGAAACATGACAGAAAAAGCTAATCCGTAAATTCCTTCACGAATTAGCTAGGCACGAACTTCAGTATTCCTTCCAAATAAATCCCTTGCTCCTTCCGTGTGCATTCCCTCAGCTTGATTCTTCCTTCATTTTCTAATTCCTTGGCTAATTGGGCCACATTTGTTCCATCTTCGGCTATCTCCACAGAAAAGAAATTACCCCGAGTGGAAGTTTGAATGAACTTGAACAAACGATCTTTATTCATTTAAACAACTCCTTATCCATTACAAATTCGACATAAAAAGCAATCCACCTGCGATATTTTGAAATTAAATACTTCTTACCTGAATGCTTATATCCGCAACCACTTACGGTATGGATAACTTTCATGTACCCGAAATATGAATGTTTCACCATCACATAGTCCTGTTATTTCCCCTTTTTTTCATCATAAATGAGTAAATTTGATACTATTTACTTATTTTTCGTTGCAATACTCCTGAAGTTTTACTATACTTTGGTTGGTTGCAGCCAAAATAATCCTTAATTGGAAGGAGTATTACATTAAAAAAAAGTAAATGGATAGTAACTGGTCTTTTATCATTAGGCATTCTAGGTTATGCAGGAACGGAAACACAAGCTCAGGAGGTAAGGAGCTTCACCGGTTATAATGTTACTTATTCTGGAGCTGAGAAATTCGCACCAGAATCGTTAAGAAAATCAAACACCAAAGGTGTCGTTAATCTATCAAACGATTCTGGTACTGCTTGGATTACAGCAAATATGAAAAACTCCAACGGTGTTTTCAGGGGCGGAACAAATGTCCAAAGAGGAAAGAAAGCCACATTTAAAACTGAGAAGGCCGAGGTAGGGTACAAGTACAAATTAGGGCTAAGAAAAACGAATAATACCGGTGGAGGGAAGGTTACGATAAAAGGTTCTTGGTCTGCAAGTGGCGGTTAAACGTTAATGAAATGTAAAGTGTTGTCCGGAATTTCATTCTTGGGCAACACTCCTTTAAATAATTAAAGCTAGTAGAAACAGCGGAGGAAATTCAATGTTACTCAGTACATTTAAAATTAGAAGCCGATATATGGCGTTAGCATCATTTTTATTGTTTGGCGGATTAACCCTTTCCTGGGTGTTTGCTAGTCATTATTTTGAAATCATGACAATGGATTATAACGCACCTGATTTAGTAGGGACTAAAGAAGACATCAGACACAGTTTCATAGCTGGCATTTCAACTTGGGAAGTATTTGTTGATTCTTCGATGTTTCACATCATCAACTACATTCCCGTTTTATTCATATTACCTACGCTTGGATTATTCACAGAGAAAAGAAGTTTATATGTTCTCGGAAGACATCGTTTTCCATTAATAAAAAACCAGGTTTATAGAGATGTCATACAATATACATTGTTATCAACGTTTACTGTTGTATCAACCTATTTATTGTATTATTCGATCGGGGCAATCTTTGTTTATCGCAGTCTTGATGATATAGGAGGATTTGCTTCGATTTTACCTCACAATTTTTATAGCAGCCATCCTTACCTCTTCTTTGTTTTCATGGTATGTACAATTTATTTATGTTTAGCATTCGTGTTCAGTTTGTTAGCGTGTGCATTGGTTTTATTATTAAATCGAGAGTATAAAGTCATTGTATCGGTATTGATCATCTATTTTTTGTACGGAAAACTAGGTGTTTACACTCAAAGTGTTTGGTTTGACATTTTCGCAAGCTTCACCGCTTTCAATACCATGTATTCCACATTGGAAGCATTTCTGCCATTGGTTCTATTGTTTATCATGGCGATAATATTACTGATCGCAGGTGTAAATAAGACAGTTAAAAATCCAGAAAGTTAAAGGTCTAAAAAAGTGGCGATAAAAAACTATCCAATATTATTACTAACCGTTATGATCACTTCCGTTTCATTAGCTTTCATTAACTATATCCAAGGCTATCAACATATCATCATCTATATGAGTGACTATCATGAATCGTTACCAGCTGAAGCGATCCTGGATCGGATCTTTGTTAATAAAGCCTTTAACCAGATTGAACATATGGAAGGAAATAGCGTTCTCCATTTCATCAGTCCATATACGTTTTATGCAGCGTCTATTTTTTGGGGTTCCCTTTCTTTCCTCATGATCAAGAAAACCTATCATCCATTTGTTTTTTCCCGAATCAACCTGCAACGGGAGGCTTTAAGAATAATCAGGGGTCGATACATCCTTCCTGTAACGTTATTTGTATTTATATACGTCAGTTCCATTTTTACGTTCGTTTTTGTTCATGGTGCACTGGAATTTGAGTATCCAGCTTCAATCATAAGACAATTTTTATTTTTTGGCATCGCAAGCATTCTCATTTCCTTAGGACTTTCATCAATCTTGTTTTACCTCTATTTGAAATTCCAAGAAACGACGGCATTATTGACTGTGTTCATACTCATTTCCGTATTATTCATCATGGATCTGCAACTAAAGACGTTCAGCGTTGTATTTATTAGTGGTGATGCTTATTTTGTTGGTGGGATGATTGCGGGGATCTGTTTAATGATTCTTGCCCGCCTGTTACTACGGAACTTGAAATATAAAATTGTATAGGGGCCTTAAAATGATTAAAGTACAGAATATTAATAAGAGCATAAAGCATCACACCATTCTAAATAATATTTCCTTATCAATTAAGCCAGGAATTTGTGTAGGCTTTGTAGGGCCAAACGGATCAGGCAAAACGATGTTGTTAAAAGCGATTTGTGGATTTACGGCTATTAATGATGGCGAGATTTGGGTGGAAGGCAAACGAATCCTTTTCAGTAAGAAATATATTGACAATGCCGGCATCATCATTGAACAGCCGCCATTCATAAACTACTTAACTGGCATGGAAAATTTATCGATCTTAGCGAATATACAAAAAAAGATTACAAAAGAAGATATCGTTCAAACCTTAAATAAAGTGGGTCTAGCTCATGCAAAAGACAAAAAAGTGAAGGCATATTCCTTGGGCATGAAACAACGTTTGAGGATAGCACAAGCTATCATGGAGAACCCGGAAATATTAGTCTTGGATGAACCTTTCAATGGATTGGATAAGAAGTCCGTTATTGAGATCCAAGAGCTGTTATTGGATTACAAGAAGAACGGGGTCACGATTTTACTGACAAGCCATGATGATCGGCAAATAAACTATCTTTGTGACATAGTCTATGAATTGAATGGAGGCGAGCTCGTTGAATAAAAAAAATGCTTGCCTTATCTTGAGCATACTCTTCCTAACAGCCTGTTCGCCATATGGAATTACCGGAAACCCAGAAGATGCTAGTGATACCGAATCCACTCCTGAAGAAATAGCCGCCATGGAAAATCCTCCAACTTTTTCAATAACAGTGGAGGAATTTGAAAAAGCGATTGTAAACAATGATAATCAAAGGCTCCTGATTAAAACGGAGTCAGGTTTTAATACAGAAGATAATAAGATCCAGCTTACTTATGATTCAACAGACGAAAAGAAGAATCTAGCCGACCTTTTTTTATTCGTTGAGGAATCTAAAGAAGACTTCCCCACTATTGAAAAGAAATTCACGGCTGTTTTAGAAGTGATTTTTCAATCTTTGGACGTTTCCTATGATATAAGCGAATTGAAAGCTAATTTAAAAGGAAATGATTTCTTGGGTATGGATACCGATGATGTTTCCGTATCCATAACAAATAATAGTACAAATATTCAATTGGCTATCATTCCGAAATAGCGACATCCATCATAGCAAAGGGCTAGGATTTATTTGTGCCCTTTGCGACGCCCATACTGACGAAATGGCATTATTTATAATGCCCTGTAACTTTTCCAACGGCATTCTGAACAAATAAAAAACCCCTGTAATGCTGAGCGATCAACATTACAGGGGTTTTTTCTAATTAGTGTCCCAGGAGAGATTCGAACTCCCGACCGACGCCTTAGAAGGGCGTTGCTCTATCCAGCTGAGCTACTGAGACGTTTATGATATAAGTTGCGGTAAAACTTATGTATTACCTTAACTGTTCCCTTAGGACACTTCTTATTATAGTAGGATATCAAAAGAAAGTCAACGCTTTTTCTGAAAAAGTTTTTTCCTTTTTTAAAATCCAGGAAGCGGGGAAAAACGCTTCCTGTTCATTATACATGATGTCATTCGAATTGATAAGTATTTCTTAGCTCTTCCACTATTTTTCCTTCAAGGTCGTAATAGATGATTTCAAGATGGTCTTTTTCGATTTCCAAGATGGCATAGGTCTTCTCCATTCTTCCCCGCGGCTGCCGGATGCTTCCCGGGTTGATGAAAAGCTTGCCATCGATCATCTCAGAACCAGCAGCATGGGAGTGGCCAAAGCAAACGATATCCGCTCCGACTTCTTCACTTTTATAAGCTACGTTCATCAACGTCATCTTGATGTTGTAGAGATGCCCGTGTGTGAGGAAGAACCGCTTGCCAGCGATGTTCTCCACCAAATCATCCGGATAGGCATCATCATAGTCACAATTGCCCCGAACGGCGAGGAAATCCTCCATGAGTGGGTCTTTTCGTTCCAATTCGGAGTCCCCGCAATGAATCATTGCTGCGACTTCCTGTTTATGACGGTCGGTTATCATGCCGATTTCCTGCATGAGTCCATGACTATCACTCATGATTAGGATTTTCATCGTCACATTCCTTCCTCCCTCTTTAAAAATAGATCAAGTTTTTCATCCAAAGCCTGCAAGGCATGAGCCCGGTGGCTGATTTGGTTTTTTTGCTCTTTCGTCAATTCTGCACTTGTTTTGCCTTTTTCTTTAACAAAAAAGATGGGATCATACCCAAATCCGTTCTCTCCGGAAGGCTGCTCCGTTATAAAACCCTCCATCGTTCCAGATACCGTAATTGTTTCCTGGTTCGGTGAGGCTAGTGCCAGGGCGCAATAAAATCTCGCGGTCCTTTCCGCTTCAGGGACTCCTTCCAGCTCGCTGAGGACTTTTTGCGTGTTCGCTTCGTCACTTTTCGCTTCACCGGCATAGCGCGCTGAATAAACGCCCGGCCTGCCATCCAATGCATCTACGATCAAGCCTGAATCATCTGCAATGACAAAATGACCCAACTGCTGGGCAATGGCCTCCGCCTTCAGGATTGCATTCGCTTCGAAAGTCGTACCGGTTTCCTCGACATCCGGTGCACCCGGCACATCGTGAAGCGTTTTGACTTCATACCCTTTAGCGGCGAATAAGCTTTCGAATTCCTTCGCTTTTCCTTTATTCTTCGTTGCAATGATTACTGTCTTCATCCTTCATCTCACCTTTTTTCGTTTTTTGATCTTCGAATGATGCAGGAAGCCCTTTTGGGCCACTGAATCTTTATATGTAATTGCCGGCGCTTCCACAATGCCTTGTAATTTAAGTCTAACACAAATCTCACTTCATCAATAATCCCGGCTCTTATGGCCATCAGAATAATTTTCCACGCTGAGTTTCCATGATTATCATAAATCGAAAAAAAAAGAGGCAGCGGTAGGCTGCCTCCAACTGTTCCAGCTATAATCGATGTTTTAGAAGCTACCCGTGTTGACCTTTTCCGGACGGACGACAGGCTCTGATATTTTCTTTCCTTCTTCATTCAGAATATCGGCGCTTCCCTTCACTTGCACTTCAACGCTTTCAATTCCCTTTTGTTCCGTTAACGAAAGTACCAAGGCATCGAGAACTTCTTTTGACACTTTTTTCTCTTTAAAGCTGCCCAAGATATTTTCGTTGAAATTGAGGCTGACCTTGCCATCTGCCATTTTAGGCTGGTCAAGTAAGGCTACATCAGTCATGAAGCCTGTTTGTAAATTCGAATTCGAAGGACTCTTCGTCAGCTCCTGAATCGCAGCTGTTACATCATCAGAAACCGTTTCACTGATCCGGCGCGTTACCGGAACATAATACGTATATTCCTCGTCACCGCCGACATAATAAACGGTCAGTGCTTTCGTATTCGATATGTCGACAGCGTCGCTTGTATCAATGTTGATTCCTGAAGATCTGGAAATATTCTCATCGATCGGCGTGCCATTGACAGGCATTTCGGAAATATCTTCTCCATTAATCCTCATCTTGATTTTATCGACGGAGTCAAATTGCGTCAGCGTCCATGTAATGGCTTGAAGGATCTTGAGCTCATCTTCTTTTTGATAGTTTTTGAACTCCGGCGAAAAGTCGGCCACTGCCACTCCGTCTTTAATGTTCACGCTTATTTGGGTATCTGCAGGAATGACCGCCCTGAACCCATTTGGCAGTTTATCCGTGACTGGCCCGTTATCGACTAAATAATCAAGCGCCTGCTTAGCGACAGCTTCGGATTTAGGGAGCTCCAATGTCTGCGGAACCACATACCCGCTTTTATCAATTAAATATAACTCCGTTTTCACCGTTTTGGATTCCACGGCGCCTTCCTCACCATCTGTTGCAGGCTGCTCTTGGCCATTCGATTCCTTTAATGATGATTCATCGTCGACCATGGAAACATCCTTGGGCGGATCAATTTCCTTTTTCTCTTCACCGCCGAATAATCCGCATCCGGAAAGCCAAATGGAAGATGCGAGAATGGTAACAGCCATCGTTACTTTTGATTTATTGGACATAAAATCACTCCTAGGACAGTTTGTACTCCTATTTATACGAGCCCTAGGGGAAAATAGACCAATTTTTTTTTACCTTTCCACAAGCGTCCTTCATGTTCATGGAAGGCAGGCCGCTGCCTCCTATCGCTTATTCTCCATGATCTCTGCAAGTTATCTTGGACTTGCCATCAAAAAAAGACTCCCAAAATGGAAGTCTTATAAGTGATCGATCTTGATGGTTTCAACCATGCTGATGTGGATGCCAAGCCAGCTCGAGGCGATCTCCCCGAACATATCCCTGGAGCCGGTTGTGTAAAAACGATGAACCGGACGGAGCTTGCTTTTATTGATTAATCTATAATAATCCAAGATGACGCTTGCCTCACGGGCCGTCTCTTCTCCCGAGGAAATCACCTGGACTCCATTTCCCATATAGGATGAAATGACAGATCCCAGTAGCGGATAATGGGTACAGCCGAGTATTAATGTATCGATCTTCGTTTTCTTCAGCGGACTTAAGGTTTGTGCCACGACCCTATTGACGATTTGCCCTTCAAACTCGCCGCTTTCCACGATCGGGACAAATTTTGGACAGGCCAGACTGTCCACTTTCACATCGGTATTAATGGAAGCCAGTGCATCGTCATAAGCTTTGCTTTTCACCGTGCCTTCCGTGCCGATGATGCCAATATGCAGGGAGTTCGATACTTTCAACGCCGCTCGTGCACCTGGATGGATGACGCCCAGGACAGGAATCGAAAGCGTGGCCCTTATTTCATCAAGTACGGCCGCTGTTGCCGTGTTGCAGGCAATGATCAGCATCTTAATATCCTTCTTCAACAAAAATCTCGTCATTTGCCATGTGAAGGCTTGAACATCTTTTTTGGATCTAGGTCCATAAGGACATCTTGCTGTATCGCCTAAATAAATGATATTTTCATTCGGCAGCTGACGCATGACTTCTTTCGCTACAGTCAAGCCGCCTACCCCTGAATCAATGATTCCTATTGGTTGTTTCAAAAAACTCGCCTCATTTTTCTTTCATTTCTTGATGTAATTTAGCCAAGATCCCTTGAAGGGAAACGATGTCAGCATCATTGAAATGGGCTAACACGCCGCTCAAATACTGCTGCCGTTTATTGATCACTTCTTCGATGATCCGTTCCCCTTCACCAAGAAGGTGAATGCGAACCACCCGCCGGTCCTTTTCATCTTTGACGCGCTGGACGAGCTGACGCTTCTCCATCCGGTCAATCAGATCCGTCGTTGTGCTGAAGGCAAGGAACATTTTCGTCGACAATTCGCCAATCGTCATGTCGCCAGCTTCAAAAAGATATTGCAAAGCCAGAAATTGAGGAATGGTTATATGATAATCATATAGGATCTCTCGTCCCCTCTGCTTAATCCAGGACGATACATAGCGCAATTCCTTTTCGATATCGGCTACATAAGCCACCTGCTTTTCTTCATCCATACACCCAACTCCCCGCTTCATGAAACTTATCATACTACCATTTTGGATGAAAGTGAAATGATTTTCAAGATTGATTGTCCGGAATTGTCACGCTCCCCATAAAAATAAGCAGCATCCAAAGAAGTCAAAACAATGAGATTGTTTTCGACTTCCTTATATGCTGCCAAATAGAACGGGAGAGAAAATATTTATAAGGCTTACGTATTAAACGCTAACACATTAAAGCTTAAGTTCTCCCATACGAAGGAGTTCTATGACTGCCTGCGAACGTCCTTTGACTCCAAGCTTCTGCATCGCATTCGAGATATGGTTTCGAACTGTTTTTTCGCTAATAAACAATTCACCTGCGATTTCTTTTGTTGTTTTGTCTTGTACTAGTAACTCAAATACTTCTTTTTCTCTTTTGGTGAGTAGTGGCTTATGAGTGAATTCGTTCTCCTTCAAGTAATGTTACCCTCCTTGCCTTCACCAGCATAAAACCCGGAGTGGGTGTCTATTTAGTCAAGATATAGTATGTCGGCAAGTGCAAGGGAGTGACTATTTTACTTAATGGGATGAAATTTTTTCAGGAATGTTCGACCTCCGCATGCCACATCCCTTGCTTCATCTCCTCCGTCCAGGGTGTCGGCTTCCCGGTATCTTTGGAGACTTGGACGATCGTTCCCCTGCCCGTTAAACATATGGAACCATCTTGCTTAGTGCCCATGTAATGAAGATCTACCGAGGAGGTCCCAATATGGTCGGCTTTCACATGGATCGTCAATCGATCATTGAAAAACACCTGCTGCAGATAATCACATTGCAGATCGGCGACTACCGGAATTTGATCACTGGTGAATGCCGTCCAATCCTTCATGAATCCCAAGCTATTAAAATATTCTATCCGCGCTTCCTCAAAATAAGTAAAGGGAATCGTATTATTTAAATGCCCGAACATATCCGTTTCCGAAAAGCGGACCTTAATCTCATGTTTAAAAGAAAAATCACTGATCCACTCCGTTATATTATCGATATATGATATTCTGCCCAACTTGTGCACTCCCTTTCGAAAATGAATGGCTATTCACTCATTTTATAAGAAAAAGGGAATAATGAAAAGGATTTTCTCTCGGAAAGCTGGTTAATCTGCATATCGGTTCCATCATTTGTCACTCCCTGTTCTTTTTCGATGGGATTCGCTAAAAAAAGAACCCGTATCCTAGGATACAGGCCCTTTCGTTTTGATGATTAAACTTCGTCGCTTCCAAAGAAGTTACGGAATTGCTGGATGGCCGTATCACGGTTCAGTGCCGCAATCGATGTAGTCAATGGAATGCCTTTAGGACAAGACTGCACACAGTTTTGTGAGTTACCGCAGTTTGCAAGCCCTCCATCGGACATGATCGTATTCAGGCGTTCCGCTTTATTCATGGCACCAGTTGGATGCGCGTTGAATAGACGGACTTGTGATAAAGGCTGTGGCCCCATGAAGTTGGAGTTGCTGTTCACGTTTGGACAAGCTTCCAAGCAAACGCCGCAAGTCATGCATTTTGATAATTCATACGCCCATTGGCGTTTCTTTTCTGGCATACGCGGACCAGGTCCCAGATTGTACGTTCCATCGATCGGAATCCAGGCTTTAACCTTTTTCAACGAGTCGAACATGCGGCTGCGATCTACTTGAAGGTCGCGAACCACAGGGAAAGTACGCATTGGAGCAAGACGGACAGGCTGTTCCAATTGGTCGATAAGGGCTGTACATGATTGTCTTGGTTTGCCATTGATGACCATTGAACAAGCACCACATACTTCCTCAAGGCAGTTCATGTCCCAAGCGATCGCTGTCGTATGTTTGCCTTGTACTGTTACCGGGTTACGACGGATTTCCATAAGCGCGGAAATCACGTTCATATTCGGACGGTACGCTAATTCAAATTCCTCATCATAAGGAGCTGAATCCGGTGTATCTTGACGAGTGATGATAAAACGGACTGTTTTAGTCTCAGATTTAGTTTCAACCATTTTTTTGCTCCCCCTCTTTAATGTTTCGTCGTGTAGTCACGTTTACGCGGCGCGATAAGTGATACATCAATATCTTCATAATGGAATTCAGGTGCTTGATCCAAGCCTTTGAACGTCGCCATTGTCGTTTTCATGAATTCTTCATCATTACGTTCCGGGAAATCAGGCTTATAATGCGCTCCGCGGCTTTCATCACGGTTCAACGCACCGATCGTGATCACACGTGCCAATTGCATCATATTTTGCAGCTGTCTAGTGAAGGCAGCTCCTTGGTTGCTCCATTTAGCCGTATCATTGATGTTGATTTGCTTGTAACGTTCCATCAGCTCAAGAATCTTGTTATCCGTTTCTTTCAGCTTGTCATTGTAACGAACGACCGTAACATGCTGAGTCATCCACTCACCAAGTTCTTTGTGAAGGACGTACGCATTTTCATTTCCATCAAGAGACATGACACTGTTCCATTTTTCCTGCTCTTGTTTTTCGTATCCATCATATAAGGAAGAAGGAATGGATTCAGAAGTTTTGGCAAGGCCTTCGATATATTTAACGGCATTCGGACCAGCGACTGAACCGCCATAGATGGCAGAAAGAAGCGAGTTCGCGCCAAGACGGTTACCGCCATGCTGGGAGTAATCGCACTCACCTGCAGCGAATAAGCCTTTAATGTTAGTCATTTGGTCATAATCAACCCATAGTCCGCCCATTGAATAGTGAACGGCAGGGAAAATTTTCATTGGAACTTTACGAGGATCTTCACCCATGAATTTCTCGTAGATTTCAATGATTCCGCCAAGTTTGATATCCAGTAATTTAGGATCTTTATGTGATAGATCCAGATAAACCATGTTTTCTCCATTGATACCAAGCTTCATGTTCATACATACGTCGAAGATTTCACGAGTCGCGATATCACGAGGCACCAAGTTACCATAAGCTGGGTATTTTTCCTCAAGGAAGTACCAAGGTTTTCCGTCTTTATATGTCCAGATACGTCCGCCTTCACCACGAGCCGACTCACTCATTAGACGAAGCTTGTCATCTCCCGGGATCGCTGTCGGGTGAATTTGAATGAACTCACCGTTAGCATACTTAACACCTTGTTGGTATACGATCGAAGCTGCCGAACCTGTGTTGATCATCGAGTTTGTTGATTTACCGAATATGATTCCCGGTCCGCCGCTCGCCATGATGACTGCATCGCCTGGGAATGATTTGATCTCCATTGTCGTCAAGTTCTGGGCTACGATACCGCGTGCCGTTTCTTCGTCATCGATAACGGCTCCAAGGAATTCCCAGCCCTCATATTTCGTTACAAGACCTTCCACTTCATAACGGCGAACCTGCTCGTCCAATGCATAAAGTAATTGTTGACCAGTCGTTGCACCAGCGAATGCTGTACGGCTATGTTGAGTACCGCCGAAACGACGGAAATCAAGGAGACCTTCCGGAGTACGGTTGAACATAACGCCCATACGGTCAAACATATGGATGATCGATGGTGCCGCTTCGCACATCGCTTTAACCGGCGGCTGGTTAGCCAAGAAATCTCCGCCATAAACTGTATCATCAAAGTGGATGAATGGAGAATCCCCTTCACCCTTCGTATTTACTGCCCCATTGATTCCGCCTTGGGCACAAACTGAGTGAGAGCGTTTAACAGGAACTAATGAAAATAAATCAACCTGTTGTCCAAGCTCTGCTGCTTTGATCGTCGCCATTAAACCGGCTAGACCTCCACCTACGATAATGATTTTACCTTTACCCAATTCTGTCACTCCCTTATTTCCATTAGCAAAGCTATGTTTTTATCCGAATACTATAAATGAACTTCTACCTTCTTATACGAAAGCGAAAATTGCACTAACACCGATATAAGAAAGCAGAACGAAAACGATCAAAGTAAAATAAGTCATGATTTTTTGCGATTTAGGTGAAACTGTCAGACCCCAGCTCACTGCAAATGACCATAACCCATTCGCAAAGTGGAAAATCGCTGAGATGATACCTACAATATAGAACACAATCATGAATGGATTGGAGAATATCTCTGCCATCATGTCAAAATCAACCTCAGCACCCATGGCTGCTTGAACTCTAGTCTCCCAAATATGCCAAACAAGGAAAATCAATGTGATGATTCCAGTCAGGCGCTGCAGCATGAACATCCAGTTACGGAAGAAACTGAATCTGCCTAAATTGTTTTTTGCTGTAAAAGCAATATAAATTCCGTATACAGCATGGAAAATGATTGGTAGATAGATGACGACCCATTCTACCAAAAGCTTTACGGGCGTATACTCAATTAAATGAACTGCCCCATTGAACGTCTCTTCCCCTTTTGTTGCCATAAAGTTTACCGATAAATGAAAAATTAGGAATAGACCAATCGGAATAACTCCAAGAAGTGAATGAAGTCTACGATTCCCAAACTCGCGATTTTTTGCCACTAAGTGCCCCCCCTTAATTTGTGAAAAATCATGCAAAGATAATCTGGTGGCTACCTTTTATCTCCGCGTGAAAATAAAGTATAGAGTGCAAAAGCTCTCCTATACTTTCTTACAATTATGTGACATGTCCATTTTACTCCTGACTTCTATGTGCGTCAAGAAAACGGATACAACAAATCTCTTTTTTAATATAGATTTTATCGGATGAAAATACATGTTTTTTTATTTGTCAAGACTATATTTAAAGAAAAAACGTACTAATCTATTAATATCTCGGTATAATTTATCATTTTTTTCCAATTACGTTTTAAATAAATAAAAAAACAATATAATTTGCAAAAGAAAAACGTTTATAATAGATTTACAGAAAGAGGCGATGAACTATGAAAAAAAATATTGCTGCAGCGATAGAGGAAGAAATTCAAACAGAAGCGTTTCAAGTCCCGGCTTTCGGATATGAATTAATCAGGGAAGTACTACTGAATGATATACTCGGAAAAGACTCGAATGAAATCCTCTATTGGGCAGGTAAACAATTAGCACGAAAATTCCCACTGAATGGCGATCAGGAAGTCATCGAATTTTTCCAAAGCGCCGGATGGGGCGAATTGGAAATCATCAAGTATACGAAAAACGAGATGGAATTAACGTTGTCGGGTGAAATAATCAGCCGCCGCCTTGATTTACATCCTGACTGTCACTTCCAGCTTGAAGCCGGTTTTCTTGCCGAGCAGTTCACACTGCAAAAAAAATTCCTCAGCGAATCAACCGAAGAAATCAAACGCCGCGCAAAAAAAGTGACATTCACCATCCAATGGGATCCCAGAGATCCAATCTAACAAGCCCAGAAAACAGACTTACCCTTTTTACCGGAAGTCTGTTTTTTACTGGACTCCATGAATCATGCTAGCACATTTGCATGCTGGCCCAGTTTAAATGCTTCATGCAGGGATTCGACCGCCTTCACCATTTCCTTCTCATTGACGACAGTCGAAACCTTGATTTCGGATGTGCTGACCATTTTCACTTGGATGCCCGTATTGGCCATCACTTCAAACATCTCGGCCGCCACTCCCGGATTCGATACCATACCCGATCCGACGATGGATACCTTGGCCAAACCGCCCTCCGTTTCCACCCTTTCAAAAGCCAGCAATTCTTTATTATTTTCGAGGACGATCAAGGCCGCCTTCTTATCTTCACTTTTTATGGAGAAGGATAAGTTTGTCGTATCCTCGGCGGTCATGCTTTGAATGATGATGTCCACATTGATCTGGTTTTTCGCAAGCGTCATGAAAATGGTCGATAAGGCACCAAGTGATTGGGGCAAGCCATATACCGTCACCCTGGTGATGCTATCTTCAAATGCAATGCCGCGTACAATTAAGTTTTCTTCCATAGTTGCTTCCTCCTCAATGATCGTTCCTGATTCCCGCTCCATGCTTGAACGGACTTCCAGCGGGATTTGATAATTTTTCGCATATTCGACAGCCCTTGGATGCAGAACGCCCGCCCCTAAATTGGCTAGCTCGAGCATCTCATCATAGGAGATCGATTGCAGTTTTCGCGCGCCTTTTATGTAGCGCGGATCCGTCGTGAAAACACCCGTTACATCCGTATATATATCACATCTATCCGCATTGAGCGCTGCCGCGATGGCAACTGCCGTCGTATCGGAACCGCCCCGCCCCAATGTAGTGATTTCCCCATTAACGTCGCTTCCTTGAAAACCGGCCACGACAACGATTTTCTGCTCTTGAAGCCTAGCTTGGATCCTCGAAGCATCGATGTCCATTATCCGGGCATTCCCGTGAACCGATTCCGTCTGCATCCCTGCCTGCCAGCCAGTGTAGGAGATTGCTTCATGTCCCTTCTCAAGCAAGGCCATCGTCAGCAGGGAAATCGTAACCTGTTCCCCCGTCGTCAATAGCATATCCATCTCCCTTCTGCTTGGGTTCCCGGAAATATCCTGAGCCATGGAAACCAATTGGTCGGTCGTTTTGCCCATCGCTGACACTACGACGACCACTTCATTGCCCTTCTCCGCTTCCTCGATTACCCGTTTGGCAACATTTTTAAGTTTTTCAACGCTGCCGACGGAAGTTCCGCCGAACTTTTGAACGATTAATGCCATCCTCATGCACCCTCTCTTTTTAGGCAATAAAAAAAGCAATGAGAAATATCTCATTGCTGTGATCACATATCCAATCCTGTAAACACAGTGAGATAGCTCTCCAGGGTATACACCCTGACAATCCGCCATTTATTAAATGTCAGACCAGAAAAACAAGGTATGAGACTTGTCTTCCTTCGGCGTCCTTCCCTTTCGAAACCCTTCATGGAAGCTCATACTTCTCCAGGTTTTTACTCTTGAATTCCGCACCTCTATCAGCACTTTTAAGTTGTCTAATTAAAAATTCCTTTTAATCATAGCATAGTGATTTATGGTGAGCAAGGTTATTCTTGCAATTTTCTTACGATTCCCTCAGCTACCCCTTTTGGCATGCCCGCTCCGATAATATCCTCGACCGAAGCCTCTTTAATTTTCTTCAATGAGCCGAAATGCCTTAACAATTGCTTTCTCCGTTTCTCGCCGACCCCTGGAATATCATCAAGCTGGGAGTGTACGGCATTTTTGCCGCGCAGCTGGCGGTGAAACGTAATCGCGAATCGATGCACTTCATCCTGAATTCTTTGCAATAAGTAGAATTCCTGGCTCCGGGAATCAAGCGGTACAAGCTCAAGCGGATTGCCGATCATCAATTGCGATGTTTTATGCTTTTCGTCTTTAATCAGACCTGAAAGCGGGATATCAAGGCCCAGTTCGTTTTCCAAAATATCGCGTACGG
Organism: Peribacillus folii; assembly: GCF_030271255.1. Taxonomy (GTDB): domain Bacteria; phylum Bacillota; class Bacilli; order Bacillales; family DSM-1321; genus Peribacillus. The sequence goes on from NZ_JASJOM010000001.1 coordinate 227,344, forward strand.
CCTCCACATGCCCTTTGCCTCCATCAATGATGATTAAATCCGGAAGCGGAAGACCTTCTTTCAATACGCGTGAATACCTTCTTCGGACGACCTCGCGCATCGATTCATAATCATCAGGACCCTGGACCGTTTTAATCTTATATTTGCGGTATTCCCTTTTCTCGGGTTTGCCATCAATGAATACGACCAAAGCGGAAACAGGATCGCTTCCCTGGATGTTGGAGTTATCGAAGGCCTCAATTCGATGCGGGGTATAGATCCCTAATTGCACTCCCAGATTTTCCACTGCCTTGATCGTCCTTTCCTCATCCCGCTCGATCAATGAAAACTTTTCCTGAAGCGCAATCGAGGCGTTTTTATTGGCCAATTTCAGCATATCTTTTTTCGCTCCCCGCTTTGGGTGAATGGTCTTCACGCCAAGCAGGCCTTCAGCCAATTCAGCGTCCACCGATTCAGGCAGCAAGATTTCCTTTGGCTTGAAATGGTTGGTAATCTCGTAAAACTGGCCCAGGAAAGTAAGCAGTTCCTGTTCCGGCTCATCATAGACGGGAAAAAGGGAAACATCCCTTTCTATCAATTTACCTTGTCGCACAAAAAATACTTGAACGCACATCCAGCCCTTATCATGAGCAAATCCGAATACATCCCTGTCGATGAAATCGGTCGACATCATTTTCTGCTTTTCCATCGTGATATCAATATGGGCAATCTTGTCACGAAACTCCTTGGCCCTCTCAAAATCCAGATCTTCCGAGGCCTCCAGCATTTTCTCGGTCAGCTCTTTTTTTATTTCCGTATGCCCGCCGTTCAAGAAGCGGTTTATATCATCGAGCATTTTTTTATATTCCTGTTCCTCCACATCATAAACGCATGGAGCCAGACATTGGCCAAGGTGATAATAAAGGCAGACCCGATCCGGTAACGTATTGCACTTCCGAAGAGGGTAGATGCGGTCGAGTAGTTTTTTCGTTTCATTTGCGGCAAAAGCATTAGGATAAGGACCAAAATATTTCCCCTTGTCTTTTTTGACCTTTCTCGTAATGATCAAACGGGGATGCCGCTCCGCAGTCAGCTTAATGAAGGGATAGGTTTTATCATCCTTAAGCATGACATTATATTTTGGATCATGTTTTTTGATCAGATTCAGCTCTAAGATGAGCGCCTCGATATTGGAAGATGTAATGATGTATTCAAAATCCTCAATCTCGTTGACGAGCCGGAATGTCTTTCCATCATGGGATCCCGTGAAATAGGAACGGACACGGTTCTTCAACACTTTCGCCTTGCCTACGTAAATGATCGTTCCCTGACGATCTTTCATTAGATAACAACCAGGCTGATCGGGAAGAAGGGCAAGTTTATTCTTTATTTGCTGGTTCATGCATTCAGCCTCCTGTTCTCCCAGTTTACAATTATTATATATCAAGATAGCGAAAAAAGCTTCAAGTCCGGGGACTTGAAGCTTTTTTAACTGGTCCGCTTATTAAGCGTGTTTAGCAATAAGTTCAGCAAGAGCTTCTTTTGGTTGGAAGCCAACCACTTTATCCACCACTTCACCGTCTTTAAGGACGATTAGTGTCGGGATGCTCATTACACCGAATTTCCCTGCTGTTTCTTGGTTTTCATCTACATCGACTTTTACGATTTTCGCCGTATCGCCAATTTCCGTATCAAGCTCTTGAAGAACAGGAGCGATCATTTTACAAGGTCCGCACCAAGGAGCCCAGAAATCTACAAGAACGACACCTTCGCTAGTATCCGTCGTGAACGTTTGGTCAGTTGCATTTACAATAGCCATATATATTTCCTCCTCAAATTTACTCAAATAACTAAAGACAGTATACCATTGTTGCTGGAATCGATGCTATTATTTTGCTTCAGTGGTAGGATGTCCAAAAAAAGAGGGAATATGCACCCAAAGGGAGCAGCCTGAATCAAAAAAGGAAGGGACAAGACATGTTCTGTCTCGTCCCTTATCCGAAGCATCTTCGCTTTACGCATTGACTTTAAGCTTCTTGAATTCCTCCGTCAGCAATGGTATGACTTCAAAAAGGTCGCCGACAATTCCATAGTCAGCTACATTGAAGATGTTCGCTTCAGGATCTTTGTTGATGGCTACGATCACTTTAGAGTTGGACATACCAGCTAAATGCTGGATCGCTCCAGAAATCCCGCAGGCAATATATAGGTCAGGTGTAACGACCTTACCCGTTTGCCCGATTTGTAAAGAATAGTCACAATAATCCGCGTCACATGCACCACGGGAAGCACCTACCGCCCCGCCAAGAACTTGTGCCAGTTCCTTTAAAGGCTCGAAGCCATCTTCACTTTTCACTCCGCGGCCGCCAGCGATGATCACCTTCGCTTCCGAAAGGTCGACTCCTTCACTTGCCTTTCTGACCACATCTTTAATGATCGTGCGTAAATCCTTGATATCCACGCTTAACGCGGCAACATCACCGGAGCGGGACTCATCCTTCGCCAATGGCTCAATATTGTTCGGACGGATCGTCGCGAATATTACGCCACCAGTAACAATTTTCTTTTCAAATGCTTTACCAGAATAAATAGGACGGGTGAAAACGATATTTCCGCCTTCTTCTTCGATGGATGTCACGTCAGAGATCAATCCTGATTCAAGCTTTCCAGCCAATTTAGGGGCAAGGTCTTTTCCAAGCGCCGTGTGTCCGAAGAAAATGCCTTCCGGCTTTTCCTGCTCGATGACGGCTAGCAAGGCTTGAGCAAAACCATCTGAAGTGTACTGCTTCAATTGATCGTTTTCGACAGCAACAACCCGGTCTGCACCGTATTGGATCAATTCATTCCCCAAATCCTGAACACTGTCACCAACTAAAACACCTACGATTTCTCCGCCATCTGCAGCAAGCTTAGCCGCACCGATCGCTTCAAATGATACATTTCTTAGTGAACCGTCGCGAACTTCGCCCAATACAAGAAACTTTCTAGCCATTTATAAAAACCTCCTGTGCTCTATTTTAACTATTTGTTGTGTGTGGTTTGTTTTAAAAAGGTACCGTTTCTATTAAATTACTTTAGCTTCGCTGCGTAATAATTGTACAAGTTCGTTAACTTGGTCACCGATCTCGCCGCTCAATACCTTTCCTGCTTCTTTTTTAGCCGGAAGGTAAATTTCGATCGTTTTCGTTTTCGCTTCGACATCATCCTCTTCCAGGTCCAGATCGTCCAATTCCAATTCTTCAAGCGGTTTCTTCTTCGCTTTCATGATCCCTGGCAATGAAGGATAACGCGGGTCATTTAACCCTTGCTGAGCCGTCACCAATAATGGAAGGGAAGCTTCGATCGTTTCGGAATCCCCCTCAACATCGCGGATAACGCTTACATTTCCATCTGCAATATCCAATTTAGTGATCGTTGTGATATAAGGGATCCCTAAAATTTCGGCAACGCGCGGACCGACTTGCCCTGAACCGCCATCGATTGCGACATTTCCGGCGATGATTAAATCGGCCTCTTTGTCTTTTAAATATTCGCCTATGATTTTGGCTGTCGTGAATTGGTCGCCATTTTCTATATCATCCTCGATATTGATCAATACCGCTTTATCTGCACCCATTGCAAGAGCTGTACGCAATTGCTTCTCGGCCTCTTCGGTTCCGACTGAAATGACCGTTACTTCACCGCCTTGTGCATCCCGCACTTGGATGGCTTCTTCAACAGCATACTCATCATACGGATTGATGATGAATTCTGCTCCATCTTCATTGATTTTCCCGTTGGACAGTGTAATTTTTTCTTCTGTATCAAATGTTCTTTTCAGCAGCACATAAATATTCACGGTAATACCTCCCGAATAATTTGAGTTTTGAAGATTATGAATTTTATAGATATATGAATAGTATTCTTCAGGTTCCAGCAAAATCCTGCATAATATTTAAAAATAGTTTTTTTGTACCTTCAAACATATTATTTCCCTTTGAATACAGCCTCTCTTTTTTCGATGAAGGCACGAATGCCTTCTTGTGCATCAGCCGTATCAAAAGCTTTGCCAAAAAGGGCGGCCTCCCTTTCCACACCTTCATAGTAGGAATCATGCTTCGTATAATTCAATAACTCGATGGCGGCCTTTAATGCAAGCGGGCTTTTCTTGGCGATTTTATGGGCCAATTCCTTTGCCTTCACAAGTAGGTCTTCATCCGTGAAGGCCTGATTCGCCAGACCCCATTGAACGGCTTGTGTGCCTGTGATCGGTTCACTTGTAAAGAGCATTTCAGCTGCCTTTGCCGTGCCGACATAACGTGGAAGGCGCTGTGTACCTGCAAAACCGGGGATTAATCCCAATTGCAGCTCAGGCAAGCCTAGTTTCGCCCTTTCGGTCACCAGACGAATGTGGCAGGACATGGCCAGTTCCAGCCCTCCGCCAAGCGCTGCACCATGGATGGCAGCAATGACCGGTTTGGGAAAGGATTCAATTTTTTCAAAAACAGCTTGACCTTTCTTGGTCAGCGATATGAAGGCTTCACCATTTTTCACTTCCGTAAACTCTTTAATGTCGGCTCCAGCCGAGAAAAATCTTCCTTCACCATGAAGAAGGACAACCCGTACCTCTTCGTTTTGCCCGATTTGATCGAAGGCCTCGGACAGCTCCCCGATGATGGCTGAGGAAAGTGCGTTTGCGGGCGCATGATCAATCGTTATGAATGCCACATGATTTTCGACAGAAAGCTTAAGGTATTCCATATCCATCCCTCCTGGCATGTTAGTCAAACTTTTTCGAACATTCAATATGTATCTCTTTCCTTAAAAAGCAGGAAAGCAATTAACCGATTCTTTAGAGGATGGTCGCCCACCCTCGATTCGAATCGCTAACTTTTCAAGCCACATCCTCCAAGCAGAAGGCGGTGAACGTCTGGTGCCAGGTCCGAGAGCGAATACTTCTGCTCATTCATGACCCATGTGGTCACCGTTTCATCAATCGTTCCAAATATCATCTGCCTTGCAAGTAAATTATTCAAATCAGGCAGGAATTCGCCTTTCTCTTTTCCTTCGGTGATGATCTGATCGATTAGATTCAAATATCCTCTCAACACATCATTGATTCTTAGGCGTAATTCTTTATTCGACTGCCTTAATTCCAACTGGGTTACAATTGCCAAATTGACGTCTTCTGAAAGGATTTGAAAATGTTTCTGGATAAGCACATGCATTTTTTCGGACGCTGTGGATTTCCCTTTGAGTTCCTCTTCGATCTGTTCCACAAAATAGCCCATCTTTTCATGAAATAATGATATCAAAATATCTTCTTTATTTTTAAAATAAAGATAGATGGTGCCGTCCGCTACGCCTGCCTGCTTGGCGATTTTGGATACTTGAGCTTGATAATAGCCGTGTTGGGCAATGACGATGACGGCTGCGTCAATAATTTGATTATACTTCGGTCTGTTGCGTTTCACTGGCGGTCCCCTTTCAGAAAATGAATGAATCATCATTCATATTTCTATCATAAAATGACGACACTTGACTGTCAAGCAAAAACTTTAAAGAGTCCTGAGATTCCACCATCACTATGGTTCATTCTACAGCCTGGATCTGGAGGTTGTCCAGCTTCTTTCCAAAACACGGAGCCATGGGCCTCTGCTCCGTAAGGATGATATGCTGCTTTACGCTTCTTTTCTTTCTTCGGATAGCTTTTTCTTTTCTTCCTCGATCAGGACTCTTCTCAAAATCTTGCCTACCGTGGTTTTAGGCAGCTCTTCCCTGAATTCATAGCTGCGCGGCACCTTATAGGAAGCCAGGCTCTTTCTGGCAAACTCATTCAATTCCGCTTCAGTCGCACTCGCATTATTTTTCAGGACAACATAGGCTTTGACGGTCTCGCCGCGATATGGGTCGGGTATGCCTGCTACCACTACCTCCTGGATCGCCTCATGCTCGTAAAGTACCTCTTCCACCTCACGCGGGTAGATGTTGAATCCTCCGGCAATGATGGTATCTTTTTTCCTCTCGACCACATAAAAGAACCCCTGTTCATCCATGTAGCCCAAATCACCCGTTAGCAGCCAGCCATTTTTAAATGTGCTTTCCGTATCTTCCGGCCGATTCCAGTATCCCTGCATCACTTGAGGTCCTTTTATGGCAATTTCCCCAATTTCATTCGGCGGAAGCTCTTCACCCGTTTCCAGGGACAAAATCGCCGAGTCCGTATCTGGCCAGGGCAGTCCAATGCTTCCTTTTACACGGGGCTGATCCCAAATGAAATTGGCATGTGTCACCGGAGAGGTTTCCGATAGTCCATAGCCCTCAACCAGCTTTCCGCCCGTGATACTTTCGAATTGCTCCTGAACCTCCAAAGGCAGCGGAGCGGAACCGCTTATACACGCATTGATGGAGGACAAATCATATTTGGCGATATCCGGATGGTTCAGCAGGCCGATATACATCGTTGGCGCACCGGGAAACATCGTCGGCTTCTGTTTTTGGATGGTTTTCAGCGTCGCTTCGATATCGAACTTAGGCATGATGATCATCGTATTCCCTTCCATGACGGATAGAACCAATACCGTCGTCATCCCATACACATGGAAGAATGGTAAAATGGCCAGGACCCTCTCCTCCCCGCGCCTATTTTTGTAAAGCCAGGCGTTGCACATCTTGGTATTCGCCAATAGGTTCTTATGAGTCAGCATGACACCTTTTGGAAAACCCGTTGTCCCGCCAGTATATTGCAAAAGCGCAAGGTCTTCATTAACATCGATCGGCTCAAGCACTTCCTCAGGGATTTTCCGTTTCATGATTTCGGTAAATAAATGATGATTGCCTTCATGCTCCACTTTGACGACGATGCCATATTGTTTTTTTTGGATGAACGGATAGATCAGGTTTTTCGGAAAAGGTAAATATTCCTTGATAGCGGTTACAATGATGTGTTCGAGATTCGTTCTTGAAGCGATGGCCGTGACACGCGGAAATAAAATGTCCATCACTACAATCATTTTTGCCCCGGAATCCTTCATTTGGTACTCGAGTTCACGTTCTGTATAGGTTGGATTCGTTTGGACCACTACGCCCCCCGCCATCAATATCCCAAAAAAGCTGATGACCCCCTGAGGACAGTTTGGAAGCATGACGGCAACGCGCTCCCCCTTTTGAAGGCCGATGCCTTTTAAATAGGCTGCGAACCTTAAAGCAGATTCATAGACTTCACGGTAAGACAATTCTTTTCCCTGGAAATGAATCGATGCTTTATCGGGAAATTCTTCGGCTGACTCCTTCAAAAACGAATAAAGAGGCTTATCTTCATACGATAAAACGGCTGGTATCTGTGCCGGATAAATGGCTTGCCATGGCTTATGGCTCATGTACACCCCTCCTTCTGAATATTCTTAATACTCTTTCTCATTATATTACACCCGGGATTTTCTTACAATTGTTGAAATGAGGAAATATAAGCATAAAGGCTGATGGCAGAATCTAAGGTGCATGTAATCTACCACAGAACTTAGAAACCACCCCGAACTGAGTCACATTCGTTTTCAATCAAAGTGGAATGAAACGGAAGGCGCGACACTCCTGCGGGAATTGCGCGTCTACGTGAGACACCGCAGGCTGAAAGCCGAGGAGGCTCAAGGACCGCCTCTGGATAAGGGAGCGCCTGCAGTGAAATGAAACGATCTAAATACAGACCTCCAAAATTGTGGCCATTCAAGTGCTGAGCTTGAAACCACTCTTTCTATTCGACTTCAAAATAAAAAGCGACCGAATGGCCGCTTCTTTCAAGTGAAGAATAACATATAAACGATTCCAAGCAGAAAAAAGATTCCGCAACAAACAATCAAGACTTTTGCAAGCTTCTCCACAATTTTCTCCCTCTCATGCTGGGCATCAAGAAATTCCTGCACCGATGACAAAAGATAAAGCGATGGAAATGATCATCGATAGGAATCCAACTGCCCGGTTATCTTTTTGTATTTCTTCATCTATTTTAAATCCAGGTGTCATAAATTCAAAAATGAAATAACCGATCAGCAAAAGGACAAATCCGTACACACCCCAGCCAATCATGGTAATGAGCGAGTTCTGATGGAGGATGGACTGCTGGAATACATAGGCGATCCCAAATATCTTGCCGCCAGTAGCCAACGCCACGGAAAGGTTTCCCTGCTTGATTTCCTCCCAGTTCTTGTACTTTGTGACAAGTTCAAAGATGGCTAAAAAAACAATCATGCACAAAATTACGACACTGTAACGAGCAGCGATATATACATATTCATTTTCCCACATATTCTCCATGGTCCAACTCCCAAAATGGTAACTGGTCAGCCAGCCAGGCAGAATAGCCGGCATGACCGCCCTTTATTTAAATTCCACCACCGTAATGCCTGTTCCGCCTTCTCCAGCTTCGCCGAACCGGATCCTTTTGACAGCGCGGTGGTTCTTCAAGTATTCCTGGACCCCGGACCGGAGAGCCCCCGTTCCCTTACCATGAATGATCGAGACGCTTGAATATCCCGCCAATAACGCATCATCCACATATTTTTCGACTCTTGAAATGGCATTTTCAAACCGTTCCCCACGTAAATCAAGTTCCACGCTTACATGATAATCCCTTCCTTTGATCGTCGTGAGAGGCTTGGTTTCCTTCACTTTTGTTGCTTTAATGAATTCCAGATCAGACTCCTTCACCTTCATTTTCATGATGCCGATCTGAACTTGCCATTCATTCCCGGAAACCTTTTCGATCAGGTGGCCCTTTTGTCCGAAGCTTACGACCTTCACTTCGTCTCCCGGTTTCAGGCTTTTCTCCAAAGGCCTTGCCGTTTTATTCGATGTTTTCTTCACTTTCGGCGTTGCTTCTTCAAGCCGTTTTTTCGCATCGATCAGTTCATGCTCTTTCACATCGGCATTTTTCTCAAGGCGGAGCTTACGCAAATCCGCGATAATCGCTTCCGCTTCTTTTTTTGCCTGTTCAACGATTGCGGCTGCCTCTTTTGCTGCCTTTTCAGCGAGTGTATCGCGTTGTTCCTCATATTCACCCATTTGCTTTTGTAAATCTTTATGAAGGATTTCCGCCTGCTTCAGGTGATTCTTGGCTTCCAGCTCTTCCTCTTCCGCCTTCTTGCGGCTATCTTCAAGGGAAGCTATCATATTTTCGACTTTATTCGTATCTTCTCCGATATGGCTGCGCGCATTGTTTATCACGCTTTCATCCAAGCCAAGGCGCTTGGAAATTTCAAAAGCATTACTCCGCCCCGGCACACCGATCAAGAGCTTATAGGTTGGACTTAACGTTTCCACATTGAACTCCACGCTTGCATTGACGACACCTTCGCGATCATATCCATATGCTTTTAATTCTGGATAATGTGTCGTCGCCATTACACGTGCTCCGCGCTTATATACCTCATCCAAAATCGATATCGCTAAAGCGGCACCCTCCTGAGGGTCTGTTCCCGCACCAAGCTCATCGAATAAAACCAGGCTGTCATAGTCGACTTTCTTTAGAATGTCGACGATATTGACCATGTGGGACGAGAACGTACTGAGGCTTTGCTCAATCGATTGTTCATCGCCAATATCGGCATAAACGGAGGAAAACACGGCCGTTTCAGAGCCATCGAGCGCAGGGATTTGCAGTCCGGATTGGGCCATTAACGTGCAGAGGCCAATCGTTTTCAAGGTTACCGTCTTCCCCCCTGTGTTCGGGCCGGTAATGACGATCGTCGTGAATTCATCACCAAGGAAGATGTCATTGGCCACGACTGCATCACTCGGAATGAGCGGATGCTTCGCCTTGAATAATTTCACGCGTCCTTCATTATTCAGATTCGGCTTAGACCCCTTTATCGTTTTTGCATATTTCGCCTTGGCAACAAGGAAATCGATATGTGCCAGCACCTTCACATTATGAAGCAGTTCAGGCGTGTACCCACCGACCTTTTCCGATAATTCAACCAATATCCGTTCAATTTCCTGCGTTTCATTCACTCTTGTTTCCTGGAGAACATTATTCAATGGCACGATTGCTTGCGGTTCAATGAACAATGTCTGCCCTGAGGAGGATTGATCATGGATGATCCCGCCATATACACTGCGGTATTCCTGTTTAACCGGGATGACAAAACGGTCATTCCGGATCGTGATGATGGCATCCGATAACATTTTAGTTGCGTTCGAGGAACGAATCATGCTTTCCAGCTTCTCGCGGACACGACTTTCGTTCGAGCGGATCTGGTTTCTTAAGGTGCGGAGCTTGTCGCTTGCAGAATCCATCACTTCGCCATGTTCACTGATTGCAAACGTAATATCCTGCTGCAAATCGATCAACGGATGAAGCGAATTAATATATTCGGCTACAAGCGGGACAGTGATTTCCTGCTCGGCCAATTCTTCGAAGAATCGAGTCAGGATCCTGCCGGCACGAATCGTACTGGCAAGCTCCATTAATTCCATCGGTGAAAGCATTCCGCCAATTTGGGCCCTTTTGGCATGTGGCCGGATATCGAAAATCCCGCCCAATGGCAGGTTGCCTTTCAACCGGACGATTTTGGCCGATTCATCCGTTTCTTCCTGCCACCTCGTCACCTCTTCGAAGTCGGTTGAAGGCATAAGTTGCTGAGCCTTCTCTTTTCCTATCGAAGACGAGGCATGCGAGATTAATTGTTCTTTGATTTTATGAAATTCCAATGTCTTTAAAGCTTTATTATGCATGGAGTTAAAGCTCCTCCTTATTTATGGGCAAAATAGTTACTCATTTCTCTTCAAAAACGCTAGTAATCCTCCCTGATCCTTTGCATTCAGGACCGACGATTCTTTGATCCAGCCCTTTTTGGCCGCTGAAACTCCAACAGACATATGCTCCAGCATATCGATGCTGTGGGCATCGGTATTAATTACAATCGTTACGCCCGCTTCCTGTGCCTTGCGTAAATGAGGAGCGGCCAAATCCAGGCGGTTCGGATTCGCATTCAGCTCCAAGGCAGTATTCGTATCGCGGGCAAGCTCGATCAGCATATCGATATCGACATCATACCCTGTCCTTTTACCAATGATCCTTCCCGTTGGATGGGCAATGATATCGACATGTGGATTGTTAAGGGCCGTTTTCAAACGTTCCATGATCGTTTCACGCGGCTGCGAAAAACTGGAATGGATCGATGCGATTACCAAATCCAGCTCCGCAAGCAGTTCATCGTCATAATCAAGCGTCCCATCAGGGAGGATATCCATTTCAATCCCGGAAAGCACGGTAAAATCATCGTATTTTTCATTTAATTCATGGATGATTTTCTTTTGTTCCCGCAGCCGTTCCACTGTCAGTCCGTTCGCCACTTTCAAGTATTGCGAATGATCGGTAATGGCCATATATCGATAGCCTTTTGCACGGCATGCTTCGATCATTTCTTCTATCGTATAAGCCCCATCACTCCATGTAGTATGCATATGGAGATCGCCTTGGATGGCTTCTAGAGATATGAGCGGTTCAATTGCATCATATTGCTCGACTTCGGTACCGTCTTCACGCAATTCCGGCGGGATGTATGGCAGATTAAAGTGATGATAAAATTGTTCTTCTGTTTCGAACGTCAGGATCTCGCCAGTTTTCGCCACTTCCACACCATATTCGCTGATTTTTTCACCACGTTCTTTAGCGAGCTGCCGCATCCGCACATTATGATCCTTCGAACCTGTAAAATGATGCAATGTCGTGATGAATTCATTATCCTTCACGATCCTGAAATCGACAGAAATATCGTATTCATAATCAAGCACGACCGATACTTTTGTATCCCCTGCCGCTATAACATGCTTGATCCCTGATAGGGCAAGAAGCTGATTCTTCACTTCTTCGGGATGATCTGTAGAAATGATGAAATCGAGGTCCTTGATCGTTTCCCTCATGCGCCGGATGCTGCCAGCTCTCGATGAGCGGATGATATGGTCCATGTTGGCAAGAGCCGTTTCAATATCAGCGGCAATCGGCCTCATGAAGGCAAGAGGAAGCCGATCTGGCCTTGAGCCTGCCTCGGCAATGGCTGCCAGTATCTTTTCCTCCGTTTTCTTACCGAAACCGGCCAGTGCAGCAACCCTGCCCTCTTCACAGGCGGTTTTTAGATCATTCACATCATTGACATGCAGCTCTTTATGGAGTTTGGCAATTTTCTTCCCGCCCAAGCCTTGAAGTTGAAGCAGTGGTATCAAACCTTTTGGCACCTGCTCCTGAAGCTCCTCCAGCACGGTCGATTTTCCCTCATTGATGTACTCTTCGATGACGGATGCCGTCCCTTTGCCGATTCCATTCAACGCAGTGAAGTCCCCGATGGCCGCAAGACTCCGATCATCCGTTTCCAAGGCTCCTGCTGCTTTGCGGAAAGCCGAGACCTTAAAAGGATTCTCTCCTTTTAATTCCATATATATCGCGATTTTTTCTAATAGTTTAATGATATCTTTTTTATTGATCGCCATTTCATTCACCGCCAAAAAAATTAGTAGGGTGTGACTTGTTTTCTTTCTTAAAGATACCTTTCTTGAAGGGAAAGTACAAGCAGGCCGATCCTGCCATGACTTGATCAGGGGCAGGATCATGCGCTTACAGAAAAGGGCCTCCCCCAATCAAAGTATATGGATCAGGACTTTGAGAAAGGGGGGCAGGCCCTCGTTAACTGTCATTATGATTGAGCTGGTTTTTGAAACCAAAGTTCCCTCACTTGTTCGGAAAGGAACGGTGTATGTTTCACGATTGATTCTGCCATGAACGACCCCGCTAGCGGCTTCTGAATCGAATCCATTGGAAGCATGGCAGCTATATATAATATAATAAACATGATAAGATAGATTTCAACAAAGCCCAATATTCCGCCACCCCAGCGATTCAGCTGTTTTAATATCGGTAGGTGTGTGATGAAATTGAGCATCGAGCCAAGCATTTGCCAAAGGATCTTGGCAGCGAAGAAAATGATGGCAAAGGCAATCGCATTGTAATAAGCCGTTTCGAGCCCGACTGTTTCAAAAAACATAGTAAGGGCCGAGGAATCACTCATCGTCGGGAACGGGATCCACAATTTCAAATTGGGAGCAAGATCTCCATAAAACACATATGCGACGATAAAGGCCACTATGAACCCTGTCATATGAACGGTTTGTAAAATGAAGCCGCGCTTTAAACCGATTAATAAACCGATTAAAAGAATGGCCAGAATTGCTAAATCAAGCATGTACTCAGTCCTTCTCTCTCTTTAATTCCAGTTGAAGCTGGTCTAATTCATCTTTTAACTTAATATATTCGTGGATGGTATTCACGGCCGTTAGTACCGCTAGCTTGCTTGTATCCAAGTATGGGTTTTTCATACTGATCTCTCTCATTTTTTCGTCAACCATCGAAGCGACCAGGCGCATATGGCTTGCGCTTTCTGTTCCGACGATTGTATATGGTTGTCCGTATATATCAACTGTTGTTTTATTTCGTTTATCGTCTGACAAAATGATGCCCCCAATCTAAACAATCCTAATTCTATCATATCATGAAGTTTTTCGTCATGAAAGGGAGTACCGCGTCATTTCTTGTATAAAAACTGCAATAATTTGTCAGATGAAAACGACCCAGGAAGCAGCCTGCCTTAATAATAATATGAAGTTAGGAGTTTACCGATTATGTCCCATGTTGTTTTACTCATCAGTCCCGCACAAATAAAAAAGATGCACGTTCATTATTCTTCATCCTTGGCCACCACAGCGCCGCCAGGGAGCATCTTTTCCGCCAAGCCGCCGCTATGCACGGTGACCGCCTATAAATCGGGAAAGGTCCTTTTTCAAGGGAAGAACGCTGAACTGGAAGCCGGCAAGTGGCAGCAGGCCGCAACTCCTTCCGCGCCAAAGAAAAAAGCGGCCGCAACCTCTTCAGTAAAAATCCACCGGTATTCACCGCCTGCGAATATCGGAACGATGTCCGTGATTGGTTCAGATGAAGTCGGGACAGGCGACTATTTTGGCCCGATCACGGTCGTAGCCGTTTATGCAAAAAAAGAACAACTTTCCCTTTTGAGGGAGCTTGGTGTTCAGGATTCAAAAAACTTGAAAGACCCACAGATCATTGAAATTGCCAAACAGATAAAGGATGTCGTGCCCTTCAGCCTGCTTACTTGCGATAACCCTAAATATAATACGCTTCAGGCCCAGGGGATGTCACAAGGAAAAATGAAGGCTCTTCTTCATAACCAAGCCATCAAGCTTCTGATGCAAAAAATCCAGCCAGAGCAAGCCGAGGCAGTCCTTATTGACCAGTTCGCCCAGCCTGATGTGTTTTTTAATTATCTGAAGAACCAAGAACGCTTTCAAGCTAATGCTACCTATTTATGCACAAAAGCGGAAGGCATCCACCTTGGCGTAGCTGCTGCATCCATTCTGGCGCGATACGCCTTCGTCAAACGCTTTGATTTGCTAAGTGAAAAAGCCGGATTCAAGATCCCGAAGGGTGCCGGATTTGCCGTCGACGAAGCCGCTGCACGATTGATCCATGAAAAAGGAATCGATGCATTGCACGAATTCACGAAAACCCACTTTGCCAATACTGAAAAAGCAAAACGTTTATACCAACAGAAATACCATAAATAAAGGTAATGCGGCTGCCCCCTTCCAGGAACAGCCGTTTTTATGCGGGTTACTCGTCAGGTTGAGTACTTTACTTGCGAATTCGAGCGGTAATCTCGTTAATTTGAGTGGTTCACTCGCTAATTGACGATTTTTCTTGCGTGTTCGGACGGTTTACTCACCAATTTGAGTGGTTTTCTCGCGAGTTTGGACGGTTTACTCACCAATTTGAGTGGTTTTCTCGCGAGTTTGGACGGTTTACTCGCCAATTCGAGCACTTTACTCGCGAGTTTGGACGGTTTACTCGCCAATTCGAGCAGTTTACTCGCGAATTTGGACGGTTTACTCGCCAATTCGAGCACTTTACTCGCGAATTTGGACGGTTTACTCGCCAATTCGAGCACTTTACTCGCGAATTTGGACGGTTTACTCGCCAATTCGAGCACTTTACTCGCCAGTTTATAAAAAGACAGCTTCCCGCGTTTCAGGGAGCTGTCTTTTTGTTTTAACCTCGTAGTTCTGCGCCGGCTTTTTCTTTTACGGCTTCCAGTACTTTTTCGTGTGCTTTTGTAATGTCTTCATCCGTAAGTGTACGTTCCGGATCGAAGTATTTCAGTGAGTAGGCGATGGATTTTTTGCCTTGCTCCATTCTTTCTCCCTCGTATAAATCGAAGATGGTTACTTCCTTGAGCAGCTTGCCTCCAGCCTCTTCAATCATGATTTGAATGTCTCCGGCTTTTGTCGCTTGATCGACGACGAGCGCGATATCGCGTGTCGTCGATGGGTAGCGAGGAATCGTTTCGTAGGCAATTGGCGCCACTTCCGCTTCTGACAATGCCTTTAAGGAAAGCTCGAAAATATATGTTTCTTTTATATCCAAATCTTTTTGGACAGTTGGGTGCACTTGGCCGATAAAGCCGATCACAACACCATTCAACAGGACTTCCGCTGTCCGCCCTGGATGCATGTCATTGATTTGTGCTTGGCGGTAACTGATTTGATCCGTTAATCCCAGTGTATCGAATAATGCTTCGATCACGCCTTTGGCTACAAAAAAGTCGACCGGTTTCTTTTCGCCTTGCCATGGATGTGCTTCCCACAGGCCTGTGATGGCTCCGGCGATATGTTCTTTTTCTTCAGGAAGCTCTTGGTCTCCCCGCTTAAAGAATACGGATCCGATTTCATATAGAGCTACTGAATCAAGTTGGCGGGCGTTGTTATATCTCACGACCTCCAGCAATTGAGGCACGATGCTTAAACGCAGCTGGCTTCTTTCTTCACTTATCGGCATAGCTAATCGAATCGATTCTCTTGCTTCCAATGCAAATTGCGCGGCTTTTTCCTCACTTGTCAGTGAATAGGTCACCGCTTGATAAAGACCTGCTCCTTCAAGCGTACGACGGGCCTTCCGCCGTTTGATTTGATAGTCTGTCAAATGGCCAGGGGTAGCAGCACCGGTTGGCAGCGTAGTGGGAATATTATCATATCCATATAAACGTGCGGCTTCTTCCACTAAATCAGCTTCAATCGTAATGTCCCCACGGCGTGTCGGAACAGTGATCGTGAACGTTTCATTGTCGAGTTCCACACCGAATTTCAGGCGTTTGAAGATCGATTCCACTTCGGATACGGTCATGTTCGTGCCAAGAAGCTTATTGATTTTTTCAAGGGTGATGCTGATGACTGCAGGTTCCATTGTCAACTCGTCAACTTCTGCCGTTCCTTGCAGGACTGTTCCGCCAGCAAATTGGGCAATCAATTGCGCGGCACGTTCCCCAGCTTCACGTATCCGGGCCGGATCAACGCCTTTTTCAAAACGTGCACTCGCTTCACTGCGCAAGCCATGGTCTTTTGAAGCTTTACGAACGACCGTACCCGCGAAATAGGCACTTTCAAGGATGATGTTCGTGGTATCGTTTTTCACCTCGGAATCGGCTCCGCCCATAACACCGGCAATCGCAACAGGCTCGCTGCCATTTGTGATCACTAAATGATCTGGTGTCAGCGTGCGTTCCGCTTCATCAAGGGTTACGATTTTTTCAGCATCCTTCGCCCTGCGGACGACGATTTCTTTTGAACCAAAACGGTCATAATCAAACGCATGCAGCGGCTGCCCGTATTCAAGTAGGATGTAATTCGTGATATCGACCACATTATTATGAGGACGGATACCTGCAGACATCAGCCGTGTTTGCATCCAAAGCGGTGAAGGACCGATTTTTACATCTTTGATGATTTTCGCAATGTAAACCGGATTATCTTCTTTTGCTTCCACTTTTACGCTGATGTAATCCGTCGCTTTTTCAGCTGATTCTTCTTTCTCGATAACCGGCCATTTCACTTCCCGGCCGAGAATGGCTCCCACTTCGTAGGCAACACCGATCATGCTTAAAGCATCCGAACGGTTTGGCGTCAGACCAAGTTCGAGCACTTCATCACTTAGACCAAGCTCTTCCAATGCATCTTTTCCTACTTCCACATCATTTGGGAAGACGAAGATGCCTGTTGCATAATCCTTGGAAACGAGCTTGGATTCGAAGCCCAATTCTTGAAGTGAGCAAATCATGCCGTGCGATTCTTCGCCGCGCAGTTTCGCTTTCTTGATTTTGAAATTCCCTGGAAGGACGGCACCAACAGTAGCGACTGCGACTTTTTGGCCTTTATCGACATTCGGTGCGCCACAGATGATCTGAACGGGATTTTCTGCCCCGATATCAACTTGGCACTTATTCAATTTATCGGCATTAGGGTGCTGTTCACGTTCAAGCACGTGCCCGATGACGACGCCTTTAAGTCCTTCGCTTTTCTTTTCCACCCCTTCAACCTCAATGCCGCTTTTCGTGATTTTATCAGCTAACTCCGTCGCATTGATGCCTGAAAGGTCAACATAATCTTGTAACCATTTATATGAGACAAACATGGTAGGTCCTCCTTTATAAATTGAAAATTTATGCTTCGTGATGGTTGAATTGTTTTAAGAATCGAACATCATTCGTATAGAAATGACGTATGTCGTCCACACCGTATTTCAGCATCGCGATCCGTTCGACGCCCATTCCAAATGCGAAGCCAGAATATTTTTTGGAATCGAAGCCTGCCATTTCAAGGACGTTCGGATGAACGATCCCAGCGCCAAGCACCTCAATCCAGCCTGTTTGTTTACATACGCTGCACCCTTTACCACCGCAGATTTTACAGGAAATGTCCACTTCGACGGAAGGCTCGGTGAATGGGAAGAAACTTGGACGAAGACGGATTTCACGGTCTTGCCCGAATAATTTCTTCGCGAATACGTCGAGCGTTCCTTTCAGGTCGCTCATGCTGATGTTCTCATCGATGACCAAGCCCTCGATTTGCTGGAATTGATGGGAGTGTGTCGCATCATCATTATCACGGCGATATACTTTTCCCGGGCAGATGATCTTTACAGGGCCTTGACCTTCATGTTTTTTCATCGTTCTGGCTTGAACGGGTGAAGTGTGCGTCCGCATCAGGATTTCATCCGTAATATAGAAGGAATCCTGCATATCACGTGCCGGATGGCTTTTTGGCAGGTTAAGTGCCTCGAAGTTGTAGTAGTCGCTTTCGACTTCAGGACCTTCCGCAACGGTATATCCCATTCCGATGAATAAATCTTCAACTTCTTCCACAACACGTGTTAATGGGTGAAGGTTCCCCTTGTTCACCGGACGTCCTGGAAGTGTTACATCAATCGTTTCCGTTGCAAGCTTGGCATTGACGGCTGCCGTCTCCAAAGCTTTTTGTTTTTGCTCGATTTCCGTAGCGATTGCCTCACGTACCTCATTGGCAAGCGCGCCGATTTTCGGGCGTTCCTCTGCCGAGAGCTTGCCCATGCCACGCAATACCTCAGTGATTGGGCCTTTTTTCCCCAAATAAGCAACACGGACTTCATTCAGTTCCTTAAGTTCGGAAGCGGCGGTCACTTTTTGCAACGCTTCTTCCTGCAGTTCTAGTAATCGTTCCTGCATCATGTCTTCCTCCTTCATTATCCTTTTTAAAAATGAACACAAAAAAACCTCTATCCCTAAAGGGACGAGGTTTATGTATCGCGGTACCACCCTTATTAGTGCAAAACAAATAAACTCCTGCACTCACTTCATGAAAATAACGGCTTTTCACCGGAACATTTTTCGGACGTCATGTCTTCCCAATGCCAACTCGAAAGGTGAATTCCCTTAAGCAGTGCCATAAAAATGCTTTCAGTCGCGGCATTTTTCCCTGGTTATGGATAACTTAAGTTACTATTCTTTGTCATCGTTGTTTGCATTATAAAATTCTGTTTCATTATATTATAATTCGGCGTCCGTTTCAAATTCATTTTCGCAAATGGTACATTAAAATCCCAGCGGCAATCGCTACATTAAGCGATTCGCTTTTTCCATAGATCGGAATATAAAGATTTTTGGTCGTTTTCGCCAGTAACTCCTTTGAAACGCCTTGGCCTTCGTTACCGACTAACAGGGCGAATCGCGATGATTGTTTGACTTCATCGAACGGCGAAGCACCTTCCAAAGCCGTACCATAAACCGGCGTCCCATTCTGTTTCAGCTCATCGATGACCTCGGATAGGTTTGCCTTGATAACAGGCATATGGAATAGACTTCCTTGTGTCGAACGGACCACCTTAGGATTATATAAATCCGCACAGCCTTCGCCCACAATGACTGCATCAATACCGGCTGCATCGGCTGTCCTGATCATCGTCCCAATATTACCCGGATCTTGGACGGCATCGATCAACAATAGTTTATCATGCTCAATGGAGGCCATGCTCGCCAATCTCTGTTCACAAACAGCCGCAATGCCCTGCGGCGCCTCTGTATCGCATATTGCTTTCATGATATCTTGTTTCACATAAATGACTTCCGTGCCTTCCAGTTTGAAATGGGCTGGCATTTCCGTTTCTTCATTTACGATGACTTCCATGACGATTCCTTCTTTTAAAGCTTCTTCAACAAGGTGAAATCCTTCCACTAAATAGTGGCCGGTTTTATCACGCTCTTTTTTCGTCAGTAGCTTTTTCCATTGCTTGACTTGCGGGTTTTTTAGCGATTCAATATATTTCAAGGGTAAACGCTCCTTTAACTTCACACTGATTTTCCTATTATAACGCAAATTGCATACATATTACATGTCTGTTTGTGAAATGCTAGTAATGTCAGTCATTATGTGTTAGAGGAGGAATAATTGTGAATTTAAACCTACGAAATGCGATCATCCAAAATGTATCTGGAAATTCGCAGGAGCAGCTGGAAGACACGATTGTCGATGCAATCCAAAACGGTGAGGAAAAAATGTTGCCTGGCTTGGGAGTATTATTCGAGGTCATCTGGCAAAATTCATCCGATCAAGAAAAACAAGAAATGATTCATGCCCTTGAATCAGGATTAAAAAAATAACAGCCCTCGGAGGCTGTTATTTTTTTTCATTCACTCACTTCGTAATCGGCACCACTTTATCCGGATCTGCCTTCATTTCTTCGACTGAGACCTCTTCATCAAGAAGCAGAATGAATTTTTTTGCTTTCGCTTCTTCGAGAATCGCATTGGTTTCTGTTACGGAGTACCCGTATTTCGTGAAAAAGGTACGCAAATCCCCTGAGCCTTCTTCTGTGAAGAAATGGATGATTTTCTCTAAAAAAGTATCCTTGTCCTGATTGGCGATGATCAATATATCCGTATGCTCATTTCCTAGCTGCACATCATTTTTTATATCAGCTGCGACTGTCATCTGTATGCCAGTCACGCCTTTTGCTTGTAAATCATGAATTGCAGCAAGTAATTCCGGATTAGAGTCAAAAACACCGTAAACGTTTTTGTCCATGTTTTCTTCCTCCTTGTTACTTCACTTGAAATAGGATTCCTCTGTAATTATACCTTGCCGCTTTATTAATAAACAAGCATATAATGCAATGGTAAATGCTGATCCCTTGCTAGGGAGTTCCCCTGCCAAAAGGAAACTAACAGCCTTTGGGCAGGCTGTTAGTTTGCACCCTTACAGATGGTCGGTATTGATTCTATTCTTGATATAATCCTCTTTCAATGGGTCTTCTTCCCCTTTAACATTACGGTTCACAGATCGGTCTTCATCCAAAGCCTTCCCGGTATCGGCTGAAAATGGATCGGCATGTGGGTCGCTTGTCAATGTGCCTTCAAAATCCGTCTTCTCCTGTTGTTTGTATCTCTCGGTGGAATTGGACCTGATTTCCCTTTCTTGAGCACGCTTTGTGTTCAGCTCTTCATGATTTTCAAAGATATCGGCAGAATTCCCGTGCAGTTCTTTGCTTCTCCCTGGCTGCGCCTCCACTTCAGGCGTTTGATAGGCATTAGCAGTGGTCTCTGGAAAAAGGTTTGGGTCCGGGTTGTTCACCACCCCTGTTTTAAGCGGGTCTTCCGCGAGATATTCATCATCATGCATATCATTGGAGGCGGCTGCCTGGTCATCTATAAGGATCAAGAATTTCCCAGCCTCCACTTCGTTTATATATGCGGTCGCTTCGCTGTCGGCGAGCCCGAATTCTCCCAGCCTGTTTCTTATGTCTCCCGTTCCTTCATTCAGGAAGAAATGTTTCAGCTTATCCAAAAAGGACTCTTCGCTAGCATTCGTTACGACGTCCACTTCATGATCTTTTCTTTCACTGCCAAAATCGAAATCTTCCTTTTTATTGGCGATCACGGTTATTTCCCGTTCATCTCTTCCCGTTTCCGTTAAGGATTGTATAGCTTGATATACTTCTGGTTTAGAATCGTATATACCGTATAATGCTTTTCCCATGCATCTCTTCCTCCTTAATTTCTGGAACAT
Organism: Peribacillus folii; assembly: GCF_030271255.1. Classification (GTDB taxonomy): domain Bacteria; phylum Bacillota; class Bacilli; order Bacillales; family DSM-1321; genus Peribacillus. The sequence continues at coordinate 248,731 of NZ_JASJOM010000001.1, forward strand.
TGTCTTATTTGTAGGTATACCCCAAGGGACGCTTTTTAAACAAAAAAGCGTCCTAAGAGGAAGTGTGGAGTTCTTTAGGAACACCTTTCTGTCCCTCTAAGGGAGGCTTTTTTGCAAAGGATCGCTTTCGTAATAAAAAAAGGGTATCGGAATGGAGAACATTCCGATACCCTTTTAGCCAACATTTTTACACTTAGAAGCGGTTACCACTTCGTTCAGTTGCATTTTTTTCATTCAAGATCGAGTCATCTGAACTATCAAGCTGAATTTCTTCTTTCTTCAAAGTATCTTTAACCTGTTCGGTTTCTTGTACAGCGTGTTTCTTGATGACGATTTCATCTGTTACAACTGGTTTTTTCGATACTTCCAATTTTTCTTCGACGACAGGGATACGTATCGTTTCCCCCTCCTGAATGCTGTCAGTCTCCAGATTTCCTTCCCGTCCTGACACTGATCGATGCTCGATTGTCACCTCTTCATGTTCAACAGGGACATTGATCGTTTTATGTTGTTCATTCACTTCTTTATTAATGACCACTTCACCGGTCTGAACTCTTTCTTTATCGATATTCAGCTGTTCTTCGCGAAGCGTGAGCGTCCGTTCATCTTCTGGCAATTCACGGCCTTTCCCGTTCACTCCATATACATCTTCCTTATTTAAGGCATCGGCTTTCTCGGTACCGTTATCGAGAGGGGGCGCGGTGTTCCCATCCAGCCTGGTTCCGGCCGTGTCCATCGATGCGGTCGTGAATTTATCTTTTGCCGTTCCAAGATGGCCTTCGCCTTCTTCGACCAACACGAGGACTTTTCCGTTCTCCACATCAAAGACATGTTCTGCTGCGTCACTATTGGAAAGTCCTGCATTCGCCAATCTTGTCGAAAGGTCAGCTGTATCATCTGGCATGAAGAAGCGTGCCACCTTGTCCATAAATGATTCGTCGTGAGGGACATTCGTCATCGTATGAACATCCGTTTCACGTTGGTGATTGGTAAAATCCAATGTTTCTTCCTTATCAGCGACAACCGTGATATCATCCCCTTCAAAGCCCTTGGCCTTGAGTGCATTGATTGCTTGGATCACTTCTGCATTCGATTCATATACTCCATAAACTGTTTTATTCATTGTACATTCCTCCTTAGGGTTTGTTGTGCTGTTTAGTAGCTGTCATATATAAACTCTACCCGCCTTGCACCTAAGTAAACGAGGAATCCATATTTCATTTATGTTAAAACATGACAATTCATTCTTAGCACAGAACAACAATTTGCCCGAAAACCAGGATTATCAAGGATTTGCTCATTAATAAAAACGTAATGTTCAGTAAAATAATTCCATATAAACACTTACGGCCTACCATCGGCGTTCGGTTTTTGCGCCATTTTCTTCTATTATAAAGCTGCAGCTTCCACGAGAAGGTCGACGATATGTACGGCTTTCGTGTCATTCCCCATTTTTTCCCGCTCGATACCCAGCTGCATTTGCAGCAAACAGCCAGGGTTCGCCGTAACAACAACATTCGCCTGCGTCGATTTGGTATGCTTCATTTTCGAATCAAGAATCTTCATGGACATTTCAGATTCCACAATATTATAAATTCCGGCCGAGCCGCAGCAGCGATCCGCATCCTTCATTTCCCTGAAATCGATTCCTTCTATCGCCTGAAGAAGAATACGCGGAGCACTGGCTGTATTCATCACATTGCGTAAGTGACAGGAATCCTGGAATGTTACGGTTTGGGCTGGTAATTTCAGGCGAGTTTTTTCATGAAAGCGAAGTTCAACAAGAATTTCGCTAATGTCCTTCAGCTTACTTTTGAAGCAGATTGCCCGTTCATGCCAAGTCGGTTCATCTTGGAGCAAATGGTCGTAATCAATGAGAAAAGCCCCACAACCGCCTGCATTCGTGATGATATAATCGATCCCCTCTGCCTCAAACGCTTCGATATTCCGCTTTGCAAGTTGCTTGGCCCCTTCTTTTTCGCCACTGTGCCCATGAAGCGCACCGCAGCAAGCCTGGGATTTCGGAATCACGATTTCACATCCTGCTCGCTGAAGCAGCTTTAGTGTTGCCTTGTTCGTTTCGAGGAACATCGTATCCATCAAGCAGCCGGAAAAGAAGGCCACCTTTTTGAGAGCCGGACCTATCGCAGGCAGCCCATCCGGCCTTTTTTTCATTTCAGATTTTGCCGGGACCCTAGGCAGCACCCTTTCCATGGTCGCCAAATGATCGGGCAGCATACTTAGGACCCCTGTTTTCCGGGCGATATATTGCAGGCCGGACCGTTGGTAAAAGCCAAGCAGGCTCGTCATGTTCTGCATTCGCTCCTGATGTGGGAACAATCCGCTAAAAACGGCCTTGCGGATGTTTTTCACAGGAAAACTGTGTTCCTTGTTCTGATGGATGATATCTCTTGCTTCCTCCAGAAGATGTCCATATTTCACACCGGAAGGGCAAACAGGTTCACAAGCCCTGCAGCCAAGGCATAAGCTCAAAGAGCGTTCGACATCTTCATCCGGCTCTATTGCACCGTCCGTCACGGCTTTCATCAGGGCAATTCTCCCCCTGGGCGAGTAGGATTCCTTCATTCCAGATTCAATGTAAGTCGGGCAATGAGGCAGGCAAAAACCACAGCGCATGCAATTCAGCAACTCATCTTCGTTCATTTTTTGGGCGAATTGATTGGCAATCGCTTCTCTTTCCTGAACGGTCGTCATGACGAAACCACCACTCTTTTCCTGCTTTCCTTGGCAAAGACCTTTCCGGGATTCATGATGTTATTGGGATCGAATGCTTGCTTTATCACCCTCATGGCGGCAACCCCTTCCTTCTTAAGCTTCCATTCTAGGTAGGGCGCCTTCATCGCACCCACTCCATGCTCACCGGTGATCGTCCCGCCAAGATCGATGGCTGCGGCAAAAATGTCTGCAAATGCGCGCTCCACACGCTCCATTTCATCATGATCACGAGCGTCCGTAATGCAGGTAGGGTGAAGATTTCCATCCCCTGCATGACCGAATGTACATATGTTCACATCGTGTTCCTTGGCAATTTCATTGATCGCTCGAACCATCTTGGCAATTTCCGAACGGGGAACGGTGGCGTCTTCCAAAATGGTCGTCGGCTTCAAGCGTGCCAGTGCAGAGAGGGCGGTACGTCTTGCCGTTTTCAGCGCAGCTGCATCCGCCTCTGTTTCGGCAATTTCCACGGAAACCGCCTTTTCTTCCAGACAGATATCCGCCATCCTTTTCATATCACGTTCCACCACTTCAGGAGGGCCATCCTGTTCAATCAGCAGGACCGCTTCCACATCGGTAGGCAGCCCGATCTTCGCAAAATCCTCCACGACAGCCAAAGTCGGCCGATCAAGAAATTCAAGGGTGACCGGAATGATTTTATTGGCAATGATTTTAGCCACGGACTGGGCTGCAGCATCCAAATCCTGATACAAGGCCAGCATCGTTTTTGTCCTCTCCGGCATGGGAATCAGCTTTAAGATCGCTTGCGTAACGATTCCTAACGTCCCTTCGGAGCCGACCATCAGCTTCGTTAAATCGTAACCGGCTACATCTTTGGCAAGCTTGCCTCCCGTTTGGATGATGTCCCCATTCGGAAGGACCACCTCGAGCCCGATGACATAATCGCGCGTGACTCCATATTTCAACCCCCGCAACCCACCTGAGTTTTCATTAATGTTGCCTCCGATCGTGGAGATTTTCATCGAACTTGGATCCGGAGGATAAAACAATCCCTTCGCCTCAACTGCTGTGATCAAGTCCAATGTGATCAGACCGGGCTGCACCGTCGCCGTTAAGTTTTCCTCATCGACCTCCAGCAAAGCATTCATCCGATTGAATAATAGAACAAGCCCGCCCTCCATCGGACAGGTGCCGCCGCTCAAATTCGTACCAGAGCCGCGTGGAACGATGGGAACCTTGTACTCGTTGCAAATCTTGATGATTTCAGATACTTCGGCTGTACAGCCAGGTTTAATGACCGCATCCGGCATCGCTTGATAGCCTGGTGTCGCATCATATGAATGGACCAGGCACTCCACTTTGGAATCCTCGTAGTTTTCCGAGCCAACGATGGAAAGGAGTAACTGCTTGACTTGCTTGGTTATCATGTATGTATTTCCCCCTCATATTCACAATCACATTAATCGCTTTGCTATGATTTAAGTATAAGGAAAAAACAGCTCCTCCTTCCATGTATGAACATACAGATTTTAACGATTCATTCACAATTAATTTGTACGTTCATCCAATACTCTCAGAGCTAGATAGAGTGTGACCAAATCTGCTAGCTTCCTTGGATTCAGTTCGGTCATATCTTCAATTCGCTTGAGTCTGTAATGGAGTGTATTGATATGTATATGAAGGGCTTCAGCGGTGTCCTTCACGGACAAATCACAGGCGAAGTACACGGAAAGGGTTTTAAGCAGCTCCTCATTCGAAATCAAATCCTCTATCGTCCTTGTTATATATTCCTGTCTTGTTTCACGGGTAACCTCATCTAGCAGGACTTCAAGCTTTAAGTCCACATCAAATACAATGGTTGCTGTTGGCAACGCAATATTCAACGAGCGCTCCGCATGGAAGAAAGCCTTTCTGAAAGCGGCACCAGACATACCTGAGCTAACCCCGGCACACACTTTATAACCAGAGCTATCTTCGAGCTTCCTTTGCAGTTTACGTAATTTCATTAATTGCAGGTCCTTTGAACCAAACATATTGGCTGGCGAAAGAAGGACGAACTGATTTCGCCCCCATCGGACGGCGATGTCCGACGGACGCTGCTGCCTTACGTATATCTGAAGCGCCCTCCAGACATGCGGCTCGATGACTTTTTCCGTCTTGAACTCACCAAGAGTGATGACCCTGTCTACATGGACATCAATTCCAAGCATCTTTGCCTTTTGCAGGAATGGCTCATTGAATGTTTCCAGCTGGTGCCATTCAAAAACGAAGAATTCCATCAGTCGTGATTGGGATTCCTCCTGCTCGAGGTGGTAGCTTTCCTGAATGAACAGCTCCGTCATCTTTTTCAATAGTTCTGCATAGGGGGAAACAAGTTTGGGATCGCCGGTGATCCCAATTACGCAAACGGCTTCCTGATTAAAAAAAATCGGCAGGTTAATTCCTGCCTTCACGCCTTTCCAACTTCGTTCATCCTGTTTATTTATGATCAATTTCTCGCGGTTTTTAAAAGCGTGTATCGCCCCTTCATGATAGGAGCCAATCCGGCTGTCATCAGTACTGGCGATGATCGTGCCTGCATGATCGATGATGATGATTTCCTCATCAATCAGTTTCCGGACCTCATGCACCAATTTTTCAGCCACGGCTGACAATTGCATCATCCTTCCTCCTTTTCTATTTGGCTATGGAATATGTGCTAGGCCTGCATGGAAGAGCCTCTAGCTACTTATGGTATCATCCAGGAAAAGACGCCATTTTGCAAGAAGGTGATCACACAAACGAGCAGCAATAGAAATAAACTATGTTTGACCGTGAACCTCAATAACTCCGATTCCTTGCCGGCCAGTCCAACAGCGGCACAAGCAATCGCGATCGATTGAGGAGAAATCATCTTCCCCGTCACCCCTCCGGAAGAGTTCGCTGCAAGCGCAAGTACCGGTTCCATCCCCACCTTAAGCGCCGTCACCTTTTGAAGACTGCCAAATAAGAGATTCGCTGATGTATCCGAGCCGGTTATGAAGACACCGAGCCAGCCGAGGACCGGTGCGAAGAACGGAAACAAATCCCCTGACTTCGCAAGGGTCATCCCTAAAGTTGTCGACATGCCCGAAGCATTCGTAACATAGGCAAAGGCGACTACGGATGAAATCATCAGGATTGGCTTTGCCAACTCGCCCATCGCCTCGGCGAAGGTGCTGAAAAACTCTTTTGCCGGCATATGGACGAGGAACTTCGTCACGATGGCAGCCAGTAAAATCGCTGTACCCGCCGCACCGAGCAGCTCCAATTTAAAGAATGCCGCTATCGGCAGGCCGTTGCCTCCAATAATTTCATTATGGAGGCCCGGCACTTCCAATTGGAAGGTAACCAGTTTACCGATTTCATTGATTATCCCGAGCAGAAAGCCATTGCCTTCATAATGGCCTGAGAGCGCCGGCTTTATCGGATTCAGCCCCCAAATGGTGATGAAAAGGGTCAAAAGCAGGAATGGCGACCACGCGTGGAATATTTGCCCTTTCGTGTACACAGGTTCCTTTCTGGACAAATCGATCAACGGTTCGGCAGCCGCAGCCGTTTCCTCGGATGCAAAGCGAAAGATCGTTTTAGGCTTCCAGAATTTAAGAAAAATCGCTAATGCAAAAAGTGACACCAACGCAGAAAGTATATCCGGCAACTCAGGTCCAAGGAAATTCGAGCTTACGTACTGAGTGATAGCAAAGGAAAAACCCGAAACCAAAATGGCAGGCAATACCTCCAGCGACCTTTTCCATCCAGCCATGATCAAAATCAGATACAGCGGAATGAAGGCAGAAAGGAATGGCAGCTGCCGGCCGACCATTTTTGATATCTCCATCGCAGCTATGCCTGTTGGTCCTTCCATGGCGATGATCGGAATGCCGACGGCCCCGAAGGCCACCGGTGCGGTATTTGCAATCAAACAAATTCCTGCGGCATATAGCGGATTAAAGCCTAGACCAACTAAAAGGGCTGCGGAAATCGCCACGGGTGCACCAAATCCAGCAGCCCCTTCCAAAAAAGCACCGAAGGAAAATGCGACCAATAATGCTTGAAGGCGGCGGTCTTCGGTAAGTGAAAGGACTGAAGAACGAATAATATCGAATTGTCCGCTTTTCACCGTCATTTTATAAAGAAATACGGAGGTAATGATGATCCAGCCGATTGGCAGAATTCCGTAGACCGCCCCTTGTGAAGCGGACATCAATGCCTTTTCTGGAGGCATCCCATAGAAAGCTATAGCTACTGTCAGTGCTACAAATAACGTCGTTAGCCCAGCCAAATAGCCCTTCATCCGTTTGATGGCAAGAGCCCAGAAAAAATAAAGAATGGGGATGAGTGCAACAAGGGAAGATAAAACTAAATCATCAGTGATTGGGGTAAAGTTTTGTGTCCATGTCATTCATTTCGACTCCATTTACGTTAAATTTTTTAAAATTTCTGAAATCAAGCACAAGATGAAAACCCTTACAAATCGAATCAATCGAAGTCATCAGATGACTAGATGAGTATTCATTTAAATTAAATGATTAATAATATAAAATCAAGATTTTTTTATTTTTGATTGGATTTTAATCCTCCCATGAGGGTGAAAGAACATTTGTGTTATATACTATTAACTAGAGAAACTCATAGAAAATAGAGGTGCTACTACTTGGTATACAAAAAAATAAAACCGAAAAAAATTTATGAAGTCGTCAGCGATGAACTTTATGAAATGATTCGGTCTGGTGCCCTGAAGCCAGGTGAACAATTGGATTCCATCCAGCAGCTTGCAGAAAATTTCCAGGTCGGCCGCCCTGCCATCCGTGAAGCACTTAGTGCATTAAGCTCAATGGGACTCATCGAAATCAAGCAAGGGGAAGGCACATTCGTGAAAACCTTCGACCCTGCCATCATGAATCATCCCTTGACTGCTGCGCTTTTGATGGATCAAGATAATATCAAGCATTTGCTCGAGGTTCGAAAAATCCTTGAGTCTGGTATGGCAGAAGTTGCTGCCAAGAAACGAACGAAGGAAAACCTTACCGAACTGAAGGAAAGGCTTTCCCATATGAAAAACGTCTCTGACGATGAAGAGTTGAGTGATAAAGCCGATATCTCCTTCCATGTTGCCGTGGCGAATGCTTCCCAAAATGAGCTGCTGATTTCCTTGATGAACCACGTGTCAGAATTAATGACGGAAAAAATGCGTGATATCCGCAGGTTTGCCTTATATTCCGAGGAAATGACGCTCAATCAGCTTTATGAGCAGCATGCCCGGATTTACGAGGCCATCGCCGACCAAGATGAAACCGGAGCACGCAATGCCATGCTGTTTCATCTGCAAAGTGTCGAGGAATCATTGGATGTGGTGCTGCAAAAAAAACAACAAAGGAATCCCGGAACCTGACTCAATTTTTAAAAATTCCCCTATACAAACAGAAATAAAATTGATATATTATTTTGAAAACGATTACTTGGTATATAAATATTGGAAATTGGTATTCACCATTTCCTTTTTCTATATTTCAGTCATCAGATGACCTGTTATCTTATTTTGAAAAGGAGGAATTCAGATTGAAAGTTACTCTCTTTGCAACATGCTTAGTTGATCTGTTTCAGTCCAATGTCGGTAAAGCTACGGTGGAGTTGCTAGAAAGACTGGGTTGTGAGATTGATTTCCCCGAATCCCAGATATGCTGCGGGCAGCCAGCCTATAATAGCGGGTATACGAAAGATTCGAAGGAAGCTATGAAAAAGATGATTAACACGTTTGCAGACGCTGAATATATCGTTACCCCTTCCGGTTCCTGTGCAGCGATGTTCAAGGAATATCCTGCTCTCTTTCAAGGCGAGGATGAGTGGGAAAAGAAGGCTGTCTCATTAGCCAACAAAACCTATGAATTAACCCAATTCATCGTCGATGTCCTGAAAGTGACCGACGTTGGGGCAACTTTTAAAGGAACGGCAACCTATCATACTTCATGCCACATGACTAGGCTGCTTAAAGTCAAGGAGGCGCCGGGGATTTTATTAAGCCATGTTAAGGGGCTAGAAATGACCCCTCTTCCCGATGCCCAAAACTGCTGCGGGTTCGGCGGCACGTTTTCAGTTAAGATGGGCGATATTTCCGGACAAATGGTGGAGGAGAAGGTCTGCCATATTCAAGACACCGGGGCCGATTTTTTGATTGGCGGGGATGCAGGATGTTTGATGAATATCGGCGGACGCATCCGAAGGAAAGGAGAACCGATTCAAGTGCTTCATATTGCCGAAGTGCTGAATAGTATTTAAAAAAAGCTGGGAGGGAAAAAAAGATGGCTATGAAAACAAGCTCAGCCAAATTTAAAGAACGGGTGGATGAGGGACTACATAATGATTTTATGCGCTTGGCTGTATCGAGTGCCCAGGAACGATTGCACGGACGGAGACTGACAGCGGTTGATGAATTGGGCAGTTGGGAGGAATGGCGGTCACTTGGGCAAGAGATTCGGCAGCATGTTCTCGCCAACCTTGACTTCTATTTGCATCAGCTTGCTGAAAATGTTTCAAAACGGGGCGGTCATGTCTTTTTCGCCGAAACCGCCGAAGAAGCGAGCGGTTACATCAAGGACGTCATAGTAGGCAAGAAAGCCAAGAAAATCGTGAAATCCAAATCGATGGTAACGGAAGAGATCAATTTAAATGCTTCCCTTGAAGCAATTGGCCTCGAAGTCGTCGAAACGGATCTAGGCGAATACATTTTACAGGTGGATGATCATGATCCCCCTTCCCATATCGTCGCACCTGCCCTTCATAAGAACAAAGAACAGATTAGAGATGTTTTCAAAGAAAAGCTGGCCTATACCCAAACCGAAAAACCGGAAGAACTTACCGCCCATGTCCGAGGCATTTTGCGAAAGGATTTCTTGAGCGCCGATGTAGGGATTACGGGCTGTAATTTTGCAATAGCGGAAACCGGTTCAATTGGATTAGTTACGAATGAAGGAAATGCCGATTTGGTCACTGCCCTGCCCAAAACGCAAATTACCGTGATGGGAATGGAGCGGCTTGTCCCCACCTTCGATGAATTTGAGGTCCTTGTCAGTCTCTTGACAAGGAGCGCCGTCGGTCAACGATTGACCAGCTATATCACTGCACTTACCGGTCCTCGGGACGAAGGTGATGTCGACGGCCCGGAGGAATTCCATCTGGTGATCGTCGATAATGGACGTTCCTCCATTTTAGGTACCGAGTTCCAATCCGTCCTGCAATGCATCCGCTGTGCTGCCTGCATTAATGTATGCCCGGTTTATCGCCAGGTTGGCGGCCATTCCTATGGTTCCATTTATCCGGGACCAATCGGGGCCGTACTATCCCCCTTGCTCGGTGGATATGATGATTTCAAGGAGCTTCCATATGCGTCGACCCTCTGTGCAGCCTGCACGGATGCCTGTCCGGTTAAGATTCCGCTGCATGATTTACTAAGAAAGCATCGTGAAGTTATTGTGGAAAAGGAAAAAATGGCTCCATTTTCAGAAAAGATGGCCATGAAGGCATTCGGGCTCGGCGCAGCCTCCCCCATGCTCTATAAGTTCGGTTCCAAAATGGTCCCTGCAGCCATGTCGCCTTTCAAAACAGGAGATAGCATCTCGAAAGGGCCTGGTCCGTTGAAAACGTGGACAGAGAGCCGCGAGTTTCCGGCGCCAGGTAAAGAGAGCTTTCGGGACTGGTTCAAAAATCGCGAAAAGGGAGGAAATCCATCATGAAGGGAACCATCCATAATGAAGAGAGATTTTTAAAAAACATTTCCAAAAATCTCGGAAGGCCCACTATGACAGAAGGCATTTCACTGCCTGTATGGAAGAACGCTCCCCAAAAAGAGATTTTGAAAAAGAAGACCCCACATGATCTTGTCGAGGAATTAGAGGAACAGTGCAAACGGGTACATACCGCGTTTCACCTGACCGATTCAAAGCAAGTGGGGCATCTTTTAAAACAGGTGATCGAGCAGCTTGGGGGCGGTCCCTTGGTCATTCCGGACGACACCCGGTTTTCAGAGTACAAAATGAATGATTTATTATTGGAAGAAGGAGCTTTTGTATGGGATCACCAAGCAGGCAGAAAAAACATCGAGAAAGCGGAGCGTGCAAATATCGGCATCACATTCAGTGAAATGACACTGGCAGAATCTGCCACCGTCGTCCTGTTCAGCAGCAAGGATCATGGCCGCTCCATCAGCTTCCTTCCCTCCTGCCATGTTTCGATCATTCCCAAAAGCACGATCATTCCGCGAATGACACAGGCTGCAGCTGCCATCCGTTCAAAAGTCGCCCAGGGTGAGATTGTTCCTTCCTGCATTAATTTCATAACCGGACCAAGCAATTCGGCCGATATCGAAATGGATCTTGTCGTTGGCGTCCACGGGCCCATCAAGGCGGTCTATATCGTCGTCGAAGATAAGTAGATGTTAGCCAAAAAATGGAGGGGACCTTTTCAGGTTCCCTCCATCACTATTTTACAAGATTAGTCATAGATGATTCGATTTACGGCTTCACGGTCCAAGCGTTTGATGACTTCGACAATGAGCTTGACGGCATTTTCGTAATCATCTCTGTGCAGCATGGCTGCATGTGAATGAATGTAGCGTGTTGCAATCGTGATCGCGAGTGCAGGCACTCCATTCGCCGTCAAGTGGATGGAGCCGGCATCCGTCCCGCCGCCTGGAATCGATTCATATTGATAAGGGATATTCAACTCATCGGCCGTGTCGGTGACGAAATCACGTAAGCCCTTATGTGCCACCATCGATGCATCATAGATGACGATTTGCGGGCCATCCCCCATTTTACTCATCGCTTCTTTATCCGTTATTCCCGGTGTATCACCAGCAATGCCGACATCGACGGCAAAACCGATATCAGGCTGGATCTTGAATGTCGATGTTTTCGAGCCGCGCAGTCCCACTTCCTCCTGTACCGCACCTATTCCGTAGACGACATTGGGATGTTCGCTATCTTTCAGCTGTTTAAGTACATCGATGGCGATGGCGCAGCCAATGCGATTATCCCAAGCTTTGGCAAGCAGCAGCTTTTCATTATTCATGACCGTGAACTCGAAATATGGCACGACCATGTCACCTGGCTTGACGCCCCATTCTTTCACTTCCGCCTTGCTTGATGCCCCAATATCAATGAACATGTCCTTGATATCGATCGGCTTTTTCCTTGCCTCCGCTGACAGGATATGCGGCGGCTTCGAACCGATGATGCCTGTTACATCGCCTTTACCCGTGACGATTGTCACGCGTTGGGCAAGCATCACCTGTGACCACCAGCCTCCTACCGGCTGAAAGCGCAAAAATCCTTTATCATCAATTTGGGTGATCATGAAACCGACTTCGTCCATGTGTCCAGTGACGACGATCTTCGGACCGTTAGCGTCTCCCGTTTTCATGGCAATCAAGCTTCCTAAGCCGTCAGTGGTCATTTCATCCGCATAGGGTGTTATGTATTCAGCCATCACTTTTCTTACTTCACTTTCATTGCCTGCAATGCCTTTAGCATCCGTTAAGTCCCGCAGCATCCGCAGCGTTTCATCCAATTGAGCCATCCGACTACCCCCCTGTTACTTACAGTACAAGAATAATTATACAAAAAATAAGTCGCATAAACAATCAGTAGCCCTGCTTTTGCCGTTCGTAATTCACTTCATTTTTACTGACGTATGCCTGTTCCACATCCGCTGCGGAAAATCCGAGCATTTCCCCTAAATATAAATACTCCGTAAAAACCTTTTGAAACGACGGCTCGTCCAGCTTGGTACGAAATTCACCGATATAGCCATATATCGCAATGAATTGAGCCGTAAGATCGTTACCGTGCTTCTTCAAGGCCGCCGGGATTTCCGGGACAAAACCAATTTCGATCCCGAGGGACAAAATGAAATGGATGCCATCCACGTATTCTGCCAAAATCGTCTCTTTTCCGGCAGGTCCTTTAAGACTCCAGAATTTAAAGCATCTCGTTTCATTGGCTAGCTCCCCAAGCTCCACCAAAAGGGCGAGAATCTTCCGTTCCACCAAGTTTTCAGCACCCAAATCATGCTTGGCTTGAATATGCTCATCTAAAGCTGCCTGCATATCCAATAATTTATTGATGTTCATGTTCATCACTACTTTCTATCATCATCCATTAAATTATAACAAATAAATGAAACTTATTAAAAACCTATACGTAAAAGTAAAGAATCACTCTGTTTAGGGAGGTAGCTCCATGGTATTGATCATGCGGTTCATTCTTTTAGCTTTCATCATCTTTCTTATATACACAGTCATCAAATACCTATTGAACCCGAAAAGGAAGTTAGAGCTGGCACATGAACAGAAAAAGTACTTTCTTCTCGACGATACGGCCAATATCCGCAAGAATTTCCTGCTGACCTACAACGGGGTCATGTTCGAAGGGGAAAAGTATTTAGGAACGACGGACCGATCCTTCGAGGTCATATCGATTTTCATCTGGCCAAAAACGGTAGCAGGATTGAAAGGCTTGAAGCGAAATGACTTCTCGAAAATTGAGACAGCGATAAAAAAACACTATCCCGATGCGGTCATCGATTGGAAAAGTCCGGTTAAGGAATTTTTAAAGAAAGAATGACAGAGCACACTAAAAGAGCCTTGAGTGTCGTGACTCCAAGGCCCTTTTCGTCTATTCATGCGATCGGAAGAATTCCTTCCAGGGAACGACGGTCTGCTTCTCCCTCAATAAATAGAGCAAGACGGTTAAGGATAATAAGATGATGACGATCAGCGTAGGGCTGAAATCCGCAATATAGTGGCCAAAGACGGTATAAACGAAGGCAACGGGGATATTGGTCATGAAGGATAGGTAAAAATAATTTTTCAATCCTTTATTGGATTCCAATAAGCAAAGCGACAACAAATAGAAATGGATGAACGGGATGAGCCGAAGAACGGCTATTTGCCGGCTATTCAGCTTTCGATTTCCGAATAGCTTATTCTTGAGCCGCAGCAGCTTATCCTTCGTTTTCGGAAATTTGCCTATTACGAAGTAAAAGACCATGCTCGAGAGTGTCAAGCCGATTATCGAATAAATGGTGCCAAAGGCTGCCCCGAATAATACGCCGCCTGATATGCAGACGACTATGACGGGAATGAACAAAAATTGCCGCAATAAGTGGAACGCGATAAAAATCAATGGTGCAAACACACTGCCGGATTGGACGTAGCTCATCACAAGTGTCAGTTTATCATTCATGTTCTCCCTCCAGCTGCTTCTTGCTGCTTCTACAAGCATATACATTATACGGGCTACATATTACCATTGAATGAATATCTTAATCAATAAGGCTAGCTGAAGGACCATCAAGATAGGCAGGCCCCGCTTAAAAGCGGCATGCTTCGTCTTATGGCGAAAATGCTTCATCCCCAAAAAGGCACCTGTCCCTCCGCCGATGACGGCCCAAACCCATAGCGTCTTTTCACTGATCCGGTATTCCCGGGCACGCGCTTTCCTTTTGTCGATTCCCATTAGCGCAAACCCGATGATGTTCGTGATGATGATATACATGATGATGATCCATGCTTCCTGCATTCCGTTTACCTCCTCTCGCTATGTAAAAAGCCACCCTCTAAAAAAGAGAGTGGCTGATATCAGTCAGACTTATTTGTCCAATTGTTGTTTAGCAGCAGTTGCTAATTGAGCAAAAGCTTGTTCGTCAGCAACAGCAAGATCAGCAAGCATTTTGCGGTTCACTTCGATACCAGCAAGCTTTAGACCATGCATTAAACGGCTGTAAGAAAGACCGTTGATGCGTGCAGCTGCGTTGATACGAGTGATCCAAAGTTTGCGGAAATCACGTTTCTTTTGACGACGGTCACGGAAAGCATAGTTTCCTGACTTCATTACTTGTTGGTTAGCTACTTTGAAAAGAATATGTTTCGCGCCATAGTAACCTTTAGCTAATTTTATTACCTTTTTACGACGTTTGCGAGTAACAGTACCGCCTTTTACACGTGGCATGTTATTTCCCTCCTATTTAACTCGATAAATCGAACTTATTTAATGTTGTCTAGCATATGACGAATACGTTTGAAGTCACCTTTGCTTACAAGGCTAGCTTTGCGAAGCTTACGCTTTTGCTTAGTAGATTTGTTAGCAAATAAATGGCTTGTGTAAGCGTTAGAACGCTTAAGTTTGCCGGATCCAGTCTTTTTGAAACGTTTAGCAGACCCGCGGTGAGTTTTCATTTTAGGCATAAGGTATTCCTCCTCATTACAAATTACTTTACAATTACTTTTCAGCTTTTGGTGCTAAGATGATGAACATGCTGCGTCCATCCATTTTTGGGTGTTGCTCGATTGTAGCCACTTCTTTACATGCTTCAGAAAAACGAACGAGTACACGTTGACCAATTTCCTTATGCGTAATGGCACGTCCTTTGAATCGGATAGAAGCTTTTACTTTATCGCCTTTTTCAAGGAATTTAATACCGTTGCGAAGCTTCGTATTGAAATCATGTTCTTCAATC
Source organism: Peribacillus folii (assembly GCF_030271255.1). GTDB lineage: Bacteria > Bacillota > Bacilli > Bacillales > DSM-1321 > Peribacillus. Next base: position 263,959 of record NZ_JASJOM010000001.1, read on the forward strand.
GTCGGGCTCAAGCGAACCTCTTTCAGACTGATGACCTTTTGATTTTTACGTGCTTCCTTGTCTTTCTTTTGCTGCTCGAAGCGGTGTTTTCCGTAGTCCATGATCCGGGCTACCGGAGGCTTTGCATTTGCAGCAACTAAAACTAGATCAAGATTTACACGAGCGGCAATTTCCAATGCTTCGAATTTCGTTTTAATTCCAAGTTGTTCTCCGTTTTGGTCAATAAGACGAACTTCACGGGCTCGGATGCCCTCGTTTACCATCGCGTCTTTACTAATAGTTAGCCACCTCCAAAGATATTGGCGAATACGAATATTTGAATCAATTCGGTCACGCTCACAACTCGCTTACAGGATATAATCATAATAAAAAAGTGTGGATGCATGCTGCACCCACACTGATAGACTCATTCAGAAAGATCCAAATAATCAAATCATGACCTGTTAACTGCATTGCTTGCGTCAACCAGGTGAGAAGCGGGTGCTTCTTCTTTTCCTCAAACACGTATTCAATTCACTTTAGAAATATATCATAAACACTGATGACTTGTCAAATGCTAATTTTATTCGTTTTTCACAACAAAATTAATATTATCAGACATTCTGTTATTTGACAATATGTTTTTTCAAAGTAATTTGGACAAAAAGTATTCATCATGATACTTCCCATCAAAATACAGCGATTCACGCTTTACGCCTTCTTGTTCAAACCCCATCTTCGCATAAAGCGAACGGGCTTGGGCATTATTTGCGATGACGGACAATTCCAGGCGCCGGATGCGGTTCATGCGGGCAAAGGCCTCCATCTCCTGGAACAGACTTGCCCCGATTCCTTTCCCGCGATCCCCTTCCCTGATGCCGATGACGATCTTGGCAGAGTGCCTCGTTCTTTCGAGCCCATTCCCGGCTAACAGTAAATAACCATGGAGATCATGGCCGCTCGCAGCAACAAGGAATACGGAATGGGGATACTTTTCAATTTGCTCCAATTGTTTTTCCATTTGGATACCTGTCGCTTTCCTTTCACCCGGATTGAACAGCATATATCCTGAATCTTCAACATGATTGAACAAAGCTGCCAATGCTTCGGCATCTTGGCTTGAAGCCTTTCTGATTTCCATTAGCCGTCATTCCTCCCTTACTTGAAGCCGAGCCATCCAATGTTACGAGTTTTCTTTCGATTTTTTCTTTTTCTCGATCGAATCCCAAGAAAACAGGATAATCCAAAAAAGCAGGACCGGGACAATCGCATACTGGCGATAATCGTCCAACACCAATAAAATGATGATGGCAAGAAATGTTGGCCCAAATAGATATGAGAATTTCTTCTTCATTTTGATCCTCCTTTTCAATGTTGTAGTGGTCTCATTTTATCATGACTGAATGACAAGGGGGACACAATAATATGTGCCCCCCTTTTAGCCTTAGCGGCTTACTTCCGCTTTGATCGCTGCAACGAAATCTTCAAAAGCGATCGTTTCGGATTTTTGTTCACCATATTTACGTACATTCACACTGCCCTCTTTGGCCTCATTATCGCCGACGACGAGCATGTACGGGATTTTTTGCATTTGTGCTTCACGGATCTTGTAGCCGATTTTCTCGTCACGTGTATCCAAATCGACACGGATGCCCTGCGCTTTAAGTTTTTCCTGCACTTCTTTCGCATAATCGAGATGCACTTCAGGAGAGACCGGAATCACCTGTGCCTGGATAGGTGCCAGCCAAGTCGGGAATGCACCCTTGTATTCCTCGATCAAGTACGCGACAAACCGTTCCATTGTCGAAACGACACCGCGGTGGATGACGACCGGACGGTGCTGCTTGCCATCTTCCCCGACATAATTCAAATCAAAACGCTCAGGAAGCAAGAAATCAAGCTGAACAGTGGAAAGCGTTTCGTCCTTTCCTAAGGCAGTACGCACTTGGACATCAAGCTTCGGACCGTAGAATGCCGCTTCACCTTCCGCTTCGAAATAATCCAATCCAAGCTCATCCATGGCATCCTTTAACATGCCCTGCGCTTTTTCCCACATCGCATCATCATCAAAATATTTTTCTGTATCTTGCGGATCGCGATAAGACAGACGGAAGGAATAATCCTTGATATCGAAATCTTTGTATACCTCAAGAACCAGATTCACAACACGCTTGAACTCTTCTTTGATTTGATCGGGACGGACGAATATGTGGGCATCATTCAACGTCATCCCGCGTACGCGCTGCAGGCCGGAAAGCGCACCTGACATTTCATAGCGGTGCATCAAGCCCAGTTCGGCGATTCGGATTGGCAATTCGCGATAGCTGTGGATGCTGTTTTTATAGACCATCATGTGATGCGGGCAATTCATCGGACGTAAAACGAGCTGTTCGTTTTCCATCTCCATGACCGGGAACATGCCGTCCTGGTAGTGATCCCAGTGTCCGGATGTTTTATAAAGGTCCACGCTTCCCATTACAGGTGTGTAGACATGGTCATAGCCAAGTCGTTCTTCCTTATCGACAATATATCTTTCGATTGTCCGGCGAATTGTCGCACCCTTTGGCAGCCACATCGGCAGCCCTTGCCCGACTTTTTGTGAGCTCATGAACAAGTTCAATTCCTTGCCGATTTTGCGGTGATCCCGTTCCTTCGCTTCCTCGAGGAACCGCAGGTGCTCGGCCAATTCTTCTTTCTTATAGAAAGCCGTTCCATATATACGCTGCAGCATTTTGTTTTTGCTATCGCCTCTCCAGTAGGCACCGGCAATGCTCAAAAGCTTAAATTCCTTTATTTTCCCAGTTGACGGGACGTGAATGCCGCGGCATAGGTCAAAGAATTCACCTTGCTCATAAAGCGTTACTTGCTGCTCGGCTGGTATCGCATCGATCAGCTCCAGTTTATACTCATCGCCGATTTCCTTAAAACGGGAAATGGCTTCATCACGGCTGACCTCGATCCGCGAGATTTCCAGGTTTTCATTCACGATTTTCTTCATTTCTTTTTCAATCAATGGAAGATCTTCAGGAGTCAATGATTCCTCTAAATCGATATCATAGTAGAAACCGCCCTCGATGACTGGTCCCACACCGAATTTGGCATGTTTGTACAGGCGCTTGATGGCTTGGGCCATTAAGTGAGCCGTACTGTGACGCAGCACTTCAAGTGCATCCGGTGCGTCCTGTGTAACGATTTCGATTGTCCCATCCTCTAAAATCGGACGTTTCAAATCATATAATTGGCCATTGAATTTCCCGGCAATGGATTTTTTTCTTAATCCAGGACTGATCGATGCAGCGATGTCTTCAGTTGTTGTGCCTTTGGCAAACTCCTTAACCGCTCCGTCAGGAAAAGATATTTTCAGTAATTCAGACATTCAGTTTCACTCCTTCTTATTGTTCAGACAAATTCCTTCAGGCAGCTGATTTCAATGAAACACAAAAAGCCCGCCCCTGTATACATACAGGGACGAGCTTAGTAATAGATATCATTAACCCGCGGTTCCACCCTCGTTCCACTTTGCTTATCATGGCAAAACGGCACTCGTAACTTGGTAACGGCAGCTTCCCGTCAGCTCATAGTCGCAAAAAATGCCTGCTTTCCGAGCCGAAGTTTAAAGGTGGTAAGTGTTCCATGCGAATAGGAAGCTTTCAGCCTGCGGCTCCCCTCTCTGATAATCGGCGATCAGAATACCCTTGTCCTCATCATAACTTTTGTTTTTTACTAGTATGTAGGAAATTATAAGTCGTTATACGGGGAAAATCAAGGTTAATTTTCTCATTCCGAATAAAGTCATTCATTTTGCCTGGGAAAATGACGAAAGTGGCAGGACCATCGCCCGCTCTTCAAAAATCCTTGAGATCGTTTGGATCAATCCCTCTTCCTTGTCATCTGTATAGATATATAAGTTGACGGGTGCGATCGATAGCAGCGGGGCCAGTATCACCGTGTCGAGAAAAAGTGAGCTTTTGGCAAGCAGCCTCCTGTCGATCAAGCGATTGATTTCCGGACGGTCAAGCTTGGTGAATGTATGATCATAGAAGTGAAAACCATCACGGTTGACCAAGTGAAGCGATATGAATTTCGACTCTTGCCCAATGAGGCAATCACGGAGCGTAGCGATGAAATTTTGATAGTCCTGTTCCAATTTGTATTCATCGATCGCCTTGACCACATATTTCTCCAATGTGTGGTGGAATGATTTTAAACGGAAGGTGGTGAAGGAATCGAATGAAAAAGATACCCTTCCCTCCAATATGCTTTGCAGCCCCTCCTCGATCGATCGTTTCTCCCTATCGAATGCCGCATCTCCATTCACGGACCTTTCCCCATCTATGATCGACGAGGCTATTTCGATGATCGCTTCGATTTCTTCCCGCTCCCTATAGAAAAACTTGCCGACGATGATTTGTTCAAGTACGGATAGCGTCTTTTCTTCCAATAAAAATGAATGAAATGAGTCACGAAGCAGGATCAACCACTTTTCACCTGAAGACTCTGTCATATCCATATGCAGTCCTTGTTGCCGAAGAAATCGAATGTATGGTCGAAATTCTGCCCCTAACGGATGGACAGAAACGAAATCCAGCAATTTCAATGCCTCTGAATCATTTTGAAACGAAATTTGCACTACGACATCCCCCCTTCCCCCTTGGTTCTTTTTTCAAGTATATGGGGATGGGGACATGTTTAGAAGTCGATGGCGCCCGGATTAAAGAAAAAAGTGACCTCTAATCAGAGACCACTTTCCTTTATCTTCTGCGGTTCGTTCCATCAAGTCTTACAGGCTCCGCTAAATATTTAATTCTTTCCAAAACCCGTGCCGCCTTCACTTCTTCCTTCTCACCGCGCTGTGAAAAGGTCAGGTGATTCTCCAGGCCATTCATATCGAAATTCGAAGTAAAAAACGTCGGCAGGTTTTCCAGCATCCGAAATTGCAAAATCGGGCCGAATACCTCATCACGCCCCCAGCTCGTCATTGATTCTGCCCCGATATCATCCAACATGAGCACCGGTGCCGTTTTCACCATCTCGATTTTTTCGTTGACGGTATTATCACCGATCGAACCCTTAAGTTCCCTTAAATAATCGGGCACATAGACAATGAGGGAGGCAATTTGCCTTTGGGCAAGTTCATTGGCGATCGCACCAAGCAAGTACGTCTTGCCAACGCCGAACTTCCCGTAAATATATAAGCCCTTTTGCCGTTTTCCCGGTTCATATTCCATGATGAACGTGATCGCTTTACGCAAAACATCCAAGCGTTTGTTTTCATCATCCGTTTGGGTGAAATCCTCGATCGATGCCGTTAAAATATCCTTAGGAACGTAAAGGCTGCGAATCAATTTTTCCCTTTTCCGTCTTTCATCCTCCGCGAGCTTCCGCGGGCAGACTTCATAATGCAGATTCAACGCTTTGCCTTGAACGACCAATTTCGGATAATACCCATGCATCATATTGATGCACCCATCCAAGTTCGGGCATTTGTCACACTTATTGCTTTGAGAAGTGAATTCATAAAGCTTACCCAGGTTTTTATCGATCATTTCCTTCGTGACAGTCGAACTGTTGGCATTCAAGAATAACCGAATCTGCTCGTTTTCAAAAATTTCCTGTTTCAGCTTTTCGTAACGCTGTTGAAATTGGTTCGTATTCGCCAATTTGTTAAGGGATCTATTGATCTTTTCCATCTTTCATTTCACCTCCTGCTTTCCACAGCTTCCATTTTTCCTGAAGATCGCGTTTTTGCGCATCCAATTCAGGCTGGTTTTGGTTCTGCTCCTGCACGTCTTCATCCTTTTTCTCAAGCCATTCCGGAACCACTTCTTCCCGAATCGTCTTTTTCCGTCCGCCTTTGGCCGCATTCCTGCTGCCTTGAGCCCAGTCCTGATATTTCCGATGTTCATTTTTAGCCAGCTCCATCGCCTCGATGACGGTGGAAACCTTCAGCCGCGCCCAATGGCCAGCGAGCTTCTCCACGTAGCCCTTGGTGAATTTCATATCCGTTTTAAGCATGACATATTCAATCAGGACATTGACGACACCAGGATTCAGCTTTTGATTGATCATCACGCCTTCCACCACCTTCAAATCTCCGCTTGATGGCTCCGCACCGCCTGATAATTGCATGAGCCGTTCACGAGGTGAAATGGTCTCCAAATGACGGATCAGCTCTTGCTCCTGAGTTTTCGGTTCTTCTTTTTGTGTCCGTTCACGAATCGGCTGCACCCGATTGACAAGGGACGGCATATCAGCCTGCCGTTCGATTTGGTACCAATCCCTGGCCGCTTTTCTTAGTTTCTCCTCATCGATCTCATCATCCAATGAAACGGCATCCATCACTAGTTTTTGCATTTCGAGAGGATCAATGCCATATAAAAAAGCAAGTTTGGCAATCGTCCCTTTGATTTTTGGCGTAAAGGCCTTTTTAGGTACGATTGAAGATTTCATTCCGGCAAATAACAGCTCGAAATCGAATAGGCTGTCAAATCCCGATGGCTCGACTCCCTCCACCCGTTCAATGAATTGCTGTTCGGGTACCGGTTTCCATTCATTTTTCGCTTCATCGGTGACATATAGGGAGTCCAAATGATCGGATGAGAAAACTTCCGTGAAAGACTTCGTCACCCGGTCATATTGATCAGTCTGGATTTGATCATCACAAAAGAATCGCTTCAACCGGTTGAATTGCACTTTACCGATTTTTTTGTATAAGTAAATATTCAGCATTCCATCGGTGAAAAACTGCTGAGGGGACAGCGGCGGGTTCAATTCATAGATGAATTCCTTCGAATCGTTTTTCGATTGCTTATACACATTCAGCAACCCGATTCCCTCAAGCAATAGACGCGCTTCATAAATATCACCTAACTTCAAGCCGATGGTATTCATTAATTGATAATGGGAGGAGGTTTCCGACCATAGCCTGTTTTCCTCCAGCTCACTCCAAAGCGTCATGTATAGGCTGATGCAGATAGGTCCGATAAGAGGTTGATATAGACGGGTCAGTACTTTCCGATCATAATCATGAAGCAGCCCCGCGGATGAGACCAAGTATGAATCCGCTGGAAGCAATTCTTGCCAATGCATTGACATCTCCATTCAAACCTTTCAAAAGATGTAGTGAAAAAAGAGCCAAAGTGAATCTTCAGCTCTACTTTCTTTCTTTATTAATCAAATCTTTTAATTCATCGATAAAAACATTGATATCTTTAAATTGCCGATAGACGGATGCGAACCTTACATAGGCAACCTCATCGACTTCCGCCAGCTTGTCCATCACCATTTCGCCGACATAGTCGCTTTTCACTTCCGATATGCCCTGATTGCGTAATTCCTTCTCTACATAACTGGTAATTTGCTCTAGCTCTTTCAAGGGAACCGGACGTTTTTCGCAAGCCCTGATCAATCCACGCAGCATTTTATCCCGACTGAACTCTTCCCTTGTCCCGCCTTTTTTGACTACAATAAGCGGTGTTTCCTCAACCTTTTCAAATGTCGTGAATCGAAAACCACATGCCTCACATTCACGGCGACGTCGAATCGATTTGCTTTCATCGACAGGCCTGGAATCGAGCACTCTTGTTCCGTTATATTGACATGATGGGCATTTCATCATTATCAGCTCCGTATTTTATGTAGGACTCCGCTATCTAAATGTTCCCCAAGTAGTTAATCTTCTATTTCAATCTTATATTAAAAGGAACGGCCAGTACAAGTAAAAAGTGTAACTTGAAGGCTCCAGCCGCTTCTCGCCTTTGCGCGCCGCACCGTCAGAAGCCGCTAAATCTTTGCATTAAAAAAGAGATGCACCCATGGCATCTCTGTGTATACGTTTTTTTATAGGGCACTTATATTGGTTTTTTTCATTTGTACAGGACCTAATCCACGTGGCAATTCGATGTTTTCACGTGTTTGCGCATTTAAAGCTTCTGCAATATAATCTGCCGCAATATTCGGATCCAAGTTACCGCATGTATAGACATCAATGCTCGCATAGCCGTGCTCTGGAAAACTGTGAATCGTCAAATGTGATTCGGAAATGATGACGACCCCGCTGACCCCTTGTGGAGCAAACTTGTGAAAGGCAACTTCGCGCACCTCTGCACCTGATTTCAAAGCAGCATCAACAAAAATCTTTTCAATCAAATCGATATTGTTCAGTTTTTCAAAGTCACAACCCCAAAGTTCAGAAATGACATGTCTACCCATTGTTTCCATAGTGTAAGCTGTTTCCATATTAAGCTTCCCCCTTACAATGATTTCAATTAGTTCTGATAACTACCACGGGGGAAAGTTAGTCCAAAGAGGTCCTAACCCTTTAAGTAGCCATCATGCAAACCGTCTTTTGAAGAAGTTCACGATTCATAGTATATATTGTTTGAATTTTTTTTGCAACTCCAAATTTGAAGTTTTGGAAAGATAAACTGCTTATGGAAAAGCAATAACAGCTTTTTGGACAGCCAGGATTGCCTGTATTCCAGTTTATCGCTGCCCCTCATAACTGCATCAAATTATATTTTTAAAAAATCGGCATAGAAATGTGGGACTGAACTGATATTGACCGTACATTTCCCTAAATGCATAGGCGGATGGAACGATCTTCGAGCTTAGACTTTGCACTGTTATTCGAATCGGATCCTCATAAAAATTGCGCTTTTCACACGGAATGGGGGAGCGTTATTCGTCAATTTCGTCCGTTACACTCCCATTCAGCTCGGGTCCTCCTCATAATCACTGCCTTTTCCCCCTCTTTTGGAGCTTTACTCGCTAATTTGAACACTTTACTCGCGAGTTCGGCACTTTTACTCGCGAATTCATCGATATTACTCGCGAGTTTCGTTTTTCATCGAAATGGAGTACATCGCGCTTGTTACATGCTTCCCTTTTCGTTATCCATCATCGAAAGAAAGCAGAACCCATAAAAAATGCTGCCTGCAAAGTGCAGACAGCATCTCCTTCAAATTACCCAGCCTTGTAATCCATGTTTTAAGATCGTATATTTCAAGACTTTTGCAGGATTATTTTACTGATAATTGGACTTCTGACGTTTTTTTCAATTCGGATGCGACCAATTTCACAAGATCGACTACCCGGTTGGAGTAGCCCCATTCATTGTCATACCAAGCTAGTACTTTCACTTTCCTGTCTCCAATCATCATCGTTGTCAGACCATCGATGATGGCGGAATGCGGATTGGTTTTGAAGTCGCAGGAAACCAGGGGTTCAGTCGTGAACTCCAATATGCCCTTTAGTTCATTTTCGGAAGCATCGATGAATGCTTGATTCACATCATCAATCGTCACATCACGGTTTAAATCCACGACAAGATCGACCAAGGACACGTTAGGTGTAGGGACGCGGATTGCCATTCCGTGAAGCTTGCCTTTTAATTGCGGCAGCACAAGGGAGATGGCTTTTGCAGCCCCAGTCGTCGTAGGAATGATGCTTTCCGCAGCAGCACGGGCGCGTCTTAAATCTTTATGCGGGTTATCGATATTATTTTGGTCATTCGTATAAGAATGGATCGTTGTCATCAAACCGTTATTTATGCCGAATTTCTCATCAAGCACTTTCGCAACGGGCCCAAGACAGTTCGTGGTGCAGGATGCATTGGAAATGATAAAATGCTTGTCAATTTCCAGCACTTCCTCATTGACGCCCATGACAATGGTAACGTCTTCATTTTTTCCCGGCGCAGACAATATCACCCGTTTTGCCCCTGCTTCCAAATGAAGAGCCGCTTTGGAGCGTTCATTGAATTTGCCTGTAGCTTCAATTACGATATCTATGTTCATCTCTTTCCACGGCAAAAGCTTCGGGTCACGGTTATTGATTAGTTGTACCCGGCGGCCATTCACAACAAGTGAATCATCTTCCGCAACAATGATGCCGTCGAATTTACCATGTATCGTATCATATTTTAGTAAATGGGCTAAAGTTTCAGCAGGATAGCTTGCATTGATTGCAACAATGTCCAAACTCTCATCTAATATGGCCTTTCGGAAAACCATCCTTCCAATTCTCCCAAATCCGTTAATTGCTATTCTTGAATTCATCGTTCGGACCCCCTGAAAATAATGTTATACTTATTACCTCTTATATGTAATTAGTATAACATAATTAACTTTAATTGTGCTAATAAAAATGCGGATTATTAGTATTTTTTCAACACAAAAGGAAGAAACCTAATGGTTCCTTCCTTTTATGATGACTATATGACATGCCAATCGTTGAGTACGGCCCTAACCTGACTCTTCGTATCTTCGAGTCGGCCATCATTATCAATGACCGCATCCGCTAAAGCTCTTTTATCGGCCAAAGGCATCTGTGAATGAATCCGTGCAAGGGCATCCGCTTCCGAGAGGCCATTCCTGTTCATCAAGCGCTCCAATTGGACTCGTTCATTCACATATATCAAAAGCGTTTTTTCGACCATGTAGGTCAGCTTACTTTCGAATAATAGCGGAATGTCCATGAAAACCGTTTCCTTGCCTGCTTCAAGCGCTTCTTCCGTTTTGAGGCGCATCCACCTTCTTACGGCTGGATGGACAATGCCATTGAGCTGCAGCCTTTTTTCCTCGTCATGAAAGATTATCGACCCTAGCTTGGCGCGATCGATCGTCCCATCCGCCAATAAAATGCCTTCTCCAAATGCACTTACCACTTGACCATAGGCTTCTTCACCAGGCTCAACGACAGCACGGGAAGCCAGATCTGCATCTATGATCGTGAAACCGAGCTCCTGTAAATAGAGGCTGACCGTGCTTTTCCCGCTGGCAATGCCTCCGGTTATTCCGATGATTTGTCCCATAAGCTCCCCCTTATACATCCTATTTCTCTATCATAATTTGAATAATCCGATTAACATCAGGAGCACACCCGGAAGAAAGGTCAAATGCTGGACCACTTTGTTATTTGAAAGTAATTTCCCGCTTTGAATCCCGCTCCATATGAAGATGGAACTCATGACGGCGATGCAGCCCGCAAGGATGATGGGGGAAATCCCGATCATGGCCGCCCCTACACCGGCACCGAATGCATCCAGGGATAAAGCAAATCCCAATACGAGCGCTTCGACTCCGGTGATCGTGCCTGATTTATCGAAATCGGCATTCAATGGTTTTTGTAAAATATTGATGACGACCCCAAGTGATTTAATTTCAAAATTGAAGATGATTTTTTCGTGATATCTATCATCCTTCTGATCTTTATCCGGCTTGAAATATTGGTATACCATCCAGGCACCAAGGAAAATGAGAATGATGCCTCCCGTTTTTTCAGCTGCACCGATGGATATGAGCTGACTGATGAATTGCCCGATGACCATCGCTATGCCTAAACTTAAAGCAGAACAAAATGAGATGACCGCTATGGACTTAAGCGGTATTTTCATTTTCCGCATACCAAATGTCATGCCTACACCGAAGCCGTCGATACTAACTGCAAATGCAAGAAAAATAATCTGTAGCCACATCGGAATATACTCCTTCCCTTCTCGTTGCTACCCTAGTATATGGAAGGAGCCCATCCGATGTGTGTGGAATGCATGAGTTAAATGAATGGCTGGCATGATGGGCAAATATGTGTGCCGCGCCCTGCTACAACCAGCTTTTCAAGCGGCGTACCGCAAGTCTTGCAGTCTTCGCCTTTTCGTCCATAAACATTCAGTTCCAACTGAAACATGCCGATTTGACCTTGGGAGTTGATATATGAACGGATCGTGCTTCCTCCCTTTTCAACAGCTTCAGCTAATGTCGCAATGATTTCGGCATGCAGCTTTACAATTTCCTCCAAGGAGAGTGTGGAGGCTTTCCTCTCCGGATGGATGCCTGAACGAAATAAAGACTCGTCCACATAAATATTCCCAATTCCCACGACAACCGTTTGATCAAGGAGCACCGGTTTGATTTTCCTATTGGTCCTGGCCAATTTCGCCCGAAGTCCCTCAACGGTGAAATTCTCGGATAACGGTTCAGGGCCCAAATGCACCAAAGGCAATCGCTCCAATTCTTCACCTTTGGCAAACAGGTGCATCGTGCCGAATTTACGAACATCGCGGTAACGAAGCTCACTGCCGTCCGTGAACTTGAAAATCACGTGTGTATGTTTATCGTATGGTTCATCCTTTTGATGCACCCCATATTTGCCTTCCATCCTTAAATGCGAAACCATCGAATATTCATCCAAGGTGAAAATGAGGAACTTGCCCCTCCTGCCTATTTCGTGAATCGTTTGCCCCTTCAAGGCATCCTGAAACTGTTCGATGGGCTCGGGTGCTTTAATGATCTTTGGCCAGAAAACGGACACTTCCTCGATCTCTTTTCCAAGTACAAGCTGCTCTAACGTTCTTCTGACTGTTTCCACTTCTGGAAGTTCTGGCATTTCTATCACCTATCTTTCTTATTTGGCATCAAACCATGTTGGCCCGTAGGCATAATCGACTTTAAGAGGCACGTTCAATCCGATGGCATTTTCCATTTCCTCTGGAACGATCACCTTCAGGATTTCGAGTTCCTCCGGCGGGGCTTCAAAAATCAATTCATCATGCACCTGCAGGAGCATCCTCGTCTTGAGCCCCTCCTCGATCAGGCGCTTGTTCATATTGATCATCGCAAGCTTGATGATGTCCGCGGCACTTCCCTGAATCGGCGTGTTCATCGCCGTACGTTCCGCAAAGCTCCTGATGTTGAAATTCCTGCTCGTAATCTCGGGTATATAGCGCCTTCTTTGCATGAGGGTCGTGCTATATCCTTTTTGTCGGGCTTCATGTATGCTTTCTTCCATATACTCCTGCACACCCGGAAAGCTTCTTAAATACTTCTCGATGAACTCCCCAGCTTCTTTTCTCGTAATCCCCAAGCTTTGCGATAACCCGTAATCACTTATACCATAAACAATGCCGAAGTTGACCGCTTTGGCTTGGCGTCTCATGTTCGATGTGACTTCCTCCGCCGATACATGGAACACATCCATCGCCGTTCTTGTATGAATGTCCATCCCGGCCTGGAATGCTTCCACAAGACCGCTGTCATTGGCAATGTGTGCCAGCACACGTAATTCGATTTGCGAATAGTCAGCCGCGAAAATGATCCAATCTTTTTCGGATGGAATGAAGGCCTGCCTGATTTTCCTTCCTTCTTCCAGCCTGATCGGGATATTCTGCAGATTGGGATCTGTCGAGCTTAGCCGGCCGGTTTGGGTCAGCGCTTGGTTGAAACGGGTATGCACCTTATCCGATTTGTTATTGACCACTTTTAGCAAGCCTTCAATATATGTGGATTGCAGCTTCCCAAGCTGGCGGTACAGCAATATTTCCTTTACGATATCATGCTTGCTCTCCAGCTTTTCCAGCACATCGGCAGAAGTGGAATAACCGGTTTTCGTTTTTTTCATGACCGGAAGCTCCAATTTTTCAAAAAGGATGGCACCGAGCTGTTTGGGTGAATTGATATTGAAAGCCTCGCCAGCCAGATCAAAGATCCTGGCTTCGATCGTTCTTAAACGTCCAGCCAATTCCTGCCCCATATTTTTTAAGCGGCCGATATCCACCTTTATGCCCTGCCATTCCATGTTCGCCAGGATGATCGATAATGGCAGCTCAAGATCCGTCAATAAATGGTATTGCTCAAACTCATGAAGCTTATCGACCATTGGTTCTTTCAAAGAAAAGATCGCCTTCGATTTTCGGGCAATATGCTCGCACAATTCAGCTTCAGCAGGAATGATTCGTTTGGCGCCTTTTCCATAGAAGGCGTCATCGGTTTCCAAACGTATCGCTCCTTGGGTTTTTGTGATTTCCGCCACTTCGTCCACTGATTCCGCAGGATTCAGGATATAAGAAGCCAGAAACACATCGAAATCGATACCTTTAATTTGGACACCCCGATGGCGGAGTGCCACAACGGTTCGTTTCGCATCGAAAACCGTTTTCTTTTTCGTTTCATCCTCCGCCCAGGCTTTGAATGCATCGGAGTTCAACGCACTTTCCCCATGGAAGTAGAAATGGCCATGCTCATTACTTATGGCAATCCCGATGATGTCGGCGCGATGATAATTGTCTTCTAAAATTTCCACATATAATGCACTTTCATCCGCATACAACCCTTCTGTCATTTCTGCCGAATTGACCTCGATCTCTTCCTGCTCAAGCGGCACACTTTCCGTCACATCCAACTTTTCGAGCAAGGTCGAAAAGCCAAGCTCTTTATAAAATGAAATGACCCGATCCTGATCCATCCCGCTGTACTCGGTCTCATTCAGGGAAACTTCAATCGGCGCTTCCCTCGTTATCGTGGCAAGCTCCTTGCTTAAAAGGGCCAAATCTTTATGTTCCTCTATCTTCTCTTTCAATTTTTGCCCGCCTACCTCCTCAATTGATTGAAGAAGGTTTTCTACCGTTTCAAATTGGTGCAATAGCTTAAGGGCGGTCTTCTCGCCAACTCCCGGTATTCCAGGGATATTGTCGGAGGCATCTCCCATCAGCCCTTTTAAATCGATGATTTGGAGTGGGGATAGTCCGTATTTTTCATGGATATGCTTTGGCGTATATTCCTCGATATCAGTAATTCCCTTTTTCGTGATCGAAACCGTCGTGCTAGGGGAGGATAGTTGTGTCAAATCCTTATCACCGGAAATGACTTTGACCTCGTAGCCATCTTTTTCTGCTTGTAACGACAGTGTACCGATGATATCATCCGCCTCGTAATTCTCCAATTCATACCTTTTTATTTGGAAGCAATCGAGCAGCTCGCGAATGAAGGGAAATTGCTCGGACAATTCAGGCGGCGTTTTTTGGCGCCCGCCCTTATATTCCTTGAATGCGGCATGCCTGAATGTGGTTTTGCCGGCATCGAAGGCTACAAGTATGTGTGTCGGTTTTTCCTCAGCGAGTATGCGGTTGAGCATCATCGTGAATCCGTAAACGGAATTCGTATGCACCCCTTTATCATTATTCAGGAGCGGAAGCGCAAAAAATGCACGGTAGGCAATGCTATTTCCATCTATGAGTACTAACTTTTTTTCCATATCCGTCTTCCTCCAGTCAAACAGGTTTATGTAGTGTTCAGCTTCCATTCATAAGCGCAAAAAAGCCGTTCATTTTCTCCCTCTATTCTACCATGAGTAGAAGCGGAAAGAAAAATGACGGCTATGCGGTTATTTTGTATTTCCCATTAACAAGCTTGCATACGGTGAATCCGATGGGAGCACGATGACCGTTTGATCTCCGATCGTTTTTTTATAAGATTCAAGCGTCCGGTACAATTTATAGAATTCGGGATCCTTGGAAAACGACTTGTTGTAGATTTTCGCCGCATCCCCTTCTCCTTCTGACCTGATCACTTCGGCATTCGCCTCGGCAGTCGATAGCAGCTCCTTCACCTTCCGATCCGTATCCGCAATGATCCTATTTTTATCCGCATCACCTTTGGAAAGGTACTCTTGCGCCTTCGATTCACGCTCGGAAATCATTCTCTTGAAAACGGACGCTTCATTTTCTGCAGGCAAATCCGTCCTTTTTATCCGAACATCCGTCAGGCTGATGCCATAATTGTCATTTTGCAGCAGCTCGTTGACCTTTGCCGTTATGCGGTCATTCAAACTTCCTCTGGACGACTTCTCATCATTGATGATTTCATCATAATTCAGTCGGCCCAGCTCGGAACGGACAGCAGAATAGATGAACTCCTCCATTTTCGTTTCCGCATTTTCAAACGTCCTTGCATTTGTAATCAGCTTCTTCGGGTCTTCGATTCTCCAAACAGCATAGTTATCGATCAGCATCCGTTTTTTATCTTTCGTATTGATTTCCGCCTCGGATACATCGGAGCTCATTTGGTACTTCGGCAAGGTCATGACGCTTTGGATGAACGGCACTTTCGCCTTTAAGCCCGGGGTCTTATCGATCCTTACAACCTCCCCGAATTGACGGACGACTTTATATTCTCCTTCTTTGACGATGTAGATATTGGTGAACACGATCAGCAGCAGGACGATTAACATAATGAGGAAAATGCCAATCCTGAAATAGCCCCTCCAATGAAAGTCTCCTTTTTTCAATTCAGTGAAATCTACTATTTTCCCGCTCATTGCTTTGTGCCCCCTTGCCCTGCCGCTTTTTCTTCAGCTGGATTCTGATTTTTCGTTTCAGTATCGGAAGCCTGATCTTCGGATGCCGGCGCTTTTTTCGTTTCCTCTTTTTCAAGGGAACGAAGCGGCAAATACTTCATCGTATTTCCATCATCATTCATGATATAAATCTCGGCATTCGGCAGGACGCCCTCCAGGGTTTCAATGATAAGGCGGTCCTTCGTGATCCCCTTATTGCCTTTATATTCACTATATAGCTTTTCAAAAACAGCTACATCGCCGCGGGCGGCCTCGGTACGGGCAGCTTTATCCCCGTTGGCCTGCGAAAGGATAGCGTCCTTTTCCCCTACTGCTTCATTCATCCGCTTATTTTCATATTTATCGGCTTCGTTTCTTTTCGTATTGGCCGTTTCACGGGCATCGGTCACGTTCGTAAATGCCTTCCGCACTTCTTCATTCGGTAGCTCGACATCCTGGAGCTTGACAGCAGAAATGGAAATCCCGACATCATACTTTTCCATTAGCTGGGTCAATAATTCCCGTACATCCGCTTCGATTTTCGCTTTGCCGGATGTAAGTGCATCATCGATTTTCGTGCTGCCGATGATGCTCCTTAATGCAGCTGAAGTGGTATCATATAATATTTTTTCTGGATCATCTGCATTGTATAGATATTTTGGAGGGTCGGTAATTTTCCACTGAACCACCAGGTCGGCCAGCACGATATTTTCATCACCCGTAATCATTTTCGTCTCGCTCGGGTAATCCTTCACCTCTCCGTCCTCTTCCTTATATCCGAACTTAAGGCTGAACGTTTCTTTCGATAGCTTCTCAACCGATTGGATCGGCCAAGGCAGTTTAACGTGAAGTCCAGGTTCCGTGATCGTCTCCTCCACCTTACCAAACGTCATGATGACAGCCTGATCGGATTCATCGACCGTATACCAGGTCGATATCGCTACAATCCCCAAAATTAATATAAGAATAACAAGTCCTGTAATCGTATAGATCCTTTTTAAACTGATGATATGTATCACCCCTTCTTTGCGGTTATATCTTATTTACGCAAGAAAGGGCCTAAAGTTTCATGAAAATGAAATATTTCCCTTATTAAAAATGGGGGAATCGATGCCAGTGAGAAAATAGAGCCAAAAATAAAAAACAGAGACATTAGTCTCTGTTTTTGCATAACTCCTTGGATGAGGGGTTGTGCAACCATTGTACCCCGGCATTGTGAAGTCCATTTTAAGGAATTGTAAAGGCTATGTAAATTTACATTTTCCCCTTCAAGCTTTTGTTAAGCGTCACCGTAAAGGTCGTGCCTGCCCCAGGTGTGCTTTCCACCTTGATTTTCCCTTTATGAACCTCAATGATGTGCTTAACGATTGCAAGTCCAATCCCCGTTCCGCCCGAATCACGGCTTCTCGCCTTATCAATCCGGTAAAACCTTTCAAAAATCCTTGGCAGTTCCTTTTCATCGATTCCGATTCCATTATCCTGAACAGCAATGTCGACGGTCTGCTCACGTTCAAGCACCTTTACTGACACCCTTCCGCCATTTGGCGTATAGGTCAAGGCATTCGTTATCAAATTAATGAACACCTGTTTAATCCTGTCCGATTCCCCTTCAACGAATACCGGGTTTCGTGATGGATCAATTTCCAGAGATACTTGTTTCTGCTTCAGCTTCCCTATAAGCATCTCCTGTATTTCGCCGAGTACTTTCGTCATGTCAACAACGCCTGCTTTCAGGACGAATTCCTGCTGCTCCATCTTGGATAAATTCAAAAGCTCCTGAATGAGCTCTTGCAGCCGGTCGCTTTCTTTCAAGATGATCGATAAAAAGTGCTTCAAGGTTTTTTCGTCTTTTAAGGCCCCATCCAACAATGTTTCGGAAAAGCCCTTAATGGAAGTGATCGGTGTTCTCAATTCATGGGAAACATTGGCGACGAAATCCTTGCGCATTTGCTCTAGCCGCTTCAATTCGGTGATATCATGGAAAATGAGCAGGATCCCCTTCCATTCATCATGATTCCCTATGATCGGCGCACCGTAAATCTCAAAATGCTTGCGTTCGATGGCAAGCGGTAACTTTACCTGGCGTTTTATCGTTTTTTCGGTTCGGAAAATCTCTTCGATGATCGAAATGACTTCCTGATCTTGAATGACCGAGTAATATTCCTGAAACAAAAACGTAGCGGCATCCACACGGAAGCTTTTTTTGAATTCCCGGTTGATTACGGTGGTATAGCCCTTACTGTCTATGAGCAGCACACCGCTCCCGATATTTTCAACAAGCGTTTCCAGCCGATCCTGGTTCATTTCCCTCGCTATCTCGGTTTCCTGCAGGTTTCTTGCCAATATGTTCAAGGACGTCGTCAGCATTCCCGTTTCATCCGAATGCCGTTCCAATGTCCGGGTTTCATAATTTCCTTTGGCCAATTCAATGGCTGCCATCGTCGCTTCCTCGATAGGCCGGGTATAATAAGAAGTGATTTTGCTGGCAAGCATGAGGATGATGATCAAGGCCACCCCTAAACAAATGATCAAGATTTGCCACATTTGCTTATTCACTTGATGAATGGCTTCGATTTCGTTACTATGAACAACAAATCCCTCAATCTCGCCGTCCTTTTCAACTGTCTTCCAATAATAATGAAGGTCGGCGTCCCCTTCAACGACTTCATACCCTTCCCCTTGCTCGCGCCCCTTTTCCACCGTAATTTCGCGAAGGACATTTGCGTGGTTCTTGAGTATCTCATTGGATGAAGTCGAATCGTATAATATTTCCCCATCCTTCGAGAGAATGGTTAAGTTCGAATCCAAGAGGGGCGTCAGCTTTGCCGTTTTCCCTTTTTCCAAAAAGGAGGCGATCCCCCCATGCTCCTGAATATATGTAGAGATGAAAAACGTTTCATTTTGTATACGTTCATTGAATGTCTTAATATAATAGCTTTTGAACAAATGTCCCAATAAAAAGCCAACGGCCATCAGGACGACCATCACAAGCGTGATGAGGGTGAACAGGAGCTTCTTACGATAGGTCGTCATTCTTTTTTAGGCTCCTCAAGCTTATAGCCCAAGCCCCTGATCGTTTTGATATAAAGAGGTTTTTTTGTATCGTTCTCGATTTTTTCACGCAGATGGCTAATATGCACATCGACGATTCGCGAATCCCCCGCAAAATCATAATTCCAGACCGCACTAAGCAACTGGTCCCTCGTTAAAACCCTGCCTTTATTCTTCGCCAGATACAAAAGTAATTCAAATTCCTTTGGAGTCAATTCTAATTGCTGTTCATCAAAGAATGCTTCGTATCGATCAGGAAACACTTTCAATTCCCCCAACTTTAAGAGACCATCTTCCTGATCTTGACCTGCGTCACTTCCATTGGTTTGCAGTTGCGCCCTTCTTAATATGGCCTTAATCCTTGCCACGACCTCCCGCGGACTGAATGGTTTCGTTAAGTAATCATCAGCCCCAAGTTCAAGTCCGAGCACTTTGTCAAATTCATCGTCCTTGGCTGTCAGCATCAAGATCGGTGTATTGATTTTCTGCTGGCGAAGCTGTTTACAAACTTCAAGCCCGTCCATTTTAGGCAGCATCAAATCCAATACGACTAAATCGGGACGTACATCCACAGCAGCCTGAAGGCCTTCTTCCCCATCCAAAGCCGTGATCACCGTATAGCCTGCTTGTTCCAGATTGTACTGAAGTAAGGTAACGATCGATTGTTCATCATCCACTACGAGAATTTTCTTTGACATTAGATCCTCCTGCAATATGTATTACCCCATAGACCGAAAGTTTTCAGTCTACTCATCCAATTCCATTATAAAGAATATGACCTGAAATTTACACATAAAAAAATCATCGGCCGCATTGCACCTTTTCATTGTCCCCAATGAGCCTATAAAAAAAACTGCCCGTGGACGGAGAGAAAGGCATGATGGCCTTCCTCCCCATTTTCCGGGCAATTTGATGAAGGGAAGCTTTACAGTTCCCTTACTGCAGAACTTGCATGACCGATTTGACCGATTCAACCGATTTCGAAAGTGCCGTTTTTTCGTCATCAGTCAAGTCAAGTTCGATGATTTTTTCAATGCCGTTCGCACCTAATACAGTCGGAACACCTAGGTAGATTCCTTCGAATCCATATTCCCCTTCAAGATAGGCAATGGAAGGAAGAACCCGGCGCTGGTCTTTGAGGATCGCTTCAGCCATTTCCACCAGAGCCGCAGCAGGTGCATAATAAGCGCTGCCGTTTCCAAGAAGGTTTACGATTTCCCCGCCGCCGGTACGTGTACGTGCCACAATGGCATCCAAACGCTCTTTGGCGATCAATGTTTCCAAAGGAATGCCTCCAGCATAGGAATAACGTACAAGGGGAACCATATCATCCCCATGTCCGCCCAGTACGAAGCCAGTCACATCTTTAACGGACAAGTTCAACTCCTGCGCAACGAAGGTGCGGAATCGGGCTGTATCAAGAACACCTGATTGTCCGATTACACGTTCCTTGGGGAAACCTGATTCTTTATAAACGGTATACGTCATGGCATCGACTGGGTTTGTCAAAACGATGATCGTTGTATCCGGAGAATGTTTAACCACTTCTTTAGTTACGGATTTCATGACTTTTTGGTTGGTTTGAACTAAGTCGTCACGGCTCATACCTGGCTTACGAGCAATACCAGCAGTGATGATGACTACGTCGGAACCGGCTGTATCTTCATAATCGGAAGTACCGCTGATGTTAGCGTCGAAGCCCAGAACGGGACCCGCCTCCGCCATATCAAGCGCTTTGCCCTTTGTAGGGTTTTCAGCTTGCGGGATATCGACCAAGACGATATCGCCAAGTTCTTTTTGAGCAGCCAGGAAGGCTGCTGTAGCACCAGTGAAGCCTGCGCCGACCACTGTGATCTTTTTACGTTTAGACATGTTATTTCCTCCTTGAATTCATGAAATTTTCGGAATACTTCAAACGTCCTCATGTACACATATAAGCCTTCCGGAAAAGAACCCGTGTAGGAACTTTTCCGGAAAGCATCATAGGCAAAGATTATTATTTAAGGTTTTTGATAAGCTCGTCAGCAAACTCGGAACATTTAACTTCTGTTGCACCTTCCATTAGGCGGGCAAAGTCATATGTAACAACTTTAGAAGCAATTGTTTGTTCTACTGATTTCGTGATGCTGTTCGCAGCTTCGTTCCAGCCAAGGTGTTCAAGTAAAAGAACGCCTGAAAGAAGTACGGAAGAAGGGTTCACTTTATCAAGACCAGCATATTTTGGTGCCGTTCCGTGAGTAGCTTCGAAAATGGCATGTCCAGTTTCGTAGTTGATATTTGCTCCTGGAGCGATACCAATTCCGCCAACTTGGGCAGCCAATGCATCTGAAATGTAATCTCCGTTCAAGTTCATTGTCGCAACAACATCAAACTCTTTAGGGCGAGTCAGGATTTGCTGTAAGAAGATATCGGCAATGGAATCCTTAACGATGATTTTTCCTTCAGCTTCAGCAGCGGATTGTGCTTGGTTAGCAGCTTCCGTGCCTTCCGCGTCTTTAATTTTGTCATATTGGTTCCATGTGAACACTTTGTCGGCGAATTCTTGTTCAGCCACTTCATAGCCCCAAGTCTTGAATGCGCCTTCCGTGAATTTCATGATGTTCCCTTTATGCACAAGCGTTAATGATTTACGGCCTTCTTTGATCGCATAGTTAAGTGCAGAGCGAACAAGACGTTTTGTTCCTTCTTCGGAAATCGGTTTGATCCCGATACCTGAAGTTTCTGGGAAACGGATGTTTGTAACACCGAATTCAGTTTGTAGGAAGTCGATTAGTTTCTTCGCTTCATCGGAACCTTTTGCATACTCGATGCCTGCATAGATATCTTCAGTGTTTTCACGGAAGATGACCATGTCAGTATCTTCTGGACGTTTAACCGGTGAAGGCACACCTTCAAAGTAACGTACCGGGCGAAGACATACGAATAAGTCCAATACTTGACGCAATGCAACGTTCAAGGAACGGATACCGCCGCCGATTGGAGTTGTAAGAGGTCCTTTAATGGCAATTAGATATTCGTTGATGACATCTAAAGTTTCTTGCGGAAGCCATTCGCCTGTTTGGTCAAATGCTTTTTGTCCGGCTAAAACTTCTTTCCATTCGATTTTCTTTTCGCCATTGTAAGCTTTTTCAACTGCTGCATCCAAAACGCGAGAAGCTGCCGCCCAGATATCAGGACCGATTCCGTCTCCCTCAATATAAGGAACGATTGGGTTGTTTGGCACGTTAAGAGCACCGTTAGTAACTGTGATTTTTTGGCTTTGTGTCATGTCTCTTACCTCCGATTCAAATTCAAAGGTTAGATCGTCCGCCATTAAAGCTGGCAGCACCACTAACCCTCTTTAGTCACATCTATTAATTTACTACAAAATTGATGAAATAAAAATATGTTTCGAAAAACTTTTACTTAGCGTTTTTCAATCGGTACGTATTTTTGCATACCTGGTCCAACATACTCTGCACGCGGACGGATCAAACGGTTGTTTGAATATTGCTCAAGGATATGGGCAATCCATCCAGAAGCGCGGCTTACAGCAAAGATTGGCGTAAATAGATCGTGCTCGATACCTAAACTGTGGTATACCGAAGCAGAATAGAAATCCACGTTTGGCGGAAGGTTCTTTTGACCGGTTACGATGTCATTGATCTTAATGGACATATCATAATATTGAGGTTGTCCAGTAAGCTCCGTCAATTTTTGGGACATTTCTTTAAGGTGCTTGGCACGCGGATCGCCTTTACGGTATACACGGTGGCCAAAGCCCATGATTTTTTCTTTATTGGCTAATTTTTCGTTGATGTAAGGCTCAACATTTTCAACGGTACCGATTTCCGTAAGCATTTTCATGACTTGTTCGTTAGCTCCGCCGTGAAGCGGGCCTTTTAACGCGCCAAGGGCAGAAGTAACGCCAGAATAGATATCGGATAATGTTGCCACACAGACACGTGCCGTGAATGTGGAAGCGTTCAATTCATGGTCGGCATGAAGGACCAATGCTTTGTTGAATGCTTCTTCTTCGATTGCTGTCGGTTCATTGCCGCTTAACATATATAAGAAGTTAGCAGCAAAGCTTAAATCTGTACGCGGTGCAATCGATTCTTTTCCTTGACGGATACGAGCGAAAGTTGTTACCAAAGTAGGGATTTTAGCTTGGATGCGGATGGCTTTGCGATAGTTGGCATCTTCACTCATTACATCTGCCTCTTCATCATATAGACCAAGTAGGGAAACGGCTGTGCGAAGAGCTCCCATCGGGTGCACTTTATCAATTGGGTAAGTTTTGAAATGATTAACCACTTCAGCTGGAATTTCAGCATTTTCAGCAAGTTGTTTAGTTAATTCTTCTAACTGGCTTTTAGTCGGAAGAGCTCCGTGCCATAATAGATAGATTACTTCTTCAAATGTTGCATTTGCAGCCAAATCGTCGATGTCATAACCTACATACGTCAATGTATCATCGATGATGGAGCTTACTGATGAAGTTGTTGCTACCACACCTTCAAGACCTTTTGTTGCTGTCATACTAAATCTCTCCTTTTCCTGAGTATTCCCCTATGTCCTTGCTCATTGCGTATAAATATAGCGCTTCCAAGAGATCAGCTATTGATTACAACCATCTATTTTTTTGCAGAAGACACACATCTTAAGTTGGAAGCGTTCACAGAAACAGAACCCCCATAATAGTAAAATGCACGCTAAACCTTAAGATGAGATCTAAAAATTTAATGCTTGCAGCCGTTCCTAGTGAGCGCTTGCTCAATAATTGCATTTCTTTAAGATTCCTCTGAAATATCATGGATATTCTGAATCCCAATTGAATAATCCTGAGCAGTTACATCATTATTATAAACAATAAACACTTTTTTGGGAATGAAAAGCACTTAAAATGTGAAAAAATTATTATTTTATCAGAAGAATTAGCTACTTATTCTCTTGCATTTCCAAAGCGGTCCCCGAACGTTTTTTGAAAAATCCGTTACCAAGCAGAATAAATGAAACATTAACTAGAAGATTCCCCTTTTCAAAACGGGGGGGATTTTATGCTCATTCACCCCCTTCTTCATTTGAAGAAATTGAAGATCTGCATGCATAAATAAGCTATGCCGGCCCCTATTAACGGACCAACAGCAACTCCCTTGAATAAGGCGACCGCAAGAATTGTCCCAAAAACAAGGGCCGTGGTGATGTGCGGGTCATGTGACAAAAGTGTAATCCCATTTTTCGCTATAAGTGCGACCGCTATCCCTGATGCAAGCGCAATCCAGGCATACGGGGATTTAACTGCATCGCCGAGCTCCTTGAATCCAATTGCTCCATTCGCTATGGGTATCAGTACGGAAATGGTGATGATCGTGACCCCCAGATTGATTCCTTTCGCCTCCAAATAAGGAAAAACCTTAGCGTCGAGACCCACCACTTTCATGATCAAAAGGAAACAGGCAGCCATGATCAGCGACGTATTTTTTCCGAACCAGCCGATTGCTGCAAGTAATATTAAAAACGCAATTGGTCCGTATACCATTAAATCTTCGACTCCATTCTTCTTTTATTGTTATTTTAACATAGCAAACTTTCCTCTTTCCTCGTAAGTTGAACAATCAGTGGGGGAAAAAGTTGCAACGAAGGACGAAAGAATCTTTCCTTTCATTTCCATTCTCGTTACAATTATAATACAAACTTTATGATAGAAGGAGGATATGATTTGAATCCAGTTTATGTGTATCGCTTCATTCGCTTTTTACTCGTCATCGGCGGAGTGATTTTTGGCGGAATTGCGTTATTTTATTTGTCCAAATATACATATCCATTCATCATTGCGATGGTAATCGCATTCTTGATGAATCCGCTTGTCACTTTCTTCGAAAAGAAAGGCAGGTTACCACGGGGTTTTGCTGTATTCGTTTCCCTCTTCATCATTTTTCTGATATTTGCGGGACTCATCACCTTGCTGGTTACCGAGATCATATCCGGTACCAATTACCTTGCAGGAGTCATACCTGAACATATCGAAACAATCGTTGATTATATAGAGTCTTATATCGCCACCACCATCATCCCGTTATACAACCAAATCGCAGCGATGTTCAATAATTTGGATGTCGACCAACAAGATACCGTCCTCAAGAATATCCAGAATATCGGTGAATCCATCACAACAGGAGTTAGCGGATTCATTCAAACCATCTTGAAAAACATTCCAACGATCATCGGCTGGTTCCCAACCACTGCAACTGCCCTCCTGTTTACGCTGCTCGGCACTTTCTTCATCAGTAAGGATTGGGACGCCTTCGGTAGGATGACTGGCAAGGTGCTGCCCGATAAGATTTTCTCTGGAGCCAAGCGCTTGTTCCGGGACTTGAAACGAGCCTTATTCGGCTTCATCCGTGCTCAATTCACACTTGTTTCATTGACCACGGTGACGATTTTGATCGGGTTTCTCATTTTAGGGGTGAACTATTCGATCACGATTGCCTTGATTTGCGGCTTGGTCGATATCATTCCTTATTTAGGGACGGGCACCATCTTCATCCCGTGGATCATATTCGAGTTCATCGTTGGAAATACGAGCCTTGCCATCGGTTTGTCCGTGCTTTACATAATCGTCGTCGTCCAGCGCCAATTGATAGAGCCAAAGGTTCTCTCTTCCAGCATCGGTCTTGATCCGCTTGCCACTCTCATCGCCCTGTTCATCGGCTTCAAGTTGATCGGGTTCCTAGGACTGATAGCAGGCCCTGTCGCACTCGTGATATACAATACACTTCAGCGTGCCCATGTCTTCAAGGCCATTTGGAGTTTCATCATCGGCACGGATACAAAAAAAACCACATAAGGACATCTCTATATAGGATAGCATTCTCCTGATATCATAAAAAAACCGCCTCGGATGGAGGCGGATTTTTTTTATGTGCAGACTTATTTCGTAGTTTCGAATTGCTCTGCTTCCGTAGAACCTGCAAGTGCCGTCGTCGATGAGGTTCCCCCTGAAACGACCTGTGCCACTTCATCGAAGTAACCTGTTCCCACTTCACGTTGATGACGTGTTGCTGTATAGCCATCAGGTTCACTGGCGAACTCAGCTTGCTGCAATTCAGAGTATGCAGCCATACCGCGTTCTTTATAACCTAGAGCCAGGTTGAACATGCTGTGATTCAATGAGTGGAAGCCTGCAAGTGTTACGAATTGGAATTTGTAACCCAATTTACCCAATTCCACTTGGTAGCTGGCAATTTCTTCATCACTTAATTTCGCTTTCCAGTTGAATGATGGCGAACAATTGTAAGCCAGCAGTTTTCCAGGGAACTCGGCATGGATCGCTTCCGCAAAGCGGCGTGCATCCGCTAGATTAGGCTCCGAGGTTTCGCACCAGATCAGGTCGGCATATGGTGCATATGCCAAGCCGCGTGCAATGGCCTGGTCCAGCCCTGCATTCGTGCGGTAGAATCCTTCTGGTGTTCTTTCGCCTGTAATGAATGGCGCATCCACCGGATCGATATCATCGGTAATCAAATCGGCCGCATCTGCATCCGTACGGGCAATTAAGATGGTCGGTGTTCCCATTACGTCCGCTGCCAAACGGGCGGAAACCAAATTACGTACGGCCGTTTGTGTCGGAAGAAGGACCTTGCCGCCCAGGTGACCGCATTTTTTCTCGGAGGAAAGCTGGTCTTCAAAGTGGACGCCGGACGCTCCGGCTTCGATCATCCCTTTCATCAATTCGAAGACATTAAGGGCTCCTCCAAAACCAGCTTCAGCATCCGCCACGATTGGAGCGAACCAATCGATATCATCCTTGCCTTCAGCAAAGCTGATTTGATCTGCACGCTGAAGTGTCTGATTAATGCGTTTCACTACTTGCGGCACAGAGTTGGCCGGATATAAGCTTTGATCGGGATACATTTGCCCGGCAATGTTGGCATCGGCTGCCACTTGCCATCCACTAAGGTAAATCGCTTTTAAACCAGCCTTCACCTGCTGCATGGCCTGGTTGCCAGTCAACGCCCCCAATGCATGGATGAAATCCTCGGTTTTCAATAGATTCCATAGTTTCTCTGATCCGCGGCGGGCCAAGGTTTGTTCGATATCGATGGAGCCTCTTAATTTAATCACTTCTTCGGCCGTATAAGGACGTTTAATCCCAGTCCACCGTGAGTCGTTTTCCCAGCTTTGTTGTAGTTGTTGCGCTCTTTCGTTCGTCATAGTCATTTCCTCCTGTTTTATATGATTATTTTAAAAATTAAGATAATTGTTCGTATGCCGGATTGGTCAAGAAATCAGCAAACTCATCCGCTTCGATCAATTCTTCGAATAGTCTAGTAGCTTCTGTGAACTTTCCTGTTTGGAAGACTTCTTCGCCTACCTCGGATCTTATGGATGCCAATTCCTCTTCTTTGATTTGGCGGAATAATGTCTCGTCTATGTTCCTGCCATCATCGAGAATCCCTTTTGGATGACGGATCCACTGCCAAACTTGAGCTCTTGAAATTTCAGCCGTTGCTGCATCTTCCATTAAGTTATTGATGGGCGCTGCCCCTCTTCCGCTTAACCAAGAAGCGATATATTGGATGCCCACATTAATGTTCGTCCTTAATCCTGCCTCCGTGATGGTTCCTTCGGGTACTTCGAGTAACTGTCGGGCCGTTACTTCGACATCTTCACGTTTCCGGTGAATTTGATTCGGTTTTGGAACCAGCAAATCAAACACCTCTTTTGCCGTACTTACCATCCCGGGATGCGCCACCCATGTTCCATCATGACCGTCCCTTGCCTCCCGCTCCTTATCGGCCCGGACTTTCGCAAAAGCCTCATCATTCTTGACTGGATCATTTTTTACCGGGATTTGTGCGGCCATTCCGCCGATTGCCGGAGCATTCCGACGGTGGCATGTCTTGATCGCCAGTAAAGAATACGCCCTCATGTTCGGTACTGTCATCGTGACTTGCATGCGATCAGGGAAGATGACATCATCCGAGTGACGGAATTTTTTGAGGAAACTAAAGATATAATCCCAGCGTCCGCAGTTCAGTCCAGCCGAATGCTCTTTCAGCTCGTACAGAATTTCGTCCATTTCGAATGCAGCAAGAATCGTTTCTATCAACACCGTTGCCTTGATGGTTCCTTGCGGGATCCTCAAATCGTTCTGTGCATATACGAATATATCATTCCATAGTCTTGCTTCCAGATGGCTTTCCATTTTTGGCAGGTAGAAATACGGGCCGCTTCGTTTTTCCATCAATGCTTGTGCGTTGTGGTAGAAATAAAGACCAAAGTCAAAGATGCTGGCTGATATTGGCTGTCCATCCAAAAGAACATGCTTTTCTTCCAAATGCCAGCCTCGGGGCCTTACCTTCAGTACAGCTGTCTTTCCTTTTAATTCGTATACTTTCCCCTTTGCATTTTCAAATGAAATCGTGCCATTGATGGCATCGCGCAAATTCAGCTGGCCATCCAGGCAGTTTTCCCAAGTCGGTGAATTGGCATCTTCAAAGTCAGCCATAAAAACATTGGCACCAGAATTCAAGGCATTGATGATCATCTTGCGATCGACCGGTCCGGTAATTTCAACCCTGCGGTCTTGCAGGTCGTGCGGGAGCGGAGCAATGGTCCAATCACTTTCACGAACATGCTTCGTTTCGTCAAGGAAATCAGGAAGCTTGCCTTGATTCAATCCTTCTTGGATGCTCAAGCGCCGTGCCAGCAATTCCTTCCTTCTTTCACTAAAATGCCGCTCAATTCTTTCTATGAATTGAAGAGCTTCCGCTGTAAGTATTTGTTCATATCCCGGCTTAATGTTGCCTGTAATTTGTAAGCCTTTTGCTTCCGTAATCATGTTGCTTCTCCACTTCCTTTCCAACTTCCTTATGTTATAATACAGTTGTTTTATTTCCTGTTTGTATTATATAACACGTTGTATAATTTTGTCACCAGTTTTTTCTAAAAAATTCAGAAAAAAGAGAACAAGGTAAATAAAGCCTGTCATATCAATGTTTTATCCGCCTTACTTGATACGATCCAGCCACTGCCATGAGAATTTTTGTATTGTAACAGAGCACGATAACATCTCATGAAAAAAGGCAGTTTTCGCATCCTTTGTTGCTTACCAAGTAATGCGGTGTGATTAATTTCGTTTTAAAAACGACAACCTTTACGAAAAGAGCCGAAAAAAAACACCACGGGATCACTCCGGGATGCTTCATCAATCTCAATTTCCCCAAAATAAAAAGGCTGTTTAAAAGCATGAGCCTTTAAACAGCCTTATATTATTTATGGCGAATGATGGTGACTTTTCCTTTGTTCATCCTGTTCATGAGAAACCGGATGACAATCGGCTTGAGGAGATTCCGGGTTGGCGGAAACACTAGGATCAAGCCCGCGATATCCGAGATGAGTCCCGGGGACAGCAGCAGGGCGGCCCCGATGAAAATGCAGATCCCATCGATGATTTCATTTCCAGGCATCATTCCATAACGAATCTGTTCCTGTGCCTTTCTCCAGGTTTCCATTCCTTGCTTTTTGGCAAGATAGGCACCGATTAAACCCGTGCCTATGATCAGGAACAACGTAGGCCAAAAGCCAATCACCTTGCCTGACAGCAATAGGACGATAATTTCAACGACCGGCATCGCAATGATAAACAATAAAAAATATCTCATTTACTTTTTTCCTCCTGCACAGCCCATTTCTGGTACGGTACACCCATCTTACATCATTGGCGCGGAATGAGCCAAATTTTCATTCTATAAAACGTTAGCATGTCCATCATAAATGACGCCACGGCCTGAATCGACGGTTACTCTTTGTCCATCCTTGAAGGTTTTGGTCGCGTCTTCAGCACCAACGATGACAGGTATGCCCAAAGTGACGCCTACGACAGCGGCATGGCTTGTCAATCCGCCTTCTTCGGTAATCAAGGCCGCACATTTCTCAATGGCCGGCATCATATCGCGATCGGAGCCGATCGTAACCAGTACAGAGCCTTCTGTTACTTTTTCCAAGGCTTCCTTGGCATTCTTGGCGATGACCACTTGACCTTTTGCGGATCTCCTGCCGATTCCTTGCGCCTTTAAAAGAACATCCCCCAACACGTGGATCTTCATCAAATTGGTCGTGCCTGTTTCACCGACAGGTACACCGGCAGTTATGACCACTAAGTCTCCATGTGATACCAATCCGGAATGCAAGCTTTCATCGATTGCCGTTTGGAGCATTTCATCCGTAGTCGTCGCCTTAGGTCCGATTTGCGGATAAACTCCCCAAGCCAATGCAAGGCTTCTGGATACATGTTCATTGGATGTAACCGCGATGATTGGTGCTTTCGGGCGATATTTAGAGATCATCCTTGCCGTATGGCCGCTTTCCGTAGGTGTGATGATCGCTCCTGCATTGAGATTGAGTGCAGTATGGGCAACCGACTGACCGATGGCATCAGTAACATTATGGCGGTTCACTTTACTTCTGATTGATAATATATTCCGATAATTAAGCGCCGTTTCAGCACGTGATGCAATGTTATGCATCGTTTGCACTGCTTCAACAGGATAAGTGCCTGCTGCTGTTTCTCCTGAAAGCATGATGGCATCCGTTCCATCAAAGATGGCATTGGCGACATCACTTGCTTCAGCACGTGTCGGCCTTGGGTTACGCTGCATGGAATCAAGCATTTGTGTAGCCGTAATCACTGGTTTCCCGGCGTTGTTGCATTTCTTGATCATTTGCTTTTGGACTAGCGGCACTTCTTCAGCTGGGATTTCCACGCCTAGGTCGCCACGGGCCACCATCAAGCCATCTGAAACTTCGAGGATTTCATCAAGACGGTCTACGCCTTCTTGGTTTTCGATTTTTGGAATGATCTGAATATGTTCTGCCCCGTTTTGCTGCAGTAATTCACGCACTTCGAGAACATCGGATGCTCTGCGTACAAATGATGCCGCAACAAAATCGATACCCTGTTCGATTCCAAACAAGATATCCTGTTCGTCTTTCTCCGTGATTCCCGGCAGATTCACTGAAACGCCCGGCACATTGACGCCTTTTTTGTTCTTAAGGGTACCGCTGTTCAATATTTTCGTGCGGATTTCTTTCTTTCCTTCATCAATCTTCAAGACTTCAAGACCGATCAGACCGTCATCCAAAAGGATTTTGGAGCCGGTATGGACATCATGAAGCAGTCCTTCATAAGTAATGGAGAATTTCTCTGGCGTTCCAAGCACCTCGGTCATGGAAATGATGACTTCGTTACCGGCTACCAGCTCCATGGAATCGTTCTCCATGTTATTGGTGCGTATTTCAGGACCTTTTGTATCCAACAGGATGGCTACCTGTTTACCTGATTTTTCGCTAGCCTCCCTTATGTTGGTGATCCTAGCGGCATGTTCTTCATGATTGCCGTGAGAAAAATTTAGCCGAGCTACATTCATCCCTGCTTCCATTAATTGAACCAGCTTTTCGATACTTTCACTTGCGGGGCCGATCGTACAAACAATCTTCGTTTTTCGCATGGTGTGATCCTCCTTTTAGGAAAACTCGCCGCCTGTCCATCTCATGGAGACAGGGGCATAGTATAATTTGTCTCTATATATATGAAACCGAATTATTTTAAACTGTTCGTTGGTCATTACTGATTGCTTTAGATGGATAGCTCGGATGATAAATCATACATTTTCTTGTCGATTGTATGCTGTTTACCCAATACTTCAATGATATCATAGTCGACAAGCCGGTTCTGTTCAATTCCTACAGCCCTGCCTCCTTTGCCCTCCAATAGCAATTCCACGGCCCTGGCGCCCAGCCTGCTTGCAAGGACACGGTCGTTAGCGGAAGGAGATCCGCCGCGCTGCACATGGCCAAGGACCGTCACTCGTGTTTCAACGCCTGCTTTTTCCTCGATTTTCCTGGAAACATCGACAGCACTTCCAACGCCTTCAGCAACGATGATAATGCTGTGCTTTTTACCGCGATCATGCCCGCGATTCAACTTCCCGACCAAATCATCCATATCATAATCATACTCTGGGCAAAGAATTGTTTCCGCTCCTCCGGCCAGCCCGGCCCATAGTGCAATGTCTCCGGCATTTCTTCCCATTACTTCGACGACATAAGTCCGTTCATGAGAGGTCGCCGTATCGCGAATTTTATCGATGGCATCGATGACGGTATTCAGAGCCGTATCGAAACCGATCGTAAAGTCTGTCCCAGGTATGTCATTATCGATCGTTCCGGGAACGCCTATACAAGGAAAGCCCCTTTCAGTTAATGCCTTGGCTCCCATGTATGAACCATCGCCGCCAATTACGACAAGGCCCTCGATCCCAAATTTATTCAATTGTTCTATCGCTTTTAATTGGCCCTCTTCTGTCTTGAAATCCAGACAGCGAGCT
Source organism: Peribacillus folii (assembly GCF_030271255.1). GTDB lineage: Bacteria > Bacillota > Bacilli > Bacillales > DSM-1321 > Peribacillus. Next base: position 296,469 of record NZ_JASJOM010000001.1, read on the forward strand.
GTATGTAGCATCGTCCCCCCGCGATGGATGATATCACCGACAGACCCAAGTTCAAGCTGCCTTATGTCGCCATTGATCAGGCCCTGATAGCCATGATAAATCCCGAAGACCTCCATTTCATGAAAAATGCCTTTCCGGACAACCGCACGGACTGCCGCATTCATACCTGGAGAATCTCCTCCGCTTGTCAATACACCGATTCTTTTCATAAATGTCACCTCTCTACTACACTAATCAAATTTAAGCCCATATATACCATTGTACCCTTTTTCAAGCTTCAATAAGCAGTAACTATTTCAACTTATGGTTACTTGATGTTATTAGACTAACCGATTCTGTACAGAAATTGAAGTAAAATGGCGTAAATCTTTACATTCTTCATACAAACATCTAGCTTTAGCGGAAGGGCATGCGATGCATTGGCCCCGTATGAAAGGCTGAAAAAACGTGTTGCCCTGGGCAGCACGTTTTTCCCTTTACAGTTTATGAATGCTGTTTTACTTCCTCAGGTTTTTCCCCAGGTTGCTTTGCAAATTCATATTCACCGATTTGTTTGAATTTCATGTAACGTTGGTTGATGAGATCCTCACTTTTCAATGGAAGGAGCTCAGTGAAGGAACGTTTCAGGGTTTCCTTGATGGCTTCAGCCTGAACATTTGCATCCCTGTGGGCGCCGCCCTTGACTTCCGGAATGATTTCATCAATGACCCCTAAGCGATTCAAGTCAGGAGCCGTGATCTGCATCGATTCAGCAGCTCGTTTAGCTTGGGAAGCATCCTTCCATAATAACGCAGCAGCACCTTCAGGAGAAATGACGGAGTATGTTGAATTCTCCAGCATGAAGATCCGATCTCCAACTCCAAGTGCCAAGGCACCGCCACTTCCCCCTTCACCGATGACAATGCTGATGACCGGAACCTTAAGCCCCGCCATTTCAAAAAGGTTCTTTGCAATGGCTTCACTTTGGCCGCGTTCTTCGGCAGCTTTACCAGGGAATGCCCCCTTCGTGTCGATGAAGCAAATAATCGGCCGATTGAACTTTTCGGCTTGTTTCATCAAGCGCAGCGCTTTTCGATAGCCTTCCGGATGAGGCATGCCAAAGTTACGGCGGATATTCTCCTTCGTATCCTTGCCGCGTTGATGACCAATTACGGTCACGGCACGGCCATCGAATTGTGCAATGCCAGCAACAATCGCTTCATCGTCCCCATAATACCGGTCACCATGAAACTCGATGAAATCATTGAATAATAATGGGATGTAATCAAGCGTGGTCGGACGGGCCGGGTGCCGGGCGATCTGGACTCGATCCCATGGCTTCAAATGGTCGTAAATATCCACTTCCAGCTTTTCCAAGCGTTTTTCCAGCGTTTCGATTTCAGCCGTAAGATCCACGTCAGCGTCTTTCGTTAGTGCCTTCAGCTCTTTAATCTTATTTTTCAGGTCCGTTACGGGACGCTCGAACTCTAATTCATATATCATAATCACTCACCACCCGGGGCATGGATTTTTAGGATCGTCGTCAAGGTTTCTTTCAATTCCGTACGTTTGACAACCGCATCCAATTGACCGTGCTTCATCAGAAACTCAGCCGTTTGGAAGTCTTCAGGAAGCTCTTCATGAATGGTCTGTTCAATGATCCTCCGCCCTGCAAAACCGATCAGGGCACCAGGTTCAGCAAGGTTAATATCACCAAGCGATGCAAAGCTTGCCGAAACGCCGCCCGTCGTCGGGTGGGTCATCATCGAAACGATCAAGCCGCCTTCATTGCTGAACATCTTTAGGGCTGCACTCGTCTTGGCCATCTGCATCAAGCTCAGTACGCCCTCCTGCATCCGGGCTCCGCCAGATGCTGTGAATATGATGAACGGAATCTTCAATTCACCTGCGCGTTCGATGGCACGGGTGATTTTTTCGCCCACGACCGACCCCATGCTTCCCATCCGGAAATTGGAATCCATGATGGCTGTCGATACTTGGTACCCATTGATGGTCCCTACACCTGTAACGACTGCCTCGTTAATCTTGGCTTTCTTCTTATCCTTCTCCAATTTATCTAGGTAATCCGGGAATTCAAGCGGATTGACGGAGATCATTTCCTGATCGAATTCCTTGAAGCTGCCGGCATCAAATACACATTCGATTCGTTCATGCGAAGACATCGAATGGTGGAAACCGCAGTGGAGGCAGACTTTATTGTTTTTCACTAATTCTTTTGTGTACATGATTTTTTTGCAGCCGGGGCATTTGGTCATAATTCCTTCTGGTACATCTTGTTTCTCCCGATCTAAAGGAACCGTTGCATATTTCTTCTTAGACTTCGCAAATAGCTCTTTAAGCAAGCTTAATCCTCCCTTTACCACCAATTATCTAGTTTATGATACTTGGTACAAACTATATCAGAAATGAAATTAGTATCGTGTAAAAAGGTGTCACTCGTCCTTCGACATATTTCTAATTCTAATAAGATACGTTTCGATAGCTTTTTCTTCATCCCGTTCGAGCAAATATGTAAGAAGTGACAAATAATCTTCTTTTTTCACATTACCCTGCACAATCTCTGATGTTCTAGCATAGCTGTTAATAATGCGCCAAATTCTTTCCAGCAATCGGTTGCGATTCAAGATCGCAATTCTCAAGAAGAAGTCGTCATCACGAAAATCCTCCGCTTTGACCCAGCCCATCAGCCGCTTGATATCTTCTGCCGTTGCAAAGAAGGCGACGATCCTCAAGCAGTCAATTTCAATCAACCTTTTCGTCTCAGCCAAGTCTTCTTGCACCTTTTTGTCTTGCAAAAAAAAGGTTCCCAGAAGCTCGACTAACTTATGCTCCTGGAAATCCCTGATAAACGTCCCTTCACCACGCCTCGTTTCTATCAGCCCTAATAGCTCCAAGGCACGCAATGCCTCACGGACTGATGAACGGCCGACATTAAAACGATCCGACAGCTCCCTTTCCGAGGGGATTTTGTCCCCTGGCAAGAGGCTGTCCGCTTCGATCATTCTACGAAGGCTCTCAACGACATCGAGATAAATTTTGGATGAAGAAGTACGATCCTTCAAATTAATTATTCCTCACTTTTTCCAATGATCGCTAATTTCTTTGTTTTTTCTTTGATTTCCTCAGGATCGACATGAATCCTGGCTACTCCCGTTTCCATCGCTGCCTTGGCAACAGCAGATGCAACGGCAGGAGCCACCCTCGCATCGAATGGAGCTGGAATGACATAATCTTCATTCAGCTCATGTTCTTGTATTAAACCGGCAATGGCCTTTACGGCAGCTACCTTCATCTTTTCATTGATATGTGTCGCACGTACATCCAGCGCCCCGCGGAAAATTCCCGGGAATGCAAGAACGTTATTAACCTGATTCGGGAAATCCGAACGACCCGTTCCCACCACTCTTGCACCTGCAGCCTTCGCATCCTCAGGCATGATTTCCGGGTCCGGATTGGCCATCGCAAAGATGATCGCATCCCGGTTCATTGACGAAACCATTTCTTTAGTCAAAGCGCCAGCGGCAGAGACGCCAATAAATACATCCGCGTCTTGGATGACGGCTTCCAAAGGTCCTGAAACCTTATTGCGGTTGGTCACTTTCGCTACTTGTTCTTTGATATCATTCATGCCTGTAGAACGGCCCTCATAAATGGCGCCCTTCGTATCGCACATGATGATGTCACGAACGCCATAGCTATAAAGCAATTTAATGATGGCGATGCCGGCAGCTCCAGCGCCATTCGCCACTACTTTAATTTCCGATATCGATTTATTGACAAGGCGTAAAGCATTTACAAGACCTGCAACGGTTACGATCGCCGTACCGTGCTGATCATCATGAAAAACCGGAATGTTCATTTCTTTCTTGAGCCGTTCTTCGATTTCGAAGCAATTCGGTGCGGCGATGTCCTCTAAATTGACTCCGCCGAATGTTGGCTCGAGTAATTTAACGGTCTCTACAATTTTATCCACATCCGTCGTTTTTAAACAAATCGGAAAAGCGTCCACTCCCGCAAAGCTTTTAAATAATACGGCTTTACCTTCCATTACTGGCAAAGCTGCCTCGGGACCAATGTTTCCAAGCCCCAGCACAGCCGTTCCATCGGAAATCACGGCGACGGTATTCCCTTTCATCGTGTAATCATAAACGGTTTCAGGCTTATCGTATATTTCTTTACAAGGTTCTGCAACACCTGGAGAGTATGCGAGGCTTAAATCTTCTGCATTCCTGACAGGCACTTTCGAAACTGTTTCTAATTTCCCTTGATTCAAGCGATGCATATGTAAAGCTTCTTCTCTTAATGACATATTTTCACTCCTATAACGAATTGGGCAAACCGGATATTATATGCTGAAATCTAGTGGTCAGACCACAGCGGCCTGTTTTCAATATAACATAACTATTAAAGTTGTAAAACAGTTATTCTTTCTTGTAAACTACATTACCTTTTCCGACCATGTCAATTAATGCCTGCATCAAACTCTCCGTGGGATTGACCCAATCCCAATAGGATAGCTGTACATAGCGGTTTTCCCTTTCGTAAAAAAGCATGACCTTCGTTTCGCCACCGTGCTGCAGTAAAATTTTTTTTATTTTTTGCAGCGAGTCCTTCGTTTGCTTGTCGGCTTCGACCTTCAGGAAGATCGTTCCATTTCTTTCTTCCTTCATTCGCTTGACTTTTTCGAGTGGATATACGCTTTTGATCAGCACCTGGTTTTTTCCATCCCGCTCTTCAAGCGTTCCTTGCAGCATGATGATTTGACCGTGGCCCAATTCCGCTGAATGGTGCTTATACACATTCGGGAAGACGACCGCTTCGATTTCCCCCTCTTCATCACTCACATTCAGGAATGCCATCACATCGCCCTTTTTCGTCCTTATCGTTTTAACCGTCGTAATATAGGCGCCAAGCAAGATTTTGGATTCCTTTTTATTGGTCGCTTCATCTATGCTCAAACAGCCGAAGTATTGAAAAAGCTCCCGGTAGCTGGTAACAGGGTGATTCGATAAGTAAAGACCCAATGCGCTTTTTTCCAAGGCCAGTTTATCTTCGATCGGGATGGGATCGACGTGGTTGTACTTTGGCTTCAGGGGAAATTCTCCATCGGAAAACATATCGAATAGATCATCACCCGGATTGACCAATTCGGTATGGCTGATCGCGACGTCCAAGCTTGCCAGCAAGGTGGCCCGGTCTTCCCCGAATTCATCCAATGCACCAGAATTCACTAAAGCTTCGAGCACCTTTCTATTGACGATTTTCCCCGAAACCCGTAAACAGAAATCGAATAAATCCGCGAATTTCTTTTGCCTTCTTGCCGCGAAGATTTCCTTCAAGACGGTACCGCCTATCCCTTTGATGGCACCTAGGCTAAAACGGATCCCTTCCTTTTCCGGCAAGAACGGATAGCCGCTCCTGTTAATGGAAGGAGCAAGGACGGTAATCCCTTTCTTTTTTGCCTCACGGATATACTGGGCAACCTTTTCATCATTACCGATCACCGAGGTCATGAGGGCTGCCATGAAATATTCAGGATGGTGGGTTTTCAAGTAGGCTAGCTGATAGGCAATGACGCTGTATGCGACCGCATGGCTGCGGTTGAATCCGTAATTGGCGAACCGGACAATCAAGGAATAGATATCATCCGCGGTTTTTTCGGAATACCCTTGCTGCAACGCCCCGCTCACAAAATGCTGCCGCTCCTGATCCAGCACATCCTTTTTCTTCTTCGAAACGGCCCGCCTGAGCAGGTCTGCCTCCCCAAGAGAAAAACCTGCAAGACGTGAGGCGATTTGCATGATTTGCTCCTGATAGACGATGACTCCATATGTAGGTTCAAGGATATCCCGCAAATCCTTGTGCAAGTAATCGATTGGTGCCAAGCCGTGCTTTCGCTCGATGAATAATGGAATGTTTTCCATCGGACCCGGACGGTAGAGGGCATTGACTGCAACGATATCCTCGAATCGGTTCGGCTTCAGCTTGATCAAAACCTTTCTGATGCCATCCGATTCGAATTGAAACACTCCGGTTGTTTCGCCTCTTCCCAATAGCTCCAAGGTCTCGGGATCATCCATGGGAATTTGGGACAGGTCGAGCTTTCTCCCGGTTCCTTTTTGGATATTTTTCAAGATATTTTCGATGAGCGTCAAGTTGCGAAGTCCAAGGAAGTCCATTTTAAGGAGTCCAAGCTCTTCTAGAAGGTCCATCGGATATTGCGTCAGATGGATGCCATCATGTCCTCCGGAAATCGGGATATGCTCCGTCAGTGCCTGGTCGCTGATGACGACGCCTGCTGCATGTGTCGACGTGTGGCGAGGCAAACCTTCGAGCAATAGAGCCGTTTGAAAGAGCTTTTGATTGACATGGCTCTCATTGACGAAATCGCGCAGTCTTTTCGATTCCTTGAAGGCTTCAGGCAGCGTAATGCCAAGGCGGTTTGGAATCATTTTCGAAACTGCTTCCTGCTCCTTGGAATTCAAGCCGAAAACACGTCCCGTGTCCCTCAATGCAGCCTTGGCCGCCAATGTACCGAACGTGATGATCTGGGCTACATGATATTCACCATATTTCTTCGCCACATAGGCAATCACCTCTTCACGCCGGTTATCAGGGAAATCAATATCGATATCGGGCATCGAGACCCTTTCCGGATTCAGGAAACGCTCAAACAGCAAGGAATGCTCGATTGGATCGACATCCGTTATCGACAGCACATAAGCCACCATCGAACCTGCGGCAGATCCCCTTCCCGGGCCGGTCAGGATTTGGTTGTCCTTCGCAAATTTCATGAAGTCCCACACAATCAAAAAGTAATCACTGAACTTCATCTTAGTGATGATCCCGAGTTCATATCGAAGCCGGTCTTCATATTCAACGGGCGGTTCGGGCATTCTTTTCTTCAATCCCTCGAAACAAACGGCTTCAAGCATTTCCTCTGCCGTTATACCGGCTTCGGTAGGATATTTAGGCAGAAGTGACCGGTGGAATGGAATATCAAGATTGCATTGACCGGCAATGTGGAGCGTATTTTCGAGTGCATCCGGCCTGTCATGAAATAGCTCGGCCATCTGGCTGCGGCTTTTTAAATAATGCTCGTTGGATCCAAGCACCGTGCGCGTTTCATCAGCGAGCTTGTCACCATTTCCAATCGCCAGAAGCACTTCTTGGGCAAGGGCATCGCTTTCGTTCAAATAATAGACTGGATTCGTCGCCACGACCTTAATCCCCAGCTCTCTGGCAAGCACGCTTATCGCAGCGTTTCCTTCCTCTTCATTTGCAATCGACAATCGTTGCATCGATGCGTAAAAGTTATCCGCTCCAAAAATGTGCTGAAACCTCCTTGCTGCCTGCCGGGCCTCTTCTTCCCTTCCTTCCCTTAACAGCGATTCTATTTCCCCTTCTGCCCCCGGCGTGATCGCTATCAATCCCCTGGAATAGCCTTTAAGCCAATTCATCGGGATGCCCGAAGGTGATTTCGTTTTTATGGCACTGCTTATTTTAAGCAGGTTCTGGTATCCTTGTAGATTTTTTGCTAGTAAAAGAAGTCCATGTGCCGTTTCCCATTCATCAAGGACATCCGCTAGAATCCCGATGATCGGCTTTATGCCCTGTCTCTTGCATTCTTTATAAAAATAGATTGAACCGTACATGACATTTCGATCGGTCAAGGCCAAGCTTGTACAACCATCCGCTTTCGCTTTGGCCACGAGCTCAGTAATCTTCACCGTGCTTGTCAGCAGGCTGTATCCGCTCTGGATATGGAGATGAGTATACACGTTTTATTCTCCCACCTTTGTAAGGCATGTTTCTTTCATTATAGTGTTTATTTCAAAAAAAGAAAATATGTTCTCATTTCCAATCCTCTTTCACACCGTATTTCCACAGACTATCATATTACCCCTGCACTCCCCATATAATTGGAATAGAAGAATATCAAGCGAAAAAGGATGATGATACATGAATGAAGCCTTTGTTCCAGCCTTTCTCAATAGCTTTTTCATATCGCTTGGCGTATTGCTTGGCGGCTCGATAATCGGGGGCCTCGCCGCTTTCTTTACGGGACAGGCCCCGATGACGGCTGTTTTCCGATTATCGGACAGCCTGAGAATATGGGCGATCGTCGCGGCCATCGGAGGCACCTTTGATATGGTCTATAATTTTGAACGCGGCATTTTTCATGGCGAAACGAAGGATATCGTCAAACAGGTTTTATTGATTTTATCGGCCCTTGGCGGGGCGCAGACAGGGGCGCTGATCATCAATTGGTTCACGCAGGAGCATATTTCCTCATGAGGATCCCCCCTTATCATCGGGCACCCACCTGGCAGCGTTTTTTTGCCGGGGCTGCCATTGGCGGATTGCTGAGCTGGGTGATGTTCTTTTATATGCACGGGGTCCAACAGGAGAAGCAAATCCGGACCCTTCACGAACAGCGGGAAGATATCAAGGATTTAAAAGGAAAGATCGCCATTTGGGAGCAAGATTACAAAAAATTAAATCAGCAAAACGAAGAAATCTTAACGATTCAGGAAGTGGAAGTGAAGATTACGAACGGAACGGATTATAGCCTCGATCATCTGAGTGTGGCCGAAGCGGAGGATTTGATCGAGGACGACCTATCCTCGCTGCTTGCCAAGGATGTCGTGAGTGTATATAACGGAAAGCTGTTACTGAAAAAATCCATCGAAAATAAAATCATGACCATCAATAAAAAGCGGTATCATCTACAAGTATCCGAAATCATGTTTTATACGAAAATGAATATCGAAATCAAACTTAAACGGACCACTTCATGACTTAAACATGAAGGTAAAGACCAAATCAGATGCGATTTGGTCTTTTACGTTTCTTCACTCCGCTTTATTCAGCGCTTCCATATCGGCAAGGATGTTATCGACATCATCCCAGGAATGGATCGAAGCTCCGGCAGCTAACGGATGGCCGCCGCCGTTGTATTTCCGGGCGATCGTATTGATGATCGGCCCTTTAGAACGGAAACGGACTCTGATCTCTTGATCTTCTTCAATAAAAAATACCCATGATTTTACATTTTCGATGGAGCCGAGAGCAGAAACAAGCTGTGAAGCCTCAGATGCCGAAGCATCGAATTTTTCAAGGATGTCTTTCGTGATGATCATTTTACCCGTGCCGTATGGCAGGATTTCAAAATGCTGCAGCACATAACCATTCAAGCGGACAATGCTTTCCTTGACATCGTACATCTCCTGATAAAGCCGAGGGCGGGAAAACGAATAATTGATCAATTCACCTGCGTAATCAAATGTCTTTTCAGTCGTGCTCTGGAACAGGAAGCGTCCTGTATCGCCAACGATGCCGGCATAAAGCAGGCGTGCCGCTTCATCCCCCATCTTCAACCCTTGATCTTTACCGAAAAGGTAAAAATCGTAAACCATTTCGCATGTCGAACTTGCAGATGTATCGACCCACCTCATATCTCCATATGGATCTTCATTCGGATGATGATCGATCTTGACCAGCTTGTCTCCCGTCTTATACCGTGCATCACAAATCCGGTCGGTATTCGCCGTATCACATACGATCACCAAAGCCCCTTGATACGTTTCATCCGAAATCACATCAAGCCTTCTTAAATAATTCAAAGACGGTTCTTCCTTACCGACCGTGTATATCCGCTTTTCAGGGAAAGATGCTTTCAGGATTTCCGCCAGCCCTCCCTGTGAACCATAAGCGTCCGGGTCCGGCCGGACATGGCGATGGAGAATGATGGTATCATAACGCTTTATTTCTGCCAAAATTTCAGCTTTCATATAGATTTCCCTCCAACATATGTAAGATTATTTTCTAACTTAAAGTTGATATCTTTCATTTAATCAAATATTCGGAGAAATAGGAAGACTCATCTGGTTTATTGTGGCATTCCCTGGAATTTCCCGCTACAATATAAAGGTACATATGTTAAATTGGGGGAATTTTAAACGATGCCTATCATTGTCACCTTGATCGTTCTTTCACTGGGGCTATATCTGTTTTATAAAATCAAATCGGTGCGCACCAAAATGCCGATGGAGAAAAAATGGATCTCCGGAAAGTCTTCCATTGCCCTTGGAACGTTTGTTGCCCTTTTTGGAGTCAATCAGCTTTTCCTGTTCCACACGACCACCACTTATATCATCGCCGCCGTTTTCATCTCAGTCGGCCTGTTCAGCATTTTTGGGGGCTACAAAATGTATAAATATTACCTGCCATATGCGATTGAAGAAGCCGCAAATCAAAAAGGATAATCGACCTTCGATTATCCTTTTTGTTTATTTTTCATGATCTGTCCAGCAATTGACACGTTAACATTGCTTTTCCGACAAGTTTGCCTTGGTTAAACACCTCGACATCCACTTTCCCGAATTTCCGCCCGACGTCAAGAACGCGAGGGTGGATTTCAAGCGTACTGTCGATCTGGACTGGCTTGATGAAATAAATCGTCATATTCTCCACGACCAAGTCACCTCGTTTGTAGCTTCTCAGTGCCCGATTCGCTGAATCCGTAACCAATGTCGTGAAGACACCGCTCGAAATCGTTCCAAGATAATTGGTCATTTGCGGAGTGACGCCATAGTTGTACACTTCATCACCTTTCCCCCGGTTTGAAGTCATCACAAGCTGGCTCGTTATCGTATCATCGATCGTTTCGCCGACCTGCGGCTGCCTTTGGCTCATTTGCAGCGCCTTCAGTACATCCTGCCTGCTGACGATTCCCTTGAGGATATGACTGTCATTCACGACCGGAATCAATTCGATGCCTTCCCATACCATCATATGCGCAGAAGAGGCTACACTCGTTTTATCACCGACGGTCATCGGGTTTTTCGTCATCACCTTTTCGATGAGTGTCCATTCCTCCTGGCCGATGATATCTTTTGAGGTGACCATTCCTTGTACCTTCATATTGTCATCAACAACAGGAAATCGGCTGTGCCCTGATTCCTGATTGAGATCGTGCCATGTCTGCACCCTGTCGCCGATCGTCAAAAAAGTCGTTTCCTGGACGGGCGTCAAGATATCCTCCACAAGCAAGATTTCCTTTTTGATCAACTGGTCATAGATTGCCCGGTTAATCATCGTAGCTACAGTGAAAGTATCATAGCTCGTCGAAATGATGGGCATCTCCAATTCATCAGCTAGACGCTTAACCGGCTCTTCCGTATCGAAGCCCCCGGTAATGAGCACCGCCGCCCCAGCATTCAGTGCATGCTCATGGGCCTGTGTACGGTTCCCGACGATCAGCAGATTTCCGGCCCCAGTGTATCTCATCATCGCATCCAGCTTCATTGCCCCGATGACGAATTTATTCAATGTCTTATGAAGTCCCGTTTTGCCGCCCAGAACTTGTCCGTCCACAATATTGACTACCTCGGCAAACGTGAGCTTTTCAATATTCTCTTTTTTCTTTTTTTCAATACGTATCGTGCCTACCCGTTCAATCGAGCTTACATAGCCTTGATTCTCCGCCTCTTTAATGGCCCGGTACGCCGTTCCTTCACTAACATTCAATGCCTTCGCAATTTGGCGGACCGAAATCTTCTCGCCAACCGGAAGCCCATCGATGTGCTTTAATATTTGTTCATGCTTTGTAGCCAAGCGCTTCACCCTTTTCACGGTATTCCTATTCCCCATTATAAGGTCAAAGAGCCCAGTTTATCAAACAACTGCTAATATTGGCGCAGCCTTTTGTATTCCGCCTGCCGTTTCCGCTTCTGCTTTTTGGGTGAATAAAGAATGCCGGTCAAGTTTCCGGCCACAGCCAGCAATGCGAACAGCAGCCAACAACCGGCAAACAAGCCCTCCAAGCCCCCGCTTTCCAAAGACAATCGCGGCACGGCATAATACAGCATCACCCCGCATAAAAGCAAACATAACAACAACCTCTGCTTCATCCAATCCCCCCCTTTTTTGCCATCTATTCATTTTATGCTTGCGAAGCGTAAAAAGACTGACCTGCATGGCGAGATTTTGATGTGGGTTTTCAGAAAAGATTGCGCTTATCACACGCACTTGTGGCCGTTACTCGCGAGTTCGGCACTTTTACTCGCGAATTTTTTGACTTTACTCGCGGGTTTGGGCTATGCCCTCGAATTTGAGGACGTTTCCCGCCAGCTACATGTGGACAATCGGAATTCCATCTTCGTTTTCGCGTACAGCGGAATAAAACAATCTAACCTTGGCATAACAAAAAAACTGCAGACCAACTCCATACTTATCGAGTCAGTCCGCAGTATACCCCTTCTCCAAAAGCTATCGCTGTTTATAATTCAATTTCATCCCCGGGTTCCATGATGAATCCATTTCCTTCTTCAAGCATGTCAAGGAATCGGTTGGGGTCCTGCTTGATGACAGGGAACGTATTGTAATGAATCGGCACGACTTGTTTGGCTTGAAGGAATTTTGCTGCCAGTGCCGCATCTTCAGGTCCCATCGTGTAATTGTCGCCGATTGGCAAAAAGGCCAGGTCAATCGGATGACGTTCCCCAATCAATTTCATATCTGAATATACCGACGTATCTCCGGCATGATAGATGGTTTTGCCTTCTATCGTCAATAACACACCTGCCGGCATGCCTAAATAGATGATTTGTCCATCTCCTGCATTGAAGCCTGTACCATGAAAGGCAGGCGTAAGCTTCACTTTTCCGAATTCGAACTCATATGCACCGCCGATGCTCATTCCATGAGTCCGGAGTCCTTGTGCATCAAAATAATCGGCAAGCTCTGCGATGCCGATGACAAGGGCATCATGTTTCTTGGCCAATTCAACCGTGTCTCCTACGTGGTCATTATGTCCATGCGTCAGGATGATCACATCCGGTTTGACATCGTCCACCTTCAAATCCGTTAGTGAATTTCCGTTGATGAACGGGTCGAATAAGATCGTTTTTCCATTCGTTTCGACTTTTACAACTGCATGTCCATGAAAAGATACTTTCATTTATGATGCTCCCTTCCCATACCCTCTAGTTTTAATTCCATAAGCTTTCTTGGGACTTTCCCATTTACTATGCTTTTAAATATTGCTAAGGTAATTATATCTTATTAATGGAGGTAACGTCATGAATGAACGTTTGAGAGAATTACAAAATTGGCTTCAAACCAATGAAATGGAAGCCGCTTTCCTGACATCCACGGAGAGCATCTTCTATTTAAGCGGATTTTTCAGTGATCCGCATGAAAGACTGCTTTCACTTGCCATTTTTGCAGATGCCGATCCATTCTTGGTCTGTCCGCAAATGGAGGTACCCGATGCGAAACAAGCTGGATGGGATGGGGATATCATCGGTTATACAGATATTGAAAATCCATGGGATAAAATTAAGCAAGCCGTGGCAGACCGCGGATTGACCATCCATAAAATGGCCATTGAAAAAGAACATATGAATGTGGAACGCTACGAGCACATCCAGCATCATTTCGGTGCACCAAAGCTCGTTGGGGCAGAAGAAAAACTGCAAAAGATGCGAATGATCAAGTCGGAGGATGAAATGGTCAAAATCCGCGAAGCCTGCCGACTTGCCGACTTTGCGATTGAAGTCGGTGTCAGCGAAATCCATGAAGGTAAAACGGAAATGGCAATCCTTGCAGCGATCGAGTATGAATTGAAAAAGGCCGGAGTCAGCCAAATGTCCTTCTCCACGATGGTACTGACTGGTAAAAATGGTGCCTCGCCTCACGGTACACCAGGAAATACGAAGGTTCAGCGCGGCGATCTGGTTCTCTTTGACTTAGGCGTCGTTCACGAGGGATATTGCTCTGACATCACCAGGACCGTCGCTTATGGTGACATTAATGACAAACAGGCAGAAATCTATGAAACGGTTCGCGTTGCCCAGGAAGCTGCCGTTGCCGCCAGTAAGCCAGGCGTTGCCTGCTCGGCCGTTGACTTGATCGCCAGAAACATCATCCGCGATAAAGGATATGGGGAATTCTTCCCGCATAGACTTGGCCACGGACTTGGAATCAGCGTCCATGAATACCCGTCCCTGACCGAAACGAATTCCCTTCAGCTTCAGTCCGGTATGGTTTATACGATTGAACCGGGCATCTATGTTCCAAATGTTGCTGGCGTGAGGATCGAGGATGATCTTTTGATCACCGAAACAGGCTGTGAAGTTCTGACCAAATATCCGAAGAGCTTGCAAATCATCAAGTGATGGGGCGCCCAACCCCACGAACCCCCATCTCATTCAAGATGGGGGTTTGCTTTTTCTTCGCGATTCTCTTTCAATGACTAATCGGTCCTGATTGCTTGCTTAACGACTTTACCACTGCCGTCATACCATAGGAGCAGCCACTCACCATCTATACTGATGAAGCCCCTTTCGGCTCCAAGAAAATAAACGTTCGCAGCTTCCGCTGAAAAATATTCGGTATCTGTCGGCGGACCTAAAAGCGCGATCACTTCTTTTTCCGTCATCCGATGAGTCTATGTTCCTTCAATAAATCATCGACCATATCATTTCTCCCTTCATGGTCCCCCAGCCACCTTTCAGTGGTGAAACGCGATTTATATTCATTCACTCCCAAAAGGACCAGGCAAGAAAGCAAAAGAAGCACGCCCACACTTGTTATGATTATGAATATCATTTTCCTTTCCTTGTTTTCATGTCTATCGGTAAATTTCGAGGATATCCACTGGATCAAAGAAGCAAGGCAGCAAGACTTGCCACACTGATGGAAACCCCTGTGATAGTAATGTAAATGATCGCAAGGAAATAGATGAAGATAAACACAAGCCTATATAAATAAAATGCCAGATTGATCATTTTTGAAAGATTCAAGGAAAACTCCCCTCCCCCATGAGGTTACCAAAAATAAACAAATTGATTAACGACATTTAACGATAAAGGAATCAATCACTTTATTATGTTAGATTACGGTTTCTTTGATCATTGGCTAAACATTCGCTAATTTGTTATAATTGAAAAAATACCCAACAGGAAAACCATCGTATAATAGGTATGAAAAAGAAGGAGGAGATTCACTATGAATAGTATAGATTATAAAAATATTCTCGTAGCGGTGGATGGTTCGGAAGAAGCGGAGTGGGCTTTAAAAAAGGCCATCTACTTGGCGAAACTCAGTGACGCGACCCTTGTACTTGCACACATCGTCGATACCAGGAATTTCCCTACAATCGAAGCTTATGATATGACCCTCCGTGAACGATCTGATGCCTTTGCCAATGAGCTATTGGAGAAGTACAAGATGGAAGCCGTTGCATCCGGGATCGTACACGTCCAAACGGAAATCGCATACGGATCACCAAAGGTGCAAATTCCAAAAGATTTAGCAAAAAAACATTCCATTGATCTAATCGTATGCGGTGCAACAGGTCTCAATGCTGTCGAGCGCTTCCTGATCGGCAGCGTGTCAGAGGGCATCGTTCGCCAAGCCAGCTGCGATGTAATCGTCGTGCGCACGAATACGGACAAATAATCAGCAAAAAAGCTCGTTCACCAGGTCGGTGAATGAGCTTTTTTGCTGTTATTTCATGATTAGCTTCTCCGCTTTTTCAATGGCAAGCTGCACTTGGGCAAATCCCGTACCGCCCGCACTATTACGGCGTTTGACAGCTTCGTAAGGATTGAGCGCATCGTATATATCATGGTCGAAAAGCTCGGATGCTTCCTGGAATTGCCCGATGCTTAGATCGACTAAATAACACCCTTTCTGGACACACTGCAACACCAGTTTCCCGACAACCTCGTGGGCCTTTCGGAAGGGCATTCCCTTTGCAGCCAGATAGTCAGCCAATTCCGTCGCATTCGAGAAATCATTCCTTGTCGCTGACTCCATGATGTCCTTTTTCACGTTCATGGTTGAAATCATGCCAGCAAAAATCTTCAGAGAACCTATAATGGTTTTTACCGTATCAAAAACGCCTTCTTTATCTTCTTGCATATCCTTGTTATACGCCAGCGGAAGTCCTTTCAAAACAGTCAATAACCCCGTCAGATTCCCATAAACACGTCCCGTTTTGCCGCGGATCAATTCAGCCATGTCCGGGTTTTTCTTCTGCGGCATGATGCTGCTTCCCGTTGAAAACGCATCGTCCAATTCAACGAATTGAAATTCCTGGCTTGACCAAAGGATGATTTCTTCACTGAAACGGGATAAATGCATCATCAACGTCGCACTGTTGCTCAAGAACTCAATGGCAAAATCACGATCGCTTACCGCATCAAGGCTATTTTCATATATCCCATCAAACCCCAAGAGCTCGGCACTGAGGGCACGGTCGATAGGAAAGGTCGTCCCGGCAAGTGCGCCAGCACCCAATGGCGACACGTTGATTCTTTTGTAGCTTTCGGAAAAACGCTCTTTATCACGCTCAAGCATCCAGAAATAAGCCATTAAATGATGAGCGAATGAAATGGGCTGTGCCCGCTGTAAATGGGTATAACCTGGAATTAGTGTTTCGACATTGTTCTTGGCCTGTCCCAAAATCGCTTCCTGAAGATCATTGATGAGCTGAAGGATTACATTCGTTTGATTCCGCATATATAAATGAAGATCTGTCGCGACCTGGTCATTTCGGCTTCTGCCCGTATGGAGCTTTCCGCCCACTGGACCGATTTCACTTATCAGCATGCTTTCCAGGTTAAGATGGATATCCTCCATCTCAACCTGGAAAGTCAACTCGCCCTTTTCCGCTTTTCCCTGTAAAATCTTCAGCCCGGCAATAATCTGTACTGCATCTTCTTCAGGGAGGATGCCGCATTGCTTCAGCATCGTTACATGGGCCAAGCTTCCTTGAATATCTTCCTGGACAAGCTCCTGGTCAAAGGAGATGGAAGCTCCGAATTCATCTACCCATTCCTCTGCAGATTTCGTGAATCTTCCTCCCCAAAGCTTGCTGCTCACACTGTCACCTTCTTGTTAGTGACCATGCTGTTCACT
This sequence comes from Peribacillus folii, assembly GCF_030271255.1. Classification (GTDB taxonomy): domain Bacteria; phylum Bacillota; class Bacilli; order Bacillales; family DSM-1321; genus Peribacillus. Next base: position 313,401 of record NZ_JASJOM010000001.1, read on the forward strand.
TTCGTCGGAAGTCCCCATAGCTTAATGAATCCAACTGCTGCATCATGATCGAATTCATCCGCTTTAGTATAAGTGGCCAATTTCTCATCATAAAGCGAGTATTCGGATTTTCTGCCTTCAACGATCGCATGACCTTTGAATAGCTTCACGCGAACGGTTCCCGTTACGTTCACTTGTGTCTCTTTCAAGAAGGCGGCCAATGCTTTTTGAAGCGGCGAGAACCAAAGTCCTTCATAAATCAATTCAGTCATTTTCTTTTCGATCACAGGCTTGAAATGAGCCAGTTCTTTTACAAGCGTAATGTCCTCCAGCTCTTTATGGGCAGCAATCAGTGTCATCGCACCAGGAGCTTCATAGACTTCACGGGATTTGATTCCTACTAATCTATTTTCCACATGGTCGATACGTCCAACTCCGTGCTTGCCGGCGATTTGATTCAGTTCAACAATCAAGTCTGCCAAGTTATAGTGTTTGTCATTCAACGTGACCGGCACGCCTTGTTCAAATCCAATTTCAATGATATCAGCCGTATCCGGCGTGTTTTCGAGGCTTGCCGTCAGATCGTACGCCTCTTCCGGCGGAGCGGCCCATGGATCCTCCAGGATTCCGCACTCATTGCTTCTTCCCCAAAGGTTTTGGTCTATCGAGAATGGGCTTGCCAAGCCGATTGGTACAGGTATTCCATTTTTCGCCGCATATTCAATTTCCTCTTCACGGGACCATTTCCAGTCACGGACAGGTGCAAGAACTTCTAAATCAGGATTCAGGGCGGCTATGGAAACTTCGAAACGCACTTGGTCATTTCCTTTTCCCGTGCAACCGTGCGCAACAGCTACCGCATTTTCCGCTTCAGCCACTTCCACTAGCTTCTTGGCGATCAAAGGACGTGACAGAGCTGATACCAATGGATATTTCCCTTCGTACAAAGTGTGTGCCTGAAGGGCCGTTAAAGCGAATTCATCGGCAAATTCATCTTTTGCATCAATCACATATGAACTGACGGCACCAACCGTAATCGCTTTTTCCTTAATGAAATCGAGATCTTTTCCTTCACCGACATCCAAGCAGCATGCCACCACTTCATATCCTTGATCTTGTAACCATTTAATTGCAACGGAAGTATCCAAACCTCCGGAATATGCTAAAACAACTTTTGGATTTGCCATTTTCATCGTCCCTTTCGTGTGAATAAAAATTCATACATTGTTATTTTTATTCATTCTATGATTAGTACTTTATCATTTTTATAAAAGGAATACAAGGGGTATTTTGAAGATTTAGCTAAAAATTCCGTTCATATTATCACACGCACCTTCCATTGGATGCATTGGCAGGAATATAGTAAACTAATAGTATGAAAAACTGAAAAGCGGAGGGAATATGGAAGAGTTATTTACCTATGACGAACGGCTCGGCATCGCCATTCCTGATTTGAACTTGGAGTGGGATCAATATACAAAGGGCGAGCAGCAGCAAATACTCGTGCATTGGGAGAACATTCGCGGGAGCATCCCCGACCGCATCAAGGAGCTGGAAACAGCCATTAACCGGAAGCAGGACCAGCTCGCCGATGAGAGCGACTTTACCGCATCATGTCGTCTCAATTCCGAAATTGCCGAACTGGCATCGATCATTAATGACTTGTGGCTTTGGTACCGGGCCAACCAAGGCGTTAGTGAAAAGATGCATAATTAAGCGCTCCTCTATGCAAAAAAAAAGCCTCAAGGATAAGAAAAGCACCCTAGAGAATAGATCCTTTGAAAAAGTCTATCCTCTAGGGTGCTTTTGTATCTAACTTGTGAAATCAAAAAAAAGATGCTGCCTGCAATATACAGGCAGCATTTCCTTCAATATAACCGGTTTTCATTAAGAGTCCTTATACATAAGGTACACTTCATAAACCGTTTATAGATCTTTCCTGAGTTCACCGACGACATGTCCCAGTTCAGGAAGAATCAATTTATTCATCGCAAGCCTCACCGCCCCTGATGAGCCAGGTGTGGAAAAAACGGCTTTATCATTCACGATTCCGGCAACGGCCCTCGATAGTATCGCCGCCGAACCGATGTCCTCCTGAAAGCTGAGCATACGGAAAAGCTCGCCGAATCCTGGAATTTCTTTGGACATCAACTCACTGACCGCCTCGATCGTTACATCCCGTTTGGCGATTCCCGTACCGCCATTCGTCAAGATGACGTCCACCTGGCCGCTGCGACAGCCGGATGTAACCGCAGCCTGAATCCTATCTTTTTCATCTTTTACGATTTCGTATTTTGACACTTCATGTCCATTCGCTTCCAATAATTCCATCATCAGTGCACCGCTTTTATCCGTTTCTTCATTCCGCGTATCGCTAACGGTAATCACCATGCAGCGAATGGCCTCCGTAATCGCCCTTTTATGATTATTGACGCTCATCATGCATCAGCCTTCTTCTCCAGTAAATAACGATATTGATAAAACTTCTGAGCAAATTCACTGACACTCCGGGTCATTTGGTAATTGGCCCCTGCTCCGATGGCGATGCTGATGAACGGAATGCCCCGAACCAGTTTTTTACGGAAGACAGCAATCGATAAGGCCTTCAACAACTGCTTCAGTGGCTGTTCCATCCAGTTCGGATTTGTCAGCTCTTCAATCCCCAAATAAAAATAATCGTCTTCTGCCGTTTGGATTTCCTGGATCAATTCTTCCCAAGCTATTCCCTGGAGCCGCTTTGGCATCGCACCTGCATTGAATACTTTAAGGGCCACCATCATTTCAAAAGGCGTATTCACCTCGTACCCATAAGACATGGCGATCAGCTGTACGGTCCGGATATTGATGACCGTCATGGCCGGAATATCGCTTCCCAGCAATAGCAGGCCGCCTGATCCACTCATCCCTCCCTGTGCAAATGAATATAAACGATGCTTGGCAATATGCTGGTTCGCTATGTAATTCAACTGATCTATCGATAAAAGATTCAAGTCACCAAGCATATCGATTTCTTCATCAAAAACGCGGGCCGATGCTAAAATCCGCTCCCTTGCATCTATCTGAATCTGTGAACTTTGAACCATCGCATGCAAATGGAAAAGCCATGTATCAAGCTTTTCGAAGAACTGCTGCTGAACGTTCTCAGGCAACAGCGAAAACCCCTGCTCCAGCCATTTATCATACAATGCAGCAAGATCCGTCGGCTCATATTGATATAGATTTTCTTGCCATTCCTTAATTTCATTCCAAACTTTCATTTCCCGATTGGTGAATTCCATGCATCAAGCCTCCTATGTACAAAATTGGTGGATTCTCCCTTAAGTATACCATACACGATCGGTTTCAAGAATTCGGATCAGCTTATGAAAAAAAGAGAGCCCCTTACCGGACAAGATGGTAGGGGACTCTCTTACTCTTATAAGAAACTCAGGAAGATATATTTTCCGCTCTTTCGCTCAAAGCGACTTTCATTGTATCCCTGACGATCATGATTTCTTCATTCGTGGGAATGACCATCACTTTCACAGGGGAATAGGGTGAGCTGATGAACGCTTCCTTACCTGATGAGGTACGGTTAAGATCTCTATCCCAATAAACACCCATGAATTCCAGTCCTTCCAAAATGCGGGCTCTGATCGCCTGGCTGTTTTCACCGATGCCGGCTGTGAAAATGATGCCATCCACTCCCCCCATTTTCGCCGAATAGGAACCGATATATTTGTGAATCCTGCCTGCAAACACTTCAAGGGCGAGTTTTGCCCGTTCATTGCCTTTGTCAGCCTCGCCCTGGATATCACGCAAATCGCTCGAAAATCCGGAAAGGGCAAGCATGCCGCTTTGCTGATTCAAGACATCCAGCACTTCATCAGCGGTCTTACCTGTTTTTTCCATGATATAAGGAATCAGCGCAGGGTCGATATTTCCTGAACGTGTCCCCATTGTAACGCCTGCCAATGGTGTGAAGCCCATCGATGTATCCATCGACTTGCCGCCTTTTATCGCCGTAATGCTGGCACCATTCCCAAGATGGCAGGATATCAAACGAAGCTGTTCAAGCGGGCGGCCGATCATTTTTGCAGCCCGTTGGGAAACATATTTATGGGATGTGCCATGAAATCCATACTTCCTTATTCCATACTCTTCATAATATTCGAAGGGTAAGCTATACATATAAGAACTCGCAGGCATCGTCTGGTGGAAGGCCGTATCAAATACCGCAACGGCCGGAACATCTCCCAGTATGTGCCTGAAGGCTTTGATTCCCGTGCTATTGGCTGGATTATGAAGCGGCGCCAGCTCCGAAAGCTTATCGATTTCCTTGATTACTTCCTCCGTAATCAGGACAGAATCACTGAACACCTCACCGCCATGCACCACACGATGCCCAACGCCGTCTATTTCATCAAAGGAGTCAATGATGCGATGGTTGATCAGCTTTTCCAACAAAATCCCAACAGCCACCTCATGATTTGGTATATCTATCGTCTCGGAAACATTTTCTCCATCGACACTCATAGTAAAAGTGGAATTTTTCAAGCCTATCCTTTCCACTAGACCTTTTGTAATTACTTTTTCCTCAGGCATCTCGAAAAGTTGAAATTTCAAAGAAGAGCTGCCTGCATTTATTGCGATGATTTTTGGCATCCATCTTGCTCCTTTACTCTAAGCTAGTCTGCATTTTCTTATGGTTCCCTAAAAAGAAATATGCAGTATATAGTACAATCTTATCATGGAGGATGGATACTACCAAATAAAAAGGGAAGGTAAAAAATAACTACTTCATCAAACAAAAGAAATGAAGGCCGATGCGGGTGGCATCAGCCTTCATTTATCATTTTTCCGCTTTAAACCAATCATCCATTTGCTTCATTACCGAACTCGTCGCTTCATAATCCGAAAGCTTCGGAAGTTGTACGAGCAATGCCTTCTTCGGTGCTTCGATTCCTTCTTTTTTCTTTTGAAGGATCAGGATGCTTTTTGCCGCCGCTTCATTTTTAAACATGGAAAGAGGCAGCTGCACCATTCCTTGGATATGGACATGTTTTTTCAGGAAATCGTTAAGCTTCGGCGCTTCTTCCGAAACGAACAAGTTATTCGGGACGATGAAAAATAGATGTCCTCCATCCTTGACGTGTTTAATGCTCTGTTCAATAAACAAATGGTGAGCATAGGAATGACCCTCTCCGGCCTTCAATTGATAATCTGCTGCCCGGATATCGTTTGGATAATAACCGATTGGCAAATCACTCACCACGACATCCGAAGGATCGATGAAAAGCGGCTCCAAACTATCCTGATTGAAGAATTCGAGCGGATGCTCTTGCAGGTTGGCGCCTGCATACGCCAGCCTGATCAATGTTTCATCAATCTCGACGCCATAGGAAGCGATGTTTTTATCAGGCAGTTGGTTCAAGATCGCAAATAATAAATTCCCTGTTCCGACGGCGGGATCGAGCATGACCAGCTCTTTTTCATTTTTGGTGAACTTACCGACTAAATAACTGACGAACATGCCGACTGCATCAGGGGTCATTTGATGGTTCGGCTGCACGCTCTGCTGCATGCCCTTCAATATGGCAAGCTGATACGCTTTCCGGATAGCTTCCTTTTCATATTTCTCAGGAGCAAAGTCCTCATAATGCTTCATTAACCTCTTCTTTGATACCTCACTCATTTCCTCCTGCAGGACTTTCCTTTGGAAGAAATTCTCGCCCGTTTCACCTAGGGCATCAAGGTAGGTACAAGATAATTCATCTTGCAATATCTGGGCTGTTTCATTAAATTCATTAAATAATTGTTCAACTGGGGTAGACTTCACTTGTTAATTCCTCCTGTTTGCTTCTGTCCCTATTTTAAAGGTAAGAACAAAGAGATACAAGCCGGAGACCCTAGCAATCGTCCTAGGCTGTGCATCGGACTTTGCTTTCCGCCCTGAGTGAACACGAAGATGGAATCTAGATTTCCACAGTTTTAGGTGAAATGGACCTCGATCGTTCCATTGCACTGCAGGCGCTCCCTTATCCAGAGGCGAGGCGGTCCGTGAGGCTCCTCGGCTTTTCCGCCTGCGGGTCTCCCGTAGACACGCATTTCCCGCAGGAGTCTCGCCGCCTTCCATTTCATTTCGCTTTGCGTGAAATAAGCTCAAAAAAATTGCCCAGTATTTTTTATTACTGGGAAAGGCTCCATGAATGCCCAAACAGAGTACTATACATGAGGTGGTGATTATATGGATAATCAAAATCAATACTATCATGGGCCGGTTAATCCGATAAATCAGCAACATGATATACAATCAGCAGAAGAATTCAACAGGCAACAACAAGGATTTCAACAAGGATTTCAACAAGGATTTCAACAAGGATTTCGGCAAGGGTATCGACAGGGGTATCGACAAGGGTATAGAGATGGATATCGGGCAGGGCAACAAGCAGGGGGGCATTACCCAAGGCAAATGCCGGCTTGGCCTAATGAAGTTGATATAAAAATCGGTACACCTAATGGTCAAGAGTGGTATGGTAAGATTGTTTTACCATTGAATGGTGAGAATTCGGACTAACTAAATCAGCATATTGAACCTAAAAAAAACGGTATAACAGAATACGCAAAGATGATTCAGATAACTGCATCCACATTGAAAATCAGGGCCTAGAAAGGCTGTTGTCCACTTCAACGACAAGCTGTTGATCAGAAAAAAAACAACATGAAAACAAAAAAACCGGGCCCATTGTGCCCGGTTTTTTTAAAAAATACAGCTTATTTTGACGCTTTGGCCGCTTCAATTGCACCTTCGTAATTTGGATGGTTCGTGCCTTCGCTCACATATTCCACATAAGTGATTTCATCGGAACTGTTCACGACGAAGACGGAGCGTGCCAAAAGACGTAATTCTTGCATGACGACACCATATGCTTCCCCGAAGGATAGGTCGCGGTGATCGGAAAGAACTTGGACATTCTCCAATCCGCTCGCAGCGCACCAGCGTTTCTGTGCGAAAGGAAGATCGTTACTGATCGTCAATACTTTCACATTATCCAATTTAGCCGCTTCTTCATTGAATTTACGTGTTTGTGCATCACATACACCTGTATCCACTGAAGGAACGACACTGATAATACGGACAGATCCTTTCGAATCGCTTAATGTAACGGGTGATAAGTCATTGGCCAATACAGTAAAATCGGGAGCCTTGTCCCCCACTTTTAGTTCTTGTCCGATCAAAGTGACCGGGTTGTTCTTGAATGTAACTGAAGCCATTAATAATTCCTCCTTTTTCTGCTATATGTACAAGCCTAATGATATTTGTTTTACCGGAATTTTGCAATTAATTGAATTGGAAAAAGTGAAAGAGCTCATGGCGAACACGCAAGCACGCTACAGGGATGAGGCGATTATTGCACAAAAAAACTCGGCGGATGCCGAGTCGCATTTAGAAATCCAAGTCTTGTTTAGGTTCCTGGTATCTCGTTGCTGGCGGTTGACTTGCCCCTTGCTTTTGATTACTATCCTTCTTGGCTAGCATGGACTGGATTTTATCGACTACCTGAGGAGCCAAATCCATCATTTTTTCAAGAAGGTGGGTCCCTTCATCCAGATGAATCATCTTCACACCATGGGAACCGACGATCAAAAATGCTATCGGTGTGATCGAGACACCGCCACCGCTACCGCCGCCAAATGGTTGTTTGCTTTCACCTTGCTGTCCTTGTTGATTGCCATCAATCACAAATTCGCTGCCGCCTGCCGCAAAGCCGAAGCCCACTTTGGAAACGGTTAAAATGACACTTCCATCCGGAGTTTCCACCGGATCGCCGATGATCGTGTTCACATCGACCATTTCTTTCAGATTTTCCATCGCTTCTTTCATTAAGCCTTGGATTGGATGATCTGACATCTAAATTCCTCCCTCTAGAACGATTGTTTATTGGAATCACCTGATAGCCTCGCTAAATTCCGGGACCTGAAATCCGCCTTCCTGCCTTTCCAATAACGAAGCAATTTTATTCCAGTCCACATAGCTTGCCCGATCCTAAATTGTAATATGCAGGAAATTATCGTATTGGCCTGCCATCGCTGAAAGTTAGGCGTGATGGAATAAGAGGGCATGATTTGAAAATTCAGATACGAGGTCAATAGGCCGATGATGGACCCTTTAAGAGCCCAGCATGCCCCGGTGAGCATACCTGTATGGGCAGCGTTTTTGGTTCCGATCATGCTGTGCCACACGAATTTTTTCACCTTGACCTTTCGCGTGAACTGACGGACGATTCGGTGAAAGCCGACGATATGCACAATCATTGTCCGAAGGTCGGCCATGCCGTCACGTAAATGTTCCGGTGTGATCTTTTTCGTTTCTTCCTTTTTGCTTTCTTCCTTCATTCCTTGTTCTTTCTTAACGGTTACCGTTGCCGAGCCTTCTTCCTTTTTGATGACAGGCACTTTGATCGTATAATGGAAAAGCCCATACCAAGCTGTTAATTTAATATGTATTTGGTCATTTTTGTGAATATGCTTTAAGTCAATGTACACCTTTATTTTAGTGAACATAAGAAGAAGCAGCAGTAAAATGAGGCAACCTGCAATCAACAAAAGCCACTTCATGCATCCACACCCTTTTCCTCCAAGTATCGGCATATCCACAAAAAAATAAACCTGCAAAAGCGAAGATCTCGCTCTTGCAGGTTCATGACATACTCATCTTCTCACCAAGACCACGCTTGTGTCTGCAAAGACATCATGTAAGGCCTGTTTCTTCGGCAATAGTCCTGCCAAGAGATAGCCAATCCACGTAACCTTTGAAATGTAGCGGCCGACCAGTTCCCTGAATAACACCGTTCCCCAGGAAATGACCGTTGCCTCTTCCTTCAATGCCACGACTTTCAGGCCAAAAATCATTTTGCCCAAGGTTTGGTTCAAGAACTTGGTCATCAGGACAAAGTATAGGAAGAATACGATTCCCGTCAAAAAGCCCTCTGCCGAAAACCAGAGATCATCTGTCCCTTCATAAAACTTGAAGATCGGATGAATCAAGATCCGATTCAAGCTCCCTATAACCAGCAGGTCCGCTAAATACGCCCAAAACCTCATCCAAAAGCCAGCAAAACAGACAGCCTTCAGTTCCTTGTCCACGGTAACCACCGTTGCTGATAAATCCGACTGAACGGGTCCATGCTGACTTTCCAGTGGATCGGGTGAAGCGATTTTTTCATTGTTTTCATTTCGTTCCGTCATCCTTCAGCCCCCCTATTCCGCATACAAATACATTAAGCGTGGGGAATTTGAAGAGGAAAGGATTTTTGTCAAGACTGCCGTTTCCACATCATTTCCCAACATTTTTTGCGCTCCCATACTGAATAACGACCCAAAGCCTGCCTCATCCGTATAACGGATGACTTGAGCATCTTTTTTACCTATGTCTTTTTTCATGGCGGCAATGACATCATCCAAATGGCCAAAGTCATCTATTAAATGGTTTTCCTTCGCCTGACGTCCATCATAAATGCGGCCATCGGCGATTTTCCTTACTTCCTGCTCCGTCATACCGCGGCCGTCTGCAATGACCTTCACGAATTGATCATACGAGTTATTGATCATGTTTTGCAATATATCTCGTTCCTCACCCGTCATTTCCCGGGTCGGACTCATGATGTCCTTATGCGGTCCGCTTTTGATCGTTTCAAACTCTACGCCATATTTCTTGGCAAGCTTTTCATAATTATACCCGTGCATGATGACGCCGAGTGAGCCTGTCATCGTTTCCGGGCTTGCATAAATCTTATCGGCCGGTGCGGAAATATAATATCCGCCGGAAGCGGCCATCGACCCCATCGAAACATAGACAGGTTTTTTGACCTTTTTAATATCCAGGATCTTGTCATAGATTTCTGCACTCTCGACGACACCGCCGCCAGGTGAATTCACCCGGAGGATTATTCCCTTGATGTCATCATTTTCTTCTGCCATCTTCAGCTTATCCATGAAGGCTCGGTGATTATATGTTGCCGAGCTTAGTAATGATGCTTCCCCAGTATCTTGAATCGTTCCCTCTACATCAAAAACGGCGATTACGTTCGTGTAGTCCTCGCCTTCAATGATTTCTTCATAAAACTCGCTGTCGGAAGCGAATATTTCATCAATCACACTTTCCGTATCAGCAGTAAAAAAAGTCGTAGCGGTCCCTACCAGAATAGAGACAAAAAATAAAACGGCTGCGATTCCAAGTGCGGCCCAACGCTTTCCATTCATCTGTGTTCCCCCTTAACGATATGTATCCTTCTTACCATACGAATTGCATCCAGAAATGTTTCATTCCATGATAAACTAAGATAGTTAAAATTGTAGCAAATAATCCTCTAATTGGAAATGAAAGCCGCACTTTTCTTTATGCCGTCTTAAAAAGAACTTGTCATCCCTACTGATTCCAGTGAACGATTTCCAGATGAAGGTACTACATAAAAGCTGCCGGAATTGGATTCCGGCAGCTTCTGCACTCATTCTTTCGGCGCTAATTCAATGGCTGAATGGATGGCTGCAAGCATGCTTTTCTCATCAGCAATGTTCTTTCCTGCTATATCGAAGGCGGTGCCATGATCGACGGAGGTCCTGATGATCCCGCCTTTCAGCCCGACTGTGATGTTGACGCCGGCCTCAATACCCATTACCTTGACCGGTGCATGACCTTGGTCATGATAACAAGCAACGACAATATCAAAATCCCCGCGTCCAGCCCTGAAGAACAATGTATCGGCAGGAAGCGGGCCTGTTGCATGGATGCCTTCTTTTTGCGCCTGCTCGATGCCAGGCATTAGCTTCTCTTCCTCTTCGCCATTTCCGAATAAACCATTTTCCCCTGCATGAGGGTTTATTCCACAAACCGCGATGCTTGGATTTTGGAACCCAGCCTTGGTCAATGTATCATGTGCAAGTTTGATCACCTTGTACGTTCGCTCAGGATTGATGCTTTCGATGGCTTCAATCAGTCCCATATGTGTGGTCAAATGAATGACCTTCAAATTGGGAGTGGTCAGCATCATCGAAAAATCTTCAGTATCCGTGAGATCAGCCAGTATCTCCGTATGGCCCGGATACATATGCCCCCCTTTGTGGAGCGCTTCTTTATTCAGCGGTGCTGTGCAGATCGAATGGATTTTTTTCTCCTTCGCCAAGTCGATTGCCTTTGCCAGGTATTGAAATGCGCCGTCTCCGGCTAGAGCCGAAACCTCTCCGAATGGCAGGTCGGAAGGAAGGATGTCCAAATCCAGCACATCTATCGCACCAAACTCATACTTTGCCTCAGACGGATCTTTAATGGCATTCACCATTCCGGTATAGCCGACGATAGGCTTTACCTTCTCTATTATTTTGGCATCCCCGATCAACAGCGGCCTGCACTGCTCATATACCTCGATATGCGTTAATGCCTTTACGATAATTTCCGGGCCGATACCGGCCGCATCTCCCATGGTCAATCCAATAATCGGTCTCATCTTTGCATTTCTCCCTTCAACTTTTTCATTGCATGTATCAATACATCCTCCGAACCGAATCCGCCCGCTTTCGTGATGACATATATGTCTTCATTACCCAGGAACCTAGAAATGGGAACCCCCGTTTCCAACTCCTCCAGCAATTCGAATCCTTGTACATCCCATAGATTGCATATTTGCTTGGCTGTGTCTCCGCCAGTCATGGTTACACCTTTGAAATATTGTTTCTCCAATAAGACGGAGCATACTGTACCTATCGCTTTTACAATTTCGTTACTGATTTGGGTATGTGTAAGCCCCCTGGATTCACCAGTGCTCCAGGCCTTTTCGATATCGGCTTTTTCAGCGGTTGAATATATGACGACATCCTTGCCGCAAGCTGCCTTTTCGATCGCCTCCTGATAGATTCGTCTAATCTCCTCTGCTCTTTCATTGTCATCGGATACCGCTTTATAGGAATCGAAGGAAATGGCATGCACCTCGGTTTTTTCCAATAGTCTCTTCAATTGCAGCCGTGAGTTCTTGTTGACACTTCCGATCACGGTCAGGACCGGGGAAGTACCATCAGGGATGGCAAGCTCGCAATCCTTGGCTGGAATAGAATGATAGTCTGGAAGGTAATTGGCGATCCCTGCCGAACCCGCCCATGCCAATTCAAGCTCGAGATCCTTTGTATAATCCAATATGTCCTTCAAATGCTGCTCTTCGGAAGAATCGATGAGGATGTAGGGAATAGAATCCCCTGCAAACCTTGATAACTTCCTCTTCACATGATCTTTGCCTTTTTCCAAGTCACTTATGGTAATCGTCCCGATCGGCCGCCCCGTCTGGGAACCGATCAGCTCAGGCAAATAAGATTGGGTCACAGGCGTTTTCGGATCCTTGGAAATTTCCGTTTCCCCAAGGGGAATTCCCTTTAAATAGTGAACGGAATCAATGATCGATCGGCCGTTTTTAGGATACCCCGGAGCGATCATGACTAAATCCGGGTTAATCGCCTCATACAGCGCATCGATTTCAGCACCGATATTCCCGCGCATTGTCGAGTCGAGCTTTTTAAAAATCGCGGAAAAGCCGGAACGTTTCAAAAAAACTGCCGCTTCCTTGACATTATCGTACGCCTCCTGCCGTTCCAGTGAGCGGCTGTCTGTATCGAATACGACAGCATCATAATCCTGGACATGCTTTTCATCCATTCCGAAAAGAACGGTCGTTTTAAGTCCATGACGTGCCAATTGAACTCCACTATCATTGGCACCCGTCAAATCATCTGCGATGATCGCTAACTTCATTTTTAATCCCCTCCAAAACATGGGTACGTTTATTCATTGTACTTTGCCACTCCACCCTTTTTATCCAGATGTTTCGCTAGGAAGCCGATAAATATCGGGAGAAGGATCGCTGTCGTGACAACACTTGCTGCAATTTGTACAGTCGCAAGTTCAGCATGGATACCAAATGACGCATTGGCTGCGACGATGGCTGCAGGAGTTCCGACCGCGTTACCCGCTGTTGAACCTTCGGAAGCCCCGACAATAGGATTCCACCCTATCCATTTGAAGATCAGATATCCTCCTCCGCCCGTCAGAACAACGGTGATTACACCGAGTAATACGCCACTTAATCCACCTTGGATGATTGCCGTGAAATTAATTCCCATCCCTAACGAAAAAGCAAAGAATGGAACAAGTTTATCACTGCCCTTAGAAAGGAAATCCTTCATCTCCGGATCTAAATTCCCCAATACAATCCCGACTATAAGAGGAAGCAATACGGCTACGAACGAAGTCGGCGAGAACATGCCGTTTGCGAAGCCCATTGTCCCGAAGATGGAAAGCGCCACCATTGTCAGGAACGGACCGTCACTTAATGCCAGGAATGGATAGGCCGCTTTATCTTCTTCCTTCCCATACTGACCTGCCAAGGCAATATAAAGTCCGCCATTCGAATTCGTCATGGCTGCAATGATGGCCAACGGCGCCATCCCCAAAAACAAGCCATTACTATCGGCAAGCCAAAAGCCAAGAAGACCGACCAAAGCCCCCAATACCCACTTATATGTTAAAAGTGTTACGCCCTTTTTAACAGATGTTCCTGCAGTGCGCAGATTGATTTGTGTTCCCGCAATCAAAAGAAATAAAGCGATTAAAGCACTGGAGCTATTAACGAACAATGCCTCGGTAAAGCCGCCGATTCTTAGTAAATTTGGAAATAATGTATTGATGGTCGCCGCCAGTAACAACGGCACAACCATCATCCCGCCTGGGATCCGATCTAACGTTGCTTTAATTCTCATATTAAAAACCCCTTTTCTTTATGATAAAAGCGCTTTCAATGAATATATTAAAATACACTGTTAATAAAAGCAACACTTTAAAATAAAAATATACTGAAGTCTATTAAAATAGTTTAAAAATGCAACACCTTAATCAAAAAAACAAACTTAAAGTCATTCTTTAAGTTTGCGCCATAATGTAGCCCGGTTGATCCCTAACCGTTCTGCCGTTTTTGTTTGATTATACTCTTCTTCCTTAAGGGTGCGCTGAATGATGTATTTTTCCATTTCCTTCAGCGTCGCTTTTGGCGATACGATGATGTCCGTGGGAAGGCCATCATCTTCCAGTACTTTCTCAATGGTTTCTTTTTGGATCACATACTCTTTTTCATTCAAGGCTATTTGCTTGATGAACCGCTTCAAATCGTCCATGTTATTCGGATAAGAATAATCCTTGAGAAGGGCCAGAGCCTCACTTTTAATATTCATTGCCGTTGTTCCATAGGTTTGATGATAATGGGATAAGAAAAATTTCGTTAGTTTTTCGATATCCTCGGTGCGGCGTGATAAATCCGGAAGGTGAATTGCATTTATTTCCTGATGCGCTGCGATGGCTTCGCTAACTTGGTCGTTTGATGTGATAAATATCGATAGGCCACTTTTGCAGCAGGTGCATATAAAATCGTTTAATCGCTCATACTCCTTTACCCGATCGATATTCTTCAAGAAAACGGTTCGGATATCATCCAAAGGCAGCCCGTTAAGTGCACTTTCATTGAACTCCGTGAAATCAACGGTAAGGAGCATCCCATTATTCGCCAGCTCATTATGTATATAATGGACAAGAAATTCCTTCCCCGTCCCCCGGTTTCCTTTTAAATGAATGATTTCATGGTTCTTGTAGAGAGAGGCTACATTGTTTATAAGTGCTGCGTCCATCGCAATCGGTTCAGGGAAAGAAGCTGCCTTGCACTCCACCCCTTTTAAATCCAAGCGTTTCACGGAACTGGCCGCCAGTACATACATCCGGTATGATGCCTCCAAACCATCATGCCAGAAGCCTTCTACATCTATACTCTTGCCATCCAGTGAGAAATTGGCATGAAGATGCTGCTTAGCAGCATCAAGCTCCGCATTCATACTCTGATATTGGCCATCGTTCAACGGGTTCGTATCAAAATCCGTCAAATGCTCATAGACAGCTTGATGCTCTCCATTGAAAATGACAAGGTTTTGAACTTTTTTGACCAAAAGCCTTTCAAGCATTTTATTGATATCATTTTTGTAATGCAAGTAAGAAATCATTTGTTTCGCATCATTAATGGCCCTTATGATCGATTCCCGGCCCGATTGAATCAGGAAACCCTTCATCCCGTATGAGATGGTGGCATTGATTGTGATTACATCACCAACGATTTGTCTATATCCCTCGTTTTTCAAAGCTAAAATGAGAGGAGCCACTTCCCCGGATTCGCGAACCGTATATACCTGTAAGGGAAGGTCCAATAAATCGATGATCGATTGGGCGCCTGAAGTAATGTTGGAAAATCCAACAATGGCCGTTTTATCTTTAAGCTCACTCGCCAAAGTCAGGGAACGGATCATGTCATAACCGGAAAGATGCATGTCGATGACCGGGATATGGACGGCTTCCTTAATCAATTTGGCCGTACCGCCCCTGCTGATGATGGCATCGGCCCCATTTTTCTCTTCCAATTTCGCAAGCTCCACACCCTTTTCCAGGTCGCCCACGGAATAGCCGATCTCCAAATCCGGATACAGAGGCAGACACGCCCTAACGACGGGCAGCATCGATTCATAGGGAGCAATGATATGCACTTTCATACACATAACCTACTTTCTTAAATATCCGTAATTCCATTCATACGTCCCCATCATGTCGAGGGGACTGATACACCCATTGATTATATCATTTTTCCCCTCCCGCTTCTTCTATTCACGGTGCATTGTTGGCAGCCATACTCGATTGAATACCGCTGAAAAGAGCGCAGAGCATCCTCTTCACGAGCGGATTTTCTCAGTTATGCACGTCAATCTCTTGCATAACGTAATGAAAAGTGCAACATCATACTAAAATGCTTCATTACATGATAAACTACTATGTATAAGTGCAGCACACCATCCTCTAGGCAGGACATGCAAGGGCCCCTTCGGTCCATCGGCTCCTTTATAGAGAATAAGAAAGCCCTTTCATTACTAATCATATTAGGGGGATCATAATGAACACTAGAAGAAATATTTACTTTTTCCATGCTTCAAGTTCTGAAATGCAAAGCAAGGTCGAACGTCTTGCGGAGTTGGCGAACCAGCACGACTATGAGGTCGTCCAAGATTTCACAAAGGCCAACATTATCGTGAGCGTTGGTGATGACGGGACCTTTTTACAGGCGGTACGTAAAACCGGCTTCAGGGACGATTGTTTATATGCAGGCATATCCACCACCGGAAATTTGAATATGTACTGCGATTTCCATCTGGAAGATACTGATAAGATGATTGATGCCATGACTAGAGAGCAAATCGAGGTTCGAAAATATCCAACAATCGAGATTCAATTGGACGAGCAGCCTCCTTTTTATGCCCTTAACGAACTGAGTATCCGGACATCGATCACGAAGACGTTCATCATGGATATTTCCATCGACGAAATCCATTTTGAAACCTTCCGCGGGGATGGAATCATCATTGCGACCCCTACGGGAAGCACCGCTTATAATAAGTCGGTGAATGGGGCCGTCGTGGACCCGCTCCTTCCTTGTTTCCAGGTGAGCGAGCTTGCCTCCATCAATAATAATACGTATCGGACCCTTGGGTCTTCATTCATATTAAGCAGCGATAGGACATTAACCATTCAGCTTGAACAAAACGGTCCAAGCTATCCGATCGTCGGACTTGATAATGAAGCCTTGAGCATCAGCCATCTCGGAAAGGTGAAGGTCCGCTTAAGCGGCAAGGTCATCAAAACCGTTAAGCTGAAGGATAATTCTTTTTGGGAAAAGGTAAAAAGGACGTTTCTCTAATGAGCGCTGAAAAAGGTACCAGATATCATATCTGGTACCTTTTTCATATATCATAAAAATCTTTGGTGTTTTGATGGAGGATTCCGTACACATGGTCGATTGGCAACCCTTTAATTGAAGCGATGTGACGAACACTTTCGTGGATCATGCCCGGGTGAGTCGGCTTCCCCTTGAACTCGCCTTCAAACTCCCATGGACCATCCGTTTCGACCATCATCAGCTCAAGCGGATAGGCAGCGACCAGATCCACGATCTCCCTTTCATAGCACACATCCGGTGTAATCGATATGCGGTATCGCTTCTGGATCATCCTTGCCATCGTCTCGCTATCGCCTTTGAACCAGTGGAAATGGGCCTTTTTGATACCGTGCTTTTCCAATAGATCGCAAACAATGGGAGCATCGCCATAAACGGCATGAAGGATAACGGGTTTCTCGATTTCCTTGGCAAAAGCAAGAAGCTTATCCAGTATCTTTATGTATCCTGCCATTTCGATGGCGGGGTTTTCCTGCCTTAAATAATAAGGAAGCCCGATCTCTCCTACGGCCACCATCTGGTGCTGGTGTAATCGCATCCAATCCAATAAGTCCTTCAGTTCCTGTTCACTGGGAAGCGCCTGCTCTGGGTGAAAACCAAACGCCGGCTTAATTCGTGAATCCTTGCGTGAAAGCTGGGCATTTTTCACGCAAGATGGCAAATCCATGGAAACCGTCAGCAGTGCCTCCACCTGCACCTTTTCCATATCCGCAAGTAGCTGCTCCTGCCTCATTCCCTCATATTGATCAAGATGGATATGGCTGTCGATGATCTTCATGCTTCAGGCCCTCCTTAGCTCATGAGTTTAATTTGGTTTCAGTGCAGCATATAATTTTCGTTTCAAATGAATGAATTCATCACTGAGGAGCTGGTCTTCCCTCCTTGGCCTCGGGAATGGGACGACAACCTCCTTGATGACAGAGGCCGGCTTGGATGACAACACGTAAATCCTATCGGATAGGAAAATCGCTTCATCAATGCTATGTGTCACGAAAAGCACCGACCGCCGATATTCCTCCCAAAACGACATCAACCATTTTTGCATCTGCACTCTCGTCATCTCATCCAAGGCTGAAAATGGTTCATCAAGGCACATTAAATCCTGCGGACTCAAGATACTCCGAATAAAGGCGGCCCTTTGCTTCATGCCACCGGACAGTTCATGCGGATAGGCCCGCTCATACTCTCCCAGCCCTGCTTTCTTCAATAGCGATTTGGCCCTTTCTTTATCTTTCATGCCAGCAAGCTCGCTTCCTAGCAGGACATTTTCCAATACCGTTCTCCAAGGCAATAGCGAAGGCTGCTGCGGCATATAGCTTATATGGCCCTTTAGGCCGTTAATGTTCTTGCCATCGAGTAAAATGTCGCCATGATCCGGCTTCAAAATGCCGCCTGTCAAGTGGAACAATGTACTTTTCCCACTGCCTGATGGTCCAAGAATCGTGACGAATTCCCCTTCATTCACATGGAAATTCAGCTTCTCCAAAATATTCCGTTTACCGTCGAAGGAATACGAAACATCTTTAATTTCCAGATGCATGCTTTTCGTCCTCCTTCCGCTTCCATGAAACAAGATGCTTCTCAAGCAGGCTAATCACACCAAAGAAAAGCAGGCTCATTCCCATAATGATGAAAATGGCAACAAACACCCGATCGGTCCTGAATGCCGAGGAAGCGAGCGTCATATAAACGCCGATCCCGGATTTCGCCCCGAGCCACTCGGATATGACGGCCCCCATTACACTATAGGTGGCCGAGATTTTGAGGCCGGAGAAAATGGACGGAATCGAGTGCGGGAGTTCAAGCTTCCAAAATAACTGTCTTTTTCCCGCCCCCATCATTTTAAAATAATGCTTAAGTTCATCCGGTGTTTGGCGCAGGCCATCCAAGGAGGCAACGGCGACCGGAAAAAAGCACACGAGAGAAATGACAATGAGCTTGGGAAGCATCCCAAAGCCAAACCATATCACTAAAAGCGGGGCCAATACGATGATGGGAATGTTTTGTGACAGGATGAGCAAAGGATAAACGGCATCCTTCACACCTGGGAACAGATGTAAGGCAGCTGCAATCAATAAGCCGATACAGCTTCCAATCAAAAAGCCCGATAACGCAAGCTCGACGGTTGATAACAGATGTCCGAGAAGATTGTGAACAGACTCGATTCCTTCAAAAAAGATTACGGATGGAGCGGGAAGCAGCCATTTTTCGATATTCCATATCACTGTCGCTGCCTCCCATGCCGCCAGCAGCAATATTAAAAGAAAGAAGGGAGCCCCCTTCTTCCAAATTCCCCTTCCGATCATGCCCGATACTTCTCCGTCAGAGTTCCCATCGTGATCCCGCTCGGCTGGTATAATATTTTGACTTGGGAAATGACATTCGGCGAGCCTAATTCAATCATTCTGTCATTCATTTTTTCTATCACCGAAAATAACTGGGAAAGCTCACCCTCCATGGTCGTTTCCAGCGGGTGAACCTCGTATTTGACACCTGATTCATCAATGATCTTGATTGCTTCATCGACCAAAGGAATGACATTTTCCCCTTTAGGGATGATTTGTATGCTAATTAAAGAATTGGCCATTTTGTTTCCTCCTATTTTGGTAAAAACTCATTAGTAAACGCTTCTTCAGGTTTGAAATCTCCTTCAAGAAGCTTATTATCTTTCATCCAATCACTGTAATTCTTCCATATATCAAGCTTTTGTTCACCCCAGCGGGAAGCATCATCCTGATATTTGTCTGCAAGCCACGCCTGGCTTTTCCTCACCAGTTTCGCATCCAGGTCCGGAGCCGCCTTCATCAAGATGTCCGCAGCCGAATCCGGTTCATCAATCGCATACTGATAGCCTTTCGAAGCTGCATGAACGAATGCCTTAACGGTATCTGGATCCTCTTTGATGAGCTTTTCATTCGTTGTCAGAACAGGTGTATAGTAATCGAGCTTGTCCGAATAATCGGTCAAGTAAACCATATTCAGCTTTTCATTTCTCAGTTCTGCCTCGACACCTGTCCATCCATAATAAATCCAGGCAAAGTCTATATTCCTTTTAACCGAAGTGAAGAAATCAGCGTCCCCTGTATTCACTATATCCACCTTATTGACATCCGCATTTTCTTTTTTCATCAGTGAATCCATCAGGGCCTTTTCTACCGGAGACCCCCAGCCACCGTATGTTTTCCCTTCGAAGTCTTTAGGGGATTTAATGTTTTTATCCACTGGTGAGGCGAATCCAGACGTATTATGCTGGATGACTGCAGCCACTGAAACGATCGGCACATCCTGGACGCGCGCCTGGGTGATCGCTTCCTGATAGCTTACACCGAATTCGGATTTCCCGGAGGCCACTAGCTGATCGGCACCGGCTTCACCTGGCATAATGATCTCCACATCCAATCCTTGTTCTTTAAAATACCCCTTTTCTTTGGCTACATACAATCCTGTATGGTTTGTATTAGGTGTCCAGTCAAGCACGACCGATACCTTTTTCAATCCAGCTTCATTATCTTTCTTTTTTGTGGCTTCCTCTTTTTCTTCCGTTCCGCCGGCGCCACATCCAGCTAAAAGGAACAACGAAGTCAGCAATGGCAAAAATTTATTCAAGCGGGTATCCTCCTACTCATCTTATAAGATCCATATGCAGGAAGATGAAGGGCGCCGGGTTCTTCTGCAGCATAAAAAACAAAAAACGCCCGAAGCTGAGTTCGGACGCTAACATACAAAACGGACAATCTGTCATGATATGTTCCCTCCGCTGGCACCATCCAGATCAGGTTCAAAGAGTCAGCATCTAAAGGATGCAATCTCAGCCAGCAATACTGGCTCCCCTACATTTCTCGCACATATGGACTTTCCCTATCATTATATCAATTCATGGTGAAAAGGGAAAACTAATTTGCTTCCGCTAGAAAAATCTCGCTGCAGCCCGCCATCGGAAGCAGGCTTGACGACCTGCACCTTTCCTGCTCCACATGGTCACTTCCTTACGGTCAGTCATATAATGAACATGACCTGCAGACATTTCCATGCACAAGATTCATAACTCATAAGCAAAAGGTGGATATGAACATGATCAAGATTAATCACAAATGGTTAGATGTCAGTCAAATCCAGCCAGGTATACCATCTAAGGCGCTGGAGCTGCTTCAATTGCTGGCGGGATATGCGACCGTTTTTGAATACCAGAGTTTGGAAGAGCTTAATTTCGAAATTCAATTGAGGCTTCGTGTCATGGACGCAGCCATTTCATTAGATAAAAGCGGTGCAGAATTTGCAACACTCGATGAATCGGAAACAAACCACCGATATTGGCGCCTCGCAAAGGATGGCACCTTCACCCTCCAGCCAGGGATCCCTCCCCATCTTGCCATTGCGGATATTTTCCAAAATGGAAGGCTGTACGCTTTCGAATGCGGCACAGCCATTGTCGTTACGTTCTTAAGGGCAATCATGGACATCATCGGTCCAAGGAATTTTGATTATCTGTTTTCGGACCTATTCCTGTATGACTGGCATCCGCCGACGAATATGGCCCTGCGCGTTCATCGGGGCACCGATTATATTCCAGGAGACTGCGTGTACTTCAAGAATCCTGAACATAATGAAAAAACGCCTGAATGGCAAGGGGAAAACGCGATACTATTAGGCAAAGACCTCTTTTTTGGGCACGGAATCGGCATTACCAATTCCAAGGGAATCATTGATGAATTGAACGATAACCGAAAATTGAATGCCTCGATATCGGCATACCTATCAAACCATATCGTCAGCCTTGATAGTTCCTACTATTATGACACAGTCCAACCATTTCCCGGCCGTAAAGAAGAGAGTTACCGCCTGAGCAGCCTACCTGAATCGATCGTTGCCGAGATCGGTTCGAAGCTTCACGTTTCATGATGCATGGCCGCGCAAAAAAAAAATGCTTGGAGGAAAAGTTCCGCCAAGCATCTTTTTTATATTCACGCACCGATATTCCTTTTGCCTTTGAACCTGCGGGCGCTTGCCTGCCCCCATTTCGTAATGGAGAGCGTATAAACCGCCAAAGCCGACCATATGAACAAAAAGGCTAATAGATGTGCTTTCGTAAAGCTTTCATGATAAACGAATACACCGATCAGTAAGGACAAGGTCGGGGCGATGTATTGAAAAATGCCAAGCATCGAAAGCGGGATTTTTTCTGCCCCTTTCGCAAAATACAAAAGAGGTAACGCGGTGACGATCCCGCCGCCCACCAACAGCAAGCCCGTGCTCCCCGCTGTAAAGAATTGCATGTCTGCCTGGGCGGACAAATATATCAAGTAACCTAGTGCGAGAGGTGTTACCATCATCGTTTCCAGCGTCAGCCCGATCGCCGATTCGGCCTTGATCATTTTTTTTGCCAATCCGTACAAGCCAAAGGTCATCGCCAATACAAGGGAGACCCAGGGAATGGTGCCGAAATGAATCCCAAGGATCAAGACACCGATTCCAGCAAGCACGAAGGACGTGATCTGCGCCCTGCTCAATTTTTCCTTTAAGACGACCACGCCCAAGAGGACGCTGACCAGCGGATTGATATAATAGCCGAGGCTGGTGTCAAGGATCCGGCCGGAGTTAACGGCCCAAATGAACACTCCCCAGTTAGCTGTAACGAGCAGTGATGCTGTAAGTAAAGCCGTAAAGAGTTTCGGGTTACGAACTATATTCTTGACATAGTCAAGAAACGCTTGCCATTTTTTCATGAACAGCAATAACACCAGCATGAAGACGAAGGACCACAATACCCTTTGCGCCAAAATCTCTGTTGCACCGACCCCCTGAAGGAATTTCCAGTAAATCGGAACAATTCCCCACATCATATAAGAAAGAGCGGCGTATATTGCCCCTTCTTTTTGTTCATTCACTTTCATAACCTGCCTTCTTTCCATTCATTCCTTATCTTTTAAAACCATCTACCTATTTTGCATCCCGATCGCCCGTTTTGCAACTGTTATTTTTATCATACATGATTCTGTCATCAATGACCGTCATGACGGCTTGAGCTGTTAGGAGGTCATCGGGCTTCACCCTGAATACATCCAGATCAAACACGGTAAAGTCGGCATCATACCCCTTTACGATCATACCGCGCCGTTTTTCCTGACCTATAGCCGCGGCACTGCCTTTCGTATAAAGGGAAAATGCCTCAAAAACGGTGAGCCTTTCAGCCAAGCCATAGCCAGCAGCATCACTGCCGATTTTTGCCCTCGTCACAGCAGCATGAATCCCCAAGATTGGATTGAGCGGCTCGATCGGCGCATCCGAACCTCCCGCACAAATGATGCCCAAGTTCAAATAGGTCTTCCATGCGTATGAAGATGCCAATAGCTTTGCCGGAACCTTTTCTTCGACCCATGGGAAATCCGACGGTACGAAGCCCGGCTGGATATCGAAGATCACCGGCAGTTTTGCTGCCCGTTCCAACAGGTCCGGCCGGACAATCTGAGCATGGATGAGCCGATCATGCAAGCCGGCTTTCGGGGGGAGGGCAACGAGTGCATCCAATACATATTCAAAAGCAAGGTCGCCAATCGCATGAGCCGCGATCGGCATATCTGCCTGCCTTGCTTTTTGCACCCATCGGCGAAGTTCATTTTCCGTGAATATTGCCACGCCATTCGTATTGCTTTGATCTGCATAAGGCTCGCTCAGCAGGGCTGTGTGACCGCCTAACGAGCCATCGGCGAATAGCTTCATGCTGTCGAACTTGATATATTGCGTTCCCCCTTGATAACGGCCGCCTGCTGCCAGCATATCTTCAAGGGCTTCATGATGTACGAGCAAATTGGCCCGGAAGGCCATGCCCTTTTCCTCGATGACCGTTTTAAACGCCGCGTACGTCGGCTGGAAGCCATTGTAATAATGGAGGTCCTCCGTATGTCCGCCCGTCAGCCC
The DNA here is from genome assembly GCF_030271255.1 of Peribacillus folii. GTDB lineage: Bacteria > Bacillota > Bacilli > Bacillales > DSM-1321 > Peribacillus. The sequence goes on from NZ_JASJOM010000001.1 coordinate 337,130, forward strand.
CAGCTTATGGGCATCTTGTATCGCCTCCGTAAGCGCCGTTTCAATATAGTCCTGGTCAATGCCGGGCAGGCTGTCTAAGATCAGGTTTTGCGCCTGGCTTTCCTTAAACAAACCGTTTAACCGCCCATCGGGATAGCGGCAGATCACACCGCCTGCCGGTTCCTCTGCACCTTCCTCGATGTCCGCTGCCAAGAGAGCGCAGGAATTCACCACCAAGGCATGACGGCAGATCCTTTTCAAAACGATGGGATGCTCCATCGATATCGCATCAAGTTCATCCCGCAGAATCAATTCCGGACTGGTCCATTCGTTTTCATTCCAGCCTTCAGCGACAATCCACTTTCCTGCAGGCGTCACGGCGCACTTTTCCTTCAGGACGCCCAGGATGGCTTCCCTGCTTTCCATCAAGGAAAGGTCAATACGAAGCAGACCCTCGCCATGTCCGACCAAATGAAGGTGGCTGTCCACCAACCCTGGAAGCATCGTTTGTCCTTTTAAGTCGATTTCCCTGGAAATATTGCCGGCATACTCCTGCTTTAAATAGGCAAGACTGCCTGTGTCGACAATTACACCATCCTCGCTGAAAAGTGCCTCCACCCGATCTTCTTCTTTAATCATCGTATAAATGGACCCATTGAACCATAACGTTCCCATACCGGCTATACACTCCTTATTAAATGTTTCTTACGGATATGCAGTAAGTGTACCATCCCATTCCACAGATTCCCAGAGGTAAGATTCCCTTCCATCCCAGTCAATCGAAAAAAGTCAGCCCGAGGGCTGACCAATGACCAATGATGATGATTAGTTATTCAGGATTCCTTCTTCCCTTTTCCGTAAATCAATTCGTTTGATTTTACCGGAGGTCGTTTTCGGAAGTTCATCAAGAAATTCGATCTTCCTTGGGTATTTATAGGGGGCCGTCAATTCTTTTACATGCGTTTGAAGGGTTTTGACCAAGCCCTGGCCAAGCGGATCGATATCATCCATCAAGACGACATAGGCCTTAACCACATTCCCCCTAATTTCATCAGGGCTGGCTATGACGGCACACTCTTTCACATATGGATGCTTGACAAGTGCATCTTCCACTTCAAACGGCCCTATAGTATATCCGGAGCTTATGATGATATCATCGGCACGTCCTTCAAACCAGAAATATCCCTCTTCATCCTTTTTCGCTTGATCGCCGGTAATATAATACTCGCCACGGAATTGCTTGGCTGTACGCTCAGGGTCTTTAAAATATTCTTTAAAGAGTGCAGGCGTATCGACATGCACGGCAATGTCTCCGACTATGCCGGGAGAACAAGGGTTGCCGGAATCATCAATGATTTCCACATGGTTCCCCGGAGTCGGTTTGCCCATCGAGCCCAGCTTGATCTCCATCCCTTTTGTAACCCCCACCAATAGGGTATTTTCGGTTTGTCCATATCCATCGCGGACTTCGATATGAAAATGTTTTTTGAACACCTCGAATACTTTTTGATTGAGGGGCTCACCTGCCGATACGGCACTGTGAAGGTGTGAAAGTTCATAGTCATCAAGATTATCCACCTTAGCCATCAGCCGGTACTCGGTCGGTGTGCAGCATAACGCATTCACCTTGTAATCCTGCAGCAGCTGAAGGTATTTCTTCGCCTCGAACTTGCCATGGTAGGCAAGGCCCGTTGCTCCCGTTCCCAGAACAGCCAGGAACGGACTCCAGATCCACTTTTGCCAACCCGGACCTGCCGTGGCCCAAACCACATCCCCCTCGCTGATGCCGAGCCAATTCGCTGCCGATGTCTTCAGATGGGCATAAGCCCAGCCATGCGTATGGACGACCCCTTTTGGATTTCCTGTCGTACCGGATGTGTAAGATAAAAAGGCCATATCCTCACTCTTCGTCGCAGCCATTGCCAGCAGATCCGATTCGGCAGCGGCGAGCTCGTCCAAATCGAGCCAATTTTCAACAGGGTTTCCGATCGAGAATTTCAGCAGGCCAGCGGCGCCATCTACCTCATTCAGTTCGGATGTATATTCATGATAACTGACTATCCCTTTGACATCACCATGGCCAATCCGATACTCCAGATCCTTTGCACGCAGCATCTCCGAGCAAGGGATGACGATCATGCCCATTTTCAATGCAGCTAAATAAACCTGGTAGGCTTCAACCAGGCGAGGAATGATGATCAGGACCGTATCGCCTTTTCCGAGACCTTCCTTCTTGAAGGCATTCCCGATTTTATTTGCACGTTTAAGTAATTTTTCATATGTAAGTTGTTTTTTCTCTCCGGCTTCGTTCTCCCAAAGAACAGCAACTTTTTCTGGATTTTTTGCAAAACGTTCCATTTCACTCACTAAGTTGTACTGTTCCGGAGCTAATAAATCTTCACGTTTCATTTTCTTCCCTCCAATTATGAACTCTTAGTACCTACTCATTATACAAGATACTGCTCACACATATCCATGTATTTTTACAAATTCATAAGAGAGGACAGATGAAAGACGCTTCCCCAGGGTTAAGCGAATGCCGTTTCCGTGTAATAGATGATTGTTTCTTTGGTCGTTCCTTCACTTTAGGCACTCGTTTATTCAAAGAAACTCGAATATAACCATCTTTTGTGCATAAAGAAGAGAGCGGGTTTTACAACCCGCTCTCTGTAGCCATATTTATGAAGTTATCTTTTGTATCCTCCGCCTAATTGTTGTTCAGCCATTTGAACAAGGCGTTTTGTGATTTCTCCACCTACTGATCCGTTAGCGCGAGCAGTTGTGTCTGCACCAAGTTGTACGCCGAATTCAGAAGCGATTTCGTATTTCATTTGTTCTAGAGCTTGTTCAACTCCAGGTACCAATAATTCGTTTGAGCTGTTGTTGTTTGCCATGTGTTTTTCACCTCCTTGTGATTATAGAGTGTGTTAAAACACAGGGCTTCATTCGCACTATTTTATTGGTAATTACAGGATATTAAAACAAGTCTTCCATGGCTTCTTCTTTATCGAATGTCTGCCCCGGTTTAATGGTCAAGATTTCGGTTTCGGACACCGCTTTTTCAATCAAGGAATCGAAATCGACGAAGCTTTCATAGTAGTTGACCTTCTCACGTTTCGGTTTCGTTTTTGGACTTGCCGGCGTGAATACGGTACAGCAATCTTCATATGGAAGATTGGATATTTCGAACGTGTCGAGCTCCCTGGCAATTTTGATGATCTCGGTTTTATCCATCGTGATAAGCGGGCGCAAGATCGGTGTGTTCGTCACCTCGTTGATGGCAAACATGCTGCTCATCGTCTGACTCGCCACCTGGCCAAGGCTTTCGCCGGTGATAAGGGCCATGGCTTCCTCTTTTTCACGGATTTTATCGGCGACACGCATCATCAAGCGGCGAGTTGTGGTCATCGAGTAGTTTTCCGGGATTTGTTTTTGAATCAATAATTGAATTTCCGTGAATGGCACGATATGAACCTTCATGCTTCCATTTATTTCAGCAAGCTTCCCTGCCAGATCAATGACCTTTTGCCTGGACCTTTCACTTGTGAAAGGCGGACTGTAAAAATGGATCGCTTCGACATCCAAACCGCGTTTCATGGAAAGGAATCCGGCTACAGGGCTATCGATCCCGCCTGAAAGCATTAACATCGCCTTCCCGCTTGATCCGAACGGAAGCCCTCCGGCACCTTGAATGATTTCACCCGTCAGATATACAGCTTCACGTCTCACTTCGACCAGCAGATTCAAATCGGGATTCTTTACATCCACTGTTACATTTTCCGTATTTCGCAGCAAATGTCCGCCGAGGGCCCTGTTAATCTCATCGGTATTATAGGGGAAATCCTTGTCCGCACGCTTCGTCGTGATCTTGAATGTGCTTACCTCTTCGGAAGTTTGGTTAAGGTAATATAGCGCTGCCGTTTTCATCACTTCGAGGTCACGCTCGATTTTTATTGCCGGACTTAAAGACTGGATGCCAAAGATCCCCTTTAACCGTTCAATGACAGGCTTATGGTCCACTCCGTTCAGCAGGACATACATCCGCTCGCGGTTTGCTGTAAGCACTACACCTTCGATATCCTTTAAACTCCAGCGGATGTGTGCCTTCATTTTGTCTACAAAGCCTTTGCGGTTTCTTTTTTTCGTGGAGATTTCTCCATAGCGGATAATTATATGATCAAATTTCATTTAGCAACCCTCATTATTTTTTCTAAGTTAGCGACGATTTTCCGTATCGCAGCCAGAACTCGCTTCGCTTCTTCCAGCTCATTTCCATAGGCAGTGCTGATGCGGATGACGCTCTCTGACCGGGCTTGATCACGGAACATCGCATCCACCGTTTTGCTGACCGACCTTTTTTTCGAAGAACAGGCGCTGGTCGTCGAAACAATGATTCCATCCGATTCGAGAGCATGCAGCAATACCTCTGATTTAAGCAGCGGTACGGAAAAATTCAATATATGCGGTGCACCCTCCTCAGGGCTGTTGACCAGCACACCTTCCGTCTCCAATAACCCTTTATATAAATATGTTTTTATTTGTTCAAGCTTATCATGATACAGCAGTTGATTGTTCATGCTAATGCGGAAGGCTTTTGAAAGGGCAACGATTCCAGCGACATTTTCGGTGCCGCTCCTGATTTGCGTTTCTTGATTGCCCCCATGAAACAGCGGGTCGATCTGAACGCCTTCACGAATATACAGGAAGCCTGTCCCCTTCAAGCCATGGATTTTATGCCCGGAAAAGGTGCATAAATCGATATTGGCTTCGCGTAAAGATAAAGGAACCTTACCAGCTCCCTGGACGTTATCGACATGAAAGAGCACGTGCGGGTATCGCTCCAGTATTTTTCCTATGTCAGCAATCGGTTGTATCGAGCCTACCTCATTATTGACATGCATGATGGAAACCAATATCGTATCCTCCCGCAATGCCTCCTTAAGGTCGGTCATGTCAATCTGCCCATATTCGTTAACGGGCAGAATCGTGATCTCAAAACCGGATTTCGTCAATGACTGACAGGCATCTTCGACAGATGGATGCTCGATCGCTGTCGTGATGATGTGTTTGCCCCGGTTATTCCGGTATTGGGCTGCACCTTTAATGGCAAGATTATTTCCTTCCGTTCCCCCTGAAGTGAAATATATTTCAGAGCCTTTAACCTTCAATAAATCAGCGATCTGCTTTCGTGCTGCAGAAAGCAGTTTTTCGGCTTGAACCCCAAGCCCGTGCAGCGAGGAGGGATTGCCGAAATAATCAGAAGATACCTTCATGAACGATTCGATGACTTCTGGATATGGTTTGGTTGTTGCACTATTGTCAAAATAAATCATGGTTCACCTTCCATGTTTTGTATCTATGATGGTCAATCTTTTGCATATCATTAGGATTGTTGCTGTTGCAACTACTAATAATAACATAATTGAATTTGAAAGAGAATGTAAATCAATGGCCACGGTTTGAATGCCACGCTAAAAATGGAGCTATGCGCTTTAACCGTGCTCTTGGATCTGTTTTAGCCACCAAATCAAAAAACCCGCCATGGCGGGTTTTAAGATAGGACTTCTTCAATATTCGCACCAATTTTCCGCAGGCTGCCTGGGTCGACCTTTTCAATCGCCGTGGCTGCCGTTTCCAATGCAGCTTGATATTCATAGCTGCGGAATTTCGCCTCTGCTTCCCTGAGGCTGTCGGCAATAGTATCATGACTGCTGCGATACCGATTTCCGAATTGAATCACTTTTTCGGCCAAATACATATGCTCGATCAATTCCTGTGCCTTTTCGTAAACCTTATTCACCTGTTGGACCGCTTTGTCTAAATATATATAAACGGCAGCCATATCAAGCGGCTTTTCCTCCAGTTTATTTTGAACGTCCTCGATGCTTTCTTTGGCATCCTGGAGCACCGTTTTATAATCTTCGGGAAGTCCGGGGATATTGCTTTTGGAAATCAAGCGGCCCGTTTCAACCATTTTCCGCTTCAATTCAGCCAATGAGTCCCTCGCGTCCATTTCATCCTTCCGTAAAGCCTGCAGCTTGACAGTAAAATCTTTCTGATTTTCCTGCAATTCTTTCAGCTGCTCTGAAAGCCCCTGCATCTCTTCACTGATCAATGAGCTTGCCATCACATTATCCTCCATTTTCAAAACGAGCAATTGATGGCGTTTTGAAATCTGGGCAATCTGCTTTTCCATTTTCCGTTGTGCGTCGAGCTCATTTTCAGTCAAATGATAGGTGTGCTGGACATGTATCGTTTCAACTTTGAGTTTATCATTTTCATATTCAAGGTCACTTATCGTTTTCCTGAGGACTTCATCATTCTTCAAGATATACTGTTTGGAGAGCACCTCTTTTTCCAGCAGGTCATACAGTACCTCGATGCTTTCGTGCATATCTTTAATGCCTTTTTCGACAGCTTCCGTTTCGGCATTTTCCAATTGCGTCTTGTAAAGCTCCAATTCCTCCTCAAGCCTTGCTACCTCCTGCTGAAAATGGATATGGCTCAATAGGTAGCCCTGCCCTGACATCTCCTCATACCCATCCTTCAATTCATTGATTTGGGCATGCAGCTCGGTTTGGCTGTCAACCAATAGTTTGGGCAGCATCTCCATTTTGACGGCAAGGACTGACAGCTTATCCTTAATCGAAAGAACAAGCTCCCTCGCATTCAAGTAGTTTCCGTTTTCCGTTTCTTCTTCATACCTTTGCAGGACCTGCAATACTTCATCCAGGGAGCCTTCGAGCTTATCCGCCGCTTTCCCATAATTATGTCTATGTGCAAGCAATGATTTCTTCAATTGGCGGTAGGATTCTTTAATATCCTCGATTTCCAAGCGGTTCTTTTCCTCACTGCCAACAAGTTCATTCAATTCATATAAAATCTTCTTGATCATTTCCTCTATTTCATTCAGCATGACGGTAATTTTGTGCTGTACCTCTTTCGAGCGGCTGAACCGGTACTTATCGACGTACTCCTCTGCATCGAATAAAAGCTCTTCGACCTTCGGCATATGGTCCGTAATGATGGCATCCCATTCGATACGCCAGTTTTCGAACATTTCCTCCGTTTCACCAGTCATGTTCAATTGTTTGACTTTAGAAAGCTCTTCAAGCACGGGGCGGTGCATGATGCTTATTTTCCAGGATTCCAGTCGATCGATTTCTTTAAAATACCTCTTTTTGAAAAAATAACCCCAAATGATGAAAATCAAAATTAATACGATTACTCCAAGTATGTACTCCATGCTAGGCCCCCTGTTCTAGTCCTTACAGTCTTGCTCTATTATATATCAATTTTTAAAATGTTAAATTTAATGCTTTTATGATACCATGTTAGCAATAATTTTTGATGAGAAAAATGATTTTTTTGTAGAAAATTGCTACAAATACCTGTTTTTTGGGAGGGAATGACCATGAAAGCTGATAGTCATGTGCATACTCCGTTTTGCCCTCACGGCTCTGCGGATACTTTCGATGATTATATCAGGCGGGGGATCGAGCTGGGATTAAAGGAAATCACCTTTACGGAACACGCTCCCTTGCCACGGGACTTTCAAGACCCGACACCTGAAAAGGACAGTGGCATGGACGCTGCCCTGCTCCTCGATTACTTTCAGGAGCTGCGCGTATTGAAAGAACGCCATAAAGACAAAATCTTGATCAAAACAGGACTGGAAGTCGACTTTATCGAGGGCCATGAGAGAGCTACAAAGGAGTTCCTCAATGAAATCGGGGAGTTCCTTGATGACAGCATCCTTTCCGTCCACTTCATCAAGATCAAAAACACTTGGCACTGCATGGATTACAGTGCAGACGAGTTCAGTCAAATCGCTAAAAGACTGGGATCCGTCGAGGCGCTATATGCCAAATATTATGATACAGTAGAAAAATCAATTGAAGCTGATTTAGGCATATATAAGCCGAAACGGATCGGACATATCACCCTTGTCCATAAATTCCAGCAGCGTCATCCATCCGCATTGAATTTTGACGAGCGTGTATACAGGGTGCTGGATTTGATCAAGAAAGAAAATTATCAACTCGATTACAATGGTGCCGGTCTCGCTAAACCGCTTTGCGGGGAACCGTATCCGCCAGAACGGTTTGCCAGACGTGCCACGGAGCTCGGCATTCCGCTTGTTTATGGCTCAGATGCCCATCAGGCCAAAGATTTGGGGCAGGGATACCGGGCTTTGATTTCAGGGTTCAACGGATAACTTCAGGCCCTTCCCGCCAACTGTGGCTCAAGGTCCCTTGCAATGAAAAGGGTATCCTGCAGGAACCTCCCGACTTCATTCGCATAGATATTCGTGTAATAAGCCTCCTGCGGGAACACATGAAGCACATCCATCGCATAATGGGTATGAAGGACAGGAGCCGTAAGGAGGCCCTTCAGCTGCAGCAGATACATCGGGATTGAGACCGAGTGGAAGCTCCTGTTCTTGATCCCTTGTTCCAAAATATATTGAAAATAAGACTTTTCCTTTGTAAAATAAGTCGAATGAATTTCCCGGTTTAAATTGGAATCCAATGAAGATTCCCCATATATGAATCGCGCAGCCAGGAAGTTTTCCCTCTGGAAGGCGAGAATGCCTTTCACCAGGTCCAGCAGGCATTGCTGCGGTCCATTAAGGTCGAGAAGGGTCATGTTGGTCTCAAGGACCAGGATATAGTCTTCTAAATAGGAAGTGAAACAGAACTCCAGCAGTCCCTGTTTGTTTTTGAAATAGTAGGCAATATTGGCAGCATTCACCTTCGCTTTATTGGCAATATCCCGGATCGAGGTCGCGTGGTAACCTTTCAAATGAAATAAATGCAAGGCAGCTTCGACAATGGCTTGTTTCGTTGGCGTTTGGCGATTCATTCTGGCAATCCCTCGCTTTCTTTGAGACAAGTCTTGTGGACTATTTCTGCAAGAATGAGGCTGAATCCTTTAGTTAGTTCTCGACAATTTACCAACAATCAAGCAACATGGCTACAATGTGCTGTAAAAATATGCGGAAGACAGGTGAACGCTTTTGTTTAATGTCGAAATGTATCAAGGAAAAAAAGAAAAAAACTATGAACTGGTCCAAAAACAACTTACTGCCCTGATTGAAGATGAAACGAACCGCATTGCCAACCTAAGCAATGCGGCAGCCTTACTGAATCAGTTTCTTGATGAAATCAATTGGGTAGGCTTCTATCTATACGAGGAAGACCAATTGATCTTAGGCCCATTTCAAGGGCTTCCGGCATGTGTCCGCATCCCAATGGGCAGGGGCGTATGCGGGACATCGGCTGCCACCAGAAAAACATTGCGCATCGAGGACGTCCATCAATTCCCTGGACATATCGCCTGCGATGCAGCATCGCGATCTGAAATAGTCATACCTCTCATGCAGGAGGGCCATTTGATCGGTGTGCTTGATATCGACAGCCCGATCACGGACAGATTTGACGAAATCGATCAACAAGGACTCGAAAAGTTCGCTGAGATCCTCTCTAGGCATTTATAATATGAAAGGGAGCGGCCCATACAAGCTGCTCCCTTTTTCATTGCAGGATTCCATGAACATGCACCCGATCCTTGCCTGAATTCTTTGCGCTATATAATGCCTCATCGGCCCTTTTGACGACCTCCTTCACACTATCCGGCCGTCCTTTCCCCCAATGAGTGACGCCAACCGAGATCGTCACACCGGGATTGGAAATATCCCTCACTTTATCCTTCAGCCGTTCGGCAATCCTAATCCCCGTTTCCAAAGGTTCACGAGGCAAGTAAATGGCAAGCTCTTCCCCGCCCCACCTTGCCCCAATATCATGATCACGAATGTTATGCTTGAGAAGGTTCGCCACCTGGATGAGGATTTCATCGCCAACCTGATGGCCGTATGTATCATTTATGGTTTTGAAATTGTCGATATCGATCATGATGAATGTCCCCCCTTCATCCTCTTCGATGGACCTGGACATTCTTTCATCAAGGAAACCTCTTGAATGCAGCTGTGTCAGATGATCGGTGATGACCATTTTTTCAAGTTCTTCCCGCAGCATCGAATTGGCCATCGCCATGCCGGAGTGATGGATGAGGGATCGTAACAACTTGAACATATCGAACGAAAAGAAATAAGCCTCCGTATGGAGGATGACGGCGAAGCCCTTGCCTTCATCGCCTTCCAACATCGGTACGGCCATCAAGGAAAGATAACGTATCCCCTCATCCTGGCAATGCACCCTTAGATCACCGATGAAAAGCGATTCCTTTTCCTGACCGAGCCTATCGATCAGGAATGAGACATAAAGACCCACTTCCCCTGAATCGAAAAAATCCGAGCTGCCCGAGAGGAAAGTCCACCGGTCATCCCTGTCAAGCATCATAAAGCCAACTTCCTCCGCGCGAAAGGATTCCATGATCTGCCTTTTCATATATTCCATCGTTTCATCCAGACGCAGATTGGAATTCAAATGGTGGGATATTTCGTTTATGAGCTGCAGGTCCGCAACAAGCCGTTTCGATTGTTGATAAAGCTGGGCATTCTCCAGGGCACTTCCGGCCGTATTGGCAAGCAAGGATATAAACTCGATTTCCTGCTTCGGGAAAGTCAGGGTTTTAGGGGCGATGATCTGAAGCACCCCATAGACCCCCTGTTTCCCCTTTAACGGTGCATATAAAATGGATTGATTTTCGGATGGCTGATCCTCGAACTCCATGTTGCCAGATACGTAGGCTTGCAAAGCAGCCACATTATCACTATTGTATTCAAGTTCCTTTATGGGCAAATTGGCATGACCATCATGATCATGCGAAAGCAACAGGAAATAATCGAATGTCGGATACACCGTATGTAACGTGGCGATGATCTCCCCCAATACAGCATCCCTGCTCATCGAGGAATGGAACTTTTCCGTAACCTTGAAAAGTTGTTTATATCGCCTTTCATCGTCCGATATTTTTGAAATGGATATAGCGGTTTTCAAGATGGTCGTGAATTCGTTCGCAAAGATGGCGCCTTCTTCCATCGACAGGCTGGAAAGGACGCTGTCTTCCCTTTCTTTAAATGCCGTCACGCCAATCACTTTCCCATTATCCCAAAGGGGAATGACGACATGGATATCGAGGACCCCCGCTTGCATGCGGACCATCAAGTCCCCATCACCAACTTGATTTCGCCATATCTTTTCCATGTACTCCTGAACGGGGGCTTCCATGATGTAGTCGTGAAGGCTTCCGGTCGAGGCTTCTTTATAGAATTGCTGTTTCCACTCATCAAATATAAAGAACGTAACCTCTTCCATCGCCAGCAATTCCTTTGAATCCAATAAAAAGGTCTCCAGGAATGTTTCGTCGTGAAGTTCACCTTGTCTAGTTTGCATGTGCTGAAAGAAGAGCATCCTTAATTGATTTAACATCTGAGCTGTTTTATTCTTCATCTTTATCATCCCTATATTACAGCCTATTTTTTTGAAAGAACCTGAGATATCATCATATCCGAAAGTTGAATTGAAGCAAAGAACCCGGGATCGGATGGTACATGTAGCATATGATGAGGGCTCCCTATGAAACGATGACGCCCTTAAGTTATGTTTGTTTACTCATTATTTCATTATAACGGTCACAACGAAAAAATCCTCCCTAATAATTGTATTTTTTTAATATATTGTATTTTCACCTTACTTCAATACAGTTCGACATTCCATCAATTAATCGCCGACTTCCCTTGACTCATTGTGCAGAATATTATACAATACTCCTTGTGTAAAATATTGCAGCCTATGTGACAGCTTTTATGTTCTCATTTTGTTCCTCCATTCAGAGGTGTATCTCGTAACTCTCTGCTGCTAGGGCGAAGGTACATGAAAACAAAATGGTCATGATCGTCCATTCACACGGTTTTTATTTTACCAAAATAAAAACATTTAAAGGAGGAGTCATCCTATGGCTCGTTATACTGGCCCAAGCTGGAAACTATCCCGTCGTTTAGGAATTTCCCTAACAGGTACTGGTAAAGAATTAGAAAAACGCCCTTATGCTCCAGGACAACACGGTCCTAACCAACGCAGAAAAATTTCTGAATACGGTATGCAACTACAAGAGAAACAAAAACTTCGTCACATGTACGGAATCACTGAACGTCAATTCCGCACAATGTTCGACCGCGCTGGCAAACTAAAAGGTGTTCATGGTGAAAACTTCATGGTTCTTCTTGAATCACGTCTTGATAACCTAGTTTACCGTCTTGGTTTAGCTCGTACACGCCGTCAAGCACGTCAACTTGTTAACCACGGCCACATCATTGTAGACGGACGTCGCGTAGACATCCCATCTTACAAAGTGTCCCTTGGACAAACAATCGCAGTTCGCGAAAAATCACGCAACTTCTCAATCATCAAAGAATCAGTTGAAGCAACTAACTTCGTACCTGATTTCCTTACATTTGATGCTGAGAAATTAGAAGGTACTTTCACTCGTTTACCAGAACGTTCTGAATTGCCTGCTGAAATTAACGAAGCGCTTATCGTTGAGTTCTACTCTCGTTAATTCTTTGTTAACAGCCATTTTAAAACCCGTGGAAACATTGATTTCAATGTTTTCACGGGTTTTTTCTTTTGCTCCTGATCTGTGAAATGAAATCTTTTTTTACGTTCTCTTGATGGGAAGACGTTTTTTTTGATAATAAAAGTGCATTCTTAAAAGAACAAACAAAAGACGCAGATCGGTCACATTGCATTCAAGGAGATTACTACGAAATTGAAGAATGGAGTAAACATCTATAAAGGCGCATTCTCTTATTTTAGGGATTGTGAATTAATAAACAGGTAAATAATTTAAAAAAAGTATAATATAGGTAAATTAAAGTTGAAATGATATCCTTTTATAGTACAATAGATATAGGGTTAGGTATATTGTCTTTGTTTTTTTACATATTTTCAAAAAAAGGGGGACTATTATATATTAAACACCTAGTTTTATTAGAATATTTTTGTGCTTTTAGCTATACTTACAAACATATGAAAGTAGGAGATCATATCAAAAAGCTACATTCTTTTCTAGCTCTCTTTTCCGTATTTATTGTATTCACATTCACCCCTGTAAATGTAAGCTTTGCAGAAGAAAGCTCAATTGATAAAGATCTAATTGAAATTGGAGATTTTGTAGATGATACTGAAGACAATTCTCATTTGGTTGAGGGAGTAGACTACGATATTGAGACAGAAACAATTTATTTCGATGATATTGTAGATTACGATCTAAGGAGTAACATAGTTTACACTAATAATAATGAGAATTTACAAGATTCAACAAATCAAAATCGGGTTGTAGGTCGTGCTCTAGTAATGCCTGGACCATTATATAAGACAACTGATAATAAATTTATATCAGAAACAGTAGGAACGAAAACCTTATGGAAAACTAGTGGCCAACCTGGTATTAATATAGGTTTAGGCTTCTCTAAATCTACAACAGCTACCGTTTCACAAACTTATGGTGCATCATATAGCAATCTTTCTGCTAATTTGAACTTCACTATAGGGAAATCTTATTCGGTTTCTTCCACAGGAAGCTATTTAGTACCAAAAAAACACAACGGAAAAGCTGTTTCCAAAGCAGAAGTATCAGGTCATCCAATTTATAGAAAATACTCTATGAAGGTAAGCAAAAGAAATGATATTTACTTCCGTTACGATTATAAAGGCGTAGCTTATGCTTACAAACCAATTGGTGTTGATGTAAAATATAAGCATTATTACAAATAATAAAAGAATTGGTGATTCTATTTTGAGTAATCCTAAAAGTACAGCCAAATTATTGATAGTATATAATGCCATTTCTCTAGGGATTATTCTATTAATTCAATTATCAGCCCCTTCAATTGGGAAAGCTTTATTGAATTCGAAGATAGAATTCACAAATGAAGATGCAGCCTATTGGGTTGCAAGATCTATTGAAGTAGATACTGTGCAAGGTTTTTGCCTATTGTTTGGTTTATTAAACATTAGTTTAATTGCAGTTGCACTCAATCATTTACTTAGAGGAAAAAACGCGTTATAAAAGTCGTACTGCCCTGTAGATGTTAGACACCAAACTAACAATTACAGGGTGTTTTTATATGTTCTAAGACGTTAGACATAAATCTTCAATCATTATAAATTTTTTGAATGTAGGACCAAGGGAAAAGTGATTATAAGGAAAGCGCAGAATTGAAAATTAAATCGTACTCTTTAGATAAGCAGGTGTTGTCACTTCCTAAAATAGCTACATCTGCTTTTTTCTTATTGGCCTTTTGAAATTTAAACATGCTAATTGAGCCGATAAAAGCTATGCTTTGTTTACCTCCCTTTTAAAAACCTCATTGTTTCTCCCCCACCTTTTTTAAAAAAATTCTTTATGATCCGATTAAATTAACCAAAGGATAGATAAATGGATGAAATGATTAACCGGCACAATCGCATTGGCTGTTTCTTTTATCCTGTTTTTTTGTATGGTTTACAGGCTGATCCTTCTATTAAATACACTGCAACTTTTTATACGTTTCCCGCACTCCTATTTTTTATAGCGTTATTTTGTTTTGTATCATTGATGGTAAAAAACAACAAAGATTGACCAACCCCGATTGTCCATCCACTATCATGTTTATTCTAGCCCACTCTCACAAATCATTGGTTTTTTGTTTTGTTCTTACATAATAAAGCCCGGCTGTCACTAAGCCGGGCTTCCCTACACTTATTTCACTAATGTATATTTCTTCTTGCCGCGGCGAACGAGGATGAATTCTCCTTCGATCTTGGCCGCTTCCGTCACGACATACTGCAGATCGGTCACTTTCTCTCCATTGATGGAAATGGCTCCGTTTTGGATATCTTCACGGGCCTGACGCTTGGATGGGGAGATTTTCGCTTCGACGATCAACTCGACCAATCCGATGTCTTCCTTGCTGTCACGTACGAAGCTAGGGACATCCTTAAAGCCCAATTTGATTTCCGCTGCAGTTAAATTCTTCACTTCACCGCTGAATAGTGCGGCAGAGATTTTGATGGCTTGATCAAGAGCATCCTGACCATGGATCAGACGGGTCATTTCTTCGCCCAACGCTTTTTGCGCTTTGCGCAAATGTGGTTCGGACTGTACGGATTGCTCTAGCTCTTCAATCGCCTCGCGAGATAGGAATGTAAAGAATTTCAAGTATTTCACGACATCTGCATCAGCTGTATTAATCCAGAACTGGTAAAATTCGTACGGGGTCGTCTTTTCCGGGTCAAGCCAGATCGCTCCGCCTTCCGTTTTACCAAATTTCGTCCCATCCGCTTTCGTTACGAGCGGAATCGTCATACCGTATGCCTTTGCTTCCTCTTCATTCGATTTCCGAATCACTTCGAGGCCTGTCGTAATATTACCCCACTGGTCACTTCCGCCAATTTGTAATTTGCAGTTGTAATTGCTGTATAAATGTCCGAAATCAATTCCTTGTAAAAGCGTATACGTGAATTCAGTAAAGGAAATCCCCGTTTCCAAGCGTGAAGCAACTGTATCTTTTGCCAAAATGTAGTTAATGCCAATGTATTTTCCATAATCACGCAAGAAGGTGACGAGATCGATTTTTCCCAACCAGTCATAGTTATTGACCATGACTGCTCCATTTTCGCCGTCAAAATCAAAGATATGTGATAGCTGCCCTTTTATGCAGTCGGCATTATAAAGCACTTTTTCCAGCGTTTGCAGCTGGCGTTCCTCTTTTTTACCACTCGGATCACCGATAAGTCCAGTCGCGCCACCAACTAGCACAAGAGGACGATGGCCATGCTTTTGGAAACGGCGCAATGTCAAGAAAGGCAGTAGATGGCCGATGTGCATACTATCGGCAGTTGGATCTACACCGCAGTATAAAGAAATTTTCTCTTTTTCCAAAAGGTCCTTAAAACCCGCTTGATCTGTTTGTTGATAAATAATCCCTCTCCATTCGAGGTCTTTAAGCAATTCCATGTAATATTCCTCCTCCATCTTTAAAAAGAACACAAAAACGCCCCTTCATAAAATATGAAGGGACGAATGAATTCGCGGTACCACCCAACTTGAGGACAGCATGCGTCCTCCGCTCGAAACGAATAACGGTCGTCAACCGTTCACCGCTACTGATCATTTCACGGCAAATGCTCCAGGAAGTAATTCATCATACCATTTGTACCGATTTGCACTAACCACCGGCTCTCTAAAACAGGGACAGTCTGACTACTGGGTCCTATCATCGCGATATTTCCATCATTTAATTGTTGGTAATAACTTTTTATCATACATAAGATTGCTTGTCAACATCCCCCTTACAGATTCTAGAAAAATAAGAAAGATGCCCTTTCGCCTCCTGGTTATATGCTATAATATATGTGATTTCAGGGGGTATGATACGATGAATAATAATCAAAAAGATAGATTGCGAACGGCATGGAAGCAGCTGACCCGTTTTTTCGGAAATGAAAAGACACACAAAAATGCGCGGGTCACCTACCAGGTCATTTGGAATTTAACGCTGATCCTCATTATTGTCGGGATTCTAGGATTCTCATTCGCCGGCGGCGTTGGAGCCGGCTATTTCGCTGCCCTCGTCAAAGATGAGCCGGTACGCTCAAAAGAAGATCTGAAAAAAGACATCTACAATTATGAAGAGACCTCCGAAGTATACTTTGCCAATGATGTATATTTGGGCAAGCTCAAGAGCGATCTCGAGCGTGAAGAAGTGTCAATCGATAAGGTTTCCAAGCATCTTCAAAATGCGGTCATCGCAACGGAAGATGAATATTTTTACGAACATGACGGGGTTGTCCCGAAGGCGATCCTGCGCGCCGTTTACCAGGAATTCTCCAATGCATCCGTCCAATCGGGAGGAAGCACATTAACACAGCAGCTCATCAAAAACCAGGTGCTGACAAACGAAGTGTCGTTTGATCGGAAGGCAAAGGAAATCCTGCTTGCACTACGGGTGGAGAAGTTCTTTGAAAAGAAGGAAATCCTGGAAACGTACTTAAACGTCTCCACTTTGGGAAGAAATTCTTCCGGCCGGAACATCGCTGGTGTGGAATCGGCTGCAGAAGGGATTTTTGGCGTGGAGGCCAAAGACCTGAGCCTGCCCCAATCCGCGTTCATCGCTGGATTGCCGCAAAGCCCATTCGGTTATACACCATATACGCAGCAAGGTAAATTGAAAGAAAATCAGCAGCCCGGCATCAACCGGATGAAAACCGTATTAAAGCGGATGTATAGTAACGGGTACATAACGAAGGATGAGTATGAAAAAGCAACAGCATACGACATAACCAAAGACTTTATCGGTAAATCAGAGCTGCCATCGGAGAAGTATCCATGGCTCACTTATGAAATTGAAAAACGCTCGATTGAAATCCTTTCTGTCAATCTAGCAAAAGAAGATGGATATGAAGAAAAGGACTTAGAGGATGATGATTTAAAAGCGCAATATGTAGCACTTGCCGATCGTAAGCTTCGACAAAATGGCTATAAGATTTATACGACCGTCAACAAAAAGATCTTTGACAAAATGCAGGAAGTAACGAAAAACTATCCGAACTTCGGATACGAAAAACCGACGCAAATCGTCGACCCCGATACGAAGGAAACGAAAACCGTGAGCCAGCCTGTTGAGGCCGGAGCGATTCTTATCGAGAATAAAACGGGAAAAATCATCAGTTTCGTAGGCGGCCGCGATTTCAAGCGGGAACAGACGAACCACGCCACCGCGTCATTGCGCTCAAACGGTTCAACGATGAAGCCATTGCTTGTATATGGTCCAGGCATCGAACTCGGCAAGATCTCGCCTGGCAGCGTATCGGCGAACGTGCCGATTTCCATTGGAAGTTGGAGTCCAGGAAACTATGGCGGCGGCAGCTATACGGGCGTATCGACTGCGCGCGAGGCCCTGAAGAAGTCCTACAATATCCCGGCAGCGATCTTTTACAAAAAGATCATCAACCTGAGACCTGCTTCGTATTTGGAGAAAATGGGCTTCTCCACCGTCACGAAAAACGATTACTACAACCTGTCCATGTCATTGGGTGCCATGGACAGAGGTGTAACCGTTGAAGAAAACGTCAATGCGTTTGGCACTTTTGCCAACTCAGGGGAATTCATCGATGCTTATATGATCGATAAAATCGTTTCGAAGGATGGCAAGGTCATCTATCAGCACAAAGTGAAACCAGTGGATGTATTCTCTCCGCAAGCCGCTTACCTGACGCTTGATATGATGCGCGATGTCGTAAACAGCGGGACGGCGGCCTCGGTCAGGAACCGCCTGGCCTTCTCCAGCGATTGGGCCGGTAAAACCGGTACTTCGCAAAATTATTGGGATGCCTGGTTCGTAGCCACCAATCCGAATGTATCGTTCGGGACATGGATCGGATATGACAAGCCGAAATCCTTGCAGGGCACCTATAACGGACTGGAATACAATAAACGGAATATGTATTATTGGGCGGATTTGATCAACGCGGCCTACAAGGTCGAACCGAAACTCATCGATCCCGATAAACGATTCCAAATGCCTGGCGGAATCGTCAGCCGTTCCTTCTGCGGCGTGTCCGGCCTGTTGCCTTCAAGCTCATGCCAAAAGGCCGGTCTTGTCAAATCGGATTTATTCATCGCCAAGTATGCACCATCCAAGGCAGATAATAGTTTCATAGACGGACAATATGTTTCCGTCGGCAGCAAGCGCTACGCCGCCCTTCCGCAAACACCTGGCGAATTCACGAGCGGCGGGTTCATGCTTAACCCGGATTCGTTTGCAGATATCGGGTTGCAATATGTGCTTGACCCTGGAGCCATCATTCCTGGCGGCGAAAAAGCGGGGGAAGTCGTCGCGACGAAAGCGAAATTGAATGATAACGGCAAAGCGCCCGATCCCCTTTCCATCACCATGAGTAACGATCGAATTACGTGGGGTCTGCATCCTGAAGGGGATGTCGTCGGCTATCGCGTCTATAAGGATGGCAAAAAAGTGGCGAGCATCAATGCGGGGGCAGAGCTTGCTTACAAAGTCGGCGCAGGCGGCTCCTATTATGTAACGGCTGTCGACATAGTCGGAAAAGAATCGTCTCCATCGCAGCATGTCGAAAGCGGTGCTAAAAAGAAAGACGCCAAAGAAGATTCAACCAAAAATAAGGAAGATAACAGAAAAGAACAAACTACAAACGAAGATAAAAAGACGGAAGCAAAAGAAGAAAATCGCACCTCAGATAAAGACAAAGACAAAGACAACGATACTGCTAAACAACAAGAAAAAGATCAAGTTCAAGACAAAGATAAAGATGCAGGTAAAGAAGATACAGGTACCGACAAGAATAAAGACACGGTCAATGATAAAGACAAGGAAGCTACTAACGCGGAAGAAGAGGAAGAATGATACGCTTCCTCCTATAAAAGGGGCTGGCGGGGTAAAACCGCCAGCCTTCCTTTTATCCAATAAAACGAAAAAAGGCATCCATGTTCTGAACATGGATGCCTTTTTCCATTCATAATCAATCCTCCATCGATGATAGATCGCCAGTCGGCAAGTCAAGTTCCCAGGCTTTTAAGACGCGGCGCATGATTTTACCGCTTCTCGTTTTTGGAAGCTTGTCCCTGAACTCAATTTCACGCGGTGCAGCGTGCGCAGCAAGACCGTGCTTTACGAATTGCCGAATTTCCTCAATTAATGCATCATTTGCATCGTATCCGTCACGAAGGGCGATAAACGCCTTGATGATTTCCCCGCGAACTGGATCAGGCTTTCCGATCACTCCCGCTTCAGCTACGGCCGGATGCTCGACCAGCTTGCTTTCCACCTCGAATGGCCCCACGCGCTCCCCTGCCGTCATGATCACATCATCCACCCGGCCTTGGAACCAAAAATACCCCTCTTCATCCATATAAGCGGAATCCCCGGAAACATACCAATCACCAGGCATGAAGTATGATTCATATTTCGCTTCATTGTTCCAGACCGTCTTCATCATGGATGGCCAGCCTTTCTTGATGGCCAAATTCCCCATGCGGTGCGGAGGCAGCTCATTGCCTCGATCATCCACGATCGCCGCTTTCACCCCAGGTATCGGTTTCCCCATGGAGCCCGGCTTGATTTCCAGGCAAGGATAATTACAGATGACCTGAGCGCCCGTCTCCGTCATCCACCAAGTATCATGGATGCGATGGTTGAAAACCTTCATCCCCCAGCGGACCACCTCCGGATTCAATGGCTCGCCGACACTCAAAATGTGGCGGAGGGAACTCAAATCGAATCGTTTGACGATTTCGTCACCCGCCCCCATCAGCATCCTGAAGGCAGTCGGTGCACTGTACCAAACCGTGACACCAAAGTCCTGCAGCGTTTTGTACCAGGACTCAGGCTTGAACCGCCCGCCTACAATGACGTTCGAGGTCCCTGTAAGCCACGGTCCGAAAATGCCGTAAGACGTCCCTGTCACCCATCCAGGATCGGCTGTGCACCAATACACGTCCTCCTCCTGAAGATCCAGGACCCACTTGGCGGTTTGGTAATGCTGGACCATCGCATTGTGAACGTGCAGCACACCTTTAGGCTTTCCTGTGGAACCGGATGTATAGTGAAGGATCAAACCGTCATTCCGATCGACCCATTCAATGTCGAATTTGCTGTCGGCTTCTTTTACCTTTTTATTGAAATGGTGATATTTACCTTCTTCTTTTATATGGTCCCCCACCAGGAAAATATGTTTCAAATGGGGCAATTCATTGACCGGGACGCGCGTCAGAAGCTCCGGGGTCGTAACAAGGACACTTGCTTCACTATCTTCGAGACGATCCCTGACCGCCCCTTCCATGAAGGCCTCGAACAGCGGTCCGACCACCGCTCCCGTTTTAATCGCCCCAAGCAAGGCAAAGTAAAGCTCCGGGGAGCGCGGCATGAAGATGAAGACACGATCTCCTTTTTCGACATGGGCTATGTCCTTGAATACATTGGCCGCTTGGTTCGTATAGTCTTTCATTTCCTTGAATGTATATTTTTCCTTTCTTTTATCGTCTTTATAATAAAGGGCTATTTTGTTTTTTCTGTATGTTTCGGCATGGCGGTCAATGGCTTCATATGCCAAATTCACCTTACCGGTTTCGGACCAGGAGAATTCCTTTTCCGCCTCGGACCAGTCAAACCCCTTGTATGTTTCATCGTAATTCTTTAGATTGAATGTACCTTCCACTACTGGTAACGCTTTCAGATTCATGTGACAAACTCCCCCTTTTTTCGGCTCTATATGTTCATTATAGTATAAAAATATAATTATCTCAATTTTTAAAATACTACCATTTCCATAAAAAGGTAAGTTTAATACGGATAAGGATTGCTATCACCAGTACTATATTGTTGCTAGGAAGACAGGTATAATGATGCTAACAGGGAAAGGCGCTGTAACAAAAGATGGACAAGCGCCTTGAACTTTCTGAATTGACCTATGTATAATTTAAGGTATACTTCCATTTGCCCGGTTTTCAAGCATCACGCCTTATCCTTCGAAACGAAGAGTATAAGAGTACTATTTTACAAGGATGGTGAAAGAATGGAATATAACAAGACCTTTTATGCCAAGGAACTCCAGACACTGAAGGGAACTCTCATCATCGAGGGACCTTTGGACGGGGAACGAATGTCGGCGTATGAATTTCACGAAGACTTGGTCGCCTTTCGTCCGCCTGCCTTGCAGCATAAAGCGTTAATAGAGATTGCCGACTTGCCCGAGGGAAGGATTTTCATCGCGCGCGAACAAGAAACCATCGTTGGTTATGTCACCTATTTATATCCGGATCCATTGGAAAGATGGTCGGAAATCGAAATGAAGGACCTGATCGAGCTGGGGGCAATCGAGGTCATCCCTGAATACCGGGGTTCCTCCGTCGGAAAGAACTTGATCCGCCTTTCGATGGAGGACGATTCGGTGGAGGACTTCATCATCATCACGACTGAATACTATTGGCACTGGGACTTAAAAGGAACTGGCCTTAATATTTGGGAGTACCGCAAGATCATGGAAAAAATGATGAGCTCCGGAGGCCTGGTCTACTTTGCAACGGATGATCCCGAAATCAGTTCACACCCGGCGAACTGCCTGATGGCCCGCATCGGCAAGAGGGTGCCGCCGGAATCCATCGAGAAATTCGATCAGCTGCGTTTTATGAATCGGTTCATGTATTGAAGAGGTGAAGCAGAGGAGGAAGGAAAATGATCGTTGAAAAAATAATGAATCAGGACATAATCACCCTCACTCCAGCGGATACAATCCAGAGCGCTGTCGTGATCATCAAGGAAAAACGAATACGCCACATTCCCATTGTCGATGACGGCTTCCAGCTCGTCGGATTGGTCAGTGACCGCGATATACGAGATGCTGCGCCTTCGATATTCAACACCGAGGAATTCAAAAATGATTTTCAAAAGCCGCTCTCAAGCATCATGAAAACGGATATCATCACAGGGCACCCACTCGATTTCGTGGAAGAAATCGGGGCTGTATTTTGTGAAAACGACATCAGCTGCCTCCCGATTGTCAAGGAAGGGAAATTAGTCGGCATCATAACCGGTTCTGACTTGCTTCAATCCTTCGTTGAATTGACAGGTGTCAACCAGCCTGGCTCCCAAATCGAAATCAGAATCCCGGATAAGGCAGGAACCCTTCACGATATTGCGCACATTTTCAAACGGCGCAATTCCAATATCCTGAGTACCCTTGTTTATCCCGAAAAAGACGAAACCGATTATAAGATCTTGGTCATCCGTGTCCAGACGATGAATCCATTCATGGTGGTGGATGATTTGAAACAAGAAGGTTATACCGTTTTATGGCCGAGTTTACCGGGGACTTCCCATGAATGATACATCCCTTTTCGTCTACTCGGAGGAACTGCTTGCCTATAAATTCAATGATGAGCACCCATTCAATCAAAAGCGCCTAACCCTTACGCTTGATTTACTGAAAAAACACCATGCCATTCGCGATGATCAAATCATCAGGCCAAGAATGGCCACGGATGAAGAATTGGGGCTGATTCATGACCGGGATTATGTAAACGCAGTCAAATTGGCTGGGGAGGGAAAGCTTCCCGCGGAAAAAGCCTTGAATTACGGCCTGGGGACTGAGGATACTCCGATATTCCCGAAGATGCATGAAGCGAGCGCCTTGCTTGTAGGCGGCACCTTGACCGCCGTGGACGCCGTCATGACCGGAAAGTCGCTGCATGCACTCAATCTTGGCGGAGGCCTGCACCACGGCTTTCGCGGCAAAGCCTCGGGGTTTTGCATTTATAATGATAGCTCGGTCGCAATCAAGTATTTACAAAAAAAATATGGGGCACGTGTTCTGTATGTCGATACGGACGCCCATCACGGCGACGGAGTCCAATGGTCATTTTACGATGATCCGGATGTATGCACACTATCCATCCATGAAACGGGCCGCTACTTATTTCCCGGCACTGGCACCATTAACGAAAGGGGCCAAGGTGAAGGCTACGGCTTCTCCTTCAACATCCCTGTCGATGCATTCACTGAGGATGACTCCTGGCTCGATTGCTATGAAGCCGCCTTTCGGGAGGTCATCGAATTTTTCAAACCGGATGTCATTTTAACGCAAAACGGAGCCGACTCCCATTATTACGATCCGCTCACCCATTTATCCGCAACAATGAAGATTTACCGGGAGATACCAAGGATTGCCCATGAATTGGCCCATAAGTATTGCAATGGTCGCTGGATTGCCGTCGGCGGCGGCGGCTATGATATATGGCGTGTCGTCCCGAGGGCTTGGTCGAGGATATGGCTTGAAATGACCGATCATGATCTATCGGGTCCCCTTTCAAAAGAATGGCGTGATAGCTGGCAACCAGAATCCCCCGTACCGCTGCCGCAGGAATGGGAGGATATGGAAGATATATACGAGCCTATCCCAAGAAAGCCTGAAATTACCGAAAAAAATGCCTTGACGCTTGAAAAGGCGCTCTACCCCATCCGGTCTTCCAGGCAAACATCAACAAGCAAAGAACATAGCTAACGAAAGGGGGGTGGAAGGTAACTTTCCGAACCCCTTTTTAGCTTTGCATTACTGACCATTTCCTCGTCCAATCCCCCTCTTGCTAAGTTTCTGCTGATCACCCTTACTATACGCTGTGAAAAAATGAACAAGTTGCATTAATGTTCGAGGATGATTTTTTGGTCACGATAGCCCCCAAATCCAGTTTCAAACCGGTTGGACATTCACAGAATTCTCCCTTCACTTTTACGCAAAGTGGAGGGCAACGGAAGGCTTGACACTCCTGCGGGAATTACGGTCAATGGGGAGAGAGTGCAGGCGCTCGGAATTACTCTAGTTTGTTCATGTATATTCTGTCAAATAAAAAAAGAGCGCCCTGCAGGACACTCTCTTACGCTTATTTCGTTGATTGACGTGCCTCGATCCGATGGGGCAGGATCACTTTTTCGAGACCTTCCTCCACTTGCTCCTTGTTCATCAGCTTCGTCAAAAGCCTCATCGCAACCGCCCCAATATCATATAAAGGCTGAACGATCGTCGTGATTTGCGGACGCACCATTAAAGTCAATCGAGTATTGTCAAAGCTGATCACTTCAAAGTCGTCCGGCACATTGTACCCTTTATCTTGGGCGGCGTGGACGATCCCAAGCGCCATTTCATCAGCGCCAACGATGAATGCCGTAGGTTTCTCCCCGGCTTCGAGGAACTTTTCAAAGGACTCAATGCCTGAATCATATGTATAATCGCCTTCGACAACATAACGTTCATCAAATGGAAGGCCTGCTTCCTTCAGTCCCCGCTTGTAGCCGGCCAATTTCTTTTCATCGATCAACGCCGAAAGGTTTCCGCTTACAAAAGCGATATGCTTATGTCCTTTTTGAGCGAAAAATGTAACTGCATCGAATGCTGCCGCCTCATAATCGATATTTACGGATGGAACCTGCCCGCTTTCATCGACTGAACCGGCAAGGACAATAGGAACCGGGGAATTCGTAAACTCCTTGACATGTTCATCGGTTATGTTACCGCCCATGAAGACGATGCCGTCCACTTGTTTTCCAAGCATCGTATTCAACAAATGGAATTCCTTATCTATATTCTCATCGGAACTGCTCAAAATGATATTGTATTTATACATGGTCGCTATGTCTTCAATCCCTCTTGCCAATTCCGCAAAAAAGATGCTGGAGATATCCGGTATGATGACCCCCACTGTAGTCGTTTTCTTGCTGGCGAGACCCCTAGCTACTGCATTCGGACGGTAGCCCAACCTCTCGATTACATCCGATACTTTCTTTCTTGTAGCCGGCTTTACATTAGGATTCCCGTTAACTACGCGGGAAACGGTGGCCATGGAAACATTCGCTTCACGCGCCACATCATAAATGGTTATATTATTCATTCATCCATTCCTCCATTTCTTTCATTTTTCCCATAAAAGACACGAATTATTTCGCAAAAAAATCTTTTATATGTTTTTCCTCTATAAGGAAGATTATATTAGGAACGATCTGCCTAAGAAAAATGCAATTCCCCTTCTTCTCAGCCAAAGATTCAATACTCTTTTCAAGTATAAAAGTTCACATAGATATCACTTTATGTATGACCAATCTTCCGAACAGTTCTCATTCTTGTTACTTATCATACGATAGTCGAATCTTTCCTGCAATCCAATAGTGCTCATTTCCGTATTTTTTCTGCAAAAACAAGTATTTTACCATTAAAAATAGCCCTTGCCTAGAAGGTAAGGGCCGTAAGTAGATCATGTAAAGAGTTTCTATGCTTATACAGTTACCCAGTTCAAACGTTTAATTTCTTCGTAAAATTCATCAAATTGCTTGAAGTCCATTTGCTGTGCAGAATCCGATAATGCTACGGATGGATCCGGATGAACTTCCGCCATGACACCGTCAGCACCAATGGCAAGCGCCGCCTTAGCAGTCGGAAGCAATAGATCGCGGCGACCCGTTGAATGCGTCACATCCACCATGACCGGTAAATGGGTTTCTTGCTTCAAGATCGGCACGGCAGAGATATCAAGCGTATTCCTTGTGGCTTTCTCATAAGTGCGGATACCGCGCTCACAAAGGATGATGTTGCCGTTGCCTTGCGACATGATGTACTCGGCGGCATGGATGAACTCCTCGATCGTTGCAGCCAGTCCACGTTTTAATAACACTGGCTTATTAACGGCACCAGCCGCTTTTAACAAGTCGAAGTTCTGCATGTTACGTGCACCGATTTGAATGACGTCAATATGGTCGATCGCCGCTTCGATATCGTTGGCACTCACGATTTCGCTGATGACGGCCAAGCCGTATTCATCTGCAACACGTTTAAGGATTTGCAGGCCTTCTAAGCCAAGTCCTTGGAAATCATAAGGAGATGTACGTGGCTTAAAGGCTCCGCCGCGCATTAATTTCAGCCCTTTAGCTTTAATGACTTCAGCCACCGCTGCCGTTTGTTCATACGATTCAACGGCACAAGGTCCGAAGACGAAGCTAGGAATCCCATTTCCGACCAGTTCGCCCTTAATGTCAATGATCGTATCGTCAGGCTTTTGCTTTCTGGATACAAGAAGTGTTTTCTTCTGATCGTCTTTTTGCAGCTCCAAGCCCAATTTGAAGATTTCTTTAAAAATATGTTTAATCGAACCAAGATCAAGCGGTCCTTGGTGATTCGCTTCGATAAGATCAAGCATTGTTCTTTCGCGGACCGGATCGTAACGGTTTACACCTTGTTTTTCTTTGACTCGTCCGATTTCCTGTACAAGTTCAGCACGTTGATTAATAAGATGTAATAACTGAAGGTTCACATCATCCAGTTGATTACGAAGACCATCAAGCTCTTTGTTGCTCATTACAAATCCATCCCTTCGTTTTTTAAAATGAAAACCGGCTTAGCGACCACACCCGAAATCCTTTCTGAATCCCCGATTGGCCAACCCGATTATAATATCAATGAAAATTTTAGAATATTTCATGTATAATTAACTCAATTATAAAGCATGCATTCCTAAATGTCACGAATTTTTTCTTTATTAATTAAACGCTTTTAAGCATTAAAGTTATAAATTTATAAAAGAAGGTGTTACCCATGCAGGAAAAACTGTTTGCATTAGATATTGGAACACGATCCGTTGTAGGAATTATATTGGAAAAAGAGCAGGAATGCTATAAAATCGTCGATATTTTATCCAAGGAACATTCCGAGAGGGCGATGCTTGATGGCCAGATCCACGATGTCCTCGCGGTCTCCAAAATTATAGCCCAGATAAAGAAGCGATTGGAGGAAACTCACGGACCATTAAAAAAGGTATCCGTAGCCGCTGCAGGACGTGCGTTAAAAACCGAACGGGCGGAAATGACGATCAAGATCGGCGGGAAGCCCCTGTTGACGCGTGAGGATGTCCTCCATCTTGAGTTCGGCGCAGTCCAGGAAGCGCAGTCCATCGTCGCGAAGCAAAATAACTCCCAATCCACCTATTATTGTGTAGGATATTCCGTTCTATACTATCATCTTGATGGGCAGGAATTAGGTAGCCTGCTTGACCAGAGCGGTGATGAAGCATCGGTTGAGATCATCGCGACCTTCCTGCCAAAGGTTGTCGTGGAATCGTTGCTGGCAGCCTTGAAAAGAGCCGATCTGGAAATGCAGGCCCTGACGCTGGAACCAATTGCGGCCATCAATGTTCTCATACCGGCATCCATGAGGCGCCTGAACGTCGCCTTGGTCGACATCGGTGCCGGGACCTCCGATATTGCCCTCACGGATTCAGGAACGGTCATTGCGTATGGGATGGTGCCGATTGCCGGGGATGAAATCACCGAAGCGATCAGCGACCACCTCCTCCTTGATTTCCCGCATGCCGAACAGGCAAAGCGGGATTTGACGAATCAGGAACAGATACAGGTTACCGATATCCTCGGCTTTGCCACTGACATATCCAGTGCGGAAATCTTTGATGCGATCCACCCCGCACTGGATCGCTTGGCCGAGAGCATCAGCTCTGAGATTCTTTCCTTAAATAACGCTAAAGCACCAAAGGCAGTCATGCTGGTCGGCGGAGGCAGCCAAACGCCCGAGCTGCCTCGCCTTTTGGCTCAAAAACTGAACTTGCCCGAGAATAGGGTAGCGATTCGGGGCATCGATGCCATCCAGAATCTCGAGATTTCCGATATGATCCAAAAGGGGCCGGAACTTGTGACTCCAATCGGAATTGCCATAGCGGCAGATCAAAACCCGATCCAATATATTAGCGTTACCGTTGATGGCCGTCCCATCCGCCTATTCGATATGGAACGGACAAACGTCGGGGATTGCCTGCTTACTGCCGGGATCCGGGTGAGTTCCCTATATGGAAAGCCGGGAATGGCCAAAATCGTCCATATCAACGGACACCAGATCACGCTTCCGGGCCAGCAAGGGGAGAAATCGCGCATCACATTAAATGGCTTCGAAGCCTCCTTGGACACGGAAGTGAGGAATGCAGATATCATCACGACGACTAAAGGAGCTGACGGCGCCTCTCCCGATACGGCAATACGTGATTTGCTTGACGGCCAAATGAACAAAACGGTTACGGTGAATGGAAGCAAGCATACCATTTCCGCCGTCATCCTCAGGAATGGCGCACCGGTAACAGGCGATGAACGTATCGAGGACCATGACCAAATCGTCTGCCGCATGGAGGAAACGATTCAAGGATTGCTTAAAGCGACCAAACCGGAACTGCTTACCTCTCTTCAACCCTTTTCGTTTCAGCTGAATGGACAAGACACGCGAATTCGCACATTAACAGGCAGGATCACTAAAAATGGACTCGAAACGAAATCAGCCTACTCGTTCGAGGAAGGCGATGAAATTGTCATCAAGCCGAGCGATCCTCCTACATTAGGGCATATATGCAACGAATTGAAGATCCAGCAGTCATGCTCGATACCGATTTTCTTCGAGGATGAAAAAATCATCCTCTCGCAAAAACTGGCCGAGTTCCGCCGAGGCGGAGTGCTTATGGATGAGAATGAGAAGATTTTTGCCGGAGACTCTCTGACCTTAAGCCAACAAAAGCCTGAGCCGTTCATTTTTCAGGATCTATTCCGCCATATCGATATTGATATCCCGGCCCAGGGCAATTCCCGCTTCGTCCTCATCAAAAATGATCAAGAAACGACCTTTCACGAAACGATTTCCCCCGGAGATCGCTTGAACATCCATTGGCCGGCCACCGTATAGTGCCAGCATGATGAAAAATTGGACGGCAAAATGAAATGTACCCTAGAGGCTGGACCATCCTCTAGGGTACTTTGT
Source organism: Peribacillus folii (assembly GCF_030271255.1). GTDB lineage: Bacteria > Bacillota > Bacilli > Bacillales > DSM-1321 > Peribacillus. The sequence continues at coordinate 366,436 of NZ_JASJOM010000001.1, forward strand.
TTATTATCATAAATACGGGCGAGTGTCCTGAATATGATCGCTCCTTTTCACGATGTGTACTCGATTTGTGCGGGCCGCCTCTGCGGAGGATGAAGGATTCGGTAACGCGATAACAACGGAATGGCGGCAATCAAGGTCCGATCGGGAAACTGCTGAGGCAAGCCCCACTGGAATCATTTCGATTTTTTATAAGTTATCGAGCATGAAAATAGTGTGGATGGGATCTTTTTCGAGGATAGCGGAGACTAAAAAATGCCGCCTGTAGAAAATACAGACAGCATGTCCTTCTAATTGCCTCGCCTTTTTCCGCCTTTATCCATCATTCGGCGATGGCCTTGCTCAATGAATCATATGTAATTCGCCAATGAGAGTCATCCCAGACCGGCTTTCCGTTTTTGAAAAGGATGGCCTGAGGGGATTGATGCCTGATATCGAACGTTTCCGCGACATAATTGGAGAGCGGGCGAGCTTCCTGCACTGCTAGATAGGCCGTTTTGAGCTGATCATTCCCTGCAATAAACTTCTCGTATTGTTCATGCGCCTCGGCGCTCACGGGACATGTTAGGCTATGCTTGAACAGGAGGAATGTATCCTCCTTCAGCAGCTCATTGAATTGTTCTTCCGTTTCGATTTTGGATGTAGTCATAACACAGTCTCCTTTCGTTTTACCCTTTTTAATTTTACCATCAAAAAGGCGATGAAGCCGTTTGAGCACTTCATCGCCTTATTCTTCGTACTTCATTGCTTCTTCATCCAAGCTTAGTTGGCGATTATTTCTTTAATTTATTTTCCGTTTCATCGAATGCCTTTTTCGCTTCATCAAGTTTCAGCTTCGCCGTGTTCTTGTTGTTTCCGCTTGTAGGGTCGGCAGGGTTATTTTCAGCATCCTTGCCATTCGCAAAATTAGTTTCGACGGAAACGATTTTAGAATCCGAAGCTCCCGTTACATCAATATCCTTGTTGCTTGAATTTGTCGTATCATCTGCGGCATCGCCGTTTTCTTTGGCGGATTTCAGGCTTTTCACCTTATTAACGATATCGGATGATTTGTTGGAAACGAGTTCCGTAACCGAACTTGTTTTTTCTTTTGCAGTATCAGCAATCACGGTACCTTTTTCCATTGCCGACTGCCTTAATTTTTCCGTTTTCTCGGAAATGTTTTTCGCCTGTTCATTGAAATCATTTCTTAGTTCCTTGCCTGTTTTCGGGGCCATGAACAATGCGGTAGCCGCACCGATCATTCCGCCGATCAAGGCGCCGATCATAAAGTCTTTCGAATTGATTGAGTCGCGTTCGTCCTCATATGTTTTTTGATATTCCTTTGTCGGATATTCTTTCTGAGTCATAATACATTCCCCTCTCAATTTTCAGTTTATTTTTCATTAACTAGATTTTATGATCTAGAACGTAAAAACCTTTTTTTAGGCAGGTCATCCGTTTCCAGTGCTATGCGTTCCAACTCCGCTCTTTCGGCAGGAGTCGGGGCGGCCTGCTTGCTTCTCGCCTTCCATTTGTCCCGAATTTCTAAAGCGATGTTACTCCATTGGACAATTTGTGAAATTCTTTCCTGATTATTATCAATCTCAGCCTGAACCTTATTGGAAACTTTTTGGACTGAAGAATTGAAACTGGAGATGGATGTTCCTACATCCTTCACGGCATCCACCACGGAATTCAGGTTTTCTGACTTATGTTGCAGATCTTCAGCCAACGTATTCGTTTTATGTAGTAGCTGAGTAGTTTCGAGCGTTATGCCTTGCATTTGGCTCTCGAGTCCTGTCAGCGTCCGGGCCACACTGTCCAGGGTTGTTTGAAGTGATGTCAGTACCTTCGTTAGGAAAATAACTAGGACCAAGAAAGCGATCGCTGCAACGGCAGCACTTACGTATAAAATAATCTCCATTGGAACACCTCCGAAAAAATCGACTTATTTAATGACTGTTAGTTATTAATTACCCCTTCCCGTTCATTATAAACGTATTTATTTTTTCAATATACCCTAACAAACCCTAATCTGGAAATATTATTGCCTGCATCCAGTTCCTTCTTGGAAATCAATGTATGACACTTCCGTAAGGAAATCGGGTATGATAGTAAGATAAGTCGAATTTATACAATGGAGGTATTTTCATGAAAGATCCCAGAATTGGAACATTGGCCAAAAGCTTGATCAATTATTCCGTGAAGCTTCAAAAAGGTGAAAAGGTCTTAATCGAAAACTTTGGATTGCAGCGTGAACTTGTTAACGCGCTTGTGAATGAAGCCTATGAAGCAGGCGGTTACCCGTTCGTCCTGTTAAAGGATCATCAAGTGGATCGTGCCTTGCTGATGGGTGCCAAAGAAGAACAGTACAAGATGATGGGTGAGTTTGAAGCGAACGTAATGAGCCAGATGGATGCTTATATCGGGCTTCGCGCCGGGGATAATATCAATGAACAATCCGATGTCCCTCCAGAGAAGATGGCGATTCATGGGCAAACAGTCGGCAAAGTACATAGGAATATCCGCGTGCCAAAAACAAAATGGGTCGTGCTTCGCTACCCGACGAACTCCATGGCCCAGTTAGCCAAGATGAGTACAGAAGCTTTCGAAGATTTTTATTTCGAAGTCTGTAACCTCGACTATGGCAGGATGAGTGCAGCCATGGACAGCCTTGTTGAATTGATGGATAAGACGGATAAGGTCCGCATAACCGGGCCCGGAACGGACCTAACCTTCTCCATCAAAGACATTAAGGCCATCAAATGTGCAGGTGAGCTGAACATTCCTGACGGTGAAGTATATACTGCTCCCGTGAAGGATTCCGTCAATGGAGTGATTTCGTACAATACGCCTTCACCGTACCAGGGTTTTACCTTTGAAAATGTGAAATTGACCTTCAAAGATGGAAAAATCGTTGAAGCGATGGCAAATGATGCAACGCGCATCAACAAGATTTTTGACACGGATGAGGGTGCAAGATATGTCGGTGAATTTGCAATTGGTGTAAATCCTTATATTCTACACCCGATGCAGGATATCCTCTTTGATGAAAAAATTGATGGAAGTTTTCATTTCACTCCGGGACAATGCTATGATGATGCCTTCAATGGCAATCACTCAGACATCCACTGGGACTTGGTCAATATACAGCGTCCGGAATACGGCGGAGGGGAAATTCATTTCGATGATGTGTTGATACGTAAGGACGGCCGCTTCGTTTTGCCTGAACTGGAAGATTTAAATCCAGAAAATTTAAAATGAACGACTTCTCGCTTTCTAAAAAAAAAGATCGATCCCAGCTCTGGGAACGATCTTTTTTTATTTTACTTGCAGTGAATGTTCGTAGGCTGCCTGAAACTTTTGGATGTCTCCCGCGCCCATGAATAACACGACACTGTTATCATGATTTTGCAATATTGAAGTGGTGTTCTCCGTAATCAGCTCGGCACCGGGAATTTTACCTTGAAGATCTTCAATCGATAACTTCCCTTGATGTTCGCGAGCAGATCCGAAAATTTCGCATAAGTATACTTTGTCTGCCAAATTCAAGCTGTCGGCAAATTCATCCAGGAATGCCTGCGTTCTTGAGAAGGTGTGTGGCTGAAATACCGCTACAACTTCACGCTCTGGATATTTTTGACGTGCCGAGTCAACAGTTGCCGAGATTTCTGTCGGATGATGCGCATAATCATCAATGATGATCTGACTTCCGATTTCCTTTTCGGAGAACCGGCGCTTAACTCCGCCAAAGGTCCGCAATTGGGCTTTCACGGCTTCCGTATCCAAGTTTTCATATTTACAAAGTGCAATGACACCAAGTGCATTCAATACATTATGCTTCCCAAAGGTAGGAATGGTGAATGTATCATAGTAATTGTTCCTTACGTGCACATCGAACGTGGTGCCTTCCGGAGCGACGGAAACATTTTTCGCCTGGAAATCGTTTCCTTCTGCAAATCCGTAAAAAATGACCGGTACTTTCGCCTGAATATGTGGTAAATGCTCATCATCGCCGCATGCAATTATGCCTTTGTTGACTTGAAGGGCCATCGTTTGGAAAGCCTCGAACACGTCTTCGACATTGGCGTAATAATCAGGATGATCAAAATCAATATTCGTCATGATTGCATAATCAGGGTAATAAGAAAGGAAATGACGGCGATATTCACATGCTTCGAAAACGAAGTAATCAGAATTCACGATCCCTTTCCCCGTTCCATCCCCAATCAGGAAGGAGGTCGGTTTAACTCCGCCCATCACATGGGCCAGCAAGCCGGTCGTCGATGTTTTACCATGCGCTCCCGTAACAGCCACGCTAATATAGTTTTTCATGAAATCACCCAGGAAACGGTGATAACGGATGATCGGCAAACCAAGCTCCTTTGCCTTCTCGATTTCCGGATGGGTATCCGGGAACGCATTGCCTGCAATGATGGTCATTCCAGGCTGTATATTTTCCTCATTGAAAGGAAGGATTTTAATCCCAGCTTTTTCTAATGCCAATTGTGTAAAAAATTCTTTTTCATAGTCGGAACCTTGCACTTCAATATTCATATCATGCAGTATTTGCGCCAGAGCACTCATACCCGACCCTTTAATTCCCACAAAATGGTAAGCAGTCATAAAGCGAACCTCCACCAATCGTCTACCTGTACGACAGTATATGACGTCATCTTTTATTTGTTTTTTCATTACGAGACTTGTCAGAAACGCAATTTCTTCATAGCTTTTCATTAATCATTCATCAACAAAAAACTATTATATCACTTTTTCAGTTATACATCCATGTCAGGCAGATGCCAATTTATCAAATCATTGGTTTTTTCGTGAATCAAGGGGATGATAGGGGGTTTTCATCCCTTCACATTATATACAAATTCCTTTTAATCGGTTCTTTTAATTAACATGTAAAAATTCCAATTCTTCCTCCGTGATCAATACGTCCCTTGGTCTTGATCCCCTGGATTCAGAAACGACCCCCTGCTGCTCCATCATTTCTATTAATCGCGCAGCGCGATTGTACCCGACACGGAATCGCCTTTGGACACTCGATGCGGATGCGGCCTGCTGGTTCACGACAAATTCACATGCCTCAAAAAACAGTTCATCCGCTTCCTCCGTGACCTCTGCTACTTTCAGCAAATCTTCCTGCTCGAAAAGATACTTCGGCTGTTGCTCGAGTTTCACGTGATTGACCACCTGATCGATTTCCTCATCGCTGACAAAGGTTCCCTGCAGCCTAACCGTTTTCGAAGAGCCATTTTCAGCAAATAGCATATCTCCCCTTCCAAGCAATTTTTCCGCTCCGCCGCTATCGATGATCGTCCGGGAATCGACTTGTGAAGAAACGGAAAAAGCGATCCTTGTCGGGATATTCGCCTTGATCAATCCGGTTATCACATCGACTGAAGGCCGCTGCGTCGCTACAATCATGTGTATCCCGCAGGCGCGGGCCTTTTGGGCGATCCGGCAAATCGCTTCCTCCACATCGGCAGGTGACATCATCATCAAATCGGCAAGCTCGTCAATGATCACCAGGATGTAAGGCAGCTTATTTGCATATTGTCCGGCTTTCTCAGCTTGATCATTGAAGCGGCTGATATCACGGACGCCTGCATGCACAAACAATTCATAGCGCCGTTCCATTTCCTCCACAGCCCATTTAAGCGCGGCCGTGGCTGCCTTCACATCCGTTATGACAGGACTGACCAAATGGGGAATGCGATTATATGGTGCAAGCTCGACCATCTTCGGATCGATCAACAGCAATTTCAACTCTTGGGGCGTCGCTTTATACAGCAGGCTGATCAGCATCGTATTGATGCAGACGCTTTTCCCCGATCCCGTCTGGCCGGCAATCAATCCGTGCGGCATCTTTCTCAGGTCTGTGATGATCGGCTGACCGGATATATCGAGACCAAGAGCCACGGCAAGCGGTGATTCATGTTCTTCGAATTCAGTGCTCTCCAGCACCTCACGCAAAAATACAGGCTTGCTTTTCCTGTTCGGAATCTCGATGCCAATCGTATGCTTACCCGGAATCGGCGCTTCCATCCTCATATCCTGGGCAGCAAGGCTTAATTTGATATCATCCATCAGGTTCGTTACCTTATTCACCTTGACCCCCGGTTCAGGATGCACCTCGAAACGAGTCACTGCCGGTCCTTGGGTGACATTGACAACCTTTGCGCGAACATTGAAGTTTTTAAGCGTCTCATCCAGTAATGAAGTCTGTTCATCGAGCCACTCATCATCATGCACAGCATAAGTAGGGGGTGTCAAGAGCCCGGCGCTTGGAAATACATAATATGGATCATCATCGGTCTCCGCCGAAACAGCGGCTTCTCTGCCATCGTCTTGCCCGGCTTCAGCCTCATCCCTTGTTAACACCTCTTCATGATTCCCTTTTTCCTGAATCGGAGCTCTAGAAGCACCATCAAGGAATGCGCTCGAAACGTTATCGGCTGCAACGGCTTCCTCCCTGGCGGCAATTGTTCCTTCATCCACTGCCTCCAGATTTGAAGGTCCGGGGATGAATGGGATGGGACGGCTGGATATTTCTTGGCCGTCCTCCGGGTCCGCTTCGGGAACATCATGTGATGGACCCTTCCCCCCATTCCTTATCGGTTCCTTGTATGCGTGGGCTTCGCTTTCTAAATCAACGCTTTTTTTTTCCGGTTTCATTTTGTTGATGAACTCATTTTTTTGCCGGTCTTGCTTGAGCATCATCACATTAAACGGAATATGCTTTTTCGGTCGTTTAGGCTGCTCGTCCCCAAGCAGAACGGCGGATTCGCTTTCACGATCCATCCCTTGTTCAGCAGCCGGACGATCAGCTTTTGGAGCCGCTTCCGGTTTAATATCCTCAGCCTGCTCCATGATGGATACTGCAACTTCCCGTCCGAAATCCACCTCATTCTGTACATCCGCGATATTTTCCCTCACAGGCTCACTTTCCGCTTCCACAGTGTTTGGCTGGATGGGATGCTTCCGAAAGAAAGCGGGTATCTCCGAAGCTTCCCCTCTTTCATCCGCTTGTTCCGGGATAAGGACGGCAGGTTCTTCCGTCCTTTCCTCCGCGGACACTTCCTTGGGAATTTCAGGGGTGAACACCGGAATATCTTTTATAAACTCTTCTTTTTTAAGAACAGGAAGCTTGCTTTCCAATTCATATTCAACGATTTCCTCCGAAGCGATCATTTTTTTTTCCGGACGGCGGAAACCATAAATGGGTGATGGGATTTCCGTTGGGCGGAATGGCGTATTCGACGGGACGATTTTTGCCTGTTGCTCGCGATCGATATTCCTCATTTTTGGCTTTGGCTCACGATCGAAGCTTCTTCTCTTCGGTTCGGGATCCCTTGCCTGCCTTCTCGTTTCTTTTGCCCTGTCCGCCTGCTTCGGTTCGCGTTTTTCCTTCATTCTTTCCCGGGGATTCCTTTTGTTTTGCTCCTGGTCGGGAATGAGCGGAAACTTGAATTGCCCTTTTGGATACTGAAACAGGATTTTCGTATCCGGATCTACAGTCTGGGACATTTTTTCAGACATTTTCCCGATTGTTTGGTTGTACACCTTGATTTCTTCCTTCTTTGCTTTAGGAAGCTTTGAAAAATCCATATTCCTTAATGTTTCTTCATCAAGTGGTTCATCTATTATAATTTCTTCGATTTCAATAATTTCCTCTGCTTGGAACCATTTTTTCATTTTATTTAGCCATTTCAAACCTATCACTCTTTCTACGTCTGTAGTTATGTAACTAATTCTACCAGTTATTTTAAAAATATCGAGCAAATTTAAGCTAAATTGGGTGATGTAGCCGCATTTTTATCCGATTCCTTATGGATACGGCGAAATTCACCTAGCTCCTATCCTATTAAACCCCTTCCAAAAGGAGTTTAAACCTATCTTCCCTAAGATAACTTAAGTCCCTAGTCTACTATTTAAATAAAACACCGCTGTTAAATCGCGTTTACAAAGAGATTAAGTTTTGGGTGCAGCCCGGATAATCGGCCCTGCTTCCCCTATTTGCACTAAAAACCCACACAACACCGTTCGTTTAAACCAAACGGTGTTGTGTGGGTTAGGGCTTGTTTTTTGACTATTCCCATTCATAATAACAGCTGACAACCTGTGCCATTGCTTTGGCGGCAATCAAAAGGGCATTCTCATCAATATCGAATTTAGGATGATGATTGAAGTATGCCTTTTCCACTCCTTTCGGTTTACAGCCAATGTAAAAGAAACAGCCAGGGATCTTTTCTGCGTAATAGGAAAAATCCTCCGACCCTGAAAACATCGGAAATTCCAGGACATTCTGGATATCTTTATCGCCGATGCTTTCGAGGCTATTCTTCACGAATAAAGTCAGTTCAGGGTCATTATACAGCGGCGGATAGTCAGGGATGTATGAAATCTCGCACCGTACATCAAACTCCATTTCTATGCCTTTAACGATCCTGTTGACCTCCTTATCGATCAGCTGCTGGACATCTTCGGTCATATAGCGGACATCGCCTTCGATCTCAATCCGGTCCTTGATGACATTGAAGCTTCCTTTCCCGTCGAAGGAACCGATCGTGACCACACCCATTTCAAAAGGATCCAAGCGCCGGCTGATCACGGTTTGAATGGCCGTTACGAAATGGGCACCTGCAACGATGGCATCATTGGCCAGATGCGGAGAGGAGCCATGGCCGCCCACACCCTTTATTGAGAGTTTGAAGTATGTCCTGCCAGCCATCGCATAGCCCCCGTGATAGCCAACGACGCCTGCCGGATGTGACGGGAATAGGTGAATTCCAAACACGGCATCCAGGCTATCCAGGATGCCGGATTCGACAATGCTTTTTGCTCCGCCAGGGGGTGTCTCTTCCGCATGCTGATGAATGATTTTGATCGTACCGCTCAACGAATCCTTCAGCTCGATCAGACAGTCGGCCAGAACCAATAAATATGCGGTATGACCATCGTGCCCGCAGGCATGCATGACCCCTTCATTTTTTGAACGGAACGGAACTTCCGTTTCTTCCGTAATCGGCAAGGCATCAAAATCGGCGCGGAGACCTATCGTTTTCCCCGGTTTACCGCCATTAATCGTCACAATCACCCCCAGCCCATTGCCTGCATCCGTCTGAACCTCCACATCCTTCCCTTTATAAAAATCAATGATATACTGCGCTGTCTGCTCTTCTTTAAAAGATAGCTCGGGATTTTGATGTAAATGGCGGCGAATCTCAATCATTTCCTCCTTGCGTGCATCCAGCATGCCCATTAATTGGTTTTTCAAGATCATTTCCTCCTTCGTTTTCATGAGTGCCCGTTTCATTCTACGTTTGCACATAACACCCTTTTTTTCGCACAGCCACCCAAAATACATTATCTGAATAATCCAATTATATCATCGTGCCTGAAAAATTAAATCATAACACGTCCATTTGTCGGATCCGCGTCGACTTTATTAAGCTCAAAAAAGGACCTTTGCCAGCTGGCACGGTCCTTTTTTGAGCTTATTTTTCACGCTTCTTGTTTTTACCCAAGATGAAAATGGGCTCCAATTCATTTTCCTCATAAAGAAATGATAAAGCCGTTATCGGTACATGACCACTGGCAAAAAAGCTCATCGCCATTTGTGCCAGAATATCGTATCCCGTATCATTCTTCACATCGGCGATGATGATGACGTCCTGATGCGGAATGGCAACAGCCATCGTTCCCTCGATCTTTTCCTTCATTTCCCGAAGCCAAGCTTCATTCAGGATCCTGCTTGCATCATACCCATCATTCGTATTCAGAAAGTGAAAAGCATTGCCCGCGACAGTATCGGACTTCAATTCCGTGGATAGCGAACGAACGTTGAAGGAAGCGATTTCGCGGATTCTATCCCCCTGCCAATTTTCCCGCTGAAGCATCTTTTCATCGATCAGACGGTACGTTTTCCCTAAATCAAGTGCATAAAAGACCCTGGTTTCAGCCGTATGCTCATCGAATAGGAACGGATTCCCTTCCTCCGACTCCATGGGAAAGGAAGTCGAACGAATGACTGGAAAAATGGATTTCTCCTTGCCCTGCATACTGTGTTCTTCCCCCATTACGTTCAAAGCCTCTTCGACGTAATACGCGACTTCATCTATCGCCTTTTCCGCCGTGTTTTCATAATTGGCTACGACCGGGGCCAATTGTATCGCGATGCCCTTCCCGGTCTTCACATTTTCTACCCTTAACGTATCTTGCTTGCTATCGAATTTGAAAGTTCGGTTATCGCCTTGCAAGCGTTCCTGCAATATATTTTTCAGCTTCACGCTGTCCATTTTCATGATTGACCCTCCCTTCATTGAAAAATCCCCAGCGAGGGGATTTATCTTATAATGCTTGAATGAATTCCTCGATTTGCTCTTGTGTTTTGCGATCCCGGCTGACGTACCTGCCAAGCTCTTTGCCATTATCATAAGCGATGAAGCTCGGAATCCCGAACACGTCATTCGCTGCACAAACATCAATGAATTCATCCCGGTCCACATGAATGAAAGTGAAATCAGGAAATTTCTTTTCAATTTCCGGCATGATCGGTTCGATTACACGGCAATCCCCACACCAGGCTGCTGAAAAAAGAAAGATATGTTTGCCTTCATTTTTCAATGCATCATATTGCTCTATCGTTTGTAAATTTTCCATTTCGATGGTCCCCCTGCTCTTAATGACACTTTACTCATCTCATCATACCAGAATCTCCATTAATCAACCATTAATACGGATTGGTTCGCCACTGCACGTTTTCTATCTTTGCGGCACGGATGATACGATCTCCATCATTTGCTTCGCATCGGTTTTTAGCTGGTCCTTATCCGATTCGGTCGTCAGCTTGACTCCGCCGACCCCAACCGCAAGCTCATACTTTTCTTTCGCTGACTCTTTGATCGAGACAAAACCGAATTTATCTTCATTCTGAAATGAATGGAGGACCAAATATGGATCCGCTTGTTTCTTTATCGCCAAAAATAATACGGAGCTGTCCTCTTTTTCATTGGGATTGACAAATAATAGATAAGCCTTTTCCGCCTGCTTCACCACCAAATTGTTATCATGGGCTTCTTCCACCTTGAAGCCCTTGGGCAGATAGACCTGGATAAGGCCCGCTTCCGCATTGGGCTGTTTGTCATCGTCACGGAAAGCGATTTCTGAGGCCCTCACAGCCTTTTCCGTTTGCCTCTCGATACCGGAGCACCCAACAATAAAACCGCACAACAGGAGCACCCATACATATTTTTTCGATAAAAACATCGCATTCCCTCCAGCCGTCTCGTTGCTCTTATAGATACTATTATCCTTATCTCCGAAATTCATCCATTTGCAAAATTCATGTTACAATGAAGGCAATATATGCATAAAGGAGGAAAAAAGATGAAATTAACCGTCTATCTAGCAGGGGAAATCCATTCAAACTGGAGAAATGAAGTGAAGGATAAAGCCGAGGCTCTGAAGCTTCCGTTACAGTTTGTCGGTCCGATGGAAAATCATGAACGTTCCGATAATATTGGTGAAGATATTTTGGGAGAGCAGCCAAACCCGATCTTCAAGGATGCTGCCGCATCCCAAATCAATAATTTACGGACAGGTCTTTTACTGAAAAAAGCCGACCTTGTCGTCGCCCTGTTTGGCGAGAAATATAAACAGTGGAATACGGCCATGGATGCAAGCACTGCCGTTTCCCTAGGTAAACCTCTTATTTTGATTCGCCCGGAAACCCATCATCATGCCCTAAAGGAATTATCAGAAAAGGCGAGTGTCACGGTCGAATCGGTGAATCAAGCCATCAAGGTGCTTTCTTATATATTTGAAGACGGAAAATGAATCGAGATAACGGACGATAGCCACAGCTGCTGATGAAAAAAATGCTTGTAGGGGAAATGAGGCGTCCCCCTACAAGCAAAAAAATCTTAACTCCTCTTAATCGGAATCCAAATTTCCGAGTAATAATCCTGATTATGGGCATCCTCATTCGGATATACTTCCAATTCCGGCAATCCCGCATGTTCATACCCACTGGTAGGGAACCATTCGGAAAATATTTGCTTCCACGCCTTTTGGATTGCAGCCGGCATCGGACCGTGCACTTCAAAAGCAACCCATTTGGAAGCTGGTATCGTAAGCGGCAAAAACGGTTCAGGCACCGTGCCGGCATATTCGGCAGCTATCCAATAATCCATCGTTTCATTTTTATCCAGTTCCCTCTTATCGACACATACCCCAAGCAACCCGGCGATTTCACCGTTGTTCAGCTTCCCTAACTTGTCACTTGTCCCGTCAGCATTCACTTGCTCCCACAGCCTCGGGATCTCAATTAGATTTTCTTCGTTAACCAAGGAAAATTCCCGCTTGATTCCAATCAGTTGAAAGGAATCTCTTTCAAGGATCTTGTATTTCATCGGTTTTGCTCCTTTCAGTGTCACCTGTATCACCAGGCGTTCATAGAATTTCAGCTTCCCCATATACTTTCGCGCTTCACTCGGTGATACCCCATGCTGCCTTCGAAAAGCTTTCGAGAATGCCTCGGGAGTGTCATACCCATATTTACAGGCTAAATCAATGACCTTTTCATTCGTGCAGGAAATCTCCTGGGCCGCCAAGGTCAGCCTGCGCCTCCTGACATAATCACCGACGGTACTGTCCGTCAAGATGGCGAACGTCCGTTGGAAATGAAAAGCGGAGGCATTCGCTTGCTTGGCAATCCCTTCAATCGTCAGGTCATCCAATAAGTGCTCCTCGATATAATCGAGAGCCGATTGGATCGATTCGATCCACCGCAATACACTCCCTCCCTTGTTCTCCATATTAACAGCCCCGCTTAGCTTAATCCTGTCATTTCATGCTCAGTTGTGGCAGTTTCCTCGGGACAAGAATCCATATGCTTCGCTCATGCTTTTTTCTGCTTATATTCACATTGACCGGCTAACATCCGCATGATATGGAGGAACATATCGCTCCTTGTGATCCATTCATTGGTAAATACACCGATTGCCCCCTCCTTCTTGCTGACATTCGCTTGCATTGTGAAGGCATCCATCACCGGCCCCAATTCTTCGCCGTGCAGCAGCTGTTCGGCAACCATTTCCGGCAACGGCACCCTTGCCCCTCCTGCCACGAAAACGGAGCCGTCTCTTGTGGCCATCGCACCCCAATTACAAAGGAACATTCCTTGTTTCATGTTCACGACGCCTCCTTCAAGCCCGATTCCGATATCGGCATCACTGTGAACCAAGCAATTCCGGGCCCGCGTCACTGCCCCTTCCATCGTTTCTTCATCTGAAAACGGCTGATCCGAAACCCCGCTTGCCACTTGAAGTGAAATGATTTCTGCCTCTTCATACACGTCTAGAACCGCTTGTATTTTCGCTGGATTTTTACTGCCTACCGCTATTTTCATGATCGCCATTTTCCCTTCCATGTAAAAGAAGCTGTTGGATAAAGGTCTTGATGACAGCCACCCTTTTCCATTACAGCTTCCTCTATCAACCGTTATTTTTCAATGTTTCGAAAGTCGTTTTATCACAGGACCTAACCAATTTCCCAATCAATTCACGTGCAGCCGCATAATCATCGATATGGATCATCGATGCATGTGTGTGAATATAGCGGGAACAAATGCCAATCACCCCGCTTGGGATACCCTCATTGGCAATATGGACCTTGCCTGCATCCGTGCCGCCTTGGGACACGAAATATTGATAAGGGATATCATTCGACTCGGCCGTATCGAGGATGAATTCCCTCATTCCGCGATGGGTAACCATCGTACGGTCCAGTATGCGAAGCAAAGCCCCTTTCCCCAGCTGGCCAAATTCGCTTTTGCTCCCTGACATATCATTTGCCGGGCTTGCATCCAACGCGAAAAACAAATCGGGCTTGATCATGGAGGCAGCTGTTTGAGCACCCCGTAATCCAACCTCCTCCTGTACCGTAGCCCCCGAATATAAAACATTCGGCAATGCTTCACCCTGTAAATCCTTCAGCAGCTCGATGGCAAGACCGCAGCCATAGCGATTGTCCCATGCTTTGGCAAGGATTTTTTTCTCATTGGCCATTGGTGTGAATGGACAAATCGGTACGATCTGCTGCCCTGGCTTAATGCCGATCCTCTTCACATCTTCCTTATCATCCGCGCCGATATCAATCAGCATGTTCTTGATATCCATCGGTTTGGAGCGTTGTGATTCATCCAATAAATGAGGCGGGATCGAACCGATCACCCCAATGACCGGGCCCTTATCGGTAATGATTTCCACCCGCTGGGCCAATAGAACCTGACTCCACCAGCCTCCAAGCGGCTGAAACCGGATCATCCCATTTTCCGTTACCGAAGTGACCATGAAGCCCACTTCATCCATATGCCCCGCAACAAGTACAGTCGGACCTTCTTCATTCCCTCTTTTCACACCAAAGATACCGCCAAGGCGATCTTGGACGACCTCATCAGAATACTTTTCCAATTCCGTCTTCATGAAACTCCGAACTGCATGTTCATTTCCTGAAGCACCTGGTAATTCCGTCAATGTTTTAAAAAGTTCCAAAGTCTCATGATTCATATCTCTACCCCTAACGTATGTATGATTTATTACTATTTTACCGAACTTAGATTCAGGTTTCACATCAAAGTTATAATTTATCAGTTAATGGGTAAAATTTCAAATTATTAGTCAAATAAAGCCTTCTTCTGTATACTAGATAACATGATTGAAATATAGCAATGGAGGAGAAAAAATGAATTGGAAAACGTTTTTATTAGGTACGGCGGCCGGATTTGCGGCTGGCTATGCAACAAGGCAACTATTGGAACAATCAAGCAGAACTTCTCCGGATAAAGTGCTGGCCCACGTGAAGGAAACCGTCAAGAAGGATGGAAATATATATGGTTCCTGGATTCTGATGAAACCTGAAGCCTACACGAAGAATGATTTGGACTATTTGGTATATAAGGGCGGAATCACCAGGAATACCGAGGGGCTGCGGGAGCAATTCGAATTTGTTGCAGATGCCGCGACAGGAACGATTCTCGAACTTAATGCACAAAATGATTAACGGCAAAAGGGGGGGCTGTCAAAATGACGTCCTCCCTTTGCTGTCCAAGCTTAACGGTTCCGTTTCAATTCGGCCATCATTTCCTTACCGGTTTTATCCCATTTGATCGCACGATAGTGGGCATCATGGTAAAAGCTGTACCAAGCTCCATTTTCAAGCCCGTCTTTCATCCACTTTTCCTTCGCCTTGATGGATGCCATCGGATAATCGTCATAGGCAAGAACCCATAAGACATTGGCATGTGCATGTGTCGGCATGATATCGGCCATATGGATCAGCCTGTCAGCACCGTCTTTGATGATGATGATTGCGTGCCCATCACTATGTCCGCCAGTATGGATCATCGTAATGCCGTCCGTTATTTCCCTTTCTCCTTCAAAAGGGCGTACAAGAGAGGTGATTGCTTCCCAATTGTCGGCCCAATATGTACTTTTTGAACGAATATTCGGGTTTTGCATTTCATTCCATTCCGTTTGGGTCGTAATGATTTCTGCACGCTCGAAAACAGGCACCAACAAGTCGCCTTCACGTTTCGTCAAACCGCAGGCATGGTCAAAATGTAAGTGAGTCATCAAAATGTAATCGATATCATTTGTACCAAGGCCAAGTCTTTCAAGATCCGCTTCGAGAGACGACTCTTCCGTCACTCCAAAATTCCGCTTGAGCTTGTCATTCAGCTTCCCATTGCCAATCCCGGAATCGATGAGCAGATTCAGCCCTTTGGTTTGCACCAATATCGGATCAGTACGCAATTCGATTTGGTTATTGTCGTTAACCGGATACTTCTTCGACCAGAGCGGCTTTGGCACGACCCCGAACATCGCGCCGCCATCCAAATGAGTCACGCCGCCATTCAACCAGGTTAGTTTTATTTCCCCTATTTGCAAAGTTTCCATTTTCCCCCTCCTCTTTCCTTAGTTTAACACCAGCTTCATCATCTGCAAATGGGTAACCATCATCGGAGGAGTCGGGATTGGAAAAACTTCCTCCTCATTCCTGCATCCGGAAAGGCCCTTTGCTTGACCATAACAAAAAACCAGGTGCCGTCCACCTGGTTTTTTTGGTTGGTGATGTTATTGGAACATAGCTTCCAAGCGGTAAATCCGATTTCCTTTACTTGAGAACTTCTCTTCGTATTCCGTCATGATATTCCCCTCAAAGCTGCTATTATGCAAATCCAGGCTTACATATTTCAGCAGCATGCCATATTCGGAAATGCTCTTCAGGGAGGATTCGAATAATCCTTGGTTATCAGTCTTGAAATGGATCTCGCCTTTGTCCGGCAGGATGCCTTCATAAACTTCAAGGAATGTTTTATACGTTAATCGGCGTTTGGCGTGACGGGATTTCGGCCATGGATCGGAGAAATTCAAGTAAACGCGATCGACGTCACCTTTTGCAAAATATTCCCCTAAATTTACTGCATCAACATTCAACAGCTTTAAATTCGGCACGTCCGCTTCAATCAGCAGGTCCAGTGCAGCGACAATGACGCTTCCATATACTTCAATTCCGATGAAATTCACTTCTGGATGGGCCTTTGCCATTTCTGTAATGAAACGGCCTTTCCCCGTGCCCACTTCAATATATAACGGATTATCATTTCCGAAAACTTCATGCCATTTACCTTTATGGCTCTTTGGCTGCTGAATTACATATTGCGGAAAATCATTCAAACGGTCTTCAGCCCAAGGTTTATTTCTTAAACGCATGATGACACCCCTATTTAAAATATAATCGTTCAAACCATAACACGAGTGGACGGATTCCTGCAAGCTGATTTTTTCAGGAATGCCGTGCATCCGCTCATTGGTGCAAATAAAAAACTGCCGGCCTCCAGGCGACAGTGTCTGTCATTTTCATGTATAAATCCTTCTTCACAACACACCATAAATGAGTGAAGGGCAGGCGAAAAAATCCGCCCGGAAAACCCTTAGGTCCATATTCAGAAAGGAGAGGTTTTATATGCCACTTTCCCATGAACACCAAATGTCACTTTTAAAGGATATATTGACCAACCATCAATCAGATTGCTGCGGGTCCGTTTCAGAATGCGAGCAGGTGGAAAGGCTCGTCAAATCCTTAATGGTCAACATGGATATCGATAGCAACGTGAAAACGATACTGACGGAGATTTACGACTATAGCCAGGGGGGCATCGGTGCCGCCGATTTAGATGCACATATTACTACCCACCAAAACAACCTGTCCCAGTGGGTGGATGATATCGATCAATTCTGATCAGCCTACCATCAATAGGGCTTCTAATTTTTGCAGTAAATCGTTTCTCTCCTCGTACCGATTTCTGCGATGATGCCATTGGATGGAAAGCACAAGTTGTGAAACCGTGTGCCATTTCATCCTCATCTCCAGGCCTGCATCAAGCTTTTTGCCATAACGGGCAAGCCATTGATTCCATTCCTCCCTTGGGATGTAGGAATACAGGAGTATGCCAAGGTCAATGGCCGGATCTCCAATGACGGCCCCGTCCCAATCAATGAGGAACAAACCGTCCGTTTCGGTCATGAGCCAATTATTATGGTTCACATCACAATGACAGACGACTTCTTCGTCGCATTCAATCAACAGGAGATTATCCTGCAGGAAATGAATGGCTTGCTTGATGATCGGTATATCCGTAACATCCGAAGATAATCCGATTTCTATGTCTGTAAGTATACTTTCAGGTCGTAAAGGGGATTTCCCAAGCCTTTTGAGCATGCTTAACAAAGGATCGGATTGATGAATTTTTTGAAGCAGCTTTGCGACTCTTATATTGTCCATTTCCTGCTGAGATAGCTCCCTGCCTTCCATCCAATGCTGGGCCGTAATGACATCCCCATTTTCCAGGCGTTTTGTCCACATTAACTTCGGAACAATGCCCTCAGCTGAAAGAACAGCTAAAAATGGCGATGAATTACGTTTAAGGAAGAGCTTCTGCCCATCTTTCTCGGCTATAAAGGCTTCTCCTGTAGCTCCTCCAGCAGGGGAAATATCCCACTCCTGACCTAATAAATGTTCCAACTGGTTCACCTTCGATTTCCTCGCTTAATCATACTAATATGGATACGTCACCTAGTGTATGTATTACCACTACTTTTTTGTCCATGTTTAATAAAAAACCCGCCTGCCGGCGAAGCTGCATATATACGTGCATCGGGATGACACCCGCAATTAAAAACATCCTCATTCCAGAGAAATAAAAAAATAGCTATTGAGCAATTTAACAATAGCCATAAATTAAATTTTAGTTGAAAAAAGGTTTCTTCGTCAAGTACTATAAAACGATTATACGCATAAAACAAAAACAAATAAATCATTTCATATTTTTGTATGATAATTAATCCTTGATCATGACACGGATTTTATCTGGCAAAACCACCGCAGCCACTTCATCCATTCCAACAATTTCCCCATCCGACTGGATTTTTGCCGTCCCGTGATTTTTCATCTTTATCATTTTTCCAGAAAAAGAATCAACGTTTTTGATGTTAAGGTGGCCTCCCCATAATACGGTGATGAAAACGGCCAATAATTTCAGCCAGGCAATATCATGAACCGCGATCACATTCAACCTGCCGTCATGAAGCTTTGCTAGAGGCGAAATTTTCATTCCCCCGCCGAAGTATGGCTGGTTCGCAATGACGATGAACCACACCTTTTCCAGCTTTCGGCTTTTTCCATCAATGATCAATTCCATACTACCAGGTTTATGAGTGAATAGTCGGTTGAGAAAAAGGATGAGATAAATCAATTTACCCGCCTTGACGAAATTAAACCATTTTTTCAGGGGAGAACGGTCGGCATCAGCGGAAATTTCAGCATCAATGCCCATGCCAAGGCTGTTCATGAAGTAACCGACCTTCCCATCCGTCTCGTACTGACCAACATCGATAGCGTTGTGTTGGTTATCCTGAAACAACCGCAGGGCTTGCCCGACACCCGTCGTTTTTTGGATGCCCCTTACATAATCATTGCCGGAGCCCGCTGCAAGCGACCCAAGGATGGCATGGGGAAATGGAAGGGCGCCATTCACCACCTCATTCATCGTGCCATCTCCGCCTACCGCAATGATCCTTGTATCACGATCCGTCCTTGATAAAATTTCCTCCGTCAACCGGAATGCATGCCCTTTTTCTTCTGTAAAAAACACCTCATGGGGAACGGAACTGGATTTCAGCAGCCGCTCCGCTTTCTCCCATACCTTCATGCTGCCCGCAGTCCCAGCCCTTGGGTTGACGATGAAATAAAGGGTTTCATCAAGGCTCTGCATGCTCATTCGCCTCTGTTCGGTGACTGTCGGCATCCCATTCCGGCCTCCTGCTCGATGTCGTCTGACAATATTCCAGCAATGCCTGAGCTGCTTTCAATTGCTGCGCCTTAATGGGCGATGAAGTGGCCCGCATCCGCTCAAACCATTCCGGGAAACTCCGTTTATCCAATATGGTCATATCAAAAGGAATTTCGGGAAAATCGATATAACCATTCCGCGATAAAATCACCTTTTTAATCGGAATGTTCACCTCATATAATGAAAATAACTGGGAGACGATATTACCCATCCGATTCGCACTCAATAACGGGTTGAGCACCTTTTTGTCAGGTTGCTTATGATGCCTGCGAATCCAGAACCGGTCGCTGGAGCCAATGAACGCTGCATCCTCCTCCGCTTCGAGAAAAGTGATGCACCACGCGTCCATTGGCGTCAATATAATGACATCAACTTCGACAGGCGCGTTTTTCAATAGAAAGATAGGCTTATATAAAACAAGAAACGTATCGGGAAAACGCTGCAGGAAAAAGCGGAGCCTCTCGTCCAAAAAAAACGATCGATCCACAAATGACTTTTCACGAACCGTCGAACTTCCCCATTTCATTTGAAAGCGAAGCAATTGATTTAAATAGTTCTGCTTTAATTCATCCAAATTAGCAGGACGGAAGGGAAACCGTAAGGAAAAAATATTCGGGTCCTGATCCTCTGCCTGGTTCTGCAGCACCAGCTCATCAGCTTCCGTCGCCTGCTTATCCGCCCTGCTGAAGATGCCCCTCACTTTTCTCATCAAGCTTTTGGATTCGTCTAGAGCAGGTTGGCTTTTCATCTCTTCGGGCTCTGCGACCGCGTCGCTATACAGCTGATCTAGTTCACCCGCTTGATAAGCGGCCTTCAATTTATCCCATTGCTGTTTTTTCAATCGTGCATATTGTGTTGGATATCGGTAAATATCCTGTTCATACCGGGAAATATAATCTTGCATCTTTATGAGCTGTGCCATTCGGCCGCCACCCTTCTCTCTCTATTATTGAAGATTCATCGTAAAAACCTTTTCGTATGAAGGTGATTCCCCGATATGTGTTTGATAGAGCGCCACCTGGACTGCCTCAAACTGCTTATCATTCAGATCCGCCACCTGCCGGACACTTTCCAACGAAAAAGAATCTTCCCCCGTGAACTTTCTTGCTAGCGTTATATGGGGCTTAAACGGCTTTTTATCAAGCTGAAAACCAGCGTCTGCACATGAGGTATAAATCTTCTCCTGCAACGAAAAAAGCCGGTGTTGCCGCTTCACACCCGACCATAAAATCCTCGGACTTTCATGCTTGCCAAAAACGTCGATCGCATCCAGGGCAAGCTCAAATGAGGATTCATTCGCAAGCGCACTTTCGACACGCCTCAACGCATCCTTTTTCAATGCCTCGTCAGCACTTCCCAAAAACGCCATCGTAATATGATAATCGGCCGGATGCAGCCATTTCTTAAATGGAAACCTTGAATTCAGCCGTTCCGTCACAGCATGTAAATGTGCCTTGATGTCATCAGGCAAAACTAAGGCAAAGAAAAAATGAGTATTCATGGTCACTGACATTCCTTCCTGTTCTTCCTATAATTTTACCATAATTCCCATAGCATATACTCAACTTGTACTTGCTTTCATGTTATTCCCGCCAGCAGGAAAAAGACTCGGAATTCAGTCAGTACACCGGCATTGGGAGGCAACGAATCCTTCATGGGCTAGGACGGATTTTCATCAGGGATGGGTGGATTAGCGAAGATATCATGGATGAATCAAAGAAAAAAAGGACCATAAGCGGTCCTTTTTCACATTTCTTTTTTTAGGTAAACAGCGTTTCATATAGCAGGAACAGGTTCAGCCCGATAATAAGGATTGCTATTAGCCAAGCAATACCTGAAGTGATTTTGTGGTTGACCAGATTACCCATGATGTTTTTATTGCTTGTAAACATGATCAAGGGCACCAAGGCGAAGGCGATACCGAACGAAAGTACAACCTGGCTCATGACCAAGGCTTTGGATGGGTTCACTCCCCATATGATGATGATGAGGGGCGGCAAGGTCGTGATGACCCTCCGCAAATATATCGGGATATGCCTTTTGATGAATCCCTGCATGACGACATCACCTGTCATTACACCGACGGAAGAGCTCGATAATCCGGCGAATAATAATCCGATTCCAAAGAACATCGCGACGGAAGGCCCAAGCATCGCGCCGAATTGTTGATAGGCTACGTCCAAATCTTCTACTAATATTCCACTCTTATGAAATAATGCTGCTGAAACGATCACCATCGCGGCATTGATTCCGCCTGCAATCAACATGGCGATGACAATGTCAATTTGTTCAAAACGAAAAATCCTTTTTCTTTCCAAGTCGTTTGTACCGACTATCCTCTTTTGGGTTAAAGAAGAATGCAGGTAAATGGCATGCGGCATTACGGTAGCTCCAAGCATCCCCGCCGAAAGTAAAATGCTGTCCACCCCTTCGAATTTTGGGGTGAATAGGCCATAGGCGATGGCAGATGTATCGGGATGCGCATAAAAGACCTGGGCTCCGAAAGCAAGCACCACAACAAAGATCATGACCGTGATCAACGCTTCGAATGTCCGATAGCCCCTGCGCTGGAATTCCAAAATGACAAAGGAACCGATTGCTGCAATGAGGGCCGATGTGATGAGGGGCAGGTCGAAGAGCAAATAAATCCCAAGTGCGGCACCAATGAATTCAGCCAAGTCCGTTGCCATGATAACGGCTTCGGCCTGTATCCATAATAATAGCGATGTTTTTTTCGAAAATCTTTCCCTGCATAGTTCAGGAAGGTTTTTTCCTGTGGCGATCCCCAATTTTGCTGACAATGTTTGAATGAGCACAGCCATCAAATTGGAAGCGAAAATGACCCATAATAGCGTATATCCATATTTGGAACCGGCTGTAATATTGGTTGCATAATTCCCTGGATCGATATAGGCGACGGCGGCTATGAACGCTGGCCCCAGATATGGAAGCAGATTTTTAAATCCACGGGAAGAAGATTGATGCAATGCACCAGACATGTGAATTTCAACTCCTTTTTATATGCAACTCAAAATGTTGCGACGAGTAAACTTTTTAGGTTATTAGCAAGTATATTCCTCGATTCTGAAAATGTCAAAAGGGACAAACTGAAAATTTTTTTAGTGGATTTAAGGAGGAGCATGACGGGGGTGCGAGACGGGCTTGAAAGAAAAAAAAACCCTTTGCCAGGGGGCAAAGGGGCCATTCATGATCAGTCAATCGAACCGCATTGCCTTTCGATTTCCTGGGAGAAAAGCTGTTGCAATTTTTTCGTTACCGGACCGGTTTCACCGGCTGCGATCATTCCGCCATCAATGTTGATGATCGGCGTCACTTCTACGCTTGTGCTTGTATAGAGGACTTCATCCGCTGTCATCATTTCTTCGACCGTGAAGGGTTCCTCCACGTATGGAATGCCATGATCAGCGCATAGCTTAAGCATCACCTGGCGGGTAATCCCATTCAGGATCAAGTTGGTGGCAGGATGCGTTTTCAGCGTGCCGTCCACCACGATTGATACATTGGAGGAGCTCCCCTCCGTGACCAACCCGTCACGATGCTGGATCGCCTCGTCACAGCCAGCTTCCGCCGCTGCCTGCTTAGCCAAGAGATTACCAAGCAAATTCAAGCTTTTGATATTACAGCGCAGCCAGCGGATATCGTCAGTCGTGATGCCCTTAGCCCCAGGCTTCATCTTTCCTGTATAAGGAATTTCCTTCGTATAGGCAACAAAAACCGGTTCGACGTCCGAACTTGGAAAGACATGTGTCCGCGGACTTACCCCGCGTGTAAGCTGCATATAGATGATTCCGTCCTGCAATCCATCTTCGGAAATGAGCTCTTTCACGCGCGTTTCCATTTCCGCTACGGTGAAGGGGACTTTCATCTGAATCAATTTTGCGCTGTCCAGCAAGCGGTTCAGATGCATCTCTCCCGCAAATAATTTCCCATTATAAACCCGGATGACCTCATAGACACCATCACCGAATTGATATCCCCTGTCCTCAATATCAACCGAAACATCGGACCTGTTTTTTATTTCGCCGTTTAAAATGATTTTTCCCATGTTTTCTCCCTCTTTGACCGCTTATTTTGCCAATTCATGAATGGCACGTGCATAAATGGACGTAGCCTTAAGCATATCTTCAATGTCAATATATTCATCTTTCTGATGCGCAATGTCCTCGCTGCCAGGGAATAGCGGTCCGAATGCAACGCCTTCCTTCAGGGAGCGGGCATATGTTCCGCCTCCTATCGAAAGCAGTTCCGCTTTATCACCGGTCTCCGCTTCGTAAACCTCCTGCAGCGTCTTGATCAAAAAACTGTCGCTGTTCACATAATGCGGCGTTGAATGCGAATTGGTCTTCACGTTCAAATTATATGCAGCAAGCCTTTCCTCCAATGCCGCCTTTTGCTGTTCCCATTCGAATGTCACCGGATAGCGCATGCTGAAGCCAATCGAGCTATCGCCTTGCTTGGAATAATTGAAAACGCCGGCATTCATCGTTAATTCACCGGTTTCCTCATCCGTATAGGCCAGCCCCAGATTATTTCCGCGGGAATCTTCAAACAACCGATCCTTGATGAAGGTGAAGTAGGATTTCGCATGAGGATCAAGTGAAAGGTCCGCTAAAAAGACGGCTAAATGAAGCCCTGCATTGATTCCATTGTTCGGTTCCATTGCGTGTGCAGATACGCCGTTCAATTCAAGAAGCACTTGATTTTTTTGCGGAACGGCTTGGCCCTTCAACGAGTACTTTTGCATAAAAGCCTGATAGCTTGCGACCACCTCGGCAGGATTGGCTGCCTCGACTACCGCCGTTGCAAAATCCGGCACCATATTCGTCCGGCGTCCTGAAGAGAATTCGCTGACATTCACTTCAGAGCTCGTTCCATGTCCCGCATCAATAGGCTGAATGATGGAGAAGTCCCAGATTCCTTTTTCCGCACTGATGATAGGGAAGTCCGCATCGGGTGCAAAGCCCATCGATGGCATTTCCTCCACTTCAAAGTAGCGGTCCACACAGCGCCAGTTTGATTCCTCATCTGTCCCGATGATCATCCGCACTCGTTTGTTCAAAGGCTGCCCAAGCTCCCTCACCAGCTTCATTGCATGGTAAGCAGCCATCGTCGGCCCCTTATCATCGATTGCACCGCGAGCATAGATGCGGCCATTGCGCAGCTCTGCTCCAAATGGATCGGAGCTCCAGCCGTCACCCTCCGGCACAACGTCAACATGACACAAGATACCGATCAACTCATCGCCTTCGCCCATTTCAATATGTCCGGCGACATTATCGACATTCTTGACGGTAAAACCGTCCTTCTCGCCCAATTGAAGCATAAAATCAAGCGCTTCCTTCACACCTTGTCCAAATGGTGCATCCTCTGTCTTATTTTCTTCATCCAGAACACTTTTTATTTTCAGCAAATTTTGCGTGTCCAGCAATAGGTCCATTTTCCGTTTTTCGACTTCTTCCCGCCAATTCAATTCAGTCACATTCGACAACTCCTCTTTAATATATATTTTTCATTTTATCACTTTTCCTGCCTCATTAGCCAAGTGTTGCACCCTTTTCTTCATATTCCCGTTCCATCACTCCCATCAAACTACCTGCAGCAGGGTAAATCATATAAATGAAAGAGGACGGGCGGTCCAGCAAGCAGGACAAGGAAAGGGCCCACAAATGGAATGTCATTATATTTTTTTGTATCACGAGTACAAAATGATTGCAGAATTCCACTTGAACCACTAGTATTGAAGATGAGACGTGGCTCAATCGAATGTACCAGGAAGATGGATTCATATAATAGAGGGATGAAATTTGTGCACACGCATGGACAACTATCACCTAATAGACCGGTCATGCTAATCAGGGTAACAGAGTTGCTGTACGAAAGTATGGTTTGCGCTTTCTTTTATAGGGAGCGGAAATGGATATGTCCACTTGCCAAGTGCATGTATACGATTGCCCGCCGATTTTCCAGCTTTCGAACTAGCTTTGAACATATATTCGGCATACAAAAAAACGACTGGGAGTGATCACGATGGGAAGATTAACGAATAAAGTAGCCATTATTACTGGCGGAGCATCTGGTATGGGGAAAGAAATGGTCGATTTATTCACTAAGGAAGGAGCACAGGTCATCGCTGCAGATATTAATGAAAAGGCTGTGGCAGCAGTGAATGAATGGGAGAATGTCCATGGGACTGTGCTTGATGTTTCTTCGGATGAGAGCTGGAAAAAAATGATGGAAACCGTAATTGCAGATTTCGGGAAGGTCGACATTCTGATTAACAACGCCGGTATCTCCTCTGAAAAAGGAATTGACGATACGACTTTGGCTGATTGGCAGCTAATGATGGGCATCAATGGGTTTGGGCCATTTCTTGGAATGAAGCATGTCGTTCCTTATATGGTTAAAGAAGGGAAGGGTTCCGTCGTGAACATTTCTTCCTTCACGGCTCAAATCGGAATGGGCTTAAACTCATACTCGGCTTCCAAAGGTGCGGTCCGTGCCATTTCCAAGGCTGCCGCGGCCCAATATGGCCGCATGGGGGTCCGTGTTAATGCCGTATTCCCCGGCATCATCGAAACTCCGATGACACATAAATTGGAGGAATCGAAGGAGCTTGTGAATCAAATGGTCAAAGCAACTCCGCTTCAACGTCTCGGTCAACCTGCCGATATTGCCAATGCCGTGCTTTATCTGGCATCCGATGAAGCCTCATACGTAACTGGGGCGGAGCTTGTTATCGATGGCGGATATTCCGCTCAATGAAGAGATGAAAGGAAAATCCCGTTTCCGAGATCCGGAAACGGGATTTTCCTTTATTTATGATTGTTGGAAAGTCAGGTTAACACACCGATGAAATAGCCAAAAGCCGTAAATACCAAACACCAGCTAAATGCTCCTGCCCCTGCAAATAGGAAGTATTTTCGTTTCCCCATCCCATTCATTCCGGACAGATAACTTGCGAAGTGGCGGACACCCGGGATGAAATAAGCTATGATGATGGTCCATGGACCGTATTTATTGAACCAAGCTTCCAGCTTTTCCAATCTTGGAGGAGTCATTTTAACCCATTTACCATGCTTTCTCAGGAAAGGCTTGCCCACCTTTTTCCCGATGAAATAGCTGACCAGCATCCCGGAAATCGAACCAAGGAAACTTACGAGGAATGCCCCCTGAACATTCAGGACGGAAATGGACGACAAATAACCGACAAAAGTCATCATGAATTCATCCGGTACAGGCAACCCTATGATCCCGAGCGCCAGCAGTCCGTATATCGCAAAATACCCATAGTTTGATATCAGTTCTTTCACCAGTTCCATCTAAAGTACCCCTTTTTACATATAATCCATTAACCCATACGTTCGATGTTACGTGATTGCTTCCATAACAATAGGATAACCTAAATTCCCCCATATGAGTTGATTTTCCTAAAAAAAGAAAAAAAAAGAAGATTACGCACGGTTTTTGTTGAAAGACATGCCTAAAGGAAGGGGTGTGCCAAAATTAAAGCGGACTCGATGACCGAGTCCGCCCTTTTATTTCACCATTTTTATTTCCTTGATTGGCCAGTACACAAGATTGGCTTTGCCGACGATTTCATCGACGGATATCGTACCGATTTCCCGGCTATCCAAACTGTTTTGGCGATTGTCCCCCATCAGGAACAGCTGGTTGTCAGGAACCGTCATCCCGCCTGTAATATCCTCTAGCTTAAAGGATTCAGTCAGCGGCATTCCACCTGCCATTTGTTTCTTATATTGATCCAGATATGGTTCTTCATAAGCTTTCCCATTAATATAAAGCGTATCATCTTTATATTCAATATGATCACCAGGAAGACCGATCACCCTTTTGATGTAATCCTTATCTACCGTTGCATGAAAAACGACGATATCAAATCGATCGATGCTGTCGATGTTCGTTCCAAACTTGGTAAGAACGATTCGCTCATGATCCCGCAGGGTCGGCATCATGGACTCACCGTCTACGACAATCGGCGCAAATATATACGTACGAATTAAAAAAGCTAGAATGACTGCAATCCCGATCGCTTTTATCCATGAAAAAACTTCTTTTCTATTTTCCAATCGAAGTCCCTCTCTCTGTTTTTTATTCATGCCATTATATCATAATCCTTTCACGATCACGTCATACAAATACCCACATTTTTCAGATGATCCAGTTCTTCCATTTTTCATACTGGTTTTCGATTGCTTTCCCCTCGATTTTCCGCCGGTGCATGTTGGGCGAGAAATCGCATAATATTTGCGGAATTTCACATTAATTGGTTCCTATCGTTCGGTTCCTTTCATAGATTCACCATTCCTTTTCGCAACCGGACTGCATCCGAACGCTCTTCCCGAATTTCTTCTGCCAATTATCCACAGCGGAAGGAGACAGGCATCTTTCGCCTTTGACGCGAAGTTGTCCATCCATTTCCGGGTTGCGCCGGCTGAAGCGGCTTTTCAAAAACGGGAGCTATTCTTCAAACTGTCATTTTTCAATTCAGAAAAGCCATGGGTACATGAACTATTTCTCCACGCAAAAAGGATTCCCTATTTATGGAATCCTTTTTTTGGCATCATTTAACGGTTATTTTCCTTTTTGCCACTGCCTTGTTCTGAGATTTATCCGTAACGGTATACGTCAAGGTATAGGTGCCCCTTTTCTTCGTATTCACGGTCCCTGTTGTTTTGATCTTATTCGTTACATTTCCATCCAGGTTATCTTTAGCCGATACGCCCGATTTAGAATTGAACGTCGAGTTATAGGCAATGGTTTTATTGGCGGCTCCCGAGATGACTGGCTTCGTGCTGTCTATCGTGATCTTCCTGGTTGCTGTCTCCGCATTCCCCGAGTTGTCAGTAATTGTATACGTTAATGTATACGTTCCTTTTTTCTTCGTATTCACCGTACCCGTCACCTTGATTTTACCAGTCAAGTTGCCATCGAGATTATCTTTCGCGGTTACGCCTGACTTGGGATCGAATTTCGAGTTATAGACAACCGTTTTATTGGCGGCTCCCGAGATGGTTGGCTTCGTGCTGTCTATCGTGATCTTCCTGGTTACCGTCGCCGCATTCTTCGAAGAATCGGTGACCGTATACGTCAAAGTATAGCTTCCCTTTTTCTTCGTGTTCACCGTGCCGGTCACTTTTAGTTTATTTGTCAAGCTGCCATCTGCATTATCCTTGGCACTCACGTTCGATTTTGGATCAAATGAAGAATTCAAGCGGATCGTTTTATTCCCTGCACCTGAAATGACTGGCTTAACCCGATCATAAACGGTTATCTTCCTTATCGCCTTGGCAGCATTCCCCGCCTTGTCAGCTACCGTATACGTCAAAATATAAGCACCCACCTTCTTTGTGTCCACCTTGCCCTCGACACGGATGGCACTCGTCAGGTCTCCATCTTTATCATCCTTGGCTTTTACGCTGGATTTGACATCGAATGCCGAGTTGAACGGAACCGCTGCGTCCGTTGCCCCTGAAATCACGGGGGCGTTTTTATCCATGACAGGAAGCGCTGGCTTATTGGAGATATAGGCCGAAGAAATATATCCCTTGATTTTCTTGTCTTCCGTTTGTACGGGGAACCAGACAAACTTGTTCGCCGCCGATTCCTCGTAGACTAGATTACCGGTAATGATGAGCCATGTCTCCTTTGGCACGGTTGTAAACCCGGACGAGGTGCTGGCCTTTTCCCTTATCTTCACACCCGAGGTCGTGACCGCCTTGTCTCCTGCCTTGAACCCATAGACGGAGTCATGTGTTTGGTCAACCAGCGTGTATTCCAGCTTCTTGAAGATGATATTGGCCGAACTCCCTCGATCATATTGAAAGTCTGTTTTGCTAAATGGATAGCTTGCCAATTTTGTACCGGACAAATAGCTTTGTTTTTCCAGCTCGGCAAACACCTCCTCTTGATAGGCACCCGTATTCCTTTTCCCGCTTTCCTGGTAAAGGGGGCTGTTCACCGGCTTTGTCCCATTGTAGGCCATGACTGGAAAATACCAGTTTTCAATCACCCAGCGTCCTGCCCCTTTGATTTTCGGCAAATCTTTCCTCGCATACATTCCGCTCAATACCTCGACACCAGCCTCGATGTTATAGACGATATCATGTTCGAGCCTTTGTTGGTCAAACCCGCTTTTATCGGTAAGCTGCATCAGGCCAATGCCGCCATCACTGGATTTGATCGGTTTGCCCGCGTCATTGAATTGCCTCCAATCGCCATTTTCCTGTGTAGCCACCGCTTTCACCACTTCCGGGGGAATTCCTGCCGCAATCGCCGCATTCGTCAGCAAGCAGTTGATCTGTCCGTAAGTAGGATTTTCATTAGGCTGCAGTTCACCTAGTGGGGAACAAGCATCGGTCCATTCAGTCTCTGCGGAAGCTTGTCCACTGAACAAGCTGAATGTTAGACAGGACATAATTCCAAGCTTCATTAAGTGTATCTTCATTGATCGAACTCCAGTCTCTTTAGATTTACCATAATAGTAACATGCTAGACTAGTAATTTCAGGGAAAAAGGGATATTACCGGAAAATGGTCTTGTAATTCCCCGCCTTCAGCTCCTTTGAGGAATCAAAAAAGCTGACCCATCACCGGGTCAGCTCTTCTTCACATCATAACGCTATGTATCAGGTTCGATCAGACGATCACTTCCACCGTATCAATTGGCTTTCTTACAAGACACATGATGCCTGGCACGATGAAGAAAATAAGCGGCCATATTTGAAAAACGGTCACTATCCCCGTAATGATCAATAAAATGCCGGCTGGCTTCGCTTTGCCGCCTTTTAATAGAAAGATAGCGCTCAAGCCCCCTGCCAATGCAACGACCAACGAGATGATCCCCGCCCACAGCAGACCCATGAACAACTTGATGGACATATCAATCTCGGATGCCGAAACCTCCGAATCTGTCATTAATGAGTAGTCCACCAGGCCTTTCAAATCGACACTGTTGATATAAACGGCAGCAATTATCGTTACAATCAAAAAAATCGCAGCGATGCTGACGCCAATGATGCTTAATGCAAATTCCGACGTACGTTTCAATTCAATCGCCTCCCCAGAAAAGTTACTCATATACAATACCCATTTTATAGCGAATTAAAAGACTTTTATTCAAACAACCATGAAAACCACTTAAGATTTGCTTGTTATCCTCCGCCATCCAGGGAGATGGGTCAATTGCACAATGACGGGTTTAATCAGAGCGTAAATACGCACCATTCACGATCAACGTTACCAAATCCTCCACAGATGGCTTTTCCGGCATCATATGTACGGCAAATCCGTAGTCTTGCACTCTTTTGCCGGTGCTTTTGCCGA
This sequence comes from Peribacillus folii, assembly GCF_030271255.1. GTDB lineage: Bacteria > Bacillota > Bacilli > Bacillales > DSM-1321 > Peribacillus. The sequence goes on from NZ_JASJOM010000001.1 coordinate 397,204, forward strand.
TGACGCCAATCGATGCCCGCCTTAACAGCGCTTCACCATCCATATATGCCTTCCTTGTGTATTCCATCAGCATATCAACGGAATGCCGGTTTGAAAAAAGCACTGTATCGACAGCTTTTTCGGCCAGCATTCTCGGCAGGATTTCTAGGAATCTTTCATCGACACATTTCTCGATCGATTGAACATAATCCGCTTCCCCATAACCCTCCTCGATTTGGTCCTTATCCCTATCGCCAATGACCAACAGGCTTCCCGTTGCCGGCATCTCGGCTTTGAGCTTGGCCATCAGGCCGCGTCGTTGCAAAACCTTCTTCGATTTCCTCGATACAACATAAAGGTCAGAAGATATCCGCCGGAAGTCAATGGCATATTCAGTGAGTGAATCCAAGAATCCGTGGATACTTTCTGGTGATGTGAAGAGAATCCGGTCATACGAAAGAAAAGAGAGCAACTGACTTTCCTCCATTTTCACGTTAGCCGCCACCCATTTCGGAAACTCAATGACATCTCCCCCAAGTTCCTGCAACTCTTCTGCCAGCTGACTCTTTGCCGTGCCGGTTCTGGCCACTAAAAACTGCTGTCCGTGTAGCGGTTTTTTTTCGAACCATTGCAGTTTGTCCCTAAGCGAAATGATATCGCCGACCAATGTGATCGCCGGGTTTAGGAGCGACTTTTCCTGGACCCTATCCACTATATCGTCCAATGTCCCCTCGGCGGATGCCTGTCTACCATACGTCCCCCATTGAATGACAAGTACCGGAGTGTTCCCAGGCTTTCCATTGCCGGTCAGGTTTCGGCAGATATCCGGAAGGTTGGCTACGCCCATATAAAAGGCAACCGTATCCACCCCATCGACAAGCCCCTTCCAGCCTATATCCGTCAATCCTTTGCCATGGCCCGTCACCATGGCAAAGGAACGCCCATGATTTCGATGTGTCACGGGAACGCCCGCATAAATGGAAGCGGCAATACCTGACGTAACGCCCGGGATGATTTCAAAAGGTATTCCGTAAGCTTGCAATGACTCCGCTTCCTCCCCCACTCTTCCAAAAACAGCAGGATCCCCGCCTTTCAGACGAATGACCTCATGGCCTTCCAGGGCCTTCAACACAAGCAGGTCATTGATGTCCGATTGGTTGATGCCATTCGAATGAGGTGTCTTCCCGCAGTAAATCAGTTCACAATCAAGCGAGGCAGCCTCCAATAGTTTGGGGTTCAGCAGCCTATCATAGATAATGACATCCGCTTTTTCAATTGCCCGTTGGCCTTTAACGGTAATCAGTCCCGCGTCCCCCGGGCCTGCGCCCACAAAATAAACCTTGCCTATGGTCATTGCGCCCGCACCCCTATCTGCTTGCAATGCCGTGGTAAAATTTCACCAGTTCCACCATTGCACTGCCCATCCGTTGGTCCTCTGGATAAATGACCCGTTCAATTCCTTCATCGATGATCACTTGCGCCGTTACCTTCCCTACTGCGAGCGCAATGACCTTCGATTTGAATTGTTCGATCATTTCATCCTCCACACCTTGTTCACGAACATATTTCATTAAATTGCGCGGCTGCGGTGCACTCGTGAACACAACGGAATCAATGGTGCCAGCAAGGATTTCCCCGACCAGCCGCTGCATCGTTTCTTTTTCCGGCGGTATATGCTCATACGGAAGGATTTCTTTATGCTCCACGCTTTGTCCATCCAGCCAGTTCATCAAAAGCGGAGCCGGATCGCCATGAAGCTGGAGGGCGACCTTTACATCGCCAGACAGATGTCCCTCCAGATTGCGGACGAGTCCGGCCGTGCTTCCATCATCATCACGAACTAAAGGCTTGAGACCAAGCTTCTTCAGCATGTTCACCGTTTTATAGCCCCTGGCTGCGATATTGATGGACCGCAATGCTGCTATGAAACGATCTCCCGCTTCCAGCTTCACGGCCGTTTTATATAATAGCTCTGTCCCCACTCCTGTCGTTAGGATGATCCAATCGAACTCCCCTGCCATCAACCGGGTGACGTCATCTTCCAAATGCGAATCATCAAGGAATACCGTTCCCTGTGCCGGACGCACAAGCGGGATTCCTCCAAGATTACGAACGATCTTGCTGAGTTCTTCCGTTTTCCTTGCTCCCAATAAAGCAATGGTCCTGCCATCAAGCTTGCTCATCCATGCCCCTCCTATATGTAAATGAAATATCGAGTGTTGCTCCACCTCCCACATTATACAAATTTTCTGTCTTTTAAACCATGGAAAACAAATGACACTTGAAAAACCTTGACCTTGTCCAGGGCAGCGACTGGCCTCAATCATTTTCCGATTCCCGGATACATCCGCATCAGGTCTGATGCGTCCTGACCATCACATAACATGCCATGGATGGCATCAAACCTAATGAATGCCTCACCATCCAGTTCTCCCATATCGTCCACCATGGAAATGACAAATACATCAGCTTCCAGGTTTTTAATGAAGCCTCTCACCTCCCCGGGAACTTGAAAGAGATCCACGGAAACAAGGAAGTTATGTTTGTGGGCGAAATCGAGAAAACTCAAAAGCAAGTCATCATTTTCATCGACGAAATCAAGATGATGTTGTTTTTTCGATTGATAAAGTTCCTTGATTTTCTTAACATATTTCGTCTGGACATTCATTTGGTGGATGTTATCGACATAAAGCAGACCATAACCGTCATATAGGCCACTAGCGGCAATATTGGCTGCCACGACGAAGGTATCCGATACTTTTAAGATTTTGGCTACATCGAATTTCCTTACGTCATTGGAATCCGAGTATAATTCCACAAATTCCTTTCTCTCCAACATGTATTGCAACTGTTTTTTCATCACCAGGATCCTTTCCCAACATAATTTACCGTGTCTTGGCGATCGATCACGCGCGGTGAATGGCCCTTTGGGCAGCCAGCTCATCTTCTTTTTTTACCCATACATCATATTGAGTCGTTTTGTTGCGATTTTGAAAGTCCGTCGAACCTAAATTCATAGGCGTTTTCGTTTTGAAGCGCACCCCTTCACTTTTCAATTTGCTGATCACCTTAAAATAATTTTCATGGCCGAATGCGGTATAGATGCAAGTCCAATATTTATAGGTAATCAGTTTGGCCGTCATAACACATGCTACGGCCAAAATCAGCATGCCAATGATGATATACTTCACACTTCCCAGCCCCTTTTCCTTTTCTGCCTTTGATAATATCCCGTCTGTACAGTATATTCTTTGTGCCAGGTAACATCTCCTTTTTAAACGGCCTTCTCAATGATTAGATACGTTTTCGATAACCTTTGGAACTTTTGCCGCTTTCATCTTAAATTAAATATTTTTTGTTTGTTGCCATGTAATAGTGTTATGTTGTACAATAACATTGTGAAGTACTTCACATAATAATCACTTACAACAAACCATGTAATCCATAAAAATGTGAAAGATTGCTTTTTTATTAGGATATTATGTGAAGTTATTCACAAATTCGTCAGAATGTTGTTCAGGCAACCTTTATAAAGAATTACCCTGGAACACAGGGGAAAGAATAATACTGCAAGGAAATTCGAGTAGGGACTTTTTTATATCAAAAGGTATTTATATTCGGAGAAATTGGAGGTATTCATTATGAATTCTACAAAGGGAAATAAAGTCGTATTAGTTGGTGCCGGTGCAGTTGGATCAAGCTATGCCTATGCTTTGATGAACCAGGGGATATGTGATGAGCTGGTGCTTGTCGATGCCAATCTGGACAAAGCCAAGGGGGATGTGATGGATCTGGATCATGGTCTTGTGTATGCGCCCAGTGCCATGAATATAAAATCCGGATCATATGAGGACTGCAAGGATGCTGCCATTGCCGTCATCTGTGCGGGGGCAGCCCAAAAGCCGGGAGAAACCAGGCTGGATCTTGTTAAGAAAAATATGAACATTTTTGAAGCGATCGTCGGCAGCATCATGCAAGCTGGTTTTAATGGCATTTTCTTGGTCGCAACGAACCCAGTGGACATTTTAGCGTATGCGACATGGAAATTTTCCGGTTTACCGAAGGAGAAGGTGATTGGTTCAGGAACTATATTGGATTCCGCAAGATTCCGCTCTTTATTAGGGCAAGAGTTCAATACTGCCCCAACCAGTATCCATGCCTATATCATTGGTGAACATGGTGATTCACAACTTCCGGTATGGAGCTCTGCCAATTTTTCCGGATTGCCGATAGCGCCAAAATTAACCGAGGCAAGAAAAAAAGAAATTGCCGTCCAAGTTCGTGATGCTGCATACCAGATCATTGAATCGAAGGGTGCTACGTATTATGGAATCGCAATGGGATTGGCAAGAATTACAAAAGCGATTTTAAAAAATGAGCATGTCGTGTTACCAGTCGGAACATTGCTGGAAGGCGAATATGGCCATAGCAATGTTTATATCGGCACCCCTACAGTCATTAATCGCACCGGCGCAAAAAGTATTGTCGAGCTAACCCTAAACGAAAGTGAAAAAGAACAGTTTGCCCGTTCTGTTGATACACTTCAGGATATTCAAGCCCAATTTTGGAAGTAGGTACTTCTCAACCAGAATTTCTAACTGAGGGAGCTGTGATTATGTTAGTAGAAACATACAACCCGTTTAATCATCTTGCCATTTCAGCAGTGGTTGCAGCCATTCCGATCCTATTATTTCTATTATGCTTGACGATTTTCAAGATGAAAGGAATTCACGCAGCCCTACTAAACTTATTCATTACCTTCCTTATCGTCCTCTTCCTCTTTAAGCTACCTTTGGGAGAAGCAATCGGAAGTGTGGTTCAAGGTACGTTCCAAGGGATATGGCCAATCGGTTATATCATCGTGATGGCGGTATGGTTATATAAAATCTCCGTTAAATCAGGAAAATTCGAGGTGCTGCGCGGCAGCATTGCAGGAATATCACAAGACCAACGCCTTCAGCTTTTGCTTATTGGTTTTTGCTTTAATGCTTTTCTCGAAGGGGCAGCAGGTTTTGGTGTACCGATCGCAATCTGTGCCGTCCTATTAGTTTCATTGGGATTCAAACCTTTGCAGGCAGCGATGCTCTGCCTAATAGCGAATGGGGCTTCGGGAGCATTCGGGGCAATCGGGATACCGGTTGGCATCATCGATACATTCGGCCTGGAAAATGTGTCCTCGATGGAAGTGTCGATGATGACGGCCTTGACACTTCCACTCATTAACTTTACAATTCCGTTTTTGTTAATATGGCTAATGGATGGAATTAAAGGGATTAAGGAAGTATTGCCGGCCCTATTAGTGACATCGATCACTTATACGCTATCCCAGGCAATCATGACCGTTTTTGTCGGTCCGGAGTTGGCTGACATCATTCCATCCCTATTGACAATGGGTATACTGGCGCTATTTCTTAATAAGTGGCAGCCTAAACAGCTATTTTTACTCAACGGCAAGGAGCTCGAAATTGAAAAACATTCATTGGGGGATATCGTCAGGGCATGGTCTCCATTCTATCTATTGACGCTATTCGTTTTGATTTGGAGCTTTCCTGCCTTTAAAGGACTGTTTTCTCAAGGAGGCGTCCTTGAATCGGCTGTCCTGAAATTTACGATTCCGGGATCATCGATTGCGATTGCCATTGATTTGATCGGTGCAACGGGTACGGCAATCTTACTGGCTTCGTTAACGACCATCGCTACGACGAAAGCCATTACTGCAGGTGAAGGGCTTTCTCTCCTGAAAAAAACGATTTCGGAGTTTCGGATTCCAATCATCATGATCTGTGCAATCATCGGGATAGCCAAATTGATGTCATATGGCGGATTAACGAACGTTTTAGGCGAAGCGGTTGCGACCACTGGTCATATCTTCCCGCTCTTATCACCGCTATTGGGCTGGATCGGCGTGTTCATGACTGGATCTGTAGTGAATAACAATACGTTGTTCGCTCCCATCCAAGCAACTGCAGGCCATATCATCGGGACAAACCCATCATTACTGGTTTCCGCAAACACGGCTGGCGGCGTCATGGCAAAGCTCGTTTCCCCGCAATCGATTGCAATAGCGACGGCAGCCGTCGGCGAAACCGGACAAGAATCCGCTTTAACGAAGATGACATTGAAATATAGCTTTGGTTTATTGGCCTTCGTATGCATTTGGACATTCATTTTATCGCTCATTTTTTAGTGCAACCGAATAAATGATTCACCGCTTTGAAAAAGGCTGCCTCCAAGATGATTCGTTCATCTTGGAGGCAGCCTTTTTTACATCTTGTGCTTCATGGCCGAATTATTTTTCCGGCACCTTGCAAGAGCCGTCCGCACATGCTTCGCCAGTGGCCGGATCATTCACCATTTGCAGCGGGTTTTCCTCGGCCCATACCTTTTTCAGTGTATCGAGGAATGCTTCGATGGGCTGTGCCCCGGATATACCATACTTGCGGTTGATCACAAAGAAAGGAACTCCGGTTATGCCAAGCTGGCTCCCTTCCTGCTCATCGCCCCTTACTTCTGCTGTGAATGCTGTCCCTGAAAGAACAGCTTCCGCTTCAGACTTATCAATGCCAGCCTCTTGTGCCAATGTGGCCAGTGTTGCATGGTCGCCAATATGCTTACCTTCCGTAAAGTATGCTTTGAACAGGCGCTCGTTCATTTCATTTTCCTTACCTTTCGATTGGGCAAGATACATCAGACGGTGGGCATCGAATGAATTCGTCAAGACGATGTTGTCCAGATGATAATCAAGTCCCAATTCCTTTGCCTGCTGTGTCAGGTTTTGGCTGCTTGCTTCCACATCGGCTTGCGACATGCCATATTTCTTCATGAGCATTTCCTGTTGGGTCATATTGATGTCCCGTTCTGCCTCAGGATTCAGTTCGAAGCTGCGGAATGCCACCTCCACCTGCTCTTTATTCTCAAATTGCTTCAAAGCTTCTTCGAATCGATGCTTCCCTATATAACAGAACGGACATTGATAATCCGACCAAATTTCCACCTTCATGTAAATTCCTCCTCGCATTAAATGCAATCACTTTAAGCACATTATATAATCAAGGGTATCCTCTTGCAAGGATATTACCCTAGACACTCTTCTTCGAATGAGGTGAAGTCGATTTTTTTCATGAAGTCTTCTAACGTATATCCCTTCAATAGACGCAGGGTCTCCTTTTCCGCTTCATTCATGACTTCCTCCAAAGCAGAATCCAGCTGCTTCCCGACCTCACCGCATTCACTCGTTTCCATACAAACCAGGCATTCCGGCCGTACCGCTTGATACACATCCGCTAAAGTGAGCTGTGATGCAGGTACCTTCAAGCTATATCCTCCATCACGGCCTTCCTTCGTTTCGACGATACCCTCAGCTGCAAGCTGTGCCATCACCCTTCTTAAAAAAGTAGCATGTGATTTCACCTTTGAGGCGATACTCGAACTTGTCAGGAGCTTTTCGCTTTGTGCGAGCCAAACCAGGGAGTGGATGGCGATGGCAAAGCGTGGCGGTCCAATTTGATTGTTCCGATTACCCGAAGACATTCTTTATCCCCCTTACCATCTTATCTATACTACACCCATTATACTATGTTCCGTTCACTTGGAACAAATGTCACCATTTCCGCCTTATTCATACTGGTTAACAGCTGGATTGCCACATTACTGGCTGTCCGCAAGCCTGCCACGGTTGTCATGGTTCCGGGATCGCCTTGCTTCTATGGAATCAAGCGCATTGACAATTTCACCTAAGGACGGAAGTCGTCCTGCTGGGTGAAGCACGTGCTTTCGGCTAAACGATGAACTTGGATGGCCCCATTAAAGCAAATTGATTTTATATTTCTTCAGATCAAGGAACTGAATGAATTCCTGGGCCAGGAACTGCGGGGTGAATTCTTTTCCTTCATGAAGCCTGTATAAGATAAGGCCCACCAATAGCCCGGATACATAGTACGCATACATTTGCTTGCCTGCATGGATGTTTATGCGCTGCTTCAAGAAAAACTGGCTCAACCTATTGAGGATTTCCGGAATTGGATCGGGAATCCCGTAATTTCCGCTGATGAAATGGACGATGGAAGTGTGTTCCGAAAGATAAGCGAACAATTGAACGAGAATGGCTTCCGATTGCTTCATGGTCACCTCCTCGGTACTTCCTTCAAGCGTTAAAATCGCGATGATATCCGTACAGAACTGATGGGTGATCGCTTTAAGCAAGTCCGCTTTACCGGAATAATGGTCATAAAAGGTCGCACGGCGCATATCACTTCTGCGTGTAATATCGGATATCGTCACCGCTGAATAATCTTTTTTTTCGATGATCAATTGGATCATCGCCTCCTGCAGCGCTTGCCTAGTCCTGATTACACGCCGATCGATGCGCGCTTCCTTTTCTTCCGGCAAAACGGGAACTCCGAAAATCCAATAATATCTCTTCTGGCTGACCAAATCCCAAAATTGCCGGCTGATTTTCTCTGGGGTAGGTTCCATCCCTTCTTTAAACCAGTACAAGATGATCGCATAGGTGTAGAGGGCCCGGTAATGCACATACAGGTCCTTTAAGCTCTCCGATACGTTTTCCTTCATCGGGGTCAGCATGATTTCCCTATTGAATACTTCAAAGAAAAACGCATGAAAATTGACATAAGGCATCTTATTCCGATCCATCATGGTTAAAAAGAAGGGCGTATGCTTGGCCACGTATGATAACGCAGGAAGGACCTTCAAGTTCATTTCCCGAAGGTCGATATGATCCAGGTCCTTCAGGGAATCGAAAATGGCATTCTGCAATCCTTCCTTTTGCTCTTGGACTATTTCCTCGAAAATGGCGAATTTATCTTCATAGTAGAAATACAGGGCCCCCCTGCTGACGTTTGCTAGCGCGGCTATTTCCTTGCTCGTTATATGGCGGATGTCCTTTACCATAAGAAGGCTCAGCAATGCCTCCTTTATTTTTGAAGGTGTTGGTTCATTTGCAAGGCTTTCATGATCATCTGGCACAAAAGGACCTCCTGGCATGTTCAGAATTTGTACAGTTTCCAGTGATTTATACGATAACGTACACTTTCCCTGTCTCTGTCTTTATTTAGGTGATCTTAAAAACTATAATAATTTCGAGAGATGAATAAAGCAAATTTCACTTTAAGGGGGAAACAAAACGGCATGGATATTGAAATGAAAAATGAGATAAATCGAGTATTCCAATTGCAAAAGAAACACCAAAGAGTGATGCGTTCAACGACCGCTGAACAGAGAAAGGCGAAATTGAACCGATTTTTGGAGGTGGTGGCCGCCCATGAGGAGGAAATTATCGAGGCGGTGCGCCAAGATGTCCGCAAGCCCTATCATGAAGTAAAGCGAGCAGAAATCCTTGGAACGATCAAATCGATCCAAGATAATATCAATAACCTTGATGAGTGGATGGCCCCTAAAGAAGTGGGCTCTTCCTTGAGCGCTGATGCTAAAGGGTATTTGATGTATGAAGCAAAAGGAACGTGTTTAGTGCTGGGACCTTGGAATTACCCTTTCATGCTTACGATGGCCCCGCTTGCTGCCGCGATTGCAGCTGGTAACTGTGCAGTCGTCAAGCTGTCCGATTTCACGATGAAAACGAGCAATATCGCAGCGAAAATCATCCGCGAGGCCTTCGATGAAAAAGAAGTGGCAATCTTCGAGGGCGATGTGGATGTGGCGACGGAGCTCCTTGATCAGCCATTTGATCATATCTTCTTTACAGGCAGCACGAATGTCGGCAAAATCGTCATGACGGCGGCAGCGAAGCATTTATCATCCGTAACACTTGAGCTTGGCGGAAAAAGCCCGACCATCATCGATGAAGGCTATGATTTGCTGGATGCCGCAAAAAAAATAGCAGTCGGCAAATTCGTCAATGCCGGCCAAACTTGCATTGCGCCTGATTATCTTTTCATCAAGCATGGCCAGCTAGCGGAATTCACCGGCCATTTGCAAGCCATCGTACAAGCTGGGTTCCTTAAGGAAGACGGAACGGCCGATAGGAATAACTTCACGCAAATCGTGAACGAGCGGAATTTCCACCGGGTCAAGCTTCTATTTGATGATGCAATCGAACAAGGTGCTGAAGTCGTCTTCGGCGGACAGTTCGACCTAAGCGACCGAACCATATCACCGACTGTGTTGAAGAATGTAACTCGAAACATGAAGATCATGCAGGAGGAAATTTTCGCACCGATCCTCCCGTTGTTGAACTATGACGACATGGATGAAGTCATCGATTCCATTAACGAATGTGATAAGCCTTTGGCATTATATGTTTTTAGCTCTAAGCAGGAGGTCATCGATAAAGTCCTGAATCACACCACCTCCGGTAACGCTTCTGTCAATGACGTAGTCGTACATTTCACGGATTATAACCTGCCATTCGGCGGTGTGAATACGAGCGGGATCGGGTCATATCATGGCATATATGGCTTCAAGGCCTTCTCGCATGAAAAGGGAGTCTTCGTTCAAGCAAAATGATCATTAGCACAAGTAAAACCCGGCAAAAGCAGTTTTTTGCCGGGTTTTACTCTATTGAATGATTTGCACATTCTCATATAAATAGACTTCTTTCGGTGCCTTTATTTTCTTCGCAGCCTTTAAATCAAGCACTGGAACCGTTTCCCCTTTATAGGTTCCTTTTTTCAATGTACCAGTAATAGTGTACCAATCATTCGTCTTCATGCCTTTTACATGTCCGTTGACCATATATCCATACAGCGTCGCATCGACGACACAGCAGGACATGGACAGACGGGAGATCGCCACTTGTTTGCTTGTAAACCCATCCTCGCGATATATAAACCCCGAAAGCTCAATTTCCTTTCCTTCAATCGTATCGAGGTTGTTCAGGAGGTCATCAAGCACTTCAAAATAATTATCATCCGTAACCGTAATTTTCGCTTGATTCACATGCTTTCCTGCTGCATCATTCGGGCTTTGCTTCTGTGATTGCTGCTGGGCCATGCCCCTTTTTGCGAGCACTTCCCCGCTTAATGTGAAATCCGTCAAGATGAAGCCGAGAAGGATCGGGATGAAGAACAAACTATATTTCAAGGCTAAGGCGGGTGATGAAGATTTTCCATGCGAATGGCACTCACAATGATTTCCGCCCTGTTTTCGTTTTTTCAGCCGAAGAAGACTGATCACAAAAAAAGCAAAAAGTGCCGCCAATGCATATGGTACCATCTTTGGTGCGATCAAATTCGTTAAGTGACCCGACACATACAATTTAAAAATCATCATTCCCAATCCCAGCAGCAGCAACCCTTCAAGTTTTTGGATGAAATACGTTTTCATCAAAGCCCTCCCTTACTGATCAAGCCACCTGCGATGAGGCATAGACTGAAGACGACGGCGAAAACAAGCAAAACATAGGTAAAGACGAAGCTCCGTTTAAAACAAGACAGCATGATCAGGACGTTTTTCAGATCAAGCATCGGCCCGAAGACAAGGAAGCCAAGGATCGAGCCGGGGAGGAAACTATGGGAAAAGGAAGCGGCCACGAAGGCATCTGCCGAAGAGCAGAGTGAAAGGACAAACGCAATGCCCATCATCAGCGCCGTGCCTTTTATCGGGGCCTGTCCGATTTCTGCCAAGAGGGTCCGGTCCATGAGCACTTGAAAGATACTGGCAAACAAAGCTCCGATGATGAAGTACCTCCCGACCATGAAAAACTCCTGTGAGGTATGTTCGATGAAGCTTGTCCACTTACTTGGCGGAAAATCGTGTACATGCCCGCGGACTGCTTCCGGCTTTTCTTCCTTCACGACATCCTTCCTGCTGAAGATATAAATGAATAATCCGACGATAATGGCCGTCAGGATACAGAGGATGATTCTCCCGTACAAAATCGCCGGATTGTTCTGGAACGCATAATAGGTCGAACCAAAGACGATGACATTCAAGATCGGGGCCGTGACAAGCAGGACCACGCCAGCGTGGACCGGAACGCCCTTTTGAATCAACCTCCTTACGACCGGGATGATCGCACATTCGCACACTGGAATGATCAGTGCTGCTACTATCGCAGCGAAAATGGCCATGAACGCGCTTTTTGGGATCATTCGCTGGATGATTTCTTCACTGATGAACAACTGGATGAAAGAAGACGCAATCGCACCAAGAAACAGGAAGGGAATCGATTCTAAAAACAATCCCAAAAAGACGACAAGCACGGAATGAAGCAGCGGATACCCAGATAAATCGATTGCTTTTGGAATAAACACATCGCCTAGAAAAAAGAATGCTAGCAGCAAAAACAAGAGGATCAAGATCAGCAAATTGCCCGTGTATCGTTTCAAAAGCATGTTTCACACCTCGCAAATCATAATTATTACGATTTAATCGTTGATTTGGTCTATTATATGCCCATGCTCGGATTGACATGACTAGAAACGAACAACATGAAAAGCAATCGGCACTTCCTGCGCCGGATTGCGTGAGGCCGGCACAAAACCTATTTTTATGATAAACTACATATAATGAAGCGTTCAGCATTTTCCCCTCAAAGCTCCCCTTGCATTCATAAAGCAAAGAAACTTGCATAGAAATGTAAGGGCATTCACCCTGACCCGAAGTAAATCCGGCTTTACAGCCGCATGCCTTCCGCAAGCTTACTAGAAGGTATTGGTTTCATTACGCATCGCCCAGTTCAGGCAAGTATCCGTTTCTTTCATCGTCAACGATTGACCCGACCCTTTTTTCCATAGCCTCAAACGATCTATACCAAAAAGACGGCGGCGCTTTTTTTCTGAGCTGTCACAATAGGGGGTTCTCATGAATTTTATCGAGTATGATCTATTATTCGAATCAAGAAACCAGTTAATCGGGGAAATTTCGGATTTGGACGAAAAAGCGCTGGAGCATCGTCCGGCACCTGGCGTATGGAGCATCGCCCAGATATGCCACCACTTGTATCTGACGGAGCAAGTGTTTACCGATGTGATCGCCAATGGCATCAGGGAAAGGGATTTCACCAATATCATTCAAAAAAACATTTACCTAGTATCCGATCGAACAAAAAAATTCGCATCCCCTGCTAACCTTTCACCTTCTTCGAATCCATTTCCGTTAACGAACATCATGGATTTACTGGCTGAATCCAGAGATCGGTTATTCCAAGTTCTTTATGAGATGGATGATAATACGAGCCTAAGTAAAAAGAAAGCCAAGCATCCCCTGTTCGGGGACCTCTCTTTGGATCAATGGATCGAGTTATTGTCTCTTCATGAACAAAGGCATACCAAGCAGATTCAAGAGATCAAGCACTCCCTCCTCCTTTAAAAAAGATCCAGTCACTAGGAAGCCAGGCCCCCATCACTATTGGCGGCCTTTTTTCCGTGCCTGACATCACCTCTTCCTCATGGATTTTAGCGGCTCATCCCCCTGATTCAAAAATAAAATCCAAAGAAAACCATTAATAATTTTGACTTAATGCCAAAAATGATGTACATTACCTATTGAGCGAACAATTTTAATAATAATTAATAAAAATATTCGTATATAGAGGTGCATATCATGGAAAATGTATTTGATTATGAAGATATTCAATTAATTCCTGCAAAATGTGTAGTAAATAGCCGTTCTGAGTGTGATACATCCGTTACATTGGGCAAGCATACATTCAAGTTACCTGTCGTTCCTGCCAATATGCAAACGATCATCGATGAAAAGATTGCCACGTACTTGGCTGAAAACGGTTACTTCTATGTCATGCATCGCTTTGAACCTGAAAAGCGCGTGACCTTCATTCAAGATATGCATGCACGCGAATTAATCGCGTCCATTAGTGTTGGCGTTAAAGAAGAAGAATACGGATTCATCGAGCAATTGGCTGCGGACAACATCGTACCCGAATTCATTACGATCGATATTGCCCACGGACATTCCAACGCCGTGATCAAAATGATCCAGCATATAAAGAAACACTTGCCTGAAAGCTTTGTGATTGCAGGGAATGTGGGAACTCCGGAAGCGGTAAGGGAATTGGAACATGCCGGTGCCGATGCAACTAAGGTGGGCATAGGGCCAGGGAAAGTATGCATCACGAAAATCAAAACCGGGTTTGGAACGGGCGGCTGGCAATTGGCTGCGCTTCGCTGGTGTGCAAAAGCGGCAAGCAAGCCGATCATTGCCGACGGCGGCATCCGCACGAACGGGGATATAGCCAAATCTGTCAGGTTCGGGGCTTCCATGGTCATGATCGGTTCATTATTCGCCGGTCACGAAGAATCTCCAGGGCAAACGATCGAGAAAGACGGAAAAGCCTTCAAAGAATACTTTGGTTCGGCTTCCGAATTCCAAAAAGGTGAAAAGAAAAACGTGGAAGGCAAAAAGATGTTTGTCGAGCACAAAGGATCCTTGGAAGATACTTTGAAAGAAATGGAGCAAGATCTTCAATCATCGATTTCCTATGCTGGAGGAAACAAGCTTGAAGCCATCCGAAATGTTGATTACGTAGTCGTTAAGAATTCGATCTTTAACGGTGACAAAGTCTATTAAGGACTAAATAAGAAAAAAGCACGGTCCCATCGCTAAGATTGGGCCGTGCTTTTTTTTCCGGCAGGCATTCAAGCCTTTTTAACAAATTGGGATTTTAGCTTCATCGCGCCAAAGCCGTCGATCTTGCAATCAATATCATGATCTCCTTCGACCAAACGGATGCTTTTGACTTTCGTGCCCATTTTCAGGACAGACGAGCTCCCCTTCACTTTCAGGTCTTTGATGACGGTAACGGTGTCCCCATCATTCAGGGCATTTCCATTTGCGTCCGTGACCGTCCGTTGGTCTCCAAGGTCTGTATCGGCTTCTGCCGTCCACTCATGGGCGCATTCCGGACAAACAAAAACACTTCCGTCTTCATATGCATAGTTTGAATTGCATGCAGGGCAATCTGGAAAACCAGCCATACCTTCACTTCCTTCGCTACTATCCATTTTAGTCCATTATTGGCATGCCCACAAGCGTCCATTGCCTTTATTCCCGCTACCTCATTTCCAGCTCCTCTAGAACCTTGAGAGGTTTTACTATATAATTCTAAGGAAAAGCGGAAAAGTGTGGGGAAGCGCATGTTCAAATTGTTATTAATAGAAGATGATACGACCTTATTCAATGAAATGAAAGATAGATTGACGCAATGGTCTTATGATATTCATGGAATCCGTGATTTTAGTAAAGTCTTTCTGGAATTCTCGGACATTAAGCCTGATTTGGTTATCATCGATATCCAGCTGCCGAAGTTTGATGGGTTCCATTGGTGCAGGCTGATCCGGGCCCATTCCAATGTTCCGATCATCTTTTTATCGTCCCGAGATCACCCTACCGATATGGTGATGTCGATGCAGCTTGGTGCGGATGACTTTATCCAGAAGCCCTTTCATTTCGATGTCCTAATCGCCAAGATACAAGCTACCCTTCGCCGTGTCTATAATTACAATACCGAAAAAATCGAGCTGAAAACGTGGTGCGGGGCAACAGTGGATTATGAGAGCAATACCATTTCCACTGAGACTGGATCAATTGAACTGACGAAAAATGAAATCTTCATCTTGAAAAAGCTCATTGAACAGAAAAACAAAATTGTCAGCCGCGAAGAATTAATCAACAGCTTATGGGATGACAAGCGCTTCATAAGCGATAACACCCTTACGGTAAATGTGAACCGTTTACGTAAAAGATTGGATGAATTAGGGCTAGGGGCTTATATCGAAACGAAGGTCGGCCAGGGCTATATCGCCGTTGAAGAGGCACATGCATGATCGGAAAATACCTGGCAGAAAGGCTCAGCTGGATCACCTTCTTTATCGTCCTTCATCTATTCATCGTCTTTGTCGCGTATCTTGATTCGGCCATACCCGTAAAGCCCGTCATGTACATGGCCTTTTTATCCTTGATCATGTTCTGTATCTTTTTGTTTTTCCGCTATAAAAAAGAAACCCATTTTTATAAGCAGTTGGAAGAGCGGGAAGACAACCTGGACTTATCGAACCTAGCCGAGGCCGACAGCCCTTTCGAAAGGATCATCGAAAGCAGCATCATCAACCAAACCCAGTTACTGAAGCAAGCAGCCGAAAAGGGCCAAATGACCCTGGAGCAGGAGAAGGATGAATTATTGACTTGGATACATGAAGTGAAGACCCCATTAACGGCGATGCATTTAATGATCGACCGGCTGGATGATGGCATGCTCAAGTCCCATTTAACTTATGAGTGGTTAAGGATTCACCTGCTTCTCGATCAGCAGCTCCACCAAAGGCGCATGCCTTTCATAGAAAATGATTTATATATGGAGAAAATCAGCTTGGAAACGATCATTTTCGATGAAATCAAAACCTTGCAATCATGGTGCATCCAAAAAGGCATCGGCTTTGACATCCAATTGGATGTCACCGAAGTGCTCAGTGATGCCAAATGGCTCGCTTTCATCATGAGGCAGTTATTGACGAACTAGATTAAATACAGTGAAAACACCGATATTGTAATAAAAAGCTATATGTACGATGATCAAGCTACGCTTGAAGTGAAGGACGGCGGACGAGGCATCGCTCCGAAGGATTTACCCCGCATTTTTGCTAAAGGATTTACATCGACGACCTATCATCGCGACAGTGCGGCAACAGGCATGGGATTATTTTTAACCAAGAAGGCGGCCGATTCCCTATTCATCTCCATTGATGTGATATCGGAGCCCGGAGCCGGAACGACCATGACCTTACGCTTCCCGAAGCGGAATGACTTCGTGAATATAACAAGCATGTGACAAAAGTGTCACATGCTTTTATTCTTTGTTCGGCCAATCGCAGGAAATAGCATACATGGACTTTTATAATGAGGATATAGAAAAAAGGAGTGTATTGATATGAATATATTAGAAGCGAAAAAAATCCATAAGAGCTACGGGAATAAGTTGAATAAACAAGAGGTACTGAAGGGTCTCGATATAAGCATCGAGGAGGGTGAATTCGTCAGCATCATGGGGGCATCCGGTTCAGGGAAAACGACCTTGCTCAATGTCCTTTCCTCCATCGACAAAATCAGCAACGGCACCATCTCGATCGATGGACAAGAAATTTCGGGGATGAAGGAAAAAATGCTCGCCGAATTCAGGAAAAACCATCTTGGCTTCATCTTCCAAGAATATAATTTACTGGACACGTTGACCGTCAAGGAAAACATTCTCCTGCCTTTGTCGATTACAAAAACGCCCACTCGCGAAGCGTTTCAAAAGTTCGATGCCGTGGCAAAGGAGCTTGGCATCCATGACGTGAAGGATAAATACCCTAATGAAATTTCCGGCGGCCAAAAGCAGCGTACCTCCGCAGCACGGGCATTCATCCATGAACCGAGCATCATTTTCGCTGATGAGCCCACAGGGGCGCTTGATTCAAAATCCGCTTCCGATTTATTGAACAAACTGAGCGATATGAACAAAAAACACAATGCGACGATCATCATGGTCACCCACGATCCCGTGGCAGCCAGTTATTGCAGCAGGGTCATCTTCATCAAAGATGGACAAATTTATACCCAATTGAATAAAGGCGACGAAACGAGGCAAACCTTCTTCAAGGACATCATGAAAACACAAGGTGTATTGGGCGGTGTGCAAAATGAGCATTAATCAACTCATCTTTCGGAACCTGAAGAAAAACCTGAAAAACTATTACCTCTATGTATTCGCATTGGTATTCAGCGCCTCGCTTTATTTCGCATTTGTCACCTTGCAATATGACCCAGCGATGGATAAAGCGGAAGGTTCGATAAAAGGAGCGGCATCCATCAGGGCTGCATCGATCTTGCTTGTTGCGATCGTATCCATATTCCTTTTATATGCCAATAGCATATTCATCAAAAGGCGCAGTAAGGAGATTGGTTTATTCCAATTGATTGGCATGACAAAAAACAGGATCTTCCGTATCCTGAGCGCGGAAAACTTGATTTTATATTTCTGTTCCGTGTTCATGGGAATCTTCATAGGGTTTGCCTTTTCCAAATTGATCATCATGATCTTATTCAAGATTACCGGTGTCCAAGCGATTGCAACTCTGCAGTTTTCCTTTTTGCCGTTTATACAAACCTTGATCGTCTTTAGCGTCATCTACCTTTTTATCATGTTGATGAATTATGCGTTCATTAAAAGGCAGACGATATTATCTCTATTCAGGGTGACCTCATTGACTGAAGGAAAAGTGAAAAAGGTTTCAATTGCGGAAATGATCATCGGCATATTCGGCATCATCCTGATCATCAGCGGCTATATTGTTTCCTCCAAATTATTCGATGGAGCGTTCATGGAAATGTCCGAGCTTTTCATGGCGATGATCTTCATTTTGGCATCCGTCATCATCGGGACCTATCTTTTTTATAAAGGATCCGTAAGCTTCATTTTTAATATCGTTCGTAAAAAGAAAAATGGCTATTTGAATATCAATGAAGTATTATCCCTCTCATCGATCATGTTCCGGATGAAATCGAATGCGATTTTGCTGACGATCATCACGACCGTTTCCGCCCTGGCGATCGGATTGTTATCCTTAAGCTATATCGCCTACTACTCAGCTGAAAAAATGGCCGTGTCTTCCATACCTAACGATTTTTCCTTGACCGATAAGAAAGATGCCGAGGCATTCAAACAAGCTTTGTCCGCAAGTAACATTGCTTATGACGAAGAAAAGATCGAAGTCCTCCAGACGAATGTCAACGCAAAGAATATCTTGGAGAAAAACCTGGGTGCGGTGACATTCGATGCGAACAATATGGTTCTTTCCGTCATCAGTGAAAAATCGGTTAAAGGGATCAATCTCGCAAAGGACGAGACGCTGTTTAGCGGATACAGCAGCATACTTGAGAAAGTCATGCCCTTGAAGGATTCCGGAAAGGTGGAATGGAAGGGCAAACATGAGGTGATACCGCAAACCTATATGGGCCTGAACGATGAGAGCATCCTTCCCTATTATGTCACGGATGGCGGAATGCCCGTCGCAATTGTGGATGATGCCATATTCAACCGTTTGAAAAAGGATATCGACCCAAAAATACAGAAAATCTTTTCCGTTCATTACGGGATCGATATTGAAGATGACGCAAAAATCCCGGAAGCGAATGAAACCTTCAAAAAGATGAAATTCAACGAAGAGCATATCCAGGAATCACAGCTTGAAACCTTCGATCACCAGAAGAAGAATATGGGC
Source organism: Peribacillus folii (assembly GCF_030271255.1). Taxonomy (GTDB): domain Bacteria; phylum Bacillota; class Bacilli; order Bacillales; family DSM-1321; genus Peribacillus. Next base: position 416,376 of record NZ_JASJOM010000001.1, read on the forward strand.
CTCATGATGTTCATCGTCGGCTTTTTGGGACTGACCTTCCTGATAACATCAGGCTGTATCCTCTATTTCAAGCAAATGGATGAAAGCGAAAACGAAAAGCCTAATTATACGATTTTACGAAAACTCGGATTCACCCAAGGTGATTTGCTAAGAGGAATTCAAGCAAAGCAAGTTTTCAATTTCGGCATTCCTTTAGTCGTCGGTTTGCTTCATAGTTATTTCGCCGTTCAATCGGGATGGTTCCTATTCGGAACAGAGGTTTGGACACCGATGATCATCGTCATGGTTTTATACACCGCTTTGTATTCGATCTTCGGGATCCTTTCCGTCCTGCATTACAAGAAGGTCATCAAAGATTCACTATAACACTAGAATTAAGGTACAGTTACTCGCGAGTTTCCACTTTACTCGCGAGTTTCGTGCGTTTATCCGTGAATATAGCCTTTGCATCGAATGCAAAATTGCACATTTCACATGACATTGGAGCCGTTTCTCGTCAATTTCCTGCTTAACGCTCAACTTCGGTCCGGATTATCCGTATAATTGCAGCTTTCTTTCATCATTTCGGAGCGTTACTCGCCAATTTAGCCACTTTACTCGCGAAATCTGCACTTTTACTCGCCAAATTAACAACTTTACTCGCCAATTTCGTGCTTTTTATTCGCGAATTTAGGCTTTGCATCTGTTGAGATGTACAGTTTCTCCAAAACTATGGGGATTCAGAATTCCACACCTTCACTTTAATGCAGAGTATAAATAAAAAAAGTACCCCACCAGATAAACTTTTTAAAGTGTTTATCCGATAGAGTAGACGGTCATGTATCGCCAAACTTTTCCTGCCATCCTTTTTATAAGACCGCCGCCGGTTGCATCATTTGCTTGATCAGTTCCTTGTTGCGCTTTTTAAAAATCTCATTATGGGAGGAGACCATTCCGACCCCATACGCATCAGGCTGGATAAATTGCTTTGCCTTGTTGACGGCATTTGCCGCATCTTGGAAGGTTCCTGCTATTAGGTTCAATTTCCCCTCATGATTCAGGATATCACCTGCCGCATAAATGCCGTCTATCGAGGATTCACTGGAAGCATTACCCTTGATATAATAATTGTCGACCATGGCAATATCCACTTTACTGTTTTGCAGCAGTGATGTATCGCGCTCATAACCGTGATTGATGATGACCTCATCGATCGGCAGGTAAGAAATCTCTCCCGTCACCTGATTGGTCAATTCCACATGTTCAATCGAATCATGATCAGCACATGCAACCAGCTTGGTGATTGTCGTATTCAATAAGCAAACGGCTGAGCTTTCCATCAATTGCCTTGCCTGCGATTCATGACCAGCCAAGCTATCCTTCCTATAGGCCAAATAAACCTTTTTGGCGACTGGCTCCAATTCATTTGCCCAATCGATTGCCGAATTTCCGCCGCCGGAAATGATCACCGTTTTACCCTTGAATCGATTTAACGATTTGACGGTATAGTTCAAATTGGAAACCTCAAACCTTTCAGCTCCGTCTATTTCAAGCTTTTGAGGATTCAAGATCCCTCCGCCAACCGCAACAATGATCGTCTTGGAATAATGCTTTTGACCGGAGGAGGTAAGCAAAATGAAGATCCCTTCTTCATTACGTGTGATCGACTCCACCTTCTCGTTCAGCACGACCGTCGGATTGAAGGTTAAGCCTTGCTCCACTAGCTGTTCGATTAACTTTTCTCCTGTAGTCGGTGTCAGCCCGCCTACATCCCAAATCATTTTCTCCGGATAAACATGGATTTTCCCGCCTAGCTGTGGCTGAAATTCGATGATTTTCGCTTTCATTTCTCTTAAGCCGCTATAAAAAGTGGAGTAAAGGCCCGCGGGCCCCCCTCCAATAACTGTTACATCAAATAAATCTTGCTCTTCCATTTCCGTTCACTCCTCGGTAATCAAATGTTATTGATTATCATTCTCATTTAATCGTACACCCTTTTCGTAACTTTTACAACACGAATTTATGAAATAAGCGCGCAAAATGTTAAAAAATCAATCGCCGGCCTGCTTCACGGTTTTGTAAGGCTGGCTGATTGCCTGGGCAGAAGGAATGAAACGCAAAAAAGTGCAGTCATTCCGCTGGATAAGCGGATGCCTGCACCTTTGATAGAATTAGCGCGTGCCCGGCCTCTTCCCATCAGCTATAAGAGCATTGATATGATCGATGAGCCCGGGTAATTCCTCCATCGTGGCAATCGTGAAATCGGCTCCATTCTGCTTGAAGGTCTCCGCCGTTCTGGAAATCCGCTTTTGCTTATCCGGTTCCGCCAAGCTGGTATACTCTGCCAAGCTCAATCCCATCTCAGAGCTTCCGACAATCACTCCGACCGACCAGACCCCTGCATTGACTCCCTCTTTCATATCCGCAACCGTATCGCCAACCTTCACTGCCTTCCATGATGCCGCTATCTTCAATTCTTCTACATTACGATAAATCATGTATGGATAAGGTCTTCCAATCGAACGGGTAGCATCAGGGGTCACATGGAAATCGGGCCCATAGCCTTTTTTCAGCGCATTGGATACAACGACCTCCATCATGGCATCCGTATATCCCGTTGTCGAACCAATCTTCAGCCCGCGATTTTTTAATGCCTCCACCGTCTCGATGACACCAGGAATCGGATCCGTATAATCCGCCAGGGAAACCATCAGTGCCGGTTCAAATTCAGCGTACAATTTTTCGACGTCTTCTTCATTGAAATTCCGTCCATATGCCTCTTTCCATAAAGCGGTTATCCTTGGCATCGCCAGCATCGCACGGATATGGTCGATTTTCAGCATGCCCATCGGTGCCCTCGCTTCCTCCATCGTCACATCGATACCTGCATTCTTGAAAATATCGACAAAAACATTCACAGGTGCAAAACAGCCAAAATCCACCGCTGTCCCAGCCCAATCCAAAATGATTCCTTCTACCTTATTCATACTGTCACCACTTTCATATATTTTTCTATGATCCTGCCAAGCTCCTTGATATCTTCTTCGTGGATTTCCCCGATGTTGCCGATGCGGAATGTATTTATGTCAGTCAGCTTACCGGGGTAGATGACGTACCCTCTTGCTTTAACGAAATTGTAGAAGCCTTCGAAATCAAAGGACTCAGTCGGAAAAAGGAATGTCGTGATGATCGGGGATTGTTTATCCGGCTCAATGTAGGCATCTATCCCCCATTGCCCCATCAGCTTCCTCAGCCTCTCATTATTACTTTTATAACGGGCCGATCTGGCAGGAATGCCCCCTTCTTCAGCCAACTCCTCCAACGCTTTGGCAAACGCGGCCACTACATGGGTGGGGGAGGTGAAACGCCATTTCCCGTCCTTGTCCATTTCCTCCCACTGATCATACAAATCCAGTGACAAGCTGCGGGCATTACCCTTGCAAGCCAGCAACTTATCAAGCTTAGCTATCACAAAGCCAAACCCAGGCACGCCTTGGATGCATTTATTTGCACTGCTGATCAAATAATCGATTCCAAGTTCGGCTACCTTCAAGTCAACCCCGCCAAAGCTGCTCATGGCATCGATGATCAAGGTTTTTTGCTGTTCCTTCGAAATCCTGGAAACCATTTCGATTGGATTCAATATTCCTGTCGTCGTTTCACAATGCACCATTGCAATATGCGTGATATCCCGATCTTCCCTTAATAGGCTGCGAATGTCTGCTTCCTTGGGAAACTCGTTGTAGCCAACGCCATATTCCCGATGATTCACGCCGATGCAGGCTGCCATTTGCACCATCCGTTTTCCGTATGCGCCATTTGTTATGATCAGAACTTTATCGGATTCGGATACGGCAGTCATCAGCACAGCTTCTACAACAAACGAACCGCTTCCCTGCATGAGCACTGAGGTATACTCGCCATTTGCAGCATGTGCCAGGTCGAGAAGCTGGCTCCTGATTTTTTGGGTGATTTCCTTATAATCATTTTCCCACGTACAGCGGTCAACGAGCATTTCCTGCTTCACTGTATCTGTCGTTGTCAGCGGTCCAGGCGTCAATAGTTTATACGTATTCATTTTCCTCCACTCCCTACTGGATTGATCATTGTGCTGATTTAAAGAACTGTTGATGCTGTTTTAATAATTCGACCGTAAGAGGCTGCTTGAATCTTTTCGGGTGGGCCGGGTTGTTCTTTTCGGTTACCTTTTCCCCTTCATAAAGGGCGACCGGGTAAAGCTTCAATAAATCTTCCCTAGCATCTGTACTGATCGTTTCCGCCATTCTCATCGCCAAGCTTGTTTTTGCATCATCTTCTTTTTTCACGACGGCAATCGATTCCGTATAGGAGAAATTCCCCTCGATTGGATCGACATACTTGATCGGTAAGCCCTTTTCTTTCGCCATCACGGCTTGATAGCGTAATCCGAAGCCGGCAGCCACTTCCCCTGCTTGCACTTTATTGATCGGTCCCGACCCTGAGCTCTCTAGGTGCGGGCCGCTGTTCGCGATTAAATCATGGAGGATCCTTTTCCCTTCAGCATCACCGTATTGACTGATGATCGCTTGGACTAAAAGCCACCCTGTTGACGAGTCCAGAATATTAGGAATGGAAACGAGCCCTTTATATTCCGGCTTTGTTAAGTCCTTGATCGAGGCGGGCATCGGCAGCCCTTTTTGTTTGAGCACCTCCGTATTGACAAAAATGGAACCGGTATTGGCCAGGATCGGCGTATAATAAGCGGGTGTGGATTCCAGTGCTTTCGTGCCGAAGGACAGATCCATGAACATGGAGTGCTGGTTTTGGGCACTATCGATGAAATAGGAGCTCATCGTCACCAGATCGGCCTCGATTTCTGCGCCCTCCGCCAACAGCTTTCCTCCTAATTCGGATGTACCCAGCGATTGAAGGACATATTTCCCTTCGTACCCGGCTTCCCTCAAGGATGTCTCCATTGCTGATGTCGCTTCTTCATCACCATTCGTATAAATGACAACCCTTTCCTCATCCGCCTTTGTGCCATTTCGGCCGGCCCATACAAATACCACACTTAAAGCAATTAAAGATAGTACGACGATCTTCCATTTTTTCAACATGATATCCCCCTCATTAATGTTTGAATGATCTTTTTTGATAATGATCACAAAGCAGTTTCACGACCAGATTTGTAAAGAAGATAAGTAAAGACAGGATGAAGATTTCATTGAATTTGGCAAAATGCTGAAGCTCCTTTATTTTACTGGCCACTAACGTGGTTTGGGCCGTGACCAAAAAGATGATCCCGCTGATCGTCACCATACTATTGATGAAATAGTAGCTGAACATCTCGATCACTGTGGATGCCGAGTTTGGCAGGATGACACGTTGGATTGTCCTGATCCAGCTATCCCCCAATAACTCAGCGGTCGTTTCCCATGAAGGGTTCATTTTCGCTAATGCGTTCTTTGCCATTAAATAGGGCGTCGTAAAGAAGTGGACCATGTTACAAACAATGATGATCGCGAAGGTCCCCTTCAAGCTGCTGCCGTTGAACAGCAGCAAATACGATAAACCGAGCACCATTCCTGGCACGGTATTCGTCAGCATCGAAATGGCATCGATTGACGACTTCCCCCTAAGCGGCGTCCGGACATTCAAGACCGCCGAGCTGAAGGCAATGAACGTTCCCAGTACGGCCGTCATCAAGGCAACGAATAAAGAGTTTTGATAGACTGCCGTTAAATCGCTTGCTTGAAATGTGTCGATGAAGTGTGTGAAAGTGAACGTAAGATCATAAGGGAAACTAGTAAGAAATGGTGCAATGAACATGACTGCAAAAATGGAAACCATTCCTATCAGTACGAGCAGCGAGACCGCCCCAAAGCATATATCCCTCCCTTTATGCCGGGTCATTTCGATATCGCTGAATTTTTCATAGTGAAAATTACGCTTATCAAGATAGTTTAATAGGAAAACACTGAACACGGCCGGAATCAGCATGAGAATGGCAATTACTGCCCCTGTATGGAAATCAGGGATGGAGCCGAGCATGACCTGATACAGCTGCGTCGCAACAACGGAGTAGGTGCCGCCGACCGAAGCCGGTATTCCAAAGTCGGTGAAGCTCAAGATGAAGGAAAGGATAAAGGCTCCGCCAAGAGTTCCCGCCAATGGCCGTATGATCGTATTCATGAAGCTTCTCATCGTTCCGTCCCCCATCAGCTTAGAAACGATGATGAACTTCTTATCACTGTATTTGAAGGAATTATGGATGAGAAGAAAAGCTGATGGTAATGTATAAATCACATAACCTATCAATAATCCAGTGAAGCCGTATATATCGAATAAATTCCTCCCAAAAATTCTCGTTATGACTCCTTGATTGCCGAAAGAGTAGATGATCGCAAAACCGAATGTGATGGTCGGAAGCAGCATCGGAATAAGGATTCCCGTTTTAATGATACTTTTTATCGGTCCATATATTCGGGTGCAATGGATTGAATAGGCGAGACAAAAGGCGATAGTGGTCGTTACGGCGGCCGTGAGCCCCGAGATTTTCAAGCTGTTTCCAAATGCCTTCAATAGCTCTTCATCAGAGAGGACCGTTAGATAATTCGAGAGATTGATGCCCTCTGCCGTTTCGAAAGAGCGGATGAACAAGATGCCCAAAGGCAAGATAAGAAAAGCGGCAAATAGCAGTAAGATAGGTATATAAATGATTCGCATGGCCGGTTTTACCTCAGGCATACTTTTCACCGAATAAGTGATAAATATTTTCCCTTTTGATCTCCAGTTGTTTAAGAATGAACTCTTTGACAAAATCATTGGCTGGATGATCGATGATTTGTTGCGGTGATCCGAATTGAGAAATATTCCCTTGATTGATGATCAAGATTTTATCGGACATCGTCAACGCCTCTTCCGGATCATGCGTCACGATGATCGTCGTCAGTTTATATTCTCTAGCTATCGATTTAATGCGCTGCTTGATCGATTCCTTGATGACTCCATCCAATGCACTCAATGGTTCATCGAGCAATAATATTTTCGGCTTCATGACGAGGGTCCTTGCGAGCGCCACCCGCTGTTTCTGCCCTCCTGATAATTCACCCATTTTTTTCGTTAAATGAGGCTGTAGTTCCAAGAAATCGATATAATCATGTAATTCCTCCTCAGACACCAAGCCCTTTTTATTTCTCAATCCGTAAACGATGTTTTCGTATGCATTTAAATGCGGGAAGAGCGCATAATCTTGAAAGACGATATTAAACCCCCTGTCCTTCATCCGCACATTGCTCAAATCCAGATCGTTAAAGATGATTTTTCCTTGCTCCACACTCGTTAACCCCAAGATGATATTCAACAGCGTAGTTTTTCCGCTGCCGCTTGGTCCTAACAGTGAAACGATCTCCCCTGTTCCTATTTCAAGATTTATATGTTCCAAAACGAATTTATCATCGAATCGCTTGCTAATATTTTGTAGTTTTAGCAAACCGCTCACCTCCTTCAATACACCCTTAGTATAAAAGCCGCATGTAAATCGAATTTGCGATTTTTGTAAATACTCTGTAAATATTGAACACTTTCATACCAACTTTATACTAAATTATGACCATATAATAATTTATTCATTAGCTATTTATTGAATATGTTTCGCGCACATCGTACACTTATAATGAATATCCGGTAATGAGAATGAAGAATGGCGGGTGAAAATATGCTACCACTTGAAAGACAAAAGAAAATCATCGAATTATTGACGATAAGAAAAGTCATGAAGCTTGGTGAGCTTACTGAAGAACTGCAAATTTCCATTGAAACTCTCAGGAGGGATATGAACCTTCTAACCAGGCAAGGAAAAATAGAAAAGATCTATGGAGGCGTAAAGCTGGCTCAATCGAAGTTCGGGGAATCGACGATAGATGAAAGGATGTTCAGCCAATTAAGCGAAAAGGAAAGAATCGCCCGAAAATGCAGTGAGTTTATCCATGATGGAGACTGCATTTATATTGACAGCGGTTCGACAACCTATCAAATCGCTAAATATATAAAACAAAAAAAGAAACTCACGGTGATAACCAGTTCCATCCCTGTCGTGAATGAGCTTCTTGATAGTGATATCGAGATCTTGATCATAGGCGGAAAGGTCCGGCAAAATGAACAATCCATTGTCGCCTTCGACTATCTCTTCAACTTCAGCGAATTGAATATTACAAAGGCATTCATTTGTGCGAGTGGCATCACGATTGAAAAAGGCATTTCCGACTATAATTTGGAAGAAGCGAATACACGAAAGAAAATCATCGAATTATCACAACAGGCCTTTGTTGCCGCTGACAGCTCGAAGTTCGGCAAAGACGTGACCATCGGGATTGCGCCACTGGATAAAATCGATTACATCATTACGGATGATCATTTGCATGAAGCATTCATCACATCGTTCAAAGACACCGGCATACATTTGCTCCTTTCTTAAAAGCAAAAAAAAGCGTGAACCATACAGCGGTATGGTTCACGCTTTTTTCGTTTTGCTGACATCACGTTTGCTGCTTACAATTCCTTTCATGCTGCAGGAGCCATTCCTTTCTCCATAAGCCACCTGCATAACCGGTCAATTTCCCATTCGACCCTATGATCCGATGACAAGGAACCACGATGCTTAACTTATTCCTGCCATTAGCGCTCCCTACTGCCCTAATGGCTTTTTCATTGCCGATGGAAACGGCAATGTCTTTATAGGAGCCTGTGTCGGCATACAGGATTCCTGTTAGTGCATTCCAGACATTTTTTTGAAAGATCGTCCCATCAAATATATAGGGAAATGTAAATTCCCTGCGTTCACCTTTGAAATACTCATCAAGCTGATTGAAGCACTCCACCAAAACCTCTGGCGTCCGCTCCTGCATACTATTCACCTTCCTGTCCCTTTCAGCGAATAATATCGAGCTGATGGCCTCATTCGTCCCTGATATCTCGATCACTCCAATCGGCGATTGATAATCCAATTTATATACTTCACTCATATAAAGACCTCCTAGTGGAAGGCAGCGTAAGCCTCCCGTCCATTTTTCATTTCCCCTTTTCCTGCATGCTTCGATATTCACTTGGAGAACAATTTTTCAACCGGCGAAATACCTTATAAAAGTTCGAAGGGCTGTGAAATCCCACATCAAGGGAGACTTCAAGGTTCGTTAGCTTTGTGCTTGTTAGAAGAAATGCCGCTTTATCGACTCTTATTTTCTCCAAATAGGAACGGGGAGTTTCCGACGTTTCCTTTTTGAACAGCCGCTCGAGATAATAGGAGCTTACACCAACATGGTCGGCAATATCCTTCAATTCCACTTTTTGGTTATACTGCCTTACCAAGAATATGATGACATCTCTGACAAGCTGCATCTGCGGGGACACCTCGACTTGCGGCTGGCATCTTTTGCAAGCACGGAAACCTGCCTGCTCGACTTCTGCGATGCTATGATAAAATTCCACATTTATTTGTTTCGGCTTCCTCGACCTGCATGAAGGGCGGCAGTATATCTTGGTGGTCTTTACTGCCGTAAAGAATAATCCATCATATTTAGCATCGCAGGCCATGATTTTCTCCCACATTTCTTCAAAAGAAAGATTGAACGCAACATCCATTATACTCCGCATCCTTTCAGGTTTTAGTCCCAAATCCATGTGAGGTGTGATTCGTCGTCTGCCGCGCATAGCACATTACCGCGGTTTCACCATAGCCTGCTTCAATGTCCGCGCTGACGGGGATTTTCACATGATCCGCAATAAGGTAAATGATACTTCATTGCCTTTCAAAGTCAATCGGTTCTCCAGCTTCGTTCCAATCGCCTTGAACTAGAATCAACGCCGATAAGGGATCTCATGCGTCCTCCTCCATCAGCATGTTCTTGAAAAGTGTACTGCATTGAATGCCTTAATGGTAGACATGATTTTCGCTCCTATTCGTTTATTGTCCCCATTTTAACAATCAGACCATCTCCAAATCGTCCTCATTCTTGCTGTTTTGGTCACTTCTAACATGATTTGGACCCGATTGCGGACAAGGCCTCCGCCTCTCAGCCTCTGGATCCGGATAGATCTGCCGTACAACGAAACGCCCAAGCCAGCCAGAAATGCGGGTCATCAGAACTTCGTCTCATTCAGATTGGGATGATCCAGTTTCACGAACGAAAAAAAATGCCCTTACATTCCAGGACATTTTCATGATTTTCCATTCAATTAACGAACAAGAATAACTTGCGATGATATTCCGCAAAAGCCTGCTGATCCTTTTCCGTACAGTCCAGCCACTTCACTCTCTTGCACCTTTCCTCCAGCCTCTCGTTCAGCTCGGCTTCTATTTCATTCATGAAGCGGATGATTTCCCCATACGGCATATTGAAATGACGGGCGGCAAGCCGGGGTGGGGAATGCTTCACCAGCAATCTCATAAATTGATCGACCGTATCGGCCTTGGATGCCAGATAGTCTTCTTCCTTCACGATGAATTCGTACACTTGTTTTTTCATGCCAGAAAGCCTGGTCACTTCGTCGCGCAATAGAAACTCGATTAATCTTTCATTCATATCGTTCAACCTCGAATTTGTTTAGAGTTACATTCCTTTTGGGTCATCTATGAAAACGCTATAGCGCTCGACACTTCATTATGACATCGCAGCCGCATGCCATCAAGTATATTTGCAACGCGCGGATAAACCGTAATAATTACGATTAGCAATCTAGTTTAGAAAATAACACGTATCGCCGGTACAGTCAATATTTTTCAGTCCATGCATATTTTGCATCGTTTATTGGCAAAATGCAACTAAGTAAATGCAGTCACCCCCATGTTTGTTAATATTTATATATGTATAGGGAATAAAATTGTTAAATTTCGATATAATAAATGTAATATTTAGTCAATTTTCATTTTGTTCTAGAATTTGCTTTTGCAAAGGAGTAAAATGAAGCTAATGACATCTTGTTTTTTCTCTAATGTTTCCGAGGAGTTATAGGGTGGGTATAGCAAGTACATAGCGGCAGCTGAAACGCTGTCCGACATATCGGTTGTTTTCATTTGGTTTACACTAACAATGAAAAGAATAAGGAGTGATTTTTTGAAACCTTCAACAAATCGCATGTTAACCCGTATTAAATCCGTTTATATGTTCATTAGCAATAACGGTACGGTTTCTACTCAAGAGCTTGTAGAAGAATTTGGCATCACTCCTCGAACTGTGCAGCGCGATTTAAATGTCTTAGCATACAATGACCTTGTTCAAAGCCCAAGCCGTGGCCTTTGGACGACAACAAGTAAAAAGGTGAAGATGTCATCGTAAAGAGAACGACCACCCGAACAAAATCGATATGTAAGATACTTTGAGACGGACAATATGTCCGCCTCATTTTTTATTGCTTATTCTTCATTGGGGCTGTCCCGCTTTTAGCTGTTCAAGCTCTTCAGCGGTCAATTCACGGTATTCGCCAAGCTCAAGCTCCTCATCGAGCTGCAGGCTTCCCATGGATAGGCGCTTTAGGTAAATGACCCGCTTGCCGACAGCCTCGAACATCCGCTTCACCTGATGGAACTTCCCTTCCATGATGGTCAGCTCGATATCCGAGGTCAAGCCCGATTTAAGGATGTTCAATTCACCCGGTTTTGTTTCGTACCCGTCATCCAAGGTCACGCCGTTGCGGAATGCCTCGATATCCCGTTCCGTTACTTCGCCATCAATGACCGCAAAATACGTTTTAGGGACGTGCTTCTTAGGTGAAAGCAGTTGATGCGCCAGCTTCCCGTCATTCGTGATCAGCAGCAACCCTTCCGTATCTTTATCCAAACGGCCAACAGGAAATGGCTCGAACACCGAGTCCTCAGGCTCCAAAATGTCGATGACCGTCTCCTGATGATTATCTTCCGTCGCCGACAATACACCAGGCGGTTTATTCATCATCAAATAGATGAATTCCCTGTATTCCACACGGTCACCATGGACCGTCACGGTTTCTGCATGTGGATCGACTTGCTCCTTCGGATCCTTAAGCACCCGTTCATTGACCTTCACGGCACCTGATTTCAGAAGTTTCTTCACTTCTTTCCTGCTGCCATAACCAATATTGGATAATATCTTATCAATTCTCATCGTTTCCTCCTAAAGCCTTTTCAGTAAAAAGCCTTGCCCATTTTCATGACAGGCAAGGCCAATATATGATAATTTGGGGATCATCTTACTAATACCCTTTTTTTTACACATCAAACGTTCATTTATAAACCTAGCTTAGCCTTCAATCGATCGATTCGGGAGCCGAACAAGCGATGGGCAAGTTTGCTTTTCAAGGAAAGTGCCGCATAAATGAGGGCCCCGAAAATGGCACAAACGGCGACGACCAATATCGCCTGGAATCGGCCTTCCGTTGTAAGCCACAGTGATAGCAGACTGTTCATGCCCCATGCAGCCAGTCCCATTATCACTGAAAATACAGTGATCAATACACTCCTTCTGATGGTGAGGCTGTAGCGATACCCAGTAAAATAGGTTATGACGTACAAGTTCAGAAGCACAGCAGCCAAGTAGCCGAAGGCCGTGGCATAAACGGATCCTTCCGTTTCAAACAGCTTGATCATCGGGATATTCAAGCTCAATTTGATTAAAAACCCAAGGAGCAGGCTGAGCACCGTATATTTTTGCTGATTGATGCCTTGTAAAATGGCCGCCGAAACGGAAAAAAGCGCAAACAAGATGGAAACGGGCGCATAGGCCTTCAGGACGCTGATGCCAAGCGGATCATGGCTGTAAAAGGCACTATAAATCGGATCGGCCAGCACAGACATGCCCACGACCGCAGGGATCGTGATGAACAATAAGATTTGGAAGGCTTGGTTCAGCTGGCGGTTCAGCTCTTGTGAGTCCTCACTGACATAGGCCTTCGTCACCGAAGGTAGCAGCGCCATGGAAAACCCTGTTGCAAGCGTCATCGGAATCAAAACTAGCTTCTGGGCGTATACATTCAAAACCCCCAGGGCATCTTCTGCAACATGCTGCAGGCCGATCGACGACATTGCCTTATTGAATGACAGCAAATCGGCAAACTGGAACATCGGCATCGCGATACCGACAAATATGAAAGGAATCGACGATAGGAAGATTTCTTTATAAATTTCCTTCAAGGAAATGTCCATCGTCCCCCGGTCTCTCTCCATCAAGCTGTCCAAGTAAGGTTTTTGTTTTTTCCAATACCAAAACAACACCACCAGTCCGCCGATGGCCCCGACCGTAGCCGCAAATGTAGCGATTTGGATGGCTCTCACTAACTCTCCATCAAGGACATTCAAAACAACAAACACACCGGCCAGAAGGAACACGATGCGGACAATTTGTTCGATCACCTGCGATATCGCCGTTGGCTCCATCGCTTCATGACCCTGGAAGAAGCCGCGGATGATGCTCATAAACGGTACAAAAATCAAGGCAAAGCTGACGGCCCGTATGATCGCGGTGACATCCCTGACATCTTCCTTCTCCACACCAAACACTTCAGTAAACAGCGGTGCCATCGTATAGAGGATCAAAAAAGCGAGAAAACCGGTGACAGCCATTAATTTCAGGCTTGATTTGAATAACTTCTCGCCGACGGCATATTCCTCGAGAGCATTATACTTCGAAATGAATTTAGAAACGGCAAGCGGCATGCCAGCCGTTGCAAAGCTGATGAAAATGGTATATGGAACGTATCCATATTGATAGAGGGTTGCCCCTTTATTCCCGACCATATGTTCAAATGGGATGACGTAAAATAATCCAAGAACCTTGGAAATGATCGCTCCCAGCGTTAATATAAAAGCCCCTTTTAAAAACTTAGATGACATCTAATCCCTTCCTGCCTCTGTCAGTTACGTTTTACACGCTCTTTATCTTATCATATTAAAGCATTTTTTCTATAGAAAACTACACTCAAGTTTATCGTTTTCGAAGATAATACACAAACAAATAATTCCTTTTTTTCTACATTCGATATTCTAAGGGCTCTTGCTATATAATGAAGGGACTGAAAATGATAAAGTGGTGATCAATTTGAAATATGATGTAGTGGTAATTGGCGGCGGCCCTTCCGGATTGATGGCAGCGATCGCGGCCGGGGAAAAAGGCGCCCAAGTCTTGTTAGTGGATAAAGGCGAGAAGCTTGGCAGGAAACTTGCCATCTCGGGCGGCGGACGCTGCAATGTGACGAACAGGCTCTCGATCGATGAAATCATTCAGCACATCCCTGGAAACGGGCGATTTTTATATAGTGCTTTCTCGGAATTCAATAATGAAGACATCATTCTATTCTTTGAAAAATTGGGTGTTGCCCTAAAGGAAGAGGACCATGGCCGGATGTTCCCGGTCAACGATAAAGCGCAAAGCGTCGTGGATGCACTACTGACCCGCCTATCGCATCTGAAGGTAACGATTTATAAGAACTCCCCGGTTGCCGAGGTCCTCTATGAAAATGGAAAAACAAGCGGGGTCCGGCTGAAGGACGGACAAACCGTTGCCACAGACGCAGTCGTGATCGCCGTCGGCGGTAAATCGGTTCCCCACACCGGATCAACCGGCGATGGATATGCGTGGGCAAAAAAAGCGGGGCATACGATTACCGACCTGTTCCCGACTGAAGTTCCCATCCTCAGCGACGAAGCCTTCATTAAAGCTCGAACGCTTCAAGGCCTCGCACTTCGGGATGTTTCGCTGAGCGTGCTCAACCCAAAAGGCAAGGCACTGATTACCCACCAAATGGATATGCTCTTCACCCATTTCGGCGTTTCCGGACCAGCTGTCCTACGATGCAGCCAATTCGTCGTGAAAGCGATGAAAAAGTGGAACCTCAAGGAAGTGACCATGAAACTCGATGCCCTTCCGGATCGCAACAAGGAAGAGGTCTTTCAAGACATCATGAAGGAAATCAAAACAGAACCGAAAAAAGCGATCAAAAATACGTTAAAGGGTTTAGTACCGGAACGATACCTTCACTTCCTGCTTGAACGAAGCGGCATCGACCTCCAGGAACAAGGAGCGACGATTTCCCATGAGAAAATCCGCCGCTTTGCCGAGCTATGCAAGGACTTCCAATTTGGCGTGCACGGCACCCAGCCGCTGGAAAAGGCCTTCGTCACCGGCGGAGGCGTATCCGTCAAGGAAATCCATCCGAAAGAAATGTCCTCCAAGCTAATGGATGGACTATACTTCTGCGGTGAGATCCTGGACATACATGGATACACAGGCGGCTACAACATCACCTCCGCCCTCGTCACCGGAAGGCTAGCCGGAATGAATGCTGCGATACATGCCCGGTCCTGACACAAAAAAGGCTGATCTACTGAGATTAGCCTTTTTTTGTATGGATTTCGCTTGTTGTGCATTCATTTCGCTTACCCTGGCGCAGTCGGTACGTTTTTCCGGCCGTCAACCGTGAATCGCTTTCATTCGTCCAGTTCTGGATGATGGCGATACGTTTTAAGGTCGATCGTGTTCCGGTTCGTGAATGTGATGCCTTCGCTTTCCAGCAGGATTTGCTGGTGTTCGGCGGCGCCGTCTGCTTTTATGCCGATTTCCCCTTTTGCATTGATTACCCGATGCCAAGGAAGATGATGTTTTTTACTGCTCGAATGCAGGATCCTAACGACTTGCCTTGCTCCGCGCGCGCTTCCGGCGAGCTGCCCAATCTGTCCATATGTCATCACTTTACCCGGCGGGATCTGCTGGATGATTTTGATAACCTGTTCTGTAAAACGTTCCAAATGGCTCGCCCCTTTTCCTGTCCGTTCACCCAACCCGTAACATCCCCCTTGCTTAGGTTGGTCACCTTCGTCCATCAATCAAATTCCCATTTCACTCCTGCCTTTTCATCACTATGTATACCCATTATATACCGATTTGTAATGATCACGGAACCATATAATCGGGAATGAATAGGTGACTGGTGAGACCGCCTTAAGCCTTCCGGAATAAGGCAGCCTCCATTTCATATTACCGGGTAATAAGGCAAATAACGCGGATTGTAATAATAGGGAGGTCTTGAACCGATGAGCGGCAAGACGAAGCCATAGGGGTTGGAGTCATATAATACCTCGACTTTCTCATCCGATTGATCGACCAGCAGCAACTTCACTTGTTCACTGTAATAATAGGGCATACCGAATCCTCCAAAACTTTTTTTCTTCCCTTCAGCATATTCAAACGAACCGGCAACGAGCCCGTCCTTACACGTTTGGGTCAATATCGGCATGCACGGCAGTTGCCCAGTCGACATACAGTAACCGAGACTACATTCTTTTTTAGGAGGATTGTCATGACAGAAGAAAAGAAAAAGAAGCCAGCCCAAAAAGGATATCCCCTTCAAGCGAATTATGGAAAAATCACTCGATATCAGGACGTGCCGCTCACTGTTCCCGAGCAACGCCAATTTCGCCAGCCTGGGGTAGAAAAGTTCATGGTGCCCCGGCCCATCATCGAAAACCCCGATTATAAGGGCAGTGGTAAATTAGCTGGCAAGGTTGCATTGATAACGGGCGGGGACAGCGGAATCGGTGCTGCCGCGGCGATAGCTTTTGCTAAGGAAGGTGCGGATGTTTCCATCGCTTACTTGGATGAGCATGAAGATGCAAAACGGACAAAGGCGAGGATCGAAGAGCTCGGACAGCGTAGCCTGCTGCTTCCGGGAGACTTAAGGGATAAGCAGCAATGTATCGATATCGTGGAAGAGACCATCCATGCTTTTGGAAAGCTCGATATTCTTTGCAACCACGTCGGCATTCAATTTCAGCAATTAAGCTTGCTTGATATTACGGATGAGCAATTCGATGACACCTTTAAAGTGAATATATATTCCCACTTCTACACGACCCGGGCAGCCCTGCCGCACTTAAAGGCAGGAGCCTCCATCATTAATACATCTTCCGTCGTGACATTCAATGGCAACAAGCAATTGATTGATTATACGGCGACTAAAGGAGCCAATATCGGCTTTACCCGGGCATTGGCTAACAGCCTTGTCGCTCAAGGCATCCGGGTGAATGCCATTGCACCTGGAAGGTTTTGGACACCGCTTATCCCAGCAAGTTTTTCTGCAGACGAGGTCACACAGGTCCAGAACCCGATGGAGCGCCAAGGCCAACCATTCGAACTGGCTCCAACCTTTGTCTACCTGGCCTCCGATGATTCCCGTTTTGTGACAGGACAAACACTTCATGTCAATGGCGGGGAAGCGACATCTTCCTGACATTCGCTTCAAAGGAAAAAGACTACCTTGGTTTGAGATTTTCCAGCAAAAGGTAGTCTGCTTACCCTATATGAATCGGACCTGCAATTCCTCATTTTTTTTTATAAATGATCATCGCACTAAAACAGTAGATTTGTTCTTCTTCATCTTCCCCGGTAGTAGCAACATTGTATTTAATATCGACGATTTGATTTTCCCGGATATCCTCGAGGAAGACGTTCATTTCATCCTCTAAATCCTTCTCATGCTCATAATCGAATAATTTCACTTGGATCATCGGCTCTCCCCGCCCTTTTTACTATAATGATAGATATTGTGCAGGATGCCCACTTCCGCAGCTATTTATACGTTCTTTTTGTATAAAGCCGATAGCAGTGCAACCACTTCATTTCCGACATCTGCCGTCGTGGCTGTTCCGCCCATATCCGGGGTCAGCGTCTTTTGATCGACCATCACCTGTTCGATCACACCCAACACTTTTGCACCCCAATCACCATGCCCGAAGAAATCCAGTATTTGGCTCGCGGACCATATGGCGGCGAGGGGGTTAGCGATGCCTTTATGGGCAATGTCCGGAGCGGAGCCGTGAATCGGCTCGAACATCGAAGGATATTCCCGTTCCGGATTTAAATTGGCGCCTGAAGCAAGGCCCATCCCGCCCGCTATGGCAGCACCCAGATCCGTGATGATATCACCAAACAAATTGGAGGTGACGACGATTTGAAATCGCTCTGGCTGTTTGACAAAATACATGCTCGCCGCATCGACCAAATAGGAATGGATTGTCACATCCGGATACTCTTTTCCAACCTCTTCGAATACCTGATCCCAAAAAACCATGGAATAATTCAGGGCATTGGCTTTGCTAATGCTTGTCAGGCTCCTGCCCATCGTGCGGGCCAGCTCATACGCATAACGAATGATCCTCTCGGTTCCTTTCCGCGAAAAGACTCCCGTTTGCAGGACGACTTCCTCCGGTTTGCCTTTGAAAAGCCAATCACCGGCGCCGGAGTATTCCCCTTCGCTATTTTCCCGGATCACGACCATGTCGATTTGGTCACGAGTCACGTCTTTTAAAGGACATGGTGCGCCTTGAAGCAATTTGACAGGACGAACGTTCACATACTGATCGAATTCCTTCCTGATTTTCAGGAGCAGCTCACGTAATGAAATATGATCCGGCACTCCGGGATATCCAACCGCCCCGAGGTACACGGCGTCAAACTTCTTCAACCTTTCCATTCCATCATCAGGCATCATCGTACCGTGCTCCAAATAATGCTCACACCCCCAGGGGAAATACGTGAATTCGAAGGTAAAATCCCCGGCTATTGCAGCCGCTGCTTTCAGGATTTTCACGCCCTCATCAATCACCTCGGGACCTATTCCGTCACCTGCAATGACCGCTATTTTATGAATGTTCATTCCCTCGCCGCCTTTTATCCGAATTTTCCGAATCCTCTGTCTGTATTTTACCATATCCCCTTTGCTCTCCCACCATAAAAAGAGCCTCCGAATATGCACATATTCGAAGGCCGATTTTACATGGAAACCTATTCACTTAACGATGACTTCGCCGTCCCATTCCAGCATTCCGCCAACCATGTTTGCCACTTTATAGCCTTGTTCCTGCAAGTAATGGCAGACATTTTCACTGCGGCGTCCTGACCGGCAAATAAAAATATATTCCTTTTCTTTATCGAAGTAATCAAGATTGGCCGGGATGTCGTTCATGCGAATATGCTTTGCGCCTTCGATCATCCCTTCCTGCACTTCTTCGTCCTCACGAACATCGACAAGTTCCAGCGATTCGCCGGCCTCAAGCTTGGCTTCCACTTCTTCGGTTGTAACGATTTTGATATCTTCCATAATAAGCACCTCGAATTATCGTTTGTTTTATCCCACTCATTATAACAAAATATCCTGCTGAGCATCACTTTATCGTCGACTTTTCCTTCAAGTCTATCCGGAGAAACACGCTCATCAAGGTGATGGCAGCTTGGTTTGCCAGACCAAAGCCTATCTCAGTGCCTGAATCCACGTTCATATTGCACAGGAACTGCTATTTTTTTATTCAATGCCTGGGACGCATCCAAGGTCCAATATGGGTTTCTCAGCATCCCCCTGCCTACAGCGACCAAATCCGCCTCTTCATTGCCAATGACTGCATTTGCCAGGAGCGGATCATCCAATCGGCCAACAGCAATCACCGGAATATCCAACGCTTTCTTGATTTCCCTAGCCAAAGGCGTTTGGTAGCTTGCATGCGTGCCTGGTCTTCCAGCAGAACCAACCGGACCTTCGCCGCCTGAGCTCACATGAAACATATCGACGCCCGCTTCTTTAAACACCTTTGAAAAGGCAATGCTTTCTTCCAGCCCATACCCGCCTTCTACATATTCCCTTGCCGAGATTCGCATGATCAGCGGCATGCCAGCAGGCATTTCGCTTTTGGCGGCTTTAATGATCTCCACGCCAAACCTGGTCAAATCCTCGCCATATTCATCATCACGCTGATTCGTGATCGGTGATAAAAATTGATGAATGAGATATCCATGTGCACCATGTAACTCAATGACATCAAATCCTGCTTGAACGGCCCTTCTCACTGAAGCACGGAATTTATCGACAATCCCCTTCACTTCTTCCGTTTCCAGTGCGCGCGGTGTTTTGTACGTTTCATCAAAAGCAATGGCTGATGGAGCCACAGGCGTTTTGGCATCCTCCGCTTTACGGCCTGCATGGGCAATTTGGATGCCGATTTTAGCTCCGTACTGGTGCACTTCTTCAACGATTTTGGAGAATGCATCAATTTGATCATCCGACCATAATCCAAGATCGTGATCCGTAATACGTCCATCAGGTTCCACATCCGTCATTTCAACGATGATCAGGCCCGTGCCGCCGATTGCCCTGCTTACATAATGGTGCTGATGCCAATTGTTCGGGATTCCGTCCTTTGCTTCAACGGAATATTGGCACATCGGCGGCATGACGATCCTGTTCTTAAGTTCCAGTTCTTTTATACGGTAGGATGAAAACAAATCATTCATCATTACTATCTCCCTCCAATTTTCAATGCATGCACATGCATTTATATCATTTGAATCATGGTGTGTCAACGAATCCGTTTCCGGCAAGTGGCGGATTGAGGCCGATTGCTTCTTGGTATACTTCGTTTAATATGTGTTATATTTATAGATAGTAAGCAGAGGAAGGCGAATATATATATGTCCAGTAAGCAAAACCTTATAACAACATGGCTAGCGTTTACACGTATTCATGGCGAGCTCTCCAATGAGCTTGATCGCATGCTTCAGGCCGGGCACCAAACGACTCTGAATGAGTTTTATGTTCTATTATTCCTATCGGAAGCCCCAGAAAAAAAACTGCGGCTGCTCGAATTGCAACAGTTGGTCGGCCTTAGCCAAAGTGCCATGTCGAGGCTTTCCGTCAGGATGGAGAATAAAAGCTGCGGCGTCATCCAAAGACTTGGATATGAAGACGATCGCCGCGGTGTATGTGCGATCATAACCGACCGTGGTGAGACCAGACTTCAGGAAATCCTTGCCGCCGTAAATGAAACGCTCGAAAACGCCCTTAAAAAGACCGAGATCGACAAAGCACTCCAATTATTCGTACATGCTAAAGACGGGTTCTTTGAACAATGAACCAAGAAATTAGCCATGCATTTCCGTGCCCCATTCCGTTTTGGGGCATTTTTTTCCGTTCCTGACTTATCGGAACGAAAAGTGAGAGATCTCTGCCGGAAATACAGTCTAGGAACAAAAACCCCAGGACTGTTCCCCGAAGAGACCTGACGCCCGCAAAAAAGCGAGTGCATGCAGTGTAATGGAACAGCCTATATCCAAACCGCCCCTGACTGTCGGCGTTATGATATTCCTTCTTTGTTGTCACGCCAAATGAAATATAACGGAAGGGGCGACACTCCTGCGGGACATGCGCGTCTACGTGAGACCCCGCAGGCTGAAAAGCCAAGGAGGCTCACGGACTGCATCTGGATAAGGAATCGCTGCAGTGCAATGGAACGTTCATTGTATAAACTCCCCAGTAGAAGAGCATTGGACGCCATTTTCATCAAATCAAAAAAAACTGCAGACAAACCTCGTGTTTGTCTGCAGCCTAAGGACGTTTTCCTGTCCTCATCGATGATTAAAAGTCAAAATTATCAGGGTCCGGACCAACACGATGATTCTGGTTCAAGCCATCAATTTTGATCATTTCTTCGTCAGTCAATTGGAAATCGAAGACAGAAGAGTTTTCCACTATACGATGTTCCTTCGTGGATTTTGGAATCGTCACGATCTCATTTTGGAGATCCCAACGTAAAATGACCTGTGCAACGGACTTGCCATGCTTTGCCGCAATGGCCTGCAATACTTCATTATCAAGTAATTCCCCTTGCATCAAAGGTGACCAAGCTTCCAGCTGAATGCCTTGTTCCTTACAAAATGCTTGCAATTCCTTTTGCGTCAGACGCGGATGGCATTCGACCTGGTTGACCATCGGCTTTACGTCCGCATCCTTGATGACATCTTCTAAATGGTGAATCTGGAAGTTACTTACGCCGATCGCTTTCACTTTCCCTTCTTTATAAAGGGCTTCCAGTGCCCGCCATGCTTCTTTGTATTTCCCTTCCACTGGCCAATGGATCAGGTATAAATCCAGGTACTCCAAGCCAAGCTTCGATAAGCTTTTTTCGTAAGCTGCAATCGTCGATTCGTAACCTAAATCCGCATTCCATACTTTGGATGTTACGAATATTTCTTCCCGAGTGATTCCGGCTTCTTTTAGTCCTTCCCTGATCCCTTGTCCGACGCCTTCTTCATTTCCATAGATGGCGGCCGTATCAATGCTGCGATACCCCTGTTTGATTGCTGCTTTAACCGCATTGACCAGCTCGGGACCTTCCTCCACCTTAAATACACCCAAACCGAACCAAGGCATTTCCACACCGTTATGCAACGTTGCTGTAGCTTGTAAATTGTTCAACATGCTTGCTCTACCTCCCATATTTCCATTCAAATTTCCATCGACTGTAATGCGTGAAAGTATCGGCATCATTACACCCCTTCAAGGAATCTCCCCTCATTCGCTGAAGGGGTGTAATGATGCTTGATGTTCTGGGATACTCTATACGCCTACAGGAAATGACTTGCTTTTTGTAGTTTGCAGCCTTATCCTAGTTCGTCCCTTTTCCCTGATCCCTACGCTCCAGGGCACGGCTCCATCCAGTCAAAAGCACTGCGATGAAAACCATCACGCCGCCTATCCATGCTGTATGGATGAGGCCGATGGAATCCGTGATCACGCCGCCTAGATAGGCGCCGAGAGCGATGCCTGCATTAAAGGCAGCGATATTGATCGCAGATGCGACATCAACTGCACTTGGTACGAAGCGCTCCGCCAGCATGACAACATAGACTTGAAGCCCTGGGACATTCATGAAAGCAAATAACCCCATCAAAATGATTGTGATCAACCCGGCCAGCTTGAATGGTGCCGTGAAAGTCAAGACCACCAATACGATAGCCTGGATGAGGAACATATAAAATAAAGCCTGAATGGGATTGCGATTGGCTAATTTCCCGCCAAGGGTATTCCCTATCGCTATTGCTACTCCATATATTAACAAAATCAAGGCGACAGTTCCTTCTTTAAACCCTGTCACTTCCTGAAGCAGGGGTGACAAGTAGGTGAAGACAACGAATGTTCCGCCATATCCTAATGCCGTAATGATGAAGACCAGCAGTAAGCGACCATTTGTGATTAATTTGATTTGATCCCGAAATGTTGTACGTGCCGCCTTCCTTAAATCGGATGGGACAAGGACGCTATTGGCGATGAAAGCAATGAGGCCGATCGCCACAATGATGATGAAGGCAAATCTCCAGCCGAATTGCTGTCCGATGAAGGTTCCGAAGGGAACACCTGTCACCGTTGCCACCGTCAGGCCTGTAAACATGATGGCGATGGCGCTCGCCCTTCGATCTTCAGACACCAAATCCGCAGCAATCGTCGCACCAATCGACATGAAGATGCCATGTGCCAGTGCTGAAATGATACGTGCGATCAATAAAACACTGATCGTGGTCGCAGAAGCCGCCAATGCATTTCCTGCTATGAATACGACCATGATCCAAAGCAGCAAGGTTTTGCGCGACATATTCGATGTCAGTGATGTCAGGATCGGGGCCCCGAACATGACTCCCAAGGCATACAAGGATACCGTCAAACCAGCCGTCGTGACCGTAATGTGCATGTCCCTTGAGATCAGCGGCAGTAATCCGACACTGATGAACTCGGTCGTTCCAATCGCAAAGGCACTGATCGCCAAAGCCAGCAATGCCCATGTACTTTTATTTTTACTTGAAATCATACTCTCTTCTCCTTTTCTTCTTTTTGTACTATCATGAAAATTGCCTCAAGCAATTTTTTAATAAATGGTACAGTGGGATTCGGTGTGCAAATGTTATTATGAGATATAATATAAATAAAAAACAGTACGTACTTTAAAGTGATATAGGTACCTTTTGGTTCCTATAGGAAAAGGAGAGTATGGCCATCATGGAAAGAAAGAAGTACAATATATCGGTTGAAGCGACTCTGGAGGTACTGGGCGGCAAATGGAAATGTGTCATCCTCTGCCACCTGACCCACGGAAAAAAACGGACTAGTGAGCTGAAGCGCCTGATGCCGAACATCACCCAAAAAATGCTGACACAGCAATTGCGCGAGCTGGAAAAGGACGGGGTCATCGACCGGATCGTCTACAACCAGGTCCCGCCCAAAGTGGAATATGAGCTTAGTGAGTATGGAAAAAGCCTGGAAAGTATCCTTACCGCCCTGTGTACATGGGGAGAAACTCATATCACCAGAGTGTACGGGGATAAATCTTCCGTGCTGGAGGAAAGCATTTTGAATGAGTAGAAAAGATTAGCCGCAGCGGCTAATCTTTTTTTACTGCACTGCAGCATCCGAAACGTTCCTCTGTTTTAACGCCCATCATTTTTTGGTATAATATGTAATGCCATTCCGTTTTTATATCATGGAACAGGATCGTGCTGATTCTTTTCATTTTTTATTTAGTGAACGAATGAGTATAATTGGGGAAACCAAGGAGTGACATATGAGAGTCCTATTGGAATTGATGCGCATCATCTTGATATTCGGCATAGCCGGATCGATTTTTTCCGTGATTGTACACGGCATATACAGCAGCATCGGCGTGGACACGGGGCAGTATGGCTGGCTAGGTAGAGTCGCGACCTTCCTTTTATTATTCGTCTGGTACCGCAATAAATTGCAATTCAGCGGTTGGTACGCTGGAAAGGGAAAGGAAAGGCTCTCTAAAACAGCCTCTAGAATCCTCATCATCTGCTCACTATTGCTATTCTCGGCGCCACCCATTTTAAGCATGCTTACACATGGTTTTACCATAATCGGTTTCATCTATTCTAATTAGAGCAGGAGTGAACTTTTTTGCAAAAATTGTTTAATTTGGTTGTCCTCATCTTCCTGCTCGGTGCCTTTTGGCATGGATATGGCAAAGATATTCAGGAGTCCGGAGTCAAAGCCGGGGTCAGCTCATTTGCATCCGATTTTCATTCGCTCATTAACGGGCCTGAGGTTTCCGCAGCCCTGGAAAAGCTGAACACAGGCGTCAACAACCTGATGGGGTCGCTAACGGAAACTTTGGATACCGCTGCCGATAAGGAGCGGCAGGAAACGGAAAAAGTGAAAAAGCCCTCATTGAAAGCCCCAGCTGAAGCCACCTTTTCCGTCCGTAATATCGAAATGGGCGACACGAAGGCGAATGTAGAAAAACTTGCTGGTGAGGCGAAGCGGCATACGCGCAACGAATATGGCGTGGACTGGTATGCGTATCATGAAAATTACCAAAACTTCTTCATGGTTGCCTACAACACGGACGATAAAGTAGTCGGTTTATATACGAATCAGGACTTGATTTCCTCGAGGCAAGGCATAAAACGCGGCACACCTAAGGCGGAAGTGGCTGAAAAGCTTGGGAAGCCCATTACCAAGCTGCTTAAAGGAAACGTCTATTACCAGATTAAAAGCGATGGCGAATACGAGATGTTTGAACTGGATAACAGCTATGTGACGATTTTTTATGACAAGCACGAAGAAAATACCGTCACCTCGATTCAAATCGTCAATGCTGATCTCGAAAAGCAAAAAAACGGTTATTTTGCAGCAGCCAGCCCTGAGCTAAAGCAGGGCTTTGAATACCAATTATTCGATTTGACCAATGCAGCCCGGGTCAATCATGATCTCTCCGTGCTATCATGGGATAAACGGGTCAAGGTCACTGCCCAGGATCACAGTAAGGATATGGCCGTGAACCAATATTTCAACCATACCAACCTTGAAGGAGAGTCTCCCTTCGATCGGATGGAGGATGACAAAATCAAGTTCCGGATGGCAGGCGAGAACCTTGCTGCCGGGCAGAACAGCAGCATCTTCGCCCATGAAGGGTTAATGAATTCCATCGGGCACAGGGAAAACAAATTGCAGAAGGACTTCCAATCACTCGGTGTCGGGGTTGCTTTCGACAAAGAGCAGAAGCCCTATTATACGGAAAACTACTTGAGGAAATGACCGAAAAAAAGGAGGGCGACCATTGAAGAATGGATGCCCTCCTTTACTTTGCTATCGAATCACCAAACGAATAAGCCTACGACCATGGCACTTAACAAGGAAACGGCCATTCCGCTGACCAACAGTTTCCAAACGTTCCTTCCGATAATATTCGATTTCTCATCACTAAGGATCGAATTGAAGGTTCCATAGATCATCCCGACTGTGCTGAAGTTGGCAAATGACGTCAAATAAGTGACAGCAACAGCGACTGTATGCGGTGATAGGCTGCTGATTTGATCTTTTAAATCAAGCAAGGCGACGAACTCATTCGTGGCAAGCTTGATTCCCATCAATTGCGCCACATACATGGCATCATGTCCAGATAATCCAAGCAGGAATGCAAAAGGACTGAATATTACCGAGAAAATCTTTTGGATCGTCAAACCATCGATGAAGAAACCGAAAATGCCATTTAAAGCTGCCGTTAACGCAACATAGCCGATAACCATCGCCATGATGACAAAGACCATCTTGGCTCCAACCAGCATGCTGTTCGAAATGGTGGAAAAGAAATCCTTCTTTTCCTCTTTGGAAGGAACATACACGACATCTTCCTCCTTACTGACCTCGACAGGATTAAGCATGTTAGCAATCAGCAAGGCATTCAAGCAGTTCAAAGGTATCGCTACAAAAACATAGGTTGCCGGGACCATCGACAAGTAGGCACCAATGATTGAGCCGCTTATGCTGCTCATGCCCATGATGCCAAATGTCAATAACCGCTGGTCTTTAATCGCACCAAGCTGAGCACGGATAACGGCCAATGCCTCCGTATTCCCCAGGAACATCATCTGGATGGAAAAGAAGCTCTCAAGCTTTGGCAAACCGGAAACTTTTGAAATGAGCCAGCCCACTTTATCAATGATCCAAGTAAGTATGCCAAAATACGATAACACATCAAAAAACGTAATAATGAAAATGATAGGCATCAACGCACTAAAAAAGAAATCCACCTGTTCATTTGCCATAAGTGAAGGAAATACGAAAGAAATCCCTTCATTGGCACATTCAATCAACCAAGTGAAGAAGGATGCAATCAGATTAATCACCCATGCACCGATCTTGGTCGATAGCATGAACCAAGTGATGAGCAATTCAAAAACCAGCAAGGCAAGGATGGCTTTCCAATTCACTCTTCTTTTATTGGGTGAACAAAGGTAAACGATGCCCATTACAACTAAAACACCTAGTATATTCAATAAGAAATACATGCTTTCATCCCCTTTGTTTTTTATCATTTCCCATTATTATAAAAAAGCCCTTACCTTTTCACACTTTCAGCCGCAGGAAGAAAGTGTGAAAAGGTAAGGGCCTATTTAAGAAGGGCCGAATGACGGTCTTGTAGCCAACGTCCATCTCACCATTTTCATACTTCCTTGTAGTCCGGCATTACGGCTGCCAGGTAGAAACTATCAGACCATCATCACTGATATTATACAAGGATATTTTTTTATATATTCTAAGGGAAAATATAATCTTAAATTACTTTGTTTTCAATTACAATACGTTTTGTAATTATTATATTAATATAAATATTTCGACAAAGGCGAAACAGATAATGACCTCGATCTGTTCGAGATACGAATCAAGCAGCTTTCACTACTGCTTCAGCAAAAAAAGCCACCGAAATGGGTGGCTTCATTCTGACAGGGTACCCTGTTATCCAAATGGTAAATCGTTTTGCCATTTACCAAGGCAGTGTATTCAAGAAACGGTATACATCCTCATACACCTGTTCACGCTCTTTGCCCAATGTAATGATATGGCCGGATTTCTCATACCATATCAATGATTTATGCTGTGTATCCACTTCATTGTATATGATGGATGCACTATTTCTATAATCCGGGTCATCAAGACTCCCCTGTAACACAAGTGTCGGTGAAGTGATCAGATCCAGTTTATCGGCTGTATCATTAATCATATCAAGCGCTTCTTGTAAAGATGACATGGGCTCCTCTTTAAGCTTGTCCATTTCAGCGGCAACCTGATCTGCATCTTTGCCCTCAAACTTCTTATAAGCTTGTGCATAACTGAGCATCCGATTATTTAAACGGTCTACATCATTCCCGATCGTAGGGGCACACATGGACACGACACCCGTTACAGGCAACTCGATTCCGACTTTCAATGAAAAGACCCCACCAAGGGAAATGCCTACAACGGCAATTTCTTCGTAGCCCTCATCCTTCAAGTATTGATAGGCATTCTCCACATCTTCCCACCACTGCTTTGGACTCGTTTGAACAAGTTCCTCCGCTGGCAATCCATGCCCTCTGTAAAGAGGCCCGTGGCAAGTATAATCGCGATCATGCAAATATTTCCCCAATTTCTTCATATCCCCCGTACTTCCGGTAAACCCGTGAAGTAAAAGGACAGCTCTATCTCCACCTCTGTATGTGAATGACTCAGGTGCTTTCACTTTCATCTAACTAGGACCTTCTTTCTGCTCTTGTTGATAAATAGAATCTAAATGATTTTTCACAAAAAATCAATCAATACCCCTTGAATGGGCATTCTCCTATCCTCATCCGTTTTCTAAATAGAACCAAACACAACCGGATAGAGTACAATACCCACTACATACAACTCTTCCGTTCCGAAGCACATTTTACTATGATTAAATTTATTTAGCAATCGTCATTTAACCATTTTTTCAAGAAAAGTAAACTGCACCTTGTGATACGATATACAACGCACGGCACTTTACTAATTAAATCAGGAGGCGGTTCACTTGTGACAAGGGATGAATGAAAGGAAGCATTTACCTCGTTTTACTTTCCCCCCTGCAACAAAAAAAGCTCTACGGCGATGAAAGGACAAAGGGTATGAGGAAATGAGCAGGGAAAAATATGAAATCAGCGATGGAACATCTGCCCTTCCCTAACACGGATGGAAACAAAAGAATTCATCGCAGGCCAATGGAAAGAATCCGAATCCGGACGAAGAAAATATTATGCCCGCACCGAAATTGGCCAAACCGAACGGAAACGAAAATGCTTTTCCCTCCGGCAAACCCCCATTCAAAAAAGCTCCATAGAATTTTCAAAAAAATTAAGGCTCTGACTGCTGCTTTTCTCATAAATGAGAGCGGATTTTTCAAAATCCGAAACTTCACTCGCGAATTTTGGACGTTTTCTCGCCAATTTTAGGCTTTTACTCGCGAATTGGAGTTTTCACTTATGAATTTGGCGTGCATGCATTAATTCCAGCGACTTTTCCGCCAGTTCGGAGCGATTACTCGCCAATTTGGGGCTTTCACTCGCCAATTTTAGGCTTTTACTCGCCAATTCCAGGCTTTTACTCGCGATTTGGAGTTTTCACTCATGATTTTGGCTTGTATGCTTTAATTCCAGCGACTTTTCCGCCAGTTCGGAGCGATCACTCGCCAATTTGGGGCTTTCACTCGCGAATTTTGATGGTTTACTCGCCAATTTTAGGCTTTTACTCGCCAATTGGAGTTTTCACTCATGATTTTGGCTTGTATGCATTAATTCCAGCGACTTTTCCGCCAGTTCGGAGCGATTACTCGCCAATTGGAGTTTTCACTCATGATTTTGACGTGCATGCATTAATTCCAACGACTTTTCCGCCAGTTCGGAGCGATTACTCGCCAATTTCAGGCTTTTACTCGCGATTTGGAGTTTTCACTCATGATTTTGGCTTGTATGCATTAATTCCAACGACTTTTCCGCCAGTTCGGAGCGATTACTCGCCAATTTGGGGCTTTCACTCGCGAATTTTGATGGTTTACTCGCCAATTTTAGGCTTTTACTCGCCAATTTTGATGGTTTACTCGCGAATTTTAGGCTTTTACTGGCGTATTGGTATTGCACTCCTAAATTTGTGTTTCTTGAATAGGCGTGATTTCGTTTCATAAAAAAAGGGCCTATTTTGGCCCTTTTTCACTGATTCCTTGATGCTTGCGGTAATTGGCGCAGGAGATCTTCATGCATTCGCCCTGGACATGCGGACCGTATTTTTCACGAAAGGCTTCGAGGCAGTAGCATCTGTCTTCTTTCTTTTGGTTGGATCCTTGCATGTCGTGCTTCACTCCCCTTCGTTAACCGGTGACTGCGCGCTTCTCCAGCTTAATATGAATCTGTCCGAGCAGTATGGCACCGAAGGACTGAATGATCGTTTTGACGATAATTTGACCGATGATCGCTGCTGGCACGGCCTCCCATGGCAGGATATTGGCACCGAGCGGGCTTAGGCCGATGATGACAAACAGCACTGAATCGAAGAACCCGCCAACGATTCCGCTGTATAGCACCCTCCAGCTCATCGGCAATTTAAGCCGGGTGTAAATTTCCGTGTCGGCCGTTTCTGCAACCACGAACGATAATGCGGAAGCGAATACGATCAATAAGGTATCCCCTAATAGAAATGATACACATGCGGATAATATGAGTGCGCTGATGATGCAAAAATAGGTTTTCGCCCGGCCGAATTTATTCTGGACCAGATCGCGAAAGATGAACGTTCCCCCAATAAGCAGCGTCCCCATCGGTATGATGAACATCCCAAAATGCAAGGGCGCAAAGGCTGCTGTCACCACATTTGCGGTGATGATGGATACTAAATACAGTAAAACTCTTAACATTTCTTCCATTCTCCTCTTACAGAAAAAACAGCACCCCAAGAAAGAGCACTGTTCTCCTTAGTTTTTTTGAGAGGGTAGCTAGAACCTCTTCCGCCCGAGCGGATTATTGTTTTTCCTTTTTTATCGTAGCTTGAAAAGGAATGGAAATCAAGAGGTTTCCATTTGGGGGTTATCCGGTACATATCAAATATTTCGACATGGAGCGTCCAGCACTTTTAGATACATTCCCCTTGTAGCCTTTTTGCAGGCCTCGTTTCCCATGGCTTCCACTTTTGCCGATAGCTTCGATGCCCTGATCAATCGGTTTCCATGCATGACGGAGGGGTCAATCAGCCGCACTTTCGTTTTCCGATAGATATCGTAGTCCGTTTGAACCTCGTACAGTGTAACGTTTCCATGTAACCGTCCCAGCAGTTTTTTCAAGTCATCATCTTCAATCGAATGGAGCAGAAGCATGACGTCTTCATCTTCACCAAGCAGGTCATCAAGGCCGATCCATTTTTTATCCAAGGCCCACTTCAAGGTTTTTGCCAACGCATCATAGCCATAAATATTGAGCGGGTCCATGAAAAAATCGATCACTTCCCCATAATACGTTTCCACGAACCATTCAGCAGCTTCGAGATTATCGACGTACATCCTTCCGTCCATGATAATCATATGCTCCAGAAAGTCTGTTACCGATTCCAGCGTAATGTTTCCATAGTGATACATGTCACGGAGAGTATAATCCACTCGATCAGCGCATAACTCAGGTGCCGACCGTTCCAATAGCCTCCAGTCTGAACGCATGATACCTTCACAGGAATATCCATATTGCTTAAGGATAGCCGGAATTTCGGAATTCATAATGGTTTTTTCATATATTTTTTCATGGTAATTTTCTTCTTCACAATCGAGAGCGAAATCGATGACATGCGAAAAGGCCGTGTGTGATACGTCATGCAGCAGGCCAGCAATTTGTTCCTGCACTGTTCCGCCAAGCTGCTTGATTAGTAACATCACACCAACGGAATGCTCATATCTCGTTACATTCCACATTTCATTCACTAAGTAACTGGCTCCGCCTTGATGGACCCCCTTCAGCCTTTGGACCGGTTTACTTAACATCAGCTCTTCAAGAACGCCCTCGACCACGTGCTGTCCATAGATACTATCCGAAACGATCACTCACCTGCACTCCCTCATTCATTATTCTAGATTGTGATCGGGTTCCTTCACGAAAATTATTTCCCCACTCTCCCCTTGCTTATATTGTTTTCTTGTCAATTCCCTCATCGTTCAAATCGATATCTACGCGGTGGCCCTTATCCGCTTCATCACCATTGAGTATGACTTCATTCGTGATTACTCGATCTGCTGGATGAACGATAAAAAGGTCTTCTTGAGGGTCCGTCTTTATAAAAAAAGGAGAGCGAATACAAAACAACCGGTCAATGAGATGAGTATTACAGATACTATTGCTAATTTCTTTTTCATGCATTAGTCCCTTTCATCCTGTCCTTATTTTAGCACAAAAGGGATTTGTTGGTTTTTTGATAAATGAGTAATGGGTTCCTTTTTTTCGCTTACTGACACCTTCATATCTCCGATGAATTGATCATGAACATAAAGCCGCAAATTCCAGATGCCGGTTTCTGTAAAGGCAACAATCGTTGTCGCCGTCGATACAGGAACATCATTGCGGCCATGATTAAAGCTGACGGGCTCAGGCGTATACGCTGTAGGTAATTTTTTGATCGGCGTGTTTCTATTGTTCACTTCCCCTTTAGCTGTATGGCTTTTACCGCCAGTATGAGTGGCCTTTACCTTTAGTTCGCCTAAAGGAATCTCTTCGCCATTTCTCCAAAAGAGCCACTCCATTACATTTTCTTTATCCACCACTAAAGGTTTATCAATAAAACCGAAATTCCGCTCCTCCCCCCCTCACCACATGCAGCATCAGCACATCTTTTACTTTTTCAGCTATGGTGAATGTTTGTGCAGCATTTAATTGGTCGTCAGCCAATCCTTCATCGGTTATACTCCATTCAGCATCGGCCTCATTGGGAATTGTCAAACCAATCAGCAGTAACGTGATTAAAACGGGATATTTTGATTTCATAGGTCTCCTTCCACCATTCTTGGTTTACTATATTAGACGATTCAAGCAAATTTCCGTTTCATAAAAATGGAAAATTCTTTTGACGAAATAAAAAATCTAGGTTATCATTTTTATTAACCACTGGTCAAAAAAAGGAGGCGATAGGATGTCGCCAAGGAAATCAGCAGGTACTGATCTATCAAAGGAAATGGTATTGAAGGAAGCCAGACAGCTTTTTGCCGCCTTCGGGTACGCGAGCGTTTCCATGAGGCAGCTGGCCAAAGCATTGAATTGCAGCCATGGAGCCCTTTATTATCATTTCAAAAACAAGGCAGAGATCTTTTATAATTTGGTAAAAACGGATTTCTCGGCTTTAAATCACTTAATCGATGAGATTCTTCAATCGGAATACCACCCTCAGCAAAAACTGGAAAAGGTCTTATTATGTTTTATCGAGTTCGGCTTGACCCAACAAAATCATTATTCCATCATGTTTTTATCCAAGGAAAAGGAAATTCAGCATTTACTGCAAATCGATTCCACCAAAACCTATGAAAAGCTCATCACATCCATGGCCGAGCTGACGGATGATAAGTTAGACCCTGCATCCATCTGGTCGATTTTTCTTTCCCTTCACGGCTTCATTACTTTTTATATCAATTCCGAGCTATCCTATCCAGATGTGCAAGGGCTGGCGCATTTCCATGTGAAAAATATCATGAAAAATATTGGATGAAACTCGTTGACCATTGGTCAATTAAACTTGGGAGGCTAGAAAATGGTAAAGAAATGGTTACATATTGAAGGACTGCTGGTTTTTTTTGCAATGATTTATGTGTATTCCTTATCTGATTTCAGCTGGTGGTTGTTTCTATTATTGCTTCTTTCCCCCGATGTTTCGATGGCGGCCTATTTGCTTGGTGAACGTGCAGGAGCAAGGGTTTATAATGTCTTTCATACCTACGCACTTCCGATACTTCTGCTAGCTGCGGCTGTTTTTTTCAAGCTGGATTCCCTGTTGATGATCGGTTTGATTTGGACCGCCCATATCGGGATGGATCGTTTTTTTGGCTATGGACTTAAATACGACACGTCATTCAAAGCTACGCATATGCAAAAAGTTTAAGCAGAAGGCAGCGTGAATACGCTTCACACTGCCTTCCCCTCTTTATACGCCCCGCTTGTTGCCCCATATATAGGTATGGAGCTGCGGGAGAACTCTCACGTCATTCAATTGGTCATCGGCAATCACTTTATCGATTAACTCTTCATATTTCTTCAATAATCCACTGATCAAATGCTGATCATCCGCCGTCCTGCTATCGTCATTGCCTACCTGCAGATAAAAAGGGATGTCCGGATACCGCTCATGTACACGCTTGGCATACTGATAATCTTCTTCATTAAAGACGACAATCTTCAATGAGACCTGGTTTTGGGGATTTCGGTCGCCCAGCTTCTCCAATATTTGATCGAGTACGGTAAAGTCCGTGTTCATTCCCGAGCTCGGCGGCTTAGGTGATAGCGTCAGTTCATCGATATCGAGGAACCAGTCCTGCCAACGGCTTCCTTGTGTTTCAACACCGATTTTGATTTTGTGTTCGTGCAGCAGTGCGATCAAGCCATTCAGATTTTTCAGAAGGGCCGG
Source organism: Peribacillus folii (assembly GCF_030271255.1). Taxonomy (GTDB): domain Bacteria; phylum Bacillota; class Bacilli; order Bacillales; family DSM-1321; genus Peribacillus. The sequence continues at coordinate 450,609 of NZ_JASJOM010000001.1, forward strand.
ATTCCCTCCGGATATCGTTACGAAGGAAAAACCCGAGCCTCCAATCCGTTTCAGCTCGCCCCAGATTTCTTCTGCGGTCATCTGGACGGTATCTTCTTTCCCTGAGCCATCCCAGGTAAAAGCCGAATCACACCAAGAACAGGAATAATCGCAGCCGGCCGTCCGGACGAACATCGTCTTTTGGCCAATGACCATCCCCTCACCCTGGATGGTTGGTCCAAATATTTCCATAACCGGGAGTTTACTCACTTTCCATCCACTCCCGTCTCGCCTCGGCATAACTTGTCGGTGTTTCGTAGAGGCGGACAAATTCAACCCTGGCACCCTGGTAATGTTTCATAGAAAGGGCTTCGGCCATTTTTTCGTATATCCAAACCACCATATTTTCGGCAGTTGTATTCATGAGCGGCAGCGTTTCATTCAAATAACGATGATCAAGGTGGATTTCAATTTCATTTTTCCAGATTTCCTTCATGTCACCGAAATCTATCATCAAACCGCGTGAATCCGTATAGCCGCTCAATCCGAAAATGACCTTGTATGTGTGACCGTGAAGATTCTTGCATTTCCCTTCATAGTCGTGCAGGTGGTGTGCTGCGTCAAAAGTGAATTCCTTGCTGACGAGGACCCTCTTCTTGGTATAGTTCAGCTGGCTTCGCTTTATATCGACATCTATTTTTTGAAGCTTATCAACGATTTTAAACCCATACATCATGAAAGGACCCTCCGTCTGCTTACATAGTCATCCAGCCCTTTCTTGCGCAGCTTACATGCCGGACATTCTCCACAGCCGTCCGATATGACGCCATTATAGCAAGTCAGGGTCTTTTCGCGGACGAATTCGAACGCGCCAAGCTGATCGGCAAGCTCCCATGTTTCTTCTTTATTCAGCCACATAAGCGGCGTATCGATTACGAATGACTGGTCCATCGACAAGTTCAAGGTCACGTTCAGCGATTTAATGAAAACATCGCGGCAGTCCGGGTATCCGCTGAAGTCCGTTTCGCAGACGCCTGTGACAATATGCTTGGCCCCGATCTGGCTGGCCAGAACTCCCGCAAACGAAAGGAACAGCAAATTCCTACCAGGCACGAATGTTGATGGCAATTCGCCATCTTCCCCATCTTCCACTGCTATGTCACTTCTCGTCAAGGCGTTGGGCGCCAGCTGGTTCAGCAGTGACATGTCAAGGATATGATGGTTGATGCCCAGTTCCTTCGCGATCTGTTGGGCGCATTCGATTTCCAGGCTGTGCCGCTGATTATAATCGAATGTCACCGCCTCTACTTCCGCGAATCTTTCCATTGCCCAAAACAGACATGTCGTACTGTCCTGACCTCCGCTAAACACTACTACTGCCTTTTCTTTCTTCTTCATTTCTATAAAACTCCTTTTACGGAAAAAAACAGCACCCTAAGAATAGAGTACTGTTTCTCCTTAGTTTTTTTGAGAGGGTAGCTAGAACCTCTTCCGCCTTAAGCGAAATATGCTATTTTTCCACCCATAATCGTAACTTGAAAACGAAAAGAAATCAAGTGGTTTATATGCCGACATTAGACCGAATGGTAAACTTGGTTTTTTGGACAAACCGATTAACAATTTTCACTGTTTTTCCGATAAATAAGTGAACAAACTTATTGATAAAGGGGTCCATGCATGTGAGAAGCATTAAAGGGAAGATATTGGTGGCATTTTCACTCATCATATCTTTATGTATCATCTTAGGGGCATTCAGTATTTATAGCAGCAACAAGTCACTGGTACATTCGCAAAATATCATTGAAAAGGAATTGCCGCTTTTGATCGAGAGCGAAAAACTGTTATATAATCTTTCCCAAAGAACGGCATTCGCCAGAGCCTACATATTATATGGCGACGAAAGTTATAAAGAAAAATTCTTACAATATAGCGATGATAGCAAAGACATCCAGGAGAAGCTTTTGTCCTTGAACGATTCGGAGGAAACGAAGGAATTGGTCGATAAAAGTGTGGATTGGAGGACGATGATTGTCGAGCGGGTGTTCACACAATATGAAAAAGGAAATCCGGAACGTGCTAAAGAAATCCTCAAAAACGAAGTGGCACCCATCAGTAACAATATAATGGAAGGCTTCAAGGGGCTCGCTTCGGAACAGGAGGACTTGATTCAAGCTTCAGGCGAAACCGTCATGGCTAGCGGGAAATCGGTCAAGGTGACCAGTATCATCATCTCCATTGCCGCCGTCATCATTGGGATCCTCCTTGCCATCGTCACTGCCCATCTCATTACCGCTCCCCTCCTGAAAATCAGGGATCGGATGAAATCGGTGGCAGCCGGAGAGCTGGATCATGAGCCGCTGGAACGCAAATCAAATGATGAAATCGGCGAATTAACGGAGTCTTCCAACCAAATGCAGAAAAATCTCCGTGATACGATCGAAAAAACACTGGCTGTATCCGAATCCGTTTCCAACCAAAGCCAAAGCCTGACCCAATCAGCATATGAAGGACAGCAGGGCAGTAAGCAGATAGCGACCACGATGTACGAACTTTCGGAAGGATCGGAGTCACAAGCCAATCGGGCAACGGAAATGGTCCGCATGATGGAGGATTTCACCGCCAAAATCGAACGGGCCCATCTTGACGGGGCTGCGGTATTCATGAGTTCAAGTGAAATCCATACGTTAACCAAGGAAGGAACCATTTTGATGCGCAGCTCGGTTCAACAAATGAAAACGGTCGATAGCATCGTCAAACATGCTGTCGAGCAAGTGAAGGGCCTTGATTCTCGATCACAGGAAATCTCGCAGCTCGTTCAGGTCATTAAGGACATTTCCAATCAAACCAACCTTCTGGCCCTGAATGCTGCCATTGAAGCTGCACGAGCTGGCGAGCATGGCAAAGGCTTTGCCGTCGTTGCGGATGAAGTGAGAAAACTCGCGGAAGAGGTCACCCACTCCGTAGGAGATATCACCGAAATTGTCGATACGATCCAGACAGATTCAAAAAACGTCGTCATATCCCTGGAGGAAGGCTATTCCCAGGTGGATGAGGGCACAAAACAAATTATCCTTACCGGCCAAACCTTCGACACGATCAATCATTCCGTCGATGAGATGAGTACGAAAATCCAACATATTACAGATGAATTGAACTATATCTCTACTAATAGTAAAAACATCAATCTCGCCATCGAAGACATCGCAGCCGTTTCCGAAGAGTCTGCAGCAGGCATCGAGCAAGTGTCCGCCTCCGCTCAACAATCGAGCTCGGCTATGGATGAAATCAACCATCATGCAGGTGAGCTTGAATCATCCGCTGCGCAACTGATTGAGCAAGTCAAGAAATTCCGGATATAATAGTAGCGAATTCCTGCCAATCCGAGGCGGGAATTCGTATTTCCCCTCTATGAAGGGGTTGTTTTAGTTTCTTCGGTTCGGGGAATAAAAGACTATACAGATAAAAAAGCATTCAACAGAAATAATGACGATGGATATTTCGTTTTGTTTTCAGAATATTTCGTGTATAATTAATGTACAAGAAGGGATATTTTAACTTTTTTCGAAAAATAGGCCTATCCAACCAGCAGGCACAATATGAGGATCCCCTGCATTTCAATGATTTGTAGACAATAAACCCTATCATTCTCTCCAAAATTGTAAAAAAAGGTTAAATCTGACCCGTTTTATGTTACTATTAAACTAAGACCTTTTAACCCCACAAGGAGGAATTCATATGAAGCATCTATTCAGATTCGTAGCAGCGTTTAATGAAAGGAAAGCACTCGAACGGGAAACCGACGAATTCTTTCGTAAAGAATACGAAAATTATATGAAGCTGAATCCTGATAACGGAGTAAAAAGAAGATTAGCTCCTAGGTTATATGTGATTGATGGTGGTAAAAAAGGCGCCCATCATGATATTTCTGATCGAAAGAAATCCAGCTGACCATAAAAGGGAATATATAGATCGTTCACAAATCATTTAAATAGTAAATCTAAACGTAAGTCCAGGATTGACGCCTGGGCTTTTTCGCTTTTTCATTCTTCTATTAACACTATATTAATAGAAGAAACTAGGTATTTTTTTAAAAAATGGGTGAATGTTAGCTAATTTCATGTTTCAGGAAAAAGAACACTTGAGATGCCAATCGCAATATATGTGTGTAAAAACCCGAAAAACGCTAAAAAAGGTGCTGTGTTCTTTTACTCATCTTTGGCCGAATTCAAAAGAGTCTAAATAATTGAGTCGTTGGATGCAATCTCTTACATTGAATGACAAAAGAATAAATATTGTTACATAAGCAGTGATCTAATGGGTAAAAACAATTACCCAACTGTAATAAAGGTCACTTTCTAAGCCAATTCATTATTTAAATATAGCCATTAAGCATTGGGTTCAAATACTCATAAATGGGCATATGTTCTCTTAATATAGTGTTTCTATTACAGCTTCCATAATTTAGTGTAAAAAAATCTACGTTTTACTCAGTTTCCACGCATATCTTTGGACTCATAAAACATTTACTTCCATTAGATACTATTACACTCCTTTATACATTTTTTTGCAAAAAATGAGAATAACTATATTACGATAGAATAATTGACCCTTGCCTATTAAGTTTAAAATCATGTAGTGTGTATTCAGTAATTCAAATATGTGAAAAAAGCGAGGGTGAAAAATGGCACCAATACTTATATGTGCGATCTTTTTGCTTGGCTATGGCCTAGTCGAACAAAAACGCCATCAGAAGCGTCTCGACTCCATTCCCGTACGTGTGAATGTGAATGGGATTCGGGGAAAATCGACTGTAACGCGTCTGATAACGGGTGTAATTCAGGAAGCCAAGTATAAAACAGTAGGAAAAACGACCGGGACCTCCGCAAGGATGATCTATTGGTTCACGGACGAAGAAAAACCGATCATACGCCGTCCGGAGGGGCCGAATATCGGCGAACAGCGGCGTGTCGTCAAGGAAGTGGCTGATTTAGGCACTGAAGCGCTAGTTTGTGAATGTATGGCCGTTCAGCCTGATTATCAACTAATCTTCCAAAATAAAATGATCCAAGCCAATATCGGGGTCATCGTGAATGTACTGGAAGACCATATGGATGTCATGGGACCGACTTTGGATGAGGTTGCCGAAGCATTCACGGCCACCATTCCCCATAATGGCCACTTAATCACCATCGAAAGTGAGTATTTGGACTTTTTCAGACAAATTGCCAAGGAACGCAACACGAAGGTGATAGTCGCGGATAATTCCAGAATTTCGGAAGAGTTCCTGCGTGAATTCGACTATATGGTATTTCCGGATAACGCCTCCCTGGCCTTGGCCGTTGCAGAAGCTTTGGGCATCGATGAAAAAACAGCCTTTCGCGGCATGTTGAATGCGCATCCCGATCCAGGCGCCATGCGGATCACCAAATTCGGGAATCCAGGCCAGCCCACTTACTTTGTAAATGGCTTTGCCGCCAATGATGCATCATCGACTTTGAACATCTGGGAACGCGTCAAAACGTTCGGATACAGCACAGAGCCTCCTATCGTCATCATGAACTGCCGGGCTGACCGTGTCGATCGTACCGAGCAGTTTGCTAGAGATGTATTGCCTTACATAAAATCTACCATCGTCATTGCCATTGGTGAAACGACTTCTCCGATCACTCGGGCATTCGAACAAGGTCATTTGGATACAACAGAATATTGGGACCTGGAAAACTGGTCGACAGAAGAAATCGTCGCCCGTCTCAGCCCAGTCATGAAAAATCGCATCGTCTATGGTGTCGGTAACATACATGGTGCTGCGGAACCGTTAATCGAAGCATTCATGAAATCTAAAACAAAGCAAAAAGCGAGTTAAGTAGGAGGAACCTTAATGTTTGGATCGGATTTATATGTAGCCTTAGTATTGGGAGTAACACTTAGTCTTATTTTTTCAGAGAAAACGGGTGTCGTGCCCGCAGGACTTATCGTGCCAGGTTATTTGGCACTCGTATTTGACCAATGGCAAATCATGCTGGTCATCATGATCATCAGTGTCGTCACGTATTTGATCGTCACCCACGGGCTTTCAAGATGGGTGATCTTATATGGAAGAAGAAAATTCGCAGCCATGATGGTGACCGGGATATGCCTGAAGCTCCTATTGGACTTCGTCTATCCCGTCATGCCGTTTGAAATATTCGAGTTCAGGGGTATCGGGATAATCGTACCAGGCTTGATCGCAAATACCATTCAACGACAAGGAATGCCTTTAACACTTGGCAGCACGCTTTTATTATCCGGTATAACCTTCGGATTGATGAACGTGTATTACCTATTCTGAGGTGCATAAAATGAAACGGACTTTAAACGCTAAAGAAAAAACACTTATCTTCATTAAACGGACAAAGAAAAACAATCTTAAGTACGCTGGTATCATCCTGCCTATATTACTAATCGCCTTAGTCATCACCACATGGATGGGACGGGCCGAGGAAGCGAAAACGGTCGCCCCAAAATCTGGGCAGCCATTGACGATGACCATGGTCGGTGATGTGATGATGGGACGCTATGTACAGGAAGTGACGGAAAAACACGGGTATGATTACCTGTTTCGTTACATGAAGCCATATTTTGCAGCGTCGGACTATGTCAGCGGCAACTATGAGCACCCTGTACTAAAAGAAGAGGCGGCCAGCTACAAGGAAGCAGATACAGCCATCCGGTTAAACTCCAATAAAAGCGGAGTCAAGGCGGTCAAGGATGCAGGGTTTTCTGTCATGACCCTTGCCAATAACCATATGATGGATTTTGAAGAACAAGGACTCCTTGACACGATGGATGAATTCAAACGTGCGGATATGAATCATGTGGGTGTTGGGGCAAACACTGCCGAAGCCAGGGAGAGCATCGACTATGCAGATGTTAATGGCTTAAGGGTGGCAACACTTGGCTTCACCGATGTTTACGGAAAGGATGCCGTACCGACTGCGACTAAAGCCGGCATCTTGAATTCGAATCCCGATTTATTATTTGAAATGATCGGAAAAGCAAAAGATGCCAAGCAAGGCAATGCAGACTTGGTTGTGGTCAATATGCATTGGGGCCAGGAATATTCAACATCCGCGACTTCACGCCAAACGGACTTGGCCAAAGCCGTCATCGACGCGGGAGCCGATATCATCATCGGTCATCATCCCCATGTCCTTCAATCGTTCGATACATATAAAGATGGCATCATTTTCTATAGTTTAGGCAACTTCATTTTCGATCAAGGCTGGACACGCACAAAGGATTCAGCCATGGTCCAATACCATTTGGCGGATGACGGGAAAGCCTCGATCGATGTCGTTCCCCTGCAAATTGAAGAGGCCACACCACGGCCAGCCACCTCGAAGGGTGACCAATCACGTGTTTACCGGCAGCTAACGAAGGAAACGGGTGAGAATGTCCAATGGTCGAAAAAAGAAAATCATCTTGAAATCATCTTGAACCACAAAAAGGTAATCGACCATAAAACAGAGCGTGAACAAGAAGAGAAAGCAGCGAAAGAAAAGCAAGCTGCACAGGCGAAAAAAGCAGAAACTGCCAAACAGACGGACCTACAGCCCAACGAGTAGGGAAAGATCGGCTGTAATGTGAACAAGAGAGAACACACAACTTAGATTACTCACCGAAAAAGGGGGATTCACCGATGATTGACCATATGACAAGAAAAGTGCTTCTTACCTTTTGCATGCTCATATATATAGCAGGTTGCTCGAAGGCACCCCCTAATTCTGACACGAATGAACCGATAGATAGCAAATCTCAATCGTATGGAGTCAGTTCATCCAACCCGCTGGCAATCGATGTGGGAATGGAAATATTGAATAACGGAGGCACGGCGGCGGATGCCGCCATTGCTGTATCCTATGCATTGGGCGTAACCGAGCCTTATGGATCTGGCATAGGTGGCGGCGGCGGCATGCTGATTGCCCCGAAATCCGGCAAACCAACATTCATCGATTATCGTGAATCGTCACCGGAAGATCCAAGTTCAAGGCATCAAACGGCGATTCCTGGTTTAGTCGCCGGAATGCAGGCTGTCCACGATACGTATGGCAGCGTACCGATGGAAGATCTCATCCAGCCGGCAGTTGATTTGGCACAAGACGGGTTTAAAGTGAACGAAATGCTATCTGCACGCTTGGCGAGAGCCGAAGCAAGGATTTCATCCAATGAAACTTCACTGTTTTATCCGGATGGCGAGGCCCTTGAACCCGGCGAAACCCTAAGACAAAAAAAGCTTGCAGAAACATTGAGGAAGATTCAAAAGGAAGGCCCGGAAGGATTTTATAAAGGGGAAATCGCACGGGATATAAAGAAGAAATCAGACGTCGATTTAATGGATTTAAAGCGTTATGAAGTGAAAGAACGGAAACCGGTTAAGGGAACATTTGCCGGATATGACGTTTGGACTGCTCCCCCTCCCTTTTCCGGAATTACAGTTCTTGAAATGCTAAGGCTTGCCGAGGAAACGGATCTGGGCAATTCTCCTGACAAATCCGCCTATATGAAGGTGCTGGGGGGCATCACCAATACCGCTTACGAAGATCGCATCACCCATGTAGGGGATGGGACAAGTCCAGCTAAAGCTGAACAGCTCCTCTCCCCCATCCACTTAACCAATCTAAAGGATACGATCAAAAACGAAAGCTGGGACAATAAAGAATCGCATGATAACGAAGAACATGAAAGTACCACTCACTTTGTGATCATGGATAAGTATGGCACAGTCGTTTCTGCAACGAATACTTTAAGCAATTTCTTCGGGTCTGGTGACTATACGAATGGATTTTTCCTTAATGATCAATTGAAAAATTTCGGTTCCGACTTGAATGATCAAGAGGCTTATAAACGGTCCAGAACGTTCACGGCACCGACCATTCTTGAAAAACCAGGGAAGGAATCGATCGGGATCGGGTTACCCGGCGGTGATCGAATCCCGCAAGTATTGATGCAGGTTCTTTATTCCTATTCGCAAAAGGAAGGCTCTTTCCAGGATATCATCGATCGTTATCGGTTCGTCTTTGACGGAATGAACATTCACACAGAAACAAGACTTTCGAATGAAACCATATCCAAGCTGGAGGATTCAGGATACGAAGTCATTCATGATCCAGACCCTATGTACTATGGCGGGGTTCAAGTTCTTGTAAGAGATGAACACAACGGACGGTTATCCGGAGCTGGGGATAAGCGAAGAGACGGAAGCTGGAAAGCCCATCAATAAACGGGCAGATTGAATACAGGAGATGAGACTATGAATATCGCAAAAAAAATAATGAGCTGGGTCATACCTGTTTTCCTCATTGCCGCCTTGCTTGTGACGATGAATATATTCAAGCGGACGGAAACGTTAACACCTGTCGAGCAAAAGAAAATCGAACAATATACGGCAGTCGAAAAATAAAAAAGCCGGGGCCTTCCCCGCTTTTTTATTTTTGCCCTCATCATTAAACTACACATTCGGGAGGATCACCATGACTTCAACTAGCTACACTTCTTTCGCCGAGCTTACAAAAAATGAACAAAAGTGCATCGATTATTGCATCAGACCCTATCACCGCAACCCGGCTATTGCCATCCTTGCCATCCATGGCGGGAATATCGAACCTGGCACAAGTGAAATTGCTCTTGCCCTTGGAGAAAAACTCGGCGCAAGCACCTATTCCTTTGAAGGTCTGAAGCGCCGGGGCAACAGCATCCTTCATATTAAATCCGATTTGTTCGATGAACCGGCCGGCGTCTCCATGGCAGCGAACGCACAGACTGCCCTTACCATTCATGGACATCGTAACGACGAGGATTCGTTTATCTATATGGGAGGACGGAATGAAATCTTCAAGAATTTGATCAAGCAGTCTCTCGACTCGGCCGGATTTCAAACCTACGAAGCCCCAAAGCACCTTTTGGGTATGGGCGCCAAGAACATCACCAACACCTGCAAAATCGGTGCCGGCGTGCAGCTGGAGCTTTCCACAAAGCTTAGGAAAAGCTTGTTCGAAGATCATGACCTAAGCAGCAAGAACAGGAGCAATCGCTCGAATGCTTTTCATCACTTCGTTCATGCTCTTGAAATAGGAGCCCTCACCTATAAACGGTATATCAAGGTTTAGTTGATAAGGAAATCACCTTGTCCAAAACTTTCGAACTTCTCGGCAAAATATCCTGAAGAAAGAGTGGAAATATGAACGCCAGGTTTTTCGGTTGTATGAAGGAAGCGCCCTGCCCCCAAGTAAATGCCAACATGCGTCACACCCTGTCTTGCGCCCGTATCCCTGAAAAATACTAAATCTCCCGCTTTTGGGTTTTCGATATGCGGCAGCAAGGAGAAATAGTCCTCTGCCGAACCACGCTTAACCGAAAGGCCTTGCTCCTTCATGACCCAGTAGATGAATCCGCTGCAATCCATCCCCATCATTGGATCATCTCCCCCAAACACATAGGTGAACCCACGAAACGTGTAGGCGTACTTAATGACAGCCTCGGCCTCATCATAAGCAGTCTCCTGATTTACGTAAAACGGAAACAAAGGGCTGCTGTAAATTTGAAGATACTGCCCTTTTATCAATTCATAGCTTGGAAGGGCATTTCGAATTTTGATCGTATCCATGGAAATGCCGTATTTTTCCGCTATCATTTTTAGTGTTTCCCCGCTTTGGACGATATGCTCACCTTTTGGGACATACGTTTTATAGGCGATGTTATATTTACCAAAGTAATTTTCCGTACTCGATCTCACCTGAACCGTTTCCGCCCCATATCCGGAATGAACAAATTGGTTCTTGCCGAGATAGATACCGGCAGTCACGACCTTCGAACCGTCTTTTTCAAGAAAGAAGATAAGGTCTCCTGCCTTCGGAGATGATGTATCCATTCCTTGCTTATAAAAACCATCGACTGTCAAACGGTCGATGGAAACATTTTGCCCAGAAAGCACCCAATGGATCAATCCGCTGGAGTCAAAGCCATTTTCAGGCGTCTCTTCTCCTGCCATTTTTTTTAATCCAACAAAGGTTCTCGCATAGTTGGAAATCCTTTTTCCCCTCTCCGACCACTGATAGACGGCAGGAGTATAGGCCGTTTGAATGATTCTTAGCTTCTGTCCGGCGTATAACTTACTATCTGGCAATCCATTCGTATCCATCAACTGCGCCGTGGATATATGGTAGGTCCTCGCAATCGATTCCACCGTTTCCTTAGAAGCTACGGTATGAACACGATCTGCCGCCTCTGCCATCAAGCCAGGGAAAAAAATGAAACTGACGAAGAATGCCACGATCAGTGCCCCGCTGTTACGTTTTGCTTTATACATGTCAACCCTTCCTTCTTGATCAAAAAGTAAACGACCCCTTTTACCTGTAAGCACAAAGTCGAAACCAACTTAATACCTACTACCAAAACTATTATCGGCAACATTCATGAATCTTTTAGCCTATCATTCGGTAAAAATAATATACAAACACTTCTTTCAATACTTTTCGACCTATGACGTTTTGATCAAGAGGGTTTTTCGTGACGTGCTAGCACGAAAAAGGGAAAGCTGTATAGCTTCCCCTCCAACCTTGAATCTATGGCATGTATACACTTTTTATATGGGAAAGCTTCAAGAACACTTGATCACCGCTTGCCGTCGTCAATTCGACAAAATTATTGGCTGCCGCTTCCAGCACCCCGATTTTCATGGGATCTTCTCCTCCGTCAAGGACCACAAGCTTTCCTGCATTTTTCTTCAATTGCTCTTCCAAGGAGCGCACCATTGGCACGGCTGATGGATGGACGGGAAAGCATTCTTTGCGCAGGGAGTAGGGAATCGCATTATGAATATAGGGGGAAAGCCATTTCAGGTGATGCAGTGAGATAAACATCGTTTTGTATATAGGCGAGTAAAACGCAAAATAATCATTAAACACATTGGTGATATAGCCGTGCAGCGGAATGTGGCCGGCAACGTGGATTTCCGAAAACACCCCTTTTGCGTTCATTAACGTTTTTCGATAGGATATCGCCCCGGTATCCTCCATCATCGGAGAATCTAACGGATAGGCAATCTCGTCATCTATTTCTTTACTTACATTCAATTGATGGATCTGCAGCATCGGAAAATACAGAAACCGCCTTCCATCGTACAGCACGAGGATATCCATGCCCAAATCGGTCAATATTCCTTTGAACGTTTTTTTCGCCGAAAGGTGGACATCGACTTGCTTGCCCAGTAATGCACCCGCATCGCTCATTATTATCTCCTCCTAGACGGTTTTTCAGCTGAATATCAGGTGGACCCAAAAATACAAGAATAGCAATGTCGCCGCGGTAGTCAGTGGGATGACCACCAACGATACGCTTACATAATCTTTCCATGTGATTTTCACTTTATTTTGCTTCAGGATATGCATCCAGATAAGCGAGGCAAGGGTACCGATGGGCAGTAACAACGAGCCGATGTCACTGCCGATTATATTGGCCAGATAGATGGTTTTTAAGGTGATCGGATCGAGGCCCATCTCCGTTAATGTAATGGTGCCTATCATTAAGGCTGGATGGTTGTTGAAGATGTTTGATAACAGCGATACCAAGCCGCCCATGACAAAGCTGGCACTCAATAATCCTTGGTTCACTATCGGCTCACAGATTTTTATGAGTATGGCCGTAAGCCCTACATTATGAAGTCCATAAATGATGACATACATGGAAAACGCGAATATCAGGATATGCCATGGGGTTTTCTTTAAAATATCGACCGGATGGGTCCGTAAGTGATACCATCTCCAAACAAGCAGCGATAATGAACCAAGCACGGCAACCCATTCAATGGGAATCGAAAAGTAAGAAGCGACGAAGAGTAAACAGCGAACAACAAACACATAAAGCAATACTTTCAGCATGAATATCGTACGCTGCCGTTTCGTTTCAACCGTCATCCTCCCCTTTAAAGGATGGAAATTCTTTGTGAAGAAGCTTTCCTCAATGTCATATGAAAGCTCAGGTAATTTCTTGGGCAATTTTTTCTTGACCACCAAGAACATCAAGGATGACATGAAAACCAAGCCTAGGGTTGCAGGTAAAAACATCATGGCTGTGTGCATATAAAGCGTCATATGCACGATTTGCAAAGCGATTAAATTAACAATGTTACTGACACCGATCGGGGCACTCGAAGCGGTTGCAATCAACGCTCCGCTCAATAGATAGGGAATCGCTTCGTGCGGCTTCAGTCTGAGATTTTTCAGAAGCAGTATCAAAATCGGCGTTGTGATCAGAATGCTGCCATCATTGTTGAATAGCAGAGTCATTAAAAAGCACAATAATTGAATGTACCAATACAGGCGATAACCAGATCCTCTGGCAAGTATGGCGAGCCTTGCGGCGGCCCAGTGAAAAAAACCGAAGCTTTCCAGGATGACCGCCATCACGATCGTTGCCATGATGGTGATCGATGCCCCTCCAATCTTGCTGATGATATCCACAATATCACCATGGGATACCGTGCCAGATAGCAAAATCATCGCTGCACCAATCGAAGCTGGCCATGCTTCATTTATTCCTCCCGGCCTCCATAAAATAACGACCATGGTCATGACGAACACAAAAATGGCCATTCCAATTTCGAAATGCATGCTGTTCTCCCCTTTGGGCCTTTTGGACCCTACTTGTCCGACTCCTATATGTATATTCACCTTACCGGAAAAGGTATTGGTTGCTTGACCAGACTCGCTAAATTGTACCTTTGTACACCTAGTGAAATGTCCACTGAAGAGAAATGCCCCTGCGATACACGGAAATTCCACCCGCACGCACATGCCAAAAAGGGGAAACCATCTTAGCGGTCCCCCCTTTTTGCCTTTTCCGTGATTCTATTTGTTTATTTGGAATTCCCCAAGTGTAGTCTCCAAATCATTTATCAATTGGGTAAGCTGTTGCGTATATTGAGCAAGTTCATTGGATGAAGCGGCTTGTTCCTCCATGGATGAGGCAATTTCTTCTGATGAAGCCGTTGTTTGCTGGGAAACAGCCGTGATTTCTTCAATCACCTGAACGACGGTTTCTTTCTGTTGATTGATGGTTTCGATCGATCGTGTTTCTTCCTGGATGGAAGATGATATCCTTCCGACCGAATCCTCCAGCTCTTTCATGGCCTCACTTACCGTAATCACCGCATTTTTTTGATCCTTGCTGATTTGATTCGTTTCATTCGTCGTTTTTAGCAGCTCCTCCGTATCCGCAAGAATGCTCTGGATGATATCCTGAATGTTTTTGGTAGCTTCTTTCGAATCATCCGCCAGGCTCCGTACTTCATTGGCCACGACGGCAAAGCCTTTGCCTGATTCACCGGCGCGTGCAGCCTCTATCGATGCATTCAGTGATAGCAAATTGGTTTGCTCGGATATTTTTGAAATGGCATTCGTCACATCGGAAATCGTTTTCGATTTTTCCACAAGTCTTAAGCTCATGTCGGTGACTGCCGTAAACGCGAGCTCCAATTTCTGATAAGAGGTTTCCAGGCCGCTTACCTGTTGTTTTCCGGCTTCGATTTTTTCTGAAGCGAGTTCCAATACGGTTTGGGTCTCCCGTGATTGCTTGGACAATCCATCGATTTCATCACTTAACACCTGGATGGTGCCCGCGCCATGCTCGACTTGCTGAGATTGATTGGATGCACCCGATGCAATCTCTTCTATCGCGCGTGAAACATCCGTAATCGCCGAGCTATTCTCTGCAGCTATTTGGCTTAGTCCGGCATTGGCATTCGTCACTGATTCAGCATTGCCGTTCACCTTGGCAACCAACCCCCTCAATTTCGCAAGCATGGAGTTATAGCTTTTGCTCAAGTCGCCAATCTCATCATTCGAGGTGAATCCAAATTCGGTGACTAAATCGCCATTTGCCGTCTTTTCGATGACCTTTTTAAAGTCGGCCATGATCTTCGTTAACTTCCCTGCAAGATATAAAGCACATATTGTCCCGAATAACAATCCTAAAACAATCGATATCAAAACGATCCGATTGATATCAGCGAGCTTGGCTTGGAGGATTTTGTCCGGCGTGAAGGCCAATACCTTCCAGTTCACTCCTTGTACCGTACTCACTTCACCGGTATAATCCTCATTTCCAAGGTTCAAGGGCTGATTGGCCGTCGTTTCGCCATTATACATGTCGGCCACCCACTTGTATTCCGAATCGAAGCGGCCTGTGTCTGCAACGAAATCCTCGACGCCTTCTTCCTTTCCGCTTTTTTCAGGATTCATATTCTTACCGTCCATATCTTTCATGAAAGAACTGACGATAAACCCTTGTGAATCCAAAATGATCAGACTGCTAATGGAATCTTTTTCAATATTGGCCCTCATTTTCCCGATTGTCGAGAGGTCGATATCATAACCAAGCGCCCCTGCCATTTTACCGTCCACCATTACCGGTGTGACAACGGAAGTCATGATCGTTCCGGAAGTCGTATCCTTATATACATCCATCCATTTCGTTTCCGGGTTTTCCCTCAGCTGCTTATAGGTTTTGGTTTCACGCGCGTCCTGATCGAAATCCATTTCCGGTGAAGCGTTTAAGGAGCCATCCTTCCCATCCATATAATAAACCGAAATTAAATCCTCATTATTGGTCTGGAATGCTTCAATCGTTTTGCGGATATCCTTGATTGAATCACCGCTTCTTACCTGATTGGCGATTAATTGAGATAATTGCTCAAGCGAATCTTCATATGTAGCCATGCTCAGATTGATTTGTGTCGCAGCATCTTGTGCCGAACTTTTATTTAGGGATATACGATCTTCCTTAAAAATGGACGTTACCTTTACCCCCATAATCGAAACGGCTACGACTATAGCAAGAAAAACGGATAAACAAATGAATAATAACCATTTTATCCGGATCGATATCCTTCTTTTTACTTTTTCCTTCTTGCCTGCCGGTGACCTTCTCATTGACATTTTCCCCCTTATACGTAAACCATACTTCGTGTAAAAACAAAGCTTCAATCTATGCTCAAAATGGATCATTCCTTAATTATCATCACTTACTTTATTTTTCCACATAAACATACTATATACCTAATTTATTATTGTCAATTACCAATTTAACTAAATGCAGTGGGTCCAAAGGTACGATAGATACTCAAAGACACCATGGATGACGCTTCTAATGGCGGTAAAACATACGATAAATATGCATTCCTCGCCTGACCGCCTTCATTTTACCGGGCAACATCGGATTGCATAATTCCCACAAATTACATATTCATTGTGTGCTTTTCGACCCAGGATGAGACTATGCTCCTTTGGGCGGCCCACTCCTTTTGTGACCTTACCAGGTTCCCCAAACAAAAAAACACAGGAGAGCTGCCTGTGTTTTTTGTATTGCATGCACTTTTTTTCTTCTATCCATCAATCCGCTTGACGGCGCGAGTATATTGTTCATGCCAACTTTCCCATGCATCCATCGGAAAGTCCATTGCACGGCCATCCAATACTGCCCTTAGCATCTCAAGGCACACATGCCAGCCTGCCAAGTCCTTTGCTGTGTGCTCCTTGCTTGTACGGAAGGATTCTGTCAATGTCAGCGAGCACCCAGACTCCTCAGGAGATAATTCGAAACGGACCCAGCCTTCCCCCCATTCAAACTCCAAAACGGCAAATTCCCGATAGTCCCGTATTTTCATATCAAAGGATTTCCCTGATCCATCATTGAAATGGAAGGTTAGCTTCCCGTCTTTTCGAAGGTCCTTCATTTCCAGATTGGACATCCACTTCTCGAGCTTGCCATTTTCCGTCAAGGCACCCCAGACCTTTTCCACGGAATGATTGAACAGGCGTTCGAACCTGGCGATCAATCCATTCCCTCTTTTTTCGAGTACAGCTTGCATGTAAATCCCCCCATTCCATTTTGTATAATGATGGTTTCCACCATCGTTCAATCAGGCTCTCCCTATTCACCAGCCTTGGCGCTTTGATAGGGAAGTAATCTGTGCGAGATGATGCCGGCCATGCCACGCATACATGCCAATGTTCTCGCCGACCTTCACCGCTCCTGACTCAGGATGAATGAATGTCCGCTCCATATCGGCTGCGGAAAGACCCGATAAAAGCGTGTGCAAGCGGCTATGGACCGCTTCCAGTAGAGTCAGCGATATAGCTACCGGCAGCCCATAATCAGGCAGCTTTGCCCAGCGTTCCTGTTCATATGGTTTTATGACTGGATTTTCTTCTGTAAGAGCAAGCTTAAAACGGATATATGCATTCATATGACTATCAGCAACATGGTGCACAACCTGACGCACCGTCCACCCTCCCGGACGATAAGCCGTATCAAGCTGTTCATCATCCAGGCTGCTTACAGCCTGCTTAAGCAGTCCAGGCAAGGCACCAATCTCTTCGATCCAACCATCGGACATGCTTGCCATTTCCCCATCAAGCTTGAATTTCCCAACCGGGTATTTCAAATCCATCTTCATCGCTCCCTTGACATTCATCAAAATATGGCACCAATAGTATTACATTCTTTATCCCTTAGGAGAAATCCTTTGCACCTTAGCAACATTCATGTTGAACGTTTTGCTTTGTTCATGGATTGATTCCCCAGAAGGAATATTAATCCAAGACATTAAGACGTATACTATTTCCAAATTTAGCAACCATAATCAAATATATAGATTCGATGCACTCCACAATGGAAAGGGGGATAAGATCATTTTGAAGAAAATAAATTCGGTCCAAGTTCTTAGTATTTTCTTTTTATCTATCGGCCTTCTTAATCATGTCATCTTAATCCCCTTCCTTCTTTCCATCGGGGGAAGGGATGCTTGGTTTTTTGCCATCCTTACTATTGCATTGATTCCGGTCTGGGTCTATCTCTTATCCAGGATCGTCAAGAACATGAACAATGAATCCCTGGAGAGCTGGCTTGAAAACAGATTCGGTAAGCTTATTAAAAATGTCGTGTTATTCTTCATCATGCTTTATTTGATAAGCCTGGTTTTGGCGACCACGAAGGAAACGATGGATTGGATCACAACGAGCTTCCTTTTCGAAACCCCAAGTTTGGCCATCATCATTCCGTTTGTCCTGCTATGCATCTTCATGGCCCACTCAGGCTTGCGTTCCATTGCCATCAGTTCTTCCATGCTATTGCCGATCGTCGTGATTCTTGGCATTTTTGTTGCGACCGGAAACATTCCGACCAAAGATTATAGCCATCTTTTTCCCCTTTTTGAAAATGGCCATTTTCATGGCATGAAATCTTTTCATTTTACATCATACGGCTTTGCCGAACTGGTATTATTTGCTTTTTTCCAGGATAACCTTTCGGATACACTCGGCCGCAAGGGCTTGACCATCTTATGCGCCGGCCTGTTGTTCCTGCTTCTCGGACCGCTGACTGCCGCCATCGCGGAATTCGGACCGACATTAGCCGAAGCGATGAGATACCCTGCCTATGAACAATGGCGCTTGCTGACAATCGGGAAATATATCGAGCATACCGATTTCTTTTCCATTTACCAATGGCTGGCCGGTGCCTATATTCGGGTTTCCTTGGCTCTCTTCCTTATAACGGAGGTTTTCAAACGAAAATCGAACAAACTGAAGCTCGGGATTCTTTTCGCCAACGGCTTTCTGATGGTGATCATCTCCATTGTTCCCTTCAGTAACTACAAGTTCATGCATATCAATCAAACCTATTATTACCCTGGCACTTTTTATTTCCTTTTATTTTTGTCCGTTTTTTTGTTTTTCGGCACATTCATCCATAGGAAGGAGGCTAGAAAGCATGAGAATGAAACGATCCACAAGTGAGCAAGAGCTGCCTGAATTGAACGAGGAAACATTTCGGCAGTTATTCCGGAAAAGTTCAGATATCATCTTCGACACGATTTATATCGGGGAAACCGAAAACCCCCTTCCTGCCCTTATCTTTTATTGCTCAGGCATGGTCGATATCAGTTTATTGAATGAGGGGATATTGGAAAAGCTGAGCAAAATGACGGAGCTCGATGAAAAGATTGGTGCGGAGGACGCCATCAACAAGCTGAATCCCCTGATAGATTTGACGAAAGTGACCATTGATGATGGATTCACAAGTGTGCAACAGTACATTTTCTCTGGATATGCCTTATTGTTCATTCCCTCCACCCAAAAGGTGTATTCGCTTAACTTGTCCAATGTCCCAAATCGGCAGCCTGAGGAATCGTCCTTCGAGGTCTCGGTACGTGGTCCAAGAGATGGGTTTGTCGAGGATTTAAGCATAAATACTGCCTTGGTCAGGAAGCGTTTAAAAACGAAATCGCTAGCCTACGAGGATTTTATCGTGGGCAGGCGCAGTCAAACGAAAGTAGCGTTGATGTATATGGATGATATCATCAACAAAGAACTAATCACCAATATTAGAGACAGGATGAACGCGATCGATATTGATATTTTGGTCAGCAGCCAGCAATTGGAGGAAATGATCTCAAACAGCAAATACAGCATATTTCCACTCACTCATTATACGAGCCGTCCGGACTTCGTTGTGGAAGCGCTCAATCAGGGCAGGTTCATCCTGATCGTGGATGGAATGCCAACGGTGATTGTGGCCCCTTCTACATTATTATTGCAAATCAAAACAGCAGAAGATTCGAATCTCCCTTATCTATATGTCAGCCTGGAAAGACTTCTTCGGTTTTTGGGGCTGGGCATTACCATTTTATTGCCTGGGTTTTGGATATCGATATCCGCCTTCAATATTGAACAGGTCCCGTTCACGCTGCTGGCCACCATAACCCTATCAAGACTCGGGCTTCCGTTATCCGCGACGATGGAATTCATTCTCATGCTCATTTTGTTTGAATTATTCCGAGAATCCGGCGTCAGATTGCCTAAAGCCGTCGGGCAGACCGTTGCAGTAGTCGGCGGCCTCATTGTCGGTGATGCTGCGATCAGGGCTGGACTGACCTCGCAAACGATGCTCGTGGTGACGGCCGTTACCTCTGTCGCCTCATACACCCTTGTCAATCAGTCATTGACGGGAGCCGTCACCATCTTGCGGATGTTTGTCCTGGCACTCAGCTGCTTGTACGGAATCTATGGCTGTATCATCGGCTTCCTATCCATCGTCACTTTGTTATCAAGGCTCGATTCATTCGGTATTGCCTATCTCGGCGGACTGAACCCGCCAAGATTGACAAAAGTGCTGGACGCCGTCATAAAGCGGCCATGGAATTCCATGGCGAAGCGAACCCTCGGCGCTAAAGATAAGACAAGAAAGGGGCAGTAAGGCCATGTTCCGCATCACGAAAATTTTATTGACCATTCCCTTATTCCTGTTACTTTCCGGATGCTGGGACGAAAAAACGATCCAGGATTTCCACTATATAACGGCTATCGGCATCGATTTCAAAGACGGGGAATATATCGTATATGCGCAGCTTGTGGATTTCGCGGCTGTAGCTAAAACGGAAGCAAAGCCGACGCAAAATCCCCCTGTATATGTAGGAAAGGAAAAAGGGCGTTCCATCTCGACGGCCATGAATCAGCTGATGCATCATACACAGCAGGCCCTTTATATAGGACATGTTTCCACATTCGTAATCAGTGAAAATGTCCTGAAACGACAAAGCACCGAGATAGTCGATTATATTTATAGGAACCAATTACTTCGATATTCAGCCAATATTTTTGCCACGAAAAGCTCGATGGATGCTCTTTTTTCCATCAATGGCTATTTTAATTTGTCACCTTTATACACAACCTTATATCTGCCCGAAGATGTCTATCGATATCGATCCTTCATTAAACCCATAACGGTCCAGAAATATTATTCCAATCAACGCGAAAAAGCATCGACCACCATCTTGCCATCCATCAGCTGGAACAATAAGGTGTGGAAAGAAAAAGATAATCATCGAAAAAGCCTTTATATGGATGGTGCTTTCGTCATTTACTACAAAGTGTCACAGCCCTGGTTTTCCGAGAAGGAATTGAACGGCGTGCGCTGGCTCACGAAATCGACCAACAAGGCACCCGTAAATATTAGCTTTAACAAGGAAGATATCTATGCGTCCTTCTCCCATCCGTATCATAAAGTGAAACCCGTTTTCAAAAACGGAACGTATAAATTCGATATTGATGTAGTCGTGCCAGGCAATATCCTCGGACTCGATACACAAATGGATATGAATAGCGTTAAACGGAAATTCGAAAGCGAAATCAAAAATGAAATCCAAACAACCTTTGAAGCCGGCCTGAAAAAGAACGCGGATCCATTAAGTCTAGGCAAAATCCTTTATATCAAAGAAACAAAGTACTGGCAGAAAAATGACCTGAAAGAACCGAAGGATTTCCTGAACCCCCATTCAATCCATACTATTAACGTAAAGGTCCACATCAAGAATACAGGCGGTCTGGAAGCCAAGCCTTTAGAATGATGGAACGATCAATATACGGGGCGCCCCATAAACCTTTACATTTATTAGCATTTCGCCACGAAAAAAGTGCAGGGAAATGTTTTCCCTGCACTTTTAAGACTTTATTCTATTATTTAGCCATTTCCAGGCTGGCTTGAATTTCCTTGATTAGAAGCTCAGCACCTTCAGAGCTAAGAATCAATTTACCGTCAGCAAGTTTCATATTGTCATCGGATATTTCGCCTGTTACCTGACAAGTCATGTTAGGCTTATATTTTTGAAGGATGATGCGATCTTGTTCAACGTAAATCTCCAAAGCGTCTTTTTCATTAATTCCTAATGTACGGCGTAATTCAATCGGAATGACTACCCGTCCTAATTCGTCAACTTTACGTACAATACCTGTAGATTTCATTTTATTTACCCCACTCTTTTTCTTGCGAATGTTGCATCTATGTAATTCGTCAGCATTCGACATTATTTGCACTTCTATAAAGATACCACTCCCTACCATATCCGTCAATTCTCGTATCTTCATATAGTATCTGCCTTTCTATGATTTTTGGGATTATAGGACATTCATATATTCCCAAACTCCGTCACAGCAGCATTTATCAGCCTTACCGTTAGAATATATTGGCAAATAACCAAAAGAAATGATAGCGCTTCCGTTCTGGGCCGAAGGTATTTCATGGCGGCTGGTGAAGCTTGGTATTACAAATCTAGTAGAATCCTATTGATTTTCTTTCCTTTTTGAAGGACAATTTATGTTGGTTGTTTTTATTTTTGGAAAATTCGTAGTTCTTATTGATGTCATTATAAAAGCCGAAATGAGTCTTGGTTAAATATTGGCTCATAAAAACAAATTGAGGTGAGTCAATTGCGTCCGATTATTTTAGGTATTTGTGCAGCTTTCTTTTTTGCCTTCACGTTCGTTTTGAATCAGGCGATGGAATTGTCAGGAGGAAGCTGGATTTGGAGTGCTTCGCTGCGGTATATTTTCATGGTGCCTTTTCTATTATGCATTGTAATAAGCCGAAAGAACCTGCGTCCCCTGTTGCAAGTGATGAAGGAACGGCCGGGATCTTGGTTGCTTTGGAGCTTTGTAGGCTTCGGGCTATTTTATGCGCCCTTATGCTTTGCCTCGGCCTATTCACCAGGTTGGCTGATTGCCGGCACATGGCAAATCACGATCATTTCGGGTGCTTTACTTGCCCCGCTCTTTTTTGAAACCATCCAAACGAAAGATCAGCTTGAAAGGCAAAGAGGGAAGATCTCCGTAAAAGGGCTCTTCATGTCGATGATCATCCTGCTTGGTATCATCCTGATGCAGCTTGAGCATACGAAGCATATTTCCATGGCCAACCTTTGGTTGGGTGTAATACCCATCATCATCGCCTCCTTCGCCTATCCTCTGGGCAACCGCAAAATGATGGAGGTGTCAGAAGGACGGCTGGATGCCTATCAACGAGTATTGGGCATGACGCTGGCAAGTCTGCCGTTTTGGTTCCTGCTTTCTCTATACGGCTTCATGACAGTGGGCGCGCCTACGAAAATGCAGAGCTTTCAATCCCTTATGGTAGCGTTGTTTTCCGGGGTCATCGCCACCGTCCTTTTTTTCAAGGCGACCGATATGGTAAGGGGACATATGCAGAAATTAGCTTCCGTTGAAGCCACTCAATCGATGGAAGTGCTTTTTGCCCTTGCTGGTGAATTGGCATTTCTTGCTTTACCGATTCCTTCCCCATTATCGTGGTTCGGCATCTTCATCGTGATCATAGGCATGGTCCTCCATAGCTATGTTTCACACAAAAAGGAAGGGCCAACCCGAAAACGGACAGTCAGTGCCTGATTGAGGCGCTCCCGGGAAGTTCCCATCATTCGATTGGGCTTGAGTTCATTCAAAAAATAGGTATAATATAAAGTAATTGCATATGACAAATGTTTTCTAGGGTTCCGCGGCAAGTGATTGCCGGCTGGTCCGAGAGAAAACTCACAGCTTGCTGTGTCACGGAAGGATAAAAGCCTGGGAGAAACTGTTTAACAGTCATCTCCCAGGCTTTTTTGTTTTTTTGGTAAACAATAATATAGGAGGTGTTGGTGTCATGAATATCACTTGGATCAAAGTATTCATTGCCGCTTTTTTTGAAATATTTTGGGTGGTCGGCTTAAAGCATGCTGATGGCTTTTGGACTTGGACCGGAACGATCATTTCCATCATCATCAGCTTTTATTTGATGATCATGGCTGGACGGAAGCTTCCCGTCGGAACGGTATATGCCGTATTTGTCGGGATGGGAACCGCCGGAACCGTTTTATCAGAAATCATCTTCTTCGGGGAAGCATTCAAGTTAAGTAAAACGCTTTTGATCCTCCTCTTGTTATTAGGGGTAATCGGTCTCAAGGTTGTAACCGACGATAAAGCTGCAAAAGGGGATGAATCTTGATGGCTTGGATTTCTTTAATTTTAGCTGGTCTTTGTGAAATGTTTGGTGTTGCGATGATCAATAAGCTGCATAAAGATCGGAATTGGCAATCCTTAACGCTGTTATTCATCGGCTTCGGTGCAAGCTTCCTCTTCCTTGCTTATGCGATGCAAACATTGCCGATGGGAACGGCCTATGCAATTTGGACGGGAATCGGCGCATCCGGCGGAGCGATAATCGGGATGCTCCTTTATGGTGAATCCAAGGATTGGCGGAGGATCGTGTTCATAGCGATGGTGCTAAGTGCGGCTGTCGGGTTAAAACTCGTGTCCTAGATAGTCAATATCTTTCTTTACATTATTCCATATTTTCTCATAATTATTCTCGGCATTAAGAAAGGGATTGTCGATGAAAGTAAAAAATTGCTTCGGTCTAATTGAAATATGAGGTGGTTCAAATGGCACAAAATCATGACTACTATCATGATTTATTAAAAAGACTTTGTAAAGCTGAAAATATTTCACCGCGAAAACCCAGGTTTGAATATATTGATGATTTTGTAGTCATCCATATTAAAAATCATGTAAAAGAAGGGGTAGATTTAGAATGTTTCAAAATTTCAGATCTTATTCAGCGGACAATTGTACCTTTAGGTATAAAATTCAATCAACAATTATATTTGTACCCAAATGGAGATAGATTAGATCGAGTAGCGATAACCTTCAATAAAAGGGATTATATCCTTTTAAACAAAAAATTAGAAAAAGGAGAGGTGTAACTAATTATACTTAACAGCAGGCTGAGCCGAGCAAACGCTCAGCCTGCCGCTGTTCTATAATCGTGATTGCCTTACATGGTTCGACCGTGCAAAAAAGGCCGCCCGCATACGGGCGGCCCTTCTTAGATCATCAAAATTTCCTTAATATCCTCTTCTGTAAGTACGGAGGATGACTTTCCACCAGGGTCGATGATTTCCTCAATCAGATGTCTCTTCTTCTCTTGGAGCTCATTCATTTTTTCCTCGATGGTGCCCCGGGCCACGAGTTTAATGACCTGGACCACGTTTTTCTGCCCCATTCGGTGGGCACGGTCAGCCGCCTGCTCTTCAACGGCTGGATTCCACCAAAGGTCATATAAAATGACCGTATCGGCACCCGTCAGATTGAGCCCCGTGCCTCCAGCTTTCAGTGAAATGAGGAAAATGTCCCGTTCTCCGGAGTTGAACCGATCACAGACATCCACTCGTTCCTTTGATGGTGTTTGCCCGTCCAAATAGAAATAATCATGTCCCTGCCCAGCTAAATCCCTGCCGATTAGTTGAAGCATTTTGGTGAATTGCGAAAAAATCAGCACTCGCCTTCCGGAAAGCTGCGATTCCTTGATGATTTGCTGCAGCTGTTCATATTTGGCTGAGCTGCCTGTATACCCGTCGACAAATAAGGCGGGGTGACAGCAAATCTGCCGCAGCCTGGTCAGGCCAGCAAGGATCCTGATCCTGTTTTTGCGGAAGGTATCCTTGTCGAGATGCTTAAGCGTGTCAGCTTTAAGCTTCGCCAGATAGGCACCGTATAGTTTCTTTTGCTCTGGCAGCAATTCCATCGATTCGAGCGACTCGATTTTTTCCGGCAGCTCGCCCAGTACATCCTCTTTCATTCTTCGCAGCAAAAACGGCTGGATCCTCCGGGAAATTTTCTTTCTTGAGAGGTTGCTATACTCCTTTAACCCCATGAACAGCTCTGGAAAAACGACATGGAATATGGACCAGAGCTCGTCAAGTGAATTCTCGATCGGCGTGCCCGTCAACGCGAAGCGATGTCCGGCCTCTATCCTCTTCACTGCCCGTGCCGTTTGGGTCACGGGGTTTTTGAATGCCTGAGCTTCATCAAAGAACACCGTATGAAACGGCTGTTTTCCATACCATGAAATATCCCTTCGCAGCAGCGGATAAGAGGTGATCACTACATCCAGGTCCAGCGCCTTCCGCAATAGCTTCGTTCGCTCGATCTTGCTGCCATCGACGACGGCAGCCTGTAAATCAGGAGCGAACTTAGTGAATTCAGCCAGCCAATTGTAGGTTAAGGAGGAGGGGCATACAATGAGGGCCGGGAGCTTTCCCTTACGAATATCGGGCAGCTCCGAGACGATGAACGCAATGCTTTGCAGGGTTTTCCCGAGTCCCATATCATCTGCAAGAATTCCTCCGAATCCATATCTGGCAAGGGATTTCATCCATTTGTAGCCGTGTTTTTGATACTCGCGCAATATATGCTCCAGGCTCTTTGGCACGGCGAATTCCAATCCACTCGGATTGTTGATGCTTTCCAGGAAATTACGGAATGATTCCTCGACCGTGAATGTATCGCTGCCGTTCACGTAATCCATGAGCTGAAGCCCTTTTATAATTGGCATGTTTAAACTGCTTTCAAGGTCTTGATCCTGATTCGGAAGTGCCTTCAGAAAACGTTGGATTTCCTCGAATTCCCTCGTTTCAAGGGAAAGCAGCGATCCATTCCTTAAACGGTAATACTTCCGCTTTTCTTCAAGCGCTGCCAAAACCTCCCGTATTTGCTTATCGGGGATCGCGTCCATTTCAAATTTGAATTCCAGCCAATCCGTCCGTTCCTTCTTGATTTTCACCCTGATGCGCGGTGCCGAATTCCCCCGGGAAATCCGATTTCTTATCGCTGTCGTGGCATAGATTTGGACAACCTTTTGGAGTTTCGGGACAATATGGTACAAAAACTCATATTCCAATGCTTCATTTTGAAGGTAATAACCACCGTCCGTTTTGGCGAAACGGCCCTCCTCCATAAGCGTCAGTATCTCCGCCTCCTGTTTCACATCTCTGATGAGCATAGAAGGTATTTTCGTTTCATCCAAAGGGTTGATCACATTATTTTCATAGTGGAATTCCAATCCGGCAAGCAGCCTGTTCTTCACTCGATCCAAGTATAGCTTTGCCACAAGCGGGGCCGTCAAAAAACGCTCACTGATGGACCTTGCAATCTGGACTTCACCGAGCTTTTTCAAGCCCGGCACGACCTTGTCGAGGAATAATTCCAGTTGATCCGGGTGGATGGGGATCCGATCCGTGCCTGAATCTTCAACCATTCGCTTCAGGTCAGCAAGGCGTTGGCAATCCTCCGGTTCAAGCCGGACCAGGCTGCCATCGAATAAAACCGTCTTATATGCATTCATGACGATCATCTCACTGAGTCCTTTCATATCCAGTTGAAATCCTTCACCCTCGCTTTCGTTAAAAGTAAAATGCAAAGGAAGCGATTTCCCTGAAAATAGCAAGTCATGAAACGTATGCCCCCCATATGCCAGTTTCACCAACGGCGCACTGACAAGGAGCGGAATGAGCCTGGCAAAGGAAGATGGAGGCAGCAGCAATGAGCGATTGTCCATTTTGTATTCTGATTGATCCGCTAGGGCGTCCATATGGATTTTTTCATCCGATATCACGGTAATGAGCTGCTGCAGCACTGCATCCGTTTCGCGCTGAAAGCAATGAAGCCCAGGGTCATACGTCAATGACGGAGACAGAAGGACAGGTTCACCCTCTTGTAATCGCTTCAGGAATTCCCGGATATCGGCAACATGAAGCTTGCTTATTTCCAGCTCCAATCCTAGCATGTATTCCCTGTTGCCCATCGATATTGGCTTCAGCGTAAACCCGGCTTCAAGCATTTTCCGGTTTTCGAAGTGTAGCTGATGCCCGCTTTTCCTTGCAGGCTGATGATCGAAAAGCGTCAGCAATCCCTCGGACAGCTTATGATCGTCTGCTTCCATCCCTTTGAGGACTGTTCCATGGCGCTGATGTTCGTAAACTGACAGCAGGACAGCTGCAATATGCTGGCAATCCTTTTGGAAGGAAGCGAGCGTAGGGCAGGTGCATTCCGCTTTAATGCTGCCGGCAGCATCCGCTGCAATCGAAACATGAAAAATTTCCTTACCATCGACAATCGCTTCACAGCCATCACGGCGATAGCTGGTAAATGTCACTTTATTCGTACGCTGGAAGGCTTCTCCTCTTTTGAAGGAGACTGTCCCGCACATATCTTTTATCATTTTTTGATTCAATTTGATATCCAACTAATAGACCTCCCTGCTGAGGTTTTTTATGACGGAAAAAAACAAGCCCATTTGATCATCATACTATGAAAATGATGAACGAGGTGGGAAAAAGGCAAAAAGACAAACCCTCATTCAAACCAAGATTTGAATTCGAGTTCATCTATCATGCAATAATAGGCTTTGAACGCATTCATTGCTGTCCTTTCGATTTGTTATCCTTATCTTTTTTGCGATAAATGAAGCTGAAAAATAAGATGATAAGCAGGAACATGAACAGAATCAGTTCCGCACGATCCTTCACCAAAAATGGGTTGAAGGCATGCTTGATGGAATTATCCAAATCGAATCCTAACAGAATATCCATGCCCAACGAAAAAAGCACTAAGGGGACCAGCAACAATATCGTAATACCAAAGAACTTCATTTATCAACTCCACCTTTTAGGTCCGTATTATGGCGCTGGTGCTTGCTTGTTTTTTTCCGGTTTTTGAAAAAAGCGATGATCAGGAGCAGCAGCGGAATGATCACCTGGAAAGGGAGATGGATGAACATCGGCACGGCTCCCAGACCTTCATGGATATGTTCGGAATAGCTGCTTGCTATCACGATCGATACTAGCAATATGACGATGCCGACCGGATAGGCCAGCCGCGATGATTGTTTCACATTGAATACATTGGCCGTTCCCATTACTGCCACATAGGTGAAAACGGTAATTTTGATGAAGCCGCCAATCATCAGCTTCAACAGAAAATACACATCGAGCCGTTCCAAAAATCCAGCTACCTCGATGGATTGAATCAGGGTCAGCAGCGGATATTGGGAGCGTAACGTAAGATCGACTCCAAGCACCGCAATATTCATGGCCATTGTGAAAGAAAGGAATATGCCGCTTGTTGCCAAGCCGGCAATAGCGATTTTCTTCAGTCGCTGAGGCTCGTTCAAATAAGGAAAAATCATTAAAAAGACAATGAGTTCCCCAAACGGAAAGAAAATCGTTTTGGTGAAGGCCATCTTCCCCATCTCGACAGCATTTATTTCAAGCACGGGTTTAAGATTGTTCATGTGGATCATGCCCGAAACGATTATCAGAAGGATGAAGGTCATGAATAGCACATTTTCCAGGACGAAGAATAGTTCCCCCGTCCTTGCCAGTACCTCCACTCCTTTTCGGACGGTATAGATCACAACTAACATGAAGGCTGCGTTGGCGAAAAACAATGGAACGTGCGGATAGGCAAAGGTAAGCAGGGTCTCTCCGAAGTCCCTCAATACTCTTGCCGCAAGATACATGAAATAAAGGATATAAAGAAAAGCCACGATCTTTCCGAAAAAATTGCCCAATATGCTTCTTATAAATTCAGTCAAGATCTGATTTGGGTAGTAGCGAAATAGACCATAATAAACGAAAAACAGTAAAATGCCGCCGATCGTCGCAATGAGAATGACCAGCCAGGCACCTTGTTTGGCTTCACCTGCAAGAGGAACCAAAAGTGCACTTCCCATTTCAAACAAGAAAATAAGGACGAACAGCTGGTAGCCGCTGATTTTTGCCTTTTCCATGTGGGTGCCACTTCCTTTCCATTATTGGTCGCCCTTTTTGATATCCGAAAGAAACGGCTTGTTCCGTAATCCAGACCGACGAATAAATGTCTCGACCTTAACCTCTGTTTCCAGCTTAGGAAAAGTCACATCATCCCAATCCTTTTCATGCTTCTTCCAGTATTCCGGATGGGATTCATGAATCAATTCCCCAAATCCGAATACGTCGGATTTATTGTTTTGGGCGATTGCAATCGCTTCCTCCATTTCCTTCTTTAAATTTTTTGCCAGCTCCTTTTCGATGTCTATTAGTTCGTGCGGACTCGCAAGATCAAGCGGAACATTCACTTCCCGGATATCTCCTTCTGCACGGACCGTAATATACATCTTAGGTTTGCCGTTTTTCATTCTTGGCTTGATATTGGTTTTTTGGCGCAGCACCTGATAGGTGACTGCGCCTTTTTTGCCGCCCCAATCGATGGTCACATTCGTATTCACGATCCTGTCCAGCACCCACATCGTTCCGACTGCCTGTTTGCCATCCAGCCAATCGATCAATTTGCCATCCTTAAAAACACCTATCCCGACAGCATTCGGATTAGCAGCAATACTGGAGGATTGGGTATTCTCCATCTTATTCTCTTTACCGGTATCCCCCCTCACTGTAAAGCCGCTGATCAACGGCTCTTTACCGGAGCTGACAAGATTCTTGATCACCTCTTGCAAATTGATGCTAATGCTTCCGCCCTGTTGCTTTTCGGTCGACTCGATCGTTTTGATGACTTTTTCAGCCGATACCTTATCGATTGCCGTCAGCGTTTCGACGAGATCCTTCGCTTTTACGCCACGGGCGATGACGAGCCTCGTGGTGGCCCGAAATTCCGGGGAGCGCTCGAAGGCATCCAATATCGAATTGATCCCTATATCCTTTGCAACATCCTCACCTATGACGACAAGGTTAGCATGGGCAAAATACATGTCACGCGATATTTTGGCTGAAGCGATACTGTCCAATTGAAGCACATTATCCCCAGTGGCCCTATAGATGGATATCGGGGGGTTGGTTCCCCCTCCTCCCTGGAGTGACCCCGCCACATTGACCGGATTAATGATCTGAAACGTCCCCACTAGCTTTCCGTCTTTATTTTTATCGATTCCGACGGCAGAGACGATCGACATCTCGTTCAATTCGGTTTTATCCCAACAGCCAGTGGTGAATGTGGTTCCGATTAACATCAAGAGCAGAACGAGTTTTTTATGATTCATTTCCATCACCTTTTCTCCCGTCAGATGTTTTCATTCCACGCGACTCGGGAGGCAGCGGTCTTTGATTTTCGCCTTCCCGTTTCAAGTTGCCTTTGGAGCTTATGAGCTTGGGCCTTTCCTTGAACGCCCACATCGGCCTTCTGAAGAAGGTATCACCCAATCCTTGCGGGTTCAATGGTGCAAGCGGTGACATATACGGGACACCGAATGAACGCAGGCTGCATAAGTGGACCACAAGGACGATAAAAGCTAAGATCATGCCATAGAATCCGATAACGCCGGCACAAATGATAAAAGCAAAACGCACCAACCGGGCAGAAATCGCTATGGAATAAGAAGGGGTTGCAAAGCTGGCAATCGCCGTGATCGAGACGATGATGACCATGGCCGGAGATACGATCCCGGCCTGTACGGCTGCCTGCCCGATGACCAGGGCACCGACGATCGACATGGTCCCGCCGACGGCCTTTGGCATCCGGAGGCTCGCTTCCCTGAGGATTTCAAAGGTGATCTCCATGAGAAGGGCTTCAATCACGGCGGGCAATGGCACCGTTTCCCTTTGCGCCGCAACGATGACGAGCAATTTCGTCGGAATCATTTCCTGATGGAATGTCGTGGCTGCCACATAGAGGGCCGGTCCCACGATTGAAATGATAAAGACGATGATCCGTAAAAAACGTGTGGCTGATGCAATATCGAAGCGATTATAGTAATCTTCGACAGATTGGAAAAATTGTACGAATAGGGCAGGCGCAAGAAGGACGAATGGGGTCCCGTTAACGAATACGGCGATTCTTCCTTCCAGCAGGTTCCCCGCGACCATATCCGGCCTTTCGGTGTGATTCATGGTGGGAAAGGGGGTCATGACCTGATCTTCTATCAATTGTTCAATATAACCCGATTCAAGAATGCTATCGATGTTGATGCGCTGTAAGCGCTTCTTGATCTCTTCGATGATTTCTTTTTTGGCGATACCATTTATGTACATGATCGAAACATCCGTTTTGGTCACCGTGCCAATTTTCATCGATTCGATCCATAAATCAGGCGTGTTGATGATGCGGCGGAGCATGGCGATATTCGTTTCAATCGATTCGGTAAAGCCCTCCCGCGATCCCCTGACGGTCAAATGGGTGCTTGGCTCTTGGATGGAGCGCCGATCTCCCCCTTTCGTACTGGCAACTAGCGCTTTGTTTATTCCATCAACGAATATGATGCTATCTCCCGATAACAGCATCAAAAATAGTTTTTCCCAGTCATTGACGGTCTCTACACCACCGAGTGAAACGACATCCTCGGAGATGATATCCAATGCCTTTTGCGGAAGGATTTTCTCTGACAGATGGGGATTCTTCATCATTGATTCGATTAAGAAATCCGTAACGCTAGGATTATCGATGAGACCTTGGACATACACAATGGTGGTATTTATTTCAGGATTTTGACTGATTTTCACCGTTCTGAAGATGATATCAGGACTGTTACCCGTTTTCCGCTTTACGATTTCCATATTGTCAGAAAGCGAGCTTTCAATATAATCTGTTGTTTTCGACTGCTTTTCCTCTTCCTTTTTCCGATCTTGCTGCTTTCCTTGTCTTTTTTGTTTGAAAAAAGAAACCATCGCACCGACCCTCATTCCTTTTTCGTTTCACTCATTTTGTCCAAAGGGTATACCCTTTATTCTGTGTTCCTCCTTCTTCCTCAGCTCCTATCAATCAGATTGAATCGGTGAAAACGAGTCGGCATACTGGATGCCCTTTTAGAGAATTTGGCCCTGTGCGTGAGAACAAAGATGGAATCTCCATTTCCTTCAGACTAACATTTCGGTTGGTTAACAGAATTATATTGGCGTTTCATTGTAGAGTGGAATGAAACGTGTGCCTGCAGCGGAATGGAACGGTCGAGGTACAAATCGTCAAGACTATAGGAAATGGATAGGAATTAGTTATACTCATGAGGAATGAAAAGGTGTGAAACGCGAAGTAAAAAGGATCGAGGACAGGGAATAATAAAAAATGCCGCCTGTAAAAAATACAGACAGCATCCCCTTCAAGTTGCTAGTTTTTTTAAAAATGTCCTTTACGAAAGTCCTTCTAAATTGGTATATACAATCAACTATACGCTTGGATCATTCCACATTGCCTTTGTTTCTTCTGAAAATCCAGACAACGAAAGAGATGACCAGCAATGCTAATATGGCATAAACGATGTTGGAGTAGATGTCCATATATCCCACGATATCTTCCCACGAAGCTCCTACTGCCGCCCCGATATTCACTAAAATGATGTTCCAAATCAACGTCCCTGATGTTGTATAGAGCAGGAACAGCCAAAAGTTCATATGTGACATGCCTGCTGGCAGCGAGATCAAGCTCCTGATCAACGGAACGAGCCTGCAGAAGAATACGGTCCATGCACCGTACTTTTCAAACCAAGCATTCGCCTTATGGACGTCAGGTACCGTCAAGCGTAGAATATGCCCCCACCTTTCGACGAACCTTTCGATGATTTTCACATCTAGAATGGAACCGATCCAATAAAGGATGACCGCTCCTGCCACTGACCCTAGGGTCGAAGCAATCACGACGCCAAGGATCGTCATATTCGCTGTCGTGGTCATGAAACCGCCAAACGTCAGAATGACCTCCGATGGGATCGGCGGGAAAATATTTTCCAATGCGATCAAGAGAAAGATGCCTATATAACCAAAATCATTCATGAAATTCGTAATCCAGTTTTCCATTTCTAACGCCCCCTAACTTCCGCCATTTGCTTATCCAGCTATATTTTTTCTTATTTACTCGCCTTTGTCCTTCCGGCGGTCTTGATATCTTTGGAAGAACCAAATCGAAATCGCAATCCAAAAACCGCCTGCCAAATAACCCGCTATTATATCACTTGGATAATGGACTCCCAAGTATATCCGACTTATCCCGATCGTGAGGATCATCAATGTGCTCACCACGATCAAGAGAATCCTTCCCCATTTACCCTTAATGTGCCGCCACAGCAAGAAAGTCAGGATTCCGTATAATGACATGGCATTCATGGCATGCCCACTTGGAAAGCTGTAGCCCCCAATTTCAATGAGGCGATGCAGCTCCGGCCTTGCCCGTTGGAAGCAAAGCTTAACCAACGCATTGAGGATGGGGGATCCCGCCATGACGGCGATGAACAAGACCAACTCCAAACGATGCTTCAATACCTTATACAAAAAAACCAAAATGAATAAGACTAGAACGATCATCGATCCCGTGGACCCTATGTATGTAAAGACCTTCAAGATACTTGTCAGTCCCGGCGACTCCCATCCTTGGACAAAAGAGATCACCGATCTGTCAAATTCCAAGTAATCATTGGCACTTACGGCAATGGCCATGAAGCTGAATCCCAGTAAGGCAAACACACTCACGATAAAGGCAATCGTCAATTGCAGCTTTAATTTCATACTAACATCCTTTCACTTTTCGAAGCTCGCTTCTCGCCAATCTGGGCGCAAGCATAAAACCCGCTTCTTTTCATACTACTCCATCCATCACAGACACCTCAACTTAAGGGTACTGTAGATTTATGAATTACATCCGTTCAGCAGCCTTTCACCTAAAATTAAAGCTAACACATTGCGCATCACAGCAAAAAAAAACCTTATGCAAGTCCATGCATAAGGTTTTTTCGGCTATGAAAAGGAACGGTGCACCTGAAGCGGCAGAGACGTCAGCGTCTGTCCGGTCGCTGAGTCGGTGAGATGATCCTCCAATCGGAAAGCTGCTGCCGGTTCAATTTTCTTGAACTTCTTCAAAAATCCAGTAAGTGCAATTTTTGCTTCCAGGCGGGCTAACGGAGCTCCTAAGCAGAAATGCGGCCCGTTTCCAAAAGCGAGATGCTTCTTATTATTGGGACGGTGGATATTCAGCGTGAATGCATCCTCAAACATCTCTTCATCCAAATTTGCAGCGCTCATCCAGGCTACCACGGTATCGCCCTTTTTCAGCTTTACACCCAATAACTCATTATCTGCCGATACCATCCGATCCAACTTAGTTAAATTGAAGCGGTAGCGAAGCATTTCCTCAACCGCTTGCGGGACCAGGTCCAAGTTTTCATGCAGTTCCTGGTAGACCGTATCGTCATCATACAGCAGCGAATAAAAGCTATTGGCCAGTAAATGACTCGTCGTCTCTACCCCTGCCCCCAAAATCACCATGGTGGTGCGCACCACTTCATCATCGGTAAACATTTCACCATCGACTTCCGCCTGCAGAAGGTCGGAGATGATATCATCCGCCGGGCTCAACCGTTTTTGGACAACGATGGGATATAAATACTCATAATATTCTCTTGCGGCGACTATCTTCTTTTCATTCACTTCATTTTGCGTTGCTTGATCGTAAGGCAGAAATAAGATATCCACCCATTCTTTGAACAATAGGCGGTCCTTCGAGGGGACACCCATCAAATCGGACATGACAATGATCGGGAGCGGACTTGCCAATGAGGAGACGATATCGATTTCCGTTTCTCCTTCCATTTGCTCCATCAATTCATCTGCAATTTCTTGAATCCGAGGTTCCCAGTTTTTGAGACTTCGTGGTGTAAAGGCGGCAGCCAACAGCGAACGGCGTTTTCGATGATCAGGCGGGTCGACTTCAGTAAGCCTGATTTTATCCGGCACCGAGCCTTCCTTGCTGTCGGCCCCAACGGAGATTGTCGTGCGCTGCCTCTCACTCGAAAAATGCTTATAATCACTTAACACAAGCTTAACATGCTCATATTTAAAAACATTCCACGTATTGGTTCCTTCATGATAGCTCACAGGGTCATTTTCCAGCTTCTCTTTGCACCAAGCATACGGACTGAATTCCTCCGCTCTAGTTTTAAACTGAGTAATTTCCTTTACTGCAATAATTTCTTTCATCATACCGACTCCTCCCACTTCTTAAAGATACCTAATAAAAGGCTGGAATGTTCCACATTCGCTTTCTTCATGGAGTTGTTATAGTATCGAGCATTCCTGATGGACCATAAACGGGTCCCTTACCTCTTCATCCATTCCAGTATAAGGGAAAACAAGGTCACAAACCATGCATCATCCAGACTAACTCCTGCCTTGCAACCTCCCGCCATCACCATGTAAAATTGCTTATTTTTTACATTTTCCTTTCTTTTTACCTTTCTTTATGTCTCTTTAAAGGATGCGCCCAACCTGTAACATTCCCCTCCCCTCTCCAGCGACCTTCAGATTAAAATTATTTTGAAATAGCCACAAACCGTTTTCTTTGTCATGAATAACGCCGGAAGCAGCGGATGAACAATAAGGAAAAGAAGTTCGAGCTTCATGCTGAACATATGTGCAAGGAAGTGACCTGGATGGTGCAAGGAAATGGCAGACCGCCTTTGGATGTGCGAGCCCTGCAGTGAAGGGAATTTGAGTGGCATGGAAGGGAAGGGGCGACACTGCCGCTTAGGAAATCCGTGTCTGCGTGAGACACCGCAGGCGCAAGCGCCGATGAGACCCACGGACCGCCTCTACATAGGGGGAGCTTTATGAAGTGGAACGGACGGTTGAGGTACAAAAGTTCTTATACTTCTGGCTATTTAATCATCCTGAAGTTCACGCAAAGTGAAATGAAATATGCCAATAAAAAAAGACAAACCCGACATATGGAGTTTGTCTAGAGGTTGACCGCCGCAGCATCAAGCCGTCAATCCGCACTCTTTCTTAGCTGTTGATGCAGATCATCCAATTTCTTTTCCAGGATATCGAGCCTGGTTTTACGCTGCTTGACGGAACGGAATAAGGATATGGCGCCGACGATGATCAAGATGAGAAAGGCAAGGAAAAACAATTGAAATATGATATCCGCAATATTATAACTACTCACTATGTAATCCCCCTAAATGGCAAACTCACTATTCCATTATACATCACTTGAAATGACAGTTTATCTTTTTTGAGAGAGATGCAGCGTGAAACGCAACTTTTTCTTTCATGAACCGATGCATGCTGCCGCTAAATCCTTGGAAATCGGCAAACAAAAAAGCCGATGGCGATTTCGCCATCGGTCATAGCCCTTTATATTTCTACTTGCTGCTCGTCTTCCTGAGGGACGATTAACTCGTTATAAAACGCTGCCAGCGTTGTCCCGATATAAGGAATCAGCCATAATAACCCAATCCCCAGCGTAAAGATGCAAAGGAATCCCCAGCCTATGAAACTCAGGTTCATAAGGAAGTACTTCCATTTCAATCCATTCATCCTTTTTCTGCTCTCTGTAATGGCCTCCAGTATGGTATATTGCGGATGGTCCTTCAATAAGAAAAACAGTTGGGAATAGGCGATGCTTTTGATGATGCCCGGAATGATTAATAATAATGACCATAAGCATATGAAAATAGCTTGTAATATCGACCCGCCAATCAGCTTAATCGAGGTTTTTCCATCTTTATAGATAGCGAATACCTCGGTGATTTCAGGGCTTTCCTTCCTGACTAGATCCAAGTAAAACCAAGTGGTCGCTATAGTCAGCGGTATCAGGACGATAGACAGGATCGTTCCGAAGATATCCGACCATAATGGCGTTTCTTCCTGTTCGAACCACTGTACAAAGCCTCCGCTTCCGATTACTTCGACAATGAAAGGGAAAACGACATGGATCAAGAATAAAAGCAGCATCAGCGAAACGGCTATTCCCCACTTGCCTTTTAACGCTGCAAGACCTTTCTTTTTTAACTCGGATATTCTCATCCTTTAATTGAACTCCCCTTTTTTAAATGGCAAAATCACTGAAATAACAGTAATATGGCCCTTTTTTTTATCTCGTATAGATTTTAACATACTCTTACCATTTGTGGGTATAAATTCCCATAAATGAGAGGGGAAATTCAAACGATCATGAATCAAACACCTAATCTCCTTCCACCAAAATGCATGCCCCTAACAGTCTATGAATGGAGAAATAGGTATATGCCTTCGATCCCGAGAAAGAATCGATGTCTGCTAAAGCTTTTTCACTATTATCTAAACAACTAAAAAGGGCATCCCAAAAGCAGAATCGCCCCCGCTTTTGAAACACCCTCATGTTCAACATCAATCAGAACCAGTTATAACAAAATCGTCTTGGAGTAAAGCTAAAGGTAGCTTTCTATTTATAGGATCCCCTGCCGTGACATTGATTTCCGTAATGTGGCCACTCGCACCTATTGACACATCGATCAACTTTCCATCTTCCGTCTTCACTAGAAAGAGCCTCTCCCATTCGTAAACGTAGGAATCCTTTTGAACGTAAACCTGTTCGACGGTCCCGTTTTGAGCACATTCAATTGAATGAATCGGTTTTAGCACGGAATCACTCCTCCACTCTTCATTATTTGGCTAAAGCTTAAACCCAGCCGCGGAATATCGAGGCTTCTGCCATTTTCCTGACTCCCACCATGTATGCCGCCAGCCTCATGTTCACTCTTCTTGTTTCGGACATCTCATACACTTGGTTGAATGAGCTGACCAATAGCTCTTTTAATTTTCTTTGGACTTCTTCATCTTCCCAATAGTACCCCTGATTATTTTGTACCCATTCAAAGTAAGAAACCGTCACGCCGCCGGAACTTGCCAATACATCCGGAACAAGAAGCACATTGCGTTCCGTCAAGATCTTGGTTGCCTCCAAAGTGGTCGGTCCATTTGCTGCCTCCACGACGATTTGGGCTTTGATAAGATGTGCATTTTCCTTGGTGATCTGGTTGGAAATGGCCGCCGGAACTAAAATATCACAATCTTGTTCAAGAAGCTCTTGATTGGTGATTTTGTTTTCGAATAGGGTCGTAACCGTTCCAAAGCTATCCCTTTGGTCAAGTAGGTAATTGATGTCCAGTCCCTCCGGATTATATAAAGCACCGTATGCGTCTGAAATGCCAATTACCTTCGCTCCTGCATCATGCATGAACTTGGCTAAGAAGCTTCCTGCGTTCCCGAATCCTTGTACGATGATGCGAGCACCCTTCAATTCAATGCCCTTCCGTTTGGCCGCTTCTTCAATGCAGATCGTGACACCCTGTGCTGTAGCCTTTTCCCTGCCTTGCGAACCACCAAGGACAAGAGGCTTGCCGGTAATGAACCCAGGAGAATCGTGTTCTCTTATTCTACTGTATTCATCCATCATCCATGCCATGATTTGTGAATTTGTATAAACATCCGGGGCCGGGATATCTTTCGTCGGCCCGACGATCTGGCTGATCGCGCGGACATATCCGCGGCTAAGCCTTTCCAATTCACCTATCGACATTTGGCGCGGATCACAGATGATGCCGCCTTTCCCCCCGCCGTATGGAAGATTCACGATGCCGCATTTCAAGCTCATCCACATGGATAGTGCCTTCACTTCTTCTTCATCGACTTCGGGATGGAAACGGATGCCGCCCTTTGTCGGTCCGACTGCATCATTATGCTGGGCCCGATATCCCGTGAATATCTTCGTCGTATTGTCATCCATTTTAATCGGGATGCGAACGGTCAGCATACGAAGAGGCTCCTTCAAAAGCTCGAACACTTCTTCGGAGTAGCCAAGCTTACCGAGCGCCTCCTTGATAACAACCTGTGTTGATTCTAGCAAGCTGGCCGTTTCTTTTTCTTCTTTGATTGATGTACTCAATGGAATTCACCTCATAGGGATAATAATTAGGATAAAACTTTATTGATGCGTTCGATTGCCCAGTCCAAATCTTCTTTCGTGATCACAAGCGGCGGTGCAAAACGGATGACTGTATCATGTGTTTCTTTACATAGCAGTTTTTCTTCTTTAAGCTGCTCGCAATAAGGTCTTGCCGCTTCCGTCAATTCGACGCCGATGAATAAGCCCCTGCCGCGGATTTCCTTAATCATCGGATTCTTGATTTCCTTCAAGCGATCCATAAAGTATTGGCCAAGCTCCAAGGAACGCTCCGCAAGCTTCTCTTCTTCAAGGACCTCCAAGGAAGCGATGGAAACCGCGCATGCCAATGGATTGCCGCCGAATGTTGAACCATGTGAACCAGGGTTGAATACGCCAAGGATTTCACGGTTTGCAGCTACGCAAGAGATCGGGAACACCCCGCCGCCCAGCGCTTTACCTAAAATATACATATCCGGAACGACTCCATCCCAGTCGGAGGCGAACATTTTTCCTGAACGGCCAAGTCCTGATTGAATTTCATCAGAAACGAATAGGACATTATTTTCTTTACACAAGTCATAAGCTTCCTTCAGGAATCCTTGTGGCGGAATGATGATTCCTGCTTCACCTTGAATCGGTTCGATTAAAAATCCAGCCGTTTGCGGGGTAATCGCTTCTTTCAATGCATCAAGATCGCCGTAAGGGATAAGCTTGACACCTGGCAGCATCGGCCCGAAGCCCCTTCTATATTCCTCATCGGAAGACAAGGATACGGCAGCCATCGTGCGGCCATGGAAATTCCCGATGCAAGCGATGATTTCAGCTTGGTTTTCCGCGATTCCCTTAACATCATACCCCCAGCGCCTAACGGCTTTGATGGCTGTTTCAACGGCTTCGGCACCTGTATTCATCGGCAAGGCCATATCCTTTTGCGTAAGGCGTGAAACCATTTCATACCATGGGCCCAATTTATCACTATGGAATGCACGGGACGTCAATGTTACGCGATCCGCTTGTTTTTTTAATTCGTCGATGATCTTCGGATGCCTGTGTCCTTGGTTCACGGCTGAATAGGCACTTAGCATATCCATATATTTATTGCCTTCAGGATCTTCCACCCAAACTCCTTCTGCCTTCGAAATGACGATTGGAAGTGGATTATAATTGTTTGCCCCATATTGTTCTGTTTGCTCGATTAATTTTTCCGTAATTGTTGTCATGTTGATTCCCCCTAAAGTTTATAGCGTTTCAGATGTTGTTTTACCTTGAAGGTGAAGAACTAAATAATCAGGACCGCCCGCTTTTGAATCCGTTCCTGACATATTGAAGCCGCCAAATGGCTGGTATCCTACGATGGCTCCCGTACAGCCGCGATTGAAGTACAAGTTACCGACGTGGAAGTCCTCACGCGCCTGTTCGATATGTTCGATGTTGTTCGAGATGACCGCGCCAGTTAAGCCGTAATCGGTGTTATTGGTAATCTCGATGGCATGATTGAAGTCTTTTGCCTTACAGAACGCAACCACTGGTCCGAAAATCTCTTCTTTCATGACACGTGCATTCTCATCGACATCGGCAATGATCGTTGGCTGGATGAAGAAACCTTTTGAATTGTCTCCTTCTCCGCCTGCCACAACTTTCCCTTCTTTTTTACCGATTTCCACGTAGCTCATGACTTTATCGTAAGCGGCTTGATCGATGACCGGGCCCATGAAGTTGTTTACATCCGTTGGCTCCCCGACCGTTTTTTCTTTCGTCAATTCAATGACGCGATTCAAGACTTGATCATATACCTCTTCGACGACGACGGTACGTGAGCAAGCAGAGCATTTTTGACCGGAGAACCCGAACGCGGAAGCGACAATGGATTGGGCCGCCAATTCCAGATCAGCCTCTTTATCAACGACGATCGTATCCTTACCGCCCATTTCAGCAATGACACGCTTCAACCAGATTTGCCCTTCATGAACCTTGGCCGCACGCTCATAAATGCGGATTCCGACATCACGAGATCCGGTAAAGCTGATGAAACGTGTACGGGGATGATCGACTAAATAATCGCCCACCTCGGCACCGCTTCCTGGAATGAAGTTCACGACTCCTGCCGGCAAGCCCGCTTCTTCCAACACCTCGATGAACTTAGCTGCAATGACCGGTGTTGTACTGGCTGGTTTCAATAGAACCGTATTGCCTGAAACAAGCGCCGCCGTCGTCATGCCTGCCATGATGGCAAACGGGAAGTTCCAAGGTGAGATGATGACGCCGACACCAAGCGGAACATAATTGAATGCATTGTGTTCAATCGGACGGCTTTCAACTGGCATGCCGTCTTTAAGCTTCAGCATTTGACGTGCGTAATATTCCATGAAGTCGATTGCTTCGGCTGTATCGGCATCCGCTTCATTCCAAGGCTTTCCTGCTTCTTTGACCAATAGGGCCGAGAAATAATGCTTTCTTCTGCGGACGATGGCTGCAGCCCTGAATAAAATATTGGCACGGACTTCCGCTTTCGTTTTTCTCCAGGTTTGGAATGTCTTGTCTGCCGCTTGCATCGCTTGCTCGGCCAAGTCCTTATTTGCTTTGGAAACCTCTCCAATGACTTCTTCTTTGTTTGCCGGGTTTACTGAGGTAATGACTTCATCAGTGAACACTTTTTCACCATTAATGACTAGCGGGTACTTCTTCCCTAAATCGTTAGCCACTTCATTCAATGCCGCTTGAAAAGCTTTATTGTTTTCTTCAAGTTTAAAATTAGTAAATGGTTCGTGTTTATATGGTTGGACCATTATGGCTCATCTCCCTAAAGTTTATTTCTATTCTTCTCCCTTACTTAATAAGCAAGTTCCGTGCCAACTTTTCATTTTTTTGATAAAAATATCTTTTCGCGCGTAATATGCCATGAATTTCAGCACTTTTCGAGAAAAATTCACATAGTGTGCCATTTTTTTTTGCTCTAATCCGAATTTTGCAGGATCAACCCCTGCTCTTTTTATTAGATGCAATAATCATGCCAAACTGTTTTATCATAAAAATGCACCATTTTCACCTTATTTCGCAAAATAATTTTGCACCACTCTGCAAAATTTTCTTGCTGCGCAAATTTTCATTGCACCTTTTGTTCGCTTCCTCTACAATAATCTGTAACAAAAGAACGAAACTGGGAGGCATTCATGTACTTAGATCAAATCATCAAAATAGAAGGTTTCCAAACCATCCTCTACTCACTCGTGGATGTGATCGATAGCGGGATACATATCATCGATACAAAAGGGAGAACCATCGTATACAACAAGAAAATGGCTGAAATCGAAGGAATGGAATCGGACGAGGTATTGGGGAAAAAGATTCACGAGATTTTTAAATTCCAGGAAGAAACGGAGAGTACCTTGATTCGTGCCTTGCATTCCGGCAAAAAGACCGAAAATTCGAAGCAGACCTACTTCAACAATCTCGGCCAGGTAATCACGACCATCAATAATACGTTCCCGATCATGGATCATAACCAGCAAATTATCGGGGCCATTGAAGTCGCTAAGGATATAACCAATCTGGAAAGAATCATCAAAGATAATATTTTAAATAAGGGAGATACCAAATATACGTTTGACAGCATCATTGGGACGAGTGAGAATTTCTTGGAGGTCATAGAAAAGAGCAAACGTTCCACAAGGACCACCTCCTCGATCTTAATCGTCGGGGAAACCGGAACTGGAAAGGAGCTATTTGCCCAAAGCATCCATAATGGCAGCAGCCGCTCGACCCATCCTTTCATCAGCCAAAACTGTGCCGCACTGCCCGATAGCCTGATCGAGGGAATCCTGTTTGGAACGAAGAAAGGGGCCTTCACCGGTTCAATCGAAAGGCCGGGATTATTCGAGCAAGCACAAGGCGGAACCATCCTTCTGGATGAAATCAACTCGTTGAATCCGAATTTGCAGGCGAAGCTGTTACGGGCCTTGCAGGAACGGACGATTCGGCGTGTCGGGGATACAAAGGATAAAAAAATCGATGTACGCGTCATCGCGACCATCAATGAAGATCCAATAGATGCCATTGCCAACGATCATTTACGCAAGGATCTATATTACCGCCTAAGCGTCGTATCCTTGTTCATCCCGCCGCTTCGGGAGCGGAAAGAGGACATTCCTTTGCTGGCGCAATCCTTCATCGAGAAATTCAATGCATTGTTCGAATTGACCATCGAAGGGATAAGCGAAGAAGTCTACGCCCTTTTTTATGATTACGACTGGCCTGGGAACGTCAGGGAGCTTGAGCATATCATCGAAGGTGCCATGAATTTACTCGAACCTGGAGACACCAAAATCTCGCCCCACCACCTTCCTGCTCTATTCAAGAAGAAGGCCCATCTCGGGGACACACCTGCCGCTAAAGAGGAAGAACAGGTCCATCGCGAAGCACAAAAGTCAACATTATCGCTCGATGATTATATAGCGAATACGGAAAAGCAATACTTGGAGAAGGTCTTGAAGGAACATGGGATGAATATCTCCCAAGCGGCCAAAACCCTCAATATCAGCCGCCAAAGCCTTCAATACCGCTTAAAAAAGTATCAAGTCAAATAGCAGCATTCCTGCACAAAAAGGCCCTCCAGTATATGGAGGGCCTTCTGTTTTCAGCATTAAAAAGCTGCGGCCGCTTTTGCTACGTTTTCCAGGCCATCGTTGATAATATTTTGTGTTCGATCCGGGTATTGGTTGTGTCCTTCAATGACGACGGTATCAGGATTTTTGATCCCCCATAGGCTAATGATATTCTTGACCAGGTTGACAGCCATTTCGCCAGCGGCCATTCCTTCCAAGGCATAATCCGAGCCCCGGGCATTCAATAACATGATTTTTTTATCACCCGCATACCCGACTGGGCCTTC
The DNA here is from genome assembly GCF_030271255.1 of Peribacillus folii. Taxonomy (GTDB): domain Bacteria; phylum Bacillota; class Bacilli; order Bacillales; family DSM-1321; genus Peribacillus. The sequence continues at coordinate 494,853 of NZ_JASJOM010000001.1, forward strand.
AGCTGTATAATTGAACATTTTCCCGGCTTGGGCCAAATAGGAAAGATAGGTGACGAGCGGTGCCGGCACCGTTGCATTCCATAAAGGGAAGGCGAATACCACCTTATCCATCGCGAGGAATTGTTCTAAATATCGGTCAACCAGATTGGCGGCCTTTTCCTCGTCGGCTGTCAGTTCAAGCCCCTGATTGCGTTTATACAACCCAGTGATGGCCGTATTTCCGTAGTAGGGAAGTTCTTCTTTGAATAAATCCAATTCGGTCACTTCATCTGCAGGGTGTGTGTCTTTATATGTTTTCAGGAACGTGTCATGCATTTTCGCGCTGATTGCCTGCTCTGCCGGACGGTCGTTCACTTTCACGAAAAGCACTTTTGTCATTTTTCCATTCTCCTCGGCTGCGATTTCTTTATTTCCGAATAGCCTGCTTAAAAATCCCATAATCCTCACCATTGCTTTCTGTTTTATTTCTCACGCTCTTAGACCACTAAATGAATTTCATTTCCTGAAGGGTCGGCGACAACGTAAAACGCTTCTTCTTCTATTACAACAGCACCGATCCGTCTTAGTTGTTCCGTTGCTTTGTTCCTCATTTCTTCATCTGCAAACACGAGAGTATACCAATTCAGTCCGACACTATTTTTCTTGGGAGCTGGAACGCCGACGCCATTCCATGTATTCAAGCCGATATGATGATGGTAGCCACCGGTGGAGGTGAAAAGCGCCCCTCCGAATCGGTTCACGACGGAAAAACCAAGGCCTTGCATGTAAAACTCCTCCGTCTTCCGTAAATCCGATACGTGCAGATGGATGTGTCCCATCAGCGTTCCTGCAGGCAATCGGCTCCACTCGCCATCCGCTTCATTCAAGAGATCATTTCCATCCAGTGGTTCAGTCCCCATTGCGACTTCGCCATCTGCCCATTCCCAATCATCAGCCGGCCGATCGAAGTAGATTTCGATGCCATTTCCATCCGGATCGGTGATGTACAGTGCTTCACTCACACCATGATCTGCCGCTCCAAACGGATACTTGGTTTGCAGTAGATGGCGCAGGAAGACCGCCAAGTCTGCACGGTTCGGCAGCAGTAAGGCAAAGTGATATAAACCTGAAGTACGGCCTTCCTTAGGAATCACATCGGCAGGCTGTTCCAGGGTCAGCAGCGGATTTTTTCCGTCTGCCGTCAATACCGCCTGCCTGTTCGTCTTCTTCAAGAGCTGAAGACCGATGATATCTTGATAAAATTTGACGGCATCATTCAAATCCAAGACATTTATACTGACCTCGCCGACAAAGGTAACTGGTTTTTGATGAAACTGTTCATTCATATTGTCACTTCCCCTTTTTTACTGAAAAAATCATCTAAAGAAAAAACGGTGCGGTTAGCACACACAAGATAGACGGACATGGCCAACAATGCCAAGTCAAGCTCGTAGCCCGCCATTTGTCCGTTGCCAAGAAAACCAGCAGGCAATTTGGCCGTAAAAATCGCGCCAAGCAAAATGACCGAGAACAAGATGGAAACGAATCGTGTCCCCAAACCAAGTATAACCGCAAGCCCCCCGATCAATTCAATTCCCGCCACGATGTAAGCCAGGAAGCCGGGAATGCCAAGGCTATCGAAAAAACCAGCCGTGTTGCTTATTCCCCCTTGAAACTTAGCAAGGCCGTGAATGAAAAAAGTAAGACCTAAAATCACCCTCAAAAAAACGTGTGCTGCATCATGTTTATTCATATTATCAATTCTCCTTTTCTTCAGTTACTTTATGTAAGTTATTATATTTTAATAAGTTAATAATGTCAAGTGAGTTTCTTGGATTTTATTAGTCCATAAAAAAAACGAGCTGCCGAAGCAACTCGTTTTATGGGTGTTACTGTTTGAACCTATAGTATATGGTTGAATTGATGATGAAAGAATCGGCAATGGTCCTTGCGACTTCCTCACATCTCACACCATGAAACTTGGTCGCATCAACGGGCTCATATAATAATTGATGAATGCCGTCCGCCGACCGGATGGCAACAATCGCTTCAGGTTGTGTTTGATAGATCCGCTTGAGGATGTCCGCTTTATTGGGGACAAGACTGGCAATCCAGATTAAATCGAATTCCCGATAATCATGGAGTGCACCGTCATTCAACACATATTCCGCTGTCGCTTCCCCCTCCAGCTGCTGGATGATCCGCCTGCCTAGCGAATAAGCTTGTTCATCTATATCGAGGCAAGTCATGTTGGCTCCGAGCTCGTGCTGAAGCAGCAATGGACTTAAAGGCAGAGGTCCCGAACCTACAAAAGCAAAGGAACGGATACCGGATTTTACCTTCTGCAATTCATTGATTTCCGTTTGGATCAGTTCTTGATAATTTCTCCAATAGAGGAAGGAACGAAAATCCTCCAAGGTGCGAACCTTGCCGACATACGATTCGGCATAATATTCTTCCATCAATGCTTCGGCAATGGCCAGCTTGGCAAGCATGCCGCTCCGGATCGATTGGATTTCATCGAGGTGGAGGATCTCTTCCGCCAAGTGCTGGTCCAGCGGTTTGGAAATCACCGAAACAAGCTCGGATAATACACGGTTGATGATCGGATTGCCAGGAGATAAATCAGCTTCTTGTTGTAAGGTTTGATAAGCCTCCACATATGTATGGATGATTTTTTCTTGGTTTCTAGACCGTTTGATCGCTTTCAAGGCGAACACCTCTCTCAGGAAATATTTTTTTGCTTAACCGGGGTATAAACAGTGCCAAAAAAAAGGAACGACCTAAGCTGAATACCGTAAAGGCAAGCCATAATCCATGGTTTTGATACATTGGAACGAAGAAATGCAATGTCACTAAAAAAGCAATCAAGGAATAAAGCATCGAGTTTCGAACCGGGGCAGCCTCGGTTGCGCCGGTAAAAACACCATAGAAAACGATGCCTGCACTTGCCGCTATCGGGAACAGGATCAACCAGAATCCATAAATATGCGCCATTTCAATGACACGAGGAATCCGTGTAAAGAGCGTAAGAATGGAATCGCCGAATAGGTGGTAGCAGGCAGCCATCATGAGGGACGCCAGCAATCCCCATTGCCAGGACAATGACAACGTCTTCTTATATAGATGCCGATCTCCCGAACCAACCGCTTTCCCGACCAGAATGCTCGAAGCATTTGCCAGCCCATCAAAAAAGTAGGCCATCAAGTAGTGGATTTGGATGAGAACGGCATTGGCCGCCAATGTCTCCGTCCCGTAAGAGGCTCCCTTTGCCGTAAAGATATTGAAAACAGCCAGCAAACAAAGCGTTCTGATGAATAAATCGCGATTCACCGACATCATTTTCTTAATCGACGCGGAATCGGCCATCTCTTTTAAAGAGGGCATTTCCAGTCGACGGTGAAAAGCATTCCAAATGATGAATAGCCCCATGATAAACGCTGTCACCTCCGAGAGCAGCGTGGCTATGGCAACCCCTGACACGCCCATTTCGAATACATGGACAAATACGAGAGCCAGCACGATGTTCAAGAGGTTCATGAGCACCTGCAGCAGTAGCGAAGCCTTGATTTTCGCCATTCCCATCAGCCATCCCAATATGACATAATTCATCAAAGTGAAAGGAATCCCCCAGATTCGGAGGCCGAGGTATTCAGACGCATAAAAGCGGACTTCCGCACCGGGATCCATCAAGGTCAAGGCAACTCGTTCAATCGGACCCTGAAGTATTATGAAGCATATCCCGACCATCATCGCCATAAAGAAGGGCCTTAGGAAAGCCATTTTCCCTCCCCATTCGTCGTTTGCTCCCAGTGCTTGCGCGGCAAATCCCGACGTACTCACCCGCAAAAAACCAAACAGCCAATATAAGGTATTGAACACGACCGTACCTATTGCTACGCCGCCCAAATAAGCAGGGTTGGGCAGCTGGCCAACGACGGCGGTATCGACCGCCCCCAGGAGAGGCGTCGTTATGGTCGAGATGGTCAGAGGAATGGCCAAAGCCAAATATGATCGATGGTTCACCTTGCTTCCTCCCCCTCATTCAAACTTTAAACGAAATCATTACGATTTATTAATTAAACTTGAGACAGCCTCTTCACTCAAACAACGAAAGCAATTCCTTCGTATATGAATGGCGCTCCTCACAAAAAAGCCGTTCCTTCTCGAAGGAATCCACGATTTCCCCCCTTTTCATTACCATGATCCTTTGGCACATCTCCTGCACAGCCGACAGGTCATGGGAAATGAACAGGTACGACATATCCAGCCTTTCACGCAGCTCCTCCAGCAAGGTAAGCAACGACGCCTGGGAGAGAACGTCCAGGCTTGAAGCAGGTTCATCCAGGATGAGGAGGCTTGGTTCGATGCTGACGGCTCGGGCGATGGTCACGCGCTGCTTTTGTCCCCCGCTTAGCTCATGAGGATAACGATCGGCCAAATTGCTTGGAAGCTCCACCATTTCCAGTAACTGTCCAATGAACCCGCGTTCACTTGGATACGTAAAATGCTTCATATCGATCTGGCTGCCATATTGCTGAAAAGGATCGATCAATGACTCCTTGATCTTTAGCTTCGGATTGAGAGCGGAAGCAGGATTTTGCAGCACTGCCTGAATGTTTTTTCGATATGGCTTCAAAAGGCGTTCACTTTTGTTATGCAGGGCCGTCCCCTTAAATAAGATGCTGCCCCGATCAATAGGCTCGATCTGGAGGATGCACCGCGCAAGCGTACTCTTCCCGCATCCGCTTTCCCCGATTAATCCGAGGCATTCCTTGCTTTCGATTTGAACATTCACATTCTTGAGCACTTCCTCTCCATTATCGTATGTTTTATGGATATTCCGTATGTCTAATAAACTCATCCCAGCGCTCCTTCATGCTTCATTGAACTTTTTTTGAGTGATCGCGATGCATGTATCAGGCTGGCGGTATAAGGATGCTCCGGATGATTGAGCACCTGGTTTTTATCCCCGCTTTCAATCATCACCCCGGCTTTCATCACCCCTATACGATCTGCATATTTCCTGACATGGCGTAAATCATGGGTGATGAACAGGATTGCACATCCGGTATCTGCCTTCAGCCTTGATAACAGCTCCAAAATCTTAAACGATGAAACACTGTCCAAGGCTGTAGTCGGTTCATCCGCTATCAATACATCCGGCTTAAGCAAAAGCGCCAAAGAAATGGATACCCGCTGAAGCTGGCCGCCACTCAATTGAAAAGGATATCTGCTGTAGATCTCTCCATCAAGCCCGACCGATGCAAGCGCGTTGACAGCTTGCCTGCGCCGTGCCTGTTTGGAAAGGGCCAGATGGGTCCGCTGATATTCGTCGAAATGCTGACCGATGGTAAGGAAGGGGGTGAAGGAACTTTGGTAATCCTGAAAAATATAAGCCAGACGCTTTCCGCGCAGCCTCCTGATCGCCGGGTCCGATAGCGTCAATACATTCTTTCCCTCATACCATATTTCCCCCTTCGCTTGGAGATTGGGGGCTAGCAGCCGGCCAATCGCCATGGCCGTCATACTTTTGCCGCTGCCGCTTTGACCGACGATTGCCAGCCACTCCCCTTCACGCACATCGAACGAAAGACCTTTGACGATATGATTTTGTTTGCCCATGATATGCAGCTGCCTGATTGATAAAAGGTTCATGACTCCACCTCCTTTTTCACATCGAATGCATCGCGGAAATAATCACCCAGTATATTAGATAAAAAAACGACGCATACGATGGCGAGCCCTGGATAAATCATCAGGGACTGATTGGATTGGAAATATGGGCGGGCATCGTTCAGCATCGCCCCCCACTCCGGTGCTGGCGGCTGGGCACCAAGTCCAATATACGATAAGGAAGATATGAGCAAGATGATCTTTCCTAAATCGAGACTCGAAAGAACGAGCACGTTTCCGATGATGTGCGGGAAAAGATGTTTTCTCATGATTGCAAACGAGCTTAGCCCATTGATTTTGGCCATGGTGACGTAGTCCTTCTGGCGCTCGGTGATCACTGTGCTGCGTACAAGCCGTGCATAATTCACCCACTTCACCACAACGATCGCCAGCAGCAGATTTTCAATTCCGGGTCCTAAGAGGCCACTCAGCACGATGGCCACGATCGTATCCGGGAACGCCAGGAACGCATCTGCCACACGCATGAAGATGCGGTCGATCGCCCCCCCTTTAAACCCGGATATCAAACCGAATGGAACACCGAAGATAACCGCGGCGAATAAGGCCAGAAGCCCGTAGCCAACCGTCAGCTGGGCACCGAGCAATAGACGCGTCAATACATCACGTCCGAGGTGATCCGTACCCAATGGATGTTCCGCACTTGCAGGCGATAACCTTTCTCCGAGATTGACCAGTGCCGGATCATGCTTCAGGAAAAGAAAAGCATACGCCGCAGCGGCCATTGTCAGGGCCAGCACCGTAAAAATGACCGCCCTTTTGCCGTTCCTTTTGGTTGGTTTGTTGATCGTTAACTCCATTTCCGTCGATTCCTTTCCTTCAATCTAAGCTCTGGGTTCAAATACCGATAAGATAAATCAACGGTACTATTGACCATGAATACAATGATGGCCATGATCAATAGATACCCTTGGATGACCGGGTAATCCCGCGACCGGATCGAGTCCACCACCATCTTGCCTATGCCTGGATAGGCGAAGATCACCTCGATGACGACTACACCGCCGATCAGGCTGCCAAGGCTGACACCGAATACGGTAATGACCGGAGGCAGGCTATAGCGGAATGCATGGCCAAAGAATATCCGCATTTCGGAAATCCCCCTTGACCGGGCAGCCCTGATGAAATCCTGACTGAGCGAATCGATCAGGCTTGAGCGCAGCAAGCGAACGTATACACTGGTGATGGCCAGCCCTAGAGTCAAGGACGGCAGAATCATGGAAGTGACTCCATCCCTTCCCATCGTCGGAAGTGCCCCAAGGCGAACCGCAACTAAATCTATCAACAGCAGCCCCAGCCAAAAGCTGGGTATGGCCGCACCCAATAAAGAAACGCCGCGGCTCAACTGATCGAGCCAGCTTCCCCTGTACAAAGCGGCAAGAGATCCCAAAGGCAGGGCGATGATGAGCATGACAAGCAATCCCCCGATTGCCAGCTCCAGTGTTGCCGGCAAACCGCTCACGATCATTTTCAGTACGGGCTGGTTGGTAAGGTAAGAACGGCCGAAATCCAATTGGATGAAGCCGATGAACCAATGCCCGTACTGCACGAGCAGCGGTTCATCGAAGCCCAGTTCTTCCCTGAGCTCATTGACCTGTTCGGTTGTGACCGATACATCCTCCACCTGCAGGATCGAGAGGACCGGATCTCCCGGGGCAAGCCGGACAAACAAGAAGGAAATGAATGTAACCGTAAGGACAAACATCACGACCTCCATGAATCGCCTAACTAAAATGCCAAGCATTTCACTTCACATCCAGTTCATTCGTCAGCATATAGTATTCACTTCTCGAAGTGACCCAGTTTTCCACCTTATCGGCGTCATAAGCGACTAGTGTATTCGGATGTAATATGAATGAATTATATACCTGCTCATCCACGTATAAGGCAATTTCCTCAGCTATATCCGAGCGTTTATCCTGTTCGACCGTCATATTCAGTTCATCAATCATGGCCGTCAGGTGCTCATCATCCGCTCCGCTGAAATTCAAGGCCCCGTTCGGGTGATAGGTCGCATTCAAATAATAGCCGGCATCCCCACGCGGCGCCGTCAAATTACTGTAGGTCGTAACATCCCAATCCCTGTTGGCGGCCATATATTCCTCCGGTATCTCTATCTGCTTGATTTCCACTTCGATTCCCAACCGGCCGGCATCCGATTGAAAAACTTGGGCAATCAAAGGTAAATCGGCACGTGAACTGTAGGTTAAAAGGGTAAACGTTAACGGTTTTCCCTCCTTTTGCATGACCCCCTTCACTTCCTTGTATCCCGCTTGCTCGAGAAATGTTCTTGCGGCCTTTAGCCCCTTTTCTTTTTCCGGATAGTCCGGAGCAAACGAGAATGTCGATGGAAACGGTCCCTTGGCAACCTCGGCATGGCCATGCAAAATCGTATCCGCAATCGTAGAACGATCGATCAAAGCATCAATGGCCTTTCGGACGTTAATATCCTGCAGCGCTTTCCTTTCCAAATTCATCGTCATTTGATGCACCCGGAAGGTAGAGGTCGATTCGACCTTCACGCGATCGATCGCTTTTAAACTTTCGAGACTTTCGACTTCAGGGCGGAAGACAATATCGGCATCCCCCGACTCAAGTGCAAGAGAGCGGGCATTGGCATCTTCATTAAAGGAAAACCTGGCTTTTGCAAGCTTTGCAGCTCCATTCCAGTAGGCCTCGTAACGTATTAAATCAACTGCCGTGCCCGGAATGAATTTCGAGACGGCAAATGGTCCTGTCCCTATCGGCTTGTTCATGAAGTCGCTTTCCGTTACATCCATGATCGAGGTATTGGGATGGACCAATTCCGATGGAAACTCCGGAAAGGGCGCCTCCGTCTTGATCGTGAGTATATTTCCCTTCGCTGTAATCGAGGCGATGCGCAAGGCATTCTTGATCGCCAGACTGTCCTTCATTGCCCGCTCCAACGACGCCTTCACCGCTTGGCCGTCCATCGGCTTTCCATTCTGGAACGTCACATCATCCCTCAGCTCGAACTTCCATAACTGTCCATCCTTGCTCTCCCAGCTTTTGGCCAGCCACGGCTCGATGGTCAAATCCTTATCATTGAGATGCACCAAGGTCTCCGTAATGCCTGCCCGCAAGGACACATAGCTTGTATCCACATTGGGATCGAGCGAGCTCGTCGCAAAATTAAACAGCAAATTCACCTCCTTGTCCCCTTTTCCTTGCTCCTTGGACGACTCCTTGGCACAAGCAGCCAATACCAAAAATGATAGACATAGTATAATAATTGATTGATATTTTCTCGACATCATCATTTCCTCCATAATCACTTACGATTTACTACGTCTCAAATCGAAAACATTACGATTTAAATCGTATATTTCATATCTAACCTATGTAAAGAAAAGTAACTGCGAACCCGCATAAATGGTCCGAAAAAGAACGATGCTTTCACTCTACATTCCTTCTTGAAAGCACTAACCTGCATTTCGCTTCTGGATGAATCAACCCCTCCTCCATAAAATCATAATCATTACGATTTACTGACTGCCTCATTATAAAACGTAATCATTACTATTTACAAGCATTTTTTCAATTTGACTCACCTTTTACCGTTTCCTTCACAAAAAAAAGCACGTAGATGTTTGTCTACCGTGCTTTTTGCCACGTTAAAGAATATCATTCTGCTCCATGCTCTTGTGTTCCGATTTCTGCTTGTTCTGCTCCATTCAAAATCAGCCGGAATGAGATATCGGCTTTCAATGAATCTGATACGGCACAATATTTTTGTTTTCCTAGATTGATTGCTCTCCAGATTTTTTTGCTGTCCACTTGGCCATCGATGGTGAAGGTCACGACGATGGACGTGAATCCTTTCGGCAATTCTTCTTTTCTCGTACCATCCGTTTCGATTTCAAGCCTATTCACGGATGACAAATGGGGTTTTAGGATCATCGTAACATCTATACCAATGCATCCAGCTAATGACGCCAAAAGCATTTCGGTTGGTGTACACCCTTCCCCTTCGCCTCCATATGCAGGCGTTGCGTCCATATTGATTTCATAGCCTGAATCTCCAACTGCTGTAAAAGCGCGCTGGCCAGTCCATTTTGTTACCACTTTCATGATGGTTCCTCCCGCTTTCTTAAATGTACTACATTTTCTTCAAAAACTTTTTAGCTCGATCTGTTTGCGGTCGGGAAAAGAATTCCTCTGGCGGACTTTCTTCAACGATGGCGCCATCCGACATGAAAACGATTCTATCGGCAACTTCCCGGGCAAATGTCATTTCATGTGTAACGATCGCCATGGTCATTCCATCTTGGGCGAGTTCCTTGATTACCGCCAATACCTCATCCACCAATTCCGGATCTAATGCAGAGGTTGGTTCATCGAACAACAAGAAATCGGGTTCCATCGCAAGCGCTCTGGCAATCGCGACCCTTTGTTGCTGACCTCCGGATAATCGGGATGGGTATACCTCCTTTTTGTCGATCAAGCCAACTCTTTGTAACAGTGCTTCACCTTTTCTTACTGCTTCATTTTTCGGCCACTTTTTCACGATCAGCAGAGCTTCCATCACATTTTCCAGGACCGTTTTATGCGGGTATAGATTGAATTGTTGAAAGACCATACCCGTATGCAGACGGACTTTTTTCATTTGCTTATTGCGCACTTTATGGCTGCTGCTCGCTTCAACGGCAATGCTGCCCACCTCGATGGAGCCACTCGTCAACTCCTCCAGTCCATTGATGCATCGAAGCAAGGTACTTTTTCCTGAACCGCTTGGACCGAGAATCACGACAACTTCGCCGCTATTCACTTGTAAATTGATATCTTTCAACACATCCAAGGTTGAAAAACTCTTCGATAAGTTGCGGATGTTTATCATTCTACCTCACCATACTTAGTCATAAATTGATAACCGTTTTTCGATTCTTTCCAATACAAAGGAAAATCCTGTGCTCATGATCCAATACATTAGCGCAATCGCTAAATAAAAGGGCATATATACATAATATTGGGCAATCAATAATTGAGCAGATCTTAACAATTCGGTAACCGTGATAACGGAAACAAGCGATGTTTCCTTTAACATCCCGATGAACGTATTGCCTGCCGGCGGGATGGCTACCCTGATCGCCTGCGGAAAAACGATTCTGCGCATCGTTTGATAAGGTGACATTCCCGAAGCATATGCCGCTTCATATTGCCCTTTCGGGATGGATTGGATTGCTCCGCGCAATGTTTCGGAAAGGTATGCCCCGATGCTGATGCTTAGTGCAATATAGGCCGCCGTCAATGGCTGAAGGTTAAAACCGTAATCCGCCAGTCCATAATAGACAATGATGATTTGGACCAATGTGGGCGTGCCTCTTATGATGGAAACATATGCACGGGCGATCCATCTACTCACTTTATTGCCTTTTAATCTTGCTACCGCCACGATCACCGCAATAATCGATCCAAAAAACATGGAAATAATGGTGATAAGGAGCGTATAATATGCTCCCTTCAATAAAAATGGCAGGTTCGTCCAAATAACATCCATAGCTTGCTTGTTTCCTTTCTACGAAAATCGGTTTATTCTTGTGGCTCTTCCCCAAACCATTTTACGAAAAGCTTTTTATAGGTGCCGTCTTCTTTCATATCGGCCAGATGCTTGTTCAATTCCTTCAATAATGATTCATTGCCTTTACGGATCGCGATTCCCGCTTCATCGGATTTGACCGGCTCGCCAACCGCTTTGATCTTAAAACCGTTTTTCTCGACAACCGGTTTCAGCGCATACATATTATTGATGGTCGCATCAATTCTTCCGGAGTCCAAATCCTTTAAAGATGTAATCACGTCATCATAGGTCTTGATCGTAAAATCGCCTACTTCCGGAAGCAGCTCTGTACGAAGATAGGTTTCATCATTCGTTCCCAGTCCCACTCCGATGTTCTTGCCTTTGAAGTCTTTTACAGATTTCACCGCATTATTTTTTTCTTGGACGATCACCTTCACATTGTTTGTGATATAAGGCTCGGTAAAGTCCATTTGTTTTTTTCGTTCATCCGTAATCGTCATTTGGCTTATCACCGCATCGAACTTTTTGGTTTGCAAGCCGGCCACCATTCCCGAAAATTCCTGAGAAACGAATTCAACGTCCACTCCAAGCCGTTTGGCCAATTCCTTGGCGATATCCGCATCGAATCCATCCATCTCTTTTTTGTCATTCAAGAAATTATACGGTTGATATGTACCCATAAGTCCCACTTTAATGGTTCCGCGATCCTTGATTTGTTGTAATAAATCGGCACTGCTTTCGTCCTTTTCACTTGCCTTCTCATCCTTTGTCCCGCACGCGCTTAAAATCAACGTAAAGGCTAGTAATACAACCAAAGTAAGGTAGGAATATTTTTTCTTCATAATCAATCTCCTTTTCATTTTCCCAATAACCCAAAGAATTCGAATCTGACCATTTCTTTGGATAGTTCAGCGGTTGTCTTATTGCAGATATGCGAGCCATCCGAGACCGGTCCGAATAACCACCTGGACAGAATCCCTTCAAATAAGCTCATCAATAAGGCAGCTTGTAATCCCGGATCCCTTTCAGGCAGGATGTTCAGCTCCATTGCCCTTTTAATATTATTTCCGAAAGCTTCTTCCACCTTCAAGCGAGTTTCGATGATTGCCTGTTTAAGTGATTCTTCGCCTTCGATCCCTTTGAATATCATTTCCATCATATATCGATTGGATTGAGAAAAATCAAATAATTCAACAAATAGCTTCTCCGAAGAATTCAATACATCCTCAACCGTACCAGGAGATTTTCGATGCCCATGTGCCACTACCTCCAGAAGCCCGCTTTGCCCCTGTTGGATGATTTCCAATGCAATTGCTTCTTTGCTTTTGAAATGCCAATAAAAAGTGCCCTGTGCAATGCCAGCCTCGCGGACGATATCGGAAATCTTCGTTTTATGATAACCAAGTGAAGCAAAAAGTTGTTGCGAAATCGCCAATATTTGCTCTCTTCTTTCCAGCTTTTCTTGAGTAGGAATGCTTCGCCACCTCCCGATTGATTAGTCAGTCAGTATTATCATATAAAAATAATGCTCAGTAGTCAATTAACTTTAGCGGTTTAGTTGGTATTATATTTTCACAAACAAAAAGCTCCTGAAAATGCACTTCAGGAGCTCAGGTTGATTATTTTTTCAATTCATTGTAGTGAGCGATGACTTCTTTCGTCAATTCACTGTTTTCGTCAAGGCCGCTAACTTCCTTGAGCACGGCTGGCACGCCATTTTCCTTGATCATCGCTTGCAGCTTGATCGCTTCTTCATCTTCATGGAAATCAAACAGCAGGGCGGATGCTATCGCCTTGGCCAGGTTCGTATAAGAAAGACCGGCCTTCTTCGCTTCCACGGCCGGGCGCACGAGGCGATCGTTCGGCCCTAGCTTGCGCAACGGTGAGCGGCCCACTCTATTCACCGAGTCGTTCAAGTAGGCATTTTTGAATCGAGCAATGATTTTTTCAATATAGCGCTGATGCTCGTCTGCATCCAAGCCGTATTGATGGATTAAATAGGCGCCTGTTTCGCCTAGTATTTTCTTGACTTGCTCGACGATCGCTTCATCCTCCAATGACTGGTCAATCGTCCATTTGCTATCTTTGAGGTAACCGAGGTAAGCAATCGATGCATGTCCGGTATTGACGGTGAACAGTTTCCTCTCGATGAATGGAGCCAATTCTTCCACGATCGTCATCCCCTCAACCGCAGGAATGTTTTCTTTCGTTTCCACGACCCACTCATAATATGGTTCAACCAAAACGTCCAGTGACCCTTCATTGTTTTGCAAAGGAACGATCCGATCGACAGCTGAATTGAAGAAGTATACTTTTTCAGTAAGGCTTGCCTTCGTTTCTTGATCCAAGTGCTGCTGGATGTACCCTTCCAATAGGTCCGTTGCCGAGATTTGGTTTTCGCAAGCGATCACATAAAGTTTTTCATCGGTTTGCTTCACTCTTGAAGCCAATCCTTTTGCAATCAAAGGAGCGATATGGGGCAAAATATTCGGTCCGATCGCAGTGGTAAGGTAGGTTGCTTCCGAGATGGCCTTTATGATTTCATCTTCCTGGTTCTTGCTATTCAAGCCTGAAACATGTTCCACCGTGACGGATTCTTTTTGATCCGTTGCCAGTTTGACTTGGTATTGTTTTTTTTCATTCAATTGATCAATGATTTTATCAGCTATATCTACAAATGTGACATGATATCCAGATTGTGAAAAGAGTGCTCCGATAAATCCTCTTCCAATGTTTCCTGCACCAAAATGTACGGCTTGTTTCATTACAATCATCCCTTTATCAAGTTAGTATATAAATAGTCCAAAAATATGGCTTCCAATCTTTCGCTGATCAGTTCTTCGTCCGAGGATGAAAAAATCATGATCGATTCATTGCTTTCAATCAAGCTTGAACTGATTAAGCTGACGATTTCCTGCTGCTTTACACTCAAGCTTTCAGGAGCCAGCATTAGCAGTAAGCTTTTCATATGGACGTCTTTTCCGTCCATTCCTTTGACAAGACAACCTTCCTCAAGGCTGGCGATCTGGAATATCAACTCTTTCACGCTTTCATGTCGGGCATGAAACAGTCCCAAGCTTGTGCCGGGAATGCCTAAACCGCCTTTCTTCTCCCGTTCGTCCAGGGCTCCGAGTACACCATCGGCATTCATGATCAGTTGTTCCCTTGCAGCGATCATCACCATTTCGTTCAGGATTTCCTGATGTTTTGTCAAAAACGGCAGGCGGTATAACCGGAAATTGTCGACGATCGACTGGATGCTTTCCTGGGCACTTTTCAATTCATGCAATACTTCCCTCAGTTCGCCGTCCGGTTTTTTCGAAGGAGAAGCCTTGTCGGCTGCCTGACTGCGATAGCGTTTATTCTTCGTGAATTTCTCAATATTCTTCCTGATGTAATTCCTGATATTCTCGATATTTTCGTCACTCAAAAGAGGAGACACGAGAATATAATCCATATCGATATATGGAAGACGGACGGTGGAAATGATTACATCATAATGTTTCAGGCTGTCCTGTCTCTGGATATCCTTGATCGTTTTAATTTCAACCGTCCGGATTTCGATGATTTCTTTTTTGATGCGGCTTGCCAGCATCTTTGATGTACCTATACCCGTCGGACAAACGATCAATGCCCTTATTGAAATTTCTTCTTCCCGAAGCACCAACGCAGACCCGAAATGAAGGACAATGAAGGCTATTTCATCTTCAGGAAATTCTTTAATTTCCTTAAACTCCTTTTCCAGTCCGGTCTTGACGGCCAAAAAGAGCACGGGATACTTTCGTTTAATATCATCCGTTAGGGGATTGTATAATCCCATTTCCTGCTTGATCCTGAAAAGCGAAGGCTCCATATGGGCAAGAAGCCCTTGGTACAGCGGAAAATCCTTGGTCAAATTGATTTGCAGCTGAGCGGACACATCCTTGATCAAATTCCTGATGAGCTGGCCCAGCAACACGCTATCATACGGAACGGCATCGGCGGCATGTAGCTTGGAGCCCTTCAGGATCGCTGCCAAATAGCTTATATCATCGATCGTAAAAGAAACGTTGAGCAGAAGCTTGAGTTCCTTGCAGATTTTATCCATCAGGTTATTCTCATCAGAGAGGTCGTTTAGTCTCTTGAAATCCTTCTCCAGATAAAATTGGCTTTCATTCCTCTGCAGGGTTACATGAATATGTACGATCAGCCCTATATACCCGCTATCGGCTAAACGTGAATGGATACTATTGAAGGTTGAGTTCAGCACGCCATCAATGGCCAACAGATAATCGGGATTAAAATAGTGAAGGATTTTCCCCTCCCGATTTTCTCCTTCTTGGAGCAAGAATAAGCTTTCGATCAGTTCTTCATTAAAGAAATGCAGGAAATAGGCAGCCTGTGCTTTCCGTTTATTTTCTTCAGTACCGGCAAGCTCTATACCGACTCCCCTTTTCCTTGTAATGACGATATTGAAATGCCTTAGCCACTCCGTCAATTCGTCCAAATAGACGGTAAGCGTCGAGATACTGATGCCAAGTTTCATAGCAACTGCTTGCGTTTTAAATGATTCTTCCTGCAGCAATGCCAAAAGGAGGTGGAGCTTTCTTTCGTGCGGCGTCTGATCGATTGGATGGTTGCCCATCAGATGCTGAACAAGACGAAAGATTTGCTCGTTCTTGCCGTCGATCGACAGCCCTTCATGGGTGTTGCGTGTTAGCTGGAGTTCAAAGGATTGCAGGATTTTTTCGATCGATTTCAGATCACGCTGAACCGTGCGGACACTCACATTCAATTGTGCGGCAATGGAGACGGCCGTATGCTTTCCCGACGTTTTTATGATCAGTTCAAGGATCGATTTTTCCCTTGAAGTAATATACATGCTACCAACTCATTTCTGGTGGAGTAACACGAGAAAATACTGAATAGAAAAGCGTAAATCGCTTTTCTATTCAGAGTGAACATATTTAATTTTTTTCTGCTTGGATGATATCCATCAATTCCCTGGCTGAAGTGGCTTTGACCATTTTTTCGATGTTTTCCATTTCAGAACAGGTTACGGCAATGCCCGACAGGATTTCCAGATGCGTTCCATCCTTACCGGCTATCCCGAATATCAACCGTGCTTTTTGACCGTCAAAATCAACACCATCCGGAATCTGCAGCACGGTGAATCCGGATTTAAGGACATCCTTCTTCGCTTCCTCGGTTCCATGAGGAATTGCTACATCATTTCCCATATACGTTGAAGTCATCTCATCGCGGGCAATCATGGCTTCGATATAGCTTTCCTTAACGTAGCCTGCTTTGACCAAAGCTCTTCCGGCAAAACGGATCGCTTCTTCTTTATTGGCGAATTGTTGATTGAGGAAGACATTTTCTTCACGAAGCAATTCATTATCAGCTTGTTCTTCTTCCTCAATACCCGGTTCGATGGAATGCTCGCGAACACCGGGAACCTTTTCTTCAGCCTCTTCGACAATCTCATGCAGCTCATCTGTACCGTCATCCTGAAGCCGTGCAAGCAATGAATCATACTCAGGGCTAGATAAGAAGTTATCGACGGATACGTGATACGCATTAGGCACCTTATTTTTGGCCCTTGGCGTCAACTCTTCCTGGGTGATGACGATTTGTGCATCAGCAGGAATATTTGAAATTGCCGTATTGGTTACCGAAATATTCATTCCGGCTTCCTTCACCTTCTTGCGAAGCAGGGAAGCTCCCATTGCACTGGAGCCCATACCAGCATCGCAAGCAAAGATGATTTTGTTGACGTTTGTAGGCATTGTTCCCGGTTCTGAAGCGAACACATTGGCAACAGAACTTTTCTTGCCTTTCATTTCTTGCATTTTCTTCGCGGCATCCTCAATGTTCTCTTCGGATTGTTTTCCTGTTTTCAAGATGAATGCAGCGACAACGAATGATACGATTGCCGCGACAAGTACACCGGCAAAGTTGGCAATATATGCACTAGCATGATGCGGAGTTACAGCCGTGATGGCAAAAATGCTTCCTGGTGAAGCAGGCGCGAATAAGCCGCCGCCTAATAGGACTAAAGTGAAGACTCCGCTCATGCCTCCAAGGATGACCGCTATGAATAACATCGGCTTCATCAGGATATAAGGGAAATAAATTTCATGGATCCCGCCGAAGAATTGAATGATGACAGCTCCTGGCGCCGATCTCTTCGCCGTTCCTTTTCCAAAGATACAATAAGCAAGCAGGACGCCAAGACCCGGCCCTGGATTCGATTCAAGCAGGAACAGGATGGAAGATCCTGTTTGTTTCGCTTGCTCTAGAGCGATTGGTGATAATACACCGTGATTGATCGCATTGTTCAAGAACAATACTTTCGCAGGCTCGATCAGGATGCTCGTCAATGGCAGCAAACCTGTACCGACAAGCCAATCGACTCCTGCTACAAGCCATCCTGTAAAGACGACAACAGCCGGCCCGATGGCCAGGAATGATAGAATGGCCAGCAAGCCGCCAATTATCCCAGCAGAGAAGTTGTTGACAAGCATTTCGAATCCGGCTTTTATTTTACCTTCGATCATTTGATCGAATTTCTTGATGACATACCCACCGAATGGTCCCATGATCATCGCACCAAGGAACATCGGGATGTCAGATCCGACGATGACACCCATAGTCGCGATGGCACCGACTACGCCTCCTCGGTGATCATGAAATAGCTTACCGCCTGTATACCCAATTAGAATCGGCAGTAAGAACGTGACCATCGGGGAAACCATTTTGGCAAGGCTTTCATTTGGCAGGAAGCCCGATGGAATGAATAGGGCCGTGATTAGCCCCCAAGCGATGAAAGCTGAAATATTCGGCATGACCATTGAACTTAAAAAGTTACCGAACTTTTGAACTGCAACCTTTATATTAAAGTGAGCCATTTTACTCTCTCCCCTTCATTAATGATATATTTTACATTCATCTTAAATCACGTACCTTCCGTATTCAATAAAAGCTAAAGCTAACTTTGTCGCGGAAGGGAAGACAAACATAATGTTTCTCATTTTTCCAGTTTTATTCAGGTTGTGTTCCATTTTAACATGGGATCAAAAGAAAAAGGTCCCATTCATATCGAATGGGACCTTACCTTTACGTTTTATAGAGGGATGATGCCCAATATCACGGATACGACGATCATGACAAGCGTCGATCCGCAGGCCCATTTCAAGAAGGTGCGCTGCAGGGCTCCGAAATCTTCGCCAACCATTCCTATCAATAGATAGGTGGATGGCACTAGCGGGCTTAATAAATGCACCGGCAGCCCTAACAGGGAAGCTCTTCCGATCATGGCAGGATCGATACCGTAAGCGGCTCCCGCTTTTGCAAGCAATGGAAGTACCCCATAATAAAATGCATCATTGGACATGAAGAACGTGAAAGGTGCAGAGATGACGGCTGTTATGACGGCAAAATGTGCACCCATTTGGTCAGGGATGTGCTGGATCAAGGAGTTGGCCATCGCATCGACCATTTCCGTGCCGGCCAGGATTCCCGTAAAGACACCAGCAGCAAAGATCATCGAAATGACCGATAACGCATTGTCCGCATAATTGGCGACACGTGCTTTTTGGTCCTTGATATTAGGGTAATTGACTGTGATGGCGATAGCAAAACCGATCATGAACAAGACCGCTGAAGGCATAAGCTCCATGATCAGCGCAACAAGAAGCGTCAGCGTCAAAGCGTAATTGAATACAATTAATTTGGGGCGCTTAAGATACGCGTCCTCCGTTGCAGCGGCATGCTGGGCCGCAATGGATTGATCGATTTCGATGATCCCGATCCGTTTTCTTTCTTTTTTACCAAGGCAATAGGCCATGAATAATACAAATAGGACTCCGCCAATCATGGCAGGAATGACTGGCGTGAAAACATCGGACATTTCAAGCTTTAAAGCGGTCATCACCCGTGCTGTCGGCCCCCCCCACGGAAGAAGGTTCATGACACCGGATGAGGAAACGGCGATGCCTGCCAATATAAGCGGTTTCATTCCGATCCGTTTATAAAGCGGAAGCATGGCGGAAATCGTTATCATATAGGTAGTTGTACCATCTCCATCCAACGAAATCAGCAACGCCAGGACTGCCGTGCCGATCGCAATTTTCACTGGATCTCCTTTTACAAGCTTAAGGATTGTCCGAATGATCGGATCAAAAACGCCAGCATCGATCAAGATGCCAAAGAAAAGGATCGCGAATAAAATCATGATTCCCGTCGGGGCCACACTTTTGATCCCTTCCAATGCCATCGCACCCATTTCCCCGCCAAATCCACCGATCAGCGCAAAGGCACTTGGTACTACAATCAAAGCTATCATGGCTGAAAGTCGCCCTGTCATAATTAATATCATAAATACCAAAATCATCAAATATCCCAATAGTGCGAGCATATGATCACTCCCCATCTTCTAGTTAAGCTAAATTGTATCGGAAAACGCTTCATCTGTAAGCGTTTTCAATTTATTGTGTTTTAAAACTATTTTGTTAATTGTGTTCATTGTGTTCACAGCGGCCACTTCACAGGTGAACAAGATCCCTGATTCCAACAAAAAAACACCTCCAATTAGAGGAGGTGTCATATAGGCACTATTCCGTTTTATAATATCTCCGCTCGGGTCTGCCCACCACTCCATATACAACTTCCGCTTTGCATTTCTTTACGGAAATCAAATATTCCAAGTAGCGCCGTGCCGTTGTCCTGGACGCACCGATCTGGCCGCTTACCTGTTCGGCCGATAAGCCGATATCGCTTGCCTCGAGGACCTCGATCACCTTCGCCAAGGTGATTTCGTCGACCCCCTTCGGCAGGGCGGCAGTTTCGTTCGGCTCTTGAGGTATGTCGCCCTTTTTCAATATAAGATCAACAAAATCCTGATCGATTTCTTGTTTGGACTTCAGCAGCTGGACTTTCTGCAGATATTCCCCGATCACCTGGTTGAAGCGCTTCATTTCCACAGGTTTAATCAAATAGTTCTCGACACCGTAGTGAAGCGCCTTTTCAAGCTGTTCCTTTTCTGTCGCAGCGGTGATCATGATAATATCGACATTCGGGAATTTTTTTCGAATGTCGGGAAGAAGCTCTGTACCCAGCTGGTCGGGCATGTACACATCAAGCAAAAGCAAATCCGGTTTTTTTTGCTCCAGCATCCGCAGTGTTTTTTTGGCATTGACGGCTTTCCCGACCACTTCTATTTCATCAAAGGCTTTCAGAAATTTTTCATGGATATCCGCTACCCGAAAATCATCTTCGGCGATGACGGCTTTTATCTTCAGCATGTTTACCCTCCTCTCCGTTCTTTAGGAAGATACACGGTGAATATGGTGTTTCCTTTTTCACTTTGAACCTCAATGATGCCCTCCAGATCTTTTACGACCTGATCGGCGTTTGAAAGTCCATACCCACTCGGGCTTCCATTGTCTTTTGAAGTGAACCCTCGATCGAAAATGGAGGAAATATCTTCCTCGGATATTCCTTTTCCATTATCACTCACTTCAAAGACGAGATCATTGCCAATATCGGTTGCGAAAAATTTGACGCGCGGCTCATCCGCGGCGGAAACCGCTTCTAGCGCATTATCGATGATATTGCCCACGATCAACGTAAGCTGTGACAATTTGATATGATCTGGCAGCTTCTCCAAGTAACTTTGCGCATCTATTTCAAAGACGATTTTCTTCTCCGATGCTTTGCCGATCTTGCCGAGTAACAGGGCCTGTACCTTGGAATCCTTAATCTGTTCGAACACGACACGATTCAAGACATGCAATTCGGATGTTTCGCTTTGGATCATATCGATTGCTTCATCATATTCCCCTAATTGGATCAATCCCGAGAGAACATATAGCTTGTTGGTGAATTCATGGGTTTGGGCACGTAAATCCTCTGAATGCATCTTCACTTCCGATAATGTGTTGACCATCTCCTCGATCTCCGTTCGATCCCGGAACGAAGCGACAACACCGCTTACTCCCTCATTATCGAAGATTGGCGTACAATTCACGATAATTGATTTATCTTTCCACGTTATCTCTTTATCCGCCTGAGGCTCTCCAGATTTTAGCACTTCAAACAAATACTTCGATGGAAAAAGCCCATCGACATTCAAATGGCGAACGGACTCCTTAATATCAAGCAGTTTTTTCGCTGGCTGATTCATCGAGGTGATCAATCCATTTTGGTCGATGGCGAGAATTCCTTCCTTGACCGACTGAAGCACCGCATTTTTTTCTTTATACAAATTGGCGATTTCAAATGGTTCAAGTCCTAACGTATCTTTACGTATGCTTCTTGCCAGCATGTAGCTGCCAATGATCGATATCATGATCGCCAATAAAGAGATAAACATTTCTTTCGAAAGGTCCTTGAAAATCTGGGCCCGGACATCTTCGACCAAAAAACCGACCGAAACGATCCCAATGATTTTCCCATCTTTATTGAAGACCGGAGATTTCCCCCGAATGGAAAGGCCAAGTGAGCCTGACGCCTCGGAAACATAATACTTACCCTCGCGAATGGCCCTGCTATTATCGCCGCCCTTCATCCGCTTCCCGATCTCGGAGGTCAATGGATGGGAATAACGAATTTCTTGATCATTCCCTACCACGATGAACTCCGCCCCAGTTTCCCTGCGGATCTTTTCAACAACCGGCTGGATGATGCCCGCCGGGTCATCCGTCTCAAAAGCCTCCGTCACGGTAGGCATGAAGCTGATCGTTTTAGAAAGCCCCAAAGCCAATTGGCCCTTATCCTTCGCGATTTGCCTTCCTTCCATATATGAAAAAGAGATCGCCAATAAAAGTATCAAAAAAAGGCTCAACGATAAAACTAACCCAAGAATCTTGGTTTCCAACGATACTTTCCTCATCTTCACCCGCATCCCCTAATTCTTTCATTCTATTTTATTGCAGCATAATGATTTTACCATTTCTATTAAATTTTGAACATTGTGCTACGTACGAAAGAATCCCCGTACCTCATGGTATAATATAACAAAAACGAAGGTGATTTCTTGAATCCCGTGTATTTGATCGTGATTACGTGTTTGCTTGTTTACGACTTTTTTCCTAACATTCTTCCTAACATCATCTTACCGGAAATAATCCTTGGCCTTTTAATCGGTTTTTATCTCAGTCTCCTTTTGAAAAAGGATCGCCATGCCGATCATGGTACGAGGTTCAGAGTGCAAATGCTTTCCACCCTGTACCTTCTTTTCCTGATTGGCTTGCTAAAAGCTCTAGGTGGAAAATCGTCGGTTGGCATTTCCTTCGATAACGCTTTTCTTTGGCTTGTCCTGCTTTTACCGAGCTTCCTGACCTATTTGAATAGGAGGAAGGCAAAAGCATCAAAAAAAGAGTTCCCTTGACGGCAACCCCTTCGAGCATATATTCAAAAACAGCTAAAAGATCTAATTTGTCTCGTATCGATTCCAAAAAACGTCCAGAATCTCCCGTTCCATCTGAAGCCTGCCACAGATCGCGGACCAACGAAAATCGGGTAATACCAAAAACTCCCCCCATTATTTAACCAGATGAACGTATTCCTGAATAAACAAAACGATATCGCCCCTGGATCCACAGCAAATGTTGAGGCCTGTTGCTGCTGCGGGATAAACGCTGGCGGGGGTGCTGTTGGTGCTTGCGAATACGGAGATGATCCCAATCCCGGCTGACCTGGGAATTGGGGTCCGCCCGGTCCGCCCGGTAAGCCTGGAAATCCAGGCAGTTCAGGAAACACTCGCTCTGGATACGCTTGATCTTCATAATAGTACGTTGGATACACATACATGGTCATTCACCCCTATATGATTGAATGATATAAGGTATGTTGAATGGACGTATCGTGTATGGGCTCCTTGACGACGGATCTGCATGATACATCGGATTTTATCTCCGAGAAAGGGAATTATTGACCACACCTTCTGCTTTATCTCCGAATTTGGTGATTTATCCACCATACTTTCTGATTTATCTCCGAATTTGGTGATTTATCTACCAAACTTCCTGCTTTATCTCCGAATTTGGTGATTTATCTATCAAACTTCCTGCTTTATCACCGGATTGGTGATTTATCCACCATACTTCCTGTTTTATCTCCGAATTTGGTGATTTATCTATCATACTTCCTGTTTTATCTCCGAATTTGGTGATTTATCTATCATACTTCCTGCTTTATCACCGGATTTGGTGATTTATCTACCATACTTTCTGATTTATCTCCGAATTTGGTGATTTATCTACCAAACTTCCTGCTTTATCTCCGAATTTGGTGATTTATCTATCATACTTCCTGTTTTATCTCCGAATTTGGTGATTTATCTATCATACTTCCTGCTTTATCACCGGATTTGGTGATTTATCTACCATACTTTCTGATTTATCTCCGAATTTGGTGATTCATCTACCAAACTTCCTGTTTTATCTCCGAATTTGGTGATTTATCCACCACACTTCCTGTTTTATCTCTGAATTGGTGATTTATCTATCATACTTCCTGTTTTATCTCCGAATTGGTGATTTATCCACCATACTTTCTGTTTTATCTCCGAATTTGGTGATTTATCCACCATACTTTCTGTTTTATCTCCGAATTTGGTGATTTATCTACCAAACTTCCTGCTTTATCTCCGAATTTGGTGATTTATCTATCATACTTCCTGCTTTATCACCGGATTTGGTGATTTATCTACCAAACTTCCTGCTTTATCTCCGAATTTGGTGATTTATCTATCATACTTCCTGTTTTATCTCCGAATTTGGTGATTTATCTACCAAACCTTTTGCTTTATCACCGGATTGGGTGATTTATCCACCATACTTCCTGTTTTATCTCCGAATTTGGTGATTTATCTACCAAACCTTTTGCTTTATCACCGGATTGGGTGATTTATCTATCATACTTCCTGTTTTATCTCCGAATTTGGTGATTTATCCACCATACTTCCTGTTTTATCTCCGAATTTGGTGATTTATCTACCAAACCTTTTGCTTTATCACCGGATTTGGTGATTTATCTATCATACTTCCTGTTTTATCTCCGAATTTGGTGATTTATCGGCGACTTGCATGGATTCAATAAAGCATTCTCCACAAGTAAAATGTTGCGTACGACTCCCAGTCAGACCAGGCTTCGGACCAGTTTTGGATTTCGGCTTTCGTGGGTTTGCTTTCCCTATTAAGGACCAGCTTGATGGAATTATGAAGACCGACGTCATCGATTGGAAATGCAGCTGGGAACCGTAAGCATCTCATCAGGACATAATGCGCTGTCCATGGGCCGATCCCGCGTATTTTCGTCAGCATTTTTTCAGCGGTCTTTACATCTTTTGCATGCAGCAGCTTTTCCTTCGTAAGTTCCCCATTTGCAATGAGCTGAGCTACATCAATTAAGTACTCGCATTTCTTCACGGTCATCCTCAAGACGGAAAGATCTTCTACGGTTAATCCCGCTATCGATTCAGGTGTCGGAAACAGCCAATGCGACTTCCCCTCGTATTCCACTTTTTCACCAAATGCTTCTACAAGTCTCCGCTTCAGGGTATAGGCATACGTCAAGTTAATCTGCTGTCCAAGAATTCCCCAGGCAATAGCTTCAAATAAATCCGGGATGCCCATGTTCCTTAAACCGAAGAATTGGCTGACCGGCCTTTGCAATAAAGGGTCTTTTTTAGCAAGCTCATAAAAAGGCAAAAGGTTGGTATCCAGGTCGAACCAGTTGCGGATGTAGGCAGAAATAGCATCCAAAGCAGACTTGTCGATTGGGGCAGTTCGGCCTGGTATTCGAACGCGCAGTTCCGTATCATTCCACTCACTGATTTCTATCAAAAGCCTTTCGTTTCCGAAGGCCAAGGCACGATAAATTTTTTGATCGACAATATTGAACAAACATTCATTGGCAGATCTTGATAAGTATATAAGATTTTCCGCAAAGCAAAACTCATTTGGTACATGGATGGTCCATTCGAATACTGTCTCTTTCAATCATGCTCCTCCTTTTTCGGTTTCCTCCATTCTTTCTTTACTCTTTTATCTTAACCCTTTAACAAGCCAAAATGAATTACGTTATCTTGCTTTTATATGATCGTTTTGTTTGCATCTCCTTACTTTCTTGTATACTAAAAGAGAGGTGAGCAGCGTGATTTCATATATTCCCAATGATTACTGGAAGGCCATCGTCGATTGTGATGCAGCGTATAATGATCAATTTTTATATGCCGTAAAGACGACAGGCATTTTTTGCAGGCCCTCCTGTAAATCCCGGGTGCCGAATAAGGAAAACGTGAAGATTTTCAAAAATGCCAGAATGGCCCTGGAGGAGAATTTCCGTCCTTGTAAAAGATGTAAACCGGAAGGATTGAATTTGCCAATCGAGGAATGGATTGAGCATATAGCCGATTGGCTCGACCACCATTTCTGTGAATCGCTTACATTAAATAAAATCGCCGATATTTCCCACGGGAGTCCGTATCATTTACAACGAACCTTCAAGCGGGTGAAGGGGATGACGCCGACTGAATATATTCAGCGCCTCCGAATCGACAGAGCTTGCAGTCTCCTCGAAAGCTCCGGGCAGTCTGTGGCAGACATAGGCCTGGCCGTAGGTTTCTCAAGCACACCCTATTTCATGACATTATTCAAGAAGAAGATGGGCACAACACCAATGGGCTATCGGCAAGATACCATAAAAAAAGCGACGAAGGAGCGTGAACAAGATGCAAACCGTTGACTGGTCGATCCTGGAGTATGATATTTGGCAAGTATACCTCGCCAAGACGGAGAAAGGACTCTGCTATGTAGGTTCACCGGGACAATCATTCCAGGACCTGGGCTCATGGATGCAAAAGCACTTCTCGACGGCCAAGCTTATTGAAAATCCCGTGGCATTGAAGCCTTATATGCAAGAGCTGCAAGAATATTTCCAAGGAGACCGACGCTCCTTTTCATTTCCAGCAGATGTAAACGGCACACCCTTTCAACAAGAAATTTGGGCCGCCCTTAAGCAAATTCCTTATGGAATGACTTGTTCCTACTCTGATATTGCCCAACTCATCCAAAGACCTGCAGCCGTTCGGGCGGTCGGCACGGCCATTGGCGCCAATCCGGTATTGATCACGGTGCCTTGCCATCGGGTCATCGGAAAGAACGGCGCCATTACCGGTTACCGCGGCGGTACGGAGATGAAACAATATTTACTTCAATTGGAAGCTAAATATCGCGGAAATGACCTACCTACCTAAAAAAGCATCCGATCATTATTCGGATGCTTTCAGTCCTTGCCGCTAAAACCAGATGGTCACCGCTTTATTATACGCATCGCTATTAGGGATCGCATGAATCCCTTGCGCCTGGGCTTTCCTTGGGTCCAGGCCGTAGACCATAGGTGTATAACAAGAAGTCTGCCCCTTATTCACCACGCCATTGCCTTCTGCGCTTTCGCATGTATACGCCTTGCCATCCGTGCTGCGGACGATCCTGGCATCCGCTTCATGATTATAGACGGCTGGGCGGGTGACAGTGACTTTCGCCCAGGCGGTTTTACAAGTTGTGCTGAATTTCAATTCTACATACGAAACGGAATCGATCCATACTTTATCCTTCGTTACCGCCGAATTTGCACACCCATTATAGTTAGGGCTTTTTCCATCGAAACTATGGGTTTCTGCCAATGCCTGATCATGGCCGATGACCATGAAATCCAGCATGAACAGCGAAACTGTCATCAATAGCGATATACCGAGCATTTTGCATATATTCAATTTCTTCACCCTTTCTCGAAATCAAACTCCTTAATACCAGCCTGTTTCTCCCGCTGTATAGGGCCAATAACCGACCGCTTTCGCTTTCCGTGGATCTAAATCATATACCATCGGCGTATAGCAGGTTGTTTGCCCTTTATTGATTTCGCCATTTCCTCCTGGAGAAGCGCAGCTATATTGCTTATTATCGGTGCTGCGGACAACCAATGCAGTCGCTTCGCCATCCGATTTTGCCGGCCGGCTAAGCGTGATCTTTGCCCATGCCGTTTTACAGGTGTTGCTGAATTTCAGCTCCAAATCGGCTGTAGCACCATTCGCATTGATCTTCACAGACTTCTTGGTCACGGCACTATCCGCACAATCATTATAGTAAGGACTTTTTCCATCATAGTTGTGGGTTTCTGCAGACGCCCTGCCGGTAAATGAATCCAGTGCGCCAAAAGCGACTAATAAAGCAGCTAATAATGAAAAACATAACACCATTTTTTTCATGGTTCCTCTTCACCCCTTAACAAAATTTATACACTGTTCATCTTACAATTTTGTCATATTCTTACAAGTGATAAATTCCCTAATTAAGGAAAACCCATTTCGAATACATAGCCCAGTCTGGTATATAACGGGTTTTCCTCCATTTCACTTCAGAGACAAAGTATAAATTCCCATGAGGAATTCAGTGCAAAAGGGCGAACAAAAGGAAATCCACTGGAGAAAACAAGCCATTAGCCCATCACTGCGAGTGATGACGGACAGGCCATTGTACTTAAATGCAATAAGAAAAAGCCCCGCAAAACCCAAAAAGTTTTGGCGGGGCTATATTTTAGCCTCTGAAGTTTTTCCTGATGAGGGGAATGATGCTTTTATAATAGGAAATGTCATGCGGCACAAAATCGTTTCTGCTAGCGTTTCGATCGATACTCAGCCTTTTTCTTTTCGCCAATTTTTCGGGTTCAGATAGCTTTTGTATTTCGCTGCGACTTCTTTGCCGACCAACAGCGCCCCCGCCCAAAACATGACTTCAGCGAATACGATGGCACCCGTGATGACCCCCGCTTTTGCCGCACCCGATAATGGCGTGAAAGGAGTGATCACCGGAATGATCCAAGTGAGCAGGGATATGATCAAGAAGCCCATTCCTATTTTGTAAAACCTTGATTTCGTTACTCCCTTACCTTCTTTTTCCAACTAAATAACCTCCGTTATGCTGATGGTCCGTTCATGACTCTGCCTGTCATCCATCTTTCATTTTCATATGTTCTGTTTTTATACGTATGAATGGTCATTTCGTTTCATATTTCATGAAGAAATTTCGGTTGGTTTGACTTTACGATTTTTAATGGTTTTAATTAGCTTATACATAAAGCTGAGCCAAGAAAGGATATTCCAAATCATGTACATCGAATTCATTGCCACGACCATTGAGGATGCCCAGTTAATCGAAAAAGCGGGCGCAGATCGGATCGAGCTGGTCAGCTCCCTAACTGAAGGAGGCTTGACACCAAGCCACGGCCTGATTGAGGCTTGCGTCCGTGCTGTAAAGATTCCCATCAACGTGATGGTAAGGCCGCATAGCCAATCGTTTACTTACTCGGAAAGAGACAAGGAAATCATGAAAAATGATATCCGGATCATACGGTCGCTAGGAGCGAATGGAGTCGTAATGGGGGCCTTGAATGAACGAAAGGAACTCCATCAAAGACACCTGGAGGAGCTGATTGCGGAATGTGAAGGCCTGGAGATCACATTTCACCGCGCGATCGATGATACACCGGACCCCGTCCAATCAGCGGAGATGTTAGCTCGGTATCCTGAAATCACAACGATATTGACCTCCGGGGGACATGGCGATCTCGCAAGCCGCATGCGGACCATCCAGCGGATGAAAGGAGTCTCTGGCAACATTGCACTCTTGGTCGGAAGCGGTCTGAATAAGGATAACATCCTTTCCATTTCTGCCGAATTGAATACCGGCTATTACCATTTCGGAACGGCCGTGCGGAAAAATAACAGTCTCATTGAGGGTGTAGAGCTAGAAAAAGCGAAAGAAATCGTTAACTTGCTAAAAAGGCGATGAGATGGTGGCAGGGATCGGTTCTTCGATCCCTTACCGTTTTCATTTGACAGGAATCACAAAATCAAGTACATTAAATTATAGATAAACTGTATCTGTAATAGGAGGTTGTTTTCTTGCAATTCAGTATAGGAGTGGAATATGCTCTTCATTGCCTGACTTACTTTGTTGACACTCCTTCCGGGACAACAATTGGAGTCAAGGAACTAGCAACATTTCAAGGCGTTTCCGAAACATACCTTTCCAAGATCTTCACAAAATTAAAAAAGGCAGGTATCGTGCGTTCCATGCCCGGTGTTAAAGGCGGCTATGAATTGGCCAAACAACCGAGCAAGATCAATTTTTGGGATGTGATCGCAGCAATCGAAGGCAATCAGCCTTTTTTCCAATGTGCAGAAATCAGGCAAAAATGCATATTGCTTGAAGGAAAAGAAAATGACCCCAAGAGCTGTGCACCTTGTACGATCAATGTCGTCATGCTCGAAGCTGAGGAATTGATGCGCGAACATCTCAAGACTAAAACGATCGCCTGGTTGAATGAAACGATACTTTCCAAACAGAAGGTCCAGCACGAAGAAGGCGTCAACTGGTTTCGGGAAGCATTGAATCGTCGATAATTGTAGCAACGGAACCTTCGTTCCAATGCTACATTCCTTGACTTTTAAAATTTTTTACCCTTAATTACAGATAATGATTATCTATTATATATATAATTAAAAGGAGGAATTTAGTAATGAAACGAATCGTCATTATTGGTGGAGGCTTTGCAGGTGTATGGAGTGCAATAAGTGCTGCACGGCAATTGCATGAACGACAAATCGAACGTACGGAAGTGGAGGTTGTTTTAGTAAATCGGGATCCTTATTTTGGCGTCCGTCCACGATTTTACGAACAAAATCCGCAAAATTTACGAATCCCTTTAAGCCAGGTCCTGGATCCGGTTGGCGTTCGCTTCATCGAAGGCGAGGCCGGAAAAATCGATACCAATGAACAAAGTGTGTCGGTTCGTCAAAAAGACGGGCAGCTGGATCTCGCGTATGACCGTTTGGTCTTTGCAGCTGGAAGTCAATTGGTGCTACCTGATCTCGCTGGATTACATGAATATGCTTTTTCTACGGATACATATCAGGAGGCACTCAAGCTTGATGATCATATCAATGGGTTGATTGACTCGGATCATGTTGAAGGCAAATATACCGCGGTAGTTGTTGGTGCCGGTTTTACAGGAATCGAGATTGCCTCGGAAATGACCGACCGCCTGAAAAAAGTCGCTAAGCAAGAGAATAAAGAATCAGAAGTAAAAGTCATACTTGTGCAAAGAACATCTGCCGTAGCTCCTGATATGGGAGAACATTCCCGTCCAATCGTTGAACAAGCTTTACGTGATATGAATATTGAAACCTATGTAAACGAGACAGTGAGTTCAATAGACTCGGAGGGGGTGACCTTACAATCAGGAGGCCGCATTCCTGCATTAACGGCCATTTGGTCAGCTGGTGTTAAAGCAAGCCCATTGGCTGAACACTTCCCTGTGGAAAAGGATGAATTGGGACGCATGCCAGTCGATGAAAACTTGCGAGTAATAGGATTGCCTTCCGTCTTCACTGCTGGTGATACCGCTCTGGCGATGACCGATGAAGATCATGCAGCCTTAATGACTTGCCAGCATGCCATGCCTCAAGGCAAGATTGCCGGCCATAACGTTGTGTGCGACTTACTTGGCATCGAGGGAATTCCCTACAAGCAGGAACAATATGTCACATGCCTTGATCTAGGTCCATGGGGTGCTCTCTTTACGAACGGCTGGGACCGCATTCCGCAATATCAAGGGGAAGAAGCGAAAAAAATTAAAATGAATATCAATCAAGCGGTCATTTATCCGCCTTTAACAGGAAAACGCGAGGATCTCTTCGAAGCCTCTACACAAATCATTCCAGATACAAGCATATAACGGACTGATCCATAAACTGAAACGGCGAAGGCTTCTTGGCCTCCGCCGTTTTTTTTTGGCCATTCGTTTCCTGGAATATTCGCTTTGCTACCGCTTTTCGTTTACGTCCGCAAAGTGCGCCATCGCATCACACATGAATTGGGCTAACCCCTCACCATATTGATCGATGTTTTTCGTGAAGCGTTGGTCGTGGACATACATTTGTCCTAATCCTTTGAAAGCATCAAGTGAATAGGCTCCGAAGTTATTGTTCAAGCAATCATACCATTCCTTGATCGCTGCCTGTGCCTCCTCCGACCGAGGCGAGACCGTGCGGATCGAGGCAAGTTTTGTATAAATTTCCGAAACCGCTTTTTGTGTTTCTTTCGACAAGCCCGCCACTTTGGCATTCGCTTCATCGACCGCTTCATCGCCCCAACGCTTGCGGGCTTCCTGTTCATATGGATTATGACTGAAATCAAACCCTTCGAATCTTTCTTCGTTCGTCATTTGGATTTCCCCTTTCATATGCTTGATCGTTTTATCAATCGTGTTAATCAATATATCAAGCTGGCTGCGCTTCTCCATGAGCATTTTTTGATGCTGCCGCAGTGCTTCCTCCTTATTGAAAGTGGAGCTGCTTATCATTTGTTTGATTTCCTTTAACGGCATGCCCAGTTCCCGAAAAAAAAGGATTTGCTGCAGCATCTCCAGATTTTCTTTCGAATAAAGACGATAACCGGTGGCGGTGGTTTCCTCTGGCGATAATAACCCGATTTCATCATAGTAATGCAAGGTCCTAACGCTGATGCCCACCAATTCGGCCAATTCCTTCACTTTCATTGCCACTGCCCCTTACCTCCTTTCGTTATCATTCACTTTACGCTATTACGCAACGTGAGGGTCAAATGTTTTTAAATCCTATTCATTTCATGCTGTTCCCCATCTGTTTTAAAGATAGGGTAAGGGACTTGTTCTTCCGTTACCAGCTTTGGAGGCGAATGAAGGAAACTTCCTCCTTTTAGCTTATTTTCTTCCGATAAAGGATACATCCCCACCCCTTCCCTAATTCTTCAAAGAACGGACCAAGCAGTAAGATTCATTTGAAAGCTGCATGGAACGAAATCATATTATGGGCGGTTGCCCCCTGCCCCAGCACTTCTTGCCTACTGTGGTCATGAATCTAGCCAGGGTCACCGCAAAAATCATTGGTGATTCAGACTCAAATAAAGGAAAACCCCAAAAAAGCCGTAGCTCTTTCGGGGTAAGTTTTGTGTTATGCTGCTGTGCGAGACCTGTTATGCTAAACCTGGGTCATTGAAGTAAATGACTTCCGATAGAATCCTGTTTCCTTCAATAGTACAGTACACTTCCCTTGCGGCTTGTTCCGTTTCAAATTCATACATGACAATCCCTCTGTTTTTATAGAGTGTGATGATCCACATTGAAAAAACCTCCCATGATCAGACTTGGTCATAAGATAGGGCAGCATTCCTGTTGACTAGATGACTCCAATGATTAACGCCGCTATCGTCATGACAGTGACGGTTCCCAATGCCCATTTCACCGCGAACCGCTGGATATCCCTGAAATCAGTGCCAACCAAACCTATCAGCAAATGGGCTGCCGCCACCAATGGACTCAGTACGTGTATCGGCTGGCCGATCAATGAGGCACGTCCTATTTCCGCCGCGCTGATCCCGTAAGCATCGGCGGCTTGTGCAATGATGGGAAGTACGCCAAAATAGAAGGCATTATTGGACATAAAGAACGTGAATGGTGCACTGGCATACGCCACGATCACCGGTAAAAACGGTCCCATAGGTTCCGGGATCAGCGAGACCAATGTAAGGGCCATGGCATCGATCATTTTCGTTCCAGACATGATACCGGTAAAAATCCCGGCTGCGATGACGATGGACACGACGGCCAATGCGTTTTTCGAATGGACGGCAATCCGATCCTGCTGATCTTTCAAATCCGGATAGTTGACCACTAACGCAATGGCGAATGCAATCATAAATAAGATGGTCAAAGACATAAAATCAATGATTAATGATGCCATAAGCACAACCGTTAAAATGAAATTGAACCAGACCAACTTCGGGCGGCGATAATCCCGGGAGACGGTTGTGGCCGCTAACTCGGCATGAGCCTCCGAATTATGCTGGATCTCTATGATGCCCAATCTTTTTCGTTCCTTTTTACCCAAAATGAAGGCTGCAGCAAGAACCCAAAGGAGACCAAAGCCCATGACTGGAATCATCGGCAAGAACAATTCGGATGCATCAAGATTCAAAGAAGCCATGGCCATGGCAGAAGCTCCTCCCCATGGTGTCATGTTCATGACACCCATGGATAACATCGCTACGGTGGCTAAGATCAGTTTGTTCATTCCCAGCCGTTTATAAAGGGGGAATAGTGCTGAAACAGTAATGATGTAAGTGGTTGTCCCATCCCCATCCAGGGCGACGGTCATTGAGAGAATCGCCGTTCCCACTACTATTTTCAGCGGATCTCCTTTTACTATTTTCAATATTTTAGAAATGAGCGGATCAAATAAACCGGAGTCTATCATTATTCCAAAATATAAAATCGCAAATAAAATCATGATCGCTGTTGAGGCAATGCCTTCAACACCATCCTGCATCATCGGCCCCAGTTCGGTTAAAAATCCTCCAATCACGCCAAATATGATTGGCACGAGCATGATCGCCACGAGGGCAGATAGTCGCTTCGACATAATTAAATACATGAATACAGCAATCATGGAAAACCCTAAAATCGATAACATCTTCTTACTCCCTTCCTTATCGGTAGAAAAACGTGATAGCGCTTTCTTTAGAGACTATCATCCTCTACGCTTTCTTCACATATAAAGAAAATAATTAGAGTTTTTTTTATAAATCGAGTTTTTTTCATTTTTTTCACGCTCGGAAATAAAAAAACGCCAATGAGGAAGGGGTATTCCAGCATTAGCGGTTTTTTATTTTATATTTCCTCTCGGGCCTTCCCACGCCTCCATACAGCACTTCGACTTCCATTTCATTGCAGGAAACCAAATACTCCAAATACCTACGCATGGTAGAATAGCTGATTCCTGCGAGCTGCCCCAGTTCATCGGCATTTAAACTGCCAGTGACGTCCTGGATCTTACTGCGAACCATCTTCAAAGTATGCTTGTCAATTCCCTTGGGCAAGGAATTCAATTGGTCATCATTCGCCGCAGCTGACTGACTTGTAGTCCGAAACAGGGTATCCAGCTTTTCTTGGTTTACAAGGTTATTATCATCCAGCTGCTTTCTCATCAGGTCGTATTGGTTAAGTGTCGCAAGCAGCTTATCGATGATGATCGGTTTTATAAGATAACCAAAAGCCCCGCCCCTAATCGCCTCACTGACTGTTTCGGTATCGTTCGCGGCAGTGATTAAGATCACATCGATCCCCCGGTATTCGCTCCTGATTTCCCTAAGAAGGTCAATTCCGTTCATATCCGGCAAAAAGATGTCCAATAAAATCAAGTCCGGTTGTGCCACATCCAATATGTCCAACGCCTGCTTGCCTGTACTGGCGGTGGCAATGACAGTGAATTGGTCCAGTTGATTGGTGAAATGTTTATATATGTTCACTGCATTCTCGTCATCTTCGACGATGACGACGGTAATCGGTGCCTTGGACATACGTACGCCTCCTTTCATGCTTTACGATCCTTCGGCAAGGCAATCGTAAATCTCGCTCCGCCCAAATGACTGCGGTCGATATAAATTTGACTGTTTAGAAGGCCAATCGAATTTTTTACAATGGCCAAGCCGATCCCATGGTTTTCCCCGGTTTTCGTCGTATATCCATTCGTAAAAATCATATCTTCCATTCCAGGAGGGATGCCTGGACCATTATCCTCAATATCAAATATAATTTCATTGCCTAAGTCGGTAAATGAAACTTTGACCTTCCCATTGTTTTTGTTCAGCTGCCATGCTGCTTCCATCGCATTATCAATGACATTGCCTATAATCGAAACCAGGTGATGGGAATCCTCTGGCTTTAATGAGCTGTCTAAATTGCTTTCCTGATCTATTTCCAGCATAACCTGCAATTCCTTCGAGCGGTTTTTCTTTCCAAGTAAGCAGGCGGCAATTAAAGGATCTTGAACCGATGACATCAGAAACGAAATGATGTCCTGCCTTTCCCTCACTTCGGAAGAGATGATATTCAAGGCCCGGTCATACTGCTTTAAGCTAAGCAAGCCATAAATGGTATTCAATTTGTTCAAGAACTCATGATTTTGGGCACGCATATTTTCTGAAAAGGCCTTGATTTCTGAAAATTCTTCCGTCAATTGTTCAATTTCGGATACGGTCCTTATCGTTAACACGATGCCCCTGACGTCCTTATGATTCAAGATCGGTGATAAATCCACGATGTATAGCTGCTGACCCAAAAGCAGCTTGCGATTGTATGTCCCCTCTTTTGTGCTGAAAACACTTTTGATGAGTTTTTCCAATTGGCCATCCACTATCCTCTTTCCCACCATAAGCTGATGATCATGGAACAACTCGCGTGCCCTTTTGTTCATGGAAGTGACCTGTTTCCCAATATTGATCGTAATGGTGGCATTCCGGATGGAATCGAGGGTCGCTTCCCTTTCTTGATACAAAAAGGAAATTTCCTCCGGTTCTAAACCTAGAATAAGTTTTTTTAAGCGCCGCGCAATGAATATGGCCCATACGATTCCTGCCAGGATGGGGATCAGCGACAATTGAAAGATTTTCATTTTATAATTGGATAGCTGATTTTGCACATTCTCCACTAAAAAACCGACAGAAGAAACACCGATAATCTCGCCTTTATCATTCATGATGGGCGTCTTCGCTTTAATGGCCGGTCCCGATATCCCATTTCCTTGATAAATGATCGATTTATGTTCATTGAAAACGGCATCATTACTGGTTGCCGTAGGTTTCCCGATATATGCCGGATTAGGATGGGAATAGCGTAGTCCCATATGGTTCGCAATGGTTACATAATCGGCACCTGTAGTATGGCGGATCCTTTCCGATTCGGGCTGGATCACATCCGATGGATGATCCTCATTGAACCCTTTGATGATTTTTGGGTTCTGAGCCGCTAATTTGGCCACCGTCATCGCCTGCTTGCCCATATAGTTTTCAACGATATCTTCCAGCAATGAAGAAAACAAAATGCTCACAAGCAAAGTACTGATAAAAACGACGAAAATGATGAGTAAGGTCATTTGAGTCAATAAATTCACTTTAAAATGTTTAACGTCCACGTTTCTGCCTTTCAGCCTTTCCGTATCGATGGCTCATACTCTTAAAATATTTTTCTCCATCTTGCCTGTATGTAAAAACACCGTCACCTGATCAAAAGAGCCTCCCATTCCTCCAATGAAAGCTTATCGGTCAACTGCTTATACCTATCCGGGACTTCAACGCTACACATCAATTCCAAGCCATTGCCATCCGGATCTTGAAAGTAGACCGAGGCATTCCCTTGATGCGGACGAACGAAAGGTTCGATGGACATCCCTTTTCTAAAAGGGACCGCCTCGATTTGCAAGGATTGGAGCCAGGATATTGCCCTTTTCATATTTTGATAAGAAACTCGAAAAGCAATATGCCTTAATGACGGGTGATAAGGGATTTTGGATTCGTTTCCCTCCCAAAGACCGACCCAGCTTTTGTTCTCCTCGATCCAAAAGAAGGCCGTCACTTCATCCCTCCAAGCAAACTTCAAACCTATTTTTTTATAAAAATCAATTGAAACGTCCAAATCCGCGACTGGTAGGTGAGCTTCGTATAAACCTTCTATCATGGTGTAATCCTCCCTTATCCTTTTTTAGTACCGAGAGCTTCTACTAATTATACATACTAGGAAATTCTTTCGGAATGGTTTTCCAAACATCCCTTGCTGGACACCATGATGCATTGACACCTTTCTTCATTATAAGATGGGAAGGCCCCTTTTTAATAGAAGAAAATAGTACCGACGATTTCTCCACTCTCGAAGCCATTCACCGGCTCCCTCATCTTTCCGTGAATATGGGAAGCATGGATTCTCTCCAAAGTCAAAAATAAATCATTTTCTTCTGGTAAAAAATCAACGGTTGATGTATCATTGTTTTCAAGTATTTATTATTCGTATTAGGTTAATCGGAATTAGGGGGAATATACATGATAGGTTACGTGTTTTTAAATTTGGCCATAATGCTCATTCTTTTAGGTGTTTTATTCTACATGAATAAGAAACACATCTCTTTCACAAAGAGAGTCTTTACCGGGCTTGGAT
Source organism: Peribacillus folii (assembly GCF_030271255.1). Classification (GTDB taxonomy): domain Bacteria; phylum Bacillota; class Bacilli; order Bacillales; family DSM-1321; genus Peribacillus. The sequence goes on from NZ_JASJOM010000001.1 coordinate 532,135, forward strand.
TAGGAATCGTGTTCGGACTACTTTTACAGTATTTCTATGAACCGCAGTCAGACGCAATCGTTAAATCGGTCGATTGGTTTAACATTGTCGGCTCCGGATATGTAAAGTTCCTGCAAATGATCGTCATGCCGCTTGTTTTCATCTCGATCTTATCCGCATTTACAAGATTGAAGCTTACGAGCAATATTGGTAAAATCAGTGTCTTGATCATCGGGATCCTGCTGGGGACCACTGCCATTGCCGCAGCGGTCGGCATCACGTCGGCAACCGTCTTCAACCTTGAAGCCGTGCAGATCGAGCAAGGCGAAGCGGAATTAAGCCGCGGAGATCAAATATCTGAGACATACGGAACCATTCAGGATAAAACGATGCCACAGCAAATCCTTGAATTGATCCCGGCAAATCCGTTCCTCGATTTAACAGGGGCACGTCCGACATCAACGATTTCCGTCGTGATTTTTTCTGCATTCCTTGGTATGGCCTATTTAGGGGTCAAAAGAAAGCAGCCCGAACATGCTGAATTCTTCGCCAAAATAGTAGATACATTGCATAGCATCACCATGCGTGTCGTAACGCTGATCCTGCGTTTAACACCATACGGCATCCTGGCGATCATGACGAAGACGGTAGCGACTAGTGATTTGGATGCGATCCTGAAGTTAGGGAAATTCGTCGGAGCCTCTTATGTGGCGCTGATTGTCATGTTCCTGATCCATTTATTATTGCTGACGCTTGCAGGGTTGAATCCAATGGTATATATGAGGAAAGCCTTCCCTGTATTATCCTTTGCCTTCACGTCAAGAACGAGTGCAGGTGCTCTGCCATTGAACATCCAAACACAGAAACAGCTAGGTGTCTCCGAGGGCATTGCCAACTTTGCCGGCTCGTTCGGCCTGTCCATCGGCCAAAACGGCTGTGCCGGCATCTATCCGGCCATGTTAGCGGTCATGATCGCACCGACAGTGGGCATCAACCCGCTTACACCTTCTTTCATTGCCATGTTGATCGCGATTGTAGCGATTAGCTCGTTCGGAGTTGCCGGAGTAGGCGGTGGGGCAACATTCGCTGCCATCCTCGTATTATCCGCCATGAACTTGCCAATCGCCTTGGCGGGTCTGTTGATTTCCGTCGAGCCATTGATCGATATGGGAAGAACGGCCGTGAATGTCAGCGGCAGCATGACTTCAGGTATCCTGACAAGTAAAATTACAGGCGACCTTGATAAACAGCAATTCAGCCAAGAATCTTCCTTGGAAGTGGAAGCTGAAATGTAATGGCAAAGGCACCAAACCTCCCCTTGAGGAAGTTTGGTGCCTTTTTTCCTTACACGCTTTTCGATTTTTTCAGCGTAATCCCACAATAAAGCAGGATGCCGAGCATCGTTATCAGGCTGCTCAAAACCAGCTTTACACTTTCCTGATAATCGGTATTGTCCATCAATAGGCTGGGACCAAAAAGAAGGAGGGGGATGATGATTGGAATCCACGTTTTACTCCATATGGATAAAAAGATGAATATTGAAATAGCTGCTATCACAGCCACAACGTTACCTGTATTTTCAAGTTTTACAAAAGGGGTGCCATATATTCCACTGAGAATGATGACACTTGCAAACAATGCGATCGAAATGATGCCTAGGGTGAATAGGAGGACACTTTGTCTTACCATGGATAATGTGTGACTTGCCAAATACCTGAAAGAGATCAGATAAACCACGATTGAAAGAAGTCCGGCCAAAGGATAGCCAATGAGCTCCAAAAATGAAAATTCGATGCCGCCATTCAGAGCTTTATCCATTACCAAATAGGAAGCTGCACCGAATAAAATCATTACGAGATATTTTAGAGAGCCCTTCACATCAACCGGCATTTCAGCAGAAATTTGCTCCATATATTCTTTTGGGCTGCTGCCTACAATATGTTCGACACTCTTATCGTTTCCCTCAGCCTCTAAAAGGTGAACCCCCAGTTCCTCCACGATCTCCTCGATTTCATCCGTATTCTTTCCATTTGCAATAAGGTATAGCCTGAGATTTTCCAAGAAATTCCGACTATCCTTGGACAATGGTGTATTCACATCAAGCAACGCTACACACCTCCCTTGTTCTTAACTATTTGGTTTACATTGACACTCAGCCTATTCCACCGTTCAATAAAGAGGTTTAATTCCTTTTCTCCCTTTTCCGATAAGGAATAATACTTTCGGTTAGGTCCTGCAGTTGATTTCCTTAAAGTTGTAAGGACCAATTTTTCTTTCTGCATACGAATCAATAATGGATAAATCGTACCTTCACTTAACGATTCAAACCCATACCTATTAAGCTTCTCGGCTAATTCATAGCCGTAAACTTCCCCTTCTTTCATGATCGCCAGTAAACAGCCTTCCAGAATTCCTTTAAGCATCTGCGTCGAGGACATAGAAATCGAAACCACTTCTTTCATAATCTTGTATAACCAAGTAGCGAATGGTGCTCATTTGCCTTGCATTGCAAGATAGGTTTATTTTACTGCCGTATTCCTTGGATGTCAAACCCTATAATTACAGATAATCCCTATAAAAAATGCAGATTTACCCTCTTTCAGGCTAAATCTGCAAAGAAAATGTTTCTATGAGTCCCTTTTTTCCGTCAGGCGTGATATTTATTGCTCGTGTATTGGGTACACGTTGAATCCAATTTAACTCTAACAGTCTCTCTAGAAGGGCATTTCCTAATGCTCCCGACAGGTGATGACGCCTTTCACTCCAATCTAAACATTTGTGAGTGAAGGAACGGCGCTTTTTCTTAATTCTTTTACAATCAATTTGAAAATGTGTAAAGAAAGCCTCTCCTTTTTCAGTAACGGAAAACCCGTTCTTATCTTCATAAAGAACACCCATTTTAATTAAAGATTCTGTTAACTGCACTCCCAAATTCCCTGCAAGATGATCATAACATGTTCTGGCAAGACGCATCGCTTTAGCTTCCGAAGCTTGTTTTAATGATTTAATTTCTATGGGTGGAGCTATGGATAGAAACGACTCCATAACTTGGGCAACTTCTTGATTTTGAATTCCATAATATCGATGTCTTCCCTGTTTTTCAACCATCACTATATTAGCATCGACCATTTTTGCTAAATGGAAACTAGCCGTTTGTGGTTTGATTCCTGCCATATAGGCTAATTCACTTGTAGTATGGTATCTGCCATCCAATAAGGTCGTTAATATGGCTGCACGAGAAGCTTCACTTACAAGAGTTGCAATCATTGCTACATTTGGATTTGCGTTCATTAATTAGCCAATCCTCCCCATCATGTAATCCATATTTCGATAATCATCGAAATAATTATATTTTACAATAAAGGAGATCATATGGATAGGAGGAGTAATGAATATGAATGACAGTCTAAACTCAAGCATAATTAAACCGAAAATTCTCTATTATGGTACACCAGTCATTTTACTGAATACGTTGAATGAGGATGGGACGGACAATATCAGCCCAATTTCATCGTCATGGGCTTTAGGTGATTGCATTATATTAGGAATTGGGCTTGGTGGAAAAGCAATAGAAAACATAAAACGACACCCCGAATGTGTCATCAATGTTCCGGATCCTTCATTATGGGAACATGTAGAAAGGTTGGCACCTTACACAGGAAAAAATCCGGTTCCAGACTATAAGAAAGAACAGGGCTTCATATATGGAAAAGACAAATTTTCTCTTAGTAACTTAACACCCATTGAGTCTATTTCAGTAAAAGCTAATCGAATCATGGAGTGTCCGCTTCAAATCGAAGCAACAGTGAAGCATATTCGAATTCCTGTACACTCTCCTGATTTTGCCATTGTCGAGACGCAAGCTGTACATGTACACGCTCATGAAGCCATCATTATTGAAGACAATCATATTGATCCAACTAAGTGGAGTCCACTTATCTATAATTTCCGCCATTATTTTGGTCTTGGTAACCAGTTAGGAAAAACCTTCCGTTCCGAAATATAATGAGGCCGCAGGACTTACTAAAAAGAACAGGTGAAGAAAAACGAATGGTTTTTCTTCACCTGCGAGAGTGACTTTTTTTTATAAATGAATCAGCTGCTTAGCCTGAGCTCATTTTTTCACTTGCCTTGCTGGAAAATGGCTGGCCTGATAAGCCGATATCGCTTGGAACATATACTGGATGGCAGCGTACATTCCACAAGCAAGGAGTATTCCAGCCAGGACATCCAATACGGCATGCTGTTTCGTGAATAGGGTCGATAAGATGATCAGTGTTCCGAATGCCGTAACGCCAGCATGCTCCCACTTATGCTGATGCCTCCGTTTGTGGACGACGATCATCATGATGAAGGTTGTCAGTACATGGATGCTGGGCAGGCAATTGACGGGTTGATCGTGGCTATAAACGAAACGCATCAAATGGGCAAAGATATCATTCCCCATCACTTCCGGACGGGGGACTGTCGACTGCCAAAGGCAATAGATAAGAAAACAGACGAGTTTTCCCGATACTAAACTGCCTAAAGCGACAAAATAGTGTTTACGGTCAACAAAACAATAGTAAATCAGCAATCCATAAATATACGGATACCACAGTAAATAAGGAACGACAAATGCCTTAACGAAGGGAATCTCTCCATCTATCATTGTCGTAACATCGACAGCGTGACCTGACGATTGATTGATGATTGAATAAATGGTACTAGTAAGCACCAGCAGCAAGGAGTACCATAGCGGGTGCAAGGGTAAAATAGAGTGGTTGTTTTTCATGATTAGCTCCGACTTTCAATATAATGGGTATTTTCCAAGGCTAATTATACTACATTTCATCCTAAAGGGATGGTTTATATGCTAATGTTAATGATTCCCTTGAACTATTAAAATGGTAATTTCCCTGTTCCGGATTTCCCCTCCATCCAAATGGCAATGAAAAAAGCCACGGTCTGCTGCCATGGCTTTTTTCATGCTAGATTTTGTGACGACTTTTTTTCCAAGCGTATGTTAAGGTAATGAAGATGTAGATGCAAAGCGTGATCAACGTCACGATCATCGATGTCGTGAAAATGATGCCGACCAAAATCATCAATAAGGCGATAATGGCCGCCCAGGTTGTATATGGGAACCATTTGACTGCATAGGCACCCGGTTTTCCGGGCTGCTGCTTACGTGACTTCAAATGGGCGAAGGCAATGATCAACCAAATGAACAGGACCGTGTATCCCAGCGATCCCATCAAGAAATCGAAGGTCTTGCTGCCGGCAAATAAGGAAATCAGTACACCGATATATAAAGCGGACGTACACATTAAAATGGCGTAAACCGGGACCTTCTTCTTGGACAAGCGTGAGAAGATAGTCGGGATGCGGCCGTCGACGGCTTGTGTATACAGGACGCGGGAGGAACCGTATAATCCTGAATTCATCGATGAAATGATCGCAAGTAACACTACGGCATTCATGATATGATCGGCACCCGGAATTCCCATCATTTGAAAGACCATCACGAATGGACTTTCCGGCACACCGTTCACTTCATTCCAAGGAATCAAGCTGACGATGATGAAAAATGGGATGATATAGAAGGAAATGATCCGTACCAATGTACTGCGAACCGCTTTTGGAACCACTTTTTCAGGATTTTTCGTTTCAGCCAATGTGACCCCAATAATTTCCGTGCCGCCATATGAATAGATGACCACCAGCATCGCCGTGATTAACCCTTTCGATCCATTCGGGAAGAAGCCGCCGTTGTCAGTCAAGTTGGAAAAACCGACTGCAGCATGATCGCCAAACGTTACAAGCAATAACAACAAACCAGCCAGGATGAAGACAATGATGACGGTGATTTTAATTAAGGCTAGCCAATACTCGGTTTCCGCAAAAACCTTTACCGACAGCAAGTTGACCGCCGTGACCAAAACGGATACCGCTAACGCCAACATCCAGATAGGATATCCAGGCAGCCAATATTGAAGGAAAATCGCCGCAACGATCGATTCGGCCGCAATGTTCAATACCCACATCTTCCAGTAAATCCAATCCAGGAAGTAGGCTGGATATTTTCCTAATATGGATTGGACCAAATCCCTGAATGTTCTTGCCCCGCTGTTTGCGACCGCCATTTCAGCCAAACCCTGCATGATGAATAAAAGGATGATCCCTCCAATCAAATAGGCAAGGATGACTGCCGGCCCTGCCATATCAATGGCAGAACTGCTTCCTTTAAATAAACCGGCACCGATGGCCCCGCCCAATGCCATCATCGTAATATGCCTCGAAGTCATTGTCCTCTGTAAATTCCTTTTGTCCGTTTCCATATCCTTACCTCCCATTAATCAAAAAAGGCATATCGTCTCTTCCTTCATAATCAAATGAAGAAAGAGACGATATGCCTTATGCTTACCGCGGTACCACTCTTTTTGGCTCTTTTCGAACCCTGCTCTTAAACCTTGTAACGAAGGTCACTCGTCAAAACAAAAGGAAAATAATAATCTTTCCCCCTCGCTTTACCACTCCCAGACAAGTTCAAAGTCTCATTGGACTGCGTTGCACCACCCCGCAGCTCTCTATACCGAATGAAGAGCTTTTACTACTCCTGTTCATTGCGTTTCAAAAATTATATCTGAATATTTTTATAATATCCATTACTATACGGACTCCGAGTAACTTTGTCAATAACTTTTTTAGGATAGTATTTTAACAGAAACAAATATTAGGAAATGATGATAGGCCGGCCATTTAGAACCAGTAAAATACTATTCGAAATAAAGCTTGTTGCTACATCCGAGAAAACCACTTTACTTTCCAGGCAAAGGACAGCAGAACGAGAGGCACGATTCTTGCGGAAAGCGAGTCCCTGAAGTGGATTGGAACAGGCTAAGGGGCAAATCCATTGAATCTGTGGACAATCAGCATCTATCCTCGTTTTCACGCATAGTGGATTGGAACGGAAGGGGCGAGACTCCTGCGGGACATGCGGTCTTGGGGAGACAGCCGCTGGCGCCAGCGCCGAGGCG
>NZ_JASJOM010000010.1 GCF_030271255.1 Peribacillus folii
AACCTATCTATGCGAAACGCAAAGAAACGATTGAGCGTGTATTCGCAGATGCAAAAGAAAAGCATGGTATGCGTTGGACTACTTTAAGGGGACTTAAAAAATTGTCGATGCAAGCGATGCTTACTTTCGCTGCCATGAATATAAAGAAGATGGCCAATTGGACATGGAAAGGTCCAAAAATGGCCTAACATGGTGGGCTCGTAGAGCTTCAATCTCTTAACTATAGGTAAAAATCAATAGGGAATTTCAAAAGGGGGTACGGAATTTAATAATTCCGTACCCCTTTTGTCTACAAACAGAAAGGAGCCTGAGGGGCTCCTTTTTTTAGTTCGGCCGCTTAATGGTACCCGTTCTTTCCGTTTGCAGAACCAGACGTTTTATGGTTCGAGCCTTTTTTACCTTTTTGCTTTGTGCTGCCATCCTTTTTACTCATAAAAAAACTCCTCCTTCACAAAAGTTGTCATTTCTTGAATAGTATTTGCAGCAAGCATGCTCACCATTACGGGAAGTCAAGGAAGCTCACTCACATTCTGGATTTTTCATTTCGCTTAAGAGGGCATTTATTTCCCCGCCCAGGATAATGATGAGTCCTGATAAATAAAACCAGATCATCAAAACGATGATTCCCCCAAGACTTCCGTATGTTGCTGAATAATTGGCGAATTTATCGACATAAAAGGAAAACAAAAAGGAAACTAGGCTCCAGCCTGCCGTTGCAAAGATAGCACCAGGCAGCACAGTTAAGCATCTTAGCCTTTTGTTAGGTGCAATCCAGTAAAGAATCGTAAACACGATCATGAATACAATCGTGCTGACCACCCAACGCAGTTGATTCCAAATCGTCAGGAACTCGTCGGATTGCCCAATTTCAGAAAACAGGAAAACCCCGATTTGCTTACCGAATACCGGCAGCAGTAATACGACAATAAAAACGAAAATCATCGCTAAGGTGAGCAAAATCGACATTCCCCGGGAAATAAAGAAAGTTCGACTTTCTTTTACACCATATGCGTGGTTAAACGCTTTAATGATTGCATTCATTCCATTTGAGGCCGACCAAATCGTTCCGATGATACCAAACGACAATAATGTCCCGTTCGCTTCCATCACTTCCGATAAATTGGCCTCGATGATCTTCATCGAATCGTCAGGTGCATACGAACGGACAGTATTTAATATATCTTCTTGGGAAAATGGCAGATAGGCCAATAAAGTGAACAAGAAAATTAATAACGGAAACAAGGAGAGCAGGAAGAAATAAGACAGCTGGGCTGCCAATCCCGTCACTTCATCCATCTGCAGCCGTTTAATGAAAGCCTTGAAGAATGAGCCTTTCAGCCATTCCTTTTTATTGGCCATACCTCCACCCCATTTTCTAATTTAAGGAAAGCCGGTTTTCCGAATGAGCATTCGCTGACGATTCATCCTCATTCTCGGCAGTGAAGACCTCCTTCGTCTCCATCACCACTTGAGCAACTTGTGCTGGAATATCTTTCATTTCCTCGACTTTTTGGGAAATGAACGTTACATCATCAGAAATCTTTTCAACCGTTGATCGGACCTTCTTTGATGTTTCCCGCACTTGGGAAAGAAACCCATTGGGATTCTTTACAAAATCCCTTACATTACCCATGCAGCTTTTACTGTTATCCAATACAGACGTACGGGTCGTTTTATCGAAAAGGCTTACTACAGCCCCTGCAACCGCCCCTATAATGATCGCTTGCATAAATTTGCTTTTCTTTTCACTATTATATTCTTCTCGAATGTTGCTCATATATTCTCCTCCTCGTCATATATTGATTGATGGATAATGGTATCTATCTCCATTATACAATGTTTATATAAGTTTTTTCCTATCTTTTCCCAAACCCGACCACTTTAAAACGCGGATTCCATCGAGTGAATTGGGTTTCATGCTTCTTTTCAGTCCCAATATCCATTGACTTCTATGGGCAATCATGCAAAGATGAAAATAATTTAGGAACGCTTGAAAGGATGAGGAAAATGGACTTAACTCAAAACACGGCCGAAAGCGTCGAGTTTATGGTGGAAGCAATAAAAGATAAATTGAAAGTGATGAACTTCGGTGCCATCAAATCCACCCATTTTGATATCGATATGTATGAAGATCTTCATGACATATATCAAATGGTCATGAAAAAAACGAATTTCAGTGTCCGTGAAATGGAAGCAATCGCTGAAGAACTTGGAAGACTGCGCAATAAGTAAACGATCGAATCCTCCCAAATTGGTGAGGATTTTTCTTTTTTTTTGGATTTCTGCTACATTTGATATATAGAAAAAGAGATAGGAGTGGAAAAGCATGGTGGAAAGAAGGACGCCAATAAGTATCGCAGAAGCCGTCAATAAAGTGATGGAATACAAATTGGATGGACAAATGGAATGGGTTCCGCTGGATGAAAGCCAGCATCGTTTTTTGGCAAAAGATATTACAGCTAAAAATGATGTTCCGCATTTTAACCGCTCGCCATATGATGGCTTCGCTCTCCGGTCAAAGGATACCGAAAAGGGTTCCATCCATAACCCTCTCACGTTCGAGGTGGTGGAAGAGCTGGCTGCGGGTATGGTATCGACCGTCCCTATACAGCAAAACCAAGCGGCCCGGATCATGACCGGTGCTCAATTGCCCGCTGGATGCGATGCCGTCATCATGCTCGAGCTGACCAAGGAATCGGAGATGGACGGAAAGAAATACATATCATTCAAACGCTCCCTTGAGGAAGGGGAAAATGTTTCATTCCAAGGAGAGGACGCCAGTGAAGGCGATATTCTCGTAAAAAAAGGCACATATATCAATCCAGGTATCATTGGCTTACTAGCCACTTTCGGATATGCCGAAGTCCCTGTTGCCGCCAAGCCTATCATAGGATTATTCGCTACAGGTTCGGAGCTCCTCGATGTTCATGAACCCTTACAGCCTGGGAAAATCCGCAATAGCAACTCGCATGCCATCTCTGCCCAGATCGAAAGGGCTGGAGGAGAAGTCCGTTATTATGGAAAGCTTAAGGATGAATTTCCATCAAGCTATGCTGCAATCTCAAAGGCTTTGGAGGAAGTTGATCTGCTGATTACAACTGGAGGCGTATCCGTCGGTGACTTCGACCTTCTTCCAGAGATATATCAAAAACTAGGTGCAGATGTGTTATTCAACAAAGTGGCCATGCGCCCCGGAAGCGTTACTACTGTTGCCGTCTATCGAAATAAATTTTTATTCGGTATATCGGGCAACCCATCTGCTTGTTATGTCGGCTTTGAACTATTTGTGAGACCGGTCATCCGGACGATGCTGTTTTCGGAACAGCCGCATTTACGTAAAGAGTCCGCTCGATTGGCAGATGACATCCTAAAGCCCAACCCATTCACCCGTCTCCTGCGAACACGATTGTATTACGAATTAGGCCAGTTGAGAGTAACCCCCAGCGGTGTGGATAAATCCAATATAACCACTAGCCTGGCAGGTGCCAATGCACTGACCGTCCTGCCTGGAGGAAGTCGTAATTTTCACTCGGGGGATATCGTGGAGATCCTCTTGCTCGAGGACCAGGAAGGCAGCAGTTGGCCGTGGTGAAGCCGTTTATTTTCCAGGTTGTTGGCTATCAGAATAGAGGAAAGACGACATTCATAAAGAAGGTCATCATGAAGCTTCGTGAAGTGAATGTGGAGGTGGCCGTATTAAAGCACCATGGCCATGGGGGAAAGCCGAATATCAATAATGTAAAGGATTCGCATAATCATTTTCAGGCCGGGGCGATAGCTTCGCTTGTCGAAGGGGACGGATCATTGGAATTGCTCGGCAGTTTCAATAGTGAACCTCCAATCACTGAGCTGATTCAATTATTGGGGCTTTTTCATCCAGATGTGATTTTAATTGAAGGACATAAGCAAAAGGACTTTCCAAAGCTCGTCCTGATCAAAGAAGAAAGTGACCTTCTTTTATTGGAGCGACTTACTAATGTCAAAGCGGCCGTGGCTTGGCCTGATTGCCTTGAACGAACCAGGAAGCAAGCTTCCGTGCCTGTCTTTTCCTTGGATGCGGACCAATTCTTTGAATGGTTTTTAGAACAAATTTTAGGATGGCACAATGCTCATTCAATTGCATTAAGGAAATCCGACGACGGAGACCGATGATTTCCGATTGCAGAAAGTGATCGCTGCAAAGGTGATCGATGTTCCGAATGCTACTGCTGCTGGATCTGACAATGAATGAACTCGGTCATCACTACGTTCATCCTCGCCGGCTCAAAATTTAAAAGGTTCCGGAATGCGATCATTCCGGAACCTTTCGTCTATCATTGCTCCGTCAAAATAAGCGGACCGTTTTTGGTTATGGCGATCGTGTGCTCGTATTGGGCAGAATATTTGCCGTCTGCAGTGGAAGCGGTCCATCCATTTGAATCCCTCGTGGCCTTATATGTACCTACGTTGACCATCGGCTCGATCGTGAATACCATGCCTTCCTTAAGGCGCGGCCCTTTATTCGGCAGCCCATAATGCGGAACCTGCGGCTCCTCATGAATGACATTCCCTATTCCATGCCCGATGAAATCGCGAACGACCGAAAAGCCCTCCGCCTCGACATATGATTGGATGGCATGACCGATATCACCTATCCGATTGCCTGCCAGACTCACTTCGATAGCTTTATATAAAGAATCCTTCGTCACCTGCACCAAATGTTCCGTTTCCTTCGAAACCTTGCCGACCGTATACGTCCAGGCCGAGTCGGCAAGGGCTCCGTTATGATTGACGACCATATCAATCGTTACGATATCCCCATTTTTCAAAGGTGTTTTACGAGGGAATCCATGGCAGATTTCTTCATTTATGCTTGCACATGTCGCATATTCATACCCTTTGTATCCTTTCTGTTCAGGCTTCGCTCCATGTTTTTTTAGAAACCCCTCGACAAATTCCTCTATTTCCCACGTGGTCACACCGGGAGCGATCATTTTTGCGATCTCCCTATGACAAGCGGCCAAAATTTTACCTGATTCATGCATCGCTTGAATTTCACGTGCTGACTTTAATACGATCAATCGTGACACTTCCTTTTTTATTTCGTCTCTCCTTTTATTTTACTGCAAAGATGGAAGTATATGAATCCTTTAAAGATTATTCCATAAAAAAACCCGGCAGCTGCCGGATTTTTATCATTTCAATAAGTTTAGCGATTCCCGGTTAAATGCAGGAAGATCTTCAGGTGTTCTGCTGGTCACAAGTTGGTTGCCGCAAACCACAACCTCCTTGTCCAAATAGGTGGCACCTGCATACTCCATATCGACTTTAATAGAGGTATAGCCAGTTGCATGGCGTCCTTCGAGTGCCTTGGCCGTAATCAACAGCTGAGGTCCATGACAAATCGCAAAGACAGGCTTTTTATCATCCATGAATGCTTTGGCAAATGTTACGAAGCGTTCATCAGCACGCAGCTGGTCAGGCGAGAAACCGCCGGGAATGAACAATGCATCAAAATCCTCCGCTTTCACTGAATCGATGCTTTCGTCAATCTTGACTTCGACTTCACCTTGTTTTCCTTTAACCGTTTTCCCTTTTTCCATTTCGATCGCCGTCACGGTATGGCCCGCTTCCTCAAATGCCCTGGCCGGTTCACTATACTCGGAATCCTCAAACATATTCGTCACTACACATGCAATTTTTTTACTCATATTAAATTCATCTCCTCATTTTTTGATCGAATGAACCTATCTTTGTCCTTTATTTATGTTCCCTCCTGTACCGTAAATAAAACACATAAATCATAATCTTCCCTGAAAGCAATACTGAATCAATCCTTTGGCATCTGCGAATACTCGCTCAATCGTTTTTTTTCGTTTTGCATAGATAGGATTTACATCATGATGGTGGCGCAAAATCTGACCTTCCATAAAATGTTCATCGTATACGCAGTCATGTTTGCGAAAGAACCACTCTTTTGTGCGAGGGTGTGTATAGGGTAAAGCCGGTATGATTCAATATTAGGGAAAAGGGCTCTATCTAAAAACAAAGTTGGTTGGAGAGGGTGTTCGAGACTCCTGCGGGAAGTGCGGGTCACGGGAGTAATCAGAGGCTGAAAAGCCGAGGAGGCTCCCGGACCGCCTCTGTAAGCTAAGTGCCTGGAGAGGAAATCAACGGCCCTAAGCACCAACTCATAAAAATAGACAAACTCGATTTTCATCGAGCTTGCCTATAGTCTGAGATAAGGCAGCTAATGCCCTATCTTCCCTCCTGTTAGTCAATGTTTAGGATATTGCCCCACAACATGTATGGCATTGATGATTCTTTTATTGATCCATTTCCGGTTTTCTTCCGTATTCAGATTCTCAAATATCCGCAGACGTCCTTCTTCTGTGGTTACATAGTAGTTTGGCATATTATTCAATGATAAAGTGATGATATCATTTTTACATTTTCTGCATGAACAAAAGGTTTGGTATTCCATGCCTGACATTAAAACCTGAACCCACGTGACTACGATTTCTTCCATCACATTTGTATATTCTCTATCCATTTTTGCTCCTTCAAAAAGTAAAACCCGTCCATTCCAGACAGGTTTCACTGATTTATTGCTGTCCGCGGAACAATCAGGATTTCAACTCTCCGATTTTTCGCTCTACCTTTTTTCGTATCGTTAGAAGCCACCGGCTTGAATTCCCCATGTCCTTTAGCACTGAACATCTCAGGGTCCAACTCTTTATTTTCGAGAAGGAGCTTCATGAAATTCACCGATCGCATCACGCTCAGATCCCAGTTGGATTGATATTGATAATTCTTGATCGGAATATTATCGGTATGCCCGCTTACGATGATATTTCGGGGCAAGTCCATGACCAGCAAAGCGGAAATTTCCTTGGCGATTTTCCGGTTTTCACTTCTAACTTCAGCCACACCCGATTCAAACAGAACATTTTCCCTTATCGAAATCAACATGCCTTCATCGGTAAGGTTCGTTCCCAACTTATCCGTTAAATCATTCTTTTTGATATAGGCGTCGACACGCTTCTTCACTTCTTTAAGCTCTTCCTGCTCATTTTTCCCTAATTTCTCAAGATCCTCCGCACCTGCCTTTTGCTCTGGCGATGTGGGCTCATTGCTTGGGGAATCACTCGGGAATTCCATAAATCCCGATCCGCTCGTAAACACCTGGTTAAAGACATTGGACAATTGCTGGAACTTAACGGCATCCACCGAACTCGAAGCGAACAAAACGATAAAAAGAGCCAGAAGCAATGTTAGGATATCAGCATAAGGGACCAGCCACGACTCATCGATATGCTCTTCATGCCTTTGTTTCTTTTTCCGCCTAGCCATCTTCTCTCACATCGCCTTCCAGCCACTTTTTCCGATCACCAGCAGGCAAATAGGATGTCAATTTCTGTTCGATCGTTCTTGGCGCTTCACCTTCGATGATCGATAAAATCCCCTCAATCATCATTTCCTTGATCCGGACCTCCTGCTGAGATTTTCGCTTGAGCTTATTGGCAAAGGGATGCCATAATACATACCCCGTATAAATCCCCATCAAGGTTGCAACGAACGCAGCAGATATCGCATGACCCAATGCCTCCGTGTCAGCCATGTTCCCCAAGGCAGCGATCAATCCGATTACCGCCCCCAATACTCCAAGCGTCGGTGCATATGTACCCGCTTGAGTGAAAATCGCGGCACCGCTCAGATGGCGTTCTTCCATCGCATCGATTTCCTCAGCTAGAATATCGCGAATGTAGTCGGCACTCTGACCTTCAACTGCAAGATTCAAGCCATTTTTCAAAAAGGTATTATCCACTTGATCGGAAATGCTTTCCAATGCCAATAAGCCTTCTTTCCGGGCGATGACCGCCCATTCGGAAAATGTTTTGATTAATTCCTCCGGCTTCGTCAGCTTTTGCTGCAAAAATAAAATCTTGAATATTTTTGGCAGTCTTTTTAATTCCGACAATGGGAAAGCCGTTACGACAGCGGCAATCGTCCCTACAATGATGATCAGAATAGCGGCAGGATTGACCAACGCCGTTACACTTACTCCCTTCAGAACCATTCCGACCAAAATGGCCACAATACCAAGAACTACGCCCAAAACTGATGTTATATCCATAATATTCACCCATTCATTTAAAATCTCGTCTTAATTTTTATATCGGTTGATTTTCGAAAAAAATGAGGATTATTTTACTATTCCGGTTTAAATTCCATCAAATGATCACAAAATCTACCTACTTTTCTCCTTGTACCATGCCGTTTAACCCGCAAAATCCCACAGTTCAGTTGAATTTCAAGCACCTAAAAAGCTGTTGCCGTCCTCTGTGAGGTTTTTCATTTTAGCCTTGAATTTTTCCAGATCGAAACAAGGCAAAGCTAATCAGCTTTGCCTTTGCTCCTGTTTCACCTCGTTTCTTCCATCAATCCATTTAATAATGGGAGAAAGAAGGAACAAGATGAATAAGATCCTGAATAAATGAAAACTTGTGACAACCGATAAATCGACTTGTACGGACATCGCTGTGACAGCCATTTCCGCAACACCGCCTGGCGCCATGCTCAGGAACAATTCATTTGCCTGCAAAGATAGCAGCGGAGCCAACTGTATGGATAATAAATAGCAAAAACCGATCAATAGTACATTACTTAAGAATACAGCTCCGAACATTTTCCTGAAAAGCCTTGGGTTATCAACCTTCAATGTGCAGCCTAAATGGGCGCCAATCAATAATTGTGACATGCTCAGCCAAAAGTCAGGTATTTGCGGTGCTCCTGGTCCGACTAAATTGAATATGGCCGCAGCCATTAAAGGACCCAGTAAAAAAGGCAGCGGGAAATTCATCCTCTTTGTGACGAAGATGATTGATAGCAAGGTCACCAGCATCATGATGGCCATTTTCCCGTCATAATCAAAAAAGAAAAAAGGCCGATCAGCCATGGCCGCAACCGCACTTGAACCAACTGACATTACATGTGTCGCCAGCCAAGGAACGAACGATATGACGAGAATGATCCGAAGTGTTTGCATGAAACCGACGACCGTTTCATCGCTATTCTTCATTTCCTCACTCAAAACCACCATTTGTGAAAGACCGCCTGGAAAACTGCCAAGCATGGAAGTGCTTGGGGATAAGTTCATTCGTTTCCCGACAAGCCATCCAGTCACCATGGAAAATAATATGATGGCGATTGTCGTAAAAAGCATGACAGGCAAATATTCAACCATCTCGTTCAAGGATTGTTTCGTGAAAGAACTGCCCAGTTGCAATCCTAGAATGACGAGCCCCATGCTTCTGAAGGGCCTGGACCAATACATGTACTTCCCAAGCTTCACTTTCGCAATCATAACTACAAATAAAGGTCCAAGCATCCACGGCAAGTATACGCCAAGTCGATGAAACGTATAGCCGCCAAGGAAAGCAAGTATGGATGTAAAAATGACTTTAAAACTCTTACTCTCAATAAAATATGTACACACAACATTACCTTCTTTATCTCATTTTCATCTATATCTTAACATAAAAAGGACGGTTCCCAAGGTGCACCGCCCCTGTTCAGGACAAAAGCCAGGGCAATAAATATACGCCACCGCCTGAAATTTCTTGATTTTTTTTGCATAGTAGCCACTTATTGAATAGGGTACGATGTCACCTGTCTGTTATTTACTAGAATTACCACCCCCATAAACACCCTACAAAAGGTAGAATGAGTATATAGGGGTCAAACTCTTATGGAGGGGTGACTAAATGTTATCAAATACAGAAATAGGCATTGATTTAGGAACTGCAAATACATTAGTTTACAGTAAAAATAAAGGAATCGTATTTAATGAGCCATCTGTGGTGGCCATTGATATAGAGACTAATAAAGTATTGGCAGTCGGTGTGGATGCAAAAAACATGATTGGGAAAACACCTGGTAATATCGTCGCAATCCGCCCGTTAAAGGACGGCGTCATTGCAGATTTTGATGTAACGGCACAAATGCTTCGTGAAATCATGAAAAAAGCCAGCAAGGCCCTGGGCTTATCGCTCCGGAAGCCCAGTGTCGTGGTATGTACGCCCTCAGGTTCAACGTCTGTCGAGAGAAGGGCCATACAGGATGCAGTCAAAAGCTGCGGAGCTAAGCAGGTCCATCTTATCGAGGAACCGGTAGCGGCGGCAATCGGGGCAGGGCTTCCTGTCGAGGAGCCCGTTGCCAATGTGATCGTCGATATAGGCGGCGGGACGACTGAGGTTGCGATCATATCATACGGCGGAGTGGTATCCTGCAATTCAATCAGAATTGGCGGGGATCAATTGGATGAAGATATCAGCCAATATGTCAGGAAAAAACATAATGTGCTGATTGGCGAAAGAACAGCCGAGGAGATAAAAAAAGAAATCGGCTATGCACTTGTCGAACACTCCGTGGTGACGATGGAAGTCAGGGGCCGCGACCTTGTAACTGGCCTGCCAAAGCCCATTACCATATCATCCACTGACGTTCAGTCGGCCATTCAGGAATCGCTTCTACATATATTGGAGTCGATCAGGGCCACATTGGAGGACTGCCCGCCTGAACTGAGCGGGGACATCGTCGATCAAGGTGTCATCCTATCAGGAGGCGGCGCTCTCCTCAACGGGATACAAGAATGGCTGACGAATGAAATTGTCGTTCCAGTCCAGCTTGCAGACAATCCGCTTGAATCAGTTGCCATCGGAACCGGACTATCACTTGAAGTCATACACAAATTACAAAAAGCGGTATACTAAAAAAAGGAGTCCCTACTTGGGGCTCCTTTTTTAGTTTGCAGACAAATGGGCTTGGAATTAAAAAGTCCGTTTAACCAAGATAGGGTCAACACTTTGGCGCCCTACATTGATTGAACGTAATCATTTCAAGCTGTCCAACTTGTACAAACAAAAAAAGGTTGGCCCCCTCCCCGTTTTACTTTTAAAGAAACTGATATATTTTCACTTGTTTGTGCAGAGAATAAGAAAACCTTTTCGCGGTTTAAGGGTACGCTGCTTTTGGAGAAGGAATCTTCTTAATAGGTCTTAACGCATGCAATGTTACATAAGTTATGATATAATACAATTATGTTACATTGGCAAGAGGAGAAGATGTATGGAATATGTAGAAGCCTTTAAGGATATCAATCAAATCAGCAAAATGAAGACCTATTTACGAGCTCATTCCAGCCGCGATTATTTATTGTTTGTGCTCGGCATCAACACCGGCATGAAAATAAATGAAATGCTGGATATTACGATCCCAGACGTCCTTGATGAAACGGGGAAAATCAAGGAATTTTATGAGCAACGGCTGGAAAATGGCGAAGTCGTCCAAATTTTTTTGAACCTAAAGGTTCGTACCGCTTTACAAGAGTACCTTAAAGGCTCGAAGGTTATCGAAGGTCAATTTCTTTTTCTTTCCCCTAAGACAAAAAAGCCGATCACGCGGCAGCAGGCACACCGTATCATTCATGATGCTGTGGAAGGTGCAGGGCTGGCAGGTAAATTCGGAGCGAGTTCGATGCGTAAAACTTTTGGCTATCATGCCTATAAACAAGGGGTGTCTTTAGCTTTGATCCAAAAGCATTACCATCATTCAAGCCCGTCTGAGACACTGAAATACATCGGCATTTCCAAGGAGAAGAAATTCAAGACGATCATAGATGTTAACTTATGAACATGTTTCCATCTTCCGTTCACTCTAACCAACAAATTTAAGGAGGAATTCCAGTGAGAATTAGAGAAAGTGAACTTCCTGGTATTGGCCAAAAGTTCGAAATCATAACCAGAAATGATGAAAAGTTAGTAGTCGTCATTCACGATGACGGACGCAGGGAATTATACCATTTTGACCAGGAGCATGAAGATGTCATTTCAAGCATCACCATTAACGATCAGGAATCGAGGCAATTGGCTTCCATCATTGGCGGCATGGTTTATAAACCGCAAGCACTCGAAACGATTGAAATGTCACTGGGTGACCTGGTGATAGAATGGTTCAAGGTCGAACCAGGTTCTAAAGCCATCAATCAAACGATCGGTTCGATTGATATCCGGAGCAATTATAACGTTACCGTCATTGCCCATTCGAAAAAGGGCAAAAAACAACTGAGCAATCCTGGTCCCGACTCCATCATCGAAACAGGCGACACATTGGTGATATCTGGCGACAGGAAAGATATCCGTAACCTGACAAGAGAATTATTGACCGACGAAAGGAGTGATTAAGCTCCTATGGACCATTTAGTTTTCGAAGTGGGCACCGCCCTGCTTCTAGTGGCATTCGCCGCTCTCATTGCAGGTAAATTTAAAGTATCCAATGTACCTATTCTCATAATCATCGGAATGCTCGTGGGCCCTCATGCCCCGCACTTCGGGCTGATTGACCTGCGATTCATCGAGAGTGATGAAATCATAGCGTTCTTGGGGAGAATCGGTATCTTATTCCTCCTGTTTTATTTAGGGCTTGAATTTTCCGTTAAAAAGCTAATGAAATCAGGAAAAAATATCGTGACGGGCGGAACCTATTACATTTTGATCAACGTGGGCATGGCCCTGATATATGGCTTCCTTCTGGGACTTCCCTTAAAAGAGGTGCTGATACTAACAGGGATTATCAGCTTTTCATCTAGTGCCATCGTGGCAAAGGTACTGGTTGACCTAAAAAGGACCGGTAACAATGAAACGGAGCTAATCCTTGGTATTATCATGTTTGAAGATATCTTCCTCGCTGTTTATCTATCAGTCGTATCTGGATTGGTATTAAGCTCTTCTGGTTCCGTTTGGGGGACATTACTTTCTACTTTCATCGCGATCGGGTACATGCTGATATTCTTCGTTATAGCCCGGAAGGCTTCTGGGGTACTGAACAAGTTGTTCAATATAACCTCGGATGAGATATTCATCATTGTCGTGTTCGCTTTACTATTCTTCATTGCAGGTTTTTCGGAAACGATTCATGTAGCAGAAGCCATTGGCGCTTTATTGCTCGGGCTGGTCTTTTCTGAAACGGAACATAGCGACAGGATCGAAAAACTTGTCATTCCCTTTAGAGACTTCTTCGGGGCCATATTCTTCTTCAGCTTCGGCTTGAGCATCGATCCGACCTCCCTTGGCGGAGCAATCTGGATGGTTCTTGGGGCCGTGATCATCACCATCATCGGTAACTTTGCCGCTGGTATGATAGCCGGACGCAAATCGGGCTTATCTCACAGAGCATCCGCAAATATCGGATTAACGATCGTTTCGCGTGGCGAATTCTCCATCATATTAGCAAACCTTGGCATTGCCGGCGGTTTAATGCCTATACTCACCCCGTTTGCTGCATTATATGTGTTGACCTTAGCGATTCTTGGACCGATCCTGACCAAGGAATCCAAACACATCTATAATATCCTAAATAAAGTCTTCAAATGGACCCCTCCGAAGATCGAAAGGGAACAAGAGAAAGAAGTGCATTAAAAAACCCAGACAACATTGTCTGGCTGCTGCATAAAAAAGGAAGCCCAGGCTTCCTTTTTTTTATATACTAAATTGAATTTATCTGCCTTCTGATTGTTGATTTTGCTTTTTTACTTCTTGAACATTCGTTTCACTTGCAAACTCAGTTTCAGATTGAATAGCGTTTTGTCTAAAGTTACCTGCTTGATTTTCCTTTTCCATTTGAATTCACCTCCACGATAGTTACTTAACCAACATCGTGAGATAGTATCCGAAATTTCTTACCTTTATTAATCTATCGGGGCGAAGGTTTCTACTTAATTTAACGGGTGATTTATTTGTTTAGCAAGATCTTGTTGATTAGATTTCTAGACATTTAGTTTACGGCCCTTCCATTTTACAGAACGTAAAACATTCACCCGGAAGAAGGAATATACATAGACTCCTGTGAAGAATAAAAACAAAAACGGATAAAAAGGGAATACCGCCCATCTGAAATTACCGACCCTACGGGCAAACCATGCCGTTTGAATCGTATAGAGAATATACAATACTCCACTGATAATAATGACGGGAGCGTCTAATTCAATAATGGAAGAGATCAACGCTCCCGTAGAGATTAAACTGCCGGCAATCCAGATGATAACCATCAACATGATGACTGGATGAGTGGACTTGGAACCAACGGCAAAGCTTTTGCACCAGCCTTCTATCAGGCTGTTCAAGCCTTCCGGATACATGCGTAAAGAGATGATCCCTTTGCCACCCAAGCAATGAACCGGGAGATTATGGTCAAGAAATGCCTGGCCCAGTGCCAGATCATCCATGATTTCTCCCTCGATCTTTTTATGCCCCCCCGACAAAAGATAATCGTCTCTATTGCATAAAATGCACGGACCGAACGAACCGGCGGTTTTAAACCGTGATCCCCAGATGGTACATACATTCATGCCCACAATGACAATAATGTTAAATATTACAGAAAGGTGTTCATACAAGCGATCAACCGTGTGATAGGGCTGAAGGGATACAATGCCCCTGGCTCCTTTTCCCTGGTAGAAATGCAATAGATTTTTTAAACCATCCAAATTGGTGAAGGCAGTATCTGCATCCAAAAACAATAGCCAACTTCCTTTTGCATGCATGGCACCACGCCAGCAGGCAGATGACTTCCCGGATCCTTCATTTTTTAGAACATTTGCACCGTAGCTTTTCGCAATAACCACAGTATTGTCAGTTGAATGGTCGTCAACAACCAGTATTTCAAATTGCTTGAAACGTTGTTCCTGCAGGGATTGCAATAACGGTGAGAGCCTGCCTCCTTCATTCCTCGCAGGAATGATGATTGACAGAAACGGAAGACCGGTATTCTTGCTGGAGGAGAAAATTGGAACTGGTAAAGACCAGAACATGATAATGGCAATCATAACTGCCAGAAAACCAATAGCGAGATTAATCACTTCTGAAGCTGTCATGTAAAACGCCTCCTTCATCTAAGAGTCATCAGAAAGTCTTCTTTTTCCTGAATAATCAAACATTTCACCTGTATCGTCTTGTATCAGTTCCTGTGCAGTGATCTTGGCGGATAATAGCACGATAGGGACACCAGCACCAGGATGTGTGCTGCTTCCGGTAAAATACAGATTTTCACAATGTGTTGCTTTGCTTTGCGGGCGAAAGTGGTTGCTTTGGGCCATGATTGGCTGCAAACCAAAAGTGGCGCCATTATATGCATTGAACTTTGACTCAAAGTCCAATGGTGTTGCATATGTTTCGGTTACAATCTCCTTTTCAATGTTTTCAAAACCACGGATTTTTTTTAATTCATCTAAAATGTAGCTGCGATAATAAGAAATGGTTTCCTCTTCCCACTGATATTTGGCTGTTGCTATATTCGAGACAGGCATCAGGATATACAGCCCATCCTTTCCATCGGGTGCAAGGGAAGGATCCATTTTTGAAGCTATGTACACATAAAAGGAGGCATTCGTCAGTTTCTTCCCTGCAAAAATATCTTCCAGATTCTGATTTAGCTTTTCATTGAAAATAAAATTATGTACATGTCCAATTTCTTCATATTTTCGATCCATACCGAGATATAAAAGAAAACATGAACAGGTATATTTCATGCTGTCAATCTTTCTATCGGTATATTTCCCTTTAGCGGTCTTGTCTTTTATCAAGTGTTTCATGGCATATGGGAAGTCTGCATTACAAACGACAAAATCCGCAGAGATTTTTTTGCCCTCCACGATAATCCCGGTCGCCTGGCGATTATGAATGCATATTTCCTGCACATCCTTGCCATAGTGGATGGTTCCTCCAAGTTCCGTGAAGAGCCTCTCCATAGAGAGTGCCATCGTATACATACCGCCTTTGATGAACCATACTCCATATAAAAATTGGATCATGGGGATCATGCTGTAAAAAGATGGACTTTCAATGGGGGAAATGCCTATGTACAACGTTTGAAAGCTGATTAACTGTTTCAGCCGTTCATTCTTGATATATTTTCCTATAAAAGAATCTGCGGTGCCGCGTGCTTTCAGTCTCATCACTTTCTTCAGCATGGAAAGGTTATAAAAATCAGCCTTTTTGCGGAATGGCCTTTGAAGAATATGATGCTTTGCAACGACAAAGCTTTTGTAAATTTCATGCAGATATAGAAAAAAACCTTCCGCATCCTCTTCGCTGATTGATTCAATCATCCGTGTCAATTCGGTAAGGTCTGAGGAGATATCAAAAGGCTTGTCGGGAATATCACTGAAGTAAGCCCGATAAATCGGGTTCAATTTTTCCATTGGAATATAATCATCGGGGTTACGTCCGCATAGTTCGAAGATCTCCCGATATAATTCCGGCATCATGACAATACTCGGTCCCAAATCAAATGTATAGCCATCCAGTTCAATTCGATTCATTTTGCCACCGGGAGTTGTTCCTTTTTCATATATCTCCACCTGGTACCCCGCCTGCTGCAGTCTGATTGCAGAAGCAAGCCCTGCAACACCTGCCCCCACAACAATAACCTTCTTACTCATGTGCATTCCCTCATTTCCTTACAATATGCTGCTTCATTTCTTAACAAGTTCTGAAATAATGGCAGTAATACGCCCGCGATTGTAGCGCTGAACAACGATAATGGGAAGGTTGAATACAAACGCATACAGGATCATCACCCAGCCCGCCCATACAGGATTCCACAAGAAGAACAACGGAGCAGGCAGTATGGAGAGCCAGTGTGTGAATTCCGCCCGTTTTGTTTCCGCAGCAAAGATCGTCAAATCCCTCAACCCGATGCCATGTAACCCCTTTTTACTGTAACCCTTTTTAAGGAATAGCGTGCCGTCTATAATATAGCCTTTCCATTTTTTCACTCGGAATAAACGCTGCCACAATTGTCCGGATTTTTCCCAAGCGAAACTCCGAAACCAAAATTGATCTCTTAGAAACCATACCAATGGCAGTTTCAAACAAATGGCAGAAATGGACAGATGAAAAAAGGGCCATGCAAACATGTCGATGATGATGATCCAATGGATAGGTAATGAAACAATCATGATAATTCCCCTCATTTTTTTATGCTTCACAGGTAACATCGTGTTCTATGAATTCTAATTACAACAGCCACTTTCTTAACTTCTTCAAGAATTTCATATTTCTATCGGAATAAGGCGGGAATTTCCCTTGAAAATGGATGAAATGATAGGCTTTGTAATTTGTTTTGTCATAACTGAAGGCTAAAAAACCAGCCTTTCCATGATAAGCACCGTATCCGCTTCTTCCAGCCCCTCCAAATGCGACATGGGGATTCGCGGCATGATGTATCACTTGATTGACGCTAATGGTCGGTGACTTCATATATTCCATGAACAGCAGGATTTGTTTGTTATCTTTACTGAAAATATAGCCTGTAAGTGCATCACGTTGAATCCTATCACTGGATAATAATGTTCTTAAATCTGTATATGGAATGACAGGAAGTACCGGGCCGAATATCTCTTCCTGAATGATAGAACTCCCCGGTTTCAAATTCACAACCACCGTTGGTTCGATGAACCGATCGTTTCTATCATACTTCCCGCCATGCCAGACATCACCTTTCCCGATAAAATCAACCACCTTTTGGAAATGTGCATCGTTACAAATCCTACCATAATCATCGCTTTCCTGGGGTCGATCTCCGTAGAAAGCTGAAAGCGAAGCCGATATTTCAGAAAGTGTTTTTTCGTAAATGGACTGATGGACATACAGTGTGTCCGGCGCAATACACGTTTGCCCCGCATTAAGAAACTTACCCCAGACGATTTGCTGGATTGCCGCTTTTGAAAAGCCCGTTTCATCCAAGATACAGGGGTTTTTGCCGCCGAGTTCCAGTATCACCGGTGTGAGTTGATTGGCCGCCTGCCGCGCTACCGCTTTTCCTGTCTGCTGACTGCCTGTGAAAAAAATCAGGTCAAAAGGTGAAGAAGTCAATAGGCTGGCGGTCTGAGCATCTCCTGTAACAACTGTTAATTGTTCGGGAGGAAATACGTGATTAATGACCTCTCTAAGCAGTTCACCAGTTGCAGGTGCATGTTCAGACGGCTTGATCACACAGCGGTTTCCGCTGGCTATCGCTCCGATGGCAGGCATCAATGCAAGCTGAAGCGGATAATTCCACGAACTAATGATGAGTATACTCCCGTATGGATGCCTCTTTCTTTTGATCGCTTCCACATATCCAAGTTTTAGATGCCTGGACCGAATGGGCCGGATCCATTTTGCTAAATGCTTGCATACGTAATCGATTTCATTTAATAAAACCGTAATTTCAGAAGAAAGGGTTTCGAATGGCGGTCTTCCCAAATCTGAATGAATGGCTTGAATAAATGCAGTTTCATTCTCCAAAAGAATGGTCTTCAGCTGCAATAGCTTTTTTTTACGCGTTTCAATTGAAAGATCGGCACTGGAAAATAGATCCTCTCTCTGCCTTTCCGGTAATGTCTTTAGAAAATGACCGTCATTGTCAGGCATTGGATACATCCCTCTGAACAATTTTCTCGCTTACAAGCTGACCACTTAAGGTAACCATTGGCATTCCGCCGCCAGGGTTTACCGTTCCACCGACAAAATATAGATTGTCGTAGAGTTCACTCTGTTTCGGATGCTTAAATCCTTTATTCTTCATGCGGTCTGACACCGTTCCATAAATCGCACCGCGGTCGGAGCCATACACCCTCCTGATATCTTCCGGTGTCCATACATCCTTTGTG
The DNA here is from genome assembly GCF_030271255.1 of Peribacillus folii. Taxonomy (GTDB): domain Bacteria; phylum Bacillota; class Bacilli; order Bacillales; family DSM-1321; genus Peribacillus. The sequence goes on from NZ_JASJOM010000010.1 coordinate 18,692, forward strand.
ACTATATTATCCCGTAAGTCATGCAGGCCCATTTTTTCCAATTTGATCAAAACCCGCTCAGAGAATTGTTCATAGTCCTGCTGTGTATAAGGTTGTTGATCTCGAATATAGGGAATATGGGGCAGTACTTTTATATTTTCATATCCTGCAGGAGCTTGTGTCGGATCCGTCTTATTGACATTGACCAAATAAATGACCGGATCGTCAGGCAGCTCATGACGATGGAAGATCGAATGCATTTGCTGCTTCATATCTTCTGCGAAAAAGAAATTATGATGGCGCAGCTGCGGATAGCTCTTTTTCACTCCCAAATGCATCACGAGGCCGGAACTGGCCGGCTCGAATTTTTTTTTCAGTTTTTTCACATAATGGCTGTCTTCTTCCAGTAAACGTTCGTAAACCGGTATGACTTCCATATTGGATACAAAATAATCTGCTGTTAGTTTTGTACCGTCTTCCAAAACAGCTCCGTTAATTTTCCCATTCTCTTTTTCAAGTTTTACGATCTGCTTTCCTAGGTGGAAGGTAACACCCACTTCCTCAGCCAGCTTCACCAGGCCACTGGAAAGATTGTGTAAGCCGCCGGGTATATACCAGACACCCTGATCATGCTGCATGTAGATCATCATATTCAATACGGCCGGTGCATCGTAAGGGGACGAACCCACGTACTTGATAAAATAGGAGAGCATCACACGGAGCTCCTCATTACTGATCCGTTTATTAATGGCTCCATGAACCGTAGAAAACAGATCGAAGTTCCTCAAAGCGGTGAACAATCCGGTATGTTTCATGATTTGTCTCGTCGTATCAACGCCATGCTGAAAATAGGTTTTATCCGTCATATCATAAAGTCTTTTCGAATAGTGGAGCAGATTTTGATATTCTCGCATATCACTTTCATTCAGGGCTGAGTTCTTCTCTTGCATTTCGTTTAAATCTTCATATAAGTCAATGACATTTCCACCAGGGAAAAAGGAGCGCCATTGATGATCCAGCTTTTCAATCGGGACGTAATCCTTCATGGATTTTCCACTCGCGGAAAATAATCGTTCAAAAATCCGAGGCATCGTCAGGATGGATGGGCCGAGATCAAAACCAAAACCATCTTGATCCAGCCTGTTCAATTTTCCTCCAATGTGGTTGTTTTTCTCATATAAGGAGACATCGTATCCTGCTTGCGCGAGTGAAATGGCAGCTGACAGTCCACCGAGTCCGCCTCCGATGATGATCACGGTTTTATTTTTCAACTGTAAATGCATCTCCTTCCCACAAACCAAAGACGTTGTTGGCTGCAACATTGATTTGGGCCATTTTTTCTTTTGTAACATAGTTTCGTTTGGTTAGACACTGATATTCATTGTTTCGCACAGCATCAAGTATGCCTCTGTAAATGTGAGCAGACAGATAGACCGGTATGCGGCTATCTGTATCCAACAGCTCGATGTTGAACAAGAACTTGCTATATAGTGATTCAGCTCGAGCTGCAAGTTTTTCCCATAGTTCGATGAAATTTTCATTGATCGTGCCGTTATCTAAATCATGCTGTGAATAGTGGACATGAGTTAGTTCTTCTTCGGGTAGATAGATGCGATTTTTCTCACGGTAATCTTCTCCAATATCTCGCAGGATATTCGTTAGTTGCATGGCAACGCCAAGACTTATCACTGATGAATGCAAATCCGCAGAAGATCTCGAAGCGATGACAGGAACAAGCATTAAACCAACGGACCCAGCTACATAGTAACTGTACCTTTCCAGTTCATCCATTGTTTTCGGGGGTGTAAATGTCAAATCCAAGGATTGCCCAGTCAGCTGGTCATAAAATGGGCTGATATCCATATCATACGTATTGAATACATGCCTGAGTGCGCGCCATAGTGGCTTATCCAATTCCTCATGTTCGTTGAACAAATCAAGTTCCTTCTTTAATTGTCTCAGCAACTGAACCTTTTTCTTGGATGACTGGCTTCCATCTGCACACTCATCTGCGGTTCTGCAAAATGCATAGATGGCATAAACGGCTTTTGCTTTTTCACTAGGGAGTTGTGAAAAGGCATAGTAAAAGACTTTGGAATGTTTCTTTATGATCTTTTCACAATAATCAAAATCCGCTTGCCTTTGCTCTTTATCCATATCCATCTCCTTCTGATCTAATTGCAGATCATTGAAATATAATAAAGCGCCGATTTACTGCTACAAATCTGTAACCTTAGAACTTATTTTAAATCCTGGTTCCTCCAAAAAAAAACTTGAATGTGCTGAACATACATTATGTAAGGAAGGAATAACGGAGGATTTCAATTTTCATAGGATTCCACCACTTCTTTGATTTTCCATGCAATCAATTGCCAAGCCTCTTCAGCTCGTTCTTTTGGGCCTAGATGGGTAAAAGCATGAGAGCAGTCTTTGAATAGCTCATCTTGAACGTTTATCCCTGCTGCTTTTAATTTCTCTGCGTAGCATTCGGCTTCTGGTCTAAAGGCGTCGTACTCCGCTATGAGGATAAGGGCGGAAGCTAAGCGGTCACTGATCTCGGCACGAACAGGGGAAGCATAGGGATGCCCCGCTAGTTCTTTGTCTGGCAGGTAACACATATTTATAAAATGGGCAACTTGAGGGTAGCGGGAACGCCACTTATCTCGTTCTGGTTTATCTGCATGCGGGGTGACAAAATCCAGCATCGGGCAGGATAGCACTTGGAGCAGCGGCTGCTTGTCCCCTTTCTCATCAAGGTAGAGACAGAGTGCTGCTGCGATATTTGCACCTGAACTTTGTCCGCCGATCATGATTTTTCCCGCATCAATCTTCAAATCATCGGCTCTTCCCTTGACCCATTGAATAATGTCATAGCCCTGTTCGATCGGTTTGGGAAACGGGTATTCCGGTGCTTTCGCATAATCGACATTAAGAACGACACACTCTGCCTGATTGGACAAGAAGCGGCAATAAGGATCATCCATCTCCTTTTCATTCATTATGAACGCTCCACCATGGAAATTGATGTACACAGGGAGCTTTTCCTGTTTTGCTTCCAAAGGATAATATAAAGATAGATAAGTACGTTGAACAGATGTCTCAACTAGCACATTTTTTTTCATTTTTACTTGCTGCAGTGGAATCATAGGTGTTTTCTTTGCTTCATTGGGGAGGAGACGCAGTAATTTTGCAGTAATTGTAGTGAACATCGTGTAACCTCACTTTTTTTAACATTATAGCTGGAATGCAACGTATCTATACTCCCCCCTTCGTGTCCCCTACACATGATTTTTAATGTTCATCATGCCACTTAACTAACTATTCCACAGAAAGAGGCGTAACCCTGCTTAGTTGTTCTTCTGTTTATCGCCTTTTCTTAACGACAATTCCAGCTCGTTTTCCTTTTCATGCACTTTCATTGTGTTCTGGTACAAGGGAGACCCATGAACATAACCTGGCTGCATTCTTTCTTACATAAAGTGGAATGCAACCGCGACAATCCTGGGGAAAAGCGGTTTAAATGGAGGCTCACCGACCGCCTCTGTAAAGCCAAGTGCCTGCAGTACAACGACACGGTCGATGTACACCCATCAAAACTGCGGGTAATCTGAATCCCATTTTCAGTGCAATGGAAATTAACGGACAATCCCTAACCAGGAAAAATCATATACCGTTCAGATAAAACATAGAATTTTTTTAATAAAGGGATTAACTTTCCGCAGCAAAGGGAAAAGAAAGAAACAAATAAACTAAGTAACTTGTCAGGAGTGACGCCCGGATGGATAAATCGATAAAATTCTCTAAAAAACTCATGAAAGAAATAAAGGAAGATCGTGTCACAGGACTGGCAGCAGAACAAGCATATTACTATTTACTTGCACTATTTCCATTGCTCATATTACTGCTGTCCATATTGCCTTACTTGAATATTGATATTCAAACGGCGCTGGATACGCTCAAGACCTTCATGCCTGCGGAAACGATGGAAGTCATCGAGAAAAATATCATCAATATATTGAGTGAAAGGAATGGCGGTTTACTGACGTTCGGTTTCCTCGGAACCATATGGTCCGCTTCAAACGGGATGAATGCGTTCATCCATTCCATGAATATCGCTTATGATGTTGAAGAAACAAGAAATTTCATTAAAGCTCGCTTCATTTCCATTGCCTTAACATTAGGCTTGGTTGTGGCATTCATCGTTATGCTCGGTCTTCCCGTCTTCGGTAAAGTCCTCATCGATTTATTACAGCAGGTCATTCCAATCGCGGATGAAATGCAAATCTTATTCAGCTTATTACGCTGGGTCATAGCGGTAGTGGTCATCTCGCTCGTGCTTACCTTCTTATATCGCTTTGCCCCGAATAAGAGCTTTTCGTTTATACATGTACTCCCTGGAGCAGTGACGGCAACTGTACTTTGGCTAGCGATCTCGCTAGGATTTTCCTTCTATGTCAGTAACTTTGCCAACTATTCCTCCACCTACGGAAGTTTGGGAGGAGTCATCATCTTGATGCTGTGGCTGTATTTAAGCGGCCTGATCTTTGTCGTCGGAGGAGAAATCAATGCGATCTTGCATCATCAGAAAAACATACCGAACAAAAAGTCACGTACGCTTGTACACCCTGTCCCGCTTAAAAGGTGAACAAAAAACAAGAAAAAGCGGCTGTCCTGATCGGACAGCCGCTTTTTCATTCAACCTTTATTGACGAACTCTTCATACCTTTCATCATGGGCCAGCCATGCCGCGTATTTCCGCTTCATGTATTTTTCCGCTTCGCCAAACGTATCAAACGTTTTTTTCTGTTGTTTACCGTTAATTTCAACAATCCATTCCTCTTCTTCGTCTTCATAGATGAATATGTCCTGTTTCTCCCTCGTTGAATAGAGGCAGCCTTCTGGGGAATCTTTTACATTCAATTGGTTTTTATTGGCATCACGCTTCAGCGGCTCGGCAAAGAATGTCTTCTCGACGAACTGACTGTATGCCTTCTCGGACATCGTGCAGCCGGCGGCTTTTTGGTGCCCGCCTCCATCGTACTTTCCGGCAACCTCTGAAACATCTATGTCATCATGAATGGTCCGGAAGCTGATTCTTTTACTGCCGACCATCAAGATTGCGATATAATCCAAATGGGAGAACTCCTTCGATAATTCATTTCCCAATTCCGAATGATATGATTCGGCATGGACCACCCCGGCAGTATGAGGACCGACTGTTGCTTGATAAACTTCTCTTTTCTTCCTGTTTATGTAACGCTCCACCCTGCTCTCTTCCACTTTCAGAAGCGTTTGCTCCACTTCATCAAAGGAGAAGCTTGCGCCAGTGGACAGCTTTTGAGCGATTTTCATCTCGAATTCCTCGATCGGAATCATGAAGAATAAATCATTTAAACGTTTTGCCGTTGCATTTTTATTAACTTCCCATTCCCATGTGTCATATTGGCGGACCAATTCAACGAATTCCGCTACGATGCTTGAAGGCTCCAGCAAATCGTTTTCAATTGCATACTGATAAAACAATGAAGTCGCCGCTGTCTGTTTACCATCTTCCTGCTCGACCGTAACGGATGCCCAATCATGTTCGTTCAAGTGCAGCGCTGACTTATGATGATCTATGAGCAGTGCTTTACCTCCATCTTCAACAAATTGCGAAATCAGCTTTTCGTTATCTTCATCAACCGAAAGATCGGTAACAATCAAAGTATCCTCGATTTTTGCCTGCTCCAGAAATGCTCCCACGTTCTGGTTAAGCCGGCCGATCGAATTATAACTAACCACTACATCTTCTCCGAATGCCAGCTTTGCCACAATGCCGCACCCTACTCCATCTAAATCATTATGTGTAAAGAGATGGTACACACAAACCCCTCCTAATAACTAATAAATTTACTTTTCCCTAAAGAAATGAATTTCACTTGCAATCTTTACAATTGTAGCATAATCACCTTGCCTATTTTATCATGCTTTCAGTAACCTAATGCTTTTGCACATTTTTTATTTCCCTTTCCATTCCACGGTAATTTTCTTCAGAAGAGAAACAGAATAACCTTCGCTTCCTTGTGACATAAGATTAAGACCCAAACATTCATCTGAAATCAGCTAGGGGCTTTGCCCGATGAAGAGAATGCAGCACGGCTGAATGTAGTTACCGCGAGCGAAATGGCTTCCATCCTAAAAATGCACATAGAAAAACCGCAGGAATATTCTCCCTGCGGCTTTCCTGAAACAAAATTATTGCTCAATCAGCTTTCCAAGGTTAGCCATTTCAATCGCACTTACGGCCGCTTCATAGCCTTTGTTGCCAGATTTAGTTCCGGCACGTTCAATGGCTTGCTCGATACTCTCGGTCGTAAGCAGGCCGAAGATGACCGGTACGCCTGTGTCCAATGATACGGCCGCCATGCCCTTAGCCGCTTCATTGCATACATAATCGTAATGGGAGGTCGCACCCCTGATAACCGTCCCAAGTCCGATTACTGCATCATATTTACCTGTATTCACAAGCTTCTTTGCGATTAACGGAAGCTCGAAAGCACCAGGAACCCAAGCGATGTCCACATCATTCTCATTAACGCCATGACGCTTAAGGCCATCCAATGCCCCGCCCAGAAGCTTGCTTGTAATAAATTCATTAAACCTTCCTACAACGATTCCGACTTTCAATCCAGATCCGATTAATTGTGCTTCAATGATGTTCCCCATGTCCTATTCCTCCTAATTTATAAAACCTTTTATTTTTTTCAAGCTTTGAACCTTACGAGTTCGGAACGTTCAGTTCCAGTTCCTGTTTTCCGCTTGATTCGCCTTCCTGAAGGTAACGAATCAAATCAGCTATCGTTATGAATTTCAAGTTGAATTTATCGGCGATGACTTCTAAATCGGACACCCGTGCCATCGACCCATCTTCATTCATGATTTCACAGATGACACCAGCTGGAGCGGCACCGCATAACCTGGCCAAATCCACTGAAGCCTCCGTGTGCCCTGCCCTCTTAAGTACGCCTCCTTCTTTGGCGACTATCGGAAAAGTGTGACCAGGCCTTTGAAAATCTTCAGCGACCGATTCTTCTTTAAGAAGCTCCAGAATGGTCAAGGAGCGTTCAAAAGCACTGATTCCTGTAGATGTGCTATTATGATCGACACTTACAGTAAAAGCCGTTCCATGCTGGTCGGTATTCACCCCAACCATAGGATGCAAATTCAGCTTTGCCGCCAGTTCTTCAGTTATCGTCGTACAGATCAAGCCTCGTCCATGGGTCGCCATGAAATTGATCGCATCCGGGGTCGCTTTTTCGGCAAGTACGACAAAATCGCCTTCATTTTCCCGGTCTTCATCATCTGATACAATTACTACCTTGCCAGCCTTCAAATCTTCGATTGCTTCTTCAATTGTATGGAACATCCACTACACCGCCCTTATCTTAAAATCCGTGCTTTGCTAAAAACTCTAGATTCAGCCCTGGTTTTGAGTCGCCTTTTTTCATCTGATGTACAATATATTTCCCAATCATGTCGTTTTCAATATTAACGATATCCCCAGCCGCTTTTTGCCCCAGTATGGTGTCCTGGTGAGTCAAGGGAATCAAGGAAACAGTTAATAGGTTTTTCTCGATCCCAAATATCGTCAAGCTCGTTCCATCGATGGCAATCGATCCCTTTGGTATGCAAAAGGCACTTAGCCCTTCTTCCAATTGGATGATATAATATACGGCATTTTCTTTCCGTTCTTTTTTTATGATAGTCCCGGTACCATCGATATGACCTGAAACGAAATGTCCGCCAAATCTTCCCCCAGCACTCATGGCTCGCTCGAGATTCACGGGTGACCCCACTTTTAAGGTCCGGATCGTGGAAGCCTTGACCGTTTCCGGCATGACATCGACAGCAAATAAACTTTTCGTGAAGGAGGTAACCGTCAAGCAAACGCCGTTGACTGATATACTATCCCCTAGATGAACATCTTCAAGAATTTTCTCGGAACGAATCGTCAACTCCATACTGCTTTTTCCTTTTTTCAAGGAATGGATGGTACCGATGTCCTCAATGATTCCCGTAAACATGTTTTTCCCCCTTTAATGAAATATAAAAAACCCCTTAGAGTACCTAAGGAGTTTGCAGGAGAAATGAGTGAAAAAATTGTATACCTAAAAAACCTAATTTTCCCATTCTTAAAAAATTAGGCGTACGTATACACTTGGGTTCCACACGTCCTTCTCCCATCCAGACTGTACTGTCGGCTTTGGAATCTCACCAAATCCTGCCTTTATCAGGCTCGCGGGCTTAGAATTGCTTCATCACCGCCGGTTGGGATTTTCACCCGACCCCGAAGGACTAATAATATGAATCTTTCAATATTTTATCACCTTAAAGTACGGATGTAAAATTTCTGATTGGAAATGGTCCATTTGTTATAGAAACTCCTTCCTCTTCCATACGAACTGTTAAGGCTTTTTCAAAAAACGGCCGATGTGCTCCAAAAAGGTTATTCAAGCAAAAATGGTGGAATAAGATATAAAAGCCACAATTCCACAATACTTTCAAGGAGGAACCTTATGCTTATTGTCATCTTTAACTTGATTTTTTATTTATTCGTCGTCACCATGAATTTCCTCGCCAATTATCTGCCATTCAACGGCCAAACATCCGGAGAGGTTTCCGATAAACTGGATGTTCTTTTCACCCCTGCAGGTTATGTATTTTCCATATGGGGGTTCATCTATCTCCTGCTCGCCATCTGGGTTTTCAGGCAGTTTACTGGTGAGCATAGAAACAGTCCGGCTACTAAGGCATCATTCCCTTGGTTCGTTTTAAGCTGTGTGCTGAATGGCGCCTGGCTCCTTGCATGGCATTACGAATACTTTTTGTTATCCGTTTTCATCATCGTTGCGCTTTTGGCAACGCTGCTGGTCACTTACACACATATAAAAAGAGTGGAGCACACTGGTTTCGATTTGTTTCCATTTTCCATCTATTCAGGCTGGGTAAGTGTCGCGACCATTGCTGACATTGCCTATTACCTCACCTATATCAAATGGGACGGTTTTGGGATATCCAAGGTGACCTGGACGATCACCCTGCTGGTTGCAGCAACGATCCTGGCCATCGTCTCTTCTGGAAAAAACCGGGACTGGGGCTATCCGCTCGTATTCGTTTGGGCGTTCATCGGCATCGGAATCCGCAATGACGCCAGCTACCCAGTCATTACGACCAGTTCCTATATCCTTGCCGCTGTCATCTTGATCATATCCGTGATCATCTTCATCAGGAATCGAAGGATTATATGACTAAAAATACAACTGCCTTACAACGCTTGCTGCAAATCGTCCCAGATATCCTGCCAAGCTTCCAGTCCAACCGATAATCGGATGAGCTGGTCGCTGATCCCCATTTGCCTGCGGGATTCTTCCGGGACGGCCGAGTGCGTCATGGTAGCGGGGTGCTGGATCAATGTTTCGGCATCCCCTAGACTGACGGCAATCTTGATTAATCTTAATTTATTGAGAAAATCCTGGGCATCGGCTTTTGTACCAAGCAATTCAAAAGAAATGAGACCGCCGCCATGTTTCATCTGCTTTTCCATAATATAATGATCCTCATGCGCTTCATCGCCCGGATAATAGACCTTATTCACCTTTGGATGCTTTTTCAGCTCGCCAAAGATTTTCATTGCATTGTCCGAGTGCCGGTCCATCCTTACTGGCAAGGTTTTCAGCCCCCGCAATAGCAACCAGGCATCGAATGGCGATATGATCCCGCCAATATCTTTTTGTGTCGTTCCCGCTAACTGTTTCATGAAGTCTTTGCTGCCGACTGCCAGGCCGGCAACGACGTCCCCATGTCCGCATAAATATTTCGTGGCGCTGTGAAGAACGATGTCACAGCCATATTCAAGCGGTCTCTGTAGGTAGGGAGTGGAAAAGGTATTATCGACCACGACCGTCACGTTGCACTCCTTTGCAACTCTCACCACCATCTGTAAATCAATCATTTTCATGGTCGGGTTTATTGGAGTTTCGACATAAATGCAGGTCGTTTGCGGACGGATCATTTTCCTTACTTGCTCCTCTGTTTCCATCGCACAAAAATCATGAGATATGCGATATTTATCTTTCATTAACTGCAGAAGGCCGAACGTACAGCCATATAATCCAAGTGAACAAAGGATGTGGTCATCGGCTTTAGTCAACCCGAAAAGTACAGCCGAGACCGCAGCCATTCCCGACCCGAAGGCAAGCCCAGCTTCCGCTCCTTCCAATGCGGCGATTTTATCTTCAAGCACTTGTACCGTTGGATTTCCCAGTCGGGAATATATATAGCCATCCTCCATTCCCGCGAAACGCCGTTCCCCTTGCTCCGCCGTTTCGAATGTGAAAGTAGAAGTTTGAAATAAGGGAGTGGTCAAGCTTCCATAATGGGCCTTCGAGTCATATCCTTCATGGATGACAGCCGTTTCGAATTGCTTTTGCTTATCCGCCATATTGTTTCCTCCTAATCTATGTTTAATTTATTTTTATTTTATGTCAGGAGCCTCAACAATGGAAGCGTTTTCAAGATTAGGAACTCCCTTCAATCTCATACGTGCGGCCCCTGTTTCATTGATGCCGCAGTACGAAAAAAACCATTCTAATACGAATGGTTATTTCCTTCATCATTATTTACGGATGATGTAATGGCACTTAATCTCTTGCCAATCAGCGGGGAGAAGTAATTAAGAATCGGTCCTCCCAAACACACCGTTAAGAGCGTCCCGATACCGATTGGCCCGTTGAACATGAATGCCATGCCGAGGAAGAAAAGATATATTAAAGTTTTCGAGAATAAAATATTCATGCCAGTTAAGTCTTGAATGATCAACATCAAACGGTCTACAGGAATCGGAGCAAAGTTTGCATGTAAATAAATAGCCGTTCCCAACCCGAGGACCGTCAATCCCATACTTACACAAATAAGTTTAGGGAACATGTGTTCCGGCTGTATCACGGTTTGCAATAAAAAAAGCCATAGATCAATGCCAAGACCCGTTATAAAGGCTGTTAATAATCCCCATACTTCCGGCCTTTGTTTGTTTAATGATGCATTAAAAATTATCATGATGGCCGCAATGATGAATTCCCAGCTTCCTACCGTCAGGCCTACTTGCATGGAGAGTCCGACCAAAAGGGCATCAAACGGTGATGTTCCGAGGTCCGATAGTATCGTCAAGGAGCAGCCCAATGTCAAAATCATGATTCCCGTCACATAGGGGATGAAATTCGTTTTACTCACGTTAAACAGCCTTATTCATCGGTCATTTCTTTTGTCATGAGAATATGGGGACCGCCATCTTCCAGGAAGACATCTGATGAAGTTTTGTAGCCAAGCTTATGATAAAATCCCTCCGCTTGAGTTTGACCATGTAACTTAACCTGAGTTACTGCCTTTTCCCTTGCGATTTCTTCCAGCGTTTTAATGATTGTTTTCCCTAGGCCAAACTTCCTGTAAGGCTCCAGGATGCAGATCCTTTCCAATTTTCCTGAATTCCCGACGATCCTCACCCTCCCGGTTCCCACAGGCTGAGAATCATGATAAACCAAAATATGCTCAGCTTGACCATCGAGTCTATCAAATTCGTCAAATTCATCTTTCAAGCTGAAACCTTGTTCCTCAACAAATACTTCTTTTCTGATGGCAAAAGCCAGATCCAATTCTTCAGCCACCGTTATTTTCTTTGAATTCATTGAACTTCAACGCCTTTCTAGATTTATTCATTTAGACAAGTCATAATAAATCCATAGCCTTTTATTAGTATAAATGATATTAATTTTGTTGTAAATACAACAAAATAGAAAGCGAGGATTTTGAATGAAGGAAATACTTCGTGAAATCGGAATGATTGCAAGGGCTTTGGACTCGATAAGTAACATAGAATTCAAGGAATTCAACCTGACGAAGGGGCAGTATTTGTATCTTGTCCGAATCTGCGAGAATCCCGGAATCATTCAAGAAAAGGTGGCAGAAATGATAAAGGTTGATCGCACGACGGCAGCCCGTGCCATTAAAAAACTTGAGAATCAAGGCTTCATTGTAAAGAAAAATGATGAGCACAACAAAAAAATCAAAAAATTACATCCTACAGATAAAGGGGAGGGAGTTTACACATTTCTAAAGAAAGAAGGCGAGTATACCGACAAGGTCGCATTGTCCGGTCTATCTTCGGAAGAAATCGAAGCAATGCTTCAGCTTCTTCACAAGGTCAGAAAAAATATCGAGGTCGATTGGGAATATGTAAAAAAAGGGAACAAGAGAGAGTATTGAATAGATATTTCATAAAAAAAGCGACAGCCTAAAACGACTGTCGCTTTTATTGGGAAATTATTCGTCAGCCACGATATTTCCGCCATAGAAGGTTACTCTCGTGAGAGGGATATCCAATTCACGAGCGATTTTTTTCAGCTCGCGCTCCTCCCTTTCCGTCACGATGGAAATGACGGTGCCATCAGCACCAGCACGTCCAGTTCTCCCCGACCTATGGATATATTGGTCAATATTATCAGCCATATCAATATGAACGACAGCAGTCAGGCCTTTAATGTCAAGTCCCCTTGCCGCTACATCCGTGGCAATCAGCATCGGCGATTTGCCGGAACGAAGCTTACGCAGCGCTTTTTCGCGGTCTACCTTATTGGACTCACCGTGAAGGACACCCAGCTCGATCCCTTTATAACTCAGCTTTTCGTGCAGAACGCTTAGTTCGCCGATATCGTTAAGAAAGGCAAGGGCCTTCACATCCTTGAGCCTTGTTATTTTCTCAAGAATCTTGGATTTTTCCCTTCTCTCTACAACAAAGTAAAGATGGTCCACTTTCGATTCCATTTTTTCATGCTTATCGACCTTGATCAATTCAGGTTCATTCATGAAACCACGAGCCGCTTTTTCCGTTTCCGCTGGCAATGTTGCAGAAAACACCAGGATTTGCCGGTCCTTAAGCGTCGCCTTAATGATATTATTGATCGTGCCCATGTGCTCAGACGTAATCAATTGATCTCCTTCATCAAGTACAATCGTCTTAACTTCATGCATCTTCAATTTCTTTTGAGCAATCAATTCATAAATCCGTCCTGGTGTCCCGGCAATGACCTGTGGATGCTTCTTCAGTTTGTCAAGCTGCCTTTTGACGTTAGCACCGCCGATGAATGCTGCCCCTGTTATGGCGCTTCCCTCTGACCAAATCCGAACCTCTTCATTGATTTGCATGACCAGTTCACGGGATGATGCCAGAATCAATGCTTGGGGGGATTTTTTTTCAGGATCTATTTTTTCCAACAATGGCAATAAATAAGCTAATGTTTTTCCTGTTCCTGTCGGCGATTCAGCCATGATGTCTTTTCCGTCAGCGATTACGGGAATCGCTTTCGCTTGGATCGGTGTAAGCTGCCCGAAGCCGGACTTTTTCCAGACCTCTTGGATATATGGTTTTCTATCATTCAATAATTCAGGTAATTCGCTCATATCGTTCTCCTTTAATAAAAAACTTTTCCTAATTTCCATAGTACCATTTATTCTTGTCCTGTAGCCAACGGAATCCGAATTGTAACGGTCGTCCCTGCGTTGACCTCACTTTCAAAATGAAGCTCTCCGTCAAGCCGATGTACGATTTTGCGGCAAATGGCCAGACCGATCCCTGACCCCTTCTCTTTCGTCGAATAAAAAGGTTCACCGATCCGTTCAAGTCGTTCCGGCGCCATGCCGCTGCCATTATCACTGATGCTGACCACAGCATGATCATGGATGATTTGCATGGATATATCGATTTCCCCATTATCTTCAATCGCTTCAATGCTATTTTTCACAATATTGATGATCAGCTGTTTGATTTCTATTGGATCGGCCAGTATATGAATGGGTTCTGCCGTCTTTATCCTAAGCACCATCCCGATATTGTTCAAATTGGTCTCCGCTTTCATCAGAGTGAACACCTGCTGTACACTGTCTGCAAGATCGATCCTCCGAAAAGCGATATCCTGTTTCTTTCCAAGAATAAGCAACTCACTTGAAATGATATGAATGCGGTCAATTTCCTTCAACATGATATCAGAATGCAGGGGATTGACCTCCTTCGTCATATCCATTAGTTGGACGAAGCCTTTTAATGAGGTCAGTGGATTCCTGATCTCATGCGCTACTGCAGCGGCAAGCTGTCCGATGACTGATAGCTTTTCAGACAAGACCATCAATTCCTCTTCTCGCCGCACTTCTGTTATATCCCTGACAATCGCATATATACCTAACATCTCCGACTGAACGATGATCGGTAAAAAGGTGACACGGATGATCCGCTTTTCATCTCTCCTGTTTTGGAAGGACGTCTCGAATTTAACGGCTTCGCCTTGAAGGGACTGTATAAAGTAAGCGGATGTTTCTTCCACTTCATTCCAGTTAATGAGCTGATGGCAATTCTTCCCCGTCAATTCAACACTTTGCTGCCCTAACAGCTTTTCTGCTTCAGGGTTGATGGAAACGACATTTCCTTCAAGGTTCAATTCTATGACGCAATCCGGATTATGCTTGAACAGCGACTGATATTGCTCATCCTTTAGGTTGAACTCCTGCTGCGACCTTAACATTTTATCCGTCCAATACCGGATTAAGAAATATAAGAATATCCCGGTTATGAAAATGAAGGCCCATCCTTTGGAGTGTTGAAACATCGCATATATTTGAACGTCTGACTTTGCTTGTGCCATTGAGAAATAATCCGAGACGAAAATCCATAAGACTCCAATGACAATATATATAATGGCTACTTTGCCTGCAATTTTATGAGATTGGTTCATATCTTTTCCTTTGTAAGTTTTTTGGTTTTTGGTTTATCATTCCCAAACGGCTCAAAAAAAGCCCTCATGTTTTAAACATAAGGACCCTATCAATATTGTACCATATATTTTGTATACATTTTGGATAACTCAATAAAAATCGAGCAACTATTTTTAGAATATATATGACCTTCTTGGAACTCCCGTGCTCTGGAGCCTCTGAAAACAGAGACCTTGAAGACGGGTTCCCGAACGCCAATATTTACAATTGGGACGGCTGGTACTAGAATTAAGGCAACGAAAACAGCTTTCGGCCATGTTTTGCGTTCACCTGCATGTTCCGATTAATTTGAATGGATATCGAAAAAACAAGATTAGGTCATTAGGAGGAAATCGCCCATGCAATCCTATATCAATCAGTCTGATGGAATCTTTCCCTCAGTATGCTCCCTTGATTGTCCGGATCAATGCGGTTTATTGCTGCACAAGAAAGGCGGGAAAATCATCAAGGTCCAAGGAGATCCTGACCATCCCGTCACGAAAGGCAATATTTGCAACAAAGTAAGGAATATGACTGACCGCCTGTACGATCCAAAACGCTTAAAGCAGCCGTTAAAGCGCAGCGGCCAAAAAGGGGAAGGTACCTTTACCCCCATCAGCTGGGAAGAAGCAATTGATACCATCACTGCCAAGTGGAAGGACTTGATCAACCTACATGGGCCTGAAAGCATCCTTCCTTACAGCTTTTACGGCAATATGGGGAACCTCAGCGCCGAGGGGATGGATCGCCGTTTTTTTCATAAGCTGGGCGCCAGCATGCTTGAGCGCGCCATCTGTAACGCGGCTGGCTCTGCCGGCTACGGCTATACGATGGGTGGGTCGTTTGGCATCGACCCTGAAGAAACGATACATACAAAGCTTTTCATCATGTGGGGCATTAACGCAGTGAGTACCAATATGCATCAAGTTACGCTCGCCCAGCAAGCTCGAAAAAGCGGTGCCAAAATAGTCGTCATTGATGTACATAAAAACCAAACAGGTAAATGGGCGGACTGGTTCATTCCCATCCTTCCTGGAACCGACAGCGCCCTCGCCCTCGGTTTAATGCACATCCTGTATGCAGAGAATCTAATCGACCAGCCTTTTCTGGATGCATATACAGTGGGTGCCGAGCAATTGCGCGATCATGTCCGCCAATACGATCCTGCGACCGTATCTGGAATCACAGGTGTACCCATTGAGGACTTATATGAATTAGCCAGGATGTATGGAACGACCACCCCATCATTCGTTCGCATCGGCAACGGTTTGCAGCACCATGACAATGGCGGCATGGCAGTACGTACCATCGCCTGCCTCCCTGCACTTACCGGCCAATGGATGGCACAAGGAGGCGGAGCGACCAAAGGCAATTCCGGATACCTGGCATTCAATACAAATGCCTTGAGGCGCCCTGACTTATTAGATAATAAAGCGCCGCGGACCATTAATATGAACCAAATCGGTCAAGCTCTTCTGGAAAAAGAAAATCCGATTCGTTCCATGTTGGTATATGGCTCCAACCCAGCGCTAGTCGCCCCAAATGCAAATAAGGTACAGGAAGGACTAATGCGGGAGGATTTATTCACAGTCGTTCATGATTTATTCTTAACCGAAACGGCCATGTATGCGGACATTGTCCTCCCCGCCGCATCATCTTATGAAACGGAGGATTTTTATAATTCTTACTGGCATAATTACATCCAAATACAAAAACCTGTCATCGAAAAATATGGCGAAGCGAAATCGAATGTTGAATTGTTCAAATTGTTAGCTGTTGGGATGGGCTTTCATGAACAAGCTTTTAAAGATTCAGAGGAAGACATGATTCGGCAGGCTCTCGATTTCCCTGATAACCAATATCTAGACGGCATCACCTATGAATCCCTTTCGAAAAGTCAATTTGTGAAGGCCAAGATGAAGCCGCTATTCCCGGGCAAGCTACAAACACCTAGCGGTAAAATCGAGCTTTACTCCGAACGGATGAAGCAGCAGGGATACGAACCTCTGCCAACCTATAAACCAATCATAAAAGACAGCGACCTGCCCTTTTTATTCATACCGGCACCTAACCACAACTTCTTGAATTCAACCTTTTCCAATAACGCCAAGCATATCTCTTTGGAAAAGGAACCGAAACTGCATATGAATGCAGCTGATGCCAAAAAATTAGGAATTGCTTCCGGTGATATGGTAAGAATCTGGAACGAACGCGGGGAATGCCTGCTCAAGGCAGCACCAGGCGAAAATGTATTGCCCGGCGTTCTCGTCAGCCAAGGCTTATGGCAAAAGACGCCCGACACGAAGCAGCACATCAACGTCCTTACCCCAGATCGCCTCTCAGACATGGGGAATGGCGCCGTTTTCTTTTCAGGACGAGTCGACCTTGAAAAAGCCCAGCCTTGAGGCATGACTAGGCATCTGTGGATATATCTGTGATTCTCGGATTTTATCTCCGTTTTTACGAATATATCTACGATTTCTGAAATTTCATCTGCGATTTCTCGAATATATCTGCATTTTTTCGGATTTTTCTGCGATTTCTCGTTTTTTATCTGCAATTGACGTTGTATCGTCTACACGCAAAAAAGGACATTCCAGAATGAACGTCCTTTTTTTGCGTGCACTAGCTCTTATTCTTCATCAAACCAGCCTGTTGGCTGGATATCCAGGTTGTTATTGATTTGCTTCAATTCTGTATATGCTTCATATCCGAACGTGCCTAGTTCGCGCCCATTGCCGCTTTGCTTGAAGCCGCCCCACGGAGCTTCGTTATAAGTCGGGTGATAAGAGTTAATCCACGTAATGCCCGCACGGACTTTTTTAATGACGCGATGTGCTTTGGCGATGTCATTGGTGAACACTGCCCCGGCTAAGCCATATTTCGTATCATTGGCGAGGCGGAGGGCTTCGGCTTCATCCTTGAACGTTTGAACGACAAGGACAGGTCCAAAAATTTCCTCCTGCACGATTCGCATATCAGGTGTTGTATCGACAAAGATCGTCGGCTCGACAAAGTACCCGTTTTCCAAGCCTTCTCCTTTAATTCGGTTTCCGCCAACGATTAATTTTGCGCCTTCATCTTTTCCGATTTGAATATACGATAAGATCTTGTTCATGTGTGCCTCTGAAACGACAGGTCCCATTTGGCTCTTTTCATCCGAGCCTGACCCCACCTTGATGCGTTTCGCTTTTGCAGTAAGGCTTGCTATGAACTGATCATAAATCGACTCTTCCAAGAGTAAACGAGAGCCGGCCGAGCAAACCTGGCCTTGATTACAGAAGATCCCATACAACGCATAATCGACGGCTGTCTCAAAGTCAGAGTCCGCGAATACGATATTAGGGGATTTACCGCCAAGCTCCAATGTCACTTTCTTTAAATTTCCAAGCGAAGCCTCCATGATTTTACGTCCGGTTGCCGTTCCTCCTGTAAAGGCCACTTTATCGATTTCTTCGTGTTCGGCTATCGCCTGTCCGACAACAGGTCCAGCCCCTAGCACAAGGTTCGCGACACCCTTTGGCAAACCGACCTCAGCCATGATTTCAAACAGCTTGACTGCTGTCACTGGTGTAATCTCTGATGGTTTGAACACGACGGAGTTTCCTGCGGCAAGGGCCGGTGCAAGTTTCCAGGCTGACATCATCAAAGGGAAATTCCAAGGAACGATCTGTCCGCATACACCGATCGGCTCTCTTACGACCATCGCTTGTTGCCCGTCAGGAACCTCAAAGGTCTGCCCTGTCGGTTTCGTAGCCAAGCCTGCATAATACCTAAAGCAGGCCGCGGAATCATCGATATCAAAACGGGATTCGCGTAATGGTTTCCCATTATCAAGCGTTTCCAGTGCAGCAAGCTCTTCGGCCTTTTCTTCAATCTTGTCGGCGATCTTGAATAAAATGCGTGCCCGCTCGACTGCCGGCGTTCCCCACCATCCGCCTTCATAAAAGGCATGCTTGGCTGCCTCTACCGCTTTATCGACATCCTCCTTCGTACCTTCTGCAGCTGTAGCAATTACTTCTCCAGTCGCCGGATTCAATATATCCCTTTTTTCACCTGAAGACGAACTCACCCATTGCCCATTAATGAACATTTTTAAGTCCAGTGCTCCGGTTCCTTCTTTTTTCGCATGATTTTGTAAGGTTTCCTGCATCTAAATTCCTCCTCGTTTAAGTGATTTACCTAATATACTTAAAAGCAAGTTTCATGCCATTTTAAATTTGTGGATACATCGCGGCGTTTATTTACCCATCCGTGGGCCCATTACATTCATTCGTGAATGACCTATTCATTTCTGCATAATTTTTCGCTAAAAAAAGAAGATGGACATTTGCCCATCTTCCACCTACTAATCCCGATTAATGATGATCAATTTCATTTCCGTCATTTCCTCGATGGCATATTTTAATCCTTCGCGGCCCGTTCCGCTTTTTTTGACGCCGCCGTATGGCATGTTGTCGACGCGGTAAGTCGGGATATCATTGATGATCACGCCGCCGACTTCCAATTTTTCTGCCGCAGAAAGGGCCAGGTTGATATTTTCCGTGTAAATCCCAGCCTGCAGTCCAAATTCGGAATCATTGACCAAGTCAATCGCTTCGTCTACGGAAGCAACCTTGTTTATTAACACGATCGGTGCGAAAACCTCCTGACAGGATACCTTCAGCATCGAATCCACTTCCAGCAGCACAGTTGGATGCAGGATATTCCCCTCGGATTTGCCCCCTGCTGCAACGACCGCACCATGTTGTTTGGCTTCATCGATCCAGTCGAGGCTTCGTTGCACATCACCAGGACTGATCAACGCAGAGATGTCCACCGAAGGGTCCAAGGAATCGCCAAGCTTCAAGGCATTCGTCGCTGCTATGAATTTTTTGACGAACTCATCGTATACGTCTTCATGAACATACGCACGTTGTAAGGAAATGCAGACCTGCCCCTGGAAAGAGAATGCTGCCGAAACACAGCGCTGGATGATTTTATCGATATGGATTCCTTTATCCACTATGACGGCCGCATTCGATCCAAGCTCGAGACTCACCTTCTTCAATCCCGCTTTATTGCGGATTCCGATTCCTACAGCAGGACTGCCGGTGAAGGATATGCTTTTCACCCGTGAATCAGTGACTAATTTATCACCGATTACAGAGCCGCTTCCAGTAACTAAATTGAATGCTCCGACAGGCAATTCGGTTTCCGCCAATAGCTCCGCAAGAAAAATCGAGGATAGTGGTGTTTGGCTCGCAGGCTTCAAGACGATCGTATTACCCGCAGCAATCGCCGGGCCGATTTTATGGGCGACCAGATTCATCGGGAAATTAAAAGGCGTGATGGCACCAAGAACTCCAATCGGTTCACGGACTGTATAGCCGATCCGTCCCTCCCCGTCTGCTGTAGCATCCATCGTCAATGTTTCCCCATGAATCCTTTTTGCCTCCTCTGCCGCAAATTTATATGTGGCTATCGTCCGCGAGACTTCTACCATTGCCGTTTTAATCGGCTTCGCTGCCTCTTTAGCGATAATTTCAGCTGCTTCCTCCTTGCGGCTTTCCAAAAGACCGGCAAGCTGTTCAAGTATGGCAGCACGCTTATGGCTAGGAAGGGCTGCCATCGTTTTCCTCGCTTGATGAGCCGATTCTATCGCCAGCTCCACATCTTCTATGCTTGCCGAAGGAATTTCCGCTAAAACTTTCCCGCTATACGGAGATGTAAGCGTCGTGAAATGGTCAGCTTCTTGCCATTTACCATTAATGAATAATTTCTTCTTCAGCGTTTCCGTCATTTCCATCCTCTTCACCTCTTATAAAATTTCTTTTTCGACAGCTGTAAATGTTTTATCAAGGATGTCGATGATCTTTTCGACCTCGGATTTCGTGATGATTAGCGGCGGTGCAAAGACGAGTGTATCTTGATCGAACGTAACAGACCGGCAAATCAAGCCATTCCTCGCCGCTTCAGCCACAAGTTTTGGGGCTAATGGTGTCTCGAAGCCTTCCCCAGTCTTTTTATCCTTCACGATGGAGATGCCGCCAATCAGTCCAAGCGCCCTGACATCCCCAATGATTTGGTGTTTGCTTTGAAGCTTCCTGAAGCCGGCAAGCAGCTCTTCACCGCGTTGTTTCGAGTTTTCCATCAGGTTTTCACGTTCAATTATCTCAATGTTTTTCAAAGCCACCGCACAAGCCATCGGGTGACCGCTGTATGTGTACCCATGCAGAAGCGTGCCTTTTGAAAGGGAAATGAAGTCCTTGTGCAGCTTGTCGTTCAAGACCACACCGCCTAATTGGGCATAACCACTCGTCACACCTTTTGCAAAGCACATCATATCCGGCACGACGCCATAGTGTTCAATCCCGAAATACCTACCTGTTCTTCCGAAACCTGTTATCACTTCATCCGTGATCATTAAAATGCCATATTCATCACAAATCTCCCTTACTTCCTTGAAGTAGCCTTCAGGAGGAAGATTCACGCCGCCTGCTCCTTGTATCGGTTCCGCAATAAAGGCCGCAACCGTTTCCGGGCCTTCCTGCTCAATGACCTTCCGCAGCTCTTCAATAGATGCACCGTCGACATAACGAAAATCAGGAGCTACCGAATTCGTGAAGTCACGGAATGGTTTCAGGCCGGTCGCACTTGTCGCACCCATGGCAACTCCATGATACGATTTCGAACGTGAAATGATCTTTTGACGATTAGGCTGGCCTTTCAGGATCCAATAATGACGCGCAAGTTTGAACGCCGTATCATTCGACTCCGAACCGCCCGAAGTGAAGAAAACGGCATTCAAATCTCCAGGTGCTACGGAAGCGATCTTGGCAGCCAGCCGAATGGCCGGCTCATTGCTGAAAGTAGCGAAGTTGGAGGTGAACGCCAGTTTGGCCATTTGTTCTCTTGCCACATCGGCCAGCTCTTCTTGTCCATGACCAATATTCACATTCCACAGTGAAGACATTCCATCGATGACTGTCCTGCCCTTAACGTCCGT
The DNA here is from genome assembly GCF_030271255.1 of Peribacillus folii. GTDB lineage: Bacteria > Bacillota > Bacilli > Bacillales > DSM-1321 > Peribacillus. The sequence goes on from NZ_JASJOM010000010.1 coordinate 40,494, forward strand.
AAGATAAATCCCTTTGCCTTCTTTAAAGATGAAACTTGGGCCATCTGCCTGCTGTTGCTCGATAGCCGTAGTCGGATGAATGAAATGCTTTTTATCCAGATCGATTAATTCCTGAATACCCGTCTTCTCTTTAATCATGTAAAAAACACCCTTCTTGAATAATGGATTTTTGTATAATTTTATATTTAGGATATTGCAAGATGCATGCCAAAGTATATGAACCTAATAGAATAGGTATTCTTCACAAAATGATTCATATTCAAATCAAAATGAGAGCATATTGATTTATTTTAGAATCAATTGATTTATAATCGAATCGAACAATTCACTCTTCTGTAAATTTCGGGTAGTCTAAACCATGTTACATTACCTGACATTATATATTGAATTATCGGAAGATTTGTATTATTATCTAAACTATCCTTTTGTTCACTTAGTTAATCTAAAATGAAAGAAGTTGATAGACATGCAAGCAGGCTTTGATTTGCAGCTAAAACAATCCTTGAAATTATCATTAACTCCTGAATTGCAGCAGGCAATCCATATCCTGCAATATTCCACACTTGAATTGATGGATTTCCTAAAAGAGCAGGCTAATGAAAATCCTGTTCTCGAAATGACCGCAGCAGTTAGTGACCCCCTCGCCTCAAACACTGGACAGATCGTTTGTCCATCCATCAAGGAAAATCGCAAACGGGACACTTCATCCAATAGGCAATACAGTAAAGATAATGATTACAACCCAATCGATAATTTTTCCGGTACTACAGAGACATTGGAGGCCCATTTATTGGAGCAGCTGAGTTTTTTCACGTCAATGAAAAGCAGCGAAATGAAAATTGTCGAATTCTTAATAGGAAGCTTAAATGAAAGTGGCTTTCTTGATATTGATATAAATTGGACAGCCTCGCTTTTTTCGGTGACGGCCGAGGAAATCAAGAGGATGATTGACGTTCTGCAATCGCTTGACCCCATTGGCGTCGGAGCTAAAGATCTGATCGATTGCTTACTCATCCAAATCCGCAATCAAGGCAATGGCAACCGATTGGCTTATACGATCGTCGAAAAGCACGTAAAGGATTTGGCCGAAAACCGCTTCCGAAAAATTGCTGAACTTAATAAAGTGACCATCCAGGAAGTTCAGGAGGCAGCCGACTTCATCCGTACCTTAAACCCACGCCCGGTCAGTCATTTTTCCGATGAGATGATCCATTACATCGTCCCGGATGTATTCGTGGAAAAAGAAAAAGATGGTTATAAGATAACTGTCAACGATAGCTTCATACCAAAGCTATCCATCCATTCTCACTATAGGGAATGCATCGACACGAAATCGGAAAATCCAGCTAAAGATTACGTTAAAGCCCACTTAAATGATGCTCAATGGCTGATCAAAGGACTCGAACAAAGGCAAATGACTCTATATAGAGTGACGGCGACAATCTTGGAGACACAGCAGGATTTTTTCCTGCGGGGTATGGCTGGATTAAAACCGATGACACTGAAAGACATTTCCGAAAAACTTCAGCTTCATGAGTCAACGATCAGCAGGGCGACGAGCAATAAATACATCCAGACACCATATGGACTTTATAAATTAAGGAACTTCTTTACGAGAGGGTTAAATCGAGTCAATGATAAAGACAGTGAATCGACTGCCACCATCAAAGAAAAAATAAAGGTCTTGATTGCCGATGAGGATAAAATAAAACCATTTTCCGACCAGAAGCTATGCCAAATCTTTGAAAGTGAGGGAACCGTGGTGTCCCGCCGCACCATAGCAAAGTACCGTGAAGCTCTTGGTATACCTGGTTCTTCCAAGCGGCGCAGATTTTAATAACGCTTGTCATAAAAAAGCCTCCTCCAAAAGGCATGACTGTTTGGAGGAGGCTTCTATATATTCTTATTTCATTTCATGCACGGCCACATTAGTGATGATAGCTGGGGCGGCGGTCCCCCTTCCTTCTCCCCCTATCGTCACCGTTTCCCCCGGTTTGATCTTTTCATTCCAATGGTCATTCTTGATCACATAGTGATGCCTTGATTCCCTGATGATTTTCCCATTCCAGATTTGCTGGATTTTCCCCGCGTAATCGAATTCAACCTTCCAATTCTCTATAGGGGTTGTGCCGGTGTTTTTGATATTGATATTGAAAATGGAGCCTGTCCCCCACTTAGAAGTGATGGTATATGTGACATTGACATCATTGATACCATGATAAGGTCCTTTAATGCCTCCTTCCAGCAGATCATCGGAAATTTGTTGCAGAAGGGTATCGCCTTTGCATGTATACTTTCCTGAAAATCTGCAATCCAGACTTAAATCCCAAATCATCGCCCCTCCCATCTCCTGTGAATCGATGAAGGCAGTTTTGTGACCGATGGACTCGCGGTCATCATATGAAATGAACGATTTCGTTTTTGGGTTATATAGGAAAGGCACCTTTGCTTCGTCATTCCAATATCGTTTAAAGCCTTTCTTATTTTCATAGTTGGCTGCAAGGTCTCCATAATCGAATATACCGGTAATGCCAGATGTATCATCATCCCACGTCCCCTGAGGCAAAAAAGAACCATTGCTTCCAGATGTGGCAGTTTGGTATTCCCCATATTGCCCTCCAGCTTCTACTCCAGTCCACCCTTTCCCATAAAACGGAATACCTAGTGTGACTTTATCCATGGGCACATCCGCTGCCTTATACCGTTCAACCGACTCCTTGACCGTCAACCCCCAGCTACTATTGGGATCTTTTTTTGAAAAATAAAGCGGGGCATTATGGTTTGTAATCGTTTCCCAGCCTCCGTGGAAATCGTAGGTCATCAGGTTGATCCAATCTACAATTTCCGCAATCTTTGATATTTCCGTGTTTTTTATGAACGAGCCGCTTATTCCTGCCGCTATCGTCAATATATAATGCTTGCCGTCTTCTTTTTCGGCTTTATCCAATTCATTGCGGATTTCTTGGAGCAATGATGTATAGTTTTCTCTATCTTCAGGACGGAGAGCGTTCCCAGCAAGCCCCCCTTCCACGGGATATTCCCAATCGAGGTCGACGCCATCAAAGCCATATGTCCGAATGAATTCAACCGAGGATTGGGCGAACACCTTCCGCGTTGCAGGATCCGCTGCCACATCGGAGAAACGGTTGCTCCATGACCAGCCACCGACGGCAATAAGCGTTTTTATGTGCGGATGCTTTTCTTTCAGATCATTGAGTTTTGCAAAGTTTCCGCATTCTGCACGATTACATTGCTTCACTGTCTTTTTCCCATAGGCATGTTTGACGTCAATTTCGGGGTCGCCTAAGACGACTGTTCCATTCGGTATTTTTTTACTTTGAAGTGGAATGGATGAATCCTGGCACTTCCATGTATTTGAACCCGGATTATCCACAGAAGCATTCCCATGCACTCCATCCCAGCAAATATCGGCAAAAGCATAGTTGATATGGGTTATGTTCGTTCCATTGATATCCTCCACCTGGTAGTCCCGATCCTTCGCTCCCCAGGATGTATAATAACCAACGACTTTCTTCACTGACTTACCGGAGGCTTCCGCTGATTGTGACGCTCCCAAGTTTCCAAATATTAATGAAGCGATCAATGCCACAAGCATCCCCAAAGAGTACATCCATTTGCCTTTTTCCATTCCCTATACCCCTCCCGATTTCTTCCGTTACTAGAATGAATCTATTAAACCGACGAGCTGCCAGGATGTCATTTACAAAATTTGTATGATACTAATATTTTACATGTCATGACAAATTATTTGTACAGGTGGAAAGACCTGTTTATGTAAAAAAATCCAAATGGAGTTTTTGAATACTGAAAAAGGCATCTTAAAAAAGTCCCCGAAATCGGGGACTTTGCACTTCATTCGTCATATCATTTTGCATCAGTGAACATCGTTTCCCCTCTAAAATCCTGCTAAATGATTGATATGATTTTTCCAGGAAAACCTTTACAATTAAAATGACTTGAAAAATCCGTCGGATTCAGCAGGTTCCGTCCACCACAAGATTCGTCCTTTCTTGCGGCTTTTGCGATTCCACATAAAGATCTTCCTGGATCATCCAGTTATCTTCCCACATCTGGCGCGCCTCTTCGCCATCCCGTTCGAGGCCGCGTTCCAAACGTCGATCACGGGGACATTCCACCCAGACGGTGAAATTATAAAGCCAAGCCAATTCCTTACGAGTGGAATACGTTCCTTCAACAATGACCAGGCAATCAGAAGGGACAACATGCCATTCAGCCAAGGCATCCTTATCCCAATCATACCGTTGATATTTTGCTTCCATCCCTTCGGAGAGCGGCTGCAGTACTTGGAAAAACAACCGTTTCCAATCATAATCTGCTCCGATTTGTTTTTGGGATGGAGGCAGCTGAATGCGTTGCGAAGATGGGAAATGAAAATCGTCCATATGAATAACGGCGCTCCCCGGACACGCTGCCTGGATAAGGGAAGCTAATGTACTTTTTCCAGACCCGCCCCTGCCGTCTATGGCGATCAGATAGGGAAATCGTTTTGGGGACATGACATGAATTTCGGCCATAAGGACTTCGATTGTAAGCGGACCATTCAGCGTTGTAAATTTCATAAGCATTCCTCCTACCTTACCTATTTCCATTCAATCCCGCATGTTTCCTGTGGGGAGTAAATGAAAAAAACTGAAAAGAAGGTGCATGTATTGAACACGATCCAATTTGCCGCCATTTTTGATATGGACGGTACCTTATTTCAAACAAACGAAATTTTAGGTTCTTCTCTTGAAAAAACATTTGAGGTCCTTCGGGCAGAAGGAAACTGGAATGGGAATGCCCCGCTTGCAGCGTACCAAAGAATAATGGGCGTGCCCCTGAGCGTCGTTTCGGAAACTCTGATGCCGGAACATCCTGATCCTATTCGCCAACAGGCGGACCGCCTTTTTTTGGGATATTTGAATCAGGAAATCAAAGAAGGAAGGGGCCAGCTTTTTCCTTACGTGCTAGAGACCTTTTCCACGATCAAAAAGCTTGATATATCCATTTTCATTGCTAGTAACGGACTCGAAAGGTATTTGGAGGAAATCTGTTCTTACTTTGGACTGCATCAATATATTACCGACATTTACAGTGTCCAAAGATCTGCGGAAGGCTCCAAGTCCGATTTGGTAAAAATGATATTGGATGAGCATCACGTTCAACATGCGCTGATGATCGGCGACCGGAAATCCGACATCGAAGCGGCAAGGAAAAACAATCTAACTGCTTGTAGGCTGCAAATTCGGATTTGCCGGGGAACAGGAATTGAATGAGGCGGATGTACTCATCACAGATTTCCGTGAACTGCAAACCTATGCATCTCATTGGCTCCTAACGTCCCTTCGTTAATAATCGTTCCTGTTCAGCGAGCATAACGGCTATCTTATCCTGGATGGCCGTTATTCCCTTTTCTTCCACGAAGTTATTGAGGATGATTGAAAATATCAGTTTTTCCCCTCGTTTGGTCGTCACATAACCCGCTAATGCGCTTGTTCCTGTAATCGTCCCCGTTTTCGCCCGGACATTCCCGGCTGCAAAGGTCCCCTGCATTCGCTTCCTAAGCGTTCCTCCCACCATTCGACTCTCGATTCCTGCCACCGGCAACGCATTCAAATAGCTGGGGAACCACGTTTTTTCCTGTATGGCATATAGCAGCTTCGTTATCTCATTGGCTGGGATCATATTGACTTGGGAAATACCGGAGCCATCGCGCATCTCGATCGTTTGCATATCGAGTCCCAAACGATTCATCACGTTTCCGGAAACCTTCAAACCGTCCTCCCAGCTCCCTTTCCCGCCGGCTTCTTTGCCCATCTCTTTTATTAAGACCTCAGCATGACTGTTGTTGCTCAGCTTCATGAACGGAATGAGAAGCTGTGAAAGCGGCATGGATCGATGAGTTTCAATCAAGTTCGCGTCTATTGGCGTTTCCCCTTTTTTCCTTTCCCCCACAATTTTGATCCCTTGTTTTCTCATTGATTTCTCGAAAAGGTTCAAGGCATATTCGGTGGGATCCTGCACTGAAACCCACTCCTTGACCTCCCCGGTATTTTCCGGAATCGTTCCAGTCACCGTAATGACCTGTGTTCCGTGAGATCGTTCAATATGGATTTCCTTTTGGCCGCCTGATGCCACTGTTTTCGTTTTGTTGATGATTCTTACATGATCCATCTCCGGAATTTTCTCCAATGCGGCCTTACTGCCGGCTTTTTTACTTGGCTTAATCTTCAAGATGATGGTTCCGGTATCATAATCTTCATCCGGGGAAGCGGTTAAAGCTGAGACAGCCGCTCCGTAATATTCTTGTTCATCGCTCCATACTAAGTCCTTTGAATACCGGACATCATCATACCAGGAATCATCCCCAATAAGATTTCCATGAATGAGTTTCACTTTCTTTCGCTTAAGTGAAGCAGCCAGCTCATCGAAATCACTTTCCAGCAATGACGGATCCCCTTTTCCTTTCAAATACAAATCGCCCTGCAGGACATGGCCGACTTGCACGCCTTTTTCGTATAATTCCGTCAGAAATACATGGTCTTCCCCCAACGTTTCCAGCGCTGCCGCTGCCGTCAAAAGCTTCAGATTGGAACCTGGACGCAAGCGCGTTTGCGAACCTCGTTCATAAATCAGTTCCCCCGTTTCTGCTGACCGGATCGAAATTCCCGCTAACGCCCCTGATAATGCAGGGGTTTCATCCAAAATACGCTGAATCTCCTGGTCCACGGTTCCCATTCCATTTGCGGCCTGCATTGATTCTCCATGAAAAATGCCAATCAAAAATAGGAAGAAGAAACAGCTTACCTTCCTTTTATATGTCAAACCTATCACTCCCAGTCTAAAAAATGTCTCCTACTATCTTATCCACTTTACCTTCATCTAATAGGAAGACAAACCGGGAACTTTCTCGAAAGTTAATCCGTATAAGTATGAAGACACAAAAGGAGTGAATATATGTATTCGAAGATTAAACCACCTACCAAGAAGATTTCCAAACAAGCCGTGAAAGTTTGGCGGATGTTCGAAGCCATTATCCATCTCATCATACTTGCCGTCCTTTTCATTCTATTGTTTGCAGACGGATATTTTGCTTGGAAAGTATGGATCGGATGGCTATTAATCGGACTTATCGTACTATCCTTATGCCATTCTGTCTGGTCCATCATCATAGAACCAGTCTTGCTGCAAAGATATTGGCGTTACGATGTGAATGAAGAATTCATCCAAACAAAACAAGGAGCATTGTATGAAACGCATGAACTCATACCGATGACGAAAGTTCAATCCGTCCGGCTGGACCAAGGTCCTTTGCTGCGAAAATATAATTTATACTCACTAAGCATCGGCACAATGGGCAGCTCCCACGACATACCTGCCATACCGGAGGATGAGGCCTATGAATTACGGGACAAAATCGCCCATTTCGCGAAGATTAAGGAAGTGGATTGACGATGGAGCAACAGGCAAAACGGCTTCACCCCATCAAAATCCCTTTTGAATTAGGAAGATTGCTGAAAGGGAATATTTTTTTCATCATCATGCTTTATATATTGAACTTCGGATCAGAAAAAATGTATATGAAGCTACTCCAACTTCTCTTTCTAATCTATTTGATCTGGAGGGTCTTGTCGATCATCCTTACATGGTATACCTATAAATATCAGATCAAGGAAGGCACCATTCATATTACTACGGGACTCATCTCGAAATCATATCAATCGGTACCGCTTCATAAGGTGCAGAATGTTCAACGACGGACGACATTATTCCACAAGATTTTTAAACTAACCTCCTTGACGTTCGAAATGGGGACCAGCGGCGACGAGGGCAGTGTCCCCTTCGAGGTGATATCCCAAAAAGAGGCCGAGCGGCTAGAGCGTGCCCATTCGTCAAAGAATGGCCCAATCGCGGATGCGGAGGTTGCCGCGGAGCGAATGGCAGCAGACCTGGGTCCCGTTACGGAAAAGACGATTCATTTCACGCCGACCAAACGAGACGTTCTGAAAGCCTCCTTTACATCGCTCAGCTTCCTGGCCCTCATTCCCATTGTGGCCACATTATATAATACACTCGATGATTTCATCGATTTAAGGAATGCGGAAGGATTCGCAGCGAAGGTCATGGATTCATGGTGGATCATAACCATCGTCATCATTGCCCTCATCTGTATGGCTGTCACTTTCGGAATCGTTTCCACTTTTGTTAAATATGGAAAATATGAAATTTCATCTGATCAAAACCGCATCCATATCAAGAAAGGTGTGCTGGACGAATCCGCTTTTTCGATCCAGAAAGAAAAAGTGCAAGCTGTCGAGATCACCCAATCCTCATGAAAAGGATGCTTGGTTTAGCCGAAGTGAAACTGATAAGCGCAGGAAGCACTGGGGATGAAGAGCTTGAGACGAATGTCCTCTATCCTTTTTTATCGATAGAACGGGCCCATGAGATGATCGAGGAGATTTTGCCCGCTTACAAGGTGGAACGTTCCATGAAGCCGCTCTCGAAACAAGCCTTCAAAATCCGGATGCTTCGCCCCAGCGTGTTCTGGCTTCTTACTACAGTCGCCATCTTTTTTTTCGATATGGCTTTGTGGTATTTTTCATTGATTTTACTTGCCCTCATTTACACATTGAGAATATTGGATTACAAAAGCAGCCGCTACTTGTTGAATGGTGAGTTTGTCCAGTTTAAATCCGGAAGCTTAGGAACCTCACTGTTCATTACAAAGAGGAGCAAGGTCATACAAATTGAAGTCAGGCGCTCCAAACTGCAGAAGGTTTTCGGGCTTGCCTCCATCCAAACGATCAACCGCTCCAAACCTGTACATCACACAAAAATCCATGATGTGCCCATCGAATATGCGGACGATTTTTATGCGTGGTACATGGGCAGGACCCACACCATTCAAATGGAGTAAGCAATCGAAGAGGTGACTAATGCTGTCTCCTCTTCTTTTTCATCTGTGATTCCCCCGCTAATATCTAAGTCAGTGGTTAGCTCCACAAGGGTGATGATTTATTATGGCAATTTTCTAAATAGAAGCTTCAAAAAAGTGATTGTTCACCGAAATATCTATTAGAAGCCAAAATTAAATCTATATAGGGAGCATGGTCCATGAAAAAAATGACAGATTGGTATTTTAATTCGCTAAAAAAACAGATATTGATTCCCTTTTTAGCTTTGATCATGATAAGCGGATTGGCCATTGCTTACATGAGCTATAAAAACAGCATCGAGTTAACGACGAATGAGCTTACTGGAACGACGGAAGAGCAAGTCAAGTCAATGAATGAATCCTTTGAAATCTTCTTCAAGAAAACGGAGGATCAATTGGATAGGATCAGTAAGTATCCCCGCATGAGTGCTTATGAAAAGGACCCTGAATCGATATTTGATGAGTTTTCCCATACACAGTCCAGCAATTCTGAAATAAATGGCTTATATCTTGGCACGGAAAAAGAGGGAAAAACCATAATTTTCCCAAAAGCTGAATTACCTGCGGACTTTGACCCGAGACAGAGGGAATGGTATCAAACCGCCTTGAAGGAAAAAAATGAAACCATTTGGACCGAACCTTATACAGATCAAGCTACTAATGAAATGGTCATTACCGCAGCAAAGGCCATATATGATGGTGACCGATTAATCGGTGTGCTCGGTGTCGACATTTCGATAGACACATTGGTCAAGATGGTTAATCAAACGAAGTTCGGGGAAACCGGTTATTCGGTATTACTGGATAAAAAAGGAGCATTCGTTACCCATCCGGATAAGGAAAAGATTCAACAGGATATATCCAAGGAGAACATTTTCAAAAAAATGAAAAGTGAATCCGGATCGATGATCGAGGAATATGAAGGAAAAAAACGGATCATCGGCTATGCCACCAACCCGACTACCGGATGGCGAATAGCTGGATTGATGGATGAAAATGAAGTGATAGTCCGTGCAAGCCCGATGATCAAAGATAATATCATCACATTGTTGATCGTCTTCACCATCACTGCCTTATCTGCCATCTTCATCACCAGATCCTTGACAAACCCGATTAAAAAGCTGCAAGGCTCGATACGGAAGATGGCTGATGGTGATTTCACAGCCAAAAATTCGATCTCAAGGACTGATGAAATTGGTCAGCTTGCGGAAGATACGAACATGATGGCCCGTAATATGAGCCAGATGCTAGGAAAGGTCAACAACCTTTCCGATAAAGTTTCCGATTCCTCCATGACGCTAGTGGCAAGTGCAGAGGAGAATTCGGCTGCAGCAAACGAGGTCGCCTTGACGATGGAACAAATAGCGTCAGGTGCCATAGACCAAATTGAAGTCGGTCAAAATAATGAAAATGCCGTAAAGCTTTTGGCGGACAAAATTAATGATCTTGATGCAGAAACAAGCAAAATGGCGTTGGAATCCGATAATATGTTCAAGGCTTCAGAAAACGGCATCACTCAGGTCCGGGACTTAAAACAACAATTTAACGAAACTTCGCTGATTTCCAATAAAATGAGCACAGCCGTCAAGTCATTGGATGCACGCTCCCACGATATCAGCGCAATCGTAAAGACGATAAGCGGGATTGCCGGACAAACCAACTTACTAGCCTTGAATGCTGCCATCGAAGCGGCAAGGGCCGGCGAGCATGGAAAGGGGTTTGCCGTGGTAGCAGATGAAGTGAAGAAGTTGGCCGAGCAAACGGAACAGTCATTGAAGGAAATCTCTGAAATCATTCAAGCGATGCAAGCCGATACAAGCAATACAGTACAATTGATTGACCAAGTCAATCAAAAAATCCATCATCAGGATACCTCGGTGACGGATACGGAAAATGCCTTCAGTCACATTGCAACGATCATCGAGAGCACATTCAGCAATTTTGACGAAATAAAAACGATGATGAATGAAATGGTATCAGAGGTCACACGGATGGCCGGCAACGCGGCACAATTAAACTCTATCAGTCAGGAAACGGCGGCGGGAACCGAGGAAGTATCAGCTTCGGTCGAACAAACGAACGCCTCCATGGAACAATTGAATGCCCTTGCCAGTGATCTCGATACCTTATCACAGGAAATGCATAAAGAAATAAGGAAATTCATATTTTAATCAAAAAAAAGGGACGGACCCTAAAGGGGTCCGTCCCTTTTCGCTTGTCATTATAGCGTTCTCCTGCCATGCGTTAACGTTTCATCCGTTTCTGTAATACCTGAATAAGAAGAATTCAATTTACGCGCATCTTTGTCGACCAGCACAAGCAGCTTGCCGTTTATCACATCCGCTTCATATCGATTCGCCTCATCTTCCGGTAAGCCCATCCCGATCAATGTACCGGCCAAACCGCCTGTACCCGCTCCTACAGCTGCGCCAGCCAAGGTTGCAGCAAGCGGTCCTGCTGCCAATACCGGTCCTATTCCCGGTATAGCCAATGCGCCCACTCCTGCTAACAAACCAGCTGCTCCTCCCAAAATCCCACCGGTCGCTGCACCAGCTGCGAGACCCTCTTCGGCCTTCGTACCGGTTTCTTCATTGACTGTCCTTAACTCCTCTTTATCTTTTGCTACTACCGATATTTCATCACGGTTATATCCATCGGCCTGCAAGGCCTCAACGGCCCTAATGGCTTCTTCTCCAGTTTCATAAACCCCAATTATACGTTTATCCATTTCTATCATCCTCCTTAAAGAATGTAAACTATCGCTCCCCCTTTACATACCCCAGAAAGTGGAAGGAATAAACGTCATGTAACAGGAAAGATTTTTAGAGTTAACACTTAGGAAGGAAGGGTATATATAATGATAGTATCCAAATATTTAGGAGGTTTTCTTTTTGCTCATCGAGTTACTTAAAGATTTAGTATCAATCGACAGTTCATCGAAAAAAGGAGCGAACGAAGCAGTTGAATACTGTGCGGACTGGCTTAAAAAACAAGGAATATACGTAAACGTAATCGTTAATAATGGGTATAGGATGCTCGTTAGCGAGATTGGCCAAGGAGATAAGACCGTCATCTGGAATGGCCATGTCGATGTTGTCAGCGGAACTCCGGATCAATTCTTCCCACAAGTTCATGAAGGGCGCCTGTATGGACGCGGGGCAGCCGATATGAAAGCAGGGGTTGCCGGAATGATGTGTGCATTCTCTGAACTGAAGGACATGAACCTAGGATTGAAGATTCAGTTGCAAATAGTATCGGATGAAGAAACTGGAGGGTTGAACTGTTCTGGCTATTTAGCGAAACATGGTTATAGAGGGGACTTTGTGATTTGTGCGGAACCAACCCAATTGGGAATTGGCCTTCAGGCAAAGGGTGCCCTGCGCCTTGATATTGAAGTTTCCGGTAAATCCGCACATGGAAGCCGCCCATGGGAGGGCGTGAATGCAATCGAGAAGGCCTATGAACTCTATCAAAAAATAAAGGAGCTTCCTTTCACGAGGGATCATACTCCCCTTTACGACTCCCCCTCCATTAACCTAGCAAAAATAAAAGGCGGGGACGTCTATAACAAGGTACCGGATGCCTGCTTGCTCAGTCTGGATATCCGCTATCTCCCTACACAAACCATGGAGGAAGTCGTGACTCAAATCGAAAGTGTGACGGGTAAGAATATTTTCATCAATATGTACAGCAAGCCAGTGAAAACGGAAGAGTCAGACCCATTCATCACACTGCTTCGTCCCGTCGTCCAAAGAAACATCAACCAAGATGCCGTGATTTTTGGGCAGCATGGTTCGGCTGATACCGTCTTTTTTGCCGCTTATGATATCCCAGCCATCGAATTCGGACCAAAAGGAGAAAATTGGCATGGAGACAGGGAATGTGTTGATCTGGAATCGGTAGCCGTCTATCAAAAAATGCTAGTTGATTTTGCAACGGAATTCACTTTAGTTTAATAGTTTCATCATTTGAAGAAGGTGCTGCCTGCTTTTTGCAGACGGCATCTTTTTTAGGTCATCTACTTAATTGAATGACATCATCAGCTTATCCATAATGAATAACTTAAAGTTTGATCAGCAGAATAGTATTCGAGCTCCAAGGCAGAGCTCATTAAAAAAAACGGCAAAGTCCACACCTTCAAATTTATGGGCAATCAGATTTCCACCCTTAGCGTCCTAATGATTCAGGGTAAACGGAATCTATCAAATCATTTAAAATGAATGCCCGACCTCACTCCCTCCCCATTCCATCAATTATCACGCAATAATCCAGACATGATTTCGTAGCATCGGGTTACAAAAACACACAGGACTTTAAAACTAGTTGTAATACAACCAAATATTGTACATTCAAACAAAATACGCCATTAAAATAGCTATAAAAGCTTTTAAACCGACATGATCATTCATTATAAAACATATCGAAACCTTCCCCAACCAAGTCCCTTTTGCCTAGTTAATATTACATTCATTTATCAACGGAAACTTTTTTGTAACACAATTACTATTCCACCGAAACATTATTGTCATATAGACCTGTTATTCTAAGTCTACGATTTAAAACAAAGGAGACTATTCATTTTGAAAAAAATACTACTTCCAATTTTCACTGCTTTCTTCCTGGTATTTAGTTTTTCCGGAGTTTCATCGGCTGCTACTACTACATACAAAGTCAAAAGTGGCGACACACTATGGGGTATCGCCAATAAACATAATATAACAGTCAATCAACTCAAAAGTTGGAACAACCTAAAAAAAGATAACATTCATCCAAAGCAAGTCCTAAAGGTTAAGAAGCCTTCTAGTTCTGCTAAACCAAAAGCTAAAACAACATCATCCACAGCCAAGAAATATAAAACGATCACGGTGAAGGCGACCGCGTACACAGCGAATTGTAAGGGCTGCAGCGGGATTACGGCAACAGGTCTAAACTTAAAGAAAAATCCTAAAGTAAAAGCCATTTCCGTCGATCCCAAGGTCATTCCGCTAGGAACGAAAGTTCATGTGGAAGGTTACGGTGAAGCCATCGCGGCAGATAAAGGCGGAGCAATCAAAGGAAATAAAATTGACGTCTTCTACTCTTCTCACTCAAAAGCACTTGATTGGGGCAGAAAAACGGTAAAAGTCAAAGTGTATAAATAAATAAGAAAAGATCAGCCCGAAAACTTTCGGGCTGATCTTTTCTTATTCCCTAACTTCAACCTTTTTAAACCACCTGCATGTCCTTGTAGAATAAGTATTTACTGAAAATTACGACAATGTTATGATGGGTACATCTTACAAAAAGAGGTGTTCACTTTGAATATTGTCATTATGGGGGCCGGGGCACTCGGCTGCTACTTCGGGGGCCGATTGCAGCAGGCAGGACAGCAAGTTCAATATCTGGTCAGGAAAAACCGTGCCAGACAATTGAAGGAAAACGGCATTGCGATAACCAGCCCTCATGGAAACTGCCAATTTAACGAACTTCAAATCTTTGAGAACGTGCATGATATCGAAAAAGCAGATTTGGTCATTCTCGCCGTTAAAGGGCAGCATTTGCAAGGCACCCTCGCCGATTTAAAGGTGCTTGTTGAAAACGGCGCCAAGGTCCTGCCGCTTTTGAATGGATTAGAGCATATATCCATTTTACAGGATGAACTCGGTGAGGAAGCCGTGCTCGGAGGCAGTGCCTTTATCATTGCCACCCTTGATGAAAGGGGGCATATCATTCATTCAAATGAGAATCACGACTTAATTTTTGGTGCGCTTCACCCGTCACAAGCAAAGGTATGCGATGACTTTGAACAAGCTGCAAAATCAGCTATCATGTCGGTAAACAGGACGGAAAACATTCTAATCAGGATGTGGATTAAATATATGTTCATCACCGCCTTCTCCGGTGTAACTACCGCAGCCAACCTCCCTATCGGCGCGATACGGAGATTTCCGGAAAGCAACGGGTTACTGGAAGATGCCCTTATTGAAATGATGGAACTTGCCAACGCTTATGATATCGGGATAACCAGGCAGAACGTTGCTCAGGCTTTGGAGAATATGGCAGGTTTAGCCGAGGAATCCACTTCCTCCATGCATCAGGATCGCCGGAAAGGCCTAACGCTCGAAGTGGAACATTTACAAGGCGGCGCGCTGCGTCTTGCTGACAAGGTCGGATTGGAGCTTCCCGTGATCGGAACGCTTTATGCCCTCATAAAACCATTTGAAAATTGACTTTATGATACCGGTATTCAGCCGGTATTTTTTTTATGGCAGTTCCGCCCTCCCTTCCTTCTCCTCTATGTCCCCTTAAGACCAAAAAGACCTAAAAGAACAATATCACCAAAAGAATATTCCAGCTCCTTCTTCTGTTACACTGAACCCAAGTTAAGTAAGCGCTATCATATAATAAAGGAGAATGCCTCATGAAACTATTAAAAAATTTAACGGTTCAGGTCATCATCGGTATCATTCTGGGGATAACGGTCGGTTTCTTTTTCCCTGCTTTTGGTGAACAGCTGAAGATATTGGCTGACTTATTCATCAAAATGATAAAAATGGTCATTGCACCGATCATCTTCTTAACCGTCGTAATCGGAATAGGCGGTATGGGTGATATGAAAAAGGTTGGCCGCATCGGCGGAAAGGCTTTGCTCTACTTTGAAATCGTAACCACTTTTGCCCTGGCCATCGGAATCATCGTAGTCAATCTGCTCGGCCCCGGTAAAGGCTTTAACATCGACTCAGTCGAAGGCGGTGATGTATCACAATATACGACAGCCGCATCTGAAACGGAACATGGCGCGATCGCCTTCATATCCAATATCATTCCTGATAATGCCGTTGCGGCAATGGCTGGCGGTGATCTGCTTCCTATCCTCTTCTTTGCCGTTCTGTTCGGTTTATCCATGGCTGCCATGGGTCCGAAAGTACAGCCAGTTGTTTCCTTCCTTCAGCATATCGCCGATATTTTCTTTGGCATCGTCAGTATGATCATGAAGGTCTCGCCATTGGCTGCCTTCGGGGCAATGGCATATACCATCGGAAAATTTGGACTCGGCTCTTTAAGTTCACTGGGGCAATTGATGGGGAGCGTGTATATCACCATGGCCCTGTTCATCGTTCTTGTCCTTGGCACGATCGCTAAAATCTATGGCTTTAATATTTTCAAATTCATTGCCTATTTAAAAGAAGAAATCCTCTTAGTGTTAGGAACCTCTTCTTCCGAATCCGCTCTGCCAAGCGTGATGAAAAAACTGGAGAAATACGGCTGTTCAAAATCGGTGGTCGGTTTGGTGGTGCCAACTGGTTATTCTTTCAACCTTGATGGCACATCCATCTACTTATCCATGGCAGCCATTTTCATCGCCCAGGCCTATGGTGTGGATTTAAGCATATGGCAGGAATTGACGCTTCTGGGTATTTTGATGTTAACCTCCAAAGGAGCTGCCGGTGTAACCGGCTCTGGATTCATTACCCTTGCTGCAACCTTGGCCGCTTTCCCGATGATTCCCGTAGAAGGGATGGCCCTGCTGCTGGGAGTCGACCGCTTCATGTCTGAAGCGCGTGCCATCACGAATCTTATCGGCAACAGTGTCGCCACGGTGGTCATCTCCAAATCCGAAGGTGAATTCAATCCAAATCATGCCCTCTCCGATAATATTGGTGAAGTGGCCGTATCAGCGGAAAAATAAATGGACATACGAAAAAGGAGGAGGAGAGCAATGCTTGCCCCTCTTTTTTATGACTTTCTAAAAAAAGCCAATCAAATTAATTTCGTAATCAAGATAAAGTGTTTATACTTTTACCTAACAGGTAAAAGTATAAAGTTGAAAGTTTCATTTAGTAGTTTGATGGATTAAACCAAAATGGGAGGTTTTATCATGAAAGATTACGGATTATTGATTAATGGTGAGTGGTCGGATTTTGGATTGGATAAAATTGAAGTGACGAATCCAGCAACGAATGAAGTCGTCGCCACCGTTCCAAAAGGCGGCGCAGTGGAAGCGGCGAAGGCCGCTGATGCTGCACATGAAGCCTTTCCCGATTGGGCAGCGCGATCTGTCTACGAACGGGCTGAATTAATTTGGAAATGGCATCGATTGATTGATGATAATAAAGAAGAATTGGCTAAGATCATGACGGAGGAACAAGGAAAACCATTTAATGAAGCGTTTGGTGAAATGACATATGCCAACGGATTTTTGTCTTGGTACGCGGAAGAAGGAAAACGCGTGTATGGCGAAACGATACCTCCCTCCGTTTCCAACAAGCGACTCTTCGTGACCAAACAGCCAGTCGGAGTCGTGGCTGTCATTACCCCATGGAACTTCCCAGCAGCGATGATCACCAGGAAAGTGGCGCCCGCCCTTGCTGTAGGCTGTACCGTCGTCATTAAACCCGCTAACCTGACGCCAATCACCGCCTTAAAGATGGCTGAATTGGCTGAAGAAGCCGGCATTCCAAAAGGGGTCATCAATGTTGTGACAGGCAAATCAGCTGAAATCGGGGAAACTTGGCTTCAAGATGCAAGAGTTCGCAAATTGACGTTCACCGGTTCTACAGAGGTCGGGAAAACCTTAATGAAAGGATCGGCCGACACGGTCAAGAAAATCTCGCTTGAGCTCGGAGGCCATGCCCCAGCAATCGTTCTTGAGGATGCTAACCTTGATAAAGCGGTTGATGGCATCATTAGCTCCAAATTCAGGAATGCCGGGCAAACGTGCGTCTGTTCCAATCGCATTTATGTCCACGAAGCCATTCAAGAAGCCTTCATCGAAAAGCTCGTTGCCAAGGTCAAGGAACTTAAGGTTGGAAACGGAATGGAGGATGGCGTCGATATCGGGCCGCTCATCGACCAAAATGCTGTGGATAAGGTTCAAAAACAAATTGATGAAGCGATAAACAGCGGAGCTAAGCTTGAAGCAGGCGGGAAAGCCATCGGCGGCCTTTTCCTTGAACCTACTGTCCTATCCAACATTGATGACAACATGCTTTGCATGAAGGAAGAAACGTTCGGACCATTGGCTCCCATCACCTCCTTCAAGACGGATGAAGAGGCAATCAAGAGGGCTAATGACTCCATTTTCGGATTGGCAGCATACGTCTTCACTGAAAATATCACCAAAGGCATCCAAATCACCGAAGCACTTGAATTTGGTATTGTCGGTTTGAATGATGGGCTTCCATCCGTTCCCCAAGCACCATTTGGCGGTTTCAAACAAAGCGGACTTGGCCGTGAAGGCGGCCACCAAGGCATCGAGGAATACCTGGAAGTGAAATACATTTCTCTAGGCTTGTAATCTTTTAATGAGAAAGGGACCAGCTCATATGAGCTGGTCCCCCTTTTTTCATTCCAATATCTCTTCTTCAAGCTTTTCCTCTTTACGGATCCTGATCAATTTCACGATATTCAGCACGATCGTTTTAACGACGGAATAAGTCGGAACTGCCAAAATCATCCCGATGATACCGGCTATGTTTCCGGCCACGAGCAAAAGGATGATGATCGTAAGCGGATGTGTGTTCAATTTTTTCCCGATCACCAATGGCGAAATGACATTGCCATCCAGCTGCTGGATGATCGTTACAACGAGTATGACCAATAACGCCTGGGTCGGCGAATGGATTAACCCCACAATGACTGCCGGAGCTACCCCGATGAAAGGCCCAACATACGGAATGATGTTCGTAACGGCTCCAATCAGCGCAAATAGGAAGGCATAAGGCAGATCAATGATCAAATAACCAATGAATGTGCCAATTCCTACAAACATGCAAACAAGCATCTGTCCCTGTATGTAAGTGGTAAGCGTTTCCCCCGTTTCCTGAAGAACGGTCAAGGCCGGCTTCCTATATCCAACCGGTACGAATTTCATGATCGCGCTCGGAAGCTTATCTCCATCCTTCAACATATAAAACAGGATGAATGGAACCGTCACGACCACTAATGTAATGTTCGTGACTACACTGAATATGGAAGATAGGCTGTTCGTGATATTGGTAGGTAAATCAGTCAAATATTTTTGCAGCGAATCTCCTACTTTTTGCAAATCTACATAATCTTGTTCCATCGTCCACAAGAACCATTTTGACTGTGCCGAATCTTCAATGAACTTCCTTGTTTGATTGAAATAGTCAGGAAGGTTATTAATCAAATCGGTAACCTGTTTGGATAGGGATGGCCCAACAAGTCCAACCAACAAACTGATCAAACCAAGGAAGAATACATATAGCAATAATATCGCCAATCCCCTTGGCACTCGTCTTTTGGCGAGGAAATCCACAGTTGGATTGAACAAAAAGTAGAGAAAGCCCGAAATCAAAATGGGGAAAAACAACGTTGAAGTAAAGATCACAATTGGTTCAAAGAGGAAAGAAATCTTTGTACCAACATAAAAAAGTAAAGATAATAATAATAACTCTAACGTCCAAAAATGCAGTTTTGTTTTGAACAAATTATCTCCTCCACTATAGCCATTCTATCTACCCTTTTTTCTATGGAAACGAAATCATTCGAAGAAAACCTATGTATGAAAATCGTTCATTGTTAGCAGTTTACCATATTTCAATAACTTGAATGTATAATTTAATGCAAAAATAAAAGAAACCTCCCACGATTCCTTTCCCTTTCCTTATCAGGTTCAACCATTTTCTCACATGTTTCGTATTTTCAAAGAAAGGAATTATCAGGACAGTTTCCGGTGCCTGTATCTCCTAAGATTCATTTTAACACCCCGCCTGCTTACCCGCCAGCAATACCCAAATGGAAGTTGATAGGTTTCCATGCTTAAAAGAGAATACGGACCGAATAAAAAACCCTGCTATAAGCAGGGCTTTCACGATCATTCCTGAACTTGAAGGACAGCTTCAAGCATTGTACCATTTTTCATTAGGTTCATATGCCAGGAAAACGCTTTTTCAAGAATATGCGGAGTTTGGTGACCCCCTGTTTGCGCGACCGCTTCCGTGAAATAGGCACGAAGCTGCGGACGGTAGTCAGGATGTGCACAGTTTTCGATGATTAATGCCACGCGCTCTTTAGGAGCAAGTCCGCGCAGATCAGCGATGCCCTGCTCTGTCACTAACACATCCACATCATGCTCAGTGTGATCCACATGAGAAACGAATGGAACGATACTGGATATTTTACCGCCTTTTGCATAGGATTTCGTTACGAAAATACCGAGGCGTGAGTTACGCGCAAAATCTCCTGAACCACCGATCCCGTTCATCATTCTAGTTCCTGAAACATGTGTTGAGTTTACGTTGCCATAAATATCACATTCTAACGCTGTATTGATTGAAATCAGACCGAGGCGGCGGATGATTTCAGGGTGGTTGGATATTTCTTGCGGCCGAAGAACAAGTTTATCGCGGTATTTATCGAGATTACCATATACCTGCTTCCCCTTTTCTTCAGCTAATGTTATCGAACAGCCAGAAGCGAATTTGACTTTCCCAGCATCTATCAAATCGAATACCGCATCTTGCAGGACTTCCGAGTACACTTCCAAATCTGTAAATTCAGAATCAAGGAAGCCGGCGAATACTGCATTTGCCACTGAACCTACACCTGATTGCAGCGGTGCAAGTTTCTCCGTCAAACGGCCTGCCTTGATTTCATCACGAAGGAAATTTATTAGGTGATTGGCGATCGTCGCCGTTTCTTCATCAGGCGGCACGATTGTCGAGGGCGCATCAAGGTCAGTTGATACGACGATTCCCATTACCTTTTCAGGTTCAACCGATATGCCGATGGAGCCTAAGCGATCGCTTGCATCCGTCATTGGAATGGGCTCTCGCTCTCCTTGCCTGGCTGGTGTATATATGTCATGCATACCTTCCAATCCTTCTGGATGGGATACGTTCAATTCAATGATTACATGTTTAGCCTCTTGAACGAAGATGGCTGAGTTACCGACGGAAGTAGTCGGAATGATTAACCCTTCCTCCGTAATGGCCAATGCTTCGATTATCGCAAAATCAATAGGCCCGACAAGGCCTTGACGGACTTGTTCTGCTGTATGAGACAAATGCTGGTCCACATATGTGACTTCATCGGCGTTGATTTTATTGCGTATTCCTTTATCTGCTTGGAATGGTAAGCGTTTATTGATGATTCCGGCTTCCGCCATATGCAGGTCGACTTCCGGTCCCAAGGATGCACCAGTATATACGTCCACTTTGAATACTTCAGTTTTTGCCCTTTCAACCAAGGCCATTGGGATAACTTTTGCATCACCGGCACGAGTGAACCCACTCATGCCAAGCTTCATCCCGTCTTTGATCCATGAAGCGGCTTCCTCCGCCGTAACAACTTTCCCCTTAAATTGTTCATTGCGAATTTTATTGAAAACGCTTTCTTTCATCCAAAAGACCCCCATTTTTTTCGCTTTCTTACACCCAATTTTATCAATCCTTTGTAATCGTCACATTCATTTCCGAATGAAAAGCCTTTATCTGGGCATCAGACAGCATTTTCCACACATAAAGGAGAGCACTAAAAACCTAGTGCTCTCCTGAATTGGCTTGCATATGTTTGGCTGACTTGGATCTTGGAATTGTCCTTCATGATCAGTAAAAATGTTGAATGAAAATCAGGAAGGATTTCTTGTATATAATTGATATTGACGATATAAGAACGATGCACACGAATGAATAAATCGCTCGGCAACATGAATTCCAATTCACTTAAGTTCATTTTATGGTATCCACTCACAAGTTCGGACTGAACTTTCGTTTTCCTGTTTTGTGCTTCTAAATACATGATTTGATCATATGGAAGAGGAATCCAGCGGTCATCCATTTTAATGGTCAGGAATGATGTAGGTAAGATTAATGGCTTTGATGGCAGTATCGCCGTGACCGCCCCTAGAGGATGACCCTCATTCATGATCGGTACGCTCAACCCATAGTAAGGTACGCCGAATACATGACTCTCGACTTGCACCCCAATTTTCCTCCGGACACTCAATGCCTTGTATGTAGCTGTTTTTTCACTTATTAAATCACCCGGCTTTATCCTTAAGTCCACTTGCTTGCTCGGTTGATAATAAATGTATTTCTCTGAATCAGCCACGGAAATTGAAGCACCCTTTGGTACAAACTCCCTGATGATATTTAAAACGGATTCGACCGTAAATTGGTCCATTTCCTTTCACCTCTTAATAAGAACATATTAATAATTTACGAAAAAGAGCACCCGCTAATAGAATTAACGATTTCCACCCTCACCTTTTTACAACACAAGAAATGCGTCAAAAAAAGCTGCTTCAAGTTTACGCCCTTACCCATTATAGTTGTAAAGCTCCGTAATTTCCATGGCCGTTCAAGAAAAAGGTCCCTCGGAAGATCCAAGCAACAAAAAGAAACCGCTCCAGAAGAACGGTGAAGGTTCATTTATTGGAACGGGGATTACGAAAGGAGGGTTTACTTCGAAGCGACAAAATTTCCTCTAAATTCTTTAATGGCAATTCCATTAAAAAGGTTCGATCATCAGGTTGATATATTCCTTCCGAAATGAGCGTAGCGGCAATCCTCTCTTTTTTTGCATGAACGATTCGGACCAATCTTCCCATTTGGTTCGCTCCCTTTCTTCATGTTTCCTGCACTGCTTCAGTACTCATTCTTCAGCGCATCATGCCCTTCTTTTCCAGTGCGGATATTCACGACATTCGCCAATTCATAAATGAAGATCTTCCCATCACCAGGTTTACCGGTGCTTAAGAATTTACGCGCTACATCCACGACTTCCTGAACGGGAACTTCACATACGACAATTTCTATTTTCAACCGGTCATGCAGGGACATTTCGCGATTTCGTCCCCTATACGTTTCCACATAGCTTTTTTGAAGACCCGTTCCTTTCACCTCCGATACAGTCATTCCACTTACCCCTATTTTTGCCAATTCCGCTTTGAATTGTTCAAACTTGATCGGACGTGTGATAATATCTATTTTCGTTAAAACCTCTGACATATATTCACCCTCCTTTTAAATTGATTCATGATAAGCTTTTTCTCCATGAAGTGTAAGGTCGAGACCCATTGACTCATCTTCTTCACTGACTCGCAACGGTACGAACACATGAATGACCTTAGCAATGGCATAAGTGATTACGGCAACGAAAATATATGTCGCCACAATGGCCACAAGCTGCTTCCAGAGTAAGCTGAAATCGCCGTAAAACAGTCCATTTCCACCAGCTTCGTTGACCGAAGTCGTTGCGAATAAACCTGTAGCTATCCCGCCCCATGTTCCGCCTATCCCATGCAGCCCAAAGGCATCCAACGCATCGTCATATCCCAGTTTGTTTTTCAGGAAGAAGACGCCCCAGAAACAAACGGCCCCGCCGACGACTCCTATGAGGATCGAGGAAGCAGGCGTCACGAAACCACAAGCGGGTGTAATGGCAACCAACCCGGAAATCGCTCCGGACACCGCTCCAAGCAATGTCGCCTTTTTATTCGCCATGTAATCAACGATTAGCCAGCCTATGATGCCAGCAGCTGCAGCAACGGCTGTATTGACAAATACCGTCATCGCCACTGCATTGATCGTCAAAGCGCTTCCGACATTAAATCCGTACCACCCGAACCATATTAGTGACCCCCCAAGAAAAGTCAAAGGCAGATTATGCGGCGCGCTGTCCCCCGATTCCTTCCTTTTCCCCAACATGATCGCCAAAACCAACCCGGCAACACCTGAAGAAATATGGACAACATTGCCACCGGCAAAATCAAGTGTCCCAAGCTGCGCCAGCCAGCCGCCTCCCCATACCCAGTGAGCAACCGGTGCGTATACCAATAAAGACCACAAGATCGTAAAAATCAAAAATGCTGAAAACTTCATCCGTTCGGCAATCCCGCCTGCGATGATCGAAACAGTTAAAACGGCAAAAGTCATTTGAAATAACATGAATAAGCTATGGGGAATCGTATCGCTATACGGACCAGGTTCAAAGCCTACATCCTTCAAGCCAACCCAATCCAGTCCCCCCAGCAGCGCATTTCCTGGTGAAAACGATAATGAGTAGCCTAACAGCACCCAAAGAATCGATATCACAGCCAGAGGCATGTAGCTGTGCATGGCTGTATTCAGGACATTTTTACTCTTCACCATCCCCCCATAAAACAGGGCAATCCCTGGTGTCATTAGCCAAACCATCATCGTTGCCAGAAACATAAAAACCGAATCCGCCATTTGCATATTGCATTCCCCCTCATTTTATATGTTATGTTAGTTAACAAATATATGTTATATTTTTTATCATATACTCAATATTCTAACAATTCAACTGATTTTTTTCACTTTTTATTTTTTATGTCATATTACTTAACATCAAATCTACTCCACCACTTCTAAAATAAGCTCAGCAATTCATTTGTCCTTCATGTCTCACATGCCTTTCACTACAAGAAAAAGCTCCTCAAAATTGAGGAGCCTTCAACCGTATATATCCCATTAACAGCATCTTGATACTTTGCCACCTTTGGCATTATAGCGTTCATCTTGCGCTTCGCAAAAAAATTCCTTCCTGGTCTTTACCGGATCTTGCGGATGATGATCCTTCATATGTGCCACATAGGTTTCATAACTGGGCACACCGACAAGCAAACTGACAAACTGCTTTCTGTAGCTTAGTATCTTGAGTAACTTTTTCAACATCGTCACCCCCTTCTCATGATGTCCTTCTCGATACATAAGGAGATTCATGCAAATCTATTTTCTGGTTCTGCAGCACTTTAACCCACAGCTTAATTGCAGAAATCAGGACAATGATTACAACGAGCATGAAAATGGCACAAAGCGCTGCATCCACATAGTCATTGACGATAACCTGCTTCATCTCGGCCAGATTCGCTGCAGGTGCGAGGACTTCTCCTTTATCATAAGCTGCCTTGAATTTATCCTTATGGGCTAAAAAGCCGATCGCCGGGTTTTCATGGAACAGCTTTTGCCAGCCAGCCGTCATGGTCACGATTAATAAGAAGGTAGTCGGGACAAGCGTGACCCAAGTATATGCTTTTTTGCCCATCTTGAAGAGGACTGTCGTCCCAAGCAGCAATGCAATGGCGGCAAGCATCTGATTCGCGATTCCAAACAGCGGCCAGAGGGTATTGATCCCGCCAAGCGGGTCGATGACCCCTTGATAAAGGAAATATCCCCAGCCAATTACACAAAGGGCCGTCGCTATGATATTAGGCAGCCATTTATTCGTTTCGGCAAATGGCTTATAGAAGGTACCGATGATATCCTGGATCATGAAACGCCCCACCCTTGTTCCTGCATCAATGGTTGTCAATATGAACAATGCCTCGAAGAGAATCGCAAAGTGATACCAAAACGCCATTAGCGATGCTCCGCCAATCACTTGCGAGAAGATGTGGGCCATCCCGATTGCAAAGGTTGGAGCCCCCCCGGTACGGGAGATGATGGTCTCTTCCCCAACATCATCCGCAAGGCCGGTGATCATTTCCGGGGTCAAAACGAAGCCCCAATCCGATATCGTCGCCGCCACTTGAGCCGGCTCGGTTCCCACGACCGCACCCGGGCTGTTAATCGCGAAATAAATGCCTGGCGTCAGGACACAGGCTGCTATCATCGCCATGATGGCAACGAATGATTCAGTAAGCATCGCCCCGTAACCAATTGGACGGGAATGGGATTCGCGTTCAATCATTTTAGGAGTTGTACCGGATGAAACGAGTGCATGGAAGCCCGACACTGCACCACAGGCGATCGTGATGAAAAGGAACGGGAATAGATTCCCAGAGAATACAGGCCCTGTCCCATTAACGAATTGTGTGACCGCAGGCATTTCAAGGCTTGGCATGACGAGAAAGATTCCAAGCGCAAGTCCGATGATCGTCCCGATTTTTAAAAACGTACTTAAGTAATCACGCGGTGCCAGCAGCATCCATACCGGCAAAACGGACGCGATGAATCCGTATGCAATCAGCATGATGGCAATCGTTTTCCCCTCGAAGGTGAACATTGGCGCCAATGTCGCGCTTTCCGATACAAAACGGCCGAAGTATAACGCAAGCATCAATAAGATGATGCCAAGGATGGAGCCTTCACCAACACGCCCTGGCCTAATATAGCGCATATAGATGCCCATGAGGACGGCAATCGGGATCGTCGAGGCGATCGTGAACATCCCCCAAGGGCTGCCCACCAGTGCCTTTACGACGACAAGGGCAAGCACAGCCAATAAGATGATCATGATGCCGAGGATGCCGACCATGGCTATCAATCCTGTAATTGGCCCAATTTCCTCTTTGATCATTTCACCCAATGATTTGCCGTTCCGGCGCATCGAACCGAAGAGAATGATGAAATCCTGGACAGCACCAGCCAATACGACTCCTACCACAAGCCAGAGTGTCCCCGGCAAATATCCCATCTGGGCTGCTAGAATGGGGCCTACAAGCGGGCCAGCCCCAGCAATTGCCGCAAAATGGTGACCAAACAGCACCCATTTATTAGTAGGTACGTAGTCCTTCCCATCATTGTTAGCTTCTGCAGGGGTCTGGCGATTATCATCTAGTTCAAACACTTTCTGTGCAATGAATTTACTATAAAAGCGATAGGCAACGGAATATACACAGAGTGCTGCTGTGACGATCCACATGGCATTGATGCTTTCCCCGCGGTTTAAAGCCACGAAACCAAAGCTCACTGCCCCCACAGCGGATATGATTCCCCAAAGAATGACCGATTTAAGCGCTTTCATTTCAACCATCTCCTCTCATTGTAACGAATGATTTACTATAAAAAACCTTCATTTCATATGATGTCAGGTCTTAAATCTCCCGAAATCATCCAATTTAAAGAATTTTATATATATTCTGAATTATATGTTATTAATTGGATTTTTAGCAATAGGAATTTAGTCAATTTGTAATGAATTTACAATGATTTTGTCGATACATCACTTCCCATCCGCCAGATACTTTCCATGACCGAGATAACCTTCACTTTTTATATCAATGCGGGCGCTTGTATGAAATCCTTGCCGACCGATCTTCATTCGTAAATGATGGTTGTCCGATATTTTGTCGGATATTGATACGTGAAAATAAGTATAAGAATTTAATAGAGTGGATAGACTAATAAAAAAGGAGTGGGAGAATATGGAGACTAAAACGAAAGAAAGCACGAAAGAAATGTGGACGGAAATCAATGAGTGCATCACTAGAATAATTGATGAAAAACATGATTTATCTTTTCAAAAGAAAAGCAATGATAATTATATGAATCTATATATCCAAACTGCCGTATTGCACACCTTATTCGGACTTTCGGATGAGCTTAAAAGAATAGAAAGAAAATATAATGGTGTTTGATGCATTCTAAAGCACGAAGCCCCCTTTCCACTATGGACAAGGGGGCTTCGTGCTGCCGGTTGATGGTTCCACAAGAGCTGATTACTGCGCTAAGCTTTCCGCCAATCGTTTTTCCTTCCAGATGACCGTAATGCCAAGGCCAATGACCATGATGACTGCAGCAAAAAGATATGGATAGTGGATGTTTACGTCAAAAAGGATCCCTCCCATTGCCGGTCCTACGATATTCCCCAAGCTGGTATAGGTCGAGTTCATGCCTGCAACGAAGCCTTGCTCCTTTCCGCCCGCTTTCGATAAGAATGTCGTCAACGCCGGACGAAGCAAGTCAAATGCTAGGAAGATGAAGCATGTCACCGCCAAAACGGCCATATAGCTGGAGATCAAGGTTGAGGCAACCGCAAATATGGCACCGACGATCAAACATAGCTGAATCAGCCTTTTTTCACCAAGGATATCCACCATTTTTCCGAACATGAATACTTGGACAACCACCCCGAAGATAGAGCTTATCGTGATGATCATGGCAATATCCTTCGGTGTGAAACCGAATTTATGATCCGAAAACAAGCTAAAGACAGTTTCATAGGCAGATAATCCAAATGCTAGAACGAAAACTAGGATAAACGCAATAAAGAAAAGCGGATTAAGCGATTTTTTCAGATCGTACAAAAAGTTCGTTCCCCCTGCTTCAGCCGAAACTTCTGCAAGCTGCGCCTTTGTCAGCGGTTCCTTTAAGATAAATATCGATGTAAGGCAGGCAATGAAGGCAATCAATGCCGCAAGGAAGAAGGGCAAGCGTATTCCATACTCAGCAACGAACCCGCCGATTCCCGGCCCTATAATAAAGCCCAAGCTAATGGCAGCGGAGATATACCCCATCGCCTTCGGGCGTTCCTTAACGGATGTGATATCAGCAACATATGCCGAAACACCCGGCATTATGAAAGCTGCACTTATCCCCCCCAGTACCCTCGATAGATAAAACACGGCTACATTCGTGCCCAAACCGAAGATAAGCTCTGAAACGCCAAAAAGGAATAATCCGATAATGATGATCCTCTTTCTCCCGTAACGGTCGACCCACCGTCCTGCAAACGGGGACATCACGAGCTGCGATACCGCAAATACGGCCACAAGGTAGCCCATCGTACTTCCCGAAAGATGCATGATGTTCATCAAGGATGGCATGACGGGGATGATGAGCCCGATTCCCAGAAAGGCGATGAATATATTGCTGAGCAATATGATCAATACCGCCTTTTGTTCTTTAATTGGTTTAACCATGCAGTACACCTCTTCCCATGTAAATCATTTATGCACTAATACCCCGCCAAAACACTGTCCAGGAGGCCGTCACTTTGTCCTTCAGCCGCTGCTCATCATTGCCGTAAACAAGCTCGAGCATGATTGAGTCGACTACTCCAAGGAAAGCGAAAGTCGGCGTGATTGCTGCCTCTTCAATGATTAATCCGGCATCGATCCATCCCTGGAATTTCTGTTCAAGTATGACCTGAACCTTTTCCTCAATGTCCATGACTTCCTCGGTAATGGCCTCCTCCAGATGGGCTGGCGGAAAAAAAGACATCCGCAGCCAAAACTTGACATGCTCATTTTTTTGGAAAAGATCGATAATCAATTGTAAGAATCCGTATAAATCCTGCTCGGGGTTGTTTGAATCCACTTTACTGAAATATTGAAGCTTGGAAGTTAGCTCCGTCTCTTTCGCATCACGTAAAACGTTCAGAAAAAGATCATCCTTCCCTTTAAAATGGGCGTAAATGGATTGCTTTCTCATGCCGACTTCTTCTGCTATTTGTGAAAGGGATGCTCCTTCATAACCATGGATCGTAAAATATTTAAGAGCAGCTTCTTTAATGTCATTGCTTTTCAATCCTATCACCTCTCGAATTTTAACGAACGTTCGTCAGTTATCTTAGCAAATTACATATATATAAGCAAGCGGAAAACACTTATCGTTTAAAATCTTCACGGAATTCGGGCCGAACACTTGGAAAATCTTCCCACGTATTAAGTTAGTTTCCCATATAAGACACAAAAAAATGCGTGCCGGACGGCACACATTCCTTACATCACCCTGTCGTATTTTCCTTGATTGAACTGCGGTATAAATCGTAGTAGAAACCTTTTTGCCCGAGCAGTTCATCATGGGATTCCTTTTCAATGATCCTGCCTTCATCAAGAACGAGGATCAAGTCACTTTGCTGAATCGTATTCAGGCGATGGGCAATGACAAAACACGTTCTTCCCTCCATCAAGCGCTGAAGTGCTTCCTGGATTTTAAGCTCGGTGATCGTATCTATACTGCTTGTCGCCTCATCCAGGATCAAGAGGACGGGATCGGCCAAAATGGCCCTGGCAATTGATAAAAGCTGGCGTTGTCCCTGACTGATCCCGCTGCCATCTTGTCTAAGGATGGTCTCGTATCCACGCGGAAGCTTCATGATGAAGGAATGGGCATTGGCAAGCTTGGCTGCCGCTTCCACCTCTCCATCTCCTGCCTCCAATCGGCCATAGCGAATATTTTCACGAATCGTACCTTGAAACAAAAAGGAATCCTGTAAAACGAACCCCATATGTTTACGGAGACTTGACCGTGTTACCTCCTGAATGTTCTGGCCATCGATCAAGATCCTGCCGCTGTTCGGCTCGTAAAACCTGGCCAAGAGGTTAATGATCGTCGTCTTCCCTGCCCCGGTAGGCCCTACAAGCGCGATGGTTTCTCCTTTTTCTGCATGAAAGCTGATATCATGAATCGTTTGTTCCTCTTCAGTATAGGAAAACGATACCCCTTCAAAATCCACCTCACCACTGACATGCCGAAGCTCTGTGGCCTGAATCTCATCCACTTCTTCTTCTTTCTCATCCAAAATGGCGAAAACCCGTTCCGCACCAGCAACTGCAGAAAGGAGTGTATTGAATTGATTCGCAAGATCATTGAGCGGACGGGTGAATTGCCTTGAATATTCGGTAAAGATAACAATCACACCAATGGTGACCGTCCCTATCCCGCTCAACGCCAAAAAACCACCGACAGCAGCTATTACCGTAAAACTTAAGTTGTTCAACAAATTCATCAGCTTTGGAATCAATCCCGAATATGATTGCGATAAAAATCCTGCCTTCTTCAGGTTTTCACTCCTGATGATAAAATCACGAATCACTTTATCTTCCTGTGAGAAGGCCTTTACGATCCGCTGGCCGGAAATCGTTTCTTCGATGAACCCATTCAATTCCCCCAGGTTTTTTTGCTGCTCTTTAAAAAGCTTCCCGGTGCGGTTCGTTATCCATCTCAAGCCAAAAAACATGAGCGGAACGATGATCAAGGTCAGTAAAGTCAACAATGGGCTCAAATAAAGCATGACCCCGATTGTCCCAACCAACGTCAGCAAACTGGAGAAAATCTGGATGACCGAGCTGTTTAAAGTGGAGCTTACATTCTCGATATCGTTCGTGACCCGACTCATCAATTCCCCATGCTGGCGCCTATCAAAGAATGGAATGGACAACTGGTGAAGCTTTTTGAATAATTGATTGCGCATGGCATAGACCGTATCCTGCGCAATGCCGATCATCCAATAATTCTGCAGCCACATCGAGAGGGAATAGAATAGGTAAACGCCAAGCAGCCCGACGAGGAGGCTGATTAGCCCGGCACTATCCTTCGTGACAATATAATCATCGATGGCCCTTCCGACCAGAAAGGGGCCAAGCAAGCCAAGCACCGAGCTTGCCAGTACCATGAACAGGACGCAAAACAAAAGCCCTTTATTCGTTGCCAAGTACGGAATGATCCTTCTTATCGTACTCCATGAGTTAAGTGGCTTTGCCTTTGATTTATCGGGAGATATTCTTCGGCTCAATCGATATCCCCTCCTCCCCATACTGTGAGTGAACGATTTTGCGATAAAGCTCACTCGTTTGGATCAATTCTTCATGTTTCCCTTCAGCAAGCACTTCACCATTTTCCAGCAATAAGATTTTATCCGCTTCCATGGCTGTACTGATTTTCTGCGTAATGATGATCGTCGTGCATGTATAGGACTTTAAAGCACTGAGCAATTTGCTTTCCGTTTTCAAATCGAGCGCGCTTGTACTATCGTCAAGAAGGAGAATCTTCGGTTTGCGCACCAATGCCCTCGCAATCGACAGCCGCTGCTTTTGCCCCCCTGACAAATTCACTCCTTTTTGCCCTAAGAGCGTTTCATATTGCCTCGGAAGCTTCATTACGGTCTCATGGACCTGGGCATGCATGGCCGCTGCCTTGATTTCCTCATCCGTGGCCCCCTCTTTCCCCCAGGCAATGTTATTTTTTATCGTTCCAGAAAAAAGCAAGGCTTCCTGGGGTACGTAGCCGATCCTTTTCCGCAGTGAATCAAGAGGGATGTCCTTCACATCCAGTTCATCAATAAGGATGGAGCCGCCATCAGCCTCATATAATCTTGGAATCAGCTGAAACAAGGATGTTTTCCCAGAACCCGTCGCTCCCATGATGGCAAGCGAACCTCCGGGATCGATCGAGAAGTTCAAATGCTTCAACACGGCATGATCGGTACCTGGATAACGGAAAGAAACATCATGGAACCTGATGCCTCCGCCCTCGACTCCATCGGCACCGCCTTCCGTCCTGCCTTCGTCGCTATCAATCGGCGTCTCGAATATTTCCGTTACACGTTCGGCTGAAGCCTTTGCTCGGGAAATGACCGTGATCAACCAGGAAAAAACCGAAAGTGATGCGGCAATCCTTGTTGCATAGTTAACGATTGCCACGACTTCCCCTACCTTGATATTTCCTGTTTCGATAAATTCGCTTCCAAGCCAGAGAATGATCAGGATTGCCCCATTCATGACCAGCATCAGCACAGGCATGGTCGTTTCAATTAAACGAAGCGACTTCATCGTCTTTCTTTTCAGTTGGTCATTGGCCCCGTCAAACCGGCCAATCTCATGCTCCTTGCGTAGAAAGGCCTTGATCAAGCGCATACCTGTAAGATTTTCCCTCATGACATTATTGACATCATCAAGCTTTGTCTGAACGAGCTTAAACAGCTTTGCCGCCCTTTTCATGACCCACACAAGGAAGAAAACTAGAATCGGAATCGAAATCACCAAAACGAGCGAGAGCTTCAGATCGACCGTCATGGCCATGATCGCACCTCCGATTACGATCAACGGTGCTCTTGCCATGATCCGCAACCCCATAAAAACCGTATTTTGAAGCTGAGTCACATCATTCGTCATCCTTGTAATCAACGAAGAGGTCGGGATATTGTTCAGATTGGCAAAAGAGAACGCCTGTATTTTACCGAATAACGTTTTCCTCACATCATGACCGAAACTTTGACTTACATGTGATGCAGTAAAGGAATTAACGATTCCGCCCAAAAATGAAAAAATGGAAAGCCCGACCATGATGCTTCCCCATTTGATCACCACCGATAAATCTTTCTGTAAAATGCCATCATCGATGATTTTTGCAATGAATAGAGGTTGTAAAAGTTCAACGCCAAGCTCGACGATCATCAAGAATAAAGCAAGAACGATCAGGAGCCAGTATGGCTTAAGGAATGAGGACAGTTTTTTCATTTATGACACCCTTCGATTCTTCATATGTAGATAGCATTCTTTTATCTTCTCATTATACATTTTTATACAGATTTATTAAAAGATTTAACCTGATTTTAAAGATTGTTGAATCATTTGATTTTTTTTAATAAATACTATTGACAAAAAACAAGAAATAAGGCAAAATTCTAATTGATAATGATTTTCAATTTCATTATCGATCTCTGAAATTTGATAAACTTTTACGATATTCCCTTATCGTACCCTGTTGATATTGTACATAGCTACAATGTCGCCCCGGCTTTCTCTGTGCCTAGAAAAATTATATGCTCATTAGCGAATGCATGTCACTAGAATATTGCCCCCTCTTTATTCAAGTAATTTATTCACGTTGGAAGCATAAATTAGGCAGCCGGGGATTTTTTCTTTTTGAAAATGATAAACCATACATATATATTGAAGGAGAAGGATGAATATGAAACTGGAAGATATCATAAAAGGACGGCGCAGTATCAAGCGTTTCAAGGACATCCCTGTTCCATTGGATACCATCCGGACATTATTGGAAACGTCTACATGGGCTCCGAACCATAAAATGACCCAGCCTTGGCGCTTCATTGTCGTCCATGGCGAAAGTCGCCTAAAGCTTGCAGAAGCAACCCGCGCTTTCATGGCCGGCAAGGAAAAGGATCCCGAAAAGAAGAAAGAAGCTGGACAGCGTGGATTCAACAAGCTGAACGGTGTGCCGATGCTTGTCGCGGTGATCATGGAAGAAAACCCGAACCCGATGGTACGTGAAGAGGATTATGCAGCTACAAGTGCCTTGATCCAGAATTTCAGCCTGCTTGCCTGGGAACAGGGCATCGGGATGATATGGGAGACATACGGCATGATACATAGCAAGGAATTCCGTGAGGCTTTAGACGTGAAACCAGGCGAAAAAATAGTCGGCAGCCTGCACGTTGGCTATCCTGATATGATTCCTACACCAAGACCAAGGAAAGAAATTGATCAGCTGATGACTATCATGGACTAATATTAAACGAAGCCTCCAATTTTCAAGATCCTTTGATAAGGACACTTTGAAAATTGGAGGCTTCGTTTTTAGGTTCCAGTCTTCTATACTTGAGTTGCACATCTTTTCATGTCCCAAAACGGCGGAGTCTATTTATAACATGCCATATGGGACTTTTCCTGTTTATAATAATTCAGCCTTTCCGCAGTGACCCCGTATGAATTCAAACTCATGTCCATCTAAATCAATAATATCAATAGACTTCCTGCCTCGCTCCTCTCTCTCTACCTGTTAGGATAGTCACTTGTAAGCTTTTCAATTTCATATACATTTCATCACAGTCTTTTTCATCAATGGGGATACAACATGTTTATATAAAACTTCCTATATCCTTATTCTAAATTCAAGGCGAGCCGTAACCCATTAAAAGTAGGCTGTCAAAGTTCCCTTCATTAGCATTTCCGCTCCAAAAACAGCTTCGTAAAACTCGATGGATTTTTCCAGATTGGAGGTGGATAACTTACCCCTTCTAACTCGGGTTCATTATCCACATACGGGCAATGTCATGACCATAAAGAACAAGAGGAAACACTCAACCGCATGTTTAGCGGCTAAGTGTTCCCTCCCTTATAAAAGACGCTCCCTGAACTTTCATTCTCAAAAAAACTCGTGATACAATGCCTGGATGGCCGTCTCTTCACTGTGCTCTTTGACACCAAACATCATGCTTACTTCCGATGAGCCTTGGTTGATCATTTCGATATTGACCTTGGCATCCGCTAATGCTTTCGAGGCTCTTGCCGTCGTCCCGACATTATGCCGCATACCTTCGCCCACAACCATGATCAATGCCAGATTATGCTCCACGATCACTTCATCGGCTTGTAATTCTTGCTTGATTCGCGAAATGATTTTCTTCTCGGAATCCCCCTTCATCTGGTCCTGTCTGAGAATGAGTGTCACGTCGTCTATTCCCGATGGGATATGCTCATAGGCCACGCCATAATCTTCAAGGATATGCAGCAGCTTCCGGCCAAAGCCGACTTCGCGGTTCATTAAATATTTACTGACGTAAATACTGCAAAACCCCTTGTCACTTGCAATCCCGATAACCGGTCCATTCGTATTATCTCGGGTACTCACAATTCGGGTCCCTTGTGCCTCAGGATTGTTCGTATTTTGGATATGAACGGGTATTCCCGCCCTGAAAGCAGGTATGAGCGCCTCATCATGAAATACCGAAAAGCCAGCATAAGAAAGCTCTCGCATTTCGCGATAGGTTAATTCCCTGATTCCCTTCGGATTGGAAACGACATTTGGATTAACCGCAAAAACAGCATCGACATCGGTGAAATTTTCATACAAGTCGGCTTTGACGCCATTTGCAAGAATCGAACCCGTAATGTCAGATCCGCTTCTTGAAAACGTTAATACATCACCATCTAATGTATATCCGAAAAACCCCGGAAATACGACGATTCCCGGCTCATCATGGAGATCATATAACCGGTCATACGATTCTGGCAGCACCTTGGTAAATCCATCTTCATCCGATACGATTAAGCCGGCTCTCTTCGGGTTGATATACTGCGCCTCGATTCCGCGCCTTTGAAAATAAGCCGCAATCAGCTTCGCATTATTGTCCTCGCCACTGGCCTTTAAAGCATCCAAGTAACGCTTCGGGTTGGATTGATCTGCATGTAACAGTGCCTGAAGATCTTCGCGAATCCCAGCGATGACCTCCTCGGATATATCCAGCTCATTAGCGATATTCCCATATCGTGCGACCACCTCTTCAATTAAGGGCTCGCCATTATCCCCACGGAGTTGCTGCTTTGCAGCCTCGATCAATAAATCCGTCACCTTTGTATCATCGGAATTGCGTTTACCGGGAGCCGAAACGACGACAAACTTCCTCTCCGGGTCAGCTGCCACAATATCGAATACCTTCTTAATCTGTTCACCTGACGCAAGTGAACTTCCGCCAAACTTCGCAACCTTCATCTCGACATCCCCTATTATTATAAAAATTCTGTCAACATTAACTCTCCCTATTATTACGTTTTTCAACGAAACAATCAAGCATAAATCCATTATAGGAGGACATTTGTGTTTTTAAAAAGGACAAATCAACAACAAAACTGTACGATAACAGGTAAAGAAAAAAGCGAATATATAGGTTGTCTCCTTCTTTCATGAACCTCGCACCCTGCAGGAGTATCGTATGCCTTCCGTTCCCATTCCACTCTGCATATAATCATAAATTCGCGGACTGCGTTAGGGGGGTCAATACTATTCAAAAGGGTTTCGGAAGGAATGCCTTCGAAACCCTTTTGTCCACATTTTTCAACTTTTAACGATTATCAACAGTTTCAGGGTACAAGTCATGATTCATCAAGCGGTAATGCGACATTTCTTCATACTTCGTCCCCGGCTTCCCGTAGTTCGTATAAGGGTCGATGGAAATTCCGCCCCGGGGTGTGAATTTGCCCCAAACCTCAATATATTTCGGGTCCATCAATTGAATGAGGTCGTTCATGATGATATTCATACAATCTTCATGGAAATCACCGTGGTTACGGAATGAGAATAAGTACAATTTTAAAGACTTGCTCTCCACCATCTTCACGCTTGGAATATAGCTGATGTATATGGTTGCAAAGTCAGGCTGTCCGGTGATCGGGCATAGGCTGGTGAACTCCGGGCAATTGAATTTGACGAAATAGTCGCGGTTAGGGTGCTTGTTATCGAATGACTCAAGAATTTCTGGTGCATAGTCGAATGTATATTGGGTTCCTTGATTCCCAAGCAATGTAATATCCTTTAATTCCTCTTCTTTTCTTCCAGACATAAAAAATCCTCCTCTTCCACGCTTGTCGGGGGAGATTCATAAAAGGGGCCTCTATATAACAAAAACCATATCTTTAAAAAGATATGGTTGATTAGCGAAAAATATCAAAGCCATAGTTTTTTTAAGAGGGTGATGCTATGAACCTCTCCCATTATCGGGAAATATTTAAAATAGTTATAGTAAATATAGAAAAAAATATCCCGTCTGTCAATCAAACTCTTGTAAAATGAGTTTGATTCCTGCCTATATTCCGCTTAAAATGGAAATGAAGATATCCTACCTGAAGGAAGAGAGTATACAAATGTGGATTTTTGCAGCACTCATCACCAGCATATGTTTCGGTATCAATAACAGCATTTTCAAATGGAGCAGCGGAAAAGGGTACTCCAAGATACATATCCAATTTTTCTTTTATTTTACAGCCTTCATCATGGCATTATTGTATGGAGGAATCGTAGATGGTTTGACCACAAATTGGCTATCCATCATGCTTGGAGCTGCAATCGGAATCCTTAATGCTAACGGGAATATCCAGATGGGCAGTGCGTTTGAAAAGGGACCGGCAAGTTTGACTTCACCGTTGATTGCGGCGAATGCGATTTTCCCCATCCTTTGTGCTGCGATCATTTTTCATGAGCATATTTCTTCTTTGCAATGGAGCGGAATCGCCTGCATGCTCCTTGCTACACTTGTCATTCAATATACCCCTAACGCTAAGGGCAATCACCAATATTTGCCCTGGATGATGCATACATTATTTGCAATATTCTCATTTGGTGTGCTCGGGATCTTGATGACAACAACTACACGCCTGCATCTGAACTCCCTGGATATCCTGGTCTCGATGTATGGTGGCGGAACTCTTTATCTAATGGCGGCCTCGGGTATGAAGAAAGATAAACTCCAGTTGAGCGAAGTGAAAATCGGCTCTCTCGTAGGTTTATTAAGCATCATCGCTTATGTTTGCTATTTCTTCGCTTTAAATACCGGAATTGCCAGCATCATTTTTCCAGTGGTGAGCCTAAACTGTTTGATCGTGGTTTTTGCCGGTTGTTATTTATTCAAGGAGAAATTGAAATCCTATCAAATAGCAGGTGTTTTAGCTGCCTTGATCGGGATCATCTTAACTAAAATATAGAGAAACGGCCCTGCCAGTGCAGGGCCGTTCCTTTTTAACGAAGAAGGATTTCCTGAACAGCATTTTCACTTTTAATGACCTTACCCTCATAAAAATATTGACAATTTTCATAAAATATCAGATAATTATGAATATTAAGTTATGGAACCTCGTTACTTTCAAAATGTTTGAGAAATCGACTCCTCTGGGTATACAAGAAGCGTACACCCATCCCATCAGCCTAAATATCCAAGACAGGAAAGGAAAGATGAATCATGGTAAAAGTTACAGTGAAAGTTGATTATAAAGGGAAATCCTACCAAACGAATGTACTCACGGAACCTAATGCGAATCAGGCACAGATTTTACAAAAGGCCCTCGATCAGGTTCAGAAGCAATGGAGTGAATAATAAGAAGCAGGCATCGTTTTTAGATACCTGCTTTTTTTATTGCGTTTTAGGCTAAATTCCCCAACTTATCCGAGCGATAAATCATTGTTTTTTTATAGTGAAAAACAAATAAAATCCCCATACCCCTCTACTTATAAAACGCTTTCAAATGTAATATTATTCTAATGTAATTTTATTGAAATTTTACCAATTCACGAATGGTTTTTTTGAGAATAAATTTCAATTAAAAACAGCTTATAATTGAAAGAAGTTAATAAGCTATTATACTTCTTTTCTTATTATATATCCAACTAATAAGCTCATATCCTATTCTTTCACTATCTCTTCATGAACTTTTTGTGACATATGTCACTTTTGATTGTTTTTTTCCATATATGATACTAATATAGAGACGTCAGTTTGTGAACAATGTAACACTCACTCTGAATAACTTGTTATTTAGAATTTCCAATAAAGAAAGAAAGGGGTATCTATATGAAAATGAAATGGGCTTTATTAACTATAATTTTTTCCATCGCCACCGTACTAACTGGTTGCGACAACCCATTAGCTGTGCTTGATCCGAAGGGTCCTGTAGCAGCAAACCAAGCTAATGTGATCATGATTTCAATTTGGACGATGTTAATCATTGTCTTAGTCGTTGTCATTCTCTATGCAATTATGTTATTTAAATATCGCGCTTCCAAGACGAGCGATGACTATGTGCCACCTCACGTTGAAGGAAGTCACGTTCTCGAAGCGATCTGGACAATCATCCCGATCCTAATCGTCATATTCCTTTCAGTTGTCAGTGTTCGTTCGACAAATGAAGTCGAGGCTACACCAAAAGGATATGAAGATCAAGAACCATTAATCATTTATGCTGCATCTTCAAATTGGAAGTGGCATTTCAGTTATCCAGAAGAGGATATCGAAACAGTAAACTACTTGTTCATACCAACAAACCGACCAATCGAATTTAAACTTTATTCTTACGGACCAATCTCAAGCTTTTGGATTCCACAGCTAGGCGGACAAAAATATGCGATGAGTGACATGGTGAACACTTTGCACTTAGCAGCAGAAACGCCTGGTGAGTATATGGGAAGAAACGCCAACTTCAGTGGTGCAGGTTTTGCTGAGCATACTTTCAATGTTAAGGCAATGCCTGAAGAAGAATACACGAAATGGGTTGACGAAATTCACGGTACCGCTAAGAAATTGACGGAAAGTGAATTTGATAAACTATTGGAACCAGGTCACGTTGGACAATACACATTTAACGGAACGCACCTTGACTTCAGACCAGCTCCAGAGCATAATCACGGTGCTTCAGGCAAAGGTGAATCGGAACATTCTAATCACGAAGATTCAAAAAAAGCAGATGAAGCAGAAACAGAGCACCAACATTAAGTTAAAATCTCAAGCAGTTATTTAGATGAACTTTTCGAAAGGAGTCACAAAGAGTATGGATTACTTTGATAGATTTGCCGTACCACACAGCTCCCCTATGATTGTCGGTTCACAGATCGCAATCGCGGTTACAGTACTTGCAATACTAGTAGGCGTAACCTATTTTAAAAAGTGGGGCTACCTTTGGCGCGAGTGGTTCACAACAGTTGACCATAAACGTATTGGTATCATGTACATTCTTGCTGCACTACTTATGCTTTTCCGTGGTGGAGCCGACGCAATATTGATGCGTGCTCAAACAGCAATACCTGATAATGGATTGTTGGATGGACAGCATTACAATGAAATTTTCACAACACATGGGGTCGTTATGATCCTGTTCATGGCCATGCCATTCATCATCGGTTTAATGAATATCGTCACTCCTCTGCAAATTGGGGCACGTGACGTAGCTTTCCCTCGTTTGAACGCAGTTTCTTTCTGGTTGTTCTTCTGGGGTGCCATGTTATTCAACATCTCGTTCGTAGTCGGTGGTTCACCTGATGCAGGTTGGACAGCTTACTTCCCGTTAGCGAGTGTGGAATTCAGTGAATCCGTTGGGATGAACTATTACGCGATCGCGATTCAGATCGCAGGTATCGGTACATTGATGACTGGTATCAACTTTATCGTAACAATTTTGAAAATGAGAGCACCTGGTATGACATTGATGAAAATGCCGATGTTCACATGGTCAATCCTTATTACGAACCTTATCATCGTCTTCGCTTTCCCTGTATTGACAGTGGCATTGGCGTTAATGACAATGGACCGTCTGTTTGGAACTAACTTCTTTACAATGGCTAACGGCGGATCGGATATGCTCTGGGCCAACTTGTTCTGGATTTGGGGACACCCTGAGGTTTATATCGTTATCTTGCCTGCCTTCGGTATTTACAGTGAGATCATTTCTACTTTTGCACGTCGTAACCTTTATGGTTATAAATCAATGGTTGTCTCTATGGTTGCCATTTCCGTTCTATCATTCGTTGTATGGGCTCACCATTTCTTCACGATGGGTCACGGTGCAATGGTTAACGGTATCTTCTCGATTACAACGATGGCGATTGCCGTTCCGACGGGAATCAAGATCTTTAACTGGTTATTCACGCTTTGGAAAGGGAAAATCGAATTCACCGTTCCAATGCTTTACTCTTTAGCTTTCATTCCGATCTTCACGATCGGTGGGGTAACGGGCGTCATGCTTGCAATGGCAAGTGCCGATTACCAATATCACAACACCATGTTCTTGGTGGCGCATTTCCACTACGTATTGATTCCGGGTACAGTGTTTGCCGTACTTGCTGGGTTTACGTACTGGTGGCCAAAAATCTTCAACTTCCAATTGAGCGAAAGAATTGGGAAATGGGCTTTCTGGTTCATCGTAGTCGGATTTAACGTAACGTTCTTCCCAATGTTCATCACAGGTTTGGATGGTCAAGCACGTCGTATGTACACATATTCAGAAGCGACAGGATATGGTCCATTGAACCTGCTTTCATTCGTCGGTGCACTTGGATTATTGATTGGTTTCGCATTCCTTGTGTACAACATATACTGGAGCACTCGTTATGCACCAAGAAATGTTACAAGCGATCCGTGGAATGCACGTTCATTGGAATGGGCTACTCACAGTCCAGTTCCTGAATACAACTTCGCTATCGTACCTGAAGTTGATTCTTCACAAGCATTCTGGGATTCAAAAAATAATGGTCCAGCATTGTTCAAAGGCAAGTACAAAGAAATTCATATGCCAAATAACAGCGGCGTTCCGTTCGTACTGGGCATCATCTTCTTCGTATGGGGATTTGCCATGGTATTCAGCATGTGGATCTTCGCAATCATTTCGACACTTGGAATCTTTGCTTGCATGGCCCATCGTTCATTTGAAAAAGATCACGGTCATCATATCTCCGTTGAAGAGATAGAAGAAACAGAAAAAAAATTGCGAGGTGCTAACGCATGAAAATAGATAACTCGCTGCCACTTGAATATAGTACAGAAGAAAACCGATTAAAGATTTTAGGTTTCTGGATTTTCCTTGGAGCTGAAATCGCGCTTTTCGCAACACTGTTTGCAACATACTTCACACTGGTTAACAGGACCGGAAACGGACCTATTGGTGCAGATATATTTGAGGTTACGC
Organism: Peribacillus folii; assembly: GCF_030271255.1. Lineage (GTDB taxonomy): Bacteria > Bacillota > Bacilli > Bacillales > DSM-1321 > Peribacillus. Next base: position 82,334 of record NZ_JASJOM010000010.1, read on the forward strand.
CAGTTCTGATTGAAACGATCCTGCTATTGACTAGTAGTTTCACCATCGGCCTTGGAATTAATGCAATGCGCCATGGCAGCAAGAATGCAATGATGGTTTTCTTCATCATCACTCTTGCACTTGGAGCAGGTTTCCTTGGCACTGAGATCTTTGAGTTCAAGCACTATGTTCATATCGGTGCAGGGCTGCAAGTAAGTGCGTTCACGTCCATCTTGTTAACCTTGCTTGGAACGCATGGCGCTCACGTAACGCTCGGTTTATTCTGGGGACTCTTCATCGTACTTCAAGTCAAGAAGCGCGGTTTGACACCGGAAACGACGAACAAAGCGTTCATCTACTCCCTATACTGGCATTTCCTAGACGTTGTTTGGATTTTCATCTTCAGCTTCGTCTACCTGAAAGGAATGATGTAATATGAATATGAAACAGCTATTCCCACGCGGACATGTTATGGGATTCATATTCTCCATGGTTCTTACAGCCGTTGCTCTTGGTGTAGTTGTATATGACCTTTCTTTCAAAACGGGTATGATCGTCCTTCTAGTGACTGCATTCATGCAAGCCGGCGTTCAGCTGGTCATGTTCATGCATGCTGGTGAATCCGAGGATAAGAAAGCCATCTACACAAACGTCTATTACGCTCTATTCATTGCTTTGGTTACCATATTCGGTACACTGCTTACAATGATTTGGGGCTACCAATAATAGCTTAAAAAGAAGGGTGTCATATTGACACCCTTCTTCTTTTTGTTTTCGCTTTTGTTTTCATTTTGATGATCTTGGTCGTCTCCGGTTCAACTCTTTCACCCTTATGTGTATTCATCACCATTTCTTCTGTCAGGACAAAAAATATACCAACTAGAAAAATGGCGGCTGCGCTTAGTGTGATGGCCATACCTACAGCGGTTAGTATATAGTCCTTATTGTAATCGCTTACAAAAAAACTTAAACAAAAAATGAATATTCCGATTACACAACCTGTGCCCGATACCCATCTCACTGCATCCAACATCTTCTGATTAGCTTCCATGATTTCATCCCCTTTCTTTCTATTTTATGATAATTCACAAATTTGTCAAATCTTTTCTATTTTTCAACATATAAACAGTAGAAATTCTTGACAAATAGACTAAGCCATCACTTGACTTTAGGCATTCATGACTAGATGGAAATATTAGCAAAACAGGATAAATACACTATTAGTTTTTCCCTCTATATCCCTTTTCTATACACTACCTATCATGAGGCCTGAACTATTAAAAATGGGCATCCCTGAATGGTTCTGCAGGAATCCTCCAAATTTAGATAAGCTAGAAGATAGGTTTGTGGCCACAGTTGCCGGAGAGGCTCCGGATTGCCATTCCAAAGCTATGCTGCAGCGTACTAAAAACATCCTTGTATGAAAGATGGTTTCTTATTTTATATATGAGGATGTTTAGCTCTTTACCTTGGCTGCCCATAGAACTATTAAAGTGCTAAGCAATAATGAAAGATTTCCAGATCCCTTTGCCTATAAACTAAAGGCCCCCTGAATTGATTTGATCATCAGGGGGCCTCCTCTCTGCCTATGATTTTTGCAATGTGATCGTTACCGTTTTTTCTTCTTGGCCCCGATATACCTTAACCTTCACTTTATCGCCGATTTTTTTATCTGTGTATAAGTACTTCCTTAATTGTGCAGCCGTACTGATTTTCGTTCCGTCAAGTTCCATGATGATATCCTGTTGCTTAAGGCCGCCCTTATCAGCAGCCGATCCAGCTTCTATACTCGTGATCATAACACCTGTTTTTGCAGCCTCAGGTACATCTTGAAGGTAATACTGCGGCAGTTCTTCAATACTGGCCAAGCTGACACCCAAGTATGGGCGGGTGATTTTTCCTTTTTCAATCAGTTCGGTAACGATCGGGATCACATCATTGCTTGGTATCGCAAAGCCTAACCCTTCGACGCCACTTTCCGATATCTTCAAACTGTTAATCCCGATAACTTCGCCAGCCGTGTTGATTAATGCCCCGCCGCTGTTCCCTGGATTAATTGCGGCATCCGTTTGGATGACATCCAGCGTCCAAGCCCCTTCCGATGTATCGACTGAAATGGAGCGTCCCGTCGCACTGACGATTCCTTGTGTAACCGAACGTGAAAAATCAAGTCCAAGCGGATTTCCGATGGCCAGTACCTCCTCACCCGGGCGCATATCATCCGAGTTTCCAAACTTAATTCCATCCGGAGCCTTTGAAGCATCGATTGTCAAAACCGCTAAATCTGTCAATGCATCGGCCCCAACAACGGCAGCTGTTGCCTTTTTTCCGTCATATAAGGAAATTTCGACTTCCTTGGCGCCCTCAATGACATGATTATTCGTGATGATATAGGCTTTTCCATTGTCTTTTTTATAAATGACCCCCGATCCGGTCCCGGTCTCTACCTTTTCACTTTCCGTGCTTTGCTGCTGGAACGGATTTTGATTTTGTGTTTCCTGTAGATTCACGACCCCGACAATCGATTTTGATGCAGCCTCTACCATATTTGCCCGATCTCTTGAATCGGTGCCTGCCGACAGCTTTTGCGTCGTGACACCTCCATCCGGTTGCGTAACACTTGCCGTCTGAGCTGAACCAGCCACAGGATTTTTTTCTTGATCTATGAAATCACCGCCAAATAAAAATACAGAAGATGTAACCATGGAAGCAACCGTACCGGAGACAAGACTAGTCATCCAAAGTGATTTCCCCTTTTTTCGTTCTTCCTTCACCCGGACTTGTTCATTGCCATTATAATTCTCCATCTTAATCCCTCCTAGGATTTCCTTTGATGGATACTATATTAAACGGGGATTATTAAAAAATTCTTAAGAAATCAATCCTTTTCCAAAAAACTTGTAATTCTTTAGCTTTATATATCGAAGTGTGCAATATAAATGGCTGCACCCTGTCCCCTGCTCCCGGCTTCTTACATGACTTCAAAAACCGCTTTCGTCTCCGCATTCACACCATACCAGCCCCATGTCGCCCTGTGACCGCTCCCCTTGCTTTTGTGGTCAGCTTCGTAAACCTGGAATATATAATTGCCCTTTTTATCCTCACGAGCATATTTGATTTGTAAATGCGGGAATTTATTCATGTCCACGTATGCTCTTACAAGCTTTTCTGCCTCATTTTCACTCAGCGCTTTGTCATTCGCTGGTCCAGCCTGCTTCTCCGAACTGGATTTTAACGAGCCCGTATTCGAATCATCATCAGTTCCATCACCTGGTTCAATGTTGTCGGATTGAGATACGGAAATCATCTCCTTTGCCTTTGAAACCAGGAACTTCCCCTCGCCGGATTTTGCTTTGTAGGAGGATGCAGCATTAAATTCAACTTGGGCCGACTTAAAAACCTGGTCTTCATAATTCTTCATTCCGTCTGCAAGAAAGCCGGAAAGATCCATCAACTCTTTTGCTTTCGTCGTTTTCGCTTCTTTATAGGCTAATTCAAATGCCTCGTGGGCTTCTAAATAATTTTCCTCATGTAACTGACTTTTCCCCAAATCCATATTCGAATTGAAATTCCTTGTTACGCAGCCTGAAGCAATCAAGGTCATCCAGACAATGATCACGAAGGATTTCTTCATCGTCTCACTCCTCATTTTTCCAATCTATATATCCAGTTTAAACGAATTTGCATGGATACGATTTTTTATTTTTTTGGAAATGTTCTCTTTTATGATTACTTTTTACAAATAGTGGTACATCATAGGTAAACGCTTGAAAGGATGTTGAGTAAAAATGACACATGAAAAACAGACCTATCACGTCGATTTGGTCAGCGGTGATGTACTGGGACAGAAACTTGAAGAAAACCCAAGCTTCACGATACACGCAACGGATGAGGAATTGGCGGAATTGAAACAATGCTTGGAAGAGCACCACAAAGATGATATGGAGTCATATGCCCGCTCACATGTACCTTATCTCCTCTATCATCATGACCGGGCCAATGATAAATACGACGCAGCCATGAAAAAGCTTTATGCCATCATTTATCGATTGGGCGATGAAAATGCCCGTAATCATATCAAGGAAATCGGCATATTGGAGGATAATAAGTTTGAGGGCAATCAGGAAGTGCAGAATTTCAAATAATACCATCGACAGAGCCTAAAAAACACTCATGTCAAACAGTGCCATTTCTTTGATGGCATCAAAGCTGTACGTAGCATTTCATGCGACAATAAAAATCAGCCCCCCTGCTCCGGATGGCAAGGGGGCTGATTTTTATTCAATGATTTTGTTTGTAGTAGGTGATTGCAAGCGCAAGGGCCAGCACGGTTCCTTTGACGATATCCATCGCATAATAAGGCACAGACATCATGATGAGCCCATTTTGCAGGATTCCGATCAGTACGGCTCCAATGAAGGTTCCGAAGGCATTCGGTTTACCGGCCCCCAAGACGGAGGACCCTATGAAGGCAGCTGCAACGGCATCCATTAAATAAGGTGATCCTGAATTGATTTCAGCCGTCATGACCCTTGAAGCAAGAACAATCCCCCCTATGGCGGCAAATAAAGCGGAAAGGAGATAGGCCAGCACCTTGTACTTATTGACCGCTATCCCGGAAAGCCTCGCTGCCTCCTTATTTCCCCCGATTATGTACATATAACGACCGTGCTTCGTATACGTCAAAAAAACATGCGTCGCCACAACTATGAAGGCCATGATCAAGATAATCCATGGGACTTGGCCCACTTTGGAAAAAAGCGGGCTGATCAGGCCAGTCGCGAAATTCCCATCTGGCATGACCATATTTTGCGAGATCGTCGCCCCTTTTGTATAGGTAAGGGCGATGCCTTGAATAATGAACATCGTCGCCAACGTCATCAGCATGTCAGGGATCCTCAATTTAACGATCATGAAAGAATTCAGGGCACCTACGGCAAGTGAGGCCCCGATTGCAGCCAATATGGCAATCAAGGTATCCTGTGAAAACCAGACAAACATGGATATGACGATGGCATTGGCCAATGAAGCGACAGAACCCACGGAAAGGTCAAATCCATCCACCGTTAAAGATATCGTTATACCGATCGCAATGATCGTCACGATTGATATCGAACGCAGGATATTGATCAGATTGTTGGTTTGAATGAAAGATGGATTGGATGCAGCAAAGATACCAATTAAAAGGATAATCGTCATTATCGTACCGTATTTATAAAAAAATCCGAACACATCCACCTTTCGTTTTTTTCGTATTTCTGTAACAGGAATAGTTGTACTCATCTTAGTTTCCTCCTGTTGAATAGAATAATAGTTCTTCTTCATTGGTTTTGTTTGTTTGTAGTTCAATGACCGTTGCTCCATCGTATAACACATATGTCCGATTGGTAATGCCAATGATTTCGGACAGCTCCGAGGATGCGTAAATGACCGCCTTCCCATTCCTGGCCAGCTTCGCGATCAATTCGAATATATCCTTTTTGGCGCCAACATCTACACCTTTTGTCGGTTCATCGAATATGTAAACATCCGCATCGGCTATAAGCCACTTCCCGATTGCGACCTTCTGCTGATTGCCACCCGAAAGGTTCTCGACCATTGCATCTCCCGATGAAGTCCTGATGCCCAGAATCGCGATCATCTCCCTCGCTTTTTCCTTTTCCGCCTTGCGATCAACGAAGCTAAAGGCATTCGAGAATGTGCCGATGCTGGCTGCAGTCAAGTTAGCCGTAACCGATTCCTGAACGAGGACCCCTTCTTTCCGGCGTTCCTCCGGCACAAGTGCCAAACCGTTTTTTACGGCATCATGCGGAGTTTTCATGGTAAGTCTCCTGCCATTAAGAATCACTTCGCCAGTAATAATCGGAGTATGTCCAAACAGGACTTTACACAGCTCCGTTTTCCCGGCACCGACCAAGCCTGCTAAGCCGATTATCTCCCCAGCCTTCAAATGCAGGCTGACCTGCTTAATCTTCCCTGCATCTGATACCCGCTTCACTTCCAATACGACGCCGCCAATTGCTGCATTCACCTCCGGGAATTGTTCATCCAACGTTTTCCCCAGCATGAGTTCAACCACTTCATTCTGGGTGACGTCGACCATCGCCCGACAAGTGACTCGCTCGCCATTCCTCATGACCGTGATTTTTTCACAAATCTCAAAAATTTCCGGGAGACGATGGGAAATGAAAATGATTCCCACATCCTTTTGCTTTAACCCATTGACTATTCGAAAAAGTTCCTTCGTTTCTTTATGGCTTAAAGGGGCAGTCGGTTCATCGAGAATCAAGAATTTGCATTCAGTCGAAACGGCCCTTGCTATTAAAACCATCTGCTTCTGGGCTAAGGTCAGATCTTTGACCAATTTTTTCGAAGGCACATCAATTTTCATATCTTCAAGAATCCGAGTTGCCGCGCTGTGTAGCTCTTTCCATTTGACAAGCTGTCTCTTGCCCATGTTTTGGACCATTTCATTCATCATTACATTTTCTCCGACTGTTAAGTATGGGATGAGTGCGGTATCCACTTCCTGATACACGATTTGAATGCCTTGTTCCTGCGCTTCCTTTGGCGAACGGATTTCCTGCTTCAGCCCATCCAGACAAATGTCACCTGTATAATGAACATGTGCCCCAGATAAAACTTTCATTAACGTGGATTTCCCTGCTCCATTTGCACCTACCAATGCATGAGCAGTGCCTGAATGAACCGAAAAATCCACATCACTCAGCGCTTTTACGCCAGGAAATTCAATCGAAATGCCCTTCATTTCCAACCGTGTGCCCATGTCCATTCCCCCTACCTGAACAGACACCCCCCTTCATAGGAAAGAGAGTGCCCCTTTTTACTTTTTATAGTGATCTTTCAAGACTTTCATCCAATCTTCTTCAAATGCGCTGGATTCGCCCCATCCGTCGACGATTCCCGATAGATTTGTCATGTTCACCGCTTCTTTTGAAGCCTGGATTTGCTTTTGTGAAATAAGCGAAGCTTCTAAATCATAGGTTTGCGGCGTATCCTCGCCCGCTAATTTTTTTGCCAAGATCCTCATATTCACTGCACCGATCAACTTCGGGTCGACCGCTGCCGTATAGGACCATGAGCTATCAGCGGAGTGGATTTCCTGTAGATCAGCATTGGATACGTCAATTCCGTAAATCTTCACCTCATCGCGGCCAGCTTCTTTTATCGCACGGGCTGCCCCGATAGCGAAGGCATCCCATGTTGCGAAAATGGCATCCAATTTACCTTTAGGATATTTATTCAGCATTGCGGCTACTGCATTTTGTGTTTGAACCGAAGTATCGGCAGCTGCAACCCCGAATCTTTCGACTTCTTTTATACCAGGGTTTTCTTTTAATTTTTCCTGATAGACGGCATTTCTTCTCACCATTGGCGGGAAACCATCAACCCACAGATAGGCAATTGCCGCCTTACCCTTCTGTTCTTCTATCAACTTATCCAAAGCAAGCGTTGCCAGCGCTTCATCATCCTGTGAAGTTAATGTCACGCCGTCTATCTTGGATAAATCGCTTATGGAGTCGAAGGTGACCACGCTTTTTCCTGCATCAACCAATTTTTGAACATCATTGACCGTTGCTGCATCATCGCCATGGGAAATGACATAGCCATCATAATCCTGCTGCAAAGCTTGGGCTATTGCGTCATGGAATTTTGCCGTATCACCATTCGCTGTATATGTATCCACTTGGAACCCGAGATTTTCTCCTTCTTCCTTCGCTCCGGCGAGGTATTGAGCCGTATGATCATCTCCCCCTATTTTACGGATGACCTTGATTTTCGCTCCATTCCCATCTGCGAATCTTTCCGGTACATTTTCAAATGATACCTTTTCTTCTTTCTTCGGTGCTGTTGAACTTTGTCCTGAAGAGCAACCAGTTAAAAGCAGTGCAGAAGCGATAGCTGTAATGAATGCCGCTTTAATAGACTTTCTCATCTTTTTCCCCCATATTCTTTGATTATTCTTATCTGTCAAGTTGGTGTAAAACCTAAAATAAAAACCTCTCTAGTAATAGAGAGGTTTAATCAGCTGTTTTGCAGACTTGTCCCTCTCTTATCTGTCAAAACATTTCTGTTTTGCAGGATTTAGCACCAATTCCTAATGGAACGGTTGCTGGGCATCTTAGGGCCAGTCCCTCCGCCACTCTTGATAAGAGATATATTATGTTACGTTTTTCGTAATTACCACTTTATAGGGATATAATCGTAAAGTCAATAGATATTTGAATATTTGAAATGTTCTCCGTAACTATTTATTTTCTTTGAAGTTGGGCTAGACGCTTTTTCTCGATTTTTTCGAGTCTTTCCAGCTGGCGCAATTTCACTTCGAATAGAGTGATGGGATCACGGTAAACTTCAGGATTTTCCCTCATATGCTCCAATGCCGCTTGATAATCTTTAATTTCTGTCTGCGTTTGCTCGATCGTTTTTTGCAGTAAGGCAAATGAACTGCGATAGAAAAGCGCGATGTCCCGATCCAAGGACTTTTCAAACAAACCGAATTGGGTCAGGAAGCGTTCCGTGATCATCTCCGCTACATCCTGATAATCTTCGCCTTCCAAGTATTTCTTATAACGATTGTACAAATTGGCTTTATTTTGCGGGATTGCCCCAAATAGTTTTCCTGCACCTTTAAGCAGCAGCTGCGATGGTGTCCTGCGCAATAAAATATTGACGTTTTCGATGCGGATGCTGCTTGTCATCCGATCCGCATCACGGCGCCAGTCATCCAATACCCTGAAGTCCCCAGCAAGCATGATCCGTTCTTCTTTGTACAGTTCATTGAATCCCGAACTCATCTCATCCATAAACTGTTGGCTTTGTGAGAACTCCATTTGGGAGCTGGCAATCCAGTCTTGCAGCGAACGGTAATATTGCGGCATGATCTTATCGGATATGAAGGCTTGAATCCGATCATTCATTTCCTGATTCAATTCGATATGAACCTGGCTGAAATCACTGCTTTCCGTTAATGATTTAGAACAATCCCTCAATAATTCAGGAATCTTGGAAGAAAGCTGATTTTTCACTTCATCCTTAAGCAAACGATACGCCCTGATGATGTTTTCGCTTTTTTCTTTTTCCAAATCCGCCAGCTGGTTCACGGCACCATTCAGCTTGATTTCCATCTGTTCATTCCAAGAGATGGAATGCTCGCATTTCCGTTCGTTGGCTGCCCGTTTTTCTAAAAGATATGATAGTGTTTTGCGAATGAACGAAAGGATTTTTTCAGATCTTCTCTCGATCCAACTGCCATCTTGGTAATTCGATTGAAGGAATGCAGAAAGGTCCTTCAGCTGCTGCTTGTTATCGTATAGCTTGGAGAAGGCAAAAACTTTCGCATTAGGGAAATATGAATTCACCTTATCCCACGTTTCGTCCTCCATCCGCACTGCCACTTGATCGCTATAAATCGTATCCATCTTATTCAACAAGAAATGAATCGGCAGCTTCGGAGCCAGCTTTTGAATCTCCAACAACAGATCGCGTTCACTGCCGGTGAAGGGAGCACGGGCGTCAAGGACGAATAACAGACCATCACTGCCATGCAAATAGGCTTGGAAATCTGATTCCACGCTTTTTTCTCCATTGAATCCCGGTGTATCCAACAGGCGCAGGCGATTATTCTTCAGATAGTCACTAATGAGGGTAACATCGACGATCGTCCCGCGCTGACGGCGAGTTTCGTCCAAATCCGTCAGTTCCGCCACAGCTCTGCGCTCTGTGTCGGTGATTTCGAAGATTTCCAATTCATCGCCGTCTTTAACACTGACCAAGGACGAATGATCCTCGGCGGCAATACTTTCTCCGACAATGGATTGGATGAAGGATGTCTTACCGTTGCCTGCACTTCCCACAAGCAGTAGATTGAAGTTGCCCGTATCTTTAAGACCCTCGACCATCCACTTCAGCTTATTGCCGACTTTTAGATCATTATCTTCCGCCCACTGGATGATCGAACGGAAAAGTTTTTCACCCGCTTCGAGACCGCCTCCCAATTTAGGGGACTTCGCCAACAGACTTTCTGCATCCTGAATGACCAGCGCATTGATTGTATCTGGGAAAATTTCATTCCAGGACAACGCGGAGGCTGCTGCAAATAACGAAAGCTCCCCTTCTGCAATTTTCAGCCAGTTTTCCAGGAGCCTTGGCACGACCGGACTCAGGTCCTTAATTAAATGCGTTCCCTCCAAAAGACCTGCATAGGCATCCCGGTAAAGGACGGTAAGATCTTCCCACACGTCTCCTTGGCTTAATTCAATCGTATCTATCAAGTTATTAATCACTTTGAGCCAATCGAAATATGAATCGGTATATTTATAATTTTTCCAGAGGGCAACCGTTATCTTTTCGAAACGATTCTGGTCGAGCGCATATAGCGACCCCAGGACCGTTGAAAAATAATCAGGAGCCATCGATTGTACCACACCCTGCTGGATATAGGTTTTCAGCACATCAAACCAACTCATTGAATGCGTACGGATACTTTCGTCAGACGCCAGAACCACCGCACTATTCCAATCCTTTTGTTCTTCGAAGAAGGCGCGTGCGATTTCGGTGACATTCGGATAATCCGGATGGAACTCAACGGCTTCCTTCACGACTTTGGACGCCAGATCATTTCTCGATTCCACTATGTAAAGGGAAAACAATTGCAGAAGAACCTCGGTTTTCAAAACCGCTTCATCTGTATTTACAGATTTATAAATATCCTCTGCCGTTGAATACATTTCTAATTCAAAATAGGCATCAGCAATATTCTTCTTAGCCCACGCACCAAGCTCGCCTTCGATGTTTTCCCATTTAAAAATGGCTGCTTCATAATCATGATGCTGAAAATATACTTCTCCTTGCGCATATCGAATTGCGGTTAGATCCGCCCTTTCCTTTTTTTGTTCCACAAGGAACATTTCACCCAATGCTTGAATCGGATGCTTGGCTGCATCCTCAATCATCGTTTCATAATATTTTTTTTCGATAAGACGTTCGTCCATCTTTATTCCCCCGATATATTTCATATTTTCATTTAAAGGATGTTCACTCATTTTCCGAGCAAGCGCTCTCTGCTCTATACGTTCCTTTAGGTAAGAAAATTATTAGTAAAACCTTAAAATGTTATTTTAACAAAACAATATGGTAACAAGATGTCACCACTCTTACAATTTTAAAACAGAAGCGGATCGAATTGTAATGATTTTAATAAACCGTTACAGAGAAGGTATTTCCATATTCGTGAAAATATGTTTTATTCAGTTCTGATCCATGCCACATGGGAATATCCGAACCTTGAACCACTTAAAAACGAATAATAATTCTTGCGTGGAAAATGTAAAAAAGCAGCAACTTTTCGTCATGAAAGGTCACTGCTCTTTAATAAGCTCCGAACAGTCGTTGTCCCCTGACGAATAAGGATTATACCCCTGTGCGCTTACGTTGGTTATTCGGCTTTTTGGTCAACTGGCTTTTAAGCGGTTTCGTTTTCTTCACTACGCCGGTTTCCAGTTTATCTTTACTTGAACCTGCCTGCTTTTGAGCCAGTTTTTGTTTAACCGCATCTGCCAAGCTTAATTTTTTATTTTCAGACATCCTGTTATCTCCTTTAGTGTTCTGCCTCCATTATAATATAGTTGCTGTTATAAAGATAATAGGGAATTATTCCGGTTCCTATTATCCCTGAATAAAGGAACCTTCGCCAAAAGGCGACTGATTTCCTGCTCCTTTATGGCGAAATCTGATGAGGCTACCGCTTTATGGCATAATTTAATTGCGATAGTCATTGCTTTATTTTGGAAATATCTACTACCTTTTTGTTATGATGAGTGGAAAGGAGATGATAAGAAGTATGTCTAAGCAAACCCGTATTGGCAAAACAGATTTGTTCGTTAACCCGATTGGCCTTGGCACAAATGCCATTGGCGGGCACAACCTCTTTCCCAATTTAAGCGAGGACACTGGAAGGAATGTCTTAAGAACGGCATTGGAAGAGGGAATTAATTTTTGGGACACAGCCTTCATTTACGGTCCTGAACGATCGGAAGAAATTATAGGAGAAATCCTGAAAGAGTCGGGCCAACGTGAAAACGTAGTTCTTGCCACTAAAGGCGCACATAAATTCGTCGACGGCAAAGTCGTGCTCGATAATTCTCCCGCCTTCTTGAAAAGCGCCGTGGAATCGAGCTTGAAAAGACTGCAAACCGATTATATCGACTTATTCTATATCCATTTTCCTGATGAAGGCACACCGAAGGATGAAGCGGTAGGCGCCTTGAAGGAATTGAGGGATGAGGGGAAAATCAAGGCAATCGGCGTTTCCAACTTTTCATTCGAGCAATTAAAAGAAGCGAATAAAGACGGTTATGTCGATGTCCTCCAATCCGAATATAACTTATTCAAACGCGAGGCTGAATTAGACTTGCTGCCATATACAGCTGAAAACAACATCTCTTTCATTCCCTATTTCCCCCTTGCTTCCGGTCTGCTTGGCGGTAAATATAATCAAGAATCGAAATTCGAGGATGGGCGCGCCCAAAGCCCACTCTTCCAAGGACAGGAATTTGTCAGCAACCTGCAAAAAGTGGAAGAAGTCCGTACCATTGCCAGCAGGAAGAATGCTGATGTTGCCGACGTCGTCCTTGCTTGGTATTTGACCCGTCACTCGATCGACGTCCTCATTCCCGGAGCAAAGAAACCGGAACAGGTCACACGCAACTTAAAGGCCTTGGATGTCGAGCTAACCATGGATGAAATTGCCGAAATCAGCGCCATCTTCGCATGAACCTGCTTATTAACGGATAAGGAAAGGCTGTTCAGCACAAGCTGAGCAGCTTTTTCTCCATATAAAGCTATAACGGAAGAGGCTTACTAATGAAAACATCTACCACTACCTTATTTCTTGTCCTGGCCAATTTATTTTGGGCTGGCAATTATATTTTTGGCAAATACGTCGTATTGGAGCTGCCCCCAATCCAACTGACATTCATGCGGTGGCTGATTGCCCTTTTGTTATTATTTCCGCTAGCACAATGGATTGAAAAGCCGAGCTGGAGGAGTGTATGGCAGGCCTGGAAATTGCTATTAGCATTGGGATTGCTCGGTATCATCAGTTATAATTTTTTCCTTTATTGGGCACTGACCTAAACTTCGCCCATGAACGCTGCACTTGTCAATTCAATGAACCCTGCCTTAATCGCACTTGTGTCCGCCATGCTGTTAAAGGAGAAAATCACCTCCCATCATGCACTTGGACTAAGCATATCCTTATGTGGCGTTTTATTGGTGTTAACGAAGGGACACATCCTGGAGATCTTCAAGCTCAATTTTAATAAAGGAGACTTATTGATGCTCCTAGCGATTCTCGTTTGGACCTTTTATTCGATAATCGGCAAAAAACTGAAAAACATCCCGATCATTTCAGCCACTGCCGTCTCTGTTTTTCTCGCATTGATTCTCATAGCCCCCTTTGCCATTGGCTCTGGGTTGAATTTTCATTTAAGCGGTAGGGCCATTGAAGGTCTCATCTATATTGGAATTTTCCCATCCGTCTGCTCATTCATTTTCTGGAATATATCGCTTCTCCACATCAAGGCCAGCCAAGCTGGTATTTATCTCAACCTGATTGCCGTCTTTACTGCCATCCTGAGCCTCATGACAGGCAAACCAATCACAAGCGCCCAAGTCCTTGGCGGTCTTCTCGTCTTCATTGGTGTCTATTTGACAACCAAAAGGAAAACGCCAAATCGGCATGTCACGAAAACCATGTAATAAAATATCCGGAAATTCGCAACCCCCCTTGTCTATCGGGCATTGTTTACGTTATCCTTTAAAGAAGAAAATTCGAATGAAAAGGTGTGCTTTAATTGAGGATCAATAAATATATTAGTGAATCAGGAATCACCTCGAGACGAGGCGCTGATAAATGGATAGCAGAGGGCCGTGTAACGATAAACGGAGCTGTAGCCGAGCTTGGCAGTCAAGCCCAACCGGGCGATGATGTTCGTGTAGATGGCAAACCGATAAAAGTGGAACAGCAAAATGTCTATATCGCCTTGAATAAACCGATCGGGATTACTAGTACGACGGAAAAGCATATCAAAGGAAACATTGTTGATTTTGTCAATCATCCGCTCCGCATTTTTCATATTGGCCGGCTCGATAAAGACTCAAGCGGACTGATCCTGCTTACTAATGACGGCGATATCGTAAATGAAATCCTTCGAGCAGAAAACAAACATGAAAAAGAATATATCGTAACCGTCGATAAGCCGCTTACCGCTTCTTTCATTAAGGAGATGTCATCCGGAGTAGAGATTTTGGATACAAAAACACTTCCATGTAAAGTAGAACAATTGAACAAATATACCTTTAACATTACTTTGATGCAAGGACTGAACAGACAAATCCGCCGCATGTGTTCAGCGTTAGGTTATGAAGTTCGTGATTTGCACCGAATCCGGATCATGAACATCCATCTAGACGGACTTGCGCTCGGACAATGGCGTGATTTGACGGAGGATGAACTGAAGGAACTGTTCACCGAACTCGATTATACACCTAGGCAAAGATGAAACCCGAAGATGCCCCCTATTTAGGGGCATTTTTTAGTTGTTTAAAAGGATTACTCATAAATAAAGGAAGTTTTCATATGTAATTCATGCTTGACTGACGAGCTTGGAGCACTTTTTCAACAGTTTGATGCTTGTTTTCGAGGAGTAGGAGGGTTTTCTCGCCAGTTTGGCTGCTTTACTCGCCAATTCAGCGATTTTACTCGCCAATTCAGCGATTTTACTCGCCAATTCAGCGATTTACTCGCGAGTTCAGCGGTTTACTCGCCAATTCAGCGATTTTACTCGCCAATTCAGCGATTTTACTCGCCAATTCAGCGGTTTACTCGCCAATTCAGCGATTTTACTCGCCAATTCAGCGATTTTACTCGCCAATTCAGCGATTTTACTCGCGAGTTCAGCAATTTACTCGTCAGTTTGGACTTAGCGCGGATGTCTTACTATTTCTCTTCAGTCATAATAAAAAGCAACCTGCTTAAGGCTGCTTAATATCGTTTGTTCATACCCACCATAAATCTGTAGGGCTTTCGTTGATGAGGACCGTTTTTAAATTGGTTACTGCTCTCTGGAACCCTTCTTCGACTGACATTAACGGATCTTCGTGCTCGATGCTGACGACGTAATCGTATCCGTATGTACGGAGGGCGCTCATGATATCGGACCATTCCTGCAGGCTGTGTCCGCACCCTACCGAGCGGAAGTTCCAGGCACGGCTTTGGACATTCCCGTATGGCTGCATGTCGGTTAATCCATACATATTGATGTTATCCTGATCCAAGTATGTGTCTTTGGCATGGAAGTGGTAAATTGCTCCCGCTTTGCCAAGAATCTTGATGGCGCCAACCGGCTCGATGCCCTGCCACCAAAGATGGCTTGGGTCAAGGTTTGCACCGATTGCCTCAGATGTGGCTTCGCGCAATTTTAACAGTGTATGGGGTGTGTGAACGAGAAATCCACCATGCAGCTCAAGACCGATCTTTATATGATGTTCATCGGCTATGGCCGCAACTTTTTTCCAATAAGGAATTAATTTTTCTTCCCACTGCCACTTCAGCACTTCTGAATATTCATTAGGCCAAGGTGCAACAGGCCAATTTGGATGTTTTGCCCCTTCGTGATCACCGGCTGTACCTGAAAAGGTATTGACGACAGGGACATTGAGCAGGGATGCGAGCTTAATTGTTTTGATCAGTGTTTCGTCACTTTCTTTGGCGAATGCCTCATCCGGTGAGATTGGATTGCCGTGACAGCTGAACGCACTGATCGACAATCCTCTTGACTGAATGGATTCCAAGTATTTTTGACGCTTTTCTTCACTTTCCAGAAGTTCATCGAGGGGACAGTGGACATTGCCTGGATACCCGCCTGTACCGATTTCGACTGTTTTTAACCCGGAATCTGCTACATAATCAAGCATATCCTCGAATGATTTTTGAGCAAATAATACTGTAAAGATTCCTAATTTCACAAGCCCCACCTCACCTTTTATTTAATTAATGCTCATGACCTTCCCACTTGCTGAGCTTTGATAAATGGCTTCAATTATTTTCGAAACTTTCATGGCCTCTTCCGGTTTTACCAACGGTTCCACAAGCCCCAAGCAGCTATTGATAAAGTTTTCCGCCTGTTGCAAGTCCGGTGTATCCTCCCCTGGCATCCACACGGCTTCACTGTTCAAAAGCATGCCGTGCTTTGCCTGGTTCAGGACTAATGGGAAAACATCCAGTCCGCCCTGGGTTCCGGACAAGCTCAAAACCGTTGCTTCCTCACGAATATTCGCGGCCCATGAGGTTTCGAACAATAAAGATGCGCCATTGGAAAATTTGATATAAGCCGTGGCATGGTCATCCACTTCAAAGACCGAGGCATCGAAATTCCCCCAAAGATTGACCTGGTCGACTCCCTTACTGACATAATTATATGTCGAGCCTACAATTTCAATCGGTTCCGGGTCATCCATCAACCATAAAGCCAAATCAAGCAAATGGCAGCCGTAATCGATCACGCTTCCTCCGCCTTGCAATTCCTTGCTGGTGAAGACGCCCCAGCCAGGGACTTTGCGCCGCCTGATTGCCTGTACACGCGCAACATAGGGCTCACCGATTTCACCTGCCTGGATCATTTTCTTGGCGGCCTGCGCTTCCTTCATGAAACGGTAATGATAAGCGGTTGACAGCACTTTACCCGATAGATTGGCGGCCTCGGTTATTGCCTTGCACTCCTCGGTCGTAATCGCCATCGGCTTTTCGCAGAGAACATGTACGCCTGCTTGCAGGGCAGCAATCGAAATCTCCGCATGAAATTTGTTTGGCGTCGCGATCGTGACGCAATCCACCTCAGCAAACATGTCTGCGTAGTTGGTGAAAACCTTCTCGATATGAAATTCCCTCGCCACATCTCTTGCCTTTGACTCGTCTATATCATGAATGGCGTACAATACTACCTTGTCTTGAAATTTTTGAAAAGCTGGGATATGCCTTTTTTGGGCAATTCCGCCAGCACCGATAATACCCATTTTCAATTTGTACATGATGATCGTTAACCCCTTTATAAGCGGATGATTTTGCGGGTCGCATTTGATTCCATCGCGCCAAGAATGACTTTTAAAGATTTTAATCCTTCCACTCCTGAGACTAGGGGCTCCTCATTGTCCGCCACGCATTTAACGAAATGGCTGATCACTTCCGAGTCATGCTGCCCTTCGGAGTCATTCGTCTGGATGCTCCCTAATTTGACGTTATCCGTCTTTCCATTATCATGATGGATGATCAGTGAGTATGTCGGATCGTCTTCCAGGCGCAACACGGCTTTCTCCGCATATATGACCGTCGCATTGTCTTCCTTCGCATACGACCAGCTCGCGGTAAGGGTACCAATGATACCGCTCGCCGTCCTGAGAATACAGGCCGCACTGTCATCGACGTCTGTATTTTTCTTGGCTGTCGTTTCTACAAACGCCCCCACCTCAACAAATTCTTCTCCAAGGATATACCTTAATAAATCAGCTTTGTGAACACCTAAATCACCCATCGCACCAATGACAGCCTGATCTTTTTTAAAAAACCAGCTTTCACGCCCGTCCACGCTCCATGTTTCTGGCCCGGAATGTCCAAACGACGTCCTGAAGCTATAAACCTTCCCAATCTCACCGCTCTCAATGAGCTGTTTTGCTCTTTGATGCGAGGGAACGAATCGCTGATTATGGCCGATCATTAAGATTTTTCCGCTTTTCGCTGCAGCTTCATTCATTTTTTCCGCGTCATCTAAAGAAGTGGCCATCGGTTTTTCACAAAGGACATGCTTGCCTGCTTCCAGTGCCGCAATGGTAATGCGTGCATGCAGGTAGTTCGGTGTACATACACTGACCGCGTCAATTTCCTCATTCTTCAAAAGTTCTATATAATCAGTATATGCTCGCGCGCCATACCTTTGTGCTGCTGCATTCGCCCTGTCTGGCACGATATCGCAAACCGCGATGATCTCTGTTTGCGGATGTGCTTCATACTCAGGAAAATGCCGATTTTTTGCAATGCTTCCGCATCCGATGACTCCTACCTTCACTTTGACCATTTATGCTCTCTCCTTCACTTCAGCTCTTTGTCTGAGATGGTTTCCAACGGTTCTGACCTTCCATAATTGGTCACCATGCCAAACTCCGGCTTGACCCATTTGACGGCATTCTTGATGACCCGCTGTATCTGCGGATTATGGTAAGTCGGATATGATTCATGACCTGGACGGAAGTAAAAAATCCTTCCTTTTCCCCTTTGATACGTGCAGCCGCTCCGGAATATCTCCCCGCCTTCAAACCAACTGACGAATATCAATTGGTCCGGAGCCGGAATATCGAAGTGCTCCCCGTACATCTCTTCCTTTTCAAGTTCAATATATTCCCCGATTCCTTCAACGATGGGGTGGCTGGGATCCATTACCCATAGCCTTTCCTTCTCATCGGCGACACGCCATTTCAAATCGCAAGTCGTGCCCATCAATTTTTTGAAGATTTTCGAAAAATGACCGGAATGGAGAACGATGAGGCCCATTCCCTCGAGTACCCGGTTGTGGACCCTTGCTGCGATTTCATCCCGCACTTCATCATGTGCAACATGCCCCCACCAAAGAAGCACATCGGTTTGTTTCAGTACTTCTTCCGTCAGCCCATGCTCCGCTTCATCAAGAGTGGCGGTCCTTACTTCAATCTGTTCACTTTGTAAAAAATCAGCAATCAGACCATGGATTCCTTCGGGATATATTTCTGCGACTTCAGGCTTGGATTTTTCGTGGCGAAACTCATTCCATACAAGGACCCTCATGAACAATCTCCTCCCTCTGAATTCGAC
Source organism: Peribacillus folii (assembly GCF_030271255.1). Classification (GTDB taxonomy): domain Bacteria; phylum Bacillota; class Bacilli; order Bacillales; family DSM-1321; genus Peribacillus. The sequence goes on from NZ_JASJOM010000010.1 coordinate 101,235, forward strand.
ACCTTCTTCGTTTGTTTAATTAATACCTCATTATCGGTAACGCAAACGTTTGCGTTCCAATTGATTGAAGCTCATTCCAATATTCGAACATCCTTATTTAAACGAAATAGTATGAATTATTAAAAATGATTGTGATAATCTTTATTGTAAATTTAAGTGAATAAAAATCAAGCTTTAATTGGGAAAACATTTCTACATTTTTCTTTTAATTTCCTTTTTGACTGCAAAATGTGACTCACGCTTAATGATTCTGGTAGGAATCCTTATGTTTTTTTCCATCATTTCCGGATTTGAAATCAAATCGAATACACATTTGGCCGCCTCATACCCCAGCTGATACGTATGGATATCAACCGTTGTCAGCGGTGTACTTAAGAACTCGATGAATTCGGAATGATTGAAACAGACGACACTGACCTGTTGGGGCACTTTCACATTCCTTTCAGCCAGCACTCCGAGCAAAAGAACCGCCAACAAAAGATCCGTAACCAAAAAAGCGGTCGGTGTTTCTTTTAATTCCAGTAAATCGTCAATTGCCTTAATTCCATCGTTCCGATTCAAAGGAATGAGTTTAATGTATTCCCGAGGTACAGCCAATCCTGCCTGCTCCACCGCCTGCTGGAACCCCATCAAGCGGTCGGAAATCACCTCAAACTCCGGGCTGCCTCCTAAAAAGGCAATCCGCTCATGTCCAAGATCGATGACAAACTCCGTTACCTCCATTGCTGCTTGAACATTATCATTATCTATGAAGGTGATGCCGCTCATGTTCGTACTTGGCTTCCCTATCAATACAAACGGAAAGCCCTGCTTTAGCAAATACGGTACAACCCTGTCATCCTTCTTCGAGTATAAGACAATCATGCCATCCACTCTTCTGCCTTGTACCATCTTCACGACATCCTCGAAGATGGCATCCTCCGTTTCACCCGTTGTCAAAGAAAGACTGAAGCCCTCTTTATTGCAGAAGTCCCCGATTCCGCGAATCACCTCTGGAAAAAAGGGATTATAAAGTGATTCCTTAGCTGAGCTTTTCATGACGATGCCGATGGCCTTGGTCGACTTCGTGACCAAATTCCTGGCGTTTTCGTTCATATGATAGCCCATTTCCTTTAATACCCTGCGTACTTTTCGCTTTGTCTTCTCACTGATTGCCGGGCTGTTATGGATTACACGCGATACCGTAGATGGAGCGACATTCGCTTTTTTGGCGACGTCCTTTATTGTTACAGACATCTTCATCAACACTCCCCGTCCACCGCATATGGTTTAATATTCCCTATATTTAAATAGTTATTTAACGGCTCCATCTGCAATCCCTTTAATGATTTGCCTCTGAGCAAAGAAGTACGCAATGATGACTGGGATGATCGATAAAGTTAATCCAGCCAAGGCGAGATGCCATTGCTTCGTGTATTGCCCGAAGAAGAAAAACAATTTTAACGGAATGGTCTCAGAGCCCGCGCCGCCTATAACTAGGGATGGCAGCAAGTAGTCATTCCATATCCAAATGACATTCAGGATTCCAACGGTAATGGACATCGGCTTCAAGAGTGGAAAAATGATATGCCAGAATATTTGAAAACGGTTAGCTCCATCTATTTTTGCCGCTTCATCCAACGAGACTGGAATCCCCTTCAAGGTGCCATGATAGAGGAAAATGGAGAGGCTGCAGCCAAATCCCAAATACATGAAAATCAATCCCGCCTTATTGAGCATCCCAAACTGACCGAATTGGGCAACTAGCGGTATCATTACGGATTGAAAAGGGATCAGCATCGCTGCTACAAACACGAAGAAAAGCAAGGAGCTTATTTTACTTTTGTTTCGCGAGAGTGCATAAGCTGCCATCGCCGAAAAGATGATGATGATGACCACGCTCACACCCGATATCAATAAAGAATTGAATAATGTCCGGAGAAAATCCAGCTGCTCGAAGGCTTGAACGAAATTTTCGAATGTCCATGCCGACGGCAGGCCAAGTGTATCGGCAAAAATATCACGCTTCATTTTAAATGCATTGACAATCATTAAATAAAACGGAGAGAGCCATAAAATCGCTAAAATGAAGCCAATGAAGCCAAGCAGCCACAATTTCCATTTTTCCCTCATCACAGCTCTACCTCCCTTTTCTTGTTGATATACACTTGTGTCAATGATACGACCGCCACGATCACGAAAAAGATAACCGCTTTTGCCTGTGCATAGGCCATGTCATTTTCCGTGAAGGCCGATTTCACGATATTCATCGCGACCATTTCCGTTGAATTATAAGGAGCACCGTTCGTCAAAGAAAGATTTTGATCATAAATCTTGAACGAATGGGACAGCGTCAAAAACAGGCTGACGGTAAATGCCGGTGCCACAAGCGGAAAGGTAATATGGCGGAAGCGCTGGAAGGTGTTGGCACCATCGATTTTTGCCGCCTCGATCAAGTCTTCAGGAACGGCCTGCAGATAGGCGATATAGATGATCATGATATATCCGGCCATTTGCCAGGAAGTCAATATGATCAAGCCCCAAAACCCGGTGTCAGTCGTTGACAGCCAGCCATTGAATGCTTCTATGCCTGTTAGATCACCGATTGCCCCAAAGACTTTTATGAATATGAACTGCCAGATAAACCCGAGGATCAAGCCGCCGATTAAATTGGGCATAAAGAAAACGGTCCGCAGGATGTTGCTTGATTTGATTTTCGAAGTCACAATAAGGGCCAAACTTAAGCCAATGATATTGATGACCACGATTGCGGCTACGGAAAATTTAATGGTGAACCAGAAAGTATCCAGAAACCCTTTATCGGTGAACAAATCAAGATAATTCTTGAGTCCGATGAAGTCCGGGGTTCCAAGTCCGTTCCAATTCGTAAAAGAATAATAAAAACCGTAGATAAGCGGCACGATCACCACCAATATGAGTGCAGCAAGAACAGGTGTCAAAAACAGCCAATATGCGGCATCCCGATTTCTCAACGGAACCGACCTCCTTAAGAAGAAATAATGTAGGGTAGTATTGTTTATTCAGCGATATGCTGCAATCCAATCAGGAACAACCAATCGACATGCTTTCATGCCGATTGGTCATTTTCAAGCCATTATTTACTGCGGATCTTTTCCCAATTTTCAATGTTCTGTTTAACGAATTCCTCCCATGTCAGCTTTCCGGTTACGTATTTTTGGACGCTGGCACCAAGTTCATCATTCCAGCCGACAGGATATCCGTTAAACACCCAGCCCGTCGTATTTCCTGCTTGGGAATATTTATAGATTTCCTTCGAAATTGGATCGGCTATCTTTTCTACATCATATCCTTCATAAGCAGGAATGAATTTGAAGTCTTCCAAGACGGCTTTTTTCCCTTCGTCGGATGTATACATCCAATCAAGGAACTTCTTCGCTTCCTTCTGTACCTTTTCATCGGATTTCTTGTTCACTGCCCAATAGTTCGGGACGCCGACCGGCATGCCCGTAGCTTTTTCCCCATTAGGGATCGGGATGATGCCAATACCTTTTTCCGCTAGTTCTGGATCCATGTCGTACACGGTGTTATACACCCAGTTTCCTTGCTGAATGATTGCAACCTTTTCCAACGAGAACAATTCCTCCACTTGTTGGGAATAATCAAGACTTGCTGTCGGCTGGACGGAATATTTATTTTGGATATCAACCAGTTGCTTGAACTTATCACCGTCCGTGAATTTAACCGTTGGGGACTTGCTTGCTTCCAAAACATTCCCGTCGAACTCCGGAGCTAAAAACACATTGGATAAGTGATTGCCTGTCACCCACTTCTCCTTGACCGGATAGGCAAAAACCGCATCAAGTTTCAATTGATCCTTCTTTGAATCGATTTTCTTGACCGCTGCCTCGAGCGCTGAATAGCTTGTGATTTCTTCTGGGTTGATTCCTGCTTCTTTAAAGATACGCTTGTTATAAATCAAGCCGTACCCTTCTTGGTTGAATGGAAGTCCCAGAACTTGCCCGTCCTCTTTCACACCATCCAAAGTGCCATCGAGGGCAGCTGCTGCCGCTTTCGTATCCTTTAAATCTAACAATCTATCTCTATATTGTTCGACATCCACCGGTCCGCCAATGTTAAAAACGGCTGGTTCTTCGCCTGAAGCGAATTTTGCCGTAATGGCTGATTTATAATCATTTCCGCCGCCGACTGTCGATATTTTGATTTTCACACCAGGGTTTTCTTTTTCATACTGCTTGGCCAAAGCCTCAAACTGCGATTTGAATTCTACCTTGAATTGAAATATATCGAGCGTCACTTTATCCTTAGAGCCGCCGTCCCCGCCCGTGGAAGAAGAACATCCAGCCAGAATCACACTAAATATCAATAAAATAGAAAAGATTCCCCCGTACCATTTTTTACGCTTCATGCCTAAAGACTCCCCCTTATTCATAAAATTCATGCAATTTAAAGAAAACGTTTGCATAAAAAAAGAAAATAAAAATCTTTTAATCTATCATATTTACAGACTATCCTGACTCTATACCATCACCTCCTCAAACGGTTCTATTGCAAACGTTTACATTTATGCGCTTTATATTACCACCAAATCCCATACTTTACAATAAATTTGTAGAGTTTTGCAAAAAAAGGATTCAAGAAAACTATTTACCTTAATTATATGATTCGGAAGTCGGCAATTATGCCTATATGCGATCACTAAATTAATCATCCGAACTAATTATTACAAAAAAAGGAAACCAATGGTCCCCCTTCTCTCATTTCAATATCAACTTCACATTGGAAGATCCATATTCATCTTTCAATTCATAATATTTATCGCTCGCTTGTCCAAATTCTTCAAACACGCCGCTGATGATCAATTCATTCGTTTCCTTATCTACTACACTATACTTGATCGTGCTTTTCCCAAATTTCCTGTCATCCACTTTCAAAAGAATCATCTTGAACACCTCCATTGTTAATGGCTGCACCCCTCAGGATGTAAAACTTCTGAATTCATGATATAACAAATAATTATGAATATATAGATTATTCAACAAAAAATTTTATGACACATTCAGACAAAATCTGAGGCAATCTCCCTTTAACCGCCCTCGGAAATATAAAAATGGTTTCGGAATGGAACCATTCCAAAACCATTTTGTCTGCCAGTTAAATGCAATCCATTAAGATTTCGATATATCGAGGAACCCTTCACCAAATACGTCACGGACGTCATGAATGGCGATGAATGCATTGCTATCGGTTGCCTTGACGATCCTTTTTAATTTAAGGACCTCTTGCTTGCTGATCACGATATACAAAATATCCTTGGAAGCTTTCGTGTAATATCCATGGCCGCTAAAAACGGTTACCCCTCTGTCCATCAATACGGTTACTTGACTTGCAATCTGGTCCGCTTCATTTGAAATAATCGTAATCGCTTTTTTCGGATTCAAGCCCTCAATAATGAATTCCATCGTTTTCGTTCCAATATAAAGCATTAGGATTGTAAGCATAAGACCCTCTGCGCCAATGATGAAATAAGATGAGAACGCAACGATTAAATCGAAAAACAGAAGGCCATAGCTTAAACTCCATCCCAAATACTTATTCGTAATTCTGGCTAGGATCGTAGTACCGGCCGTTGTGCCGCCCACCCGAATGATCATTCCGATTCCTGCTCCGGCAAACACGCCGCCAAATATCGCATTGATGACAATTTCATCGGAAGATATATTCCAATTCTCCGTTAAATGAAGGAAAAGCGAGTTGAATGCAACAGCAACAATCGTGTAGATCGTGGTGATTTTGGACAAATATTTATACCCGACAATGAGCAGGAAAGCGTTGATAATCAAGCTTAAAAGCCCCGGCGACCATTCAAAAAGATAAAATAAAATGATCGTTATCCCCGTGACTCCCCCTTCCCCTAGTTCATTGGGAATAACGAAAAGGTTTATTGCCAGGGCGAATATAAAAGCCCCTATTACTATAAAGAGAACATCTGAAGAAATCTTTTTCATGGTTAATACCTTCCTTTAAGTATGGTTAATGTGAAAAGATCGCTTAATTTCACTGCTCTATAGTAACATGGAAAGCCACTTATTCCTTCAAAGATTTTTTCTTTTGTCCCCTCTCCGATTGTCTCCTTTTTGAAACATGCAAAAGGAGGCTGTGCTATTCCTCTTCTAACCGGAATAAAGCAGCCGCTTTTTTTTACCTTGTGGCAATTTCACGCTTTTTCTATCAAACCAATTCACTGATCAAGTGCATGGACATTAATTTATTGCCCAAAAAGGGTTTTAAATATTCTGAATATAAACTATAATTGATTTATTTTAAAACATCTAGGAGGTCATTATGGGTTTAGTAGAGAAAGTCAGCGCATTTGCTGGGAAAACATTCACCTTATGGGTCATGATATTTGCAGTCCTAGCATATTTCATGCCTAATCACTTTATATGGATCGGAGCGTACATCGTTCCTTTATTGGGCATAGTCATGTTTGGCATGGGTCTTACACTGTCCGCCGCTGATTTCAAAGAAGTTTTCCGGCGACCGAAAGAGGTAGCCCTCGGTGTGGCAGGACACTTCATCATTATGCCGTTATTGGCATTTGCTTTGGCAATCCTGTTCGACTTGCCGAAGGAAGTGGCGGTCGGGGTCATTTTGGTCGGTTGCTGCCCTAGCGGGACAGCTTCAAATGTCATGGTGTTCCTTGCGCGGGGGAATGTTGCGCTTGCGGTTGCCATCGCTTCCGTATCCACCATTTTAGCGCCCATCATCACCCCGCTTCTCATCCTGCTGTTGGCAAGCAAATGGGTCAATATCAGCATTGGATCGTTATTCATTTCCATCATTCAAGTCGTGATCATCCCGCTCCTGCTTGGATTCATCGTCAAGAAGTTTTTCGGTAAACAGGCAGAGGCCGGCGCAAAGGCTTTGCCCCTCGTATCGGTCATTGCGATCGTCCTGATCGTTTCTGCCGTCGTCGCAGGCAGTCAAGATCAGCTGGCTAAAACCGGGTTGATGATTTTCGCGGTCGTCGTGCTTCATAATGTTCTTGGTTTTATTCTTGGCTTTTTCTTTGCCCGGCTATGCGGGATGGATTTGGCAAAACAGAAGGCCGTTGCCATGGAGGTCGGGATGCAGAATTCCGGTCTGGGAGTAGCAATAGCCACCGCCCATTTCTCGCCTTTGGCTGCTGTACCCAGTGCCATCTTCAGTGTTTGGCATAATATATCCGGATCCATATTGGCCTATATTTTCAGCCGCATGAAAGAGAGAAAAATGAAGGCGGATGTTAAGAACGATTCGATTAAAACAAGCATATAAAAGAGGAGGCCGATTGATATAATCGGCTTTTTTTTGTTGGTGTATTTTCTTCTAAACCATTACTGAAAAATGAACTATTGCCTTGTTGTGGGTATTTTTCGAGCTACCTGCTATACTACTAAATAAAAGTAAGACATAAAACACTCTGATGATTCGATGATAATCATGGAATATCATGTTAAGGATGAGGGAATAAAATGCTACCTAAAATAAAATCGTCAAGAAAAATAGCTCGGTATTCATTAATGATCATGGGAGCGGGATATATTGCAACCACTCCCTTTCTAGGTTCCTTGCCGCTGGATTTATTACACGGAGGATTCGAGGCAGGGCTTGTCGGCGGATTGGCAGATTGGTTTGCCGTCACAGCACTATTCCGCCATCCGCTTGGAATTCCAATTCCACATACAGCCCTTTTGCCCAACAACCGGAAAAGAATGACCCAGGCGTTGGTTTCGATGCTGAAAAATGATTGGCTTTCTAAGGAGAGCATTCAGGACAAAGTGAAAAACATTGCTTTTACAGAAAAATTGATCCCCACTATCGTGAAAGAAACACAAAGTGACACGTTCAGAAAAGTCCTGATTAAACTTATTAAGCAAATGATATGTTATATAGATATTGAAAAGGTGACGCCTTTCGTTGCACAAAAAATAAAAGGCTCACTTTCTAACATCGATATGAGCAAAATTCTGCATGCAGTAAGTTCACAGTTAGTAAACGAAGAGTTTGATAAGAAGGCTTTGGACCATGTTTTGAAAAAAGCGGAAGATTGGTTAAAGCAAAAACAAACAGGTCACAAACTAGGAACTGTTTCCATGGATGTACTCGGCAAGATCGAATTGGAGGGCATGCTTCAGTTTGCCGTTAAATCGATCCAAAGCTTGCTTAACGAGGAGAAACTGGGCAATATCATCCAAAACCTCCTGTTAAGTGTCGTAAACAACTTAAAAAATGAAAATGAACCTAATAGAGAAGCTTTAATTTTATACATCAGGAAAGAGATTCAAGGCTTTACCGATAACAGGGAACTAGTACAGGGAGTTGAAAAATGGAAGGAGCAGCTTATAACAAATTGGGAGCCTGAGACAGCAATAACGGGAACCCTGCAGCAAATTCAACAAGAAGCCTTAGATTTTGTCGAAGGTGAACATTTCATGGACGCTTATTTGACTCCCATCATTCAGCGTGTACTGGATAATATGAAAGAAAACAGCCTCACCATCGATCTATGGATCCAGAAACAAATCACTATTCTCATTGAAAATAATCATACCCAAATCGGCAATCTAGTCCAGGAAAATCTCGATAAGCTAGACAACGAAACGCTGATTGATATGATGGAAAACGGGGTAGGAAAAGACTTGCAATGGATTCGTGTGAATGGAGCCGTATGCGGTTTTATAATCGGGATCATCCTGACCGGCATCCAAGCCCTGCTTACGCTATTATAAGCCTTGCACCAGTTGTTTGATTCCTTTACTATTTGCCACTAATAAAAAAGAAAAGGAGCCGGCCAAGGTTTTCATGAAACACCTCGGCCGGCTTTTCCCTTTTAAATTCACTTGTAAGCAGGGCTTCAATTAGTTAAGGTTTGGATGGCTGATCACGAAGCCAGCCATCAATATGATCTAAATTAAAAACCAGTAAATTATTGATGGGTCTCAGATGGGGTATCTTTTTATTTACTATCAGATCATTGATCTCCTCTTCGGTAATTGGCTGATTTACCGACTCAAGGTACTTTATTAAACTTTTAATACCATAGACTTTCCTCATTTAATCACCTCCCACCAAATTCTCCTTATTCAACATAAAGAAAACTTAGTGCTAGCTATTAAATGAAAGGTCGCTCCATACCTTATACCCGCTTTTTGTAGAACTAATCGCTTGCTTGCTTGCTTAATTAAAGAATAGGGTGGATATTCAGACCTTTTTCCAATCCATGAGGTATAAACCGTCGCGGTTCTTATTTAACATAAGATAAACTGGGACCTGGACATAAAAGCCCCTAAAATGCTTTTTTATATTTATATCGGTGATTGATATTAATCCCCATACTCTTCTTTAATTGCTTTATTTGCACAAGAACTATGAAATTGCTCAATTATTTCTTTTGCTTCTAGTTGCTTCATTTGTTTAGTTTCCTGTAATTTCAAAAATTATAAAAATAACACTTAGCCATCATAGATAACATACTAAGATTTAAAACTGTCTAATTCATTAAAAAACCTCGAATGGCTTTGTCCACTCAAGGTTAACACTTCATGATTAAATATTTTTCTTTCACCTGCTATTCTGCTGATGAATTATAATCAACCTCTGCATTTCTTAGTCCTTGTATTACTTTTTTTATTCGTTTCGATAAGTCTTGTATTTCTTCTAATGTTAAGTCAGATTCTGCTTCTTGTGGGATAAACATGCTTAACCTTTTTGTTATACCTTCAATGCGCCCAACATATACTTTTTCATGGCCGATTGCTATCTCTCCAATAGCAGTATCAACAATAAAATCTTCTATCTTGCCTAATCTATCAAATTCATCAGCTAGTTTTGCTATAGCATACCTATATCCCCTATCTTCTTCTAACAACTCTTCATATGTCTCCTGAATCGCATCAAATAATTCATTATATCCCCAATCTTTCATTAATTTTCTCCTCCATTCAAAATTAAGTTTAAGGAATAATTCTATTACCATTGTTGTGTATGACTTCTAATTCGATATTTTTATATTTAGCAGCAAACTCTGCTATTACTTCACTACAACTGTCACAAGTATCCAATTCTGTAAATAACTTAATACTCCCATTAGCTTGTGTATTCTCTCCAAGCCTAGAAGCAATGTCATTTAGTATTTTATACTCCGTATCTGTATTCCTTAAGTAACTCTCTCCCTCTTTACCAATAGCTTCTGTAGCTTTAAACATTGGATTTTCAGGTTGTAAAGAAATATCAGGCACCATATCCTCAAGACTTCCTTTGAGTTCATTTATCCTACTTTGAGCATAAAATTCAGATTTACTTATCCCACTGACATCCACTTCTGCAACAGCAAAATTACCAGATTTCTTATACCTACTTGTTAAATTTCCTCTTAGCTCTTTTACTCTATCAATTATATGTGTTTCTGCTACTGAATCTATTTGTCTAGTTGGATACACTTTACCTTTAGTAATACTCTCCCCAGAAACACCCTCTACTTTGCTATCCTTAACCATGAATTTCTGATAGGCTTCCTTAATTGTCTGCTTTTCCATCATAACTTGGCGAAGGGTTGGTCGTCCTGCGAGGGATACTTGTTCCATACTTATCCGTTTAGGGATTTCTTTTTTACCTAGTTCTTCACCTATATTTTTTAACGTGGCTTTTCCAGATCTCGCAATGTCTGTTATTGTAGTTTTTGCATACTGTACCTGCTTTTGCGCAAATTCCTTACTGTAAGGAATGAACTTTGTACCACTTGTATTTAATCACGATGTCTGAGGTCAGTAAATCCATATTCTTATCTATATATCTTTTTTAGAACTAACGGCCTTTTATATGAGAAGCCCGATATAACTTAAAACAATACATATGCTATTTCTACAATGAAAAGACCTTAACTTTACCGTTAAGGTCATACAAAAAAACAAGCTTTTTTTATCCTCCATTATTCTTTCTTGAGGTATTCTTCTAAAAGACTCTTATCATATTCAGTTTCAGGTAAAAGACCCAAACGAGTATATTCCCAAATAACCCTTCTTTCGTGATCATCTGCATTTGATAAATCTTCATAATCATAGTCAACTTTAAATTCCCCTGTACTTTCTAAAGTAAAAGTTAAATTGGTCCATTGTTCTTGATTATTATCTTTAAATTCATCTGATAATTCTTTTAAAACCTTTATTAACCTCCGCCAAGTATCTCTATACTCTATTCTACTAATACTATGTAATTCAGGGATATCGTGACTATATATGAGTTTATCATTAATATTAGACTGATAGAAAAAGAACGCAGTCCCTGTCCCCTCATTAACTTCTCCATACAAAATAACTTTACTCCATTCTTCTGGAATCATCTCATTTACTGTTTGAGCTATTTTCTGATAATATTCATTTAGTTTTGATTCATTCATTTTTTATCCCCCTGCTCTATTTTCAAATGTTCTTAAATCCCAACGGCCATCGTCAATTTTATACTCTATGTCGAAACTTGTAGGTCGAGTTGAATTTCCCTCATACACAGGATAAATTTTCACTTCTACTGTTTTAGGAGGATTACTGTCTAAAGCTTTTGCCCAAGATATTTCGAGTTTTTTCCATTCTCCCATATTCAGGTTTGCATTCATAGGAACAAGGTTGTCTAGATGACCAGACCCTTTAAATATGCTGGCGATTAAGTGGCCCCCTTGATCATCCGGCAAGCGGTCTTCCCTTCCAGCAATTCGCTGAGCATAATTGTTTCGTTTACCACTACCTAAGTCGAGAGAACCTTCTACACTTGTTATACGACCCTTTTCGTCTGTTTTATATACGTGACCACCAGGGGATGTATATTCAATATTCGGTTTTAAAACTTTCTTCATCCGCTCTCTTGTATAATGCTTTCCATACTCCACTTTTGTAATTTCAATGGATTCCTTTGCAAGCACTACTTTGCCTGTACCCTTACCACCATCACTCTTAACCGTAAACTTCTGCACGATATCCTTAACCGTAGTATTATCAAAAGTGACATATTTATAGTTGTATCCATACGCCGTCGCTAATTCTTCGACCCTAATCCGGAGAGGAACTTCCACCTTGCCGATTTCCCTGCCGAAAGCTTGAACCTTCTGTACCTGCTTTTGCGCAAATTCCTTACTGTAAGGAATGAACTTTGTACCACTTGCTACTTTATCTGCGACCTTAGCCGCACCAGCCACACCGCCGATCCCAAGTGCCATCAACAGCCCGTTTTGCCGCTGTTCCTCTGTCAGTTGGTTGCCGAACATGTCTTTGCCGGTGACCGCTTCGCCAAGGCCGTTAGCGGTGAGGAGTCCGTATATCCCGTATTCGGATTTCTGGAGAAGGCTAAAGCCTTTTGCCGATTTGTAAGCGTCGAGCGCGTGATTCGCGGCGTTCAGTCCTTTGGCCGTTTTGTAAATGGCGCTGCCGCCCTTAATGGCCCGTCCGGCCCAGCCGACGACGGGGATGAACCCAGCGGCTGCCATGGCGCCTGCGGCGATTCGTTCGGCATCGGACAGCTTGCGGCCCGTAACTGGATCGACCCCGGTCGTTGCCCTGATTGAATCATAATATCCCGTAAATTCCCCTGTAAAGGTTTTTGTCATATCCCAGGCTTTTTCGTACCATGGGCGGTTCTCGAGTTCTTCCATTTCTTGTTCGATTTCCTTAGCTTCGGCTTGTTCCTTTTTGAAGGTCTGGTAATCCTTCATCTGACCGCCGACTTCATCCTTCACTTGATAGACATCACTACTCTTGAAGGCTGTTTGGTTGAACGTCATCGGCGAAATGGTGCCGTCCTGTTTGGTCGCATCAAGCAAGGCACGGAAAAGGCCAACCGCCACGTTTTCCTGCCCGACAGACACTTCATACTCCTCGACCAATTGCCGGTCGACATTCTCTACCTTTGTCACGGTGTCATCCAGTCTATGCCCGGCCAGCGTGATTTTCTCATTAAAATCCTTTTGGTCGAACATATCCAGAGCAAGGATATCATCAATACTGTTCAGGATTCTGTTAAGATCGCTTGCTTGTTCATGGACAAGCGACTGCGCTTGCTTGATGCCACTCGACACTTCCCCATCTAAAAAAGGAACCTCCACCACCGTATTACCGGAGAGGTCCGCTTCTTCGAGAGTGGCAGGAATGCCCTCCAAAAAACTGATTTGCGTGGTGAATAGCTCAATCCAGGCGTCCGCCACTTCGATCTGCGCTTCATAGAAGCTTTTGATGGCTGCAGCTCCTGCTCCTTGAAACTCGTGATCAAGGGCGACGATTCCCTGAAATTCCTTCTTCAGGCCATTGATTTGCTTTTTTAACTCTTCATATTGCTTGGCGCGTGACTTGGTTGCGTCCTGCAAGCTCTCGGCTTCGTAGATTTTCATCGCACAGGATACCCATGTGAAGTATGGGCGATGGCCTCATCCTGTTCTTTTAAAAAATCGATGTTGGCCCGGGTATCTTCGACATTTTTTTGGACAATTTTAATATATTGTTCGAAAACCTTCTCAAGGTTCGTTTCCCGATCCATCCACTTCGAGGTAAATTCCAATTTGTTGCTGCCCAGCTCACCTGCTGGTACATGTCCAAGACTGACGCCGCCAAGCGCCGTCTTTACCTGATCGACCTGCTTCGTTACGACAGGATGATTCAGCTTGATTGTCGTCATTAAACCAACCACCCTTTTAAATATGTTAGTTTACTTTCCAATTGATCAATGACGGCTTCTCCTTTTTCTAAAAGAGCATCCGCTTCATGGGCTATGGTGCCAACTGCACTCAAAGCTGTTTTCTCTATATTCAGCATTGTGATTTTTCCTTCGATTTTCTCCTGGTAGTCGTCATAATCAGCATGAATGATCGCAGACATGGTTTTGTACGCATCACTGCGGGCATCTTGGAAGTCATCGGCTCGATTTCCCGTCCAGCTTCCTGACAAATCCGGATGTATTATTTTCCTGATTTCTCCCAAGCATATATTTTGTTCTGCATTGATTTGTCGTTTAGCCTGCTCCAAGCGATTGATTTTTTCACTCACGTCGGACATTCCGCCCGAGATGGCCGAGTGAATCTCCCTTAAAGAATTTGCATGCACTTCATAATCACCTCAAAAAAGCATTCTCTATCATTGTCATATTTTTCATATTTTTTATTATAAGGATTATAGTCTTACAGTTAAATAGGGATAAATAAGCTATTTAAGCTAAGATGTCAGGATAATCATCCTATGTAAACGAAATAGAAATTTAGACTTTTTACCCCTATTTTTCCATTTTTAAACATAAAAAAAGAATGCAGTCAGCATCCTTCAAAACCCTCCTCCTTACTAAAATTCTTTCTCTTCAGCTAAATGAGTAGCTTTCACCTTTTTCCATGAGGCGGAAATGGTTTTTTCTTTTCGATTTTTGCTTGGTCATAGACAGCGGTGCCGACGATTTCAGCAACATCTTGAAGCTTTTCCTTAGAGATCTTATCAATCGTATCATCAGGAGTATGATACCAAGGTTCTGAAGGACTGTGGATAAATAAGGCCGCGGGAATCCCAGCCTCGGCGAAGGATACATGGTCACTTCGGCCGCCTTGTCCATATGGAGCAGGCGGCCCATTCAGCCTGGTACTTGATGCCTGAGCCAGATTGGTCACAAGATTCATTTTGCCATCATTACTCAAAATCACCAATCTCCCGCGTCCCTGCTTGTTTCATAGTTTCATCCATCATTTCATACTAGCAAAAGTTATCTAAATAGGTAGGTTCATCCTTATTCAGTCAGGACGAAAGTAACCTTTTTTCCATATTGAAGAAAATCACAGGGATATCGAATTACACAGAAAGTACCACCAGCAGTATTTACATACGTTTACGGAGCAGTTGGATGAGGTTTGTATATTGCAGAACAATTAGTTCACCCTATACATAGGAGGTGTCAAAAACATGGACCAATTTGAAAAAGCCTATGAATCCTATAAACAGCAGGGTACACCGCAAGCAAATCAACCTGATTCAACGGGAAAAGAAGAAATCATCGCTGTCAGGAAAAATGATGATGACAATATCATCGCCATCAAGACGAACTCCGGCCGCGAACTTGACTACCCTACTGCCCTTTCCGAGGCGAAGGCAGGTCAGCTTGCCAATGTCGATGTCTTTCATAAATATGGACGTGACATATTGCGGAGTGAGCCTGATGGCATCAAAGAAAATAATCTCGACCAACTGCCGGAGTTTTAATGATTCGGGAAAGCTGCCTAAATGGGCAGCTTTTTAATGGCTGATGATTCCAAAACACGAAAAAGAACCAGCACGGATGCCTGGTTCTTACTTCTCGTACTGATAGGATTCGGATATTTCGAGCAGCTGGCCGCAGCATTCAACCACTTCGATGATCTCCATCCAGGACATGTCCAGCCCCAATTCATTGGCATGCGATATCTTATCCCGTAATTTCCGGATCGCATTCGCATCCTTCCTCCCCTTACTTTTTGAAGGGATTTGAAAAAAGCGCCTCATTTCCTGATCTTTATGGATAATATCGAACTTATCACTGATTTGCAAACACTCTATTATATTGATATCTTCATTTTTATCGATTCGGCGCCGATATAAGTCGGTCGCCTTTTCCAGACGTTCCTCGCTTATCATCGAGTGCCACCCGCCATCGCCGAATCGATGCAGAATGATATCGCTCAGCCTCATTTCCAAGAGGGTGATATAGCCGAATATCAGCATCCTGATAGGCGGCTTTTGAAGGTCTGCATGGGTAATCAACTTTTTGATTGAATTATTCTCCAGCACGAACACCCTTGTTTTTTTCTTGAATATATGAAGAAGCTGAATCAAGGGGGTTGAGTCCGAAACAAGCTCCCTTGGTGAAAAGTGTCTCAAATACCTCGAAATCCTTCCTTCACCAAGCTCCTGCCTTTCAATATATCCGATGATGTCCCCTTGGTCTTGTACCGCCATGATATCGAAATTCTTTCTTTCCAGCGCATTACGTATATCCAGAGCTTCATCATTTTTGTGACAGGCTTCAAGCTCTTGAGCTATACTCTTGACCGTGATGTTTTCCTCATAAAGCGTTTTAAGACTAAGGTAGCTGCTATTGTTTTTTCGATGACTTCCGCTTAACATCCTTCACGCTCCAATTAGGAAATTTATTCTTCCGCTAGAGTCATTTCTTCTGATGTGAATCCTTCCTATTCCAGCTCCCCGCTCATCTCTTCTTCCCAATCCTTGCACACATCAACCCAATCTTTAGATCCGGAATATTCAGATAACTGCGATAGTGTAAGCTTTATGGCAGAATTGGTACTGCCGCAAGCGGGATATACCGACTCAAAGCGCTTCATCGATACATCGAGAAAAACATCCAGATCATTCGCCAGCCCAAATGGACAAACGCCGCCGATAGCATGACCAGTCTGTTCGAGCACTTCATCAGGGGACAGCATCCTTGGTTTGAAACCGAATGACTGGCGAAATTTTTTATTATCTACTTTTGCATCACCGGCCGCTACGACCAAAATCGCCTTGTCACCTTCTCCCCTGAAGGATAGCGTCTTAGCGATCCGCGCAGGGATAACCCCTATGGTATCCGCTGCCTCATACACCGTAGCGCTTGATGTTGCGAACTCCATCACTTCGCCTTCACGATTCCATTTCCCAAAATGTTGTTTGACACTTTCGATTGACATGGTATCCTCATCCCTTCTACTTCTCTATGGAAATAATATCATCCCTCATTGCATGAATCAAAATCCATTCGGCCTTAACGGACCCTTACCATGCAATAACCATTCTTTACAAATTGACGAAATGGGCAAATATGTACTACTATAAAGTTTCGGGCAAAAACCTATACGTGGTTCGTAACCATCCCACGATAAAAAACTAGGAGAGAATAAAATGAATAATCGTACCCTCGTGATAAGCGGGATCTTGGCTGCCTTATATGTGGCGGTCTCATTCGTGTTTCAGCCAATATCTTTTGGCGCGTACCAATTTCGGGTTCCTGAAATATTGAACCATCTGGTTGTATTCAATAAAAAATATATCTATGGCATCGTAGGCGGTGTATTCATATCGAATCTGCTTTTTTCACCTATGGTTCCATTTGATTTGATTTTTGGCGTGGGGCAATCGATAATCGCCTTGCTGCTGGTCATTTTTGTTTCACGTTACATCAAAGGTATTCATGGACGGATGATTGCAACGATTATCTTTTTCACGTTCACGATGTTCTTGATTGCAATAGAACTGAACCTTGCCTTTGGATTACCATTCTGGTTAGGCTGGGGTACCACAGCCGTTGGTGAATTGGTTGTCCTTGTGGTTGGTGCGCCAATCATTTATGCAATGAACAAAAGAATTCAGTTTGAAAAGTGGCTTTAAAGGAATCTTCGCATCCTGAACCTACTATACTGTAAAAGAGCTGTCTGCATCTTGCGACAGCTCTTTTTTCACCAATGAACCTAAAGCTGGTAAACTATTAGTAAGAATGGTGGTGACCCATTGAAAAAAGTCTTGACCTTGCTAGTCCTGCTGGTAATTGCCATTTTCATTTTCACACATGCAGAATTATTCAATTTAGTATGGAAAAGTGACTTGGATTCAGTCATTGGCATATTGAAGGAAAATCTTTCGCTCACCTTTTTGGTCACATTCGTATTGATGTTCGTCCAAAATTCATTTACAATCATCCCGTTAATCCTGCTCCTGACCATCAACGTCACAATATTCGGCTTCTTATATGGTTACCTCTGGAGTTGGTTCACAAGCGTAGCTGCATCAGCATTGATCTTTTATGCAGCAAGAAACTGGTTTCAAGAGCTTCTTTTAAAAAAGCTGGACAAAAAATGGCAAGAAAGTGTTGTGGAGCATGGTTTCATGTACGTCTTTACCGGAAGGGTTTTTCCGCTTATCCCAACGAGCCTGATTAACTTGGCGGCAGGAGCCAGTTCGGTTACATTCAAGGATTTCTTATTGGCTACGACACTCGGCAATCTGATTTACTTTTTCTTTTTATCGCTAATTCCGTATGGTCTGCTAACTGTTGAGATGAACCAATATACATTGGCTGCCCTCGCACTGCTCTTTTCTTTATTTTTTATCATTTATAAACGGGTAAAAAAGAAAAAGAACCAGCGTCTTTTCAGAAAAAACAGGTGACCGCCTCGGCTCCTGTTTTTTTATTTATGAATGTGCATATATTTTTCTTCGATAGTTTGTTAAAATGTGTATGTAATTTTACCATTGCAATGTCTTAAAATCAGGGAGAATCTCCATGTCCAAGCGCTCCATCTTAAGTATATATATCCTTTTCGGGATACTTATGCTAGTCGTGTTCGACTATTTTTTAACGACAAATATCCAAAACAAAGAGGTCTTCATTCAGCTCCAAAGGGCAGAAGGCGTTTTTTTCCTTTTATCGATAGGCATGATCTTGTACCTTTACTTGGCTAAAAGAGAAGAATTCAAGCAATTAAAGGAAGCGGAGCAACGCCGCCGTACGCTTATTAATTCGATGGTCGATTTCGTTAACTTCAAGGATGGCGATGGTCGTTGGCTGGAATCGAATGCCTTCGGACTTAAACTATTCCAATTGGAGCATGTGGACTATAAAGGCAAAAAAGACAGCGAGCTGGCCGAATACACTGAATTTTACAAAGAGTCGTTGATCTATTGCGAAGTTTCAGATGAGGAAACGTGGATGAAAGGGGAAATCACAAGGTGCGAGGAAATCATTCCCCTTCCAGATGGCCATCACAAAACTTTTGATACGATCAAGGTTCCCTTGTTCTTTGAAGATGGTACCCGAAAGGGCCTCGTTGTCATCGGCAGGGACATATCCGAAAGAGTTGCGGCAGAAAAACAATTATTCGACAGTGAACAGCGTTATAAATCATTGTTCGAACACAACCCATATCCTATGCTGATGCTTGATTTAAACGGATTGATCACCACCGTCAATCCAAGGTTTGAAACGGTTACCGGCTTTCATCAAGAAGAAATTCACGGCTCCTCCTTCATTAATCTGGACTTTTCCCCGGAAGATGCAGAGCTGATTCGTACATCCTGCGACTATGTCGTGGAAAACCGTAAAGGAATCAAAAAAGGGAGAGATATACAATTCCTCACTAAATTCGGGAAGCCGATCCTGCTTTCTTGTACATTCGTCCCAATGATGATTGGCGATGAATTGGTCGGTATCATTACTTATGCCAAAGAAGTCACGCAAATACGGGAAACCGAAGCACGCTTAAGAAGAAGCGAAAAATTGTCAATAGTTGGCGAGCTGGCTGCAAGCGTTGCCCATGAAGTACGCAATCCACTTACTTCATTAAAGGGTTTCGTACAATTACTCAAAAAAAATGACCATCCCCATGAACAATATTATTTGATCATGCTAAGTGAATTGGATCGAATCAATCTTATTGTAAGCGAGTTACTCGTTTTGGCAAAACCGCAGGAACTTCCTTTCAGCAAGCACCAAATCGTCGAACTGATGAATGAAGTGAAGATTTTGTTGGAGCCAGAAGCAGACTCCTTCTCCGCCCTCATCTCTATTTCAGTTAAAAATGACATACCGCTGCTTTCTTGTGAGGGAAATCAGCTAAAGCAGGTATTCATAAACATGCTCAAGAATTCCATGGAGGCCGCTGCCGACCAAATATGGATTGACTTCGAGCATAAGAACAAAAACCTTTCGATTGTCATTAAGGATAATGGAAGCGGGATAGAAAAAAATCGCTTGAAGCATCTTGGAGAGCCTTTCTATTCTTCTAAAGAAAGAGGAACGGGCTTAGGTTTGACGGTCAGCTGCAGGATCATCGAGGCTCATAAAGGAAAGGTCCGTTTTAACAGCGAGCTAAATCACGGAACAGAGATCGAAATCATTTTACCTTACAAAGAGTAGGACAAGCGTATGTACTTGTCCTTTTTTTGTTTAAAATCCCCATTCGAACCCCCATCCCATTAATCATCATCCATTTCCACTTTCAGATCCTTCTCGAAAACAAGCACGTAAGTACGCCGCTTACCTTCTTTTGAAACCGTAACGGAAATGGCTGTCTTGGCTTTATTCTTTAGCTTCACCGTTGCCCCGCTTTCGCCTTCATATTCGATGGTCACCCCATCTTCACCAGCAGCAGCGTGCAAATCCACTTCGGTGACATCATTATCAACCTCAATATGGTATGTATGCTCATTCGAAGCAAAGGATTTATTCCACACTCCTGTTGATACTTTTAAACTGTTCAGTACTGGCGCTTCCTCCTTTTCTTCTGATTGCCCTGCTGCCGATACCTGATCTATGCCTGGATTCACTTTTTCGCTTGAGATATTATCAAGCTTTGCTTCCTTCACTGCTTGGCTTGCCTTGGTTGGTTTTATATCATTGATTGAATCAGCAGTGGAAGGGGTATTGGGTTTATTTTCTTCAGCCGAGGATGGCTTTTTGATGGCCGGTTGCTTTTGGCCTTTATCCTGATGCGACACATCCGTTTCCTGTTTCTTGGCATCAGCCCTTGTAATCGTTAGGGTGTATGTTCTTTCATCCCCATTTTCAGCGGTCACGTTAATCTTCACAGCTGTCTCTCCTACCTGAAGCGGAACCATCACACCGCCTTTCGTTGCATCATTTTCATCAACGATAACATGAGCTTTACGGTCACTCAATGAAGGAGTTACCGTAACACTCTTAACTTGGTTTTCCACCGAAACATGATAAGATGACACATTGGGATCGAAAGCCAGCGAGCCCTGAGATAGACCGATAGAAGTTAAACGATTTTCACCACTTCCAGGCTTTTCGATTACTACGGTATAGGTAGCCGCCTCATTTGTTCCATCGCTGACAGTAATTTCAAACGTATTCATGCCTGTTTGAAGAAGCAAGTCCTTAACCACGCCATTTGTCAGCTTCGTACCATTCACCGAAATGACTGCATCCTTACTCGGACTCTCAACATGAAAGGTGATCTTTTCTATATCATTCTCAATAGTTGCTCGATAGTCATGTACATCTTCTGCAAAATCTTGATTGAGTGAAACCCCTTCTATTTCTAGCTTTGAAAGAATATTTTGCGCATTAGCCTCTTCTTTAATGTTAGTTTCCTCGGCGTTTGCATCAGGCAAGTAAGTGAAAGCCCCTAATCCAATGAGAGAACCAGCTAAAATCACCTTCATGCTTTTTCCCTTTATTCCTTGCTTAAGCATCCATATCCCCCTTATGGTTCCTGTCGTCATAATGAGGTCATAATACTAAAGATATCTTAATTATTTCTTAATAGGCTGAATCATTCGGCCCTATCCATTGTCAATTTATCAATAGCATGTCTATAATATCTGGAGCTAGGCCACTCTAACATTATCGCTTTTTTATCCGCCAAACCTTGCAAACTGCCTTTGGATGCTTCATTTATTTTCACCGTTTTTTCACATTTTCCTTATATAATAAGCTTACATAACCTATTGAAAGGGTGATGGCGTTCCAAGATGAAGAATTATATATGGCTGGTAATCTGCTTATTCAGCTTGCTTTTATACCCGGCAATGGCTTCCGCCCATGCTACAATAATAAGCTCCAATCCTAGCCCGAATGAAGCCATGGAGACTCTTCCTGAAAAAATCAGCATCCAATTCAGCGAAAAGATACAACCGGCATTCCATTCGCTTGAAGTCTTCAGTCAAGATGGACGGAAGGTTCCAGTTCAAAAAAGCGCAATTTCAAAAAAAAGCGAAAAGATACTGGAAGCAGAGTGGAAAGGTACTGTCGATGAGGGAGTCTACTATATAAAATGGAGAGTGGTTTCGAGTGACGGACACCCAATCGAAGGGACCATTCCGTTCCAATATGGAGACTCGGCTTCACTATCTGACCAAGATAATTCAGAAGTGAATGCAGGTTTTCCGAATTCCATTAACGTTTTCTTCCAAAGCCTTCAGTACATAAGCTTCGCAGCTCTTACTGGAATTCTCTTTTTCCGATTATCTTTAACGAAGGACTCCCTTCTTTTCCAAGTAAGCGGCAGGGCCCGTTCATACCTTTGGATCGCATATGCAGGTTTAGCTTTTTCCATCTTCTGCAGCCTGCCTTTGAAGGTGACGATTGATGCTGGAGTAGGATGGACGGATGCATTTGACGGGACATATATCAAGGAAGTACTGAATGGCACAAACTTCGGTACCATCTGGGTCATTCAAATGCTATTGTTGATCCTCCTATTTTTAATCATTTATTTCATGCTCGAAAACCCATTGATTACTTCACTGCCCAATCTTTCATTTATGATAGTGGCCATTCTGATGGTCGGTAAGGCAATGATTGGACATACGGCAGCGGTTCCCAATCATGTTCTCGCCATTTTGATGGATTTCCTCCACTTATTGTCGATGGCCTTATGGCTTGGCGGGCTTTTGGCAATATTGGTGATGTTGCCTGGACTTGCCGCCCGTCAGGAGATACTAGAGGATAAAAAAGTATTTTACTGGACGATCATCAGTAGGTTTTCAAGATGGGCGTTTGCGTTTGTAATCATCCTGGTCATTAGCGGCATATATAGCAGCCTGCAGCATGTGCCGACCATACATTCCTTGTTCAATACGATATATGGACAATTATTGCTTGCTAAAATCGGCCTTATGTCAGTGATGATCGTTTTAGGTGCCCTTCATTTCTTCAAGGGCAAGAAACAAACAAAAAAACTGGGCTATAGCGCAGGAATGGAGCTAGGTATAGGAATCGTCATACTCCTTGTGGCAGCTCTATTAACAAATGTCCAAACTGCGATGTCCTCTCCAGGACCATTTGAAAAAACGGTCAAGACGGAAGAAAACAATGAGGTGACATTAATGGTCACCCCGAATGAAGTCGGGGATAACCAAATCCAAGTTGAATTGGCAAGTGGCGGTGAGCCAATTGATAATATTGAGCAGCTATCCATCACGATGCAGCCAGAAAATCGTCAGGGCGGTGAAATAAAGCTGCAATTGCAGGGGAAATCAAAAGGTAGATACACGTCAAAGTCTATTCTTACCTTGCCAGGAAAGTGGAATATTCATGTTCACGGATTAACGGAAAGCCTCGATTCAATCAATGCTGATTTTACAATTTTTATAGGGAATTCATAACAGAAGGGAATTATACTGATGAAAAACATTACCAAATTACTCACCTCTACATTTGCAGCATTATTAGTGTTCGCTGGTACAGCGAATGCACACGTTACTGTCAAACCTAGTACATCTGCACCTGAGGCTTGGGAAACCTACACGATAAAAATCCCGGTCGAAAAAGAAACAGCGACAACAAAGGTGACTTTAAAGGTACCTGATGGGGTCACCTTTGAAAGCTATCAACCTGTACCAGGATGGAAAGTGACAACTGATGGTGATAAGGAACACGTTAAAACGGTAACCTGGGAAGCAACGGACGAAGGCATATCAGCTGGACAATTCCAGCAATTCTCATTCATTGCCCAAAACCCTAAAGAAGAAAAGAAGGTTGCTTGGGATGCCTTTCAATATTACGCAGATGGTGAAATCGTAGAATGGAGCGGTGATGAAGGCTCTGCCCTGCCCCATTCAGTAACGCAAATCTCGTTAGCCCCAAAGGCTGATGCAGAATCCGTTGACCACGGTCACGAAGATGAAGCAACTGCCGGTGATTCGAAAGCTGCCGACAATTCAAAGGACGAAACAGCGGCAGATGATAGTGATAACGGAACACTGATCATCACCCTATCTGTCATAGCCCTGATCCTATCGCTCGTAGCGCTTTTTGCAGCCGTAAGGAAAAATAAAAAATAAGCAAAAAAGGTGTCCCGAAACATCCCGGGACACCTTTTTTGCTAATATTCCATGACCACAGATTTACTCGGTAATTTGAGGTTCTCAGACTCTATAGTAATCTTAATTGATTTTTCAGACCTTTGGTCCGCAATGGTTAAGTTGAGCATCCCATTTCCTTGTGCTTTTTTGCTTATTCCCAAGTCTTCCGTACTCTTCACTAATTGTGCATACAACTCTGCTTCAGTAAGCTTGCGCTCAAAATCCTTTTCGGCGATCACCTTCAAAAGAGCTGCCGCACCGCTTACATGGGGAGTTGCCATTGATGTTCCGCTGAGCCTGGCATATTTATTACCTGGATATGTGGAGAGTATATCGACTCCTGGCGCAACCAAGTCAATTTCATCATTCGTATTCGAAAAATCCGCTAAGTTCCTGCTTAAATCCACAGCCCCGACTTCCACTACCTCTGGATACGCCCCTGGATAGTCCAATTCATCGGTTTCATGACGCCCATCCCCGCTATTGCCTGCCGCGCAAACAACTAAGATATCTTTCTGGATGGCCCTTTGAATCAGCTTATGTTCCGCTTCATCCGGCGGCCCCCCAAGTGAAAGTGAAATGACTGAAACCGTTTCTTCGTTAGGTCCCTGCCAGTTGATCGCATACTCCAATGCCCCATTGATCCAATCTATTTCGCCTTGACCCTGGCCATTCAAGGCCTTCAAGGCCAAGATGCTTGCTTTCGGAGCCACTCCAACAACACCAACCTTATTAATGGAAGCCAGTATCGTACCGGATACATGTGTTCCATGCCCGTTATCATCTTGAAAATCGCCAGTATTGGTAAAATCCTTCCCGCCGATGATTCTTTCTTTGAGGTCTGGATGCTCCTTATCTATTCCTGTATCGATGACGGCGACTACAACACCTTCACCATAATTGCTTTTTTCCCAAACAGCAGGGGCTTTCACAAGCTCGATGCCCTCGGGAATCTTTTCTTTCACCGTTTCCATTACTTCTAGAACTTTGTAAGGTATTAATCTTTTTTCTCTTGTCATTTGATTACCCCTTCCTTCGTTCAATAAGTTAAACTGCCATCAGTGCAGGGATTCGCATCCCGTCTGGCTGCCGTCTACCGTTGAAAGAGATGAGATCAAAAAACTCTTCTCTCTTATATATACCAGATTTTTGAAAATAAAAAATAAGTTTTTAGAAAATTCGGTCTAAAATACTACTTTTTATTTCTTTATCTGTTAGTATCTGGCGCTTTCAATTATAGAACAAACGTTCCTGTTTAGCCAGTCTTTTTTCATTTTTTTGTAAAAAAAAAGGGACTCATATGGAGTCACCTTTCATGATGGTTCAAGCTGCACCGCAGCATTTTTTGTATTTCTTTCCGCTTCCGCACGGGCAAGGTTCATTTCTACCGATAACCGGCTCTGTATGAACGTGAGGCAATTTAGCGGCCTTTGCACTTTCGGTGATGATTTGCGTTCCTCTTTCCTTCATTTGCTGATACCGCTGCTTAAATAATGCCATGATATCCTTGCTGTACTTTAGTGTGTCTTCCGCAATATCCATTGCCTTTTGCTTGGAGATATTATAGTCCTCCAGGGTGAATTGATTGTCGCTGAACGATACACGAATGCCAAAATGCTGTCCTGCCTGGTTATTGTTTTTGCTTGCCTCCACGAACTCAAGATATACTTCCTGACACTCACATGTCTGATGCATGCAATAGTAATCATATATCCAATACGTTTTATCTTCATATTTACTCTTTAAAGCAATGCCATCCTCAACACCAAAAACATCGAGGAACTTAATCGCTTTTCCATCGAGAATCTCAAATGGATCAATCGTTCTCATCTATAGACACATCCTAATTCATCAAAATTTATTCTTCCTATATATTATTGTACAACCTAATTCCGCAATCGTCACTTGAAATAAAACCCGCCCTTTCCGAATCACTCAAATGGAAAAAAGCTGCAGCAGTACGTTTCACTGCTGCAGCCGCTCGCTTCACCCAATCCAGGTGGTCAATTGATCAATCGGTGTTTTCTTGGCTGGCTTCGGCTCCATGTCAGGAAAACCTAGGTAAATGAATGCCAGCACTTCTCCTTTTGAGGATAATCGGAAGAAGTCCCGAACCTTCTCATGATAGGTTATTTTCCCCGTTCTCCATACTGCCCCCAGCCCTAGGGAATGTGCAGCAAGCAGCATATTTTGGATGGCACTGTTCACAGCGGCATATTCTTCGGCGACAAGCACATTATCCTTTTCACTTGGCTCTATGCCCACTGCGATGATGACGGGTGCCCTTAGAGGATTCTTCTTTTGTCTTTCTAGTTTGCTGATCAAGCTTTCTGGCGTATCATCAGCATTTTCAATCCTTGTTATTTCTTCGAAGACCTGGCCAAGTTTATTTCTGCCTTCCCCTGACAGTACGAAAAAACGCCATGGCTCTGTCCGATGGTGGTTCGGTGCATATGTACCCGCCTCGATGATTTGCTCGATCATTTCTTTAGGTACAGGATCTTGCTTAACGATTCCAATGCTTCTTCTCGTTTTTATCGCTTCAATCGTTTCCATACGCTTCTCCCCTTATCCCTTTATCTCTAATAGTTTTTGCTTCAACTCATTTTCCATCGATGCCAGTTCCTGCTCCGCTTGCCGGCGCTTGTGCCTGCCTTCTTCTTGAATCCTCATCGTTTCCTCGAGAGTCGAGATCAAGTTAGCTTGAGTGGTCTTCAATGTTTCGAGATCGACAATTCCCCGTTCATTTTCTTTTGCCGTTTCAATCGTATTTATTTTAAGCATTTCAGAGTTCTTCAAGAGCAAGTCATTGGTAGTCTTGGAAACTTGCTTTTGTGCTTCTACAGCATGTCGCTGCCTGATCAGGGTCAGGGCAATCGCGACCTGATTTTTCCAAAGCGGAATCGCCGTCATGATCGAAGATTGTATTTTCTCGACCAGCGCCTGATTCGTATTCTGAATCAGCCTGATCTGCGGTGCGCTTTGTATCGTGATTTCCCGGCTCAATTTCAAATCATGCAGTCTTTTATCCAGGCGCTCGGCGAATTGGCGCATATCATTGACCTCTTGAAATTTCATTTGGTCATTGCTTGATTCAGCAGACTTCTTCAGCTCAGGGATCGTTTTCCCATGAATTTCTTCCAATTTGATTTCCCCTGCAGCAATATAGACATTCAACGCCTGAAAATACTCCTTGTTCGTTTCATAAAGTTTTTCAAGTATGACAATATCCGAAAGCAGGATATTCTTGCTCCGGTCAAGCTTCACACTGATTCTGTCAATTTGGGCGCCAGTTTTTTGATATTTGGACAGCACTTCCTGGACGGAACCGGAAAGCTTCCCGAACATCCGCGCAAAGAATGAGGGTTTATCCGTTTTAAGCTCATCTGGACTCAATTCATTTAACTTATTCATTAAGTCATTGATTATGCTCCCCACTTCACCGACATCCTTTTTCTGTACATGCTCTAGCATCGAATTCGAAAAGGTCAACAGCTTCGATTGGGCGGGCGTGCCGTAGGATATCATTGCTTGATGATTTGTCGGATCAATTTGCCCGGCAAGCTGATAAGCCTTTGCCCGATTTTCCTCAGGAATGACATCAATCAATTTAACCGGTTTTGCCTCCTGCGTAGAAGGAGAAGCATTCTCCAACTCCTGCACCTCATTGAATGGATTGGCTAGGAGATCATCGAGTAGGTTGGCATTATCTGTTTTGTTCAACAGGTTCGGATCATTATTATTCATTTTAACCTCCTGCTTTCATCAATGACTTGTGATTCTTTTCTCGTTTTTATCGATTGCCTTGCTACATCCAGTTCGAAGTTAAGGTTATCGATATCATCGGCAATGACATTATATAAATCCTTTTCTATCGTTTTAGTAAGGTCCTTCAAGGTTTTTCTGGTTTCCGCTAAGGATTGCTCAAGTTCCCTGTTCTTTCTTGGCTGCTGTGATAAAAAAACATATTTCTCTGCAAGTTCTGTGGCAGAATCCAGATGGGAATAGTAAAATTGTTCAGCCTGATAAAACCGTTTTGGTTCTTTTTTGGTAAGACTGTATATCTTCCTGATCATTTTGATCATATCCTTCCTTTGTTTAAAAGAAGAAATATGCCTGACCGAGATTAACGCCTTTTGCACCCGCCATATTTTCGGTTTTGCTTCACTTATATTTTTCTTTATATATTGATATTCTTTTCTCGTCAATCCATGCTTTTTAAGGAATCGAGAAGAAAAGTAAGCCGAACTCAGCCAGTATGAAACTGTACCTCCGGCTATGGAAATGGCAACCGAGGCAGCAAGAGGGAGATTAAAGGCAAAATAGCTGATCAGCAAGGCTGGCAAAACAACTGGAAATGCAATCAATATGGACAGAAAATCAGTTAGAACTCGATTCATGATCATTACACTCCTGACTTACACGCTTTTCTATATATACGGATTATTGCTGTGATAGGTTTCAATATGCAAAGATTTCTCCTACCTTAAACGATATAGGAATAAAGTCATTTCTGCAAATTTATTGAAATTTTTTCTTTAAAAAACAACAGCAAAACATCCAGCATTTTATAGGCTATCGCCTTGTCACTTCACCGTAAATTACATAAGTTATTACGTATATCCATCCTTCATTTAAAAGGAGAGTTGACGATGAATTCATCCGGATTTTATCCTTTTCCACAACAAAATGGAAATCAGCAGTACCTTCAGCCCTATTTCAACCAATATTTCCAACAGCCAGAACGATATCCTCATGATAATGTTCCTCAGCAGGATTGGAGCCCCCTGCAGGATCAAGTAAACTCAATCAACCCATTAACAGAACCATTCGATCCCGACAGGCAGCCGCCGCAATCTCAGCAACTCGAAAGAAGGGTACGGGAACTGGAGCGGCAAAATGAGCGACAAACCCGGGAACTCACCCGCCTCAACCAAGAAATCACACGTGTAAACCGAGAGGTGAACCGCGTAAACCAAGAAATTTCCCGGCTAAGTCAAACCGACCAACGCCATACGAACAGGCTGAACAGGCTTAATCAACGCCTGCGCACCGTTGAAAGGAACCTTAACATCCCCTTCAACGCAACAGATGATGGCTTTTAAATATACAATAAGTGGAGCTCATAACGGGCTTCATTTTTTTATCTTCAATTTGGGTGAGTTAGCTCGCGAGTTTGTGAAATTTACTCGCCAATTTCGGCAGTTTACTCGCGAGTTTTGCACTTTTACTCGCCAATTGGCGTGTTCTTCTTTCACTCGTCCCACTTTCTATAAAAACTAATCAATCGTTCGATTAATAGGCATGCCGTTTCCCCATCCTTATAAAGCCCGGCAAAAAAAAGAACGGGGTTCATTCCCGTTCCAGCATGAGTCGGTTCAATTTTTGGTTTCTTGATTCTTGTTCGTCTTTGGAAGACAAGTCATATTTCTTTAATAGATGAAAAAGTTCATTCAAAGTTTCCTGCGGCTGGTCATTTTTCATAAAAAGATTTAGTGTTTGGCTCAATGTTGGGGGTAAAAATGACTGTTGAGCATTTAATTTCAGTCTGACATCTTGCTGGGAATGATTAATATGGCATGTGCCCATTTTTGAGAATCACCTCTTAGATATTCTAACATTAGTATTGGCGCGGAACACCTTCCGCTTGTTCGTCCTGCTTCAAGTAATCTTCGACCTTGATGAATTCCGGAGAAGTATGTGTGGCCATGATTCCGTGATAGCTGATATCCAGTCCAAGCTCTTCCTCCTCATCAGTGGATCTTGTCGGGATCCAAATATTGATAACTTTAAAAGCGATCCATGTCAGCGAGAAGCCCCATACGCATAGTATCACTAATCCTAACGATTGCACTCCAAGTAAATGCCATCCTCCTCCGGTAAACAATCCTCCTTCAGCGGAGAAAAGGCCTAACGCTATCGTTCCCCACATGCCTGAGGCTGCATGAACGGGAAAGGCACCCACAGGATCGTCGATTTTCAGGGTCTCCAGCCAATTTGTTGCAGCGAGCATCAGCAGCCCGGAAACGGCCCCGATCAGTATCGCTGCAAGATCACTAACGAATGCACAGCCTGCGGTAATCCCGACGAGGCCTGCAAGCGAACCATTGATGACGGATGGTGCATCGGATCTGCCATACCTGAAAAGTGTGTAAAGGAGTGTCGTGGCCCCTCCAGATGCGGCTGAGAGCATCGTGACGATGGCAATATGGCCAATGCGTCCATCCGTAGCCTGCAATGTGCTTCCTGCATTAAACCCAAACCAGCCGAACCATAAGAGAAAGGCTCCGACAGATGCCAACGGTAGATTGCTTGGAAGCGATATCGAACTCGTTCCAACTGTGGTGAACTTACCCGCTCTCGGCCCTATAAAGATCGCCGCCGCCAATGCAGAGAAACCACCGAGTGCATGGATGACAGCCGATCCGGCAAAATCCTGCATGCCTAAATTGCTTAACCAGCCGCCGCCCCAGATCCAATGTCCTGCTACCGGATAAATGAAAGCCGTCATCATGACGACAAAAATGAGGTATGCGCGAAAATTAATCCGCTCGGCAACCGCACCTGAAACGATGGAGATTACGGCAATGACGAATGCCGCTTGAAATAGCCAATAGGCATCAATGGAAATCGTCAGGTCAATATGCGATAAATCGCCCTTGAGCAGGAATCCGCTTGCCCCAAAGAGACCAAATATATCGTTTCCATACATTAAGCCAAAGCCCATCACAAAATAACACAGCGTCCCGATTGTAATATCAGCAAAAACCTTCATGATTATATTGACATTATTCTTGGTTCGAACGAATCCTGCTTCCAATAAGGCAAAGCCGCCCTCCATCAGCAATATCATCGCCGCCGTCAAAACCACCCAAATCGTATCCAAGCCCGCGTTTAAGGTTACCAATGTCATCTTGATCGCCCCTCTTCTTTGCGACTGGCGATCATCTCTTTAATGATACCAGCGGGCAAATGCAATTCCCTTTTTTCCGGTTCTGCTTCCAATATGCCAATCGCCTCTTTCAATAAAGAGATCTTTCGCTTTATCGTTTCAATTTTTTTATATCTATCCTTGACATTCACCATATGCTCCACCGCCTTGTGATGGCTTGGAGCATGCCCGGTAAAAAAACGTTTTAATGGAGAAAGGGATTGGTACCAAGCTTCCTCGGCTCTCCGCTTTTGCTCGTATTTATGGATTTTGCTTTTGATTGATTCAATTTCAGATTCCTGTTTACTTCTTATGAATTGTAAATCGTTTAGGGCTTCTTCAGAGGGAATCTCAAAAACCGTCTTATTATATACATCATCGATTATATACATGTCATATCACCTCACATATTCACGTTACATTTTCTCCTAATTATATGCATAATTCTGAATTGAGTCAATATTTATGAAAAATTACAGCGCTTCAGCTATTAATCAAACGTTTGATTAAAGGAAAATTTGGAAAGTATATAAAACCGAAAATTTCCTTACGCTAAAAAAGCAATATAAAACAAGGGGGAATCCATGAATGACTGTAATCAATGATGTCAAAACCACTTTAGCCGGGCTTAAAAGTGCACAAGCGAGCTTTGAAACCTTCGCTCTTTCCACTGACAACGAGCAAGCCAAACAGCTTTACCAGCAAGCCGCACAACAAACCCAAACGATTGTCGACAGCATCACTCCTCGCATTAACGAAATCGAGAACCAGGAACCGCAATACAAACAATAATGACAGGTAAAAAGGTTGGTTTTTTGCGATCAACCTTTTTTATATAATGATGGCTGTTTGTACATACAGGCATTACGATAAAAAAATCTTAAAAGGGGTGGTTTTTAATGCATACAGGTTATCGCACTTGGGTGTTTGACCAGAAGCCCGTCATCGTGTCAACCGGTACCGTCGGCGGACCATTTGAAGCGAACGGATTGCTTGCCGATGATTTCGATCTGCTTCATTCAGATTTGTGGATTAATCAAGATACCTATGAAAAAGCCCATAAGGTGTTATTGGAAGATGCATGTACGAAGGCAATCGAAAAGGCTGGTCTCCAGAAGGAACAGATCCAATTTTTCCTTGGAGGCGACCTTATCAACCAAATGACACCAACAAGCTTCGCCTGCCGCACTCTAGGCACACCTTATATCGGCTTGTTCGGAGCCTGCTCCACATCCATGGAGGGACTTGCTCTTGGCGCGTACCTCGTCAATACGAACGGGGCAGATTACTTATTGACGGGAGCCTCAAGCCATAACGCCGCCGTGGAAAAGCAATTCCGCTACCCTACTGAATACGGTGGGCAAAAACCTCCTACTGCACAATGGACCGTTACAGGTGCAGGCGTAGCATTGCTAGCCAAGGCTGGTACAGGACCAAGGGTCACATCAGCTACGATTGGACGCGTCATCGACATGGGGTTGACCGATCCATTCAATATGGGCGGTGCCATGGCCCCTGCTGCCGTGGATACCATTGAAGCTCACTTAAGGGAACGAAATCTGGCCCCCTCCTATTATGATTTAATTGTGACAGGTGATTTAGGGAAGATCGGGCATGATGTTTCATTGGAGTTGTTGAATGAACATGGAATCAAGGTCAGGGAAAATCAGTATATGGATTGCGGTATGATGATATACCGGGATGGGCAGCCCGTCCTTTCGGGAGCAAGCGGGGCTGGTTGTTCGGCGGCTGTTGTGTATGGACATTTATTGAACCGCATGAAAAAAGGCGAAATCAAAAAAATGCTCGTGGTGGCGACCGGCGCTTTGTTATCTCCCCTATCCTTTCAACAAAATGAAACGATTCCAACAATTGCCCATGCTGTATCGATTGAGTATGACAGTGAGCCGCAGCCATGATTTTTTTAGGTAAAAGGAGGATGCAGTATGACGATAGCATCAGAAGTGAAGCAATGCGTCTCAAGCCTAAAGGGGATTGAAGCAGGTCTATCGAGTTTGGCACTTCGGGCCCAAGATGAAGAATCCAAGCGGATTTTGCATGAAACGATGCTTGCGGTGAATGAGATAATGAAGGAGGTACAGGAACGAGTGGGAAAATTGGAGCTGGAAGAACCGCAGTATAAAGGCTTTTAAACCGATCGATTATCGCAGGAGGTGTAAGGTAATGCCAAATTGGCTCGAAATTGTCATGCGGTCACTATTTTTTTTAATCGTTCTTTTCGTGATCACGAAAGTGTTAGGGAAAAAGCAGCTCTCACAGCTTTCCTTTTTTGAATATGTTACGGGCATAACCATTGGTAATGTCGGGGCTGAATTGGCTACCAAAGTGGAGGGAAATATTATTCACGGGGTATTGTCCATCCTCGTGTTTGCCTTAGCTCCCTTCCTTGCAGGTTCGATATCCCTGAAAAGCAAAACGTTCCGGGATCTTGTCGAAGGGAAAGCATCCGTTTTCATCAAGGATGGCAAGGTCATGGAGGATAATCTGAAAAAGGAAAAATATACAATCGATGAGTTGTTAGCCTTGCTCAGGAAAAAGGATGTATTCGATGTTTCCGAAGTTGAATTCGCCTTACTGGAAGCGAACGGGGATTTTTCGGTCATGCTTAAGCGGCAGAACCAGCCTTTGACACCGAAAGACCTTAAAATTCCAGTAGCTGCAGTCAAAGAGCCACAAACGATCGTGATGGACGGTCTCATACTGGATGAACCACTATCAACGATTGGGTTGAATAGGAATTGGCTTCACACTGAACTGGATAAGCTGGGTGTGACCTTTGAGAATGTGTTTCTTGCCCAAGCGAATTCCAACGGGGAATTAACGGTCGACCTTTTTGATGATAAACTCAAGGTTCCTTCTCCACAAGAAAGACCTTTATTACTGGCAACCATGAAAAAATGCCAAGCTGACTTGGAACTGTTCGCTCTCGGAACGGATTCAAAGGAAGCTAAAGAAATGTATAGCAACAATAGCGAAAAGCTGCAAAAAGCGATCGATCACGTAGCATTCATCTTAAAAAATTGATCTTCGTTAGTTTCAAGCCCTTACTTTCATTAACGAGGCGGTCAGTCCGATAAGAACGATCGATACACATGAATATAAGAATATTTCCACCCCTAAGGTGAAGACTGCCGCTGAGATGATCAGTGTATCTATAAGGATGATTGCTAAAGCAATATCCAATGAGGATGATTTGGAGATGATTTTGGCCAGCATATCCGTTCCGCCGCTGCTTGTCTCATAACGAAGCATGATTCCTATTCCCAATCCTATGATAACTCCCCCTGCCAAGGAGCTTGAGAGTATCGATAAGGAAAAGACATTTTTCAATGGGTTCAGCCAATCCATGAAAAGGGAGGTCAGAAGCAGACCGTGAACACTGCTATAGAAAAATGGCCGTTCATAGCACCATGCATATAAAAATATAGGCACGCTAAGGACTAGCATCGAAAGTCCCGTTTGAAAACCAAAGAAATAATGTAGGATGAGGGCAATTCCAATCACGCCTCCGTCTATTAGGTGATGAGGGACTAAAAAACCATTGATTCCGAAACCCAACAAAAAGCTACCAACAATTACTGCCACCACTTTTTGATAATTAATAAAATCACCTTGCCTCCCAATTCATATTTCTTAATATATGTCCAACTTAGGGAGTCAAGAATATACTGGTGAAAAAAATCTCTTCCTTGCAGAGTCTGAGGAAGGATAAGGAAAAAGAGCCCTGTCACGAGGACTGGACCCTTTTTGGATTATGCTTTAAGCTCTAATAACACAACGTTTTCCACATGTGTCGTCATCGGGAACATATCCACTGGCTGGATATCGACCGCTTTATAGCCGCCAGCTTCGAGGATATGAAGATCACGAGCTAGAGTGCCTGGGTTGCAAGATACATAGACCACTTTGTTCGGTTTCATCTCGACGATCGTATTAAGAAGAGATTCCTCACAGCCTTTGCGAGGAGGATCGACGACGATGACATCCGCCGTGTTTCCTTTTTGGTACCATTCAGCGATAATATTGCCTGCATCGCCAACGATGAAATCGGCATTCGAGATTTCATTCAATTCGGCATTGCGGCGAGCATCCTCGATCGCTTCTTCCACCACTTCTACACCGATGACTTTTTTTGCTTTTTTAGCTAGGAATAACGAAATCGTGCCAATGCCGCAATATGCATCTATGACTGTTTCTTCTCCCGTTAACCCCGCGTAATCGAGCGCTTTATCATAAAGGACCTTTGTTTGGTCGGGGTTGACTTGGTAAAAGGATTTGGCAGAAATGGCAAATTTCACGTCGCCAATCATATCATGAATCACTTCTTCGCCCCATAATAAGGTCATGTTATCGCCAAGGATGACGTTCGTTTTCTTGGAATTGACGTTTTGTACAATTGATTTCACCTTTGGCAGTCGATTGACGATTTCCTTCAAGATGGTTTCAATGAATGGAATGCTTTTCGTTCTTGTGACGAGCACGATCATCAATTCGCCGGTTTGCTTGCCGTAACGAGCCATGATGTGCCGCAATACACCTTTGTGCGTCTCCTCATCATAAGCAGGGATCCCAAGCTTACCGAAGATCTCCTTCACAACTTGAACGGCTTCACTGATCACTTCATGCTGGATGATGCTTTCTTTCGTTTCAACAATCTCATGTGTGCGTGGTTTGAAGAATCCCGCTATTAACTCTCCATCCTTTTCGCCGACAGGCACTTGCGCTTTATTGCGGTAATGAGTAGGATTATCCATGCCAATGATCGGATGGACAACCGCCCCTTCCAATTTCCCGATGCGCGCCATCACCTCACGGACTTGCTTTTCCTTGAATTCCAGCTGCCCTTCATAGCTCATATGCTGAAGCTGGCATCCACCATATTTATGGAAGTCTTCCGCTTTTATTTCCACACGATATGGACTGTTTTCTATAATTTCCATCAAGCGACCGAAGCCATAGCCTTTATTGGCCTTCATCACTTTAATATTCGCTTTTTCACCAGGCAATGCATTCTGGACAAAGATCGGGTAGCCGTCTACTTTAGCCACACCAGCTCCTTCATGTGTTAAGTCCTCGAATGAAACCTCTATAACATCGTTTTTAGCAACAGGTGCTTTTTTCTTCATATCATCTTCTCTTTTCTTTTTTAAGCTAGCCTGTATTTTACCACAATCCGAGCCTTGCCACAAAACGACTCACCAAATTACTTTGGTTTTCATAAAAATATAGTGGAAGGAATTACGGTTTTTTCATAGTTCCATGCATAAAAGGACGCTAAAAAAAGAAAAATAAGGAAAAATAATCGAGGTGAGGAAATGGGTTTATTTAACTCTATATCAGCCTGGAATGCAACACGGTTGGAAAAACATCGAGCAAGTATGGAGGAAAAAGGCCTCTGTCCGGACTGTTACGGGCGTGGATACAGCTCCTTCGTACCAACAGAATATCATTTTTCCGATATCCATGATTGCCCTGGTTGCAACGGCAGCGGAACCTACGCTGATTGGGCTGCCATGAATGGACAGCAAATGTAAGCAAGATGGTCGAGAACCCCCTGTTAAACAAAGGGGTTCCAGACTGTAGACAAACTCGATAAGAATCGAGTTTGTCTATTTTTATGGGGGATACAATATGGCCGTTGGTTTCCTCTCCAGGCACTCGCTTTCCGCGGGCGGTCCGGGAGCCTCCCCAGCTTTCAGCCTCCGCTGTCTCCCGTGACTCGCACTTCCCGCAGGAGTCTCGTACCTTACGTTCCAGCCAACTTTGTTTTACCTTTTAGTTAGAACACTTTTGCCTAGAGTCATTTTTTTAAAAAAATAGAAGGATTAATACTTGAGGTAATGAGGATGCTTTCTAAACATGATTCCATTCAGCGAGATCAACTTGAAATATGATTACGTTAGATCAACTGGTGCCACCGAACCATTTGGTTCGTAAAATAGAAGCTGCCATTGACTTCACTTTCATTTATGACTTGGTGAAAGATAGGTATTCAGAGGTAGGACGCCTTCAAGAAGAAATCAATCAAGATCGTGAAAACCATGAAAAAAAGCCTTTTCCGCCAGATAAATTTGATAAAGAAGAGACCAAAGAGATTAAAGAAAGGACAACGGATTCTGAGAGTGGCTACTATGTAAAAGATGAGCGAACAAACAAGTTGCTTAATCATTCCACGCGGCCGCAGAACGCAGCGGTTTTGTTTTGGGAACGATTGTAACACCTCGAAATACTCATCACAGTCAGATCTTAGAGCCACTAGTTGAACAAGTGATTTGAGCAGATGCAAAAGAAAAGCATGGTATGCGTTGGGCTGCTTTTAAGGGGACTTTAAAAATTGTCGATGCAGGCGATGCTTACTTTCGCTGCCATGAATGTAAAGATGATGGCCAATTGGACATGGCACGGTCCAAAAATGGCCAAACATGAGCTCGTAGAGCCCCAATCTTTTACCTATAGGAGAAAATTCAAAGGGAATTTCAAAAGGGGTTCGGAATTTTTTATTCCGAACCCCTTTTGTCTACAAACTGGAACCCCCTGTTAAACAAGGAGTTCTTCTGTACGTTTAACCAAGTAGCCAAATTCGAAGCCGCTGATTGTAACTGTCTTGATTTCTTCAAAGCCTAATTTTTTATAGAGACGGCTCGCCCCTTCATTTACATTCTCAACGACCAATGAAATCCTCGGATACCCCTGTTGTTTAGCAAACTCCTCGACATGCCGAATCAACTGGCTCCCGATCCCTTTTCCTTGAAAATTCGGATCGACGCATATTGTATCCAAATAGAAGTCACTCATCTCCGCTTCTTTATCAAATGTAATGCTCGGGTCTTTCCGCTTCCGCCTTAATTGTCCAAGGATCGGTTCATCCAATTCCTGTGCGTCTTTGCCATGGTATGCTACGATCAATCCCGAGATTTCACCATCATGGACACTTACGAAAGTATTTTCATAACTGATCCGATTTCCGCGTTTCCTGAAGAAATCTGCAAGGACGGAAAGGATCTTTTCTTCTTCGGATTCCCCCGTCAATGCTTCTGCAATTTCCTTTATCGCTAACCGGATCAATCTGGCTGCCTTGTCCGCTTCTTCCGGTTTCGCTTGCCTAATATACATATTCACGCATTCTCCTTGCAAAGTTTTACTTAAAAAGGCCACCGGATTACTGTGACCTTTTTCTTCTATTTATTTGTCGGATCGTCCGGCAATATTCCTTGTGGAATGAATACATCGAAATGGCGGTATTGATTGACGAATTCAGCCGGGGCCATCCCGCCAAACTCCCCGTCCAGATTAAGCATCATGTCCTTTTTGGCTTGTACTTTTATCCGATTCGCTTTTTCATAAATGACGTTTTTATCATGGATATGTTCGCCGCGCATGGCCAATGTAGCAACACGGACAATATCCGCAAGATTGGCTTTTTTCAAAATGAGCAGTGTGAACATGCCATCATTCAGGGATGCATCGGGAGCCAATTTTTCGAAGCCGCCTACCGAATTCGTGTTAGCGACCAAGAAAAGCATGATTTCCCCTTCAAACAGCTTTCCATCATATTCGATGGAAACCTCCGTCGGCTTAATTGAGGGAAGCATTTCGATACCTTTTATATAATATGCCAACTGCCCAAGCATGGTTTTCAGCTTGATCGGCACGTCGTATGTCAGTTCAGTCAATCGGCCTCCGCCGGCAATATTGATGAAGTATTTATCATTCATTTTTCCGATATCGATCGGCATCGTATGCCCGCGGGCAATGATTTCTGCTGCACCTTCGATTGACTTCGGTAAATGCAGTGCCCTGGCGAAATCATTCGTCGTTCCCGTCGGAATGATCCCTAGTTTCGGACGCTTCTCTGCAGTCGCCAGTCCATTAACAACCTCATAGATCGTACCGTCGCCCCCTGCTGCAATGACAATGTCATAGCCTCGTTCAATTGCAATCTTTGCTGCATTCGTCGCATCACCGGCACCAGTCGTGGCATGGGCAGATGCTTCATAACCAGCTTCCTCAAGTTTCGCTAGCACGCCTGGCAAACTTTTCTTAATGGCTTCCCGGCCTGAAGTCGGGTTGTAAATCAGCCTTGCTCTTTTCATTTCCCATCATCCTTATACATATTGATTCCATAATTTACATCTTAATCCTTCGTTACATGAAAAGCAATATTCGAAAAAAAAGAGGACCGTACTCTCGGTCCATATCTTTATATGCATTTTTCCAGAATTGTTATCAGGGAAATTATAATGCTTTTTATCATTTTATTCTAGTAAATGATTTCATTTACTGGTGATGAACCGTAACATTAATCGTATCTGTGACCGTTAAAATATGATTCCCTTTTCCTGACGTGAATATCCCGTTCTTTTTTTCTTGGTCATTTTCACTTACTTGTTCTTGTTTCCCATCATCTATCTTCCAGCCGTCTTTTGGGCCTTCAAGTTCGTCTGCCCCTCTTGCATCTATCTTGATATCGCTATTGTCTTGAAGAAACACACTAAGGCTTCCGCTGTCCTTCACATTCCAATCATTCAGAAGCTGACGAGGTTTCAAGACAAGGTCGGCATTTTGACCTTCTATCTCCAAGGCCAGATCGGCAGGGATGACCAGAGTCGCCTCAAGATTCATGCTGCCACTGTCCAAAATCCGGTTTGGGATCGGCAAATCCTTGAAGCTGATATAAAGTGTATCACCATTTCTTTTAACCATTAAATAATCATCCGTCCGTTTCAACAAGGGCTCTGAATTCTTCATTCCCCGCTCATCATATGTCCCGAAAACGGAGACCGATTCTGCTGTACCGCTTTCCACCGTCAAGGGGTAATGGCCCGAGTCCAAGACGATTCTTTCTATTCCTTTTCCGGCCTTTTCATTAAAGCCAGGTAAATTGACGGTTTTTTCTTCGCTTTTCACCGCTGCCCTGACCTGTTCCATCAAGCCGCTCGACGTTAACAGGATGCAGACGATTCCCATCATCCCAAGCAAGCCTACGAACAGGATGCTAAGAATATCATACTTAACGAAGGAAGTTTCTTTTCTCGAGAAAAAAACAAAGAAAAGAATCTCCGCACCCAGGATGATGAACACCAGCGGCCACCATGAAAGGAGTATTGTCGTCAAATCCACATGCAGGAATTGGGAAGCTAGTAAAACCACACCCAAACCGACAAGGGCCGCGCCCATTGAAATCGTTCCCACTCTCCACGTTCTCATTCTGTATCCTCCTCCATCCCAGCTTTTTTACTGCCTGACATCAGCTTGATTCCACCGCCTATGAGAAGGATGCAGACCAATCCTTTTTGGAAATAATCTCTAAACCAATATTCGAGGTTGCTTCCAAGCCATTCATTTAAATGGGGGGCAATCGCCGGTACGATGATATTACTTGCCAGGAAATAGATTCCAAGTCCCACTAA
Organism: Peribacillus folii; assembly: GCF_030271255.1. GTDB lineage: Bacteria > Bacillota > Bacilli > Bacillales > DSM-1321 > Peribacillus. The sequence goes on from NZ_JASJOM010000010.1 coordinate 141,431, forward strand.
ACCGAAGCCCATCCATTTTTGTTGATAGACGATCCCTGAGATGATGGGCGTATCGTCAACAGGACCTTCTTCCATTTTTGATGCTTTTTGCAATCCATCAAAAAAGCTATAAAACCAGATGATTGGAATTAGGAAAAAGAAGAAGCCCAGCCGCAGTAAGTCCAATATATAAATGGCGAATAAAAAAACTGCCATCAATTGAATCCCTCGTTTTTGCAGGCCTAAATATAAGTGTCCGGCCCCAGGAAAAATGGAAAATAATGTAGCGATTGATTTACTCTTCTTCCCGGACTCCCTCCTTTGCTCGAACTCTTCAAGCACTGTTCGGTCGATAAGTTCCTCCCCGCGTTGCTTTTTATTCAGCTGTTGGACGGAATCAAAAAAGCTGTAAATCCAGATGACTGGCAATAGTGCCATGAATATTAACAGGCCTTCCATTCTTGTCATTATGCTCAGGAATACCACCATAATGCCGAGTCCTAAAAAACCGATGAGAAAAGTGAGTCCACGGTTCATGAGTCCAAGCTGAAAATGCCCTACGCCAGGAACGAATGAAAGAATGATCACATAAAACCTTTCCGCTTCAGGCTGTGCCGCCAATTTCTCCATCTCCGCTTCACCTTGTGGCTTTCTTGAAGAAGTGACCACCAAGTCAAATATACTAATGAGGTAAAACAGCAGGCCAAGGACGGAAAAGGCAGCGAACGCCTCGGCATGACTGACCACGGCAAGCATTAAACCACCAAGCCCGAATCCGAACGTAGCAAGAAAATAAAATAACCCTTTATATGTCCTTCCAAGATAAAAATGCCCGAATCCCGGAAGAAACGATAATAAAAAAGCGATGACCGGGCTTTTATTCATTTATAAACCCCTCCTTATTTTTCTTTTCGATCGAGTCCATCCAATTAAAAGTTTTATTGATCAGCCCATCTGTCAGGGATTTGGTTTCCTTCACACTGGTGGTTTCCACCGAATCCACGTATTCAGTCAAAGATTGAAATACTCCGCCAGCCATTAATAAAATCGTGAATCCGGCCGCTATCAAATAATGTCTCGCGATCGTCCGTAGTGAGTTCTCTTTCCGTATATGTGTAGCCTCTTCTTCAGCATCGCCTTTTTCGCGCTTGATCTCTTTCATGACAGAATCTGCAAGGTCATCGCTAATGGACACGACGCTCGCCTCTTCCGTTTCCAGTACTTCCATATAAATGGATAAACACTCGTCACAGGAGTATAGATGATTTTCATATTCTATTTTTAGATACTCGGGTATTTCATCAGCCAAATAGGCAACCCATCCGTCCCTGGAAACATGATTCATGAAAAATCCTCCTCTTTCCAATGTTTTCTCATCCAATTTCTTGCACGGTATAACTTAACCTCGACAGACTTAACCTGGATCTGCTGTTCCTCTGCAATTTGCTTGAATGTCTTCTCCTTTATGTAGTAATCATATACCACGTCACGATACCCCTCCGGGAGATCATTCAGCTTCCGCAATACTTGCTTTCTTCTTTCATTTTGAAAAAAAACTGCCTCTGCATCGTCAGAAGCGCCCATATCGTCTTCCGCTGATTGTTCATCATGCGGCTCTTCCTTTTGGCGCTGCCTTTTTCTCTTAAGGTCGATTGCATGATTCACAGCGATACGGGTAATCCAAGTTTTAAAGCCCTGATTCTTATATTGAGGAAGAGAAGTATAGATTTTGATAAAGACTTCCTGGGTAACATCTTCAGCATCCTTTTGATTGCGTAAAACAGAGTAGACCGTTCGATATATCGATTGTTTGTACGTTTCAATTAATATTCGGAATGCATGATCATTCCCAGCCCTGACCTTCTCCACTAACTCATCCGTCACTTCTCTTCCTCCTTCCTTGTTAAACATTCACGTAATAGACGACACGAAAAGGAGTTACCCCTACAGATAACTCCAAATTTTTTTAATCCTTTCTCCAATCAAGTGAAAACCGTACCACTTTAATAGTGATACGGCCAAAAATTATCGTTTATTGATTTGCTCAACCAAAATTTTATTAACAAGCTGTGGATTGGCTTGACCTTTCGTTGCCTTCATAATCTGCCCGACAAGGAATCCGATTGCCTTTTGCTTACCGGCTTTAAAGTCTTCGATTGATTGCGGATTATTATTCAGCGCTTCTTCAACCGCAGTAAGCAATGCTCCTTCATCGGAGATTTGGACAAGTCCCTTCTCCTTGACGATCGTTTCTGCATCCCCGCCATTTTCAATCAATTCCTTGAAAACTTTTTTTGCGATTTTTGAAGAAATCGTCCCGTCTTCAATCAGCTTGATCATGCCTGCCAATGATCCGGCCGTCAGTTGGACATCATGCAGTTCTTTTCCTTCGGCATTTAAGAATGCGGAAACCTCGCCCATAATCCAGTTGGATGCCAGTTTTGCATCCGCTCCAGCCGCTACAGTCGCTTCAAAGAAATCAGCCGTTTCTTTCGTTACCGTTAAGACGGCTGCATCATATTCGGGTAAGCCGAATTCCTCGACATACCGTTTTTTGCGGGCATCCGGAAGCTCTGGAATTTCTGCAGCGATGCGTGCTTTCCATTCTTCATCGATATGAATCGTCAATAAGTCCGGCTCCGGGAAGTAACGATAATCATCGGATCCTTCTTTCACCCTCATAAGGACTGTTCTGCCTGTGGCTTCGTCGAACCTGCGTGTCTCCTGTTCAATAATGCCGCCCTCGTTCAAGATTTCCGCTTGGCGGATTTCTTCATGCTCCAATCCTTTGCGAACGAAGTTGAAGGAATTCAGGTTTTTCAGTTCGGTCTTCGTGCCGAATTCCTTTTGCCCGACAGGCTTCAAGGAAATGTTGGCATCACAGCGCAGTGAGCCTTCCTCCATTTTACAATCGGAAACGCCTGTATACTGAATGATCGATTTCAATTTTTCCAGATAGGCATATGCCTCTTCAGGGGAAGTGATATCCGGTTCGGAAACGATTTCAACAAGAGGAGTTCCCTGACGGTTATAGTCACATAGGGAGTAGTTTCCTTTATGTGTCAGTTTCCCTGCATCTTCTTCCATATGGATGCGGGTTATGCCGATTTTCTTTTTCTTGCCTCCGACTTCAATTTCTATCCAGCCATGCTCACCGATTGGTTGATCGAACTGGGAAATTTGGTAGGCTTTAGGATTGTCCGGGTAAAAATAGTTCTTCCGGTCGAATTTCGTAATTTCCGCCACTTCACAATTCAGTGCGATGGCTGCCTTCATTGCGAAATCAACAGCCTTTTTGTTGACGACAGGCAATACGCCTGGATAGCCTAGATCAATTACGGTCGTGTTGCTATTCGGAGCGGCACCGAAATGGTTCGGGCTCGCTGAGAATATTTTTGAATCCGTTTTTAATTCTACGTGTACTTCTAAACCAATTACCGTTTCAAAGTCCATTTTTTTCACCCCTTACAGCTTAGGAAATTGTTTATGAAAATCTGTTGCTTGCTCGAATGCGTGAGCTGCGCGATAAATCGTGCTTTCATCAAAATGCTTACCGATCATCTGAAGCCCGAGCGGAAGCCCATTCGCACCGAATCCGCACGGCACGGATATCCCTGGTACACCTGCAAGGTTGACTGGGATCGTTAAAATGTCATTCGCGTACATTGTTAATGGGTCGTCCATTTTTTCACCGATTTTAAATGCTGGCGTAGGTGTAGTCGGGCCAACGATGAGATCATATTTTTCAAAAACATCCTCAAAGTCCCGCTTGATTAAAGTACGTACTTTTTGAGCCTTTTTATAATAAGCGTCATAATAGCCTGAGCTTAGGGAGAACGTTCCTAGCATGATGCGGCGTTTCACTTCGTCACCGAACCCCTCGGCACGGGTTTGTTTATACATTTCTATAAGCGTTTCCGCATTATCTGTACGGTGTCCGAACCGAACTCCATCGAAGCGGGAAAGGTTAGCCGAAGCTTCGGATGAAGATAGCAGATAATAAGCAGCCAAGGCATATTTGGAATGGGGCAAGGATACTTCTTCCCATTCAGCTCCAAGGCCTTCCAATACTTTTAACGCTTCAAGAACGGAATTACGCGCTTCTTCGCCAACACCTTCGCCTAAATATTCTTTAGGAACGGCAATTTTCAAACCTCGAACATCGCCTGTTAATGAATTCACAAAATTCGGCACGTCCAAGTTCGCTGAGGTGGAATCCATTGGATCTACACCAGAAATCGCCTCAAGTAAATAGGCATTATCTTCTACCGTTCTTGTTACCGGTCCAATTTGGTCCAATGAAGAGGCGAACGCCACTAATCCGTAACGGGAAACCCTTCCATAAGTAGGCTTGAGGCCGACTACGCCGCAATAAGCCGCTGGTTGGCGGATCGATCCACCTGTATCCGAGCCTAGAGAGAATAAGACTTCACCTGAAGCGACGGAAGCAGCAGAACCGCCTGATGAACCGCCCGGTACGTAATCCGTGTTCCAAGGGTTGCGTGTGGCCTGATAGGCAGAATTCTCATTGGAAGACCCCATTGCAAATTCATCCATGTTTAATTTACCGATGGTCACCGTTTCGGCCTTTTGTAATTTTTGAACGACAGTTGCGTCATAAATTGGATCAAAGTTCTCCAAAATTTTGCTCGCACAAGTCGTCCGTAAGTTTTTTGTGACAATATTATCTTTAACTCCGATTGGCATGCCAAATAAAGCGCCTTCGTTCCCGCCATTAACCAATTGGTCATCCAATATTTTTGCTTGAGTGCGGGCGTTTTCCTCATCAAGAGTCAAAAATGCCTTCACCTTGCCTTCTACCTCGCCGATCCGCTTATATGATTCGTTAACCAGATCAGTAACGCTGATCTCTTTCTTATGTAAGCGTTCGTGCAGCTCAGAAACCTTTTGTTCGAACAACGACATCATTGTCCCTCCTTATTCGATTATGGATGGTACACGGATATATCCTTCTTTACTATCCGGTGCATTTTTCACTACTTCTTCCACTGGCAATCCGGGCTTTGCAACATCTTCCCGCATTACATTTTTCATATCCAAAACGTGAGAAGTCGGGTTCACTTGATCTGTATCAAGCTCATTCAACTGCTCCGCAAATGAAATCATTTGGTCAAGCTGATGCTGAAACTGCTTTGCTTCTTCTTCCGTAATGGCCAAACGTGCCAAATGGGCAACGTGTTTAACCTGTTCCATTGAAATACGTGACATTCTCTTCACCTCCGAAAAAATATCCAAATCGACTGAAATTCGCCGCTTTTCTCCATAAAATCATCGTTTAAATCATATCAAACTATTACACAGTAAAGCAACAGGAGATACCATGTCGAAATTCAAATATTTGATAAGCAAAATAGGATATTTTCCGGGAAATATGGGAAAGTTGACGGAATTTCCGGGGAAATGGCACAAAGTCCGTTAAGTTCGACAAACCTCCCCTTTTTTGATAGGAAGTCACTTCCTGGTATGGAAGCTCTTATTTTCATTTTTTTTTTAGAAAGGCCCTTTTCGTAAAAATATTATTTTTAAACTAAGTTGAATTGCGATACTTCTGCCCCTGTTAAGCGAGCACTTAAGGGGGAATCAACCATACCGAATTACTTGGTAGCGATACTTCCTTCAAAAAAAGACGAAGCTGTTAAGCTTCATCCTTTGTCACTCATATATATGCACAGTTGGTTCGTCCTGGTTAGCTTCCCGGACAATGAGGGCTTCAGGTCCATTTACCGAGGTAATCGATACCTGTACGGAGATATATTTAGGGAACCGTTCCATTACAAGTCCAGCCACATATTGGGTAAAGCCGATCGCTTCCGAATTCCCGTAAAATTGAATGGGAATATCAATGTTCAAGCTCTGTAATTGGTCGTCCATATAAAACGCCCTGCCAATGACTCCGTTAAAGTTAGGGAAATACTCTTCGACATCTTCTTTGAAGTTCGTGAAAGTATTGACGTCATCCCGATATTTCTTTTCAGCACTCGCAGAAGGGAAAAGGAAATACTCTTCATCCAGGTCATTCCATTTTCCAATGCTATTGGAGTTCTGGTTGATATTAGTGTAAGAAATGAAATTCCCCGGCACTACGGAGGATTTTTCATTTTGCTCGAATAAGGCAATCGTAATCGGGACGTTTTTCAGCTTGTCCATCGATCGCAGCCTTTTCAAGACCTCGGCTGCAATTTTTTCACCTTCTTGCTTAAGCTTCTTACTATCGATTTTCTGTTCATAGGTGGCTCCATAGGCTTCCTTTTGGTAATAATGCACGGAATTTAACGCAAGACCTATTACTACTCCGCCAAGCTTCACTGAATTGTCCTTTGACTTAACCAAGTAATTATGTTCCAGTATGTGAGCAAGATAAATAGGATTTTCTTCATTCCGCTTATCGATGTCCCCTTTACCGGGATCAAGCGGATTCAAGCCCAGGTTTTCCGAGGGTTTCAAATCCTTTTCTTTCAGCTGGCTATTGGTGAATTTCCTGTTCAGCCAAGAGGAAATCGTAGAGCTGCTAAGCATTTGCCCTTCTTGAAATAGATATTTCTCCGGATCGAATTGAGTTTGGGCCAGCCTCATCAGTCCATTTTCGAATTCCTCAATATCATAGCGGGTATTTAAATTCGATACGACCAAACCGCGGGCTTTTGAAGGCTCAAACGGAAGGATTGTTTGATAATATTCTTCCGAAATTTTATACTTCGGAATGATTGCCGTTTCTTTTTTGTCTTTGGAATCTTGCACTACCTCTTGCTTATCTTCAAAACTAGGCGCACAGCCAGCAAGAAGCAGTATAAGAACCATCCCCAAAATAGAGTGTTTCCTCATAACTACACCTCTTATTTTTTTAGTTCCTCAACCAGTCTCTCTTCATCCCAAACCTCGACGCCTAAGCTTTCTGCTTTAACCAGTTTTGATCCGGCATCTTCTCCAGCCACGACCAAATTGGTTTTCTTGCTGACGCTTCCGGCAACGTTGGCTCCAAGCGCTTCTAATTTCTCTTTAGCTTCATTACGTGTCAGCTGATGCAATTTACCAGTTAAAACGACCGTTTTCCCGGCAAAAAATGAATCGATTTCCTCGACGGGAACAGCTCTCGCCCCTTTAAAAGCAAGGTTCACGCCCGCCGCTTCCAGCTCATTCAATAGCGCATGGACTTCCTCCAGCTCAAAATATGCGACGATCGAGTCCGCCATCTTATCGCCAATTTCATTGATGGACGTTAATTCCTCACGGCTTGCCTTACTTAAGGCTTCCATCGTGCCAAATTCCCGAGCCAGTGTTTTTGCCGCTTTCGAGCCAACATGCCGAATCCCTAACCCGAATAATAATTTTTCCAATGAATTGGATTTTGAAGCCTCGATCGCTTGAAGGAGTTTATTGACCGACTTATCGCCCATCCGTTCCAATGCGATCAATTGATCATATGTAAGCTTATAAATATCAGCCACATCTTGTATCAGTTCTTCTTTAAACAGCAGGCTTATCACTTTCTCACCTAGACTGTCAATATTCATGGCCGTTCGGGATACAAAGTGAATCAGGCCTTCCCGTATTTGTGCAGGACACTTTGGATTGATGCAGCGTAAGGCAACCTCCCCATCCAGACGGACAAGTTCACTGCTGCATTCCGGGCATTCGGTCGGCATCTGGAACTCCATTTCATCCCCAGTCCGGCGCTCTGCCAGAACATTGACCACCTCTGGGATGATGTCACCGGCTTTTTTAACGACCACTTGGTCTCCGATCCTGATGTCCTTTTCTCGGATCAAATCTTCGTTATGCAGCGATGCCCGCTGCACAGTCGTGCCCGCCACCCGAACAGGATCCAGAATGGCAGTCGGCGTCAAGACACCCGTACGGCCCACATTCAGTTCGATATCCCTTAGTGTCGTGATGACCTCTTCAGCCGGGAATTTATAGGCGATCGCCCATCTCGGGCTTTTGGCAGTGTAACCTAATTCATCCTGTTGTTCAAGGGAATCTACTTTTACGACAATCCCATCAATATCATAGGCTAAGTTTGGCCGTTGCTCCGTCCATTTTACTATATAGGCTAGCACTTCCTCTATATTGGAGCATGTTTTTCTTTCCCGATTCGTCTTGAACCCGAGGCGATCCAATAAATCCATGCCCTCACTTTGGCTGGTAACGCCCGTTTCGCCCAAATCCGCAATCGCGTAAAGGAAAATATCGAGGTTCCGTTTTGCAGCAAGTTTTGGGTCAAGCTGCCTTAATGACCCAGCAGCCGCATTCCGAGGATTCGCAAACGGTTCTTCACCACGTTCTTCCTTGACCATATTCAGAGATTCGAATGATTTTTTTGGCATGAATGCCTCACCGCGCACCTCAATGGAGATGGGCTCCCGCAGTTTCAATGGAATTGACTTGATCGTTTTCAGATTTGCGGTGATATCCTCACCGATCGTTCCATCTCCCCGGGTTGCCCCTCTTACGAAAAATCCATTCTCATACTGCAAAGTGACGGCAAGTCCATCTATTTTCAATTCACACACATATGAAAAATTGTCTCCTACAGCTTGGCGGACCTTCCTATCGAAATCGCGTAAATCACTTTCATCGAAAGCATTTCCCAAGCTAAGCATCGGTGTCTTGTGCTCCACTTTTTCAAACATATCCAAAATCGCTCCGCCGACCCGCTGTGTTGGTGAGTCTGGGGTTTGCAGTTCTGGAAATTGCTCCTCATACTCGATAAGATCACGGAGCAATCGGTCATATTCGGCGTCAGGCACTGATGGCTGATCCATCACGTAATATTCGTAGCTGTATTGGTTCAATAACGTTTGCAGTTCTATCACTTTCTTCTCTGCAGCTTTTAAGTCCATACATTCAATCCTTTCTAAAGAAGACTCACCGCACTTCCATTTGGAAGAGCGGTGTCTATAGTCAGATATTCTTATTCTTTACCAGTATACGGATAATATTAGTTTACGCTTTTTCAACTGGTGCAAATTTGGCCAATAGGCGCTTGATGCCAATTGGACTTGGAAATGCAATATCCAGTTCCTTTCCTTCGCCTTCCCCTTTAACGCTCACGACGGTTCCTACGCCCCACTTCTTATGCGATGCGCGGTCACCGACAGCCCAGCCGATCTCTTCACCGCCTGTTGCAGATGGTGCAGAAACAGCCCTTCCGAATGCAGGTGCTTTTCTTGTCGATGCTGCTGGCGAAGTGCTGGTTCTTGCTGAAGAACTGAAAGGTGTTTGCCTTGCCCTTGAAGCCGGCTTCGGTTTCAAATCTTCAATAAGCTCAGCAGGAATTTCACCGATGAAACGTGAAACGGGATTCATGCTCGTACGCCCATATAATGTACGCATTTGGGCATTGCTTATGAATAGCTCATTCTCAGCCCGCGTAATTCCTACATAAGCAAGACGGCGTTCTTCCTCCATCTCTTCTTCATCCATGAGCGAGCGGCTATGAGGGAAAACTCCCTCCTCTAGTCCCAGTAAGAAGACTACCGGATATTCCAATCCCTTTGCTGAATGCAGCGTCATCAACGTTACCGTATTCGTAGCCTCTTCCGCATTCTCATCGAGCTGGTCAATATCGGCCACTAATGCCAGATCCGTTAAAAAGCCTACCAATGACTTGTCGTCACTATTGCTTTCAAATGCTTGCGTAACGGATAAAAACTCGTCGATATTTTCAAGCCGGCTTTGTGATTCGATCGTCTTTTCCGCCTGAAGCATCTCTCGGTAACCGGTTTTCTTTATCACTTCTTCCACCAATTCCGTCACCGATAAGTACTCTTGCTGATTGGTATAATTCGTAATTAACGTATGGAATTCCCTTGCCGCCTTGGTGGCCTTTCCGCTTATCCCGACCATTTCAACGGATTCAAGAGCTTTATAAATCGAAACATCATATTGATTGGCATAATCCGCGACTTTGTCCATTGAAGTTGCACCAATACCGCGTTTTGGCACATTAATCACACGGCGGAGGCTGATGTCATCATCAGGATTGGCTATAAGACGCAGATAGGCAAGCAGGTCCTTAATCTCTTTACGGTCATAGAACTTGGTGCCTCCGACGATCGAATAGTTTATGTTGGATTTAAGCAGTACTTCCTCCATTACACGTGATTGTGCGTTTGTCCTATATAGGATCGCTATATCGGCATATTTTCTGCTGCCATCCTGAACCAGCTCATTAATCTTCCCGGCTACGAACTGCGCTTCTGCTTGTTCATTATCCGCGCGGTAATAAAATAGCTTATTGCCGTCGGCATTCTCTGTCCAAAGATTTTTTGGCTTCCGATTTTGATTATTATCAATGACCTTATTCGCCGCTTCCAAAATCTTTTTCGTCGAGCGGTAATTCTGTTCGAGGAAAATCATGTTGGCATTGGGATAATCCTTTTCAAAGGAAAGGATATTCGCGATATCCGCACCGCGCCAACGATAGATTGATTGATCTGAGTCCCCGACAACACAGAGGTTACGGAAGCGTGAAGCCAGTAGTTTAACAAGCATATATTGTGCCCTGTTCGTATCTTGATACTCATCGACATGAATATATTGGAACTTGCGCTGATAATACTCAAGCACTTCCGGAACAAGCTGGAAAAGTTGAATCGTCATCATGATCAGGTCATCGAAATCGAGTGCTGAATTTTTCCGCAGCCGTTTTTGATACTCCGTATATACCTCGGCCGTTACTTTAGTGAAGAAATCCGATGCGGTTTTCATATATTCTTCCGGACCAACCAATTCATTTTTCGCTGAACTGATGCTGCCCAAGATGGCACGGTAATCATATTTCTTCGTATCCATATTTCGTTCCTTCATGATCTGCTTGATCACTGATTGCTGGTCGGTCGTATCCAATATCGAAAAATTCCTATTGAATCCGATTCGATCGATATCCCTACGCAAAATGCGGACACACATCGAGTGGAAGGTGGAAATCCAGATATCCTCGGAGGCTCCCCCAAGAATGGCGCGAATCCTCTCCTTCATCTCACGTGCCGCTTTATTGGTGAACGTGATGGCCAGGATATTCCAAGGTGCTATCTCCTTTTCGACCATCAAGTAAGCTATTCGGTGAGTCAGCACACGCGTCTTTCCACTGCCAGCTCCAGCCATGATCAATAGTGGGCCATCTGTCGCTTTTACTGCTTTTTGTTGCTGTTCATTCAAGCCTGTTAGTAATTTTTCCGCTAAATATTGCATTATCACACCACCTATACGAACATTCGTTTTCGTTTTAGTATACTACATTTATTTCGTTTTTTCATTTCACTGCTGCAACTGTGGCTAGTGCCACCTTCAGATCATCATAAATCACGTTGCCGACAACGATGACATCGGCAAACTGCGCCATCTCTTGTGCCTGTTCAACCGACTTTATACCGCCGCCATAAAATAAGACAGTATTCTCCAGGTTCTCTTTGGCCGCTTCCACCATCTGGACATTTCCATAAGCACCGCTGTATTCCAAATAAAAAATCGGCAAGTTGAACATCTTCTCGGCCATCATTGCGTAAGCTCCCACATCATCCATATCCAGGTCTGTATTGGCTTTCGTCAATTGCGCCGCTTTACACTCAGGATTCAGGATGCAATAGCCTTCAACGAAAATCTCATCCCAATTCAACAAATATCCGTATTCTTTAACTGCCTGCTGATGCAGCTTCATCATCCAGTCGGGGTTGGAGCTATTGAGGACGCTCGGAATGAAATATAAATCGAAGCCCGGCGTCACTGTTTCAACAGAAGAAATCTCCATCACGCATGGGACGGTATACCGTCTGATCCGTGCCATTAGATGAAGAACATTCTCAAGCGTGATTCCATCCGTTCCTCCGACCATGATTGCGTCAGTACCGGATTCACAGACTTTTTCCAACGCCTCATCACTTATTTCTTTATTTGGATCGAGCTTGAAAACATGTTTCCACTCGCGAAAATCGTACATTATTATCCTCCATTCACACTTCCCATTACACCATTATAGCATTAAGATTTTTCATTAAAAATGAGAAGTATCGATAAAATCTTTACCAAAAAAAATTGGCAATTTTAAGGAAGGGAAACGCTGTGATGCACTAAACCGAAAAGAAAAAGCCGGGAATGGGTTCCTCGGCTTTTTCTAATTCACCATATTAAAATAGATAGCATTAAGTTTCAGTCGTTTCCTCAACGTTTTCCTTAATACGGTTAAGAGCCATTGTATATGCGTCATTCCCGTAATTCAAACAGCGTTTGACCCTTGAAATCGTTGCTGTGCTTGCGCCCGTTTCCGTTTCAATCTTGTGGTAGGTTTTACCTTCTTCAAGCATCCTCGCCACTTCTAGACGCTGCGCTAAAGATGAAATTTCATTCACTGTACATAAATCATCAAAAAATCGATAGCATTCGTCCAAATCACGCAAGGAAAGGATCGACTTGAACAGCTGATCCGTTTCTTTACCTCTTAATTTATCAATTTGCATGGTACTCCCCCTCAATTTCACGGGTATCAGAATGAGACATCTTTTCCTAAACCAGGTTGATCCGGAATGATATTGATCCAAGTTTTCCCCGGGATCAACCCTGCTTCCTCATCGTTTTTGACTGGTATGATCCGCCCATCCTCATTGACCCATTTTACCTCATTCACTTTTCCTTGTTGAAGTAAATAACCTTTTCCGCCGCTTTTCAAATCGATTTTGCGACGTCCCTTTTCGTCAATCACTTGATGATCGGCTTCAATGATCAATATATTATCGAGTAAAATTGGATTTTGCGATTTATATTCGACTGTTTGTTCACCATTCGAATAACGTTTATATTTCTTATCCGTGGCATCGTATTCATATTCAACATCGTACTCTTTTAAACCATAGGATATTTCGGCTTTGAGTGCCGGTTCTCCTTGAAGTCCAGCTGCTTCTTCCTTTGAAAGGAAAGTGAATGGCTCTGGTGCGCCCTCCATTTCATATCCCTTTTCCTTCGCACCTTTTAGGATGTTAGCAAAAGAGATGTAGGAATTATGCGGTGCTTTTCGATCGTCCGAGCGTTGAAACAAAGTTCCATCATAATATAATCCGTTCAAGTTATCAATATACCCTTTGCCGAGCATGGTTTTCGCCTCGGGGCTATTCCCATGGCATACGTAGAGGCAATCGAGGCCTTTAGCCATTTCGATATAGTAGTCCCTTGCACTACGAATCGGACCGATCTGGCTGGGCTCTTCACTTTGGAAGATAGCTAAAAATCTGGTTATATCACCCTCTGCGAGCATTTCGTATACTATATCGGCTTCAGAGAGGCCGGATTGCGGCCTTGCCTGTGGATGGTTATTAATCATCACGGCTACAGCCCTTTGCTCGATGCTTTCATCGGTGAATTCACCAGTAAGTGGAAACTTATTGCGAGGTTCATCTTTCACATCTGTGTTTTTTTTATCAGCCTGGTCTTTCGTCTTACTGTCATCCAATGCAGGTTCTTCTTTAGCCGAACAGCCTGCCAGCAGTAAAATAGCCAAAACGATGAAAAGAACTCTCTTAAGATTCATCTCTCCACTCCTCTGATTTATTAGCACTTTCTTCTCTTATATTTTAACGCATTATAGTAGGAAAGAGTATAGTTTTATTCATAACATCATACACTCCCCGTTGAGTCAGCCTTATATAAGGGAGATGGGTCGTCGAAAAGAATGAAAGTGTGTACACTGGGTCGTCGAAGCGATATCCCCTCTCGCACAGCAATCTTTTCAGCTCATTCTCTTCCTTGATCAGTTCAGGTACCTCCTTGGCCGACATGATTCCTTGCAATTTTAGAGGAAGTTCATGGATCACCTTGCCATGCTCGGTTAAAATGATGCCGCCGCCAATTTCCTTCAAGCGCCTGAATGCCAAATGCATATCCTGCTTGCGCTTGCCAATCAGGATGATGTCTCCTGTATTCGTATAAGATCCTGCAAAGCCGCAAAGTTTATTGGCAAAGCCTTTCAGGATCGTATTTATCCGCCATTTCCCTTCCCGATCAATAAGCATGAAAAAACATTCGTCATCATCAAAGTTCAGCTCTTCATGCCCAACATCATTGGAAAGGGAGTATGGCTTCGTAATTACATTATTGACCAGTTCGATCCCGAACGGCATCGAAAACTCAAAATCTTCCTTTAAACTAAGATCCCAATCAAGATCAAGAGGCTTAAAATCGAAATCACTCCATTCGATTTCCTGTTCATCAGGGATGATCTCACCATCCCTTTTCACCCACTTCCCCTTCGCCATTACGGAAACCGGAGCAGGTTCATTAATATCGGTGAGGAAGTTGATGTTCGCTACCCTTCCCGTAGCAATATTCCCATGAAGGTATTCAATATTATAATATCGGGCGATATTGATGGTTGCCATATTATAGGCATCAATGACAGGTACGCCATGCTCTATCGCTATTTTGATCAAGCAGTCTATGAAACCACCCTCATAAAAAGACGGCGGCGATCCATCCGTCGTATAGAAGAATTTGTCGTATTGATCAATTCCCAGTTCATGGATTTCTGAAATCAGCTTAGGCAGATCCGGACGGATCGATGAATGCCTTAGCGATACATAATAGCCTTGCAGCAGACGGGACATGACTTCTTCTCCCGTCATCGCTTCATGGTCACAGTCTGCACCGAAAAGGGTCATTTTTGCCAGCGTCTTCTCGGATGCCCCTGGAAAGTGGCCTTCGATTTTCTTTCTCATTCGCTTCGCTTCCTGAATCCAATGCAGCATCATGTCATCACCGTCAAGAAGCTTCGGCCATCCTGTCAATTCCCCTCCCTGTAAAACGGCATCATGCTCCAGCCAGGATTTGACCGCTCCATGGGAGAATACCGTGTCTTCATCGATCAGTTCGGTCTGACCGTCAAAACGGCTCCACCAATACATTGTAACAGGAATGTTACGCAATTCTTTCAAAAGAGAAAACGCTTTCTTTTTATCTAACTGCAAGAGAAACGGCAAGTTATCATTGATTAATGTCGTTGTCCCAAAATGGGATGCATAACGTGAAAAGGAAAGGGGATTATACAATTGAGAAGGATGTGAGTGCGGCTCAATATATCCCGGGACCAAATACTGGTTTGTGCAATCGACCAATTCACAATGGTTCATATTATCTGGAAGCTTTTCGCCAACATAGATGATGCGATCCTCATATATCCATATGTTCGCCTTCACCCATTTTCGTAAAGCTTGATTTAAATAAGTCGCATTTTTAAGCAGGATGTGTGGGGCCCTATTGCCATCCAGCACATCTATATGTTCTCTAAGATGTTTATTTTTCCATCTATAGCGCTGTTCAAGCATAAACATTCCCCCATAATTTTTTAGAAACAAATGTATAAAAAAAACCATTTTCAATCCAATTTTATTTCATAGTAACATACTTGCATCATTAGGACAGTAATGTAATCCGGAATATTGTTAAATTTTTGTGAAGGGATGGACATAATCATGAAGTTTAAACAAAATATCAGTATAATAAATGCATTAATGCGAATTACCTGCGGCTTAACCCTCCTTACATGGGCAGCGGCAAAGATGGTGAAAAAACCGTGGAAAAAGCAATCCTATCTCGTCGTAGTCATGCTTTCTGCCATGAAAATAGGCGAAGGGATCCTCCGCTATTGTCCCATCGTCGATGCTATGGAGAATGGGCAAGCTACGATGAAGAAGGAACGCATTCAGGAAAAGGTCACGCATCCATCAGAGAGCAACTAATTTTTTTCTCCTATAGAAGAAGCTGACTCCGATGAGAGTCAGCTTCTTCCATTTTTCATGAAAAATTGTATTGGATTGCACGATAACCGATATCGGTACGCCAAAACACCCCGGATTTTTCCACATGACCTAACTCTTTATATACCTTAGACTGGGCTGAAGCCAAATCTTTCCCTTTTGCAGCAATCAACAGAACACGGCCACCATTTGAGACGAATTCACCCTCGCTGTTGAGAGCTGTCCCGGCGTGATATATATGGGCATGGCAATCAATCTTCTCCAACCCTTTGATGACTGAATCTTTTTTATAATCGCCAGGATACCCATCTGCTGCCACGACGACTCCAAGAACGGCTTCTTCATGCCACTCAAGCTGCAAATCCGCACCTGAAAGAACTGCTTCAAGCGTATCAAGGAAGTCCGTCTTCAGTCGCGGTAAAACCACTTGCGTCTCCGGATCGCCAAAACGGGCATTGAACTCTATGACTTTCGTTCCCTTTTCAGTCGCGATCAGCCCTGCATATAATATGCCTGTAAAACTGCGATTTTCGGAAATCAATGCTTGTACTGTTGGCTGAAGAATCGTTTCCACGGCTGAACGAACCATTTCATCCGTAATTTGTGGCACGGGTGAGTAAGCGCCCATTCCGCCCGTATTAGGTCCCTGATCTCCATCGAAAGCCCGCTTGTGATCTTGCGCGATGACCATAGGATACACTTTTTCCCCATTAACGAATGCCATCAGCGAGAATTCCTCGCCATCAAGGAATTCTTCAATGACGACCTTGGCAGAAGCTTCTCCAAACTTAGCCCCGACCAGCATATCATGGATGGCGGCCAACGCCTCTTCCATCGACATTGCGACAACTACGCCCTTGCCAGCAGCGAGTCCATCCGCCTTGATTACGATCGGCACCCCGATTTTTTCGATATATGCCTTTGCACAATCATAGTCGGTGAATGTTTCATATTCCGCTGTTGGAATGCTGTAATTCTTCATCAAATCCTTAGCAAAGGATTTGCTTCCTTCAATGACAGCAGCGCGGCCATTAGGGCCGAATGCCTTCAAGCCCGCTTCCGTAAAATCATCAACGATTCCGTTCAGCAATGGCGTTTCTGGCCCGACCACAGTCAATGAAATGTCATTTGCCTTGGCAAAAGCGATTAACTCCCCATGATCGCTTTCACAAATCGGAACAAGTGTCGCCACATCCATCATGCCTGGATTCCCAGGTGCAGCAAAAACCGTCCCGACCCGATCGCTTTCGAATAGTTTACGGGCTATAGCGTGTTCCCTGCCGCCCCGGCCAATCACTAGTACATTCATTATCGCACCTCATCCTTATGATTAATGTTTAAAGTGACGAATTCCAGTTAACACCATCGCAATTCCATATTCATCAGCTTTTTTGATTGAGTCTTGATCTTTTACGGAGCCACCCGGCTGAATGATTGCCGTAACGCCCGCCTTCGCTGCAGCTTCGACCGTATCGTCCATCGGGAAGAAAGCATCCGATGCCAATGCACTTCCTGCGGCCCTTTCACCAGCTTGCTCCAGTGCAATTTTCGCGGCTCCGACACGGTTCATTTGCCCTGCGCCGACCCCTAAAGTCATTTGGTCATTACAGACGACGATTGCATTCGACTTTACATGCTTCACGATCTTCCAGCCAAGCTCCAAAGCCTTCCACTCTGCTGGTGTAGGCTCACGCTTCGTTGCAACCGTCACTTCTGCATCCTTCAAGCTATGTGCATCGCGGTCTTGAATGAGTAAGCCTCCTTCTATGGAAGTTAATTTACGTTCCGTTTTGTTGGCCTTATCGAATTCAATCGTTAGTAAACGAAGATTTTTCTTGCTCGTCAGGATGGCCGCTGCCTCGTCCGTAAACCCAGGAGCAATGATGATTTCTAGAAATATTTCATGAAGCCTCTCCGCAGTCGCCTGATCGACTTCACGGTTCAGGGCAATGATGCCGCCGAAAATGGAAGTGGCATCCGCTTCATAAGCCTTTTCATAAGCCTCCAAAATCGTATTCCCTACACCTACGCCGCAAGGATTCATATGCTTGACGGCAACGGCAGCCGGCTCATTGAATTCCCTGACGATTTGCAGCGCCGCATCGGCATCATTAATGTTGTTATATGAAAGTTCTTTTCCGTGTAATTGCTTCGCATTTGCAATCGAAAAAACGGAACCAAGCGGTTTTTTATAGAATGCAGCTTTTTGATGAGGATTTTCCCCGTAACGAAGCGACTGTTTCAATTCATAGGTAACAGTCAATGATTCAGGATTTTCTTCGTCGGCAAGCTCTGTCATATATTCCGAAATGACAGCGTCATATGCGGCTGTATGACGGAAGACCTTGGCTGCCAGACGGCGATTCGTGGTTTTTGATACGCTGCCGTCTTGCTTCAGCTCGGCCAATACAGCAGGGTAGTCATTGGAATCGACGATAACGGTCACATATTCGTGGTTTTTGGCAGAAGAACGCAGCATCGTCGGTCCGCCGATATCAATGTTTTCAATCGCATCTTCCACAGTGACTTCTGGCTTGGAGATTGTCGCCTGGAATGGATAAAGGTTTACACAGACTAATTGAATTGGCTCAATATCATGCTCTGCAAGCTGCGCCGCATGAGCCTTGTCATCATGTTTTGCCAACACCGCCCCATGCACATTCGGATGAAGTGTTTTCACACGCCCATCCAGGATTTCCGGAAAGCCAGTGACCTCACTGATTCCAATCACGTCAACACCATTATCCTGAAGCGTATTTTTCGTACCTCCTGTTGAAATGATTTCAAATCCTGCCTCAATTAAACCTTGCGCAAATTCGATGATGCCCGTTTTATCCGATACACTGATTAAAGCACGTTTTTTCATGTTAAGTTGGTCCCTCCATTAAGTAAGTTGCTGTTTACAAAGCTGCTGCAAAACGGACGGATATAGATCATGCTCCGTTTCCTGAATCCGTTTTTGAAGATTGTCAATCGTATCTCCAGCAAGGATCGGCACCGTTTTTTGGATAATGATCGGTCCAGTGTCCATTCCTTCATCGACATAATGTATTGTGACACCAGTTTCCTTCACTCCAGCCTCATATGCTTGGCCAACAGCATCCTTGCCTGGAAAATCAGGCAGGAGCGAAGGATGGATATTCACGATGCTTTGTGGATACTCTTGTAATAATGTCGGACCTATCAAGCGCATATATCCGGCCAGAATGATCATATCCACATCACGTTGCTGAAGTTCAGTCAGGATTTCCGCTTCAAACTCAGCCTTGTTAGAGTAATCCTTCGCTGAAAAGGAGAAGGATTGTACATTTTCAAGCCTTGCCCTCTCCAGTACATAAGCGTCTTTTCGATCACAAACGACCAGACAGATTTCCGCCTTCACCTTTCCGTCCTTTATCGCATTTGCAATTGATTGAAAGTTACTACCGTTACCTGATGCAAAGACAGCCAGACGCTTCATTATTTGAACGACACTCCATTTCCTGACACAATCGTCCCGATAATCGATGCTTCTTCACCACAAGCTTGCAGGTAGGCCAGCACATCATCTGCTTCTTCTTTTCTCACGATCGCCGTCATTCCGATCCCCATATTGAATATATTGAACATTTCCTCTTCCACAAGGCTTCCTTTTTTTTCAAGCAAGGAAAATATAGTTGGTATTTCCCAGCTTCCAAGCTCAATCTCCGCACCGCATCCATCTGGTAGAATCCTTGGGATATTTTCGATGAACCCGCCGCCTGTAATATGGGCAAGACCCTTGATTTCAAACTTTTCCAATGTCGATAAAATGGACTTCACATAAATCTTGGTCGGTTTCAGCAGCTCCTCGCCCAACTTGCAATCTAGCTGTGGCACGAAATCATGCAGATCCATTCCCGCATCTTCAAGAAGGATTTTACGAACAAGCGAATAACCATTGCTGTGGATGCCGCTTGAAGCCAGTCCAATAACGACATCGCCCGCTTGAATCGATTCGCCCGTTATCAAACGTGATTTTTCGACTGCACCGACGGTGAAACCTGCGACATCATATTCTTCGGTCTCATACATCCCCGGCATTTCTGCCGTTTCACCGCCTATTAATGCGCATCCCGCTTGTTCACAGCCATCCGCAATCCCTTTGACAATCATTTCGATTCGTACCGGATCGGCTTTGCCGCAGGCTATATAATCTAAAAAGTACAAAGGTGCAGCGCCTTGAACGACAACATCGTTGACGCACATCGCTACACAATCCACTCCGATTGTATCGTGTTTATCCATCATGAACGCCAACAAAAGTTTCGTACCCACTCCATCCGTTCCTGAAATGAGCACCGGTTCTTTAAGGTTCAAGGAAGACAAATCAAACATGCCCCCGAAGCCGCCCAGTCCATTCATCACTTCTGGACGGAATGTGCGTTTTACATGTTTTTTCATTCGATTTACCGCTTCATAACCAGCCTCAATATCCACACCGGCCTGTTTATAGGCATTAGCCATTTGGAATCCCCCTCCGAAAATCAATCTGCATGTCCGACATGATCAGCATTTCGTTTTTTCCCGTTCGTATTCAAAAATTTCAGTCGGATAATTCCCGGTGAAACAAGCTAGGCATGAACCACGCGTTTCTCCTGCAAAAGGACGGCCAATCGCTTCGACCATGCCTTCGACACTTAAGAAGGTTAAGGAATCCGCACCAATGATTTCTCTAATTTCCTCCACCGATTTAGAGTTCGCTATCAATTCTTCTTTTTTGGATGTATCTATTCCGTAAAAACAAGGATTCTTGATCGGCGGCGAACTGATGACTACATGGACTTCCTTCGCACCTGCATCTTTTAGCATGCCGACGATCCTTCTGCTTGTAGTCCCCCGGACAATGGAATCATCGACCATGATCACCCGCTTGCCTTCCACGACCCCTCTTACGGGAGAAAGCTTCATCTTCACGCCTTGTTCACGCAGACTCTGCGAAGGTTGAATGAAGGTCCTGCCCACATAGCGGTTTTTGATTAAGCCCATTTCATAAGGAATGCCCGCGGCTTCGGCATAGCCAATCGCTGCCGATATGCTGGAATCGGGTACACCCGTTACGACATCCGCTTCAATTCTGGCTTCCAGTGCCATTTGCTTGCCGAGGTTTTTACGTGCCGTATGAACATTGATTCCATCAATATTGCTATCCGGACGTGAAAAATAGACATACTCCATCGTACACATCGCCTGTTGACTGGAAAGTGAAAAGTACTCGGATGTGATACCCTCATCAGTGATGACAACAAGTTCGCCGGGCTCAATATCTCGGATGAATTCTGCACCTACGATATCAAGGGCGCAGGTTTCGGATGCAGCAAAATAGGCATCGCCCACTTTCCCTAAGGAAAGCGGCCGGAAACCATGCGGATCTCTCGCCATGATCATTTGGTTTTCCGTCATGATGACGAAAGCATACGCACCCTTCAGCATGCTTAAACTGTTTTTAACGGAATCCCTGACATCCGAGTAGCCGGACCTTTTGATCAGATGTGCCAGCACTTCCGTATCCGATGTCGTTTGAAAGATGCTTCCCTGTGCCTCAAGCTGTGCTTTTAACTGGTTTGCATTGACGATATTCCCATTATGGGCAAGGGCCAGGCCGCCTGTATGCGAGTTGAACAAGAAAGGCTGAACGTTTTGATACCCGCCGCCGCCTGCCGTTGTATAACGAACATGGCCGATTGCCGCTTTTCCGCTGCCGGAAAGTGAGTGCATTTTTTCAGCCGTGAAGATCTCCGTGACGAGACCTTCACCTTTAGAGATGGACATCTGCTCGCCATCCGTGACGACGATGCCCGCTCCCTCCTGACCGCGATGCTGCAGGCTATGCAATCCATAATAAGCAAGCTGCGCTGCATCAGGGTGCCCCCAGACTCCGACTACCCCGCATTCTTCGTTAAGGCTCCTTATTTCAGCAAGCATGGTATAGCTCCCTTCCAAGCTGTTTGCAATTCATTAACGTCCGCTTCCAATACAGGACCATCATTGCCTGATGTTACGACCAGCTTCCGATCCTCCGTTACGGAGCCTATGCATACCGCATCTTCCACAAGCGCTTCGAAAGCCTCTTTGTTTTCAGGTTTGATGGAAAGCAAGAAGCGTGATTGCGTTTCACTGAATAGTTCGGATACCGCTTCACTGGAAATATTCACTTTCGCCCCAAGCTTGCCTGAACCGAATAAAGATTCAGCTAATGCGACTGCCAGACCGCCTTCCGAAAGATCATGTGCTGATGCAACAAGGCCGGTTTGGATCGCTGCGAGGATTTGCTGCTGACGTTTTTGTTCAACGGTCAAATCAAGTTCCGGTGCCCGTCCAAAGATCTTCCCTTCAAGCATTTTTTGCAATTCACTGCCGCCAAACTCCACTTTTGCTTCACCGATAACGTAAATCAGGTCGGATTCAGTCTTAAACGTTTGTGTAGTGATATGCTCAAGTTCATTAACAAGGCCGACCATTCCTACCACAGGTGTCGGATAAACCGCTTCGCCATTCGTTTCATTGTAAAGCGAAACATTTCCGCCAATGACTGGCGTGCTTAAACTCCTGCAAGCCTCACTCATGCCATCAGCCGCTTTTTCCAGCTGCCAAAAGATTTCAGGTTTTTCCGGGTTGCCAAAATTCAGGCAATCCGTTATTGCCAATGGCTCCGCACCTGAGCAAATGATATTGCGGGCTGCTTCAGCGACCGCGATTTTCCCGCCTGTTTCAGGATCAAGATAAATATAGCGGGAGTTGCAATCCGTCGTCATCGCAAGGGCCTTATTCGTTCCCCTGACACGTACTACAGCTGCATCGGAACCAGGTGAAACCACCGTATTCGTACGGACCATGTAATCATATTGATCGTAAACCCATTCCTTGCTTGAAATGGTCGGTTGCTTCAATAGTGCTAATAGTGTTTCTTTATAATCTTCAATGATCGGCACTTCAGCCTTCATGCTTTGGAAGTCACGGAAATATTGCGGTTCCGCGGATGGCTTATGGTAGATCGGAGCTTCTTCCGCCAAGGCGTCAACCGGAACCTCCGCAACGATTTCACCTTGATGCGTTAAGATCAGTTTTTTATCGTCCGTCACTTCACCAACTGCAACTGCTTCTAAATCATACTTCGTGAACAAATCGACGATTTCCTGTTCACGGCCTTTCGTGACTACGATGAGCATCCGCTCTTGTGATTCGGAAAGCATCATTTCATAGGCTGTCATCCCTGTTTCACGCTGCGGCACCAAGTCCAGGTTCATTTTAATGCCGGAACCCGCTTTACTTGCCATCTCGGCAGATGAGCTGGTAAGCCCTGCAGCGCCCATATCCTGAATGCCGACAAGGGCATCGTTTTGAATCAATTCAAGGCATGCCTCCAGAAGCAGCTTCTCCATGAAAGGGTCTCCCACTTGAACGGCTGGGCGTTTCTCTTCGGATGACTCTGACAGTTCTTCTGATGCAAATGTGGCACCATGGATGCCGTCTCGGCCAGTTTTTGCCCCCACATACATGACGGTGTTTCCCACTCCGTGCGCCTGGCCTTTTTTTATATCCTTATGATCGATCAAGCCGACGCACATGGCATTGACTAACGGATTTCCTTCATAAGATGGGTCGAATTGGATCTCACCGCCAACAGTCGGTATCCCGATGCAATTCCCGTAACCGGCAATCCCGGCAACGACTTCTTTGAATAAGTATTTCACGCGATCATTATCAAGTTCGCCAAAGCGAAGTGAATTCAGCATCGCAATCGGACGTGCCCCCATGGAGAATACGTCACGGATGATTCCGCCGACACCAGTGGCGGCGCCTTGGTAAGGTTCGATGGCTGATGGGTGGTTATGACTTTCAATTTTGAAAACGACGGCCTGGTCATCACCGATATCAACGATACCCGCACCTTCACCAGGACCTTGCAGCACTTTCTCTCCCGTAATCGGGAATTTCCTTAAGATGGGTTTTGAGTTTTTGTAGGAACAATGCTCCGACCACATAACGGAAAACAATCCTGTTTCCGTATAATTCGGCAGTCTGCCTAAGATTTTCTCCACCATGGCAAATTCTTCATCGGAAAGCCCCATACTTGCGTACAATCGCTCCGATTTAATTTTATCCGGACTTGGTTCAAGCTGTAATAACATGTGATTCCCTCCAGTTTTTTACGATGGATTGAAAAATCTTTAAGCCGTCTTTACTGCCAAGCAGTGAGTCAACAGCACGTTCGGGATGAGGCATCATTCCGAGGACATTTCCTTGTTCATTTGTAATTCCCGCTATTTGTTCCAAGCTTCCGTTTGGATTTTCACCATCATAGGTGAACAAGATGCGGTTATCTCGTTTCAATTCAGCCAATGTTTCAGCATCACAGTAGTAATTCCCTTCACCATGTGCAACCGGAATCGTAACCGTTTCATGCAATTCATAGCCTGATGTAAACATCGATTGATTGTTTTCAACCTTCAGTCCTACATTGCGGCAAATGAATTTCAAGCCTTCATTTCGACGCATCGCTCCTGGTAAAAGGCCTGCTTCAAGTAAAATCTGAAAACCATTGCAAACACCTAGAACAGGCTTCCCTGCTTGAGCCGCTTTTACGACTTCGGCCATGACATTGGAAAAACGGGCAATCGCTCCAGAGCGTAAATAGTCTCCATAGGAGAATCCTCCGGGAAGAAGAATCCCGTCATACTGATCTAGGTTCTCTGTGGAATGCCATACATACTCCACTTCCTCCCCAAGGGCATCCTTTATCGCATGGTACATATCAACATCACAATTGGAGCCAGGGAAAACGATGACAGCAAATTTCATCGGGTGATAACCTCCTCAACATCATAACGGTAAGACTCGATTACCGTATTGGCCAAAAGTTTTTCACACATTTCTTTTACAAGCTGATCTAAATCACGATCGGTATCCTCAATGGTAAGTTCAATGTATTTCCCCACCCGAACATCACTCACTTCGTTATAAGTCAGGCTATGAAGTGATTGTTGGACTGCTGCTCCCTGTGGATCCAGTACACTTTCCCTAAGTGTGATATATACTTTAACCTTATGCATGTTGAATGCCCTCCAATTTTGCTAGAATTTTTTCGTAAGCATCTGTTAAACTGCCTAAATCACGACGGAATACATCTTTGTCTAATTTTTCATTCGTTGTAGCGTCCCATAAGCGGCAAGTATCCGGCGAGATTTCGTCAGCCAGCAGAATGTCACCATTCGGTGTTTTTCCGAATTCCAATTTAAAATCTATCAATCTGATATTCAGCTCTTTGAAAAATGAGGTTAGGATGGTATTGATTTCCTGTGCCTTTTCTTTTAAAACCAATATATCTTCCTTGCTGGCCAGTTCCAATTCTTCAATATGGTCTTCCGTTAACAGAGGATCTCCGAGCTCGTCATCTTTATAGTAAAACTCAGTCAGTGCTTTCTTGAGGGGCTGGCCTTCCTTCATGCCCGTTCTTTTGGAAAAACTGCCCGCAGCCGTATTCCTGACGACGACTTCAAGGGGAATGATGGAGACTTTTTTGACTAGCTGCTCGCTGTCAGAAAGCATTTCAATAAAATGGGACGGAATATTTTCCTGGGCAAGCTTTGAAAATAGTAAACTGGTAATTTGATTGTTCAGCCTGCCTTTGCCGGCAATTTCCGATTTCTTCTCACCATTGAACGCCGTTGCCGAATCCTTATATTCCACCCATACTATTTCACTGTTGTCCGTTGCATAAATCTGCTTCGCTTTCCCTTCATACAGCAATTCTCGTTTTTCCATCCGTCAAGCCCCCCGCATTGTGAATATTATGAATTTTCCTGCCATTGAACAGGCTTGGCAAACAGGGGAAAGACTAAGCGTCCCTGTTTGCCGCCTGCCATTTTATAAACCTAAACGATCAAAGATCACATCAACATTTTTCAAGTGATGTGTAGGATCGAAGCAATCATCAAGCTCCTCTTTCGTAAGCAAGCTTGTGATTTTATCATCCTTTTCAATCAGGCTTCTGAACGGAACCTGCTGCTCCCACGCTTCCATCGCTTTCGGTTGGACTGTATCATATGCTTCTTCACGAACAAGCCCTTTATCGATAAGCGAAAGCAACACACGTTGCGAGAAGATCAAGCCTAGAGTACGGTCCATGTTGCGTTTCATGTTTTCCGGATAAACGGTTAGGTTTTTAACGATATTGCTGAACCGGTTCAGCATATAGTTTAAAGCGATCGTTGCATCCGGCAAGATGATGCGCTCAGCTGAAGAATGCGAAATGTCACGTTCATGCCATAACGCCACATTCTCATAAGCTGTCATCATATAACCGCGGATGACACGGGCCATTCCCGTCATATTTTCAGAACCAATCGGATTCCGTTTATGAGGCATTGCCGACGATCCTTTTTGTCCTTTTGCAAAGAACTCTTCCACTTCACGTGTTTCACTTTTTTGCAAGCCGCGGATTTCGACTGCGAACTTTTCAATCGATGTCGCAATCAGCGCCAATGTACTCATATAATGGGCATGGCGATCGCGCTGCAATGTTTGCGTCGAAATGGGCGCTGCTTCAAGTCCAAGCTTTTCGCAAACGTATTGTTCGACAAACGGGTCGATGTTCGCATAAGTTCCCACAGCCCCGGAGATCTTCCCAACCTCGATGTTCTTTCTCGCCTCATCGAAGCGTTCGACATTGCGCTTCATTTCTTGATACCATAGTGCCAGCTTCAAGCCGAAAGTCGTCGGTTCTGCATGAACTCCGTGTGTACGTCCCATTTGAATCGTGTATTTATGTTCTTTAGCTTTATTTTTCAGGATCTCGACGAAATTATTCAAATCCTTTGAAAGGATCTCATTCGCTTGCTTAATCACATAAGAAAGCGCCGTGTCGACTACATCCGTCGAAGTCAGTCCGTAATGAACCCACTTCCGCTCTTCACCCAGCGTTTCGGATACCGCACGTGTAAAGGCAACAACATCATGGCGTGTATCCTTTTCGATTTCATTGATGCGCTCCACATCGAATGTAGCATTTTCACGAAGCAGCTTCACGTCTTCCTTCGGAATGACGCCAAGCTCAGACCACGCTTCACAAGCTAAAATCTCGACTTCCAGCCACGCATTAAAGCGGTTCGTTTCTGTCCAAATACTTCCCATCTCTGGGCGGGTATAACGTTCAATCATTTTACTTCCTCCGTTTCAACCTGTTGTTTCCAAATTTTGCTTCGATCACTTTCCAAAAGAGCTTCCTCAACCGTTGAACGTAAAATATTCACATGCCCCATTTTACGCTTAAGCATGGCTTCCTTCTTTCCATAAAGATGAATTTTCCAATCTGAAAGCTCAGGGATTTCATCCATTAAAGGCCCGAGATGCTCGCCTAGGATGTTGACCATTACCACCGGCTTCAATAATGCCGTATTTCCAAGCTCCCAATTGCAGACAGCCCTTATATGCTGTTCGAACTGTGAAGTTTCGCATGCTTCCATCGTATAATGTCCCGAGTTATGAGGTCTTGGTGCCAATTCATTAATGATGATCTCATCCTGATCGGTTAAAAACATTTCAACAGCCAATGTCCCAATCAACTCAAGGTTTTCGGCAAGCTGCAATGCCTCATTGATAGCTTTCGTTTCAGCTTGCTGACTGATGCGGGCTGGAACTATGCTTTTATGAAGAATGTTATCAATATGAATGTTTTCCGCTATCGGAAAATGAGTTGCCTCACCATTTGCTTTACGCGTCACGATAATGGAGATTTCTTTTATGAAAGGAATCCAGGCTTCCAGCACACATACACCTGTTTTGAGCAGGGAATCAGCCTTTTTTATATCGTCTTCTTCCTTGATGACCAACTGCCCTTTTCCATCATAACCGCCCCGGGTCGTTTTTAACACACTAGGGTACCCTATTTTTTCTATATGAAGGTAAATTTCCGAGATATCCTGTATTTCCTGATAAGGAGCAACCGATGCCCCTGCGTCAGAAATGGCCTTTTTTTCAGTAAGGCGATCCTGTGTCAGCTTCAATAATTCGGAGCCCTGCGGAAGATATGCATGCTGCTTTAACCAATCCAACGCTTCCGAACTGATATTCTCAAACTCATAAGTTATGACGTCACTGACTTCCGCCAACCTTTTCAATGCATCTATATCGTCATAGGCACCTATGATTTCAACATCCGCCACTTGCGCGCATGGACCTTCTGCAGTTGGCTCTAAGACTGCTATCCTAAAACCCGATGCCTTGGCCGAGAGGGCCATCATCCTTCCTAATTGTCCCCCGCCGATTATCCCAATGGTCTGTCCCGGTAAAATGGTTGTATTATTTAAGTTGTTCACTGCTTCTTAACACCTTTTCCCTGGTTTCGTCTCTTAAAGCTTCCAATCTCCCTGCAATTTCAGGATCGAAAGCCGCTAGCATTTGAGCTGCGAACAATCCGGCATTGACTGCGCCGGCTTTTCCGATTGCCACCGTCGCAACCGGTATGCCACCAGGCATTTGCACGATTGATAATAACGAATCCATCCCGTTCAATGCCTTTGATTGTATCGGTACGCCAATCACAGGAACAATCGTTTTGGCGGCTGTCATTCCTGGAAGGTGCGCTGCCCCGCCTGCCCCCGCAATGATCACCTTAATGTCTCTATCTTTTGCACTCTCTGCATACTCAAATAATAAATCTGGTGTCCTGTGGGCGGAAACGACTCTTTTTTCATAGGGAATTTCTAGCTGTTCCAATGATTCACACGCGTACTTCATCGTTTCCCAATCCGAGACACTTCCCATAATAACCCCAACCTGCGGTTTCATACTTTTCCCTCCAACACTCAAATTGTCGCGTCCGAATATGCAGAAGGACGCTTTTTGCTATCTATCACCTATAAATTAAAAAACCGGACGGATTGCTTCCTCATCGAGGAAGCGATCCGTCCGGAAAAGAAAGCCTTTGAAAAAAAACGCAAAAAGACTTGGCTAAATTCCGAATTAGTCAGATGCTTCTCTCATAGTCCGATGATTTACGGTCATCAGGTAGAAACTTTTGGGCCATATCCCCATGATTATATGAGATGTATTAATGTACCTTCATCTTACCGTCCGGCTATTTTAATGTCAAGTTAAAATCGAATATTTTAACATAAAAATAAATGATCGTTCGTGTTTTACTCGATTAATTTTGCTTCGAATACAATTTTTCGGTCAATTGGATCGTAATGAACTTTTCCATTTTCCATTCTCTCGGCAAAAATCGGTTCTTCCGTCCTTCTTACGGGAAAGTACCCTGCTGCCTTTATTCGATCCAGGCAAGCATCAATCGTCTCACCTTCATTAACTTCAAATTTCACCTTACTCTTTTTACCCACACTATTGTTTCCTTTCTTTTTCTATTTACCTTACCGTTTGCCTTTCCGATCATTGAAATGCTTCCTAGTATATAGAAGTGAACACACAAAGGCAAGGAATTAAAACTGGTTATTCGTTTGGCGGCCGTTTACACACTCTTTTTGTCTGAAATGCCGCTCTTTACTTGTATGCAAAAAAAGATCAGCCGA
>NZ_JASJOM010000011.1 GCF_030271255.1 Peribacillus folii
GTTCGTCCTGAGCCAGGATCAAACTCTCCGAAGAAATGTTTGACTTGCTCATTTGCTTTTTTTTGATAGTGTGTGCTCACTTTAAAAAACGTTGGCGCTTTGTTTTGTTCAGTTTTCAAAGAGCAATTTTTCTTGCCGTTTACCTTGTAAGCGACTTTTACATCTTACCATGTCTCCAATCGAGTTGTCAACATGTTTTTTTATTTTTTTGTTTTGATGAAGCTGCGAAAGCTGATGTCCCGCAGCGACATGTATTAATATAACACCTATATTATTATCGGTCAATAATAATATGCAATTTTTTTAAAAGTTTTTTCACACGGAGTAATATCGATGATACACCTCGTGTCCCTTCGTCTCCACTTCGATGACATCGATTACCTTCTTCTCAATCAAATACTCTATTAGTACACCTAGATCGACTGAATAATATTTAAGTTCGGGGTGCTCCATGAGCTCAGCGATCGTCCATGCTTCGTCTTTCGTTCCCATTATTTCAACCAAATGCTGTGAACCTGCATTAGTCCTCGAATAAATAAGGAATTCACTTGCAAGGAAAAGAAGTTCCAGCCTTTTTTCAAGTGTTTCTTCACTGCTTATCAATTCCTTATATAGCTTATAGATTTCGGGTTCCATATGCTTCACTTGATTCCAGACAGTTACCTCCGGATAAAAGCCTTGTTCGATTATTTCCAATCGCGCCAAATGATGCAGGGAATGAACAATATGGTTATAGGCATCAAGATGGTGTCCTTTTTCAAAGAAGCTTTTCCCGTCCATGTACCTGCGTATCAGCTTCGCGAACTCCATTCCCATTTTCAGCTTCCTGCCATAGAAAGGGAATTCCCGGATTTCGGTTTTCAAATGGTCCAAATATTCATTCCGGTCATAAAGGACCTTTCCATTATAGATCCATTCAACCACTTTACGGTTCGTCCCTAATAAAAGCCACTCCTGTAGCTGATCTTTCTTTACGATATGCAAGGCTGCCTTTTTATCCTTGTATGTGTAATGCTTTAAATACACGGACTCTTCAGCTTCATCCGCAACGACAAAGAGGATGTAGTCAAATGTATCCGTAATCGGGCTATTATCATCTTTCTTTTCTATTAACAAAATCCCAAGTGTAGATTTTAAGCTTGCTCGCTCTTGATAAATCGGGCGAAGGATATCTTCCATCATTAAATTCCTCCAAAACCTTTTTTTTATACGTTCGACAAAACTCTTCAAAATCCTGCTTATTTCACTTTCAGAAAACGGTTCAACACTAGTAATATGTATCCTTTATTTCTTTTTTGTTCCATCCTTTGTTTATGTTATAGTTAAAGTTATATTTTAGGAGGGAAAAATCCATGGCTAAATATTCTAGCAAAATCAATAAAATCCGTACATTTGCTTTAAGTTTGATTTTCGTCGGCTTTATCGTGATGTATCTTGGACTTTTCTTCAAAACGCATCCTATAGTCATGACGCTTTTCATGGGGCTTGGACTTTTATTCATCATTGCAAGCACCGGGGTTTATTTTTGGATAGGGATGCTCTCAACCAAAACGATTCAAGTAGTCTGCCCTAACTGTGGCAAGCCGACAAAAATATTAGGGCGCGTGGACATTTGCATGCATTGCGAAGAACCGCTGACCCTTGACAAGAAGCTTGAAGGCGAAGAATTCAACGAAAAGTACAATCGAAAAAGCCTGCATGACTAAAGGAATTTGGTCCGGCTGAATCCATCCTTACTTCATAACAAGAAAAAAAGTTCCAACCAAGTGGAGGAACTTTTTTTAATGGCTTTCTTTTTTCGCACATTCCGAGCAGTCACCGTAAATTTCCATCCGATGGTGGCTCACATTGAAACCAGTCACCTGTGCTGCGAAATGCTCGACCTCATCCAATGCGGGATAATCGAAATCCACTATCTTTCCGCAAGTTTGGCAGATTACATGATAATGATTCGTGGTTACGAAGTCAAACCTTGCTGACGAATCACCATAGGTAAGTTCTTTAACCAATCCGACCTCACGGAAAACACGGAGGTTGTTGTAAACCGTCGCCACGCTCATATTTGGAAATTTGCTTTCCAGTGCTTTATATATATCATCAGCTGTAGGGTGTGACATAGAGTTTATCAAATATTCAAGAATCGCATGGCGTTGAGGAGTTATTCTTACACCGGTATCTTTTAAAGAATCCAACGCTTCTTTCAACTGAACTTCAGACACCGTCATCCACCTCGTTTTCTAATTAAGTATGAATTCTTAGATTGTAATATTTATAAATAGTGTACCTTCTATTCGTTGATTTTGTCAATATTTCTATGCCGTCCCGTTCTTTTTTTAGTTTATTCGCCATCTAGATGAATCTTTCCCATTTTCATATGGTTTTAGTATCCTTTTGATAAGTCGATTAGGTTGATGAAGTCTTTTCCGGCTTTCAGGTATTCAAGCATGTTTTTTTCGAAAATGGCAAAGGTCCTTGGTAAGTACTCGCCGCTTTTACTTGATAGATGAGGTGTTACCGTTACATTCTCCATGCTCCAAAACGGATGCCCTTCCCTTAAAGGCTCCGGATCGAATACATCCAGGATGGCATGTGATAGCTCCCCGCTTTCGAGAGCCTTATGCAGCACATCAGCCTCAACCAGATCGCCGCGTCCGATGTTGACAAATACGGCGGTGTCTTTCATCGCTTTAAAGTGTTCCTTTTTCAAAAGGTGTTTCGTCTCATCCGTACTGGGTAATACGGACACAATATAATCCGCTTTCGCCATGACGTCCAACAAACAGTCAAGAGTATACATGTGATCGATGCATTCCACTGGCTTTCCGCTCCGGTTCATTCCGAGTGTCGTCATCCTGAAGGCCTTACCTAGGCGGGCAACTTCCCCGCCAATCGCACCGGTACCGATGACGAGCATCGTTTTGCCATTCAGTTCCCCTACCTCGATCTTCCTGTCCCACCGCTCCTCTCTTTCGTTTTTCATGAGCAGCTTCAGTTTCTTTTCATATTGTAAAAGCATCCCTATCGTATACTCGGCCATTGGTATTTTATGAATGCCTCTTGCGTTCGTCACCATGATCCCGCGTTTTTCGATTGCCTTAAAAGGCATTAATTCCATCCCTGCGCTCATGACCATGATCCATTTCAGGTTTTTTGCCTTCTCAATGATCTCTTCAGTTAAATCCTCGCCATATGTAATGAAAACTTCCGCTTCACTAAGCGGCCCATCCTCCCAACCTGGTTGATAGGTGAAATTCAGTTCAGGAAAACCTGCCTTCATCTTCGTTTGGATTCCTTCATCTGGAATGATCGTTGAAAGTATTAACATGTTTTATCTCTCCCTTATTATTGACATAAAAAAACACGGGCTCTGTATGTCCCGCGCAACTTTCTCTGAGGAGGTATTCCCTTAATAAAGCATATTCAGGTGTACCCTTTTTGAGTTGGACAAAAGCCTTACCCTTAATAAAAAGGCGCTATTCCATTGAATCGGGATTCAAATCATGGAGCTCCGGCAGAACGAAAAGACCATCCCTTCTGATCAGGACGTCATCAAAATAAATGTCCCCACCCCCATATTCGGGACGCTGGATCAAAACCATATCCCAATGAATCGAGGAATGATTTCCATTATCAGCCTCATCATAGGCAGCACCCATTGCAAGGTGCAGACTGCCGCTTATTTTCTCATCGAACAATATATCGCCCATGGGCTTCACGATGCAGGAGTTGATTCCAATGCCAAATTCGCCGACGAAACGTGAACCTTCATCAATATTCAGTATCTCATTCATTTTATTCATGTGATCGGAAACGGCATTAATGACTTCTCCCTTTTCCAATGTTAATTGTATATTACTGAAAGAGGTTCCTTCATAGGCGGTGGGGACATTGAACGAAATCGTCCCATTGACGCTCTTCCTCAGCGGTGCCGTAAACACCTCGCCATCAGGCAAGTTATTTTTACCAGCGCAGCTGATTGCCGGCATTCCTTTGATTGAAAAGGACAAATCCGTCCCTGGTGAAATGATCTTGACCTTGTCAGTTCGTTCCATCAAATGCTTGAGCGGTTCCGACGCTGCCTCCATTTTGCCGTAATCCATAGTACATACGTTTAGAAGGAAGTCTTCATACTTGCCGAAGCTCATGCCGGCTTTTTGCGCAGATGTGCTAGTGGGGTAATTGAGCAAGACCCACCGTCGATTGTTTACATAAAAAAGCGTCGCGGGATGCATCATCTCCCCTTGAAGACGGTGCATCTCAACAGGTACATCCGTTGCACTTTCATCACCAGCTATGATGATGAGAGCATCAATATCGGTATATTTTTTCAACGCCCATTGCGCTGAAGTGGCAAGCTGTTCCTTTACATTCCCTCGCAGCAGGTGACGGCTTATTTCAGTTTCTTCCAGTTCTACATATGGAAATGCGCCAACTCTGTAAACTTCATCGATCAGCTCTTTCATTAGCGGCTTCGTTTGGATATGGCCCCTAATCAGGATTCTTTCTTTTGGCTTCAATCTTATCGAATGATGTATCAGCTTTACAGCGAGCTGCGTTATTCGCAGGTCCTTATTTTTGTAAGTCACGAAGCGTTTCAAGAGCCTCTTCGACATGGCCTTTGACTTTTACTTTGCGCCATTCTTTGACCAGGATGCCTTCCTTGTCGATTAAGAAGGTTGAACGTTCAATGCCCATATATTCCTTGCCAAAGTTCTTTTTCAATTGCCATACACCGTATGCTTCTGCAGCTTCATGGTTTTCATCAGCCAGCAAAAGGAAAGGCAATCCATGTTTTTCAATGAACTTTTCATGACGTGCGGCTGGATCCGGGCTGATGCCAATGATGATGGCATCCAATTCCTCAAAGTGCCCATTGTGGTCCCGAAAATCACAAGCCTGTGTCGTGCAGCCCGGAGTCATATCTTTTGGGTAAAAATATAAAACAACGTATTTGCCCTTGAACTGCGAAAGGGATACCATTTCTCCGTTATTGGCAGGCAAATGAAAATCAGGTGCTTTTTCGTCAATTTTAACAGTCATATTGAACCCTCCATTTTCTTCATTATGGTAAGGGTACCCAATATTTGAAAGAAACACAACTTTCATTTATCGTGCCTATCCTTCTGATCAAGATCGATCACCGCGCGGATCACGAATGCCGCCGGAAGCGTGTATCCGATGAATGCCTGGATAGTTGCGATCATCCGGCCCATGCCTATTGGGGCTATGTCTCCATATCCTACAGAAAACATCGTCATTGCACTAAAATAAAAAGAAGTTTTCAATTGTTCATAAAAAGTTCCGTCCAAGCGATTGCCCATATCAAGAATCACCGAATGATTCTGAAGCTCGTATAATAAGTAAATCAGCGCAAAACCAACCAATATCGTCGCATATAAATTGCCGAGCCAAAGCATATCTTCAAGCGAGAATTTTTTCCCTCCCGACTCAACAAGAAATAACGTCCGAATGCTCATCACCATGCAAAAAATGATTCCTGCAATCAAGATGTAGAAAGTCATCCCCCACGCCCCATTTCAAAACGCCCGCTTCCTTATACATACTCCCTGTCCAACCAATATATTCTTTCTTGGCAAGACTTCAGCGATGGCACAAGCTCCTATATACGAAACTTTTGCTTGTTGACCCTTTTTGTCGGATATGATAAGATTGTCTAAATTTTTATAATAGTTTCTATTTTATAAATTTTTACCTTATTGAATTTCATAGTGGAAACAGGTTCCTAATATTCATTGTTCATTAGGATTAAAAGGGAAGTCCGGTGTAACCCCGGCACGGTCCCGCCACTGTAATGGGATTGTTAGCGCCACCCGATATGCCACTGACCCTTTAGGGTTGGGAAGGCTTGCCGCTAGCGACAAACCCTAAGTCAGGAGACCTGCCTGTTTCAACAACACTGTTTTAACCTACGGGAGATAGGGAGGTGTTAGGAACCTTTCATGTAGGTGGCAATTTTGCTTGCCGCTTTATTTTAAGCATTTCTAACTTTCTCTTTTTGACTGTTAGGGGTGCTTTTTTTGATGCATTTCAATCAAATTCAAAGAATGTAGGAGGATGGAAATTTTGAAAAGTAGTAATCTGGGATACCCGCGCATCGGGGAAGATCGTGAATGGAAACGCACGTTAGAGGCTTACTGGGCAGGGAAAATTGATGAAACCGAATTCGCAGCAAAACTGGAAGCGATCCGGTTGGGGAATTTGCAAAAACAAAAAGATCAAGGCATTGATATCATTCCTGCCAACGACTTTACTTTTTATGACCAAATGCTCGATACGTCCGTCATGTTCGGACTCGTCCCCCAACGTTATTCCGCCTATGAAGGCGGCAGTGTTCCGCTGTCCGTTTATTATTCAATGGCCCGAGGTAACAAGGACGAAGTCGCATCAGAAATGACGAAGTGGTTCAATACGAATTATCATTATATTGTGCCTGAATTAAAGCAATCCCAGCTGACTTTGACAGAAAACAAGCCGCTTGCTGCCTATCGGGAAGCAAAGGAAAAGCTCGGGATTGAAACAAAGCCGGTGCTGATCGGACCTTATACCTTCATCTCCCTTTCCAAGGGCTTCAGTAAAGAAGAGGTTCCCGGCATCATCCTAAGCCTGCTCCCGCTATACACACAAATCCTGCAAGAGTTGGAGCAGGAAGGTGTGCAGTGGGTTCAGATCGATGAGCCTTCCCTCGTTTCATCGATTTCCAAGGATGATATGGAAACTATTACATACCTCTACGAAAAACTGAATGAAGCGGCTCCTCACCTGAACATCATGCTCCAAACATACTTTGATGCGGTGGAGCACTACGAAGCGGTAACCAAACTGAACGTTCAAGGAATCGGGCTTGATTTTGTTCATGACAAAGGCAGAAACCTTAGCAATCTTGAAACATTCGGCTTCCCCACAGACAAAATGCTCGGTGCAGGCGTGATTGACGGAAAAAACATTTGGCTTTCCGATTTATCGAGCAAGCTTCAATTGATTGAGACGATCAAGAACAAAGTCGCAGAAGATAAAATCTGGCTCCAGCCCTCTTGTTCCCTGCTGCATGTTCCAGTGACCGTCCGCAATGAAACCGCGCTTGCTGAAGAGGTGAAGGAAGCACTTGCCTTTGCAGATGAGAAGCTTGAAGAAATCACACTTCTAGTCAAAGGAAGCAATCTAGGTTTGGATACAATCAGCAAAAAAATCGATGCGAATAAATTGGCAATCCAAACGTTAGCCGGTTCCCAAGCGCGGAATCATAAAGCAGTACAACAAGCTGTTGAAAAGGCGAAATCCAAGACATCGGGGCGTCAGCTGCCATTCAAAGAGCGTTACCAAAAACAACGGGAGTTTTTCAATTTGCCATTTCTCCCTTCAACAACGATCGGCAGTTTCCCACAGACATTCGAAGTGAAGCAGGCGCGCAGTAAATTCAAAAGAGGAGAATGGACGGCTGCCCAGTATGAATCATTCATTCATGAAGAGATTTCCAGATGGATCGATATTCAAGAAGAAATCGGCCTCGACGTTCTTGTTCACGGAGAATTCGAGCGGACGGATATGGTTGAATATTTCGGCCATAAGCTTGGAGGATTCGTCTTTTTGGAAAAAGGCTGGGTCCAATCCTATGGATCTCGTTGCGTCAAGCCCCCCGTCATCTATGGCGATGTTCATTTCATCGAGCCGATGACGGTCAAGGAAAGCGTCTACGCTCAATCACAGACAAAGAAAACGGTAAAAGGAATGCTTACGGGTCCTGTAACGATATTGAACTGGTCATTTGTCCGTGATGATATTTCCAGGGAGAATGTGTGCTACCAGCTTGCCCTTGCCTTGGATAAAGAGGTCCTTGCCCTGGAAGCAGCCGGAATCAAAATGATCCAAGTTGATGAGCCTGCACTTAGAGAAGGACTTCCATTGAAAAAAAGCGATCGTGACGAATATTTGGACTGGACGGTGAAGTCGTTCCTGATCTCCACATCTAGCGTGGAAGATACAACGCAAATCCATACGCATATGTGCTATTGTGATTTCAACAGTTTCATGGATGTCATTTCTTCCCTTGATGCCGATGTCATTTCCATCGAAACTTCCCGCAGCCACGGGGAGCTCGCCTCAGCATTCGAGGAAAAGACGTACGAAAAAGGAATTGGCCTAGGGGTATATGATATTCATAGTCCAAGGGTTCCGGCTGTGGAGGAAATGGTCGACATGATTGAGCGCGGCATCAAGGTATTGGATAAAGACCAGTTTTGGATCAATCCTGATTGCGGCCTGAAGACGAGGGGCGTACCTGAAACGGTTGCTTCCCTTAAAAATATGGTCGAGGCTGCCAAAATCGTCCGCGAAAATCTACTGGCCCAAACAACCGGCAAATGATCGAAAATGACGTAGAGATAGCACCAGGACATCCTACACAGCAGTCACGGACCTTTTTAACCGACCTTGTTTTCCCGCCTGATACGAATCATCACAATACCATTTTTGGCGGGAAGGTAATGGCCTATGTCGATAAAATAGCCTGCATTTCGGCTATGCGCCATTGCCGA
Organism: Peribacillus folii; assembly: GCF_030271255.1. Lineage (GTDB taxonomy): Bacteria > Bacillota > Bacilli > Bacillales > DSM-1321 > Peribacillus. The sequence goes on from NZ_JASJOM010000011.1 coordinate 8,553, forward strand.
AAACCCGTCGTGACCGCATCAAGTGACTCTTTTGATTTTTTGGCACCCATCAAGACAGGAGATGCGATTAACCTCGAGGCTTATGTAACATGTGCCCATCGCACATCCATGGAGGTATTCGTGAAAGTGGAGCGGGAAAACTTATTAACCGGTGAAAAACAACTTACGGCACGCGCCTTTTTAACGATGCTTGCCATTGATGAAGATGGAAAACCGACCGAAGTTCCATTGGTCATTCCGGAAACGGAAATGGAAAAGCAGCAATATGCCGAAGCACAGGCAAGGTATATGGAAAGAAAGAAAAAGCGTAAATAAGCAAAAGAACTCCCTTCCGCCTGATGGCTGAAGGGAGTTCTTGTTTAGTTTCCTGCCCCGCGATACCGCTTCACCCCTTGATTCCAAATGACGACGGATACCATGAAAAAGGCGACCCCGACTACAGGTGTGGCGAATGCATACGCATACCACTCCTCTTTCCTAAGGAAATAAGATGCCGGATAAACACCGACAAACGCGAATGGCAGCACCCATGTAAGGACAAAGCGAATGACCTTATTATAGATATCGACAGGATAGCGTCCATAGTTCCCGATATTGTACATCATCGGCATGATGGACGTTTTTGCATCCGACCAGAATCCAATGCTTGCTATAGCAATGAAGATGGCTGCATAAGCAAGCGCCCCTCCTATTGAAAAGAGGATGAAGAGAATCGGATCATACCACGCCAGCTCCAGATTCAATGAAACTCCCGAGTATACGATTATGATCAAACCGGTCACAACACCAAATAGCGATTCAAGTTCGATTCTTTCCAAGATCACTTGAAACAGGCTATGGATCGGCCTGGTCAATATCCGGTCCATTTCACCCTTGACGATATAGCGATCGTTGAAATCCCAAATATTGAAGAAGGCTGAAAAAAGGGCGAATGGAATAAGGAAGAATCCATAGATGAATATGATTTCTTCTCGGCTCCACCCGCTTAAAAACTGGGTATGGCCAAAAACGACCAAGATGAATACTAAATTCACGACCTGATTCAGCAGATCTGATAGGATTTCCATGAAAAAATCCGCCCGATATTGCAATCTTGTTTTCATATATTGACTCACATATTGAAAAAACATCGAAACATAAAACATCCGATCAACCCCCTTGAATAATCAGCTGTTTTTTTGCGACTATCCATAAAAGCTGAATCGGTATTATGAGTATGACGACCCAAATGAATTGCTGTAAAAGAGCCATGCCAATTTCCCCTGAGCTGTATCCATTCGTAAAAATCATGCTTGGTACATAGCTAATCCCTTGAAACGGCAAATATTTCATCACCTCTTGCGCCCACATTGGATAGAAACTGATGGGCAGCAAAAGTCCGGAAAATAAATCGATGATGACTCGTTTAGCCCGGATCAACCCTGCATTGTTATAAAGGAAAAAGGTGGTGATTCCCGTCAATAAATTTATTTGGGTATTGATGATGAAGCTGAACAGCAAGGAAACCCCGAATATGGACCATGTTGCCGGTTCTTTCGGCAGTTCAATCGGAAAAATCAAAGCTACAAGCAGCATGCCCGGAATCGAGAAAAAGAAGAAACGAAATATACCTTCCCCGAGACCCTGCATCGTCTTCATCCCTAAATAATTATAAGGTCGGATCATTTCAATGGCGACCTTGCCATCCTTGATTTCAGTGGCAATTTCGCGATCAATGTTATTGAAATAAAAGGCCCTAGCCATCCAAGCAACCGCCACATAGGTTGTCATTTGCATACTTGACAGGCCTTCAATGGAGCTTTTTTCTCCATATATTGCATTCCACAAGAAATAATAAGCACCAATATTGATGCTATAAATTAAGATGCCGGTATAATAATCCGTTCGATACGCAAGCATCATCAAAAATCGCATGCGAATCATCGCTAAATATTTCCCCATGGCACTCTCCCTCCTTGATAGACACGTTGTTTCTTAAATGATAAGAGAGTCAGACAGTGCCTTCTTCATATATATTGCGAACGATTTCTTCAATGGACGTCTCATGAATTTTGATATCCTTAATTTTAAAATGGGAGACGACAGCAGACACAAGCTGAGAAATATGGTCCCCTTCTTCTTTCAGCAAGGCAATGTATGTTTGGCTTTTCTCATCATAAACCCAGTTTGCCGTAAATGGGAACGGTAAGGATTGCAGTTGCTGCAAGGAAACCGCTTCGATGAATTGAAAATGAATTTGTTTTTCCTCGGCCCAATTATCCTTCAACCCCTGCAATTCCCCATCATAAATGATCCTGCCTTCATCCAGCATGATCACGCGCTCGCAAAGCGCCTCAATATCGCCTAAATCATGGGTTGTCAAAAGGATGGTCGTATTATATTTCTCATTGATTTCTTTCAGGAACTCACGAATCTTCAGTTTCACGAGCACATCAAGCCCTATGGTTGGTTCATCCAGGAACAGCAATGGCGGATTGTGAATCAACGCTGCCGCAAGCTCACAGCGCATTCGCTGGCCAAGCGAGAGTTTTCGCACCGGTTTGTCGAGCAAAGGACCGATATCGAGCGTCTTGATGACATGTTCCATATGATTGTCATATTGTTCATCCGTCACCTTATAAACCTTTTTTAACAGCCTGAAGGATTCTTGAACGGCAATATCCCACCAAAGCTGGGAGCGCTGGCCAAATACGACCCCGATAGTCTGGGTGAACTTTTCCCTTTCCCTGTGCGGGTTCATGCCATTGACCGCGATTTCCCCTGCCGTGGGTTCCAAAATACCTGTGAGCATTTTGATCGTCGTCGATTTGCCGGCACCATTTTCCCCGATATAAGCTACCATCTCTCCCTTTTTTACTGTAAAATTGATATCATTGACTGCAGGGACGATCTTATAATTCCTTGTAAGTAAATCCCGGAAGGCTCCTTTTAGTCCTGAACGGCTTGATGCCGACTTGAATTCCTTCCGCAGCTGTTTCACTTGAATTGCATCACTCATCCTGTTACATCCTCCGTAATCTCATGTCCTAATGCATTAGTTTATCCAACCTCCGCTTTTTAGACAATAAAAATGCCTGATGTTTCGCCTCCCTTTTTCCGGGAATTTCTGCCATTCAAAAGATACATATATAAAGGAGACAAGTATGCCATGAATCTAAAAGAATTTTTATTATCCCAAATTGAAAAGGTCGTCATCGGACTTCGATACGACTTCCTTTACGAAGATGATTATGGTCAATTATTGTGCCAGGTCATTGAAAGGGATTCCGCCGGATCAATCGAAAGCACCCCCTTAAGTTTCCAAATCGTAATCAATGAAGAAAAAGGCACCGGCCGCCTTATCTATTACCAAGCCGAGGGCGAAATGAAACGCCAATCCTTCGACATCGAAAAGCCTGCCACCATTGTGGACATCCTAACCTTCCTGACCACGTTTTTGGCTCCTGATTCGGTTTCCACCAGAAAATAACCGACAAGGAACCCAGCAGTTTCAAGCTTCAGCCTGATTTTCTAAAGGCCTTGGCCCCCACCCCCAGATTTCCGGATCAAAAAGTGCTATGATTAAGGGGAATATGTTTGTACTTTTAGGAGGTTTTAAGATTGGATTTTAGTAATTCGGAGCTTTTACATAAAGAGGCATTGGAACATATCGTCGGAGGGGTCAACAGTCCTTCGCGTTCATACAAGGCAGTAGGCGGCGGCTCACCGGTCGCGATGGATCATGCCAAAGGTGCTTACTTCTGGGATGTCGACGGAAATAAATATATCGATTACTTGGCTGCCTATGGCCCGATCATCACGGGGCATGCCCATCCGCATATTACGGAGGCAATCGTTGAAGCAGCAGAAACAGGCGTTTTATATGGCACTCCAACAAAGCATGAGGTCAAATTCGCCAAAATGCTGAAAGAGGCCATACCATCCCTCGATAAGGTTCGCTTCACTAATTCAGGCACCGAGGCAGTCATGTCGACGATTCGCGTGGCCCGTGCTTATACCGGCCGCGATAAGATCATTAAGTTTGCCGGCTGTTACCATGGTCACTCCGACCTTGTTCTTGTAGCCGCAGGGTCAGGGCCGTCCACACTTGGAACACCGGATTCTGCCGGAGTCCCTAAAAGCATCGCCCAAGAGGTCATAACGGTGCCTTTCAACGATATCGAACCATTTAAGGAAGCATTGAATAAATGGGGAAACGAAATCGCAGGCGTACTCGTTGAACCGATCGTCGGCAACTTTGGAATCGTCGAACCAAAACCAGGATTCCTTGAAGAAGTCATTTCCTTGTCCCACCAGGCTGGATCATTGGTCATTTTCGATGAAGTCATCACCGCCTTCCGATTCATGTATGGCGGCGCTCAAGACTTCTTGGGAATTCAACCCGATTTGACCGCCCTTGGCAAGATCATCGGCGGCGGACTCCCGATCGGTGCCTATGGCGGCAAAAAGGAAATCATGGAAACCGTCGCTCCCCTCGGACCTGCCTACCAAGCAGGTACCATGGCTGGAAATCCGGCATCCATGCTTTCCGGAATAGCCTGCTTGGAGGTGCTTAAAGAGGAAGGGCTGTACGACAAGCTTGATCGATTAGGAAAAATCCTTGAAGATGGTATCCAAAAGGCCGCTGCTCAATATAATGTTCCTATCACGATCAACCGCCTTAAGGGCGCCTTGACGATTTATTTCACGACGGAACGAATTGAAAACTATGAGCAGGCTGAGAATACGGATGGTGAAATGTTCGCGAGGTTCTTCAAGCTGATGCTCCACCAAGGCATCAATTTGGCTCCTTCCAAATACGAAGCGTGGTTCCTGACGATCGCGCATTCGGAGGACGATATCGCTTATACCCTCAAAGCGGTTGAACATGCATTCAAAAACTTGATTCAAGATACGACAATCTAATAATTATGCATTTTTTATACACCCCAAGATGTACTTCATTCTTGGGGTTTTCTAATCACCAGGTAAAATAATCATTAAAATTGGCCCTTTCACTTCATTACCGACGAAAATCGCCTCCAATACCCCATCCAATCGATTGTATAAAAAATTGATTTCTGAATATTTAGATGATATGATATGGATACATTTAATTACATTTATACCCTTTCTTTCAATCTATCAAGAACTTGGACTATCGTTCAGGTTTATTAATATTTCCCCGATTATAGGAGGTGAAGGGCAGAAAATAAGGGTAACCTTATTCAAGCCGCATATATGATCCACCAATGGACACCCGCTACATTCAATGAATTTCACAAGCAAGGACATGATGCATGCGGAATTGTTGCCTGCATCGAAAAAAAGAAAGTCCCTACAAACGACAACATCTTTGCCTGCATCGATGCCCTGGTTAAAATGAACCATCGCTGCGGCTTCATCAATGGAGAAGGCGATGGCGCCGGAATCCATATCGATATTCCGCGGGCTCTTTGGAAAAAAAAGCTTGAAGCGGAGAATGTTGATCCTGGCTTCGTCGATCAAGAAGGCTTCATAGTCGGTCACCTATTTCTAAGCAAAAAAGCTGAAGCTAACGAACTAAAGTTCGAAGTCAAAGAGAAGCTGCTTCAGCATGGACTTTCCTTGATCTTCGAGACGGATAAAGCATACCGCTCTGAGGCATTGGGGCCAATCGCCATCCAAGAAGACCCTGTGTTTTGGCAGTTTGCCTGTTCTGCCGCAAACACCAAAAGCAAGATGCTTTCAAATGTTCTTTTTGAGCTGACCTCAGACATCGAAAAAAGTGATTTCATCCATGTTGCATCCTTAAGCCAGCATTATGCAGTCTACAAGGTGATGGGCGCCGGGGATACCCTTCCTGCCTACTATCTTGATCTTGCCGACCCACTGGCAGCCTCTGCGATGACACTTGGGCATAATCGTTTTTCCACCAATACCCTTTCAAGCTTCTTTCGGGTCCAGCCTTTCAGTGTGCTTGGCCATAATGGCGAAATCAACACGATCGCCAAATTACGTGATGAAGCGCGGATGATCGGCGTGCCCATCGCCCAAGACGGAAGCGACTCGCAGGATTTGAACAAGACCATCGAAACCTTCATATGCCGGCATGGCTACTCTTTGTTTGAAGCCGTCGACCTCATGTTCCCGCCGATCATTAATGAAATCAAGGAATATCCCGATCACCTGCAGGACTTATATACGTATTTACGGGAAGCATGGGGGCATTTTGCACAGGGACCGGCTGGAATCATTTCGCGCTTCGGCGACGAAGCCGTGTTCTCCGTCGACTCTTTAGGCCTGCGTCCGTTGTGGAATATCGAAACGGAAACCTCCTATATGTTCACGTCCGAACCTGGGATTATCCCTTCCGGTGAATTCACGGGAGACCCCAAACCGTTGGGACCAGGAGAAAAAGTCGGCTTAAAGTGGAACGGCGACCGCATTGAATTATACACCTATAAGGATTTTCAGGATAAAGTCTTCGAGCTCTTCAATGATCGATTCGTCCTTTCCGATGATCGTTTCCGCTTACAGCCGCATGTTTTTGAAAAAGTTGTCACGATGGAAAACATGCAAGCCATTCATAATGGGCAATATAAAGCCTTTGGCTGGGAGCGGGAGCATGTTCAATTGGTGGAACAGATGGCCGAGAAAGGTGCAGAACCCATCCGATCCCTTGGTCATGATGCGCCGCTGGCGGCACTCAATCCTCAACGGACCAATATTGCAGATTTCATCAAGGAGAGCGTAGCGGTCGTAACCAATCCGGCCATCGACAGGGATCGGGAAACGGAGCACTTCTCGACAAGGACCATCATCGGAATACGCCCTTCCCTATTTGAAGCCAAAAAGGCCGGCAAAATTCATGAACTGCTTACTCCCTTATTGATTGAAGGCTTGACGGGTTATCAATGCTCATCCGTCCTTTCGCAGCCAAGCTATGATCAGTTCATTCATTATAACCAGGACCAAAAACTCGCACACTTCATTTCCAGCACATTCAAGGTGGACGAAAGCATTACAGATGCTCTTACAAGAATTACGGATGAGGCGGTCGAAGCGGTCGATGGCGGCAAAACGCTGCTCGTTCTGGATGATGCCCTCGCCCATCAAAACGATCACCTGCTGCTGGATCCCCACCTTGTCACGTCAGCTGTCGATCAAGCATTGGTGCATACAGGCAAGCGCAGGGATTGCTCCATCCTTTTACGTTCCGCCTCACTAAGGTCATTGCATGATATCATCGTTTCTTATGGACTTGGGGCAAACTTGATCAGTCCATATTATATGTTCCTTTCCTTATCATCAGAGGACCTAAAGGGGATTACCAATCTATATAACTCCTTGACGAAGGGGCTTGAAAAGGTCATTTCCACCATCGGCATTCATGAGCTGCGCGGGTATGGAAGACTGTTCTCCAGCATCGGCTTACATGAGGAAATTGCAACCTATTTACATGTCGCTAACTTCTTCGGATCCGATGACTTGGATTTTAATTTCGACAAGATCAAGGCTGATGCCATCCAGCGCGCGGAAGATTTCAACAATGATAAGGAACGCATGGGCAAAACCTTTCATTTATTCCCAAGAATTTGGAAGTCGATTGGTGAAGTGGCTTCAAGCGGTGACTATGACGCTTATCGCGAAAAGATCACAGAGCAAGAAGAATCCAATCCTACGGCTATCCGCCATTTAACATCTTTAAAAACTTCGGATGCTCCGATTCCATCTGAAAAAGTCAATCTATCGATCGGTGAGCAAGAACTTCCCTTCGTCATAGCTTCCATGTCCTTTGGCTCGCAAAACGAGATAGCTTTCCGTGCTTATGCAGAGGCTGCCGAACGGCTAGGCATGATCAGCATGAATGGCGAAGGCGGGGAAATCAAGGATATGCTGGGCAAATACCCAAAATCACGGGGACAGCAAATCGCTTCCGGCCGTTTCGGTGTTAATGCAGAGCTCTTGAACTCTTCCAATCTCCTGGAAATAAAAATTGGCCAGGGGGCAAAGCCTGGTGAAGGGGGGCACCTTCCCGGATCGAAGGTTACAGCAAAAATCGCTGAAGCCCGGAATGCAACAATCGGTTCAGATTTGATCTCCCCTTCCAATAACCATGATATTTATTCCATTGAAGATCTGGCTCAAATGATCCATGAATTGAAAACGGCGAATGATAAAGCGAAAGTAGCCGTCAAGGTGCCTGTCGTTCCAAACATTGGCACGATTGCAGTCGGGGTCGCCAAGGCAGGGGCCGATATCATAACGCTTTCCGGCTTTGATGGCGGGACGGGAGCTGCCAGGATTCATGCACTTGCACACGTCGGCCTTCCAGTCGAGATCGGTGTGAAGGCTGCCCATAATGCACTGCTTGAGTCGGGCATTCGCCAAAGTGTGGAAATTTGGGCAGATGGCGGGTTAAAAAGCTCGATGGATATCATGAAAGTGATGCTGCTTGGGGCGAACCGCGTCGGCTTTGGCACCCTCTCAATGATTGCCGTCGGCTGTACGACATGCCGAGGCTGCCACCTTGATACTTGTCATGTAGGCATCGCCACACAAATCGAATCCGAAGCACAAGCGAAGGAGCACGGGCTGCGGCGTTTCGTACCCCGGAAATTCGATTTGGCCGTTCAAGGCTTGATGAATATGTACAATGCATTTGCCATAGAACTTAAACGATTGACCGGCTCGCTAGGCGTGAAGAATCTTCAGGACATCGTCGGCCGTTCCGATTTACTCCAGCAAGTTAAGGGGCAGCATTCCCTTGATTTAACCTATCTATTAAAGAATCTGGATATAACGCCATTTTCCAATCAGGAAAAAGAGGCCTATTTGGATGAAAGCTCGATGCAGGTTGCAGTTGGTGCAGAATATCTCGATTCACATGTCGATGACCTTCGGCAATCACGCAGCTATAGCTCGATCACTTCCGAACAGCGTGTACTCGGAAGCCGGGTCTCCTGTCATCGCGTTAGGGGGAGGCTTGATGGATCATACAAAAAGCTCCCCCCTGTCCACCTCTCCTACCAGGATGGTTCAATACCAGGCAATGGCCTTGGAGCTTACAATACGGAGGGAATTACGATCAGCGTGAACGGCGGCGCACAAGACGGCATCGGCAAAACATCGATTGGCGGAAATATCGCCATCTTTAAATCCCCCGGAAAAGATGGGAGGTTCTACAATGGCTCGGTCGGCAAGGGCTTCGGCTACGGTGCACAGCACGGTCTGCTCATTGCCCAAGGGGATGCCGATGCAAGGGCTGGAATCCGGCTTTCGGGAGCGGATATGATCATTGGCGGATTGTTGAAACAGCCAATTCCCGAAAAGGAAACCGGTAATATTGCGGTAACCTCCAATATCAAAGGATTCGCTTTCGAATACATGACAAATGGCAGAGGTTTGGTTCTAGGCGATCCTGGTCCATGGATTTGTGCAGGTATGACCGGAGGAGTCGTATATTTACGCCAACAGCCTGAAAGTGGTTTAACGAAGGACGTGATAAAGAAGCGGGTCGCCAAAGGAGCGAAGATTTCGATCGAACCCCTCTCTCTTCAAGGCATACAGGACGTGGCCGAACTTCTCGGCAACTATACAACCCAGCTGAAGGAACAGGGCCAAACGGAAGAAGCTGTCTCCCTGGAGGTCCTGCTCCAAAATCCCGGAAAGCATTTCCTTCAGATCGTGCCGGTTAAGGAACAGGCCGACCCAGCTGTTTCCACGGAGTGACGCATTCATTACCTATCGGGTCAAAAAACCGATGCTCTTCTATCCGAGCATCGGTTTTTTTCAGTCAGATTTGCTTGGACTGGCGAAAAAGACGGAAAAATAGCAGTTGAAAACAACCATTAAATTGCCTATATTTTCGTTATATATTAAACTGGAATTTACCTCTTGCAGCTTTAAGGATCTGCTCTAGGTTAGTTTTTGTTTACATCCCATTATTTTAGTGTAAAGTACTAACAAATAAGTTAGAATACAACTTTAAGCAATAGTCTATATATAAATAGTGCCATATAAATTATAAAGAAAGGATTTACCTATATATGAAGTTTGGTGCCCGCATTCTCAAAACAGGAATAGCCATCGTTTTAGCGCTTTATCTTTCGGAACTGCTTAATCTGCCTGCTCCTGTCCTTTCTGGGATTGCTGCAATTTTTGCAATACAGCCCACCATATACCGTTCATACCAAACGGTATTGGAGCAAATACAAGGAAATATCATTGGTGCGTTGGTTGCGGTCTCCTTCGTTTTGCTTTTCGGAAATGATATTTTTATCATCGGCCTTGCCGTAATGGTTGTCATAACCATCAATTTAAAACTGAAAATGGACAAAACGATTGTCCTTTCCATCGTGACTGTCATCGCCATCATGGAAAGCCAGGACGGGGAATTCCTGAATTTCGCCTTTATACGTCTCTCCTCCGTCTTGCTTGGTATCGTTTCTTCTTTTATCGTGAATCTCGTATTCATTCCTCCAAAGTATGAAGCAAAGCTTTATACACGGATTACCGATGTAACGGAAGATATCCTGAAATGGATTAGGATCAGCACAAGGCATGCTACAGAACACACTTTATTGAAGAAAGACATCAGCCGCCTGAAAGCGGAGCTGCTCGATTTGGAACATATCTATTCCATGTACAAAGAGGAACGGGAATACTTCAAAAAGAACAGTTTAGCTAAGGCCAGGAAGCTTGTCATTTATCGGCAGATGATCATTACAACAAAAAAAGCGTTTGAAACCTTGAAGAGGATCCATAAATTCGAGAACGAAATCTATCAAATGCCTGAGGATTTCCAGAAGAGTATTTTACATCAGCTTGATTCGTTGATCCGGAAGCATGAGCAGTTGATTTTATTGCATATTGAAAAAATCAAATCAATCGGGGAAATTGAGGACTGGGACCAGGATTGCTTAAGTCGGAAAGAACTGCTGGCACACTTTTTCGAACAGCAAAATTACGTGGATGAAATGCATGATAATCTGGGCCACCTCTCTGCCCGTCTTGTACCATTGATTTCCTCCATCATCGAATATGACGAACAATTGGAGCACCTTGAAAAGCTGATTGTCAGCTTTCAGTCCTTCCATAAGGATGAGAACGAAATCTCTGTACAATATGAAGAAGATTAAAAAAGACGGTTCCCAGGAACCGTCTTTTTTGTCTCTATTTTGAGGATGGCTGTACTGTCAATCATCCAAAAGGTTTTGATCTGCCGCCTTTTCAATCGTTTCCAATTTAACCATAAGATCCTGCAGTTCTTCTTCGGTGAATGAATTGAAGTTCTTCCCTATCGAGCGGTTATGCTCCGCAAGTACTTTCCCCAAAATGTCTATTCCCGCCTCTTTCAATTCAAGGTTGATGACCCTGCGATCCTTTTCAGAGGGCTGACGCTTCACATAGCCCATTTCGACCAGCTTATCCACAAATACGGTGATCGCACTTGGCTTTACAGTCAAAAAGTCAGCCAGATCAGTCGATTTAATCGATCCCTCTTTTTTTAATATCAATAATATGAAAAACTGAGGCGACGTTAATCCATAAGGCTGAAGGTTTTTCGCTACGATGGCACGAAGCTTCTTCCTAATCCGAAAAATCTGCATTTCTATACTATTCGTTACTTCCCATTTAAAATCCAGCCTTCTCACTCCTTATATAGGACAATCCTACCTCTTAAATTTAATTAAACCCCATTACATTGTCAACCTTCCTTCCCATATATCCTTAAAACTTTAAAAATTTTAAATTAATCCCAATAATTTGTATTTATTTCCCACTATTTTTCGGAATAAATTACATGACAAAAATTATTTAAACTGGTAAACTCTTTACTTATTAATGTTAATACTTATAAAAATTAATATTTATTAAAATTAATAATAAACATATGATATAGGGGGCAGGTAGCAGATAAAACACGTCAAGTGAAGTCATTGGAATTTGGCAATATATGTTTAAAAGTATCATTGATTAATATTTTTGGAGGCGAAACAAGTGAATAGAGGACGTTTAGTTTTAATCAATGTCATTGGTTTGGTTATTATTTTAGCGGTTGTAGCTGGTGGGGCTTACTACTATTATGAAAGCACGAATTTCATCAAAACGGACGAAGCAAAAGTGACAGGGGATTTATATACGATCGTTGCGCCTGCTGCCGGCAAGCTAGCGGATTGGGATCTCCAAGAAGGTGACAATGTCAGCAAAAACGATAAAGTTGCTGCCGTAAGCACTGCAGAAGGAAAAGAAACTGTAAAGACAGCAGCACGAGGAACTGTCGTTAAAACTCAAGTACATGATGAACAGCTGGTTCAAGCGGGTCAAACACTGGCCCAAACGATAGATATGGATGATTTATCCATCACAGCTAATATTGAGGAAAATAAATTGAAAAATATCGAAAAAGGTGACAGCGTCGATATTATCATTGATGGAGATTCCGATACAGTCTTCGAAGGTACATTGGAACAAATCGGTTATGCTACAACTTCCGTCTTTTCCGTGATGGGCAATCAAAACAGCAGCGGAAACTATACGAAAGTCACGCAAAAAGTACCAGTTAAAATATCCATCAAAGCTCCATCCGATAAAGTACTGCCTGGTATGAATGCAGAAGTGAAAATTTCAACCAATTAATAAGCTGCACAGTTATACAGAAAGGAGGCTTTCCTTAAATGGCTTCTCAAACAATCTCAATCAATGAAAACAAGGGCATGAAGCAATTCGCCCCGATGTTAATTATCTTAATGCTGGGTTTGTTCATGGTCATTTTGAACCAAACCCTGCTTAGTGTCGCCATGCCGAGGATGATGGCCGAATTCAATGTAGCTGCGACTACGATACAGTGGTTATCAACTGGTTTCATGCTTGTGAACGGGGCCTTGATTCCTCTTTCCGCCTTTTTAATCGAACGATTTGGCACACGCTTGCTATTTTTAGCTGCCATGTTTCTATTCACGATCGGGACACTCATCTGCGGGATTGCACCAAATTTCCCAGTCATTCTCACGGGCCGGCTGATTCAGGCCGCTGGCGGAGGAATCCTGCAGCCATTGGTCATGACGATCATTCTTTTTATCTTCCCGCCGGAAATGCGCGGAAAAGGGATGGGAATCTTCGGCTTGGCCATCATGTTCGCTCCTGCCATCGGGCCTACTTTATCAGGTTGGGTCATTCAGGAATATAGCTGGCGCGTCATGTTCTACGCAATGGTGCCATTAGGCGCGATCGTCATGATACTTGCCCTATTGAGTATGCGGAATGTAGCGGAGCCCAAGAAAATCAAATTGGATCTTATGGGTGCCTCTTTATCCTTGATAGGTGTTGCCTCACTCTTATACGGTGTCAGTGAAGCAGGTTCCAAAGGCTGGACGGATTCGATCGTTCTTGGAACGATCATCGTCGGACTTATCCTGTTGACCCTATTTGTGTTACAACAGCTAAAATCAGATAAACCCATGCTCGACTTCCGTGTATTCAAATATGACATGTTCGTATTATCGAATATCATTTCGGCCATCATTACAGTTGCCATGTTTACAGGCATTTTCTTATTGCCTATTTATTTACAAACACTAAGAGGATTCACACCTGTTCAATCCGGACTATTAATGTTGCCCGGAGCACTTGTCATGATGGTGATGTCCCCCATTTCAGGAGCACTATTCGACAAAGTGGGACCACGTCCATTAGCATTGGTAGGGTTGACAATTACTGCAATTACGACCTACGAATTCGCTAGACTGACGACAGAGACCACTTATTCGACATTGGTCATCATCTATGCCATCCGTGCCTTTGGTATGTCCATGCTGATGATGCCGATCATGACAGCCGGGATGAATCAGCTGCCGAAGCAGTTGAATACCCACGGTACGGCTATGAGCAATACACTGAAGCAAGTGACCGGAGCGATCGGTACCAGCTTCGTCACCACCATCTATACAAATCGTGCTTCTTTCCACGGGACTTCCTTAGGAATGGATATGAGTACGAGTGATCCCGGCTTTGTCCAGAATTTCCAGGCGATCGTCCAATCCATCATGAGCACAATGAATCAAACGAGTGAGCAAGCAAGGGAAACGGCAATGTCATTGATTTCCACCCAAATCCAAGGGCAAGCTAATGTTATGGGTATCAATGATGCATTCTTTTGGGCAACAGGATTTGCAGTTGTCGGGATCGTACTGTCATTGTTTTTACGTGACGTACGCAAGGATAAAGCGATCCAACAAGCTAAAGAAGAAAAATTGGATGTACCTTTGCTGCCTTCACCAGTGAAAAAATCTGTTTAATCATACGGGGGTATCAGGATGAAAATCTATGTTGTATACGACAGTGAAGGCAATCATACAAAAGCACTTGCCGAATCAATAGCCCAAGGAGCCGCTGCGGTTCCTGGAGCCGAGGTTCTCATTGACCATGTAAACGAAGCGGATGTTTATAAGCTTCAGGACATGGATGCCATCATTTGGGGCTGCCCGGGCCATTTCGGAACCATCAGTTCGAGTTTGAAAGCTTGGATTGATAAACTTGGATATTTATGGGCCGAAGGTGCGCTCATAAATAAAGTGGGCGCTGTATTCTGTACGACGGCCACTGTACACGGAGGGCTAGAGGCAACCATGCTCAATCTAATCACCCCAATGCTCCACCAAGGAATGATCATCGTCGGCTTGCCTGGCACCGTTCCTGAAAACGCCTTGTACGGATCCTACTATGGTGTAGGAATAAGCTGCCCGCCAGGTGTGGATGATAACATCTCCAAAAATGACCTGCTGCTTGGGGAAGCATTGGGAAAACGGGTGGCCCAAGTCACCCGTTCATTCACAAACGAGCTCTAGGAGGCTTGATTCAATGGGCTTAATTCTAATTATCATCATCGTTGCGATTTTAGCGATCACAGGCTTGATCACCTTCAATATCAAAACCTTATCACCTGCAGAGAAGACGGTTATCAAGGAAGATGAGCCTTCATCCGAATTCGATTCCCCTTCAGTTGCTGAGCTTGATACCGAACTCATCGTCCCTGCAGACGACGATGAGTTGAAAATGAAGGACCAGGATTATCGTTTGGCGCTTTCTAAGCTCCATAAGCAAACACCAAACGATGAACCAGCACAAGAAGAAAAGAAACCTAACGTTGGCAAGATGAAGGACTCGGAATACCGTGGTAAGTTGAAGAATTTTCAGCAGAAGGACGACTGAAATTCGCAATCCCCAAAGGCAAATTTGCCTTTGGGGATTTTTTCATTGATGAAGATAGCGATTGCGGGTCCCCTTTTCTTTCGCTTTTACTTCATGAGGGTGAGGAGCTTTTACTTATTTTTCTGGTTGACAATTATTCACCAAGACCTTAAGCTTAGGTCATGCAACACAAACATTTTTTTAAACTCAGCTTTTGTTGAGAGACGGAATTTTAAAAGGATTTCCTTTTTTCGTTCGTCACTTGCCGTTTTGGCAGGTGGCGATTTTTATTTTTATAGGGGTGAAAAACATGCAACTTTTGAAGTATTCTCTAATGGTGTTAATTGGTTCAATTTCATATGGTACCTTATCGACCCAAATGAAATTTGGTTTCATGGATGGCCATTCTTCCGGTGAACTGGTCGGCAGTCAATATCTCTTAGGTTGGCTGATCATATCCGTTTTATTCCTTTTCTCATTCAAATATAAAGTGCCTTGGAAAAGTGTCGGTTTGTTGATGGTTACAGGCATGATGTCCACTTTCGTCGGAAAGGCATATGCCGTGTCCGTATCGGAGCTTCCCGCTTCGATTGCCGTCGTCTTCTTATTCCAATTCACTTGGATAGGTGTCCTCCTTGAAAGCTTACTAAACAAGAGACGTCCGGATAAAAATAAGCTGATTGCCATTTTCGTCCTGTTCATCGGCACATTGTTTGCAGGAGCCATTTTCGGACAGCCGCTCTCTGCGCTTAGCTTGAAGGGTGTATCGTTCGGACTGTTATCCGCGTTGCTTTTTGCGCTTTATATGTATTGCAACTCTCAATTCGCAGTTGGGGAATCATCGATGAAACGGTTGTTTTTCATTGCAACGGGAGCGATGCTGACTGCTGTATTCACGACTAATCCTGTCACACTCGTTACAAACCTTGTCCAAACGAATCTATGGTATTATGGGTTAATGCTCGGCATTTTAGGCGTTCTTATCCCTTTCTTCTTCTTCTCTGTAAGCTTACCGAAAGTGGGGGTCGGACTTGGAACAATCCTTTGTGCTGCGGAATTGCCATCGGCAATGGTCGTTTCCGTCATCTTCTTGAATGAACAGGTTACGTCACTGCAATGGTTCGGGATGGGCCTGATTATTTTCGGTATCGCCCTGCCTGAAGGAATGAAGCATCTCCCGCACATCCTTCCTAGCAAGAATAAAGCTTTACATGAAAAAAGAATTTCTTGATGGGTTCTTTACAAAATATATTTATACCAAAGGAAAGCCAAATAACCATTTGAGCTTTCTTTGGTTTTTCTTGTTTTGATTGTCGGACCGTTCCACTTCACTCATTGAACTTCAATCCTCAGTTTTGGAGGCAGGCGTTCGCTTAACCAGAGGGTGCGGGTCATTGGGTTCGAAAAAAGGAACACACTGAACCAAAATAAAAAGGTTTCGGAATGCAACATCCGAAACCTTTTTTTCTGTATACTGCGATCGGGTGAATGAAAGCCTTTTTTAGGAACCCAATTGTTGTACCTGAAACAGGCTGTAATAATGTCCCTGCTTTTTCATTAGCTCTTCATGTGTTCCGATTTCGGTAATTTCCCCATTATCGATATGGACGATTCGATCGGCATGTGTAATCGTGGACAACCGGTGAGCCACGATGATGGTTGTCCGGTTTTTAGCCAAAATGTCCAGCGCCTCCTGGATATAATGTTCACTCTCTAAGTCCAAGGCTGATGTTGCTTCGTCCAGTACAAGGATGGGCGGGTTTTTCAAGAAAACTCTTGCGATGGCAATCCGTTGCTTTTGCCCACCGGATAATTTCACGCCGCGCTCGCCTACTTTCGTTTCGTACCCCTCTTTTAGCCCGGTGATAAAATCATGGGCATTTGCCGCTTTTGCTGCTTCAATGACTTCTTCGTCACTTGCATCGGGCCGGCCCATCAGGATATTCGCCTTAACCGATTCACTAAATAAGATATTGTCCTGCAGCACCATGCCGATCTTATCCCTCAGGCTGCGGACTTGAAAGTTCCGGATATCGGTTCCATCCAATAAGACCCTTCCCTGTGTCACATCATAAAAGCGGGATATCAAGCTGACGATAGAGGATTTCCCACCGCCGCTCATGCCGACCAGTGCAATGGTTTCTCCCGGCATGACATCCAGATTTATATGCTTTAATACAGGTGCCTCCCCCTCATCATACGCAAACGATACATCCGCGAATGTGATATGTCCATCTACATGCTTTAGCTCTTTCGCACCGGGCTCATCATCGATATCATACTTTTCATCGACAAACTCAAACACCCTATCCATGGAAGCCAATGTCTGGGTCATGGTCGTTGAAGAATTAACCAGCCTTCTGAGCGGATTATAAAGCCGATCTATAAAGCCAACGAACGCAACCATCGTCCCCAATGACAATTGATCCTGAATGACCTGGTATCCGGCAAATCCAATCACAAGTAACGGTGCAATATCCGTGATCGTATTGACGACTGCAAAGGATTTGGCATTCCAGCTCGTATGCTTCAAGGCTTTATCCAGGAAATTCTGATTCTGTTGTGCAAATAATTCCTGTTCCCGATCTTCTATCGCAAAACTTTTAATGACGGACATCCCTGAGACCCGCTCATGAAGGTGACTTTGTACATCCGCTAATGCTTGGGAACGGACCCTTGTATAAATTCTGAGCTTGCCAAAGAAATGCTTGATCGAGAATGCATAGAACGGAAGCATGATGATGGAAACAATCGTTAACTTCACATCCATCTTGAACATGATGGCTATCACGATGATAATCGTGGCAATATCAAGCCAAAGATTCATCAAACCAGTGATGACAAAGTTCTTCGTTTGTTCAACATCCGTGATCATCCTTGAGATGACCTCTCCCACTCTTGTGTTCGAATAATATTTAAAGCTTAGTTTCTGTATATGAGTAAACAAATCATTTCGAATATCATATAGAATTTTCGTTCCTGTCCATTGAGCGAAATATTGCCGGTAATACTCAATCGGAGGTCTTATCGCAACGAAAATGAATAGCATGATGCCCATGGCATATAAAAGCCGTTCTGATTTCACTGCCTTTGACAGGTCACCATTTCCGATGATGTCATCCACTATATACTTACTGAGCAGTGGAAGCAGCAGCGGAATCCCGAATTTTAAAAGTCCGATTAATACCGTTCCGATTATCTGCCATTTATATGGTTTGACAAAATGCAAATATCTCTTGATGCTTTCCACGGAATCCCCCCATTCCTTACAGTCGTTTCTCCAAGGCTCATGGCTTATATTTTCCTTTTTGAAGGTGAACTATCAAACCGATTTCAATCCATTCCATCAAAAAGTGCCCTTGGA
This sequence comes from Peribacillus folii, assembly GCF_030271255.1. GTDB lineage: Bacteria > Bacillota > Bacilli > Bacillales > DSM-1321 > Peribacillus. Next base: position 27,070 of record NZ_JASJOM010000011.1, read on the forward strand.
AACGACATATACCCTTACACACTGGAAAAAGCCTGCTCATTAAGCAGCAGGCCTTAACTATCACCGATAGGTCAAGAAGCGTTCATACCAACTATCAATGAACTCTGCGGAAAACGGTCCCTTTCGCTGGCGAATCATATAAATTAAATAGTCTACGTTCTGTTTTAATATTGAATCGATGGCATCAGGATAATTCATTTCTTTTCGATGCCTTTCATATTCATCCTCATCCAGCAAATTAAACGTCATATCTGGGAATACCTTAATGTCCAGGTCATAATCAATGTACTTCAATGCTCCCGCATCGTAGGTGAACGGTGAACTGATATTGCAATAATAATAAACCCCGTCCTCCCTCAACATACCGATAACATTAAACCAATACTTTGAATGAAAATAGCAAATCGCCGGCTCACGCGTAATCCAGGTCCTACCATCCGATTCCGTCACCATAGTACGGTCATTCGCCGCAATCATCAGATTTTGGGTACCCTTTAAAACGGTTGTTTCCTCCCAGATACGATGGATATGTCCATTATGTTTATAGCTATGGATTTGGATTTTTCCTCCTTCGGCAGGAACAATCCCCATATATCTCTCCCTACTTTCTATAGACACCCAATCAGCGTACTGTGCCCTATTCCGTTTCAATTGCCGTGTAATTTAAAATATATACTTTTTTCCATTTACCCTATATTCCTATATTATAGCGATTTATTCGTAAATTTAAAACAAAAGTGGCTAATCTCCCGATGGAAATGTGTAAAAAAGTCAAAAAAATCTGACCATCCACCCATTATCACCAAGAAATTAGCCAATGATTTATCGTATAGCCGCCTGTTGCTGCTGAAAATAACGAATGACTTCTTCCGTTTGACTCTCGAACCGGTCATGGATACCTCTCAATTCCTGCTTCTTGAGTTGAATTTCTTCCTGGATGGTGATGGCTTCACTTTCTTCTTGCAAGGCTAGGAGCTGCTTCTCTATATCCTGGCATTTCTCGATTTCGGATTGTAATAGTAAAAGCTTATCCATCGTTTTCAACTGGTTATTTATTAGCCGGTTAAATTCCTCCATGAATGCACCTTCCTAATCTGTTTTTTTCTATAGTATGTATATTCGATTTTCAACCTAGCATCTCCTTTGACATAAAATGTAAACACAAAGAAACATTTGTCGAATCAAAAGGAGCAAAACAAAAAAAAGCACCCTTCATAAGAAGGATGCCTTTCTTTGTTGTAACAGCAATTAGCCTTGGCTTTTATTGCTTTGAGATTTTGCGTTTTGTTTTTTCACTTCTTGGACGTTTGTTTCAGAAGCAAACTCAGTGCCGTATTGGCCTTGGCCTTGTTGAGAAGCTTGGTTTTGTTTTTTCACTTCTTGAACGTTTGTTTCAGAAGCGAATTCAGTACCGTATTGACCTTGACCTTGTTGAGCTTGTCCGTTTTTATTCTTTACATGTTGGATGTCAGTACCTGATTGCGTTTTGTTTTTAGCCATTGATATCACCTCCACGATAATAAGATAACCATCATGACCGTGTGTTATCCGGCTAAATTTTTCCAGCTTCCTTACACGAGCAAAGAAATGCCTCCATCAACGATGACGGTTTGACCACGGATCATGCTCGCTCCATCGGAAATTAAAAACAGGATCGTGCTCACCATATCCTCCACCTCTACCATTCTTCCTGCAGGAGTTTGTTCTGCCGCCTCTGCTAGCATTTCATCCCGATTCGGGAAGGATTTCAGGGCATCCGTATCGATTACACCGCCAGAAACGGCATTGACACAAATGTTCTTCGCCGCCAGTTCAACCGCTAAATATCTCGTCAATGCTTCAAGCGCGGCTTTTGAAACCCCTACAGCGGTATAGTTTTTCAAATAGCGGATCGAGCCAAGCGAACTGATGCTGACGATTTTTCCGCCTCCGTTTTTTTCCATCAATTTTGCCGCTTCCTGGGCACAAAAAAGCAAGGCCTTCGTATTGATGTCCATCGTCCAATTCCAATGTGTTTCTTCAAGCTCCATCAATGGGCGCTGCACTCCTGACGCTGCATTATTGATGAAGATATCCAAGCGACCATAATATGCATCGATTTCCTCGAACATGCTTTTCACCTTTGCCACGTCGCCTACATTCGCCTTCACCACAAGAGCTTTACGCCCTAATGCTTCGATTTCTGCTGCCACTTCTAATGCTTTCGACTTGCTTCGGGCATAATTAATTACGAGGTCGTAACCTTCCTCTGCGAGTTTTATTGCCGTGCTTCTTCCTAAGCCTTTACTGCTTCCTGTTACGAGCGCCACTTTTTGTTCCATTCGTTTATTCTTCCTTTCTGAGTAAACACCGAATTATAAAATCATTTTTAAAAGGAGTGTTACTGTTATGTATGTTGGACGTGATATGACAGAATTGTCGATGATGAAAAAATCGGAATGGGAAAATAGCGAGCTTGCCTACTTTCATCATTCCCTACAACAAATGGTACCTTATTTGAACCAAGAAGGACAGAGCATCCATAGCGAAATCGTCAAAGAAATTGAAAATAGGGGCGGCCTTACTAGACAGGAAGCCGATTATACTCATGGAACGCAGACGATTTACGATTGAAAGGAAGAAGAGGATATCTTTGCCGATATCCTCTTCTTTCCGCTAAGCGGTCCCCTCTGGTCAAACGCTTCATTTGGTATGCTCTTTATAAGCCTTCATCATCTTTTGATGGGAGACCGGAAAGGCAAACTCCGCCATCTCGTCCTCACTCACCCACTTGAGCTGATGTTCCCGCAAAGTATCTTGACCGATCGTTTCCTTGACTATTCCGATATACGTATCCACTTTCCAAACGAGATGTGAAAAAATATGCTCTATTCGGACAAGCGGTTCCGTGATTTCCGGTTTTGCCCCATACATTTCTTGAAAGCGGTTCTCGTAAAAATCCCGCTTTGGCTGAAGGGGTGCATGGTTCTCGAAGTTGGGATATTCCCAGAGATTTGCCAGTAACCCGGATGATTCTCGCTTGTGTATGAGAAACTCACCTTTTTCATTCGTCAAGACTGCTGCGACGATCGGAACATCCCTCGTTTTTTTCTTTTGGATTTTTATCGGCAGCTCGGTTTGGACACCTGCTTCAAATGCGAGACAATGGCCTTGAACGGGACAGAGCAGACATGCTGGTTTCCCAGGCGTGCAGATCAATGCCCCCAGCTCCATCAAGGCTTGATTGAAAGCAGATGTATGATCATGATCAATTAGCTTCCTGACGGCCGCTTCAAAGGTTTTTCTCGTCTTTGGCTTTGCAATGTCCTCATATATCATTAGGATACGGGATAATACACGCATGACGTTTCCATCGACTGCCGGTTCCGGTTTGCCATAGGCAATGCTTAGGATAGCACCTGCCGTATACGGGCCTACGCCCTTCAGTTTGGAAATTTCCACTGGATCATCCGGGACGATCCCATTATAGGAAGCCCGCACTTCCTGAACGGCACTTTGAAGATTCCTGACACGTGAGTAATAGCCGAGCCCTTCCCATGCCTTCAGGATTTTTTCTTCATCGGCATCTGCAAAGTCCTCAAGTGTCGGGAACCATTCCATGAACCGGTTGAAATAAGGAATAACCGTATCGACCCGCGTTTGCTGAAGCATGATTTCCGACACCCAAACACGGTATGGATCCTTGTTTTTCCTCCATGGCAATTCCCGCTGTTCTTGTTGGAACCAGGAAACTAAATCTTGTTGAAAACCTTTGATGTTGATTTTTTCTATTGTCGGGATCATTATTTCTTTCACAGTAGTTCCTCCAAAGATGTTACACTCTAGTCAAAATTGGGAATACCTATAGTAGGCATTCTTTTTTTATTATCATGTTCATATCCATTTAATTGTAATGGCTCATAAAAATAAGTCAAAATTATATTCATTTGATGGTTAATATATAAATACGGTATGATGAAAGAAGACCATTTTTTTCAAATTGTGGCAGGGAGGTTAAATTTTTGGATACAGGTACTCACTTTGTCATGGGAATTGCTCTTGGAGGTCTTGCCACATTAGATCCTGCCATTGCGCAGGACCCCGTCACTGCAAGTGCAGTCATAGCCGGTACCGTACTGGGCTCGCAAGCACCAGATATCGACACCGTTCTAAAATTAAGGAATAACGCTGTATATATACGCAATCATCGTGGAATCACGCATTCCATTCCCGCTGTTTTACTTTGGCCCTTAATCATCAGCGGTGGGCTTTACGCCATTATACCTGAAGCAAATTACCTTCATCTTTGGCTTTGGACCTTTTTAGCCGTTTTCCTTCATGTATTCGTGGATATTTTCAATGCATACGGAACACAGGCCCTTAGGCCAATTTCATCAAAATGGGTAGCTTTAGGGGTCATCAACACATTTGATCCATTCATTTTTGGCATCCATGTTGCAGGATTGATCCTGTGGGGCTTCGGATTCCCTCCAGGCTATCTATTCCTTGTGATTTACGGGATACTCATCATTTATTATATCTCTCGGTTCAGGGAACAGGCTTTTATTAAAAGGGCGGTTAAGCAGCAAATCCCCGGAGCTAGAAAAATCCTTTTATCACCGACGATGCGTTTTCACCGCTGGAAGATTGCTGTGATCACCGAAAAGAATTACTATGTGGCACGGGCCGACAATGGGTATGTGACCATTCTGGATACGTTTGATCGGGTGCCATTGCCCGAAAGTGAAATTCTTGAGGCAGCCAAAAAGGACATCAACCTTTCAGCTTTTCTGTCCTTTTCACCGGTTTACCGTTTTGAAATCGAACAGATTAAGGAATATTATGAAGTCCGTTTCATTGATTTAAGATACCGGAGCAATGGATATTATCCATTTGTGGCTGTCGTCCATCTAGACAGCGATTTGAATATCCTGAATTCATATACCGGCTGGATTTTTAGCGAAGCGAAGCTGCAGAAAAAATTGAATATCATTTTATAGCTGCTGCACAGTGAAAAAAGGCTGATTCCAGGAATCGAACTCCTGGAATCAGCTTTTTTAATGCAGGCGATTCTGCTGATTTAATAAATGTTGATATTTAGGATTTTTTGCAATGAATTCGTGGAATTGACCACCGTAATTGTCGATCCAGGTTCTCACGACGCGTGACGTCATTTCTTCCCCGGCATATTCATGTCCAGCTTTTGCATAGGTCGCTTCGAAATCCTCCCATAATAATTCCACCCAAGTCAAAGCTTGCTCATACGTGATGTGGTCATTTTTCTCAAGCAGGATCTTGGTCAATCTTTCATGGTAATCATTCAATAGAAACACCTCATTGCCAATATTTTTACAGAATCGACTATATGGTCTTTTACCCATACTAGTGATAAGCGGAAACGCTTCTTTCTTTAAACTGATGCTTGGAGGAGAACAACTTGCGAAATAAACAAAAAGGATTCCCCAATCAAAACAATAATAAATTTCAAGGCGAGCCCCGCGCACAAGCAAGATATGCATCAAAGCGTGCAGACGGAAGCATCAATACACACCCTCAAGAACGGATGAAAGCTTCTAACGAGCGATCTAATTAAGGTGATTTCAAAAGGAATCGGGAGACACTTCCGGTTCCTTTCATTTCAGCATCGAAATCGGAAGTGCTTCTTCCTTACCAGAACCGCTTAGTCGGTAACCCCAGGCAAATACCCCATTCATATAGTCAATTTTGAAGTAAACACCTGGATCGCCATCAATCTGATATATTTCACCTTTTTTGAAATCATCCGGGTTCAGCAAATAAGCCTTGGCCATCGTCACTTTACGTTCCAATACAGAATATTCATTCACCATTCCCAATTGCTCAGCCTTTCTTGCCTTTTCAGTCAATGCTGCGATTTCCTGCTGAAGCTCATAGGCCGACAGCTTGCTGTATCTTACTTCACTCATATATAGTGCTCCTTAATGAAATAATAATTTACCTCTATATTAAACAAAATTTCTTGTTTTGGCTAATGCTGTACTTACTCCCGATCGGATTTGGAAAGGTATCGTTCTATCAGTTCCATCGGAAAACCTTTTCGGTATAATGCCTGCTTCATTTTCTGACCATGTTCGAAGCTTTCAAGGTTATTATACCGGCGCTCCAATTTTTGCGCATGATGGCATAGCGAATCCCACTGTTCACCTTCATCCTTTTCCACCGTCACATCTTCCAGTGCTTCAAGGAAGACATCCCTCGGAAAACCCTTTCTTAATAAGGTCTGTTCAACCTTTTGCCTTAATGCCCGTTCCGAAATGTTTTTTTCCTTTTTAATGGATTTTTCGGCAAGGTTTCTTGCATGCTCTATTTGAAGATCAACGGGATATTCCTTCAGTGCCTCGAAAACCAATTTTTCTTGTATACCTTTCTCCTTCAGCTCAAGCTTTAAGGTGGCGGGGCCTTTACTTCCGCCATTCACATGTGTTCGCACATAAGCCTTAGCAAATTCAAGGTCGTCCAAATAGTTAAAGCTATACAGCTTAAATATCGCTTCCTTTATAATCGGCTCTTCCGTCTCCTTCTTTTTCAAATAAAGGCGAATTTCCGATTCCGATCTCATTCTGTATGATAAATAATGAATGGCATCTGTAAAAGCTTTTTGGATTTCATCATGGAATTGTATTTCAGCTAACAGGAGGTCATCGAGTGCCGTACCTTTTTTCAATTGGAATTTCATTAACACTTCTTCGTCCACGCTGAAGGCATATTTTTCATCGACAAATATGTTATAGCGATCTTTACGTTTTTTTTGGGTTGTTATTTTTGTTATGTTTGGCATAAAACTCACCCCCTCCCTACTTTACCCCTTTATCTACACCATTTCTATAAAAGCAGGTCTAAAAATGAAAAAAGTATATCGGCATGGTAAAGTGAAGGGAAGACAGGGAAAGGAAGTGATTTTCGTGAAAATTGCCATTGCTGGTGGAAGCGGTTTTGTCGGCACTGCCCTTATTGATGAATTACTTAAAGAAGATCATGAATTATATATATTGACTCGCCATCCGGAAAAATACAATAATCAGCCTAAGCTCCAATATATAGGCTGGTTGACCGAAAACGCAAAGCCCGAGGATCAGTTGGCGGGCCTGGATGCTTTCATAAATCTGGCTGGTGAATCTTTAAACGGCGGACGTTGGACTCCTGAGCGAAAACGAGGGATTGTCGAAAGCAGAATTGATGCCTGCAAGGAAATGAACAGGATCCTTTCCGCTTTTCCCAGTAAGGTGTCTGTCATCATCAACGCCAGTGCAATCGGATATTATGGGATATCCGACAAGGATACTTTTACTGAGTCATCTGAATCCATTGGTGATGATTTCTTGGCTAGGACTGTCAAGCTTTGGGAAAAGGAAGCTTTTAAATCCCGAGCATTTAGCAATAGGCTCGTCCTTACGAGATTTGGTGTGATTCTGGGCGAGCACGGTGGCGCATTGCCCAAGATGATCCTCCCCTATAAACTTTTCGGCGGAGGAAGGCTTGGCACGGGGAATCAGTGGCTTTCCTGGATCCATATACAAGATGTGGTCCGGGCACTCTCCTTTTGCATCAGTAATCAGGATACGGAGGGGCCGGTCAATTTCACGGCTCCTACCCCCGTCCAAATGGATGCATTCGGTAAAACGATAGGGACAGTCATGCACCGTCCCCATTGGTTTCCTGTACCTCCATTCATCCTGAAAACAGCACTTGGTGAAATGAGCATGCTAGTGCTTGAAGGACAAAAAGTGCTGCCTGCTAAACTTGATCAAGGAGGATTCACCTTCTCCTTTCCTTCCCTTGAAGAAGCTTTACAAGCTATCTTAAAAAAAGATTCTCACGTATGAAAGCTGCTTTTTAGGAAAAAATAGGGATATCAAGGTGAAATGGAGCTGATCTACATGTCCAAAAAACACGAAAAAGAAAAAAGTAACTTAACAAGCACCCAAGCGATTCTTTATGCACGGGAATTCAAGAATGCAGATCGTGCCGGCGGCTTTAATGAGAAAAGATCGCGCCGTTAAGTTTGGCGTATTTTCCCGTACATGTTGATCGATCAATCAACACAAAATAAGCAGGAGATGATGAATTGATGAACTCATCTCCTGCTTATTTTTTTATTTAGGGGGCGAAATTATGGGACGCAATAGCATACATCATAATCGGGATAAAAACAAACAAAAATTACCGCAAGTTCCTAAAAACCTGAAAAGTGATGGTATAGACGTCGAATACTCTTCCGAACTGGCTGACAAGGAAGACATCGAGGCACAAGCACGGGCAAATGCAGCAGATCGCCGAGCTCATGATAGCCGTTAATCCATAAAAACAAGGGGCTGTATAACAGCCCCTTGTTTGTTCTTATCCACATCTTTTATCCACATCTTTGTTGGTATTGTGGATATATTCAGAAAATACTGATAAACAGCAGGCATTATAACTAGTCTTACTAACATGAAAATAATGTTATTTATGGATAACTCTGTGGATTATGTGGATAAGGGGGATATCCCGCCGGACAGACAGGATTTTTATTGTGGATAACTTTTTTTCACTTCCTTCCTATATTGCCGCGATTATTATTCAATGTCATTCTTGCTTCACCAGCTTCCTCTCTTTTAAATCTCAAAAATGGATATTACCTTAACCTTTGCCATTTACAATCTCCTCCAGCTGTTTACGAAGCAGGAATTTTTGTATCTTTCCACTTGCATTTCGCGGCAGCTCTTCACAGAAAATGTATCTTCTTGGCCGTTTAAAGTTAGCTAGCGTATCACTACTCTTACACCAATCTTCTAAATCGTGTTCCGTCAATTCGGTCCCTTTGGCTACAATGAACGCCGTTACCGTTTCCCCCCATTTTTCATTTGGTTGACCAAGTACCGCACAGTCGAACACAAGAGGATGTGCATGAAGCGTGTCTTCCACTTCCCTTGGGTATACATTTTCACCACCTGAAATGATCATGTCGTCCACTCGATCCTTGACCCACAGATATCCTTCTTCATCCAGGTAACCTATATCTCCGGAATGGTACCAGCCTTTATACATTGCTTTTTCCGTTTCTGCTTCCTTTTGGAAATAGCCCTGCATGATGCATGGACCCTTTACAAGGATTTCCCCCGTATCCCCTGGTTCCAGAATATCCCCTGGCTCCGATGGACCGTCATCATTCGGGCGGACAATGATAATTTCATGCTCCGGACATGCCTTTCCGGCTGAGCCCGCCTTCCTTACTTGATCTTCTTCAAGCAGGAGAGTGATCGCTGGCCCCATTTCAGTCATTCCATACGCCTGAATGAACTGGATTCCCAGCTTTTCCTGACAGGCACGTACAAGCGATGGTGCCATTGGTGCCGCCCCATATAGCCCTAGATTCAGGCTCTGGAATTTATAACCGTCCAGGTTTTCCTGAATGAGCATGTTCCACATCGTGGGCGCAGCGAATAATTTGGTTATCCCCTCTGATTCAACTAGCTCCATCACTTTTTTTGGTTTGAATTGATGGAGGATGACATTCATGGCCCCAACCTGGACGCGAGGTAAAAAACAACAATGCAATTCGGCACAATGAAACATCGGTGCAGTGATCAAGCCGATATCCGTTCGTTCATAATTCAGGGCCTCGACTAATATCGCTGCCTGTTTGACCATATCTTTATGCAGATGTATGACCCCTTTGGGACGCCCCGTCGTTCCGCTTGTATACATGATTGCATAAATATCATCCTCATGAACGTCCACCTCAGTGGGCTGAGAGGAAATGCTGGCCAATTTTTGACGGTATCCCTTCGCATAACCGGGGACATCTTCGTCAATGTACCAGAAACCCGTTTCCGGGAACCGCTTTTCGATAGCAGCAACGGTCGCTTCCAATTCACGTTCGAACAAAACGACCTTTGGTTTTGCGTCATTCACTATGAAGGCAAGCTCCTCCGCCATGAGGCGGAAGTTGATCGGATTAAAGATTGCGCCTATTTTTGAACAGGCAAAGAAGGCAGTCGCAAGCTCTTCATTGTTGTAAAGGAACGTAGAAACCCTGTCCCCTTTTCGGACGCCTTCCGCCTGCAGGGCAGCGGCCAATCGATTCACTTGGTCATTCCATTGGATATACGTGTAGCGGATATTTCTTCTCACGTCGTAGATAGCCTCTTTAATGGGAAATTTCTGAACGGTCTTATCAAAAATATTTTTAATCGTTACTGACATACCATTTCCTCCTCAATTAAGTAAGCCACCCCTCAATAGAACGAGCTTTCACGTCCGTCTGGCGATGGTCGGCTGTGTCCCATTTTCAGCTTACCTTCCCTGCAGTAGACTAACATTTAATCCAATCTTTCAATGATGGTGGCGTTGGCCATCCCATGTCCTTCACACATCGTTTGCAATCCATAGCGTCCGCCTGTCCTTTCCAGCTCATGTATCATCGATACCATGATCCGTGCACCGCTGCCGCCAAGAGGATGTCCCAAGGCAATTGCCCCTCCATTTGGATTCAGCTTCTTCGGGTCTGCGCCGATTTCCTTGAGCCAGGCAATCGGTACAGGAGCAAAAGCCTCATTCACTTCAAAAATATCGATGTCATCAATGGAAAGTCCCGCTTTCTCCAACGCCTTTTGCGTAGCGGGAATCGGTCCAGTCAGCATCAGTGTTGGGTCTGATCCGACGACGGCCCTTGTATGCACCTTAAAGCGAGGCTTCAAACCAAGCTCGATGGCTTTACTGCGCTCCATCAATAATAAAGCGGCGGCACCATCACTGATTTGGCTTGAGTTTCCAGCATGGATTAACCCGTTTTCTTCAAAAACCGCTTTCAGCCCTGAGAGTACTTCCAGGGTGGTTTCACTTCTAGGACCTTGATCTTCCGTAACTTCAAGCTGGTTCCCTTCTTTATCGGTACCGATAACGGAAATCATTTCACGGTCGAAATGTCCTTCTTTTTGAGCACGTATCGCTTTGGCATGGCTCTCCACGGAAAATTGATCGCATTCCTGCCGTGTAATTCCCCATTTCTTTGCGATCCTCTCCGCAGATATACCTTGGTTGATCACCTCATAGCTGTCTAAATACTTTTGACTCGTTGTCGCCCCTTGGTAATTCGATCCCATCGGGACTCGGGACATGTTTTCGACCCCGCCCGCCACGACTACATCCATATCCCCCGACAAGATGGCTTGGGAAGCGAAATGGACGGCCTGTTGACTTGAGCCGCATTGACGATCGATCGTCGTTCCCGGCACCTCGATCGGATATCCGGCAATCAATGCAGCAACCCGTGCTATATCGCCGGCCTGCTCCCCAGACTGGGAAACGCATCCCAAAATGACATCATCGATAATGGCTGGATCAATACCGACCTTTTCCACCAGCCTACTCAATACTTCCCCTGCCAGATCATCCGGGCGAATGTCTTTCAAGACCCCGTTACGCCTGCCGACTGGAGTGCGAATCCCTTCTACGATAACCACTTCGCGCATATGTTCTCTCCCCTTCACATCCTGTTTTCATTAAAGACCAAGATTTTTAGCGATGATTTTCTTCATGATCTCATTCGTTCCTGCATAAATGCTCGCCACCGGAATGTCCCGATACCTTCTGGCTATCTTATATTCCTCCATATATCCATAGCCGCCGTGAAGCTGCATGCATTCAATGGAGATTTTTCTCGCAGTCTCCGTCAAGCGCCATTTCGCCATCGACACCTCTGTGACTACTTGTTCACCCGCCATATGGTCGGAGATCAATCGATCGAGGAAAGTACGGCCCATCTTAATTTCAGTTGCCATCTCGGCAATCTTAAATTGAGTATTTTGAAATTGACTTACGGATTTTCCGAATGCTTCCCTGCTTTTCACATATTCAATCGTTTCGTCAAGCATATCCTCGGATGCCGTTTGCGCACAAATTGCCACGACAAGGCGTTCCTGCTGCAATTTTTCCATTAAATATGTAAAGCCCTTGCCTTCTTCACCCAGCAGGTTTTCTTTCGGCACACGGCAATCCTCAAAAATAAGTTCGGCTGTATCCTGACTGTGCAATCCAAGCTTCCTCAGCTTCCTCCCCCTCGAAAAGCCCGGTGTATCCCTTTCAACCACGACCAAGCTTACGCCTTTATGCTTCGGAGTCGCATTAGGATCCGTTTTGCACGCCACGATGACAAGATCCGAATGAATCCCATTGGTGATGAATGTCTTTTGACCATTCAAAATGTAATGATCTCCATCCAATATTGCCGTCGTTTTAATATTCGCCAAGTCTGAACCTGTACCAGGCTCAGTCATGGCGATGGCCGTAATGATTTCCCCAGTTGTACATTTAGGGAGCCAGCGCTGTTTCTGCCACTCATTTCCGTAGGCAGTAATATACGGCACGGTAATATCACTGTGGAGACCGAAACCGATGAAACCGGAACCCACCCTTTCCAATTCCTCATTGATTATGACCGCAAACCCCCAATCCACCCCTGAACCGCCATATTCTACGCCAAGGTCCGGACATAAAAATCCCTGCTCCCCCATTTTCATCCAAAATGATCGTGGAATGATTCGTTCTTCTTCCCACTGTTCATAATTTGGAATTGCTTCTTTTTCTAAAAACTTTCGGAATGACTTTCGAAAGATCTCATGCTCCTCATTTACATATGGATGCTTCATCTACTTAGTCTCCTTTGCAAGTTTGTTCATATCTCCTGCCCATGAAAGGAAGGAACTTTCTCAAAATTAATGATGCAACGGTCCCTCACCTAGGCGACATCCTGATGGCCCCGTCCAGCCTGATCGTTTCCCCATTCAACATCGGATTTGTTATGATGCTTTCCGTAAGTTTTGCATACTCTTCAGGATATCCTAGCCGCGATGGAAATGGCACGGTTTGTCCTAGTGATACCCTTGCATCTTCAGGCAACGAGTCAAACATTGGTGTATGGAATAATCCCGGTGCAATCGATACAACACGGATTCCTTTTGTGGCCAGCTCCCTCGCAATCGGCAAGGTCATTCCGACAACTCCTCCCTTGGAGGCACTATAGGCCGCTTGTCCTATTTGCCCTTCAAAGGCAGCTACCGAGGCAGTATTGATGATGACACCGCGCTCTCCATCTTGATTTGGTCCGTTTCCTGCCATTTTTTGGGCAGCAAGGCGAATCACATTAAATGTACCGACCAAATTGATCATCACTACATTTGTGAACGCTTCCAACTCATGTATACCTTTCCTGCCGATGACCTTCTGCGCAATCGCAATGCCTGCACAATTGATGACCGTGTTGATGCTTCCGAATCTTTCCACTCCTTTTTCCAACGCTTTGCTCACGCTTTCTTCACTCGTTACATCCGTCTTGACAAATAAGGCTGAATCTCCCAATTCCTGAGCCAATCCAGCCCCGTTTGCTTCCGAGAGATCCAGTATGATCGCTTTTCCGCCTTTTTTTATGATATTTCTTACCGCAGCCGCCCCAAGACCTGAAGCGCCTCCTGTCACTGCTGCTATCGTTTTTTCAATATCCAAATCCTCACCTCATTCGTTTCGTATAGATACTATATTCAGCTTTTTTGACCATCAAAACCTAATTTCCAGATTTAATTTGCCCGCTTGCCAAGTTATCGTTCTTCAATTCAAGAAGATTTTTATTGAAGCCCTGGAGCATCTGTTCAAAATCCTGTTTCAATTCATTCAGCTCTTGGATGCGCTCATTTATTTCATTTAATTTCTGACCTGCCGTGCTGATCGTCTTTTCCAATTGCTTGATGCCTGTCCTATCCTTATCGAATAATAGGACAATATCCTTTATTTCTCCTAACGAAAACCCATACTTCTTACCCCGTATGATGATTTTGAGTTGTGCATATTCTTTCTTTCCATACACTCTTTTTCCTGATTCGGAACGCTTAGGCTTTAGCATGCCTAGTTCCTCGTAATATCGGAGTGTCCTTGTCGTCAATTCGAATTCTTTCGCTATTTCCGAAATGGTGTACATGTTTAAACCACACCTTACAAAGGAATTATTTACCTATATCTTAACATTGACGTTAACGTTAACTTCAACAAATATTCACAAAATTTATACTTTATGAATCTTTTTGGTAGATTCAAACTGCTATACTAGGGGTATATTCATGATATAGAAGGGAAGGATTAAACCATGCTTTGTTCAAAAATATTAGTAGCTTATGATGAGTCTGAATTGGCTTTCAAGTCTTTAGAAAAAGCGATAGAGTTAGCAAAGCTCGATCCGGCCATTGAAATCCATGTGCTTCACGCTGTTACATTGCCAATCAAGCCCAATATATACGGCAATGCCTTTCAGCAAATCGAAGAATCGATGCGCACACATGGCAATGAAGTGGTCCAAAAAGCGGAAGCCCTTTTATCGGAACTCCCGAATGCATCCCAAACATATGTCATCGAGGGATCTGCCATCACGGCTTTACTGGAACATGCGAAAACAAATCATTGCGACCTGATCATCATGGGCAGCCGCGGATTAAGCGGATTCAAGGAATTCCTGGGCAGTGTAAGCCACTCTATCGTTCAACAATCTCCCGTGCCAGTCCTGTTAGTTAAATGAATGGGCAGGCTATATATTTAGTAAAAAGCTGGGTTCCATTGGACTCCAGCTTTTTTGTAGCAAGTTTTACAAACCCTTTCGCTTACAGGTAAAATGAAAGTACTTTAAATGAGGATAACAGGTGAAGCAATGGATATTAAACACTTACAATACTTTATCGAGGTAACCAATTTCAATAATTTCACTCGGGCAGCCGATCATTTATTCATTACCCAGCCGGCCATCAGCAAGATGATCAAAAACCTGGAAACCGAGCTGGGCGTCGAGCTTTTTGATCGTTCGCGCAAGCAATTGATCCTGACCGATGCAGGTAAGGTTGTCTTGGAGCAGGCAAAATTGATTGATAAGGCATTTCGCAATCTCGAAACGGAGGTAGATAATTTATTAGGTTTGAAAACGGGACATGTACGCATCGGATTGCCTCCAATCATCGATGCTTCTTTCTTCCCCCAGATCCTTAGCCGTTTTCATGAGCAATATCCCAATATTACCTTTCAATTAGTCGAGGATGGTTCTAAGAAAATTGAAGAATCCGTCCAAAAGGACCAAATAGACATAGGCGTCATCGTCCTGCCAACCAACATCGAACTTTTTCACCATTTTTCCTTTTTGGAAGAAGATATAAATTTGATTGTGCACCCTTCCCATCCATTTGCCAATCGGGAAGAAATCGATCTGTCAGAGCTGGAAAACGAATCATTCATCTTATTCAATAAAGATTACGTCCTGCGGGATTTAATCATATCTTCCTGCAGTGAGGCCGGGTTTTCTCCGCATATCGTCACGGAAAGCTCACGCTGGGATTTCATCGAAGAGATGGTTTACTGCAAGCTGGGCATTGCGCTTTTACCTGAAAGCTTGTGCCGCCATGATGACCGTATAAGGTCCATCAAGGTTAAGAATCCATCTATCAGCTGGAAGCTTGGATTCATTTGGAGCAAGGATCATTACCTTTCTTACGCCGCAAAGGAATGGCTGAAATATACGAAGGACGCACTCACCAAAGGGGATGCATTCTTAAAATAGCCCATTTGATGTAAGCACTACCATAGATACAGGTTATGGAAACGATAACATCTAACCATTTTACATGCGAAACTCCTGGAGGTAGACTTGATAAGAGTCAAAGGCCGTTGCTATGGAAACCAGGCCTTCATGAGAGGAGTAAAGATACATATGATCACTTTATCCAGTGTCGATGAGCTACGGGCAACCGAAGCCGCGCTGTGGAAGGTTAAATATTCATACCCCAAATTATTTAATAAATTGTTCCATCTCGTTGCCTTAACACGGGCACTGCAATTTAAATATCATTTTATGGGCACATTACTCATGGATGAAAACCATAACGAATACACCCCTGAATTCGTTACGCCCTCCGTTACCAATTTATATATAGAGGAAGTTAAAAAGGTGAAGGATGATCCGGATTTCCATATCCTTGTTCAGATCTTCTCGGAAAGTAGAAATATTGGCTATGCCAAAATCAGTATGCTGGTGCTCGGTAAAAGTCCTGAATCGCTATTAGGCGCTTCAACGATAAAATGATGCACCTCTATCCGAAAAAAACCATCCATTTAAGGGGATGGTTTTCTTTCTTGCATCTAAAGTACTTTGCTTAAGAAGGCTTTAGTTCGCTCCTGCTGCGGATGATTAAAAATCTCACTGGGAATGTTTTCTTCAACGATATATCCTTCATCCATAAAGATCACCCGATCGCCGACTTCTTTTGCGAATCCCATTTCATGGGTCACGACCACCATCGTCATTCCTTCCCTTGCCAGCTGCTTCATTACTTCCAGCACTTCACCGACCATTTCAGGATCAAGAGCAGAGGTCGGCTCGTCGAATAACATGATCTTTGGCTCCATTGCCAGTGCCCTGGCAATGGCCACACGCTGCTTTTGCCCCCCCGATAATGAATCGGGGTAGGCATTCGCCTTTTCGGCAAGGCCCACCTTCTTCAGAAGGTTCATCCCTCTTTGCGTGGCCTGCTCTTTGGAAACCTTACGGACCTTTAAAGGTGCGAGCATGATGTTCTCCATAACCGTCTTATGTGGAAATAGGTTAAAATGCTGAAATACCATGCCGACCTCGGTCCGGACTTTATTGATATTGACCTTCTTGTCGGTCGTATCCAGACCTTCAATGAATATATGCCCTGCCGTTATCGTTTCCAGTTGATTGATACATCGGAGAAAGGTTGATTTACCCGATCCAGAAGGCCCGATTACCACTACCACTTCCTGTGGGGAAACGATTGCATTGACATTTTTCAATACTTCATTATCCCCGAAGGATTTCTTAAGATTCTCGATCTTGATCATACTGTTTTCAACCTTCTTTCAAGTCCATTTAATGCGAAGCTTAAGACGAGGGTCAGGAATAAATAGATGAATGCACATGCCAGATATGGCTCCCACACTTTAAAGTACTGGCTCCCCATCGCCTTTCCCCAATACATTAACTCTGGAGCTGCAATGACACATAATAAGGAAGAATCCTTTAATAACACGATGAATTCATTGCCGAGCGGCGGTATCATCCTTTTGAAGGCTTGTGGCAAGACAACATGGATCATCGTTTGGGCATGGGTCATACCTAAGGAACGGGCCCCCTCCATTTGCCCGTTATCAATGGATTGAATGCCTGCACGGAATATTTCCGCAATATAAGCTGCGGCATTTAGAGATAAAGCAATGACACCGGCAGCTACGGCATTCGTTTCCCCCGTAAAAAAGGGCACGATCCCAAAATGAATCAAAAAGATTTGAACCAATAGCGGAGTCCCGCGAAACACCGTGACATAGAAATAAAAGGGCGCAGCCAGCACTTTGTTTCTCATGATTTTTCCTAAACCGATCAACAGGCCCAAAAAGGTCCCGATCAGAATGGATGAAACCGAAAGACCGATCGTAAGCAATGCACCTTTCAATAAGAAAGGCGCATATTCAAAAATGATATCCCAGCGAAAACTCATTCCTTTCCCCTCCTAAAGCCCAAAAAAACTGCGTAACTTCACACGTAAAGTTACGCAATCCTTTCCATTTTTTTATTGCTGTGCTTTTAGCGTTTCTAAGTCTGGTTCAACGCCAAACCATTCTTTATAAATTTCAGCATATTTCCCGTTTTCGTAAATGGCATTCACGGCTTTATCGAAGTCGGCTTTCAACTCACTGCCTTTCGGGAACATAAGGCCATAAAATTCCTCGTTGAAGGCTTGGCTATCTTCGACGACTTTCAGTTTCTGGTCAGGGTTGTTCTTCACATATTCCTCAACCACCGTATTATCGGCTACGACGGCTGCCGCCCCCCCTTGAAGCAGTTCCTGGATTGCCAGGTTATTATTTTCGAATTTTTTAATGTCTTTATGATTTTTCCCTAGGAGCTTTTCCACTGCTTCTTGTCCGGTTGTACCGGTCTGTACGGCAATGCTATTCCCTTTCAGCTCATCGCCTGATTTAATATCACTTTTCTCTGGAACGAGAATCTTGTTTGTCGATAGGAAATAAGGGACCGAGAAATCGTACGTTTGTTTTCTTTCGTCATTCACTGTTATGGCAGAAACCGCGACATCCGCCCTTTTCGATTCGATTTCGACGAAAATCGGATCCCAGCCAACACTTTCCACTTTAGCTTCATAACCGGCTTCCTTGGCAACTGCTTTGATGAAATCAATATCGAATCCAACAACCTTATTGCCTTCCAGGAATTCAAATGGAGCATAATTGGCGTCCGTCACGATCCTTAGCGTTTTCCCATTCGCATCTTCTTCTTTACCAGTTGTCACAACCTCTTTATCCTTCCCGCATCCTGTCAAGATGAGCAATAAAGAAGCTACCACGGCAAACACTAAAAAAGAAACCTTCTTCAACATAATCCCCTTCTCTCTCGTAAACTCTCTCCTAAAAGAAAACAGATAAATCTAAACTTAGAGAACATTCAGTATTTTCATTTAAAAATATTATAAGTTCATTTGTTTTTTTATGCAATAAAAAGTCGATAAATAACTTTACTAAAATAAAATTTTAATCAATTAACACGGTAAACTCAAAACGCGAAAAATGCCGATAGGAAATGAACCTCTGGACTTTTACCTTTATATAGGAAAAATAGATATTATTTTAAAAACAAGTTGAGCCTGCTTCCCCGAAATTTTTGTCGAAAAAAATAAGCAGCGGCCGATAAAGCTTGGCCGCTGCTTGCAAGATTTTATGGTATTTGCCCATTTCCTTCTTCAATATCCAGCATATCCAGCAGGAAGATGAAAATCGGTATCCCGATGATCAAGCCCCATATCCCCAGGAAATGTTCGGAAAAAAGCAGGATGATGAACGTGAAGAACGTTGGGAGATTCGTCTTGGCCGACATGAATTTCGGGTTCAAAATATAACTTTCAATCGCATGGATCACCACGATCATGATCAATACCGCAATTACTTTTGGCATGCCGCCGATGCTATAGGCAATCATGCTAAGTGGAATGAGGGAAATGATGACCCCCGCAACCGGAACCAAGCCAAGGAAGAATATCATAATCCCCAGGCCAAGCAACTGCGGAAAACCAAGAATCCATAAGAATGTCACTGACAGCACTGCATTCGTAATGGCTATCAGGAACTGTACCTCAATCACTTTTCCGAAAGAATTAATGAATTTAACGCCAAAGTGTCCCAAATTTATGAAAAACGATTTAAATTTGGCCCGCTTGAATTTAGAAGTGAAACGGATGATTTTATCTTTTTCCAATAAGAAAAATAAACTGAGCAATATGGAAATGAAAATTTGAAATGCCAGTTTGCCGAAATCGGATATATAAAGATAGAGTGTATTCATCTGTTTTTGGAGATCGAGCGGCGATTCCAGCTCGTTCATTGTATTAATGGCATATTGAATGACCCTATTATCTGGTGGATGTTGAAAGAAGAAAACGATCTGCGTGACTAATTCCGTGAATTGGAGCGTGATGACCGGTAAATATTTATAAAGAACGATGGCTAAACATGATACGACGACTGCATATAAGAAACTTATGACCACTTTAGAGTTGATACGCATCACTTTATTCAGCCGAATCATGATAAATTGCTCCAGCCTCCCCATAAGGAAAGTGAAAACAAATGTGAATAACACGATATTAACCATACTTCCGATGCTTACTAAAAAGAGGACCAACACAATTAATGTAATTAACCTAGAAAAACCTTCACTTTGTAAATACTCTTTTACCACTTACCTATCTCCTAACTACCATTCTGCCGTGATAATTCCATCTATCTTTTATTTTACACGGAATGAGGGGATTCTACTACAATTACCTTCCATTGACAACAAAATATTTTGAATGATCAGTTAGTCCTATGGTGCCGTCGCTGATTTCAAAAAAAAACACCTGCCGATTCGGCAGATGCTAATCTTCATCCTTCACATCAATATCTTCCGGGATTGGTTCATTATAATAATCTGCCAATTGCTTCTTATATTTCTCCATTTGTTCAAGATGTGTATTGAACTGCTCTTTGAAAATCAAATGCTGCTCACCGTCATGAACGGTGCGGATTTTTTGTTGAGCGACCAAGCTTTCGATATAAGATTCCGGCATCGATAAATATTCCGCAGTCTCTTTTACTGTCAAGTACATGCCTTCACCCCTTTTCCTCCTAACTATACTAGATTGGAGGCATGATTTGAAGGACTGATTAAGAGGGTCTCCATCTTCCCCATCACATTGATCATTCGCAGGAATATCTTACAATCCCTTCCAATACGATGTATGATAATGATAATGCAATCTATTCATGAATTTTAGGGGAGTGGGCAAATGGTCTTTTTTTATGTCATTCTTGCGGTAATTTTTGCTGTCTTTCTGGTCAATTTCGTAAAACGGCAAAGTGAGCCAGCCAAATTGGCACGTTATCAAAAAGAATTCCGGCAATTACATAGGGGAACTTTAGATGTAGAAGCATCCGAAATTGTAGCCGTTGCCTTGCAGGATAAGCTAAACGTTGCATTGGATGTTGCTTATATGGAAAAGGTCAATGCTGAATACAGGCTGGAGCATCCCCGGGTTTCACAGGAAAAGGTCAACCAAGCATGGCGTGAATTGAAGCGCTATTTGATTATCGCCGCCGTTTTTGGAAAGGTTGAAATGTTTAATTCGGCCATCGATGAGCTTTGGCATATCATGCTGGGCTATAAGCAAGGGTATGATCAGTTTTGCCAAGCTTTCATCGGCACGGCCATTTTGCATCACCCCCACTTTCAGCCCGTCTTCAAGCCCGAGGAACGGACTCTTTTTGATTTTTACTATGTACAGTTATTTACGGTGGATTCCAGTTCAATCCGAATATGGGGCAAGTTTTTCAAGCATGGTAAAGGACATACATATCTTCGCGATTTTGAAACGATGGAGCTTGAACAGCTAAAAGCGAAATATATGCGAAAACCAACAAGTAAGCACGCGGAAATGACCTTTGAACATTTCGCCTCCCAATTTAAAATCAATCGCCCCCTGACAGAAATGAATGGCCGGAAAATCTACAATGAGTCCGATTATGCGGCCCCTGCCTATTTCACGTATGTTAGCACCGATGATTTTGATCACGATTTTAAAGACATTTTTGGGAATTATGATGCTTCTGCCGGTCACTTAGGCCACAGCTGGGACCAAGGCAGCAGCCATGACAGCCATTCCGATTCATCCTCCAGCTGCTCTTCATGCAGCTCCTGCTCATCTTAAGCTCAAAAAGGTTTATCTGAGTAGTAGATTAATTACTTTAAAGGAGGTACTACTTCATATGATTAAAGAAGAGATACGGAAATTCAGACCAGTTTTTGTATATGCTAACTTGGAAAATAAGAAAAAATTAGTACATGGCTTAACTGAAGACAGAGACAAATTAAATAATTAATGTGTTGCAAACAAATATAGATCAGTGGAGTTTGGAAATTTATGATTGGCAAGAGGAAATAAACAAAATCGAAGAAGTAAGAAGCGGGTCTAATCACTCTCTGTTTGTAGATGATGAATGAGGTATGCGCGACTTCTTTTAGGAATACGTATCAAAGGGTTGCCCGCCTCTGGATATGGCAGCACCTGCAGTTCAATGAAACGGGCAAAATATAAACCTCAACTATGGGCAATGGGATGTCTAACTTCATTTCACGGTAAGTGGAATGAAACGGAAGGTGGGAAACTCCTGCGGGAAATGCGTGTCTACGTGAGACACCGCAGGCTGAAAGCCAAGGAGGCCCACGGACCGCCCGCGGAAAGGGAGCACCTGCAATACAATGAAACGGGCATGGTACAAAACATCCAAAAATATTTGGCAAAATAAAAAGGCTTGGAATACCCAAGTCTTTTTATTTTGCCACTTTTCTTCATTAATTCCAGCGGTTGAACCAATTCTTGATTCTTTGTTTATTTTTTTCAAGCACTTCCTTCGATGTCCTGTTGTCTTTTTGCTTTTTCCATTCGAAGAAGGAGGCTATTCCGATAAGGAGGACTCCGCCAATGATCAAATACAGCCACCATGGCATCTCGCCCCACATTGAAGTGGTATTGCTATAAATATTGAATAAAATCGTGACGGTCCCCGCAACGAAATACGATTTATATTTCATCATGAAGCCAATCAGCATCGCTGCCAATGACACCGTTCCGATAATGAGCGCATCATTTAAGGTGTTGCTCGCCATCGCATCCAGAATCAAGTCTAAAAATAAGAGAAAGACAATTGCACTCTCGATATATTGTGCAGTTTTGCCTTTAACGAAAATTTTCCTCAGCAGGATGGTACTGACGATGAAGAGCGGCAAAATGGCTGCCTCTTCTTCAAGGACGGCAGGTATCGTGAATTGGTTGATGATGACCCAATACGGAAATAGGCTGGACAATATCGCTGCAGCCAAAAGAATTTTCCTTTCCATGATTCCTGTCGTCTTGCTTCTTATCATGGTGAAATAGAGCGGAATTAGAATGGCTGCAATGATTTCCAAAATGAACTGTTCCCGTTCTGCGGTCAAAACATCTACATTCATGGCAAGGAGGAACAGCAGACCATAGATTCGATAGAAGTCCAATTGAAATCCTGCTTCATCCTTATTCAGTAAGCTCTTGAAATTCTTGCGGCTTAGTAACATCATGAAGGCCGTACAAGCAAAAAGCACTGTTAGATCAACAAAAGGCTGTAAAGAATCCGCATACCGGATGAGGCACCAATATGGATACAAACCAAGAATGCCAGTCAGCCAAAAATGGAGGTTTTTTTCGTTTTTATCCTTTGTGAACCGTCCCATCAGGATGACATAGCCTGGCAGAAGTAGGGAAACAAAAATCCCCACTTCCTCAAACCCCTGCACTCTCCTATAAACTTCAAGATTCATGGCACATAGATATAACAAGCCATATATCCGATAATAATCAATCCAGCCACTCTCTCCCTCTTGTTTGGCCAAGCCTTTGAAATGGCGGATACTGGCGAGCACCTTCACTGCCGTACAAATCAGCAGGAAGATAAGAGCCATGACAAGGGGCAATGTGTGTACGTACATATTATAGAATATGAATGAGAGGCTTAGAGGAATCACAATATAATTGCGCCAATCCCCTTTCATGAGCAGATACCAGCCAAGCAAGAACTGTAAAGTCAGCATACCAACCCAGACATCCTCCCAACCAGGAGGAAAATTACGAATGGCCGTTTCCAATGTGGATATGCTCATTGTTACAAGAACGAACGGAATAAGATAATACCCGATGATTTTTTTCCAGCCTTCACTAGCTGCAGCCCATAGGATCGTTATCATCGCAACGGTTATCATCATTGATATAGAGGCGATGAACTCCATTTGCTCCACGTTCTTCAAACATAAATGAACCTGCAGGAAAAGCACGGTAAAGCCTAGATACGTATATACGTATTTTTCTAACTTGCCTTGTGAGCGCATAGCACTCAAAAGATAGATCAATAGCTGGGAAACAAAGAGCACAGGCGTGCTTTTTGTTTGGATGATGAGAAAATAACCAATCGGAATCGCAATTAAATTGACTAGATGGCTGGCGTATACGAAGTACAGTCTCCCTTTTTTTGAGTACCTCCCTACCCCCTCCCCTATCAGGAAAAAGATAAATGGAGCGAACAGTACGAATGCAACCTTCATGGACATCGCATGAAAATCGAATACATCGTAAAGTGATGCATATAAGCTGGCACTTGCAAGCACGACCGGCACCCAGAATATATGTTGCCGATGGATATGGACTGACCAGCTGTTTATTGCTACAGCCATGGCAATCACCCCGCTTACTTCCAATGGCTGCAGCGTATCAAACGGTATCCAGAGAAAGGCAAGGAAGGAAAGGAACTGGCCGCCATAGCAAAAAACAAGGAAGAATTCACGCATTCTCTTTTTGAACGAGTAGGCGCAAGCGATGCAAATAAGTGAAATGGCCATTAAGTAAAGACTGACCGGGATATTAGACCGGCCCCAAGCCCCGCTCTCCTGCAAGTACGGATAGAAAGAAACGAAAGCCAGGATAAGGGTGCTGGGAAATCCGTAAATGGCGTACTCCTTCATATGCTTGGCATCATCTTTTAGAAATGTGATGAAAAAAAGTCCAGATATCATGCCTAGGACCAGAGTGACGGCAAGCCAATCCATCTCACTGAATTTACTTATAAGTACCGCCGCCATGATCATGGAGGTGATGCGTACGATGCTCCTTTTGAACAGACTGTATCTTGGATGATGATTATATAAATAAACGCCGAGATATAGAATGACCTGAAGGGCAAAAATCAGATTTAAAATGGTAGAAAAAGAGATAGGTAAGGCAAAGAAAAGATAGACGCAAGCAAAATTGAATGCCACGACAGCAGGGTAGGTGAAGCGTGAATCCCTTGATTGAAGCGAAATATACGCTAGCTGAACGGATACGATGAGGAGCGCGATGAATAGCTGCGCATAATTTTCCTCGTATGCCATCGCGTTTATATACAAGAAAACCAGTGCACTTTCAATCAGGCTGGTGAATTGAAACGTCCTCGATAGCTTTGTCCGCTCCCCTTTAACCATATATTTCGCCAAAGCGGTAAAAACGACTGGAACAAGTGCCAAAGCAATGACCATGTACTCACTTAAAAAAGAATTATGGATAAAATGGATATATCCGTAAGTGAAGAGCGCACTGAATGCCATTTCATGATATTTCTTTTGGAATTGGACGGCAAAAATGAAAAACGTTACAGAAAAGACAATCAACGTTAACGAATATGTAAGGCTGCTTGCAAATAACGTCAAAATCACGAATGCTTCCACAATGATCTTAAACTGAATGAATTGAAAAATATATGGTTTGAATAACTTTAAATATGGTTCATCATTTAATCTTCGGACATTCAATAATAGGATTACATTAATAATGCCAACCGCCAAAAACATCCATTCAAGGGTGGGCGTCACAAAAGCTATACCGAAGTAGCAGGTAAGGCCAAAGGTAAATATGGAAATGAAAGTGAATATTTTCGACTTAAAGTAATCCGCAATCTTGACATATATCGCTAAACAGAGTAATCCGCCAAGAAACCCCAGCAATGCCGGTCCCCCGCCATGAAGTGAAAGGTACTCTCCAAAAACTTGATAATATGAAGCAGATAAAATGGTAATCGGAATGAATAGACTCGCCAGCGTCAGGAAAGCGAACGCTGTCTGTTTAATTTTCAGCTTCGAAGCAATGAAAGCCATTCCCGCAAAAATGACGGATACCATTCCAATGAAGACAACTTTCAAGAGCGCGTTTAAATCTCCCCATGACGAAGTGGCCAATATCATCCCTCCGAAAAGAAGCAATACCACCCCAGTGAGCAGGACGACCGAAATATTCCGCTCCCTGATTTGTTCGGGTGTTTTCTTCTGTTTTTCAGGCTGCACCGGTTTAACAAGCTTGTCTTCCGGCTTCATCTCTGGCGCATTCACCCGTGTCAGACTATCTTCGGGAGCGGAACCCATTTGCACTGCCTCAAGCTTCCCAATGGCTTCATGTAATTCCCAAGCCCCATCTTCCATCAGACTTTCTTGAACCTCCTCGACCGGCTCTGCTTCCAACAGCTTTTCTGGACCGACCTGCGATTGCTCACGCTCCTGCTTTAAGCGTTTTTGGTTTTGAAGGGCCAGCTGATAATGCCTATCGTATGCCCTGCCGATCCGAATATATTCCGATTTAGGAATGAGCCGCCTTTCCCATAAAGCATCAAGCTCTTCTTGGAAAATGCGCTTTCTTTTTTCCAATGTCAGTTCTTCGCTAGAAGAATCATTCATGCCAGGATTCCCCCTCCTTCATTAAGATCTTTAATCATCCTATGTATATGCTCCTTACGATAATAACAAAGTTTTTCCATTTTTTAAATATTCAGGGTGATCCCTGTTGAAACGAAAGGATTCAAAAAAGGATGACTTCACTCGAAGTCATCCAGACTATAAAACCTGTAATGTTGGAACCACCTACATTTGTCGCTTCCTTTCA
The DNA here is from genome assembly GCF_030271255.1 of Peribacillus folii. GTDB lineage: Bacteria > Bacillota > Bacilli > Bacillales > DSM-1321 > Peribacillus. The sequence continues at coordinate 53,154 of NZ_JASJOM010000011.1, forward strand.
CCGTAATATCGCACCTAGGAATCCAGCTTATTCCCGCTTCTGATAATCAATAAATAAACGATTATTGAAATGAAGATTGAAAATGCTGCTGTAATATAGATACTCCTATAGCCGAAAAGATAGCCTATTTGCCCGAATAGGATGGCACCCATGCCCACTCCAAGGTCAAAAAACGAAAAGTACGTGGCATTTGCCATCGCCTTCCGGTTGGGTGGCGTTTTTTCAATCGACCATGCCTGCAGCGCCGGCTGAACGGAACCAAACCCCAATCCATAAAGCACTGCCGCCAAGTAAAGGACCGCTTCACCCGGCATCCATGCCAGCAGCAGCATCCCAGCCATAATGAGCACTGTCGAAGGTAAAAAAATGGCTCGATGACCCCTTCTGTCATACAAACGGCCTGAGAACAATCTTGTGACCATGAGGGCCATTGCATACACCAAAAAATACCACTGGATTCCATCAACACCTTTTTCCGCGGTATAAAGTGGAAGGAAGGTTGCTATTCCGCCAAAAGTGACGGATATGAAGAAAATGAGCAAGGACGGCTGGATGGCACTTTTTTCATAAACATCGAACCTTTTGACCACAGCTGCCGTCAATGGATCTTTTTCCACTTTTTGATAGCTAATAAGTGACGCTGTGATGATGGCAAGTAAACCGAGCAACGAACAAATCAGGAACAATTCCTGAAATGGCAAAACCGTAGCGAGGAAAAGCCCCAAGGATGGACCGAAGGCCAATGCCAAATTTCCCGATAAACCGTAATAGCCCATCGCTTCACCCCGTCGTTTTGCAGGGATTATATCGGAAGCGATCGTCCCTGATGCCGTTGAGGAAAATCCCCACCCTATCCCCTGTGCAATTCGCATCATGAATAATAAGCCTATGGTCCCCATGAAGCCGAAGGAGCCGACCGACAATGCAAAAATGGCTAAGCCCACAAGAAAAACGGCGCGACGCCCCTTCGTCTCCAATAGCCTTCCAGCGATAGGCCGAACAAGCAGGGCGGAAAAAGTGAAAATGCCAAGCACAGCCCCCACAAGGCGATCGTCCCCGCCAAGCTGCTCAACAAACAGCGGCAGTGTGGGCATCGTCATCTGAAACCCCATGAAAATGCAGAGGTTCGCCAAACAGATCATGATAAAGTTCCGTGTCCAGATCTTGTCGGCACCCCTGCCTCGTTCATCGACTAAAGTTTCCTTCATTCCTTCACCTTCTAATTAAAATTGTCATTGCCAGTTTACTAAAAATGGATGCAATTAGCCAACGATTTATTTCGTGTACCTAAATATATATAAAGAACTGCCCGATATGTCAATCGGCTTTGATTTCCCCTCCCAAACCACGACTGATTTGCCATTGCCTTAAACTATTTTATAATGAAAGAAAAAATATTTTTAAAGGAGAAGGCATATGAAGCTCCTATTGAACATGATTCTAGGTTTAGGCATAAGTGCAGGCTTATTCCTTCTCTTACTATTTGGCTTAGAGGGGGATCTAGGGCCGTTCATCATGATAGCTCTATTGATTGGAGGTATCTTGGGAATGCAGGTCACGATCTATCATATTATGAAAAAATTGAAGTAGGTTCAGCAATGGCCACCAATACCCTCCTCTAGTAACTCCGACCCTTTATGATAGAATGAAAAGCGGAAAAAAGAACGCATCTCTATTATTATCGTAATTTTTTGAACTGCAGAAGAGAATGGAAGGCCCCGGCTGCCGTCCTTAACTGGGCGCAACATGATCGCGAAGCAGCCTGCCATTTTCATACGTATAGCGACAGGAGTGAAATCAATTGCTACAGAAGGTAAATCATTTACTTGAAAAGGCCATGCCTTTCATTACGCCAACAGGACTAATTGCCGGCGTACTGCTTGCCGGTCATTTGAATACCTATGTTTTCCTTGTTCCTTGGATATTTGCATTCATCACTTTTACCGGAAGCTTGGGTTCTAATTTCAGCTCATTGAAGAGGGTCACTTCGAATCCCGTCCCGATTTTGGTGGTCCTTGGCCTCCTTCATATCGTCATGCCCATTTGGGCCTGGTTGCTTGGACACTTGGTGTTTCCCGGGGACGATTTGACCATTACTGGCTTGGTATTAGGGGTTGTGATTCCGACGGGTGTCACCAGTTTGCTTTGGGTGTCCATATACAAGGGCAGTACATTGCTCACCTTGACGATCGTTTTGATCGACACTCTCCTTTCGCCGATTCTTGTTCCGTACAGTGTCGCTTTCTTCAGCGGAGCCACCGTTGAAATGAATACCGGAGCCATCATGAAAGGCCTGATCGGCATGATTGTCCTTCCGTCGCTGCTCGGGATGCTGCTGAATCAATTGACCAGAGGAAAAATCAAACCGCTGCTCGGGCCGCGTTTAGCTCCCTTTTCTAAACTCTCACTTGGAATATGTGTGACATTAAACAGTGTAAAAGTGGCAGACTACTTAAATCATATCGACGCCAAATTGATCACGATGGCCATCCTGGTCTTTTTCATTGCCTTTTCCGGCTATCTCTTATCCTGGATGGCAGGTCGATGTCTGAAGTGGGAGAAAGAAGATATCATCGCCGTCACCTATACGGGAGGCATGCGGAATATCGCTGCAGGTGCCGCTCTTGCGGTTGCCTATTTTCCAGCTGCCGTTGCAGTACCCGTCATCCTCGGGACCCTATTTCAACAAATATTGGCTTCCGTCTATGGATCATTCTTGAACAGGCATTACCATAAGCCCAAGTCTGTTCAAGAAGACAAGCTAGCAGCATAGCTAAAAAGCCGACCATGTTAGGTTCGGCTTTTCAGCGTTCATCATTATTTCGTTACCTCGATTTTCCCATTATTCGTTTCCAGTTTCACGAGGTTTTCACCCTTGCCAATGACAGTACTTCCCTCATACTTGCCAAGAATATCAATTTTCCCATTGTCAACCGACACCTCGAATGTCGTATTAGTGGGCTCATTTTCCGTTATGATCATGATTTTTCCGTTATCGCTTTCGAAATCGATCATCCTATCCAAACCTTTTGTGATCAGCGTGATTTTCCCATTATTCGAGGATCCGACCAATTTTCCCTCAACATGATTAAGCTCCACCGCACCATTCGAAGAATCCACTTCAACAACTTTCGCGAGGATATCGTTTAATTCAATTCGGCCATTATGAGATATCACTTTTACATGTTCACTTTGCAAATCCGACACTTGCACTTTTCCATTATCGGATTTGACAGCAAAGGATTCATACGCTTTCTCAGGAACATATACCCTCAGATGCAGTGATTGAATATGAAATCCAATGCTAAAGGTATGTCGATCTTTTAATTTCACCGTTAGCTTCTTTCCTTCAACCTCTGCAGTAAAATCCAGCTTGGAGATTTCCACGCCTTTTGAAACAAGCTCCACCCTTGATTCCTCATCCTTCGTCGGGATGACCTCAACGGCAGCATTGTCAGTGTCAATGTTTATATCGGTCACGACATCCGAAATCGTCTTTTCCACTTTAGCCACTTCATGATCCGTTACTTGGGAAAACGTGAATGCACTTCCGATTCCTCCAACCAGTAACAAAACAAGAGCAATAATGGATAACTTTTTAACATTGATCATTTTTTCAAACCACCTTTCACAAGGGATGCGTTAAATTTTAAATAACGAATGAACCCCTTCGTCAGGGCGCTCGTAGCGGCAAACATCCCCATTGCAATGAAAATCCCGATTCCGCATAATGCCAATGCGAAGAACAAATCAAATAATTGAAAGCTGCCGATCGCCAGATTAACAACTACGCCCAGCGGAGAAAGTATGAATGCCAATGCCGAAGCCCAGCCTGCAATGACGACTCCAACCAGTGCAATGAAAGGGCCTAAAACGATTACCAGATTAAAAAATCCCAAGCCAATGACGGCCCAAACGGCCCTCATGATATTTCCGGCAGAAGTCGATTGTTCGACTTGACCAAGATGATAGGTTGCCAGCAGCTCCTTTGAAATCTGTTTAGGGTTCCCAAGCGATGCTGAGATTTCCTGATCTGTCTTTCCTTGCTCCATCCCTATTGCGAAATACTCTTCGTAATCCTGCAGGATATCCTGCCGCTCCTCCAATGAAAGCCTTGTTAAAGCGTCATTCAACTGTTTTATAAACTGTTCTTTATTCATCGGCTAACACCTTCCTTGATTAATTGGTTGACCCCATTGGAGAATTCGTTCCATTCCGTCAGCAACTCTTGAAGGTAATCCCGGCCTTTTTCCGTAAGCTTATAATACTTACGCGGAGGGCCTTCCGTCGATTCTTGCAAATAAGTCGTGAAATATTCTTCCTTCGTCAACCGTCTTAAAAGCGGATATACGGACCCTTCCGATATCTCGATCTGATCTGAAATCTTCTGTACGAGCTCATAGCCGTAACGGTCCTGCTTATCTAATAAGACGAGAACACACAGCTCGAGGACACCCTTCTTAAATTGTACATTCATAGCCCCATCCCTCCTCATTTAGGAATCTTTAGGTATAGTTTAATAAACAGTACTGATCATCAAACAATACATCTTATGCAAATAATTTACCACACGGTATTGTTTATTGCAAGGTACTAAAAAAAATTAGTTATATTCCTTTCATTGAGGGTAGAAGGAAAATAACAATATCTATTCGAGGGTGGGAGAGAATACATTGTATAATAGTAAAATGTGGAAGGGGGAATTATTTTGGACCATAAAGAAATAACGAAAAAGCAATTCGATTTTTTAAAAAATGAGTTCAATTACCTTGAAGAGGGAGGAATCATCTCCGAGCAAGAAAAAGAGAAGATGTTAGGTTCCTATGCCGTGAAAGGGAATATGAGCTTCGTCACCATTCTCTTGTCCATCGGGGCATTGCTGTTAGGTTTGGGCGTTTTGACCTTCGTAGCCAGCAATTGGCTCTATTTAAATAAAGTCCTGAAATTCCTGATCATCATTGCATGCCTAATCGGCGTGAACTTAGCCGGAGTGAAGGGACAGATGCGCTTTCCCAAAACAGCAAGAAGCCTACATTATGTCGGCATCTTAATTTTCGGTGCGGGAATTTTCCTGATTGAGCAAATGTTCAACATTGTCATCAATTTCAATAGTTCCTTCCTATTGTGGGCCATCGGAACGGTATTCATCTGCTATTACTTAAAGGATGTTTTCATCCTCCTTTTTACTTCGTTCCTGCTGTTCGTTTATATTAATGGAAGTATATTCCTTGATGAAACATCCTATCCGATAGCCATCATCGTGTTTTTACCGGCTTTATACATCCTATTGAAAAAATTTGATTACGCAAAGTATCCTGCCTTTGTCATTAATGCCTTAGCCATCAATACCATCGCCCTATTTCTAATGGAATTCGTGCCGAAGCTAGATTTGGAAAACTCGAACACAATCGTCCTTTCCATCCTGTTTGTACTCGGAATCCTGCTCGCCTTCATCCCGGTTACATCTGGATTGCGAAATATCATTCACATCCAAGGTCACATCCTACATGGCATCACAGCATTATTCCTTACCTTTGAGTTTTCGTTCTGGTTTCCTTTAGCTTATTTTGTTTTCCTGCTATATCTCATTCTAAAAGGCAGTTTGACCAGCATCGTGATTATATGTGCATTGATTTTTAGATATTATCTTGATTCCTTTGACTTTTTGCCTAAATCGCTTACCTTCATCATCGGTGGCATCATGCTCATCGGGTTTGGCTTTATCTTTGAAAATCAACGAAAAAAAGGAGGCCATCTCCATGAATGATTCAGCATTCCGACCATTCATCATTTTCTCCATACCGGTCCTGATTTTATTAATCTTGGCGTTTCCTCCGTTCTTGACAACAATGACCGGGGATGAAATCAAGATCAAAACGGCCCCCGTCGATCCGACAGACTTGTTTAGGGGCAGCTATGTAGCACTCCAATATGACATTGAAATGGTTCAGCCTTCCCAACTTGCCGACTCGATCAAATCCGAGTTCAAAGCAAGGAATATGGGAGATTATAAAAAGGTCTATGTACGCTTGAAACAAGACGGCAGCGGACTATATGAAGTCGATTCCGTAACGAAAAAGAAACCAAGCAAAGGAATGTACCTAAAAGGGGAATTGCAAATTCCTTATGAATTGAAAAAGGCCACAAGCATCCAGATCAAATACGGCCTGGACAATTATTTCGCATCAGAGGAAAAAGCAAAGCAAATCGAGTCGCATGCATTGACTAGTCCTTCGATGGCGGTAATAAAAGTTCGCAATGGCAATGTTGTTTTAACCGATATTATCATTGAATGAATGGAAAAAGGAGCATCGGACTAATCCGGTGCTCCCGTTTCCCTGCAGTGATCAAGCGTGACTCTTGCCTTGTTATTTAATGATGCGTTTTGCTCCGATATACTTTTCCTTCCATACTTATCTATCATTTTCACTTCCTTGACTCCTTTGGAGGTGGCCCCAATAAATGTGCCCTTTCCATAATAGATTCCCACAAAACTAACCTGCCCTTTCTTACCTGTGGCATAAAAGACTAAATCTCCTGCTTGTAAGTCTTTTTGTTGTACGGCTCTACCGGTTTTATATTGATCGCTGCTAGTTCTCGGAATCTTCAATTCTGTAGCGGCATTTTTATAGACATACTGGCTCAGACCGCTTGCATCAAACCCTTTTGGAGTCGTCCCGCCATATTTATAAGAGCTTCCTACCTGCATCTTTGCCATGGCGGCGACTTCATCACCATAATTGATAGATGCTGAAGCATTGGCGGGGCTTAATACAAATGCGACCAACAAGGCCATGAATAATACGCTGGCTGCAAGCCATTTTGAAACTGGTAACCTATAACTCATTCTTTTTCCTCCCCAACTGAAAATGAACCACGATTTTAAATGTATGTTGCCTTTTTCGTTTCATGCCAAAATCATCGTCATCCAAACAAACAAAAACCAGATCATACCGTCGTGTAGCCTGAACGGTCTTATCTGGTTTTCTTCTAAAGTTTCATTGGACTTCCGCTATTTTGGTTCATCATAACTTCGAGCATTCTCGCTGTCACTTAGACCTTTAGTGGTATGATCGATCACACCGCCGACCCCAAAGAATGTAATGGCTATAAAGTTGATGATGCCCAGAGCCCCGCTCAAAGCATCTTCACTAATGGTAAAACCGATTGGGTGAATGAAATTGTTTATGAACGCCGCAACCATCTGTGCCAATAACAAAAGCCCAGGAAGGAGTACCGTGAATATAAACGTCGGATTCTTAAGGCGCACTTTCCAGTTGATCATTGCCATGCCCCCCATCTATCATATTAAGCCCGTTTCATTAAGATACGGACTTGCTATATGATATGCGGCTTGTCCTTTTTCCGTTCGGGAAATGCATGAAATAATCTATCGTTCCAGCATCCATAAACTATACCGTTTAAACTCGCAAGCAGGCTTGGAGAATGCTAGAGCCAAGGAGATCCAAATTGGCGATGGTTATAGAAATATTCTTCTATTGTCATTCAGGCGGTCCGTTCTCGCCGCGTTCTCCCGCAGACACGCCTTTCCAGCCACTCACTTATTTTAGAGGTTCATTTATCAGCTGACTTCCCCACTTTAATAAGTGGGGAACGATATCTTCAAGGTCCATATTCCCCTAACCATTAATCTTGATACATTTTTTATGAAGATAAGCTTGCGCTCTTTAAGGTTTAATAAAAACTGTAAATGAAAGGAACCTCCGTCTAACTCATCCGTATTTAGTAGAGGAGGTGGATCACATGAAAAAATATCTATTCTTTATGGTTAGTTTCCTATTGCTTTTCACGGTATTACAAGTAATATCCGGCCTTCTTCTAACTGCCGCCTATGCTCCTGACTTTTCAGGATCAACACCTACCGACGGATTTTCGGTGATGATTTCACAAACGCAAGTGCCTGTCATGATATTTTCTGCACTCTCAGCTGTAATGGCCTATTTCATTTCGAATAGAGTGATGAAAAGCAAATGACTTTCAGGAAGAAGAACGCTCAATCAAGGATTGAGCGTTCTTCTTCCTTGCTTATCGCTAGCATTCCGATCCAGGAAGCTCATCCGTACATCCAAACCGTTCTGCCGCGAAACTTCCATTCCCGCTGGAAACGGGTTTTGTTTGAACTTTATTTATTCTTCGTATTTTAATATTAGACGTTTGTTTAATGGTTGAATATCACGATTATTATTCTTGTAATAGCTTTGGAACGTTTCTATTTGTGCTTTTGAAACTTCTACTGGTTTTTTCATGACATACCATTCCACATTTTCTGAAAGGGGGGGAGTAGTCAATGAACCAAGGTAGTGGTAATAACTCTTATTGGCAGGAAGCATGGTTGCAATATTTATATCACCAACAGAGGTATTTTTAGCACCTTTTTTAATGCTTTCAATCACTTTTTTGAATCCTTGGTTTTCTGCGCCTTCTTTGAAGAACACACCAATAACAGCTAGACGACCGTCTTGTGCTTTATTCACAAAATGAACTTCAATAGGGTAATGCTTGCCATCAAGTTTATGTTCACTAGGTGCATGAATATGGAATTGTGATAAATCAAAGTGACGACCATTGATTTTTGCTGTTCCAGTAACGTCTAGTTGGATAGTGTGGCCATTGTCCTCTGCAACAAGTACAGCATTATCATAGGTAAGTTCAATTGCTCCGCTGTCTTTCATTTCCTGTGTCTTAGTAGTCTCAATGTTGATCGGTGATTGGGTATCGCCTGATTCCAACTCCCAATTATTTTGGTTTTTGTAATTCAATTCGTGTGCTGCGGTAGTCATTTCTTCTTTTTTGACAGTTGAAGTTATGTGATTACATCCTGTGATAAGTATGTAGGATGTCAGTAAACTTACCCCTAAACATTTCACTTTCATGTTAAGCCTCCTTTCTTTGCAAATAAGTAAAGATCTATTCTTTGAAAAACCCCGAATCTAAAAACGCATCCTATTCACCATATAATAGAAGGAATCGATTTTTTGCGGTATTGTTTACCCTGGCATGATTCACAATAAAGTCGTGTATTTGTCGCTTTTGTCCGCTACTTAAATCACTGCAAAATTGCGTTAGTTTAGGTGAGTATGAAAAAACCGTCCAATTCACATAAATTGGACAGCCGTGTGGGGAATATTTATAATACTGTACCAGCTTTACTTATCAATTCCTTCACTACCTGCAATGCGGATTCATAATCTGGGTGATCCGTGACTTCCGGTACATATTCCACATACTTAATGGTTCCTTCTTGATTTACGATAAATACTGCCCTGCATTCCAGTCGTTGTTCCTTCATATACGTTCCATATGCAGTACCAAAAGACAAATCAAAGTGATCGGATAGACTCGTTATAGCCTCTACCTTACTTTCTTTACACCATCTTGCTTGAGCAAAGGGAAGGTCTGCGCTGATAGCCAACACCGCTACATCATCTCCCATTTTGCTTGCTTCTTCATTAAAGAGCTTTGTCTGTAAATCACATACACCCGTATCAAGCGAAGGAACAGTCGTGATGATGCATATCTTATTATAGTCTTTTAAGTGTGCTTTACGGCGGTCATTTGTTAAAAGTCCAAAGTCAGGGGCTTCATCCCCCACTTTTAGTTCAGGACCAATTAAGGTCACTGGGTTACCTCCTAAAGTCACTGCGCCTGTACGCTCAAGTGCCAAATTGTCCCCTCCAACTCTCTTGCTAAATTACTAGCTTCCTCGGTACGTGCTATATCCGCCTGGAGCGATAAGCAGAGGAACATGATAATGTTCTTCATTGCTTCCTATACCAAAACGAAGTGGGACCTTATTTAAAAATGGCCTTACATAAGGATCACTCGCTCGATCATTGAAATATTCCCCAACATAAAAGACAAGCTCATACTCACCCAGTTTCAGATCATCCCCTTGAAGCAGCGGATCATCCACTCTCCCATCTTTGTTTGTACAGACCTCTTTAATGAAAGAATGTTCTCCCTGTTCTGCTATGGCCCAAAGTTCAATCTTCATCCCTTTTGCCGGCAGGCCTTTAGACAGGTCTAATACATGTGTGGTCAGCTTACTGCCCATTATCGGGAAATCCCTATAGTTGCATCAGCTTCGTTTTTTTGTTTAACATCTTCTTGTGTAACGACAAAACCTTGGAAGCCAAATGGGGGACGAGGTTCCTGATAAACACTTCCTTCTGAATTTGGAATCGTTTCAACAACTGTTTCCCAGGTACGATTATTGGTTTTAAATTGAACATTGGCCAGCTGAGGGAAACGTTCCAAAATCCTGATACCAATATGATAAATGAGCTGTTGGATCGAACGGTTATTCAGTTCATGGAATACTGTGTTGGCAATGTCACAAATTTGTTCTGCTGCGACATATTTCTCTGGATTCGCTCCAGTGGCATCCTCCCAGCGGCTATATTCCCAATCAAAATCCAAATAAATAAATAGTGGACGATCTTGAGTTTCCGGCAGTGTAGTGTATTCATCTTGTATAAATCCATAAAAAGAGCTTCCTTTAACCTTGATTAGATGAACATCGACTATTCCACTTGAATGCTTAACGATTTTGCTTCCGGCAGGTGTCCTTTTCACTTCAATCGTAGTGGTAGCCCTCTCATTCCTGGAACATCGGAAAACAACATCACTATTTACATGACCTTCACCATTTGGAACGAGTACATGATCGAAAGGAACTTCATTTGCAGTCAGTTCTACTGCATCTATGTGGCTATACTTATCAAGGAACACTTCACAAATGAACTTCAAAAATCCTTCCGCCGTATTTCCTTGATACTTGGCCGCCTGGCGATGAATGATGTTTTTCATGGAATCCGTTGCAATCACCAAGCTGTTATCTCCTTCCGTAAAAGAAGATAAAAATGCTCCCCCTTTCAGGGAAATCTGGCAATTGAATCCCAAAATAGTATTATCTCTTTCTGTGAAACTCGATTCCGGTATTTTCCTCAAACCTGTAAGGGGCTGCACAAAAGTCCTATATACAAATACATCCCCTTTACCGTAATACATTGTTCTGTTTTCGTTTTGAACTGTCATATTAGTCCTCCTCCTATTTAATGAAATCAGATAACCTGTGGTTGGCAATTAAGTGGATTTGCTTGATCGCTTCGTTACGTTCAATTGAATGATCCAAGCCAATCCTTCTTTTCATTTCTGCCTTTATCACCGTTTTATCACTGCCGCGGACAGCAAATATAAACGGAAATCCAAATTTTTCTTTATATTGATTATTTAATGCATGAAATTCTTCATATTCATCCGGAGAAAGCGAATTCAAACCGGCCGCGGATTGTTCTTGAACGGATGCTTCAGCCATATCAATCCGTGCTGCCAAATCCGGGTGAGACTTGATTAATTGGAGCTGTTCCGATAATGAGGCATTCTGTACAACTATTTCCATTTTGTGTTTTAGGTCATCTAAGGAATGGAATGGCTTGTAATCCCATGAACGCTCTGCTATCCATGGGGAATGTTCGTATACCCAACCTACCTTTTGGATGAATTCCACCTTGTCCAACTCATTCATACTATTAAGATCAGATATCAATACGGGTCCTCCCTTCCACTTATTATTTTTATAATTCAAAACATTCTTAACTTACTAGAATTATATACGTGTGCATATTTATAGGTCACTAGCCGAAAAAGCTAATATTTCTCGAACCACTTTGTGCTCACCGCACTCACCCTTTAAAGAACAGGCTATCCTTATAGCCGGCTTCAGTTGCCAACATTCAATAAATTGGTTAAATTAGAGAAAAAAGCACTACGAAGGGGACCTATTATGCATTTAACGATGAATGATGCATTAAAATTACCACAGATCAAACACTGCCAAGTGGCAGCTGGCATTCTGGGACTCAATCGAGAAATAGAATCCATCAATAGCTTTGATGCTCCTGATGTGCTTTCCTGGTTGAAGCCGAATGAGTTAATCCTAACAACCGGATACTTATTTCAAGAAAATCCGCAGCAATTAGACCAATTCGTAACCGAATTAGCAAAAATGAATTGTTCAGGATTGTTCATCAAACTCGAGGATATTCCGCAAACTACCATTAGCATTGCCAATATGGCCAATTTGCCCATTCTCAAAATCCCCACTGAGTTTTCACTATCAGATATCATGTCTCCGCTGCTTCGTGAAATTGTATCGAAACAGAATGAAAAAAAAGAGTTAAGTTATCGTATTGAAGATATTTGCGAAGTTGGTGCCGAAAATTCATGCTACGGGATTTTTGAAAAGATGGAGGAGAACTCCAGCTTCCATCAAATCACTGGGGGATTTATAAGTACGGTTTTACCTTTAACACTGCAAAGGAATCAAATGAATGATTCCATTACTCATAAACATCTTATCCAGACAATTGAAGGGTTAACCGAACAATATAAAATTGATAAGCTCATAAGGAATACTAAGGGCAATCTAGCTATCATTTACCTGGATACCCTCTCCCTTGGCAACAGCCACTTTTATTCACAAGTCACCCAGATAAGCCAACAAATTATCTCCACTTTATCTAATCACCTGCCATCGGACCTTACGCTGGGCGTCGGTAACTATCATAAAGGGATAAATAACCTAGCCAATAGCTTACAGGAGGCTTTACAATCTATTGATTTGGGAAGACGATTGAACCCTGGAAAGGAAATGTACAGCTACAAAGAATTAATACCCTTTAAAATTTTGCAGTATGCCCCCCAAAATGTGCTCATGGATATTTTCACAGATAATTTAGCACCGCTGAAGGAGCATGACAAGGAAACACAGTCGGATTTGATCAAAACTTTGGAGGCATATTTGCAATGTAATCTTCGACCTGCTGAAACGTCCAGAAAAATGGGGGTACATCGAAACACGATCCATTTTCGAATAAAAAGCATAAAAAACATATTAGGTTTGGACTTAAGCAATGATGATTTATTTACTTTAAAACTCGCCCTATATGCCAAACGTTTACTGGATAACCAGTAATACCAAACGAAAAACTGCCAGAGATAATTCCCTGGCAGTTTCGTTCTTCAGTACTTGATTCGTTGGTTCCTGCTTCGTTTACCTAGTCACCCAATAACTTCGAAGCTTTTATACTGAACTGCAATTTAAACGCAATATCCCCTGATTTTAAATCAACTCCTAATAAGTCCTCTATTCTAGACAAACGGAACTTTACTGTATTTCGATGAACAAACAAAGCCCGAGCGGCATCTTCTATTCTCCCTCTTGAAAATAGATAGGTTTCTAACGTTTTCAACAATTCCCCCTCATTTTCCCTATCATATACAATAATGGGCTGGATCATGGATAGCACATATCGATTCATTGCATCCTTTGGGATCTGATTAATTAGATCTTCAACTTCAATGCTTGCGTATTCATTGATATTGGTGGGGTTAACCCTTGAACCAAGTAAAATAGCCTTTTTGGCTTCCATAAGCGCTTCTTTCATATTGTATATTTCATTCTTCACCTTGCTTAACCCCATGGATAGCGAAGCTCCAGGATGATCTTCAGCTATTAGACCTTCTAAAAGGACGGCAATGCTTTGAGTTTGCAGAAGCAAATGTTCCTCAGTCACCTTCCCTATTCCTTGCAGGATAACCAATTGGCCATCGAGGTTGAAGTCGATATTCCAATACATAACTTCCTTTTTGCCCGTCCGGTTTAATTTCTCCAACATTCTGTCAATTGAAAAGCATCCATCTCCTTCTTCTTTCGTTCGATTTATCAGGAGCAGAATATATGGCCTATCGGGATCAAAGCCAACTTCCTGTAATTGGGGGATAAAATTCGGACTCCCGTTTTCCCCATTCAAAAGTGAATGAAAAACTTCAAAACTTCCTTTTCCATCGTTTTTCGCTTTCTCCTTGCTAACAAGTTCATATGTAAAGCTGAATAATAAGTCGGATAAAGGCGTTTCATAAGGAATCTCAAGTAATGGAAAATTACACTTGTTCGCTTCTTCCACCATTCCAGGAGGAATCGTAGATAGAAACCGCTTAATTTTGATAGCTAATCCAGCACTTCCTCTTTTGGACAATTCCCTAACAAGATTGATCTGAGCATTCGGGTCATCCTTAAACACATAACCAGTTGTCAGAAGCAGTTCCCCTCGTTTAATTCGTGATATATCCGGATGATCCATTATACTTATTGAATTAATTACCCGGGTTAATCCTTGACTCCCGCCAATAACTTCCACTTGGTTCAGGGCAGGTAGCTTCAAAGCTTTTTCGAGTGTCAGATACATATTCCACCCCCTATTCTTCTTAATTATATACAGAACGTGCTTGAAAGAATATTCATATTTTTCCAAAAAATAGTCTTGATTTAGCATTATGGCGGTGATAATATAAAAACAGATTAATTTTGTAAATGCTGTTTCGTAATAAACAACACTAGTTTAACAGAAAGGAAGCGTTTACGAAAATTTAAGGAGGCGATTTCATTAAGTCTATGTATTTGGAAAGCTCTTACTAATTAAAAGGGGGCAAACATGGAAAAATTGAGCAAAGTCAACACCCTGTTGTTAGGTTTACAGCATGTTTGTGTAATGTATGGAGGAGCCGTAGCTGTTCCACTAATTGTCGGTCCTGCAATCGGTTTGACACAAGAACAGATTATATACCTGATCTCGTTTGATTTACTCGCCTGTGGGATCGTCACCCTGCTTCAAGTTATTGGTGGCAAAGGATTTGGTATAAGATTGCCGGCTTTAATGGCTGTTTCCTTTATCGTGGTTGAGCCAGTAATTGCTATAGGATCGGTCCATAGTATAACAGGGGTTTTAGGCGCAGTTATGGTATCTGGAATAATTGTTGCTATTTTATCAGGAGTAATTGGTAAATTAATACCCTTTTTCCCGCCTATTGTTGCAGGGTCCGTCATATTAATTATTGGCGTATCGTTAATGCCGGTTGCCATGAAAAATGCAGCGGGCGGCGTCGGTTCCCCCACCTTTGGAGACCCTATGAATCTAATGCTGGCTTGTTTTACACTACTGAGTTTCCTGCTATTGAATACACTTACCAAAGGTTTCTTGAAAGCGGTTTCAGTTTTATTCGCCATGATTCTTGGCACTATATTGGCTGGTTTTTTGGGTATGGTCGATGCCTCTGCCTTTGTAGATGCAAGCTGGTTTACAATGGTGACCCCTTTCTATTTTGGGCTGCCTACCTTCGACTTTTCATCGATTATCACCATGACAATCATATCTTTAATCATTGCTGTTGAAAGCATAGGCGTCTTTTTGACACTCGGGGAAGTATGCGGGAAGGAAATAACTGAAAAAGATGTGGAAAAGGGGCTCCGTGCGGAAGGAATCGGGAGCTTCATAAGTGGGATCTTTAACTCATTTAACCATTCAACCTTCTCGCAAAATGTGGGCTTGGTCCTGCTGACAAAGGTAACTCAGCGCTCGGTAGTAGTCACGGCAGGTTGCATTCTAATCGTTCTGGCTTTTGTACCTAAGGTTGCGGGTCTGACCACGATGATCCCTTTACCCGTACTTGGCGGGGCCATGATACCGATGTTTGGAATGCTTCTATCTGCAGCTTTGGGCATGGTAGCCAAAGCCGATTTAAGCAAACCTTCCAATCAATTGACGATTGCACTGGGGGTTGGAGTCGGTCTAGCAGTCAAGGGGGTACCAGAAGCATTCGATAAATTCCCGGAAACAGTCCAATTAATATGTGGTAATGGAGTGGTTATGGGGACGATCACGCTAGTTGTGATAAATGCCCTTCTGAATGGAAAATCAAATCCATCCATCACACACCATCATTCCATACCCGATATTCAACCAAGTATGGGCCAGAATATTAATATCCACCCTTAGAAAGTAGCGGACAAGGCAATTCTCAAAGGGTGGATAGTTGGCTAGGTTCTCCAACACCTTTAATTATAACCTTATTCAGACAATTTTCAAATAAATTATAAAAGCATCTTGCAACCGCCTATTTAATAGGTAAGCAAGGTGCTTTTTTTTACTTAACACTCACGTTCCATTCGCTTATCCCATTGAACTTTTCAGGATCTGTCCCAACGCTTCATCCAGATGATTGAATGTAAATGGGTACCCTTCTTTTATCAATCTTTCAGGCATGACCCAGCGGCTTTTCAAGATCAATTCCGTTTCGGTCCCCATAAAGAAGGCACCCATAGCAAGCATGGGGGCGGGGGACGGCAATCCCACCTTTTTATTCATGGCCCTTCTTAGCTGTGCCATCAGCTCGCGATTAGTGACCGGGTTAGGCGCGGAACAATTGAACACGCCTTCCAGCCCTTCATTCTTTCTTAGAAAAAGGACAATGTTAAATAAATCTTCGATATGAATCCAACTGAATTTTTGGTTACCGGATCCTTGATGGCCGCCCAAACCGAATTTGACCAGATTCCTATAAGGAGTCATCACGCCGCCATCGCCCAAAACAATGGCGATTCGCAAGGCAATTTGTCTCGTTTTCGGTAATTGGAAACCAAAGAATGAACGCTCCCAAGCCTTGGCTACATCGACGGAAAATCCTGAACCAATTTCTCCTTTCCCTTCTGTCATAGGCTGATCCTCAGCATGTCTGTATATCGTCGCCGTGCTGGAGTTAATCCACAATGAAGGCGGATTTTCGCATTGTTCAACTGCGAGTCCGAGCACCTCGGTCGTGTCCGTCCGGGATTCCAAAATTTCCTTCCTGCTCTTCTCATTGTAACGGCAATTGACCGTCTTCCCGGCAAGGTTAATCAGCATGTCTGAATGATCAATGGCTTCCTTTATTCCTTGTTTGTCCTCCCAGCCTATATGGGGTGTTTGCCTGGAAATGATCATGACCTCATATCCTAGATTCCTAAAATGTTGTTCAAAGTATCGACCGACAAATCCAGTCCCGCCAGCTAAAACCACTTTCTTCAACATATAACCAACCCGCTTTCTTCTAGGAGTTAATCATTCAATTTATTGTGAATTACTTCACAATAATTATATCACCTCATTACAATAATTGGTAGCAAAACACCTATTTCATGAACAGTTGGATATTCATGTTAAAGTTAAGCTTGGATATGAAGTTTTGTCTGCTTAACCCGAAAGGCAGTGAATCTTGAATGGAGGTATATAATGAAAAGACGTTGTAATCAATGCCATGGCGATATGATAGAGGATTGCCTAGTGAATGTTCAAGGCGGAATGTATGGACTCACAATCATTAAAAAGATGGGGCTTTTAAAAAGTGTCTCAGCAAAACCCAAAGCATCTGTTTGTCCTAATTGCGGGTATGTAGCATTGTATATTGAAGATGCCAGTGAATTTAATAAGTAATCCTGCGTTTTTTTGTGTACGGATAAATATTGGCAGCGGCAGAAGAAACCATCGAATGCCGAAAAATGTTTCATGTCTAGGAATCGGTGGAAAAGGATGATATAGGAGGGATTAGAAATGTTATCTAAAAAACCAGCAACCAGAATTATTAGTGCAGCTATTCTGACCGGTTCCCTTTTAGGTGCAGGGGCATCCTTTTCTACTGAACCGGTTCAAGCGGCATCCGTGACGGAGGACTCCTCCAGCTCGGCAAAGACGGACGCAATCACCACCTTACATGAAATTTACAATAAGGCTTTTTCAGGCGAAATGCCCTATGCTGCAGCAGGCTTGAAAATTAATGAACATACCCAAAAAGATGTCTACAATAAATTCGGGTCGCCTCCAGAGCCAGGAAATGCCGATGAATCTTTTGACTTTTACCATGCAGAAATGGGGCACCCGGGATTCGCCTTTGCCTATAGCAAAGAAAAAACCATTTCCCAAATCCGATACTTCGGAACTAATGTAGAACGAGATCATAATCTAGGAAGCATCACCCCTAAAGTATTGGGCGAACAACTCGGCAGTGCCGATCAAATTCGCCATATTTCAAGCACGGATGAAATCAACTACATTTACAAGACCGGTAAGTATGAACTGCAATTCATCGTTGGTGAAGATCAAACTGTCAATCATGTTAATTTACTGGAAGCTAAATGAACATTTAAGGTGCATAGAAAAAAGGCTGCCTGATTACGGCAGCCTTTTTTTAAGGTAGACCGCAAAATCGGCGGATTATCTAAGAATCGGGAGATTTATCTGCGAATTCGATGCTTTTATCTGCGAATTGGGAGATTTATCAGTGAATTCGATGCTTATATCCGCGAATTCGGCGAAATATCGATTTTTCGACAAAAACAAGGTTCCGGTATGCAAATCCGTCATAACGTAAAAAAATCCCAGAAAAGCTTTGGAGTAATACAATCCCTTAGCGCACTGCGTTACATAAAATGAGGCATTTTTCTGCCTATATAATGGAAACTAAACGGACTTTTCACTCCTTGCAACTAATTCGTTTCAATGGGTGAAAATCCGTATAATTCATCAAGAATCATTTACACTAATGATATAAGTTATTTTCATTGACTTTTTTCCTTTTGTTGTATAGTATCACAGAGTATCAATTAATCCCTATCAGATTACTAGGAGGTCTATCCAAATGAAAAAAATGGTTGCACTTTTATCACTATTGTTAGCTTTCACGGTTGTACTTAGTGCTTGTGGTTCAAATACAAAAAACGAGGCAAACAATAACGACAATAAATCTTCATCACAGGAAGATCTATACGATAAAGTCAAAAAAGATGGCGTTTTAACAGTCGGAACTGAAGGTACATATCCTCCTTTCACTTTCCACGATGATTCAGACAAATTAACGGGCTTTGACGTTGAAATATCCAAGGAAGTGGCAAAACGCCTTGGCGTGAAAGCTGAATTCAAGGAAACACAATGGGACGGCATGTTTGCAGGTTTGGATGCGAAGCGCTTTGATATGATCGCAAACCAAGTGGGCATCAATGAAGACCGTCAAAAGAAATATGATTTCTCGGATGCCTATATTCAATCGGGTGCCGTACTGCTTGTGCACAAGGATAATACTGATATTAAATCATTCCATGACTTAAAAGGTAAAACTTCCGCACAATCCTTAACGAGCAATTACAATGATCTAGCCGAATCCCACGGAGCTAAAGTTACCGGCATCGAAGGGTTTTCTCAGAGTGTTCAGCTTATTGCTTCCAAGCGTGTAGATGCGACGATCAATGACAAATTGTCGTTCCTTGATTATAAAAAACAGCATCCGGATGCGCCAATCAAAGTGGCTGACGAAGAAAAAAATGGAGCAGCAAGCGGTTTAATGTTCAGAAAAGACAGCGGCAAATTAGTGGATGAAGTAAACAAAGCATTAAAAGCGATGAAAGACGACGGCACATACGCCAAGATCTCAGATAAGTGGTTCGGTGAAGATGTTTCTCCTAAGTAATATTTTCAACGACCCCGAGCGTATGAACCAGCTTGTTTCGATCGCTCAAACCTCCCTCTATCCGATGATAGAGGGAGCTATTAAAACTACGATTCCACTAACATTGATTACATTCGTTCTAGGTCTTATTCTCGCAGTACTTACAGCGTTGGCCAGATTATCTTCCATTAAATTTTTCCAAATAATTGCACGAGTATATGTGTCAATCATCCGAGGGACACCGTTACTTGTGCAATTGTTCATTATCTTTTATGGGCTGCCCAACCTCGGTGTAACCATCAGCCCTTTCATCTCGGCCATCATCGGATTCTCACTAAGCGTAGGAGCGTACGCTTCGGAAATTATCCGGGCATCGATCTTATCGATACCGAAAGGGCAATGGGAGGCCGGCTATTCAATCGGGATGACATATACCCAAGCATTGAAGCGAATCATTTTGCCGCAAGCAGCTCGTGTCTCCATTCCCCCGCTTTCGAATACATTCATCAGCCTTTTGAAGGATACATCGCTTGCATCACTTATCCTGGTTACCGAATTATTCCGCAAAGCGCAGGAAATCGCCGCAAAAAATTATGAATTTCTATTACTCTACATAGAAGCAGCTGCTCTATATTGGATCTTCTGTACGATCTTATCCTTCGTTCAAGGATATATCGAGGACAGGCTTAATCGCTATGTAGCAAAATAAGAACCACAGCAGTTAAAGGAGATTTTCACATGATCAACATTAAAAATCTTCATAAATCATTTGGTGACCTCGAGGTATTAAGGGGCATCGATTTGGAAGTGGAGCAAGGGAAAGTCATCGTATTGATCGGACCTTCCGGTTCAGGTAAAACAACCTTTCTTCGGTGTTTGAATCTCCTTGAGGTGCCGACGGATGGGACGATCGAGATCGATAGAACGGTGATGGACTTCAAAAAACCGGTCAAAAAAAAATCAATTACTTCTTTCCGCAGTTTGACTGGAATGGTTTTTCAAACATATAACCTCTTCCCTCACAAAACGGCTCTGGAAAATGTAATGGAAGGTCCCATCATCGTGAAGAATATAGCGAAGCATCAAGCGAAGGAAACGGCGACTGCCCTGCTGTCAAAGGTCGGTCTAGGAGAAAAAATCGACTTTTACCCATTCCAATTATCCGGCGGACAGCAGCAGCGTGTCGGCATCGCTCGAGCACTTGCCATGGAGCCGAAGGTCATGTTATTTGATGAACCCACATCGGCTTTAGACCCTGAACTAGTTGGAGACGTGCTGCAAGTGATGAAAAACTTGGCAAAAGAAGAAGGTATGACAATGATCGTTGTCACTCACGAAATGCGTTTCGCTCGTGAGGTAGCCGACGAAGTCATCTTCATGGATGAAGGAAAAATTATGGAACGAGGAACACCCGGCCAAATTTTCACCAATCCGAAAGAAGCGCGCACACGCAAATTTCTCAACCTGATTCAAGGATGACCCGGTGCATATCTCCCCCATTTGTATGAATGGGGTTTTTTTGTGCATCAGCGATTATAAGGAGGCTTGGACTGGGCCGAGCGCTGATTGGGACCGGCAATCCCATGTAAAGAGTCCTGATTGGTCTGCCTGCCCACCAAACCTCCCACCGCCTTTAATAGCCCCTCAATATTAAACAACTCATACAAAACTTTACCAAATCAGTAGGACGCTAACATACAATTCCTCGGGTAAAAACACTTCACCGTTACCTTTAATATAGAGTGCAGGTGCACTATACTATAGGGAAGAACAATGTTAGGGAGGTAGAACAATGTCCAATGATCAGTGGATATTAATTATTGATGATGAAGAAGATTTGGCACGGCTCATGGAGACCGTTTTACATAAAGAAGGCATGGCCAATATCTTGACGGCGGGAACGGTTGCAGACGGATGGGCCCGGTTCCAGGAGTTTGGTCCCGATCTTGTCTTGCTCGATATCATGCTGCCTGATGGCGAAGGCTATGATTTATGCAGACGCATTCGTGAAGTTTCCAATGTACCGATCTTATTTTTGTCGGCAAAGGATGAGGAAATCGATAAGCTTTTAGGGCTGGCGATAGGGGGCGATGATTACATTACCAAGCCGTTCAGTCCGAAGGAGGTGGCCTACCGGGTGAAGGCACAGCTGAGACGTGCTGGCTTTTCTGATGAAAAAAATGTCACGAGGAATTTGGTGGCTGGTCCTTTTGAGCTTAGTGC
Source organism: Peribacillus folii (assembly GCF_030271255.1). GTDB lineage: Bacteria > Bacillota > Bacilli > Bacillales > DSM-1321 > Peribacillus. The sequence continues at coordinate 74,712 of NZ_JASJOM010000011.1, forward strand.
AAATGAAACCGAGCTGAAAAAGGATGGCAAATCGATCAAACTCACCGCCAAAGAAATTGGATTGATGGGCTGCTTCATACGCCATCCCAATCAGATACTAAGCAAGGAAACCCTTTTTGAGCATGTTTGGGGCGATGAATTCTTTGGCTCCGACAATACCGTAATGGTCCATATTCGCCGCTTGCGCGAAAAAATCGAGGCAGATCCTTCAAAGCCAGCTTTTATCATCACCGTGAAAGGGCTTGGGTATAAACTGCAAACCAAGGGCAAACAAAGATGAAGTGGAAATTGACTAGGCGCTTTTTGGGATCCGTCGTGACAATCGTAGTGATCGTGGGGATTGTGAATATTATCATACTCGTCTGCTTGCTCTTATATCATTTTAAGACGCAAGAAGAATCTGTGGAAACCTTTAGCAGGGGCTTTTCACACTATATAAAACTACAAGATGGCAATCCGATAGTAAATGAAAAAGGCCTGAAAATACTGGAGAAAAAAAAGGCGTGGATACAAATTTTGAACGAAAAGGGCGAGCAGGTTGCATCCTATTATACGCCGGAAAGTTTGCAAGTTGCGTATACCCCCGCCGAAATAGTTCAAATGTATAAGTATAAGGAAATTGATGCTGAGACGACCGTTTTTGTTGGTGACGCACAAGATTTCAGCTATTTTGTAGGAGTTAAAGATCGTGGAATAGGACGATATGTATTTTCCTATAATTACGTTCACATCATAAAGTATCTGAACATCATCCTTTTACTATTTTTAACCGTGGATATAATGATTGCTTTAGTCATTGGATTCTTATTTGGAAAAAAATTAACGAGCCCTCTCCATATATTAATAGATGGAATACAGCAGCTTCGGGAGCGGCGGTTTAAGAAGATGGTCATTCCGAAAGGCGTCTACGAAGATGTCTTCCACAATTTGAATGAACTATCGGTAAAGTTGGATGAAATTGAAAAAGAAAGAAATCAACTGGACCGCATGCGTGAGGAATGGATCAGCAATGTATCACATGATATGAAGACACCGCTGGCTTCCATCCATGGTTATACAGAATTGATGAAAGATCACGCAGCGGATTTAACAGCGCAAGAATTGTTCGAATATACAGCAATCATTAATAGACAGTCCGTTTATATGAAGGATTTATTGGACGACCTCAATTTGACGATGCGCCTTCGCAACCAAAGGCTTCCTCTGCATTTCGAAGAGGTGGATTTAGTCGGATACATACGTGAGATCATGATTGACTTTTTAAATGCTTCACCATACGGAGATCGGCGGATCGAATTAGAGGCAAATGTGAATAAAGCGATGCATTCTGTGGATAAGAAATTATGGAAACGGGCAATTCTGAATTTCGTTTGCAACGCACTTGTGCATAACGAGGAAGACGTCGTTGTCACCATCCAAATCGATGCGTTTCATCCAGAACCCGAGGATGAATACAATTCGAGCAGCTTAGCCACAGCAGGAGGCTTCCATACTAAAATGACCATAGCTGATAATGGCCGCGGCATTCCCGCAAAAGATGTAGCACAGGTTTTTGAACGCTACTACCGTGGGACGAATACCGCCAACCCACATGGAACAGGCTTAGGAATGGCCATAGCAAGGGATATCGTCCTTGCCCATCATGGCAAAATTGACTTGACCAGCATTGAAAACAAGGGAACGACCATTACGATACTTTTATAAGGATTTTTCAAACAGAGAAAGGGCTGCCCTAACCTGCTGACAGCCCTTCTTCCCTATTTAAGTTTATCTTGCGCCTTCTTTGGAATTTCCTCGAATTTCACTTCATCATAAGAAGATACTTTATCTTCATCCTTCACGTAAACTTTCAAGTAGGCATCCTTCCGCAGATTTTTTTGGGCTGTGAATTCAAGCGGCTTTGTTTTACCCTCAGCATTTGTGCCATCCAATCTATATGAATAAGAAGTCATCAATGAACCATCCTCCACTTTTTGTTCATGCTTTGTTCCATCCTCCGTAATTTGCACATAATAATGGTCTGCATTCATTCGGTTAAAGTCGATTTTGGTTAGCGCGAAGGCACCAGCCGCCCCTATCAGGAATATGATCCCCGCTACCGTAAAGAATTTTTTCATTTCAATCACCCTTCTGTTTTATTATTTCGTGTAATGATGCGATTATAAGAAGCTACAGTCAAGATATAATACAGACCGTAGATGACCGTATAAGCAATCATCCAGATCATTACAGGTTTTGCCAGGTCCATCATCAATAAATTGGAAAATGCTTTTAAAGCGACTACACTGTGGCATAATCCAGCTGCCAATGGCACTAAGAAGATGACGGCCACTTGCAGGGCAATCGATTTCCGCATCTCCTTGGAACTGACGCCCATCTTATGCAGCATATTATATTGGGATTTATCCTCCTCTGCTTCAGTCAAAATTTTAAAGTAGATGATGCTTCCAGTCGCAGCCAAAAAGACGAGACCAAGGAAGCTCCCGACAAAGAGGAGTGATCCCACATTTTCAAGGCTGTTCCGGATGTCTTGGGGCGCACTGGAAAACAGCCCGGCTTTAGGTATCTCCTTGGCGATTTTTCCGGATAAATCAACGGAAGCGTTGTTCATACCAATCACCCGATATATCACCGTTTCTCCAGCCTTCTGCAGAGCGTCGAATGTATCATCGGATACCACCAATGTGATGCCTGCTGTCCCTGCATTTAAAACGGTTTGTGTCTTATAGCCTTGAAATGTTATGGCCAGGTTGTTTACTGTCGTGATCGTCTTGCCTTTGTATTCGGGAGAGAACCTTGGGTCATATCCCATATCGAGAATGACAGCATGCCCCTCCTTCACTCGCAGCACTTCCTTGCCTTGTATGCCGGCCAATTTGTTATACATTTTTTCGTCGATGACCGAGTACATTCTTTTTTCTGATCCATCCAAACTGTTTAATTCTTCTGCATCAAAGGTGACGGACAGTGCTTTGAACGTTTCATCATACTTTGCATCAGGCAAAAGGGCGCTGACTCGCTGGTCGATTTTTGCATCCGTTTGCCGATACATGAACGTATTCGGATCTGCAGTCAAAACCTGATCGTTTGTGTTGTAATAGAGTCCGTATACCGCACCGCCTGCCGTTACCGTCGTGGCACTCAACACGGCAATGACGGTCAATGTGCGCGCATTGCCCCGAATCCGATAGAGCAGCTGTGAGACTGTCATTACGTGAAGACCCTTCCATAGCCATTTTTCATTTTTCTTGATCAGCATTAATACAAACCCCGTCACACTATGGAACAATAAAAACGTACCGGCAATAACGGAAGTCAAGATAATGAGGACGGTCATTACAAACCCGACTTGCCCCCATACCTTGGAAGAGAAAGGATCCTGCAGGGCAAGCCAATAGCCGCTGCCAATCAGCAAGATTCCAAGTGTGGCTACACCCATCGATGGCTTCGGGATCGCTTCCCCTTTTTTCGAAGCGTGGAATAAATCAATCAATTTAAATTGGTAAATCAAACGATAGCCCTGGAATGATGTCACCAAGAAGATCAGGATGAATACGATGGCTGTGTTCAATGCGGCCGATCCCGAAAATGTAAAGGGCGCCATGACATCATAGCCCATCAGATAAATCAAAAGCGTCATGAATCCTTTTGAACATAGGAATCCTAGCACAACCCCCACGACCAATGAAACCAAGCCCAGCAATAAATTTTCAAAGAAGAGCATGAAGCCGATTTGACGATTACGCACGCCAAGCAATGCATATAACGCGACTTCCTTTTTACGTTTTTTCATGAAAAACGAATTCGAATAAGCAATGAAAATGGCTACAAAGAAAATCAGGATGATTGCCGCCGCACTCATCAGTGATTGCATATTTTGGGACGATTCCGTTTTTTCCGTGATCGTATCGCTGTATTTCAATGTCACGAATGTAAAATAGATGATGATGCTGAAGACCATGGATGCGATATATAAGATATATTGGGATAGATTCCGGGCAATATTCTTTCTTGCCAGACTAAATAACGTCATCTGCCTCACCTCCAATGGCTGCAAGGACATCCATGATTTCTTGGAAAAACGCTTTACGTGTTTGGCCACGACGGTGAATTTCCTTTGAAAGCGTACCATCCTTGATGAAAATGATACGCCTGCAGAAGCTGGCTGCATACGCATCATGTGTCACCAGCATGATAGTCGAATGATTATGCTCATTTAGGCCACTCAAGCTTTCCAGTAAATCCGTCGCTGATTTCGAATCGAGTGCCCCTGTTGGTTCATCAGCCAGGATCAGGGCCGGCTCGGTCACAAGCGCCCTTGCTGCGGCAGTCCTCTGTTTTTGCCCACCGGAAATTTGGTACGGATATTTAGCCAGTAAATTTTCGATACCGAATACTTCTGCCATGCGATTCACCGCGATATTGATTTCTTTTGCTGGCATTTTGGCAATGGCCAGTGGCAGCAAGATATTTTCCTTCACGGTCAGTGAATCGAGCAAATTGTAATCTTGAAAGATGAACCCAAGGTTGTCGCGCCTGAAATCCGTTAAATCCGTTCCCTTCATATCATGGATGCTCACGTCCCTCATATAAATCTTGCCTTCAGTCGGAGAATCAATCGTTGCCAGCATATTAAGCAAGGTTGATTTCCCCGCTCCTGATGGTCCCATGATTCCTACGAATTCTCCTTCATGAATGTCAAAAGATATATTCTCCAGCGCCGTGTAAGCTGCATTTGACTTCCCATATGTTTTTTTGATATTTTCCACTTTCAGTAATGGTTCCATTTGTTTCACCTCATCATGATTGTTGATATTTATACTATATAAGCCCATCCTTACAGCACATTTATGCCAACCTTACAACAACCTTACATCCATAAAAAAAACGACTTCCATTGAACGGAAGCCGTCTTTTGCAAAACAGTCTTTTTAACGAATATAGGATTGTTAACCCTGCTTCAATAGCTTTTGATCGATCACAAAATTCCCGAATGGGATGAATGAAACGATGAATATCAGCGCCATTTTTACAAAGGACCACTTCGATTGAAGGCTTACATAAAGAAGTAAAAGACCGAACACGACGAATAAGAAACCATGGATGCTGCCCAAAATGAGTGTCGCCTCACCAATGTCCAATATGTACTTGATCGGCATCCCAATAGCCAGCAAGAGAACATAAGAAATCCCCTCTATTATGGTAACGAACCTGAACCATCCGAAAGCTGTCGAAAACATTCGCTCATCCCCTTCTTCATTGTACAAGTACAATTAATATCCAAAATATGTAACATCATCATATAATATTACTGGATGGACCACCAATCACTCGTACAAAAAGGTTGCCTGCATCCATGCAGTAAAAAGGTCCATGACAAGTGCGTGTCTTTCATTGCTCAATTCCGGAACCAATTCGCTCCCTCATCCATATGCACGAAGGGAATATCCGTATCGATTACACCCCTGATCCGATCCAGCTCAACATCTTCTCCCTGAAGCCACTTCGCAAAATCGATGATGGCGGGCTCCTGATTGCCACCTAAAGCAATCCAGGCCTTCAATTCCTTCGGCAAATAAGCGGAAGTATGGATCGTGCCCGCCCAGCTGCTATATAAATCGGAAAAGACGCCTTGGTTGGTATCATTGAACAGGCGGTATGCTTCGTAGGCAGACGCAAGGCTGCCTTCTTGCTCTTGAATGATCCCCAATCGGCGTTTTGAATCGATCAGATGGTGACGGTTTTCATTTTTCATGATTTCAAAGTGATTCGTGCAGGCACTTGCCGTGCGCACCTCCACATTTCGCGGAGATGTTTCTACAATATAGGTACGGCCGCTTCGATCATAGACAACGTACGTGAAAGAATGACGATGGGGGATTTCCTTCAACATCGCGACCGCTTCTTCTACATTCGCACAAGATTCAACTATCAGCCTGCCGATCATGCAGCAAATGAAGCCATCTTCAGGATTCTTTCGATTCATGAAGTTATAGCCAATCACTAAGCCCTTTTCATTCATCGCGTCCATCCTTCCAGTCCCCCGCTGGCTCGGCCCGATGCTCGAATATCCTTGATCGGTTGGCTGGAATAACACATAACGTCCTTCATATGTTTTTGGGTGGTAATCGTAATTTCGAATCAGATAATCATCACCCGTCATGATCGAGCATCCAGACCGAACATAATCCAAGCGGTACCCCCCAAATTCCTGGAGCACGCGCTCAATCGGCCATTTCAGCGCAGCCTGCATCCCAAGCAATTCCTCCCACACTCCAGGGGCGAACCGTGTAATCGCCCGCTTGACCTCACCTTCCTCGACCGTAAATCGCGGCTGCCTGATCTTCCACTGATCTTCGCGATTCTTTACCGTTAATGAATCCTTGAACTCCTCCCCCTGCTTATATCCAAACTCATAATGCGTTCCCCTGAATTGTATGATTTCACTATATATTTGCTTCACGGCTTATCCCTCATTTACAGTAGTTGCTATTCAAATTAAGAATACTTGATGTATGGTTGAAAATAAAGAAGATACGCCTTTACATTTATGTAACAAAGAAGCATAAACAGCCTCTCAACCATAGTATCCATGAATGCTGGCATTCTTGAAGTCATGTTTGTAACTCTACCTGCCTACTGTGAAAATTCATGATGATCATGGACCATCAGCAATATTACATTCCTTCCAGCTCGACTCGTTAACATGGGCGTGAGAATGCAAACGAATGATTTTGTTTGCTACTAACACCTCTTTCACCCGCTCAGCAAGAGATTCCGTTCAGTCCAAGTTATAAAGGATACATGCGTTTGGTGACCTAATACAACGAATTCCAGATACATTCCCTTATTTTTTAAATATGGGAAAACTTTCATCCTCCGTCATGCGTCTATCTATTGAAACAAAAAATTAAGAGGAGGAATTACCATGATAAAAAGTTTAGTAGCAGGACTAGGCATTTTCACTATGGCTGGAGGAATTGCGGTAAGTGGGCTAGGAGATTTTATGCCAAATCAAACGACACCGTTTCATAGTGAAAAAAAAGAAGAAGTAAGCTCCCATGGGTATCAGGACTTAAAATCTTTAGCGCTTGCTTGGTATGACAATGGATATACGAATCTCGACAACCCTAAGAACATTCCCGTAGACAAAGTCAATGGGTTGCCTATTGGTCTTTCCAGGGATGACTTTGTTAGATTTGTTGTGGAACAGTATGGCGAAGAAGCAGGAAATTCCGCTTCACAAGTTACTTTTTTAGAAAATGACCAAGAAAGCTCAAACTATTATGGATATAAAGATTTAAAATCTTTAGCGCTTGCTTGGTATGATAATGGATATACCAACCTTGACAACCCTAAAAACATTCCTATAGACCAAGTGAATGGGTTACCTATTGGCCTTTCCAAGGATGACTATGTTACGTTTGTAGTGGAAAAATATGGTGAAGAAGCAGGGAATTCCGCTTCACAAGTTACTTTTCTAAATAACTGATTTACTGAGTTTATTTTCTTACCTTCATCAGTTTTAGAATGAAACCCTACCAAAAAAAGCCTCCTAAAAAACCCCTTGCGTCGTATTTATCATGCAGATGACGCAAGGGGTTTTTTTATTAGAGGATTTTGCACTTTTCTATTAGGTCAAATGCCATATTTAACTTTAATACACTCATTTTCGATGATGTTCTGAAATAAAGTTCATTCAAAAATAAATAACAAACTAGCATTTTACTATAAATATCTACGAAAAATAGAATTTATCTGCGAAAATTGCAGTCTTATCTACGAATAACAGAATTTATCTGCGAAAAATACGATATATCTACGAAAAACTATTTGTTAATAAGAATGTACTCATTGGATCTTTAGTCAGAAATATTGATGCAGTAAGAGTTTCGCCGAGAGTTACATTTAATAATCATTTGCACTAATTTCAAATATTTTCTAACAAAGCACCCATATACGGGCTGACTTAGTTTTAGGTTCAGGAATACCGTCCATAATAAGAATTGCAAAAGAGCACCGTCAGGCCCAATTAGAAGCAGAACAGAAACCCCAGGGGTCCCAAGAAAAACAAACTTACTCTAATGATTTGAAAGGTGATGGATTTATTGATCAATTTGAATGGTCGAAAACGAGCAGTGGAGAACAAACACAGTAGACCAAAAATTTAACAGAATGCGTAGAAACAGGTAAGAGTGATTGTGAAAGGGAATCCAAGTGATGCACATCAATATCACGCTTTATTTACATTCAAAAGGAGCTAATTTCTTCCATAAGATAAGAAGATAGAGGATAATCAAATTTATTACAATAGAGATTGTAATAATTAATTAACATAAAACTAATAAAAAAAAAGTTAAAGGAGATTAATACGCTCCCCTTTAACTTTTAACGTCTGTTCCCTCACTTATTCTTTTTGGTTATTTTAAACATGGCCAAACTGATAACTATGGCAACTATTATTAATAAAAAGGATCCTGTCATTTCACCCACACCTTATTCTAATACAGAAGATTTACTAATTTTACCATTATGATCACTTGATACATTCACTCGTATATACTTTTCCTCAAAAACCAAACCTACTCCTTTTATGTGCAATCCCCAACTAACCATTCCTGACTGATAAGCAGTGCGCTTTTTTGAGCTTGGCTTTGTTACAGCAGATGCTTTATCATATATACTATACATTGCCCCATCAAAATGTCTTTTTATGTAATTTGTTGTTCTTTGAGCTGTAACTGTACTACCATTATATGTGAAATCAGCAGCGATTTTTGCTGTGTATAATTTAGTTCCAATATTACTGTAACATATTCTATAATGACTGGCTGATTTGGTTTTAGAAGATGCTGCATAAGCAGATGGTACTTGGAAAGTATTTCTTATACCTTTCGTTATTATAGGAAGGAAACCATATTCAAATTCATCAGTTTCTTCTAAACTCGAATCTTCTTCTAACCTTGAATCTTCTTCTATTGTCGCTTCTCTTTCTGCCCCCTCTTCAAAGGCATCTAATGTAATCCCATTAGCATCAACATTCAAGACAGTATTTTCATCAACTTTATATTTATGGCTTACTTCCTTATCGTTAATAGTAATCGCTTCAGTATCTTCAGCATTTTCCTCTTTTAATTTTTCAGCAATCTTGCTTTCATTGTCCTTAATAAATTCTTCTAAAACCTCTGGATACTCGTCTGAATCATTGTTCTTTAACTCTTCAACAAGCCTTGTCTCATACTGTTTTTGCAATTTCATTTCACTTGCACTCAATTTTAAATCAATGATTGCTGAATTTTCATTATTAATTTCTTCTGCATTAACTTTGTTAGTTGAGAACATAGTTAAGGTTGAAAAAAATAAACATAACCCTATCAATATAATTATACTTCTTTTCATTTTCATTACTTATACCTCCAAAAATAGTAAAATAGTTTTATTTACATTCATAATCATTACAATTGTTTGTAAAATTCGTCATCCAGAATCTAGTTTTTTTACCAATAATTTTATAAATATCAATAATTTTTACAATTTTTTATATAAGATATGTTAAAATAAAAAAAACATAATTTAGGTAAGCTGCTATGGCTGTACACAAAATTAGTAGGTTTTATCTTTAAAACTAATAAAATTAGTTATTAGGATTTTTTAAAAAAACAGGAAAATTCCTAACGGTAAGGGGAAAAAGTCATGACAATAATTACAGTTAAGAAAACAACAGAAATTGGAGTAGGCTCACTTTCTTTAGCCCTTTGTTTAATCGGAGTTTTGTTTACTTTTCGATTTGGTGATAAATTTTGCATTGGAGATATTATTTTAAATTATTTCGGATTAAACGCTTGGTCAAATGGTGATTCAGGTATTCATTATACAATGTTCTATTCAATTATATTTTTCATCCCCGCCTTTATTATTGGTAACTTTTACTCCGATAATAAAGGCGCAAAAGCTGGGAAAATTATATCAGGTTTCCTATCAGTTCTAATAGTACTAGTACTCATAACAACTATTATCAATTTTGTATAGGATAACGTTCACTCCAATTTAATACGATGAATAAGCTTTATTAAACTGGGATAAACGTTAAAAAATAGATTCAAAAAACAAGCCCCTCTTTAGAGAAGGGCTTTTATTTATTGAAATTTTAATCTATTCTCAAATATCTCTTTGGATTTGAGTCAATATTTTGGACACAAAAAGGTTAAGTCTTAAGCTGGATTTTTAATTTGATCCTCAATCGTTTGTGGAGTTTTATATCCTAAGCTGCTGTGAATTCTTTTTCGGTTATACCAACTTTCAATAAATTGGAAAAACGCTAATTTAGCTGTCTAATAGTCTAAATATTGTACGTGGTTGACTTGTTCCTTTTTTAATTTCGCATGAAAGGATTCTATACAGGCATTATCGTACGGGCAACCTTTCTGACTAAAGGATTGCTTAATATGATGGTTTTGGATATGTTGAGTAAACACACTGCTTGTATATTGTGAGCCAAGATCAGTATGAAGAACTAAGCCCTCCGAGGGCTTTTGTGATAAGTGTGAGTTATTGAAAGCTTTTATGACCAGTTTTGTCGTCATTGAACGCGCAAATGAATATCCTACTATTTCTTAGAATGAAGGTCCAAAATCGAAGCTAAATAACACCATCCGTCTTTTAACGTGTAGATATAGGTAATATCTGCTACCCATTTCTCATTAATGGTCTGAGTAGTGAAGTCTCGTTTTAGCAAATTATCCAATTGAATAACCTTTTCTTTAGATGGATAGGGACGGTATTTTTTCTTGGTAATTGAACGAATTCTCGCCTTGCTCATTAAACGTTGAACACGCTTTAGACTTAGGGATACCCCTTTAGTTAATAAGCTTACATAAATCTTTAGAGCCCCTATCGTCCTTTGCTTTCCAGGTAAATAAGATGAATTTCATTCGTGAGTTCTTGGTTTTCCTATTCACGATTCGATACGACTATTTGAAGGGACTGATAATAGCTGCTTATTGGAATTTCTAGTATTTCACACATCTTCTGTACGGGATATTGTTTCTTGTATTCCTCAATAAATTCGGTAAGGTCTGTCTCGGGTACTTTTTCGCGTATATGGCCATAGCCTTTTTTAAGATTTCAACTTCTTGCTTTAACCGAAAGTTTTTCTTCTGAATTGCGGCTAATTCCTTTGGAGTCATGGACTCTTCCCCTAAACCGATTGGAGTAAATTCTTTAACCCATTTATAAATGGTCACTTCCGATATTCCATATTCGTCGCTTAATTCTTTGACCGAATTACCCGAGTGATAAAGATCGACAATCGTCTTCTTGAATTCGTTATTATATTTTTTACCTAAATTCTTACGTTTCAAGACGGACACATCCTCTCAAAAATCATTGTAAGGACTTAACTAAAATGTGTCCATGAAACTATACTAACTCCATTTCCTCCACTTCATTAATGCGTGTATTCTCCCGTTTTGTACCTTCACCAGTTCAAGGAAAGCCCCCTTAAATTCGCCAAACCACTCACCACCATGATCTCCCTTCATAATCTGTAACTAGGCACATTTATGAGGGGGACGAATCATGGGACTGGAGTTGACGGCACTCCACTGGATTTATGTTGTATTCATTGTATTGATTATTGGATTTATGGTAAAGCGTCGGGATACGACCCTCATTTGCATCATTGGCATTTTCCTGTTGGCGTTGGTGGCTACAGGAAGTTTAGCTTCCTCGATAAGCGGAATATTCAACAGCTTCATTTTCGCCATTACGGAATTAATGTCGACGATCTTGATCATTTCCATCATTGTTGCCATGAGCACGGTGTTGACCAAGTCTGGAATCAACGATGTCATGATTGCTCCTTTTGCGAAATTCATTAAAAACCCTGCACTTGCCTTTTGGATAATCGGAATCATCATGATGATCATTTCGTGGTTTTTCTGGCCTTCACCGGCGGTTGCCTTACTTGGAGCGGTTCTGCTTCCCGTAGCGTTGCGGGCAGGTTTGCCGGCATTAGGCGTGGCGATGGCCATGAACCTATTTGGCCACGGTATCGCATTATCTGGGGATTTCATCATTCAAGCCGCACCCAAACTGACCGCGGACGCGGCTGCGATTCCAGTCGGTGATGTCATCGCTGCCAGCATTCCCTTGGTGATTACGATGGGGGTCGTCACCACCCTCTCCGCTTTTATTTTCTTGAAGAGGGATATGAAGCTTGGAAGAATAAAGGCAGATGATAATGCAGGCATCATCCAGGATCAAGCGAGTGAAGAAGAACTGCTAACCCTGGCTCAAAAGAAGTTTTTTGCCATTTTTATTCCGTTCGCATTTCTGCTTGATGTGGTGGGGTTGTCGATTTTGAAGCTGCAAGGCGGAGACGCGACGGCGTTGGTGGGCGGTACGGCGGTTTTCATTTTATTGATTTTATCCCTTGTCGCCCATAAACAACAAGGGCTCGAAAAATCGACAGCCTATTTGATTCAAGGCTTTCAATTTGGCTTCAAGGTATTCGGTCCGGTCATTCCAATCGCTGCCTTTTTCTATTTAGGTGATTCAGGCTTCACTCAAATCATCGGAGATTATTTACCAAAAACATCGCTCGGCATCGTCAATGACCTCGGTGCTGCCTTAGCCGCCGCTGTTCCTTTGACGAAGGAGATCGCCGCCATTACATTAACCGGCATCGGTGCCATTACGGGCCTTGATGGATCGGGCTTCTCAGGGATATCCTTGGCCGGATCGGTAGCCAAACTATTTGGCACGGCCATTGGCAGCGGAACCGCTACCTTGACTGCACTCGGGCAAATCACTGCAATTTGGGTAGGCGGGGGCACCTTGATTCCCTGGGCACTGATTCCAGCCGCTGCAATCTGTAATGTCAGCCCCTTCGAACTCGCTCGCCGGAATTTGCTGCCGGTGGCAATCGGCCTGGCAGTCACAACCATCGTCGCGATGTTTCTTATGTAATGGCTTCTTTTTGAACTGCCCTGTAAATGTTAGATACAAAACCAACATTTACAGGGCAGTTCATTGGGGATTTTTGATTAAGTATGCGATAGGCGAAATATCAAATACCGCTTTAAAGTACTTAGAAGGAAAAAAACTATAAATCCGTTGCTCAAGAAAGACATATAGGCTTATCCCCTCAGAAGGGTAGCTCGCTAATTAAAACATGGAATGGGCGACTTGTTTCATCCTATATAATTTACACTTTGCCCCTGGAACCATTCATCTTTGGTCAGGCCATTTATTTCAACCTTTCCATTTTCTGAATCTAAAATGCCTGTGATAATGTTCAGCGTCGTGGTTTTCCCTGCACCATTTGCTCCTATAAAACCTAAGGTTTCCCCTTTTTTGATTTCTAGATTTACACCATTCAAAATCTTCTTGGCTGAGTAGCTTTTCTCCAAATCTGTGATGCTTAACAAAGTTATCATCCTCCCATCACTTCATGTTTAACACATTTCCATCCCCAACTTATTCGTTATTGAATTTCTTTTTAGAAATCCATATGTTCGTTACCAATATCGTTACTGCCGTCCATGCAAGTGCAGCTAATGCACCCCAAATCGCCTGTGAATGGACTGTGCCTAAAATCAGTACTTCCATGGCATGCTTGCTCATGCTTGCCGGATTCACATTGTCTATTACCGGGCTTAATCCAACTATGATTCTACAGCCAAGGAGAAACACTATCGAAATTAATGCAATAATACCCTGGCTATTAAAAATGGTACTGATCATCGTCGTGAATGAAATGATAAATAGGATCCACAGCAGATAGAATAGTAAAGCCACTAATAAATCCCCAAAATCAACACTTGTAAACAAAAAAACTACATATAGATATGAAACCAAATATCCCAATGCCACACTGCAGGCAACAAACAGATAATTGGAAATGATTTTCCCGCTTATATACGATCCAACCGTCACGGGCCTTGTAAGAATGAAAGCAAGCATCCCATTTGCTTTATCTGATTGGACGACTCCCATCATGGAAACGATGATGATCATGACCCCTAGCTGATCAAATTGAGACCCTAAAGTACTGGCAAGAACTTCGCCGCCTTTTTGGGCAGCCATGCTCGGATCAATGGTAATCCCTTGGCCCCCGCCCAATGCCTCTAATATTGAAGGTAAATAATAGCTTACAACTGGTTGAGTTATTCCTAAAAATATAAATACAAGCGGCAGCCAAATCACTTTAAATTCACGTACCATCTGAACAAATTCCTTTTTAGCTAAAACGGCAAAATTATTCATTTTTCCACCACCAATTTTAAGAATATCTCTTCCAATGTATCGTTATCGATTTCGAACCTGACAAGATCAACATTATGCTCCAAAGCATTCGCCAGTAACATATTCTTATTTGACTCAATATCTTCCACTTCTATCTTCAATTTATTTCCCATTACCTCTACACCTTTTACGAAGTTCAAGCTTTTAACGTTTTCAATCCATTTTTGACTTTTAGAGGTTATGTCGACATTGATTTTATTTCCGCTATTCCTGTTCAATAATTCTGACATCGTTGTGTCCTCAATTTTTTTACCGCTTTTTATAATGACAAACCTCTCACATATTTCTTCTGCATCGCTTAAAATATGCGTCGATAATAAAATGGTCGTATCTTTCTTTATCTCTTTTATGATATTCAACACTTCTCTCCGGCCGATTGGATCTAATGCCGAAACCGGTTCATCCATGACAATCAATGCCGGTTTATGTAACAGCGCCTGTGCAATTCCAAGCCTTTGTTTCATTCCGCCCGAAAAAGTCCGCACCTTTGCATTCTCTTCCCCGCTCAACCCGACTTTCGACAATATCTCTGGGATGCCGTTTAATAATTCTTCCCTCTTGATACCTGAGAGCTGCCCCATGAAAGTAAGGGTTTCTTTGGCGGTCATCCATTGAAAGAAGTTAGGGTATTGTGGTAAGTAGCCTATTTCCTTTTTCATTTTTGAAATTTTCTTACCATCAAGCAATACTTCTCCCATACTTGGATCTATAATATCTGCAATCACTTTTATCAGTGTTGATTTACCAGCCCCATTGGGCCCAATCAATCCAACACATTCCCCCGATTGCAATTCCATTGAAAAATTATTGACCGCTGTTTTTTCTTTAAATTTTTTTGTAACATTTTTAATCTCTAATTTCATATTCTTTCACTGTCCTTTCTACCGATAACGAAGTACAGAATTGGACCGATAGTATTTGCAAAAATAATGATGAGTGTCCACAATAGAACATTTTTCCTCGACTTTCGATTTCTGTATAAATCAATTAATGCTATAAGCACTAAAATCATTCCAATTGCAATTACCGGTAAAATGATTGGCAGAATAGACATGAAATCCATATCTTTCAATTCGTTCCAGCCATAATGCAATTCCATATATACCACTCCTTTAGTAACGAAATATTGTTATCATTATCAATAATGATAACAATATAATTTGGGATTTTCCACCTATTTTTTTCTTAATAAAATAATTAAAGAATAGTTATTATTTACTTCGAAAAAATATTTCGGTACTATTATTTTTCGAAACGTGTCATTTTTATTGAAATGACAATGATTCAAACATTACAATATATGACAAGTTAAACTTATTATTCATGACCAACAGGAAAGTTCACTAAATGTTATTCAGTTATTTCCAACGCGAGGAGAATGAGATGATTAATAAAGCTGAGATTTTAATGCACCCTGTTCGAATAAAGATATCCCAAGCTCTAATGAGAAATAGGGAAAATGGTTTAACACCATTAGAAATGTTAAAAATCATTAAAGATGTACCCCAAGCAACATTATATAGACATATACAGGTTCTTTTGGATTCAGGGGTCATTCGCATAGTAAAAGAGAAAAAAGTGAGATCCGTTTCCGAAAAATACTACGTTTTGAATGAAGAAGAAGCACGACTTAGCGGGGAAGAATGGAAAAAATCCTCTAACGAGAAAAAGTTGAATTTCTTTTCGTATTACCAATTATCCCTTATGAATCAATATCAAAACTATCTATCTAAATTGGAAGAAAGGGGCTGTTCGGAAGATGGTTCAACCTTTTCACTGTTAGAGCTGAAGCTTGATGACGAAAGTTTTATTAGCTTTCAAGAAGAATTGAACGATTTAATGGTGAAATATTATCATACTACGAATCAAAGTGATAAACAAAACTCTCCTATTCGAACCATCGGCGTTACGATTATTCCAGAATCATAAACAACTGAAAAGGCTGTTCCAAACCTATCGACCCAAGAATAATATGGACGTCAAAATAAAAAACCGCAGATCAACTCATTCATTACCGAGTTGATCTGCGGTCAGGGGTGCCGCAGCACCCTTTTTTAATGTCAAGCATTCACCATGTTCAGCGGTTAACCTGCTTTAATGTCCGCTTTTTCAGCTTTTTGAGGCTCCACAGGCATGCGTTTGCTTATTCCAAAGGCGTAAAAACTAATGACTACGATTGCTAAAAAGACAATTCCGGCAATAAGTGAAATGCGCGTTTCATCATTGAACCACATGCCGACCAATACCATAACCAGGTAGGCGATGGTCAAGTAATTTGTTACAGGTGCAAAAGGCATTTTGTATGGGTGATTGACCATTTCGGCACTTTTGATTTTTCTGAATCTAATTTGGCTGATCAAGATGACGAACCAAGGAATCATCCCTGGCAGGACACTTGCACTGTATACATACACAAATAGGTTTTTTGGAGCAATATAACTTAACACGACTCCAATGGCCAATCCGATGATTACACCGAATGTACCGAATAAAGGGACACCGCTTTGAGATACTTTCGCAAAGGATTTAGGTGCTTGTCCGTTCATTCCTAATGTATAAAGCATTCGTCCTGCACTGTAAATGCCGCTGTTGCAGCCAGACATGGCTGCCGTGATGACGACGAAATTGATGATGCCAGCTGCTGCCGTGATACCGACCTTGGCAAAGGTTGCCACGAATGGACTGCCAATTGCACTTAGTTGGTCCCAAGGGTAAACAGTTACAATCACGAAGATGGCCCCGATATAGAATATGAGAATACGCCAAATTGTGCTTTGTATCGCTTTGGTGATCGTTTTTTGCGGATCCTTCGCTTCGCCTGCTGTAATCCCGATCAGTTCCACACCTTGATATGCTGCGACAACAAGTGATAGTGCAAAGAAGAACCCTTTCCAACCGCCTGTAAACCAGCCGCCATGTTCCCAAAGATTCGATAGCCCTATTGCGTCTCCGCCGTTACCTAAGCCGAAGAAAATAAGTCCAAATCCTGCGACGATCATTAAGACGATCGTAACGATTTTAACCAATGAGAACCAAAACTCGATTTCACCAAATGATTTGACGGAAATCAGGTTCGCTGCCCCAAGAATCACCATTGCAATCAAGCCTGGTATCCATGCTGGGAGTTCCGGGAACCAATACTGCATATATGTCCCGACTGCGATGATTTCAGCCATCCCGACAACGACCCATTGGAACCAGTTACTCCAAGCGGTCATATAGCCTGCCAATGGATGGATATATTTATAGCCAAATGTCGCAAATGAGCCTGTACTTGGCTCCAGATATAGCATTTCGCCCATTGCACGCATGATCAGGAAGATAAATAAACCTGAGATTGCATAAGCTAACATGACAGACGGGCCTGTCCATTTGATCGCGCTGGCTGAGCCCATGAATAAACCAACACCGATTGTCCCGCCCAAAGCGATCATCTGAATATGACGGCCTTTCAGGTCCCTATTCAAATCTTTGTTTGCCATTCCATTTCCCCCTACACTGCTAAACAGTCATTTTTGCTGCATACTCCCAATGAAGTCATGTGGTACAGAAGTGATGAAGCGGGCATCATCATACGCTTGAAAAATCATTTCTCGCTTCCAATTCAAGCAATCCTGAAAGTTGATGGATTCATGCGAATTTTCACATTTATCAGCTTAGACTAAGATTAAATCGGAAAGCGCTTACTTTTCCATGATTCCAAAAATGTATCATTCAACCGCTAAAAAAAATCACGACTTTAATAAAATAACCTGAATAAAAGAGTCTTGCAACCCTTTTATTCAGTTAGGGGCAATTATGCGGTAACTAAAAAAGATTTCAATCCAAGCTTAACCAGCATATCCTTCGTCATTTTTTCCAGATCGTATTCCGCTTTGAATCCCCACTCTTCCTTCGCACAAGTCGAATCGATACTATTCGGCCAGCTGTCTGCAATCGATTGTCTTGCAGGATCGACCTCATAGTTCATCACAAAGTCAGGAATATGCTTTTTAATCTCGGCAGCAATTTGTTCCGGGGCAAAGCTCATCGCCGATACATTGAAAGAATTCCGGTGTTTCAGCTTAGATGCATCTGCCTCCAGCAAAGCCATGATGGCAGCCAAAGCATCAGGCATATACATCATATCCATATACGTTCCTTTAGCAATGTAGGAAGTGTATTTCCTATTTTTAATCGCTTCATAGTAAATTTCAACAGCATAGTCGGTGGTTCCCCCGCCGGGAGGTGTGACATACGAGATCAGTCCCGGGAAACGCAGTCCTCTCGTATCAACGCCAAATTTATGATGGTAATAATCACATAGCAGCTCACCCGATACTTTGTTCACGCCATACATCGTGTTTGGACGTTGTATCGTATCTTGCGGTGTGCCATTTTTAGGCGTGGTCGGACCGAACGCACCGATCGAGCTAGGTGTAAATAATCGGCAATCCAGCTCACGTGCGGCTTCCAACGCATTCACCAAACCGCCCATGTTCAAATTCCAGGCTAACAGCGGCTTTTTCTCTGCTGTGGCTGACAATAAAGCAGCTAGGTGAATGATGGTATCCACTTCATGCTTCTTGGCAATGTTGAACATCTCTTTTTCATCGGTAACATCCAAAATTTCAAATGGACCAGATTGAACGATAGCACTCTCCGTTTTCCGGATATCCGTTGCTACGACATTGTCGGCTCCATAAATCTCTCTCATTTTCAGTGTAAGTTCTGAACCAATTTGACCTAGGGCCCCTGTGACTAATACCTTTTTCATCAAAAATCCCTCCCCTTTTTATTCCCGGCAAGCAATATGATCTGCTTAGATAATTGACATTTCTTTTCCGACTTTTTCATAAATCGCTATCGCACGATCAAGCATCTCTTTCGTATGCGCAGCCGTCGGCATATTCCTTACCCTTCCGGTTCCCCTTGGTACGGTTGGGAATACGATCGACTTCGCGTATACACCCTCTTCATTCAGCCGCTTGCTGAACTGCTGAGTTTTGGCTTCATCGCCAATGATGCAAGGAGTGATCGGTGTTTCGCTCTCTCCGATGTCAAAGCCCAATTCCTTAAGACCTTTTTTCAAGTAAGCGCTATTTTCCCACAGCTTGTTTTGAAGCTCCGAACTGTTCAGCAATATATCGATGGCTGCAATGCTCGAAGCCACTGCTCCAGGTGTGACAGCTGTTGAAAATAAAAATGGCCGGCTTCTAACCTTCAGCCAATCGATTAAATCCTTCTTCCCTGCTACATAGCCGCCAACAACACCGATCGCTTTCGATAAGGTGCCAATCTGGAAATCGACTTTATCGGATAAACCAAAATGTTTTACCGTTCCTGCACCATTTCCCAATACGCCAGAACCATGCGCATCATCAACATACGTAATTAAGTCAAACTCTTCGGCAATCTTCACGATTTCAGGAAGCTTGGCAATATCCCCGTCCATGGAAAACACACCATCCGTAATGACCATGACCTTGTTATACAATCCCGACTCTTTCGCTTGACGTGCCTTTGATCGTAAATCCTCCATATCGGAATGGATGAATGGAATGATTTTCGCTTTGGACAAACGGCATCCGTCAATGATTGAAGCATGGTTCAGTTCATCTGAAAGGATGGCATCATTCTTATCCATCACTCCTGAAATCGCTGCCATATTACAATTAAATCCAGATTGATAAGCAATGGCCGCTTCCGTATGCTTAAATTCCGCCAGCTTTTCTTCCAATTTCACATGAATATCCAACGTTCCATTGATCGTACGGACCGCTCCTGCTCCGACACCATATTTCTTCGTCGCTTCGATGCAGGCATCAATCAATCGTTGATCCGTGGCCAAGCCTAAATAGTTATTGGATGATAAATTGATCAGCTCTCTGCCTGCAATCGTGATTACCGGACCGTTTGGACCTTCTACCGGATCAATAACGTTATATAGACCTTTATCTTTTAAATCGTTCAAATTATCTGTTAAAAATCGATTTAATGATTCACTAGTCATTTCATATACCCCCTCATTATCGGTCGGAATAAGTGATTTACTCCCATTCTAAAAACAAGATGTAAAGAATATAGATTTTCAAGAAAACACATGTGTCCTCTCCATAAAAACAGAAGACTTTAACGTAAATCCCTTTATATTAATGGTTATACCCATCATAATAATGGATTATTTTCTCGTTGTCCATATTGTGCGGACAAAAAAATTCGATTTTTATTTTTTTCGCAACTAAGAAAGCCTTAAAAATCCTTTGAAGTCGCAAGAACCCCTCCTCGATTTCATTCATGGATTTTATAGCGTTACCTGTGGCGGATGGTCAGCTAACACTGGTCATATGAGAACGTTGACAACACTTTTATATGCAGGTATTATTTTCATTACAAGTTAACGATGGTGGAGATATGGAGACCCATGCTTTAATAGAACCTGTCAACATGAGGGGTGCTATTTTGGTATGGGTTTTTTTGTGTTATCGCCCTTTCTTAGCCAGTTCATAACTTGAATTTATCAAGGAGGATTGAGATGTTCAAAATGTTTAAGCCTGCCCCGCCAATGAAAAGATTACCTGAGGAAAAAATCGATTCTGAATACAAGAAACTCAGATTGCAAGTTTTCATCGGGATCTTCATTGGTTATGCAGCATATTATTTAATTCGTAAAAACTTTTCCATGGCCATGCCCTATTTAAAGGAAGAAGGGTTTACAACCGGACAGCTGGGACTAGCGTTGTCTGCTATTTCCATCTCTTACGGAATAAGTAAGTTTGTAATGGGAACCGTCTCAGATCGAAGCAATGCAAGATACTTCTTGCCGGCAGGCTTGATTCTAGCCGGGATCGTAAGTCTCCTCATGGGATTCGTTCCCTTCTTTACGTCATCGGTTGCAATCATGTTTATCATGTTATTCATTAATGGATGGTTTCAAGGAATGGGCTGGCCCCCATCAGGTCGAGTACTTGTTCACTGGTATAGTGTAAGTGAAAGAGGGGGAAAAACAGCGATATGGAATGTTGCCCATAACGTGGGCGGCGGCTTAATGGCACCATTGGCCATTGCAGGTGTCTCCATCTTTGCTACATCAATGGGCTCTTCTTATGCTGGTTATGAAGGAATTTTCATACTACCTGCATTAGTTGCTATAGTAATTGCTCTCATTTCATTTCTCTTAATACGAGATACACCTCAATCAGTTGGTTTACCGCCAATTGAAGAATATCGCAATGATTATCCTAATAAAACGAAAAAGTTGTTTGAAACGGAATTGACAACAAAAGAGATTCTATTCAAATATGTATTGAATAACAAATGGGTCTGGGCGATCGCTATTGCAAACATCTTCGTATATTTCGTCCGTTATGGTGTGCTTGATTGGGCACCGACCTATTTGAGCGAAGAAAAAGGTTTTAATATGGACAAATCGAGTATGGCTTACTTCTTGTACGAATGGGCTGGCATACCCGGAACTTTATTATGCGGATATATATCGGATAAAGTCTTTAAAGGTCGTCGTGGACCGGCGGGGGTCGTTTTTATGCTGGGAGTATTAATCGCTGTCCTGGTTTACTGGTTTAATCCCGCAGGAAACCCCATGGTCGATATCATTTCCTTGATTGCGATCGGGTTCTTGATTTATGGACCTGTAATGTTAATAGGGTTACAAGCACTTGATCTAGTTCCTAAAAAAGCTGCCGGTACTGCAGCCGGATTAACTGGCTTGTTTGGATACTTAGGTGGGTCTGTAGCAGCAAATGCCATGATGGGATATGTAGTGGACTTTGCAGGTTGGAATGCAGGCTTTACATTAATCACAATTTCTTGTGTTCTTGCAGTAATCGTATTTGCATTCACATGGAATGTTCGCGGTCAGGAAGTAGTAAAAGGGTAAGATAAAGCGATGACGTCAGGCACAATGGTCTTATCCATGGGCTGGCATTCAGAACATCCTCGGAAGCAAAGCTAGACAAAAAGGTTTCGGAATGGACTCATTCCGAAACCTTTTTGATATTTTCTTTGCTTTTCAAGCAGGAGTAGGGAATAAGGGATTCTAGTTTCGGTTTATAGTACAAGGGTGAATTTCCCAAACAAAATAACCGTAAACACCTTCAATGACTATAAGAGGGTGTTTATAGTCTGCAATCCCCGTTAATCAATTTTTCTTAATGTTTCCTTGATGCTGCCGTATACTTCGTCCCAAAGGTTTCTATCCTCAGAAAATGCCTTTGTGATTTTTTTAAAGACTTCCTTTTGCTCAGCCTCAAATCGTTCATCATCCTTGGCTGGCAAAACTGAACGCAGCTCCATGACATAATCCTGCACTTTAGGTGCACGCGGTCCCCATACAGCTCTTTCCTCGCCATGCTTATCAATGAATATAAAGATGGGGATCGAACGCGCTGTACCATTCGTTAAGTATTGATCCATCAGTTCAAGGTTTTCATCTCGTAAAACCATGCGCGTCTCGATATTCGCCGCTTCCGCAATATTCAATAGGATCGGTATATTCATCATCGCGTCACCGCACCAATCTTCGGTAATGACAATGGCCCGAAGATCTTTCACTTTCCATTCATCAAATAAATCCTGATCTTTTGCAGAAATGGCAAAACGCTCATGAATCGACTGCAAGCTTTCTTTATGTACCTTCATAGAAGAAACAAATTCTTCGGCTGGAATTCCCTTCTCAAACCATCCATTCAATGTCGTCATCTTATTGCTCCTATCTTTTTTAAATTAAACGTATCATAAATCACGCACCATTTCATTGTTTACACCCTGACAACCCATCCAAGTGAAAGAAGAATATTTCAAATTGGTAAATGAATACCATGTTTTCTTTCTCGGGTAAAGGGAATTTAATATAAATCAAAAGCTCGCTACCTAAGTAATTACTATTCATTTAAAAAAGGATTTTCCCATTTAGGAGTTGAAATTCGTGGAAGGTATTCTCTTGGCACTTCTCCCCGCTTTGACTTGGGGCAGTTTGGTGCTTGTTTCCGAAAAACTTGGAGGCAGTTCTTATAATCAAACACTCGGCATTACGGTCGGTTCATTACTGTTCGCCATCGTAATGTCTTTCATCAATCCCCCGGAATGGAGCAGTGTGGTCTGGATAGTCGGCATCATATCCGGAATAGGGTGGGCGTTCGGACAGTTATTTCAGTTTAATAGTGTCAAAGAAATTGGGGTCTCCAAAACCGTTCCCATTTCGACAGGGCTGCAAATTTTAGGAAATACTTTTTTCGCCGTAATCATTTTCAGGGAATGGAATGACAAGCTTACGATCCTCATAGGCATCGCTGCAATCATTTGCTTGATTACGGGTGTCTTGCTGACAAGCTATGGTGACGGTGGTGAAAAAAAACAAGGCAGCATGAAAAAAGGGATTATTCATCTGGCCATCTCAACAGCAGGTTATGTTACATATGTCATCGTTGTCAGATGGAATGAAGTAGACGGCTGGTCCGCGATCCTGCCGCAGGCAATCGGCATGTTTCTGGCGGCCCTGCTGCTCTCCCTCAAGCATAAACCATTCAATAAATATGCCGGAAGAAATATCCTGACAGGACTGATGTGGGCAGTCGGGAATATTGGCCTGCTGCTCGCCAATCCAAAGGTTGGCGTCGCCATTGCCTTCTCCTTTTCCCAAATGGGGATCGTCATTTCCACGTTGGGCGGCATCTTTCTCTTAGGGGAGAAAAAATCGAAAAAGCAAATGACCTTCGTCATGATCGGCTGTGTACTCGTCATTGCTGGCGGCGTCATGATCGGCTTTACCAAAGAATGATTCAAGGAGTGATTTATCATGTATAAAGATTTAGAGAATAAAGTGGTCGTCATCACCGGAGCGGCAAAAGGGTTAGGAAAAGCCATGGCCGAAAGATTCGGTAAGGAAAAGGCACATGTAGTATTGAACTATCATACTGAAAATGACGATCATAAGGAAATCATCCAAACGATCGAAGCAGCCGGCGGCAAAGCGGCAGCCATTCAGGGCGATGTTTCAAAGGAAGCGGATGTGAGGAAATTACTTTCATTCGCTGCCGCTACTTTCGGTACAATCGATATCATGATCAACAATGCGGGTATTGAAAATGAAGTGCCCAGTGAAAAATTGACACTTGAAGATTGGCAGAAGGTCATCGATGTAAATTTAACCGGGATGTTCTTGGCAAGCCGGGAAGCGATCAGCTATATGCTGGATCATGACATCAAGGGGAATATCATTAACATGTCCTCCGTCCATGATCGGATTCCTTGGCCGCATTTTGTCCACTATGCAGCAAGCAAGGGAGGAGTGAAAATGATGACGGAAACCCTGGCACTTGAATACGCCCCAAAGGGCATTCGCATCAATAACATTTCACCTGGCGCCATCGACACGCCCATTAATGCCGAGAAGTTCAATGACCCAAAAGCGAAGCAACAGGTCATTGACCTAATACCGATGGGGTATATTGGTAAACCGGAGCAAATTGCCGCGTGTGCAGCTTGGCTGGCCTCTGGTGAATCAAGCTACGTGACGGGCCTGACCTTGTACGCTGACGGTGGAATGACTAAATATCCCGGATTCCAAGCTGGAAAAGGCTAATCGTTTTAAAAATACTGCAGCTGCTGAAATGTCCCTTTTCATTCTAGAAAAAGGTATGTATGGCGATAAGAAGAAGGAATATCAGAGACCGGGATCCTCCTTGTCTCTCATTCCTTTGCCCTCACCTTATAGAATCTTCAATCCAACGTACAAAGACTTTCCCCAAATGTCCTGGGCAAATCCTGCCTTAACCACTCTCCATGTTTACCCAATAAATCCTTGGCACTTGCAGATAAAAAATAGGCAGCCTTCATTATCGCTTTTTCATCAACGGTGAATGCAGGGTGATGCCAGTCTTCGTTTCCATTCGTACCAAAAAAGGCAAAGCTTCCCGGGATATGCTGAAGGTAATAAGCGAAATCCTCCCCCGCCATCGATGGGCATGGTTCAATAACTTCCAATGTTTGCCCCAAAGCGGAACTTCGTGCCATTTCCGTAATAGCTGAATGATTATGAAGAGCAGCGGGGCCAGGAAACCAGCCAATCACAGCTTCCTGTGAAAAAGCGGCAGCGATATGATTCACGATCGAATAAAACTTTTTCTTTACTTCCTCTCTTATTACAGGTTCAAAAGTCCGTATCGTTCCTTCAAGGATCACTTCCCCCGGAATCACATTCCATGTGCTTCCCCCGGTTATCCTCGTCACGCTCACCACTGCACTTTCCAGGGGGGATACATTCCTGCTTACGATGGTTTGAAGGGCGGTGATGAGCTGGGCGCCGGCTGCTATAGGATCATTTCCATTTTGGGGGATCGCCGCGTGACTGCCCTTGCCTTGAAGCACAATATGAAAACGGTCCACTGCTGCCATTAACGGCCCTTCTTTTATCCCTATGGTCCCTACAGGTAAATCGGGTTTATTATGCAATCCGATTATGGTCGCTACATCTTCGATTTGACCATCTTTTATCACATGCGCAGCACCGCCGCCCAATTCTTCTGCTGGTTGAAAAAGCAGGCGCACGGTTCCGCTCAGCTCCGATTGATATTCCTTTAACAAGTATGCAGCTCCAATGACAGCAGCCGTATGGAAGTCGTGCCCGCAGGCATGCATAACTCCCTTCACCTTCGAAGCAAAAGGAAGCCCGGTCTTCTCCTCGATCGGGAGAGCATCGATATCTGCCCTTATCGCTACTGTAGGTCCGGGTTTTCCACCCTTTATATCGGCAAAAACACCTGTTTTCAATCCTGTCTGACGGATTTCTATATCTTCTTCCTCCAGCCACTTTTGAATGGACCTTGTCGTTTCGAATTCTTCATTCGATAACTCCGGAAATTGATGTAAATGGCGCCGTATCGATATTAAACGGTTTTCCAGCTCTCGACTCATAAAGCCGCCTCCTTTTATAAATCCAAGCGATAGCATTTCACTAAAATATCATGATTTTGGAATTCCTTCGTTTGATCCCGTTTAAAGCCAAACCATTCATATAATTTAATGGCCTTATGCATTTTATCGGTAGAATGCAGATACAAACTGGACGCACCTTGCGACTTTGCATACTGTACACTAGCTTTTAATAACTCCTGTGCGATACCGCGCCCCCTTGATTGGGGATGAACGGCCAGCAACCGAATGATTGGTGAAACAATGCCAAGTTCTGGCTTTTCATATGCCTTTTCAGAGGATTGAAAAAGCTGTAAGGTACCAAGGATATCCTGTTGGCACTTTGCAACCAATACTTTATCGACATGTGGATTATCCACGGAGGATTGAATATTTTTTAAATATCCCTTCCAAGCCTCCGGGTCCGAATATTCCAATTCATACTGTTGATAACTTTCTACCAATAAACGGCGGACCTTCTCTCTGTCTTCTTCAATCAATTCATTGATTACGATTGTATTTGTCATCTTCCTCCTAGGCCCCTTCCTTCAATTAGCCTTTTCTTCCAGATACGGTATGGGAATATCCCTTGATATCCTGTTCAAGAATTGTCGAGTTCGCTCTTCCTTTGGAGCATTGAAAATTTCAAGTGGCGAGCCTTCTTCGACGATGACTCCGCCGTCCATGAAGAGAACTCGATCGGATACCTCCCTGGCAAAGCTCATTTCATGGGTGACAATCACCATCGTGATGCCTTCCTGGGCAATGGTTTTTATCACAGAAAGCACTTCCCCGACCAACTCTGGGTCCAGTGCCGATGTCGGCTCATCGAATAGGATGACTTGCGGATTCAAAGCAAGAGCCCTGGCAATGCCCACACGTTGCTGCTGACCGCCTGACAATTGCGAAGGGTAATGGTGATGCTTATCTTCCAACCCCACTTTTTTTAGCATTAGCTCGCTTTCTCGTTTCGCATCCGTCTTCTTATATTTTTTCGTTACAATTAACCCTTCCATCACATTTTCCAAAACGGTTTTATGAGCAAATAAGTTATAATGCTGAAAAACCATCGCAGATTGCCTTCTAAGTGACAAGATTTCCCTTTTGGTCGCTTTCTTGGTCTTCACCTGTACATCTCCCACTTGAACAATGCCTTCATCTGGCTTATCGAGAAAGTTCAAGCACCTTAGCAAGGTCGTTTTCCCAGATCCGCTTGGTCCAAGAATGGCAACGACTTCACCCTTGCCCACTTTCAAGTTGATCCCTTTTAGGACGGGCTGCTGGTTAAATGATTTTCTTATATCTTTCAAATAAATCATTGTAATCCTCCTCGATTATAGGCAGTGGCTTTTTTTTCGATGAAAAACGAAAGTCCCTCTGCCATGATTGTGAGACCCCAGTAAATGAAACCAGCAGCGATAAAAGACTCCAAAAATTTCAAATTGGTCGAGGCAACAATATTGGCTGCACCTGTGATTTCCTTTTGCGATACAATGAAAGCGATCGATGACGTATGCAAAAAACCAATGAAAATATTCGTGAAATTCGGAATGGATTGAGCCATTGCCTGCGGCAGAACAATGCGTGTCATCGCTTGAAAGGTATTCATGCCTATGGAATAAGCTGCCTCCATTTGCCCATTGGAGACACTGATGATCCCGGACCTGAATATTTCGGATAAGTAAGCCCCCGCACTCAACGATAAAGCGGTTAAGACGAATAAACTAATCGGGATCGAATTCGATTGAAAGCCCCAATCGAATTTAGCTGAAATTTGATCGATCAATAAGGGAAGACCGAAATAAATGAGCATGATGTGCATAATGATTGGCGTTCCTCTGAAGAAAGAGACATATCCATTGGCAACGCCAGATAAGTATTTCACTTTATATATCCTGATCAAGGCAACGGCCAGACCGATCAAGAAACCTGCAAAAAGAGGCAGAATCGTCAAGAAAAGCGTAGTGGGAAGTGCTTTCAAGATCTCCTTGAAAGCCGTCCAGATAAATAGAATATCAATCGTCAAAGCCTTCCCTCCCCCTTTTGTTATCCAGCAGCTGACACATTGACGGCCTGATGCCGATTGATGCGATTTTCATACAATCTAAATATTTTCTCGAACAATAGCACGACTGCATAATAGATGATCGATAAGGAGAGATAGACTTCGAGACCATGTGCCGTTGCAGCAATCAACGTCTCTCCTCTCCCCATCATATCCATCACGCCGATGGTAAAGGCAAGGGAGGTATCCTTCAATGATCCGATGATGGCGTTGGCAATATTCGGAAAAGCGATCCGTATTGCCTGAGGGAGTACGATCCGCCTAAAACTTTGACCATTATTCATCCCAACCGAATAGGCTGCTTCCGTTTGGCCATGATCGACAGCCTTTATCGCCCCTCGAAAAATCTCCGCAAAATGCGCCCCATTACTTAGTGCATACGTAATAATGACAAAATACAGAGCCTCCATTCTTGAAATATCGATGTTAATGAATAATAGGATGGCAGGCAGCCCATAAAACACTAGAAACAATTGGATTAAAATAGGAGTTCCGCGTATGAACGAAATATACAGTATGACAAATTGATTCAAGATCGGGATACGGAATACCCTCAGGATGGCAGCCGTTATCCCAAGGATCATCCCTAAAGAAACCGAGGCTGCCAGGATCTGCAGCGTAACCCCAAGATAATGGATTAAAGTCGGTACGAAATTGACTATTAAAGAAGGATCGAATGACTTCCCCATGCTTTACCACCTCCGCGCTTACGACTTAAAATCCGACTGAATAGTCTGCACCCAGCCACTTTTTACTCAGTTCACTCACTGCGCCCTCCTTTTTCAGCTCCACTAGTGCTTCATCGATCCTCTTCTGTAAGGGCGTTTCATCCTTTCTAAGCAAAAAGTATACCTTTGAATTAAGAAGCGGCTCGCCGACGACCTTCTGCTGTGCATCTGCTTGTTCATTTAAGAAGTCGACTGCAAATGGTGTCGTGATGGTGGCATCGGCCCGGCCCGTTTTGATTTGATTCTTCGTATCATCAGCACCTTGACCTGAATAGATGATTTCTATGCCGGCATTATTTTCTTGATTGTACTTTTCAAGGAATACGGCTGAATTGCTTGTTGCACTCACTATCGCTTTTTTCCCTTTTAAATCCTTAATGGAATGAATATCATTGTTGTCCTTATGAACGGTAACCTGTAGGGGAAAGACATTATATGGTTCCTTATTAAAGAGGAATTTCTCTTTTCGTTCGTCATTCACTTCCATTTGATGAGCAACGAAATCGATTTTATTCGTCTCTAAACTTAATAAAAGATTAGAAAAATCCATCGTTTTAAATTCAAATTCATATTCAGGGAGCTTTTCATCGATTTGGCGAACCAACTCGACATCATATCCTGTCAGCTTGCCGTTCTTATCCAAAAAGCAAATATTCGGGAATTGCGTGCCTGTTCCTACCATGATTTTCTGAACTTTTTTATTATCTTTATCACCTGCATTTGATTTTGCTGTACTCGCTGTTTCTTTCGAAGAGCAAGCTCCTAAAAAAGTCAGCAGCAGTGCCATCATCAATAATAATGTTTTTTTCATCTCAATTCCCCCGGCGTTTTTAATGACTAACCAATGGTTCTTTATTTTCGATCATGCGATACAGCGTTTCATCTAGAATTTTACGTAGGTAGACAATCTTTTCGCCATCGTGAACTCGTTCGGCAAAAATCTCATAGCCTCTTCTTTCATAAATGGATACAAGCCAAGGGTGGCGATCAGCTGTCGCCAAATAGACAGCCGGCGCTTTCACCTGATCCCGAAGCATATTTTCTTCCACCCAAGTTAACAAAGCCGATCCGATGCCTTTTTGCTTAAATAAGGGATCCACCGCAAACCACCAAATGAAGGGGTAGGGACTGAAATGCTCAGGATCATTCCATGGATGGCGAACGGTCACGGTCGATACAATTTGCCCATCCCGTTCCAATACATAAGTGAGATTTCGCCTAATATTATTCGTCACTAGCTGCAGATCGGCCGTCGCAGCCAAAAATTTAATTTTCAAATTCCGAATAGGTGCATATGCCCGAAGCGTGAGACTCAGCACTTCAGGAGCATCCTTAACAGTAGCAAGACGGATTAGCTGTGACATGATTATCTCTCCAATCCTATAGTTCATTATTCTAACAAGAATAGTCGGAATTATATCTATGCGATTTCACTCATTCATCTGTTTATCTTCCCGATTCATGGATTTGATTGATAGGCTGGATTTTTGTGATGATAACGCTCAAGCGCCTTTTCAAGATGGGTGATGCCAATTTCTGTAACGCCCTCATATACATTCCCCCGCCCGATTTCAATGATGGGCACATATCGGACGCCATATTTGATTTCTAAAATATCCCTCCGTTCATCCTGATTGGTAACATCGACCGTTTGATACGCAAGGTCCTTCTCTTCTAAGTAATGTTTAACTTCCTCGCAATAGTGGCAGCCTTGTTTTGACCAAACGACGACAGATAGCTGTTCTCCCATTTCAGATTCCTCCTTTTATTATTGGTTGATTTTTTCTTTCGCATAACGATTTACCGGGAACGGAAGACCCAAGTTGCCCCTTAATGTATCTGCTTCATATTCAGTACGATATATCCCCCTTTGTTGAAGGATGGGAACCACATGGAGAACAAAGTCACTCAAAGCGTTCGGGACACTTGAAGCAAAGATGAATCCGTCCGCCCCCTTCTCTTCGAACCATTGCTCGATTAAATCCGCGACCTTCTCTGGAGTTCCAATAAAAGGAGTCCGGGGTGTAGATTCCTTAAGGGCCACTTGACGAAGCGTCAAATGCTTCTCTTTCGCTTCCTGTTTTATTCGATCGGTCGTACTTCGAAAACTGTTTTTTCCGATGTCCCCGAGTTCCGGAAAAGGGGCATCCAATTCATATTGGGAAAAATCATGATGGTCGAAGTATCGTCCCAAATAATCGAGCGCCTTATCGACGGAAACGAGATTGGCAAGCTCTTGATATTTGTTCTCTGCCGCTTCATCAGTTGCACCGATGATCGGGGCGATACCTGGAAGAATGACAATATCATCAGGATTCCTTCCAAATGCAATGGCCCTATTTTTTACATCTTGATAAAATTTCTGCGCTTCTTCCAATGTCGGGTGCCCGGTAAAGATGGCATCCGCATCTTTAGCAGCAAGATTTTTGCCGGCCTCGGATGAACCTGCTTGGAAAATGACCGGACGTCCCTGTTTTGATCGAGCAATGTTAAGCGGACCCTGTACCGAGAAAAATTCTCCTTTATGATACAATTTGTGCATTTTTGAAGGCTCAAAAAACTTTCCTGACTCTTTATCCCGAATAAACGCATCATCCTCCCATGAATCCCATAAGCCTTTAGTGACCTGAATATATTCTGAAGCAATCCGGTAGCGTTTGGCATGATCGGGATGTTCCTCAACGGTTTTGTTATAGTTTAAAGCGGTACTTTCAAGAGGCGTGGTAACAAGGTTCCATCCGCCGCGTCCATGGCTCATATGGTCAAGTGAAGCAAATTGCCGGGCTACAGTGAATGGTTCACTATACGAAGTGGAAACAGTACCGACAAGCCCTATCCTTTTCGTGACGGCAGAAAGTGCTGACAAAAGAGTAAGTGGTTCAAATCGATTCAAAAAATGGGGAATCGATTTCTCGTTTATATATAAACCGTCAGCGATGAATACTAAATCAAACTTTCCCTCTTCAGCCTTCCTGGCCTGCTCCATGTAAAATTCAATGCTGACACTGGCATCTGCTTGAATATCAGGATGCCTCCAACCAGATATGCTTCCTCCGACTCCGTGAATAAGCGCTCCTAATTTCAACTTTCTCCGCTCAGACATCCATACTCCCCCTTTTAATGTCTTCTTGATTTGATTTCCCAAGTAAAAGAATTCACTTTAGGCTCGTTACGCTTTTCCCTTCAGATAACGATAAGTGAAGCGGGCTCAATAATTGGAACGAGCGTAATCTTTCTGCTTCTTTTAAAACGGGAGTATGTAAGATGAACTCATCTACCCCATATCTTTCATGTAAATTCGTTAAAACTTCCGTTACGTAAGCGGGAGTTCCAGCAATGATAGTGGATTCCTGCTCCTCGATTTCGTATGATTCCCCAGCCTGCTTTCCAAATATCTCTGCTTGCTCGATGGTTTGGACCGTCACTGTCCGGCCGCTGGCAAGATGGACTTTCACGATCTTTTGATCACCGATTAATTCGTTGGCTTCTTGTTGTGCAGGAGCGGCAATCACGGAAACTGATAGCTTAAAGCTTCCAGTGGGAAAGATACTTCGGTAAATGCTGGCAGCATCATCGAGTACAGCATCATTACTATTGATGAATCGGGCAAATACAAAGGCTATACCCAGGTTGGCCGCTAGCCTCGCACTGTCGGTACTGGCTCCAAGCAGGAACATTTCCGGTTTTATTGTTGGTAGCGGTGTAGCTTGAACCCCTGCAAGAGGGTGAGTGCCATTGATCGAATTTTCAATTATTTCTTGCAAGAAAGATACACGCTCTTCAAAATCCTTTCCATCATTCACGGTGCCATATTGCAGCGCCTTCGTTGATAAGGGGAGTCCCCCGGGTGCCTTTCCGATGCCAAGGTCCACCCTGCCCGGTGAAAGATTGGATAACACATGGAAGTTTTCCGCTACTTTATAGGGACTATAGTGCTGAAGCATGACACCTCCAGAGCCT
Source organism: Peribacillus folii (assembly GCF_030271255.1). GTDB lineage: Bacteria > Bacillota > Bacilli > Bacillales > DSM-1321 > Peribacillus. The sequence goes on from NZ_JASJOM010000011.1 coordinate 107,679, forward strand.
ACTCGAATCGATTTTGTTTGGGCTAAAAGGTGAGATATCAAAACTTCCGGAGAAGAACCTGCCAAGGTTTCCGCATGATGATGCTCGGATACCCAGAAACGGTTATACCCCCACTCCTCTGCATACCTAGCCAGTTTAATCGTTTGCTGTAATGCACCTGATGCTGTAGCTCCGGGAAATATTGGACTTTGATCTAAAATGCCAAGCGTATAACTCATATTTTCTCTCCTCCGCCTTAATTCCGAGTTAATTTATGAGATTAATTGATTTTGATTTATCCTATCACCAGAACATGCTGATGGCAATGGTTTTACCAATAGAAAAAATTATGGTATCGATAGAAAATATCTATCGGTGCGATGGGTACTGTGATAGAAGATGGTTTTGTTCAAATTCCCGAAGCGAGAAGAGGATGTCATTCCATAATAACGGACCATCCCCCCCTTGATTCAGGTGTGTTAAGTAGATGTGCTGCTTTATCTTGATTAAATGTGACACGTCCACTTCAAACAACGTACCTGCATCCAGCTCCTTTTTAATGCATAAATACGGCAAGAACCCGATACAGCTTCCGCCAACGATCAATGATTTGGCCGCTTCCAGGTGATTGACCTGAAATTCAATCCGCGGCTCCACGTTAGAGACTTCAAATATTTTATGGACCTGATTCCAGTCAAACGCGCCGCACTCAAAAAATACGAGCGGCTCCTTTGCTAGTGCGTGCACGGAAAGCTCTGTTTGAACTTGAAAGGGATGTCCCGGATAAACGACTAAACGAATCGAATTATCAAGAATTTTCTGGTTTTGCAGCCCGCTATGTGTAACGTCTTTCATGAATGCTAGATCGACCTGTTTCCGAAGCAACTTATCGATTAATTCCTCATTTGTAGCAGATATGAACTTAAAGCGTAAATCTGGATTGTTCTTTTTCCAGAGAGGAAGGGCGAATGGAATGAAGTATTGCGATGTAATGATATTGGCCCCTATCGCTATTTCCTCCAAATCACTACCGGCCTTCAGTTGCTTTTTTCCCTGTTGGAAGGTACGAATGATTTGTTCCGCAAACGGAATGAAGGCTTTCCCTTTTTCGGTTAATATGATCCCTCTGCCTTGCCTTTCGAATAGTTCCGAATCGAGTTCCCCCTCAAGCGTCTTGATTCTTGCCGAAACCGTCGGTTGTGATAAAAACATCGCCTCAGCAGCTTTATGGAAGCTATTAAAGTGAACGACATACATAAAAGCTTCAATATGATCAATATTCATACTCTCGGCTCCTCCATTCAAATTGAACACTAAAAGCTCCTGTTCGCTTATTGCGTTCAGGAGCTTTCGGTTGTCCGATCAGCCCATCTCATCATCATTGTTTTACCCGATTTTAATCTCATAAATCAAATAAGTAAAGTGTGAATTAAAATATACTTTAATAAGGCAGAAAAGAACGTACTCCGTATCCCCTCCGATTCGTTGCCATTTCCCCTTAGTTCCAAGAGAAAGCGAAGGTACAAGACTCCTGCGGACATACAGGCTGAAGGAAGAGTGGCTAGCGGGCGCTTGCGTCCCCATCGAACAAGCCAAAAAATATAGACAAACTCGATTATCATCGAGCTTGTCTACTCTCTGGATCTAATGATCATGTTTGCTCAAAAAAGGATTGGGATGCGAAACTGCGCTCGGTTCTGCAAGCTTCACACAAATGAAGGACTCTCATTTGTTCCGGATCATTACCTTCTTGATTAAGTTCCTCTTCAAAACCGCATACTTCACATACTTTCATTGACCATCTCTCCTTAATGACAGGTTTTCGCTGAAGATGGCTACTCTTCTTTAATGGCGAATCCCGTATCTTTCACAGCCTGCAGGAAATCGACTTTCGAAGCTGCTTTCTCATCATAGCTGAATGTAACCATCTTGTTTGCCAAGCTTACTTCAACACCTCTTACACCCCAGACTTCATTCAGTGCATGATGGATTTTATTCATATCACTTTCATCTCTTATACCTTCCACCTTAATTGATCCATTTTCCACTTGAGCATTCTCCTTTTTAATGTAACTCGCGCTTATCTCCCTGAAATGCCTCCCCCATTCCTTCCAAAAAGCCCAGCATGGTCGTCAGGGAGGTTCTGATTTCCGGATTTCGAATACTATTTCCAAGCTGCCATAAGCTCACTTTTTCATGTTTATCTATATTCTTAGCCAATTTCTCCATGCCCTGACCGACTCCATTCAATACTGTCTGCAACTGTTCAGGATTCAATTGGCCAAGGAAGTTAAAGGCATTCATACCATTCTTGATCGTATTATGCATATTAGGCTGATTAAGCTGTTGCACGGCAATCACCCCTACATCCACACGTTTCTCAAGCAGCCCATTCACCGTATCCAAAACACCCATGTCATGAAGTTGCCTGACGATACCTATCGTCGCCATGATCGCTTCCCGGTTCTCTGCCAAGGCTGCGACAATGTCCGTGATCGCCTTTGATTGCTCTGCTTCGGGATTAGGGGCTTCTTTTCTAATTTGCTTGATTGCTTTCGCCAAACTCATCACCTCCTAATTCAAATAACTCTGAGATCGGAGTAAAGTCTTCCCTTTTCCATTTTTCCTCGACTCTCACACTGATTTGGGGAAGACGGTTCCCGAATCGGTAGTTCACTTTCGGCAATGGCGATTCTCCCTTTTCTTCCAACACTTCCATTTTCACGCTCATTTCCTTATAGTTCGGTGTATGGGTTACCGTATCATGATAACTGCTTGTCAGGCGGTTAACCGCTTCCTCATCTTCCCGTGTATTCATCGTCAAGTATAGTTCCTTCCCTGTTACACGTTCTGTGACTATTGCTCTGACCTTGACGTGACCGTAAGGGGAGGTTAAACGGACCAGTGAGCCATCCTCAAGCCCACGCTCCCGGGCAAGCTCCAGTGATACCTCAAGCCATGGGTGGGGAACCTTATGTGTAAGGCCTTCCGACTTGTACGTCATATTCCCTTCATGGAAATGCTCCAGCAGTCGGCCATTGTTTAAATGTAAGTCATATTCATCACCGGCCTCAAACGGAGGGGTCCATTCAAGCGGAATGAGCCGAGCCTTGCCATCGGCAAATTCGAAGCCTTCTTCGAAAAGGAGCGGGGTATCCGTACCATCTTTCGCCACTGGCCAGATTTGACTATTGAACCCTTCCAGTCGTTCATAACTCACCCCGGCAAAATAACCGGCAAGACTCGCTGCTTCATCCATGATTTCACTTGGATGCTGATAATTCCAATTCGCACCTAGATGATTAGCAAGCTCTTGGAAAATGAGCCAATCCGGTTTTGAATCTCCAAGTGGTTCCAATACTTGATAAAACCTCTGAATTCGGCGCTCTGTATTAACGAATGTACCGTCCTTTTCCAGGCTCGGAGCTGCAGGTAATATAACATCAGCGAATTGCGCCGTTTTACTGAGAAATAAATCCTGGACAACGAAAAATTCCAGATCTTCAAGCATCGTATCCACAAAATTCACGTTGGAATCCACAAATGCCATGTCTTCCCCGAATAAATACAGCGACTTTAGTTTTCCTTTCTTAACCCCTTCAAGCATTTGATGATTATCCATCCCAGGATCTTTCGGCAAAGATACGCCCCATGCCTTCTCGTAACGCTTTCTGACCTGTTCATCTTGAATCGGTTCATATCCAGGGAACCATGAAGGCATTGTACCGAAATCGCATGCGCCTTGAACGTTATTATGTCCTCTAAGTGGGTAGGCGCCCGTGCCTGGACGACCATAATTCCCTGTTATCAAAAGCAAATTCGAGATAGCTGTACTCGTATCCGTTGCTCCCTTATGCTGAGTGACACCCATGGCCCAAAGGACACAAGCCGAGTTGGCTTCATGTATCATGGTTGCCAGCTTGATGAGTTCTTCCTTTGTGATTCCGGTCATTTCTTCGGCATAATCCAGTGTGAATTTATCGAGAGATTGAATATAGCTCTCAAGTCCATTCACTCGATTTTGTAAGAACTGTTTGTCTTCCCAGCCTTGATCCAAAATATATTTCGTGACGGCTGATAACCAGATAAGATCCGTACTAGGCTTGGGATGAACAAACAAATTTGCCCGCTCCGCCAATTCATTCTCGCGTAAATCTGCAACGATGAGCTTATGTCCATGAAGTTTATGGGCGCGTTTGATCCGGGTTGCAAGGACTGGATGTGATTCAGCAGGATTGGCGCCGACTATGATCACCAATTCCGATTTCTCAATGTCCCTTATCGATCCGGAATCGCCGCCTATTCCCACTGTACGCAAAAGCCCTGCCGTTGCAGGCGATTGGCAATACCGTGAACAATTATCCACATTGTTCGTTCCCATGATGGCACGGGCAAATTTTTGGAAAAGATAATTTTCCTCATTGGAGCATTTCGATGAGGCAATATAACCGATGGAATCAGGTCCATGCTGTTCTTTAATGCTTGTTAGTTTTGAAGCAATCAGAGTCAGTGCTTCCTCCCAGGTCGATTCAATGAATTCATCCCCCTGACGGATCAATGGCTTGGTAAGACGCTCTTCACTATTTACATAGTCCCAGCCCCATTTTCCTTTCACGCAAGTTGAAATCCCATTGACAGGTGAATGTTCTTGGGGTTCAATTTTCAAGATTTGCCGATCCTTTGTCCATACTTCAAAACTGCAGCCTACTCCACAATACGTGCAAACCGTTTTTGTACGTTTGATTCTCGCCTTCCGCATGGCTGCTTCCACTTCTGAGATCGCGAAAATTTCCTTGTACCCCGGTTCAACTTCCTTGGTCAAATCAATCATCGGTGCTAAAACACTAGGTGGAATGGCAGTTAAGTAACCTGCTTCACCTAACATCGATTTTTCCATCAAAGCATTGCAAGGACATACGGTTACACAATGCCCACATGAAACGCAAGATGATTCGTCGATAGGAACATCGTTATCCCAGATTACGCGGGGCTTTTCACGTTCCCAGTCTATCGTCAATGTTTCATTCACCTGGAGATCCTGACAAGCTTCCACACATCTTCCGCACAAAATGCATTGATCTGGCTCATACCGATAAAAAGGATGTGAATGATCAGGAGGATATGGCTTCGCCTCGAATTTATATTTTTGATGCTCGATTTCGAGATACTCTGCCGTATTATGAACGACACAATTTCCATTGTTATTATCACAGACTGTACAGTAAAGCTCATGATTCTTTAAAATTCTTGACATCGCTTCGTATTGCGCATCTTTGACGGGTTGAGAAAGCGTATCCACTTTCATGCCAGGTTCTGCTTTCGTCGAACAGGCACGTACCATTTCACCCCCCGCATTGACAAAGCATGTATCGCAGGTTTGAATGGTTCCTAAGTTTGGGTGATAGCAAATACTGGGGATATACGAATCATTGGCTTGAGCCACCTCTAAAATCGTTTGCCCTGGATAAGCTACGTATTCCTTCCCGTTAATTTGAAAAGAAAATGAGGATGAAGATTCTTTCACTTGTCTGCCTCCTTATTTAAGTGAGTATGCAGTCGATAGGATTCAAGTTCCCTTCAAACTGGCTTCTTCATATAGCATTACCAATATACGGAGGAATAATTAACACATTTTCCACTATATGTGATATCCGCGAATCGAAACCCATCGCCGCCTCTATCATCCATTTCGGTAAGGAACCGCTTGTATCACAATGTACTGGGTATTTTCTCTGTAAAGGCATAAGAAATCGATAAACGGGTTAATCTGAGAAGGAATCATGTTTTGTAATCATGACGAAGGAGTGTTTGAACTGTGGAAAAAGAACTTTTATATCAGCGTGTACACAATATGATTATTTCTTCAGCTAAAAAGCCTAAATACACAGCCCTTTCCACCGTAAAGATTGCTGATTTATTTGGTGTAAGGCCTGATGTCATCGAAAGCATGTTACAGGAATTAATAAGCGAAGGGCGGTTACATAAGTCCAAGTTGCTAGACCCGCCAAATTACGAAGTATATTCATTACCCTAAATAGGTGAAAGGGGGGGAAATGGATGCGATACATATAAAAACCTATCGCAACAATGAGGGGGCTTTGGTTAATAGCCTTGAATCGTTGTGGATTAGTTTGTTTGAAGCGATAGTTTAGGGCTATTCAGCAAACATGATCCAGTATGATGAATTTTTCAAACAGGCTTCCCCATCCATGTCGGGAAATGCCGTATTATATTGGTGTCACTTCTGTTTTACTTGGACAAGCACTAACATGATGAATGAAAGCATAACCATCAAAAGAACCCATGACCAAGCTAGCTTCATGTTGCCAGTGTCAATGGCCAGATATATGGCTGTCGGCACCGTTTGCGTTTTTCCCGGAATATTTCCGGCAACCATTAAGGTAGCACCGAATTCGCCAAGTGCTCTGGCAACGCTCAAAATACCTCCGGAAACGATGGCTTTAGAAGCCAAGGGAAGTGAAATCAGGAAAAAAACTTGCCATTCATTTGCTCCATAAACTCTCGCAGCACCTTCAATTTCATGATCGATTTCTTGAAAACCAATCTTTGCTGACTGGTACATTAACGGAAATGCCACAATGATGGAGGCAAGAACAGCACCCCACCAGGTAAAAAGGATCGATTGCCTAAAAACCATTTCTGCCGCTTCCCCAACGACGCTCTTTTTTCCCAGGGCAATCAGCAACAAGAAGCCTACAACCGATGGAGGCAAGACCAATGGAAGCATCAAGATCGTCTCGATTATAACTTTTCCTTTAAAGTTTTTAAGAGACAGCCATCTTCCCACTAAAGTACCTATACTATTGACAGCAAAGCCTGAAAGCATCGTGATTTTAATGGATAACACTATGGGTGTCAAAAACTCTTGAATCATTTATCCACCTACTATCAAAACGGAATTTAAGAATTCATTCTTAAGAAGTTGATGCTTTCATTTCAAAGAAACCACGTTCAATTTCCTTCCTATCAAGACCACAAACGGAGGCTGTCCCTAAAAATAATGAAAATAAATGTAAAAACCAATCTTTATTACTTTTTCTCGTTCCTATACATTTGAATATTTCCTGGAATTGGCTTCTTTCATGTGCCGCTATGATAGGCGCTGCACCAAAATACTTCAAAACGAAATCAAATTCCAACTGGACGGCTAACTGTAACATATCATTTAAAGTCTCGATGTAACTTCCGATGTTTTTATCTTTATATAGGTTAATAAAGTCGCTATTCACTCTCGAAATAAGCAACTCCATATCCATTTCCGAGATCTCCGTCATTTCGATCATTTTTTTTATGTCCATTGCCTCTCCTCCTTTATTCGCCCGTTCTTTCTTTTCCCGATCGAAAATCATATTTCGACAGTTTAAAATATCGGCTTCAATCACGGGCTAACCTTGTACAGGCTTATCAAATACATAAATTGTCATCGCCGTATCTTTGTCCAAGTCAATATCTGTAAAGATACTCACAACTTTAGCATGGACCAAGTCCTCGATTTTTTTCAGAACCACAGGATTCTTATAAATTTGCTTTACCAATTTGGTTCTTGCTTCATGGACCATCCTTTGTCCCTCTCTCGAACTGATCATAAAATTCTCTACGTTCGTCAAATTTCCCTTCATCTCACTAATTGCCCAATTATCTAAAAATCGGGTATGGATTTCCTTTGGTCCATTCCCTACATATTCTTTACGTATCTCACGAATCAACATATTAAATTGATGTTCCATACTTCCATTTCTCCTATCTGATTCTTTTATTTTTTTGCCCTTCTGGTGAGGGTAATAGTATATAGCTTATTGTTAGCATGAGAATGACTATGGAAAGCCATAAATTTTGAAAGGAATTCCCATTATTCACGATAATGAAGCGAATTGTCGCTGTAATTCCGATATATAAAAGGTACCTTAGCGGGAAATGGTGACTTTCTTTAAAATACGTCAAAATCATTGAAATGAATCCGAAATATAAGAAAAAAACCAAAATTTTACTAAACGTTTCATGAACATCTCTATTCTCGACCAAGATATCACTTAAAATGTAATATAGTTCTCTAAAAAGAAAATAAGTAAGGATAAAACTAAGAACAATCAATGCTATATTCAATACTATTTGATAAAGTTTTATCAACGATTTTCCAGCTGATTCAACCATCTGTATCCTCCATCTTCGTTATACCACTTCACTTACAGGATTTATTTCCTTCGATTCACTTTCCCTATCAATTTGCTCGATTTATCGATCATGTTCTTACTAAAAAAGCTTGTTAACGGCTTACACTTCTAATGAGGAGCATGCTCAAGAATCAAATCCATGCGCATGCACTCTAGAAGCTTCCTTTTTGAATCCATTTGCTAAAATCTAGAAACTCGTCTTAGCAGATTGTATGGTCTGTTCCTTCACCTGTTTACCATCATTCTGTACCTCGCATCTATAAATGATACCGATCACTTGCAGGATGGGTTCTTTACCAATAAGTTCATGGTTTGATATACGTTAATTTTTTAGACCTTCACCCAGTCCCTTCAATAAGTCAATGGAAAATCTCATAACACGGTTCACGTCAGGATCTTTTAGCAGTTTCATCAAATCAAAGACTCCGACTTTTTTGTTTGCCCGGAATCCCTCCTCTGCTCTTTGAAGCCCTTTCGATAACCCGCCCACAAGCTTTTGGGTTACCTCAGGATCCAATTCCGTTAACACGCCAGCGGCAGCCATTGCATTATTAAGGGCATTCGTTACAGGCGGTCGCAACATTTGCCCCACTGCAATTTTAGCCACATCCTCCTTTGCTTCGACCAGATTATTGATTGCCCCAAGAATTCCACTTTCATGGAGTTCCTGGAGCAGCTTGATGGTTTCCTTAATTCCATCTGAATTCCTCGTTAAATCCTGCAAGACATTTTCCAGCTCTTTGGTTTGCTTTTCTTTTTCAGTAAACACCGGTTCTTCTATTTTCGTAATTGGTTTTGCCATTGCGTGTTACCCCCCTATCACTTTCTATCTGCTGATATGTTCATGTGCGCAATCGGCTGATAATCTTCACGATTCCATTTACGTTCCACCTGTACGCCAAGCTGAGGATTCCTCTTTGCATACCGAGGGTTGTATAAAGGAAGCGGTTTGCTGCCTTTTACATTCAACAATTCCATTTTCACTTTTGTCTGTTTATACGCCGGTGTTTGCGTTCGGACATCGCCAACGCTTCCGGTCAATAGGTTGATGGCATTTTCATGGCTTACTGAATGCATCGGTACATACAATTCTTTTCCTTGCACTCGATCTGTCACCACCGCCCGGAGTTTAATCGCACCATAAGGGGACACGAGGCGTACCAATGAGCCGTCTTTTACCCCGCGTTCCAAGGAAAGTTCCGGTGAAACCTCCACAAACACTTCAGGTAATTTATACTGAAGCCCTATGGATTTATTGGTCATGTTTCCTTCATGGAAGTGCTCCAAAAGCCTTCCATTATTCAGCGTAAGATCAAATTCATGAGCAAACTCAATGGGCGGTACGTATTCCACAAGGGATAAACGCGCCTTTCCATCCGGGAAGTTATAATGGTCCGTATAAAGAAGGGGCTCATCCGTACCATCCTTTTTCACTGGCCACATTAAACTTTTCCATCCTTCCAGCCGTTCATACGATACACCTTCAAAGAGCGGTGACAAGCTTGCAATTTCATCCATGATTTCACTTGGATGTTCATAGCCCCAATTGGCACCCATATATTTCGCAACTTGTTGCAGGATCCACCAATCTGGTTTGGATTCACCCAATGGATCAAGTACACGATACAGACGTTGGATACGTCTCTCCGTATTCGTGAACGTTCCATCTTTCTCCAATGAAGGAGCTGCAGGTAAAACGACATCTGCAAATTGTGCCGTTTTCGTTAAGAAGATATCTTGGACCACGAAAAATTCAAGTTTGCCAAGCGTTTCATGTACATGATTGGAATTCGAATCCACCCAAGCCATATCTTCTCCCATTAGGTACATCGCTTTTAGTTCACCATTCTCCACCGCTTCTAACATTTCGATGTTCGTTAGGCCTGGTTTATCGGAAATGCTCACTCCGTATGATTGTTCGAATTTCTCTCGTGCCCTGTCATCCGATAGACGTTGATTTCCTGGAAGCCATTGAGGCAGGGTGCCCATGTCACACGAGCCTTGCACATTATTATGGCCCCGAAGAGGATACGCCCCTGCACCGTGGCGGCCAAAGTTCCCTGTTACCAATAGTAGGTTGGCAATGGCTGCCGATGTATGCGATCCCGAGATATTTTGTGTGACGCCCATTCCCCATAAAATACATGTTCCATCTGCCTTGTGAATCATTTTGGCCGTTTCGATAAGCTGTTCTTTTGGAAGACCTGTTATTTCTTCCGCATATTCCAGCGTGTATGTTTCTAAGAGCTCCGTATATTCACCATATTGATTTACATGTTTTTCTATGAATGCTTCATCATGCCAGCCTTGATCGATGATGTATTTGGCAATGGCCGTTATCCATACATAATCGGTTCCTTGTTTTGGATGTAAAAACAAATCGGAACGTTCGGCCATTTCGTGTTTTCGAAGATCCGAAACGATCAGTTTTTGGCCATGTAATTTCTTGGCACGTTTTACCCGAGTTGCCAACACCGGATGACCTTCAGTCGGGTTCGCACCAATGATGATGACAAGGCCGGCACTGGCAATATCTTTGATCGTACCGGAGTCGCCTCCATATCCTACTGTCGAAAGCAATCCATCGGTGGCAGGAGACTGACAATATCTTGAACAGTTGTCAATGTTGTTTGATTCAAATACTTGACGGGCTAGCTTTTGCATAAGATAGGCGTCTTCATTCGTTGTTTTAGAAGAGCTTACAAAGCCAAGCGCTTGCCCTCCGTAGGTTTGTTTTAGTGCCCCCATTTTTCCTGCAATCAATGCCAAGGCTTCCTCCCATGTGGCAGGGACAAATGCATCGCCTTTTCGGATCAAAGGCGTTGTAAGCCGTTGCTCGCTGTTTACGAAGTCCCATCCGAATTTCCCTTTTACACAGGTTGAAACGCTGTTGACGGGACTATTTTCCGTAGGTTCTACTTTTAAGATTTCCCGTCCTTTTGTCCATACCTCGAATGAGCATCCTACGCCACAAAATGTACAAACCGTTTTTGTTTTCTTAGTGCGTGTATCACGCATTGCCGCTTCCACTTCTGATAAGGCAAAAATGGTTTTGTAATCCGGTTCGACTTCTTTAATCAAGTCAACCATAGGATTTAACAAATCTTTTGGAATGGCCGTCATGAGCCCCGCTTCGCCCAACATCGATTTTTCCATTAATGCGTTACAGGGACAAACGGTGGCACATTGTCCACAAGATACACATGAAGATTCATTGATGGATTTGCCATCATCCCACACGACACGGGGAATCTCACGTTCCCAATCAATGGACAGGGTTTCGTTGACCTGCAGGTCTTGGCATACTTCCACGCAGCGGCCGCAAAGGATACATTGATCCGGATCGTATCGGTAAAACGGATGGGACATATCCACGTCATATCCTTTTTCACGGTATGGCCGGGTTTGATGTTCGATTTCCAATAATTCAGCTGTGTTATGAACACGGCAGTTTCCGTTGTTATTATCACAAACCGTACAATATAGTAAGTGGTTCTCCAAAATGCGGTCCATCGCTTCCATTTGCGATGCCTTTGCCAATTCTGAGGAAGTTAAAATATTCATGCCTTCCTCGATGTCTGTCGAACAAGCTCGCATGATTTTCCCATCAATTTCACACATGCAGGTATCACACGTTTGAATGGGACCTAATACTTCCGAATAACAGATATGTGGATGATCTATTCCTTGTTCCAAAAGATAATCAAGGATTCGCGTCCCCTGTTTCACTTCATGCTGCTGTCCATTAATTTTCACTCGGACTGTTTCTGCCATTTTAAAATCTCCTATTCTAAAAAAATCAAAAAAAGCCCGCCATAAAATAGAGTGTGTACAAGTCATACACATTCTATTTTATGGCGGGCTAATAACTAAGCAGTTTTATCTACTTGTAATCCATCTCACCACAATATAAAAAGAAAAACAGGATATTACGGCAAGTTGTCGTTACCTCATATCAATGATTTCCTTATACGTATCTTCATATATCATTATAATACTTTACATAGGGAAGCTCAATAAGAATTCCAAGCGATGGGCGAATTAAAGAATCCAAATTACACCAATATTTACCAAACCTCATCCGCCGCTAACCGGGGGAATAAAGGCAACTGTATCTTGATCCTTTATCATTTCTTCATCCGTTACGAAGCTTTCGTTAATGGCGGTCATGAATTGGTCAAAAGATAATAGCGGATATTTACTTTCAAAATATCGTTTCAGCTGCAAAACTGTGATCTGATCTTTTTTTATGACTATTCGATCCAATCCGATTACATCCCTTATTTCTGCAAAAAATAAAACTGTGATCATTCTTATTCCTCCTTACTCGGACTTCCTTCCGGATACTCGGCATGCCCTAGTTGATCTCCAATCCACATCGTTCCGTCCTCCCAAAACTCTTTTTTCCAAATAGGTACGATTTGTTTAATTCGTTCTATGGAATATTCATTCGCTTCGTATGCGGTTTTCCGATGCGGCGCAGAAACAGCAATAACAACGGCGATATCCGCTATTTCCAACTTGCCTGTTCTATGAGTGATGGCAACCAAGGCATCAGGCCATTTATTCTTGATTTCTTCCCCGATTTGCCCCAACATTTTTACCGCCATTGTATCGTACGCTTGATATTCAAGTGACAGCGTCCTTTTTCCTTTGGTCAATTCCCTCACGGTTCCGATGAAAACCGTGATGGCTCCTGCTTCCCTTCTGGAAACCAGGTTCGTTACCTCTTCTACGGATATGGGGTCATGGACTATTTTAAACATCGTTTGTTCCACCTTTTTCGCCACCTCCATGGAGATTGATTAAAGTCTACGATCTGTAGGATGGGACAATGTCATCCCAAGGCCAGGCACTGCCCTGTACGTCTTCCAATAATAAAACATCGACAGCCATTCCCTTTTGATATCCCCTCGTGCCTCCTGGAAGGACGATGAATGCATCCGCTCCCGCTAAAGAAGATACGGCACCAGATTTATTGAAACCCGAAGGCGAAGCAAATAATCTGCCTTTATCATAGGAAAGCGTCCCCCTTATCAATCGGGTAAACGGATTGGGTTTTGTAAAGTCCTCCCCTAACGATGCCGCTTCTTTTTTGAGGTGTGGCCGATCATTGAATAAGTGGATGCGAATCACAGGCCTTACAAATAACTCGAATCCAACGTAACATGCAGACGGATTGCCCGATAAACCGAATAATAGCTTTCCATTCAATTGCGCCACCGTCGTTACACTTCCAGGCCGCATCGCGACTTTATTAAAGAGGACACCAGCTCCTAATTTTTCGTAAATTGCCGGCAAATGATCATAGTCCCCCACCGATACACCGCCGGTAGTAATAAGCATATCCACATCAGCCAGGGCATTTTTGACAGCCGTGAAGCAGCCATCGAAATCATCGCTCAATTTTCCGAAATACTTAACGTCCCCTCCGGCTCTCTCGATTTGCGAAAGCATCATGTAGGCGTTGCTATTCCTGATCTTTCCGGGTTTTAGCTGTTCACTTACTTCAAGCAGTTCACTTCCTGTGGCTATGACACCTACAACAGGTTTTTTGGCAACAGGTACCCTGCTGTATCCGAACGTTGCCAATAATGCCGAAATGCCTGGATTGATATAGGTACCTCTTTTTGCCAAGATGGTCCCTTGTGTTGTATCTTCACCTTCAAAAGAGATGTTATCTCCTTTGTTGAGTGAACGTTTAATTTTAATGAACTTCTGATTGGATTCCGTGAATTCCTTCACTAATTCTAGCATGAAAACTGCACTGCAGCCCTCGGGAATTTGAGCACCGGTCATGATCCTGACAGCTTCAAAGGGTCTGACTTGTCCCTCAAAAACCATACCTGCACCTATTTCGCCCACCACTTTCAATGACAAGGGATGATGGCTTGTCGCAGTGCTTGTATCTTCGTATCGAACGGCAAATCCATCATATGGCGAACGATCAAATGAAGGCACATTATGATCGGCTATCAGATCTTCAGCTAGAAACCGGCCATAAGCCTTTTCCAGAGGAATCATTTCCTTCAGGCCATTCTTGGCGTACTGCGTTACTTTACGTACGCATTCAGCTATCTGGATCGGGGTTCGTTTTTCTACCATACCTTTCACTCCTTCTATTAGCCCAGCAGACGATAATAAAGATTTTTAGCAAGCTGGATATCATTCGTTCCGTGAACAAAAACACGTCCATCACCAAATATAACCAGGCGATGATTGTGAAGCTGACATGATAGTAAATAAGGATTTCTAGTAACGGTGCCGTGTGCTTTCAATCGCTTTTCCAATTGGTCAAAGTTATATTCATTCATCCTGGAAGGTCTGATTTGAACGGTATTCCTCCCGCACAATACTTCTGTTTTAGTCTGGTTTTCATAGGATAAATAAGGATACATCCTAGCTGCTCCACAGGTCGGGCAGTCTTCTTTTCTGATTTTTTCCAATGTAATGGCGTAATGCTGGTTGTTCCATACATCAAATGTCAAAAACGTTTTTCTCAGCGCTGAAAAATCACCGACTAGAATTTTGAACGCTTCCGCTACTTGATAAGCTGAAACAATTTGTACAGCCGGGCCAATGATCCCTGCTGTATCACATGTTGCCCCTCCGCCAGGTACCTTCTTCAGAATGCAATGCAGACATGGTGTCTCCCCTGGAATGACCGTGTACGCAGCTCCATAGCTTCCTACACATGAGCCATATATCCAGGGAATGTTAAACTTATGCGAAAGATCATTTAAAATGAAGCGAATGTCAAAATTGTCCGTACCATCAATGATGAGATCAATCCCGCTTAGCAAGCCCTCGAGATTTTCCGGTCTTGCATCCATTACGAACGCTTCAATTTCAACCTCTGAATTGATTTGCCGCAAATGCTCTCTAGCAGCCATGGCTTTTGGAATTTGACCTTCAGCATCACGCTCGTCATATAACTGCTGGCGCTGCAAATTGCTCCATTCCACATAATCTCGATCAATGATCGTCAATTTCCCGATCCCTGCACGCACTAAAGCTTCAGCACCTGCACTGCCCAATGCCCCAGCTCCAACAACCAGCACATGCTTATGTCGGATATTTTCTTGGCCCTTTGATCCTATCTGCTTGAACAGCTGTTGCCGTGAATAACGATCGTTCAACGAACTCTCCTACTTTCTCACGAAAATCATTTATGATGGTGCCTCTCATTGTTCCAAACTTCGTCCCGTTGGACTTCGGTAAAATTCAAGAATTCTTATATACTAATAACCTGGCAGATCGGAAGATTCGTAATGTAATCAAGATTCATGAAAAAAGTCCCCGCTTTTCCCGCCCGTTTTTTGGACTAAATATGTTTCTTTGATGACCATCGTTTTATCCACCGCTTTACACATATCATAAAAAGTAAGGGCGGCAACGGATACGGCAGTCAATGCTTCCATTTCGACTCCTGTTTTCTCATTGCATATCACCGTAGCTTGTATGATCAACTCATAGCCTTTGTCATTTTTTTGATAATGAAAGGTAAAGTTACTTCCCTGCAGCATGATTGGATGGCACATCGGAATGATATCAGCTGTTTTTTTGGCAGCCATTATTCCCGCAATCTGTGCTACTTGAAGCGGATCTCCCTTTTTTATCAATCTGTTTTCGATTGCATCGAACAGTTCATTTGATAAAGCGATCGTGCTTTGCGCAATAGCTGTCCGTGAAGTGATCTCTTTTTGGGATACATCGACCATCCTAGGTCTTCCTTCTTCATTCCAATGTGAAAAATCGCTCATCATTTGCCTCCTTGGTATGTTTAGAAACCATATAAATCGGATAACGGATCATCCGCCAATATGGGACATCTCTATCTTTGAACCGCTTTTCGGCCTATTGCCACCCGCTCGTTCGTCAGAATATCGATCACCGCGATGATGCCAAATATCAGCGATTTTATTCGTGATCACCTCATCCGATTGTTCAGAGCGAAGCAAATGACGAAGGTCATAACCACTTGATGCAAACAAACATGTATATAATTTTCCTTCAGCAGAAACCCGGGCTCTAGAACAAGTAGAACAAAAAGAATCGGTGACAGATGAAATGATCCCGATTTCTTGATCGCTATCCATATACCGATACCTCGTTGCCACTTCTCCTATATAATTCGGCTTGATTCGTTCAAGTGGCATCACTTCCCCGATTCGATCCAAAATGTCTTTTTTGGTCATTACTTCCGCCAATCTCCAGCCGTTTGAATTTCCTACATCCATATACTCGATGAAGCGAAGTGTATGCTTCTTCTCTTTAAAATATCTTGCCATCGGTACGATATCTTGGTCGTTTTTCCCTTTTTGGACGACCATATTCACTTTCACCTTTAACCCAGCTTCAGAAGCTGCCTGAATGCCTTCCAGCACCCTTGAAACCTTGCTTCTGTTTCCATTTAACTTGGTGAATCGCTCATCATCCAAGGAATCGAGACTGACTGTCACTCGTCTTAACCCGGCGTCGAATAAAAGGGGGGCAAACTTTTTAAGAAGAGATCCGTTCGTCGTGATGCCCATATCCTTAACTCCGGCAATTGAATTCAATCGCTGGATCAATTGGGGAAGATCCTTGCGTAATAGAGGTTCTCCCCCTGTAATGCGGATTTTCGTAACACCTAAAGAAACGAATATCCTTGTTAAACGTTCCATTTCTTCAAAAGACAGAATTTTATCCGAAGCTAAAAAAGGAAAATCGGGACCAAAGATTTCTTCAGGCATGCAGTAGCGACAGCGAAAATTACAACGATCCGTGACAGATAAACGCAAATCCTTCAAGGGCCGCTGTAACTTATCCAAAATGACTTCTTCCACTATTCTCAGCTCTTTTCCATAAGTTTGAAAACACCATTATTCTTACTGGTACACAATTCGTTCAGGACATGTATAAATATTAAATGATTGATTTCGGATGAATCCTACTGTCGTAATTCCTAAGCCTTCCGCCAATTCTAGCGCCAATTCGGTAGGAGCTGATTTCGACAGAACTATTTCACACCCGATTTTTGCCACCTTCAATAAAATTTCTGATGAAATCCTGCCGCTGAAAACAATGATCTTATTACCGATCGTGATATCATGCTTCAAGCAGTGGCCATATATTTTATCCAAGGCATTATGCCTTCCAATATCCATGCGGCTTAGCATGAAATCCTCCACGTCACATAAGGCGGCGTTATGGACCCCTCCCGTGTCCTGAAAAATAGTAGCTGATTCTTGTAAATTCCTCATTAAGCGCAGACAATCATCCGGGGTTATCTTCACCCTGATTTCCTTCATTTTCTTGGCAGTCAAAGCATCATTGACAAAAACAAACCCTTGTCTGCTCATTCCACAGCAAGATGTAATGTAGCGCTTGTTTTGGAAGCTTTGATAATAAGGATTGAGCTTGTCTATCTTCACGTGCACGAACCCTTCTTTTTCTTGATACCAAATATCTTTAATTTCCTCGTATTTCCTGATGATTCCTTCCGATGCCAAATAGCCTATGACCATATCTTCAATATATTCCGGTGTACAGACCATCGTAACGAATTCCTGTTCATTGATTTTTACCGTAACAGGAAACTCTGTGACAATTGCATCCTCTGCACGAACCATATGCCCATTGGTAAATTTCAGTATCTCCCTTTTCCCCACCGTTGGTTTCATATTATAAAACATCCTTACAATTATATTCTTCTTAAAGAATTCTATACTTTTTCATAGGTGCTATACATTGGCCATAATCCCCTATTCACTGGTATGATATTTGTCCTCTATGAACGACGTCCTGAGCTAAAGACGTGAACATTTCACCAGTTAGCGAATCTTCATCATATACATTCGAATGATTATTTTCCTCTCTCTTTGCAAAAGGAATCCTGGCAATGACTTCAGACCCAATACGGTGGGCCAGCATATCACCGCCGCCCTTTCCGAAAAGATAATTCCTGGAACCGTCTTGTTCTTCATAATAAGACATATTCTCCACGATCCCCATCACCTCATGTTTTGTATGTTTTGCCATCGCACCTGCCCTTGACGCAACATAAGAAGCGACATTATGGGGAGTCGTGACGATGATTTCCCTAGCCTGGGGGATCATCGCGGCTACATCGATCGCTACATCTCCCGTGCCCGGAGGTAAATCCAGAAGAAGATAATCCAGGTCGCCCCAATGTGTATTCGCAAGGAAATTTTGAATCCATTTATTAAGCATCGGCCCTCTCCACATGACCGGGTTGTTATTATCTGTAAAGAATCCCATGGACATCACTTTAACGCCGTGACTTACAACCGGAATGGCGGTTTTATCAAGCATGGTTGGTTTTTGTTTCACTTCCATCATGGCTGGAATGCTGAATCCATATATATCAGCATCCAAAATACCTACTTTTTTTCCCATACGGGCCAATGCGGTGGCAAGGTTCACGGTCACCGTCGATTTCCCCACGCCTCCTTTCCCGCTCGTCACCGCAATGAATTGGACACCTGATTCCGGTCGCAGCATGCTTGGCATCCCCGTCTCTGTTGTGGCATTTTGTTTCAAGGTTTTCGTCAAGACAGCACGTTCCTCCGGTGTCATGGAGCCAAAGGTCAATGACACTTCTGCGGCGCCTATCCCTTTAAGGGAATTTTCGACATCCTCCTTTATCCTTGCCTTTAAAGGGCATCCGGATATCGTCAATACCACTTCAAGTTCGACATTTGCCCCATCTATTTCAATATTTCTTACCATATTTAAATCGACGATACTTTTATGCAACTCGGGATCTTCGACGTGTTTTAGTGCTTTCATAATTTCTTCGTGTGTCAGCATACATGTCACTCCTTTTATATTAACTTCAATATCATTATGGCCAAACGATTTGGAAAAAGATTCAACTATATGCGCATCATTTAATTAGCATGGGGAAAAACAAAAAAGCCCACCATAAAATAAATTGTGTACAATTGCATACACAGCCTATTTTATGATGGGCTAATGACTAAGCAGTTTACCTACCAGTTATCCATCTCATCACGTCATACATATAAAAATCAGGATATCAAGGCAACTTGCGGTTACCCCATATCAATGAGTTTGTAATTCCATTATAATACTTTCGATCTATAAGCTCAATAACAATTTATGAACTAAATTATCTAGCACTATCCTGAGAAATTTTTGTTTCTTTTTCAATGCTGCAAATGTTCATGCAGCAAGCCTACTCTCTTTAGAGTGACTTATCTTAAATCTCGTCATCCTGTAATGGCGTTCGCTTATCCATTTTCAGCAAATAATAGCTTACCGCGACCAAGGCCAGGAAAATGATTCCGACAAGCAGGGAAACCCTTGTGCTCGGATTAATCCACATACCGACAAGCACCATCAGTAAAAAGGCGATCGTCGCATAATTGCTGAAGGGGGCCAAGGGCATTTTGAATGGATGTTTTTCCATTTGTGCGGCATTTACCTTCCTGAACCTCAGCTCACTGATGAGCAGGACAAACCATGGGATCATCCCAGGTAAAACACTTGCACTGTATACATAAAGGAATACTTCAGGCGGTGCAATGTAGTTCAGGATAACACCGATGCCCAATCCCAATAGGACAGCGATCGTACAATAGGCAGGTACGCCGTTTTTCGAAACTTTTGCAAAGATTTTTGGTGCTTGGCCGTTTTGAGCCAGCGTATAAAGCATTCTTCCTGCACTGAATATCCCGCTGTTACAGCCAGACATAGCTGCCGTTATTACGACAAAGTTAATGATTCCTGCAGCAGCCGTGATACCAATTTTTGCAAAGGTTGAAACGAATGGACTGCCTATCTCATCCAATTGATTCCAAGGGAAGACTGTCACGATGACGAAAATGGCACCGATATAAAAAATTAAAATCCGCCAAATGATTGATTGGATCGCCTTGGTAACCGTCTTTGTTGGATTTTTTGCTTCACCGGCCGTAATACCAATCAGCTCAACCCCTTGGTAGGATGCCACCACAAGGGACAGTGCAAAGAAGAATCCTGTCCAGCCACCGGTGAAAAAGCCGCCATTTGCCCAAAGATTCGATAATCCAATAGGGTTAAAGTCATTTCCGATACCGAAGAAAATGAGGCCGATACCGGCAATGATCATCAATACGATCGTGATGATTTTGATAAGTGCGAACCAAAATTCAAATTCCCCGAAAGACTTTACGGAAATAAGGTTGGCGGCCCCCAAAATGATCATGGCAACCACCCCGGGAATCCAGGCAGGCAGCCCTGGGAACCAATACTGCATATACAAGCCGACGGCAATGATCTCGGACATTCCGACAATCACCCACTGAAACCAGTTGCTCCATGCGGTCATATAACCAGCCAATGGATGGATATAACTGCTCGCAAAGGTTGCGAAAGAGCCTGTAGTCGGCTCCAAATAAAGCATTTCCCCCATGGAACGCATGATGAAAAAAATAAAAATACCTGCGATGGCATATGCAAGCATTACGGAGGGACCCGTCCATTTGATCGTGCTTGCCGATCCCATGAATAACCCGACCCCGATTGTTCCGCCCAAGGCTATCATTTGAATATGACGTGCCTCCAGTCCTCTCTTCAAATCTTTGTTTGACATGATTGACTCCTCCTGGTGATTTTTCTAAGCTCACACTATCTGACTCTCTATTGGTCTCTTTCGTTTTATTATTTGAATAACAGTTCAATTTTATTTTCTTATCTTATAATAGTTAATATTCTGTAAAAATACAAATGTATTTTTCAAAAAAACAGCTGGCAAAAATATCTTATTCATTTTACATTTACAAAACTATGATTTTGAAAAAATGATATTTTTTATTTCATGATAGTAATTATTTTAAAGTGATGATTTTTCTTGGGGTTTATAACAGTCTCCTATCAAAAATAATTGGTTGACCAATAGGATAATAAGTGATAGAATTCCAATATTATTTTATAAGAATAATGAATGTTTTATCGTGAAGGCATAGCTTACAGCGAAGGACATTTGTTGACAACCGCATACAAGCAAGCGATGAACGCTATGGATAACACTATAGCAGGAGCAGCTTCTGGAGAGACTGTACAAGATGCAGCGCCGAAGGATTCACAATCTCAGGCAAAAGGACAGAAGAGTAACGAATGATAAATTGTTATTCTGAACCCTTTAAGAGATTGGTATTATCCAATCTCTTTTTTTATTGTTCACTTTTTGATGGAACGTAAAAAAAAAGCGGATTTCACGTCCCTCTCTCCATGACCATGCCGGTTAGAAATGATTTTCACTACTAAGACTTTGAAAAGATGGGGGCTTACGGAATGGCTAAACAGGAGTTAAAAAGAGATTTACAAAATCGTCACGTACAATTGATTGCAATAGGAGGAACGATTGGAACCGGTTTATTTTTGGGGTCGGGAAAAGCCATTCAATTGGCAGGTCCATCCATCATCTTTTCGTATCTACTCATAGGGATAGCCTTATTTTTTGTCATGAGGGCTTTAGGTGAGCTGCTCTTATCCAACGCAGGTTACACATCATTCACCGAATTCGCTAGCGAATATGTCGGCCCGTGGGCTGGATTCGTTACGGGATGGACCTATTGGTTCTGTTGGATCATGACCGCAATGGCCGACATCATTGCCGTCGGGGTCTATATGCAATACTGGTTCGATATCCCTCAATGGATACCGGCCCTTGTATGCCTTGTGATTTTGTTAGGACTGAACCTTCTGACCGTCAAGCTATTTGGCGAGTTGGAATTCTGGTTTGCCATCATTAAGGTGATCACGATCATCGCCATGATCATCGCCGGAATCATTTTGTTGATCATCGGCTTCAAAACAAGCACGGGAACGGTGTCCGTAACGAATCTATGGAGTCATGGCGGCATGTTCCCAAATGGCATGTCAGGCTTCCTTTTATCTTTACAATTGGTCGTGTTCTCTTTTGTAGGCGTCGAACTCGTTGGGGTTTCTGCAGCGGAAACGGCGAACCCCAGAAAAAACATCCCGTCTGCCATCAACAAAATACCAGTCAGGATTCTACTGTTCTACGTAGGAGCTTTATTCGTCATCCTGGTTGTGAACCCTTGGACGCAGTTGGATGCAACAAGCAGCCCATTTGTTGAAGTCTTTGCGTTAATCGGCATTCCTGTCGCTGCAGGAATCATCAATTTCGTTGTGTTGACATCTGCCGCTTCGGCATGCAACAGCGGTTTATTTTCAACGAGCCGCATTCTCTATACATTAAGCCGAAATGGCGAAGCCTCTGCCAAACTGGCACATTTAAATAAGCAGGCTGTCCCAAGCAATGCTTTATTTACATCGACAATCGTCGTCTCATTAGGGGCGTTGCTAAGCAAATTGATCCCCGAACAGGCCTTTACGGTCGTGACGACCATCAGTGCCATCTGTTTCATCTGGGTATGGAGCATCATCTTGATCTCCCATATCAAATATACGAAAACGCGACCTGACTTAAGGGCCGAATCGACTTTCAGGGCACCGCTCACACCCTTCATCAATTACTTGATCCTAGGATTATTCGTATTCATCCTCCTGGTGATGCTATTCGCTGAAGCTACACGACTCCCACTGATGATGACGCCGATCTGGTTCATTTTATTGGCAATCCTTTATCAATATAAAAATCGGTAGGATTAAGCTGAAGCCTACCCATGGCAGGGACCGTATAAAATTGTAGGCACCCACATTAGATTTTATTTCAAAATAGTGTAAGCTATATATCATCGGCCGATTGATTATGGAAGTTGGCGGACGCTTCACTTTATATAAAACGGAGGGGTTTGTTTTATGAAGATGATATATATCCTTACACTAGTTCCTTTTATAGGTATACTAGGGTTCCTGCCTTTTGTGAATAGGATAGAGCCTTATGTTTTGGGAATGCCCTTCAATATGTTCTGGATGTCGATGTGGGTGGTCCTTACCTCTGTCATTTTGGGCATCATGTATAAGCTGGATCCAAGGAATCGCGAAGGTGACCAGGAATGAATAGTGCCCTTATCATTATTTTGGCATTTTTACTTTTATCGATATTTCTAGGCATTCGCTCCTCCAGAGGAAAGGATATGAACCTCGAGCAATGGACAGTCGGCGGACGCGGGTTTGGGGCGATCTTCGTCTTTTTATTGATGGCAGGGGAAATTTATACGACCTTCTCCTTTCTTGGCGGCAGCGGCTGGGCCTACGGCAAGGGTGCACCCGCCTTGTATGTTCTCATTTATATTACATTGTCTTACGTCTTATCTTATTGGCTCCTACCGGAAATATGGAAATATGCCACGGAAAATGAACTGATGTCCCAATCCGACTTTTTTGTTAGCAAATATAAAAGTCCTTTCCTCGGCATTTTGGCGGCGGTCGTCGGTGTGGTGTCGATGATTCCAGTAATCGTCGTACAGCTGAAGGGGTTGGGAATCATCGTATCCGAAGCATCTTATGGTGGCATTTCCATGTCAGCGGCGGTTTGGATGGGGGCCCTCAGCCTGACCATTTATGTCATGATATCCGGTATACATGGATCCGTCTGGACTGCAGTCATTAAAGATACCTTGATGATTGTCATTATAGGATTTTTGGGGATTTATTTGCCCCTTCATTATTTTGGCGGTTTTCAACCGATGTTTGAAGCCGTTGACGCAGCTAAACCCGGTTTTCTGAAGCTTCCTGACGAGGGGCTTAGCGTATCATGGTTCATCTCCACGGTAATCCTGCTCGTGTTCGGATTCTATATGTGGCCGCAGGTTTTCAGTGCGGTATATTCAGCGCGCAGCGGGAAGGTCTTTCGCAAAAATGCCATCATCAGCCCCATCTATACACTCATGCTATTATTCGTGTTTTTCGTGGGGTTCACAGCCATATTGAAAGTACCCGGGCTCGTCGGTGCGGATGCCGACCTTTCCTTGCTCCGTCTTTCGATCGAAACGTTCGATCCATGGTTCATCGGCATAATTGGCGGGGCAGGATTACTGACCGCACTGGTGCCGGGATCGATGCTATTGATGAGTGTCGCTACGCTGCTCGCGAAAAACGTCTATAAGGAAATGGCACCTGCCGCATCGGATAGGCACATCGTAAGATTGGCGAAATCTCTTGTGCCCATCATAGCCCTTATCGCCGTCTACTTTACCTTGAACGGCGGCGATACGATGTCAGCATTGATCCTGATGGGATACAGTCTCATTACACAGCTCTTCCCGTCCCTTCTCTTTAGTTTGAAAAGAAATAATCCTATCAATAAATATGGTGCAATTGCCGGCATCATCAGCGGGTTGGCCATCGTCACCTGCATCACCATCAGTCAGTCGACGATTGGAACCCTGTTTCCATCCTTGCCGCAAGCGGCGAAGGATTTGAATGTCGGAATCATCGCACTAGCGGTCAATTTCTTGGTGATGCTCCTGGTAAGCCTTGCGTTCAGTAAGAGGGCGGCTCAGACATGACCTGCTCTTTACTAACGCAAACATCTAAATGACATTAAAAGGCCCGGTCATAAGACTGGGCCTTTCGCTTGTTGAACTGGATTTTTGCACGTCCCTTTATGCCCTGGATGCATCAAAACTCCAATAAAGCCTTCCTTCGGTCCTTCAATGCTTTTACCGTGTTCCTGCAATCCTGCACCTGTTTCTCCAGTCTTTGTTTTCTCTCCACTATCATCCTTGATACCTCTTTTGGGCTTGGTCCGCCTTGGATGCTTCTTATCTTGACAAAGTACTCAGGGGAGATGACTTTTTTCCATTCATCTCCCGAAATAGTTACTGAAACGAATTCATTCATCATCTTGTTAATGTCTGCTATTTCCCAATCATATAGCTCTTTCCCTTCACTTAATGAACGGCTTGCAATCTGACTGGCTATCGAGTGGGCACTTCTGAATGGTATCTTATGGTCCCTTGTGAGTGTATCGGCCAACTCAGTAACCGTTATACTGGATTTTGCCGCCATTCCCTTCGTATGTGCTTCATTCACCTTCAACGTGGCAATGACGGCATACATAAGTTTCATGACACGGCCAGCTTTCGAAAAAGCCCGGTACAAATGCGGCTGCAAATCATCTTCCGTATCGACAATATCGCCAAATGGCGTATTGTGGATCATATTCATGGCAGCAAGGGCATCACCATACGCACTGCTTGCAATGGAGCGGGAATGTTCAATGGAAACCGGATTCCTTTTTTGCGGCATGATGCTGCTTACTTGGACATATGGATCTGCCACATGAAATGTACCAAACTCCCTTGTGACATGCTGCAAGAAATCCTGGATCCATCTTCCGGCATCGATCATGCACGTCATGATCGCCGTCGCAGTTTCCACTAAATAATCGGCACCGGCAATCGAGTCATAGGAATTTTCAATAATCGAATCGAACCCAAGCAATTCAGCAGTGCGATGACGGCATATCGGAAAGCCCGTCGTTGTCAATGCGGCGGCACCAAGTGGAGACTGGTTCACCGTTTCGTAAGCTGCCCATAGCCTGCCTGCATCTCTTTGAAGAACATCATGAATGGCCAGGAAATAATGGCCCAATGTTGTTGGCTGGGCCGGCTGAGTATGTGTATAGCCAGTTATATAAGTTTCTGCATGCTTCTCTGCCTGCAGGAGGAAGACTTCACGCAAACCATCTACATGACCGATCAATTGAAGCAGATGATCTCTTAATATAAGCCGGTACATCGCTACCCCCATATCATTGCGACTGCGGCCAATATGGATTTGGCCAGCTAGCTCATGGCCGATTTCATCACCGATCTTGGCCTCCATCATGAAAAACAAGTCTTCGAATGGCGGTTCATAGGCAAGCGCGGTGAGATCTGTCTGAGCCACTTTCCGGATGCCCTCCAGCATAATTTTCGCTTCAGTTTGCTTAATGATCTTTTGTTCCGAAAGCATGACCACATGTGCCCGATGAATATCGAACATCGCATGAAACAAGTAATCTCTTTGATCATTAAAAACAGGCATCAGGAGCTCTTCTGCATATGTTTTCCCAGGAAAAGCACTGCCTTCATTTTTGATAAATTCATCAAGCTTACCCATTTTCTTACCCCCGCTTTATTAGGCCTTTGGCACCTTGATTCCCCAAAAAACCGTTCGAAATAAAGAGCACGAAAACAATTGATTTGAACCATCCCATAAGCGGCAGCCTTCCCCTTATTGAATCTCCGCAGCATGATTTCAATGGAAATCGGTCCATTGAATATCGTATACTGCAGCACCGGAGTTGGAAATTTCCCCGACGGCCTCACTGAATGCCCATAAAGTCCTGCCAATATACCAGGCATGAAGAGCTTCAAAATCACACTTCTGAAGGCGTAAAACCAATCCGCCCCCAAGGGGTTTTATATGGGAATATACGAGCCTTTGCTATATTTCATTAATGATCCTCCTCATTACTTACATTTAAAACGTTACATAACACGATTTTCATCTTGGTGCCGCCTATACTTTTTATATACTCATCACATCAGGGCCTTACCTTGTTTAGTAGGTAAAATGACTAATTATTTTAGGGGGAGTTCACTCGCTTAAACCGGCTGATTATAATAGTTACTTCCAACCATTTATAAATATAACCATAAAAGTTCTCAAGGTAAGTCAGGAAACAGGACTAACTGATATTTTCTTTCACGAAGTTTATGGTGGCTGAAATGAAAAATACAAATAATATCGCTAGGTATAGGAAAGAGACCTGTACTCCCCGATGAAATGGAACGACTCGTTTGAAACATTCATATCCACCGCCTATTCAATGGCAGAATCTTGATGGTCAAATACGGCAAAGGCACCTTCCTATCTTTTAGTTAAATGTAAGTGGATTGGAATGGAAGGCAACGAGACTCCTGTGGGAAATACGCTTCATCGTGAGACACCACAGGCTGAACTCCCTATGTACCTAAAAAAGGTTTCTTTTTCATAAATAAAAAAAGTTATGCACAAAGTGAAGGCAAGGGGATGGACAATCGGGTTGCCCCTCATGTCCACATTCCTTTATCCACACTTTATGCACAACTTCTGTCATGGCTCACTTATTTGACCGGCCAGCTCATGATTTTTGTTATAGCACCTTACCCAAGAAGGATTTGGTTCTTTCATGCTGAGGATTGCCGAATAATTCACCAGGTTCATTTTCTTCAACAATGTACCCGCCATCCATGAAAATGACGCGGTCACCGACTTCGCGGGCAAAGCCCATCTCATGCGTGACGACGACCATTGTCATGCCCTCCTTGGCAAGCTGCTTCATTACCTCTAAAACATCCCCGACCATTTCAGGATCAAGTGCTGAAGTAGGCTCGTCGAATAGCATGATCTTTGGATTCATTGCCAGTGCCCTTGCGATCGCGACCCGCTGCTTTTGTCCGCCGGAAAGCTCCCCTGGATAGCTGTTAGCCTTTTCCCGCAAGCCCACCTTATCCAATAGCTCTAGCGCCAATTTACCGGCCTCGGCTTTCTCGGTGGCACGGATCTTGATCGGGCCCAATGTGATGTTTTCGAGCACGGTCTTATGAGGAAATAGATTGAAATGCTGAAAGACCATGCCAACCTCTTGCCGCACTTTATTTATATTGATTTTCCCTTTCGGATCGGTGATATTATGTCCGTTTACGATCACTTCACCGCCTGTAACCTCCTCTAGAAGGTTCAGGCATCTTAAAAATGTACTTTTTCCAGATCCAGAAGGCCCGATTACACAAATGACTTCCTTTTCCTGCACTTCTGCATTAATATCTTTTAAAACTTCTACAGCTCCAAAGGATTTTCTCAAATTCTTTACAGTAATGATGCTCATCGCACTTGGACCCTCCTTTCAATGAAATTGGCAATAAGGGTGATCAGATAAATGATGATAAAGTAAATGACACCTACGACCAGCCAGATCTTGAATGCCTCAAACGTTGCCGAAGCTTGAATCTGGCCTTGCTGCGTTAAATCGGCGATCCCGATGACCGACAATAAGGATGTATCTTTCAAGCTAATGATCGATTGGTTCGTTATTGTAGGGAGCATCCGCCTGAAGGCTTGCGGCAGCACGACATAGCGCATCGTTTGAGTTCCTGTGAACCCGATTGACCTTGCCGCCTCCGTTTGGCCTTTATCGATGGATTGTATCCCCGCTCTTATTATTTCAGCAAAATATGCTCCCGCATTGATCGCAACGGTGATGATTCCCGCTGTCGTACTGTTCAATGAAATGATATTCAGTGAATTCACTCCGAAATAAATAAAAAACAGCTGCACGATGAACGGTGTCCCTCGTATTGCATCCACATAAATCTTTGCGATCCAGTTCAAGATCTTGATAGGGGCAAGTCGCAGCAGAGCGACTACTAAACCAATCAAAAAACCGAGGATAATGGCAATCACAAAGATGTAAAGCGTCACCTGAAGCCCTTTTACCAACATAGGTAAAGCCGCAGCTATAATATCCATACCTTTCACCCCTCCGAAAAAGAAAGCGCGCCTTAGGCGCGCTTATTGAGCCTTTAATCTATTCAGCAAGATACGTTTTTATGATTTCATCATACTTGCCGTCTTTTTTGAGATTGGCAAGTCCATCATTTATTTTCTTCAATAGTTCTTTGTTTTCGCCTTTCAATACAGCAATTCCATACTGGTCCCCATTCAAGCGGTCACCTACGGTTTTCAAGCCAAGGTCTTTTTGGGCGATGGCATAGGAGATGACGGGATAATCTTCGATGAGTGCATCGGCATTACCATTCGAAACTTCCTGGAACATCGCTGGAGAATCATTGAACTGGACCACTTTAATCTTTAATTTACTGGCATTATCCTGTGCGTATTTAGCACCGGTTGTCCCTTTTTTGACCGCTACTGTCTTCCCTTTTAGGTCAGCAACCGATTTAGTGGTCTTGTTATCTTTTGTAACCACGACAGTCAGGCCAGCATCGAAATACGGTGTCGAGAAATCAACAATTTTTTTTCTATCTTCGGTAATGCTCATGCCTGCAATGGCCACATCAAGCTGATTGGCCTGCATGGCTGGAATGATTCCGCCGAAATCCATTGGAGATAGCTTGATTTTGAAATTCTGGTCTTTCGCTATTGCCTTGATTAAATCAATATCAATGCCTTTATATTCGTTTCCTTCTTTGAATTCAAACGGTGGATATGTCGTATCCACGCCAACTTTATATACTTTTTCATTTTCCTTTTCCTCACCTGCATTTTTCCCATCATTGCTCCCACATGCGGAGATAAAGATGGTCAAAATCAAAAACAAACTAAGTAAACCAAGTTTCTTCATTGAAATCACTCCAATTCTTTGTTTTCGTGATAATAAATAATTCTCCCTATAATATAGCATAAGAATAAAGTATTATAATATGAATTTTTCGAATAAATATTATTTTCTTCAAATAATATTTATGGATGTTTTTCCCACCCCCTCAAAATTACCGGCATCTTAATATGAAAAAGGCCGCATATGGCGAAAACTTCATGAAAAGGAGACATGCAATGAGCAAAACAGATAAAAGAAATAAATTATTGGAAGAACCCTTCACTTATATCCTTACAAAAAAAGCGACCATAATCATTTACTTCAATAAGAAGCAAATCAAGATCGTAAAAGCGAAAGAAGCCGAACGGCTGATAAAAAAACTGAATGACTGTGCAGACAACAGATGGGAGGTCCAATTACTTCTCGCCAAAATTACGGGTAACTTTAAACACGGAAATGAAAAAGTCAGTCGGAATGAAAGCAGGAGAAACGCCACTTATAAATAAGGAAGATAATGGATAAAAAACCATTTCAGATTCTTCGAAAATATTTTTGTTGAGCTATTTTAAATCATTAATATTTCAAGATCCGAACCGATATAGTTGTTATCTAAATCCTGAGACTTTGAAGGACTATCCGTATATGGGCGCTTGGATAGTTTGGAGTCAGTAGCGCAACCGGCTAATTAAACGTTATGTTTAGTTGGCTTTTTTTTTCGGGATTATTAACTGATTGAGGAGTTTGACCATGAATAAATTCAAAGGAAATTATTTAATGTTGCTGTTTAGTGGAGGAACGGTTTTAATGGCGATTTTCATCCACATCCTGCACAGGTACACGGGGTTTCTGCAAGACTATCTTATTATGCGGGGAATAGCTCAGCTCCCTTCTCACCTTACGTTTTCTTTATTCATATTGTTTGTACTGCCTATCCTATTCTTCGTTATGGCCAGTATTTTCTATAAGAAAAATATAAATCATCCATTGCTGCCGCGGTTCATCACGCTCTGCCTCACCTTTTCATCCATATCGATGATAGCCGGGGGAAATGGTTTGATTGAATATCATTTTTCAATTTTCATGGTCATTGCTTTGATTGCTTTCTTTGATTCCATCCAGCTTGTCCTGTTGAGTACGATGATTTTTGCCATACAACACCTGGCAGGTTACTTCATATTTCCGGAGCTCCTTTGCGGAACATCCAATTATGCGTTTTCGCTTCTGTTGGTCCACGCTGTTTTTTTAATTTTGACTAGCGGGGCAACAATCGTCCTGCTTTTACATAAAAAGTCGATGAAAAAAACCCTATCGGAGCAAAACAGCAAAATCGAGCAAAAAACCTTGGAGCTGCTTACGGCATTGGATATGATGTCACAAGAAATGCTGCTTGTCTCCTCGGAAATTAAGGGAACGAGTCAGGAAACAAATAGTGCTTCAGCCCAAATTAATGCCAATATCCAGGGCATGGCTCTAAAAACGGAGCGCAATCTGGACCTGACGGAAGCCAATATGATGAAGCTGAAGAGCATGGAGGAACAGGTCCTTGACCTTGGCAAGCGCACGAATGAGGTTTCCGACAACTCGGTTTCGACCAGCGGTCATGTGGATGCAGGTCAACAGTTGATGAAGAAGCTTCATATCCAATTTGAATTAGTCAATGAACATGTATCAGAGTTGGCAGGGACGTTCAACCGATTTAAACAGCGGATCCAGGAAATCGAACAATTCACAATCATGATAAACCGTATTTCCGATCAGACTAATCTTTTAGCTCTTAATGCCTCCATAGAGGCAGCACGTGCGGGAGAAGCCGGAAAGGGATTTGCAGTCGTTGCGGAAGAAGTCAGGAACCTCGCTAACCAGTCGGATTTATCTGCACAGGAAATTGTCCGTGTTGTCAGTAAAATTCAAGACGAAACGGAATTGATCCAGCAGCAAGTGGAATATTCAATCATGAATGTGGAAAAAGGAGCGAAAATCGCGAATGAATCGCAGCTGGTATTCGGATCGATTTATTCTTCCAACGAAGGTGTGAACCAGCTATTGCGTCTCTACCAATCAAGCATATCTCAATTGACGGAGACGAACAGGACCATTCATGATGTATTTGAGTCCATCCTCCATGATTCACGGGAATCTCGTTGCGCAAACCAGCAAATCGCGACTTCTACAAGTGAACAAGCATTGTTAATGGACTCTTTGATGAAGCAATCTCTCCATCTTGAGGATCAAGCAAAACAAGTGATGGATTTGGTTATCAATCTAAATCAAAAAGCTTCATCTTGAGTTGTAACCCGCATTTCAGGGAATGCGGGTTTTCGTCATCTTCCAACTGAAACGGAGCGCTCGTCGACACTCTCCTACACTCCCATTCTTTCATCATCAAAAAAAATGACCCCGCAGAAATGCCGGAGTCATACAGTTTAACTGCTATATTCTTTTACGATCGCCGTGAAAAGTTCAATCGCATCAGCGAAGACATCCTCGTCGATATCAAATTTTGGATGATGATGCGGGTATGCACTCTTTTCGCTGTTCATTCCCACAAAGATAAACGCCCCTGGCTTCTTCTGCAAGTAATAGGAAAAATCTTCTGCTCCCATATATGCGTCAACCGTTTGGAAACGTCCCTCACCAAACGTTTTTCGAATGACCGTTTCCGCATATGCGGCCTCTTTCGGATCATTCACAAGTGGAGGTGTCCCTACGATGAAGTCAATTTGCCCTTTTGCACCAAAAGTTTGGCAAAGACCTTCCGTGATTTTAACCATTTGCTGTTGGATCGTTTTTACTGACCCTACTGATAGGGCGCGGATGGTTCCGATTAGCTTCGCAGTATCGGGAATCACATTATAGGTGCTGCCGCCTTCGATTTGTCCCACCGTCAACACTCCAGAGTGAACAGGATCGAGCTTGCGGCTGATGATTCCTTGGTATGCTTGGATTAAATGAGAAGCAATATAAATCGGATCGACCGTTTCATGCGGTGTTGCTCCGTGACCGCCTGAGCCTTGGATTCTCACTTCAAAGTCATCTACTGAGGCCATTGCTGCCCCTGCCTTCAAGCCCATCCTTCCCTTTTCCATGCTTTGCCATAAATGAATGCCAAAAATCGTATCCACATTATCCAGCACACCCATTTTAATGAGACGGTCGGCACCACTTGGCGTAATTTCCTCTGCCGATTGGAATATGAATAGGATGTTTGGTTCCACTTCATTCCCAGGTTGCTTGAACCATTCGGCTGCCGCAAGCAGGATGGCCGTATGACCGTCATGTCCGCAAGCATGCGAGACACCCCTTACCTTGGAGATATACGGTTTATCGCCCTCCTCAAGGATGGGCAATGCGTCGATGTCTGCACGAAGGGCAATCGTTTTCCCGCCCTTCGTTCCCTTCATATAACCAATGACGCCGGGCGGCTCGAAATCCAGGATCTCGATATCCAATAATTCCAGTCGCTCACGTATGAATTTCGTCGTTTCCCACTCGCTGCCAGACAGCTCTGGATTTTCATGAAGGTAGCGCCGGTCCGCTACCGCCTGCTTCGCTAACGTTTCAAACATGTGAAAAAAATCTCCTTCCTAAAATGGCCCGTATTTCATCCATTCTGCCACAACTAATAATAACGCACACACGATCAATTGAATAATGAAAAAAGGGATATACCATTTCACCCATTTGTTCCATGGAATTCCCGCTATCGTAAGAGAAGCGATGAGCGCACCATTCGTCGGGAATAAGGTAGCCGCAATTCCATCCCCGAATTGAAAGGCAAGCACAGCCGTTTGCCTTGTCACACCTACAAGGTCTGCAAGAGGTGACATCAAAGGCATCGTAAGAGCAGCCTGTCCGCTTCCTGAAGGGACCAAGAAGTTAATGATGATTTGTAAAATCATCATGCCCACTGCAGTAAACGCCGAAGGCACCATATTCAATAAATCTGAAGCATAATAAAGGATTGTATCCATCAATCCACCTGATTCAAAAATGACAAGGACTCCTTGCGCCAAACCGATAATGATGGCACCGCCAATCAGTTCCGCGGAACCTTTCACAAAGCTATCGGCAATGGTGGATGGCGATAGTTTACCGATTATACCCATGATGATGCCAAACATCAAAAACAGACCGGCGATCTCGGTAATATACCACTCATATTTCATCACCCCGTAAATCAAAATGATGAAGTTAAGTAAAAATACACCCAGTACCGCTTTATGACGGAAAGACATGTTCACAGCTGGCTGTTGCTTGATATCCTGATTTAAACGCCCGAATTTCCCGTAAATGCCAAGTTCCGGATTCTGCTTCACCTTCATCGCATGGCGATAAACGAAAATGACAGCCATGATATAGAAAATACCGAATACGATCAGACGATAGCCGATGCCAGAAAAGGTCGGCAGCTCTGCGATGCCCTGTGCAACGCCTACTGTAAAAGGATTCATGAATCCAGCGGTAAAGCCCATCGAGGCACCGACCACGACGATCGCGAAGCCTGTTACCGCATCAAAGCCTAAAGCGATCGTCAGCGGCACAAGCAAACCTACATAAACTGCCGTCTCATCAGACATTCCCATCGTTGCGCCACAAATCGCAAAAAACAGCATCAAGACCGGAATGATCAATTTCTCGCGATTTGCCATCTTTCGGGCAAAAGATGTTATAAACGTATCGAGTGCCCCTGTTGCGCTAATGATGCCGAATACCCCGCCAATGATTAAAACGAAGAAAATCGTCCCTGCACCGTTGACCATGCCTGTATGAATATCACTGAACAGCTCCAAAAGCCCCACTGGCTCACTGTCGATGAATCTAAATGTTTCCGGATCGATGACGCTGCGTCCGTTAACATCAACCGTTTCATATTTGCCTGCAGGAACAATATATGTCAAAACCGCCGCAATGACGATTAACGAGAAAACTAACACATGCGCATTAATACCCGTTTTCTTTTTATTACCCTTTTTTCCTTT
This sequence comes from Peribacillus folii, assembly GCF_030271255.1. Lineage (GTDB taxonomy): Bacteria > Bacillota > Bacilli > Bacillales > DSM-1321 > Peribacillus. Next base: position 142,079 of record NZ_JASJOM010000011.1, read on the forward strand.
AAACATCTTTTGTCAAAACTCCTTAATCCAAAAGTTAACTCTTATATCATTCATTCTGTAAATTATTATTTTTAAATAACTATACATATAATTCTATATTAATACAATCCTATTTTATATAGTATTTTTAGTAGGTTTTAGTAATGACTGTATTTAAAGTGATATCTTTAAATAATAATATATTTCTGAATTTTTCATATACAGTAATTTGGAATAAGAGGGCGGAAAAAGAAACAGATTATCCCTTTTCCTGAAAATAGGAATTCGCCATAAACCGCCCAATCATTTCGTCAGATTTTCGTTTATATCGGGTGCTTTCGGCTGCTAATTCTCCATAAAAACAGGCTGATACGAAAACGCTCGGAAGTGGATGTAGAGGTCTCCGGATTGAGCGAATGGCTTGTTCAATTCATGCACAAATACAGGAAAAAGGCTTGAGCCAATGGCCCAAGCCTTCTTTCTAAATGCTTTTTTCGGACTGTGTTTTAAAAAACGCCGCATCACTATTTTGATAATGTGGGGCAGCCCCGCTTCTTCGCCGAACCTTATCCCCTGTATTTATAAGCTAATCCTTTTAAGAAGTTCCTCGCATATTTATCGCCGCACTCTTTATAGTTCCTATGCCCGACTTTTCGTAAGATGGCGCTCAATTCCCCTTTGGTTATCATGACTCCCGCTTCATACAGGATGTCAATCACGTCCTCACTGGTCAACGACAGGGCTATTTTCAATTTCTTCAGCAGAATATTATTCATGCTTTCCTTGTTCCTTGGAGCTGGTGCCGAACTTTCGGGCTGGTTCGGCTTTGGCTCTTGCTTCCCTCTTTTAAAAATGATCAAGCCATTTAAAAAGGACTCCAACATCATGTTATTGCAATTTATGCCCTCATGATCGATATCATCTTCGTAGTCATCATCAAAACCATCTTTTGGTTTTGTGAGCATCTCCATGACTTCTTCCCTTGTCACGTCAATATCCCCAAGTTTGAATATCTCTACCATATCTTTATTTTTTATGTCGAGCGCATACCTTAACCGGATTAATATATCATGATTATGCATTCATTGACCTCCTGTTTCTTTCTCATTTTTTCACAGTACCTTCATTATTTCACAAATGGATGGGAATAAACACAGCTGAAAATCCGGGACCCAATACGGATACCCGGATTTTCAGCTTCGTCACGACAAACCTTTTGAGAGTTACATCATTTCACTGTCGCCGTTTTGTTTTGAAAAGTTATCAAGCAATGCCCTGACGTCATCTGTTGATTTCGTATTCATAAGTTGGTTTCTTAATTCACCAGCTCCGCGGAATCCTTTGACATAAATTTTGAAAAAGCGATGAAGACCTGTTATGGAACGTGGCAGCACTTCCGCATATTGATCTTGAAGATCAAGCTGCAGTCTTAAAAGATCAAGGTACTCTTTACTGCTATGCTCTTTTGGTTCTTTTTCAAAAGCGAATGGATTCTTAAAAATGCCCCGCCCGATCATAACGCCATCAATCCCATATTTTTCAGCAAGCTGCAGCCCGGTTTGACGGTCCGGAATGTCTCCATTGATTGTTAGCAGCGTATTGGGTGCAATGCGGTCCCGTAATTTTTTGATTTCCGGAATCATCTCCCAATGGGCATCCACTTGGCTCATTTCCTTTCTTGTCCGTAAATGAATGGAAAGGTTCGCTATATCCTGTTTCAGGATATGCGTCAGCCACTCCTCCCACTCATTGATATCCTCAAAGCCAAGTCGAGTTTTCACACTGACAGGCAGCCCGCCCGCTTTGGCTGCTTGAATAAGGTCTGCCGCAACGTCTGGACGCAGAATCAGGCCGCTTCCTTTCCCTCTCGATGCCACATTCGGTACGGGGCAGCCCATATTGATATCGATTCCCTTGAATCCCAATTCTGCCATGCCAATACTCATTTGACGGAAATACTCGGGATTATCCCCCCAAATATGTGCCACCATTGGCTGTTCATCTTCTGTAAACGTCAAACGCCCACGGACACTTTTCATCCCCTCTGGATGACAATAGCTATCCGAGTTTGTAAACTCTGTGAAAAATACATCCGGTCGCCCGGCTTCACTTACCACATGACGAAAAACAACATCTGTGACATCTTCCATCGGTGCAAGTACAAAAAATGGCCGTGGTAAATCACGCCAAAAATTATCTATCATTTCAAACTCAAATCCTCTCACTATGGATATAACCTCCATATTCTACTTTTTCACGTATAGGAAAATCATTCTCAAAAAAAGCAAGCTATGGATTTCGACTGGATCTTCCTAGATTAATTAATAAGGAAAAGGCAACTCCCGAAACGGGTTAGTTGCCTTCTTTTAAAATGAGTTGCGAGACACATTCGACATGGCTCGTTTGCGGGAACATATCCACAGGCTGTATGGATTGCACCTCGTAAAATACGCTCAATTCTTGCAGGTCCTTTGCCAGTGTGGACGGGTTGCAGGAAACGTACACAATCTTTTTCGGTTTGGCCTTCATGATTGTTTGCAGCAGCGCTTGATCGCAACCTGTTCTTGGCGGATCGACGACGAGCATGTCCGGCTTCCACCCCTCTTTGATCCAGCGCGGCAGGATGTTTTCCGCTTTTCCTGTTTCGTAGTGCATATTGTTTCGTTTATGTTTTTTTGCATTTTTCTTGGCGTCTTCAATTGATTCCTTGATGACATCCATTCCGCGAACCTCTTTAGCATTTTCAGATAGCCAAAGTCCGATCGTGCCCACGCCGCAATAGGCATCGACCACTTTTTCCTTTCCGGTCAGGGCTGCCGCCTTTTTCACTTCATCATACATGCGGACCGTTTGTACGGGATTAAGCTGGAAGAAGGTCCGGGCAGATAGTTCGTATGATAAATCCCCTAACGTTTCGTTAATGACTTTTCCGCCAGCCAAATGAATCGTTTTCTCACCAAAAATAAGCGAAGTGTTACGGTTGTTGATGTTTTGCACGACGGATTTCACTTCAGGAAGCTGATCGCGAATTTGTTTAAGCAGCTGCTCCTTTTGGGGAATTTCTTCCGTTCCTGTTACGAGGACGACCTGCACCTCGCCTGTTTCAAAGCCTACCCGTGTGATGACCGTGCGGATCACGCCTTTTCTTTTTCTTTCGTTATAAATCGAGATGTTCAAGTTTTTCAGGATCTTTTTCACTGTGCGTGTTACTTTATTGGTTGCCTTATGCTGTACAAGGCAGTTCGGGATGTCGATCAATGTATGGGAATTCAAGCCGTATAGGCCAGCAATCAATTTCCCATCTTTTAGACCGACCTGGTACTGACTTTTATTCCGGTAATTCCAAGGGTCTTCCATGCCGATCGTTTCTTTAATATTTAATGAAGAAACTGGGAGCTTCGTGTGACGCTCCATCGCTTGAATGACGATATCGCGTTTTTCCACAAGCTGCTGGTCATAGCTTAAATGCTGCAATTGACAGCCGCCGCATTCTGCGTATACCGGACATGGCGCGGCAATGCGGTGCGGTGATTCTTTCCGGATGGTTTTAATTTTCGCCTCGGTGAAATTTTGCTGTACCTTTGTGACCGAGGCTACAATCTCCTCACCAGGCAAGGCTCCTGGGACGAAGACGACTTTCTTTTTGAAATAACCGACTCCCTCTCCGTTAATGCCAAGTCGTTTAATAGTCAGTGGAAGGGTTTGGTCGACTTCCAATTTTGTATCTTGAAGGTTTGTCATTTCTTTTCACTCCGTTTTTCAATGCTTCTCCATAAATACAGGGAAGCGTAGCTTAAATATGGGGCCCAATTGACGCTATAGGCTTCCATTTCTTCTTGGGTAGGCTTTTGCGGCAGGCTATATAAATTTTTCAGGGCATTTTGAATGCCAATATCGGCTTTAGGAAATAGATTGGGCCTACCGAGTCCGAAAAGCAGAAAGTTTTCAGCCGTCCATCTGCCGATACCGCGTATTTTTATTAGTGTATCCATAACCTCTTGATCGGATAGCTCTTCCATTCCTTCAAGTTGAAGATGGCCATGGACGATTTGCTCGGAAAGCCCGATGACGTACTCCGCTTTCCGCCCGCTGAATTGAATCGCTCGCAATTGCTCGATCCTTAGTTGGGCGGCCGCCGCCGGAGTGGGATAAAACCAAGCACCATCGATTTGGTACCCAAAGGTTTTTACGAATCGTTCCGTAAGCGTGTGGGCAAATGATAAATTCAATTGCTGGTGTATGATGCATTTGACGAGGCAACTGTAGTAATCGAAATCCAAAACGATCGCCGTTCCGCGATGTTCTTCGAAGATATCTTTTAGATCGGATTCCTGGAAATGCCGGGATACACTCTCCAATGGCTGATGCCAATGAAAGACCTTTTTTAACCGTTCAATGGCTTGAGACCTGTACACCTCTGATTGACCTTTTATGATAAAGAAGGGATCATCAATGCTTCCGATTGCCTGAACCTGCAAAACGACAGGTTCCTTTTCTATATATAGCGGAACTTTTACCGTCCTGTTCGTAAAATCAACTACTTGAAGAGGGTCTAATGATAATCGTTCGAGAACTAGATCGAAATTATAAGGCCCTTGAACCTGTAATTTTTCCGTCCACACAACTGATCCATCCTTTAGCAGTTTTCCACGTATTATAGCATGTTTCTCGGAATAATACTTAAAATCGAAGAGAATGGAAAAAAACGGGACCTGAATGTCACCACAGGTACCCGCTTTTCATCATTAATAAAGCATTCTGCTTGGCAATTGCTTTTCAATCATTAAATCATCCAGACTGCTGAATGTATACCCTTGCTTCTCAAGATCCGTCAAAATTGAATCCAGTGCCTCCGCGTTATCTTTGGAAACCGTATGCAGCAATAAAATCGCCCCAGGGTGGATCTGTTTCAGCACTTCATCATGAGCGAATGCCGCTCCCTTCTGCTGGTCTACGATCCAGTCCTTATAGGCAAGCGACCAAAAAATATGGTAATATCCTTCTTTTTTTGCAACCTCCATCGTTCTTTCGTTAAATACACCGCGAGGCGGGCGCAAATAATTCATTCCCTGTTGCCCGGTTAGTTTCTCCGTCGCTTTTTTTACCCGCTCCAGCTCAGTGCGGATGACATCATCCGTGACGCTCGTCATATCAGGGTGGTTCCACGAATGATTCCCGACGATATGGCCTTCATTTGCCATCCGGACAACCAGCTCAGGTGCTGTTTTCAAGTAATGTCCCGTAACGAAAAAAGCCCCAGGAGCCTCATGCTTCTTCAAAACATCCAATATCTGTGCCGTATAACCATTTTCATACCCGTTATCAAACGTTAGATATATATCCTTCTTCGTTGTATCCCCTTTATAAATCGCTTCATATTTAGGAAGCATTTCATTGAAGTTTTTCCCTGCATCCGCAGGTACCCCATTACTCCCCTTATTAAGACCCCAGTTGTAGGATTGCGCCATAGCCGGGCTCCCGAAAGAGCAGATCAAACATACAATAACAATTAAAATCGCCTTTTTTTTCATTGAAATATCCCCCATGTCCTTTTTCTTATTGTTTGGAACATGAAGATATATATGCATGCTATTGCGAGGGCGATTTTTTAGTGCGGAAGAATTATTGGATTGAGGGACAAATTCCATACCTTTCATTCAAACCGACCATATATTTAGATCTGAATCAGCATAAAAAAGGCCTTTCCTTCGAAAAGGATTGGCCCCATGATTTATTATCCTTTAAATAACGCTTGTGCCGCCTTCCAAACGATGGCAATTGCGAAAATGATAACGATTACAATTCCGACTACATCTAGGAATGTTTCAAGACCGGAGAAAATGGTGCCAGCTACAGGAAGTTGGATGAAAGCAAAACCGGTTAACATGGCAAGAAAGAATAAGAAGTAATTATTCTGCATGAAAATCCCCCCTTTCTCTATTAATGTATGTACGGATGTTCCAAAAGATTGTACTTTTCAGAGGCAATTATCGCCTTTTTTTTCATATACATGGACTAGGGGGGCGGATGCATGCTTGAATGGGTGATCACTGTCGGTTTCGTTGCTTGTCTAGGCTTGGGTGCAGGGTTGTTTGTTCATTTTGTGAAAAGTGGTTTGAATTTAGAGGATGCTTCAAAGGTCGATCCACTGCCAGAAATGGAGGAATAAGGTCAGAAAAAGACGCTCCGCCGAGTTGGTGAGCGTCTTTTCCGTCTTCCTTACTTAAATACCGGTTGTTTGAATTGTGCCAGCTTTTCCAATGAAGATTGCTGAACATCCTTATGAAGGCTGTTTCCGTGTGAATCCATGGTGACTACGGCTGTAAATCCTTCCACATTCAGATGCCACATCGCTTCAGGAATCCCGAATTCGGTGAAGTTCACGCCTTCGACCGATTTGATGCAATCTGCATAATATTGGGCAGCCCCGCCGATCGCATTAAGGTAAACTCCGCCGTGTTCACTAAGGGCCTCTAGTGTTTTTGGGCCCATTCCGCCTTTTCCGATAACGGCACGTATGCCGAATCGCTTCATGATATCGCCTTGATAAGGTTCTTCACGAATGCTTGTTGTCGGACCAGCAGCCTTCACATGCCATTTTCCTTCCTCATCCTTCAGCATGACCGGTCCACAATGATAGATGATTTGTCCATCAAGGTCGATGGGTGCAGGGTTTTCAGATAAGTGCTTATGAATGGCGTCACGGCCGGTATACATTCTGCCGTTTATATGGACCACATCCCCGACTTTTAATTCACGGATTTGTTCCTCCGTTATCGGTGCCTGCAAGGTCATTTCACGCGGTGCATCAATGTCTGCTTCGACAGCGGCCGCTACTTCTTCCTTAGCCGCTTTTTCGGCTTCTAAAGCAAAGTCGATTTTCTCACCTTCTTGATATAGCCATTCATTGATTTCGCCTGTCTCAGGATTCACTTTCACTCCCAATCGACGGAAGGCCCAGCAATTATAGGCAACGGAAACGAAAAAGCTTGCCGGGATGCGGTGCATGACCCCAATTTTGCAGCCGAGCAGCGTAGTTTCGCCACCGAAGCCCATCGTACCGATCCCCAACTCATTTGCTGTCCCCATGATGTATTCTTCAAGCTTGCGAAGGTCTTCATTTGGATTAACATCTTCATTGCTGCGGAAAAGTTGGGCTTTGGCCAAATCATATCCGGATGAACGATCTCCGCCAATACCAACCCCGATGAATCCGGCACTGCAGCCTTGCCCTTGTGCTTGGTAGACGGAATGCAGGATGCATTTACGGATGCCGTCCAAGTCACGGCCTGCTTTTCCCAATCCCTCAAGCTCCATCGGGAGGCTGTATTGAATATTTTTATTTTCACATCCGCCACCTTTTAATATCAGGCGGACATCGATGTAATCTTTTTCCCACTGATCGAATTTCATGACAGGAAGACCTTCCCCAAGGTTATCCCCGCTGTTTTCACCCGATAGGGAATCAACGGCGTTCGGACGAAGCTTACCGCCTTTCGTTGCCAAAATGATGGCATTGCGGATTGCTTCTTTTATTTCAAGTTGGTTTACGCCAACTGGAGTTTTAATTTTGAAAGTTGGCAGACCTGTATCTTGGCAAATCGGCGATACATTATCGTCAGCCATCGTAATATTGTTGGTGATCGTATCCAAGCTCAAAGCTGAACGAGTTCCAGCATTTTCACGCTGCTTTGCACTTTTTACCGCCCGACGAACATCCTTTGGCAAATTCGTTGAAGTTTCAACGATTAAGCTGTACATACTTTCTTGGAATTTTTGAATATCCAAATTTCTCTTCCCCCTCTTATTACCCCTATGTTTAAACTTTTTCTCTGTTCTCCTGTTAAAAACGGATGTGACAACACCCGTTTTATTATACATCTTACCTATTCTTTCGAAAACAAGTAATTATTTTTCTTAAAGAAAGCATTTTGGGTGGATCTTGATACAGGGAAGTAGGAGTGGACTGGGCATTAAATGCGCACGGATCGTGCCTGAAGCCGTGGAAAAAGGGATGGCACATGCTGCTTGCCATCCCGTCGGGAATAAAAATATCGAAAACTTCATATTATCGAAACATATATCATTCTTCTTCGCGGGTTTTGAATTGTTCGACTTTTCCTTCCAAGTCATCCAGCATGCCGATCAAGCGGTCTATATCTTCCAATTCCGTATTTTCCGGTTCGATATGGTCAAGAACCTCCATGAACATCGTGAGGCGTTCTTTTAAATAAGTTAATTGTTCGTTTTTACCTGTAATGGACTTTCCCATGAGGCACTCTCCTTCCATTCTCAATAATATCGTAACGAAATCTGCTTCAAAGTGCAATGGCAAGGCTTAAAATTAAGCTCTTCGCTATTTGACAATTTTTGTCCGGATTGTTCATAATGGGTTAGTGCACTATTACGTAAGGAGTTTTAAACATGTCAATTATCAAGCAAGATCTTTTAATACCAATTACACCCAAGTATGATCCTTGGGAAGCATACATGGACGTTGAACAATATGGAAAGATGAGTTTGACCAATGTGGAGTTCACCACCACCACCCTATGCAATATGCGCTGCGAGCATTGCGCAGTCGGCTACACCCTGCAGCCGAAAGACCCGGATGCTCTTCCCTTGGAATTGCTGATACAACGGCTTGATGAAATCCCCTTGCTTCGTTCACTCAGCATCACAGGCGGAGAACCGATGTTATCAAGGATACAAGTGCGGAATTATGTATTGCCTCTATTGAAATATGCCCGGAGCCGTGGGGTGCGGACACAAATCAATTCCAACCTGACCCTTGACCTGGAACGGTACGAGGAAATCATTCCGTATTTGGATGTGCTGCACATTTCCCATAATTGGGGAACGATTGATGAATTCATCGATATTGGCTTCGCCATGATGGATCGTAAACCTTCACGGGAACAGCGTAAGAAATTATTCGATAAAATGATTGAAAATTCTCGTGCCCTCACGAAAGCTGGTGTACTGGTATCGGCAGAAACGATGCTCAATAAACGCACCCTGCCCCATCTTGAGCACATTCACAGACAAATCGTCGATGAAATGGGCTGTCAAAGGCATGAAATCCACCCGATGTACCCAAGTGATTTCGCATCGGCCCTTGAGACTTTATCTTTGGACAAAATGCGTGAAGCGATTCATCATTTACTCGATATCCGTGATGAAAATGTTTGGATGCTTTTCGGTACATTGCCATTTTATCCTTGTAATGATAATAAAGAGGATACAAAACTGCTTCAGCGTCTTTACGGGACGCATAAAGTGACGGTCCGCAATGACCCGGATGGACGGTCGCGCTTGAATATCAACATTTTTACCGGTGAGGTCATCGTGACCGACTTCGGTGATGCGCCAACCTTGGGTAATATCAAAGACCAACCATTGACCGAATCGTATGACACCTGGATGGATTCAAAGCTGGCCAATGAATTGAATTGCCATTGCCCGGCCGTCAAATGCTTAGGGCCGAATGTACTCGTCAAAAACGCTTATTATCCGAAGGAAGATTTCAGGACAAGAAAATCAAACATATAAGAAAGAACTCGCCAATCCGGCGAGTTCTTTTCGTTTACCTCGGCTGCTGGGATACTGTGAAGCTAAAGGAAACATGGTCCTGGACCGGTATCCATGCCCCGATCCCTTGTGAAGTGATGTTTTTGATCGTAATCGTTCTTTTATTGCCTTTCAAGTTTAAATATACTTCCCCATAAGTGACCTTGCCTTTTTCATTTACGGCGGAGGCATAACTCGATAGGTACCCAATCCTGTTCGAAGCTACATTGTATACTTCATCCTTTTTCGTGCCAGCTCCGACGATCGTCTCGAAGGCCAAAGGCAAATTCGTCTTTTCCGTCGCCTTCAAGAGCATCATCTTCTGCACATCCTCGGCTTTTGGGATTTTGGCGGTCAAGCCTCCGCTTATGGCCTTCTGGCTTTCCTGTACATAACGGATTCTATACGGGACTTCCCCGCCGCGGTTATCATAGTAATTCATATTGATCTTTTGGTATTCCCAGTTTGGTGCCGTTTCCGACGATTCATAATTCAAAGCCCAATGACCAAGATAAATGGTTGCCCTGTATCCAAAGGCAAGCGGGGCCTTGGCGATTGCCGATTCATTCAACATATGAATAAGTTCTGGATTTTCAATTTTTATATCCGATGATTCGATCAATTGTTCGGCAAACTTACTCGGCTGCAGCATCGGAAGATCTTGAGTCGGGTTAGGATATGTGTTTTCCTTTGCAATATTCAATACGGAAGGCGGGATGCTCACCTTAGTCGGAGCTGCCTTATCTCCGGGTTTTTCGGCCGCAAAGCTTACATTTGCCTGAATGAAAGCAAATAAAGCAATCATCGTACAAAGAATTATTCTTCTCATGCTGTCGCACTCCTTTTCAAGGGTTCATTCATTTTTGTTTATAGATTTTGTTACTAAGCAGCATTCTATACATTTCAATCGAATGTCGATTTTGTAATGAATTTGTAAAGTTCAGAATATTTACTTTTCTTTTGAAATCTGTTATACTTCATTTACATTATAAAAAGGAGGCGAAATCGTTCATACCTATCACACATTCAGGGGGTATGCTTATCGAACAATCCATGACACCTTTTTAAAGGATGATAGAAAACGAAATCGCCAATACTTAAATCTGATGTAAAAGGATGGTGTAACACTCTAGAATATTTCTCAACTTTCACAAAGCATGATGAAAAATTTTGGATTAACTTATGAATCGTAATTTACTCATATAGAAATGACTCTGCTAAATCTAACCTCGGCAGAGTCATTTTTATTTATGAAAAAAACGACCTTCCGCGACGGAAGGCCTTTTTCTTATAATAAGTAAAATCCGATTCCCATGATGAAATAAGCGGCCAAAAGCGTCAGACCTTCAAACCAGTTCGTTTCACCATCATTGGATATCATGATCATCAGGAAGACGGCCGTAACCATCGATATGAGCTCCGGCCATGTGAATACAAGCGGCATATGCGTAGGATATAATAACGATATCAACACGAGTACAGGAGCCACGAACATCGCGACCTGCAGCGTGGAACCGACTGCAATCTCCACAGCGACATCCATTTTATTTTTATATGCCATTATAACCGCGGATGCATGCTCAGCTGCGTTACCTACGATCGCAACGATGATGACACCGATGAATAACTCCGTCCACCCGAAGGCTTCCCCCACTTCGCTGAACGTATGGACAAGTTTTTCCGATACGTAAGCAACAGCGACTGTTGCAAGGGCAAGAATGATGATGGCCTTTTTCCTGCTCCATTCCGGAACTTCGTCTTCATGCTCCTCTTTTTTTTCATTATGCTGGTATACACCGCGGTGAGTAACCAATTTAAAGAATAATGCAGCAAGATATAATAAAATCAAAATGATCGAGATTCCGACACTTAACGACATCGTGCTTGCTTCACTCATATTCTGTGTGAACACTTCCGGTATCACGAATGCCACTATAACAGCAAAAACCAACAATCCTGCATTATGTCGCGCATCGAATACGTTGAATTTCTGCCGTTTGTATTTGGTGCCGCCGATAAAAAAGGATAATCCTGCCACCAACAACAGGTTTCCTAAAACGGAACCGGTCAAGGAAGCCAATACGACGCCCACGAGCCCTGCTTTTAAAGAAAAGATGGATATGATCAATTCGACTGCATTGCCAAAGGTAGCGTTCAATAGCCCGCCTACCCTGGGCCCCATGACAATCGCTAAGCTTTCCGTCGCCCTGCCCATGAAGCCTGCAAGCGCAATGATCGTTAAACAATATACGACGAACATGAGAACGCTTGGCCAATGAAGCAAAGAACCAATGACGGATATGGGCACACCCACTGCGACAAGCCCCAAAAATATTTTATTCAAGATACTTCTCCTCACAATCTTATATGTACTTTTTATATGACAAAAACTATCATACATAATCTTAAGACTTTGACAAAGGAAAATTTTATCATTGTATTCCTTCTTGTCAATATTTACCCAAAATTCTATTGCTTAACCCTGTACCTAGGATGTAACATCAACATGATACACATTTCTTAGGAGACTTGAATATATGAATCATAAACTGCTTATACGTGTTTTAATCTTAATTGTCGGCATATCCGGTTTTTCCCAAGGGATGCTCTTGCCGATCATTGCCATCATCTTTGAAGGTGACGGAATCAGTTCTTCCTTAAACGGATTTCATGCTGCCTCGCTTTATATTGGGATTCTGTTGATTTCCCCTTTCATGGAAGCACCCCTCCGTAAATATGGATATAAACCATTGATATTATTTGGCGGGATCACCGTCATCCTTTCTTTGGCCTTATTCCCTGTTTGGAAATCATTCTGGTTTTGGTTTCTCCTACGTTTCTTGATTGGAATCGGCGATCATACACTTCACTTTGCCACCCAAACATGGATAACCGCCATTTCACCGATAGCAAAGCGAGGAAGGAATCTTGCCATTTACGGCCTTTTCTTCAGTCTTGGCTTCATGGTCGGTCCGCTGATGACGAAGCTTCTCGAAATCAATCAATCACTGCCATTCATCATCACATCCATAATCAGCCTGCTCACCTGGTTAACCATATTCCTGATCAGGAATGAGCTTCCTGATCAGGATGAATTTGATAACACGTCATTTCTTGGTACGCTCAAAAGGTTTACGAAGGTGAGCCGCATCGCTTGGGTCGCTTTTTTATTGCCGTTCACGTTTGGTGTGCTCGAAGCTTCATTGAATAGCAACTTTCCAGTATTCGCTTTGCGGTCGGGAATCGATTTAACCGCCGTATCGATTATCATTCCGGCGTTTTCAGGCGGTACGCTGCTAACACAGATTCCCATTGGAATGCTCAGTGACCGCTATGGACGGCGAAGGACTTTACTGTTCATCATTTTTTCAGGGTTTACGATATTCACTCTTGCCGCAATCTACTCCCATTCAGTGATTGGCCTTTTCCTCTGCTTCATGCTTGGCGGAATGATGGTCGGTTCCACCTTCTCATTAGGCATCAGTTATATGGCAGATCTATTGCCGCGAAACCTTTTACCTGCCGGAAATTTATTATGCAGTATCTTCTATAGTGTAGGCAGTATCGGCGGTCCATTTTTTGGCGGAATAGTCATCGATCACTTTAAGGGTGGGAGTTTTTTCTATATGATCAGCATCATGCTTTTCATGGTCTTCCTTGCATTGGCTCTTTTCAAGGAGAAGTCGCCTGTGACAAGTATGTAGTTTCATTTATTATCTGAACTCCTTCATTTATTATTCAAGCGTAAGGTCGTTTAACAACCAGCCTTGCACATTGAAATAACTGGCACTTTATATTTTCTCCTAGATTAGAATCATTCTTCTTTATTTTTGAATATGATATGTGGTACTATAATAGTATCAAAAAGGAAATCTCGTCAAAAGATCCTTAAAACATTGCTGTCATCGCAATTTCGATGGCAGCTTTCATATTTTAAGGAGAAAAATGACGTTGATTATCTTTCTCAATTAGATAGGATATTACTGATAATCTATATCAATTACACAAAATAGAGAAGAATGTGGGAGGGAAATCTTATGATTACTGAAACAAAACAATTAACCCAACCGGCAACTGCATGCAAAACCACCTGGTTGGAAAAGGCAAAACCACATATGGAACTTATTGCTGCATTATTCAGCGGTTTATTAATAGTCTTGGGCTGGCTCCTTTCAAAAAACGGAATGGATTCCGCCTCGATCGTCATTTATTTGGCTGCTTTTTTGATTGGCGGATATGCAAAAGCAAAAGAAGGCATCGAAGATACGATTGCAGACCGCGAATTGAATGTTGAAATGCTGATGATTCTCGCGGCTATCGGATCGGCAATCATAGGCTACTGGACCGAAGGCGCGATATTGATATTCATCTTTGCTCTAAGCGGCGCACTTGAAACCTACACGATGAACAAAAGCCATAAAGAAATATCGGCGCTCATGGATCTTCAGCCGGAAGAAGCGTTGCGCATCACCAAAGGATATGAAGAAACCGTATCTATATCTCAACTAAATATTGGAGATTTGATTTTGGTGAAGCCAGGTGAGCGAGTGCCATCGGACGGCAAAATCATTGACGGACGTACCAATATCGATGAAGCCGCCATCACCGGTGAATCGCTTCCTGTCAGTAAAGCGTTGAACGATGAAGTATTTGCCGGTACGGTGAATCTTCGCGGCACGATTACCGTGGAAATCACCAAGGCAGCAAGTGAAACATTATTTCAAAAAATCATTACACTCGTGCAGTCGGCCCAAAGCGAAAAGTCCCCTTCACAACTGTTCATTGAACGGTTTGAAGGTACTTACGTAAAGGTCGTACTTACTGTGGTCGGCTTGATGATGTTCCTGCCTCACTTTTTATTGGCATGGACCTGGACGGAAACATTTTACAGAGCGATGATCCTGCTCGTTGTCGCTTCGCCTTGTGCCCTTGTGGCTTCCATTATGCCAGCTACCTTATCCGCCATTTCAAACGGCGCCCGTCATGGCATATTATTCAAAGGCGGCATCCATCTGGAGAACCTGGGCAATCTTCAGGCTATCGCCCTTGATAAAACCGGGACATTGACAAAGGGAAAGCCAGAGGTAACCAATGTCATCATCCGTGAGAGTTTGACGGAAGAGGATTTCTTATTCCATATTGCCTCGGTCGAGAACTATTCGAACCATCCTCTGGCAACATCGATCGTACGCTATGCAAAAACGAAAATGGCCACTGAAATCGTCAAGCCGGAAAATATGGAGGATATATCAGGAAACGGTGTTCAAGCTTATATCAATGGCGTGCTGTGGAAAGTCGGAAAAGCTGATTTCGTCGGTCGAAGCGAAGCTGAAGCATTCTGCGATGGCATTGCCCTGACTTTCGCGGCACAAGGCAAAACAGTGGTTTTTGCAAAGGATGATAAAGGGATTGCAGGTATACTTACCTTGAAAGATGTCGTGCGTTCAGAAACCATTGCCGCCATCGAAGCTCTAAAAAATGAGGGCATCCATACTGTGATGCTGACAGGTGACGGTGAAAAAACGGCTAAAGCGATTGCTGTGGAGAGCCATATTGATGCATATATTGCGGAATGCCTGCCTGAAACGAAAGTTCATGAAGTGAAAAGGCTGAAAGAGCATTTCGGCACGGTGGCAATGGTCGGAGATGGGATTAATGATGCACCTGCACTCGCAACTGCTTCTGTGGGGATTGCAATGGGTGAAGGAACGGACGTCGCCCTTGAAACGGCGGATGTCGTCTTGATGAAGAATGACCTGCCCCGCATCGCAGAAGCCGTCAAACTATCCAAAAAAATGAATCGTATCATTAAACAAAACGTCATTTTTTCGATTTCGGTCATCATGATCCTGATCGCATCCAACTTCCTTCAATTCCTAGACCTGCCTTATGGCGTCATTGGACATGAAGGCAGCACGATCCTCGTTATCCTGAATAGTCTAAGGCTATTGAGAAACTAAAAAAAAAGGAGCCTGAGGGGCCTCCTTTCAGACTGTAGACAAACTCGATGAAAATCGAGTTTGTCTACTTTTTTTATGGCTTGTACATTTGGACGTA
>NZ_JASJOM010000012.1 GCF_030271255.1 Peribacillus folii
TATAAAGAAGATGGCCAATTGGACATGGAAAGGTCCAAAAATGGCCTAACATGGTGGGCTCGTAGAGCTCCAATCTCTTAACTATAGGTAAAAATCAATAGGGAATTTCAAAAGGGGTACGGAATTTAATAATTCCGTACCCCTTTTGTCTACAAACTGAAGAGAGGGCGCCGCTTTGCGCCCTCTCTTTTTTACGTACAGTTTAAAAGGAGATAAATTTATTTATCCATCCATTCGGTATGGAATGTACCTTCTTTATCGATGCGTTGGTACGTATGAGCTCCGAAATAATCCCGCTGTGCTTGAATTAAGTTGGCTGGCAGCGTTTCAGTGCGATAGCTGTCGAAATAAGCAAGTGCAGATGACAGGCAAGGAACTGGGATTCCGTTCATTACCGCAGTTGATATAACCTCACGTAAAGCCCCTTGGTAGCTCTCAACGATTCCTTGGAAGTAAGGGTCCAGCAGGAGATTGTTCAGGTTCGCTTCACGATCGTAAGCATCCTTGATTTTTTGCAGGAATTGCGCGCGGATGATGCAGCCGCCACGGAAAATCATCGCGATATCACCATATTGCAAGTTCCAGTCATTTTCTTCAGACGCTGCTTTCATTTGAGCGAAGCCTTGTGCATAGGAACAGATTTTGCTCATATAAAGTGCTTTACGAATGCTTTCGATCAAGGCCTTCTTATCGCCTGTAAAGCTTTCGGCTTTTGGACCGCGCAGGATTTTGCTCGCTTCGACACGTTCGTCCTTAATGGCCGAAATGAAACGGGCGAAAACGGATTCCGTAATGATTGGCAGCGGTACACCAAGATTAAGGGCACTTTGGCTTGTCCATTTTCCGGTTCCTTTTTGGCCAGCTTTATCCAAAATGACGTCAACCATCGGTTTCCCTGTTTCTTCATCATACTTTTTGAAGATGTCAGCAGTAATTTCAATCAGATAGCTATCCAGTTCCCCTTCATTCCATTCGGTAAATACTTCATGGAATTCCTCAGCAGAAAGTCCAAGAAGATTTTTCATAAGGAAATAAGATTCGGAAATCAATTGCATGTCGCCATACTCGATACCGTTATGTACCATTTTCACATAATGACCTGCTCCATCCGGCCCGATATACGTACAGCAAGCATCACCATCGACTTTGGCTGAAATATCCTTCAAGATCGGTGCAACCAGTTCATAAGCTTCCTTTTGACCGCCAGGCATGATGGAAGGACCTGTTAGCGCTCCTTCTTCCCCGCCTGAGACGCCTGTACCGATGAAATGGATGCCTAGCTTGCTTAATTCCTCATTGCGGCGTTGAGTGTCCTTGAAGAACGTATTTCCGCCATCAATGACGATGTCAGCTTTATCAAGTAACGGTTTTAATTGCTCGATGGTAGCATCGGTGGCCGCACCGGCTTTAACCATCAATAAGACTTTTCGCGGCGTTTCCAATGATTCGACGAATTCTTCAAGTGTATATGCAGGCTTTACATTTTTGCCTTCCGCTTCCTTCATCATATCATCCGTTTTTGAACCTGAGCGATTATAAACGGATATTGAATAGCCTCTGCTTTCGATATTAAATGCAAGATTCTTACCCATTACTGCAAGTCCGATAACGCCAATCTGTTGTTTTGTCATAATTATCTTTCCTTCCCTTCTCTATATCTTTACACAGCCCAGACACTACTCTTTGCCACCTGAATGATCATTCCTCCTTGATTGCTCAAAGAAATCCTTACTGAAGCTCGTGTCTGTTCCGATCGAACCGTTCTTCAAGGGTAATCCCTTTTTAATAATATTTTCTCCGTACTTATTTTGCAAGTGTTCCATCGCTTCATACAACGGTTCTTTTTCTGCTTCCTTTTGAAAAGAAAAAATATCCAGCTGCATGAAAGCCGACTCCTTCTCGATCACATCATAGGCGGTTACGCCAAGAAGCCTGATTCCTTCGCCGTTCCAATTTTTCATGAAAAGCTCGGCAGCTGAAGCCATTATATCCTTTTTGTCGAACACCGGGTTGGAAACGGTCCGGCTTCGGGTAATGGTGCGACGATCTTTGTATCGGATCGTCACTCCTATTTTTTGGCCAAGGAGACGCTTATTTTTCAAACGGGCAGCCACTTTCCCCGAAAGCTTTTCCAGCACACCGAGCAGTTCTTTTTGGTTCGTGGAGTCATGGGGAAGTGTGGTCGAGTTCCCGATGCTTTTATGATCAAAAATCGATTCGGGATCGACAAGCCTCGGGTCAATGCCATTAGCCCTATCTTTCAAACGAATGCCATTGATCCCAAGCAATTGCTTAAGCTGACTGTCATGTGAACTGGCAAGCTCCCTGATCGTCATGATGCCGATCGCATGAAGTTTTTCCGAGGTCTTCTCGCCGATGCCATGCATGTCACCGACTTGCAGGGGCCAGAGCTTCTCAGGGATGTCCCTTTTCCTTAAAACGGTGATGCCCATTGGCTTCTTCATATCAGAGGCGGTCTTCGCCAGGAATTTATTAGGTGCAATCCCTATGCTGCACGGGAGATCCATCGTGTTATAAATCCGTTCCTGAATGCTTTTGGCTATTTCCAAGGGCGAACCCAATTCAGCGCATTCACTGATATCCAGATACCCCTCATCGATTGAAACAGGTTCAACCATATCGGTATATTGCCTCAATAAATCAAAAATGGCCAATGACGCCTTTCGATAACGTTCGAAGTTCGGCTTCTGTATGACCAATTGGGGACAGAGCTTTTTTGCCTGCCATATCGGCATCGTCGTTTTGACCCCGAATTTCCTTGCCTCATAGCTGCAGGTGACGATGATCCCCCTTCTCTCTTCAACATTACCGGCGATGGCAAGCGGCTTGCCTTTCAAAGAAACATCATAGGACATTTCCACCGAAGCATAAAAACTATTCATGTCTACATGGAGAATGACCCTGCCATTTTTGGGATACATGTTCTTCATTTTGACCGTCGTCACTTCCTTGTAAAAATAAAAAAACATCGGATAGCGGGGTCCATAAAAAACAAGTTCTTTTAAAGATAACCCCATTTACAGGTGGACAAACCAGGTACGGTGCTTGTCGCTTCAAGAAAAACAGCCATCATTTCATTGATGACTGTACATGTCTTCTTGCCACTTCTTAAATACACGCTACTGGCGGGATCAAGATTGGTACCGGCGGCTAATAACGCGGAATCCCTGCTGCCACTCCTGTTCCGATCGAAGCAAAAAACACGGGATGTGCAGCCCCTTTCACCTACAACATGGCTTTATTGAAAAAGAGGCTCCAGTGATCCCAGCATTTTTCACTTCATCATGCGGATACTTCCTGAATGATGCTTACGACCATTTCAGCAAGTTTCGTCAATTCTTCAACCGGAATTCTTTCATTTGTAGTATGAATATCTTCATAGCCGACTGCAAGATTGACAGTAGGGATTCCAAAACCAGCAATGACATTCGCATCGCTTCCGCCGCCGCTTTTAACAAGCTCGCATGGACGGCCAATTTTTCCCGCTGCCTTTCTAGCAACTTCGACGACATGATCACCGGCCCCATATTTGAAACCTGGATACATGACTGTCACTTCCACTTCAGCGCGTCCGCCCATTTCAATGGCGGCCGTCTCGAATGCTTCTTTCATTCTCGCTACCTGTTTTTCCATCTTTTCAGGCACTAGGGATCTTGCTTCTGCCAGGATTTCCACATGGTCACAAACGATATTCGTTTGCTGCCCTCCTTGGAAACGGCCGATGTTAGCTGTCGTTTCCTCGTCGATACGGCCCAATGGCATTCTTGAAATCGCTTTGGAAGCAATCGTGATTGCTGAAACCCCTTTTTCGGGAGCCACACCAGCATGGGCGGTTTTGCCCAAAATGGTTGCAGACACTTTCGCCTGAGTAGGTGCAGCGACCACCACATTCCCCACTTTTCCGTCACTGTCAAGCGCAAAACCGAATTTTGCCGTTACAAGCGAGCGATCCATCGCTTTCGCTCCAACCAATCCGGATTCTTCCCCGACCGTGATGATGAATTCGATTGTTCCATGCTCAATATTTTGTTCCTTCAACACTTTTAGCGTTTCTAACATGACCGCCAATCCCGCTTTGTCATCCGCCCCTAAAATGGTCGTTCCGTCTGACACTATGTATCCATCCTTAATGGAAGGCTTGATGCCCTGACCAGGCACTACCGTGTCCATATGGGAAGTGAAATAGATGGTATCTACACCTTCCTTCGTTCCTTTAAGCGTACATATTAAATTACCTGCACCATGACCGGTAACGGCTGTTGTATCATCTTCAAAAACCTCTACACCTAATGCCGTGAATTTTTCCTTCAGGACTTTGGCGATGGCTGCTTCATTTTTCGTTTCGGAATCGATTTGCACCAATTCCATGAATTCACTTACGATACGTTCTTCATTAATCATAAAATAAAACCTCCAAAAAAGTTTTCCTCTTTAATTATACTTCTAAAAGCTGCGCTCCGGCAAATAATGTGAAGGCGAATCGTCGCCGACCTAGCTTTTTAAGTTCCGTCCGCTAAAGATGCGGTATGGATCACTCCCAGTTATCTTCATTACTAAAAGAAGGGAAAAAACCCAAACAGATAACGTTTGGGTTCTTTGTCATATGAGATCACAGCGGGATATTGCCGTGTTTTTTCCATGGCCGTTTTTCTTTTTTATTGCGCAGCATTTCAAGCGATTGAATGATCTTGATCCTGGTTTCCCGGGGATCAATGACATCATCGACCATTCCAAGGCTTGCAGCGACATAAGGATTGGCGAATTTATCCCGATATTCTTCAATTTTTGCCGCTCGGGTAGCATCCGGATCTTCGCTTTGTTGGATCTCACGGGCAAAGATGATATTTGCCGCTCCAGCAGAGCCCATGACCGCAATTTCGGCATTCGGCCAGGCAAACGTGAGATCGGCACCGATAGATTTACTATTAAGCGCCACATAGGCCCCGCCGTAAGCTTTGCGAAGAATGATCGTCAACTTTGGAACGGTTGCCTCGGAGTAAGCATAGAGAAGCTTTGCACCATGGCGGATAATTCCGCCATGCTCCTGCTTGACACCCGGAAAGAATCCTGAAACATCTTCGAACGTAACCAGGGGAATGTTGAACGAGTCACAAAAACGGATGAAACGGGCAGCCTTATCGGATGAATCAATATCCAGCCCGCCAGCCAACACTTTAGGCTGGTTACAGACAAGTCCCACCGATTTCCCTTTGATCCGTGCCAAGCCAATTACGATATTTTTAGCGAAGCCCTCTTGCACTTCCAAGAAAGACCCCTCATCGACGACTTGCTCCAACACTTTCCGAACATCATATGGACGGATTCCTTCAAAAGGGACGACATCCGTTAAATCCGGACGGTAATCATCTTCACCTTCGATTTGGAAAACCGGCGGCTTTTCTTCATTATTTTGTGGCAAATAGCTCAGGAGACGTCTAACGTCAGCCAAGACTTGTTCTTCGGAAGCGCCCTTGAAATGAGCATTTCCGCTTATGGTATTATGTACGGTCGCTCCTCCCAGTCCTTCTGATGAAATCTTTTCACCCGTCACCGTCTCAATCACTTTTGGACCGGTAATGAACATTTGGCTCGTTTTCTCCACCATGAAGACGAAGTCGGTGATGGCTGGGGAATATACGGCTCCGCCTGCACAAGGTCCCATGATAACGGAAATTTGCGGGATGACTCCCGAGTAAATGGAGTTGCGATAAAAAATATGGCCATATCCGTCAAGAGAAACCACCCCTTCTTGTATGCGCGCACCGCCAGAATCATTCAAACCAATGAAGGGAGCACCATTTTCAGCTGCCAAATCCATGACATTGGCAATTTTCAATGCATGCATTTCCCCTAGTGCACCTCCAAACACGGTGAAATCCTGTGAAAACAAATAGATGTCACGGCCGTTTACTTTTCCGTAGCCCGTAACAACCCCTTCTCCAGGTCCTTCTTCCTTCTCCATGCCGAAATTGGTGTTGCGATGTTTGATGAAGGGATTAAGTTCAATGAACGTGCCAGGATCGACCAACAGATCGATCCTTTCCCTTGCCGTGAGTTTTTCCTTTTCATGCTGCTTGTCGATTCTTTCTTCACCGCCGCCCATTTCCACTTTTCGGCGCCTGTCATATAAATCATTGATCGCTCCATAAATGTCGTCTGTCATCCCTGTTCCTCCTTCGGTAGACCTGGTTCACAAAGTTCATACAATACACCCGCAGTGGACTTGGGATGAACGAAAGCAACATCCGCATCGTGCGCTCCCTTTCGTGATGTATCATCAATCATCCGTATTCCTGATTCTCTCAATACTTTAATCCGGGCTTCAATATCGTCTACACCGAGAGCAACGTGATGGATACCCTCACCACGCTTTTCGATGAACTTGGCGACGGGACTTTCGGATGATAACGCTTCCAATAATTCCAAACGTGTATTGCCGGCCAAGATAAACGCCACCTTCACTCCTTGGCTTTCGACAATTTCGATTCCTTCAAGTTCCAACTTCAGCGTTTCCGTGTAGAGCGGCAAAGACTCCTCAAGTGACCTGACCGCAATACCGATATGATCAATCTGTTTAATCATCATCCAGCCCCCTTAATCAATCTTGGTCGCTTCTCTTAAAATATGTCTATCATTCCAACGGAATCCCAAGATTCAAAATAATATGAACATTACACTTTTACTTGTTTCTGCTAATTGTACACGTTAAAATGAAATCAATTAAACTGTTAAGAGGGAGAGAGCATATGGGAAACAAAAAAATGAGAAAAATCGTTGTGTATTTAATGCTTATCTCAATGATATTAACAACGTTATTGTCAGGCATTGCATTTCTTTTGTAATAGATACTAAATGGGGAGGGGAGCCTAAGCTTCCCTCTCTTTATTTTATCGCGCCACTTTTTATCGCCAATGTCTTAAAGTCCTCGGCTGAATGGGTGATCAACACCTTTGTGCCGGCATCGACTTTGTCGTACAAGCGCTCTACATCGGATTTATGCATGCGCACACAGCCATTTGAAATGAATTTTCCGATCGAGGACGGTTGATTCGTGCCGTGGATCCCGTAAATCCTTCCATCGGTATTTCGGGCGTCAAACCCGATCCACCTCGACCCCAATGGATTCCTGGGATCGCCTCCGGGGATATTCTTTTTTCTATAGTATGGATTGACGGCTTTCACCTTGATGGTGAATATTCCTTCAGGTGTCAGCTCCTGGCTCTTCCCGGTACCGACTGGCAGTATCTCCTTGATTTCGTTATCATCGATGAACGCCAATTTGTTGCTGGCTTTATTGATGATGATGAAAGCATCGCCAGGCTTGACCGAGTGGGGTTCGGCATGTACAGACAGCGGCCACAGCGAAAACATAAGCATGAAAGAAAGGATCCTTCTCATTCGTCTCAATTCCTTTACCTTTTTGCTTAGTTTAAGCAAAGTGCCTCTTCTTCATTCGGTGTTTGTTATGCTTAGGCAATCCCTTGAAGGAATGCTTCAGCAAAAGGTAACGCTCCATTTCCTTCATGAGCTGCAATAATGCAGCCCTGGATTCAAACTCTTCCCTCGTTTGCGGAAGTGCCATTCCCCTAAAAAAGATCTCCAGCTCCTCAAGCTTCTTCAAATAAATGATGGCGGTATTTTGGGGATGGACGTTTTCGGCCAGGTCTTCGATGAAATTCGCCACGATGCCGCTTTGCTTGACGACCAGAGGAATATTCGTGACTAAAGGAAGGATGCGCTCTATTATTTCAAATTGCTTTTCACGCATCTTGAAATAATGGTAATACAGATCTTCTTCCCTTAAAAAATGATTTTCCACGTCCCTGAAAGCAAGGCTCTTGGCTTCATTAAGAAGATCGGCCGTTTCAGTGATTTCCTTTCCGCCCCATGTGTGATCATTATCCCGTAGGTAACGGACGATCCCCATCAGGATTTCACTGAAGTTCGTTTCAATACGCTCCTGATAGGCCAACAGCTTATCATCGACACTAGGCATGTACAGATTCATGACCAGCGCCACCCCAATTCCGACGGCAATCAATATCGTTTCATTCAACAGTAAGGAAAAAGTGATGTGTCCAGATCCATATAGATGCAGGATGATGACACAGCTCGTAACAATTCCCTCATTAATCTTCAGGGCAACGGTCGTTGGAATGAAGATCAAAAGAATCAATCCAATGACCAGTGGATTGAAGGCGATGAAATGAAACATCAGGGAAGAATAGGCCATTGCAATTAAGCAAGCTAAAAAACGGTGCCAGGAGGCATACACCGACTTTTTTTTCGTAACCTGGATACATAAAATCGTAATGATTCCAGCAGACGCGAAATTTTCCAGATTAAGCATTTGTGAAATAATGATTGCCAAGGTAGCCCCTAAAGCGGTCTTAATCGTTCTGTATCCGATTTTGAACATTGTTATGTATCACCTGGCTCTTTCGCTATCTATAATAATACTATCAGGATTGCAGAAATTTTCACAGTCCTTTGACCAGGAAATTTTCGATTTTTCTAAATACATTCCTTCAAGAATACGTTATAGGAATAAAATAAAAAAAGGCAACCTGAATGTCACCTTTTTTTGATTATATACTATTTGCTCCGCTTATAAAACTTTTTCCAAGAAGTCTTTTGCCCGTTGACTTTTTGGATTGGAAAAGAATTCATCCGGGGCACTTTCCTCTATCAGCAAGCCCTCATCCAAGAAGAGAACACGGTCTGCCACTTCTTTAGCGAATCCCATTTCATGCGTCACGATCAGCATGGTCATTCCTGTATGTGCCAACGATTTCATGACCTCGAGGACTTCCTTCACCATCTCGGGATCAAGCGCTGAAGTCGGCTCATCGAAAAGCATGACCTCCGGATTCATGGCCAATGCCCGTGCAATGGCAACCCTTTGTTTCTGACCGCCTGAGAGGCGATTTGGATAGGAAGATTCTTTATCCGCCAAGCCCACTTTGGCCAAGAGCTCACGTGCTTGCCTTACTGCCTCGGCCTTTGATAACCTTTTCACCTTCATCGGTGCATACGTAAGATTTTCGAGCACGGTCTTATGAGGGAACAAATGAAAATGCTGAAATACCATCCCGACATTTTCACGCACTTTCATGATATTGGTCTTCTTATCGGTGATCACTTGATCCTTGAACGAAATTTTACCATCAGAAGGGTTTTCCAGCATATTAATGCAGCGCAGGAATGTTGATTTTCCTGATCCGGATGGACCGATGATGGCCACCACTTCACCTTGACTAATTTCGGTGCTGATTCCTTTCAATACCTCGAGCTTACCATAATTTTTTTTGAGTTCATCAATTTTAATCACTGCGCCTCATTCTCCTTTCAATCACTTTGCCTAAGATGGTAAGTATCATCACCATCACATAATAAATCAGACCGGCAAATAAAATCGGTTCGAAGAATTTATAGGTCTCACCGCCGACAATGTAAGAACGACGCATGATATCCCCTAATCCAATGATCGTGACGACGGCCGATTCCTTCGTTAAGGAAATCAGTTCGTTCACGAGGGAGGGCAGGATATTCTTGATGGCCTGCGGAAGGATGATATTGAGCATCATACCTGAATAAGGAACCCCAAGTGCCAGTGCAGCCTCACGCTGCCCTTTATCGACAGCCAAAATGCCTCCCCTGATGATCTCAGAGATGTATGCAGCGGAATTCAAGCCGAATGCTAAAAATGCTGCTTGGAATGCTTCGATTTGGATACCAAGTATTTGCGGTGAACCAAAATAGATTAACATCAATTGCAGCACTAATGGTGTACCGCGGAAAATGGATGTGTAAAAGTCCGCTATCCAATTCAATGGCTTGATTCTACTGATTTTAAGTATAGATAATAGTATTCCCAAAACAAAACCAATTACTGCCGCAACCGCCACTACCTTTAAAGTGGTCGGTATTCCCTCCATGATATAGGGAAGGGAGGGCATGATCCTATCAAATTCCAGATTCACTTCATTCATCCTCTCTAAAAAGAAGGTCTCGAACGGTCCTTCCTTGCTTCATTTAACAGCAACAAAGCGCGGAAAAACGCTCAGAAGGCATACTCTTACTTCTGAACGCTTTTCTTCTCTCTCTGTATTATTCAGTTTTGCTGCCACCGAACCATTTCAGGATCAATTTTTCCATTTCACCATTCTCTTTCATGTCCTTCAATTCAGCATTGAATTGGTCAGTCAGCTTACTTCCTTTTTGGAATGCGATGGCCGAACCGGCTTCTTCTTCACCAGATTTGATTAAGTAGCCCACCAAATCTTTATTGTCTTTCAAATATCCTTTTGCCACAGTATCTTCCATGATGACAGCGTCAAAACGGCCTGTCGACATTTCTTGAACAACCTCTGGAATCCGATTCCGTTTTTCGACCGTCATCCCAAGATCTTTTTCTTTATTCAAGTCCGTTGCCAATGTCTCTTGTATGGATGCAAGCTGTACGCCTACCTTTTTTCCTTTTAAATCTTCAACCGTTTTGATTTTACTGTCCTGTGTCGTAATGATCATGTTTTTGGCTGTATAATAAATATCACTGAAATCCACGGATTGCTCACGTTTTTCCGTTGGAGTCATTCCAGAAATGACAAAGTCAATAGATTTGTTTTCCAGCGCAGGAACAAGGCTATTAAAATCAATATCCTTCACCTGGACCTCATATCCTAATTTTTTCCCAATCGCTTTAGCGATATCGATGTCAAATCCCTTTATTTCATCACTTTTAGAGGTTTCAACGAATTCAAATGGCGGATAGTCCGCAGAAGTTCCCATTACCAGTACCTTCTTGTCCCCATTTCCCGCTGTGCTCTTATCTTCCTTCTCTGATGTCCCGCATGCCGCTAATAGGCCAACCATCAATACGGTAGCAAGCAACAGCGCTAACTGCTTTTTCAACTTCATTATTATTCCTCCAAAATGATATTTTTAATTTTTTGTTAATAATTTTTCAATTTAGCTAAAATATCAATTAATTTAAATAACTAATATTCATACACTATGTTGTATTTTAACACACTCTAAAAATTATTCAATAACGTAAAGAATAGATTTATTTTTCTGAATATTACCATAAGTCCAATTGAGATTGCCTTTATTTTCTTAAGGGATTTGCTTGTCTGGCACCCTTAGTAATCTTTTTTCCTAAATGTTTCTTTTTTATGCAGATTCATGAATGGGAAATCCTGCTGGCACACGGGTCAAGACTGTGGACAAATTCAAGGCAAATCAATTTGTCCAATTTTTTTTGATATCTTTGTAAAATGTCAAGATAAACATAGTCCTGTACACACCCTCGCCTGAATAGCAAAAGGGTTCGGAATGAATCATTCCGAACCCTTTTGCTAAAAAGCCGGTGCCGCCACTTGGCAGTTCCTGTCGCTTTATGAATATCGCTTACACTTCTTCACAATATTGATCGAAGTAGTCTTGTAATTTTTCCACCACGGACATCGGATGGTGGCCTTCTATTTCATGGCGTTCTATCATCGTCATGATCTTTCCGTCCTTAAGCAATGCAAATGATGGGGAGGATGGCGGATACCCTTCAAAGTAATCGCGTGCCTTCTCAGTAGCCGATTTATCTTGCCCTGCAAAAACCGTTACAAGCTGGTCCGGGCGTTTGTCATTGTGGATTGCATGGGCCGCTGCCGGTCTGGCTATGCCCCCGGCACACCCACAAACCGAGTTGACCATAACAAGAGTTGTTCCTTTGTGTGCAAATACTTCTTCCACTTCCTCGGGAGTCGTCAATTCTGTATATCCAGCAGTCTTAATCTCATCGCGAGCCTGTTTGACCACATCGTTCATCAAAAAATTAAAATCCATATTCATGGTTTATACCCCTTCCAAGTTTTCTCTTCAATTCTATCATATCAATTGCCACAACGTGATTCAATAAATTTACCCGCTATTTCGCTAAAGGTTTTGATGAACAAGTTTAAAACGAAAAGGATATGGGAAACATATGTGTAACAACAAGACAGCTTCACTTCATACAAAAGGAGGGGGCGTGCGTGAAATTCATGCATGCCCCTTCCTTTTCTCATTCCAGCGTGTCCATAAAGGCTTGAAACGCCTGCTTTACTGCAGCCGTGACTGTTTTATTGCCTGACATCACCTGATTCTCAAGGTTAGGAAGCAGCTCCTTGATGGCTTCATTTTTATAAAACATCATTTTAAGCTGATGGTCCATTAAAGAATAAAGCCATTCCTTCGCTTGCATTCTTCTCCGTTCCTGGAAAACACCAGATTTTTTTGTCGTCTCGGAAAAATCAGTTAATACACCCCAAAGCTCGGGAATTCCTTTTCCGGTTAATGCAGAACATGTATAGGCCTTCCCTGCCCACCCTTTCGTTGCCGGCTGGAGAAAGTGCAGCATCCTGCTATATTCCGATTTCGTTCTAATCGCAAGCGGGAGATTATCACCGTCCGCTTTATTGACAACAATTCCATCCACTAACTCCATTATCCCTTTTTTCATTCCCTGTAATTCATCACCGGCACCTGTCAGGACAAGAAGCATGAAAAAATCAACCATGCTTCGAACCATCGCTTCGCTCTGACCGACACCGACCGTTTCAATCAGTATGACATCGAAGCCTGCCGCTTCGCAAAGCAGCATCGTTTCCCTTGTTTTGCGATGAACGCCTCCCAAAGTACCTTCTGAAGGCGATGGTCTGATGAAGGCGCGTGGGTTTCTTGCCAACTCCTCCATCCTCGTCTTGTCGCCAAGTATACTCCCCCCATTAATGGACGAGCTTGGATCGACGGCCAGGACTGCAACCTTATGGCCCCTTTCACATAAATAGGTTCCGAACGTCTCGATAAACGTGCTTTTTCCCGCCCCGGGCACACCGGAAATCCCGATTCGAATCGACCGTCCTGTATGGGGAAGTACGGAATGGAGCAATTCTTGTGCATGATTGAAATGATGGGAAGCATTGCTTTCAATCAGTGTGATACCTTTAGCAAGCCGGGCCCTGTCACCTGATAATATCCCCTTTTTCAATTCTTGGACAGATATGGTCTCACCATGTTTTTTGACGAATTTACTCGTCGATTCCTTGGTACGGTCAGCGGCAAATTCCACACCTGGTTTTAAAGAAGATGCAAAACCCTCATGATTGCTGGAATCAAACCATTCTGGCCTCTTGTCATCACTCATCATTCAGCCACTTCTTCATATCCGAGACGTTTGTATATTTCGAAAAGCACCTTTTTCGCTGCTTGGGGAATGACCGTCCCGGGCCCAAAAATGGCTGAAGCGCCATTTTCAATTAAGTACTCATAATCCTGGGCAGGGATGACGCCGCCGACAATCACGATGATGTCTTCACGCCCGAGCTTCTTCAGTTCTGCCATAAGCTGCGGCAATAGGGTTTTATGTCCGGCAGCCAGTGAACTCATGCCGACCACGTGCACATCATTTTCCACGGCTTGTAAGGCCGTTTCTTCCGGTGCTTGGAATAATGGGCCGATATCGACATCATAGCCCAAATCTGCAAATCCCGTTCCCACCACTTTGGCTCCGCGGTCATGACCGTCCTGACCCATTTTAGCCATGAGCAGCCGCGGCCTTCTTCCTTCATTTTCAAGGAAATCCCCGGTCATGCGGATAACTTCCTCGATCTCTGCTTCTCTTGAGTAAGCAGCGCTATAAACACCGCTGATGGATCGGATCGTCGCTTTGTGGCGGCCGGCAACCTCTTCGATCGCATCTGAGATTTCACCTAACGAGGCCCTGACTCTAGCAGCTTGCACAGCCAATTCAAGCAGGTTGCCATCACCTTTCCGGGCAGCAGCCGATAACGCCTGAAGGGCTTCATCCACTGCAGCCTGGTCACGTCTTCCCTTCAATTCCAACAAACGCTTAAGCTGGCTTTGGCGGACGGCAGTGTTATCGATTTCCAGGATTTCAATCGGATCTTCTTTTTTCAAGCGATATTTATTGACACCGACGATCGTCTCATCTTGGGAATCGATTTTAGCCTGCCGCTTTGCCGCGGCCTCCTCGATTCTCATCTTTGGCAGGCCGGTTTCAATGGCCTTTGCCATCCCCCCTAGGTCTTCAATTTCTTCGATGTGGTCCCAGGCACGCTCAATCAGCTCTTTTGTAAGAGCTTCTACATAGTATGAACCTGCCCAAGGATCGATGACCTTTGTAATTCCCGTCTCCTCCTGCAAATAAAGCTGTGTATTACGGGCAATGCGTGCCGAAAAATCTGTAGGCAAAGCAATGGCTTCATCCAACGCATTCGTATGGAGGGACTGAGTATGTCCAAGTGCAGCTGCATGCGCTTCAATCAACGTCCGCGCGACGTTGTTAAACGGATCTTGCTCCGAGAGACTCCAGCCAGAGGTTTGGGAATGGGTCCTTAATGCCATCGCTTTTTTGTTTGTCGGTTCGAATTGCTTCATCAGCTTTGACCAAATGAATCGGGCTGCCCTCATTTTTGCCACTTCCATGAAGTAGTTCATCCCAACAGCCCAGAAGAATGACAGCCGCGGTGCGAATTTATCGATTGCTATGCCTGCCCTCATGCCGGTACGCGCATATTCAAGTCCATCCGCCAACGTATAAGCAAGCTCGATATCGGCCGGAGCGCCGGCCTCTTGCAGATGATAACCGGATATGGAGATGGAATTGAATTTCGGCATATATTTGGAAGTATACTCGAAAATGTCAGCGATGATTTTCATGGACATCTCGGGCGGATAAATATACGTATTCCTAACCATATATTCCTTAAGGATGTCATTCTGGATCGTCCCTGATAGTTTATCCTGTGTGACGCCTTGTTCCTCGGCTGTCACGATGTAAAAAGCCAGAATGGGTAGCACGGCACCGTTCATCGTCATTGAAACTGACATCTGATCGAGCGGAATACCGTCGAAAAGGATTTTCATATCAAGAATGGAATCGATGGCAACTCCCGCCTTCCCCACATCACCGACAACGCGTGGATGGTCGGAGTCATAGCCACGGTGTGTGGCTAAATCAAAAGCGACGGAAAGTCCCTTCTGTCCCATCGCCAGATTACGCCTGTAAAACGCATTGGATTCCTCTGCAGTCGAAAAACCTGCATATTGACGCACCGTCCAAGGGCGATTGACGTACATCGATGGATATGGCCCCCTTGTATAAGGAGCTAGACCCGGCATGCTTTCCATATGCTCCAAATCCTCCGTCTTTACATAAAGCGGTTTTACTTTTATTTGTTCGTTCGTTTCAAACAATAAATCATCAATATTTTCCCCCACGGCTTTTTCTGCTTCTTTTTTCCAGGCTTCTACTGACCCTTTTCTTTCAGCCGCGTTTGGGTTTATCGCTGAAAAATTCGGTTTTTTCATTTCATTTCACCCCTAGCTGATGCAAGTAATTCCTCTAAAAAGGTAATTGAGTTCGTTCTCATATGGATAAAATCTTTGACACCAGCTGCGCTTAGCGTGATTTCCAGTTCCTTTGGCTGCTTGCCGGCGCAATATATTTGGATTTGCGGGAAGTGCTTTTTGATTTCTTGAATCACATCCGCCGCCAATTCCATGTAGTCCGCATCGCTGCCGCAAACACAATAGTTGGCAAGATTGGTTGTACCCACATATCTCACTGCATCCTCACCTGATTGACATCCCTCGCTCTCCAGAGTTTCGATGCCTCCTGCCGCTGCAATCCCTTTTATGAAATCGGCACGCGGCTTGTATGATTTAATGTCTTTCAAATTAATCAAGCCGATTTTCGGTGCCGCTCCGCTACTTGCCCTAAGCCTTTCACTGCGCAGCCTGATCCGTTCGAATTGGACAGATACCCGATTCAAGGTTATCGGGATAATATCAATAGGTTTCTCCACCTTCATATATGATTCACGGTCAACCTGTGCAGCGGGTTTGAACGTATCTGCTGGATTTGGATATACATTCGTCCCGATCAAGCTGTCTTTTCTAAAGGCTGCATTTTGATTTCTTTCGTGGAAGACCTCCGCTATTTCCTTCTGCATGGTTCCTTGCTTGATCAGCGTTAATATTCCGCCGGCTTCATCGATTTCAAGAAATTTCTTCCATGCTTTTTCAGCCATTTCATCCGTTAATTGCTCGATATACCATGAACCTCCTGCAGGATCAACCACGGTGGTTATATTCGTTTCTTCCTTTAAAATCAAATGTGTATTACGCGCGATTCTTTCAGAAAGATCATCCGTTTTACCTCGAGCATGATTGTATGGATGGATTTCAAGATAATCAATGCCCCCAATGACGGCAGCGAAGGCTTGGTTGGTGCCCCTAAGGATGTTGACGTGCTCATCATAAACCGTTTCCGTCAATTCGGACGTTACGGCATGTATCGCCATCTTAAAATGCTCCGGAGCTGTTTCGAAAGGTTCTGCCAGACAAGCCCAAAGCCGTCTCGCAGCCCTAAGTTTAGCGATGGTCATGAAGTAATTGGAGCTCACAGCAAAGGAAAAGACGATTTTTCCGGCCAGGGAAGCGACTGAAAGACCTTGTTTTTGCCCTTCCAATAAATATTGGACAGCAGCCGCTAATCCGTACGCAATTTCTTGGACTGCATTCGCTCCCCCGTTATGGTATACGGCCGTATTGATCAGGATGGTTTTCAAATCCTTACCTAGCTTTTGATACTCTTCTATCGTCTTCAGCCATTTTACAAAATAACCATCCGTATCTTCCGGCATCTGGCCGCCTAAAAGCCATTGAGTGATCGGGTCTTCAGCAAGCACGCCTGTCAATTGGGCATGTTGGGGTTGGACTGCAGCTTTGAATTGCGGGAGAAAGTTTTGTTGGCCACCCTTTAAATCCATAAAAATCGGTATTTCCGTTAATGGGATGTTCTTTATCATGTTTTCAAGCCTTGCTCCCTCAGCAAGCATTCGAGCGGGGAATGCGACGGCATTTTGGCCGCGCTTAAGTGCTGCCAGCATTTTTTCATTCGCCTCATGTGCGGTGATACCGCTTACAGGCTGAACGACCAGCCAAGGCTTTTCATGATAACCCATGGGAGATGTTCCGCGCGTGAAAGGAAAAAATCCTGGCAGTTCCGCTTTTGCCCCTAAACTTGCCGTATAAAGCGGATCAAGAGTGATACCTTCATATGTATGCGTTTTCAATTTATCGATTGTTTTCCCTTTTAAAGTGACTTCCACGGCTGCCTTCCATTCCGCAAAAGAAGGCTTTGGAAAGGTTATGTTTTTAACATCTTTAAGTTCCATTGTAATTGCTTTCTTATCGAAGTCATCTCAAACGCCCTATCCTCTTTTGTGGAGAACGAACGCTCAGTCAGTTTTGATAAGAAAACCTCCCTCCCATCGATATGATCTGGATCATACTTACATTCTATCATAATTTTCTTGCAATTTAAGGTAATGGAACGATTTCTTACCCTTGAAGGGTGATGGATGGCAGCCTGTATTAGAACAGCCCTCTTTAAAATAATAGCAAAAATAAACGTTTTGTCGATGTTTTTCTAAACAAAAAGGAAGGACCTATAAGGCCTTCCTCTTGTCTCTTTTAATAGATGGAAGTATTGTCTTTTGAAATGTTTTCGATGATTTCTTTGACCCTGGCAAGGAAACGGCCGCATACAAGTCCGTCCAAAACACGATGGTCGAGAGATAGACAGAGATTCACCATGTCCCGTACGGCAATCATGTCATTTATCACGACTGGACGCTTTACGATTGTTTCGACTTGTAAAATTGCCGCCTGCGGATAATTGATGATTCCCATGGACTGCACGGAACCGAATGAGCCCGTGTTATTGACAGTGAACGTGCCGCCCTGCATATCCTCTGCCTTCAACCTGCCTGCTTTCACTTTTGAGGCAAGCTCTTGTATCTCCCTAGCAATACCCTTAATTGACTTTTCATCTGCATTTTTGATGACAGGCACGAATAAGGCATCCTCCGTCGCAACGGCAATCGAAATATTAATTTCTTTCCTTTGGATGATTTTATCGCCAGCCCACATCGAATTAAGCTCAGGAAATTCGGTCAGCGCTTGAGCGATGGCTTTTACGAAGAAGGCGAAGTATGTCAAATTGTATCCTTCTTTTTGTTTAAAGCCGGATTTAAGGTTATCACGCAGCTTTACCATATTGGTTGCGTCCACTTCCACCATTGTCCAGGCATGGGGAATTTCGTGCTTGCTTTTTAACATATTGGAGGCAATTGCCTTACGCACGCCGGTAACCGCAATTTCCTTATCCCCAACAGCAGTCGGAACAGATACGGTAGCTTCTGCTGCTGGTCGGCGAGTCATTGCAGGGGCTGCCTCGACAGGAGCCGCCTCAGCTGTTCGCGAAGGTTCATTCACGCTAGGAACGGTCCCAGACTCTACGAGCTTAAGTAGGTCTTTGCGGGTGATCCTCCCCTCGCTGCCGGTTCCTTTCACTTTAGAAAGATCGATTCCATGCTCCTGGGAAAGCTTCAATACTGCAGGAGAATAGCGCGCCTTTCTTGATTCTACGGCTGACACTTCTCCTGAAGTGGGTAGTTCATCAGCATTGCCTTCCGTTTCGGATGCTGCTTTACCTTGTTTTTCATCATCCGTGCTTGAGGATTCAACTTCAATCGAGCAAATGATTTCACCGACGGCCATCGTCTGGTTCTCATCCGCTTTCAATTCCTTAATGATCCCGGTAAACGAAGAAGGAACCTCAGCATTTACTTTATCCGTCATCACTTCTGCCAACGGGTCGTATTTCGTGACATGATCGCCAGGCTTAACAAGCCATTTGCTGATGGTTCCTTCCGTGACACTTTCGCCTAGTTGAGGCATCTTCATTAATTCCAAAGCCATAAATCGTTCCTCCTTGTTAACAGTCATTAATAATCTGCCAATTCCCTCATCGCTTTTTCCACTTTATCAGGATTGACCATAAAATGCTTTTCCATAGTAGGAGCATAAGGCATTGCTGGCACATCGGGGCCAGCCAATCTCCTTACTGGGGCATCCAAATCAAAGAGGCAATTCTCGGCGATGATGGCTGCGACCTCACTCATAATGCTTCCTTCCTTATTATCCTCGGTGACCAGAAGCACTTTACCCGTTTTGGAGGCTGCTTCGATAATGGCTTCCTTGTCTAAAGGATAGACCGTCCGCAGATCCAGAACATGAGCGGAAATTCCATCTGCAGCTAGTTTTTCTGCAGCCTGCAAGGCAAAATGAACGCATAGTCCATAGGAAATGACCGTAATGTCTTCCCCTTCCCTCTTCACATCCGCCTTGCCGATGGGCAGTACATAATCCTCAGTCGGCACTTCGCCCTTGATCAAGCGGTAGGCGCGTTTATGTTCAAAGAACAGCACGGGATCTTCATCACGAATGGCTGCTTTGAGCAGACCTTTGACATCATACGGCGTGGATGGCATCACAATCTTCAATCCAGGCTGATTGGCAAAAATGGCTTCAACCGATTGTGAATGATACAGGGCCCCGTGAATTCCTCCGCCATAAGGTGCACGAATCACCATTGGACAGCTCCAGTCATTATTGGATCGGTATCTGATTTTGGCAGCCTCCGAAACAATTTGGTTTATGGCAGGCATGATGAAGTCAGCAAATTGCATCTCCGCAATTGGTCTCAGCCCATACATGGCAGCTCCAATTCCCACCCCTGCAATGGCAGATTCAGCTAGCGGGGTATCAATGACCCTGTCTTCACCGAATTGCTCGTACAAACCATTGGTGGCTTTGAAGACACCGCCTTTTTTACCCACATCTTCTCCTAATACGAATACACGGGAATCACGTTCCATCTCTTCCCTCATTGCCATCGTTACGGCATCTATATAAGAAATCACTGGCATTCTATTACCCCCTTACTTTTGTGCATAGACATGGTTCATAGCACTTTCAGCCTTCGGATATGGAGCATTTTCAGCATAATCAGTCGCTTCATTGACTATTTTCATGACCTCATCATTCATTTGCTTCTCGGACTCATCGTCCAAGATCCCGACATCCTTCAAATACGCACCGAACGTTTTGATGGAATCTTTTGTTTTAGCTTCTGCCACTTCGTCGGCAGTCCGGTAGCTCCGGTCATCATCATCACTGGAATGCGGGGTTAGACGGTATGAAACCGTTTCTACGAGGGTCGGCCCCTCTCCCCTTCGCGCACGGTCTGCCGCTTCCTTCACTGCTGCGTATACCTCCAATGGATCATTTCCATCCACCGTTATGCCAGGCATGCCATAGCCAATTGCCCTATCGGAAACATTTTCGCACGATAGCTGCTTCGAAATAGGAACCGATATCGCATACTTATTATTTTCACACATGAAAATCACCGGTAGCTTATGCACACCTGCGAAGTTTGCACCTTCATGAAAATCGCCTTGATTCGATGAGCCTTCCCCGAACGTTACGAAGGTGACGAGATCCTTCCCTTCCATCTTCCCTGCAAGGGCAATCCCGACTGCATGCGGTACCTGTGTTGTTACAGGGGAAGAACCAGTGACGATCCTATTTTTCTTTTGACCGAAATGGCCGGGCATTTGACGGCCCCCGGAATTGGGATCTTCCTCTTTCGCGAAGCCTGATAGCATCAGATCTTTTGCCGTCATTCCGAAGGTCAGCACAACGCCTACATCCCGATAATAAGGCAATACATAGTCCTTTTGCCGATCAAGGGCAAATGCTGCACCAACCTGCGCAGCTTCCTGACCCTGACAGGAAATCACGAAGGGGATTTTCCCGGATCGATTTAACAGCCACATCCGCTCATCAATCCTTCGGGACAATAACATTGTGCGGTACATATCCAGAACCGTTTCTTCATTTAAGCCTAATTGTTCATGACGTTTTTCTGACATCATAAAACCTCCTGACCTTATTTTATGAATGAATGGCTAGCCCATCGACAGCGAGCGCTGCCTCGCCAATTGCTTCGGAAAGGCTTGGATGCGGATGAATCGTCTTTCCTATTTCCCATGGGGTCGCATCAAGCACTTTTGCAAGACCTGCTTCGGAAATCATATCCGTGACATGTGGCCCTATCATATGAACCCCCAGGATGTCATCCGTTTTCTTGTCTGCAATGATTTTGACGAAGCCATCCGCTTCCCCATAAACAAGTGCCTTACCGACAGCACGGAATGGGAATTTGCCAATTTTAAGCTCGTACCCTTCTTGTTTCGCCTGTTCTTCGGTCAAGCCGACACTGGAGGCTTCCGGACTTGAATATATACATTTCGAAATGAGTGAATAATCCAATCGTTCCGGTTTTTTTCCGGCGATATGTTCAACAGCTGTGATCCCCTCATGGGAAGCGACATGAGCCAACTGCAAACCACCGATACAATCACCGATCGCATAGATATGCGTTTCCTTCGTTTGGAAGAACTCATTGGTTTCGATGACACCTTTATCTTTCACGATTTCAGTATTTTCAAGGCCGATTCCTTCGACATTTGCTGATCTGCCAACGGACACGAGCATTTTTTCAGCCGTGAATTCCTGTGTCGTTCCATTTACTTCGGCAGAAATGGCCACTGAACCATTCTTCTTTAGGGTTTCCGGAAGCACTTTGGCCCCCGTCACGAATTTGACGCCTTTTTTGCTGAGTAGTCGCTGCATTTCACTTGAAATATCATGATCTTCGGTCGGGATGATCTTATCGGCATATTCGAGCACCGTTACTTTGACCCCGAAATCATTCAGCATCGATGCCCATTCGATCCCGATAACCCCACCGCCTACAATAATAATGGAATCGGGCAGGCTCTCAAGCTTTAGAGCTTCATCCGAAGTAAGCACCCATTCGCCATCGGCCTCCAAGCCTGGCAGCATCCGTGGACGTGATCCCGTAGCAATGATGATATTCTGGGGAATGAGCATTTCATTATCTTTGCCATTGTTCATTTCCACGGAAATCGTTCCTGGCATCGGCGAAAAGATCGATGGACCAAGAATACGCCCTAACCCTTCATAAACCGTTATCTTCCCTTGTTTCATCAAGTGCTGAACACCTTTATAAAGTTGTTCGACCACTTTATTTTTCCTGTCCTGCACCTTGGTGAAATCCACTTTAACATCTCCGGTTACGATTCCGAATTCCTCACTTTTCACCGCAGTCTGATACACCTCCGCACTTCTTAAAAGTGCTTTAGAAGGAATACATCCATTATGTAGACACGTTCCGCCGAGTTTGCCTTTCTCCACGACAGCCGTTTTCAAACCCAATTGAGCAGCCCTTATTGCAGCCACATACCCGCCCGTTCCTCCTCCGAGGATGACGAGGTCAAATTCTTCAGCCAAAATGACTCCTCCTCACTATTCAACACACTTGGCCCAATTTCCCTGCCCTATGTTAATTACGTTATCCATGCTGAAGATTCCTGTGTTTATTCAAAAATAATCACAGGAATCTCCGTGTGGCACCGTTCAAATCATTTACGTCCATTCAAGATATGCTTTTCATTTTGCAAGAATTGACTTCTTGAATTCCTCATCCGCGCAATGCGCTCCTCTGCCATCCTGTCTGCAGCTTTATAGGTTGGGATTCCATCGCGTTTTGCAATTTCGATCACCCGTGCAATGGTATCATAAACCGTTTCCACCTTTTTAAGGGCTCTTTCGCGATTATACCCTAATAGTTCATCGGCGACGTTGATGACACCGCCCGCATTGATGACATAGTCAGGCGCATAAATTATGCCTTTTTCATGAATTTGGTCGCCATGGACGGTTTCTTTCAACTGATTATTGGCTGCTCCTGCAATGACCTTCGCCTTGATCTGGTTAATGGTTTGATCATTGATGACGGCGCCCAGTGCACAAGGTGCGTAAATATCACATTCAACGCCATAAATTTCATCCGTATTCACGGCGGTTGCGCCAAACGCTTCAACCGCACGGGCCACACTATCTTTATTGATATCCGTCACGATGAGCTTTGCCCCCTCCTCATGAAGATGACGGCATAAGTTAAAAGCTACATTCCCGACGCCTTGAACGGCAACGACCTTTCCTTCCAATGAATCCGTGCCGAAAGCTTCTTTTGCAGCGGCCTTCATTCCACGGTATACACCATATGCCGTGACAGGGGAAGGATTGCCTGAGGAACCGAATTCAGGTGAAATACCGGTTACAAAATCCGTCTCCTCATGAATGAGGTCCATATCCTCAACTGTAGTACCTACGTCTTCTGCTGTTATATAACGTCCATTCAGCCCTTGGATATATCTTCCGAAGGCACGGAACATTTCTTCATTTTTATCCTTGCGCGGATCGCCGATGATGACGGTCTTCCCTCCGCCCAAATTCAAGCCCGCAGCCGCATTCTTGTAAGTCATACCTTTTGCAAGCCTTAAGGCATCTTCGATTGCGTCCTCCTCCGAAGCATAGGTCCACATTCTCGTGCCGCCAAGTGCTGGCCCCAGTGTCGTATCATGAATGGCTATGATCGCTTTCAAGCCTGATTGTTTATCCTGACAGAATAGCAGTTGCTCATAATCATACTTCTCAAGATATTTAAAAATTTCCATAAAGGAATCCTCCCTAGATGTTTTAATACGTGACAGATAAGCAAGGACGATGACTGTTGATCCTTACCGTTAATACGTTCCATTCAATTTAGGTTTGCTGCTTACATATTATTTTTCCCATGGAGGAAAGTGTGCGCTTGATGCATTAACTGTAGCGCCAATTGTACGCTTTGCCCCGTTCTTACACTTGTTAAATATGCAAATAACATGCCAATAAAAGGATGCCAAAAGACCCGTTCAAGACATATTGGGGATACTTGCTGAAAAGTTAACCAATTATAGCCTATACCAAAATTAAAAAAATTTCATGCTCCAAGTGAATTCTTACTTAAATTAAAATAAATCAGAAAATTATACGCAACTATTTGCACACTGCGCAATATTTTGCATGCAATATTTTTCAGAGTTTTAGTTTTTCCATTTTATAATATAGATTTCTGACTGAAATCCCAAGCGCTTTTGCCGTAAGGGTTTTATTTCCATTATAGGTATGTACCGCTTGCTCAATGATTTCAGCTTCATACTGGTCTATTATCTCCGAGAGCGTTTTACCTGATACGTAAACAGGGGGCATCGGCACCTCTTTATCATGTTTTAAAGATATCGTTTCAATAAAATCGGGAATATGCTGGGTATCAATGATTGTTTCATTCAATTTCATGAAAATGATCGCCCGTCCCAAAATATTTTCCAGTTCCCTTACATTCCCTGGCCAGTCATAGTCTTGCATCTTCCCTATGGCAGCAGCAGTGATTCCTTCTATGCTCCTGCCATACTCCTGATTGATTTTATGAATTAAATGTTCCGCAAGTTCCCGTAAATCTTCCTTTCGCTTCCGCAGAGGAGCGATGAAAATGGGCATGCGGTTTAGCCTGAAATATAAGTCTTCCCTGAAAGATCCGTTGGCTATCGCCTTTTCAAGATTAATATTCGTGGCAGCTATGACCCTGACATTGATGGCGATCGGCTTGGTTCCGCCTACCCTGGTGATTTCCCGTTCTTGAAGAACCCGAAGTAATTTAGCCTGAATGTTGGCTGGCAGTTCGCCAACTTCGTCCAAAAAGATACTCCCTTGATTGGCCTCTTCAAAAAAACCGACCTTTCCGCCCCTGTTTGCCCCTGTAAAGGCTCCCTCCTCATACCCGAACAGTTCACTTTCAAGCAATGAATCCGAGATGGCTGCACAGTTGACGCGAACGAATTTATTGAATTTGCGATCGCTCGCATTATGGATGGCATGGGCAAACAGCTCCTTGCCCGTCCCCGATTCCCCCCTCAATAAGACAGTCGCCGGGGTCCTTGCCGATAATTTCGCCTGTTCGACAGGGAGCTTCATCTCTTCCGAAGCTCCTATAATATCATCAAAGGAATATTTGGCCTGAAGCGTCCTGATAATCTGTCGTGCCCGGTTCAATTCATGTGTAAGATTTTGGATTTCCGATACGTCATGAATGACGCCCACACTTCCTTTGAGGTGTCCATCGACAATGATCGGAGCGACATTCACGATGACCTCCTTATGCTTCGGGCCGACCCGCATATTGACTCCCCTTACAGGCTTTTTTGTCTGGAGCACTTTCATATGCATGCTTTCACCCTCATAAATGTCAATGGAGGCAGGCTTTCCAATCACTTCGGTCTTTGTCAAGCCAGTGATCCTTGTATATGCAGGATTAATCAAAAGGCCCCTGCCTTGCTCATCAACGACTGAAATGGCTTCATCACTGGATTGGATGATCGCTTGCAGCATCGTCTGAACTTCTTTTAAATCGGTGATTTGCTCGGCCAATTGTACCGCTTCCGTCTTATTCCTGAACATGGAAAAAGCACCGATGACTTCACGATCGGCATTCACAAGAGGGATTCTTGTTGCAATCAGCTCCAATCCATTTTCAAGGATGATTGGCTGATTCACTTCTTTTCGATTCGTTTCCATTACACGCAATAATCCCGTTGAAGGAACGAGATCTTTAATCTGCCTGCCAATCACATTCTTGCGTTTCATGTTCGCTGCCCGTTCGGCACTATCATTGAACATGACGATCGATCCATCTTGATCGATCACCACCATTCCTTCGCTCGTCGTATTAAGGATCAAGTCCATCTTCGCCGAAGCGTTCTCCAATTTATTGATTAACCGATTTTTTTCTTCGAATAGCTTGGACATGATGTGAGCAACGCTTCCAGGAATGAGAATTGTTTGATCGCCCATCTCCCTTTTGATCTCTTTATAAACAGATGGATCACCCGTGGTATCGACGATGATATCCAGATTCCCATGCAGCCCCCTGCTCCAGCTAGTCACTGTAGGAATCCCTCGTTCTTTTGCAGCAAGCATCCCTTCTGCTGATTCATTCGTATCCGCCATACAAACAATCGAGAATACCTCACTTTCAGAAAGGAGTCTCAGCACGGTTGTCCCCCCGACTCCCCCTCCTACTATCATGACCTTTTGCATGGGCCATCTCCCTTCCGATTTCATCTCTTTTAAGAAAATATATCTGCAATCGCTTTCTTACTCCCTCATTTTAGCATATTGACAACCACTGAAAAACAAACAGCCATTTCGCTTCCAGTCCTTTTCTATTTTCCCGAAACTTGACAAATATTTTATATCCTTTATCATTTTTTTAAGACGGAATTATCGGAAGGGATTTGACCGCATGAAACGCTTGATCGCTTTTTTGATTCTTTTTATTCCCGGGGCATTTGCCGCTTATGGCATAAAAATAATGAGGGACATGGTCTTCGGCATTTTGCAGCCCCCTTTTCCGCTCCTTTGGGTGCAATTCTTGATCGGCTTAATGATTACGATTGGCGGAATTGCCTTCATTGCAGGGTTCATCCTTCATCGCGATCGCAAACAAAACAAGGTCCAAAGCCGGTTCAATAAGTTTTAATCCGTGAGAAGAGGTGCCACGAAATGGCACCTTTTTCTTTAGTTCACTTGGAGTCCTTTTCTGACGCGTATCGCTTCTTTAGGATAATCGGTAATGATGGCACTGCAGCCCAATTCGAATAATCGCTTCATTTCGTCTGTCTTATTGATGGTGTAGGGCCTGACAGGCATGCCCATCCTCAAGCATGCTTGAATGATGATATCGGGGGCTGCACGAATGCTTGGATGGATGGCGCTAGCGCCGATTGCCTTGGCATAAACCCAAGGCATGTACAGGCCATCACGATAAAGAGGCGCGGTTTGCACTTCGGGCGCCAATTGGTGGCAGTTGACCAAACTATAATGATTGAAGGAAGAAATAATGATCCTTTCCTCCATCTTGTAAGCACGAACGAGTTGTATGACCTTCTCCTCCAAGCCTGGATACAGGAAAAACGTGTTTTTCAATTCAATGTTGCACCACATTTGATTGCGGTTTAGCCATATCAATAATTCCTCAAGCGTAGGTATTTTTTCTTTCCCCCATTTACCCTTGAAACCAAAGGATGCATGGAAGGTTTTCAACTCCTGCAATGTACGGTCCTTCACATACCCCGATGCATTCGTCGTTCGGTCCAGCTTCTCGTCATGGATGATGACCACTGCGCCATCCTTCGAAAGTTGAACATCGGTTTCGATTCCCTCCGCTCCGACACGTGCCGCTTCATTGAACGCAGACATCGTATTTTCCGGATGTGTGCCTGCCGAGCCTCGATGGGCGAAGATTAAGGTCATATTGATTCACACCTCCCATAAACCGTCATATACCAATTTATGAAAAGCAAAGCGAAAATATTTACCAATATCCAGCCTTCAACGGAGTTCAGTCAAAATACAGCTGATT
This sequence comes from Peribacillus folii, assembly GCF_030271255.1. Taxonomy (GTDB): domain Bacteria; phylum Bacillota; class Bacilli; order Bacillales; family DSM-1321; genus Peribacillus. The sequence continues at coordinate 27,323 of NZ_JASJOM010000012.1, forward strand.
ATTTTCTGCATAGAAGGTCCCTTTCGTCATATCATTCAATATCTTTTCCAGACTTTTGATTTGCAAGCGTGTATCCGGAAAGGCCATTCGATTAATCGTGATTTCACCTTCCCCTTTCGATTCAAGCATATCCATGAACGATTTCCGTTTCCCATCTATTTGAAAAATTTGCGCCAGCAGCCTCTCCATCCCCTTCCTTGTTTGTTCATATTGAAATTGCTGCTCTTCAGTCAATTCATCAGGAAACGCATCGTAGACTTCGAACTTTTCCTTTAATGCTTCCAGCTGTTCAATCTTTGATTTATATAAAAGTAAGGTCTGATTCAATTCTTCCTTGATCAACTTACGGTTAAACCCCTTCACGTTTATGATCGTTTTCCGTTGCAAACGGTTACCTATCACTGCCGCCCTCACCTTTCCTTCCGCTTCTACTACGCCGCCGATCAGCTTCCCCTTTTTTTCATCCGTGAAAATATTCTTCGCTTTAAGGAAGCTGCCTAGCGAATATGATCCTATATGTATATTTTCCCCTGCGTTCAAGTGGCATTCGTTGGCGTGCTTCACAAAAATATTCCTTCCTGCCGAGACCTTCGATAGTCCTTTACCGAATATGCCTCCTTTAATGAATACGTCACCCTCTACTGATTGGATCTCCTTGACATTGCTTATGCCGAGCTCACTAAGTATGGAGATATCTTTCGTAGCTGTAACCGAAAAATGGTCCACGACCGTTCCTTTAACCGTGACGCTTCCATCAAATTCGATATTGCCGGTTTCAATTCCTACATCTCCATCAATCGATAAGTGGGCACCCACCGCAATCTTCCCATCCCTGAATTCCACTACCCCGTCCATCAATGCCCGAAGGATGATCTTTCCCTCTTCCTCATATGCCGCGATCGTTTTTTTGTCATAGCGCAATTTTTTATCGCTTCCTTTTCTAGGAAGCGCGAGCTCTCCTGTAATCATCCGTCCCATTTCTCCTGAGGTAGGCGCAATCCTTTCGCCAAGCCAATCGCCCCTCTTCACCTCATCAAGAAAACTCATATCATAATAATCAGCTTTACCATCTTCCCTGACAGCCGGTTTACGCTTTGAACGTTTAAAATAGGTGACAACGGCATCCCTTCCATGAACTGGTTCCTTCCCCACCGCAATGATCATTTGATTTTTGGTGGTCAGCTCGTTTTGCAGAACCTCCATCAATATTCCCTCTGAAATATTTTCCTTTTGAAGGCTTTCGAGAATATCTCCCACAATGGCGGAATAATTTCCTTTAAGATGGGCTTCTGAACAATTTAGTTTTACATGTGCGGACATTTTATCCTGAGCGATGTCCAATTCAATAATGGGCTTCAGCCGCCCGACCGGAATTTTTTCTCCGTTAGCCTCCATCAGCGCTTGTTTTAAGTCTTTTACGTGCTCCAGTATGATTTGTGGGAACGTTTGCAGAATGGGGTTCAGATTCAGTATGGAAAAGCCTTTAAGTAAAACGGTGATATACACCATTCCGGATTCCGCTTCTAATACAAAATGCTCATTTTTTTCAAAGATCATGTACACCCTTCCCATCTGATACTTATATATACCTATGATTATAATCTAAAAATTAAGAGAAATGATAAAATAGGAACATTTTCTATTTAACTAATAATTCTGATAATTAAACAAACAAAAACGCCTTTTATTTATTGGATTCTTCCTGCAAAATCCAATAAATAAAAGGCGTTTAATTTTTAGCCTACTAGAAGTTGCCTAAAAGGGCGAAGGCACAAGCAACTTCTTTCTTTCCCGTGCCACCAGCAAGGGGGAATATTTATCTTTAGCGGCTCTAGCCTTTATCTAATCGAAGGAAACGATCGAAGCTAATAACATCCCGTGTGTCCTGTCAAGATGCTTTATGTTCAAGACGGAGCTTATCGGCAACCATTGCAATGAATTCGGAATTTGTAGGTTTTGCCTTGGTCATGCTGACCGTATAACCGAATAGAGATGAAATGGATTCGATATTGCCTCGGCTCCAGGCCACTTCAATCGCATGACGGATGGCTCTTTCAACACGGCTGGCGGTTGTATTGTATTTTTTTGCGATATCTGGATACAACACTTTGGTGATCGAACCCAACAGTTCGATATCGTTGTACACCATCGATATGGCTTCCCTTAAATACAAATAACCCTTAATATGTGCAGGCACACCAATCTCATGGATAATGCTTGTAATGCTGGCGTCCAGATTCTTGGGCTTGGATTCATTTTGGGGACGATAGCTGAACTGACTATGATTTTTCAAGACCGCCTGCCCTTTACCGCTCACCTGACGAATATGATTGGCCAGGTTCTCCATATCAAAAGGCTTCAGAATGAAGTAAGACGCGCCCAAATCAACTGCTTTTTTCGTGACATCTTCTTGACCAAAGGCAGTAAGCATAATTACGTTAGGCATGGCACCCCGTTTTACTTCACGAAGCTTTTCCAATACACCCAACCCATCTAAATGAGGCATGATAATATCGAGGATCAATATATCGGGATCGACGCTTTCAAGCATCCCCAGGCAATCTTGTCCGTTATGGGCTACCCCGATTACCTCCATGTCTTCCTGTGCAGAAATGTATTCTTCCAGAAGGCCAACAAGTTCTCTATTATCATCTACAACGCATACCTTAATTTTTTTCACGCTTGATTTCCTCCTCAACTACAATTGGTCTTTTTTTCTATATGACTAAATTCTATTGTAATTGAACTTTTCGACAATGGAAACTAAATTCCTTTTATTTTTGAAAAAATATAAGGAATTCAATATTATTCTCCCGATATCTCTCGTTTTCGACTTCGTTTGCTATTCGGTTAAATCGTTTGTCGAAAAATCTTCACATTGTTATCATTTTATCACATCGTTTGAAAAAAACCTCTACTTTTTACATAATACTGCAGTAAAACCTAAGGCGCGCCTTCACGATTCACTCCGCCTTCAAAAAAAAAGGGCATCCTAAGGGATACCCGGTCTTCAACTTGCCTTTTCATAATTATCTTTGTCATATATATTGATACCGGCTTCGTTTAACATCCATTCGATATGGACTCCATACCCACTTGTTGGATCATTTACAAATACATGGGTAACTGCACCGATTAATTTCCCATTTTGTATGATAGGACTGCCGCTCATTCCTTGAACGATCCCACCCGTTTTTTGGAGCAATTCTTTGTCTGTCACTTTCAAGACCATTCCTTTGATGGCAGGAAACTTTTGCGGAATGGAACTGACGATTTCCACATCGAATTCTTCTACTTTAGATCCATCCACCACAGTCAAGATTTTTGCTGGCCCTTCCTTTACCTCATGGGAAAGGGTGATGGGCAGAGCTTTGTCATTAATCCCATTTTTGAAATCTTGATTTAATTTTCCAAAAATCCCAAAGGGACTGTTGCGATTGATATTACCTATTTTTTCTTTATTGGAAGAAAAGCGTGCCAATTTTTCTCCAGGATCTCCATTGCTTCCCTTTTCAATGGAAGTGACCGTCGATTGAACAATTTGTCCATCTTTGACAACAATCGGTTTTTTCGTATCCATATCGGATATCACATGTCCCAATGCCCCATATTTTTTTGAATCCGGGTGATAAAAGGTCATCGTTCCAATGCCGGCTGCCGAATCACGGATATATAAACCCAATTTGTATGTTCCTTCATTCTTATCTTTCAAAGGTAAAAGGGTGCTATGAAGTACTTCGTTATCACGATTGATGACTAGTTTCAACGCTTCTCCCTTTTCACCTGCCTGCTGAACAAAAGGGGTTACATCCCCCATCTTTTTTATCGTCTGACCATTGATTTCTGTAATAATATCACCGATTTCAATTTTCGCTTTTTCTCCTGGTGATTTTTTCCCCTGCGCAGTATCAATAAGATGATGACCTACAACGAGTACACCAAGAGTATTCAGTTTCACCCCGATGGATTGGCCTCCAGGCATGACTTTAAAGTCCTTCAACACCCGAATGTCGACCTTTTTGGCAGGCAGCCCTGCCACATCAAGTAACACTTCATTCGTACCTGGCTTCTCTGCACCAAGTGTAATTGAAGCTTGCTCATCATGAAGCGAAATCCCGTCACTGGATCCCGAAGTTTTTGCAGAAACAGGCAATGACTTGGAAATACTATATTGACTTCCTTCAAATAGTACAAGATGATTTGGAATCAAAAAATATTCACGAGATGGCTGGTATAACCCTAATGTTAATAGCGAAACAAGGAGAATTCCACCGATGATTCTGTTTATCCATATAAATTTCAATCCATTCACTCTCCTCGCTCTCTGAAACTTTATGGCTACACCTTTAATTTAGCCCTCATGACAATCATTTATAACAGGAGCAAAAAATAAAAGCTATCCGTTTTTGGATAGCTTTACAATGAATGCTCATGATAAGTTAAAAAAATGTTCATAATCTTCTTACGCGCCGCTCAAGAAGTGATCTTCAGCCTTTTTGCCAGCTGTATTAACTCATTGGCATGCTGCTTCGTCAAGTCCGTAATCTCGACACCTGAAATCATCCTGCCGATTTCTTTTATTTTTTCCGTTTCAATCAAAGGCTTAACCGAAGTATTCGTACGTCCCCCCCTGACATTTTTCGCAATGAATAAATGGGTATCCGCCATAGCGGCAACCTGCGGCAAATGAGATATGCACAACACCTGTGATCCCGTTGCCACTTTATAAATCTTCTCGGCAATGGACTGGGCAACACGTCCGCTGACACCCGTGTCGACTTCATCGAATATGATGGAGGTAATCCCTTGATGCTTGGAAAAAATACTTTTCAGCGCCAGCATGATACGCGACAGCTCACCACCTGAGGCGATTTTGGAAAGGGGCTTCAATGGTTCCCCTGGATTGGTTGATATATAAAATTCCATGGAATCCAGCCCGGATTGATTTATTCCCTTATCTGACAATTCATCGAACGTATAAGCAGTTTGATGGAAGTGGGGTTCAAAAATTGTTTTTTCCATGTATAAATCTTTTAATTCCTGATGGATTTTTTTTGTAAGCTGTTGAGCGAATGCCTGACGTAATTCAGACAAGTTCTTTGCTTCGACAATCAAATCAGCCTTAATCGATTTCATTTCCTTTTCGAGCTTCGCTATATGCGTTTCCCTATTAAGCAGTTTTTCGACTTCCTCTTCGATGCCTGCGCCATATTCAAGAATTTCCTCGATGGACCGTCCGTATTTACGCTTCAATTGATTTATTTCATTAAGCCGTCCCTCAATGAATTCAACACGTTCCGTATCATAATCCAAGGAATCCAGTTGATCCCGGATGTTCGACACGGCTTCCTCAAGGAGGAAGTAACTATTGGAGACGATCTCAGAGCTTGCCTTTAACCCTTCATCGAGCCCTGCAGCTTCTTCCATGTTATTCATGGCCACCGACAGCCAATCAATTGCTTGCTGCTCACCGTTTAATGCATTATAGCTCGTTTGCAGCGCTTCATGGATTTTCTCAAAATTATTGATTTTCTTCCGCTCTTCCATCAATTCTTCATCTTCCTGAAGTTTCAAGTCGGCGTTTTGGATTTCATCGAGTTGAAATTGGATCAAATCAAGGCGATGAACCATTTGCTGCTCATTTTGACTTAAATCATTCAATTGCTTTGAAGCGGATTCATAACGTTTATATAGCTTTTGGTATTCCGTAAGTGCAGAAGCAATTTTTTCACCGCCGAATTGATCAAGCAGCGGCAGATGGAGTCGTTCATCCATTAATTCCTGATGTTCATGCTGGCCATGGATATCGATCAGCGTCCGACCTATCTCGCGTAAAATGGCAATAGTTACCAGCTTTCCATTTACACGGCACACGCTTTTTCCGCTGAGAGAGATGTCTCGTCGAAGAATGGCCATCCCATCATTCATGTCCAAGCCGAATTCTTCAGCCTTGGCAAAGACCGGATGTTTTTCATCATCTATTTGAAATAGCCCTTCTATTTCCGCCTTAGATTCTCCGTGACGAATAAACTCCGAAGAACCGCGCCCCCCAACTAATAGATGGACAGCATCTATGATGATTGATTTACCTGCCCCTGTTTCACCGGTCAATACCGTCAAGCCTTTCTCGAACGAAACGGACAAGCTGTCTATGATCGCAAAATTCCTTATCGATAGTTCTGTTAACAAACGAGGTCACCTCACAAAATTATTAGAGCATGTCCAAGAATTTGCCGGAAATGATCTTTGCATCTTCCTCAGAACGGCAAATGATCAAACACGTATCATCGCCGCCGATCGTTCCGAGTATTTCTTGCCAATTTAAGTTATCAATCAACGCACAGATTGCCTGGGCATTACCTGGAAGCATCTTCATGACGAGTAAATTGTTCGCTGCATCGATGCGAACAAAAGCATCAACGAGGATTCTCTTTAATTTTTGAAGTGGGTTAAACCGTTGATCGGCGGGCAGGCTGTATTTATACCTTCCATCCGTCAGCGGGACCTTTACAAGATGGAGCTCCTTGATATCCCTTGATACCGTGGCCTGGGTCACGTTGTATCCAGCCAATTTCAGCTCTTCCACCAACTCATCTTGAGTTTCGATGTCGTTATTGGTGATAATGTCCCTTATTTTTATATGTCGTTGTCCTTTATTCATAAGCAGAAGCACCTCTTCTCAACTGTTGTTCATGTAATGAGCATGGGCATCACTGTCATATCATGTTAAAGCTGCCGATTCAGTATCGCTTCTCAATGATTGCTGCGTGCCTGAAAGGGCTGCTCTTGCCCGTGGTTAATATTAATGGTAGCGGATTATTATGCAATTGTACAACTTTTTCTCTAAATCGCATGTGTTGCGCTTTCATTATTTGTCGCAATGCTTACCAAGGCTCCTAAAAATCCTTCCCCAGAAGATAAAAAGCTCCTTTAGCCAACCATTCAGCCAAAGGAGCCCTCTAAAGTTCCAGCTATTCTTTTTTGAACTGGGCATGTGCTTCCGAGACGATTTTATCAACCGATTTCGCTAGCTTAATTTCCCCGTCTTCCTTCGTTCCTTGCCAATGTAAATGGAGGAGAAATTCAATATTTCCATCGCCTCCGGTAATCGGGGAAAAGGAGGCATCCAAAATATCGTAGCCTTCTTTTTTTGCGAAAGAAATGATTTTATCCAGCACTTGCATGTGGATTTTCGGATCACGGACGATCCCCTTTTTGCCCACTTGGTCCTTTCCGGCTTCGAATTGCGGCTTCACCAAGGCAACGACATCACTGCCAGGAACAAGCAGGGTCTTTAACACAGGTAAAATTAACGTTAGCGAGATGAAGGAGACATCGATGCTTGCAAAATTAGGCATTTCCCCATCCAAATCGGCTGGTGTAACATAGCGGAAATTGGTCCGCTCCATCACTTTTACCCGCTCATCCTGCCTTAGCTTCCAAGCAAGTTGATTGTATCCGACATCCAGTGCATAAGACATTGACGCACCTTTTTGCAAAGCGCAATCGGTGAACCCGCCAGTTGATGATCCGATGTCAAGGAGGATCTTTCCATCCATTTGCAAGTCAAATTCATTTAATGCTTTCTCCAGCTTCAGCCCGCCCCTTGAAACATAAGGCATGACTTTTCCTTTAATCGTGAATTCGAGATGGACGGGCACCTTTTCCCCCGGTTTTTCATACCTCTCTTCATTCGCGTAGACAAGACCGGCCATGACCATCCGCTTAGCTTTTTCACGTGTATCGGCCAAGCCTTGTTCTACAAGCAGTACATCTACTCGTTCTTTCATTACTTTCATAGTGTCAGGCCCTTTTTTCTTTTTTGGGTGTTATCATTTTAATCTTTTTAATGGCAGTTTCCGTCGTCAACCCGATTTCTTCTAGCAATTGATCGACACTCCCATGTTCAATGAAATAATCCGGGATGCCCATCCGATCGATGATGGCCCCATAAAAGCCTTGATCGTGTGCATATTCCAGTACAGAACTTCCAAAGCCGCCCTGCAGTACGGCTTCTTCTATCGTCAGGATCGGCATTTTTTCACCAAGGAGGCTGCTGAGCAGTTTCTCATCCAAAGGCTTAATGAACCTGGCATTGATCACCTTAACCGAATAATCCTCTTTCTCCAGCCGTTCTGCGGCCTCAAGGGCCATCGGAATCGTTGTGCCGAATGTTAAGATGGCTGCATCCGTTCCTTCTTTCAGCACTTCCCATGAACCGATTGGTATCTGCTTCAATTCGGTGTCCATCGCAACGCCCCACCCGTTTCCGCGTGGGAAGCGCATAGCGATCGGACCATCGTCATAGTTTATGGCCGTATTGACCATATGCTGACCTTCGTTTTCATCCTTCGGCATCATCAATACCATATTCGGGACGTGGCGCAGAAATGCTATATCGAAAACGCCTTGATGCGTCTCGCCATCTGAGCCGACCAGCCCGGCACGATCGATACCAATGAATACGTTCAGATTCTGGCGGCAAATATCATGGACCACTTGGTCATAGGCCCTTTGGAGAAAGGTCGAATAAATGGCCAGGAATGGTTTCATGTTTTGCGTAGCCAAGCCGGCTGCAAAAGTGGCAGCATGCTGCTCGGCAATCCCTACATCATAGAAACGCTCCGGGAATTCCTGAGCAAATCCAACCAATTTCGAGCCGACCGGCATAGCAGGTGTTATGGCGACAATGCGTTCGTCTTCTCGGGCGAGCCTGCTGACGGTATCACTCACAAGGGCGCTCCACGCAGGACCTTTACTAGGCGATTTGACGAAATCACCAGTATCGATCTTGTACGGACCTGTCCCATGCCAATTACCTGTCGTGTCCAATTCGGCTGGGGAGTAGCCCTTGCCCTTCTTCGTGATGACATGCAGCAGTACCGGACCTTTCGTTTTCTTGGCATACCTTAAATTCTCCAAAAGTTCTTCATAATTATGGCCATCCACGGGGCCAAGATATGTGAAGCCGAGTTCCTCGAAGAAAATTCCTGAAACCAACAAATACTTCATACTATCTTTCAAGCGTTCAGCGGTAGCAGCCAGCTTTCCTCCGACGGCAGGAATTTTTTTCAACAGCAGCTCCAACTCATCTTTTGCCCAATTATATTTCCCTGCTGTCCGCAATCTTCCCAATATGGTATGCAAGGCGCCAACGTTAGGGGCGATCGACATTTCATTGTCATTAAGAATGACGATCATGTCCTTTTTTTCGTCACCGATATGATTCAAGGCTTCAAGTGCCATACCGCCGGTCAGGGCTCCATCCCCGATAACAGGTAGTATGAAACTTTTTTCACCTTTGATATCACGGGCAGCAGCCATTCCCATCGCAGCCGAAAGAGAAGTTGAACTGTGGCCGGTTTCCCATACATCATGGGGACTTTCAATCATTTTAGGAAACCCGCATAGCCCTTTGTATTTCTTTAAGCTATCGAACTCTCCAGCCCTGCCTGTCAGGATTTTGTGGACATAGGATTGATGCCCGACATCCCACAGGATTTTATCATTGGGACTGTCAAACTCTTTATGCAAGGCAATGGTCAATTCCACTACACCTAAATTGGGGCCGATATGCCCGCCGGTGACCGATAGTTTTTCTACAAGGAATTTCCGGATATCCACACTTAGCTCGACTAGTTCTTCATTATTCATCTTCTTCAAAAAAGAAGGGTCTTTTATAGATAGAAGATCCAAATAGGACCACTCACTTTCCGTCATTTTCGGTTGGAAGCAAAACAAAGCCTCATCAAGAGGTCTATATCGAAGACTTGACCGAAAAATTGTTTTAAGTTAAAAATAGCCGCCAACACCCAGGTGATTTCGGCGGCTTGATATACCTATTTTATCACGTAACTCAATTATTGATTTTCACAGTTTTTTGCACAATGAGTATACCATAAAACTTCAATTGATAACAAATTTAGCCACAATCAATGATCACGGTTTGCTATTAAATCGGTCAGTTCATTCAACAAACCGGTTTCCAGGGCCGTTTTACTTAAAGAGGCGTGGGCAAGGCCGATGTGATGTTCGAGCTTATCCTTCGCCCCTTGCAGCGTAAGCAGTGAAGGATATGTGCTTTTATGGTTCCCCTCGTCACTGCCAACGGGCTTGCCGATCAACTCGACTGACCCTTCAATATCCAGAATATCATCCCGAATTTGAAAAGCAAGTCCAAGGTGATAGCTGAAATTGCGCAAGTGCTGAAGCTGTTCTTCATTCGCACCGGATAATATGGCCCCGGAGATGACACTTGCCGTTAGCAGCTTGCCAGTTTTATGTTCATGGATATACTCCAGTTCCTGGATGGTCAGTTGCTTACCCTCTCCTTCCATATCGGCGACTTGACCGCCAACCATCCCCTCGACTCCGGCAGACTTGGCAATTTCGTCAACAAGGGCCAGCTTCATTTCAGCCGTCACCCCTGGTTCGCTCATGCCCGAGATCAACTGGAAGCTATATGTAAGCAAGGCATCACCGGCTAGGACTGCTACTGCTTCACCGAATACTTTATGGTTTGTCGGTTTTCCGCGGCGAAGATCATCATCATCCATCGCGGGAAGGTCATCGTGGATCAAAGAATAGGTATGGATCATTTCAATCGCAGAAGCAGCCGCTATGCCCCTCCTCAAGTTTTCCCCGAATGCCTCCAACACGGCAAAAACCAATAATGGACGAATTCTTTTTCCTCCCGCTTCAAGTGAATAGGCCATCGCTTCTTTCACCACAGCCGGAGCCTGAAGTTTTTTTACGTACTCAATGATTTCCGTTTCGATGATCGCTTTATATTCTTTAGAAAAAAGCTCAAAGGTTGTTGTACCCATGTTATTCTTCCTCCTGGACAACGAAATTTTCAAGTTCCCCGTCTTCACGTAAAATTTGGGTCAGCTGATCTTCAACAGCCTTGAGCTTCGTATGACAAAGTCGGGATAAATCCATTCCTTGCTTATATATGGAGATGGCTTCTTCAAGAGGCACATCGCCCTCTTCAAGCTGTTCCACGATTTTTTCGAGATTCTCCATCGCCTCTTCGAATGTAGCTTCCTGCTTCTTGGTCATGGTTCAATTCGCTCCTTTATATCTTTAATTTCACACTCAAGGGTGCCATCCTTTATGGAAACGGCTATCTTTTCCCCAACGGATACCTGCTGCGCGCTTTTCACGAGCGTCTCATCTCCAGCAAAAACCAATCCATAGCCACGCTCCATGATTTTCAACGGGCTGAGGGCAGACAAGGTGGCCGTCATATGAATGAACTGCTGCGATTTATGCCGATAGATCGCTTCCATCGCCCTCCGTATTGCCTTTTCACGCTGATGCAATTCTTGCCGGGCATTTTTCACCGCTTGTTCAGGATGCTGCTTCTTAAGGATTTCGTTCACCTGGTTTAGCCCGTCTCTCTTTTTCATGAAGTACCGGGTACTTGTTTTCAAAAGCCTATCCTTCGTCCTATCAAGCTGTTCAAGCTTTTGTTCGTACATTTTATGGGGATAACGGAAAGCATAGGATCGCTCCATCCTCGTCAATTTGGTGCGTTCGAAATTCACCGCCTCCCTAATTGAGCGGGTCAAGCGATTCTTGCGGTTCATTAGGCGCTCGAGTATTTCATTTAAATGCGGGACCGCTAGCTCGGCTGCCCCGGTCGGTGTCGGCGCCCGCATATCAGCGACAAAATCAGCAATCGTAAAATCCGTTTCATGTCCCACTGCGGAAATGATCGGGATATCGGAATCATAAATCGATTCAGCCACGATTTCTTCATTGAAAGCCCAGAGCTCCTCGATTGACCCGCCGCCCCTCCCGACTATGAGAACATCACTTTCCGCCCGGGCGTTAGCCATTGTGATCGCTTTGGCAATGGATTTAGCGGCATTATTCCCTTGGACAAGTGCCGGGTACACGATGATCCGTGCAATGGGATACCGTCGCTTGATGGTAGTCAGGATATCTCTCAAAGCAGCCCCGGTCGGAGAGGTTATGACACCTACCGATTTAGGATACTGGGGTATCTTTTTCTTATGTTCGGCCGAAAATAATCCTGCCGATTCAAGCTTTCTCTTCAATTGCTCATAAGCTAGGTACAATTCGCCCACACCGTCCGGGGCCATGCTTTTCACATAAAGCTGGTACTGTCCGCTCGCTTCATATAAAGAAATATCGCCTTTTACAAGTACCTTCATCCCACTTTCGGGGACGAACTTCATCCCCTTGGAATTAGCGGCAAACATAACGGATAGGAGGCGTGCCTTATCGTCCTTGAGCGTAAAATACATATGTCCGCTCGTATGTTGTTTAAAATTTGAAATCTCACCTTTTATGTATACATTTTGTAAATGTGGGTCGGCATCAAACTTCCTTTTAATGTACTTCGTCAATGCCGACACGCTCAAATATTGCTGGTTGTCCATATCATGTCTCCTTCCGACGGAAATCGGATATAAAGAAAGCCCACCTATAGGTTACACGTAATATGTCATTAAAATTTATCAATGTAAAAAAGCGGTCTCCCGTTATTATAAAACAAGAGGTCCGCTTCTTAAAATGATTTAACGCTTTTTTCAGCTTTTTAGTGCTGATTTTCTCTGTCCGACTGTTTTTTGAGCAGATTTGACCGTATTCTTCATAAGCATGGTAATCGTCATGGGACCGACGCCTTTGGGAACAGGGGTAATGTAAGACGCCTTATTTTTCACATCATCAAACGCCACATCACCGCAGAGCTTTCCTTCATCATTCCTGTTCATCCCGACATCTATGACGACGGCACCTTCTTTAATATGGTCGCTTGTGATCGTATCCCGCTTTCCGACAGCTGCCACGACCACATCAGCTTGCTTGGTGAAATAAGCAAGATCCTTTGTCTTTGAATGACAGTATGTAACGGTTGCGTTTGCATTTAGAAACAATTGTCCCGCGGGTTTTCCGACGATATTGCTTCTACCGACTATGACAACATGCTTGCCTTCAAGCTCATAACCGATATGGTCAAGCATCACCATGATTCCATATGGCGTACAAGGTAAGAAGGCATCCTGACCAGTCATCATCCGCCCAATGTTAATCGGATGGAACCCATCAACATCCTTTTCCGGTGAAATCGCTTCGATGATCGCCTTTTCGGAAATATGCGCTGGCAATGGCAGCTGCACCAATATGCCATGGATGCTTGCATCCTCGTTCAGTTCATCAATGCTCTGCATTAATTCCTCCTGAGATAAATCGGCTGGCTTTTTGATTAATAAAGAATGCATGCCCAAATCCTCACAGGCTTTTTGCTTATTGCGGACATAGGTCTGTGAGGCTTGATTATCACCGACGAGAATGACAGCCAACCCCGGGACAATATGTTTTTCACTTAATTGTTGAACTTCCTTGCTGATTTCCTGTCTTACTGCCTCTGCAATTTCTTTACCATTAATGATTTGAGCTGACATGTGTATATTCCTCCCAAGTTAATTTTGCTAAAGAAATTGCCGGGAGATTCATGGCTTTAGAATGTCGCCTTAGCGTTCGCTTTTCACCTTCACTTTGGATAAAACGGCATTCACAAAGCTGCTGGATTGATCATCACCGAATTTCTTAGCAATTTCAATAGCCTCATTCATTGCGACACTTACAGGCACATCTTCACTGTGAACCATTTCATAAATCGCGATTCGCAGTAAATTCCGATCAATGTTCGCCAATCTTTCCAACGTCCAGTTCTCTAAATTGTCCCTGATCATTCCATCAAGCTGTTCTCGATTTTCCGTAATCCCCATGACTAATTTCTTGAAATATTCATCAGTAGGAGCGCCATTCAATACGCTTTCCATTGCTTCTTCGGCATTCGACTTAGCAATATCCATCTGATATAGTGCTTGAAGGGATTTTTCACGGGCTACTCTTCTTTTCATAATCTTACTCCTTTAACATCTACTATTATATATGAAAACGCCAGAACAAACGAACATTAAATAACATTTTTCCAAAAATATTAAGATTTACAGCGTATTTTACCGTAATTTAGTTAAAATCCATAAATCCAAAGGGGAAAAGGTATAATCGACCGACCATTTTTCAGTAAGAAAAACGCGGCCCCATCCTGTTTAAAATTGAAAAAAAGTGCATGCCCTGGCTTTCATGCTCATATTTCACCTTTTACACTCTAACAGAAATCACCCTTGAATTAAAGGGAAACTTCCAGACACCGCCTTATTATGTTCATTTACCGAAATTTTATCAGTTTAGCTCGACTTTCTGGATGCAAGTAATCATGGAACAAAATCACAAAACAAAAACCCGGCTTTTTGCCGGGTTCCTGCAGGTGTGAATCGAATGGTGCCACTTACACTTCTTGTTCGTAATCCGCTTCTTGTTTCGCGTTTTCAAATGCTATGCCAACAACATGGATGTTCACTTCACCAGCATCGATGGCAGTCATGTTCAACAAGGCTTCACGAATGTTGTCTTGTACTTCTTGGGCAACTTTCGGAATTGAGACACCAAATTTCATGACGCAGTAAAGTTCGACTTTGATCGCTTCTCCCGTCAAGTCAACTTTAACACCCTTACCGTGGTTCTTTTTACCAAGCTTTTCAACTACACCAGTAGCGAAATTCCCACGCATATGTGCTACACCTTCAACTTCCGATGCAGCGATACCCGCAATTACCTCTATCACTTCAGGTGCAATCTCCACTTTGCCCAGTCCACTATTAAAATCATTCATTTCGAGTAATTGGCCTTCCATTTCACTCATTCAAAAGCACCTCCTGTCTTCCTTTACATTATGAGTTCATTACATCATATATTTCAAGGAATTTGGTATTAAATTCTCCGGATACGAATTGTTCATGCTGAAGTAACTTAATATGGAAAGGAATGGTTGTATTAATTCCTTCAATGACGAACTCACCTAAAGCGCGCTTCATCTTCTCAATCGCTTCATCTCTGGTCGGTGCATGGACAATCAATTTAGCAATCATGGAATCATAGTATGGCGGTATCGAGTAACCTGGGTATGCTGCCGAGTCCACCCTTACCCCATACCCGCCTGGAGGTAAATACATGTGTATTTTCCCTGCAGAAGGCATGAAATTCTTTTCCGGGTTTTCGGCGTTGATCCGGCATTCGATGGACCAGCCGTTAAACGTTACATCCTCTTGGGATAGGGATAGTTTATCACCTGAAGCGACCTTGATCTGTTCTTTAATCAAATCGACTCCTGTCACCATTTCCGTGACCGGGTGTTCAACCTGGATACGTGTATTCATTTCCATAAAGTAGTATTTTCTATTCACATAGTCATAAATAAATTCGACTGTACCGGCTCCTGAATAATTGACCGCAAGAGCAGCCGTTACCGCAGCCTGCCCCATTTCCGCACGGATTTCACCATCCAGTGCAGGAGAAGGGGTTTCTTCAACCAGCTTTTGCAAGCGCCGTTGAATCGAGCAGTCACGCTCGCCTAAATGGATGGCATTTCCATGGTTATCGGCCATGACTTGAATTTCTACATGCCGGAAGTCCTCAATGAATTTTTCAATATAAACACCCGGGTTGCCGAAAGCCGTCGCGGCTTCCTGTTGCGTGATGTTTATGCCCTTGATGAGATCTTCTTCGGTCCTTGCAACCCTGATCCCTTTACCGCCGCCGCCGGCAGTGGCTTTGATGATGACCGGATAACCCATTTCATTGGCAAGGGCCACTCCATCATCGGTATCTTTTATGATGCCTTTGGAACCTGGGACGATTGGTACGCCAGCTTCGCGCATGGTTTCCCTCGCTACGTCCTTTGTTCCCATTTTATTGATCGCTTCAGGGCTAGGACCGATGAATATGATATTGCATTCACGGCAAAGCTCAGCAAAATTAGCATTCTCAGCAAGGAAGCCATATCCGGGGTGAATCGCATCGGCTCCCGTTTTCTTGGCAGTACTGATGATGTTCGTCGTATTTAAATAACTGTCTTTTGATAGTTTGGGACCGATGCAATACGCTTCATCGGCAATCTGGACGTGTAAGGCTTCTTTGTCGGCTTCTGAATAAACCGCTACAGTCTCAATTCCCAGTTCCTTGCATGCCCGGATGATCCGGACAGCAATTTCCCCGCGATTGGCAATTAATACCTTTTTAATCATTTAGAAACAGCTCCTCATTCAGGCTTCACTAAAAATAATGGTTGACCATATTCTACAAGTTGCCCTTCCTTTACAAGGACTTCTACGATTTCACCGCTGATTTCAGCTTCGATTTCATTGAATAGTTTCATGGCCTCGACGATACAGACTATCGAATCCGCTGATACTTTATCACCCGCTTTTACATATGCCGGGGAATCCGGTGCAGGCGATTGATAAAATGTCCCTACCATAGGAGACGTGATTTTATGTAAGTTTTCCCGTTCTGAGACGGCTGCTGCCGGTGCTTCCGGTTCAACGGATTTTGCTACTGCAGGGGCAGCAGGTAGGACCTCGGCGGCTGCATTGGCTTGAACGACATCAGGAGACGCTGCTGGCTGGATGGCTGTAACCGTTTCAGTTTTCTTCAACTTAATTTTCGTACCTTCATTTTCATAAACGAATTCAGTGATATTGGATTGATCAACTAGCTTGATGATTTCACGAATTTCTTGCACTTTCATTTTGTGCACCCCTTGTCTAATTTAATATGAGTTTGTGAGGCAATAATATTTTATGTAATACCCTTTTACTCTTAGCTTATCTCTATCTTGTCCAATTCTGCAAGATGTAATTGGTCCTTCACCCGGAAACGAATGTCCTCTTCCTGTTTTATAACAGGAATTTCACTTTCCCAAAATATTGTTTCCTTTAAAGAATTGAAAAGTTTATGACCAGCTTCTAACATCATACAATATTAGCTTATACAAATTCAATGATAGATTAGTTGCAACTTGATACCCGCCCCTCCATTCTACACCTTTATTATACTATTGTGAATTCTTTACCCTTGGTTTCGTTGGCTTTTCCTTTAATAATTCAGCAATAATCTTTCAGAAGCAGATGCAACATCCCTTTCTATTACTTTTCTAGAAAAGTAATTTCTTCCTACCTATTTGATTTACCATCATCAATTGGCCTAAAAAAGCTTTTCCTCCAAAATTTACGTTTGAAAAAAGGCAAAAAAAAAGATCCCTTTATTAAAAAGGGAGACCTTCAAACTCTAGAGCTGTTGTGTATCAGACCTTTTATCTGACTATGGATCATTTTTCAGGTTGGAAATCCACCACTACATTTTGTGCATCGCTCACTTCTTTCCGGACCAGGCGGATAATGTTATTGGCTTCTGTTTTTGTTTGCTTATCAGCTTTGACACTCACCTTTACGTCCGTTCCATCAACGCGAACCAGCGCAGCATTATAATCCATGGCCACAATCAAGTTTTCAATGATATTTTCTTTTACCTTTGTTTCACTCAATTGTTCGATTTTCGCATACGCTTCGTCTCTTTCTTCAGCGGATAGTTCTGTGTTGCCCATCTTTTCAGTCAATTCTTCATTCAGCTTCGCTCGTTCATCCTCAATTTGCATCCTCAATGATTCGAACTCATCGCCTGAGGCAATCGTTACGGAAGATCCTTCAGCATTTTTGGACGTTTCTTTATTCCCTTTGCTTTCACCTTTTGTATCAGCTTTACTGTCCGTTTTATTTTCCGCTTTGTTTTCCGCCTTATTTTCTGCCTTGTCCGTCTGCTCCGACGCCGTCATATCGGAAGCATTTTCTTCTGGAGCGGTTAAATAATAGACCGAAAGGACAACGACCAGACTTAGCATTGTCAACAACCAAACCGTTTGCTTTTTTAATAACATGTTACTATTCCCCCTTATTTTTTAGGCATGACCGAAACCCTGTGACTCGGTACGTCAAGCGATCGTGTGACAGCCTCGATGATCCACTTTTTTATTTGGATGTTCTCGGCTCCTTTAGCGACTACCAATACTCCCCTTACACTCGGTTTCTTTGTTTCGGAAATGATTGGCCCCTCTTTTTCACCGCTTTTGACTAAAACGAGTTGTTCATCCACCGATGTATCCTCGACGGTCCTTTTACCGCCTTCCTGATCGGTTTCTTCGGTGATCTGCTTTTGGGTGACTTTATTTCTTTCATATACTTTTTTCTCGGATGCATCCACATAAATCACGACTTTTACATCCTTGACCCCCGTAATCGATTCCAGCGCTTCCTTCATTTCATTTTGAAGGTATATTTCATAATCCTTCGTGTTCTTGAATTCGGATTGATTTTTCTGTCCGAATGTTTCAACATCATCCTTTTCTTCTTGCTTGTTATTGAATACCGACTTCACGTCGGATGTTTGTCCCGTCTGGTTGGTGGTTAACAGATTGCCGGCCATCATGATCCCCGCCCCCAAAAGGACGACGATCAAAGCATAAACATACAGGGAAGGCTTTTTTTCATTGGGCTCTTTTTTGTCAGGGTCCTTATTCAATAGTTTTTGCAGCCAGGATAATGGACCTTTGTCTTTGTTCAATACTTAAGTCACTTCCTTTCCCCGGCGATTTCAATGATCTCTTTATCGACAGACCAATTTGTAGCCAGAAAACTTTTGACCGCCTCCAGATTGGCATCGTTCGAAGGTGACGGCCGCTCTGCGTTAATATCGACCTTTGCAACAGCCTCTATCGAAGTGTCTTCTTTCCCTTCAGCCTTTTCGAGAGATATGGTGATATTTTGCAAGTCTTCCAAGCTGGGATTTTCCTGATTCTTGACTCCTACCTCAATCTCACTGATCTTCATGTTATAATCCTTCATCAGCTCCTCTTCCACCTCTGTCTTTAAGTCAACAGCCATTTGTTTTAAAATATATGCACCCTGAGTAGCTTGTATTTCTTTTTTCTTCATTTCTGTCAAATTTCCTAAATCTTTTTTTTTCTGATTTTGAAATTCGCTGGTGGCGGCAGATAGAATTTCGTCGAAGTCCTTATTGAATAATCCCAATATTGGAGTGATGATGATCGCGATCAGCAATAGTCCGATGACCATTTTGGCATATTTCTGTAAAGCTGAATTGGGAAGGAGCATATCGATTACAGTGGCAAGCAAGACGAATACAATGATATTGGATACCCAGCCAGCTAAAAAACTCACCAAGACTTCCTCCTTTCTAACGAACCATCAGGGTAATGTTTCCAGAGGCTATGATTACGGTGATACTTAAAAAGAACATGAGCGATACGATGGCCAATGCGGCAAAAATATAAATCATGCTTTTACTGATGATGTCGAGGCATTTGATGACCGGTCCGCCGCCAAGAGGCTGTAAAAGACTTGCTGCCAATTTATAGACAAATGAAATCATCAGGATCTTTATCGCAGGAAAGGTCGTAATGAGCAGCAATATGATGACGCCTGAAAGGCCCACCGTATTTTTCAGAAGCACAGAGGCACTGATGACCGTATCCGTTGCATCGGTGAACATGCGACCGATTACCGGTATGAAATTGCCCGTCACGAATTTGGCCGTCCTGATCGTCACTCCATCCGCTACAGCCGAGGATGCCCCTTGAACGGATATGACACCAAGGAATATCGTCATGAACGCCCCAAGGATGCCGATGGCAAAGTTACGGAGAAGCTGGGCAAGCTGGGTTACTTTGTAATGTTCGGTAAGTGTGCTGACGATGCTTAAAATTGCTGCAAAGAATAATAACGGAAGGACGACGAATTGTACCAAGATGCCGCTCGTATTCATTAAAAACATTAAAACCGGATGAAAGAAAGCTGCTGACACAAGCCCGCCTGACGCGGCTATTAAAGCCAATAGAAGCGGGATGAGCGCCATCAAGAAGGAGATCATCAAATCTATCGTGTCTTTCGTATATTCAATCGCAACGTGAAAGCTGTTGAGCGCCAGAATGATCAGCACCATATAAACGATGGCATAGGCGACCTTACTTACGGAGCTTTGCTCGAACGCGTTCTGCAAATTCTGTAAAAACATGCTGAAAACTGTTAACAGGATGAGTGAGCCCAATAGCTTGCCGTTGACTAGCAGTTCATGAAAAACGAATTTTGTAATGCCCTTTAACCACTGGTCAAAGGAGAACTTCTTATCTCCGCTTACAAAATCCATGAAACTGCCTTTCTGGCTTTCCGGTAAGAACCCCCCGTATTCGGTGACAATGTTATCCCAATATTGTTTAAGATCATCCACTCCCAGTCGTTCTATTTGGGCTTGTACCAGTTCGGACTGCATGATCGGCTCTTGAACACTTTCGCCATTTTCAGGATTTTCGGCAGCTTGTCCAACAGATGTATGCAAAAAAAAGAGTAAAAGGAATAGGAACGATAAGTAAGGCATCCGCTGCTTCATACATTCACCTCATTGACTAGTAGGAATAATCCATTAACTTGGGAGCATCTGAATGATCGTTTCGATAATGACCGTCAAAATCGGGATTGCCATCGCCAGGATCAGGATTTTCCCGCTCAATTCTATCTTTGAAGCGAGAGAGCCTTGCCCGGCATCCTTCGTAATTTGGGAAGCGAACTCAGCAATGTAAGCAATTCCGATTATTTTCAAGATGGTCTCTAGGTATACCGTATTTACATTGGCATTAACTGCAATTTTCTCTAACATTAAAATGATTTCGTATATTTTATCTGCGAGAAAAAGAAAAATGGAGCATCCGACAAAAACGATAAGCAGGAATGCCAGATTTGGTTTTTGCTCCTTTACGATCAAGGCCAGAAAGGTGGCAACGAGGGCAATGGCTACGATTTTTATGATTTCAATCGCCAATCCCCCCCTTACTGAAATAGGAATACAGATTTAATTTTTTGGAATAAGTCCTCCACTACAGATGCGACCATGAATAAAATATAGATGAATCCGAAAAGTGTCACCCATTGGGCATACTCCTTTTTCCCAACCTGGTCGAGTATCGTATGAAGAAATGCCACAACAAGCCCCACACCCGCTATTTTGAATATGATGTCCACATCAATGCCCATTTTCATTCCCCCCACATAAACTACATCAGCAAGATGATCAATAACAATCCCGTTAGAAAACCTAAACTTTTCATCATTTTTTCATATTTCCCCTGTCGGTCGAGGGCATCGCTCTCTTCGCGTTCCAAGTGTGCCAGCGTCAGCATGATTTGTTTTTGTTGATGATGCCTATCGCTTTTTCCGAGGGTCTTCCCGAACTGTGAAAGGATTTCGAACTCCCCCTGCTTCAGGGCCAGCGATTGCCATATTTTCCTGAGGCTCTCATCCCATGCTTCCTTGACCGTGGTCTCACCAGACTGGAGCCGATTGGCGAATGTATCGAAAAAGTTGGATAAAGGCTTTGCCAGCTGCTTGGAAAGCTTCCTTGACGCCTCTTGCAAAGGTGTATGGCCATACATGATTTCCGCTTCAAGCGATTGCAAGGCGACTTTCAGCTGCCTTAGCTGCCGCGGCCTCAAGCTCAATTTTTTGGCAGCCTCGAAACCGGCCCATGTCGTGGCTATGATGATGATTGCAGCACCAACCAATTTAAACATGCGGCTTCACACTTTCATTCGAAAATAGATGAGCCCCAGCAGCATCGAGGACTCTGCAGCTTCGCACCCCGGCTTTCGTTCTCTGTAACTCTATAAAACGTTCAAAGATGTTTTGTTTTAATATTTCTGCGATGAAGGGCCGCTTCTTCACTTCTTCCAGTGTATGTCCATGTGTTGTTATCATGAGTTTAATGCCCGCATTCACTGCTTCGAGAACTGCTTGAGTATCTTCAGCCCGGCCTATTTCATCCACGACCAATACGTCCGGGGACATCGAGCGGATCATCATCATCATCCCTTCCGCTTTAGGGCAACCATCGAGGACATCCAGCCTTGTACCAAATGCAAGCTGCGGCACCCCATGAACGCAGCCTGCTATCTCCGAGCGCTCGTCCACAATTCCCACCTTTTGCGGTGCAATGCCCTTCATTTCACTTCCACTTGATATCATTCTTGCAATATCTCGCAATACCGTCGTTTTTCCTGTTTGCGGAGCGCCGATCAACAAGGTATGCTGCCATTCCCCATCATATATAAATGGAGTAAGCGGTTCAGCCACACCCACTTTTTCACGGGCAATCCGAATATTGAACGAGGATATATCCCTGATTGCCTTGACGGCCCCATTTTCCAGAATCACCTTGCCTGCAAGACCGACACGATGGCCTCCGGCAATGGTTATATAGCCGCGCTTTAATTCTTCTTCAAGCGTATACAACGAAAATTGACCGATTTGGTTCAATAATTGATCTGCATCCGTTTTGGTCACTGCATATGAAAAGAAGAAAGGTTCCCCACCTATAATGACCTCAAGCGGCCTTCCGATCCGGATTCGCAGCTCTTCCATCTTTTCAATCATCATCGGTGTCATACCCTGGAGCTGTTCGTATATGGTTTTCGGTAAAAAAGAAAGAATACTTTCCATTTTGACAATCCTCCTGTATACACCACTTTCAATAAAATATATGCCGTTCAATCATTATTGATGCCAAGCTATTAAAGAAACTGGGCATTAATTGATTGTTTATGGTCCCAGCTAAACATATATAAAAAAAAAGCAGAGACATGAATCTCAGCCCCGCCGTAGTCTAACGCGTTAATATTTGTGTTTACCCTTATCATTTTTTTACCTGATCGTTGATTTTTCCACAAGGCAATTCCATTCCCGCAGAAGCCTCTCTCTTATGTTCCAATCAACTTGCATACCGTTATGAATATGGACCATTTTGTTTAAATATACAGCATATAAAAGCGGATTCGATTAAATTGGCAAGCCCACTTTGTCTACAGAAAGCATGGATTACCAACCATCCCTATGCGGAAGATCAAGTCAAGAAATGATTTTCAATACAAATAAAAAACCTAGTGAATACTATAAGGGGATAAAAAAATTTTCAAGCAAGCGATGCATCACTTGACTTCAAGCCAACATATATAGGGGAAATATAAAAAGGGTCCGGAAATTTAATTCCGAACCCCTTTGTCTACAAACTGAAAGGCCGAGACATGAATCTCGGCCTTTCGGCAATTATGCGCGTGATACGTATGAACCCTCATTCGTATTGATCAATAGTTTATCACCTTGGTTGATGAAAAATGGGACTTGAACGGATAGTCCCGTCTCAAGTACAGCTGATTTCGTACCGCCTGATGATGTATCGCCTTTAATTCCAGGCTCAGTTTCGGCCACTTCAAGTTCAACTGTATTCGGAAGCTCAACTCCAAGTGTTTCGGCTTGGAAGGTCATGATATGGACTTCCATATTTTCTTTAAGGAATTTCAGTTCGCGCTCGATGCTTGAAGCAGGCAGCTCGATTTGGTCATATGTTTCGTTATCCATGAATACATGGCTATCACCGCTTGCATAAAGGTACTGCATTTTTCGGTTTTCGATATGTGCCTTTGCGACCTTCTCACCTGCGCGGAATGTTTTCTCTTGGATTGAACCTGTACGCAAATTGCGTAGCTTGGAACGTACAAATGCTGCACCTTTACCAGGTTTAACATGTTGGAACTCGATAACCTGCCAAATCCCGTTATCTACCTCAATCGTAACACCCGTGCGAAAATCGTTTACAGAAATCATAAATTTGTCCTCCTACATGTACATGTTTACAGAATGATTAACTCTTTCGTTGAATGAGTAAGCGCTTCGTTACCTTCAAGTGTAACGATTGTATCATCTTCAATCCGCACACCGCCAACACCCGCCAAGTAAATGCCCGGCTCTACGGTTACGGCCATACCTGGTTCCAAAATGATATCAGACCTCAAGGATAATGCTGGACCTTCATGGACTTCCAGACCAATCCCATGTCCGGTCGAATGTCCAAAATACTGTCCAAATCCCTTTTCTTCAATTAAGTTACGAGTCAGTGCATCCGCTTCCCTGCCCGTCATGCCTGGTTTGATCCCAGCCATACCGCGCAGCTGCGCTTCTAAAACAATGTCATAAATGTTAATAAGTTCTTCACTTGGCTTGCCAACTGCTAATGTCCGAGTTATATCAGACACATACCCGTCATAGTATGCTCCGTAATCCAATGTGACAAAATCGCCCTTTTCAATGATTTTATCCGTAGCCACTCCATGCGGAAGTGCCGATCTCTTGCCGGATGCCACAATAATATCAAAAGAAGAAGAAGTTGCCCCTTGCTTTCTCATGAAGAATTCAAGTTCATTGGATACATCCAATTCCGTAATCCCTGGACGGATGAAATCGAGGATATGCGTATAGGCAGCATCGGCAATAGCAGCCGCTTCCTTTAATATCTTAATCTCTGATGAAGTCTTTATCAAGCGTAAATTCTCGATAACCCCTGACACTGGGGTAAGTTTTGCTTCCACAGCTGCTTCATATGCCTTGTAGGTTGCAAAGGTCAGGTGCTCCTGCTCGAAACCGAGTGTGCCGATATTCATTTCTTTCACCTGCCTACCGACTTCTTCGATGATGGTACCCGTGTGCTGAACGATTTCATAGCCTGCCGCCTGCTTGGCAGCTTGTTCCACGTAACGGAAATCCGTGATGAATTTCGCTTCATTACGGGAAACCAGGACGACACCTGCGCTTCCTGTAAAATTGGTCATGTAACGGCGGTTATATGTACTGGTGATCAATAAGCCATCAATGCCCGCCTTTTCCATTGAAGCTCTTAAGCTAATAAGTTTCTTCATTCAATTTCTCCCCTTTGCAATCTTTGTGATCGCCTGCAGCGCCAATTCATATCCGTGTATCCCCAAACCGACAATTTGCCCCGCCGTGACCGGTGCAGTCACTGATTCATGCCGAAAGCTTTCACGTGCATGGATGTTCGATATATGCACTTCCACGACTGGAACATCGATTCCGGCAATTGCATCACGAATCGCATAGCTGTAATGAGTAAAAGCACCGGGATTAATGATGATCCCGTCGATTCCATGATCTTCGGACCAATGGAGCTTATCGATGATTGCTCCTTCATGGTTAGATTGAAAAGAAGAGAATACCACATGCATCCCTTCCGCTTGCTGCTGTAGCATGGCTTCAACATCCGCAAGCGTCGAGGATCCATAATGCGCCGGTTCCCGCTTCCCTAACCGATTTAAATTCGGACCATTGATTAATAAGATTTTTGTCATCATCCAACACCTGCTCATACATAAAAGAATGTTTACCACCAACATTCTACCATAATTGCAAATTGTCTTACTACTTTTTTACAACTAAGTTGCCTTTAGCTTTCCTGCTGCTTTTGAGCGCTGTTTTTGTTACGTATATATTCCTGATGATCATATGATATAGAATATCCAACAAAAAGTCCGTATAAAATAAAAATGCAGGCACTTGTGATGATCGTATTCGCCGACATTTTTGAAAAGGCAGGCAAGTCGGAAAACATCGGCTTTAAAACGAAAATCAACAAAGCCCAGCAAACCGCTCCAAAAATAATCCCCGAGAAGAAGCTCTTCACCCTTTTAAACAAGCCATAGTAGATCAAGGCAAGCACGACGGATATGATGCCGAAAATGATGATGGTCATGACAGCACCTAACCAGTGATCGATCCAACCCATATTCGACCAAGAAGTAAGAATGAACCTAGGACTGAAATCCATGAAATTGACATAGTGCACAATCATACCAGCAGCACTGGCTGCGGCGCCTCCAACAAAACCGATAATTAATGCGTTATAGAGTAGCATGCTTTGATTTTCCTGTTGATTTTGTCCATGTTCATTAGAAGACATATCAAACACCTCCGCTTGTAGTATGCCCTTTGTTATTTAGAACTATTTTTTTTTATTGTTATGGAGGAGATTCACTAGAGGTTTTTCGTTTTATTATGTATGATTAAATCATAAATAATGGACTTTCAACAAAGGAAAATATGCACCCTCTGTTGAAGTTTATATTGTACACAGGGTGATCTCTTCCCGTGATTCAACAATTCATAAAGCATGGCAGGGATCAGGTGCGCATTTCCTTTCCTGGAAGTTCGTCCGAATCCTTGTAATGTTTGATAATAAACATGTTAGCACCCATGAGAGAGCTACGTGAATAACGATTAGGTTGGTGTAGAAATGTCCGAAATCCAAAAACCCGTTTATGGAGGGCAGGCTGTAGTGGAAGGCGTCATGTTCGGCGGCAAACATCACACAGTCACTGCGGTCCGCCGCAAGGATTCAACGATCGCGTATTACCATTTACCGCGTGAATCGAAGCCTGCTGTAAATATTATGAAAAAAATACCGTTTCTACGGGGGATCGTATCATTGATCCAATCCAGTGCTACCGGCTCGAAACATCTGAATTTTTCCACGGAACAATTTGAGGAAGAAGACGGGGAAAAGCAGGCCGAAATAAAACAAGAAACGAAAAATCCTTCTAAATTAAGTCTGTGGCTGGGTGTAGCCGTGATCGGGGTGATTTCCTTCCTATTCGGAAAATTGCTTTTCACTTTAATCCCTGTCTTTCTCGCTAAATTGACGGAACCCATTTTTCCAGGCCATACTGCTCAAGTGCTAGTCGAAAGTGTATTCAAGCTGATCTTGCTGCTCGTATATATTTATGTAGTCTCCTTAACGCCATTGATCAAGCGAGTCTTTCAATATCACGGGGCTGAGCATAAGGTGATCAATTGCTTCGAGGGCGGAAAAGAATTGACTGTGGAAAATGTGCAGGCAAGTTCCCGCCTACATTATCGATGTGGCAGCAGTTTCATTTTATTTACTGTTTTTGTAGGAATGTTTGTCTATCTGCTCGTACCGACGGATCCGTTATGGCTTCGTGTCGTCAATCGGATTTTACTCATCCCGGTCGTTCTCGGCATTGCCTTCGAAGTATTGCAGGCAACGAACAAATTAAAGGATATTCCTGTTTTGCGCTACCTTGGCTACCCTGGACTTTGGCTTCAATTGTTGACAACCAAGGCTCCAACCGATGACCAAGTAGAAGTCGCATTGGCTTCCTTCCATGAACTGTTGCGAATGGAAAAAGAAACCGAAAAAGGTTTAGAGTCGGATGTTATTGTGTAAAAACCTATACACAAAACAATCACCAAATCACATATACTACCTAAGGGAATGATCTTCATTTTTTTTAAACATTTTACATGAAGAATGTTTAAAATAAGCAGAAAATGCTTATGATGCTCTTAAGGAGGTGTCTTTGTTGAAACGTTTCATATCTTTCATGATATACGGAATCATCGCCCTCGGAGTCCTCGGATTATTGAGCCGACTATTTAATGACCCGATTGGCTTTTTTAGGAACATTGTCATAATAGCCATTGTCGCAGGGATTATTTATATGATTTATACCGGATTAACAAAGGGTAAACCAGCAAAAAAAGAGCAGCAAGCATTCCGGAAGGCTGCCCGCCAATCGAAAAAAAGGCTAAAAAGCCGAACATCGAAAAAGGATAATGTGGCTAGCTTTTCTGCAGCAAAGTCTTCAAAGAAAATTAAAGTGAGAAAGAAAACGGATAGCCATCTAACCGTCATCGAAGGAAAAAAGAACAAAAAGAAAAACCGGGCTTCTTTTTAAGAACCTGGTCCAGATTGTAGACAGAGGGGTTCGGGATGATACCGAACCCCTTTAAAATTGAATGAATACGCTGCAGCCTCTGCTGGTTTTCAACTTTTCAAGCACTGCAGATCCATGCAGCCGAAAGGGGTAGTACTTCAAGGCCAAGCGAAGCATAATGAAGGATGCACTCCCCCCTGCGAAACAAGGGAGACCCGCAATGGAAAGGAACGATAAAGGTGCGGAACCTAAAAAAGCCTGCAGACAAAACTCGATTCTCTCCGAGTTTGCCTACAGTGTCCACCCTCTTATCAAGAGTCCTATCCTTTCGTGTTCATCAATAGCTCCATTGCTTAAGGAATTCTTTCGTCCGCTTACGGCCCCGGTTAATCAACTCCATCTTTTTTTCGTCATTCAGATTGAAATCCATGGCGGAAATCCCCTTCATCGGAATGAACACAATATTCTGGACGTGCTTCTTGGAAATGTAACGGGCGTCATGTGCATCTTTCATCGTCTTGAACAGGGCGGAAAACAATTCAACCGCATTGTCCACCTCATGTGGTTTCCATATTTCATCGACACTAAGGCGCAGGCCAATGACCGGCCGCTCCTTCCTTACATGATCTGAATTGAATAACCACATGGGAAAATTACTCAGCACACCTCCATCAACGAATAGGAATGTGCTTTTCCCAACTTCAATCTTAACTGGCTCAAAGAAATAGGGAATACTGCAGCTCATCCTTACTGCCTTGGCCACAGGGAACGTAAACGGATCGAGTCCATAGCTCGGCAAATCATCAGGAAGTACCACCAACTTGCCATTTGTAATGTCAGATGTAATGATACGGAGGGAATTCGGGCGAACGTCCTTAAAGGTGACCACCCCCCTTTCCGCAAGCTTACCGGCAATCCATGATTCCATTGCATCTCCCTTATAGAGCCCCAGTTTCCAATATACAAGGAGCCATTTCGCGAGTGGAACGGGCAAAAGCCCGCGCCTTTTATCAAGAAGGCTGCTTAAGTCTATATCAAAAAAAAGCTCTTCCATTTCTTTTCCCGTATAACCCGCAGCCACGAAGGCTGCTATTATTGAACCTGCACTCGTACCGGCTGTCCTATGAAATACAAATCCCCGATCCTCCAATTCCTGCAGGGCCCCCACTAAACCATAGCCTTTAATCCCGCCCCCGGAAAAAACGCCGTCAATAATCATAGCTGCCCTCCCCTAATCCGGTCTTTACATTTCTAAGCGGAATTAGGGCGAATTATGACCATTTCATCTGGATAATTTCTTGATCAGGTGAAATACTGAATGTCAGCTTCAGGGAAATATTCAGCTATATACCCACGGATGGTTGACTCCAGTTCGGCGGCTTCTTCGGTTTGATAAACATATTTTCCGATTCCATACCGCCCCCACTTATACTTTCGCTTCGATTCATCCAGTTCCAATTTCGTTTTCGGATAGTTTTTTTGAATCACCTTTTTAGCAGGGCCGGTAAACCGATGCTGGATCAATTCAAACGTCAAATCCGGGGTTTCCACACCTTCCAATGCCACGCTTAATCGCTCGAATAGTTCATGATAGCCTTCCTTCCATCCTTCATGACGATAAATCGGGGCAACGATGAACCCTAACGGATACCCTGCTCCCGCCACCTTGCGAGCCGCCTCCATCCTTTCCTCGAAGCTCGAAGTGCCTGGCTCGAAATTTTTGATCACATAACGGGAATTGATGCTGAACCGAAATCTTGTCTTCCCGTTATGCTCTGCATCCAATAGATGATCGACGTGATGGAATTTGGTTACGAATCTTAAAACCCCATATTCACTTTTCCCAAAATATTCAATGGCCCTTTTTAATGAATGCGTCAAATGATCGATGCCAACGATATCAGAAGTACAGGCTGCCTCAAAACGGGTGATTTCAGGCTTTCTCTCCTCTATATATTTTTCGGCTGCCTCGAAGATTTCATCAAGATTCACATAGGTCCTAATATAAGGCTTTGACCCAAGTGTTGTCTGCAAATAACAATAATGGCAATGCCCCATGCATCCAGTGGCAAGCGGGATGGCATATTCAGCCGACGGCTTGGAGGTATCGAACTTCAAGGTTTTTCTGATTCCGACGACTAGCGTCGATTTGGCTACACGGTATTTCTGCAAATCGTTTTCGCCCGGAAGGTCCCTGATTTGATTATGTGAGGTTGTCTCACGGATCTCAATATTCATATCCTCGAATTTCTTCTTTAATTCCCTTCCAAGAGGGTATTCCAGTGCCTTTGGTTCAATGTATACTAACTGCGGGATAAATGGTTTCATATCTTTCTCCATTCCTTTATGGTTCTGTTCAGGCAATATTTTGAACAAAACGATTTAATTGATACAAATAGCTTTTCTTTTTTCTGTTATCCTCATGATTGTTTTTAGTTGGAAATTAAATTGTAGGAGATATGTAGAGGTAAACGGCCGTTTCATTGCAATGGCCAAAGGGTGTAAAAGTGGTTACTTGAACATAAAAAAGGCCGTTAAGGTGCAGAACTCACCTTAACGGCCTTATCAGCTAGCTTAAAGCCCGCATTTCAATTGTGCTCCGCAATTGGTGCAAGTGTTACAGCCACCCATTTCCTGAACTTCCCCTTTACGGCAGACAGGACAAGTGTTTCCCACTTCCGAACCAATCGTAACATTCGTCGAGCGCAGTTCATTTATCGTATCGACCAATACGACTTTTTTCGTTACTTCCACATCATTCAATTCAGCCATCTCAAGCTGCTCATCCATTTGGTTTTCTTCCGCTTTAAGCGTTAGGACCTGACTGTCTCGGCTGCCATCCACATAGACGGTACCGCCTTTCGCTCCGCCTTTGTATAAACGTTCATATACCTTTTCGACTTGCTCGACCGTATATCCCTTAGGTGCATTGACCGTTTTACTGATTGAGCTGTCTATCCAGCGCTGAATGATGCATTGAACATCAGCATGGGCTTCAGGTGCTAATTCCATCGCGGAAATGAACCATTTCGGAAGCTCTTCCGTCCCTGCCTCCGGATGGCGATCCAAGTATTCCTGGACGATATCGGCCTTCACTTCAATGAATTTACCAAGACGGCCGCTGCGGAAATAGGTGAATGAGAAATACGGCTCAAGCCCCGTTGATACCCCGACCATCGTCCCTGTGCTTCCTGTTGGCGCCACTGTCAGTAAATGAGAGTTGCGGATGCCGTGAGCGGCGACACTTTCCTTGATGTCTTCCGGCATTTTATCCATGAATCCGGTTTGCGTAAAACGTGTTCTTAGCTCATCGGTTTCTTTATCCGTCGATCCAATCAGGAACGGGAAACTGCCTTTTTCTTTCGCAAGTTCCACGGAAGCTCTGTAAGCTGTAGTCGCGATTGTTTCAAACACCTTGTCAACAAGCACATTTCCTTCCTCAGAGCCGTATTCCGTTTCACAGTAGATTAACAAATCATGCAAACCCATGACACCGAGGCCGACCCGACGCTCTCCAAGGGCTTGTTTTTTGTTTTCCTCCAAGAAATAAGGAGTGGCGTCAATGACATTATCCTGCATGCGCACACCGACTTCGACCGTTACTTTAAGCTTTTCGAAATCGACGGTTTTATTGTCTTTATCAGCCATCTCAGCCAAATTGACAGCAGCAAGGTTACATACTGAATATGGGGCAAGTGGCTGCTCACCACATGGATTCGTGGCAACAACCTGTTGGCCATAAGCCTTCGCATTCGTCATTTCATTGGCATTATCAATGAAGAAAATGCCGGGTTCAGCGGAATATGTCGCACAAATGTTAATCAAGTTCCAAAGCTCTTTAGCGCGGATTTTACGGTAGACTCGGACTTTATGACCCATTTTCTCCCATTCACGAACATCGCCGACTTTATGCCATTCTTCATTATAAATGGCCATTTCTTCGGCATTGTAACTTTCTACGTCAGGGAAGCGTAATTCATATTCTTCATCTCGTTCTGCCGCTTCCATGAATTCCTTCGTCAAGCAAATCGAAATGTTGGCCCCTGTAAGGAAATCAGGATTATGGACACTGTACGTTCCGCCCGTACGGAGTTTTTCCTCTGCATCCTTAATGATCTTCTCGTTAAACCCGCCAAGGCCAGGAATTTCTTTATAATTGATGATTCCTTGATACATGGCCATTTCCTGCTCGGTATGTGCAGTGAACTTCAATTTATCCGTCGCATATTTCTTGATGGCTTCATCTTTCGTGTTTTCCACCAAGTAGCGAAGGATCCGTGGATTTTGCATTTTGGAAATGATGAATTCTGCAATATCCGGGTGCCAATCGGCAAGCATGATCATTTGTGCACCGCGCCTGCTGCCGCCCTGTTCAACAAGATGCGTCAATTTCGCAATGTCATCCAACCATGACACCGAACCTGAGGATTTACCATTAACCCCTTTTGCCAGTGTGTTTCTCGGACGAAGGGTCGAACCGTTGGTGCCTACTCCTCCGCCGCGGCTCATGATCTCCATAACCTGTTTTCTATGCTCGGAAATGCCTTCTCGGGAATCCGGTACGAAAGGCATTACATAGCAGTTGAAATACGTAACATCCGTATTGGAACCTGCCCCATATAATACACGTCCTGCCGGGACGAAATTAAGGTTTTTCAATTCTTCATAGAATTTATTGAACCATTCCGTCCTTTTTTCTTCCGTTTTTTCCACTGAAGCAAGTCCCGTTGCATTACGTTTTGCTATTTGCTCATAGAATATTTCAAGCGGCTTCTCGATGATATCAAGCGGACGATTTATAATCCCCGTCTCCACTTCTTCGGGATTATCCAATACGCCACGGAATTCATCATCCACCAATACCTTGGCCTTTTTCGTTTCCCAATCTATTTCAACGATATATCCGAGACCCCGTGCCGGGAATTTCGGATCTTCCTTAATTGTCAGCACCACAAAATCGCCTGCCGAGAGCGTGATTTTTTCAGTATCCTTAAAAGAATAGCGGTCAAGCATGACTAGACGGGATACACCCTTATGCGTCATTTTCATATCAGCCGTTACAGGGTGTACTTGGGGAAATAAAGAAATATCCTTATTCAACCTTTCTAGATCAACCTTTAGAGCATCTTTTATTACAACCGACATAATTCCCTCTCCTTTATCTGTTTCAAAGTCCGTCCTTGCTGACGCAAAAATCTATATGTAGCCTTACATGTCCGTTTCGCTTAAACAAGTACCCTAAATTTATCATAGCGAAACGCAAATATCAACATATGGTGTGTCGTAAATTATTTTAACCACTATATATTGTGTTTTTTTAATTGACTTTTCATTTTGTCAAACGATGAATCAATTAATATAGTTAGCAAAGGGGAGTAAAATGTCGATTTACAATAATTTTTCAACAGATTTCAATTAATTTGGGCCTTGCTTTTTTCCCATCCCTTTTAGAGCTTATCCAGTCAAGGAAAAGCCTTCTTGGTCAAACAAATCTGAAAAAACTTTTTTATTATCCAAACCGATCATTTCCATTTCATCTCATGAAATTCCATTCATCGCTCTCATATTTACTTTCTGCGATGGCCTTCACTTCCAGCATTTGCTGTTCAGTAAGGGTGTATGGGACCAAATCGATGGACAGCCCCTCTGCAAAACCTTTTTCAAAAGCATCTTTCGCTTCCGGTATGCCAATCTTTCTCCCAGCAATGTCATTTATCGCCACAGCTTTATTTCTCAGGTTTTTTTGCATTCTTTCTTTAACCCTGTCATTGGAAAACTTAAATACACTGAAGAGCTTTTCATCATCCAGATCGAGTAAAATTGCGCCGTGCTGAAGAATGACTCCCTTTTGTCTCGTTTGGGCGCTGCCGGCCACCTTCCTGCCCTCCACGACCAGTTCATACCAGCTCGGAGCATCGAAGCATACCGAAGATTTGGGAGCCTTTAATGCCGCTTTTTCCTGATCGGTTCGGGGCACTGCAAAGTAAGCATCCAGCCCGAGATTCCTGAATCCCATCAATATCCCTTCCGAAATAACCCGATATGCCTCGGTGACTGTGGTAGGCATGCCTGGGTAAGATTCCGGAACGATTACACTATATGTCAGTTCATGCTCGTGCAGGACAGCTCGTCCTCCGGTAGGTCTGCGCACGAATCCAAGACCTTGCCGTTTGACCTCCTCGAGATCGATTTCCGCTTTTGCCTTCTGGAAATAACCAATCGATAATGTCGCCGGATCCCATCCGTAAAAGCGTATGATGGGAGGGATTTCCCCTTGACTTTGCCAGTTCAATAATGCTTCGTCCAACGCCATATTAAAGGCTGGTGAACAATATCCTGAATCGATAAATCCCCACTTTTCTTTCGTCATCCTTACCCCTCATTTCAATTAGATTTTATCTCGGCAAGTTCGTCATTCCCCATAAAAAACTCACATGTAGTAGTTTAACAGACTTTATCACTCTGAAAAAGGAAGGGACATCAAGTTTGATGCTGAAATTGCTGAAAATTCTTTTTGATTATTGGGTAAAGCAATTATATAATAAAGATTGTCTGTAATCGTTAAGGTAGAAGGGAGTTTTTATGCTTGGAAATATTATATACACTGCTCATCATCATAGGAGCGATCATTGTGTATTCACTTTTTAATTGGTACCGCCAGCGTAAAATCGTAAAGACATTGACACAGGACGAGTTTATTGCCAACTACAGAAAAGTGCAGCTCATCGACGTTAGGGAACCGAATGAATTTGACAATGGCCACATCTTGGGGGCACGGAACATCCCGATGACACAAATGAAAACCCGCTTGGTGGAGATCAGGCCGGACAAGCCGGTTTATTTGTATGCCCAAAGCGAAATGATCAGCGGAAGAGCTGCGGCCATGCTTTACAAAAAGGGATACAGGGAACTTTATCACTTAAAAGGCGGTTTCAAAATGTGGACCGGAAAAATCAAAGCAAAGAAATAAGCTATAGCATGTGGGTCGGCCTCGCATTACGGGTTCATTCACAAGATACATAAACAAGAAAAAATCCCCGCCATGCCGGCTGGGATTTTTTCCTCTGCTTGCAGCCCCTAGAGGCTACGCTTGATGGCGCAGAACTGGCTTTCTCGCTGCTAGTGTTTCATCAAGCCGCTTTATGACGGTAGTGTGCGGTGCTTCCTGGACGATTTCCGGAGTTTCTTCCGCTTCCTTGGCAATCTGGATCATTGCATCGATGAAAGCATCGAGAGTTTCCTTCGATTCCGTTTCAGTCGGTTCGATCATCATTCCTTCCTCTACGTTCAGCGGGAAGTAAATGGTTGGAGGATGATATCCGAAGTCCAAGAGCCTTTTCGCTATGTCAAGCGTCCTGACCCCCAATTGCTTTTGCCGGCGACCGCTTAATACGAACTCGTGCTTGCAATGGCGGTTATATGGCAAATCGAAAAATGGTTCCAGCCTTCGCATCATATAATTGGCATTGATGACCGCATTTTCGGTTACTGCTTTAAGACCGTCCGGCCCCATTGAGCGAATGTACGTGTATGCCCTCACATTTATACCGAAATTTCCGTAATACGGCTTCACCCGTCCAATTGATTGCGGGCGGTCATAATCCAAGGTGAATCGCTCATCCTGTTTAATCACGAGCGGCTTCGGCAAGAAAGGAATCAAATCTGCTTTCACACCGACAGGGCCGGAACCCGGACCGCCGCCTCCATGCGGGCCAGTGAAGGTTTTATGAAGATTCAAATGTACCACATCAAAACCCATGTCACCCGGGCGTGCTTTGGAAAGCACAGCATTCAGATTGGCTCCATCATAGTAGAGCTTCCCGCCGGCTTCATGGACAAGCTGAGCCATTTCCAAAATGTTCTCCTCGAATAATCCAAGCGTATTGGGGTTCGTGAGCATCAAGGCCGCCGTATCCGGACCCACCACTCTTTTTAAATCTTCAAGGTCAACCAACCCATTTTCATCGGATTTCACCGTAATCGTTTCAAGACCGGCAACCGTGGCAGATGCCGGGTTCGTACCATGGGCCGAATCCGGCACGATCACCTTTGTCCTTTCTGTATCGCCATTTGCCTCGTGGAAGGCCCGGATCATCATTAATCCAGTCCATTCACCATGTGCACCTGCGGCAGGCTGCAAGGTCACTTGATCCATCCCGGTGATTTCAGTTAAATGCTCCTGCAAATCAAATAACAGCTCCAAAGCCCCTTGGACGGTCGATGGATCTTGATATGGATGAATATGGGCAAACCCGTTATAACGCGCAACGTTTTCATTGATTTTCGGATTATATTTCATCGTGCATGATCCCAGCGGATAAAATCCTGAATCCACACCATGATTACGCCTCGAAAGGGCTGTATAGTGACGCATGATATCCAGCTCCGACACTTCGGGAAGCGCTGCTTCTTCTGTACGGATATACCCCTCCGGAAGAATTTCTCCAAGTGGAGTAGCTTCCACATCCATTTCCGGCAGGCTGTACCCGATGCGTCCTGGTGTACTGATTTCAAAAATGAGTGATTGATCTTGATTATTCATGTTGATCCCCCAATTCCTGCGCAAATGCATCGATTTCTTCTTTGGTCCTAAGTTCAGTAACAGCGACAAGCATATGGTCATTCAATTCAGGATAAACGGAGCCTAAGTCGAAGCCGCCGATCATTCCTTTTTCAAATAGTTTCTTATTGACTTCCGAAAACGAAGCAGGAAGTTTGATCACGAATTCATTGAATGAAGGACCAGCAAACACAATCTCCAATCCTTTTTGCATGAAAGCGTTTTTTGCATAATGCGCCTTTTGAATATTTTGCACAGCCATCTCCTTCACGCCCTTTTTGCCTAGGGCTGTCATGGCAACGGAAGCCGCCAGTGCATTCAACGCTTGGTTGGAGCAAATGTTGGATGTCGCCTTGTCACGGCGTATGTGCTGCTCACGGGCTTGCAGCGTCAGCACGAAGCCTCGTTTGCCATCTTCATCGACCGTTTGACCGACGAGCCGGCCAGGCACTTTTCGCACCAGTTTATTCGTGACGGCAAAATATCCGCAATGAGGTCCGCCAAATGCTGCAGGAATGCCGAAGGGCTGCGCATCTCCCGTTACGATGTCCGCGCCGAGTGAACCTGGCGACGCCAAAGCCCCCAATGCAAGCGGATTACTGGACACGATAAACATGGACTTGACGCCATGAATGATTTCTTCCATTTCCTTCAAAGGCTCAATCCGTCCAAAAAAGTTTGGATATTGGATGATCACACCCGCGATGTCGTCATTGGCCAGTTCCTTTAAAGCAGCCACATCGGTCACGCCGTCCTTATAAGGAATCTCGATCACTTCCACGCGCTGCCCCTTCGCATACGTCTTGACCACTTCTCTCGATTCAGGATGAACCGCTCCTGAAATGAGGATTTTCTTCCTGCGTGTCTGACCTGAAGCAAGCATGGCCGCTTCAGCCAGCGCCGTCCCCCCGTCATACATCGAGGAGTTGGCCACATCCATGCCCGTCAGCTCACAAATCATCGTTTGGTATTCAAAGATGGCTTGAAGCTCTCCTTGTGAAATTTCCGGCTGATAAGGAGTATAAGCTGTGTAAAACTCCGAGCGGGAAAGGACGTGATCGACGATGACCGGTGCATAATGGTCATATACACCCGCACCAAGGAATGAAGCATAGTTTTTGAGATCCGCGTTCCTCGAAGCGAGCCTCGATAATTCCTTCATTAAGGCTGGTTCCGATTTGGCTGGTTTAATATCATATTCTCCTTGAAAGCGAACACTTTCAGGGATATCCTTGAAAAGCTCTTCAACCGTGGGCACCCCTATAACCTGCAGCATATCCTGTTGATCTTGCTCTGTCATGGGTAAATAACGATGTTTCATCTATTGACCATTCCCCTCTATTTACGTGGTTTTTTATAAAAAGGTGTTTGTATGATAACGGCTTTCAAACGTTTGGAGCGGATCTCCACTTCCACAGCTGCATCCAGCACCGAAAACTCCTTATCGATAAGCGCCAATCCAACATTTTTCTTCAATGTAGGGGATTGCGTGCCGGTCGTGACCTCGCCAATGAGTTTGTCCCCGCTGTATACCTTGTAACCATGACGCGGAATGCCCCTGTCGATCATTTCAATTCCGACAAGCTTGCGGGGAGCCCCTTTGTCCTTCTGTTCAGCAAGAACGGCTTTTCCGAAAAAATCCACTTCCTTATCCACTTTTACCGCAAAGCCGATTCCCGCCTCTATTGGAGTGATGTCCGCTGATAGCTCCTGCCCATATAACGGCAGCTTCGCTTCGAATCTTAGTGTATCCCTGGCACCCAAGCCGATCGGCTGAATTCCTTCTTCCTTTCCGGCTTCCAAAATCGCCCGCCAAAGGGCCGGACCGTTTTCACTTCGGCTGTAGATTTCAAATCCATCTTCGCCTGTATATCCAGTACGGGAAACGATCGTTTCGGCCCCATTGATCATGACGTTTTCCTTGAACTTGAAGAAGCCGATTTCACTAAGGTCCGTGTCACCCGACAGTTTTTGCAATATTTTCTCTGCAGCCGGTCCTTGAAGGGCAAGCTGTATATAGTCACTTGAAACATTCGTAAGTTGGACATCTTCCGGACAATTAGCTTGCAGCCACTTAACATCTTTTTCGGTATTCGCTGCATTGACCACAAGCAGATAGTCATCCTCCGCCATTTTATAAACGATGAGGTCATCCACCGTCCCGCCGTTTTCATAACACATAGCCGTATACAGCGCACCGCCCTGCTGCAGCTTCGATACATCATTGGTCAGCATCTTTTGTAAAAAAGGAAGGCTTCCAGGACCTTTTACATCAACCTCACCCATATGCGATACATCGAATAATCCCGCTTTCGTACGGACCGCTTCATGCTCATCCTTTATACCTGAAAATTGGACAGGAAGTTCCCAGCCGCCAAAATCAATCGTTTTGCCTCCGCTTTCCTGATAAAGCTCGAATAGTGGTGTTCTTTTTAAATTGGTCAAAAAATGACCCCCCTCAGATATTTTTGGATTCATCAATCATAAACTTCTTAATCACTCAGATGGGAAAAGCACAAAAAAGGACAGAGAAAGCCCGTTTGAGCTTTTTCTCTGTCCTGAAACCTGAAAGTTTACCTATATGATAGGTTTTCCCCTTTGGTGGCCGTCCAACCGGCGGCGCTCTCCAGAGTCGCGTCCAATAAGAGTTCTTTTGCCTGAGAGATTCACTGCTAAGTTTGCTCCTTCGGCGCTACATCCGTAGTCTCTCCCCTTATCTTCAACCGCATATAAATGGTTTACCGACGGAATATCTTCACTGCCACCTCTTTTATCTTCAGTTACTTGGATAAAGCGGGAGCCTATGGCCCATACTAATAAAACGCGAACCACAAATCAAAGTACTCCAAACGTGGAAAATTGGAATTTTCTAAATATACTTATATCCTACCCTAAGAAACTTATCTCTGCAATATCTTTTGAAGATAAATATTTTTCTTATTCCACATATGTAATGTTCGGATTTTGACCTTATATTAAGGAAATTATGATGTAAGAGGGAGTTTTTTTATGAAAATCAATATATCCTCCAATTCCGAATGGAATGACGAGTTTCTGCAAAAAATTGAAAATGACGGACCATGGGGCAATTGGGAGCTGTATAAGCTGGCTGTTCAAATGGAGGAAAACCTGATCATTCCGGATTTCGAAGGATTACAGGCACCCAAGCATCTACCGCATCTAACCCCGCTTCCCCATCAATTGGAGGCAGCAAAACAAGTGGTGGAAAAGATGAATGGCAAGGCCATTTTGGCAGATGAGGTGGGGCTCGGAAAAACGATCGAAGCCGGACTGATTTTAAAGGAATATATGATACGCGGCCTTGTCAAAAAAGTATTGATCCTTGTACCGGCTTCCCTTGTATCGCAATGGGCATTCGAACTGAATACGAAATTTCATATCCCTGCAGTCGCCCAGAGGAAAAGTTATGTTTGGGAATCTTGCGATGTCGTCATCTCTTCCATCGATACTGCGAAAAGGGCCCCCCATCGCGATATCATTTTTAATCAGGAATATGATTTCATCATCATTGATGAAGCTCATAAATTAAAAAATAATAAAACGAAGAACTATGAGTTCGTCCAAAATCTGAAAAAGAAATTTTGCCTGCTCCTGACTGCAACTCCGATCCAAAATAAGGTAGAGGAAATCTTTCACCTTGTATCCTTGCTGAAACCAGGGCATTTGGGAAATGCTTCGCTCTTTTCAGAAAAATATAAAGGAAAAGGCAGAAACATAATCGAGGATGAGCACCTTAAGGAATTGGTCAACACCGTCATGATTCGCAATCGAAGGGCCGATACAGGGATCGAATGGACAAAAAGGCATGTGGAAACCATCACCATCGAGTTTTCTCCCACCGAACAAGCCTTATATGATGCTGTTTCCCAATTCAAGCCTATTTCAGAGGGAACAAAGGGAAGTACCTTTTCCGCTCTCACTCTTCAAAGGGAGGCTTGTTCAAGCAGGGAGGCCGTCTACTACACTTTAAAAAATATGAAAGCTAAATATGAAGACCCTTCTCCCGACTATATGGAAAAGCTTGATGATTTATTTACAAAAGTGAATGAAACGGTGCAGAATTCAAAAGCCGAAAAGGCTCTGGAGCTTATCAAGAAAATTGATGATAAAGTGATCATTTTCACCGAATACCGGGCCACCCAGCTCTATTTGCAATGGTATTTACAGCAAAACGGCATATCCTCGGTCCCTTTTCGCGGCGGCTTCAAGCGCGGAAAGAAAGATTGGATGCGGGAATTGTTCCAAAAGAACATTCAGGTGCTGATTGCTACGGAAGCTGGCGGAGAAGGGATAAACCTGCAGTTTTGCCATCACTTGATTAATTTCGACCTGCCATGGAACCCAATGAGGCTTGAGCAAAGGATCGGGCGGATCCATCGGCTGGGTCAGGAAGAAGATGTCAGGATTTATAACTTTGCCACCAAAAATACGGTCGAAGAGCATATTCTCAAGTTACTATACGAAAAGATTAATTTATTCGAAAAGGTGATTGGGGAATTGGATGATATTTTAACCAAATTGGACATCAGCAATATTGAAGAATATTTAATAGATGTAGTCGGCGAGTCCAAAACCGAGGGCGAAATGAAAATCAAGATGGATAACTTTTCGTCGTTAATCCAATTCGCTCAATCCATGAAGGAAGGTGAGGTTCATGCAGCAACAGGAAATTCATGATTTTTTACGTACCTACTTTCAGGCCAATGATTGCGAAATACTGAACGATGGCGGCTCCCATCTCACCGTTCAATTGTCAATCGACATGGATAAAGAATTGATGAACCGCCCTTTTTATTGGCACTA
This sequence comes from Peribacillus folii, assembly GCF_030271255.1. Taxonomy (GTDB): domain Bacteria; phylum Bacillota; class Bacilli; order Bacillales; family DSM-1321; genus Peribacillus. Next base: position 68,227 of record NZ_JASJOM010000012.1, read on the forward strand.
TCTTGAAAAAACGGGAGGGATCCCGAACCCTGCAGTAATCACCTTCATAACCAACCCAGAACAAGCGCCGGCGGATTTGAAGGGAGAAATGATTCATTTCGGTTCCCCCCGCCTTCATCAGATTATTCAATCGACGAAGAAGCTGGCAGGGTATACGAGACTTTTTGAGAATGCCCCTCCAGTCAAAAGCGGCGGAAATAATCCATTATTTCCTTGGCTGACACTTAATGTGAAAATATCTTATCAATGCGATCGTAAAAAAGATACGTTTATGTCCATTGGCCTGAATCTCATATCAGGAGAAATCATGGAAGGTTTTCACAATCGGCTCTTGCCAATCAAAGTCACACCAAAGATACCAGATTACTCCTTTACCCTTTCACCCCTCATCATGCCTAAAAGTGGATTGGCAAGACTCGATACATACATTAGAACCAGTTTCGAGGGTGATGATCATTTATGGGCGGAGGAAGCGATGAAGCGCTGGCAGGATGACTTGAAGTTGTTGGAGCATTTTTACAAAGATATGGAAGAAAAAAGCGATAGCTATTTTACCGAAAAAGAGGCACTCAAGGCCCAATACGAACCGAATATACGAATATCAATCATTAACGGAGGATTATTTTACCTTTCAGAACGTGCATTAGGATAGACCTCCGGCGACTCTGGAAACTGGGTCCCAGCTGGAAACCGACGGCTCATGAACATTTCCTACAACAATTGGGATTACCACTTCATTCCCACACTAATATGAATGAATCGTAAGGCGCGGCACTCCTGCGGGAAATGCGCGGCACGTGAGACACCGTAGGCTGAAGGCGCCTAAGGAGGCTCACGGACCGCCCGGGGAAAGCGAGCGCCCACAGTGAAACGCTCATTATACACATCTCTACCTGTGGGCAATTGGAATCCACTCTTATATTTCTAATGCAGAGTGGAATGAATCGAATTTCAGTATAAACAAAATAACTGTAGACAAACCCCTTATCATTTTTGAGTTTGTCTACAGTTTGAGATGTCCATGTACAATGAAGGACATCAGTTTCATTTTTTGATATTCTTCCTTACAAACATCGTCAATGCAAAAGGGACAATGCCAAACCAATGGGACATCCCGTGATTTTTATCCTCTTTTTTATGACGGCGTTTTTCTTTTCGTTCTTTTTTGGTCAGATTAAAATACTCGACAAACTGCTGCGTCAAATATTTGATATAAGCGTTAGTAGACATATTAAATCACCCTCAAATAAGTATGCCCGAATTCCGCTCCTTTTATTCCCTGCTTCATCCTTAACAGGCTCGGCTTATCGTTAACCGCTTGTAGAAAACATTCACCCAATCTGTTTTTCGATCCATTCCACCACCCTCCCCTCCTCTTGATCGTATTGGATGACGATCCTGCCCACTCGATCGTTTTTAGTCGTGGAGGAAAATTCGATAAAGGCATATCTACCTTCTTGCTTCAGTAGCGAATACCGCACCACACCATTCGGATAAGAAATGTCGCCTTGGAAAACTACTTGAGGTTCCTTCTCCCACCCTGCCGTCACTTCCTTGACGGCAAGGTGGACAAGATGGTCTGCTACCAGCGATTCTTCCACTTCTTTATAAAATCTTTTATCAATGATAAATTGATCAATCATTAAAACCATCAGTATGATGAAAACACTGGCGATAATTAGCACCATCGGGAATACGACTCCTTTTTGATTATTCATCGGCTTCCTGCTCCACTTTAAGGAATGGATGAAAACTTCGGCTAAAAGTAGTCCCTGCCTTATCCGTTATGTCTAGGACGATGACACTGCCATCCTTCTTCACCTGAAATCTCGATATATTCTGCAAGATGACTTCATGTCCCTTGCCATCCACCCTCCTTCGAACCTTATCCTCATATTGTTCAATGGATGCTAATTGATCACCTGAAAGCAAATATAACCGATTTCCGTTTACATCCTGGGATTTGGAACTCCGTATCTCCTGATGCATCTGCATGGTAAAAACCTCCCACTCTTTAGGATGCAATTTGTCAATGGCCCTCACCTGGGTTTGGATGATTGAAAAAAGCTGTACGACAAAAAGAGAGATTGACATCAAAACCAGTAGTGAAAAAAGCATTTCAATCATCGTAAAGCCATCATTTTGGCGCAATATCACAAACCGATTCATCTTTTCCCGACGCATTTTCATAATATACACATCCTTCCATGCTTCCCGATGAGTCACCATCTTCCTGCCAAATCATGCGGTACGTTTTTTTTGAATCATGAATTCTTTCTCCATTCCTTGTTGCTCCCCATCCATGAACGCCGTCAATTTTTCATACAACAAATGATGGGCTTCCGTTTTCATGATCATATTTTTGCGGTCGGTCATCACTTTCTCAAGAATCGGGAAAATCGACAGCACCAAAAATATACAAACGGAAAAGGCAGCCATCAGCTCAAGGTAGACATATCCCTTACAATTCCTCAATCCTGAACCTCCCTTTACCGATATTCAGAACCAATTTGTATTTCCCCTTTGATGTCTCAATCATCATCGTTCCTGCTTTTGATATATTTCCATACTGATTAAAGTGAAAGCTATATCCCAAAGTCGCATTCGAAAATTGGATATCCGCCGGTATTTTACGCTCAAGGATCATTCCTTCATTGTATGAGGAAACGGTATATACCTTATTACGGGTATCGATATGGAGGTAAAGCAATCCTTCATGGCTGATCGCATATTGTTGCGCATAGAAAATATCCTCATGAAGCTGGAAAAGAAACATTCTTTCTTCCATACCTTTATTGAAGCTTGGATATAAATTGGGGGTTACGGAAAGCAGCAGTACGAAAATGACGAGCACAATCAATGTTTCCGACATGGTATATCCGTTGGCTGCCTTCACTATTCCTTTTCTGCTACTCAACGATCGTGATCTTTCCCTTTTTATCCATACTGATTTCTTCTCCATTCGGGCAGGTTGTCTGCTTAAGATAGCCTTGATTTTCCAATTCGTTGATGCTCATAGGAAGCTTGGCATTGTCAATCTCATATGCCTGTACTTGTGCTTGAGCCATCTTTATGAACGCTTCACATCCTTTAGAATGGATCGTCGATTGATGCTTGGTGATATTGGGGATGGTTATGATCAAAAGTATCGATATGACAAGTAAAACAATAAGCATCTCGATTAAGGTAAATCCTCTTTCATCCAAAATTTTCTTCATATCAACCTGCTCCTGAAACCACCTGATTCCCGATGGTCCGTGCAGTGTCACCTCCACAAATCAATAATGAAATTCTATACACCTTCGAGCAATGAGAACATCGGCAGCAACACCGCCAAATAAATCGAAACGATCAGGCAACCTATCACCGAAAACATAAGAGGCTGAAGGATCTTCAGGATAACATTCATTTTTTCTTCCATTTTCTCAAGCAAAAATTGGCTGTAATGAAGCAGCTCTGCATCAAGCCTGCCGTATTTTTGGCCATTCGCGGCAACCACTGGTAAATTTCGATCAAAATAGGGCAGCTCCTGAAAAATCATTTCGAGCGAACGGCCCTCTGTCAGGTCATCCTTGATGATCGAGCAAAGTTTTTGGTAGAATGGCTGCTGCTGATTGATCGAAAACAAATTAATGCTTTCGTTAATGGACAGACCTCCGGAAAGCATGCCGCTAAATTGGCTTGCAAAAAAATAGGTTTCATATAACCTGATGAAGCTTCCTACTATCGGGATCCCGATTAATAGCCTTCGCTGCCGCAAAGGGCACATTCGGTTAAACCATAATCGTCTGAGTAGATACAAGAATAGGAACATGCCAATGAGAATGAAGGGAAGAAGAGGCAAAATGAAGGATAATGCAGATAACAGGATCAGAATGATGTTTTGATCCACATTCATCGTGATATAGATGGCCTGGAACTTAGGAAGGAGAACACTTTGGAGAATATAAAACACAATGCTGACAAAAAAGACCAAAAATATGGGATAAACCAATACTTTTTTTACTTTATGGAGATCTTCCGTTCTTTTTTTCCAATAACCTCCTCCTTCTTTCAACGCCCGATCCAGATCGCCGTACTGCTCTCCATAAAAGATATAACTTACAAGTTGTGGATGAAAACCAAGATGGGACAGCACTTGATGCAAGGGATAACCGCTCCTTAAGTCCTTTAAGGCCTTAGTGAAATCTCCCGCCTTCTTCTTGGATTCCTGAAATTCGAGGAAATGGATAGCCTCTGCCAATGGGTAGCCATGGCTTAATAATTCACCTAGCTTGGTAACGAAGACGGCTTGTTCCTTCAATTTCCATTTACTTTTTGTCATCATGATATACCAGCCGGTCATATTCTTGTGAATCCACATAGCCCATGGCAACCGCTTTTCCGATTTCATCCCTTAAGCGGCGATAGCTGACAGATGCACTGCCCTTTTCAGCCTTATGCATTTGGAAAAGGTCCGCCAAGCTTTTTCCATAAAGCAATTCATACACACTCGCCCTTTTCGCCCTATCAGTCATGACGCAAGCAGATGCACAATCCTCCTTACATGGCAGGCAGCGAAGTTCAACAAGCCGCTGAGCCGTCACACCGATCAAGCTTTGTTCGATCTCAAGCAAGCTGACACCAAATTCCAGCAGCCTGGAGATCGCACCTTGTGCATCCCTTGTATGCATCGTCGTCAGGATTAAATGACCGGTCAAAGCGGCCCGCACCGCGATTTTCGCCGTTTCCGAATCCCTGATTTCCCCCACGATTATCACGTCGGGGTCGTGTCTAAGCACGGCCTTTAGGCCGACCGAATAGGTAATGCCGGCCTTTTCATTGATTTGGACTTGCAGCACCTTTTCGGACACACTCTCAATCGGATCTTCAAGTGTGATGATATTTCGGTTGAGCATCGCATGGGCATGATGGAGCAGGGAATAAAGGGTAGTCGTTTTCCCGCTGCCGGTCGGGCCGGTAAATATGAGCATGCCATGGGAGTGCTTCAGAAGTGCAATCAGTTTTTGGGCGGTATTCGGGAATAAGGATAATTGTTCTAGCGGAAGAATGTTCTGTTGGGGTATTAAGCGGATGACCAGACTCTCGAGATAGGCAGTGGGGAGTGTGGAGAGGCGAAGTCCTACCACTTGGTTAGCTAGATTCATGGTGATGGCACCGCTTTGCGGCCTTCTTTTCTCGCCTATATCCATTGCGGCAAGGAACTTCAAATGAGCTATCAGCCTTTCAGCTTCAAAGAATGATATGGTTTCCTGAGGGACAAGCTTATTATCGATCCTGAATTGGATGAGCGGTCCCTCCCTGCGGAAAAAAATATGGATGTCCGACGCGGATGCCTGAATGGCACGGGTAAGGATTTTTTCTGCCGTTTTTTCAATTGATATCAAATCATTCATCACCTCCTATAGTTCTAAATTAAAATTTCGACAATCACCGACAAATTCCTGCTAAATACATGAAAAAATCCTCGAAAAATTTTCGAGAATCACTTTTACATGCTCATTTTCAAATCCATCTTTTTGGAAACCAAATTTCTCAATGCATCTTCATTGTGGCCGATCACTAATTTTTCCCCGTCTATAAGGATGGGCCTTCTCAATAGTCTCGGCTCTTTTGTAAGTAATTGGATGACATCAAAAAGCATCATTTCGTCAATATTAACTTCCAAGCCTTTATACACTTCACTTCTTGTTGCCAATACTTCATCAAGGCCCTCGGTAGTCAATTCAAGGATCCGTTTTAATTCAGCTTCGGTCGGTGTTTCTCTGAATAAATGACGCTCTTCGAAAGAAATATGATTGGCCTTTAACCATTTTTTTGTTTTTCGGCAAGATGTACAACTTGGATACGAAAAGAAAGTCAATCGTTCCATATTTACAACCCCTCATTCCTAATTTGTATATATAACATGTTCTTTAAAAGTATTGTATAACATTTGTACAATAAATGTATATTAAAAAGCTCTACTAAAATGGGGAAAATGTGAATTTTTTTTTAACTAAAGCGATATTGCAGGTTCTGTTATTCCATTATTTTCTGCCTGTATTATAATAAACAAGTAAAACTATGGAAATGCAGGAGGGCAAAATGGAACAAACGTTAAAAATTACGAACGTGTTAGCAGACCCCACCCGGTATTATATATATCAATATATTTTGGACAATCATGGGGACGTGACGGTACAGCAAATTGCCGATTCATTTAACATCCATCCAAATGTGGCTCGCCTACACTTGTCAAAACTCGAAGATATTGACATGCTGGTATCGGAAGCACGTAAAACGGGGAAAGGCGGACGTCCAAGCAGGCTTTATCGTTTATCCGATAAAGTCATTCAGCTGCATTTTCCTTATAGGGACTATCAGCTGCTATCAAGGATAGCCATTCAGACGATGATGACATTAGGGGAGCAAGGGAAACAGGCCCTTTACGATACGGGCAAGGTTTTCGGCGAGGAATTGGTCAATCAGCAACTATCGATGAGCTTACATTCAATTAACAGCCTTACTTTTGCGGAGAAAGTCGGTATGCTCAGGAATGCTGCCATCATTGCAGGGTTTTCACCTGAAATTCAGGCAAACGATGCGGAAAATAAAATTCACTTCCGTATCTTCAATTGTCCATTCAAGGAAGTTACAGCCGTAGAGCCAGGAATAATATGCTCGATGCATAATTCTTTCTTAAAGGGAATGTTCGAAGCCTTGTTTGATAACGTGGATCTTGTGGAAGTAGAAAATATGATGTCTAATTGTTCCACTTGCTCTTATCAAGCTTCGGTTCTGACATAGAAACAAAAGGCATCCTTTACATTACCTTACAATTTCATTTATAATTATTGGGAATGTACACGACTTGACAAAAGGAGGGATTCGGATGGAACGCATGTTCAGAGTATGTGGATTTTGGACAGGAATTATGGCTATTTTCTTTTATCTGGGCCATATGCATCAAACGTCTTTACTTTTCTTTGCACAAACGATCTTTTTTGTTCTCTTAAGCTATTTGAAATTATCGGAGCGCATGTATATTTATGTATTTGGCGCCTATCTTACCGTTTTCTTTGCAGGATTCTCATATTGGAGTGTATTTATGATGACTCCTGGTGCCTCCCATTAGGATCGGAACATGCATGATACATAACCCATGAATCATTGGTTCATGGGTTTTCTCTTGCATCAATCAGGGAAAATCCTTGCAGCCTCAGCCAGATTCTTCGTTTGCAGCAGCACCCTGAAATGGTCACTGTACCCACCTATGATCAGGCCCCGAATAGCACGGTTGCGCCTTGCCGTTTCCGAGAAGGGATTCGTCTCTTGGTGCCCCTTCAGCTCCTGGAGGATCCCCGTTTTAAGCAAAAATTCATGCTGCTGATAAAGGCCGGAGACGGCTGCCCCCTTTTTTTTTCCAATATCCATTAATGTGTCAAAATGGATATGTGTCGTCATATCCATATCACCAGGATGCATAAGTGCATCCGTGATCATTTCATGCCGATAGTAGCCCCTTAGACTTCCTTGATGATGTGCGGACTCCTGCCACTCCTTTTGAGTGTAGCCATAATCGATGGTAAGCAGGACCCCCGAACGGATGCTTGAAGCGATCTTTTCATATTCCTGAACCATCTGCAGCGGAATTTCATATCTTTGCTTATCTTGTAATGTTACGGACCGTTCCGCAAGGTAAGTAAGAATGTCAGGATTGTCCAACGGCTCCTTCACTTCCAGCAAACGGCCACCCTCCATCGTGACGAAGACCTCTGCAAGGGACCCGCCATCCTTCTCGATGACATGGACAGGCAGTGCATCGAAAAATTCATTTGAAAACACGATTCCATTCATATTCGCCCATTCTTCTGCTTCGACAGCTAAAGATGCCTGTTTGAACATCCCTATACGGTCTTGCTGAGCCCTCCTATGAAATGGGCTGGTTTCTACCAGAACATACGTCAGCGAGTCCCAAATCAGCGGCTCTGTTTCTTTAATGTAGACGAGAATGTCATACGCCAGCTTCCCATCCCCTGCACCCATTTCAACGATGTGCGGGGAAACGCCGCACACTTTTATCAAATGGACGAACCACCTCGCAAGTGATCTGCCAAAAGCGTCCCCGACATTGCCGGACGTATAAAAATCCCCTCTTGAGCCAATCTTCTTTTTTTGCCTCATATAATAGCCAATCTGCGGGGCATATAAAACGGCTGCCATATAGTCCTGATAGGAAATTCTCTTTTTAGGGCTGCGTTCAATCATTTCCTCCAAATGGTGTATCAACATAACGCCTCCTCTTCCCTGAAACGCGATCAAAAAAAATGACCTTTCCGATTAGTTAATGCGTCGGCTATTCTTTTACTTTATCAAGAAACATACTCAGTATAATTCCACGAGTCATTTTTTTCAATATTCAAACATCAAGACCCAAAAACCAGGTGCCACATGGCACCTGGAGGAATGTTATCTCAAAAAGGGGTTTGCACTCTTTTCATCTAAGATGGTCGTGACTGGACCATGTCCCGGGAAAACGATCGTATCATCAGGAAGCGGCAGCAGTTTCGTATCGATGCTTTTTAGCAGGACCGCTTCGCTTCCGCCAATTAAATCTGTCCTGCCAATGCTTCCTTGGAACAAGACGTCTCCTGAAAATAGCAGCCGTTCATCCCTTAAAAAAAAGGAAACACTGCCTGGTGAGTGCCCGGGGGTTTCGAAAACTTCGAAAGTAAACCCACCAATTGTAAGCTCCTGCTCATTTGCGATGAAATGATCAGCCGGTTTCATGCGCATCGGGTTTTCAGGGAACCAGTTCAAAGAGCCGTTCAACGCGGGATCAAGAAGCCACTTGGCCTCTTTTTCATGAAGATAAGCAGGCACTCCATAATGATCGCGGATGGCATCAAGAGCACCGATATGATCGAAATGAGCATGCGTCAATAAAATCGCCAAAGGCTTCAATTTTTTTGTTTGTATATATTGTATGATTTTCTGTGGCTCTTCACCCGGATCGATAATGATGCAATCCGTTCCATCCGAGACTGCATAACAATTCGTTTGCAGGGGTCCAAGCGGGATTTGTGTCCATTTCATTTCCATCAACTCCAATAAGAATTTCTCTCTCCATCTTACACCAAATCTTGACGTACATGTTAATCCTGTTCACTCCAAGCCCTTTTTAGCCTCGACAAATAATTGAATAAATATTAAAATATTAACAAATGCATTCTTTTCTACATATTTTTGGTAGTTGCATAATTCTCTGGGTATATTATTAGTGATGAACATTCATTTTGTAAAAGGGGGTTTTGATATGATATTAATGGTTGTGTTCGGACTTGTGGCCCTTTTGGGGGTGGCAGCTGTATTTACTTCATTAAAAAAGAGAAACTTCTTAGGATTCATTTTTGCAGCCGGCAGTGCCGTCGTATTCGGCTGGTTCACTGTCATGACAATCATCAACAGCGGCTTTCCTGTTTCCCACTAAAGAAAAAAAGGTTTCGGAAGGATTTCCCTTCCGAAACCTTTTTTAATTCCCAGATTGCCTAAAGTTTGGAGTATCTGTACTTAGACCGCTCTGTTCCGTTCCCCTTTGCGTGAAAACTAAGGTTAGAATCGAAACGATATAGATATTGTTTGGGGGAAGTCTCAACGAAGGTTATTAAAATACATTAGTGTTTCTATTCATATAGTCCTAAAGGATCGGGGTTACGTAATAAGAGAACACCCCGTACATGTTAGTTTGGTGTCTAACATATACGGGGCAATTCATATTGAGTAAAGCGAACTTCCTATGAATTCAAAAACAAAAAAAACCTTAGCGATAAAGAAAATAGCATTACGATAGCACAAATGATTACAATAACAAATGAAATTTCAGATTTATTCTTAAAAGCAATATATGTAAACGTAGAGGTGGAAAATAAAAATACTACTTGCATCCAGATGGGCTGTTCAAAAGGTCCCATACGCAATAAAAAGGTTATCGCCATTGCTGAAACAATAAGTATTATAAAAAGCGGAAAAAATCTCTTTCCCATTTTTATCACCTCCTATTTTATGCTATGCACAAGGTCTTGTTCCATAATACCAGCTACCAGTCTTATTAAATGATTTATTGAACTTTTTTCCAACTATAGTGAAATTAATTCTTGGATTTTGATATCTATATTGATACAAATATTCACAACCAGTAAATTTCTTTGAACCACTTCTATAATTATCAACTTTGAAAGTACCACTCATTAATTTTGAGGAGAAATATGTTCCTAATCCAATAACACTCAACCAATTACCAATTGCACTAGCAAAATCTGTTTTAGCAAATTTGAAACCAGTAAGAGAAGCAGCTGCTATTACTCCACCAATGACTGTTGCTACAGCACTTTAAGAAGCTACGTGTTTATTGAAGCTAAGAGTTGTAGTAGACATATATTTAGGTGAAGTTGAAGCAGCAGCCATTATTGAATGAAACGTAGATTCTGACTTCACTAATTCTGGATCTATAGATTCGACAATCTTTAATTTTCTATTTACTTAGACTTATATATTCTCATCTAGAACTTTTTTAAAAATATAAACCAGCTAACAAATTAGTCGCATTATCATTGCTATGACTTCTTTCCAGCATTTTTAATAGCATTGTTCATATTCTCTCTTTCTATTAACAATACCACCGCTAGTTGAGGTTTTTCTCCGTAGTCTCTACCTGAACCTATGGAAATCTGTAACATATTTCAAGTACACTTCCATTATTCATGGAAAATCTAGCTTGTACACTCTATTAAAATCATCATTTGACACAAATTTATATGCAGCTTCTGGTATTCATGCACCTTTAGAAATAAACTTTACTAACTCCTAATTATTCTATTCAATTGTTTGCTCTGACCATCCTGTTCTGTAAGAAAGGACAATTAACCATCAATTAATTTAACTTGATGGGAGCCCAAATATTAAATCATTTATTTGGCATCATAGCGTTCCTATTTTGATATGCGCATTCACAAATTTGGAATTAGCAATTGGTGCTGGTAGGTTAAAATGAGGGGTTGTCATTATCATTGGGTCCAATTAAAATGTCGGTTTAATTTGGTGGTGCGAGTCTCCTGCGGGTACGAAAATCTAGTCTACTTTTCACGTACAGTGAAATGAAACGATTGAAGTCCAATTCCTCAAATTTTGTGGGCAATAGTATCCACTTAAATTTCATTCAGAGTAAAGGGAAACGAAACGGTCCATGTACAAAGCTCCATTACTTATAGCTATTGCGATTCTAAATTTTCAAGCAAAGTGAAATGGAACGGAAGGCAACGAGACTCCTGTGGGAAATGCGTGTCAACGTGAGACCCTGCAGGAGCAAAAGCCGAGGAAGCTCACGGACCGCCCGCGGAAAGCGAGTGCCTGAAGTGCAATGAAACGGTCTACGTACATCCAACTTGGGTAATAGTGGTTTGAAAAACAGCGTTCAATTTATCTAAACCTAAAAAAATACTGTAAACACACTCCATCCTTACAGAGTGTATCTACAGTAAGAAAGCTCGCCATTGTGGCGAGCTTTTAATTTAGATCATCATTGTTTTTTAAACAGTCTTTGTATTTGATGGGTTTTCATATCAATGATTTTCTCGAATTGATATCCATATAAGCAGAGGTTGCCATCAAGCGAACAGCTTAATGGTTCATTTTCCATGTCCTTCATCACTTCTTCTTGTGTGCCTTTTTCCCAATTAAATTTAGTCAAGGTAAACCTTCCCTCATATTGGTCCGCGTCTTTTGATTCATTTGGAATGAACGTTATGAATTCCTTGTTTTTTTCAATGAAATCGTAGGATGGAATCACCCAATCTGAAAAGCTTTTCAATAGCGGCACGGAAAAAGAGTGAATCGGCTTGTTTGTTTGATCATAAAAAGCGTATGTACCCCGATCATGTTGTTCTGTCTCCACTTGAATCGTCATTAGCGTATGTTTCATTTTTTTAAAGTGAATGACATCGAGCATAAGGCTGTCCGCCCCATCAGCATTCAACGCTTTTTTTACTAAGGGAGCCGTCAAAGCAGGTTCATTCCTATCCCAATCGAGAAACATCAATTCCTTTTCACCCGCCCACTGTGCAAAGGGCTGTGGAAAATCCAGTGCTTCCATTGATTGTTCATCCGGGTTCAGCACATAGGAGCTATATGTCCAATCTTCATTAAAACTAGATAAAAACAGCGTTCCATCTCGATAGGAGTTCCACTCGTAAGCTAATTCATAAGCTGGTATCGCCACAGAATACAATGGATTGCCTGTGCGATCGAGAATGGTAATCGATGCTTTACCCGAAGATGTGAAGGACGATACCAAGATATGCGTTCCAGATGGACTGATTGAAACTTCGGAAAACGCAAAGGTTGGCTGATAGAAAACGGAGGTATCATTCGTTTCCATATTCCAAGTCATAAGCTGGGGGACTTTATTGCCATCCCGCTTCTCAGCGAACAAAATGGTTTTGGAATCAAGCCATCCATAAATAGCGACGATTTTTTCGGTTTCAGCAGTCGGGATCTTCCATTCACCTGAAGATATCCCCAAATTGGGTTGGGAGTGTTCTTTTTCCGTATCAGTTACGGGTTTACTAAGGTCCTTGGAAGGCTCACAAGCCGAGATAAGAAGGATAGTGGAGATAAATAATGGGACAAAACACAACATCTTACAAATGGTAAGCCGCATACAAAGCGCTGCTTTGATTGCTTTAATCTCCACACACCTCCAACTTCAAAACTAAAACGCCTGGCATATGTGAGCGAGACATTAGAAAGAGCAAGGATCCATCGAATCCTTACGCATTTCATTATAAAGTAAAAAAGAGTAAAAGTGGCGAATAATTATCTTATATTTTTGTGGAAGTATATTCCTTAGTAAAATCGACTCAAATACAGAGCCCAGCCATTAAAATCTTCACAGATTCTTCATAAATACCCGGAAGATGAGACAAAGGAAGTGGATTGATGCCCTTCCCCAGCTCAATTGTGAAGCCAGGTCGCTTGAATTCCTGAATGAACCAATCTTTATAGCCGGCGTGGCTATCAACGTAGCGAACGGCCCGATATCCGCTGCGTGCCTCAAACTCCTTTGCCATAGTAGCCGAATTCTCGGGTTCATGTCCTTCATATCCCCAATAAAACTCCTTCCCCTGTGTATGAAGGGCTATTACTCTTTCGAAATTCCGTCTTTCAGCCAATTTCTTCATGGCCAATGCTTCTGGTTCGGATAAGGGAAGCTCTCCTGGAAAATCCCTTGGAGCTGGAGCTTTTGGAAGCTTTCTTTGCTTTTCAATCTCCCAATTGGCAGGGTATTGATTATTCAGGTCAACGCCACGAATATTGGCTTTCCAGGCGTAAAAGGCTGGATTGCCGTTATTCATCTTGATTACATCAAATTTCCCTTCTGCGGCTTGCTTCCCTTTTATCACTAGGTTGACCCCATCCGGATCGACCATCGGAACGATCGATAGTGTCACATTTTGATAATAAGGCATACAGTCCACACCGCTAAGCGTGCCCTCATTGGTTACAGCCAACAGGAAGTCATTCAGCCATTTCATTAAAACGGCAGAGGTGATCCACTCGTTGGCATGGAATGAACCGTTATAATGGATTACCTTCTCTCCTTGACCGACTCGCACTTCCAGGAGCTCTTTTCCTAATACACTCTTTCCGATTGATTCGATTTGAATGAAGGGATAATGAAACGAAAGAATGTCAAGGTCATCGAGAAGAGATTGGTATTCGTACGGTTTTTCGATGTCAAGCAGGGGATTGGTGATTCTGACCGGTACAGCAATCGCGTCTTGTTCGACTTGGTTCACTAATGATAAAGCATCTATGGGCAATTGCGAACGTTGCCCGATGTCATTCAATGTCGCCCCCAAACGGGATTCCCTTACCGTAACGAAACCAGGAATCTGCACCTCGATGCCCATCGGCAAAATTCCTTCAGAGTTGCCGGGATTGGCATCCTCCAATAAAACTTTAGGGATTTGAAACAATTCGCTGTAATAGGCTAGAGTATCCCCGCTTCTGCTTACGACTTTCATTAAAGGCTCCCCCCTTCCTAGTCTGATTTTATGAAATGATTGCCGAAAAAATGTTCGGAAGCGATGCCAAAAAAAAACGACCTGGAGCAATCCAGGTCGTTTTTTCATCATCGGTCATTTTTCGTGCCTCAGCCTTATATGCCGCCGCACTTTTTGAATTTTTGAATATTGCCTCTTTTTTTCTTATCAGCCCTGTCCAAACAGGGCTGATAAGAAAGCGGCTCAAGCATTCACTGATTTTTGATTAGCCAAGCTGCGCCTATGACGCCAGCATCATTGCCTAGGGTAGCAAGGCTTATTTTCGTTGATTTGCCAACACGTTTGAATGCATACTGTTCAAACGCAGCACGGACAGTATCAAGCAAGATCGCTCCCGCCTGGGAAACGCCGCCGCCAATTACGATCTTATCTGGATTCATGACATTGCCTACATGCGATAGTGCAAGACCTAAGTAATTGCCTACCTTATCCACTACAGCTTTTGACAAGGAATCGCCAGCTTTTGCACATTGGAATAGCAATTTGGAAGAAACGACATGTCCTTCATTCACTTTTTGCTGCAGCAATGATGTTCCGCCGTCTTCATTCAGTGCCTCTAAAGCAAGCCGAACGATTCCGGTAGCGGAAGCAACCGTTTCCAAACAGCCCGACTTGCCGCAATTACACGGAGCGCCTCCGTCGGCTACAACTGTTATGTGCCCTATTTCACCTGCAGCACCGCTTGTTCCATGGACGATTCGGCCATTATGGATGATGCCGCCGCCTACACCCGTCCCAAGTGTTACGCAAACAAGGTCTTTGGCTCCATTACCTGCCCCTTTCCACATCTCTCCAAGAGCGGCCATATTGGCATCATTATCAATGACCGCTGGCAAAGAGGTTTCGACCTCCAATAAATCCTTTAATGGATAGTCCTTCCAGCCAAGATTCACTGCTTCGTATATCGAACCGTTGACGAAATCCACAGGGCCCGGTGCTCCCATTCCTATCCCCACTAGCTTACTCTTCGGTTCATTCAATTCTTCAAGCTTCGCATCGATTGCTTTGGCAATGTTCATCGTGATGAATTTCCCCTTTTCGGAGATGTCAGTGCTGATTTCCCATTTATGAATAATTTCCCCATATGAATTGATTAAAGCCAGTTTGGTAGTTGTACCGCCTAAATCGACACCCATCAGCCACTTTTCCATCATTCTCACCTTTTTTTATCAATTTTTTTCTGTTTCTCCATCTCAAGAGCCAATTGCTGCCTAATTAAAAGGATGGCCATTTGATAATCTTTCGTATCCATCATCTGCATCCGATGGATTTCCCTGATTTCCGTCTCCATCATTTCGAGCTCGGCTACCCGATCGCCAATATAAATAAATGTACCAAATCTTTTCAAGTATTGTTGAAGATCATAATATGTTTTCATAATAAGCCTCTTTACTCTTTTCTATAGCAAAGTATATCGAATCAGCCGCTTTGTAACAAGCGTTCATTTCCTCTTTTTGATAATTTCCCCATCCCCCTCATACATGTCCGGATCCATTCATATGATGGATTACAGGACAAGTGAACGCCGAAACTGGATTGTTTCGATTTTGACGACGCTTCGGAAAAGCCTTGAATCCTGCTTTAAAACGGAGGGGAAAAATGAAACTACAATTGAAGTATACCGTTTTATTAGTTTTTACCACCATTTTTGTCATCCTTTATTTTTCAAATAATGAGCGGGCTGAGGAAACCATCACTTACTTTCCCATCGATTCCTCGCTCCATTTTGAACATGCGTCCACACATCTTACACCAAAGGACAGCGGGGGTTCTGCCTATACGATCACTTGGAGGGTGGATTCCGCATTGGACCGGCCTGCTTACCTGCGTCAAGATGTGTCCCTTTTATACACTAATGGAAAATTGACAGGAGCTTTAAAAAATTGGCGGCAAAATAAACAAGAACTCTCCCAAAAAGCAAAGGCGAAAGAAAGCGAAAGCGGACGTTATGAGGCCGTCACTTTTCATTATGCCGAGGTTCATCCAAGTGAAACGATTTTCACCAGTGCCCAGCAGCTCAGTAAGGATAAAATGTATGCGGTAACGACACCTTCATTTCAATATTTTCACCGTCCACTTTCGGAGGAACAAATCGAATGGAAAAAAACACTAGACAACTTGACCGGACAAACGGTTCAAAACGGTTTGGAAAAAGCCAGCCAAGCCTATCAAATAAACTTGGATCACTATAACATCATCTCGTTAACCGATCTCCCTGATAAAAAAAACGAGTGGCTTTCCGCCTTCCCTGCATTCAAGCGGGAAGAAATAGTTGGCAAGCTATGGGAAGGCCTTTATAAAGAGTATGTCTTGGGAATAAAAAAAGAGGATGGTACCACCGTTAATGCACAAGGCAGTACCATTCCCCTATTGCTAATGGCGAAGAACCAACGTGAATTACTTGTCTTGTTTACACTGAAGGATGGTACCCCGATCATGCTTCGCCAAGATTTATAGTTGCGTTTCGATTTTCTTTAGCAGTTTAGCGTATGACTTATTATCCGGAGCAAGCTCGACCGCTTTTTCCGCTTGCTCCTTTGCTTGGGCGTATGCTCCAAGTTTCATCTGGATCAAGGCAAGGTTGTAATGCGCTTGATGTAATTCCGGGTTAGCCTTGATCGATTTTTCATAATAATCCTTGGCTTGGTTTATGTCGTTTTGTTCTATGGCTAAATTTCCGAGCATAAAAAGCGAGATTGGTGCATCCTGGTTATCACCCACATAATCGATCAGCATTTCTTCCGCTTTCGCTTCCTTTTCTTCATTGATATACTTTTGGGCCAGCAGGCCCATCGTGTTATCATTTATGGCTGCGCTGTTTTGATGATGGTAGCCGTACTGAAGCAACGTATAAGTCAGGGCCGCCGTCCCCAGTAAAAAGACCAGCTGCCGCCATATTATTTTGCTTTTTGGAAGGTGGACAACTCCAGCAGCAAGGAAGCCGCCAATCAACCCTCCGATATGGCCGGCATTATCAATCCCCGAAACGGAGAAACCATATATTAAGTTGATGATGATCAAGACGATGACCGAGGATCCCATCGAACGCATGAATAATTTCGGATAGACGATTCCAAAGTACAGCAGTGCCCCGAAACAGCCAAAAATGGCTCCGCTTGCACCTGCCGAAAGGTTCGGAGTCAGGATGAAGCTGCCAAGCGTCCCGGCAAAACCAGCGAAAACATAAATGAAAAGGAACCTCACATTCCCGTAAATCCTTTCTACTTCAGCGCCAATTAAATACAGGGAAAAAGTGTTCATCAGCAAATGAAGGAAGCCGATATGGACAATCATCGGACTAAAGAACCTCCACCATTCCCCCTGTATGATCAATGGTGAGTATTTTGCCCCGAACTCGATCAAATTCATGGAGTTGGTGCTGCCCCCATTAAACTCCATCAGAATGAACACAGCTATCTGGATTGCCATGAATATGTATGTAAAGACTGGCTTATTGGCGTTTTGAAACACCTTCTGCTCGGCCTTGGCCTTTTTGACTGATTCCGAGATGGCTTCCTTCTTTAAGGTCAAAACTTTTTCTTCATCTAAGTCAGCTTCATTAGGAACATGAACTGAAAGTGTTTTTTTCAAAACCTGCTCAAGGTCCTGCAGTGACTGATGGAATGCTTCGCAAGTCAGAATGAATGTGTTCACCTTTGTTTTTTTATAGGAAGCAGCCTGCAAACTGAAATCGTAATCATCAACAGGTGCAAATTTACTCACATAGATGCTTAATATGCTTATCGGTTTTTTGTATAATTTTTGCCTGATTCTTTCTCCGTTTTGCAACGTCCGTTCAATATCGCGCTTCAGCCAGTTCGCCCAATCCAAATCATGCCGGATCAGCCTGACGACCGGAAATTCCTTGTTCGTATCACTTTCAAGCCAAATCTCCTGATGGTTTTCCGTGACGGTGATCATTCGGTAATCATGACGGGCAGTCAACTCCCGTATGGTCCCCCAAAACAGATAATCCTCTTTAAATCCCAATGCCTTCCCCACTTTCCAATCGATCTCAAGCTTCTGATTTTGTTACTTAAAACTATAGACGATATCATGTAAAAAGTAAAAAAAGGAACCTTGATGAGGTTCCTTTTCAAAGCTGCAGGCATTTTCATTTAGTCTGACTGAACATACTTTGCATCATTTTATCCCTGAACATTGGAGTATTCAAGGATTTGGTGACTAAAAACCTTCGCAAAAAGCCATTGGAAAGCGCCACGTTGACCAAACGGTAACGGTTTTTATAACCGGCATATACCGCTAAACCAACCAAGAAGATGTGAATAATTGATCGAAGCATAACAATCCCTCCTACCAATAGTGTGATACAGGACAGGATTTTTATGAGTTAAAAGTGATAAATATCAAACATCTTCTATTGGGCGGAGGTTTTAAGGACCTTAGATGGGGTAATGAGCTGTCCGACGGCAATGTCATGCAGTTCTATCGGCAATTCACCCACAAGCTGAAGCTCGTATGCGAGGGCCAAAGTAGCTCCTTTGTAGCCGGGAAGGTACCGGTCATAATAGCCGCCGCCGAAACCAAGGCGATACCCCTCTTTCGTAAAGGCGAGGCCTGGAACGATCAATACATCCATTTCGTCTTTGGTCACCTCGGAGGTTTCGGCTATAGGTTCATGCAGCCCCTGATATACAGACTCCAGCTGATCGAGGGAGGAAATCTTTTTGAATTGCATTGTCTTTTTATCGGGATCACATTTTGGTACAGCAACTGACTTGCCCTCACTCCACGCTCGTTCAATGATCCGGAATGTTGAAACTTCGGGATGGATGGATATCGTGATGCCAATCATTCTGGCCTTTTTCCATTCTTCCAGCGAGAATAAGTTTTCAGCGATCCTGTCCGATTGTTCTTCATGCTCCCCGTCGGTCAGCTCCATTAAGTGTGCTTTCACTTGCTGTCGAAGCTTCTTCTTATTTACCATCATTATTTCCCACTCCCTTGCTCTGCTGCTGTCATTATTCCATAATAGCACTTCATTAACAGAACCCCGGTAAAATCATAAAAAAAGCATAAAAAAAACAACAGGAAAAATCCTGTTGCTTACTTTGTTTCACGGTGAGTCGTGCTGCGTTTTTCTCTTGAGCAGTATTTTTTAAGCTCAAGACGGTCTGGATTGTTACGTTTATTTTTTTTAGAAATATAGTTACGGTCTCCACATTCAGTGCAAGCTAAAGTAATATTCACGCGCATGTGTATTTCCCTCCAAACATATTGACTTTTTCACATAGGACTTTTCTATAATAGCATTATTCCAGGTGAATTGCTAGTATGTTTTTTGGGAAATCGCACATTAACTTTTATCCATATCAATTCGTTACGCTTTGCATCGTCAGGAGAAGCTGATTATTGATGACCTTCGCTTCCTCCTTCGTTTCAGCATGAATGGCCCAGGCCACCGCTTCGACACATTCCTTAGGCAGGATCTCCGTCTCCAGCGTGAACATACTGGTCACTTCCCCTTTAGCGAGCGGTGAATAAGCAAGCAGCCCTTCTTTCAGTGACTTGAAACAGCCTTCCTGATAAAGGCTTCCCTTGCCTTGAATGCAATATTGAGAAATGCTTTTCCCTTTTACAAGGCCGCCCAATAAAGCGATTGACCGAGGGGCTACATGCAATATGGCCTGTTCATTCGGGCTATAAAAAGCCACTGCCTGTCTTTCGAAAGCGTTTTCATAATGGAAAAATAATTTTGGATGCTTCGTCTCGAATGAGGTATTCCTAATCGTGAATTTCGAAAAGGTCACCTTCCCCTGTGTGAAGGTTTGCAATAGTGTCCGTATCTCCCCATTCGGATGACTCATCATATCTTCCTCAGGATACCAATCAAAACTTTCATCCATCCATAGTCCAGCCTTCAATCCTTTACGGTATAGGTCTTGGTGATCCTGCGGCATATATGCGTATAGTGAATTCATATAATCATCCCTTCCCCTTCTCTATTGTAAACAGCTTATCGTTAGGCGCTGACAGTGAATGGATCCACGCTTGAATCTGCACACCAATTCTTAATGGATAAAAAATCTTAATATTCAAAATATTCTCTTTCGTTTTATTCTACCTTCATGTTAGCACTGTTTGTGCTGATGGACAATAAACACATTTTGTCGAATTTTATGCAAGTTAGTTAGCTAAGGGTTTTTACCGGTTTTCTTGCCCATTTTTTTTTCTGGATCAGGTCCTTAGTTTGTTTCGACAATAAATTGAAGCAAACTAAGCAAAAAAAATGGCTATTGCTGCCCATGAAAAGGGTAAAAAAGCAGGAAATTCTCCATTTTTTTAAAAATATGTGTAAAATATAAGTATATGTCGAAAATTATCTTCTGAGGTGAAACCATGGAAACCCTAATCATCCTTCTCTTCTCATTGGCAATCATCCTTCTTATCATTTCCTTTTTCAGTAAAGATAAAGTGGCCAAATTAGAAGAAGATTTAGAACAGATGACATTAACGTATATGCAGGATATGTACCAATTAAAAAAGAAAGTGAAGATCATTGAAGAGGAATTCGTCATTGGGGATGACCCGCTTCCTGCCTTAAAGGCCCCACAGCCAACGGCCACTTTCAGGGATTCCGAACCCATTCATGAAATTATAAAGAGCCAAGTTCTATCCTTATATGGGCAAGGGCTTTCTTTGGCACAAATTGCAAAACAATCCTCCTTAACCGAGGAACAAACCCTATCAGTCATCGAACAGCAAAGAATGCGGGGAAATGAACAATGATGAAGGTAAGACTGCAGGGCATTTCCGCCGGGATCATCTTCACGACAAGCATCTTTGCCGGCTGTTACTATGGTACCGGACTAATGAAGGAGACCCCTTTGACCAATGAGGAGGCCAAGGAAAAGCTCGAGAAAGATGGATTCATCGTCTCGCCTCCCGATCAAGAATCTATGCAGGCTGTCCAGCGTTCAAAGGAATCCGATCAAAATCAGAAGGTCGAAGAATCCTCTGTGGTCACCTATACCATTAAAATCAAATCGAATATGACCTCAACGGAGATTGCCAAGCAACTTTTCAAGGCAAGGATCATCGATGATGCAGCTGAATTCGAAAAATACATGAACGAGCATGGCTTTTCGAAGAAAATTCAAATCGGTGACTTCGTTGTCACGAATACGATGTCTTATCGGCAATTGGCCAATACTATATCTCATTAATCAATAAAAAAGAGGCTTTGCAAAAAGCCTCTTTTTTATTCTGCGAACGGATGGAATCAGTCATTTCGGCCGATATATCTGCCTCTAACTAGAAAATAAATATTTTCGGCGATATTGGTCGTATGGTCCGCCGTCCTTTCCAAATAGCGGGCAATGAAGGAAAGCTGCGTGACCTGCTGCAGGTTTTTTTCGTCGGATAGGCGGAGAAGGCTGCGGATCATTTCTCCATAAAAGCGATCGACCTCTTCATCCATTTCGATAATTTCACGCGATAACGCGACATCCTCCTTTTCGAAGGCTTCCATCGAGAGTTCAATCATCTGTAACGTAATATCATACATCTGCTGCAGAGGCGTCAAAGGGAGTATGAACGGCTGATCCCCAATACGAATGGCCGCCTTGGCGATGTTGACGCCAAAGTCTGCCATCCGTTCAATGTCGGAGGCAATCTTAATGGCGGCAATGATTCTCCTTAAGTCAATGGCAACTGGCTGCTGCTTCGCAATCAGCAAAATCGCAAAATCATTGATTTCCTCTTCCAATAAATCCGCTTTCGTATCATCATCAATAACTTCCAGTGCTGCTTCTGCATCCCTGTTTTCCAGCGCGGTGAATGATTTTGAAATGGCATGCGAGGCTAGATTGGCCAATTCCACTATTTTTTCTTGCAGCTCTTTCAATTGAAGCTCAAAGTTTTCACGAACGATCATGATATTATCTCCCTTCCTCGTTAACCGAAGCGTCCTGTAATGTAGTCTTCCGTTCTTTTATCATCCGGATTGGAGAAAATGGTGTCGGTATTGGCGTATTCTATAACTTCCCCGTTCAGGAAGAAGGCGGTTCTGTCAGAGATACGCGCTGCTTGCTGCATGTTATGGGTGACGATGATAATGCTGAAGTCCTTTTTAAGTTCCTGGACCAATTCTTCTATTTTCAACGTTGATATCGGGTCGAGGGCAGAAGTCGGCTCATCCATCAAAATGACATCCGGTTCGATTGCCAGGCATCTGGCAATACAAAGTCGCTGCTGCTGTCCGCCTGATAGCCCATATGCATTTTCGTGGAGACGGTCTTTCACTTCATCCCAAATGGCTGCCCCTTTTAAACTCTTTTCTACGATTTCATCGAGGACCTTTTTGTTTTTGATACCATGGATTTTTGGCCCATAGACCACATTATCATAAATGGATTTAGGAAATGGATTAGGTTTTTGAAAGACCATGCCCACTTGTGTCCGTAAATCTTCAACCTTATAGGACTGGTCAAGGATATTTCTGTTTCTGTATTTGATTTGACCTGTCGTTTTGACATCAGGGACCAATTCGATCATTCTGTTCAAGGTTTTGATATAGGTGGATTTTCCGCAGCCGGAAGGCCCGATGATGGCTGTCACCTCATTTTGATGCATATCCAGATTTATATTTTTCAGAGCATGGTTCTCTCCATACCATAAATTGAGGCCGGACGTTTCATATACCTTTTCCGTTAAAGCGGTTGGCTGTATGGCACCATTCACGATGGCTGATGAATTTTTTTCTTTCGTTAAGGTCATGTTCATGCTTCCTTCCTCCTCGTTCAGTATCTTTTCTGGAATTTATTTCGAATCAGAACCGCGATGGAGTTCATAACTATTAACAAGATGAGCAAGACGATGATTCCTGCTGCAGCGACCTGCTGGAATTCCTCCTGCGGACGAGATGTCCAATTATAAATCTGCATCGGCAGGACGGTAAAGGTATCCAGCACCGTTTGCGGCAAAAAGGCGATGAACAATGGGATACCGACCACAACCAATGGGGCGGTTTCACCGATTGCCCGGGATAAAGCAAGAATACCGCCCGTTAATATGCCCGGTATTGCTGCTGGCAGGACAACTTTCCGTATCGTCTGCCATTTTGTTGCTCCCATCCCGAATGAGGCTTCCCTTAGATCCCGCGGGACGGCCCGTATTGCCTCCTGGGCAGCGACGATGATTACGGAAAGGACGAGAAGGCTCATGGTCAAGCCTGCCGCCAATACCGATCGATCCAACGCAAGCGCCCGGACGAAAACCGTTAAGCCAAGCAATCCGAAAACGATTGACGGGACTCCCGCTAAATTGGAGATATTCACTTTAATGAAAGTGGTGATCCAATTTTTCCGCGCATATTCCTCTAAATAAATCGCCGTTCCTACACCAAGCATCAGCGAAACCGGCGCAACGACCGCCATCAACCAGACCGACCCGATCAAGGCCGCCTTTATCCCCGCTTCTTCTGGTTTCCTCGAAGCGAAATTCTGCAGGAAATCCCCATTCAGATGGCCAATTCCTTGAGTGAATATCCGATAAAATAAGATGGCCAATACGATGAGGCCAACCAGTGTAGCCAAGAAGAACAGTCCTTTACATATCGTATTGACAGCCAGCCTGACAGGCATTCTTTTTGCAACATGACTTTTGTTTATCAGCTTCATGTCTTAATATTCCTCCCTGAACCTGCGAGAGATGAACTGCGCCAGTAAATTCATGACAAGCGTAAAGACGAACAGTGTCATTCCCACCGCATAGATGCTGTAGTAGATCGTTGTCCCATACCCTGCATCACCTGAGCTGACCTGTACGATATAGGCGGTCATCGTTTGAATCGATGAAGTGACGTCCATATCCATACTTGGGGTCGAGCCCCCTGCCACACTCACGATCATGGTTTCGCCGATTGCGCGGGATAGCCCAAGCACGACGGAGGCGACAATTCCGGAAACGGCAGCAGGCAATACCACCTTAATGGTCGTTTCAAGTTTCGTCGCACCTAGGGCATAGGCACCTTCACGAATGGACTTCGGCACGGAAACAAGGGCATCTTCCGACAAAGAAGCAACCATCGGCATGATCATGATCCCTACAACGATCCCAGGGCTTAAGGCATTGAACATGTCAAGAGAAGGAAATAAATCCCGCAAGACCGGTGTTACAAAAGTTAAGGCAAAGAAGCCATAAACGATAGTCGGAATCCCGGCTAAAACTTCTAAAATCGGCTTGATGATCCTCCGTGTTTTCTCAGATGCATATTCACTCAAGAAAATGGCTGTTGCAAGCCCTACCGGAACTGCAACCACCGCTGCTATCAACGTTATCTTTAACGTCCCGACGATAAGGGGCATGATCCCAAATGAAGGAACGGATGCAAATGGGAGCCACTTGCTTTCCGTGAAAAATTCAACAATCGAAACTCGATCAAAAAAGATGAATGTTTCAAATATGAGCGTCAAGATAATTCCAATCGTAGTGAATACGGAAATGGCCGCCATAAGGAACAAGAGCTTCGGTATGATTTTTTCTACATTCACTTTTTTCTTGCTTTTCTTTTCCAGGATCATCTGCTGTACAGAATAGGTTTCTGTTTTTCTCAGTTCCAACTTGCATCCTCCATTTCAGACACGCAATATTTGGATTTACAAGCCGTTGCCCCCGCCTTCAACGAGCCAAGGCGGGATCTTTCATAGCCTGTAATATCTTTTATTTTTTCAGTTCCTTCAATTTATCAAGATCTTTCTGGTACTCTTCTTCCGGAAGGCTTATATACCCCACTTCCTCGGATAGCTCCCCTGCATTTTCAATGACGAATTGAGTATAATCGGCCACCTGTTCTTTTTCAGCTACAGACTTGTTGGCCACATATGTGTATAGCGGACGGGACAATGGCGCATACTCCCCGCTTTTAATCGTTTCATGGGTCGGCTCTACAGCCCCTTTTCCATTATCGATGGAAATGATCTTAAGCTTATCTTTATTTTCCGCATAGTAAGCAAATCCGAAGAATCCAATCGCATTTTTATCGCCTTCGACGCCTTGTACAAGGACGTTATCATCTTCGGAAAGTGTCGCATTTTCCACCATCGGTTTTTCTTCCAGAATCACTTCATTGAAATAATCGTATGTGCCCGAATCTGTTCCCGGTGAATAGAATTTAATTTCTTCCTTTGGCCATTCAGGGCGGATATCAGACCATTTCTTCACCTTGCCATTATCGATCCACAGCTTTTGCAGCTCTTCGACCGTAAGTGAGTCGATGAAGTCATTATCTTTATTAACAACGATCGAAATGCCGTCGAAAGCCAACTTCAGCTCTGTATATTTAATTCCCTTATCATCAAGCATCGCACTTTCTTCTTCTTTTACCGGGCGTGAGGCATTACTTAAATCCGTCTCGCCGGCGATGAATTTCTTGAAGCCGCCGCCAGTTCCAGAAGACCCAACGGAAACTTTTACATCAGGCTGTGCACTCATATATTCCTCTGCGACTGCCTCCATGATCGGGAAGACCGTCGAAGAACCATCCGTGATCACTTCTCCCTGTAGCTGGCTGGACCCTTTTCCTTCGCTGCCGCTTGTCTTAGCATCATCAGATCCGCAACCCGCAGCCACTGCAATTACTCCGCCCATTACTACAGTCATCGCCAAACCTTTGAAACGTCTCATTTGAAAATCCCCCTAAGATTTTTTTATATGAATATTTTGTCCTACAAACAAATCATACTTTTAGTCTGTAAAGCCCGTTTGAAGCGATTGTAAATATTCAGTAAATTATTGTGTGTTAATTGTAAAGATGCCGGATCAAGACAAAAAAAACACGTTTTCGATTTATCCGAAAACGTGTTTTTTGTGCTTTCATTCATTTTCCTGGCTTTTTCTAACCTCTGCCTGATCCTTTTGAACGTCTTTTCCGTTCTCCACTTTCAAATCAGTCGATTTTTCTGCATCTTTGTTGGTTTCCTTCTTAGCCCGTTCTTTTTTCAGTTTGAAATACGTGTCCATGATTTCCTCGCCTATTTCCTTACTCATGTTATGACCAGTATGGCCCTGATATGCCCACGGTACGACGACCGCAAAAGCGACCTCAGGATTTTTGGCAGGTGCATAGCCAACCATCGTGATGTTCATCGTATCCTGCGGCTCGCTAAACTTCGCCCGGTCCGGTCCGTCATAGAACGCTTCAGCCGTCCCCGTTTTAGCAGCGACTGTATAAGGTTTGTTCCCGAAAAACTTATAAGCTGTCCCGCCTTGTTCCATTGATACCTTCTCGAAACCGCTCTGTACGCGCTTGATCCAGTCTTCCTTCATATCGAGTCGGTTCATGACCGTCGGCGAAATGTCTTCGGCAACTGGTCCCAATTCCTCATTATTATCGACCGGATCACGGATTTCCTTGACCATATGCGGCTTCATGCGATTTCCGCCGTTGGCGATGGAGGAAACATATTGTGCAAGCTGCATCGGTGTGTAGGTATCATATTGCCCGATGGCAAGGTCAAGCAGCTTACCAGGTGATGTTTCCGAGCCTTTGAACCCGCCCATTTCATTTGGAAGGTCAATTCCCGTGCGCACGCCCAGGCCAAACTGTGCAAATGAGTTCCGCATCGTCGAAAAGGCGCTTGATCTGATATTCAATGGCTCATTCGGCACATAGTGGGCACCGGCGATATTGATCGCCGTCCTGAACATATAAACGTTCGAGGACACCTTCAACGCCGTCAAATCATTGATGTTCCCGAAATTACTGTATGATCCTTTAGCTGGGGTACCTTTAATCTTCAACTTCGTATCATAAAAATATGTTCCTGGCTGGATAGCCCCTTGCTTGTATCCCGTCAGGACGGTGGCACCTTTCACGGCAGACCCCATCGTATAGGATGTCGTGATATTTCCTAAGGCAAAGTCTTCTATGGAGGATTTACCGGTCTTCGGATCTTTCTCGATTTTCTTGCCCGCCATCGTCAGGACTTCCCCTGTATCGGGATCCATCATCACGACGAATGCCCTATCAAGGAACTTCGTGTTCCCCATTTTTTTCTTGGCAATCAATTGCTTTTCTATGATTTCCTCGGTTGCCAGCTGTAAATCCATATCGACCGTCAAGATAAGATCTTTTCCGCGCTGACCCTCAGAAACCACCTCGGAGTCGACGACATTACCTGATTTATCTGTCACGTTTCTCACTTTCGCTTTCTGTCCTTGAAGGATGTCTTCATATTGCAGCTCGATATAACTCTTTCCTACACGGTCATTCCTGCTGTAATCACGCGCCAGATAATAATTGAGGCTTTCACTCGGCAAACCTTCTTCGGAAGATGACACTTTTCCTAAAACAGATTTGAGTGTTTTGTTATACGTATAAAAACGATCCCAATCCGTCGATATATCCACACCCGGTAATGAATCGAGGTTTTCACTCACCCTGGCGAATTCTTCTTTGGAAACTTTCTTATTTTTCACAACCTGCGGCGTAAGAGCATATCCGCTGGCAAACTCCCTGTATATCGCAAGGGTTTCCATATCCTTGCCGGAGAGTTTTATTTCATCCTCTGTAATCCTGTCGAGCTGGAGCTTGTAGAGATCACTCTCTTTCAGCTCACCCTCTTCGACTTTCTTTCTCTCTTTATCGGTAACCTTTTTCTCCGCCAGCTTTGGATTATTCATTATCCAAAAATCCTTCTTATCGCGCTCAGTCACTTTATCCGTATCTTTTTCGATCAACTTCGCTAGTTTCTCGGCGGTTTCCACCATTTCTGCTGGTTTCGTACCTTGCTTTCGTGTATATGTAATTGCATCCAGTGGCTGATTGTCGACCATCAATTTTAAATTCCGGTCATACATTTTTCCACGGGGCACCGAATTATTCACGGTCACTTCCTCTGTTCTTTCGATTTCACGCCGATAATCGTCGCCATACACGATCTGCACGACACCTAAGCGTAAAATGAGAGCGGAAAACAAAACAAACACTAAAAAGAAAAGAATATTCAATCTGAAAGGCACATGCGTCTTTTTCTTTTTCTTTTTATTCACACTAAGCCACACATCCTTTTTACATAGTCATAATGGTCCTTTACTATTCTATAGAACATTTATATTTTTTTCTACCTTAGTGTTCTAGAAATATTAAACATCTGACCCACTTTCGACAAAATGTGACTTACGGCTCATTCTTACTAAAAAGAGGCCCCTTTAGGCCCCTTTCTCAAGCTTGGTCGTTGATATCGATTTTCCGGACAAACCAATAGATCATGGTATGCCCCGCTCCCACGATCAGCAAATAAACCGGCAGGACTTGCTTTAACTCGAAAAACATGACGGCCAAAATGAATCCAAAAATGGATACGATCCTTCCAAAATGGATGAAAAGCTCCCTGACGACAATATATTCGATCCTCATATCAGCGGCTTGCCATGCCCGGCCTATGATGTCATAGGTCAAAGATATGTATGGAACCAGCAGGATCGGATAGGCGGTCGCCACGATGGCCCCATAAATGAGGAGCCTTCCAAAGGTGACATCAAAGGCGATCAGCAAGACTCCCGCATATAACAGGATTCCCCCTATAAGGATCGCGTTTTTTCGCATCGGCTGCTTGATATACCGGGAAGCAAGAAAATAAGCGACGAATGATATCGCCGAATTCAATAAACCATAGCTCCCCAAGGCAAGTTCACTATCCGTCTGTATGAAAACGATGATCGAAATGATGAACATGAATGTACCCTCCCGCAGCCCTTGAAAAAAATGGGCGCGAGTGATCAATTGCCAATTCCGATTGTTTTTACGCTCTTTCAATATCCTAAGGAAAAAATATTTCCCATGAGCAGGACGCCTTTTTAACGAGAAGCTTAGAAGCACGGCAACGGAAAACAACAGCAATGATAATCCAAATACAATCGAATATCCCGTGAATTTTTCCAGCCGCGAAATGATGAACCCTGAAAGAATCGGTCCAATCATTCCTCCAAGCGATGATAAAATCCCCAAAAATCCATTGAAGAAATCCCTCGTTTCCGGCTCGGTAATCTCGAACGTCAAGACATTGTACGCCAGCCAATAAAACCCATACCCTATCCCGATCAATGCACCAAGAAGCCAAATGAAATCCGTGGCACGCGTCCCCACCAAAAGGACAGATAAATAAAACAGGGCCATAAAGATAACACCAAGACGCAAAACGATAATCCGATCCACTTTCTTCGCCAGCCTGCCAGCAAAAACGAAAGTCAGCGGTTGAAAAAGCACCACGGTTAGATTATATACGGCAATATCAACTATTTGACCGGATTGTTTCCACAAGTACACATTAACGAATGTATTGGATAAAGCAACGCTCAGACTATACAGTCCGCCAATAAACAAAAGCAGGTGCAGGTCCTTCTTCCCTCCCGCTTCACCCAACCATCTCTCTAAAATACCCATTGTTTTAACTCTCCTTTAAATTCCACTCTAGTGTTTGAAAAAACAAGGAGATTTATGTAACAAAAAAGTAAAGAAAACTCTTCGATTGGCGAGACGAAGGCGATGACAGAGAAGTAGTTGCCCACAGAGTTGAACGTTGCGTGCGAAATTTTGGAGTTTACTCGCGAGTTTTACGCGTTTACCCGCCAATTCAACGGGTTTACTCGCCAATTCAGCCCGTTTACTCGCCAATTCACTTTTTTCTCGTAAATTAGGGAGTCACTCGCGACTGTGATCCAGTTAAGAGAAACGGCAAAAAAGCAGGATCCCACTATAGGGACCCTGCCTTTTTAATTATTATCAATTATTTTGCAGCGTTGAAACGTTTTGATACTTCGTCCCAGTTTACAACATTCCAGAAGGAATTGATGTATTCAGGACGACGGTTTTGGTAGTTTAGGTAGTAAGCATGTTCCCAAACGTCTAATCCAAGAATTGGCGTTTTGCCTTCTGATAATGGATTGTCTTGGTTCGGAGTGCTAGTTACTTCCAATTCGCCATTGTTGACTGCAAGCCAAGCCCAGCCAGATCCAAAGCGAGTAGTAGCGGCTTTAGCGAACTCTTCTTTGAAGCTGTCGAAGCTGCCGAATTTTGATGTGATGGCGTCTGCTAATTCACCAGTTGGCTGTCCGCCGCCGTTTGGAGAAAGGATTTCCCAGAATAATGTGTGGTTAGCGTGTCCGCCGCCATTGTTGCGAACGGCTGTGCGAACCGCTTCAGGTACTGCATCAAGGTTAGCGACAATTTCTTCAACGCTTTTGCTTAGAAGTTCTTGATTGCCTTCAAGGGCATTGTTCAAGTTTGTCACATATGTGTTGTGATGTTTAGTGTGGTGAATGTTCATTGTTTCCTTGTCGATGTGTGGTTCCAATGCATCATATGCGTACGGTAATTGTGGAAGTTCAAAAGCCATAATAAAATTCCTCCCTATGTAAGCTGTTTTTTTTGAGGGCTTCAGTTCTCGAAAGATACATGAAGCTCGCTAGCATTAGAGTATCAAATTTTTGTAAACGTTTCAAACCTTATGCCTCGTTTTGCGATAATATTTCCTATGAGAATACCACGAATAGAAAATAGCCGACCATCAGCAATTGGATGATCCCTTTTGTGATCACACTGCTAATAAAACCAACGACGGAGCCGAGACCGATTTTAGCTGCAGTGACTGGATCTTTTCGATGGACGAGCATCTCCGCCAGAAAGGCACCGATGAAGGGGCCGATCAAGATTCCGACAAACGGAATCACGAACGGGCCGACCAGGAGTCCGATTGTACTGCCCCAGACACCGGCTTTTGTGCCTCCGTATTTTTTGACGCCAACCATGTTTGCGATATAATCCGCCGCGAACAAAAGGATGACGAACAAGATTTGGACGGTCCAAAAAAACCAGCCAAACGGTGCAAAGGAATAAAATAAACCATACAACACCATTCCGCCAAATATGAACAAAACGCTTGGGATGATCGGAAAAATCAGGCCGACGAAACCCATGATGAACATGAGGACAATAATTATCCAAAAAAGTGTATCCACAACAAAACGCCCTTTCTCATTTCATTTATCAGTTGCCTCTTTCTCTCCATAATTGCCTCATTATGGCTAGTTGAAACCATTGACGCAACATACAGGTTGTTTTATTTTCCCCATATAGTTAAAATTGTTAGGAATCTTATAAAGTTAGGTGCTGAAAACATTGAACATATTCAAACAACTTTGGGTAAGCCTTTATTCGCCTAAAGATATCGCTTCCTTTCAAAACCAAGGGATCGGCAAAACGATTTTGTATGTATTTTTCGTGAGCCTCATTGCCTTCCTTCCCTCGGCCTTTTATTTCGGTACAATGATGGTTGATGGGATAGATGCCATGCACGAAACGGTATCGGAAGACCTACCGGAATTCAAAATCCAAAATGGCACATTGACGACAGAAAGTGATGAACCATTTAGCTTGAATAAAAATGGATATCAAATTTACGTGGACGGGACAGGTACCTTGACCCCTGAAGATGTGGCTGAAAAAGCTGATGAAGCCGTTGCCCTTTTGAAATCCGATCTTGTTTTCGTATCTGGAGGCAACGTACAATCCTCGCCTTATTCTCTTCTCGAGGGAGATAACCAGCAAATCTCGTCTTGGCTTGATTCCGTCGAGTCTGTACTGCCGATAATCCTTCCGTTGCTGCTCCTTATATTATACTTGTTCACTTCCGGGGGAATCTTCATTAAAGTAACGATTCTTGCCGTTTTCGGTCTGCTTTTCAAAAATGCCCTTGGCCGGCCGCTTTCATATAGGCATCTATGGAGAATTGGTGCATACAGCATTACTCTTTCGACCATTTTCTTCACCGTCATGGATTCATTCAAAGCAACTGTTCCATTCGCTTCATTCATCAGCTGGTTCGTCACATTGATGATGCTTTATTTATCCATTAAAGAAACCTCGGCCAATGCCCGCAAGGATTGACAGGTATAACCGCAAAGATCGAGTCCCAATGGATATTCGATCTTTGCGGTTTTTGTTTTAGACCAATAGATCCCCCGTTGTTTCATGTGACTGCAGTCATCATTTTTAATACCTCCTTAATTCGACAAAATACTCAGTAAGTTTTACCTATACTGAGATAATTGAATATGGTGATACGAGGTGATAAACGTGAAGACAAGTTTTCTTGATTTGCAGTGGGTGTCACTCATCTTGGAGGCGAAAGAGATAGGCCTGACTCCAAAGGAAATCCGTGTCTTTCTTGACACCTTCTCAAATCATCAGGATGTTGCCAAACCCCCACATACTAATGGATGATTTAAAAATGCCCAATTTCAGGCATAATTCCAGTCCCTTTCAAGTATACATAGTGTAAAGACAAGCTTGGGAGGGTTGAATGTGAAAAGGCTACTGCTTTTTATTTCATTTTGCTTCACATTATTCATTATTTATTTTGATTTGACCACTGGCACCCTGCCGACTTCACGGCAGCCGGTTTCTACGGTCCAGCCAGCCGTCCCGGCAAGTCAGCAGCAGCCTGCCCCGACTGCAGCTTTTAAAGAAGTCACCATGAAACCAGGAGATACCCTGATTTCCATCATTGAATCGGAAAAAGCCGGGAACAATAAGCCGATTGAAACGATCATCTCCGATTTCCAAAGTTTGAATGAAGGCATGAAGCCTGAAAATATGCAGATTGGCAAGACGTATAAGATTCCTGTTTATGAGTAGCCGGAAAACCAGGGCACCTGTGCGTTTTCATGTATCTGGATGACATCGAAAAAAAATCCGCAGTGCCGGATACTTCTTATTAAAAAAGATATTGCATCCTATTTCCTTGTCATAC
Organism: Peribacillus folii; assembly: GCF_030271255.1. Classification (GTDB taxonomy): domain Bacteria; phylum Bacillota; class Bacilli; order Bacillales; family DSM-1321; genus Peribacillus. The sequence continues at coordinate 101,102 of NZ_JASJOM010000012.1, forward strand.
GGGAAGTACATTGATACAATATTTCAGAGAAACAAATTAAAAATCAAAACTGATTTTTTCCTAAAGGAGAGAATTCCACTTGAGTGAAATCATACATCGCACCAAGACGCGGCCAGTTAAAGTCGGAAACTTAACGATTGGCGGCAATAATGAAGTTATCGTACAAAGCATGACAACCACTAAAACACATGATGTTGAAGCAACTGTTGCAGAAATCCTTCGTCTTGAAGAAGCAGGCTGCCAAATCGTACGGGTTGCCTGTCCTGATGAAAGAGCCGCAAATGCAATCCCTGAAATAAAAAAACGGATCAACATCCCGCTTGTAGTCGACATTCATTTCGATTATAAGCTGGCATTGAAGGCGATTGAAGGCGGAGCCGATAAAATCAGGATCAACCCTGGCAACATCGGTCGCCGCGAAAAGGTTGAAGCCGTTGTTCAAGCTGCCAAGGCAAAAGGCATTCCGATCCGAATCGGGGTCAATGCAGGTTCCCTTGAGAGGAAGATCCTTGAAAAGTATGGGTTCCCAACGGCAGATGGAATGGTCGAAAGCGCCTTGCACCATATCAAGATCCTGGAAGATCTCGATTTTCATGACATCATCGTGTCCATGAAGGCATCGGATGTCAATTTAGCCATCGAGGCATATGAAAAAGCCTCGAAAGCATTCGATTATCCTTTACATTTAGGAATAACCGAATCGGGTACATTGTTCTCCGGAACGGTCAAATCCGCTGCCGGTCTTGGGGCCATCCTAAGCAAAGGCATCGGTAGCACGTTGCGTGTTTCCCTGAGTGCGGACCCAGTCGAAGAAATCAAGGTCGCACGTGAGCTCCTGAAAGTATTCGGTCTTGCCTCCAACATGGCCACTTTGATTTCCTGCCCGACCTGCGGTCGCATCGAAATCGATTTGATTTCCATCGCAAATGAGGTTGAAGAGTACATCCAGACGATTAAAGCTCCGATCAAGGTGTCTGTGCTTGGCTGTGCGGTAAACGGGCCTGGTGAGGCTCGTGAGGCTGATATCGGTATAGCCGGTGCCCGCGGTGAAGGCTTGCTGTTCAGAAAAGGGCAAATCGTACGGAAAGTGCCTGAAGAAACGATGGTCGAGGAACTGAAAAAGGAAATCGACAAAATCGCTGAAGAATACTATGAGAAACAAAGAGCGGAAGCTGCTGCTGCAGCCTTACTGAATAAATAAAACAAAACCCCGATTTTTAATCATCGGGGTTTTTGCTTGTACCTTAAAAGAACGGCAAGATGAATATGCCTACGATAATGGAAAGGGCTCCAATGCCAATCGCCCATGCCCCCAAGTTCGAACCCCGGTTACGGGCCATTATCCCTACAATGATCCCTGCGATCCCTAAAAGGAAAGGCATCATGAATAACGATAAAATGGAAATGATCAAGGCTGCGACACCAATGACTTTTCCTCTTGATGCCACGTCCCCAGAATCAACAGCTCCCACTACAGATTCATCTTTATATGACCTGCTTCTTCGTGGCATGGTTGAAATCTCGGCTGATGTCTCTTCATGATAACGGTTATCCGCATTGGGCACGGCCCCCCGCTTTTCATAGCGCCGATCATCTGCAGGTTCATTTTCATTATAATACCGCTCATGGTGCGGATCATCGACAATCGTTGTTTCACTGTCTTCTTTGCCCAGGCGTATTTCATCGTCAATACTGGAGTATTGATCCTTTTCCATTCGTGCATCCCTCACTTTCGTTTATAGGAGCAGTTATAGTATATGCAAAAGCCACAGAATCCATCGTGATAATGGTTTCTTGTCTTGGAAATAAATAAGCGATTTTCCCAAAGCAGCGGTTGTATATGTTACACTATTACAAGTACTTTTAGACGAGGAGAGATTCATCATGAAAAAACGTTTTGGCATCGACATAGACGGGACTGTCACAAGACCTGATTCGATGGTTCCCTTTTTAAATAAAGCTTTCCAGTTGAACTTGGCTTATGAAGACATTACCGAGTATGACTTACTCCCCTTCGTCAATGTGCCGAAGGAGGATTTCAGCAAATGGTTCATTGAGACAGAGCCGCTCATTTATACCGAGTCATCATTGGCTGAGGGAGCGAAGGATGTCCTGGAAAAATGGACAAAACAGGCCGATCTCTATTTCATCAGTGCCCGCAGCAACCGATTATTCGATGTGACGAAGAATTGGTTCACGAGGAACGAGGTCCTCTATAATCATATTGAGCTTGTAGGCTCACACGACAAAGTGTCTGCAGCAAAGAAATTCGCAGTCGATCTTTTTTTGGAGGACAAGCATGATAATGCGGTGGCCATCTCGGAGGAATGCCAAATACCAGTGATTTTATTCAACACCCCCTACAATCAAGACCCTGTGCCTGAAAGCGTCATTCGGGTCAACAGCTGGCAGGAGGCCTCCTGCTGGGTGAGCAACTGGATGGCAGAAATGCCTGCTATGATCAAATGAGAAAAGAAAAAACCATTGACTTGAAAGTCAATGGTTTTTTCATGCCTCTACAGATACACTGCATGCGGGACAGCGGCCGTATATTTCGAATTTATGACCTGAGACATCATAGTCCTTCAAGCTATCCTCCAGTTCCTGCATCGGGCACACTTCGATTTCCTTCGTTTTCCCGCAGCTCAGACAAATGAAGTGGTGGTGGTGGGAAGAATGTCCGCAGGTAAACCGGAAGTGCTTTTCCCCTTCCAACTCGGTCGTTTCAAATATCCCCAGTTCAACGAATAAAGAAAGGTTCCGGTAAATCGTATCGAAGCTCAATCCCGGATAATCCTGTTTCATATTCTCCAGCACATCTTTTGCCGTTAAATATTTATCGCTGGTCGAGAAAAGCTGCAGCATTTCTTCCCTCTTTCCAGTATGCTTGAACCCTTTATCTTTTAGTAATTGCATGGCAGAAGAAACGTTCATAAAACATCACCCCATCTATCGATTTTTCCACTTATCAAACAAAATTGACAAGATGAGAATTAGCACAGCGATTATTACAATGGTGCCGCCCGGAGCAAGATCAAGATTGTATGATAAAAACAAACCGCCCACAACCGAAACCTCACCGAATAAGATCGAGAACCCAATCATCTGCTTAAAGCCCTTGGCAAAACGGAGACTGGCCGCCACAGGCAGCGTCATCAGCGAAGAAACCAGCAAGATGCCAATGATCTTCATGGAAGCGGCAATCACCAAGGCGACCATGACGATAAAAATAAAATGGATCGCTTTATAAGGAATCCCGGAGGCTTTGGCATGCTCTTCATCAAATGATAACAGAAATAGTTCTTTATACAATAGGGTGAGAGTCAAGACGACGACGATCCCCACTGCCAAGATGACATACAAGTCCGTCCGGCTGACCGCACTGACACTGCCGAATAAATACCCATATAAGTCCGTATTGAACCCGTCTGCGATGGATATGAAAATGACGCTGAGACCCATGCCGCCGGACATAATGATCGGAATCGCAAGCTCTTGGTAATGCTTGTATACCCCTCTTAATTTTTCAATGAATAATGAACCGCCAACCGAAAAGGCCATCCCCATATAGAGTGGATTCAATCCAGCCAGTGAAAGGAAACTCTTTTGAAGCAATAAACTGAACGCTATTCCGGCAAGCGCTACATGACTGAGTGCATCAGAAATCATGGACATCCGCCTCACCACAACAAAAACGCCCACTAATGGCGCAATCGCTCCGATGATGATCCCCGTCAAGAATGCGTTCTGCAAAAATTCAAACTGCAATATCCCCGATATCATTGGGCTATCCTCCAAAACTTTTTAATGATCATGATTTAAAAACTGGACGCCATGCCCATAAATAGATGATAGCTCGCCCTCATCCAGCTCATTATATTCACCGGCATCTCCGTGAAAATGAAGCTTTTTATTCAAGCAGGCAACATGTGTGACTTTATCGGTCACGGTACCGACGTCATGGGTCACCAAGATCAAGGTGATTCCCAACTTCTTGTTCAGCATCTCAAGCATTTCATAAAATTGATGGACATTCTTTGAATCGACGCCGACCGTGGGCTCATCCAAGATCATCAATTCCGGCTCACTGACCAGTGAGCGGGCAATGAAGACCCTCTGTTGCTGCCCTCCGGACAATTCCCCGATATTGCGGTTCTGATATCCGAGCATGTCGACGGACTCCAAAGCCTTCTTCACCCTTTTTTTATCGTCTTTGCTTGCAAACTTGAATAAACCGATTTTCTTGGTCAAGCCGCTCTGAACCACTTCAAATACCGTTGCGGGAAATCCAGAGTTGAAGGAATTCGCCTTTTGGGAAACGAACCCGACCTTTTGCCAAGCTTTAAAGCGTCGGATGTCTTCCCCGAATATTTCAATTTTACCTTTTTGGAGCTTGAACAGTCCGAGCAACAGCTTTAATAACGTCGATTTTCCTGAGCCATTTGGCCCGACGATCGCCAGAAATGCCCCCTTTGGAATTTCAAGCGAAACATGTTCAAGCACCAGATCTTTTGTATATTTGTATGATATATCTTCCATTTTAACGATCGGGTTCACTACATTATCCAAACAAATCACCTATTTTTTAAGAATCATTACGATTAACAATCGTTAGTATAAAACAAAGAAGACCAGATGTAAAGAAACAGCACCTTAATGCTCCGTGCTCCTCCACCCCGAATCACTAAAATCGTCAGCTCCATTAAATTACCAGGAATCAAACGAAGTTTCGGGTTCACATACGCCCGCCTCCTTCATATGTTTTTAAAAAGGAGGAGATCGTTTGAAATTATTCGAAATGATGGTCAATCATAAAATCAACCATATTCGTCCCGATGAGCTGCTTTCCCTTGCCAAGCAGCATAAAATTGCAATCACGCAAAAACAAGCGCAGGATATCACTGCACTTCTAGCAGGTAAAAATATCAACATTTTTGATATACGCCAAAGGCAAAACGTTTTGGGACAGATCACGAAAGTTGCCGGGGCAAGTACAGCAAGGGAAATAGAATCGCTCTTCAACACTCTCACTTCCAACTTTTAACGAGCATTTCCATAATGAAAGGACGATTCATCTTTATTGGATGAACCGTCCCTTCACAAGTCGAATGATTATTGGGATGTAATCTTTTCCAGTAAGCCTTCGTCAAATTGATTGCTTTTGAACATACTGATTTCATATTTATATGGGGCCTTTTTATCCTTCTTATCTTCCCCTACATATGGTGTTTCCAAAATTTTCGGGACAGCAGTTAACTGCGGATGATGGACAATGTCATTCAACGCGTTGAAGCCAATATGACCGAATCCAATGTTTTCATGGCGATCCTTGCGCATGCCGCGTTCATTTTTGCTGTCATTTATATGCAGGACCTTGATACGATCGACACCGACCAATTTATCGAATTCATTGAGGACACCATCGAAATCTTCGATGATATTATACCCGGCATCATGAGTATGGCAAGTATCGAAACAAACCGACAGTTTTTCATTGTGGGTGACGCCATCGATGATCATCGCCAGCTCCTCGAAAGACCTGCCGCATTCCGTCCCTTTTCCAGCCATCGTTTCCAGAGCGATCTGAACTTTGTCGTCTGCTGACAGCACTTCATTCAAGCCTTCAATGATCCTTTTGATCCCCACTTCACTGCCTGCACCAACGTGCGCACCGGGATGAAGGACGATTTGCCTTGCACCGATCGCCTCTGTCCGATCGATTTCGCTTCGTAAGAAGTTGACTCCAAGCTCGTATGTCGCTGGATTGGTCGTATTTGCTATGTTAATGATATATGGGGCATGGACAACGATATCAGTTATTCCATTTTCCTCCATATGCAATCTTCCAGCTTCTATATTCAAATCCTCGATCTTTTTACGTCTTGTATTTTGCGGCGCTCCGGTATAGATCATGAATGTGTTGGAGCCATATGAAACCGCTTCTTGACTCGCAGCAAGAAGCATGTTTTTCCCGCTCATTGAAACATGCGATCCAATCTTCAGCATCTGATTACTCCCCTATTTCTTTCTCTGAATGCGACGTTCGCGTTTTTTGAAGTTTTCCACATCACGCTGGATTTTCTTCTTGTAACCAGGCTTGACTTTCGAAGGTTTCTTAACATGCCTGCTCGCTTTCACATCGATATCAGATTTCTGTTTCTTACGGTTCTTCCGCTTGTTACGTTCTTCCAAATCAACCCAATCCCCGTTTTGGATATCGGCATCACGAAATTCAATGCCCATTTTTTCCAAACGATTCAATGAGTCTTCATCTGATGTATCGTAAATGGTAGCGGCAATCCCTGAATAACCTGCACGGGCCGTCCTTCCCGTCCTATGGATGTAAAAATCAAGATCTGAAGGCAATTCATAATTGATGATATGACTGACGCCTTCAATATCGATTCCACGGGAAGCCAAGTCTGTCGCAACGATGAATTGATACTCGAGGTCATTGATTTGCTTCATCATTTTTTTTCGCTCACGAGGGGTTAAATCCCCATGAATACGACCGACATTCAGACCCTTTCCGATCAAGGAATCAGCGACACTATCCGCCATTTTCTTTGTGTTCGTGAAAATGATCGCCATATATGGATTATAACGAACGATAATATCGTGCAGCAGCTGGTCCTTATTACGATGGCGAAGCGGCACCAAAACATGCTCGATCTTCGCGGCGGTCGCCTGCTTCGGGTTGACTTGGACATACTTCGGATTTTCCATATATTTATTCAGAAACGGCTTTAATTTTTCCGGAATGGTTGCCGAGAAGACAAGCATTTGGATTTTTTCAGCCATACGCGACGCGAATAAATCGACATCTTCAATGAACCCCATGTCGAGCATTAGGTCTGCTTCATCGACCACTAGCATTTCTGCCGTGTATACTTGAAGCGCCTGGGCCTCGACAAGATCCTTGATCCGGCCTGGCGTTCCTATCACTAGCTGTGGCTGTGTCTTCAATTTATCGATCATACGCTGTTTATCCGTACCACCGATAAAACAACGAACGGAAATCTGCTCATCCTCTGGGAAATGGTCAGCAATTTTCAAAGCTTCTTTGTAGATTTGGTTCGCTAACTCACGGGTTGGTGCAGCGATAATCGCTTGAACTTGGTTTTTGCCTGGATCAAGCCTATTCATGATCGGCAGCAAATAGGAATGTGTCTTTCCTGTACCTGTCTGCGACTGTCCAATTAAGCTACTTCCCTTTAAAAGCGACGGGAGCACGCGTTCCTGAATCTCCGTCGGCTTATCGAACCCTAAAGTACGAACCGCATCTAGAATGTAGCTTTTCAAATTAAATCGTTCAAATTGGTTTTGTTTCATCAAAAAACTCCTTTATCCTTGTCAGTCATTAGACATGTCCTGTTATTATAATAAATTTCACACAAAAAACGCAAGCGAATGGGCGCTTGCAAACGAGTGCCCCTGTCCTGTTCATAGCGTATCCCCCGCAGACATGGAGCTTAAAAGACTACCGTTTCCATCTTACCTTCTTTCCGGCCACTTCACAACAGCCCAGTCACTCTTTCCTCAAACCTTTTTTGCCGAGTTGCATATTTTATAGAGAGGAATACATCAGCAATCAAGATCAGAGGAGGTGAAACCTATGTTTCCAGATAGAAGTCGTCAACCCGGTCCAGGTTTTGGCCCTCCCCGTGGCCGGAGGATGCAGCAGCCGCCTGCCCCATTCAGGCAGCCTATGCCACAGGCCTTCCAGATGAGGCGGCCAATTGCCCCAAGCGGACCGCAGGCACAGCAAGGACCACAAGGTTTCCGGGCACCATTTGGCCAACAGCAGCGCCAGGATATGCCACCTGCCAAGAAGGAAGGCCTGCTTTCGAAAATACTTGGAAAGTCCAAACAAAAGGGTGGTCCTCCAAACTTATTCGCACCTGCCGCGTCCAACAGCCAGAGTTCATCCAGAAGCAGCGGGGGAGGGATTTTAGAAACACTAAAAAACCCGGATTCCTTGAACAATATGTTAACCAACACGCAAAAGGTGCTTCAGGCTGCCGAACAATTCACCCCCATGGTGCAACAATACGGCCCCGTGATCAAGAATCTGCCGTCCATGTGGAAAGTATTCCGCAGCATATCATCAGCTGGCGATACAGAGACCCAGGAACCATCAATTGATGGTGCGCCTGAGTCAGTCGTTGAGGGGACGCCGGAGCCGATTCAAAAGGATAAACCGCTCGAGGCTGCCCCCGCTGCACGTGTTCGACAGCAGCGTAAAAGGGAAAGATCATCCGGACCTAAGCTTTATATATGATTTCGCCAAAATATTTGCCAGTAATTGATACTAAACAAATAGGATGTTTTGTAATATCATCTATGGTCTTATATAATAGAAAGGTATTAAAAGTGAGAGTTTCTTGCCTTTGAAGGAGGACACATAGATGAAAGTGATTAAAATTTCCCCGCGCGGCTATTGTTATGGTGTCGTCGATGCCATGGTCATCGCCCGAAATGCGGCTTTAGATAAAACATTGCCACGTCCGATTTACATTTTGGGCATGATCGTGCATAACAAACATGTTACGGATGCGTTTGAGGAAGAAGGCATCATCACATTGGACGGAAGCAACCGTAACGATATCATTGAACAAGTGGACAGCGGTACCGTCATCTTTACCGCTCACGGCGTTTCCCCTGAGATCAGGAAAATTGCCAAAGAAAAAGGGCTGGTGACCCTTGATGCAACATGTCCGGATGTTACCGCAACTCATGACTTGATTCGTGAAAAAGAAGCGGAAGGCTATCAAATCATCTATATCGGCAAGAAGGGTCATCCCGAACCTGAGGGTGCTGTCGGCGTCGCTCCCGATGTGGTTCATCTTGTCCAAAAGGATGAAGATGTCGAAGCTTTGACATTGAATAGTGACAAAATCATCGTGACCAACCAAACAACGATGAGCCAATGGGATGTCTTGGATATCATGGATAAGGTGAAGCAAAAATTCCCACATGCCGAAGTTCATAAGGAAATTTGTTTAGCTACACAGGTCCGTCAGGAAGCCGTTGCCCAGCAAGCTGGCAAGGCTGATGTCTTAATCGTTGTCGGTGATCCGAAAAGCAATAACTCCAACCGCCTGGCACAGGTTTCCGAGGAAATTGCGAGCACGACAGCCTATCGAATTGCAGATATTTCTGAGCTGAACCTTGAATGGCTGAAGGATGCCCAAACGGTCGCTGTCACTTCCGGTGCCTCCACACCGACCCCGATCACAAAAGAAGTCATTTCATTTTTGGAGCAGTATGAACCTAATGATGAGTCGACTTGGAATACCGAAAAGAAAACGCCATTGAATAAAATCTTACCTAAGATCAAAGTGAAGAAATAAACAAAAAAAAGAGCAGCCCACGGCTGCCCTTTTTTTTGTTCATATGAAACGGAATGGATCTGTATTCACCTGCGATGGAATGAACTCGACATCGAAGTTCCGCTCGCGGCACATTTCTCCAAGTCTCCGGGCTACACCTTTTTTCATCACTTTTTCCACATTATGGCCTGGGTCCACGATATTCAAACCGAGCATCGTCGCGTCATGTGCGGTATGGTAATACATATCGCCGGTAACATACACATCCGCACCCTTGAATTTCGCAGCTGTAAAGTATTTATTGCCATCGCCGCCAAGCACGGCCACTTTTTTGATCGGGCTTTGCAAATCACCCACGACCCGTACCTTATCAACATCGAGAGTCACTTTTACATGTTCGGCAAACTGTTCAAGTGTCATTTCTTCAGCTAGGACGCCAATCTTCCCTAATCCAAGCGACTCACCTTGATTCTCCAGTTGATATATATCGTAAGCGACCTCCTCATATGGATGGGCCTTCAACATCGCTGCCAGCACTTTCTTTTCAAGATTCTCCGGGAATAAAGTTTCGATCCGCATTTCCTTGACGGCTTCGAGCCTTCCTTGAGAGCCGATTACCGGTTCACTGCCTTCACCCGGCAAGAAGCGTCCTGTACCTTCCGAGGAAAATGAACAATGGCTGTAATTTCCGATCGCCCCTGCACCTGCCTTGCCTAATGCTTCCCTCAGCTTTTCTTCATCGGCCTTGGGAACATAGACGACAAGTTTTTTCAGCCGCGCCTCATGAGTGGGAACCAGCACTTGTGTCTCCTGTATTTGCAGCGCATCGGCAAGTAAGTCGTTCACGCCGCCCGCAGCGACATCCAAGTTGGTGTGCGCCGCGTAAACGGCGATATCATGTTTGATCAGTTTCTCGATGATACGCCCTCCGGCAGTCATCGTATCAATTCGTTTTAATGGCCGGTAAATGAGCGGATGGTGGGCAATGATCAGCTGGACCCCATGTTCAATCGCTTCTTCCACGACCTCTTCAAGTACATCCAGTGCAACCATCACCTTCGTAACGGTCTTGTTGAGCTGGCCGACGTGCAGCCCGATCGGATCTCCATCCATTGCATATGTCTTAGGTGAAAATTGTTCAAACAACTCGATGATTTGGTTACCGTTCACCTTCTTCACCCTTCAAGCACCTCCTCGATTACGGAAATTTGCGATTTGAGTCCATTTCGTTTCGTTTCCAGTCCGCTTCGTCCGCTTTCATCAAGCTGCTCGATGATTCTCTGCAAATGTTTTTTCTCCAGTTGCCACTTCTTGATGAAGGTGTCACTGAATTCTTTTGTTAAATGCGGTCCGAACATGATGCCATTTTGCTTGTTAACACGATATGGCCGTAGCGGGTCCCCTTTTTCGGCAATCAAGATTTCATAGATTTTCCCATCTTCTTCTAAAATTTCTTCGCCAATTAACTCCCAGTCGTTCTCGATCAGCCAGCTGCGTACATTCGCTGCACCGACATTCGGCTGGAGGATAAGCCTTTTTGCCATGCCCAGTTTTTCTTTCCCGCTTTCCAGAATGCTGGATATCAAAGTCCCTCCCATGCCACAAATCGTAATGCATGTCGCTTCATCGGGATTCAATACTTCCAGTCCATCTCCTTTACGCACCTCTATCTTTTCCTCAAGCCCCGTCATTGCCACTTGCTTGCGGGCTGACTGATAGGGCCCCTCCACCACCTCGCCCGCTATGGCACCCTCGCACAGGCCGTTAGTCACTGCATAACAAGGCAAGTAAGCATGATCTGAACCTATATCGGCCAGAAGGCTTCCTTTAGGTATATGTATGGCTACGCGTTCCAATCTCATTGATAGTCTTTCATGATTCATATTCATCAACTCTCTTAATTCTAGTAATGGCTTACAAATAATTAGTTTCCCATTCGATTATAACAAGTTCCATGAAAAAATTACAGAAAGAGAAAAGAAGCTTCCCATCACTGGATAGAAGGATCCCCTCTTGTACGTGTCTCCTTTTTCAAAAATACAAAAAAACCGACCCAAAGCCTCGCCTTCCAACGATTTTTTTGAGTCAGTTTCCTTGCATTATTTCAATCCATGAATATATTTGGCCATGGCGTCAATGTTCTGTTCTTCGACCAAGCCTGCTGGCATGGCGCCACGCCCATTGGTGATGACTTCTTTCACCTGGTCTACCGAAAGGCGGTCACCCACGCCTTTAAGAGCTGGTCCGACACCGCCCTGATAGGCATTACCGTGACAGGAGATACAGTTTTGCTTATAGATGTCCTCGGGTGAAGCAGAGGCACTGTCAGATTCTTCAGTCTTTGCGCCGCCCTCTTTTTCCTTGGCAAGATCTTTGGCATCACCCAAACCTTTAAACGAAAGTAAAAACATAAGTCCAATACCAAAAACCATGATAATAATAAAAGGCATTACTGGATTGCGATTCATTGTCTTTCCTCCCCTATGTAGAACCTAAACTTTCCCTTTTTAATATATACAAACAGCTATATATTATTTTACTTGAAAAGAGTTTCAAGTAAAACCCCAAAAATAGAAGATATTATATAATTTCTTAAAATTGTCAAAAATTTATGTATATTTCCAAATGATTTCCCTTCAACTTACATATATTTCATAATACCCTGAATGAACCATTTGAAACCGCTTAAATCTCGATTGAACTTATATGAGCAAAAAGTAAAGAGTGACTGCAGCGCCCAAGCCTCCGGCAATCCAGAAATGGGCCAGCTTCAGCCTGACACCGAGTACAATCCAGAATCCGCAATTCAAAAACAGGATGAAGTACAGGACTCCTGCTTTTCCCGGTGCCATGAAATCAGCCAAACTGACTGTCAATAACAGAAATGAGAGAACCATCCCAATCAACGCCATCTGAAATATGAGCTTCCTCCCGATAAGGCGGCGGGCCATCAGACCAAAGATGATGATTGAAATAGTTGTCAGAAGCATTTGCATTCTTATGGGTATTTCAGTAAAATAATTCAAAAATACAATAAATGCAAAAAGCGCTCCAATCCACAACAGGGAAAAGAGACTCTTTTTCTCCTTCCGGTTGGCATCCGTAACGGCGTGGGGACTTTCACCTTCAGAATATAAGGTAAGCAGGTAATTACAATATTGCTCGGGAAGCATTCGACTTTCCTTCCAAGCATTTATTTCTTGAATGATTATTTTCTTTCTCATTTCATCCATGAATTTCACATCCTCATGACCATCGTTCTTTTTAAACGGCTGTTAGCCGCGTTGTGCATTCACATCCATGCACATGGGCAAAAAAAAAGCCGCTCCCGAACGCTGGGCATTCAAAGAGGGCTCTGTAAAGTTCAATCTATACTATTCCAAGAAATCTTTCAGGCGTTTGCTTCGGCTTGGATGCCGTAGCTTACGCAACGCTTTCGCTTCGATCTGGCGGATACGCTCGCGGGTAACTCCAAATACCTTACCTACCTCTTCAAGCGTCCGTGTACGGCCATCATCAAGTCCAAAGCGCAGTCTCAAGACGTTTTCTTCACGATCAGTCAGTGTGTCCAATACGTCCTCCAGCTGTTCTTTCAATAGTTCATATGCTGCATGCTCCGATGGGGAAGTCGCATCCTGATCCTCAATGAAGTCACCTAAATGAGAATCATCTTCTTCGCCTATCGGCGTTTCCAAGGAAACTGGCTCCTGAGCTATTTTCAGGATTTCACGTACCTTTTCAGGCGTCAGGTCCATATCCTCTGCAATTTCCTCCGGCGAAGGCTCACGCCCTAGGTCCTGAAGGAGCTGCCGTTGGACACGAATCAATTTATTGATCGTTTCCACCATATGCACAGGTATCCTGATCGTTCTTGCTTGGTCGGCAATGGCACGTGTAATGGCTTGGCGAATCCACCATGTTGCATACGTACTGAACTTGAATCCCTTGCGGTAATCGAATTTTTCCACCGCTTTGATAAGACCCATGTTCCCTTCCTGAATCAAATCAAGGAATAGCATGCCGCGGCCAACATAGCGTTTGGCAATGGAGACAACCAGACGAAGGTTAGCTTCAGCCAGACGGCGTTTCGCTTCTTCATCCCCATCTTCAATCCGGGTGGCCAACGAGATTTCCTCTTCTGCGGATAATAGATCCACCCGGCCGATTTCCTTTAAGTACATCCGGACTGGGTCATTGATCTTAACGCCGGGAGGAACACTTAAATCATTCAGATCGAACTCTTCTTCTTTTGCAAGTTTCTTCTCATCCGGATCATCTTCATCATCGTCTTCCTCGCCATCAGTGAGGATTTCGACGCCATTTTCTGCCAACACCTCATAGAACTCATCCATTTGATCGGAATCCAATTCAAAACCGCCAATCATTTCAGCGATTTTTTCTAATGTCAAAGAGCCTCGTTTTTTACCTAGCTCTAATAATTTTTCTTTCACCTGCTCAAGGCTAAACTCATTATCAACTTGTTTGGAACGTGCTGGTTTTTCAGCCATTAGTTCCCCTCCTTCCAGGACTTACACCTAAACAACTACAACATTTTACGCAATTTAATGATTTCCATGGCTATCTGTGCAGCGGTGACATAATCGCTTCGCCTGACTGCATCTTTTTCTTCAGCTTGTTTTTCTTTTATCTTTAACAACTTTTCATATTTCAACACTTGATTTATACAATCGGTCAGTTCTTTATCGGTAACTTCCTCATTCACTGACATCATTTCTATTTCTGAAACGATCCTTCTCAAGTTTGGATCCGGTAAATATGATAGGAAAAAGCTTGTATCCGGTTCGTGTCCATCTTCATAGAACGCATATAAATAGGTGATGATTGCCTGATGTTCATCTACATGAAAGGATGTCTGGCCAAGCAACTGCTGAATTTTGAAACTCATATCCCTGCTTTTAAGCATATGGGCAATCAACTTCATTTCAGCGTTATGATGTGCAGGCTTTAGCTTATGCTCATAATGCAGGGCCATTTTCTTTTGGGCTGCTGGCTGCGGCAAGGTCCCCTTCTTCCGTTCGCTGAAGAACACTTGTCGCTGCTGCTGCTCCAGCGCATCCAATGACAGGGAAAATTCAGAGGATATTTGCCGGAGATAATGATCCCTCTCCACTGCATTAGGCAATCGCGAAATTTCCTTAAGGACTTCTTCGATATATTGAATTCGATCTCCTTCATTATTTACATTTTTCCCTCGGCGCAAATAATGCATTTTGAATGCCATGTAGGTTAAACTGGCCCCTATTACTTCAGAAACAAAGCTTTTTTCACCGAATTCCTTTATGTAGTCATCGGGGTCCAAATTATCAGGCATGAGGGCGACCTTCACTGAAAAGTCATGATTCTGTAACATATCGACTGCACGATTGGCGGCATTCAAGCCAGCAGAGTCCGAATCGTAGCAGATAAGTATCTGATCGGTATTCCGCTTTAAAAGCTGGATATGCTGCTCCGTCAGGGCAGTCCCCATTGTTGCGACCGAATTCTCCACCCCTGCACGTACAGCTGAGATGCAATCGGCGAAGCCCTCAAAAATAACGACTTGTTCTTTTTTTCGTATATGTGGTCTTGCTTGATGAAAATTATATAAAGTTTTGCTTTTATTAAAGATGGGCGTCTCAGGACTATTCAAATACTTAGGCTCATCATTCCCCATCGCTCTTCCTGAAAACGCAATCGTATTTCCTTGATGATCCATGATTGGGAACATGACTCTATTTCTAAAACGGTCAAAATATGACTCGTCTTTTTCCCTAAAAATAATAAGCCCCGCCTGTTCCATATATTCCGCTGGAAACCCGCGCTTCAAAAGGAACTTGGACACGAAGTCCCACGAATCCAATGAGTAGCCTATTTGGAACTTTTCTATCGTTTCTTCAGTAAACCCGCGGCCAAGCAAATATTCGAGGGCTTCCTGCCCCTCCTTCGTGTTAACGAGGAGATGATGATAGAACTTTCGCAGCAGGTCATGGGCTTCAACCATTTGCTGCGAGCCGGCAGGCATGTTGGAGCGCTTGGAATCCTTGTTGACTTCAACATCCAAAGGAACATTTCCTTTTTCAGCCAATACTTTTGCGGATTCAACAAAATTGTAGCCCTCTATATCCATCAGGAAGGTGAAAATGTTCCCGCCTGCCCCGCACCCGAAACAGTGAAAGATTTGCTTTTCCGGTGAAACGGAGAATGAGGGAGAGTTCTCACCATGGAAAGGACATAAGCCAAAGTAATTGCGCCCTTGCTTCTTCAGCTGGACGTACTCCCCAATTAAATCTACAATGTCCACCGCTTCGCGAATTTGGTTAATTTTTTCGTCTTCTATACGGCCATTTATCATTTTTCCACCTTGCCATATTGGTGATAGTTTATTATTCGATACTGACGCCTAATTCCCTGCAAAGTTCGACAAAATTTTCAAAAGTTTATTTGTAAAGCTTAGTCGATCTTCCTTCGTGAATGGTTTCGGCCCTTTTGTATGCTTACCTTGCCTGCGCAGCTTAGCCGACTGGTAACGCATATCCAGGAGCATGAAAATATTCTCGTCCGTGTATTCCTTTCCCCTTGGGGAAAGAACGTAAACACCTTTGGGAAGCAGGGTCCCAGCCAATCCAATATCTGCCGTAACGACAACATCACCCTTTTTTACTGAGTTTACTATATAAAGATCCGCCGCTTCCTTGTCTGCATCGACATATACCCATTTCCCTTCAGGATCATTCATCATATTCTTGTATGATGCAACAAAACAGACATCGATATCGTGCAATCGGGCACATTGGAGGATCTCGTCTTTCACCGGGCATGCATCGGCATCGACATGTATCGTAGGTTTATCATTCATACCTTTTAATTCTACATCTTTCTGCATAATCCTTTTTCTCCCCTAAACTTTATGAAGATATCGTGAATTTTTCAGGATTACTTCCGAGTAATTTCCCTAAAAGAGCCCACATTATTCTTCAAGGAATATCTGATAATTTAAGTGAATGTGCCACAATTGCATTTAAACAGAGCGGCGTCTTTCAAATTATACGGAACATGTCGAATTATTTTTATGATAAAAACCTTGACATCTCACTAACCTTTAGTTTATTCGTTATTAATTAAGTCTAAACCTTAAGAATGCTTTTTTCTCACAATTTTTTATTATAGTCTATTTGTTTGAAAGATGCCAACATTTAAATTACGTTTATATTTTCATTCAATCGACGAAGCGGAATATGTAATTTTATTCTATATCTGTTCGTTATCCCCTAAAGGAGGCGTGGCATTAAAATGTGAGCCGACACTACACGTGTCTAGCTCACATTTTGGTTTTTCCGGATTTTTAAACATGTATATCAACGAGTTTTATTTTGCAGGATATTGATGATCAAATTGGCTGTTTCTTCCACCGCCTTGTTGGTTACATCGATGATCGGACAGTTCAGCCTAGATATGATCTTATCAAAGTATGTCAATTCTTCCTTAATGCGCTCTACATTAGCGTATATGGCGTGATCATTGAGCCCTAGTGATTTCAACCGTTCCTTGCGGATATGATTCAGCTTTTCCGGACTGATCTTTAATCCGATGCATTTTTCAGGGGGAACCAGGAACAATTCCTCTGGAGGCTCCACCTCAGGAACCAAAGGCACATTCGCCACTTTATAGCGCTTGTGTGCTAGATATTGTGAGAGCGGCGTTTTTGAAGTGCGCGATACACCGACAAGTACGATATCCGCTCGTAAAATGCCGCGAGGATCACGGCCATCATCATACTTGACGGCAAATTCGATCGCTTCGACACGTTTGAAATAATCATCATCCAGCTTCCGGACAAGACCTGGTTCATTGAGCGGTCCTTTTGGAGCCCTTTCCTGCAGGATGTCCATGAGCGGCCCCAAAATGTCATAAGCGGACAGATTTGCCTTTTCAACCTGTGCCTTCATATACGCCCTGATAGCTGGCTTCACAAGGGTATATGCAATGATTGCCCCATCTAGCTTGGCCAATGAAATTACTTCATCCACATTCTGTTCGTCTTCGATATACGGAATTCTCTTTATGGAAAAAGCCGACCCAGCGAACTGGCTGGCTGCTGCTTTGGTAACCAGTTCAGCCGTTTCCCCCACTGAATCCGATACAACATATATAATAGAACCCTTCATATTCTCCGTCATCCCTTTTGCAAGCCCCCTAATAGCCTTCATCAGCCAAAGCCACGAATGCTTTGGTTATATTGGTTTTTGTAATTCTTCCAATTACTTCATAGCCTTTATCCGTGTCTTTGACGACCGGTAACGAATCGATTTGTTTATCTATCAACTTTTTGGCAACATCTATCAAAAGGTCTTCTTTTGAACACATCGTAATATTGGGCATCCTGGTCATGATGATATTGACCGGAATGGAGTTAAGCTCTTGTTTGCCAATACTGGCACGCAACAAGTCCTTTCTGGATAAGACACCGACAAGCAAGGCATGTTTATCGACGACAAACATTGTCCCGACATCTTCTAGAAACATCATGACGATCGCATCATAAACGGAGATGCCCTCATCCACAACGACAGGGATCGATTGGTAATCTCGTACATATAGATGATTCAGGCTATCCGTCAAAAGCTGTGTACCCGACCTGCCTGTATAAAAATACCCCACACGCGGCCTGGCATCGAGGAACCCTGCCATCGTTAATATCGCTAGGTCCGGACGTAGTGTGGCCCTTGTGAGATTCAATCTATCTGCAATATGTTCCCCCGTTATCGGTCCATTTTCTTTGACGATTTGCAAAATATGTTCCTGACGTTTATTTAATTGGATTATAATCACCACCCCACTGCGTTTCGCAGAGCAAAGTAACAAAAGTTTTTCATTTAATCATTATATACTAAATTATTTAATAAAGGCATGTTTGTCCCATTTTATGTTTTGGAAGCGGAAAACCCCTTCCAAAAAGGGTTTTCCGCTTGCCATTCATCACACAATCAAAGGATGATTTTATTCATTGCCGCGAAGCTTGCCACCCAATCACTGATATCCTTCATGAGCGACAAACGGTTAGTGCGGAGTGCTTCATCTTCAGCCATGACCATCGTATTTTCGAAATACGCCTCTATTTCCCTTTGCAGTGAAATAAGCAGCTCAAACCGCTCAGCTTCACTTTGGGATTTGGTATATTGCCTTGCTGCCTGCTGATACTTTTCATATAGAGCTATTTCCTGATCATTTTCAAAAGCGTTCGGATCGACCGTCACCTTTTCCTCACATTTTCCGGCAATGTTCATGACACGGCTTAAAGCCTCCATGCTTTCTTTAAAGCCAGCTTCTTCTTTTTTTGCATCGAGGACGTGGGCACGCTCGACGATCGAATGGATGGATCCGATTTCACCAAACAGGACGGCATCGATCATATCGTAGCGGATTTGCTCTTCTTGCAGGAGATGCTTGATCCTTGCTTTGAAAAATGTGAACATATCTGCTTCAACTTCAGCTAAATCTCGTTTTAAGATGTTTTTTGCTTCAAGACCCTTAAGGCCTAGAACGATTAGCTCCTCTAAAGAAATATTCCATTTCTTCTCGGCGAGGATCTGAACGACACCGCTCGCCTGCCTTCTTAAAGCATATGGATCCTGGGACCCAGTCGGAATGACGCCAATGGCAAAGAAAGACGCAAGCGTATCGATTTTTTCAGCTAAACTTACAACCGCTCCAATCACCGATGGCGGTACATCATCATCTGCATGTCTTGGCATATAATGTTCATTGATGGCAGCAGCCACTTCTTTGGCTTCTCCTTTAAGGAGGGCGTATTTTTCACCCATATATCCTTGCAATTCCGGGAATTCGTAAACCATATGGCTGACCAAGTCAAACTTGGCGATTTCAGCTGCACGGAGGCACATTTCCTTTTCTTTTTCCCCTAAATGCAGTAAGTCAGCAAGCTTGCCCGCCACTGCCTTCACCCGTGAAGTTTTTTCGGCCAATGTACCGATTTCTTCATGATATACGATGCTGTCCAATTTCTTCAGAGCATCGGAAATTTCCCTTTTTTGATCTTCTTTATAGAAAAATGCTGCATCGGACAAGCGGGCCCGCAACACCTTTTCATTTCCTTTGGACACCTTATCCAAGTGCTTTGCATCTCCATTCCGGACGGTCACGAAGAATGGAAGTAATTTGCCCGCCTGGTCCTTGACAGGGAAATAGCGCTGATGTTCCTTCATTGAAGTAATCAGCACTTCTGCCGGAAGCTCAAGGAACTCCTCCTCGAATTGACCGTATAGCACGGTTGGATACTCGAGTAGATTGTTGACTTCTTCAAGCAGGGATTCATCGACGGGAATGATCCACCCTTTTTCCTGCTCAAGTCCTCTAATTTGATTTAAAATGACCTGACGGCGTTTATCCGGATCGGCCATGACAGATTGTTCTGCCAACGCTTCTTCGTACTGCGCAGGTTTGTCGATGATTGCCTTTTCACCCAAGAAACGGTGTCCATTCGTTTCTCGGCCCGTTTGCACCTCTGCGATCGAAAATGGCACGACATCTTGACCGAAAAGGGCAATCAGCCATTTAATCGGACGGACGAAGCGCAGCTCTTGATCGGCCCAGCGCATATTTTTCGGGAACGTCATCCCGCTGATGATATCCTCCAGTTCCGATAAAAGTTGAACTGTCGGCTGTCCCTTAATGAATTTATTCACATGGACATATTCAACACCCTTAAGTTCCTTGAAATAAATATCCTCGGAAGTCATGCCTTGACCCCTGACGAATCCTAAAGCTGCTTTGGACCAGTTCCCTTCACTATCCAAGGCGATTTTCTTTGCCGGTCCCTTCGCTTCTTCTTCGATATCCTTTTGGGATTCTTCAACATCTTTCACCAATATGGCTAAACGCCTTGGGGTTGAAAAAGCTTCAACCGTTCCGAAGCCAATCGCTTTTTCCGTCAGCCATTTCTGCACTTTATCCGAAAGCTGGTTCATTGACGCTGTCACGAACCGTGCCGGCAGCTCTTCCAAACCTATTTCCAATAACAAATCACGCTTGCTCATTTGTTTGTTCCCCTTTCACTTTCAGAATTGGGAAGCCTAATTTTTCCCGCTCTTCATAGAAGGTTTTGGCAACCTTACGCGCTAGGTTACGGCACCGGGCAATATATCCGGTTCTTTCCGTCACCGAGATGGCCCCTTTTGCATCCAAAAGGTTAAAGGTGTGTGAACACTTCAAGACATAATCGTAGGCTGGGTGTACAAGCCCTTCTTCCATTTGGCGATGCGCTTCCTTTTCATACATCGCAAAAAGCTGGAACAGCATATCAAGATCAGACGTTTCAAACGTATATTTTGAATGCTCGTATTCCGGCTGTCCAAAAATATCGCGGACTGTGAACCCTTCTGTCCATTCAAGGTCAAATACGTTTTCTTTATCTTGAATGTAAGAGGCAAGACGTTCGATTCCGTATGTAATTTCCACGGAAACCGGCTTGCATTCAAGTCCGCCCACTTGTTGGAAATATGTAAATTGGGTGATTTCCATTCCATCAAGCCATACTTCCCAGCCTAGGCCTGCACAGCCGAGAGATGGGTTTTCCCAATTATCCTCGACGAAGCGAATGTCATGCTCCAGCGGATTGATGCCTAAAGCGCGCAGTGAATCCAAATATAACTCTTGGATGTTGTCAGGTGAAGGCTTCATGATCACCTGAAATTGATGATGCTGATACAGGCGGTTAGGGTTCTCTCCATACCGGCCGTCTGCCGGACGCCTGGATGGCTCGACATATGCAACGCTCCACGGCTCAGGGCCAATCGCCCTTAGGAACGTGTATGGGCTCATCGTGCCTGCCCCTTTCTCGACATCATAAGCATTCATCAATATGCAGCCCTGTTCGGACCAATGCTTTTGCAGCGTTAAAATCATATTTTGAATATTCATCGTACACCTCCAAATTATTTAAAACGGCTCTTTGTTAATCGAGGACCGGGGTTCAACCACAGGTTTTAGGCAAACAAAAAACTCTCGTCCCTATGCGTTATGCATAGGGACGAGAGTTAACCCGCGGTTCCACCCTAATTGCCGTCATGAAACGGCCTCTTTTCAAAGCAGCATGCTCCGGAAACGCCCTTCCCTGTCAATCCATACCCCGGCTTCCACCGTCCCGGGTTCGCTTTTTATGGAGAATGACAGATACTCTTTTCCATCAACGCAATCTTCTATTTTAATGATTAGAATTTTATACAAACTATCACGGAATGTCAATAGCCGAGATGTTTAAAACAAGTCTTTCATCGTATCGATCTGTTTCAGGAACTTTTTTGACTTTAAATGCAGACCGGAATATTCTTCATAATAAGCATCAATGATTTTCTGCAGTTCCTTTTTCGTTTCCGGCTTGACGGATATGTTTCCGAGCCTGGACAAGTCCAAATAATAAAAGATACGCAGCAATTTGACGGCTGCAGGTGAGATCTTGTAATGATAAGGATCTTTGCCTAGACAGCGGTGACAAATAAACCCCGCTTCCCGAAGCGAGAAGGAGAACTCCCCTTCCGTTTCACCACAAACGGCACATTGGTTCAGCACTGGGTTAATCCCATTGACTGGCAGCATCTTCATTTCAAAAATGAATTTCAGGACCTCTGCGTCATATTCTTCGTTTATGTAATGCAAGGTTTGTGCAAGCAATTCATACAAATATGGATTCGGTTTCTTATCCTCGACACTTTTATCGAGCAGTTCCACGATGTAAGAGGCATACGCAGTTGCAAAAAGGTCTTCCCGGATGAACCGGAGCGAGTCGACCATTTCCCCTTGCTGAAGACTTCCGAGTCCGGTTGATGTAGTTACAAGAAAATACCCGGAGCAAAAAAGCTGGGTGACGGCTGATAACCTGCTGTTTGGCTTACTCGCACCTCTAGCCATAACGCCAATTTTTCCTAGCTCACGGGTATAGATCGTAATGATTTTGTTATTTTCTCCATATGCAGTTCGCCTTATAACGATGCCTTCACATTTTTGGAGCACACCCAGACACCACCCACGCTCGTCAAGACTAACCTATGAAACGGGAAAATCAAATTCTGCTAGCTCTTCATTCGATTGCAAGGGTCTTTCCTGTCTTTCGACTTCTATCTCCTTAAACAGCAAATAGGTGTCCACATTACCTGTTTCGCTAAATAACTCCCAGGTAAATTCCAACATATAAAGCCCACCTTTCATTTTTCACTAGCAATATGAGTAACCGACCATATGATTAGCTTGACCGTTTTCCAAACTTTCATGAAGCGTAAAATTTGTTAATTAGTATTCGCTTTCATTGAACCCGTAATCGCGAAGCTGACTGGCTTTGTTGCGCCAATCCTTCTGTACCTTGACCCATAGCTCCAGGAATACCTTCGACCCCAAAAGGTTTTCGATGTCCAGGCGCGCACGGCTCCCGACTTGCTTAAGCATTTTTCCTTGCTTTCCGATGACGATGCCTTTTTGGGAATCACGCTCGACGACGATCGTCGCCATCACATTGATGGTGTCGCTGTTATCCATTTTTTTTATTGAATCGATGACAACGGCCACTGAATGCGGAATCTCTTCACGCGTCAGGTGCAGCACCTTTTCACGAATCAATTCGGAAATGATGAAACGCTCCGGATGGTCGGTCACTTGGTCTGCAGGATAAAACTGGGGACCTTCAGGCAGGTGCTCCTTGATTTGTTCAAGCAGTGTATCGACGTTATTCCCTTCAAGCGCAGAAATTGGGACGACTGCCGCGAAAGGGTAAAGCTGTTGATATTTTTCAATGATCGGCAGCAGCTCATCCGGATGCATCGCGTCGATTTTGTTAACAACAAGGAAAACGGGCGTTTTTACGGATTGAAGCTTTTCAATGATGAATTCGTCGCCGCGGCCATATCCTTCGGTCGCATTGATCATGAAGAGAATCAAATCGACCTCTTTCAATGTATTCGTTGCCACTTTCATCATGAAATCACCAAGCTTATGCTTCGGCTTATGGATTCCAGGTGTATCGATGAATATCATTTGGGAGTCGTTTTGCGTAAGGACACCTTGCACCTTGTTTCTTGTCGTTTGCGGTTTATCACTCATTATGGCAATTTTTTGGCCAATGACGCGGTTCAAGAATGTACTCTTTCCAACGTTGGGACGGCCGATAATCGAGATGAAACCTGATTTGTACCCTTTTTCCTGTGTATCTTGAAATAATTTATCCATTTAAATCCTCCGGTGAAAAAGCTCCTGGAAGCAATTCCTGTACTGTTAATTCCTTCATATCACCATTTAAATTGGTCAAAACGACTGGCATATTCTTATCGCACAGTTCAGATATAACCTGCCTGCATGCTCCGCATGGAGATACAGGGCCATCGGTATCTGCGACGACCGCTAGCTTGGTGAATGCTTTATCGTTATGTGCATAGGCGCTGAATAAAGCGGTCCGCTCGGCACAATTGCACATGCTGTATGCGGCGTTTTCTATATTACACCCATGATAGACCTTGCCATCAACGGTTAAAAGGGCTGCCCCCACTTTAAATTTGGAATAAGGCACATATGCTTTTTCCCTTGCTATTTTAGCTTCCTCAATCAAATCTTTCGTATTCAATTCTCATCTTCCTTTCAAATTGAGTGTCGTGCTGCCGTTAAAGGCCCAGCTTAGGCAAAAAAATAATCAATCCAACTATGATAGAAAATATAGCATATATGAATACAGCTCCGGCTGCAATATCTTTTGCCTGCTTCGCCAATGGATGGAATTGATCTGTAACCAGGTCCACTACCCTTTCAATCGCTGAATTGATGAGCTCCAATGCAATCGTTCCCGCTATCGCCGCCAATATGAAGAGCCATTCCATTCCATTCAAGGAGAAATACCAGCCAAAAAGCAGGATGATTGCCGTCAGCACAAAATGTATCTTGATATTGCGCTCCGTTCGAATTGCCTCCAAAATTCCTTGACAGGCAAAAGAAAAACTTTTAATTAAAGGATACCTTTTTTTATCCTTTTCTTGAAAGTCCATATTCTTCCAAGATCTCCTTTTGTTTAGTGAACATCTCTTTTTCCTCTTCTTCATTCATGTGATCGTATCCCAATAAATGAAGGAAACCGTGAAGCGCCAAAAATCCAAGCTCACGATCGAAGGAATGCCCATATTCTTCAGCCTGCTCTTTCGTCCGCTCAATGGAAATGATGATATCGCCCAGCATCCGGGGCATTTCCCCTCCGATAATCTCAATTTCATCCTCACCCATCTCTTCAAGTGCAAAGGAAATGACATCCGTAGCTGAATCTTTATGACGATATTCCTTGTTGATTTCACGAATTCTCTCATTGCCCACAAAGGTGACGGACAACTCGGTATCCTCTTCGATTTTTTCTTTTTTTGCCGCGAAATGAAGAATGCTTTCAACTAGCTGTTGAGCTTCTTCGGTTACTTCATTCGTTTCATCCATTAAATCGATCGCTAAGATCATTCTTTCACCTTCTGTCCTAATTTATCCTGCTCCGGATATTCAATCCGGGAGTGGAAGATACCGTTCAGCGATTCACATAAGGAATGCTTCACGATACTTAATTCTCTCATAGTAATGTCACATTCATCAAATTGACCATCCTGAATTCTCTCCTGAATGATGAAATTGACCAATTCTTCAATCTTGTCCGGCGTTGGATGCTGCATCGACCTCACGGCAGCTTCCACACTATCGGCAATGCCTATGACCGCGACTTCCTTCATGACCGCCTTCGGCCCAGGATAACGGTATGCGTCCTCATGCGTGGCATCGTCCAGTTTCTTGGCCTTATGGTAGAAAAATTTCAACAACGTGGTCCCGTGATGCTGCTCCGCAATATCCACAATTTCTTTAGGGAATTTATGGCTCCGCAGCATCTCCCCGCCATCGACGGCATGGGCAATGATGATATCCCTGCTCGTTTCAGGCTGCAGCCGGTCATGCGGATTATCTCCATTCATTTGATTTTCGATGAAAAAATGCGGCATTTTCGTTTTGCCGATATCATGGTAATAACTGCCAACCCTTGCCAACAGGCCATTTGAACCAATCGATTCGCAAGCGGATTCCGATAAATTGGCGACCATGACACTGTGATGGTAGGTTCCTGGAGCCTCGATCAGGATTTTCCGCAGCAATGGATGATTCGGATTTGCTAGCTCGATCAATTTCATCGATGATAAAATTCCGAAGCCTGACTCGAAAAAGGGCAGCAGGCCCATCGTCAAAACGGCCGAGCCAACACCTGAGCCTATCGCCGCAACGGCATAATACAAATATTCCATTCTCGTATAATGGCCATCCATGATGAAGATGAGCGAAAACACAAAGGCCATATTGATTAAAGACAGCAGCAGGCCTGCCACCAAAACCTTCGATTTGAAGTTGAGCCTAGATAAGATGAGGATGGCCGTCAACCCGCCGAAAATGATATAAAGCCCCATCGCAATATCAAGATTCCCAGGCGTATCTCCATTGAATATGATCGTACCATAAGAACCTAATAATATGATCATCGCCACCGCCAATTTATCATTCAACAAGATCTTGATGAGCATAGCGGACATGGCAACCGGAAAAATATATTCCAAATTCGAGTTTTTCATGTCTGCCAGGATGCTGATCATTTTCATCGTGGCCATCGAAAGGATGAAGACAAGGCTGAAGATCAATAGTTGATTGTACTTGTTATCCTTTTTCGAAAACGAAAAGGTGAAAAAGTAATAAAAGGCAGTAAAGGTCAACACGATGAATAAAAGCAGCCCGATATAAGGGTATATGGTTGACTCGGCATTCAGAAAGCCTGCAAGCTCTAGCTGCCGATAAACATCCCTATCCACTAACTGATTTTCTTCAACAATGATCTGCCCTTGAAGGATTCGGATCGGCTCCACGCTATCAATCGCTTTCCTTCGCTGTTCCTCCGTTTTATCCTTATCGAAGAAAACATTTTGGATGATGGCCGTCCGCGCTAGGGAATTAGAGGCTTTTTTCATATCACTGCTGATGCTCATATAGCCCAATTCCTCTACGACCTTTTTCTTGGCGTTTTCGACGTCACTCGCTGCAATTCTGGAGCTCATCACATTATTCACGGCGGTGATGGTTGAATCCCTCGCAATCTTCAGCTCATCTTCATCCGCCTGCACCAAAGCAAGGAAAACGGAATCCTCAATATTTTTATTGACCTCATCAGTCAACTTCTCTTTTAAAATGGAAACCTTTTGTGCATCTGTCTTGATGGTTTCCTTTTTCTTATCCTTCTCCCCGTCTTTGTCATGATCGTTATCGGGGTCCGTTTCCTTTTTAACCTCGATCGCCGTATCGAAAATCGAGGCAATCAGATCGACTTTATTCTTGGCATATTCTTTTTTTAACGAATAAACATCCGGTACCTGTTTAGATATCTCTTCTTTTTCCTGTTCCGTCTTATAGGTATCTTCCACCGTCTTGGTTGAACGGATCGTTTGCTCCGCAGGCTTGAAAAGCTCGACTTGGACTCTTTCCGGTTTAACATTGGAAAACATCAGCCCATACGCGAATACACCAAGAATGATGAACAATAGCACCTGGAAAAAACGATGGACCAATAGCCCTTTTAATTTAGTGAAGAATTTCTGGATACGATTCAAGGAAGGTCCTCCTAAAAAAATGATGGTTATTATTCTAGATATGTAAAATCATAACAGTTTTCATATTTTTTTTCACCTGCGGATTAGATAAATGTAAGGCTTCTTTCGCCCCTTTTCCACTTTTTTGTGAAAAAGTCGTGACATTTGGGCACATCACGAAAAATCCGCCGATTGAAATGGCGGATTCGTTCCTATGACTTTGCCTGTTCATAAGCAGTGATGATTTTGGCAACAAGCGGATGTCTCACTACATCGCTTTGTTCGAAATATACGAAGGATAGACCTTTGACATTCTTCAAAATCTCCTCTGACCTTACCAAACCTGACTTCATCCCTTTTGGGAGGTCAATCTGTGTCCGGTCCCCCGTAATGACCATCTTCGATCCGAACCCAAGACGGGTTAGGAACATTTTCATTTGGGCCTCCGTCGTATTTTGGGCTTCATCCAAAATGACAAAGGCATCTTCAAGCGTACGGCCCCTCATATAAGCCAGGGGGGCAATTTCGATCGTCCCCCGCTCGATCATCCGCTGGGTCTGTTCCATCCCTAGAAGGTCATGGAGAGCGTCGTACAGCGGCCGCAAATAAGGATCCACCTTTTCCTTTAGGTCTCCCGGGAGAAAACCGAGGCTTTCCCCCGCTTCAACGGCAGGCCTTGTCAGGATGATCCGCTTAACCTGTCCATTTTTCAGAGCATTGATCGCCATCACTACAGCGAGATACGTCTTCCCTGTTCCGGCGGGCCCGATTCCAAAGACGAGGTCGTGCTTCTTTATCGCCTGGATATAATGCCTTTGCCCGATCGTTTTAACTTTAATCGATTTCCCCTTGGCGGTTTTGGCAATTTCCTCATCATACAATTCACCGAAATACTCAAGGGTACCTTTTCTAGCCATTTCAATGGCATAAAGCACATCTCTGGAACTGATCGCAATTCCTTTTCTGATTACTGTCAACAGTGCCTTCAGGATTTCCTGCCCCATTGTTATCCGGTCGATTGCGCCAGCGACACTGACGGCTTCACCTCGGGTAATGACGGAAATGCCCAGCTCTTCTTCAAGCACTTTTACATTTGAATCCCCATTGCCCAACAAAGCAATCGCTTCATTAGGTGATTCGATTTCAAGCTTGATTACTTTCACATCATCTGCCATTCGTTAGTCTCCTTGAATGATTGGCTGTCCAATCGCTATATCTTCAATAACTTGGTAATGTATAGACAATTTAACTTTACCATTCTCCAGGCTTTCGTGCAAAATTTTTTCTCCGATGATTTCATCTTCTTCATCCAAATGCTTCTTCAATTCCGCTTTAGCCATTTTCCTTCCTTCCTTCACAGCCTCTTCCCTCGTATAGCTCCGTACGATATCCTCCTTGCTCCTCAATGTCACTTGTTTATAGGATATGGGGAGTTCCCATTGCAGGAAGTGAAAAGGCCTGACGGTCGTTTCTTTTTCCTGCTTGTCATAACCTGGATCCTTGAATCCCCATACAGGAAGGGAAAAACCGCCCATTTTCAAGTAATGCTTATTCGTTTCATTTCCGTTCAAAACGGAAAATTTCGTTTTCATCGGAATCTTCACCTCGGCATTGTACCAGGTTTTCCCTTTGATCACTCCCTGCGCAGATACGATTTCCTGCTTATCCTCTTTGCCGATCAAACCTGAGACGAGAAGCTGCCCCTTTCCGACATAATCATTTACATTTACTTTAGATTGTCCTTTTTTTACAAACATATCAGCGATGATCGCCTTTTTCGAGGCCACCAAGTTCTGCGGCGATGTTTTCTCGACCTCCTTCGGCTGCCGTTTTTCAACGACACGGAAATGGTACGTCGTCCCCTTGAGCTCGACCCCAACCCAGGTCAGTGCCCCGATTCGATCCGACAGCTTACGCTGGATCGTATCCACATCATCAACAAAAAATTGCACTTTGCCGATCTTCACGCCCATCTTGTCCAATTCTTTGCGGATGGCATGCTCGGTCGCCGGCTTTGCATCCTTCACCTCGATCCCCCATACCATATTGGAAAGCACGAAAATGCAAAGCAAAAACGCAATGAGCCCGACAAGGAACCCGCTGTTTTTCATCACTCTCTTTAGCAGGAAAGGGAATCCCCTCCCCTGCATGAACGATACTTTACAATCGCTTTTACGCATGACCTGGCGGAGTTTAGGAATATCCCTGAATTCCATATGGAAAATCAGGGCTTCACTGCCAACACGCTTCAAATCCCAGATATGAAGCCCTCTTCGTGTCAGCATATTGATCAGCCGTTCTGCACCTTTTCCATGTGCCTTCACTTTTACATAGCCTGTATAATAGTTTGTCCATTGGTTTTTCATGGAGACCTCCCAGGATCATTCATTGATAAAATAAACTTTGTCGATCTTTCCTTCGAGCATGATTTCTTCGGGCAAGATCGTCTTTATGACAAAGGAGCTTCCCTTTATCAGCAGGTGGCCCTGTTTCAGCATCAAGCGTACTTCGCTATCAGTAAAGGCCAACAAGCCACGATGGTTTTCAATGTAGATATGTAATTGCCCGATCATGGTAATTCTCGGCAGGTCCATCATGACATCTTGCGGAAGGTCCATTGTATTGGTCATAAGCTGTTTCATCTTTTTTCCCCAATTGCGAGCCATAAAAAAGAACCCCCTTTCATCTCAATGTATGAGGTGAAAGGGGGTTCTAGCACAAAATTATCCGGGAACGAAAGTCTATTTTTTCTTGAAGCGATCAAGAGAGATGTCCGCTTATTTTCTGGATCTTTGGAGAGTTCGCTTCGCCCTTGGCGGGCCCAGCACTTCCGACATGATGATGCCATCAATCAGCTGCTTTTTCCCGAAGGAAGGTCCTTTACGATAAACGGGACTGCTGGTATCGGATATGGCTGAGGCAATACTATCGGCCTTCGCCTTTTGATATAAACGTTCTTGATCATACTTCTGCTGAAGCCGCCTAAGCTCGGCGATCCTTTGGTTCGCTTCACTCTTCGTCTCATCGATTATCTCGGCAGCCTGTGGTGCCTGCTGTTCGACTTTCCTTACAGGAGCAGGGGCAGGGCCTTGCTGCTGGTTCCCCTGCATTTCACCTTGTAGCTCCCGCATGACATCCTGCCATTTCTTTTTAGGAGGGCCATTAGGGGCACCATTTTCCCGAGACTGCTTTTTCCTGCCTAACATGGACGAGATAATGCCGATCAAGATAATGATTAGGAATGGGTTCCCGAGAAAGAAATCAATGATATCTCCCATTTAAAGATCTCCCTTCCCTAACCTAGTTATTATGGTTGTTATTGTTGTTATCTTTTGGATTTTCGGAAATTTTACTGATCGAACCACGCATATCCGTATCAGCGGTTATATTTTGGATGTTCATATAGTCCATAACGCCAAGGTTTCCGCTTTTAAGTGCATCGGCCATGGCCAGCGGTACTTCCGCTTCGGATTGAACGACTTTCGCACGCATTTCCTGAACACGGGCAACCATTTCCTGTTCAAGGGCAACAGCCATCGCACGTCGCTCCTCAGCCTTGGCCTGGGCAATTTTCTTATCGGCCTCGGCTTGGTCCGTTTGCAGGATCGCCCCGATGTTTTTGCCGATATCCACTTCAGCGATATCGATGGAAAGTATTTCGAATGCCGTTCCTGAATCCAATCCCTTTGATAATACCGTTCTTGAAATAAGATCGGGATTTTCGAGGACATCCGTATGCATTTTAGAAGCACCGATCGTCGATACGATCCCTTCACCGACACGGGCGATGATCGTTTCTTCACCGGCACCACCGACTAGACGTTCAATATTGGCACGAACTGTGATCCTTGCCTTCGCTTTCACTTCAATCCCGTTCATCGCCACACCTGAGATGAATGGAGTTTCGATCACTTTCGGGTTAACGCTCATTTGAACGGCTTCCAGTACATCACGGCCGGCCAGGTCAATGGCTGCACCGCGCTCGAAAGGCAGTACGATGTTGGCACGTTCCGCAGCGATCAAAGCGTTGACAACCCGATCGACATTTCCTCCTGCAAGGTAATGGCTCTCCAATTGATTGGTCGAAACATTGATTCCTGCCTTATGGGCCTTGATGAGGGGATTGACTACCCTGCTCGGTATAACTCGGCGAAGTCTCATCCCAACCAATGTAAATATACTGATTTTCACTCCTGCAGCCAATGCGGATATCCAGAGCATCACTGGCACGAATGTGAAAAATACCGACAATACGATGATGGCAGCAATCACTGCCAGTACAATAAAAATCGTTCCTGATGTTATCACGTAATGATTCATCCTTCCTGTTTCTTTAAATTTTAATTGGAATCCGGGATTTCCCGGACGACTACCCTAGATCCTTCAACCTTGACGATGATTAGTGCCGAACCTCTGGAAATGTAGCTTCCCTCGGTCACGACATCCACTCTCTCATCATTGATCAATGCAGTTCCCGAAGGCCGTAGATCTGTAAAGGCCTTCCCTTTCACACCTAATAAATCGACTCGATTCGGATTACTAACATACCCTTGCTCCGTCTTTGTTGCATCGGTTAAAATCATTTTCCTGAAAAATTTCATTTGTTTTCCAAACACCTTTACAAGTAGGATGAATGCCAAAATCGATACGGTTACCGCAATAAGCAGGGATATGGTCATATGGACCGGATCATCCGAAGCGAGGAACAAACTCCCCACGATCGCCGTAAATCCAAGCAGTCCTATAATCCCTCCCGGGATGAAAAACTCCGCCAGCACGAGGATGACGCCGATGATGAACATCGCCAGCGATTCGTACCCGGTGATGCCTGCGACAAGATGACCATAAAAGAATAAGACAAGACTGGAGACTCCAATGATTCCCGGAAAGCCAAAGCCGGGAGAAAACAATTCAATCACGATCCCGATGCCGGCAATCGTCAATAAAATCGGAACGACAATCGGATTGGTCAAAAAACGGGCAAGCTTTTCAGGAAAGCTTTCTTCGATCGTTCGGATGTCGGCATCCTCAACACCGAGCTTACTATACAGCTCGGCTTTCCCTGAGACGACGCCTTCACTATATCCAGCTTTTCTGGCCTGTTCAGCTGTGAACGTCAGCAGCTTCCCCCTTCCTGCACCATATTCAGGAAGGTCGATGTCCTCATCCGCCATCGCTTGGGCAAACTTCGGATCGCGGCCATTTTGTTCCGCGGCTGTCTTCATCGCAGCCAGCCAATAAGACTGCGCCTTCTTGCTCGCAGCGTTGCCCGCTGAATCAATCACGGCTGCCGATCCCATGGTAGCACTTGGGACCATATAGATTTCATCTGCACTAAGGGCAATATAGGCACCCGCAGACAATGCCCGGTTATTGACATAGGCAACGGTCTTGACCGGGGAATCCGACAGTAGCTTCGCAATTTTGCCCGCTGCATCGACAGCACCGCCAGGGGTATTCACCTCGAAAATGACTAGATCTGCATCAGCTTCTTCAGCAGTGTTAAGCGCACGCTCCAAAAAAGCCGAAAGACCGTTTTCCACCGTTTCTTCAATCGGAACATGGTAAACGATTTTCTCCTGTGCAGAAGCAGCCAATACTCCAAACGATGACACGGTGAACAGCAATCCCAATATCAGTACAGATATATAACGCCAAATTTTCAGGCGGAACGCCTCCTTTCCCCTTAATCAAACGCTGTAAGCCCTCCAAATGTCAGGAGGATTCTTACCCGAATCCAATTCGCCACTAAAATGGGTATAAGGGTACATGAAGCCCCCTTAACTCTGTTCTATTGTTATTACGTATGTATATGAAAAAGGTTTCAAAAATAGCAAATAAATTTGTGAGTGCCGTGACTCCCACACCCCGTTACAATAATATACGCATAATCATCACGAAATACACAAAAACCACAGGCAAGCTGCCTGCGGTTAGGTTTCGAGTTTTAAGTTTAGAGTTTAAGATAGATGTTGTAATACTAATTTGTTAACTAGAGAACCATCCGCTTTACCTTTAACTTTAGGCATTAAAGCTCCCATAACTCTCCCCATATCTGCTTTGGATGTTGCATTGACTTCTTCAATCGTCTGTTTGACGATATTGGAAATCTCTTCTTCTGAAAGTTGCTCAGGCATATATGCCTCTACGTATACTAGTTCGGTGCGGACTTTATCCACGAGATCGGAACGACCTGCGTTTTCAAACTCCTGGAGGGAGTCTTTGCGTTGTTTTAATTCGCGAGAGAGCACTGTCAATTCTTCATTATCTGTTAAATCTTGTCTCAGCTTAAGAGCTTCGTTTTGGATAGAAGCTTTCAGCATCCGAATAACAGATAGTTTGTCCTTTTCCTTGTTCTTCATCGCTTGTTTCATATCATTATTTAAACGCTCGAGAAGACTCATCTTTCCACCCTCTCTTAGAATTTACGTTTTCTTGCAGCTTCAGACTTTTTCTTACGTTTTACGCTTGGTTTTTCATAAAATTCACGCTTCCTAGCTTCCTGAAGCGATCCTGCTTTAGATACAGTACGTTTGAAACGACGAAGAGCATCTTCAAGCGATTCGTTTTTACGAACGACGGTTTTAGACATCTCTTTCCCTCCCTCCGAAAACAACACACTAACTCAAGTTGTCAACATGTTATACATGTACTAAACAATTATAATATATCATCTTTATCAGGTCAACCAATATAATCAAACTTATTTTGATTATTCTCATGTTCTAATCGGGATTTTCACCTAAACGGCCATTCCCCTAAAAAGAAAACCCTTTTAAAGCATGTCTCCCCCGATTGGACCATATGCTTAGGAAGAGGTGAGGGCCATGCATGAGCTTTTTTTATTCGGATTCTACATAGCGATGTTTCTTGCGGGAATGTCAGTATTGCGAATTGGACTGTTCAATATGTCAGGAGCCGCACTAAAGACTTTTCTCGCAAAAGTAACGGATAAGCCATGGAAAGGGTTTATCGCAGGTACCCTTTTCACAGGCGTCCTCCAGAGCAGCTCGGCAGTCATGGTCATGACGGTCGGGCTCGTTTCTGCAGGAAGTTTAACTTTCCCGCAAACGATCGGGATTATACTTGGAACGAATATCGGCTCCACTCTCACGGCAGAGTTCATGAGCTTCACGTTAGATAGATGGATCATTCCCGGCGTCATTTGCGGAGCCCTGCTTTGCTTCATGCCTAAGGTTTTGCCGAGGAGCTTGGGAATGTCACTCATCGGCATCTCAGCCATCTTTGCGGCGATGGGAGGATTCAAAACGCTCTCGACACCTATTGCCGCTTACCCATCCATCCAAACGATCATCGGTTACATAGAAAGCCATATGAGTTTTGCGTTATTGGCGGGAATCGCATTAACGGCACTCATCCACTCCAGTTCGGTAACCATCGGGATCGCGATGAGTTTTTTGATGAACGGGGAACTATCCGTCTCTTCCGCCATCATCATCATGCTTGGTTCCAATATCGGCACTTGCATCACCGGATACATGGCCAGCATTGGTTCCGGCAGACAAGCTGCCTTTACAGCCTATGCCCATATTTGGCTTAATGTCCTCGGGGTTGCCGCCTTCCTGCCCTTTGTCGATATCCTGGAACGAACGGCTGCCTTTTTCACCGAAAACAAAGCGACCCAACTCGCTCACGCCAGCGTCCTTTTCAATATCCTGACTTCGCTGGCTGTCTTGCCAGCCGCACGCCACTTCTCCAACCTCATCCTTTGGGTGCATCGGCCAAGCTCAAAAAAATAAAGGGCTTGTCCTAAAAGTCAATGGCTTTGGATAAACTTCCAGCGGTTTGCTCGTAAGTTTCGATTTTCTCCGCAAAATTGCGCAGTTTCGCTAATTTTTAGAGCTAGTTCTTATGCATT
The DNA here is from genome assembly GCF_030271255.1 of Peribacillus folii. Taxonomy (GTDB): domain Bacteria; phylum Bacillota; class Bacilli; order Bacillales; family DSM-1321; genus Peribacillus. The sequence goes on from NZ_JASJOM010000012.1 coordinate 135,955, forward strand.
TTCATGTCTCACATTCAGATTTGGCGGTTTACTCGCGAATTTGGGCAGTTTACTCGCGAGATTTATGCTTTTACTCGCGATTCTCGTGATTGTGCTTGTTTTCTTTAAAGTGGAGGCCATTATTCATTCCTATTTCCATAATACACGATTAAAAAAGTTTCTTAATTCCAAAAATAACGAGTGATATTTCAAAATTGAAACATTCTTTCCTATTTTGCTACGGAGAGCTTGATCTTGGACAAAAATGAAACAAGCGCAATCAGACGTAGTAGGAAAAAAGGGAATAAAAATAGGCGGAGAAAGGTTATTCTCCGCCCTTTGAAAAATCAGAAAATCAATAATCGGAATCAGCCGTTAAGCCTTTTACGATGGAGACGCCGGCACTGGCGCCAATTCTTGTGGCTCCTGCTTCAATTACATTTTGGGCGTCAGCCGTGTTGCGGACTCCGCCAGAAGCTTTGACACCGATGTCAGGTCCAACCGTTTTTCTCATCAATGCGATATCTTCGACAGTGGCTCCTCCGGTCGAGAAGCCAGTTGATGTCTTCACGTAATCCGTTCCGGCTTTTACAGCTAGTTCGCAAGCACGGACTTTTTCTTCTTCCGTCAATAATGATGTTTCGATGATCACTTTCGAAAGCGCTTTGCCAGTGGACGCAGCCACTACTGCACGAATATCACGCTCTACCAATTCATCATTTTTGTCCTTCAAAGCGCCGATGTTGATGACCATATCGACTTCGTGTGCTCCGTTGGAGATGGCATCCTTCGTTTCGAACGCTTTCGTTTCCGGTGTGGTTGCGCCAAGAGGGAACCCGATGACCGTACACACTTTCACTTCCGAGCCTTCCAATAGCTCGCTTGCATATTTCACCCATGTCGGATTCACGCAAACGGAAGCAAATTTGTATTCGCGCGCTTCTTCGCATAATACCTTTATTTGCTCTTTCGTCGCATCCGCTTTTAATAACGTATGATCAATTAAACCTGCTACATTTTGTGACATTTGAAATCCTCCTCAGGAACATATTCTAACTAGTTGTACGTACCTCTCATAATATCATAGTTTGTCCAATTTGACGATATATATAGTCTTTACCCGAATGGTCAAAGAAAACACATAAAAAAAAGACAGCGTATATCGCTGTC
>NZ_JASJOM010000013.1 GCF_030271255.1 Peribacillus folii
CTTTCATGCGGAAGTAGTTCAGTGGTAGAATACAACCTTGCCAAGGTTGGGGTCGCGGGTTCGAATCCCGTCTTCCGCTCCACTTTTCGTATGTGCCGGGGTGGCGGAACTGGCAGACGCACAGGACTTAAAATCCTGCGGTAGGTGACTACCGTACCGGTTCGATTCCGGTCCTCGGCACCATCTCAATATGCGCCCGTAGCTCAATTGGATAGAGCATCTGACTACGAATCAGAAGGTTGTAGGTTCGACTCCCGCCGGGCGCACCATATTTTTGCGGGAAGTAGCTCAGCTTGGTAGAGCACTTGGTTTGGGACCAAGGGGTCGCAGGTTCGAATCCTGTCTTCCCGACCACGTGATTTTTAAAGAATGGGGCCTTAGCTCAGCTGGGAGAGCGCCTGCCTTGCACGCAGGAGGTCAGCGGTTCGATCCCGCTAGGCTCCACCATTTTTTAATCAGAATCTTATATTATATTGGCGGTGTAGCTCAGCTGGCTAGAGCGTACGGTTCATACCCGTGAGGTCGGGGGTTCGATCCCCTCCGCCGCTACCAATAAATATAAGGACCTTTAGCTCAGCTGGTTAGAGCAGACGGCTCATAACCGTCCGGTCGTAGGTTCGAGTCCTACAAGGTCCACCATATATGTTTTTTCTAAAGCCATGGAGGTATACCCAAGTTCGGCTGAAGGGATCGGTCTTGAAAACCGACAGGGGAGTCAAATCCCGCGGGGGTTCGAATCCCTCTACCTCCTCCATTTTCAAAAAAGCAGCAAGGCAAATCAACAATACATACAAAAACTTGATGCTAATCGATTCATTTTTACCGTCGCGGGGTGGAGCAGTCCGGTAGCTCGTCGGGCTCATAACCCGAAGGTCGCAGGTTCAAATCCTGTCCCCGCAATTATTAGGTCCCGTGGTGTAGCGGTTAACATGCCTGCCTGTCACGCAGGAGATCGCGGGTTCGATTCCCGTCGGGACCGCCATTTTTTGAAAAAATCATCTAATATGTGGCTCAGTAGCTCAGTCGGTAGAGCAAAGGACTGAAAATCCTTGTGTCGGCGGTTCGATTCCGTCCTGAGCCACCATTTCTGGAATATTACGGCGATTGTGGCGAAGTGGTTAACGCACCTGATTGTGGTTCAGGCATTCGTGGGTTCGATTCCCATCAGTCGCCCCATTTCGCGGGTGTAGTTTAGTGGTAAAACCTCAGCCTTCCAAGCTGATGATGAGGGTTCGATTCCCTTCACCCGCTCCAAATATGGGCCTATAGCTCAGCTGGTTAGAGCGCACGCCTGATAAGCGTGAGGTCGATGGTTCGAGTCCATTTAGGCCCACCATATTCATATTGTTCCGCAGTAGCTCAGTGGTAGAGCATTCGGCTGTTAACCGAACGGTCGTAGGTTCGAGTCCTACCTGCGGAGCCATGGGGAAGTACTCAAGAGGCTGAAGAGGCGCCCCTGCTAAGGGTGTAGGTCGCGCGAGCGGCGCGAGGGTTCAAATCCCTCCTTCTCCGCCAGTTGGCCCGTTGGTCAAGCGGTTAAGACACCGCCCTTTCACGGCGGTAACACGGGTTCGAATCCCGTACGGGTCATAACAAAAAAGGAAGCATACATCATGTATGCTTCTTTTTTTTCATTTCTTTTCATTAAGGTAGCTATCTGCTTGCCTGTAGGGAATGTCACCAAGGTTGGAATCAATATTTTTATCTTCCAGTGTATCCTCATATTCCTTTTGCCTTTTGTTCGGTATATCCACTTTATTTTTACCTTCGATATCATTTGCGGCAAAGCCTTCATAATCTTCGGGAAATCCATTCGTTTCATCTTCGTTCCGATAAAGGTCATTATAGTCCCCATGGTCACCTGTATAATCGGATGGTGTTTCGGATGTACCGAATTTGGCGACTTCACCGAAGCTATCTTCTTTATCGACGATCTCCTGCCCATGACGGTTTTCGAAATCATCACCCTTGGATGGGATCAATATATCCTCCTCGACCGGCCGATCTTGTACATTGATTCGTTCAGGTGCATGCTCGACACAATAAAGCGTGCTTGGGATGGCTTCAAGGCGTTCAAAGGGGATTTCCCTCCGGCAGGTTTTGCAATGGCCATACGAGCCTTCTTCGATTGCATTCAAAGCATCTTCGATTTTGTTCATTTCCGCTTGGGCATGTTCATCCAGTGCTTGATTGCGTTCCATTTCGAATAACTCGGTGCCAAGGTCGGCGGGATGATTATCATAGGAAGATAATTCCCCGACAGATTCCGTCTGGCTTTTATTCAGCAGCGTTCCTTCATCATCTTGTATCCTGTTTTCAAGCTCCGTTTTTTCCTGAAGCAGTTCCTTATTTAATGTTTGTATTTGTTGTTTGGTTGGCATAGTTCCTACACTCCTTCTAAAATACTGGTAAGATGGTTGTATTATCTATTACCCGAATTGGCGTATAGGAAAACAAAATGAAACGGAAGATAGAAAAAAGGACTGAGTCGGATGAACTCAGTCCTGTGGGTTAAATGAGATAGCTGATGAATAAACCGATTGCCATTAGCAGCCCAAAGAAGGTGTTGGTTTGAGCCGTAGCTTTCATTGCCGGCACCATCGTGATCGGCTGCGTTTTACCCACGAAGCCTTTGACTGCCTTCATCGCTTTAGGGATGCTTAGGAAGGCAAGGAGTATCCATGCTGTTACGGTTCCGGTAACGACCAGGCCAACCAGCCATAAGTATGAAAAGGCGAACATGATGGCCATGAAGGTCAGGGCGTGTTTCCTTCCCATCACTACGGGCATCGTTTTACGGCCGTGTGCCTTATCTCCATCATGGTCACGGAGGTTATTGGATAAATTGATCAATCCGACTAAAACCCCGCTCGGTATGGCAATCAAAATGGCAGTCGAGGAAACATAGCCGGTTTGAATGAAAAAGGCGATCAAAATGATCAGAAAGCCCATGAACAGCCCTGAAAAAAGTTCCCCAAAAGGAGTATAAGAAATGGGCAGCGGACCTCCTGTATAAAGATAGCCGACAAGCATACAAACCAGTCCTACTGCAGCAAGCCACCAAGACGATGAGGCGCAAATGTAGATGCCAAGCAGCAAGGCGATGGCATACATGCCAAGTGCCAAGGTCATGATGAGCTTGGGGGTCATGCCATGGCGTACGATGCCGCCGCCGATGCCAACCGACTCCTCGGTATCCAAGCCCCTTTTGAAATCATAGTATTCATTGAATAAGTTCGTTGCAGCCTGGATCAGGATGCTGGCGATCATCATGGCAGCGAATAGCAGCCAATCGACGCCATCTTCCAAAAGCGCAATCACCGTTCCAAGCAGGACAGGAACAAAAGCTGCGGTTAGTGTATGTGGACGAATTAACTCCCACCAAATCTTCCAAGTCCGTTTCATGGGAAGTCCGTCATATTCTGTTTGCATTATTTCTCTCCTCAAAATCAGTATTGGTACTCTCGAAATTATATCAAATATTAAAATGTTGCACAAAAGTTACCCTATTAAATGTAGGAAAAGTGGTGACGGATGTCAATAGAATGAGGCGGTGCTTCACTTCCAAATTCAAGGATGATTCGCTTCATTTGCTAAGATTCATATAATAAGGAAAAAAGCGGGCAAGTCTCGTCTGGAAAAGGGGCGTTTTATTGACATCAGGTTGACGGGAGGTGTATCTTTAAATAGGTTAAAAAGCTTTTAAAATGTACATTTGGGGGGATTTTTTTGGCTATCTCGAAAGAAACTGAACAGTTTCAGGGGCTGGCTTCAGCTATACAAAAGGCGAAGGACTTGAATGATCAAGTTCTATTCAGTCATATTAAGAAAATTCCATGCACCAACCCCCTTTCATTTTATCAAGCTGGAAGAGAACGGTATGCGGGTGAACGCTTTTTTTGGGAGGATCCTGCAAAGGAAATAACCATCACCGGTTTAGGCAATGTTAAGAAACTCAAAGCGGCAGCGAATGCCGAACGTTATAGAGAAGTCGAAAAAAGCTGGATCGAACTGCAGGGAAATGCTGTAAAAACGGGAGTGGCGAATATAGAAGCGACAGGTCCTCTCCTGTTTGGGGGCTTTTCTTTTGATTATGAATCCAACAGTACGCTCCTTTGGAATCAATTCGGGGACAACCTGTTTTATATACCTGCCTTCATGCTCTCAATAGTGGGGAAACAAGCTTACTTAACGACAAACTTACTTTGTTCGCCCGATGATTCAGAAAAACTCTTCAGAGACATGATAAATGAACGGGAAGCTTTCCTTTTCGAAAGCTTGGATGAACCGCTATGCGGGACTAACTCTCTTGTTAAGCAGAGGGAGATAGAGCCGGAGCAATGGAAGCGTACGGTAACGGAGGCGGTAGAGGAAATCAAGGCGACGGAACTCGATAAGATTGTATTGGCCAGGGAACTGAGGCTTACATTCGATCACTCCATCGATTCGGCGAAGGTGCTTGAGCAATTGATTGCTGAGCAGCCATTAAGCTATATTTTCGGTATGGAAGCGGGCGGTGACTGCTTTGTCGGCGCCACCCCAGAACGCTTGATTAAGAAGCAAGGAAATGATGTCTTTTCCACTTGTCTCGCAGGTTCGATCGGGCGGGGAAAAGATGAGCAGGAAGATGTGAGCCTTGGCAATGAATTGCTCCATGACGAAAAGAATTTGCAAGAGCACCAATACGTCGTGTCGATGATTTCCAATGCCTTTGATGCTGTTTGTGAAAAGGTCATCGTTCCGGGCGGACCGGAGCTCATGAAAAACCGTCATATCCAGCATTTGTATACACCGGTACGCGGTGTCGCAAAGGAAGGCGTCACGATTTTACAATTCGTTGAGAACCTCCATCCCACACCTGCCATGGGCGGTCTGCCTAAAGAAAAGGCCGTTAGCCGGATCCGGGAAATGGAAGGGCTTGAACGCGGCTTCTATGCAGGGCCGCTGGGCTGGATGGATACGTACGGAAACGGGGAATACGCTGTAGGAATACGCTCGGCCCTGATACAGGACAATGAGGCATCGCTGTTTGCGGGCTGCGGTGTAGTGGAGGATTCAGCTGCCGTGGCAGAGTTCAGGGAAACGGGGATTAAATTCAATCCGATGTTAAGTGCTTTAGGAGGAAATCTTAATGAATGACCGAGATGCATTGACAGCATATGCTGCTTCATTTGTCGATGAGCTGGCAGAAAACGGGGTGAAGCATGTGGTGGTGAGCCCAGGTTCACGATCCACGCCGCTCGCTTTATTGCTGGTGGAACATCCTGATATCGAAATTCATATTAATGTGGATGAGCGTTCGGCCGCTTTTTTTGCCCTTGGTATGGCCAAGGTCTTAAAAAAGCCTGTCGGACTTCTTTGTACGTCCGGTACTGCGGCAGCTAATTTTTACCCCGCCGTCATCGAGGCTTTCTATTCAAGGGTGCCGCTTATTGTGCTCACCGCTGATCGTCCGCATGAGCTGCGTGATGTAGGTGCCCCGCAGGCCATCGACCAGATCCATCTATATGGGAAGCAAGTGAAATGGTTTGTCGAAATGGCCCTTCCGGAAAGCACCGATGAGATGATCCGGTATGCAAGAACGGTTGGTGCAAGGGCGGTCGCTGCAGCAGCAGCAGAACCCGCCGGGCCCGTGCACTTGAATTTCCCGCTTCGCGAGCCGTTAATACCGAATCTGGAGCAAGCGAAGGATTTCAGGCAAAAGCAACTGGCTCCTTCCGTATTGATCGAGAGTGGAATGCGCTCGCTTTCTGCCTCCCAAATCGAGTCTGTCGCTGCCACTTTGTCACAGGCGAAGCAAGGGCTGATTGTATGCGGCGAATTACCGGACCCTGAAATGAAGGAGGCCATTGTTGCTTTAGCGGAAACGCTTGCTTTTCCGATATTGGCTGATCCTCTTTCCCAGCTTAGAAGCGGAAGCCACGATAAAGGTGTCATAATGGATACGTACGATACCTTTTTGCGTGATGAAGCGGCAAAAGCAGTCTTCAATCCGGATGTGATTGTACGATTCGGTGCCATGCCTGTGTCAAAGCCGTTATTGCAATTCATGAAAAAACAACAACAGGCCATCACCCTCGTCGTTGACGGCGGTGCAGGCTGGCGCGAACCAGCAGGCTTGGCGACGAACATGATTTACTGTGAGGAGAGTGACTTCTGTCAGCGGGTCGGGCAAAGAATTACCCGTGCAGCAGGAGATGAATGGCTGCGCTTATGGCAAACCGTCAACGGAGCCGCGAAAAATGCATTGGCTTCCGTCCTCGATGAAGCGGAGTTAAGCGAAGGTAAGCTGTTCGCCCTGCTTGCCGATATGCTGCCGCATGGATCCACCCTGTTTGTCGGAAATAGTATGCCGATCAGGGACTTGGATACCTTCTTCATGAATAATGAAAAAAGAATCAGGACGATGGCCAATCGGGGCGCAAATGGCATTGATGGTGTCGTGTCCACCGCGCTGGGAGTAAGCACGGTGGCGGAAAATACCGTGCTTGCGATTGGTGATCTAAGCTTTTTCCATGATATGAATGGCTTGCTTGCAGCCAAGCTGCAAAAACAGAACATCACGATTTTATTGATCAATAATGATGGGGGCGGCATTTTCTCTTTCTTGCCGCAAGCTAATGAGCGGGAACATTTCGAAACGCTTTTCGGGACGCCGCATGGCCTTGATTTTTCCCATACAGCCAAGCTTTACGGCGGCAGGTACAACAAAGTGCAAACGTGGGATGATCTGAAGAGGGCATTTACCGAGTCTTTTGAGACTCAGGGCTTGAAGATCATCGAGGTACCGACAGAAAGGGAATCCAATTTGCAGAAGCATCGAAATTTGTGGAGTCATGTTTCCCAGGAAATAAAATTGGTGATAGACAGGGAAATATCATGAATATTGTCAGCGGTGATGCCGTTTATGCTGTAGAAATAACGGGAAATGGGGAACCATTGGTATTATTGCATGGATTTACGGGGAATCGCGATACGTGGAAATTCCTCATCCCAATCCTGAAGGACCACACGCTGATCATGGTCGACATTATCGGACATGGCATGTCTGCAGCGCCTGCCGACCCAGGACGATATGAGATGGACCGCGTTGCTGAAGATATCAAGCATATCCTGGACGAGCTGCATTTCCCGAAAGCTCATATCCTCGGATACTCGATGGGAGGCAGGCTTGCGCTTGCATTTGCCTGCTTGTATCCTGAATATGTCGAAACCTTGATATTAGAGAGTTCATCACCCGGTCTCGCGACGGCGGAGGAGCGGGAAACGCGCAAGCGAAATGATCGGAAGCTGGCCGAACGGATCCTTGAATTCGGCCTGGAGGCATTCGTGGATCATTGGGAAGACATCCCGCTTTTTGAAAGCCAGCAACGCTTGCCAGCCAAAACCAAGTCTGCCATCCGGAAGCAGCGGCTGGCTAATGACCCTGCCGGTCTTTCCAATAGCCTCCTTGGCATGGGGACAGGCAGCCAAGCTTCCTATTGGGGAGATTTGCAAGCACTTGATTTTCCAGTCCTGCTCCTAACCGGGGAATTCGATCCGAAGTTTTGTGGCATTGCGAACTTGATGGATAAGAAACTTGGGCATGCAGAATGGAAAATAATAAATGGGGCCGGTCATGCGATTCATGTGGAAGATGGAGAAAAGTTTGGTAAAATAATAAGTGAGTTCTTAAAGCGAAATTAAAGGAGGAATTTAAATGACGATTCAATGGGAAACTATACGTGAGTATGACGAAATCTTATACGAAAAATATAATGGGATTGCGAAAGTATCGATCAACCGGCCGCATGTACATAATGCATTCACGCCAAAAACGACGGCGGAAATGATCGATGCATTCGCAAGGGCACGTGATGATTCAAGCATCGGTGTCATCATTTTAACGGGAGTGGGCGGCAAAGCCTTCTGTTCGGGCGGAGACCAAAAAGTGCGCGGTAATGGCGGATATGTTGGCGACGATAACATTCCACGTCTAAACGTGCTTGATTTGCAGCGCTTGATCCGCGTGATTCCAAAACCGGTCGTGGCGATGGTGGCAGGTTATGCAATCGGCGGAGGCAATGTCTTGAATGTGGTCTGTGACTTGACGATTGCCGCTGACAATGCCGTCTTTGGACAAACAGGACCGAATGTGGGCAGCTTCGATGCTGGCTATGGCTCTGGCTACCTGGCGCGTATCGTTGGTCATAAAAAGGCTCGTGAAATCTGGTACCTGTGCCGTCAATACAATGCCCAGGAAGCATTGGATATGGGATTGGTGAATACGGTCGTGCCATTGGATCAATTGGAGGCGGAAACGGTTAAATGGTGTGAAGAAATGCTTGAGAAGAGCCCGACGGCACTTCGCTTCCTGAAAGCCGCAATGAATGCCGACACCGATGGCCTTGCAGGTCTTCAACAATTGGCTGGTGACGCTACATTACTATACTATACAACTGATGAAGCAAAAGAAGGCCGCGATGCATTCAAGGAAAAACGCAATCCGGACTTTGGACAATTCCCGCGTTTCCCTTAATGGACATGCACGAAAAAGACCGACAGCTTGGCGGATCATCCGCCGGGCTGTTTTCTATATTTAAATGAAGGAGGGGAAGCGGATATGGCAGAAGAAAAGTTGCCAAACTGGCTCAAAAACCGAGCGCATCTTACACCGGATCGCCCGGCAATCGAGTTTGAAGGCCGAACGTATAGCTTTCTTGAGCTGCATACATGTTCGGAGAAGATGGCGGGAAGGCTGGCAGGCGTTGGTCTCAAGGCTGGCGATACATGTGCAGTCTTGCTCCGTAACCATATGGACGGCGTTGTAGCCATCCATGCACTATTTCATCTCGGTGTGAAGATCGTAATGCTCAATAATAAATTAACGGCAAAAGAATTGTCTTGGCAGATCGGCGACAGTGGTGCCGCCTATTTGGTCTCGGAAGGTTCCTTCTCAAGCAAGCTTGAAGATATTGGCGGTATTGTACCTGATTTGCCCGTCCTTTCAATGGAGCAATTGCCGGTTGAAGGAGCGGCAGAGATCATTGAGGAATTTTATTTGGAGGATCCCGCTACGATCATGTATACATCAGGAACGACGGGAAATCCGAAGGGTGTGATCCAAACCTTCGGCAATCATTGGTGGAGTGCCGTCGGATCAGTATTGAACCTTGGTTTGCATGAGGATGATTCGTGGTATTGTGCGGTTCCGATCTTTCATATCAGCGGATTATCGATCCTGATGAAAAGCGTGATTTATGGCATGAAGGTCGTTTTGGCCGAGAAGTTCGATGAACGCGATGCGAACCGGGCCATCCAGGAAAATGGCGTGACGACCATTTCGGTCGTGACGACGATGCTGAATAGGATGGTGCATGATTTGGAGGAAGCGAGCTATCCCGACTCCTTTCGCTGTATCCTTTTAGGCGGAGGTCCGGCACCAATTCATTTACTGGAAGCTTGCAAGGATAAGGACATTCCCGTCTACCAATCATATGGGATGACGGAAACATCTTCCCAGATCGTGACGCTGGCACCGGAATACAGCATGACGAAAATCGGTTCAGCAGGTAAACCCCTATTTCCTTCGCAGTTACGGATCGAGCAGGACGGCAAATCTTGTGGACCGGGTGAGGCGGGGGAAATCGTCGTTTCGGGACCGAATGTGACAAAAGGCTATTTCAATCGTTTGGATGCGACGCAAAGGGCGATCGTAGACGGTTGGCTGTATACGGGAGATCTTGGTTATCTGGATGATGAAGGTTTTTTATATGTACTTGACCGGCGATCGGATCTGATCATATCCGGCGGTGAAAATGTTTATCCGGCCGAGATCGAAAACGTCCTAAGCAAGCATCCGGCTGTTTTCGAAGCGGGTGTGACGGGGACAGAAGATGAAAAATGGGGACAGGTGCCACTCGCTTTTGTCGTCTTGCATCAAGGGGCAGAGCTAAGTGAAAGCGACCTGCTTGATTATTGCAGGCAATCACTGGCTTCATATAAAATCCCCCGGAGCGTGATTTTTTGCAAGAGTCTTCCGCGAAATGGGGCCAGCAAGCTGCTCAGAAGGGAATTGAAGCAGGGAATGGAGGAAGGGCAATGAAGGTATCGTCCATTACGCTAAAGGTCATCAAGGCCCCTTTGAAGCAGCCATTCAAGACGCATCTCGAGACGGTGACAGACAGGGAAGCGATCATTGTCGAAGCGAAAGATAAGGATGGACTGATTGGATACGGGGAAGCTGTGCCCTTTACGAGCCCTTGGTATACAGAGGAAACGATTAAAACATGCTATCATATGCTGGAGGATTTCTTGATCCCGTTGACATTGACAAGTCCGCTTCAACATCCGGGGGAGCTTCAGGGACTATGGCGCGGGATCAGGCGCAATGCGATGGCAAAGTCGGCGTTGGAGCAGGCCATCTTCGATCTATACGCGAAGCAGAACGAAACCTATCTTGGCCGGCTGTTTGGCGGTGAAAGAAGGGAGGTCGCCGCAGGCGTGGTGATTGCTTCCAATAATGTGGAAGAGGCGATGCGCCAGATCGATGGCTTTTCTGGATCGGGTTATCGACGATATAAGATAAAAATCGACCCTCTTCATGATATCGAATTTTTATCGCATATACGCGATGCGTTTCCCGACATCCCGCTAATGGCGGATGCCAATTCTGCTTACACCCTCGATGACATCGCTCATCTGCAAAAGCTTGATGAATATAAACTGATGATGATCGAGCAGCCACTGGGACATGACGACATCGTGGAACATTCACGATTGCAATCAAAGCTGCAAACGCCGATTTGCCTCGATGAGAGCATCAATTCCTATCATGATGCCAGTAGTGCCCTCACACTTGGGAGCTGCGGGGTGATCAACATCAAGATGGCAAAAGTCGGCGGATGGACGGAAGCGGTCAGGATCCACGATCTTTGTGCCGAAAATGACGTACCGGTTTGGTGTGGCGGAATGATTGAATTCGGCATATCGCGAGCCCATAATATTGCGCTTGCCACATTGAAGGGATTCACGATTCCAGGGGATATATCTTCCTCGTCCCGCTATTGGGAAGGTGATATCATCGATCCGGAAGTCGTCGTCAAGGATGGGCTGATCCAGGTCCCTGAAAAGGCCGGAATCGGTTTCTCCATCAATGAAAAGCGGCTCAAGGCATTGACCACATACAGTCAAATGTATAGGTGAAAACAGTAAAAGCGAGCCCATTCTATATTCACTTTCTTCAAAGCGATCCATTCAAGGAAAGAGACCGAGCTGCATTTTTTTCGGAAAATGGGGCTTTGTCTATTTTTTCTTCAATGGATTTTTTTGTATAATGAAATAAAATATAGAAAATAAGAGAGGAAGGGAGAACATGAAAAAACCGTATTTGATTGCGGAAATTCTATTTAGAAGGGGCATGCCCGACTGCGTCATTAAAGAAGTGACGGGGCTGGCGGACTGTGAATTGCTTCTGTTGAAGAGAAAGTGGGGACTGTATGATCGCAGGACTGGAGCGTAAGGGAACCGTGCTACGGTCCCCATGCAAATCAAGTTTTTTTCACCCGATACCGATTGACCGGGCGGCCGACGCTGCCATACTGAACATCAAGCAAAAGCACATCTTCGCCATGTAAGTATTCCAAATAACGCCGGGCTGTCACCCTGGCAATGCCAATCCCGTCAGCGACCTCTTCCGCCGATAAAGACCCTGGCGTGGTTTTTATGTACTTCGTCACCTGGTCAAGTGTTGCGCCATTCAATCCTTTGGGTACTTCGGATTTCGGAACCGGATCAGTGGGTGTTTCATTTTGAAAGAGAATTCGATCAAGCTCAGTTTGAGAGATGTGATGGTCAGGTTCAACCTCCATCCGAAAAGCAAAATATTGTTCCAGCGTATGTTTTAGCCTTTCGAACTTAAATGGCTTGATTAAATAATCGAAAGCCCCGTTTTGTATCATTTTTCGGATGGTTTTCTGATCATTGGCCGCTGAAATGATAATCACATCCACATCGATTCGTTCTTTCCTTATCTGATAAAGGGTATCGATCCCGTTTAAGGAAGGCATGAAGATGTCCAAAATCACAAGATCGGGAGCGGACTGCCTGATTTTATCCAGGCCTTCAAGTCCATTCGAAGCCGTATCAACGACCATAAAGGCAGGCAGGCGCTCGATGAACTGTTTATTGACCTCTTGGACCATTGGATCGTCCTCAATTAGAAGTACACGAATTTTATTAGCCATGTTGGTTCTCCTCTATATCGTGCATCGGAAAAGAAAGAAAAAAGCTGGTTCCTTCATTGGGACGTGTCGTGAATGTCAGTTCGCCCTTCGCTTTTTTTACGATTTGATCTATTAGATAAAGACCAATTCCTGATCCGTCCGCACCTTTTGTCGTAAATCCATATTCAAAAATCTCTCCATGTATCTCCTCGTCGATGCCTGGGCCGTTATCCTCCAGTACGATTTGGCAATGATGTTCGTCCTGATAGACAGATAGATAGACCTGCTTTGGGTCTTCCCTGCAGCTTTTTAGAGCGGCAAACGAATTTTCGATTAAGTTCCCGATGATCAAAACAAAATCGTGATGATCCATATCGGCAGGGAACCGGTCCAATTTCGTATGCTTGTCGATGATGAGTTCGATTCCCAGCTCACGCCCCAAAGAGATCTTGCTCAAGATAAGCCCGACTAAATTATCATCGTGGATGTGCTTCGTTAAAAACCGGGTCAATTCCTCTTGCTCCTCGGTGATTTGAAATATATATTGCAGTGCATCGTCCAACTTCCCAAGCTGGATTAATCCAGCAATCGTATGGAGTTTATTCATATGTTCGTGGTTTTGAACACGCAGGGCTTCGACGAATGCCTTGACGCTGGTCAACTCTTCGGCGAGCTTCGTCACATCGGTGCGGTCCTGGAAAATCGCGACGGCGCCGATGGTCCTCTCCGCAAGCTTGATGGGCACCCGGTTGCTGACGATATTCCTGTTCTGAACGGATATTTCCTGATTGAAGATGGGGGAAGTCCGGTCCAGCACTTCCGGAAGCCGGGTATCGTGGATGATGTCATTGATATTCCGGCCGATGACATCCCCGCTGATATCGAGCATCTGCTTCGCCTTTTCATTGAAAATCGTGATGGTCTGATTGTTATCAATGGCGATGACCCCTTCATGCATGGCATTGAAGGCAGCTGTCCTTTCGACCAGCATCCGGGAAATTTCATGCGGTTCAAGCTGGAAGGTTTCTTTTTTGATCCTCCTTGCCATGAGCCATGAGCCACAAACCCCGAACAGGAGTGTAAGGAAGAGGGTGATCGCGATATCACCTTTGAGATCCTTGATCAATTCCGGTATCGTCGGCAAAATGTTCCCGACAAGAACGACACCGATCTGCTCGTTATCTTCATCGAGGATGGGAACAAAGGCACGTAAGGCAATGCCAAGCTCCCCGGCTGCCTTGGAAAGGTATTCATGTTCAGCGAATGCGGCACTTTCATCGGCGCTGTTGGAGGTGGTCCCCAATTGGCTGAACACTGGGTGGGAATAGCGTATATGCTGATTATTGAGGACCACAATATAATCGGCTTGATGAATTTTCCTCAGGTTTTCGATCATCGGGTTCAGCTGCAGCCAGCCTTCAGGTTCCCGGACCCATTTTTGGACATCGGGAAGTTCGGCAATGGTATGGGCAGTGATCATCGAGCGTTTGCCGATTTCATCTTCCCGGACGGAAACGATATTTCCAAATATAAAAATCCCGCCTATTAGGATTGAAAATGCGACGATTACGAATGACAGCAGGGTGATCTTCAATTGAATCGGCATATGAAAGGATTTATCCATGATTTTTCCTCCAGTACTTCTACCTTTAATAGTAACAGAATTTCTGACTCTTTTCGCTATTTTTCACGCATTGTATTACGACAGGAAAAAGGCTGTGATAGAATAGATATCATGCGAAATGAGCGGTAAGGAGCTGTCGATATGCGAGAACTATCGGGGTATTTCCTCTTAATTGGCATCGGACTTTTGATAGCGATATATATTTCGTTTCAATCGTTCTTTGCGAGCTTTGGCTTCAATTTGCCGAGTGATGAAGAGCAGGAGGGCATGGAGGACCAAATCGTCATTAAATTCAGCCATGTCGTTGCCGAGAATACGCCTAAAGGGCTGGCTGCGAACCGGTTTGCCAAACTTGTCGATGAATATACCGACCATCGTGTCAAGATAGAGGTCCATCCGAATCAATCTTTATATAGCGATCATGAAGAAATCGATGCGTTACAAAAAAACAAAGTGCAGATGATAGCACCTACTACTTCCAAAGTTACGAATCTATCAAAAAAATGGCTGCTTTTGGATCTTCCCTACGTCTTTCCAACGGACGCTGCCTTGCAGGAAGCCTTGAATGGAGAGGTGGGGGAGGAGCTGCTTACATCGATGAATGTGATTGATATCGAAGGGCTTGCGTTCTGGTCGAATAACTACAAGCAAATGACAAGCAATAAACCGATCCGGCATCCGAGGGATCTATCAGGAAAGCATTTCAGGATCATGCCAAGTGCAGTCCTTCAAAGCCAATTCGCGCATTTTGGCGCATCCACCTCGGAGCTGGAATTCAATGATACATTCAAGAGCCTTGAAATCAATAAGACGGACAGCCAGGAAAATACGATTTCGAATATTTATTCCAAGAAATTATATGAGGTGCAAAAGTACTTAACCATCAGTGATCATGGCTATTTAGGATATGTCGTGTTGATAAATAAGCCGTTTTGGGATGAGCTTCCCCCGGATATCCGCAAGCAAATCCAGCGGGCAATGGATGATACGACGAAATGGCTGTGGGTCAAATCGCAGGAATTGAATCAGGAACAGCTCAAGGAAATCAAGCAAAAATCGAATATCGATATCCTTGAATTATCCGATCAAGAAAAAAAAGAGTGGATGTACGAAATGACCGTCATGTATCCCGAATTCGAATCGATGATCGGCCCGGAATTGATGCGGAAGATGGAGGGGATCCGTAAAAAGTATGTAGAGGAATAACCATAAAAAAGAAGCGGCCCGTTCAGGATCCGCTTCTTTTGCTTATTGCAATGCCGTTTGCAGGGTTTTAATATTTTTTTCCATTAAACTGAAGTAATCTTCACCCGCTTTGATATCATTATCCGTCAGCACGGAAAGGTTATGGAGCGTCAGCGATTTTGCTCCCATTTCCTTTTGGATGATCTCGGTAAGCTTGGAGCTGATATTTTGCTCAAAGATGACATAGTTCAAATCCTCATCATTGGCCATGGTCACGATTTTTGCCAGTTCCTTTTGGGAAGGCTCATTGGATGATGTTAACCCTGTGACGCCAATCTGTTCGAGGCCGTAGCGCTCCTCCCAATACCCGTAGGCTGAATGGGAAACGATGATTTTCTTGGTCCTGCCAGCTTCGATTGTCGTTGCTAATTTTTCATCAAGTGCGTTCAGCTTTTTAGCAAGCTCGTTGAAATGGCTGTTGAAATACTCCTTCTTATCAGGCATTTGCTTCGTCAATTCATCCCTGATGCTTTTGGCCATTTCGATGGAATAGATGGGATCTAACCACAGATGGGGATTGACGCCGCCATGATCATGACCGTCCTCTTCATGTTCATGCTCCTCTTCATGTGCATGCTCCTCTTCATGTGCATGCTCAGCTGCATCTGCATCCAGGTGAACCTTTTCACCTACAGCGACCGTTGTGACTCCCTCTTTGCTCAAAATTGGTTCTGCCTTGGTTACGAATCCTTCAAGATTATAGCCAATATAGAAAAACAGATCAGATTCGGCCATCTTTACAATATCCTTCTGTGATGGATCGAATGAATGCTCATCCGTTCCTGGAGGATAAACGGTATCGACGTTAACGTACTCCCCGCCAATCGCTTCCGCGAAATATTGTAATGGGTAAACCGTCGTGTATATATTCAAGGTCTCCTTTTTATCATCAGCGGTGTTTTTTTCCTTTGTGTTTCCGCAGGCTGACAACAGTAGCACTGTCACCAGGAAAAGCGGCAGCCATGCTCGTTTCTTCATTTGATTTGCTCCTTTATAATTCGGATTGATTACGATTTGTAATGTATGAGTAAAAACGAAATCATTACGATTTGACTTCTGTATAATACAAAAAAATGCGCAAGAAAGCAAGGCTTTTTTCTAATGGACATGATCTTTTTTCTTTTTTTCCGGAACTGGGTCGAAACCGCCTGGATGGAAAGGATGACATTTAAGGATCCGCACGAGGGCCAGCCAGCTTCCTTTAATCGGGCCAAACCGGTTGATCGCTTCCAGGCCATAGTGTGAACATGTCGGGTAAAAACGGCAGGTGGGCGGCTTTAATGGAGAAATGGCAAGTTGATAAAAACGAATGACGCCCATTAATATTTTTTTCAACAAAATGGTTCATCTCTTTTCCCGTAAAATTCATTGTCCTTCATTATAGCATATTTTCCTTTGTGCCAATAATGGTCAAGAAGGAATAAAATAAATAAAACCGATGGAAATAATAAGATTTGATTTAAAAGGATGAAATATATTGTCTTTCAAGGTAAAATAGAGAGGAAATACAATTAAGGAGTGAATGGAATGCCTTCAGTTGAAAGCTTTGAATTAGATCATAATGCTGTTAAAGCCCCGTATGTCAGACATTGCGGTGTCCATAAGGTCGGAACAGATGGTGTTGTCAATAAATTCGATATCCGTTTTTGCCAGCCGAACAAGCAAGCAATGAAGCCGGATACGATCCACACTTTGGAACACTTGCTTGCATTCAATATCCGTAAGCATTCTGAACGATACGACCATTTCGATATTATCGACATTTCGCCAATGGGATGCCAGACGGGTTATTACCTTGTTGTCAGCGGCGAGCCGACAGTAACGGAAATAATCGATGTCCTTGAAGACACTTTCAAGGATGCCGTTGAAATCACGGAAATCCCTGCTGCAAATGAAAAGCAATGCGGCCAAGCTAAGCTTCATGACCTTGAAGGAGCCAAGAAGTTAATGAATTTCTGGCTTTCACAAGATAAAGAAGATCTTCATAAAGTTTTCGGTTAATGAGAAAAAATCCTGTCATTTCGTGACAGGATTTTTTTCATTCTTCTCCTCTTCCTCTGACAAAGGGTCGATCGGATCGACTGTATGCTTGTAGCTGTACCCCTTCCCGATCGTCAGGATCGATAATGCCAAGACGATCAGAATCACCACAATGGAAATGACTAAAACCGTTATCATCCTTCACAGCTCCTATCGTTCACAATTTACGTTCATTTTAGCATAAGAAGCGCCCGGAATATGTTTCAATTTCAGAAATAGAGGGAATCATAGAAGTATAAACAACTTACGGAGGTAGATATTTATGGCTCAGAAAAAATTAGGGAAATTAGTGAACAAGGAAATTGCCAACTTCAGTGTCCTATATACAAAAATCCATAATTACCACTGGTTTGTGAATGGACCCCACTTCTTTGAACTTCACCAAAAATTGGAAGAGTTATATGTGGAAATTACAGCGAACTATGACGAATTGGCTGAACGGCTGCTGGCCATCGGTGAAAAACCAGTTGCTACCCTTAAAGAATACTTAGAATTGACGACCCTTGAAGAAGCGACGGGTAACGAAAATACGGAAGATATGGTTCAAAGCGTGATCAATGACTTTGAGAAGCTTTCTGAAGAGTTCCTTGAAATCATCGAGGCCGCTGAAGAGGAAGATCCAGTTACGGCTGATATGCTGACAAGCATGAAGAAAAGCTTCAATAAGCATGCATGGATGCTTCGTGCATACTTAGGACATTAAAATTGGCTGGAGGGCCCTGCTACGGCAGGGTTTTTTTCATGGAGTGAAAGAAACCAAACAAAAAGGCATCCATCGATAGAGGGACACCTGGAAAGGTATGTATTAATGGATATTCCGCGGCGGAAAATGCGTGGGTTTCGTATCGTCCAGACTATTCTGGGCAAACTTCCCTTTCAATGTTTCAATGATGTAAAGTCCCATTAGATTGGTTAGCTCTTGATCATCCATTTCTTGAAGTAATTCGAAAATCTCCTTACGGTCCAGCTGCTCCAAAACCGCAAACGTTAGCATATCAATATCTTCTTCATCACCAGTCAGCTTATTACGGTACATATTGTATAATTCTTCAATTAACTTCAAAACTTTTCACCTCACATTTGTTAGAAATCCGTTATCTCTTTATATGTAGGTTATCAAAAAAACCTCTGGGTGCATATAAAAATCTGAAGGGATGCTTGGGCTTATTATATGTTTTACCCTTTGAAAGATACTTTAATCTATTATTTAACATCTTTGCGTTCCTGTAAACAAATTTTTCCATTGTATGATGCGGCAAATTACGTGAAAAATAAGCGTAGGATAGTGGAAAGGGGTGGATGAATGTGTCTGAAAACAGGAAAAAATATTACATCTGGCTACCGACCGGGGAGATAACCCAAGATCGCGAGAGTTCTCCATGGAATTTCGAAATCGAGGCTACCGACAATGAAATCATCCAGTTACGTGAATTATTCGATTACAATTATTCTGTAGGGGAAGAAAATTTTTACCGAGCGCATATCCCTTACCTGCAATATCATTTCGATAGGGAAAACGACAAGCAGGATATCACCCTCCAAAAAATATATACAATGATCCATCAACTTGGCACGGAAGAGGGAAGAAGGCATATCGAAAGCATGGGAATTTTACAGGCAAAGCCGACGGACGATGGCCTCGAATATTGAGGGGCCATCGTTTTATTGCGATAGAGGAGGGATGGCGCTGGATAGTGCGTTTTTTTATCCATATAATGAATGAAGGAAGACAATTTTTATATGGAGAGAAGGGGAAATATGCAGCGGTTTTTCGACAAGAACGGATATATGGTGGAATGCTCAGAAAAAACCGTCTTCGGTGAATCATGGCATGTTTTCGTCCTCAGCAGGTACAGGGGAAAATGGGTCTTGACCCAGCATAAACGCCGGGGCCTGGAATTTCCGGGAGGCAAGCGGGAAGCAGGAGAGACGACCGAACAAGCAGCCATCAGGGAAGTGCATGAAGAAACAGGAGGAATCGTTGAACACCTGCAATTCTTGGGACAATACAAAGTCCATGATCCAACCAAGTCAATCGTTAAATCGATTTACTATGCCCAATTACGCAACCTGGAAAAGAAAGATACCTATCTCGAAACGAACGGGCCCATCCTTTTGGACGATCTTCCCGCCACACCCGGCGAAGAATTCAGCTTCATCATGAAAGATGAAATCGTCCCCTGGAGCATCTCCAAGCTAAAGGAAGCCAACCTGCTCTAGAAAGCGGGACTTGCTGTAAATAGCCGACTAGAGAAACCCCAATTGGCGAGTAAATGGCCGGAATTCGCGAGTAAACGGCCAAAATTGACGAGAAAAGAGCCAAAACTGGCAAGTAAACGGCCCGCAGATGTACAGTAAGCTCTGAATCTGGAGGGAAAGCGCCCAAATAAGGGTGTGAAACCCCAATTGGCGAGTAAATCGTCCAAACTCGCGAGTAAAAGTGCGAAATTGGCGAGTAAATGGCCAGAATTGGCGAGTAAACAGGCAAAATTGGCGAGTAAACAGCCCTCGCATGTAGAGTCAGCCCTGAATCTGGAGGGAAAGCGCCCAAAATAGGGGTGTGAAACCCCAATTGGCGAGTAAATCGTCCAAACTCGCGAGTAAAAGTGAGAAATTGGCGAGTAAATGGCCGGAATTGGCGAGTAAACAGGCAAAATTGGCGAGTAAACAGCCCTCGCATGTAGAGTCAGCCCTGAATCTGGAGGGAAAGCGCCCAAATAAGGGTGTGAAACCCCAATTGGCGAGTAAACGGCCAACTTCAATCAGTAAAAATGAAAACTGCCGACGGGTATCGGCAGTTGTGTCAGTCTTTTATGAGCTTGCGTTCGAGGAGTTCGACCAGTTGGTACATGATGGTGGCAAAGACGGCGATGATCATCAAGGCAAGCATGACGAGTGTGAAGTTGAAGACTTGAAAGCCATAAATGATGAGGTAGCCGAGTCCTTTTGCGGAGACAAGGAATTCGCCGACGATGACGCCGACCCAGGAGAGGCCGACATTGACTTTCAGGGTCGAGATGATGGTTGGGAAGGAGGCCGGTAATATGGCTTCCCTAAATGCTTGTGTTCTTGTTGCTCCAAAGGTTTGGAGGACCTTCAGATAGTTCGGGTCGACTTCGCGAAATGCGGTGTAGACAACGATGGTGGTGATGATGATGGAGATGATCGCCCCCATCGAGATGATGGATGGAAAGCCAGGACCGAATGCGACGATGATGATGGGTCCTAGTGCCACTTTTGGCATGGCATTCAAGATGACAAGGTAGGGATCCAGTGTTTTTGACAACCGGGGCGACCACCAAAGGAGCGATGCCAGGATCGTTCCTAGCAGTGTCCCGATGATGAAGCCGAGTACGGTTTCAAAGAGGGTCACGCCGGAATGGGAAAGCAGTGTGCCATCAGCTAATTTCTGTAGGAAAAGCTGCCATACTTTTGATGGTGAGCTGAAGATGAGCGGATCGATCCATTCCATCCGGGAAAAAAGCTCCCAGCTGCTGAAAAAAACAAGGAAAATCAAGATCTGATAAAGGCGGATGAGCCTGTTTTCCTTTTTCAAAGAGGTTTTATATTGTTTATGGAGTTGTTCAATATTCAAGGCTCTCAAGCTCCTTCCAGATCGTTTGAAAAAGAATCGGGTACTGTGGATGGTTGCGTGCATGGAAAGGCATCAGCCCGCGCAGTTCATCAGGAACCTCGAATGTTTTGTGCACTCTACCAGGATTCGGGGAAAATAGATAGATGCGGTCGCTCATGGCTATGGCTTCACCGATATCATGGGTGACGAGCACGGCTGTCTTTCCGAATGATTTCAGGGTTTCAAAAACAAGGTCCTCCAGCTTGAGCTTCGTTTGGTAATCAAGGGCCGAGAAGGGTTCATCAAGCAAAAGGATTTTTGGATCGACCGCAAGCGTCCGTGCCAATGCGGCTCTTTGCCTCATGCCTCCTGAAAGTTCACGGGGATATAATTTCCCGGTGCCTCCCAATCCAACATCACTCAATAGCTTCAGCGTTTTTATCCTTTCGAGACCCTCATCTTTTTTAATCAGCTTCAATCCCAGTAAGATATTTTCCTCGATCGTTTTCCATGGAAAGAGGTAATCCTGCTGCAGCATATAGCCGATCGAGGTGTCACTGTCGGCATCCAGCGGTTTATTTTCGAGCAGGATCTTTCCCGAGGTGGGCGGAAAAAGCCCGGCAATAATGGAAAGCAGGGTGGTTTTTCCGCAGCCGCTCGGACCTAGAAAAGAGACGAATTCACCTTTTTCAATGTCGAGGGAAATGTCCGCGAGTGCGGTCGCTGCCGTCTGATTTGAAAAATAAGTATGGTGAATGTCTTGGATTGTTAAAAAGCTCATGGACATCCTCCTTACTAGTAGCTAGGCTATTTTGCGGCTTTCTCTGCAAAATCGGTGTTGACCAATTTATCATGGCTGACTCGTGCTGGCAGTTCGCCGGCTTCATCCATGATGTTTTGCAAATTGTTCCATTCTTCTTCATCAAGAATGGGGTCGGTGGCAAAGGAGCCTTGTTCTTTGTAGCGGTTGATGACTGTTTCCATCGTTTCCGCATTGGTATCTTCGAAATACGGCTGGATGACCTTGGCGATTTCGGCGGCATCATGATCCTGGACCCATTTCTGTGCTTTCTGCAAGGCTCTCGTGAATTTTGCCACAGTCTCTTTGTCATCCTTCAAGTAGCTTGCTTTAGCCATATAAACGGTATAGGGGAGATGGCCGGACTCGGTGCCGAAAGAAGCGACGATATGGCCCTTTCCTTCTTTTTCAAACACGCTGGCTGTCGGTTCGAACAGCTGAACGAAATCGCCGGTTCCGGAAGCGAAGGCCGTGGCAATGTTCGCAAAGTCAATATTTTGGATGAGGGTCAAATCTGTTTTTGGGTCAATGTCATGCTTTTTCAATACATATTCGCCGGCCATCTGGGGCATTCCGCCTTTTCGCTGGCCCAGGAATGTGGAGCCCTTCAGCATCTCCCAATTGAAGTGATCGATTTTTTCACGTGAAACAAGAAACGTTCCATCCGTCTGGGTTAATTGGGCGAAATTGATGACGGGGTCTTTCGAGCCTTGTGACTGTACATAGATCGATGTTTCCGACCCAACAAGAGCGATATCCGCCCCACCGGACAGAAGCGCGGTCATGGTTTTGTCGCCGCCGGCCGTCGTTTTCAAATCAATTGTTAAGCCCTCATCCTCAAAAAAACCCTTTTCCATCGCTACGTATTGAGGTGTATAGAAAAGGGAGCGGGTCACTTCGGCCACCCTGACCGTATCCTTTTTGCCACAAGCACCGAGCGGAATGACCAGCACGCACAGAAGTAAAAATACGGCACCTGCTTTACACCATTTTTTCAACATTGCTTCCCCCTTGATAAATAGGTATTTTGCCTACAGTATCGTATGAAGGGAAGTGAAAAATGTGAATGCCTATCAGGGGATAAAAACAAGCGGATGTTTTACAATAAGAATGAAGAGAAAGGAGGGAGGAACTTGGAAAACGGAACGATCATTTCAAAACGGCGATTCCCATCACCGCATCCGCACATCCATCTTTATTCGGTTACATACATATCACAAGGGTTGAAGGTAAAGGGATTGCTTGCCGAACCGGTCGATGGCCAAGTTCATGATGCCTTCTTATACTTACGCGGCGGGATAAAAAATGTCGGAAAGGTAAGGCCTGCAAGGATCGTTCAGTATGCAGCGGAGGGCTTCATCGTGTTCGCCCCATTTTATCGCGGCAATCAAGGCGGTGAGGGGGACGAGGATTTTGCCGGCGAAGATCGATTCGATGCGATATCAGGCTTCAACCTGCTTGAACAGCATCCGCGGGTAAACAAGGATCACATCCATATCCTCGGATTTTCCCGCGGCGGCATCATGGCGCTATGGACTGGGATCCACTGCAGGAGCGCAGCGTCAATCGTCACATGGGGAGGCGTGTCGGATATGTTCTTGACCTATGTCGAACGGGTCGACATGCGTCGGATGATGAAACGGGTGATCGGCGGCACTCCGACAAAATGCCCTGATCAGTATGAATACCGTACACCCTTATTTGCGATTGAAGATCTGGATGTTCCCGTCCTGATCATTCACGGTGAAAAAGATGCTAATGTGGACATCGAACACGCCTATCGGCTGGAGAAGAGAATGAAGCTGCATGATAAAGAAGTCGAAAGCTGGTATTTCCCTCCATTCACCCATTACTTCCCACCTGCCGTCAACCGCAAAGTAGTCGAAGATTTAACATCTTGGATGAAAAATAAAACCAAAAAATGATAGAATGAAGTATAATCCAAGCATATTGCAAGAGGAGGAGATTCACATGGGCATGCCCATCGAACTCAACACGATGATCGTAACAAAAGGTAATGAGATTCGCGAAGAAGAAAATGTTTTTCGGCTGGCTAAAAGCGGGTACCGGTTATACCCGATCGATATCCCGATCGATGTACGCAAAACGATCCAATCCGATACAAGCGGAACGGCCGTTATTCAAAAAGTCGAATGGACCGGTGAAAAAACCATCATTACGTACGAATTGCTATCACTGAACTCCACTAACTAACGAAATCGAAGCGCTTGCGGCAGGATTTTTTACTGCAGGCGCTTTTTTTGATTGAGTTGGCGACCATTCATCCGTACGATCAGGTCATGCGTCCTTCCATGCCTTCGCTGTTTTCAGAGCAATGTCACTGGGAGATTCCATTTTTGGAAGGATTGCCACGAAAAAAATGGTAAGATGGGAACGGGGCCGGACAAGAGGAAGCTTTATTAAGGGGGGAAAATATGGAGGATATCAACCTCTATACGTTGTTGTTTTTAATGCTTGCGGGCTTTGTTGCGGCATTCATCGATTCGGTTGTGGGCGGCGGGGGATTAATTGCGATTCCAGCGCTATTGTTCACGGGGATCTCACCTTCAGCGGCATTGGCCACGAATAAGCTTGCAGGTACGATGGGATCTTTAACGAGCACGATTTCATTCATTCGCGCGGGAAAAGTGGACTTTACTTTTGTCATCAAGCTGTTTCCCATTACCGTGATAGGAGCGGCATTGGGTGCCTATATTGTTCATTTCGTTTCTGCAGAGGTATTAAAGCCCCTCATTTTGATTCTTTTGGTCATCGTCGCAGTTTATACGGTGCTAAAAAAGGATTGGGGGAGAGAGGCTAAGTATAAGGGGCTGACAAGGAAGAAAATGCTCCTGCTGATCGGCATAATCTTTGCCATTGGTTTTTATGATGGGTTTCTTGGACCGGGGACTGGTTCCTTTTTATTATTTTCATTTTTAATCATAGGGTTTGATTTTGTCCAGGCTGCCGGAAACGCAAGGATTTTGAATTTTGGCAGCAATATCGCTGCACTTATCATTTTTTTATCGATGGGGACCGTCAATTTCGCCTATGGAATTCCAATGGGGCTGGCCATGGTATGCGGGGCGTTGGTCGGAACGAACTTCGCCATCAAAAAAGGAGCTTCTTATGTGCGAATCCTTTTCATTTGCGTCACCATTTTGTTGATCGGGAAAAATATCCTGAATTATTTTCATGTGCTATGAAAAAATGGCTGAAGATGCAAGTTGGATCCTCGGCCATTTTTTTGTGATCACCTTGTGAAATTCAAATCCCATTGGACGCCGAATTGGTCCCTGACCCTTCCATACTTTGCTCCCCAAAAGGTATCTTGCAGTTCCATTAAGGATGAACCTTTTGCACAAAAGGAATCATATAAACGTTGGATTTCCGGTTCGCTCTCGCATTCCAGGACGAACGATACATGATTGCCGACTTCAAAAGCGTTCCCGGGAAACGTGTCCGATATCATGATCAAAAAATCGCCTTTTTTAATTTTTGCATGCAATACAAGATCGTTCGCTTCTTCAGGTGTCGGAAAATCAGCTTCTCCGTATGTTTGCAGCTCGGTGATTTCCGCTTGAAATATTTCTTCATAAAAGGATAATGCCTCTTTTGCCTGTCCATTGAAGGTTAAATAGGGCGTTGCCGGATGCTTCATTTGAATCCTCCTTTTTCTGCTTATGAGGACCTTTTCGACAGGACTGGCACATCCTCCTTCATTTCTGGAAATAAGATGTACCAGATTTTTTTTGATTTCACTTGCCTGACGAACGTTCGTTAAGTTATGATGGTTTTATCAGAAATTGTAACAAATTGTTCTGTAATGGAGTAAGGTCAAACGGCAGGAGAGGATATCATGTCATTAAGGGAACAGCAACAACAAAATCTATTGGAGCTGGAATCGACAGGAAGGGTCTTTTTGCGTTATTTGATTCCTTCGATGATCGGAATGGTGTTGATGGCCTTGAACTTTGTCGTCGATGGAGTGATGGTCGGCAATAAGCTTGGATCTGTTGCCCTGGCAGGCGTCAATATTGCCGGTCCCATCTATACGATCTTTGTAGCGATGTCCATATGGATCGGGGTAGGCGGGGCAACGCTTTATTCGCAAAGCATGGGTGCAAGGGATTTTGACCGGGCCCGCTTCATCTTCACTCATTCAATCATTTTGATCACGATATTCATCGTAATCATAGGTGTGGCTGCCTATGCTTTCCATAATCAGCTTGTATATGCATTAGGGGCCAATGAGGCTACGGCTCCTTTTGCAACGGACTACATGAATGTATTCTTGATGCTTGGTTTTGTTTTCACGCTGGAGAATACATTAAGCATATTCGTCAGGAACAATGGCAATCCGAATTTGGCCATGGTCTCGCTGATCGTTACGGCCGTTTCGAATTTTGTCTTGAACTTCATCATCCTTTATGTTCTTGAGTTAGGCGTGCGGGAAACCGCCTATGGAACGATCATGGCAGCCGCGCTGGGGATCCTGGTGCTCAGCATTCACTTTTTCTCGAAGAAGAACACCCTTCGTCTCATTAAGGTGAGGTTTGAAAAGCGGCTTTTCATGATGACGATGATGATCGGTTTTCCGAGCTTCTTAGCGGAAATCGGGGTATCGGTGTTTACGATTGCCCATAATAATGCATTCTCCCGCCTTGCGGGCACCGACGGGTTAGCTGCCTTTTCCATCGTGAATTATGCCCATAGTGTCATGCTCCTGATGTTTCTTGGCATTGGCGCGGCCGTTCAGCCGCTGATAAGCTATTATCATGGCGCACAGGATGAAAAGCGGAAGCGCGAAACGGTTCGCATCGCCATATTGACCGCAATGGGAGCTGGAATGGCGATTACGCTCCTGGGCCAGATTGCGGCTCCGTTCATCGTCGATTTATTTGGCGATTTTTCAAATGAGGTTAAGGAGCTTGCGACAATCGGAATCAGGATTTTCTTTAGCGGCTACATCCTGATGGGAGTCAACTTCGTCATGATGACCTATTTCCAATCGATTGGGCAAGTGAAGATGGCCGCTTGGATTACGGTTGGGCGTGAATTCATCTTCATGCTGATTTTCTTGCTAACATTGCCGTTACTATTTGGTGCGAATGCAGCATGGCTGGCCATTCCATTATCCGAGCTGGTCATACTCCTGACGATCCTGCTTTATTGGAAACGAGAAGATTCGATGCTTGGAAGGAAGAAGCATTCAATCGAGCGTTGACCGGAAAGATCACCATCTGGTGATCTTTTTTTCAGTCATGTGTATTTAGTGCTGGAAAAAAAGTACTAGTTGACCGATATCATCCATATAGATTGAAAATTTTAAATTTTGAACATATGGGGGTTGCATATCTTGAAATTATCCGTATCAAAAAAATTATGGGCCAGCTTTTTGTCCATCCTTTTTTTCCTGGTGGCCATAGGTGTTCTGTATCTATGGATCATCATCGATTTGAATGGCAAGTATACGTTTTTATTGGACGATCGCGTGAAAAAGATCAGTCTTGTCGAGGAGATGATCAACAAGCAGCAGGCCATCTCTAATGATGTGCGCGGATATATCATCTATAGGGATTCCACTTATCTGGAAAATCGGGAAGGAGCCCAGGATGAGTTCGAGAAGGCATACAGCACGCTTGAGAAGAGCCTGACATCCGAGGAAGATCGGGAATTGCTGGATGTGATTCACCGCACGCAGCTTGAATATATGGAAATGGCTGAAGAAATAACCATGAGCATGCAGCAGGGTAATAGTAAGAAGGCGATGGAGATCGCTGATGCTGCGATTGAATTGGATAAAGCGATCATGGATAATGCCGGGAAGCTTGATGATAAACAGAAGGCATATATGCAGGAGACAAGGAAGGAATTGAATGAAAAGGTAGGGGATATGAAGGCGTTCATCGTTTTGTTGATAATCGGCGGGTTCATTCTGAGCATGATATTACCCATCATCCTCAGTCGAAGCATATCACATCCTGTCCGCAAGCTGACGGAAGCGCTGGGCGAAGTTGCGGCCGGCAATTTACATATTGAAGAAATCCGGATCCGGAACAAAGATGAAATCGGCGAAATGGCCGCTGCCTTCCATTCAATGGTTGGGGGACTTAAATCGATAGTCCTGAATATGAGGGATTCCGCGTCACAGCTCGCCGTTCAAGCTGAACAGATGTCGGCAAGTTCGGAAGAAAGCCTGGCGTCATCAGAGATGGTATCGGCCACTGCGGAGGAAAATAGGAGGGGCACGTCCCAGCAGGTCGATATTGTGGAAAGATCGGTCGATTCGATGATTGAAATGGCTGCTGCCATCAAACGGATTGCCGTGAGCCATGTCGAAATGCTTCATTCAGCAGAGTCCGTCAATGGACTGGTTCAACAAGGGGCAGAGGGCATGAATGATGTGACAGCTCAAATGAAAGAGATTCATACTACGATTCGCGAGTCAGCAGATATCATGGAAATCATGTCGAAGCACTCCAATGAAATTCAACGGGTGACAACATTCATTACCGATATTTCCGAACAAACGAATTTATTGGCATTAAATGCTGCGATTGAAGCGGCGCGGGCTGGCGAGCATGGCAAAGGGTTCGCGGTGGTGGCGGATGAAGTCCGGAAGCTTGCCGAGCAATCGAAAGTATCTGCCGCGGAAATCGAGAAAATGGTGCGGTTCATCCAGGAAGCTACCGGAAAAGGAGTCGCGTCGATCAAAACCGGAAGCAGTAAGGCGGAAGAAGGACTGGCCGCTTCGGCAAGCTCGCTTCAAGTGTTCAATGAAATCAAATCGGCAGTTGGAGAGGTGAGCGAGCAAATTGCTTCAGCCTCCTCGGCTGTTGACGAGCTGCAAGTGATGACCGGAGATGTTACGGCAGGCGCGCATTCGATCAAGGAAATCGCGATCATTTCCGCAGAAAGGGCAAATGATACAAGTGCGGCAACCGAGGAACAGCACACCGCCACTGAGCAGATCTCCGAAGGCGCCCAAGCGCTGGCCACCTTGGCTGAGAGCTTGAAAAAGGAAGTGAGTCAGTTCAAATTTTAACACGATGGAAAAAAGCCTGACCGCCCATGCGAGGCGGCAGGCTTTTTTTGTATGGGTGGTTCAAGACAGGAGGGCAGATCTCATTTTGCAATGCTTGAGGAGAATTTCGACAATTCGCCTCGATGCGCATCCGTCTCCATAAGGGTTGGAAGCTGTCGCCATTTTGCGATAGGCTTCTCCGTTCGTCAGCAGATTATTGGTTGCCTGGTATATGCGATCCTCTTCAATCCCGGCCAATAAAAGTGTGCCGGCCATGATTCCTTCCGGCCGTTCCGTCGTATCCCGTAACACGACAACCGGGACGCCGAGTGAA
This sequence comes from Peribacillus folii, assembly GCF_030271255.1. Classification (GTDB taxonomy): domain Bacteria; phylum Bacillota; class Bacilli; order Bacillales; family DSM-1321; genus Peribacillus. Next base: position 28,847 of record NZ_JASJOM010000013.1, read on the forward strand.
GGGGCTTCCTCCTGCACCCCCCCGGAATCTGTCAGGATCAGATGAGATCGCGCCGCAAAGTTATGGAAGTCGATCACCTCCAGGGGCTCGATCATATGTAACCTTTTTGTTTCTTGGAAAATATCACGGGCGATCTCTCGGACGACCGGATTTTTATGAATCGGGAAAACAACCTGGATGTCTCCATGCTCATCGAGAAGCCGCTTCACGGAGCGGAATATCCCCTGCATCGGCTTTCCGATGTTTTCCCGCCGGTGCACGGTCATCAATAGCATTCTATCGCCATTCAAGCCGGAAAGGATCGGGTGCATATAATCCTTCTGTATCGTCGTTTTCAAGGCATCTATCACCGTATTACCAGTGATGTGGATGCTGTCATTCCGTTTATTCTCCATCAGCAGGTTTTCGGCAGCCTGCTTGGTCGGGGCGAAATGAATGTCAGCCAGTACGCCGGTCAATTGCCGATTCATCTCCTCAGGAAACGGTGAAAGCTTGTTCCACGTGCGGAGTCCTGCTTCAACGTGTCCAATCTGGATCTTATTATAGTAAGCAGCCAAGCTGGCAATGAACGTGGTCGTCGTATCCCCATGGACGAGGACGATATCCGGTTGTAAATGTTTCATGAGCGAACTCAGTCCCTCGATGCCCCTGGTTGTAATATCCTCTAATGTCTGCCTGTCCCTCATCATATCCAAATCGTGATCGGGCTTTATTCGAAAACATTGAAGCACTTGATCGAGCATTTCCCGATGCTGGGCGGTGACCACCACGATGGTTTCTATTTCCGTGTGATGTTTTTTTAGTTCCAAAACGACTGGTGCCATTTTAATGGCCTCGGGCCTTGTGCCAAAGACCGTCATGACCTTCAAACGTTGTTTAGGCATGCTCCATTCCTCCTCCTGCTTTTCTGTCTTCCCCATTATAACGAGAGATTGATAGGCAAAAGGAAAACGAAACGATAATTAACGAAATGTTTACAATATTCATGAGGACTTTATATTTCCTTAACCTTCCATTAATAACGCCCCCTTACAATATAAAGCAGGAAGCATGACTGACCCAAGAATAGAGGTGATAGGTGAATATGAAAAGCGTCCTGATGATCGTGCAAAACTTTTATCCGGAAATCGGAAGTGCGGGAAATCGCATGAAAAATGTCTATCTCCAACTGAAAAGAAGCGGATATGAAGTAACGGTCATCACGTTGAAACCGAGTTATCCTGATCAAAGCTTGTATCAAGACAACAAGTTTTGGGATGAGAAAAACATTGAGGAAGATGTCATCAGGATAAAACCAAACAAAGTGAAGCGGTATACAAGCAATATGGGAAGGCGCTTGCTGCATTATTTTGAAGCGATGTGGCTTTTCATTTATACAATCATCCGTCTCAAAAAAACATATGATTATGTATTTGTCACGACGCCGCCGATTTTCCCGACAATAGCCGCCTTGATTGCCAAGAGAAAAATGAAGGCGAAGCTCATTACCGATGTCAGGGACTTATGGCCGGAATCCTTGATAGGCGTGGGGGTTTTCGCTAATAAGTGGATCCTGAAGTCCGCATTCATGCTGGAGCGGCAGCTGTATCGGCATTCAGATCATATCATCATCAATAGTCCTGGGTTCAGGGATTATATTCACGCCAAGGGAGTTAAGGAGGAAACGATTCAATTCATCCCCAATTCGCTTACTGGAGATGAGCTGGCGGTAAAGAATGTCTTTACGCCCATTTCCGAATCGAAAATCAAGGTCGTTTATTCCGGGAATATTGGACTGGCCCAAGACCTTAAAAAACTGATAAACATCGCCGAAGCCTTAAGGGAACATACACAAATCGAGTTCACGATAATCGGCTACGGCTATCGGACGGCTGAAGTCGAGAAGGAAATCAGTGCCAAGGGATTGGCGAATATAAAAGTCATTAATGCGATGAATCGGAGGGTGACGCTCCATGAGGTTTCATCCGCCCATATTGCTTATGTAAGCCTGGTCGAAAAAGAGGTGTTCAATAAGGTGCTGCCAGGAAAGATCATCGACTATATGTGTGTCGGTAAGCCAATCGTCGGTGATGTGGCCGGAAGGGCCAAGCAGGTGATCTCTGAAGCGAAGTGCGGGCTTGTCGCCGATAGCCGGAATGTGGATGAAATCAGCCGCCACATTTTGACCATGGCCAGGAATCAGGCGCTGCGTGAAGAGCTTGGGGAAAACGGTTATGTTTATGCGAAACAGCATTTTCAATGGTCCAAAAATATTAAAGGCCTCATCAATGTCTTGGAGGCGTAGGGGAAAATTATCCAGAAGTGGAGGACAACATGACGAAGAACGTATGTATGTTTGTGTGGAATCACTTTACGAACGATGCGAGGGTTCTAAGAGAATGTACAGCACTTACAGAAGCGGGATATGAGGTGGATTTGTTTGCCATTCACAACTGGAAGATCAAGGATTTGCCCAAAAAGGAGAAGCACCAAAATGGCTTCACCGTCACAAGGGTCAATAACCGTTGGGAAGCGCTTCATAAAATTCTTAGAATCGCAGGCAAATTGACGAAAAAAAAGTTTGAAATCACCGTATTGACCTTATTGGTTTGGAACACGCTGTTGAACTTGGGATTGATCACGAGTAGGGCAGGTTCGGCGGTCTTTGCCGGCTTCCTTGCAATCCTGGCCATCGGCATCCTGATCATCACCAAGACGAAGCTGCCCACCTTATTGACAAGAAGCTATATTTTTATGCAAATGATCTATCATGGAAGGAAAAAGAAATATGATTTTTACCATTCGAATGACTTGAATACGCTCATGCAGGGAGCGATCAGCAGTAAATGGCTGAGAAGGAAAAAGCTGATTTATGATTCGCATGAAGTTCAAACGAGCAGAACAGGATATAATAGCTCAATTTACGGAAGGATGGAAAAATTCCTCTTGCTGTTTGTTGATGAGATGATTGCCGAAAACCACACGAGAGCTAAATATAACGAAGACTTATATGGCCTCTACCCAAAGGTTGTCCATAATTATCCGGTTCCGACTACACCGGAGGAAAGCACGTCAGTGAATTTGCATGAGCTGCTCGATTTGCCGCCCGATGAACGGATTTTGTTGTATCAAGGCGGCGTCCAGATGGGCAGGGGCCTGGAGCAATTGGTCGATGCCGTACCGCTGATCGACTCAGGAACGGTGGTTTTTATAGGGGATGGGAAAATCAAGGCCTCCTTAATGAAAAAAGTAAAGGAAATGGATTTGGAGCATCGGGTGAAGTTCTTGCCCAAGGTGCCGGTTGACGAATTGCTTCACTATACCAAAAATGCCTATTTAGGTTTTCAAGTATTGAATAATGTTTGCTTCAATCACTATTCCGCTTCTTCCAATAAATTATTTGAATATATGATGAGCGGTGTGCCGGTCGTTGCCTGCAGCTTTCCTGAAATCCAGAAAGTGGTCGATACGGAGCGAATTGGTGTTTGTGTCGATTCGCATGATCCGAAAGCCATTGCAAAAGGAGTCAATTACTTGCTGAAGCATCCTGAAAAAAGGGCGGAAATGAGCCGGAACTGCTTGATGGCCCGCCAGAAATACAATTGGAAGCAGGAGAAGGAAATCTTTATCGAGATCTATCAAACTGCCTGACATAGCGCGTGTAGCAGATAATGATGAATAGGAGTGGTTTATATGAAAATATGTACATTGGGACTTGGTTATATTGGACTTCCAACTTCTTTAATGTTTGCGAAACATGGTGTCGACGTCGTCGGAGTGGATATCCATCCACATATCATTTCCAATCTGAATTCGGGCAAGCTCCATATCGAGGAACCTGGGCTGGAGGATGTTTTGCATGAAGTGCTGGCCTCCCAAAAGTTCCATGCCGCATTAAGACCGGAATATGCAGATGTTTTCATTATTGCTGTGCCTACACCAAATAAAACCGACATGCACAAATCCTGTGATTTGACATATGTCACGGAGGCTGTCGCAAGCATTCTCCCTTTCATCAAAAAGGGAAATGTCATCATCATCGAATCGACGATCGCTCCTAGGAGCATGGATGATCATATCAAACCGATGATGGAAATGACGGGCCTTACGATCGGAAAGGACATGTTCCTTGTTCATTGTCCGGAACGTGTCTTGCCTGGCAGGATTTTGGAAGAGCTGGTTCATAATAACCGCATCGTCGGCGGAATTACGGAAACATGCTCCTATAAAGGAAGCCTGGTCTATCAAACCTTCGTCAAAGGGGAGATCATTCAGACGGATGCGAAGACGGCGGAAATGTCCAAGCTGATGGAAAATACCTTCCGGGATGTGAATATCGCGCTTGCAAATGAGCTGACGAAGGTTTGCTTCGAGCTGGACATCAACGTATTGGATGTCATATCGATGGCCAATAAGCACCCGCGTGTCAACATTCACCAGCCAGGACCCGGAGTCGGCGGCCATTGCTTAGCGGTCGATCCCTATTTCGTTGTCGCAAAAGCCCCGGAGTTTGCGAGAATAATTAAGCTCGCCCGTGACACCAATGTATCGATGCCCTATTACATTGTCAATTGCGTAAGGATGATGCTTGAGGGGATCGAGCGGCCAAAGGTAGCGGTCTTCGGTCTTTCGTATAAAGGGAATGTCGATGATATCCGGGAAAGTCCGGCCATCGATGTGGTCAATATTTTGATGGGGATGGAACATATGGAAGTGGCCCTGCATGATCCGCATGTCCAGTCTGGCATGCTGCCAATCGTCTCAGTGGAAGATGCCGTCAACGACGCCGACCTGATTCTTGTCTTGACTGACCACGACGAATTCAAGCTGATGGATTACGATGAGCTGGCCAATCGGATGGCCAATAAAATGATCCTTGATACACGCAATTGTATTGATGCATCGAAGACGGAGGTCTCAATCGCCAATTTGGGCAACATCTATCAATATAAAAAGCTGTCTCGCGAAAAAGCCAGGAATAAAGCGATCAGCTAAAATTAATAGATGAAAAAGGGTGCTGACGTGATGGTCAGTGCCTTTTTTTATCTGGATGAATGGGCTTGGATGATGTATCAAGCGCTCGCTTTCCCGGTTTAAATGTAGACGGAACAAAGGACCAAGCAAGTGCTTGGTCCTTTTGTGTATGGTTTTATTAAGCGATCGGTCCGCCAAGGTCTTCGATTTCATTTGGAACGCTTCCGAACTTCTTGAAGTTTGCCCGGAATTGCGCGGCAAGGGCTGTCGCAGATTGCTTATAAGCAGCAGGATCTGCCCAAGTCTTGATTGGCTGAAGCACTTCGTCCGGAACGCCAGGGACATGAAGCGGAATGTTCAAGCCGAAGATTTCATCCTTGACCGTTTCAATGTTAGCCAATTCCCCTTCAAGTGCCGCCTGTACCATGGCGCGAGTGTAAGCAAGCTTCATGCGGCTTCCAGTTCCATATGCTCCGCCTGTCCATCCCGTATTGACAAGATATACTTTTGCATTGTGCTCGTCGATTTTATCACCAAGCATTTCTGCATAGCGTGTGGCAGGAAGCGGCAGGAATGGCGAACCGAAGCAAGTGGAGAACGTCGCTTCCGGAGAAGTTACCCCTCTTTCCGTTCCAGCTAGCTTACTTGTATAGCCGCTTAAGAAGTGGAACATCGCTTGTTCCTTGGAAAGCTTGCTGATCGGAGGCAGTACGCCTGATGCGTCAGCTGTCAGGAAAATGATTGTATTCGGATGTCCGGCGATGCTTGGGCTCACGATGTTATCGATTGCCTGCATTTGATAGGCGGCACGGGTATTTTCCGTCAATGAACTATCATCATAATCCGCTTCACGTGTATCCGGGTCCACAACTACATTTTCCAAAACGGCTCCAAAACGGATGGCATCGAAGATTTGCGGTTCTTTTTCACGTGAAAGGTTAATCGTTTTCGCATAGCATCCGCCTTCGATGTTGAAAACACCGTTAGAAGCCCAGCCGTGCTCATCATCACCGATCAGCTTGCGGTTCGTGTCTGCAGATAAAGTCGTTTTACCTGTTCCGGACAGCCCGAAGAATAAAGCGACGTCCCCTTCACGGCCTACGTTCGCAGAGCAATGCATTGGAAGGATTCCAGCCTCTGGAAGAAGGTAGTTCATGATCGAGAAGATCGATTTTTTCATTTCACCTGCATACTCCGTTCCGCCGATCAGGATGGTACGGCGTTCAAAGGAAACGATGATGAACGTTTCGGACTTCGTTCCGTCAACCGCTGGATCTGCTTTGAAGTTGGGTGCCGAAAGAATCGTGAATTCTGCTTCATGGCCTCTTAGTTCCTCTTCGTTTGGACGGATGAATAAAGTATGAGCGAAAAGATTATGCCAGGCATATTCATTAACGACGCGGATTGGAAGGCGTGACGATTCTTCTGCGCCAGCGAAACCCTTGAAGACGAAAATCTCTTCTTTTGCTTTTAAGTGGTCAATTACTTTATTATATAGCTTATTGAACACAGTCTCGGAAATTGGCTGGTTCACAGGTCCCCAATCGACTTTATCTTTAACCGATGCTTCCTCGACGATATACTTATCTTTAGGTGAGCGGCCCGTATATTTGCCTGTTTCAGCCTTTACTGCGCCAGTTGATGTTAAAACCCCTTCATTCCTGCTTAATACCTTTTCGACCAATTTAGGAACTGAAAGCTGAGTTTGCACGTTGTTTCCCGTTAATAACTGGTGTAACTCATTAGAAACGTCTACAGAATTCATATATGAGATACCTTCCTTTGTTTAAGTTTTATATTACGATTAGTATAACACATTTATTTAAATAGTCTATACTATTTCGGGTGATTTGTGATAATTTTCAACTGGTTGCCTTCATCATTTTATATGGGCTGGAACCATGCCGGGATTTTTGCATATGCTTTAATGAAAGTCGATATCCCCTTTATTTAATAGGAAGTGATTCATATGGTCAGGCGACTGAAAAATCCTTTAATGACGGGGAAGCGCTGTTTATTGTGCCCAATTTGGCCGGTGAAGAGTAAATGTTCTCGATAGAAAAGCATTGACAAATTCCGACCAAATGCGATATTATTTTAAATTGTACGGATTCTCTTATCCCGAGTTGGTGGAGGGACAGGCCCTTTGAAACCCAGCAACCTGCCATATTGAACTTGACCAAAAGAGCAATCGCCGAAAATAAAGCGGTGTTCTTCAAGGAAAAGTGGTGATGGTGCTAACCTGAGCAAGGTAAAAAACCCTTGAACGATAAGAGTGAAAGGATAGAAGACAGAATGTTAAACCTTTCCTCATTTGCCAGGGAAGGTTTTTATGTTTTTTAATTATTTCTGTGTCTATAGTTGAAGCTAATAAGGGAAAACGAGTTCCGTAAAAAATCAGGCTTATGCCTACCACATACTAACTTCCAAGGAGGAAATATGATGTCAAAGAAACGTCTATTTACTTCTGAATCTGTTACAGAGGGCCATCCGGACAAGATTTGTGATCAGATTTCAGATTCCATTTTAGATGCTATCCTTGCTAAGGATGCAAATGCACGTGTTGCGTGTGAAACAAGTGTAACGACAGGTCTTGTACTTGTTGCTGGTGAAATTACAACGTCCGCTTACGTGGATATTCCGCGTATCGTCCGTGATACGGTTGCAGGGATCGGCTACACTCGCGCTAAATACGGGTTCGATGCTGAAACGTGTGCTGTATTGAGCTCGATCGATGAGCAGTCTGCCGATATCGCAGCTGGTGTCGATAAAGCGTTGGAAGCACGTGAAGGTAACATGTCTGATGAAGAAATCGATGCAATCGGTGCAGGGGACCAAGGTTTGATGTTCGGATTCGCCTGCAATGAAACCGAAGAGCTTATGCCGCTTCCGATTTCATTGGCACATAAGCTTTCATTCCGCTTGACTCAAGTGCGTAAAGATGAAACGCTTGCTTACTTGCGCCCAGATGGAAAAACTCAGGTGACAGTGGAATATGATGAAAATAACCAGCCTGTACGTGTGGATACGATCGTCATTTCTACACAGCATGATGCTGAAGTCACCCTTGAGCAAATTCAAGCCGACTTAAAAGAGCATGTGATCAAAGCGGTGGTTCCTGCTGAGTTGATCGATGCAGACACGAAGTACTTCATCAACCCGACTGGCCGTTTCGTAATTGGCGGACCTCAAGGGGATGCAGGTCTTACTGGACGTAAAATCATCGTTGATACGTACGGCGGATACGCTCGTCACGGCGGCGGTGCATTCTCCGGTAAGGATGCTACGAAAGTTGACCGTTCTGCGGCATACGCTGCTCGCTATGTGGCGAAAAACATCGTGGCTGCTGGCCTAGCTGATAAAGCCGAAGTTCAATTGGCTTACGCCATCGGTGTTGCAAAGCCTGTATCGATCTCGATTGATACATTCGGAACTGGCACAGTCAGCGAAGACGTCCTTGTTGACCTGGTTCGCGCCAACTTCGACCTTCGCCCGGCAGGGATCATCAAAATGCTTGATCTTCGCCGCCCGATCTACAAGCAGACAGCTGCATACGGACACTTCGGCCGTACAGATGTCGATCTTCCATGGGAACGCACGGATAAAGCAGAAACATTGAAAGCACAAGCGTGATTTGGATAGAAAAGGTGCGCCGCTAATTGCGGCGCACCTTTTTTTTAGGATTAATTTTGTTTGCGGAGGGAATAATTCAATAAACCCGGTAAGTGTGTACCATCTGAAATTGAGCTCGTACTAACAGGCTTGGCCAAGCCTTTGATTCATTTTATGCGCTCTGCCGTTTTGTAGTATTGTCCTTTTTCGGCATATTCGCGTACGATTCGTTCCATGTCCTTACGATCTTCATCGTTGATCTCGCGGATTACTTTCGCTGGGCGTCCGAATGCCAGCATATTCGGCGGGATTACTTTTCCTTGGGGGACGAGGCTGCCGGCACCGATAAAAGCTCCTTCGCCGATTTCAGCTTCATCTAGCACGATCGAGCCCATTCCGATCAATGCTCCTTTGCGGATTTTACAGCTATGTAAAATGACGCTATGGCCAATGGTTACTTCATCTTCCATGATCAATGGATGATTCGGGCTTTGGTGGAGGACACTATTATCTTGGATGCTGACTTTTTTTCCGATGATGGTTGGGGCCACATCGCCGCGGATGACAGTATTGAACCAGATGGACGATTCGCTGCCGATTATCACATCGCCTGTCACGACTGCATTCTCCGCAATATAAGCGCTTTCGGCAATTTCCGGTTCCTTGCCTTTGAACGGATAAATAATCATTTTCAATCATTTCCTTTCCGAAGTGAAGGTTTTTATGTATTATTTTAATATACCGTATGCACATACACTTGGCTATTGATAATACGAAGTACGACTTGTTGGTTTTCTTTTTTGTCGAAGACCGCGAATATGGTTATAATTTATATATATTTTAACTATCATGGATCATATACAACAAGCGAAAAGTGAAAGGGGGATTTCGAATGTGGAAATGGGAGACGGAAGGGGACGCAAAGGGCGTCATTGTCATCATTCACGGGGCCATGGAGCATCACGGCCGTTACAAATGGGTTACACAAATGTGGCTTTCCGCCGGATACCATGTCGTCATGGGCGACCTTCCTGGACAGGGCATGACCACTCGTGCTTACCGGGGACATATCGATTCCTTTGATGAATATTTAGATGAAGTGAAAAGCTGGATAGAGGAAGCCTACGAATACTCGCTTCCGGTCTTTTTGCTTGGACATAGCATGGGCGGGCTGATTTCGATACGGCTCCTTCAAGAAGAAGAATGGGACATTGCAGGTGTGATTTTATCATCACCTTGTTTAGGGCTCATGACCAAGCCCCCGAAATTCCTGGCAACGATCTCGCACGGCTTGAACCTCGTGATGCCGCAATTCAGGGTCGATTCGGGTTTATCTCCTGAAATGGCAACAAGAAGTTCGGAAGTCCGTGAATGCGATCGGAATGATACATTATACATCACAAAGGTCTCCGTTCGCTGGTACCGTGAGCTTTCCCAGGCCATGAAGGATGCTTTTGAGGAAATCCCTGAATTTCAGGATGTACCGCTGCTGGTCATGCAGGGGGGCGATGATCGGATCGTGAACAAGAAGGCGGTTCGGGAATGGTTTAATTATAACCTGGCGAGTGAGAAGCAATATAAGGAATGGCCCAAGCTCTATCATGAAATCTTTAACGAGCCGGAACGTGATGATGTATTTCAATATGCGCTGAGCTTTGTGGAGAATCGCCTGAAAATATTGGGGTATGTCGTTTGACCCCTAGCATGTAAAAAGCTGCCGAAGTGAGCTGATCGGCAGCTTTTATTTGTTTGAAAATGGCTATAACCCGTCCGCACCGACCGTCAGGATCACCTTTTTTCGATCGCGACGATGAAGGGGGGATGATTGGCTTGGTTGATGAAGCCGTACTTCAGGATATGAGCCTTTTCCTGAGGAAAGCTTTGCACATAATCCATCAGTGCGTCGCGTTCCTGAGATCCGCCTGGATGGCCATGGTAGATGACGAGAATGATGATGCCCTCAGGAGCGAGATGATTGAACAGCTGTTCAATGGCGGTTTTGGTCGTTTCGGCTTGGGTGATGATCGATTTATCCCCGCCAGGGAGGTAGCCCAGATTGAAAATGGCCCCGGTGATTTTTCCAGCATGTTCTGGCTTGATATAGGTACTCAGCAGTTCGTGGCCAGCGTGAATGAGTGTACATTGCTTGATCAGACCTTCGTTCACCAGCTTGGCCCTTGTGTTTTCGAGGGCTTCCTTTTGGATATCGAAGCTATAGACTTGTCCGTTTTCCCCGGTAAGATTGGCAAGGAAGGCTGTATCGAAGCCGTTCCCCATCGTGCCATCAACGGCGATATCTCCGGGGTGCACCGCTTTTTCCAGCAAAAGTCTTGCGAAAGGCAAGATGCGGTCAAGCTTCATTTGTTCGTCCCCCTTATCAGATGTTTTTTCCCTTGCCAGCTGTCCCGGCGTTTCAATTCGGCATCGATGGCATTGAGGACATCCCATTTATTGACGCTCCACATCGGACCGATCATCAAATCGATCGGACCGTCACCGGTAATGCGATGAACGATCATTTCTTTCGGGATGACTTCCAGCTGGTCACATACGAGGCTGACATATTCATCACGGTCAAGGAATTCGACCATGCCTTTTTCATATTGCTTGACCATCGGCGTCCCCTTCAAAAGATGGAGCAAATGGATTTTTATGCCCTGCACATCGAGCTTGGCGACCTCCCGTGCCGTTTCCATCATCATCTCGTAATCCTCTTGAGGAAGGCCGTTGATGATATGGGAGCATACGCGGATGCCATGCTTACGCAGCTTGTCGACACCTTCTTTGTAGCAATCGAAGTCATGGGCGCGGTTGATCATCGCCGCGGTCTTTTCATGAACCGTCTGCAGGCCGAGCTCCACCCATAGGTACGTGCGCTCGTTCAATTCTGCCAAATACTCGACCACATCATCCGGCAGGCAGTCCGGGCGTGTCGCTATCGAGAGCCCGACCACACCTTCCTGGGTCAATACTTGCTCATATTTTTCACGAAGGACCCCCACGGGTGCGTGCGTATTCGTGAACGCTTGGAAATAGGCCATATACTTGCCGTCCTTCCATTTATGGTGCATCCGTTCGCTGATTTTTTTGAATTGGACGTCGAGCGGCTCGACGCGGCTTCCGGCAAAGTCACCCGAGCCTGCAGCACTGCAGAAGGTACAGCCTCCATGTGCGACTGTTCCGTCCCGGTTCGGGCAATCAAAGCCGCCATCCAGGGCAACCTTGAAAACCTTATGTCCGAAATGGTTCCTCAAGTGGTAATTCCATGTATGATATCGTTTATGATCCGTTGCATATATAAACGGGTTTGCTTGATTCAAATCAGCAACCTCCTTGGTATAAATAAAGCGCACGATATATTATACAACATTCTGGCAGCTAGGTCTTTTTTTCGAAAATAAGCGTATACTGTATACTTGAGGGCTGAACATATGGCTGCTACTTCCACAATAGCTAGTGAAAGACTATATCCAATCGGGAGCTGATGGACATGACCGGTCAAGTTGAAGAAGCGATCAATCTTATGAAAAAGCGATTAGCCCAAAAGGATCTGTCAATCGAAATGAAGGGAGAAGGGATCATTTACCAATCGACCTGTACCTTCAATTCACCTGCTTCAGATGAGGAAATCCAGTCATTTGAAAAGAAAACCGGATTGCATCTGCCCGGGGATTATAAGGAATTTTTAAAAATAACCAATGGCTGCCGTCTGTTCGAATCACGAAAATCAGGCGGGGAAAATGATTTATATAGCCTTGAGGATATTATTAATTACACATATGAAGTGCCATATGAAGGATGCTTCAAGGTAGCCTGCATATATCAAGATAATATCGTCATCAATGGGGGCGCCATCGCCATGGGCGATAAGGAGTATATCATGGTCAAAGGCCATCTCGATGATTTCGAAGAAGGCAGAAAACTGCACATGAGCTTTGCCGAATGGATCGAACGTTTCCTATCCGATCAAGGTGAGAAGTTTTGGGATAAGCGCTGATCAAAAAAAATGATAATCCTCTCGTTATTTGCCCAAACTAATCAAGATGATTAGAAATCATCCAAATGATACGCGAAGGAGAGGGTTTGAAATGGCAACCAGACAATCCGTCGATCATTTTTTAGAGCAATGTGAAGGGGCTCTCCATTTTGCAGAGTATGAATTTAATGAGGCCTCACGGCAAGAACATTATGATGATGAACAATTTCAAAATTCGCAAAGGTATATAGAAGAGGCTTTGACGGATATGGAACGATTGTATGCCAGTTCGAATGACCAGCAACGGGAAATGCTTTCGCGGATGAAGCAGCAGATGAACGAATTGAGGAATGAAATGATTCTACTGCGACATTAAAGGGAAGCAAGGGAGCTATGCGAGCATAGCTCTCTTTTTGCACGATTTTGCTTTGATTCGCATATATAATGAAAAACCTGGCGATAATGTTTGTGTACGGCTATTGCAATTATCAATGAAATTGACTAGAATTAAATAAAATCCAATATTCTCATAAAGACTATGATGAGGAACAGTAGCGATTTTATTCCAGTATAGAGAGTTGACGGGTGGTGCAAGTCAACCTGGGATGTTCGTGAACTCGCCTTGGAGTTTCAGGTGTGAAGGGTAAAAGTAATGCCTGACGAACGAATCCGCGTTACGGATGATTCAAGCTGGGCGGATTTTAGCTATCGCCAATGTGGGTGGTACCGCGGGAAGATATACATAATCCTCTCGTCCCTATTTTGGGATGAGGGGTTTTTTATTGTTTTTCATACGGAAATTAGGAGGAAAATCAAATGAGTTTTGACCATAGAAGCATAGAGACGAAATGGCAGCAGTACTGGGAGGGCAACAAGACATTCAAGACGGGTGAAGAAAGCGGCAAGCGCAAGTTCTACGCACTTGATATGTTCCCATATCCTTCGGGGGCAGGCCTTCATGTAGGACACCCGGAAGGCTACACGGCAAGCGATATTTTGGCCAGGATGAAGCGCGCTCAAGGGTATAATGTGTTGCATCCGATTGGCTGGGATGCCTTCGGACTTCCGGCAGAGCAATATGCGATCGATACGGGAAATGACCCAGCGGTATTCACGGAGCACAACATCAACACGTTCCGCCGCCAAATCAAGGCGCTTGGTTTTTCTTATGACTGGGATCGTGAAATCAATACGACGGATCCGGATTATTATAAATGGACGCAATGGATCTTCTTGAAATTATATGAAAAAGGCCTCGCTTATATTGACGAAGTGGCGGTTAACTGGTGTCCTGCACTTGGAACGGTCTTGGCGAACGAAGAAGTCATCGATGGAAAAAGTGAGCGGGGCGGCCATCCGGTCGAGCGCCGTCCGATGAAGCAATGGATGCTTCGCATCACAGCCTATGCAGACCGTTTAATCGATGACTTGAATGATGTGGATTGGCCGGAAAACATCAAGGATATGCAGCGTAACTGGATTGGCCGTTCCGAGGGTGCGGAGGTTACCTTCCATATCGATGGTCACCAAGATACGTTCACGGTGTTCACGACCCGTCCGGATACATTATTCGGGGCAACATATGCCGTATTGGCTCCTGAACATCCCTTTGTCGGGAAAATTACGACGGCTGAGCAAAAAGGTGCAGTGGAAGCTTATTTGGATGAAGTCAAGCATAAAAGCGATTTGGAACGTACGGACTTGGCTAAAGATAAAACAGGCGTTTTCACGGGTGCTTATGCGATTAATCCGGTAAACGGCGAAAAAATGCCGATCTGGATTGCCGACTACGTGCTGATCAGCTACGGAACCGGAGCGATCATGGCGGTTCCTGCCCATGATGAACGTGATTATGAGTTTGCTGTCAAGTTTGATTTACCGATCAAGGAAGTCGTCGCTGGCGGGGATGTCACGAGTGAAGCCTATACAGGCGATGGCCTTCATGTCAATTCGGATTTCCTTGATGGAATGAATAAAGAAGAGGGCATTTCAGCCATGATCAAATGGCTGGAAGAAAAAGAAATCGGTACGAAGAAAATAACCTACCGCCTTCGCGATTGGTTATTCAGCCGTCAGCGTTACTGGGGTGAACCGATTCCGATCATCCATTGGGAAGATGGGACGATGTCTGCATTGAAGGAAGAGGAACTTCCGTTGATCTTACCGAAAACGACAGACATCAAGCCTTCGGGCACTGGCGAATCTCCACTTGCGAACATTGCGGAATGGGTGAACGTAACGGATGGAAACGGACGGAAAGGCCGCCGCGAGACAAACACGATGCCGCAATGGGCAGGCAGCAGCTGGTACTTCCTTCGCTATATCGACCCGGACAACAAGGAAGCTTTGGCAGATCCTGAAAAATTGAAAGAATGGATGCCGGTCGACATTTATATTGGCGGTGCCGAGCATGCGGTGCTTCACTTGCTCTACGCGCGCTTCTGGCATAAATTCTTGTACGATATCGGCGTCGTGCCAACGAAGGAGCCGTTCCAAAACCTATTCAACCAAGGAATGATTCTTGGCGAGAATAATGAAAAAATGAGTAAATCAAAAGGAAACGTCGTGAATCCTGATGATATCGTGGAAAGCCATGGTGCCGACACACTTCGCATGTACGAAATGTTCATGGGTCCATTGGATGCCTCGATTGCCTGGTCGACAAACGGACTGGATGGTTCGCGCAGGTTCCTCGACCGTATCTGGCGTTTATTGGTCAACGAGGACGGAACGTTAACGGATAAGCTGACCGAGACGGATGACACGGGCAAGCTTGAGAAGGTCTATCATCAAACGGCTAAAAAAGTGACTGAGAACTACGAGGAATTGAAATTCAATACGGCGATTTCACAATTGATGGTATTCATCAATGACGCGTATAAAGCGGATTCGCTTCCTAACGTATATGTTGAGGGCTTCGTCAAACTGCTTGCACCGGTTGCACCGCATATTGCCGAAGAGCTTTGGTCCAAACTAGGGCACACCGAGAGCATCACATACGGAACATGGCCGGCCTTCGATGAAGCGAAGCTAGTGGATAACGAAGTCGAAATCGTCATCCAAATCAACGGAAAAGTCAAAACGAAATTAATGGTGCCAACTGACACCACGAAAGAAAAACTGGAAGAAATCGCGATGGGCGATGACTCCATCAAGGAACAAATCGATGGGAAAACGATTCGCAAAGTCATTGCCGTACCTGGCAAATTGGTTAATATCGTCGCAAATTAAAGGGATCGAAGGAAAGCTGCTCCGCATGAGTTCATGCTGGGGCAGCTTTTTTTGAGTGGACGAAGCAGGACTTAAGTCTTATTTGATGGCGCCTGTTTTCATATAAAATCATCAGAAGTTCTCCAATGGTTTCCAATTATCTCGCTTGCTTGGTACATGGGAATCATTTTTCGGTCTGATGCTCACTTATATCAACATTTTCCAAAGAAAAGGGAAAAAATTGGTTGATTAAATCTGTTAGTGTGATAATTTGGTATAGTACTATATTTTTTTAACCAGATATTGGAGGTAAAAGCGTGAAACTTAGCCATGTTAGTAGATTGACAGCGTTTGTACTTATTTTTGCCTTGATTTTCAGTTTGATGGTTCCGCAAAATTCACATGCTGCAACTGCATCCATTGAAAATGTCAAAACGATTAAAAATGGAGATACATTGGACGGGAAGTTCGATAAACCTGATGTTCAATGGTATCAAATCAACCCGACAGCAGAAGAAATTCAAAAGTTTTCCCATGTTGAGTTCGAGGTCAGCTCGGATAAAATCCTGAATATTTCCGTCTATCAAAATAAGGAAAAAGCAGAAAAGGATGAGAGCGATTATTGGTATTCTTCTTATCCCGATGAAAAGGCCGTCATTGATTTCCCCTATGCTTGGGAAGGAACGTATTATGTGAAAGTTGAATACTTCGGCGAAACGGATGATGAAGGAAAGCCCATCCCCGATGCCAAAAACGAAGCTGAATACTCCATCAATGCCCATTCGGTGACATTGCCGCCATCCGCTGGCGATGAAGGGATGGGACTTGAAGAATGTCCGGTCGAAGTGAGTGCGAACGACAAGAAAACGGGCGAAGCCTTGTTGAAAACGCTCCGCGTATTCAGGGATGAGGTTCTCACGAAATCGTCTGAAGGACGCAGCCTTTCTTCTTTATACTATAAGGCATCACCTTTCCTTGCTTACCATCTGGCCAGCAATAAAAAAGCCAGGGAAGCCGTTTATGATCATTTAGTGGAAATCAAGCCGCTAATCGAAGATCTGAATGAAAACGGAGCAAGCAGCACCGCAGTCATCAGTAACAAACAGCAAGATGCAATCAAAGCATTATTCACCAAATCGGAAGACGTCGCCCCAGCTTTATTGAAGAAAGATATGAATGGCTTTGCAAGCAAGGTCAATCTGGATAAGCTTGCAGGTGAGAAGGTCGTCGATATCGCAAGCAAAGCGGGAATCGAGCTTCCTGCTTCAAAAAATACAAAAAACAAATACATCGTCAAACTTAAACCTGGGAAGTCATTAAGCTCCTTCCAATCCAAGGTTAGCGGAAATGGATATGGAAAATTGTCGACACCCGAGAAGCAAGAGCCGATGTTTGATGATATGTATGTTGTCGAATTAACGAACCAAGCTAAAATGAGCGCGTCAGCTCTATCAACCATCGGTAAATATTCAGAAGTGGAATTTATCGAACCAGTCAAAACGTATAAAGCCCTATCAGCCGACATCCAGTCACCGTATCAATGGTCGTTGAATAATGCCGGTGGAGATGAAGGGGTCAAGGGCGCAGATATCGATAATGAAAAACTGCAAGCCTTGATTAAAAAACGTAATTTAAAGGAAACATTAGTGGCGGTCGTCGACACGGGTGTCGATGATTCACTGGCCGATTTGCAAGATCGTGTCCGCATGGACTTAGGCAAGAATTTCATCGATAAAAAAGGCAATGCCATCGATGACAATGGCCATGGAACACATGTATCCGGCATCATCGCTGCCAAAGCGGATAACGGATATTCGATGCAAGGAATCAATCCATTAGCAAAAATCCTGCCTGTTAAGGTCCTTGATTCTTCAGGCTATGGAGATAACGAGAAAATTGCACTGGGCATCAAATATGCCGTCGATAAGGGTGCCAAGGTAATAAATCTTAGCTTGGGCGGAGAATACAGCAGGACGATCGAATATGCCTTGAAGGATGCGGCCGCAAAAAATGTAATGGTTATCGTGGCGAGCGGTAACGATGGGATGGAAGCTCTATCTTATCCGGCATCATCCAAATATGCGATTTCCGTCGGTGCAACCAATGCCCTGGATTTAGTATCCGATTATTCCAATTATGGATTCCAATTGGACATGGTCGCTCCTGGGACAGCCATTCCGAGCCTTGTCCCTAATGGAAACGTTACGTATATGGATGGTACGTCGATGGCAGCTCCGCATGTTGCGGCAGCTACAGCGCTGTTATTATCCGCAAACCCTGGATTGAAGGTGAATGAAGTAAGGCAAATCCTTCATGATACCTCCGAATATGTGAAATTCGAAGAAGAAGATAATGTAGATCCTTATGAGGACTATGAACCGGAGGATGGAGAAATCATCCTTCCTCAAGAGGAGCTGCCTGTCGGTAAAGATTTAGTATCAGGATACGGAAGATTGAATGCGTACAGTGCACTAAGTGCTGTGGATTTACAAGCAAAGGTCAACCCTGTATTCGATAATAAATCAACCCTGACTGGAACGGCTAAAAAAGGTTCGGCAATTGAAGTGAAGAACGGAAGTAAATCGCTAGGTAAAGCAACGGCGGCAGCTAACGGAACGTACGCAATCAAGATTCCGGCTCAAAAAGCGGAGCAGATGCTGACTGTGAATATCTCTGATTCTGCCAAACTGGCAACTTCTTCAATCAAAGTATTCGTGAACAAGGGTACAGCCCCTGCTAAGCCAACTGTTAAACCTGTCAGCGACAAAGATGTGTATGTTACGGGACAATCGCAAGCCGAGGTGAAAATCACGGTCAAAAACAGTGCCAAAAAAGTGATTGGCTCAGCAAACACGGACAGCAAAGGGAATTTCAGCGTGAAAATCAGCAAACAAAAGGCTGGCTCCAAGCTTTCCGTCACGGCAACGGATTTGGCAAAACGGGAAAGCAAGGCAGCAACGGTGACGGTTCTCGATAAAACCGCCCCGGATGCACCGAAAGTGAATGAAGTAAGCGACATCACCACCAAAGTAACCGGTAAAGCGGAAGCGGGTTCAACAATTATCGTGAAACATAGCAATAAAAACATCGGCACGGCAACCGCTGATAAAAAGGGCAACTACTCCGCCAAAATCAGCAAGCAAAAAGCAGGATCCGTGCTATATGTCTCAGCAAAAGACAAAGCGGGCAATACTGGAAAAGCAACAAAAGCAACCGTGAAAGATAAAACCGCACCATCCGCCCCGAAAGTGAATGAAGTGAACGACAAAGCAACAAAAGTAACGGGTAAAGCGGAAGCGGGTTCAACAATTACCGTGAAACACAGCAATAAAAACATCGGCACGGCAACCGCTGATAAAAAGGGCAACTACTCCGCCAAAATCAGCAAGCAAAAAGCAGGATCCGTGTTATATGTCTCAGCAAAAGACAAAGCGGGCAATACGGGAAAAGCAACAAAAGCAACCGTGAAAAAATCCAAATAGTAATAACCGAAGGCCGTTTAACGTATATGTTAAACGGCCTTTTTTTGTTATGGAAAAAAAGTGTGCTATGAGAATGGATTGGAAGAAGCGTAATCAAGCATGATTCCATGAAGCATTTCAAATATGGTATTTCCCATTTTATTATTGGAACTTCACCTCCTCCTTTTATCCAGTATGATGAATCTTTACCGGAAAAAGGAGATAAGCGAAAGAACATGTATGGAAAAACCATCAAAAAATTGTTGCAGTGACTACAATGGCAGGCGCCAAGAAAATGCACTTATTTCATACCAGGAGGAAAAAACATGAAAAAAGGAAGAGTAATAGCAGTAGGGACCATTTTAGCTTGCTCGATTGGGTTAGGAACACTATCAGTTGAGGCTGGCAATGAAAATTCTGGATATACCTTTAAGATAAAAAAAAATCAAGGCAACGAATCTAGAAGTACAAAGTATCGTCAAACGACTAATGAACGGAATACATGGAAGGTGAGAATGTATAAATCAGGTGAAGGGACGAATACGTATACGACGTATTGGCTCGAGAAAAGCGATGGCACGAACGTATCTCCTGCAGTGGATGTGAAGGCTGGCAATAAAGATTCAAAAAGTGGGCGGAATTACTATATTAAAGGAAACTGGGGTGCGAATGCCGCTAATGTAAGGTTAACGGCAGAAAATAATAATGTAAGTTCGAGCACCTTTTCCGTATCTGGATACTGGGATGAGGAAACAGGGAGAATGTTACCTGGACAGTATAAAACATATTACACCACGGAATACAATAAATAATCAGGTGAATCCACCTTGGATGACCGTTATTTCAAGGTGGCTTTATAAAGGGAGACAAAATGAATAGTAATCTGGTTTTTTGCCGATTTTTCTATTGATTCTGTTCGCCGACGGCTATATTCAAGACTATAAAACAGGCTACTAAAATGGAATCGCTAATTGAGTTTTAGTATTCGTATCAGAACGCCCCCTCTCCCCTTTTAACATCGTCGCAAAAGTGATAGATGTCTCCTCATTTATATATCTCCCAGCCAACTAAAGCATACGGTACCGCCGCATCACACCTTCAAACGGGCGGTACATGGGGTCAGTAAGAAAGCATTTTTCCATGCAGTGTTCCAAATAAGGGATGTCTCGTTTTAATATTGGAACTTCATTTCCTCCCTTTTCCAGTATGATGAATCTGTACCAGATAAAAGGAGATGAGCGAAAGAACATTCATTACAATGTCAAGTGCCAAAGAAAAGGAGAAAACGAAATCATTTTTACCAAATATCAGGAGGAAATAACATGAAAAAAGTAAGGATAATAGCATTAGGGACCATTTTAGCTTGCTCGATTGGATTAGGAACGCTTTCGGTTGAAGCTGGGAATGAGAATATGGATTATTCATTTACAATTTTGAAGGACCAAAAAAATTCGTACACAGGTACAAAGTATCGTCAAACGACTAATGAACGGAATACATGGAAGGTGAGAATGTATAAATCAGGTGAAGGGACGAATACGTATACGACGTATTGGCTCGAGAAAAGCAATGGTACGAACGTATCTCCTGCAGTGGATGTGAAGGCTGGAAATAAAGATTCTAAAAGTGGGCGGAATTACTATATTAAAGGAGATTGGGGTGCGAATGCCGCTAATGTAAGACTAACGGCAGAAAATAATACTGCAAGTTCTAGCACCTTTTCCGTATCAGGATATTGGGATGAGGAAACAGGGAGAATATTACCTGGACAGTATAAGACTTTTTACACCACGGAATATAATAAATAATCAGGTAAAGCCACCTTGGATGATCGTTGATTCAAGGTGGTCTTATAAAGGGAGACAAAATGAATAGTTATTATTTTCGATTAACACATAACAAAAAAACAAAGCTCATCGTGTTATGCATAATGGCGATTGTCATTATTGATATCTTTATCTTGAGCGGAAACTTTTCAGAATCATGGCTCATGCCCCATCTAGCGACCTTTTTGCAGTCAAGTTCACTAGGTCACATGATGCAAATTCTACTAATCTGGTTTTTGCCCGTTTTTCTATTGATTTTGTGCGCCGACAGCTATATCCAAGACTATAAAACAGGCTACCGATATATCGCAGCGACCAAAAAGGGGCGATATGCTTATTATAAAACGATGTTACTCGGTAATATGTCGTTTGCCTTTATAGTAATGGTTGGTTGCTTGCTGCTAAATATGCTCATTGTTTATTTGGTGTTCATGAATGGTGATTTTAACAAAGGGTTGTCACCAGATTTATCCCCGGAAAATCCTATCTATACACTCAATAATAAAATGCCGGCTGTCACCAATGTCGTTTATATTATCATTTTTGGATTTTACACGAGCTTATGCGCAGGGATGGCGACTGTTCTTAGCTGGTGTTTCCCGGATATAAAGTATACGTATCCGTTAAGCTTTGTTATTTGGTTTTCACAAATTTTAGGACTGAATTATTCATTGGCCATGATCATCCAGCCGTTTAACGAAGTGACCTTGGGAGCCTTCGTGTTGATTTTCTTTAGATCGACCCTCCTGTTTTTAGCAATCATCACGGCCGGGTTTCTGTATAAGGTGAAAAGTGATGAAATCTAAGCAAAAAAAAGTGTATATAACCCTACTGCTCTGTTTTTTATTCGGATGCTTATGGATGACCTATAATATTCATTATTTAAAAATCAAGCAACTGGACCCAGCGTATCCATTGATCATTGATGTAAGTGCAAGTGTGGAAGGCTATCTCTCGGTTAAAAATTTACTGATCACCTATATGATTCCTTTGTTACTATTTTATCGTTTTTTCATTGAAGATGAGCATCCGCACATGATCGTTCGCTTAAATTCAAGAATCGAACTGTATCGGAGACGGACGATCCAAGTTTTTATAAGTTCGTTCATCTTTGCGTTCAGTATACTATTGATACACTTCACAGCTGTTTACCTATTCGATCGATTTCATTTTATCTCTTCTGATTTTTGGAAACTATCTCTTCTTAATCTAGCATTATTGACATGTATCTATTTCTCGATTGGCCTGCTTTATTATTTCATTTTTGATTATTCCAATACCATCATGGCGATGGCAGCTACTTTTTGTATCTGTTTTCTTTTATATGTGCTGAAGAGTCAGCTGAATCTGGCATGGGGCCCTGCCAGTGATGCCAATATAATCGATCCTTTTTTAAGCAGCGGAATTTCCGAATATCAATCGTTGATTTTGTTAGGAAAAGAGCTAACGCTATCTTTCGTGATGGTTTTACTCGGGCTATTTGCGATCGAGAAAAAAGATTTCATGGCTGGTGCTTCCGATGACTAAACGAATCTTCTTAACGATGTTGATTGTCATTTTGTTGCAAATTTTATTATTTGATCATTTTGATGGCTCAATTGCCGATCTTACGGGATATATGATCGTTAGCGGAGTTCCGATCAGTAATAAATTTGTTTTGCTCGGAACATGGTATATGTTTTTTGCTGGCTTGAGTTTTTTATCGCTCGGTTATATGCGGAAGTATATTTCCGGTTATGGAGTCTACCTGATGATCAGGGAAAAAAGCAGGGTGAAGCTTGGATTTAGAAGGATCGGTAACTTACTGATTCTTATATCTGGATTATCTATCATCCAATTTTTTGTCTCGATCATATTCGCTTATATAACTAATGAGGATCAGGCTTTTTTTTATGATGATGTCCATTCATTCTTTTGGATAGCGGGTCTTTATATGATGTCCAATTTTGTTTTGATTTTCATTCAAATGGCACTCGAGCTGCATGCTACGGAGGAAGTAGCTTTATTGCTAGTTAACGTTTATGTGCTTTTTTCGGTTACATTGGGCGGAGTTCTGTTATCTACACAAAAGCTAACATGGATATTATATTTTTTGGTTCCCAATTTCGGGATGTATGTAAGAAGTGATGTCCTTGAAACGGGTGGAATATCACCAGTACAGGCTTATATCGTTTTAACTCTAATGACGATCATTTTAACTGTTTTAACATATGGACGATTAAAGAAAATCGATTTAATTTAACGAGGTGCACAATGACGACAATACGAATTAGCTCTTTACATAAAAAGATAAGGAAAAAAACACTTTTGCATGATATCAATTATGAGTTTAACGGCGGGAACATTTATGGGTTATATGGAAGGAATGGCTCCGGTAAAACGATGCTGCTTAGAGCGATGGCAGGCTTGCTCATGCCAAGCTCAGGAGAGATTTCAATTGACGGGAAAGTCCTTCATAAGGATATTTCCTTTCCCGCTAACATGAGTGTCATTATTGAAAACACTTCACTGCTGCACCAGTATAATGCTCATATGAATCTGAAAATATTAGCGAAGATCAGGAACATCGCCACGGATGAAGATATTAAAGCGAATATAAAAAGAGTCGGCCTTGATCCGGAATCAAACATGAAGGTTGGGAAATTTTCGTTAGGAATGAAGCAGCGTCTAAGCGTAGCTCAAGCGATATTTGAAAAACCGGACATCTTGTTATTGGATGAACCGACCAATGCGATTGACGAAGAAGGAGTTACGCTCGTTTATCAGATTTTGAAGGAAGAAAAAGAGCGCGGCGCACTCATCCTGTTGACAAGCCATCATAAACAGGACCTGGAAGCCTTGGCCGATATATATATAAAGATGGAAAATGGAGGCATAGTCCTTGACTCTAAATAAAACCATAGCCGCGTTAACCTTACTCGTATTAATAAGCGGATTCCTTATTTATAAAGTGTATATTGTTCCTTCAGAGATGAATGCCGCTAAAAGAAATACAGAAAATAATGCAGCTTCCTATAAGGTATTAAAATCACAAAACATCGTTGTCGGGAGGGATATTGATCAAGGTTATTATGATCTGAAAGCCCTTGATAATGAAGCGGTATTTGCTGGTGAAAAAATGCACAAAAATGCTGTACTGCATGCAGAGCCCTCATATATGAATGAAAAATTTTCAATTAAAGGGGAATTTGAATTCAAGCCTTCTGAATTTAAAAAAGTCGTGAAAAAAGATCAAAAACTCATCATGAAAGATCCTGGGCATTATGTGGTCGGTACAGAGATACCAGCGGGAAATTATCTACTAGCAAGAACAAGCGATAAAATTCGAGTGTTTGTCGATATAAAAGATGAAACGCAAACCGAAAGCTTGCAAACGATCCAATGGGAAATCGGTGAAAAAGTGAAAAAGCCAATCGTGCTTAACCTGAAAAAGGGCTATAACGTCTATATCGATAAAACGGGAAAAGATGGCTATATATCAAATGACGGTGATCTGCTATTGGATGCTGTACCTTGAAGGTAATAGTAATCTATAAGATAAGCGATCTTAATTGGATCCCTTACCGCGTTTTCGGATAAGCGAAATCTGCGATTGCCTGTTGATTTTTACAGACATTTTCCCGGATTTTCTATCAGGATGTCTGATTTGGTGTTTCTCGTTTTAGTTAATGAAGCTTTATATGAAGAAGTGCCGAAAAGCAGCCATCCAAGCGATGGCTGCTTTTTCGGGTATCCTCCAACAGGCTGTATCTTTCAGTTTGTGAGCAGGACGATCATTGGTAGCTTATTTTGTGAATTCACTTCTTAGGAGGTAGACGACATCATATGCTTTTAATTCGTCAATATGGTTATCCATATCATGATAAAAGTCCGTGGAAAGCGAGCTCGTCCCTCCTTGATTGCTTGAATAACAAATACTCGCCAATACAGGCTTGCTCGTATTTTTCAGGTCAATTTTATCTATACTGCCCGATACTCTGGCAGCCTTCATCTCGATTTTTTCAGGGTAAGTGGCTGTACTTGTGCCGCCTTCGTTTTGAATCGTGATATTGAACATCGAGAGATCTTGTTGGTCATCCGTTTTTGATGTCGTAAAAATGATTGTCCCATTCTTTTCAATCTCTGCCGTCATGCCTCCTTTTTCAGCTTCGACAAGGTTACCAGCTTCATATTTTTCGACCCAGACAGACAATTCCTTGTATGTATCATCAACATTGAAATCAATCAGCATGGCGTTTTCACTCGTATTGGCGAGAATGGCCTGCTCCCTTGCCGTCAGCTTAGGGACTGAAAGGGTATTGCGCGATTTTGACTGATCTTCCTCACAAGCCACAAGAAATAAGGAGACAAAGGATATAATAAGCGATAAATGGATTTTATTAATGATGTTCACCTCCGAAGTCTTTCGTGCTAATTAAATCCAATTCTTATATATTATAACATTTCTAGCGGCAATAAAGGCTATCACTCTAGGCACTTCCTTGTGACGGTGCCGACTCTGCGTGTAAATGAAGAGGGTCTCAAATTCCAGGCAAAACCCAAACTCGCGAGTAACGCAAGAAATGGACGAGAAACGGCGCCAATTGCGTGTATAACGCACCATTATTACGAGAAAACGTCCTCGAATTCGATGCAAAGTCCAAACTGGCGAGTAAAGTCGTTAAATTGGCGAGTAAAAGTGCCGAATTGGCGAGAAAAGCGGCCAAACTCGCGAGTAACGCAAGAAATGGACGAGAAACGGCGCCAATTGCGTGTATAACGCACCATTTTTATGAGAAAACGGCCTCAAATTCGATGCAAAGTCCAAACTCGCGAGTAAAAGCCTGAAACTGGCGAGTAAAGTCGTTAAATTGGCGAGTAAAAGTGCCGAATTGGCGAGTAAAGCGGCCAAACTCGCGAGTAACGCAAGAAATGGACGAGAAACGGCGCCAATTGCGCGTGGAACGCACCATTATTACGAGAAAACGTCCTCGAATTCGATGCAAAACCCAAACTCGCGAGTAAAAGCCTGAAACTGGCGAGTAAAGTCGTTAAATTGGCGAGTAAAAGTGCCGAATTGGCGAGTAAAGCGGCCAAACTCGCGAGTAACGCAAGAAATGGACGAGAAACGGCGCCAATTGCGCGTGGAACGCACCATTATTACGAGAAAACGTCCTCGAATTCGATGCAAAGTCCAAACTGGCGGGTAGCTGTGTTCCATTCCACCGCATGAAAGTCGAAGAGGGGGGAATGTTTCCTTCCTCATGTGCTTCTCTTATCCGCAAGCAAAAAGAAGGCAAGCATTTCTGATGCTTTGCCTTCTTTTGCATTTAGAATGGCTGGGATAGGGCCTTGTTGGCTGAGTCGACGTCATTTTGGAGCAATTGGTTTAAGTCATAAGCAGGGTAAAGGTTCCGTTCATATAAGTAGTTGAAGATTTTCGCATGGTTATCAATGGCTGCATTTAAGTGCTTCGTGAAAACTTTTCGCAAGGAGGGGGTTGCCGTTTCCGTAATGGCGCCTGCATAATTTTTGATCAAAGATTTCGAAAGTCCAAGCAAATCTCCTGCGGCTGCGGCGGATGCATCGTCTCTTGATGCCCCATCAGCGATGCCCAACTTAGGGGTCAGCGGGTAAAACTGCAGCAAATCCACGATGTTCTGGGAAAGTGACTCGATCATTTGCTTGTAAATCGTTTTTAGAATCGGGTCTGTTATTTCCGGATAGGCTTTTTTCAATTTTGTAAGGGCATTGGCCTGCGAGGCGACGAGTTCATGAAGTTCAAGCGTTTCATGCCATGCAAGATGTGAATGATTGGGTGTCATTTAATATTCCTCCTGAACAAATAATCTTGATAGGCTATTCGAACAGTGGGCGATTGGAACATTGTCCCTTATAAATGTAGCTCATTGCCATTTAGCGCCCTCCAAGATAAGGAGGGCAAGATGGATCAATAAACGTGATCATTGATATTGCTCGAGAACAGAAAAGAACTTTTTGGCGAATTGGTAAAAAACCTTTTCGGAAGGGGCCAATTCCCTGTTTTTCGGTGTGATGATGCCGACAGTCCGTTTGACCTCCGGCGTATCGATGGGGATCTTGACGGTCAGTCTTGGAATGACTTCATAGAAGGTGCTGTCAGGCAGCAGGCTGACCCCGATTCCGGCTGATACAAGCCCCTTTATCGAATCCATGTCTTCACCTTCGGAGGCAATGTTCGGTGTGAACCCTGCGGCCTTGCATGCTTCGATCGCGATGCTATGAAGGATGTACCCTTTTGGGTATAAGACGAATGGATCATTTCGTAAATCACTTAGACGCAGGCTCTTCCGTCCCGCCAGGGGGTGCGTGATCGGCAGCAAGGCAGAGATATTTTCGGTAAATAAGATATGACCTTCGATATCGGGGTCGTTCGTCGGAATCGGGCCTAGAAAGGCTAGTCCGATTTCACGGTTTTTGACAGCTTCCTTTAATGCGGAGTAGGACCCTTGCCTTAAATGGAACGCGATATTGGGCTGCTCATCCTTAAAGGCGGAAATGACGGTCGGAAGCAAGTGGGTCGAGAGGCTGGAGGGGAAGCCGATTTTGATGGTTCCATGTTCAGGATCCAAAAATTCTTCAATTTGTTCTTTCGCATATTCAATTGCCTTGATCGCCGTTTTTGCATGAGTCAAAAATATTTTGCCAATCGGAGTCAACTGAATGTTTCGGCCGACTTTTTCAAATAAAAGAACGCCAAGCTCATCCTCCAGTCTGGAGATTTGCCGGCTGATTGCTGATTGTGCGATATGCAGGTGCTCCGCGGCTTCAGAGACATGTTCTCTTTCGGCCACTTCCACAAAATAACGTAATTGACGTAGTTCCATTTATTCATCCTCCGCGCATTCATCTCAAAATGAGATGGATTATACGATAATTATATATTGTTTATATCGATTTGAAAACCTAGAATAAAATGTAAGTGAAATAACGGTGTAAGAATACGATGGGGGCGATTAATATGACATACAATCAAATACCAAAAGCACAAGGGCTCTACCATCCTGAATTTGAACATGATGCATGTGGGATCGGTTTATATGCTCATTTAAAAGGGCTTGCTACACATGACATCGTCAAACAAGGACTGAATATGCTGTGCCAATTGGATCATCGCGGCGGACAAGGCAGTGATCCCCTGACAGGAGATGGCGCAGGACTGATGGTGCAGATCCCTGATGACTATTTCAGGCTGGCATGCCCGGAAATGAATTTGCCAGCAAAAGGGCGCTATGGGGTAGGGATGCTTTTTTTCTCAAACGATGAAGCTGAACGGAATGAGATCGAAGCTCGTTTGAATGCATTTATCGAGCAAGAGGGCCAAACGCTGTTAGGCTGGAGAACGGTACCTGTCGATGCGGGTAAAATCGGGGAAGTCGGCAAGGAGACATGTCCGACAATTCGGCAAGTGTTCATCGGCGCCAGCGAAACGATATCCGATGAGTTAGCGTTTGAGCGTAAATTGTTCATAATCAGGAAGCAAGCGGAAAACTGGGCTCGTGAACGTGGAAACCGTTTTTATTTTGCCAGCCTTTCAAGTGCCACGATCGTCTACAAGGGATTGCTGACACCGGAGCAGGTGGATGCTTTTTATCTTGACCTTCAACAGGAAGCTTTTGTTTCCGCTTTTGCTTTAGTGCATTCCCGCTTCAGTACGAATACCTTTCCAAGCTGGGAGAGGGCGCATCCCAACCGTTACCTGATCCATAATGGCGAAATCAATACGCTCAGAGGTAATGTGAATTGGATGAAAGCCCGTGAGCAGCAGTTCGTTTCGGAAGCATTCGGAGAGGACCTGCAAAAGGTGCTGCCGATTTTGGATATAGACGGCAGTGATTCCTCGATACTTGATAATGCACTTGAATTCTTCGTGCTTGCCGGGCGCAAACCGGCACATGCGGCCATGATGCTCATTCCTGAGCCGTGGACGGAGAATCCGCATATGACGAAAGAAAAGAAGGCATTTTACGAATATCATAGCATGCTCATGGAGCCGTGGGATGGTCCAACCGCCATTTCCTTTACGAACGGCAAGCAGATCGGGGCCATCCTCGATCGAAATGGCCTTAGGCCGGCACGGTATTATGTGACAAAGGATGATTATATCATTTTTTCCTCCGAGGTCGGCGTGATTGATGTAGAGCCCGAGAATGTACTATATAAAGATCGTTTAAGCCCGGGAAGAATGCTGTTGATCGATTTGGAGGAAGGGCGCATCGTTTCCGATGAAGAGATCAAGTCGGAAATGGCTCAGGAAAATCCCTATCAGCAATGGCTGGACGAGCAGCTTGTTCAATTAAGCGACGATGAATCGATGACAACGCATCAGCCAATCGCTGACTTGCTATTCAGGCAAAAAGCGTTCGGATACACGTATGAAGATGTCCAAAAATATTTATTGCCCATCATCAACGAGGGCAAGGATCCACTGGGAAGCATGGGGAATGACATTCCGTTAGCGGTTTTATCCGATCGCCCCCAATCATTATTCAACTATTTCAAGCAATCCTTCGCGCAGGTAACCAACCCGCCTATCGACTCGCTTCGTGAACAAATCGTCACATCCACGATGACATTCCTTGGAGCGGAGGGAGATTTGCTGAAACCGGATAAAACGAACAGCCGCCGCATCCAATTGGATTCACCTGTATTGACGCCAGGCCAAATGCAGCAGCTCAAAGGGAATGCGTTTCCTGAATTCCAAAGCAAGGTCATTCACACGTTATTTTCAGAAGATTTGGAGAGCGAGCTTGACCGGATCTGCCGTGAAGCGGAGCTGGCGATTTCCGAGGGTGTCAGCCTCCTGATTTTATCCGATCACGGGCTGAGCGAGGAAAATGCAGCCATCCCTTCCCTGTTGGCAGCGAGTGCCCTTCATCAGGAGCTTATCCGCCATGGGAATCGGACGAAGGTGAGCATCATCGTCGAATCGGGCGAAGCGAGGGAGGTCCATCATTTCGCATCGCTGATCGGGTATGGCGTGGATGCGATTCACCCATACCTTGCCTATGAAACATATAAACAGGCTATCTCGGAAGGCAGCTTGACCGTCAGCTATGAAGAAACGGTAAGGAAATATGTACGCTCCGTGACGGAGGGCATCGTAAAAGTGATGTCGAAGATGGGGATTTCCACGATCCAGAGTTATCGCGGAGCACAAATTTTCGAGGCGGTCGGAATCGGCGCGGATGTCATCGAACGTTATTTCAGCGGAACGGCCTCACAGCTTAGCGGGATCGATTTGGAAACGATCGCGAATGAAGCATTGATTCGCCATAGAAAAGCCGCTGCTGGCTCCTATGACCAAACGCTTGAAAGCGGAAGTGATTTTCAATGGAGGAAAACGGGCGAGCACCATGCCTTCAATCCAAAAACGATTCATACGCTGCAATGGGCTTGCCGCAAAGGTGATTATCAATTATTTAAACAATATTCCAGCTTGGCGAATGAAGAAAGACTCGGGTTTTTACGTAATTTATTCTCGTTCGATCAAAAGCGCCAAAGCATTTCCATCGATGAAGTCGAGTCCGTCGAATCGATTGTCACCCGTTTTAAAACAGGGGCGATGTCATTCGGCTCATTGAGTCAGGAAGCGCATGAAACCTTGGCGATTGCGATGAACCGCTTGGGCGGAAAAAGCAATAGCGGTGAAGGCGGGGAGCATCCAAGCCGTTACCATTTGGATGAAAACGGCGATAACCGCCGCAGCGGGATCAAGCAGATTGCCTCCGGGCGTTTTGGGGTGAAAAGTCATTACCTCATCAATGCCGATGAGCTCCAAATCAAGATGGCACAAGGAGCAAAGCCTGGTGAGGGCGGACAGCTGCCAGGGAATAAGGTATATCCATGGGTCGCAGAGGTTCGTGGTTCCACACCTGGTGTAGGCTTGATCTCACCGCCTCCGCATCATGATATCTATTCAATAGAAGATCTGGCCCAGCTGATTCACGATTTGAAAAATGCCAATCGTGATGCCAGGATCAGCGTCAAGCTTGTCTCAAAAGCAGGCGTGGGCACGATTGCAGCCGGTGTTGCCAAAGGTGCAGCGGATGTCATCGTCATCAGCGGCTATGACGGGGGAACGGGTGCATCACCAAAAACGAGCATTAAGCATACGGGCCTTCCTTGGGAGCTCGGACTTGCTGAAGCGCACCAAACCTTGATGCTGAATGGCCTGCGCAGCCGCGTCGTCCTTGAAACGGACGGTAAGCTAATGACGGGGCGCGATGTAGTCATGGCGGCAATCCTTGGCGCTGAGGAGTTCGGGTTTGCCACGGCACCGCTTGTAGTCCTTGGCTGTGTCATGATGCGTGCTTGCCATCTGGACACATGCCCAGTCGGGGTCGCTACCCAAAACCCTGAGCTTCGCAGCAAATTCACTGGAGATCCTGATCATGTCGTGAATTTCATGCGCTTCATCGCTGAAGAAGTGCGGGAAACGATGGCAGAGCTAGGTTTTCGGACGCTGGAGGAGATGGTCGGCCGCACGGATGTCTTGCAGGTGAGCGAGCGGACGCAAAACCATTGGAAGGCGAAGCATCTGGACTTGACGACACTTCTTTTCCAGCCGGAGGGGATACGTACGTATCAACTACCTCAAAACCATAAAATCGATGAAGCATTGGATATCCGAAAAATTTTACCGATGGTTCAGCCGGCATTGAACGATCAAGTTCCGGTGGATGTCAGCTTCCCGATTACAAACGTGAACCGTGTTGTCGGTACGATTGTCGGAAGTGAAGTATCCAAGCGTTATGGCGAACCCGGCCTGCCGGAAGATACGATCACACTTCGCTTTACCGGATCTGCGGGCCAAAGCTTCGGTGCCTTCGTTCCAAAAGGGATGTCGCTGTACTTGACGGGCGATGCCAATGATTATGTGGGGAAAGGGCTGTCAGGCGGAAAAATCATTGTTTCGGCGCCTGCTGGCAATCAGATCGAGGCCGGGGACAATGTCATTGCCGGGAATATCGCCTTATACGGAGCAACAAGCGGCGAGGCGTACATCAATGGCCGTGCCGGAGAACGCTTCGCGGTGCGGAACAGCGGGGTCAATGTCGTCGTTGAAGGAATCGGTGACCATGGCTGTGAGTATATGACTGGCGGACGCGTAGTCATCCTGGGCAATGTCGGCAAGAACTTTGCGGCAGGCATGTCAGGCGGCATCGCCTATGTCCTTGCTGATGATGCAGCGGAATTCAAGGCATTATGCAATGCTGAAATGATCGAGTTCGAGACGCTTGTCGAAGATGCAAGCGAGGTTAAAGAGATGATTCTCAGCCACCATCACTATACGGGAAGTGCCAAGGCTTCCTATGTACTGGAGAACTGGGACGATTTTTCCAAGAAATTCGTGAAGGTCATCCCTAAGGATTACAAGCGGATGATGAGAAGCATCGAAGAGCAGAAGCAAGCAGGATTAACGGATGAAGAAGCGGCCATGAGCGCCTTTCAAGCCAATGCCGTTCAAGATAAAAAACTCACGAAACAAGCAGTGATGCTCTAAGAAAGGGGAGAGAAAGATGGGAAAAGCAACAGGATTTATGGATTATCCGCGAGAAAAGCCAAAAGACCGGAATCCTCTCACTCGTCTAAGCGATTGGAGAGAATACACAACTCCTTTCTCTGATGAAAAATTAAGCATACAGGGAGCGCGGTGCATGGACTGCGCTACCCCATTCTGCCATATGGGCATGGAATTGAACCGGGTCACGACAGGCTGCCCGATCAATAACCTGATTCCCGAATGGAATGACCTGGTATTCCGCGGAAGATGGAAGGAAGCGCTGGATCGTTTAGCGAAAACGAATAATTTCCCTGAATTCACCGGGCGCGTCTGCCCGGCCCCATGTGAAGGGTCTTGTACGGTTGCGATCAGCGATCCTGCGGTTTCTATTAAAAACATCGAACGGACGATCATCGATAAAGGATTTGAAAATGGCTGGATCACGCCTCGCATTCCTGAAAGCAGGACCGGCAGGAAAATTGCCATCATCGGTTCAGGCCCGGCAGGATTGGCGAGCGCCGATCAGTTGAACCAAGCCGGTCATTCTGTCACGGTCTATGAGCGTGCCGACCGTGCAGGCGGACTATTGACATACGGCATTCCGAACATGAAGCTGGAAAAAGATGTCGTTGCCCGCCGAATCAAATTATTGACGCAGGAAGGCATCGATTTCGTCACGAACACAGAAGTCGGAAAAGATATCTCAGCAGATGATCTGAAGGAGCAATACGATGCGGTCATTCTCTGCACAGGTGCCCAAAAACAACGTGACCTGGAAATCGAAGGCCGCGGGGCTGCTGGTATTCACCTGGCAATGGATTACTTGACGACCTCGACCAAAAGCCTGCTCGATTCCAATTTTGAAGACGGCAAATTTTTGGATACCAAGGGCAAGGACGTCATCGTCATCGGGGGAGGAGATACTGGAGCTGACTGTGTCGCTACTGCCCTTCGCCAAGAATGCAGGAGCGTCGTCCAATTCGGCAAGCATCCAATCTTGCCGGCAGCACGCACCTCCGATAATATGTGGCCGGCATATCCGAACGTTTTTTCACTAGAATATGCTTATGAAGAAGCGGAAGCGAAATTCGGAGCAGACCCGCGTCAATATTCCATCCAAACAAAGAAAATCGTAGCCGACGAAAATGGAAACGTTAAAGAACTTCATACAATCTCCATGGGAAAAATCAAAGACGAAAATGGCATCTACATTTTCAAGGAAATTCCCGGAACGGAAAAAGTATGGCCGGCACAATACGTTTTCATCGCCATCGGATTCGAAGGAACGGAACAGCCGCTATTGACCCAATTCGGCGTGGAAACGGCCAATCAAAAAATCGACGCCGTCTACGGCGAGTACAAAACGAATGTCGAAGGCGTCTTCGCTGCCGGAGATGCAAGAAGAGGGCAAAGCCTCATCGTATGGGCAATCAATGAAGGCCGTGAAGCAGCACGAGAAGTCGACCGCTACCTGATGGGTGCATCCGTCCTGCCATAACTGTAAAGAAGCACCATAATGGTTATGGTGCTTCTTTTGCTTGTGTGCGATAATCTGGAACCCGTGAACAAAGCGCCGAACGGGCGGATACATCCTGAAGATGGAAGCAGAAACGCGCTGCATAAGATCAAGCTCCGAATTCGCGAGTAAAAGCGCAAAATTGGCGAGTAAAAGTCCCAAATTGGCGAGTAAATCGCTCAAACTCGCGAGTAAACTAACCAAATTGGCGAGTAAAGCCCCAATATGATGATGAAACGCATAAAAACTACAAATAGCAGAAACTCGTACGAAAAGGCTCCATTATTAGGTTAAGAATCGAATTCGCGAGTGAAAGCGCAAAATTGGCGAGTAAAAGTCCCAAATTGGCGAGTAAATCACTCAAACTCGCGAATAAACCAACCAAATTGGCGAGTAAATCACTCAAACTCGCGAGTAAACCAACCAAGTTGGCGAGTAAAGCCCCCAATATGATGATGAAACGCATAAAAACTACAAAAATAGCAGAAACTCGTACGAAAAGGCTCCATTATTAGGTTAAGATCCGAATTCGCGAGTGAAAGCGCAAAATTGGCGAGTAAATCACTCAAACTCGCGAGTAAACTAACTAAATTGGCGAGTAAATCGCTCAAACTCGCGAGTAAACTAACCAAATTGGCGGGTAAATCACTCAAACTCGCGAATAAACCAACCAAATTGGCGAGTAAATCACTCAAACTCGCGAGTAAACCAACCAAATTGGCGAGTAAATCGCTCAAACTCGCGAGTAAACCAACCAAATTGGCGAGTAAAGCCCCCAATATGGTGGTGAAACGCATAAAAAACAACAAAAATAGCAGAAACTCGCGCAAAAAGGCTCCATTATTAGGTTAAAATCCGAATTTGCGAGTGAAAGCGCAAAATTGGCGAGTAAATCACTCAAACTCGCGAGTAAACTAACCAAATTGGCGAGTAAAGCCCCAATATGATGATGAAACGCATAAAAACTACAAATAGCAGAAACTCGTACGAAAAGGCTCCATTATTAGGTTAAGATCCGAATTCGCGAGTGAAAGCGCAAAATTGGCGAGTAAATCACTCAAACTCGCGAGTAAACCAACCAAGTTGGCGAGTAAAGCCCCAATATGGTGGTGAAACGCATAAAAAACTACAAAAATAGCAGAAACTCGTAGGAAAAGGCTCGAGTTTCCGTTCAATAAAGCATATATCATGAAAAAGCGAGGGGGAACCGTATAAAATACGGTTCCCCTTGTGGACGAGATTAGCTTTTGCAGTCAGCTTCTTGAAAAACGCCTAGTGTGCTGATAGGGAGAGAGTGGACAGCTTCAATTAGTTGTTCTGCCCTTGCTTCATCGCCTATGGCGTGAAGCAATTTGGTTTTTAATTGTGATTTTGTCAGGGGGTTTCCGGGACTTCCCTTGGGTGTATCAATCCGTTTTGATAGGACATTGCCGTTTGTTGCAGTTACGGTAACGATTGTGAATCGTCCCTTAGGGAGTGCTTCTTTACTTGGCTTGATCGTTGCATCGGTGATTCTATTCACTTTTTGCAAGGATGCCCTCCATGAAGGAGGGATGGGTTTGGATTCGAAAGAGGCGAATGACAGGGGTTTGCCTGTAAGGGCGAGCCAGACAATATACTCTATCGAAAAACGTCCTTCTTCACCAGTCTCGGGATCATGGTGTATGAGTGCCGAATCACCGTCGGGAGGGAAGCAGATACGTACCGATTCGATATCTTGGTCGGTTAAGCCGTATGTTTGGTGTAAAAAAGCAGCGGCATCGGCGCCGTGTGCCGCAGCAGAGCAAAACGGGTATTGTTTAAACCATAATCCAGGTGTTACGATTCGCCATGTTTTTCCCCAGTTCACCGTCAAGTCGGGCACATTTGTTTCTGCATATACCTCAAAGAAACCAGTTAAGAAGTCGGGGTTGCTATGCATCCCCATGCCGATCCAATCAGCAGATTCGACTGCGTTTTTTGCAGCGATCCCTACATGGAGCGGTTTTATCACGGTGCCAAATTGGAGTCGCAGGCCGGCTGATTGAGTAGCGGCAAGACTCATGGTTTCGGCTATTAAGCGTGGTGAATATTTCCGTAAATAAGCTACTGCCCCAGCTGCCGCTATCACGCCGAGTGTAGCTGTGCTATGCCACCCCTTCAAATAATGCGTCGGGTTCATCGCTTCTCCGAGGCGGGCCATGATTTCGACACCAACCACATAGGCAGCTAAAAAACGTTTCCCGTGCATTTCCGGTTCTCCAACCGCAAACAAGGCAGACAAAATAACTGCACTTGGATGGCCCCGGACGTCCGAGTGGACATCATCATAATCCAGTAAATGGGCCTGAAAGCCATTAAATAGTGCCGCTTGGGACCTTGTAGCATGCAGGTGACTGCCAATCAAGTAACCTGTCGGGTTACCGCCTTGTTCCAGAACGATTTGTTTTAAGGTCATCATTTCTTTTTCGGATTTTGTTTGATAGGAAACGGCGAGATAATCAACGATTCCTTCAATGGCAGATTGTCCTGCCCGTTCGCTATCCAATGGATTGGAATGATAGATGGCTTCAGCCAATTTTTCCGTATTCAAGCCGTTCACTTCCTTTTTTACCTGGCAGCTCCGTCCGTTTCATCTCCCGCTTGCCGTAAAAAACGTTGGGTTCGCGGATTAAGTGAATGCTCGATGACTTGTTCGGGGGTGCCTTGTTCGATAATTTGTCCATCTGCCATGAAGATGACATGGTCAGCCACTTCCTTGGCAAATTGCATTTCATGCGTCACGATCACCATTGTCGTATCTTCCTTCGATAACTGCCGTATGACTTGTAAAACCTCATTGACCAGTTCAGGATCGAGGGCGGAAGTGGGCTCATCAAATAATATCGCATGTGGTTTTACGGCCAATGCCCTGGCGATGCTGACACGCTGCTGCTGCCCGCCGGATAATGTAGCCGGGTATTGGTGTGCTTGCTTCTCTAAGCCGACCCGTTTCAATAAATTCTCGCCGATTTGAATCGCTTCTTCTTTTTTCATTTTACTGCTGACAAGCAAGGATTCGATCACGTTTTTCAAAGCTGTTTTATTTTTGAACAGGTTATAGTGCTGAAATACCATCGCGGTTTGTTGCCTTAATTGGTAGGCGTCCCTGGCTTTATATTTTTGGGTATTCAATTTTACATCCTTGATCTCGATGGTGCCGTTGCTGGGCTTTTCCAGCAAGTTCAGACAGCGCAATAATGTCGATTTCCCGGAGCCCGACGGACCTATGATGGCGACGACTTCTCCGGTTTTTATATCCAAGTTGATATCGGTCAATACTTGTTTATCACCGAAATGTTTCGTTAGGTTCCTTACTTTTATCATATGATCACCTTCTAAGTGGTTTGCTGAGCCAAATCTCCAGATATTTTTGGATCCATGAATAAAGAATGACCAGCAGCCAGTAAATCAGGCCAACCACCAAATATGTCTCGAAAAAGCGCATGCTGGCGGATGCCAGTATTTTGCCTTCTGCGAATAGTTCCGTAATCCCTAACGTGAAGGCAAGGGAGGTTTCTTTAATCAAAGATATAAATGTATTCCCTGTTGCGGGCAATGCGTTTAAAGCTGCTTGTGGCAAGATGATTCGCGAGTAAATCTGCACCCTTTTCATGCCCGTTGCAAGACCCGCTTCCATTTGGCCTTTGTCGACGGAATTCAACCCGGCCCGAAAAATTTCTGCCAAGTAGGACGATTCCTTCAGACTGAATCCGATAATGGCCGCCATGATCGCGTCCATCGTCGACAATGACGGGAATAATTGGGGTAACCCGTAATAAATGATGAATAATTGCACCAATGTTGGCATCCCGCGAAACAGGGAGATATATAAGCCTGCCAAATGAGTGATGCCAAAGATCTTGCTATTTCTTATTAGCGCCACTACAAGCCCGATAATAATGGCGAAAACCATCGAAACGATGGCTAAAAGGAGAGTGATTGGAATGTATTTTGCGATTTGCAGGGAAATTTCCAACATATACTGTAAATCGAAATTCATAATGCTTTAAAACCTCCGCTATGCTTATTCGCCGGATTTAGTAGTGATATCTTCTCCGAAATATTTAGTGGACAGCTTTGCCAATGTTCCGTCTTCTTTAAGTTTCTTTATTTCTGCGGTGAATTCTTCATTTAATTTTTTGCCTTTTTCCGTTTTCGGAAATGGATAGCCAACATTTTCATAAGCCACTGGATCACCGACTAATTTTAACGGAAGATCATTTTTCTTTATTTCGGCAACCAGGATGGGGCGGGAATTGATATATCCATCGACTCGGTTGTTAATGGCATCTTGCATCGCCCCATCTCTGGTTTCATACGTGCGTATTTTAATTTCGCCTTTTTTATCGTATTTTTCTAGGTTTGCGATATTATTCGAACCTAATACACCGGATACGGTTTTGCCCTTTAGATCTTCTAAACTTTTAATTTCTTCGTTTTTGGTGTTTGATACGATTTGTGCACCATAATAACTATAAGGTTCAGTGAAATTGAATTGGTCTTGACGCTCCGCTGTGATAGCAACTGCATTCGCGACGGTGTCCAATTTTCCCGATCCCAATTGTCCCATGATCCCGCTGAAGTCGGACGTGACCCATTCTACCTTGTATCCTAAATTCTTCGCGATTTGCTCTGTAAGTTCAACGTCAAACCCTACCAATTTGCCATTCTCCTGATATCCGTTTGGATAGCTTTGGCCGGTGGACCCCACCTTGATCGTTTTTTGGTCGGAATCATTGGCAGTATTCCCTTGTTTGGAAGTGCCGCATGCGGAAAGTACGGCTATGAAAAGCAGAGACAAGCCAAGGAATAGATATTTTTTCATTGTTGTTTTCCTCCTATTGGTAAGATCGTTTGATTAGGTTTCTCAGCCCATGCTTGATATTGTTCGAGTTGCAGGATCTTTCGTAAATAAATGGTGAGATGCCCTTTTCCTAAATCCTTCTGACCTATTTCTTCAAAGCCATTTTTTTCGTACATTTCTTTTAGCCACGGATGGTTATCGGCGGTTCCGAGTGTAACCGCCGGCGCTCTCAGTTGCTTCGTCAAAATTTCTTCTTCCAGCCAGGACAAAACCTTTTTTCCAATGCCTTGGCGTTTATATCCAGGGTTCGTAGCGAACCAGCCAATATGCGGCAATGCGAGCGGTCCAGGATTCGGTCCCCATGGCAAGCGGATCGATACGGTGGAAATGAATGTCCCATTATCCTCCAGAACATAGACCTTATTTTCCGAAATGTGCTTAATTGCTTCATCCCTCGTGGCCGTTGCTGCCGAGAAGTGAATATCCAACTCTCTTATACTTGCATAAGCATCCCATGTTAACTGGAGGAATTCATCCACATCCTCTGCGTGCACTTCACGAAATATCTGACTCATCATGCTCCCCCTATGCTTTAAGTGTAAGGTGTTTAATTCCCCTGAGAATATTGGTTGATCGGTTTATCCAGGCCAAGATTCCCGCGTAAGGTGCTGCTTTCGTATTCCGTCCGGAAAATGCCCTTTGATTGCAGCTCCGGGACTACCCGTTCAACGAAATCCGTCAAGGAATCCGGCAACAGGGCAGGCATAATATTGAAGCCATCAGCTGCATGGCCTTTCACCCAATCTTCTATTTTATCCGCAATCTGCGTTGGAGTCCCGATTGCAATATGATGTCCGCGCGATCCGGCAACCCACTGGTATGTTTGACGCAAAGTCATATCTTCATGGATCGCCCGTTTAACAATCAAATCATATTTACTCTGGATGCCATCTACATGATCAGGCAACGAAATATCAGCAAAAGGTGTATCCAAAGGAATAGTGGAAAAATCGACATCTCCAAAGTACCTGCCCATAATGGCCAATCCCACTTCGGGGATGATCAGATCCTGCAATGCCTCGTACTTTTCCTTTGCTTCCCCCTCAGTCTGCCCGACGATCGGGAACAAGCCTGGCATGATGCTCAAGCTGCTTTTCGTACGCTGAAAAACGGACAGCTGGCTTTTTAACTCCTCGTAAAATGCCATCGCGTCTTCTTTGTTCTCCTGCGCTGTAAAGACAATCTCTGCGTGCTTTGCGGCAAGCAACTGCCCATCGCCAGAAGAACCTGCCTGGATGATGACCGGATGTCCCTGTGGTGAGCGGGAAACATTCAATGGCCCTTTGACAGTGAAAAACTCGCCTTGATGATTGATTTCGTGAAACTTGCTTTCATCAATGAATTGGCCTGTTTCCTTATTGATGATCAATGTATCGTCTTCCCAGGAGTCCCACAATTTCTTGGTAACCTCAACAAATTCATTCGCCCTTTTATATCGGAGTCCATGTTCCAAATGTTCCGGCCGATTGAAATTTGCAGCAGTGGAGGCAAGCGACGTCGTGACCACGTTCCAGCCTGCGCGCCCCGCTGTAAGATGATCTAAGGAAGCGAATCTCCTCGCAACACTAAACGGTTCTTCGTAGGTGGTGGAGGCGGTTGAAACCAAACCGATATGGGAAGTCGCCGAGGCAAGATATGATAACAGGGTCATTGGCTCAAACCGTGTCAAAATATTAGGATGCGAGTCCTTTGCCACGGACAGACTATCCGCCAGGAATAACAAATCAAATAAACCCTTTTCGGCAGTCTGCGCTAACCCTTTAAAATAATCGATGCTCATATTGGCAGTCGGATTCGCGTGCGGATGTCTCCAAGAAGCAACGTGATGTCCCGTTCCAGCCAAAAATACACCAAGTTTTACTGTTTTCTTCGTCATCTGTCAATGGCTCCTTTGTGTCTTAACGTGTAAACGCAGTGGTTATATAATAATATTCTTACTGGTTTACTAAGAATTGAATCTAAATAAAAACCCGCTTCCAGA
Source organism: Peribacillus folii (assembly GCF_030271255.1). Taxonomy (GTDB): domain Bacteria; phylum Bacillota; class Bacilli; order Bacillales; family DSM-1321; genus Peribacillus. The sequence goes on from NZ_JASJOM010000013.1 coordinate 69,791, forward strand.
TCAGAAGAGGGCTTCTTCCTATCAATGTGCATCTTGCTTCTTTGAATTGATACGTTAATCGAATATAGTAAATTCATACAAATGGTACACTTAATACAATTGATTGTCAATCCTGAATATTCTAAAAATAAACTTTTGAATCGTCAGATGAATCAAAAGTCGAAAAAAATGGAACTGGAAATCAAGCGAGAAACGGAACTCGTGAGTAAACGGCTCAATTCGCGAGTAAAGCACTAACTGAACTTATGAATCAAGAAAACAGATAAAAAATGGCAGAAACTCACGCGGAAAAGCTCCATATTCAGGCCCAAATCGGAATTGGCGAGTAAATCGGCTCAATTCGCGAGTAAAGCACCAACTGAACTTATGAATCAAGAAAACAGATAAAAAAATGGCAGAAACTCACGCGGAAAAGCTCCATATTCAGGCCCAAATCGGAATTCGCCAGTAAAAGTGCCGAATTCGCGAGTAAAGTGCTCAAATTGGCGAGTAAACCACCAACTGAACTTATGATTCAAGAAAACAGATAAAAAAATGGCAGAAACTCACGTGAAAAAGCTCCATATTCAGGCCCAAATCGGAATTGGCGAGTAAATCGGCCCAATTGGCGAGTAAAAGTGCCGAATTCGCGAGTAAATGGCTCAGATTCGCGAGTAAATGGCTCAGATTCGCGAGTAAAGCACCAACTGAACTTATAAATCAAGAAAACAGATAAAAAAATGGCAGAAACTCACGCGGAAAAGCTCCATATTCAGGCCCAAATCGGAATTGGCGAGTAAATCGGCTCAATTGGCGAGTAAACGGCCCAAATTCACGAGTAAAAGTGCCGAATTCGCGAGTAAACTGCTCAAATTGGCGAGTAAACCACCCAAATTCGTGAGTAAGGCATCTCAAGCTTGCAAGTTAAACGGCATTCAACATAAAAAAATCACGCGTAGGGAGGTTTTCCTACGCGTGTTGTCTATTTTATGCTTGGAGCAGGCAGGTATCGTTTGGATGCGATGATAGCATCGTCGATAAGGATATAGGGGTGTGTTTCCAGCAGGATTTTCTCGAGGTGTGCTGGCATTTTGGGTTGTGCGTATGCGCAAATTAAGGGAAACGACAGCTGGTTTACGGCTTCGTCTACTATTCTCTCGAATTCTTCTATGATGTCCAGGGGCTCATTGATGGTGGCCCACTCGACATGTGCCCATGATCGGAAGGAAATCTTGTTTTCGATATAGGGCTGGACCATTTTATTAAAGTATTCCTCAATTGCAGGAGGATGATAGCTCCCGCTTGAACAATAGAAATCGAAGTTGTTCACGAAGTGAATGGACTTCATTTGATCGTCGGTCAATCGTTTGCACAGCTCTTTGTGAATAAGGGGGTATAAGCGGTCATTTTCGACCAGGATGGTGTACTCTCCAGCCAAGATACCGTCTTGGATAAATGTTAAAACTTGTTCGATGTAATGGTCCATATCATTGTAGGGATATAGAACATGAAGGCCAATTTCTTTTTTCACTATTCATTCCTTCTTTCAGCCTATCGTTTTTTTATTGTTGGTGCTTCCTGGCCAAATGAGAGGCACCCCATTCATGCATCATCTCCAGTACGGTTTGGAGTGTCTTGCCGTATTCGGTCATCGAATATTCGACCTTGGGCGGAACTTGAGGGTAGGTGACCCGCTGGATAACACCTTCCTGCTCCAATTCACGAAGATGTGCGGTTAGCATTTTTTGGGTAACGCCGGGCATGACCTTTTGAAGTTCATTAAACCTCATGGTCCCATTATGAAGTAAATTGAGCAAAATGGCGATTTTCCACTTGCCAACGATCATATCCATCGTTGTTGCAACTTTACAATTATACGGTTTATCAAGCATTATATGCGCCTCCGGTTTTGTGTTCATTTTAACTGGATTGGCCAGAAACTGCAAAACCATTGAAAAACCAGCGCATTACGTTAAGGTTTCTTTAAAGAAACTATGTCTCTTTAAAGTGCCTACTTCATTTACCTCAAGTAAAGCGACATAATGTTCTCATGAGGAGTAACTTCAAGGAGGCAATCAACCATGGACAAAAACGTTTTAAGCCGGGGGATAAAAAATGTTCGGACCCCAAGTTTTCAAAAAAATAGCGAGATTCATACAATGGCTTGGGTGGTCGAGCCCGGGAATTGGAAAGAACATGATCCTTTTTTGCTTATGGCTCATGATCATATGCAGAGCGGCGTCTTCGGCCTTCATCCGCATCGGGGGATCGAAACGGTCACCTTCTTGATGGAGGGCACCCTTAATCATTATGACAGTAAACATGGGAAGGGGGTCCTTTATCCTGGCGACGCTCAATGGATGACGGCAGGTCAAGGGGTTGAGCATATTGAGGATGCGGCAGAAGGAGAGACGGTCAGCTTGCTGCAATTATGGGTGAACCTTCCTGCAAAATCGAAGATGGTTCCTTCCAGATACCAAGACTTGCGCAGGAATGATATGGTGACGATCCAAGAGGAAGGAGCTGAAATCCGAATATTTTCGGGATCCTACGGGAATGCAGCCGCTGAAACGGAAAATGTAGCGCCGGTGACGATGCTTGAGCTGAATATGGAGGCGGGAGCAACGGTTAGTCCTCGACTCCCGGGGTCTTACAATGGCTTTTTGTATATTTTAGAAGGCGAAGGCGAGTTTGGCGTAAATCAAAAGGCCGGGAGGAAAGGGCAGGTTCTCTGGATGGGGGCTGCCGGGGATGCTGAAGAGAGCGAGATAAGGATTGAAGCACACAGCAGGATGCGCATCATGTTATACGCTGGTGAGCCAATTGGGGAGCCGGTGGTGGCGAGAGGCCCTTTCGTTATGAATACGGAAGAAGAAATCGTTCAGGCTTTTGATGATTATCGCAACGGTAAATTTTGACGGGTGCGGAACTCGTACACAGCAAGCAATCCTTCGATGTGGAAGGATTGCTTTTTTCCTCTTATTTCAGCCTCGCGATGAGATCGGTCATTTTCTCTAAAGTGGTGATGTTTTGGTTGCACTTCATGCTGTCGAGGCAAATGTAGTTGCCTTTTTTAATGAATGTTCCTTGGATCGTGCCTTTTGTTTCGGACATGAACATTCCTATTTCTTCAAAGCGGCTGCAGATGGCGCACATCCCTTTTTTATTGGCTGGCTTAATCGTACCGTGCAGTCCGGTGAATGTTTCATGATGAGGAGCAATGATGAATTTCTTTCCAGATCCGCCATCATCCCAGCCTAAGTAAGAAATCTCCCTTAAATCGATATTTTCCAGCAACGGGGCTTTTAACTTCTTTGCTTTTGGGAATAATTTCTTTATCGTTTTTTCGTTCACTTGTTTAAAGGGAATGACATATGGCTTGATGTGTAAAAGAAACTCCTCGGCCTGTGCGGGGTCTTTAATCGTATCAACCGGGTCCAAAAGCTGCATTTGCTCTTCATTCAAGTCGCCGAACAAATGTAATACTCGTTCTTTGGAAACGGTCTTCAAGGTATGGATCACATCTCTGTCGTTTGCAGTGGCGTGGCCGTTTATGAGGATCTGTGTTTGTAATTTAATGAAGTTATATTGCTCGCTTCTGATAAAAGGTTCCATTATCTTCACTCTCCTGTTTTTACTTTACCGAAATCGCTATCGCATGGAAAGGGGGGAAACGGCTAAGAAGTGTTCTCGGCATATGAAAAAGCACTGATATCATCATCAGTGCTAGCTTGTGTTAGTTAGAATAAACGATTTTCTTGATGGTCTCCACGGAAAGAAAATGTTCTTCGGCCAATTCCAGCATCGTACGGCCGCTTTTGAATGCAGATCTGATGGCTGCATTCCGGTCATCGAGCAGTTCCCTTGTTCCCGAACACGTTCCCCATTTGCGGCGTGTCTTTTCCGGTTTAGGAATGTATAGGGTTTCACCTTGTACGTACTTTTGGATTTCAACGATTAGCCTTTCAGGCAAAACGGCCGTTGCTTTTACATACTTCATTTTTGCCAGCCCCTTATTCTTTTTTTAAAATGAAATAAGGTGCAAAGCCAAATATCGGAAATGATAGGTTGGGCGATTTAGATTAAAACTGATTCTTTCCCATGCAAAGTATCGCCTCCAATACTAGGCTTTGCATGAGACGTTGCAGAAGGCGGCATTAAGGTACGCATTGCCAATCTTCACACCTCCCGGATGGTTTATTGTCATTATTATAAGGTAGATGCAGATGATTGCCAAACATTTTCCAAAAGGATGGAAACGGGCGGGCTGATTGTTTGATAATGAGCTTCGTCCATGAAATAATCTGTAATGAAACCAAACTAACCATTATGGGGGCTGACTTTAATGAAGGTATTCGTAGTTGGGGCAAATGGGCAGATCGGTAAATACCTGGTGGACCTGTTGAATGAAAGCAAGGACCATGATGTACGGGCAATGATCCGGAAGGAAGATCAAAGAAGGCACTTTGAGAGAAACGGAATCGATTCCGTTGTGGTCAGTTTGACCGGATCGGTGGATGAGCTTGCGAATGCGGCAAAGGGCTGTGATGCCATCGTCTTTACAGCAGGGTCCGGCGGAAGCACGGGTGCAGATCAAACGCTGCTGATCGACCTGGATGGTGCCGTTAAAACGATTGAGGCGGCAGAAAATCTGGGCATCAGGCGATTCATCATGGTAAGTGCTTTTCAGGCGAATAATCGCGATAATTGGAATGAGGCGATCAAACCGTATTATGTGGCGAAGCATTATGCCGATAGGGCCTTGCTGCAAAGCGATTTAGAATATACCATCATTCGGCCGGGCGGACTTGTGAACGAACCGGGAACAGGCAAAGTGACGGCAGCTGAAGGGGCGGAACGAGGGTCGATTTCACGGGAAGATGTCGCTCGGACGATACTGGCAGCATTGACTGAAGAAAATACGTACAAGCGGTCCTTTGATTTGGTTGCCGGGGAGACAGAGATTCCGGATGCGTTGAGAAGTATGTAAGGGCGGCCTGAACGCTTTCCAGATCATTGTACGGTAGTAGGAGCTACTAGCGTTATTTATAAAAAAAACCGATTTCCATAGCATGTGGGGAATCGGTTTTTCTTATATTGAGCATCCCCATCAGCATTCGTGCGCTTCACAGCACCGTTCTTTTTCTTCGTGTTTGTTTTTAGTGGGAAAGAGCCTTAAAATGTACAAAAAGGGGTGTAGGAACATAATGATGAATGAATTGCCAAAAGAAATCGCCAATATATTAGAAGCAACCAAGAAAAATCCTGCTCAATTTGAGGAATTGATTCGCCCAGGAGGCTATCTGCCTCCGGAGATGGACTTGATGGTGGATGCCATCACCGCCTTGAGCATGGGGAAAAACATTCTCTTGAAAGGTCCGACAGGGGCGGGGAAAACAAAATTTGCCGAAACATTATCACATCTATTCAACCAACCGATGTTCAGTGTCAACTGCTCGGTCGATTTGGATGCCGAAAGCTTATTGGGCTTCAAGACATTATCCTATCAAGAGGAAAAACAGGTGATCGAATTCGTTCCTGGACCTGTCATCAATTCGATGAATCACGGTCACTTCTTATACATAGATGAAATCAACATGGCCAAGCCGGAAACACTGCCGCTGATCAATGGGGTGCTCGATTACAGGCGGACGATCACGAATCCTTTCACGAACGAGGTCATCACCGCAAAGGCTGGGTTTAATGTGATTGCGGCGATCAATGAAGGATATGTGGGCACGGTCCCGCTGAATGAAGCGCTGAAAAACAGGTTTGTCGTCATCGAGGTTCCCTATATTGAAGGGGAGCAGCTAAAGCAACTGATCGCGACTAACACAAAGCTAAAGGATTCAAGACATATCGACTTGTTCGTCAAGCTGTCGAGTGACTTGATAAACGCGGTCAATCAAGGAAAAGTCGCCGAAGATGCCGCATCGATCCGGGCTTTGCTGGATGCCTGTGATCTGAGTGTTTTGATCCCGCCGAAACGGGCGATCCTTCGTTCGATCGTCGATAAATTGGACGAGGAGCGGGAGCGGGAGTTTGTGAAGAATCTGGCGGACACATTATTCTAACTAGGAGAATGCCTCATGAAGTATATCCGGTTCAATGATTCAATAATCGATACGGCTCTTTTTTTGCAGCTGCAGGATCTTTCGACTGTCTTATCCGGTATTTCGGATCTTGAATTCGAATACAATTATGGCTCCTTCATCGACTTGATCGAGAATAAGGTCACAGCCAGCCATTTTTGGGAAAATGGCAATAAGGAAGTGAAGGAAGCCGGCCTGAAAACGGACGTCCTCCTGAGAACGATAGGTACGCTGCATTATTCTTCCATTAACAGCCTGAAGGATTATCAGGATATGATGGCAGAAGCCTCGCTTCCGAAGTTTGCGGCCCAATTGTTCGCCTTATTGGAAGACCTGCGCTTGGAAGAGCTGGTCAAGAAAGAAAGACCGGGCACGAAAAGCTGGTTTTCGGTAAGGGGCGCTTACCTTAAACAATATTTCGAAAGCCAACTGGCGACGAATGTGACCAGGAGCTTTGCCCTGGATGAATTATACTGCCTCATTTATTTACTGCTTCAATCAGACCGGCCGGATCCGATTTTTCCGCGAGCCAACATCCGGCAGCTGGAGGAGCTGGAGAAAATCAAACCGTACATCCATTCCGTATTTGAAGCGAGGAAAACGGATGATATCACAAGAATTTGCGAGCAAATCATTTTTCGGCTGAACGATGAGTATGAGGATACGATGAATGAGTACTTCATCTACCCGATCGCCCATGTCGATAAGTACAAAGCCAATACGTTATTTGACGAATTGACCAGGAATGATGAATTGCTCAATGATGATGCGGAAGATGTGGATGAAGAGAAGAGCGAGTTCATTGATGAAAAGTTCTCGACATGGCATCGGGAAAACAAGAACGGCGAGAGTAACTCGACCTTCCTCCAATTTGAATTGGAGCAAGGAACGAAAACAAGCCTGATGGGCGGGGGAGCACGTGAAGCGGAGGATGCCGACCAAGCATTGGCATCGATCCAAGGTTCGTCCGGGGAAAGTCAGCAAAAGGAATACAATCAGCAGGAAACGCTGGAGAAGAAGCAAACGAACACCGGCAAAAGCGGTGAACATCCATTTGGTGAAGACAATAAAGACGTCGTTCCAATCATCAAGGAAGCAAAAGTGCCTACACTTGCCGAGGAAAAACGGTATCGTGAGTTTGTCGCGGACATTGAGCCATTCAAGCGAAAACTTTCGAGCACGATTGAAAAGACCCTTGAAAATAAAAAGAACGCACCTAGAAAAAATTTGCTTTTTGGCCGTTTATCGCAGAAATTACTGCCGCTTGTACTCGATGAACATCCAAGGGTCTTCTATAAAAAGAACCAGGATTCGAATGAACTCGATGCCGTATTTACCTTACTTATCGATTGCTCGGCTTCGATGCACACCAAAATGGATGAAACGAAACGAGGCGTCGCCCTGTTTCATGAAGTGCTGAAAAAGTTAAGGATTCCCCACTCGATCGTCGGTTTCTGGGAAGATGCCAATGAGGTGAGGGATGGCTATCAGCCGAATTACTTCCACGTGATCCAGTCACATTCCGATTCCTTGTATGGGAATTCGGGAGCGAAAATCATGCAGCTTGAACCGGAAGAAGACAACCGTGATGGATATAGTATCAGGGTCGCGGCCATGGAATTGGAAAAAAGACGAGAAAAAAACCGGTTCTTGCTCGTGTTTTCCGATGGTGAGCCCGCAGCAAGCGATTATGACCAAAATGGAATCGTCGATACACATCTTGCTGTATCGGAGGCGCGAAAAAAAGGAATAGAGGTCATAGGGCTGTTTTTAGCCGACGGAACGATTGAAGAAAGTGAAGAAAAGACAATGAAAAATATCTATGGCAAAGAACGGCTGATGGTTCCGAGCGTAGCGGAGCTCCCGGAGCAATTCACACCGCTCTTGAAAAAGCTATTGCTGAAGACCATTTGATCGAAAGACCGCAAGAAAACACAGGATGACGTTCCCTGTGTTTTTTTTGCGTGGTAAGTTGCTGGCAACAAGCGAATATATTGATGAAGATACATCAAAAAACGGGTGATTTCTTTTAGCTTGGTTTGGGTAAACCATTAGGAAAGGAAGTGATCGCTTTGACGAATGCATTGTTTATGCTGCTATATATGATCATTATTGTTCTGGTTATTGAAATATCGGTTACACTGTTGAAAATGACGGGATTGAAGTCGAATGTAGCCAGATTCCAAGTGATATCCATGCTGACAGGCACGGGATTCACAACCGACGAATCGAAATCGATCATCGACCACCCCGTGAGAAGGAAAATAAGCATGTTTTTGATTTTATTTGGTGTTTTCTCCCTTGCGGTGATTATTTCATCAATCAGTACATTACTTAGTGATGATCTGCGCTTGACGGAGTTGACGATCATCATTGGAATATTGGTCGTTTTGACTGTTCTCATCAAGTCGCCGTTCATGAATAACCGAATATCGGCTAAGATGAAAAGTGAATTGTATAATCATTATGAGCTGTGGGAACATCCGATAGAAGACATTCTATTTTTAGAAGATAATGATGTGGTCATGGAGATTGATATTTACGAAAAATCCGAGTTCATTGATGTCAAGGTGGCTGATATTTTCTCGCAAGATGCGGACATCAATGTTTTATTTATTGAAAGTGGGGAAGTGAAGCTCAGAAAAGAGCTATGTGCGTATAAAATCAAACTGGGCGATAATCTGTTTTTATATGGAAATAAAAAAGAAATCGAAGAGACGTTCTCGAAGGAAATCGAAGTGATGAAGAAGAAGAAAAGTGCAGCTGAGTGAAAGGGAGACTTCCATTGCTACAATCATGGATTTCGTTTCACAGCAGGCGCTTAAGCTTTTTAGTGGCTTTCCAGTAGCGTCCTTAGGCTTGCGCCATAGACTCTTATTCCCGATAAGCTCGCGCCTGCCATTCCACTCGACTCGGCATGAACATCCTCCATATCCAGAACCAATCCTTCTGTAAAATGTCTATATTATAAGGAACATTTTATTATCACTTTTGCCTATGGGTATACGAGTAAATAAGAAGAAGGACTTTATTGCAAACTGTAGATGGCGTATTTTGACTTGCGAAACCAACTATTGGTGCAGGATAGTTTAGTAGTAGTTTAAAGTTTATATAGATAATAAAGGAATTTCATTATGGTCAAAAAGAAGCTAGTTAAAAAAATGAAAATTGGGTGTATGAGCAGCTAATCCGCTCTTAAAAAACATCATGGTTTATTCACCCGGGGAAGATGAACAATATGAGTTAGCGGCAAATGCATTCGCTAATACAGTGAAATCAGCAGTACTCCAAGGATTTGAAGTGGCCGTTGAAACTTTGTTCAACAATTGAGCCGGAACTTTCATGGATTTTGGAACCTGGGTGATCCAAGCCTCCCAACCATTCCATCGATACTTGATGCTCCCAGCCAAAGCAAGTATGGTGGACAACTCAACGATTCTCAAGTTTGTCCACCATTTGCACCGGTGCTATTTGCTGGCACCCAAATTCCATAATCCGCAGGGGTTGTAGAAGGGATGGTCCTCCTCGTACCTGAAATCCTGGAGGCTCGTTAAGGTGAAGTCCGGTGCTTCCTGCTGGATGCTGAAGGTTTCACCGTTCTTAAAGATAGGCCGTTCACCGACATGGTAGTAATTGAAGGTGTTGAGCAGGGCAGCGGCTTCCTTGGGACTCATTGTATTAAGTGTCACGGCATCTGGAAGTCCAAAGGCTTTCATTCCGAAGGAACAGTAATAATCTTCCTCTCCGATGATCGTGACAAAATGGGCATAAACCGAAAGGAGATCCGGGCTTTGATGGAGCTTAAGCCAATCTTCCTTCGAATGGGCAAGGCCAGCCGTTTCGATTTTAACCGCGATACCGCCTGCCTTCAGGATCGCGGCTCCGGCATCGATTAAATCCGCAACAGCCCCTGCAGCGGCTAGTATATAAACGGTAAAGGTATGTTCATTGATTTCCGAAAGTAAGCTTTCCGGGAAACTTCCTTTACTGGCATAGGAAAAGGTCTCTTTTAAAGCTGGTTCATAATCCTGGATCTCTGCCTGAAACGTAAGGTTTTTTTCGTTGTTGTGAAAAATATTCCCGGCCAACAGGTACCCTTCGCTTTTTGAAGCAATCATTTGAATCAATTCTTTCCGGGTTTTCCATTTTCCGGGTATCCCGATGATGATGTTGTTTTCGATCATGAACATCTCTCCTTTCCAATCCCTTCATACTATACCACTCTTGTTATTTTCCATAGTATTTTATAATGGAAGCACGAGCGTCCCCAATGATACCCAGGATGGGGAAGCTGGACTTTTTCAAATTTATGCAATTGATGTATAATATAATCTAGTAAATGTATGGTCGACCTCGAACGGAATTCCCGAGGGGATTCCCTAGTAGGCCAGATATCATCATAAGCTATTCGTATCTATTCAATGATGAAAGAGAGTGAAATATAATGGGTCGTAAATGGAATAACATTAAAGAAAAGAAGGCGTCAAAAGATGCTAATACAAGCAGGATTTATGCCAAGTTCGGCCGGGAAATTTATGTAGTGGCGAAGCAAGGCGAGCCTGATCCGGAATCCAATCAAGCGTTAAGGGTCGTGTTGGAGCGTGCCAAAACATACAATGTCCCGAGAGCGATCATCGACCGCGCGATCGAAAAGGCAAAAGGCGGTTCAGAAGAGAGCTATGACGAACTTCGTTATGAAGGGTTCGGACCGAATGGATCGATGGTCATCGTCGATGCATTGACTAATAACGTGAACCGGACGGCATCCGATGTACGTGCCGCATTCGGGAAAAATGGCGGGAACATGGGTGTCAGCGGATCTGTTGCGTATATGTTCGATGCAACGGCCGTCATTGGCGTTGAGGGAAAAACGGCAGATGATGTCCTGGAATTATTGATGGAAGCGGATGTTGATGTACGCGACATCATCGAAGAAGAAGAAGCTGTCATCGTTTATGCCGAGCCAGAGCAATTCCATGCTGTGCAACTAGCATTCAAGCAAGCCGGCATTACCGAATTTACAGTGGCGGAGCTGACGATGCTTGCTCAAAATGACCTATCGCTTCCAGAAGATGCCCAAGCGCAATTCGAAAAAATGGTTGATGCTTTGGAAGATTTGGAAGATGTTCAACAAGTTTATCATAATGTCGATCTTGGTTAATGAAAAAACGAGCAGCCCTTTGCCTATGATCAAAGGGCTGCTCATTTTCTCTGCATGCAAAAGAGCCTGCTCCGAATGGACAGGCTCTTCTTTTGTTTATTCATGTATGTTGATTCCGGAATGTTCACGGTCCTGCTGTACCTTCTCCAACTCCGAAATGGTGACCATTTGATAGCCTTTGTCATGTAGCTGCTTAATGATTTTCCCGGCAGCAGCGGCACTGGTTTGATAAATATCATGCATCAATATGATTTTGCCATCACTTGCTTTGCTCATCACATTGTTCACAATTTTCTTTTCATTGCGGTATTTCCAATCCTCAGGATCCACATCCCAAAGTACGACCTTCAAATCATCCATATATTCACGCACGTTGGCGTTAATCGCCCCATATGGCGGACGGATCAGGCTTGGCTCCATGCCAGTGGCTTTATCGACAGCTTCCTGGGTGCTTTTGATTTCATCCTTGATCTTCACCTTGTCCAGGCGAGTCAGCTGTGGGTGATCCCATGAATGGTTGCCGATTTCGTTACCTTGTTCGAGCATTTTTTGCAGAACCTCTGGATAGTGCTGTACACGGTTTCCCAGCACGAAAAAGGTTGCATGTGCATCATACTTGGCCAAATCATTTAAGATGGACATGGTATGGCTAGGGTGCGGTCCGTCATCGAAGGTTAAGGCAATGACCTTCTTGGCTGGGTCGATCCAGTCGTTTTTCACAGGCAGCTTGGCGACAATATGCTTGGGCTGCCATTCCTTTACACGATCCTCGTTCAATTCTTCACTTTGATAGGAATCTAGCAAACTATCTTTGAAAAGTTCCTTGTTGATGGCAATCGTATGAACCTTCGTTGAATCATCAGTCTTAACATAGAAAACGAGCGTATCTTTCAGGATTGAAAAAGAATCAAAATTGGCTGCCGTCAGTTGGTTTTCCTTTTCAATGGAACCCTTTGAGCTTTCCTCTTTCTCCCTCGCGGTCAACTCTTCAAAAACAATTTCGGATAGTACGGATAAATAATCAGTATCCTTGGCAAAAATGTCTTCTATGGAGAGATTCTGCTGGGAGGGGATATCATATGTGAAGATTCGCGATTCGCTATGCTTCTTTCCTTCCACCTGTTCATACTTATCGAAGGAAATGGTGAATGTTTGCTTACTGAAATGGAGGATCGTATAAGTGAGGTTAAGCTCTGACGCCTTTACGTCGGAGGACTTCCATTTCATTTCATAGTCCTTGATTTCTTCCTTTATGTAAGCTTCTAGCTGCTTGTCGATATTTTCCACATGAATAACTGGCCGGCTCACCGAATATCCGCCTTTCGTATCGTCCTTCACATACGTTTGGATATCGGCTTCAGGGTAATTTTTATCGTTGGTATAGGCCGAAACGGTCTTCTTCTTATCAAAAGCAAGGCTTTTGATGGCCAGCCCCATCGTACCTGTTGCCGCTATTAGACAAAATAGAAAAATAAAGACTTTTTTATAATTTAATCTCCTCATGATGCTCTCCACCTCGTTTATCATTCTACTATATAGACGCGTCAAAAGCCTTAAAAGTTTGTAAAAAATTTCATTTATTCATATGAAAATATTTCCTTATGATATTTCAAACTTTTACGGCGCTCCAGGCGTCTATCCTTTGTACCTAGGCTACGTAATTTAAAGGTAAGGAGCTCTTTTAAGCAATGAAGAATCTAGATATGAATCAATTATTAGCGGCCAGAATAACCGAACGGCAAGATAATTTGTACAGACTTGCCTTTTACTATGTAAAAAACCAAGAGGATGCCCTTGATATCGTCCAGGAATCGATCAGGAAGGCACTGACCTCCAGCAATAAAATTAAAGACGCGGGATCCATAGACAGTTGGCTTTATAAAATCATTGTCAGGACGGCACTTGATGTTTTGCGGAAGAAAAAGAAGCTGACCGTCGCCGATGATGAAACCATTGAATACCTGCGCAGCGGCGAGGAAGATCACTACCCTGATCTTGATTTGCAAAAGGCGCTCGAAGGGCTTTCGTTCAAGTATCGAACGATCATCGTCCTTCGGTTTTTCGAGGACCTGAAATTGGAGGAAATTGCAGCGGTTCTGGAGGAGAATGTGAGCACAATCAAAACGAGGTTGTATAAAGCACTGCAGCTATTGCGGGCCAACATGACTGAACAGGGGGAAACGAAAAGATGGAAAAAGAATTAAAGGACCTGCGTGAGGAGTACCTTCAAACACCGATACCTAAGGAATTGAAAGATGTCGTTCAGGCTGCCTTGAATGAAAGGCCAAGGAAGAAGCCGAGGGTTGGCAGGAACATCTTGCTGTCAGCGGCTGCAGCCCTTCTGATTGTGACAGCATCCGTGAATATGAGCCCGGCAGCGGCAAAAGCGATGAGTGATATACCGTATATGGAAAAAATCATTAAAGTGATTACATTCGTCGAATGGAAGGAAGAGGTCAATAATTCCTCGGCCATCATCAGGACGCCAGCCATTTCCGGTCTGGAGAATAAACGGCTTGAACAAAGCTTGAATGATAAATACTTATCTGAAAGCAAGCAGCTCTACAAGGAGTTCACTGATTCGATGGCAAAATTAAAGGAAGGGGAAAAGGGAAATCTTTCGGTTGAAAGCGGGTATGAAATATTGACCGATAATGAAACGATCTTATCCGTAGAGCGTTATACCGACACGATTTCCGCTTCCAGCTCTACGGAAAGCCAATTCGATACAGTCGATAAGAAAAACGAAGTGCTGTTGACATTGAACAGCTTATTCAAGGACGATCGCTATCTTCAGGTGATAAGCAGGAACATCAAGGAACAGATGAAGCAGCAAATGGCAGCCGATCCGGATAAGATATATTGGATCGAAGCAGAAGATGATATTGAGCCATTCAAAGGCATTGACGAGAATCAAAGCTTCTATATCAACAAGGACGGTAAGCTTGTCATCGCCTTCGATAGCTTCGATGTTGCCCCTGGATATATGGGGGCTGTCGAGTTCATCATCCCGACCAAGGTCATATCCGGGCTGCTTGTCGGCGATCAGTACATTCATTAGTCCGGTCCGACGTGTTAATAGCCCCACAAAAAAACGAACCAACGTTACCTGACTACAGTAACCTTGGCTCGTCTTTTTTTTGGGCTAAGTTCATTTGATCCAGTTCCAGTCTCATCTTTTCCGTCTCCAAAAGGAAGTTTTCATGTTTCAGTTTTTCGAGCTCCAATTGATCCTTGAGCATATTGTGCTTCAATTTGGTTTGTTTTTCGAAATGGCTTGTGATTATGCCGAGTATGGGAATTGAAAAAATCAGCACTACGGTTATCGTTCCGAGCATTTTTTTGCCTCCTTGCTTTGATTACTACCATTATACGGGGTAACGATCGATTTGGGTTCAGGTTTTTTTACAAGCAGACCATTACTTTTCATTCAGTGCACGTTTAATGATAAACAGATTTATATGGTAATAGTGGGGGGAAGTTAGGGCAATATATCATTGATGGACGCGGAATTTTACTGAAAGGGCTTACATTTTCTAGGGGTTGCGAATGCGACAAAAAACCCTACATAAATTATTTTGAAATTAATTATTTAAATATACTAAATATTTGTTTACAAAGATGAAAATAAAAGTTATTATACAATAATATAAGGGGGGCTAGGTATGGCAACGATTAATAAACAGAAAATTGTGGATAGTGTACCTCAAAAAGGGTTCTTTGGAAATCCAAAAGGATTATTCACACTTTTCTTTACTGAGTTCTGGGAGCGATTTTCCTATTATGGCATGAAGGCCATTCTTGTTTACTATATGTATTATGAAGTTTCAAAAGGGGGATTAGGCCTTGATGAAACGACGGCCCTTGCCCTTGTTTCCATATACGGATCGCTAGTGTACATGTCCGGTATCATTGGCGGCTGGTTCGCCGACAGGATATTCGGGACCTCGAAAGCCGTATTCTACGGGGGAATTCTGATCATGCTCGGGCATATCGTCCTTGCTGTACCAGGCAGTCTCGCCATGTTCTTTGTATCCATGGTGCTCATCGTATTAGGTACTGGATTATTAAAACCGAACGTCTCCAGCATTGTTGGTGAAATTTACGCGGAAAATGACGAACGCCGGGATTCCGGTTTCAGCATCTTCTATATGGGCATCAACCTGGGTGCATTTCTTTCGCCGTTCGTTGTCGGTACGGTTGGTATGAACTACAGCTTCCACCTCGGATTTGGACTGGCGGCAATTGGTATGCTGATCGGGCTTATCGTTTTCGTTGCCACCAAGAAAAAGAACCTTGGACTTGCTGGAACAATTCCTGCCAATCCGTTATCACAAGATGAAAAGAAAGCGACCTTCACTAAAATTGGATTGGGTGTATTGATTGTAGCTGTTCTCATCGGCATCAGTGCCTATGCAGGGATCTTGACGATCAAAACCTTTATAAGTCTTGTAGGTATCCTCGGGATCGTTATTCCGACGCTTTACTTCATTTTCATGTATCGCAGCCCGAAAACGACTTCCGTCGAGCGGTCCCGTTTGATCGCCTATATTCCTCTGTTTATCGCAGCGGTCATGTTCTGGGCGATTCAAGAGCAAGGCGCAACCATCTTGGCTAACTATGCAGACAAACGCACACAGCTTAATTTTGCCGGAATCGAAATAAACCCGGCCTGGTTCCAATCATTGAATCCGTTGTTCATCATTACCCTTGCACCAGTATTCGCCTGGTTATGGATCAAGCTAGGAAAGCGCCAGCCGACCATCCCGCAAAAGTTTTCAATTGGCTTGCTGTTCGCCGGGTTATCCTTCCTGGTGATCCTGCTTCCGGCTTACTTCGGCGGATCGGAGTCATTGGTCAATCCATTATGGCTAGTACTCAGCTATTTCCTCGTCGTGCTTGGCGAGCTTTGCTTATCACCGGTAGGACTTTCAGCGACGACTAAATTGGCTCCGGCTGCCTTCTCGGCACAAACGATGAGCCTGTGGTTCCTGGCAAGTGCGGCGGCACAAGCATTGAATGCGCAAATCGTCAGATTTTACACGCCGCAAACCGAAATGGCATACTTTGGCGTGATTGGTGTTGCTTCCATCATCCTTGGACTGGCCCTTATGGCTTTATCACCAAAGATTCAAGGATACATGAAAGGCATTCGCTAATACCAATGAACTAGGAAGAAGATGACCTTTAATCGGGTCATCTTTTTTTGTTATGAGGACACCAAATTTGCGAGTAAAGTGCCCGAAACAAATGAGCAAATTGTCCAAACTTTGAGGAAAGCGCCAATTCGCGCTTTTCCGTATCTTCTGCCCGAATCGAGCTTTTACCTTTTGTAAGGCGTCTATAGCTATTTAAACTACCACTCCGAACTCCTCCTTTTACAAAAAAACATATAGATATTTCCAATTATGTGTAATACTATCATTTATATGACTAAGCGATTATATGGATTTACCATGATTGTTTCTTGCGTTGGACATTTAAATACATAAAGAAGTGGAGTTTGATAGGGTTTGTGTGGTCATTTCCGCATTCAAGTTAGTTGGGGGTATCTCATTGCAAGTATTTCATCCATTTAAAAAATACAGACCATTATTACCTGAAAAAAGGTTTTCAGCCTTATGCCTATCCGAGTCTCTGTCTACCCTTGGGAACATGGCCCAAGGGATAGCCCTTGCTGCATATGTTTTCACCCTATCTCAATCGATATTCATCTTTGGTCTATTTCTCATCATTCGTTTCGCCCCGCAATTTCTTCTTTTCTCCATTGCCGGGAATATAGTTGATAACTATTCAAGACGGTTCACCTTAACGATCATTAATCTATTGTTGGCCCTCTTAACATGCACGATGGCTTTTAATTCAGATAGCACAACCATCATTCTTGTTATCACATTACTGATCGGGATCATTGAGCTGCCGTATCATCCTGCACTGTCCTCAAGCATTCCAGCTTTGGTGAAGAAAGATCAGTTAGGATTGGCTAACGGGTTAATCGGAATAGTAACAAGCATAGCCAGAGTGATCGGTTCAGCAATTGCCGCATTCGGATTATTGAATGACACTATAATTGGCTTGCTCATGTTCAATGCGATTACTTTTTTCATTGCCGGAGTGATAACCTGGACGAAGCTGCCTACCGCCAATCTAGATAGTGATGCCTCACATGCGGATGATGCTGAGGGGAAATCAACCCATAAGGAAAACGGATGGATGATGAGTGTGGCTTATTTGAAGGAACACAACGTTCTAAAGAATCTTATTTTCGGGTCTTTTTTGATTTGGGGGTGCTTAAGCATCACGGATGTTTTGCTGGTTCCCTTACTAAACTCGACCATTCAAGACGGTGAAAAATATTATGGGGTGTATCGATTCATTGCAGCTCTAGGTATGCTGATCGGAAACTATTTCGCAGTTCCGTGGAGGGAGCGTTATGTATCTTCAAAAATAACTAAATTTGGATATGTCGTCCCATTAGTCATTTTATCCTTCAGCAGTATCGGCATAGCTTTCTCCCCGTTCATACTAGGGCCAATATTATATTTATTTTTATGGATAGCGATGTTTCTGCCTTCCAATTTATTGAATGTTGAGCTTCAATCCACCCCGAATAACATGAGAGGAAAGGTTATTTCGATAGCCGATGCATTGGATGGAATTCTCTTCATTTTATTAACGGGTCTTTTACCTTATTTAGCCCATTTCATCGGCGTGAAAAAATTGCTGATTGCCGCTTCACTCCCGTTTGCCATGATAAGCTTGATTTTAGCCTATAGCTTCATAAGGTCGCTTTATATCTATAAAAAGAACAAAGGCTTGGGGGTAACATGATAACGATTTGAATCGACAATTTTGTTAGTAGCTTATTTTAGACACGCTGGACTTTCAAAATGATAGAAAGCACCATGGAACGACAGCTAGCTCTATGCATATCGCTGCAAATTACTCTCAACCTGCTTTACATCGCGGGAACTCTACCTGAGTTTAACGCTTATGTCGGTGCCATCATATGCTTGAATATCGGATGTGTAAGTCTGGTGATCAGCTTATATTTGATAGGAAGAAAATACAGCTTGGGCATTTCGTTTTTTGGCATTCATCTTTTCCTTTTTCATCATTTTCATTTAATTCCTTCTAGAAGCGGGAATGCCTCCGGAAATTCCATTGTTCGTTTGAAGCTAAAACAAGACCGCAAAGAACCGGAGCACTGGACTTGTTCCGGTTCTTCGTGATTTTTCAATTGGCTGCTGGAATCAATCCTTTATAGATGGCTACCTCCTGTATGGCACGGTACACCGTATCAACCATGACATTCAATTCTTCTTCCGACATGGCGAGGTTCGGCATCATCGTGATGACGGGGCCAAGCTCGCGAATGATCAGGCCATGATGCCGGGCCGTTTGGATGATTTCGGATACGACGTTCTCTTGAAGCGGGAACGGTTCTTTTGTTTGCCGGTCTTTGACGATCTCCACTCCTATCATCAGCCCGCGCTGGCGGATATCGCCGACGATGGGGAGCTCGTACAGCGCCTGCAGTTTCTTGGTTAGCTGTTTGGCTTTCTTCTGGATGTCATGAATGAGCCCGCGCTCCTCCATCAGCTCGATGTTCTTCAACGCCAAGGCGCAGGCGAGCTGGTTTCCTGTATAGGTATGGCCGTGATAAAAGGTCTTATGCTCCTCACGCTCTCCGAGAAAGGATTGGAAAATCCGCTCGTTCATGATGGTCGCCGCTAGCGGCATATAGCCGCCGGTGATCCCTTTGCCCATACACATGATGTCCGGTACGACATCTTCTTGCTCACAGGCGAACATCGTACCGGTACGTCCGAAGCCTACGGCCACTTCGTCACAAATCAAGAGGATCTCGTACTGCCTGCATAAACGCTCCACCTCTTTCAAAAAGCCTTGTGGATGGGTGATGATCCCTGCCGCTCCCTGGACAAGCGGCTCGATGATCAAGCCGGCAATTTCTGCGGATTGCTGCTGCAGCAGTTTTTCCAGCTCATTCAAACAGTGATTTTTCACCGCCTCTTGATCTCCGAGTTCGGTCATGTGATACGTATATGGTGAAGGGGCGGAGATGCGTTCGAACAAGAGCGGCTTGAAGATTCTATGATATAAATCCATTCCGCCCACACTTACAGCTCCTACGGTATCACCATGATATGCTTCGTCAAGGGAGACGAATTTGTTTTTGTGCCGATGCTTGTCGCGATCGATGTTCTGCCAATATTGGTAGGCGACTTTAAGGGCGATTTCGACTGCCGCAGATCCCGTATCAGAGTAGAAGACCTTCGATAACTGACCGGGTGTGACCGCTGCCAGTTTTTTCGCGAGCAAAATCGAAGGCACATTTGCGGATCCGAGCAGCGTCGAGTGCGCGATTTTGTTCACTTGTGCAATAAGGGCGCCATTGAGCTCAGGCTCATTATGGCCGTGGACATTCACCCATAAAGATGCATAGCCGTCGAGGTAGCGATTGCCCTCGACATCGATCAGGTGGCTGCCCTCACCGCGCTCGATGATTAACGGCTTGCTTTCGCGATATGTTTTCATTTGAGTGAACGGATGCCACACATATTCCTTATCCCATTGCTCCAATTCGAAATGGTTCATGCTTTGAACACCTCTTTCAGTTGTTGGATATATCCTTGGTCATCAAGAAGATCAAGGGTTTGGGGTCTCAATTCTTTCCTGACATCGGCAAAAGTGGGCAGGCAGGCAAGCGCCTCCAGATTTGTCAGCTTTTCGATCGTTTCGATATTATCGCGATGAATCAGATTTTCTGGCCGGTAATGGTTATAAATGATCGTTTTAACAGGAATATCGTGGGTGCGGGCATAGGATTGTGCCGTCACGACTTGATGAATCGCGCCCAATCCACATGTTGATACGAATACGGCAGGCATGCCGCAATCCTGGATGAAATCCTTCGTCATATAGAAATCGGATTCCCGTTCAATGAGCGGTACGGCTAATCCGCCTGCACCTTCGACTAACACGATGTCATAGATGTTCTCAAGTTCACGGACCCTTTCCACGGCTTTTTTTCCATCGATTGGACTTCCCGTCAATTTGATCGCCAAATGCGGTGAGGTTTCAGGCTCAAGGGTATAGAATCCTGGATTTTTAACACCGAGTTCTTGCTCGAACCAGGAAATGTCCGGGTATGTATGATTTTCAGCATTGATTCCGGTTTGGAAGGGCTTGAAGATCGTGACGCTTTTTCCCAAGGTTTGAAGTGATAGATAAAGCGCGCTCGTGACGATCGTTTTTCCGATATCCGTTCCGGTTCCGGTTATAAAGTAGGCTTGGCCCATGGATGATTCAGCTCCTTTATATGGATGAATTTGGATAGACGCGGGCGTACTCGTTGGATGATGATGGCACATAGCATGCACAGCAATACATCACCGGGAGCCGGTATGATGAAGCCGTAAAGGACCGTTTGGCCGAGTGAAAGCGGCGCATCTGCGAACCATTTCATCGCTCCGTACAGCCAGATGCAGCCGAATAAGTAAACGGTCAGCAATGTCGCAGCATTGGCAACAAAAATGGAACGGATCGACGATAAATCGAAGCGGCAGATCAGCCATCCGTTAACATAGGCGCCAAGGATGTATCCGAGCAAATAGCCGAAAGTGGGCTTGAATAGATACCCCAATCCCCCGCCCTCCGCAAACACCGGCACCCCGAGCAGTCCGATCCCGACGTAACATACTATACTGAGTGACCCAAGCCGGGGACCAAGCAATGCGCCTGCCAAGTAGACAGCCAGAATCTGCAGCGTGAATGGTATGTACGGGACAGGTATCTTGATTGCGGCGCCTACTGCGGTTAACGCAGTAAAAAAGGCCACATAAGAAATCGATCTTGCTTTCACGTTAACAACCTCCTTTTATTAATAGCTGGCTGGCAAATGGCCCACTACTAGTTTGCCTGATTGATATTTTATATGTCAACCATTTTATATTTAGGTTAACATTTTAAGGGCGACAAAGGAAAATAGGGAGAATTGGTGCTTGGAAAATAGAATGGTTGTATGATATTATTCGTAATTGTGTTAACTTTTTTATATTTAGGTTAACAAATAATTGGTTTGGAGGTTCGTTTATGATCGGACGATTGGTGAGTGACGGGGATCGGACAGGATGATTTGGGAGCAGGAACTGGCTACGCTGAAAGAAAAGGGACTGTATCGGCAATTGCACTCGGTTGAAACGCTGAAAGAAAAGGGACAGGCCTTGGTGAATGGACAACGGATGTTGATGTTCGCTTCCAATAATTATTTGGGACTTGCCCAGGATCGGCGCGTAATAGAAGCATCGGTACAGGCCACTGAAAGATTCGGAGCAGGCTCGACAGGCTCACGATTGACCACCGGCCATTCCATCATCCATGGGAACCTCGAAAGAAAACTGGCTGAATTCAAGCAAACGGAAGCGGCAATCGTGTTGAATACGGGTTATATGGCGAATATGGCAGTATTGACGACCATCGTGGGCAAGGGCGATCTCATTTTATCGGATGAAAGCAATCATGCCAGCATCATCGATGGCTGCCGGCTATCACGTGCGGAAACGATCATATACAGCCACGTTGATCTGGGCGATTTGGAGATGAAGCTGAGGAGCAATCGCGGTTTCAGGAATACCTTGATCGTGACCGATGGCGTCTTCTCGATGGAGGGTGATATCGCTCCGCTGCCTGGCATCATTGATCTTGCCGAACGTTATGGCTCCTTGATCATGGTGGATGATGCACACGCGACTGGTGTGCTGGGCAAGGACGGCAGGGGGACTTCCGAACATTTTGGTGTGAAGGGGAAGGTGGATATCGAGATGGGGACGCTATCCAAAGCGATTGGAGCAGAGGGTGGATTCATTGCAGGAAGCCGGTCTTTAATCGACTATCTCGTCAATAAAGCCAGGCCCTTCATCTTCTCTACCGCATTGCCCCCGGGTGTAGTGGCGGGTGCATTGGCTGCTGTCGATATCATCCTGACCGAACCTGAACGCAGGGTGCACCTTCAAGACATGACCCGGCTACTGTATCAGGAATTGACCTCCCTAGGCTACATGGTGACGGGGGGAGAAACGCCGATCCTTGGCGTCATTTGCGGGGAACCAGCGCAAGCGATGCTGCTTTCGAAGGAGTTACATAAGTACGGCATTTATGCACCAGCGATACGACCCCCGACAGTGCCGGATGGAACCTCCCGCATCCGCCTTACCTTAATGGCGGAACATCAGGAAACGCATATCGACCACGTGATAGCTGCGTTTAAGGCCATCCGTTCCGATCGAAACGGATAAAGGAATAGGAATGTAACATTCAACGGAAAAGAGGGAATGATATGGAAACAGTAGCAATCGATTGGAAGGTATTAGCCGAACGTGTGATTCAGGGGCATAAAGTAACGGAAAAAGAGGCTTTATCCATCGTGCAAGCCCCGGACGAAGAGCTTCTGGAAATCTTGAGTGCAGCTTACCTCATCCGCAGGCATCATTATGGAAATAAAGTCAAATTGAATATGATTATTAACACGAAATCGGGATTATGTCCCGAAGATTGCGGCTACTGCTCGCAGTCCATCGTCTCCGAGGCACCAATCGATAAATATGCGTGGCTGACGAAAGAAAAGATTGTCGAGGGTGCGCAGGAATCGATCCGCCGTAAAGCGGGTACGTATTGCATTGTTGCTTCGGGCCGGCGTCCAACCAATAGGGAAGTAGATCATGTCATTGAAGCCGTGCAGGAAATCCGCGAAACGACCGATCTTAAGATTTGCTGCTGCCTTGGTTTCCTGAATGAAGAGCATGCAAGGAAACTGGCAGCTGCCGGGGTTCATCGCTACAATCACAATCTGAATACTTCACAGGAAAACTACGGCAACATTACATCGACGCACACCTATGAGGACAGGGTGGATACGGTCGAAGCTGTGAAGGAAGCCGGCATGTCCCCATGCTCAGGTGCCATTTTCGGAATGGGCGAATCCGAAAAGGAGGCCGTGGAGATCGCCCTATCACTTCGCGGCCTGGATGCGGACTCGATTCCTTGTAATTTTCTCAACGCCATCGACGGCACGCCGCTTGAGGGAACTTCCGAGCTGACCCCAGCGAAATGCTTGAAATTGATTTCGATGATGAGGTTCGTAAATCCAAGTAAAGAAATCCGTCTTGCAGGCGGTCGTGAAATCAACCTCCGTTCGCTGCAGCCCATGGCACTGTATGCCGCCAACTCGATATTCGTCGGTGATTACTTAACGACAGCCGGTCAAGAACCGACTGAAGACTGGGGCATCATCGAAGATCTCGGATTTGAAATCGAAAAATGTGCCCTTTGATACTGAATCAGCCGTGGACAGGAAAAAAAGGAAGGCCGCTGACGCAATAGCTTTCCTTTTTTTTTAAAAGGTCTCGTGAATGACGGAGCCCGTCTTCGAAATATCATAATCACCCAAGGCATCGATTTCCGCTTGAAACGGGATCGAGGCTACTATCGTTTTGACGGTCTTTATGAGTTCCTCGTTTTTGAGGGTTTTTAATAAAACAAGATCGTAGCGTTCCGTTATCAATGGAACGAAGTCGACTCCAACCAGTTTAGCCGCCTTTTCAATTCCTACCCCCACATCAGCAGCCCCGGATGAAACGGCTGATGCGACGCTTAAATGATTGGATTCCTCGTTTTCATAGCCCTTGAGGCTTTTAGCGGGAATCTTGTTGATCCGTAACTGCTCATCAAGAAGGATTCTTGCGCCAGATCCCCTCTCCCTATTGATGAAGGTCAGCTTGTCATTGGTTAAATCAGTCCAGGCAGCAAGGTTGAAGGGGTTCCCTTTTCTAACGTATAATCCAGCCTTCCTTGAAAGAAGGTTAAGTAAAACGTAGGGATAACCAACTAGGATTTTTTTTATATAAGGAAGATTGTATTCTCCTGTATCACCATCAAACATATGTAAACTGACGATATCGGCTTCGCCATTGTACATGGAAATCAAACCGTTCAAGCTTCCCTTGTGGGATCGTAATGCCTTATGGCCGGAATTTTTCTCGATATACTGCCCAAGCAGATCCAGCACCATGTCCTGTCCGCTGATGACAAGGGGGGAGGCTTCTTTTGCTTCGTTCCGGTTTGGTGGTCCGGCAGCCGATGTAAATGCCGGGGACTTGCTTGTGGCGATATATTTCTCCAAATCCTTTGCATCCATCCTCATTTGCCTGCCGACGCGGAATACAGGCAATTCCCCTTTTTTAACAAGATCATAGATCGTCAATTTAGAGACTTTCAAAAGCTGTGCGACTTCTTCGATTGTATAGGATAGCTCTTGCGGCATATGCATCCCTCCCTCCTCATTGTAGCGTAGTGCACGTAAATTCTCAAAGCAAGGGGGATTGATTAAAACCGCATAATTGATTTATACTATTTATAACCAGTTATAATTAGATATAACTAGTTATAAATAGGGTGAAAGGAAGATTGACTTTGAGAAAATTACATTTCTTGATTTTTGCAATGATGCTGCTCGTGATCATCGGTACGGGCTGCTCGAATGATGAAGAAAAAAACAAGGCACAGCAAGAACCCAAACAAGTGGAATTGACGGTTTCCGCAGCCGTTAGCCTGCAGGATGCGTTAACGGATATAAAGGCGGCTTATGAAAAGGACCACCCAAATGTGAAGGTCAATTATAACTTTGGGGCATCTGGAGCGCTTCAACAGCAAATTTCTCAAGGGGCACCTGTTGACCTATTCTTTTCGGCCGCAGAAGATAAATTCGAAAAATTAGTCGACGAAGATCTTATAGATAAGAAGAATGGGATCGATTTAGTCGGCAATGAGCTGGTGCTCGTAGTACCGAAGGATTCCGAGAAAGAATTGAAATCGATAGCTGACCTCACCAAGGCAGACAAAATTGCCGTTGGTACACCTGAGTCAGTACCGGCCGGGCAGTACGCGAAGCAAACATTGGAAAACATGAATCTGTGGAAAGAAATTGAAGATAAAGTCGTATACGGCAAGGATGTCAGGCAAGTGCTCACATATGTGGAAACGGGGAATGTCGATGCTGGACTCGTTTACAAAACCGATGCACTGAGCTCGGATAAAGTGAAGATGGTCGCAACGGCGAATGAGGATCTGCACGATCCAATCATCTATCCGGTAGGATTGATCAATGACCAAAAGCATGCCAAAGAAGCCAAGGTATTCTATGACTACCTTCAAACGAACTCATCCATGAAAATCTTTGAAAAATACGGATTCGAAGACTTGAAATGATGTCGCAGCCTGCGGCCAATCAAGCCCTTCGCTAACAAAGGCCGCCAAATTGGCGGCTTTTTTTTATGGAAATAATGAGAACGATCAACGCCAAGGAGGCTCAGCGGACCGCCTCTGAAAAGTCACGCGCCTGCAGGGAAGTGAAACGGACAAGACATTGATTCTCCAAATCTGTAGTAACAAGTCAATGGGGATGTTTGATACCGCCCTCAATCCTTGTTATAATCAAAATAAGAACAAATATTCGTGTTTGGTGTGAAGCACGTTCATTGAGGCAGGAGAAACGCGATTTAATGAAATGGAGGAAAAGTGATGTGCACTACCGGAAAACGAAGAAGGGTACTATTAGATTTAGCCGTTACCTTGGATGGCTTTATTGAAGGGAAAAACGGAGAGGTTGATTGGTGCATCATGGACCCTGAAATGGGATTCACCAATTTCCTGAATCAAATCGATGCCATCATATATGGCAGGAAAAGCTATGAATTATGGGGACAGTATATTCCGGATACGAAAGCCTTGGATACCGAAAAAGAAATCTGGGAATTGGTTCATAGTAAAAAGAAATATGTGTTCTCCAGGAACCAAATGAGTGCTGATGATCAGGCAATCTATATAAATGAAAATATTTTCGAAGAAGTAAATCAATGGAAGGATAAGCCAGGGAAAGACATCTGGCTGTATGGAGGAGCCAGCCTCATTACCACTTTCATTAACCTGGGGCTTGTTGATGAATTCCGGTTATCGATCCACCCTGTCATTTTGGGAGAAGGAAAACCGATGTTCATGGATATAACAAAAAGGGTGAATCTGAAATTGGTGAATGCAAGGACGTTTTCTTCCGGCGTGGTGCAGCTCATTTATCATGGAGATGGCAAGTAATGCTAGGAAATAAACGCATAAGTGATGAATGAAGCTGCTGCAAGGAGGATGGGAAACCTTTGTATAATGGGGTTTCCCATTTTCATTATAAAGCTGAACCTCTAATAGATACAATTTTACCCTTTATTGTCATTTATGTTAAAGTTTATATGTACATATTACTAGATAAAGAGACAAGAGAATGATGATTCCATAAATCAAGTTTTCTGGCGCTTTTTTTAATCGCTAAATTTGGGGTCATTCCAAAACAAATGAATCATATTGAATGAAGAAGTATGGAGTACAAATACATCGTCGGGAAAGAGGATAATATGGAGAAATTTTCGTTTACCCTGCTGATTGCATGCATTTCGCTCACCTTTCTTTTGAGTTTTGCCGCGCCTGATTTTACCATTAAATTGAAAGACCATATTAGCTCGATGAAAATCGTTTATTCATACAGCGTCACGAAAGCATTCTCCGAACAAACCCACGACACGATTGAACTAACATCCGTCCCTTCAGGGAAAGCGAAAAGAAAGGATATCCAGGTCCAAAGTGATGTCAAGCTTGAGAATACGCCGCTTAATATCCAAGCGGTGGTGAGGGAGAGCCTGAATGAGCCCGAGGAACACAACTATACGTCCACCTTACAAGGACCCGATAAAGGGTTCTCAAGCCGGAAATATTATCTTACCAAAAATTATGATAAAGGAAGATACACCGTCATTCGAACGAATAAAGTCACCGGAGCGGAAAAAATGTATCAAGGGACGTACTATGAACCGAGTGTTCAGGATCCACTCGTCAGATGGTCACGTGATGAAAAATAACCGCTAGCAACACATGAAAAGCAGGGTGATTGAATGGAAAAGAAAATTACCATCGAGGATTATAACCCCGATTGGGTCAGTGAATTCGAGCAGGAGAAAACGAGGATCATAACAGTATTACATGGCCATCGCCTCTATATTGAGCATATTGGCAGTACATCCGTCAAAGGATTGGCAGCAAAACCGGTGTTGGATCTCATGGCTGGTGTGCAGCATTTAGATGAGGCGGAAGCGTTCATACAGCCGTTACGTTCGATCGGCTATGAATTTGTCTCACATAAGGAGTTTCCCGAAAGGCGTTTTTTTAGAAAAGGTCAATGGCGTGCAGGTACCCATCATTTGCATATCTATGAATTTGGAAGTGAACAATGGAAAAACCAACTTGCGTTCAGGGATTATGTAAGCGCACATCCTGAGGTGCGGAAGCAATATCAGCAATTGAAGCAGGACTTGGCCCAAGTGCATTCCAATGATAGGGCGAGATACACGAAAGGGAAAGCTCCATTCATTCAAGCTGTCCTGAAGGAAGCGAATGAAAATAGGCTAGCGTTTATTAAGAAGGTGCCTCGAAATTAACGCTTCCCGTTTTTACGAACATGGATGTGGCAAGCATGGTTGTAATTCAACCTATAAAAAGCATCATGGACCACGGTAAAGGAGGTTTATATGAGAAAAGTCGAAGTCGTTGCACATAAGAAGGAGTGGCAGAGCGTATTCCGTGATGAATGCGAGAGCTTAGAGGCTATATTCGGAAATGAGTTGATAAAAGTATCCCATATTGGCAGTACCGCGATTCGGGCCATCCTTGCAAAGCCTGTCATAGATATATTGGCGGTCGTTCGGAGCATTGATCGCATCGGTGACTTTACTAAACAAATGGAGCGGATTGGCTATGAGGCAAGGGGGGAGAATGGCATCGCTGGACGAAGGTTTTTCAGTAAGGGCGGAAATGAGCGGTCGCATCATATTCATATGTTCCAATATGGTCATGAGGAGATTGCCAGGCACCTCGCTTTTCGGGATTATATGCTGGCGCACCCGCAAGAAGCCGAAGCGTATAGTCAGCTTAAGCGACGGTTGGCTGCTGAATTCCCGGAGGATATCAAGGAATACGTCAACGGGAAGAATGAGTTCATCAAGATGATCGATGAAAAAGCGAGACGCTGGACGAAATCACTGGATGGTGATCGTTCGGCTTATGGAGGTCATAGAATCCTACACGACAAATAGCAGCCCTTTACTAAATACTCTTAATAATTTGAGGTGAATGCGATGAAACTAACTGATGATACACAATATATCAGGGGCATGTACCTGAATCGGGAGCGCATTTCTTCCTATGACTCTTTTCCGCTTGATCTGCCGGTTATCAAGCACCTTCAAGAACTGGCCTTCCATCCCAATGTAACCTATTTTATTGGGGAAAATGGCATGGGGAAATCCACCTTACTCGAAGGAATTGCGATTTCTTATGGTTTTAACCCTGAAGGCGGAACGTTGAATTTCAATTTTTCCAATTATGATTCGCACTCTGATTTAGATCAATATCTGCGTTTGAAGAAAGGGGCATTCAAACCGGAGGACCATTTTTTCTTCAGGGCAGAAACCTTTTATAATGTAGCAACGAATATAGAAGAACTGGACAAGGAGGCGTTTGGGCCGAAAATCATCGATTCCTATGGAGGGAAGTCCCTGCACGAGCAATCACACGGGGAATCCTTTTTCGCTGCATTTGTGGAGCGCTTTCAAGGCAATGGACTGTATATCCTCGATGAGCCTGAGGCCGCTTTGTCACCGTTGAGGCAAATGTCGATGCTCGCGAGGATCAACGAGCTTGTCGATCAAGGGTCGCAGTTCATCATTTCCACCCATTCCCCGATTCTCATGGCCTATCCGGAAGCAAAAATCCTCCAGATTACCGAGTCTGGAATAAACGAAGCGGCGTTGGAGCAAACAGATCACTATTTGTTGATGAAGCAGTTTTTTGAAGATAAAGATCGCCTGCTGCATCACTTATTTCAGTAGATACCGTCATGTAGGAGACAAAATTACGTTACTTTACTCATAGAAAGGATGAAGGGCATGATTTTAATTACAGGTTCAACCGGCAACGTAGGAAGGGAAATCGTGAGGAACCTGCAAGCTGAAGGAATCCCGTTTGAAACGGCAAGCCACCGAAAGGATCATGGTGACCGTTATTTGAATTTTGAGGATGCATCATCATTTTCGGGGGCGTTACAGGGAATCGACTCCGTCTTTTTGATGCGCCCCCCGCACCTTGCTGATGTTAATAAGTATTTTCGTCCGTTCATAGAAGAGGCGGTCAAGCAGCGTGTGCAGCATATCGTATTTCTTTCCGTACTTGGGGCGGACAAAAACAAAATTGTCCCGCATGCCAAAATTGAAAAAGTCTTGTTGGATTCAAAAATTCCTTATACGTTTTTGCGTCCGAGCTTCTTTATGCAGAACCTGCTTACAGAGCATGGTGAAGAATTAAGGAAGAAACATGATATTTATGTTCCTGCGGGCAAAGGGAAAACGAGCTTCATCGATGTCCGTGATATAGGCATCGCGGCCATGAAGACATTGATACAGGAAGAGCATCGAGGGAAGTCCTATGACTTAACTGGAAGTGAAGCCTTATCATATCGAGAGGTGGCTGACATTTTCAGCCGCATAACAGGTGAAAGCTTCACATATTCGAATCCAAGCATTCTTGAATTCTGGAATACATATCGGAAAAAAGGGATGAGCAGGGACAAAATCGTCGTAATGGTGGGGATATATACAACCGCGAAAATCGGCTTCGCGAAGCGGGTCACAAGTGATTTACAAGATATATTGGGACATGCTCCCATCACCTTTGAACAATTTGTCAGGGATAATAGGGATTCATTGAAATAACAGTAAAAGCCTCGAGTGCCCTGCATTTGGGGTTTTTGGCTTGGAAATTAATGTTGACAGGTTTGGTGTATTACGGGTATAGTACATCTATAAGGTGTATGAACCACGTAGTACATACACGTAACAATCCAATCAGATTTTACATGAATAGGGGGTGGTCTTATGAACGTTAATACCCGGGAACCAGTATATTTACAAGTCGTTCGTCATTTTAAAGAGCAAATAGCCATCGGCAATTTCGTGGCTGGACAGGAGATTCCCTCGCGAAGAGAACTGGCCGCTGCATTGAACATAAATCCCAATACTGCTCAAAAAGCGTATAAAGAAATGGAGGAACAGGGCTTGATTCACACTGAACGGAATTTTCCCAGTCAAATCACTACAAATGAAACGGTATTACAGGCTGTGAGGCAGGAGCTGATCCTGGAAGCCGTCGATTCCTTTGTCGATGCAATCCGTCCGATTAATGTGCCAGTCGATGAATTGCTTCGTGTCGTGAAAGAAAAATACTCGGAAGAAATCAGGGAGGAGGAAGGTAAATGATCGAGGTAAAACGAGTTTCCAAAAAATATGGCCGCAAAAAAATATTGGATGGTGTTTCCTTTACCGCCAATAAAGGCGAAGTCACTTGTCTGATCGGAATAAATGGTGTCGGTAAAACGACAACGCTTAAGGCAATCATGGGCTTGACGCCATATAAAGGAGAAATCCTGATCGATGGTCAAAAAATAAATAAGGACAGCTATGAAAAAATCACCTTCATTCCGGACGCTCCGACGATGCTTCCGCAAATGACGGTCACACAGGCAATGGTGTTCATGAAGGATTTCTATCTTACATGGAATCAGGAAAGAGCCCATCAATTGCTGGAATTCTTCAAGCTGAAAGAGGAAAGCCGCATTTCGGAATTGTCCAAAGGCAATACAGCCAAGCTTAACCTGATGCTCGGACTGTCGCTTGACGTGGATTATGTCCTGATGGATGAGCCCTTTTCGGGAATCGATATATTCAGCCGCGAGCAGATCGCCAATGTTTTTGCGAGCCATCTCATCGAGGACAGGGGCGTCATCATCACGACCCATGAAATCGGTGATATCGAGCATTTGATCGACAAGGTCATTCTATTGGATAACGGGACAGTGCTTAAGGATTTCAATACGGAAGAAATGCGTGAAGAAGAAGGGAAATCGGTAGTCGATGTAATGAGAGAGGTGTATCAAGCATGATGCGTTATATGAAGCTAGTCAATTTTGAGATCAACCGTTTTAGTAAAATTTATCTTACTTTATTGCTGATCACCGTGCTTTCGCAATTTGCCGGGGTGCTGATCGTAACGAAGAGCCTTATTAATGATGCCAGAAAAACCATGCTGCAGGAAAAGCTATCGGAAGCCGCTTATCTTAGTGAATATGGCGGCATTGATTTCACCCATATTTCCCATACGCTTTGGTTTCTAGGCCCGATTGCGTTAAGTGCCGTTGCTCTTATTTTTTACATTTTTTTAATTTGGTATCGTGATTGGTTCGGCAAGAATACGTTCATTTATCGCCTCTTGATGCTACCGACATCCAGATTATCCATCTACCTATCCAAAGCTACGGCCATCTTCCTGATGGTATTGGGATTGGTCGCCTGGCAGATGATCCTTTTACCGCTGGAAATTGCGTTATTCAATTCAAGCGTGCCGGCATCGTTGTTGGTTATGGAAAGGTCCATCTTCTCCATAGTGAAGGCAAATGAGGTATTGATGCTGATCATGCCGACCACCTTTATAGACTTCCTGTTTTCCTATTGTATTGGCCTTATGGTCATGTCGGTGATATTCACGGCAATCATGTTTGAACGAAGCTTCCGCATGAAAGGCATTCTATTGGGTCTGGTGTATGTCGGTGTTGCGGCGTCGCTGTTTTTAACCCCTATTTTCATACATGAAACTGGAACCTTCCATTTCTATTCAAATGAATTATTCGGTCTTCTGCTCACATTGGGAATCATCGTGACAGGGTTATCGATTTGGCTTGGTTCATGGTTATTGAAACATCGTGTTACCGTCTAAAAACAATCAAAAAAGGAGAGTGAACAAGGTGAAACGTTATATATGCAGCATCATCATATGCTTGGTTGTCCTCTTAAGCATCGGGACCTATTATGTGAAAGTAGCTTCCTCCGCTTCCGGCCTGCCAACGTATACGATCAAGACAATTGAAGGCAGCGATAAAGAGCTTGATTCGGTTAGAGTACATGCAGCACTTGAAGTTGGCAACTTTTATGAACCACTGATGATTGATTCCAATCGAAATACAAATATCAGAGGCAGGTCATTTTGGTCTGATGAATTTGATTACCGAATTGAACGATTGGTAAGTGAACATCGTTCATTCATGCGCGGGAAGGACGTTATCGATTCCTTTTATGAGGATGCTGATTTCCTCGCTTACGCTTCGTTGAACAACGAGTATACGAAGAGTGGGAAAATGAATGCAGAGTTCGACGTCGCTTTATTGGACAAAAAAGATGAAGATGAAACATCCTTCCGAATTGCCGTTCCCGATCAAGGGAGATTCATGAATACCGAAGTCTGGGATGTGCAGCTGATTCATTCGAAGCTGCAGGTATTGACGATGAATGACGTGGATTCAAACGATGATAAGCAAACGAAAGAGGTTCATTTGTATACAATCGATTTAGCCAAGAAAGAGGTTGTGAGTGACAGAACCCTAGTCTCTGAAACCTTTACGTACCCGGATCAAGTTGAATTTAATATTCCGGTGGATATATCACCTTCGCAGCCAAACAATATGATCTTATTTTCAATCATTAAAGGCGTAACTCATGAGGAAGGTGATTATGAGGAAAAGCCAAAGGATAGCAAGCTGCTCTCATATCAGTATGATACGGAAAAGTTAACAACGATTAAGGGCGCCAAGAAAGAGTCGCTTAATCTGGACATCGCCAGATCTGGTTATACCGATGGGAAAAACCTATACGCAATTGATGGCACATCCGGAAAGTATCACCTGAAGACATTTGACTTAAGCAGTGAAGCGTTAACGAATGACATGGAGCTGGACTTAGCTTTTAATAAAAGGGATGAAAACTTCGTTGCCATTAAGAATGGGCGTGTGTACTTCCTAGTAGGGAACAGAAGGGAAAAGGAAACTTTAACAAACGATCCTGCCCAGCTGCTGATTGCCGATTTAAAGACTGGAAAGACTTTATATAAAGGGGAAACGGTCAGGCATGCAGCCGATAAAAAGAACGATCAAAAAATTGGGTTTTATATAAGTAATCTGGAAGTTAAATAAAGAAGCGAAAGGTCCCCTCACTTGTGAAGGGACCT
This sequence comes from Peribacillus folii, assembly GCF_030271255.1. Taxonomy (GTDB): domain Bacteria; phylum Bacillota; class Bacilli; order Bacillales; family DSM-1321; genus Peribacillus. The sequence continues at coordinate 103,247 of NZ_JASJOM010000013.1, forward strand.
TTCAATTTGGTTTCACGAGAAACTCGATCTGAAAGCAGGCAAAATTACTGTGTGCGCTCCCTGCGTATAAAAAGGGTTGGGAATGATTTCATTCCCAACCCCAGACTGTAGACAAACTCGATGAAAATCGAGTTTGTCTATTTTTATGGCT
>NZ_JASJOM010000014.1 GCF_030271255.1 Peribacillus folii
TAAAAAAACGTTGGCGCTTTGTTTTGTTCAGTTTTCAAAGAGCATTTTTCACAACGTCGCTTTAGCAACTTTATGATTATAACACCTTTCTTCAGTACATGTCAACAACAAGTTTTTATTTAACTTTCACTTGCTGCGGATGTCATAAGCGGTGTATTTAATATATTATCACCTGACCTAGGACAAGTCAATGTAAACTTTCACTTTTTTTGTTTTTTTCTATAATTCTCCTGCTTCTTCTATTATAAAAGATATCCTCCCTGCTGTATGAGCACTTGCGAGCACCCACTACCGAAAACAGGAGGGCAACCATGACTGGCTGCCCTCCTAATTAAATGCGTTTATTATTTGATGGTAATGACGTTCGCTTCTTCCCTATCCACATTACCTGTCTTTTCAATCTTCACGCTTTCCCCTTCAGAAAGATTCGTAAAGACGATCGGCGTGATGATGGAGGCAGCATTATTTTTAACATACTCTAAATCAACTTTAAGCAATGGCTGCCCGCTTGTCACTTTATCACCCTGAGCGACAAGTGCTTCGAAGCCTTTGCCTTCCAGCTTAACCGTATCGATCCCCACATGGATCAGGATTTCACGTCCAGCATCAGAGACGATGCCAAGTGCATGCTTAGTCGGGAACAGATTGACGATCGTGCCATCCACTGGAGAAACGACCAATCCTTCATGGGGGAGGATGGCAAACCCATCACCCATCATTTTTCCGGCAAAGACTGCATCCGGCACTTCTGTAATCGGCTTTAATTCACCCTTAATAGGTGAAACAAAACGTTCGGCCGCCCCTTCTGTCCGTAAAGGCTTCGGAATAACATCCTCAATTTGGTTTTCGACGCCTTTTTCTGGTGACGCTTCAACCTTACGAGGCCTTTTTCCATCCATGATATCCTTCATTTGTCCCTTGATCGTTTCCGAGCGCGGTCCGAAAATAGCTTGAATATTATTGCCCACTTCCAGAACTCCAGCCGCTCCGAGTTTCTTCAGCCTATTTTTATCGACACTGCCGATATCATTTACGGATACGCGAAGACGAGTGATACAAGCGTCCAAATGAGAGATATTTTCTTTTCCGCCCATCGCTTCAAGGATATCTCCAGGCAGACTGCCTGCTGTACTAGACCCGGCAGATTCAGCGTCTTCATCTTCTTCCACTTCACGGCCAGGAGTTTTCAGATTGAATTTCCGGATAGCAAACCTGAAACCGAAGTAGTAGATAAGCGCAAAGACTAGACCAACTGGAATGACAAGCCATGCATTCGTTTGCGGATTGATCAAACCGAACAGGACGTAGTCAATCAATCCACCCGAGAATGTCATCCCAATCTTGACATTAAGTAAATGCATCGTCATGAAAGAAAGCCCTGCAAACACACAGTGAATACCAAATAGTACTGGTGCAACAAACAAGAATGCAAATTCAAGTGGTTCCGTAATACCTGTCAAGAATGACGTAAGTGCTGCCGAAGCCATCAAACCGCCGACAATTTTCTTGCGTTCCGGCCTAGCTTCATGATAAATGGCCAAAGCTGCAGCTGGTAAACCGAACATCATGAACGGATATTTACCAGTCATGAAGGTACCTGCGGTTAAGTTCTGCACACCATCTTTAATTTGTGCCATGAATATGGCTTGGTCACCTTTGACGGTGTTACCTGCTTCATTCACGTAGCTGCCAAATTCATACCAAAAAGGAGAATAGAAGATATGGTGCAGTCCAAATGGGATAAGCGCACGTTCCACCACACCGAATACGAAGGCTCCTAGAGTTAAATTGGCACCTAACATATTTTCTGAAAAAGCATTCAGGCCAGATTGAACTGTCGGCCATACCAATATCATCAACAATCCTAGAATCACTGCACTTGCAGCAGTAACAATCGGAACAAAACGTTTCCCCGCAAAGAATCCCAAGTACGGAGGCAGTTCGATTTCATAAAACTTATTATACATGATGGCTGCCATGACACCGACGATGATACCGCCGAAGACACCCGTACCTAAAGTCGGAATGCCCAGGACACTTGTATATGTTGCACTGCCCTCCAGGTCTTTCACATCAATCCCAAGTACTGTGCCCATCGTAACATTCATGATCAAAAATCCGATGATCGCTGCCAAACCGGCAACTCCATCTCCGCCAGCTAGCCCAATCGCTACCCCTACCGCGAACAACAGTGGAAGGTTACTGAAAATGATTTGACCGGCATTTTCCATAACAGATGCGACCATTTCCACCCCGCCATTTGCAAGAAACGGAGCGATATCCAGCAAGGTCTCATTCTGCAAAGCATTACCAAACGCAAGCAAAATCCCAGCCGCCGGCAAAATGGCTACAGGAAGCATTAAAGATTTCCCGATTTTTTGCAAAACACCAAACAACTTCTTAAACATAGGTTTTCCTCCTCTATACTGTTTTCAGGCTAATAAAAACGGTTACATTCGGTGATAGAATGCATCTTCCCACGCACCCTTTCTTCAATACAAAAAAGGCATAAGCAAAGATAGGATTGAAATGAAATCAGGTATATAATACCCTCTTTCACAACAATCATTCTCCACTTATGCCTGATCGAATCAGTAACACGTAAGATAATGTATTATTATTTTATTTTCTTTTGTAATCGTTGAATATGCATCGTCAGATAGACAGCTTCAGCATCACATACCGGCTGGCCTAATTTCCTTTGCATAATTTTTATTAGCTTCCATGAGATATTGTAGCATAAAGGATATTCTTCTTTCAATAGCAAAGCGATTTTTTCTGGTTCATCCACTTTTTCACCAGCCAGAACCCTGTCTATCATGAATCTTAAATGGCGGACCAAGCGGGAAAAGTCGATGCTTTCCTTATTGATGTGTACGCCGAGCTGTTCTTCCACGACTTGTATGAGATGATAGATTAATTGTGAATGCTGATTGACTTCCGATAAGTCCTTATTGGCTATAGCACTATGGATATGAAGCGTTATGAAACCGATTTCCCCTTGCGGCAGGCCGATTCCTGTCTTGTCTTGAATTAACTCGATAACATCTACGGCGATATCATGTTCGAAGGGATAGAGGGTGATCGTTTCCTTCAAAAATGGGTTTTTAATAGTCATTCCTTGTGAAACACGCTGAAGGGCGAACAATAAATGGTCAGTTAATCCGACATGTATATGTTCATTAAGTTTTCCCGACACTCGATCATTGATTAGATGAATGGATTCTATTATGGCAGCTTGAAGATTCTGGTCGATCTGAGGCAAAAGCTTTTTGTAACTTTCCTGCTCCTTGACATCTTTTAGAACAAATGTTTTATCAAAAAGTTGCGGACTTAACTCCTCGCCTTTCTTTCGGTTGAAGCCTATGCCTTTTCCGATTGAGACCACTTCGCCATACGACGGATGCGTGGCAATCACCACGTTATTGTTCAATACCTTTTCAACGATAAAACCGCTCATTTTTCTCCCTCATTTTTTCGCAAAGTCATCCTTATGCGCGCAGGATAAAGTACTCAGTACTTAGTCCCTTTACTATACACGATATGTCCTTTCCCTTACAACAGAAAGAAGAGCCCTAAAAATGGACTCTTCTCATAAACCGTATCATTACTTCAAGAAAATAAAATATAAAAGGAAGACGACTCCTAGACCCCACATGATAGGATGAACTTCCTTAGCTCTTCCCTTCATCGACATCGTAATCGGATAGAAGATGAATCCGCAAGCTATCCCAGTGGCAATCGAATACGTCATCGGCATCATGATGACCGTAAAGAACGCTGGAACGGCTACTTCGAACTTGTGCCAGTCAATATTCTTAAGTGAAGAGGCCATCAGGACGCCGACTATGACCAATGCCGGAGCGGTCACCGCCGATGTTACGACGGAAAGAAGCGGGAAGAAGAAAAGTGATAGGATGAACAGCAAACCTGTCACCACAGCCGCAAAACCGCTTCGTGCACCAGCCGCCACACCCGATGTTGACTCAACATAAGACGTAGTTGTGGATGTACCTAGGATCGCACCTGAAACGATGGATAAAGAATCTGCAAGCAATCCTTTTCCAACTCTAGGAAGAACATTATCTTTCATCAAGCCCGCTTGCTGCGCTACAGCCACTAACGTACCAGCCGTATCGAAGAAAGCCACGAACAAGAAGGTCAATATTACGATTAACATTTGTCCGGTGAAGAGATCTCCCGGATTTCCGAAGGCATCGAATGCAACCCCAAATGTAGGGGCAATGCTTGGAACAGCTCCGATGATTTTCTCCGGAACAGGCACTTGGCCAAAAATCATACCGGCGATGGCCGTAATGACCATACCGATGAACACCCCGCTTTTGACGCCCCGCGTCATCAAAATGACGGTTACGACAATTCCGAAGACTGCCAATAACGTATTTCCTGAGGTTAAATCGCCCAAGCCGACAAGCACGCTGTCATCATTCGTAATGATCCCTGAATTTTGGAAGCCCACAAACGTGATGAATAACCCGATGCCAGCTCCGACCGCATATTTCAATTCGACTGGTATGGCATTGATAATTTTCTCACGTATTCCTGATAAGGAGAGCAGAACGAAAATGACCCCTGAAATCAATACACCAGTTAAAGCGGTCTGCCACGGAATTCCGAAACCAAGTACAACCGTAAAGGCGAAAAAGGCATTCAGTCCCATACCTGGGGCGAGCGAAATGGGATACCTTGCTATGAGTCCCATCAATATTGAGCCAATTGCGGCAGCCAAAGCGGTAGCGGCAAAAACGGCTCCGTAGTCCATTCTCAATTCATCTGGATAATCCTCGATGCTTTGCAATGTCAGCATCACAGGGTTAACGACCAGGATATATGCCATAGAAAGGAACGTCGTTAGACCGCCAAGTATTTCACGGCGATAATTCGTTCCCAGTTCATTAAAGCGGAAATAATTCTTCATCATGAGTCTCCCCTATCATAAGATCGTAAGCCAACGATAAAAAGCCCGGTTCGCTTCCGAACGGGACTTGACTACCAATTATGTAAAGAAGTGGCCGCAGGGCCAATCCATTCACATCGTAGTCAAGCCGTTAACGGCAGCTTGGTAGAAACTTTTGGGCCATATCCCCAATATTATACGACGATTATGTTTTTTGTTTTATAGGTATAGTGTACACGCCGCCAAAATAATCGTCAATATATCTCACGAATATTTTTTATGTAAATATAGGCAACGTTCGCGTTTCACTCTATATCACTTACTAATTATGGGTTTTCATTCGCTAATATGCGTAAAAGTATGTCCTTTCCGCGCACTTTTCCATTTTTCAACCAAAAAAATCAGTGAAGGTCGCCCTTCACTGATCCAATCATTGCGTCTATTCCCACTCGATCGTTGCAGGCGGCTTGGACGTAATGTCATACACGACGCGGTTTACGTGGTTCACTTCATTCACGATTCTCGTCGAGATGATTTCAAGTACATCCCATGGAATCCTTGCCCAATCGGAAGTCATCCCGTCAATGGAAGTAACCGCACGGATGCCGATGGTGTAATCATACGTCCGGGCATCGCCCATGACCCCTACACTGCGGATGTTAGGCAGTACCGTAAAGTATTGCCAGATTTCGCGTTCCAAACCATTCTTCTTGATTTCTTCCCGCAGGATATGGTCAGACTCACGTACGATTTCAAGCTTTTCATCCGAGATTTCTCCCAATACACGGATACCTAAACCTGGACCAGGGAATGGTTGACGCCAAACGATTTCGTCCGGAATGCCCATTTCACTTCCAAGTGCACGCACTTCATCCTTGAATAGTGTATTCAACGGCTCAATCAGTTTAAATTGCATATCCTCCGGCAGTCCGCCGACATTGTGATGCGATTTAATTGTTTGTGCAGTGGCCGTACCACTTTCAATGATGTCTGTGTACAGTGTACCTTGTGCTAGGAAATCAATTCCTTCAAGCTTTGTTGCTTCGTCATCGAATACGTAGATGAACTCGTTGCCGATGATTTTACGTTTTTGTTCCGGATCTGATACGCCAGCAAGTTTTGATAGAAAACGCTCTTTTGCATCGACCTTGATTACGTTCATATTGAAGCCTTCACTGAATGTTTCCATTACGCCTTCGGCTTCGCCTTTACGAAGCAAACCATGATCAACGAAAATACAAGTCAGCTGGTCGCCAATCGCTTTATGGATCAATACGGCAACCACGGATGAATCGACACCGCCGCTTAATGCACATAATACCTTTTTATCTCCGACCGTTTGGCGGATTTTCTCCATCTCGATTTCAATGAAGTTCTCCATTGACCAGTCGCCTTTGCACCCGCAAACTCCGAATACGAAATTTTTCAAGATGTCATTTCCGTAAACCGAATGGCGGACCTCCGGATGGAATTGCACGGCATATAATTTACGGGACTCATCACTCATCGCCGAAATCGGGCATGATGGATTCGTTCCATCAATGGTGAAGCCTTCAGGTGTCTCAACCACCAAGTCGCCATGGCTCATCCAGACGATTTGCTCTTGCGGCAGGCCACTGAATAGCTTTGATTCATTTTGGAGGGCAAGTGTGGCTTTCCCGTATTCACGGTTTTTCGCTGGCTCCACTTTTCCGCCAAAATGCTTGGTCATAAGCTGCATGCCGTAACATATTCCGAAAATAGGCAGACCCATTTCGAAAATGCGCTCATCACAGCCAAACGCCGCTGCATCATAAACACTATTCGGGCCTCCTGAGAATATGATCCCGCTAGGATTCATTTTCTCGATTTCTTCTACCGTAATTGTATGAGGATGAAGCTCACTGTACACACCGAATTCACGGATACGACGCGTGATCAATTGGTTATATTGGCTTCCGAAATCTAGTACTACGATCATTTCCTGGTTTTTTTGCAATTCTGTTTTCCCCGGCACAAACGTCACCTCTATCAATGTAATTCACCCATAAAAGCAAGTGATACTTTCTTATAAAAAATACTATCATAAAAAAAGAAAAACTAAAAATCCACCCTCAAAAATACACAAAAAGTACAGACGAAGGCAGATTTTTAGCTTTTCAGTTAAAATCCGCCTTCATAGTCAAATCATTTACGGTGATTCGGTAGAAACTTTCGATCCATATTATCGAGGATATATGAAGGATATATTAGTTTACGTTAGTTTTTGTTATTGTATCAATATAATAAAAACCTGGTCAAGAGCTAGTTTTTTTCATCATGCGTTCCCAGGCGGCTTGAAAGTGCTCCCATTCCCCATCTTCCACGTCTCCCCGATATATCATCAATTCGTATCCAGCCGTCAATTCGGTCATCTCATTTGTACCGTATACTGCATCGACATAAGCTGCATACTCCCTTAGCGTTTGCCCAGCCGGTCGAATTAATCCAGCGCGTTTCAGCTGTTTCAATAATAACGAATAGGCAGGCATGAAATGCGGGCGGGATTTTTGCCTATACAAAAGGATGTGCAAATGAGGAATCCATTTCCTTCTGGTTAAATGGGCGATTGCCGCGAGAACCGTGAGTATCACCAGAGCGGCGGCAGCCCTTTTCCATTGCCCCGCCAGTTTGTGTGCACCCTTTTCTCCGTGGGCTTTCTGATCAGGTGCATCCAGGCGTTGCTTCACATCTTGCTTTGGCTGCTCTGCATTAGCGGGCGCATCCTCTTGACTCTTGATTTCTTCCTGCTTCGATTCCGAGTCGTAAAATTCCGCTTGCCCATCGAAGCCCTTTGTTGGTTCAAAGGGCACCCAGCCTATTCCAGAGAAATAAACCTCGACCCAGGAATGTGCATTATTATTGGTGACCTTATAAACCGATTCGCCTCGATAAACCGTCCTTTCTCCTTCAGTGTAGCCCTTTACCCACCTTGCAGGTATATTGGCGGCACGGAGTAATACGACCATTGCCGTCGAATAATTATCGCAATACCCTAGCTTTGTCTCGAATAAAAATTGATCGACATAATCCTGATTATTATCTGGATACGGGATTTCGTCTTTTGAATAGATGAATTCAGGGTTATCGAAATAATCCTCGATGGCTTTTGCTTTATCGTACCAATTCGTTTCATTTCTCGTAAGTTGAGATGCCAATCCAAAGATCCGATTAGGCAATCCCTCTGGAAGCTGCGTATTATTTTTCATTAATAGATCCATCGATTCGTCTGGTGCGGTGATCTTCCTTAGCTCAGCTATATCAAAACTCGGCATATCATAGGTCAGCTCATATTCTTTCAATAATTGAGGATCGCCATTTTGCCATTCCGTAATGATTTTGTCCATACCTAGATAATAGACAAAATCCACATCAGTGCCGATATTGCTCTCAATCATTTTTAAATAGGCTGATTGAGGATGGAGGATATGCGAATACATTTCCTCCATCCTCACTGTGGCTGTCATCTCCTTCGTTCGCACCACTTCAGGAACTTGGTGAACATCTAACAGGCCCATATCCTGGCCTGTGGAAAAAGAGGCGACATCCGGTTCCTCAATGGAAACCCAACCTTTCCCTGTATAGACATCCTTATTTTCCACTTTCCAATAATGGCCCTCTGAGGCATTGTTAAAAAATACGATGGAGCTATCAGGCTCTATCGAACCGCCCAGAGCAGAATCATCTTCATCATAGCCGACACTTTTCTTCTCGGAGCCTTGGTCTTCCTGCAACACCTTATCTGAATAAGACGTGATGTAAGGAACCGGGTCGGGCCATTTGGGAGAGAGTTTTGGGCCCATGAAGCCAGCGAGGGCACTTACCACGATCATGCCAGTTAGCACGAAGCCCCAATTTTTGATGGTTGCCGGCGGACATGCAATGTGCTCCTGTATCATGAGACGCAGCAGGGACAGCAGCCCGAGCATCAGAAATCCAATGATGATGATTCGTATCATTGCCCTGTCCCCCGCATAGGGAGTGAATGTATCAAGGACGGATATAAAAAACACCGTTAAAATGAAAAAGAAAAAAATGCTTTGCCTTACCATCACCCAGTAATGAATCAAATACGTAACAAGCCAAAGAAGCACAAAAAATAGCAATGTCCTGAATGGATTTGTGATCGACTCCCAATCCCCATCGTATATAAAACCAAGGTTAGCCGTAAAATCGATGAGAAACCCTTTCATCCATGATAAACCACTTTTTGAATGAAGCAGCTGGATGGAAAGGAAGATATAGGCGAAAATGAGGATTGAGCGGATGGACCAATGGATACGGAAATAATGCAGCAGCAGGGAAAAGATTAAAAACAGGACAAACGTGAAAATATTGCCTAATTCCGTAAGTTGATCGACTGGCCTTAGCCACTCTGTGATCAGAATCAGGCCAAATATATAGAGGATGACATGCATGAACCTTTCCAGCCTTTCAGCAGGGACAATCATTTCGCCATCACCTCCGCCCTATCAAACCGCAGTTGCCCATTTTCAATGAAGCTAACCTTGATCCCTTTTGTTACGGCTGTAGTCAGCGCCCTTTTTTCATCAGCCGATAGTGTTGTCGGATTCTTGATGCACACCATCATCAACCCCTGAATAGTGCGGAAAGCGTTCAACATATCCACCTTTTCTCTCGTCATTTCGGTAACGATGAAAATTACGGCAGCGTTTGCCGGCACACTCCTCTTCCTCCCCATCTCGACCAATGCGTATTCTGAGCTCTGCCCTTCTTTAGCAAGGCGGGTGAAAATCTTCCTTCTCTGGTTCCTGCCTGCTCCAGCAGGCACGATTAGGCCCGAACCCGTACTCGCATACCCAACCTGAATGCCTTTCTTTATCAAGCTGTGGACGAAGGAAGCAGCCGTGGTAATGGATTCTTCAAGTGAGATCGTGGGCTGGTTATCAAGGATGATCCATATATCCCGATTTTTTTGGACCTCGAATTCCTTCGTCATGATCTCACTCGTTCGAGCCGTCGCCTTCCAATTGATCCATGACAGCTGATCACCTGGCTGGTATTCCCTGACCCCGGATACCACTGAATGTTCCCGCTGTGTTTTCTTTGTCGGGCCTGCTTGTCCCTGATTGAACATTCGATCAAGATAGAAGGAGTCGAGCTCTTGATATGAAGGAAAAACGGTTATCTTCAACGGGGAATCGAATATCGCTTCCTTTTCAACGAGTCCAAAAAAATCCCCTATCCACAAGCGGATCGTTTGAAATTCATGCTCGCCCCGCGGAAGGTTTTCCAAAACATACGACGTGGTGATGGTACGCTTGAATCCAGGGAAAATCAGGGCCTTCCTATGAATTTCCCAGTCTCCCATTTCCCGCGGCATTTCCTCCTCTATCACGAGAAATAAGAGGGGGAGGCGGTTTTTGCGGGTGATCGTCAAGTCCATTTCAACGGAATCACCTGCCTGGCATTCCCTTTTACTGACCTTTCTTTCAACCGTAATGGCCTGAAGGGGATAAAACAGCAGAATCATGGCGTACGCGGCAAATGGCAAGAACGAATAAAAAATGAAATAACTGACAAAACCGCCTTGAAACATCGCAAAGCAAAAGGAAATGGTCATGAGAAATACCAATCCGGCCGCGTTCATGTTCTTCTTTAGAAGATGAATGATGCGGCGCATTATGTCAGGGCCCGCTTTACAGGCACGTGAGCCTTCGCTACAATTTCGCGAATCACCCTATCAGCATCGAGACCTTCATAATTCGCTTCAGGTTTTAAAATCAGCCGGTGGGAGAATACGAACGGAGCCAAATATTGAACATCATCCGGCAGGACATAATCCCTCCCCTGGAGCAGTGCATAAGCTTGGGCGGCCTTCATCAAAGCAATCGATCCACGCGGACTCACCCCTAGATATACCGCCTGATGGCTTCTGGTTCGGTTGGCCAGTTCAACAATATAACCTTTTATCGTGTCATCCACGATCACCGTTTTGGCCTCTGCCTGTAACGCCTTCAATTCTGCCAAGGTAATGACTGGTTCCAGCTCTTCAAGCGGAGCCATGTATTGTGCTCTTTGCAGGACCTCGATTTCTTCTGCAGCACTTGGGTAGCCCATTTTCATCTTTAAAAGGAATCGATCCAATTGAGCTTCCGGAAGCGGGTATGTTCCCTCGTACTCAATGGGGTTTTGCGTCGCCATGACAAAAAAGGGCTTCTCCAATTCCCTTGTGACGCCATCGATCGTCACGCTTGCCTCCTCCATCGCTTCAAGCAAGGCAGACTGGGTTTTTGGGGAGGTGCGGTTAATTTCATCAGCCAAAATAATATGGCCCATTATCGGTCCCGGACGAAAAATGAAAGCTTGCTCCTTTGGGTTGAAAATCGAAACGCCGGTTACATCAGATGGCAGTAAATCAGGGGTGAATTGTATTCGCTTAAAGCTTGCACCTATCGATTTGGCCAGCGCCCGGACCATGACTGTCTTGCCTACTCCCGGAACATCCTCCAATAAGACATGCCCGCCGGAAAGAAGGGCCACGAGGCTTAGTTCTGCAATCTCCCGTTTTCCTATCATCACCTTTTCGATATTCCCTAGAACCTTCTCCAATGTTTGATTTGCCTGCTTATAAATCATTCTCTACCTCCAGTGAAATCTAGTACGATCATTTCATTTCCAGTCTATATTTAACTTTACAGGAACAGCCAATTAACCCTTACATTGTAAGTTTACTAAATATCCCGTAAACCATAAACGAAATTCTCTAAAAATATTAATGCTGCTTAAGGAAAAAGGTATGGTAAACTATTCCTAAGTGAATATGAACCTTGCAGAAAAAGGTGCTGCCTTGGCAGCTTAATAGGGAATTCGGTTCAAAACCGAAGCTGTTTCCGCAACTGTAAGTGCTAATGAAATAAGATGCATACCACTATTTGATGATGGATAGGACATTAAGCTCCATCCAAGGGCTCAAATGGGAAGGTTCTTAAAGTAAAATGACGCACAAGCCAGGAGACCTGCCTTTTTTTATCGTATCATGCTCTTCGGAAGATAGGAGATTGTACGGCAGCCTCCATCTTTTTTTCTATTAGGGATACATGGATGCGCAATGCCGACCAAACCTCTTGGTCGGTTTTTTGTTTTGATCCGAAAAGCGATACGGCAATCATTCACCAAAACACGTAAAGGAGGAAGAGTTATGGCAAAGAAGGACCTTCGTTTTTTATGCTATCCATACATGCGCGAATCCGCATCCACAGTGGATTTCGAGATACGAACAGACTCACTGACGACGCAAATCGGCATGGCCGCATCGCTGACGAAGGACATTCCTGACGTATACCGGGATTTAATGGAGCTGCTTCCCATGGCCTATCATCTAAATGGTTCGGTCCGGGGAAAGCTCGCCATCACCGACCATGACCTGGACCATTTAAGTTCGATTTATGACCGCTATGTTGCAGAAGTCAAAGAAAAAATCGAAACATTCCTGCTCCCCCAGGGGTCGACGGCGGCCTGTGCCCTGCATGCCTGCCGCAGCGAAGCCAAAAAATCAGTCCGTGCCTTGCACAAAGTCAGTCTGGAAAGGGAAGTTCCTGGCATCCTTTTCGATTACGCCCACTTGCTTGCAAACGTTTTATTCGTGATGGCAGTCTGCGTCAACAAGCGGCAAGGCATCGAAGAAATACCTTTTATCAGCAAATCTTATCCTACTAAACCGATGAAAAAATAGACGGAGGAATGAATAATGAAAATCACCGAAAAATTCAGCTGGATATCCGTGCTTATGCTCACCCTGTTCCTTGCAGGATGTGGAGTTACCGATCAATCCGCAAAAGACGATAAAAATACGGATAAAGCGAAAGAGGCCAAAGCCTATACAGTTACAGATGATAACGGGAAGAAAATAAAATTCGATAAAGCACCGGAAAAAGTCGTTTCATTGCAGCCAAGCAATACGGAAATTCTCTTTGCCCTAGGACAGGGAAAAAAAGTCGTTGGCGTGACGGACTTCGATAATTATCCCGAGGAAGCGAAGAAAATCGAACATGTTTCAGACTCCGTGAACATCAATGCGGAAAAGATCATTGCCCTGAAGCCAGACGCCATCATCGCGTACACCATTGGAGATGAAACGACGCTGAAGCCACTAGAAGACGCGGGCATTCCGATTTTCGTCATTAAATCCGCAGCCAATTTCGAGGACGTGTACGGGGATATTGAGCAGATTGCCAAAGTGATGGGTGTTTCCCAAAAAGGCGATGCATTGGTGAAGGATATCCAATCCCAAATTGCAAGTGTCGAGGAAAAAGTGGCAACCTTGGATAAACAGGAGCAAACATATTTTGAAATCAGTCCAGCTCCGGAAATCTATACAACAGGTGACGAAACCTTCCAGCAAGAAATCCTGGAAACCGCCGGCATTAAAAACGTCTTTGACGACCAAAAAGGGTGGGTTAAAATATCCGGGGAAGAAGTCGTCAAGCGCAACCCTGAAACGATCCTTACGACAGCCACCTATGTAAAAGATGCCGTCAATGAAATAAAATCGCGTAAAGGCTGGGAAGATATCGATGCAGTCAAAAAGGATGACGTCCACCTGCTTGATGAAAGTGTCATGTCGCGTCCAGGACCAAGAATTGGTGAAGCTGTAGAGCTTGCAGCTAAAACCGTTTATCCTGATTTATTTAAATAATACAGAAGAAGGATGCCCCGGTATATCGGGGCATCCTTTCCTTTTTCGCCCTCGCCTAATTAGTAAGGGCAAGGATTTCTGCTTTTCTTCCGATGTTTATGCTAAAATGAATGATATTCAAAATGATATCCGAGGTATTGATCATGTATAAAAGATTCTTCATTTGGGTCTTGGCCATAGCCCTGCTTTTAGGGATTCTTAAAGCAATCATGGACCTGTAGCAAAAAAGCAAGAAGATGCAGTCTGCATTATACAGGCAGCATCTTTTTTTAAATTCCACTTTCTCCTTATACCAAATGATTGCTTTTTGTATATAAGAGAGTATCTAAGGTGACCTTATCGTCTACTTCATAGACTGAAATTCATAGTTTGGTCAACAGAATTATCTTCAAGTTCCATAAAGAGTGCAGTATCGTGAAACGCTCATTGCATTAAATTTGAGGTGGATTCTCATAAAATTTGCGCTTTTCACACGCAATTGAAGCCGTTTCTCGTTAAAATCCTGCGTTCCTTCCGAATTCGGTCTGGGTTCTCTTATATATTACTGCTTCTTTCACCATTTCGGAGCGTTACTCGCGAATTTAACTGCTTTACTCGCGAGTTCGGCACTTTTACTCGCGAATTTTTCTACTTTACTCGCCAATTTCGTGCTTCTACTCGCGAGTTTAGTCTCTGAATCAAATTTGAGGCGGTCCTTCAAAAAAATCGCGCTTTTCACACGCTTTTTGTACCATTTCCCGCCAGCTACATGTGTGCAATCTCGATTCCATCTGCATTTTCACCTAAAGTCGAACGCATCGCTAAATATTACAAACAAAAGTACCCTACAAGATAGACTTTTTTCAAAGTATCTGCCTGCAGGGTCCTTTTTAGCTAAAACTTTTTTTCATTTTCGCTTTGCCTCTCCACTCAGCTTTCCCATTTTCGGGATCAGGATAAAAAACAAACATACGACCGAAAGCGCTAAAATGATACCGAGCAAAATCGTCAGGTCAACATGCATCGAAGGCGCCTCTTCTTCTTCGCTTGCCATTCGACTGCCGGTCTCTTTGAATAATCCAAGCTGTTCGGCCTTTGAAGCGATGGTATTATGATTCTCCACCGGGGAATGAAACAGCGAATCCTTCATCGAATCGACAGCATCATATTTCCCCCTTTCAAAGGTAAGATCCTTTTGTTCTTCCGGCAGTCTTTGCTTTTGCTCCAGTAACCCCTCCTCATGGAAGTACTCCGTTTGAACATCAATATCCTTTTCCTGATATTCATTAGGCTCCACCATCTGCTCCTCGGCGTCACCATGAGGGGCGTGGCTAAAGAACAGGGTGAATACGATCGGCATTACGCATTTAATCCGCTTCATGGGCCATTTCTCTTCTTTCTGTAAAACGCTTCAATATATCGGGAATGATCGAGCCGATAAGCGTCAGTATCAACAAGATGATGCTGGCCGGAATGAATGCCGACTGATCTCCGAATTGAATGGACATGTATACGTCCGCTACAGGGTGAGCGACGTTGAAATTAGGCATGATCAAGTCCAGTAATGGAACCGTAAAAAAGCTGATCAAACCGATCACCAGGATCGCCCCGACAAACGGCCCGATGGAAAAGGCAAGCCGGGTGCAGGCAGAACAGAAGAATAAAAGCAGGACGGTGAAAACGGTCCATTTAATCTCCTGCATATCCCCCAGAGGATATATTTTCAAGCCATAGATGCTGATGATTAATCCTACAATCAAATTTAATAAAGCGAACAGTGCTGCATGCACCATCACTGGAAGGTTTCCATAATGATGCAGGAAGAAACCGATCAATAATCCGGAAATGAGTATGATCACAAGCATGACGATCGGCGGAATATTAACCTTTTCCTGATGAAGGACTTCGCCGCTGATTTGAACCGGATTCGCTAAGTATTCATACACATATCCATTTTGCTGCTCATCGACTAGAGTATTATTCAAGACGCTATATACGTCCGTCTTGATTTGGACGGTCGAATCCACATTCTTCGACCAATTATCATTAAGCTGATCGGCCCTTTCCTGTACAGATCCGACTTTCATTTGCAGGTCTGCGGTATCCTTCGTGACCGTAGCCTGACGCTCTGCCACCGAATTGACAAGCTTGGCAATGGAGCCGACAGTAGCCGCGGTATTGTCTTGAAGCGAGATGAACATTTCACCATCAAGGTTCACCGGCGGTTCCGGTTCCACTTCAGGCGCCTCCAAACGATCGGTCATATTGGCAGATACATCCTGCGCGCTTGCCGTAATTGCCGCCAATTCAGCTAGCGTGGCTTCCTGCCCTGCTTTTACGTTTGCATCATATTCCTTCATATAACCTAATATGGAGTCGGAAAACATTCCGAAATCATCATCGACTCCCGCTAAACTTGCTTTGACGAGTTGCGCTCCCTCATCCACGTTTGGGGAAACCCCATTTTTCAGGTTTTCCAATTCCTTTATATTGGCCGCAAATATTTCTTCCACCTTCGCTGCCGTCACCCGTTCAGCCAATTCATTGTAAGATGAAAGTGCGCCGTAGTAGGAGAGAAGTTCATTTGCATTACGGTTCGCAATGGAACTGTTGAAGACCTGCACTAGCACCGCTCGTCTTTCTCCCCCCACTTTTTCAAGGAGATTCTGCTCGGTACTTTTGATCTTCGTGATGGCCTCGTCGATTGTCATGTTTTGGATGTTTTGCAGCTCCTCGATATCATCCTGTGACTTTTTCCATTGATCACCAAGATCCTTGTAATGGGAGCCAAGTTCATTATAATCAGCTTGCAGCTGCGTATGCTGTGTCAGCAGTTCATTATACGAATCCACAAGTGCATTAAACTCCGTTATCACTTGATTATAATTCCCGGTTCTGCCGTTCACCGTGCCGCTGAGCTCATTGATTTCCGCTTGCAGCTCTGCTGTAAGCACATTGATTTGCTCAGCAGCCCCTTCACTTCCCTCAGCCGGGACCAAGCCTGCAAGGGCCGAGTGGATGCCATTGATTTGATCCAGTAATGCCTGCAGCGAGAGTTCATCGATCGGATCCTTCTTTGAAGGGGAACCGTCCGCTTCGCCCATACCCGTTTCGGTCTCGATATCCTCTATCCCTGTATCGTCCCCTCCAGCGTCATCCGCATCATCACCTGAGCCGCTTGCAAGGTTTTCCCTTTGTGCAAGCATGGCGGCCTGAAGCTTATCAAGATCGAACTCTTCCGTTTGTTTGAATTGTTCAATCGAGCTTTGCTGATCTTGAGAAATCTTCGAGATTTGCTCCACTTGTCTGCCTTTCATGTTTGCTGTGAAGTTTTCCAGCTCGGCATGGCTGGTTTCCAGCTTCTCCTTCACGACACCGGCATTTTCAACAAAGCCTTTGTCATTCAGGCTGTATTTGGTATTCATCCCTTGCTGAATCTCCGGAACCTGTTGGTTTCCCTCACTCAACACCTTTCCATATGTTTGGACACTATCCTTGACAAGCTGCTGATTTTGGTTCGAAGCATCCATGAAAAGTTTGCTTTGGTTTTTTTGATATTCCTCAAACGATGCGACATCTTTTACGAAGGATGTTATTTGGGCTTTTGCATGGCCCATTCCATCCATGGTTTCATTGCTCGCTTGCCCGGCATCCTTCGTTTCGGCGAATACTCCTTCAAGCATATCCTTATGCTGCTTTATACTCCCAGCAAGACTTTCAGAGCTTGGTGTATAGAAATCATACATCGTGTTTTGAAACGCGATTTCCTTTGCAAGAACCTTATCGAACTTCTTGCGGATATCCTCCACCGATTGGGAAACATAACTCCAATACTGTGTTGAAATATGCTTGTTCATCTTGCTTTTCGTCTTCTCTAATTCCTTTTGTACCTTTTCCATATTCTCTGCATTTAAGCTTGTTTGTACCTTATACTTTATCCCCGCCTTGATTGGCCGTTCATCTTCGAACGTATAAATATTCCTTGAAAAATCGGACGGGAAGTAGATAACGGCATCATACTTTCCATTGGCAAGTCCGCTTTCAGCCGTGCTTCGGTTAACTACGATCCAATTATAGTCGGAGTCGTTGTCCAATGTCGTAACAAGTTCCGAACCGACGTAAATCGGCTTTTCGTTAAATTCAGTGCCATTATCTTCGTTGACGATCGCAACCTCACGGGAGGCCGTTTCCGGCTTTTTCATCGGGTTTTGACCAATATAAGAGAAAAACAAGATTGGCAGCGCCAAAATCACAAGTATTTTACCGATTAACAGCACCGGTTTTATTTTTTCAGACACTCTCGTGCACTCTCCTTCTTTCTTCACTTAATGGGATTTGGATTTTACATTCCCGGCCATTTTGGACGAAGTATCCGTAGCCCGGCTGAATTTCTTCTTCTTTTCTCGAATAAGAGAGTGTAAACAAGGTTTGATCCGATTTTTTCAGGAGCAGGACTGCCTGCCTCACTTGCTTCAATTCCGTTGTCAATGAATCATACCCCTTGGTGAAGTCATTGGCATTACCAGCGACGACCAGCCTGAAACCAAGATGACTGTACTGCTTCATCATCCCGCTGATTCGATCCTGGATCCTGCCATCGATCGTTTGCTGGAAACGGGAAATGCTATCAATCACCATAACGATTGCTTTGGATTTCTCTTGCTTCATCGGTTCCGACTCCAACGCCTCTAGGTACTGCCGTTCACGCTCTTCAAAGATCTCCGTAATATGATCGAGCCAACCCGTTATTTGATCTTTCGTTTCGATATAACGTACCTTAGCACTCGGAGCATATGAAGACAATCCACGATCGATCCCGTCAAATAAACCGATTTCGCTGATCGTTTGAGTCAACAATAATGATTCCAAGAGCACTTTTAGGACATTCGTTTTTCCTTTCCGTGACTGTCCGACGACAAGCAGGAATGGATCGGCACTAAGCTCCACGCATACAGGCGTAACGCTTTCTTCGGATAGACCGATCGGTATGGAGCCCTTCTTAGTATCCTGGGAGCAGTATTCCTTGAAGGAGCTGGCATCCAGGTGTGTCGGCAACATCGGTATGGCCGGCGGCTTAGGTAATGTTCGATACTTATCTTTATGTGCGGCGACAGCTTGTTTCATTTCATCCAACACGGCTATATCATCCGCTCCATCGGCTGGTAAATACACCTGAACAAGATATGTCTGATCTTTTTTCACCAACGCTCTTCCCGGGACCGGTTCATTTTCATAAAGGGTCCTGCCGAGGACTGAATATTGCTCCGAGCTGTCCATTAAGTAATGAACCACTTTCGTCTTAAGGCTATTCATTAACGGCTGGCGAACGGCATTTATTCTTGTCGCCGTCAAGATCATGAATATCCCCAGTGATTGTCCGTCACGTGCAAACTGGATCAATTGCGCCTCCTGATCTGGCATCTCATCCTTCACTAAATCGAAATTGTCGACCGTGATAAAAATGATTGGCAATTTCTCCTTCGCCAGTGCGTTATAAAGCTTGATGTTGCTTAGCTCCCGCTCTAAAAAAAGCTGCTTGCGCCTTTCGATCTCCGCTTTCATGAAGAGCATGAATTTTTCCATTTTCCTTAACTCATCAAATCGGAAGTAATCCCCTGTATGGGGCAGCTGGCGCAATGGCAATAAAGCGCTATTGCCAAAGTCGAACAAATAATAATGCAGTTCTTCAGGCGTGAATTGATCAGCAAAACTAAAGAGCAGCGTCAAAACCGTTGTTGATTTGCCATAACCGGAAGAACCGAATATCCCGATATTCCCATCCTCAATCCAGTTATATATATAATTTGTCTGGCTCTGCAGCTCCGGTTCATCCTTCATTCCGAGATGAAATCGATTACTTGCAAGGCTTTTTTCACCGCTTCGCGATAGGCGTGCTTGAAGGGGCGGCAGCCATGGGCTTGACAGCTTTTCAATCTTCATTTCTGCCTGTGTCGCCACGATATGGTCTGCAACAGCTTCTATTTCACTGACCTTTTCCTTCCTTCGGGCATCGGACCGTTCTGAAACACTCGAGATTTGAACAAGGCCAAGGTCGGTGACAAGTGCCACCTCATCCTCCGTTCCAGCGGTATCCTCTAAATAAGGTGCACCGCTCCATGCTGACTGAAACAGTTCGTACACCTCATTATTGCCTACCTGTAAATATCCCCGTCCTGTAACAGTGATGTTCGCTGCATCGCTATTTTTCAAAATTTCCTTACTATCATTGGCATCCTGCACCTTCAGGGAAATCTTGAAGCGGGCATTACTCCATATCTGGTTATCTATGACGCCGCCTGGCTTTTGCGTGGCAAGGATTAAATGCACGCCCAAGCTCCGTCCAATTCTCGCCGTACTGACCAATTCGCGGATAAAATCGGGCTCCTCATTCTTAAGCTCAGCAAACTCATCCGATATTAAAAATAAATGCGGCAGCGGTTCTTCCGCTTTTCCTTCTTTGTATAAATCCGTATAGTCGTTGATATGATTGACATCATATCGATCGAACAGGCGCTGGCGTTTTTTCAATTCGCTATTGATGGAGGCAAGGGCCCTTGCGCTGAAGTTCTTGCTTCCCTCAATATTCGTTATGACCCCGAGGAGATGGGGAATCTGCCTGAATGGCTGTGCCATTCCCCCGCCTTTATAATCAATGAGCAAAAAGGCCACTTCATGTGGATGATAATGGACGGCTAACGATAGGATGTAGGTTTGCAGCAGTTCACTTTTCCCCGAGCCCGTCGTTCCAGCCACCAAGCCATGCGGTCCATGCGCCTTTTCATGCAGATTCAATTCGACTCTATCCGTTCTTCCTTTCCGACCAATCGGTACGGCCAAGGATTTGGAGGACTGGTTGGTGAGCCAGTTTCGGTCGATCGGCAGCTCCTCCACTTCTCGTACCCTCAGTAACTCCAGAAAGGAAACCGTTTCTGGAATCGAATTGTTCATGCCCTTTTGATGATCTAGTGAGCGCAGCGTCCGTGCAAAACGCTCATTACCTTCTCTAGCATGGACATCAAGTGTAAAGGGAGTATGGGCAGCCTTCGATTGCTGGATGAGAATCTCACCTTGGCGATCGTTTATATATTTCACGAGAGTATGGACATTTTCCGTCAAGCTTTCCTTTGCATCGGCAGCAAAAATCGTCGAGATGCCCAAATCATCCGCTCTGCCTTCCAAGTATTCCAATATGACATGCTCAGCTATTAACTGGCGATCTGTAATGATGAAGACAATATGAGGAGTGAATCTCGCCTTCCCTTTGTTCTCGTCCAAATCCCGCTCCCTCAAAAGCTGATAAATCGAAGTCAATAGCTGATCGCGTGATTGTTCATTGTATATGAATCCCCTTGCATAGGAGTGAGGCAGTTGAAAATGGGGCAGCCATTTCATCCATTCCCATTCGCGATAATCGGTTTCCGGAAAAATGGCCACAAACCGGACATCATGATAGCTATGGAAAAAGGCAAGCTGTCCAATCAATTGCTGCAGCTCCCGTCTTACGATCGACTCCTTCCCGACAAGCCCCATCGATCCACGTGATACATCGATGGATAACGGAAGGTCCTCCAGGTTTTTGTAAGCATCGACAAGCTCCTGTGACCGCTCCAGTAAATCATCAATTTCACGATTGGACATATCATTACTATTAACCGAGACTTCATAGCTCGACGGAATCGCCGCTGTCCCTATTTTTAAATGGAGTGCGTCTTCACTTTCCAATGTTCGCTCCCATATACGGTCGCTGATACTTGCGGTTAGATGCTTCATCCTTTCGAAGGATGGGTAATGATAGAACAGGACATTCTTTTGCTTTTCAGAAAGCTCTTGCAGTTCCTCCCGTTTTTGCTCTAGATAGCGTGTATAAACACGTTGGCGTTTTTCTTCCCTGAATTTTTGCTTCTTCTTGTCTTTAAAATATTGCGCCGTCGAGGTTACCAAGGTCGTTGTGAACATCACAATCGATATGATGATGAATATCCCTCGCGGCTGAACGATCGTAATGACACCCATGACAATCAGCATCATCAATGGCGGCATCAGGATGAGCCATAGCCCCCTATTATTATCCTCCGATTCCTGGCTTGGAAATGAGATCTTCACTTTCTCGTCCGGCAATTCATAGATCATCCTAGGTGTCCTGCGATATTGAGGATAGCTTTTCCTCATTTCCGAGATTGGCTTCTTGATTTGAGGTAAGGATGTGGAACAGGCATCGGCACTATGCACCATCAATAAGTCGGCTTCGATCAGCCTAAGTGTCATATTCGGCAGAAATATCACATCGCCATTTTGTATCGGCGCTTTTGCTGCCACCCTTTCACCGTTCAGGAATACCTTGCTTTTTTCAGCGGGAATTAAAAACCAACGCCCTTGCAGAAGTACCATGGACAAGCCATCGCATGAAAGGGCCCCTTCCATTCGTAAAGTCGCTTCCGCCTTTTGTGATACGGTTATTTCCTTCAAGTTGCCGATATAATGGAGGCTTTCTCCCGAATTTCCCGCCTTATAAAAAATTACGACCGTGTCTGCCCCTACATGAAAAGTGAAGCCCTGTAACGCCTTGACATCACCAAGCTTCAGGTCTCCTCGATATACCTCATATTCATCGAACCCCTCCCGTTTTCTCAGCTCGATGGATCCCTGTTCGAAAGGCATCGAATGGATGGTGATGGCATCCTTTTTTGATGGACCAATCGTAATTGGACCGTTATGCTCCTTCTTGATCGGGTAGGATTGGTAGTTCTCCTTGGAATAAATCCATAATAAGCTCATTCATTCTCACCTCCGCAAAAGGCAATATGCTCACTCTTTGCTTTTTTCTTTTTCTTCAGATGCATTTTTCGAATCCTTGCTTTCATTCTTTTCCCCTGCTTCTTTTACCGCTGGCTTAGCTTCCGTTTCCGCATTCGCTTTCTCCAGGTTCTGTTCTTTCTCTTCATCCAATCGTTTATCCAATTC
Organism: Peribacillus folii; assembly: GCF_030271255.1. Taxonomy (GTDB): domain Bacteria; phylum Bacillota; class Bacilli; order Bacillales; family DSM-1321; genus Peribacillus. The sequence continues at coordinate 22,536 of NZ_JASJOM010000014.1, forward strand.
CTCTTTTTCCTTTTCATATTGGTTCAGCTCAGTATCGACTTCTTTCAGTCGTTTTTCTTTTTCTTCTCCTGATAGCTTATCATCCAGCTTTATTCTTTCCCTCTGATTGATCAGCCCGTACATGATCAATTCGCGGTCCTCCATGATTCTCGCCAAATCGATGGCATCCTCGTTCTCCCCCCTGCCAATATAAATCCAATAGAGGAGGTACTGACTATCGGTCTGCAGGGTGATGGCATTTTCGACATTCTTCCTCCCGGCAGCCTCTAACGGTTCATACGTGACATACGACCTTGCCAGTTCATATTGAACGACATATGGCATGTTCTTTGGATCGTAGTTTTCCAAACGGTCAATAACTTCACTGTATTTTTGCTTGAGGAAGCTCTCACCGCTTTCTACGTATGCAGTGTGCCTTGGTTGTGAGATGAATAGGGTATAAATCGTAAAGAACAGCAGCGGCACAAGGGCAATCATCGTTCCCATGAGGGTATAACGGACCGTTTTCCATTTCTTTTCAGGGATATGCACAAAAGCATTATCTTCCTTTTCCAACACATCGATTCGGGATCGAATGACCGTGGAAAGTTCATCCCAATTCGCGGCAGCCAATATGCTTTGCGCTTCGCTCGATAGCTTTAAGGTTTGATTGTAGTTCAAATACTCTTCGAAGGAATGCTGCCCATCCACAAGAGCCGAAATCATTGCCTTCGTTTCTTGAAATAACAGATCTTGATCCTGCTCATAGGGCAGCAAACTCTCCCTTACACCGTAATGGAGGAAATACGGAGACAAACTAGAATCAAAAACGATATTTTCCGGACAGACGGCAAGCATCAACCGAGTCAATTGATGGTTTCTGATTTTCTTCATGACCTGATAAGCCGATAACCATTTGCTTATCACATTTTTATCCTTCAGTCTGGAAAAAACAAAAAAAGAGGCTGGCGGATTTACTCTGATCTGCACCTCATCCTCTGTCACTTCTATATATCTCTGGAGAGCATCGTCAGCTTCATGAATAAGCTGCAACTCCAATGGATCTTGCATCGCTAGTTTCGCCCGTTGAAAAACGAACAAATATCCACTTTCATCCTTCACCATGTGTGCTGCTATTTTTTTCTCCAGATATGAGGAATTCAACTCATCCATTCTATGTACTCCTTTACCCCTGCTAAAGGGCTTTAGACTTTTTTCCTATAGCGAGGCCGCATCGAAACACTAGAGGATCTCCAGGCGGTCCCCAGTCGTAATCCCGCTATCAAGCAAGGTGCCATAACCTGAACATACGAACTCTTTATTCTGGACCCGCACCCAATAGCCTTCTTTAGGTTTGACGGCAATATCCTTAAGCTGCCATACTATTTCCACTACCTTCTTGATGGATCGGTAATCGGATACTTGCAAGTCGAATACTTCCCCTGTATACCTCGTTAAATCAATTGTTAGTTGTATATATATCGAGCCCACCTCATTTCAAGCAAAAAAGCACCACGATCTTCATAAAAGAGTCGCGGCGCTTTTTCTAAACAATTCTTTATCTCTTTTGACGTAATGTTTATCCGCGAATTTGACTAGCAATCTGGTTATCTGTATCTTCAAGAATCTGCGCTGATTTATGCAATTGCTGAGAAACTTCATTTAACAATCGTGCCATATCCAAGAATGAAGGTTTCAATTCTTCGTATTGCCCGACGAATGCCTCACTTGACGAACCTTCCCAAATTCCAGTTAAATGATCTCTCATTCTATCTAAACGACCAATGATATCCGTTACCTGCTGGCTCTCATTATCATATTGTCTGGCTACGTCTTTCAGTTCCGAAGGTGTTACGCGAATTTGTGACATAGTAAAAATCCTCCTTTAATCGTATAGTTACATTTTAATGGAATCATACAAATTCTGCCATGTAAATAAGAACGAAGTCGAAAAATGGTAAATTATGATTATGTATAAAATCCTAAATATGGCATTATAAAAGTCTAAATACCTGATTTTTTTATTAGATAAACCTATTTTTTAATATAATCATGAAAATTTTCTTTTATCTGGTAATAAAATGCCTATCTTCCTATTACGTTACATGTTTTTGTCACTTTTCATGATACGGTAGTGACTTTTGACGCTCATTCTTAGCAATTAATCAATCGTTTGATTAATGCTCCCATCCCAATAAAAAGGACCCTCGAATGAACGAAGGTCCCTTTTTCAGCCACTGCTATCTCGCTGAAGTCGTATTGGTAACGGACAAGATGTTATATGACCCGCTCCAAAAAGTGTTTCACAAACCGAGTCGCATCGACTTCCGTACAGACACGTATGCTGGATTCACTATCTGCCTGACCGATTGTCCTGCCTGTCTCTTCACCCTCGGTCACCACGTTGATGTTCATTAATTCTGTATTCACAAAATCAGGTTCGATCGCAACCCCGACTGCAAGGGGATCATGTAGGGCGCAGCCGCCCAACCCTGGATGGGAGGCATCATATGCCTTCATATAATAGTCGGTCATATCCGCAAAAAATCCGGCAGATTCCTTACCAGTCGCCCGCCATTCACCAACCTTCGCTTTCGGTAAACACGTTTGCATCGTCACATCAAGTCCCACCAGGGTAACCGGCAGCCCTGATGCTAACACAAGTTCGGCTGCATCGGGATCGGATATGATGTTCGCTTCTGCGTAAGGGTTTACATTGCCCGGCACTTTAACGGCACCTCCCATTATGATCAGCTCTTTAACGAATGACATGACATCTGGGGCCTTCTTAATCGCCAAAGCGATATTGGTCAGTGGACCAACTGCAATGATTGTAATCTCATTGGGACGGCTTTTCACTTGATCGATGATGAAATCCACTGCTTTTCCTTGTGATGCTTGAAGGATCGGTACTTCTTTACGTGTATTTCCAAGCCCATCCTCCCCATGGACATGCTTGGGGTATTTCTGCTTTTCTCCGCGTTTCAATGTTTGACTGGCTCCGCTAAACACCGGTATATGCCGATCTAGCTTCTCCAAAACAGCGAGCGTATTACGGGTGGCGTCCTCAACCGCCACATTGCCGAAGCAAGTCGTGAAGCCGAGCACCTCCAACTCTGGAGAGTGTAACGCGTATGCCATCGCCAGGGCATCATCAATCCCCGTATCGACATCGAATATGATTGGTTTCATTTTCTTCCGCACCTTCCTGATTCAGGCTTGTCCCCTGATAATTTCTTATGTACCAAGCAATCCTTGTTTCCAATTGATTTTAACATTCAATCATGAGCACTTCCAGACAAAGGCAGACTTGTTCCCTGCAATAATGATTGACTCATCGTAATTCGGGATGATATAAAAAGGAAAACAGATTCAGGTGGATATTCTGTCTTCCTTACAATCGGATACATGGAACTTGATGAATTTATGATAGCCAAGGTGGAAAAAAGGATGAAAATGTATAAGTTAGTCAAAGCTGAATCTTTTGCTTACAAAAAAGGAACAAAATTCTTTTTGATTTCGCATTCTGAATTCATCGGTGTCAAAAGCTTTGTGCTCCTTGCTGAAGATTTACAAGGGAAGCTCGAAGTGACGGAAGAGGAATTGACACGCAAATTCATTTCCATCCATTAGACTCCATAACAAGCAGTGGTCCGTAACTTGTGATGACTAAAAGAATTTTAATAAGAGCCCTTCTCGGACTATAGGCAAACTAGGGGAAATCGAGTTTGTCTACTTTTTTGGTAGCTTGTACCATTCGGACGGTGATTGTGCTTATCCCGCAGAAGTCACCCGCTCCAATCGAGTTTTTATAACTTTAACAACGGGCCCCTTTTGCCCTCAAACTGAAAGGGGGAATCTCTGATGAGATTCCCTCTTTTTCAATCATTTTAAGTCTTCAATCGAATCGATCTCGACGTAATCAGGTACGACCAGACCATTTTTCGTTCCTTTTAAGTTTGGTCCAAGGTTGACCAAATCGGCTTTGTACTTATTATAATACTCCATATGTGTACTTGGAAGCCAACCAGCCACCATGGCATCGGCACTTCCGTTTGCAACACCGGCAAACATTGGTCCCACTTCAACTTGGCTTAATGTTACGTCATACCCGTTTTTCTCCAATACCTTGCCAATTACATTCGTGCTGGCAATTTCAGTATCCCAGGCAACATAAACCAATTTGATTTTTTCACCATTTCCTGGCGCAGCATCCTTGGTCCATTTGGATACCTTGTCCTGATGTTCTTTTATCCACTTATCTGCTGCCTCTGAAGGAGTCATTCCTTCTGCAACATTAACCATTACATTTTCCATATCTTTCGTTTCCCAGTAGAACTGATCAAGAATTTTATAGGCCCCTGGCGCATCCTGTTCAAGACCTTTTCTGGCGATCGAATTGATATTTTCAGCTCCGCCATATACTTTATCCGGATCATCGAGATATTTCAAGTCATATTTCGAGAACATCCAATGCGGTGTCCAACCTGTCACGACGATTGGTTCTTTTTTATCGATGGCCTTTTTCAGTTCAGCTACCATCGCAGCCGAAGATCCTTCGACAAGCTTCCAATCATCCAGCTTATAATCGGAAATAGCGGTTTTGGTTTGCTTCATTATTCCTGCTCCAGGTTCGATTCCGATGATTTCATAATTGGCTTTGGCAGCAAAGCTATTGTCATCGCCCTTCACACCCGCTTCTTTTGCAAACGTTGTGAATAGTGCCGTACCAACAACGAGTATCGCAAGAACGATAGCAATGATTTTTCTGCTAACGATGTGGTCGTAAGCTGGCTTACGTATGTTTTGCGTAATACGATCGAGAATGATTGCAATGATGACGATGGATAGTCCTGCTTCAAAACCTTGCCCTACATTTATTTGGCTGACAGCACGGTAAACATCTGCCCCAAGTCCCGGTGCACCGACCAATGAAGCTGTAACTACCATGGAAAGTGCAAGCATAATGCTTTGGTTGACCCCTGCCATGATCGTCGGGGTGGCCAACGGTATTTGAACCTTGATCAGCTTCTGGCCGCTGGTCGAGCCAAAAGCATCCGATGCTTCAATCAAATCATTAGGCACTTCCTGAATCCCAAGATTAGTCATCCGGATTGTTGGTGCAATAGCAAAAATGAATGATGCAATGATTCCCGGTACTACTCCTATCCCAAAAAATAATATCGAGGGTATCAAGTAAACGAATGCGGGCATCGTTTGCATGAAGTCCAAAACTGGGGTGACGATCTTGCGCACCGTGTTATTTTGGGCGCACCATATCCCGATCGGTATCCCGATCAGTATCGTTAGGAATCCTGACAATATGACGATTGCCAGTGTTTGGATGCTTGATTCCCAATAACCAAGGTTATCGATCAACAGCAAGCTGATGAGTGTAAAGATTCCCAATGGCCATCTGCTTGTGTAGGTAACCAGGAGGGTTAGCACTACTATCAATACGATTGATGGCCCGGCGCTCATTACGTCTACAAGTATGTTCAAGAGACCTTCAATCACATTCGTAATGAGTGTAAATAATCCAGCAAATGCAATAGTTATCCAATCCACTAAAGAATCGACCCAAGCTCCTAGTGGGATTTTCGGCATATTCATTGAATTATTCACTCTCCATTTCATTCAAGGAATCTTTATTACCTGCCAAGGCACCGATCACGGCACCGCGAAGTAGAATTCCTTTAATACGTTTTTCATCATCTACGACAGAGATCGGCAAGCTTGAAGTAGCCATCACGTCCATAAGGTTTCCTAATAATTCATCTTCTTTGACGGTAGGGATATCCGTTGTCATCACTTCGGAAATCGATTGATTATGGCTCATGGCCTGACGAGCCTGCTCGGCCGTCACCGCACCCAATAATTTTTGCTTCCTATCCACAACGAAAATGCTGGAATACCCCTGTTTGCGCATGATCTCCAAGGCAACCCTCGGTCCTCTGTCAACTGAGATTTTCTCTGGACGGATCATTACATGAGAGGCCGTCAATACTTTTGATAAATCAACATCTTCCACGAACTTCTCGACAAATTCATTGGCTGGATTCATCATGATTTGTTCTGGTGTTCCCAGCTGAATCACACTTCCATCTTTCATAAGCGCAATTCTATCCCCAATTCTCAAAGCTTCATCAAGATCATGGGTAATGAAAATGATCGTTTTTTTATACTGATCTTGAATTTCAACCAATTCATCCTGCATATCTTTACGGATCAATGGATCAAGGGCGCTGAACGCTTCATCCATCAATAATACATCCGTGTCACTTGCAAGCGCCCGAGCCAATCCGACCCTCTGCTGCATGCCGCCGCTAAGCTGTGACGGAAGCTGATTTTCATACCCTTTCAAGCCAACTGCCTCAAGAGCCTTCATCGCTTTTTCCTGACGTTTCGCAGAATCCACCTTTTGGATCTCGAGACCGAATTCGGCGTTTTCCAATATCGTTTTATGCGGGAATAAAGCAAAGTTCTGAAACACCATGCTTATTTTCTTTTGCCTGACTTCTCTTAAACGGGCGGCATTCATCTTTACGATATCTTCCCCGCCAATCAAAATTTCACCAAGGGTCGGATCGATCAGTCGATTGAACATGCGGATCAACGTCGATTTTCCACTTCCGGATAGCCCCATGATCACAAATATCTCTCCAGGGTAAATCTCGAAATTCACATTATTGACGCCGACAGTCTGTCCCGTTTCTTTCAGGATTTCTTTTTTTGATTTGCCTTGAATCAATAAATCTGTTGCTGCTTTTGGAGATTTGCCAAAAATTTTCGAGACATTTCTGACTTCTACATATGGCTTCATCAAGTCACCTCATTCTAATAGTTGCCCATATGATTCAGTTTTGCTGAATTTTCCCGTTTTATGCGAGTGACGATGATTAATGCTCAAGTCCCTTGAAATAACAGAAATGCTAAAACAATTTCCAGCTCTACACTTTTTTCTTATGTTTAATACCATATATAGGGCAAAAAAGCGGATTTGACGCATATATCCGGGGGCCTTCTTGTTATATATTGTTCCCAAGAAGGAATTCTTTAATTGGATGATATATGTGTGATTATTTGAGCAATTCAAGTAGGGAAAAGAGGTGCAATCACAGCACGGAGGGAACAAGCAGGCACAACCTACACCACCTGTACTATAAACGATTTCCACTTAGAGAATTTGTCCACGCCTGGACAAAAGATTCTCCTCTAAAGTTTTCATTTTCCTTGATCAGGTGGAATGATACTTTGTATGACACCAAAACGCATTGAAAAAAATGAATAAAGGATTCCCGTATGTTTGGGTATTTCAAGCAGGGAAAAGAGGTGCAATACTAACGAGGAATCGAACAGGCACAGCATATACCAACTGAAATATAATGGTTTTTTTATTTTAAGTTTCGGTCAGTCCACGCACTCGGACTGAACCTTAATCCCTAAAGCACTTCATTACCTTAACAAACTCTAATTATAAATTCAAATGATCCATAGCTTGATTCTTGCCTATAATGTCCAAATCCGCGTTACATTCCAAGGCCTCCGAAATCTTGAAAAAACGTTGCTATACCAACGTTCTCACATGTCGAAAAATAAAGTTAAACCCTTCACCGCGAATTTTTTTCAGTTTTTTTTCAATCTATAAATATCCAAAAAAATCCACTGAAGATTTTTTATCGTTCCACCTTTAAATAATCTGGTATCTTATTCCCCAAAAAGAACAAAAGAAAACCTTGAAATAGTTTCCATTTCAAGGTTTTTTTATTCGAATTGCAAGGGTCATTACACATCTTTATGTTCATCAAAATCAATCCGGCACTTGTCTAACGGAATCACCTTCGTTTTCCTGATGAACTTATAGCCAAGCCACATCACGAGAAAAAACGGGATGCCAAGATAAGCGGCCATTACGCCGGCCCAATTGATGTGATCTCCAAGAAATGCTTGATAGTTTTGCGCCAATAAAACGAAGAAACAAAGGGCAAAGGAAAATATCGGACCGAAAGGGAACCATTTCGACAGATAAGGAAGGTCAGCCAGTGAATGTCCTTGGGCGATATAAGCTTTACGAAAACGGTAATGACTCGCCGCTATGCCTAGCCAAAAGATGAAACCGGTGACTCCGACGGCATTCATCAGCCAAACATATATCACTCCATCACCAAATATGGATGCGAAAAATGCCAGCATTCCCACAAGTGAGGTGACGATCAGTCCCCAAATAGGAACGCCACGCTTGTTGAGCTTTCCGAAAATCCTTGGTGCCAGTCCTTCGTTTGCCATGGAGTACAGCATCCGGCTTGTCACATAAAGACTTGAATTGCCTGCTGATAAGACTGCAGTTAAAATGATGGCATTCATCACCGATGCTGCAAATGCTAGTCCCACTTTTTCAAAAACCATCGTAAACGGGCTGACCATGATCGTGTGTCCCTGAAGGCTCCCATTCGTATATGGAACGATCAGACCGATGACAAGTATCGCTAAAATATAAAACAGGAAAATCCTCCAAAAGATGCTGCGAACGGCCTTCGGAACATTCTTCGCCGGATCCTCACTTTCACCCGCTGCGACACCGACGATTTCCGTTCCTTGAAAAGAAAACCCGGCAGCTATGAAAATTCCCAATGTCGCCAAAAATCCGCCAGCAAATGGAGCATCACCTACCGTGAAATTTTTAAAGCCGATTGCCTCTCCATTCATGATCCCGAAGATCATCAATATACCGACAACGATAAAAATGATGATGGTTGCGACCTTGATGAGCGAGAACCAATATTCCCCTTCCCCATATCCTTTAACGGATACGTAATTCAACAGGAAGATCAAAACTAAAAACATGGAGCTCCATAAAAATGACGGACTGTGCGGAAACCAGAACTTCATGACCATCGTTGCGGCAGATAGTTCTGCGGCAAGCGTCATCGCCCAAGTGAACCAATAATTCCAGCCAAGCGCAAATCCCAGGGCAGGATCGATGAACCTTGTAGCATACGTACTGAAAGCACCGCTGACCGGCATGAATGATGCCAATTCCCCTAGGCTTGTCATGATGAAATAAACCATGATGCCGATGACGGCATATGCGACCAATGCCCCGCCAGGACCAGCAGAATGGATGGCCGGACCACTTCCTAGAAAGAGTCCCGTTCCAATCGCACCGCCTAAGGAAATCATCGTCAGGTGGCGTGCTTTCAGTTTTCTTTGCAAAGAATGAGGCGGCTCGTTTTGTTCATTTTTTTCGGGCAGTTGCAATTGGCGATTTTCCAAAATAAATTCCCCTCCGACCAGGCATTTTTTATCTCTAAAGCTATGTCGAGCATTCAATCGTTTGCAGCTTTGGCTTTTCCCTACAATCTAGTGTTTTTACCTACAAAAAAGATACCTTAGAGATTTGGAACTATGTACGTTATGCAACGATGTCAGGCCTAAAAACCCGGTAAGGGGTTCGTAAGCCTAACGTTTTGGAGTGAAACCACAGTGCATGCCGTCATTCCACTTCATTATGCCGTGGGCAAGCTTCCATGAATGAACGAGTTCCAGTCGATTTCAAGCAGCCAGCTAGCAGCTGCTTCAATATCCTTGGAAAAGACGCGATCTTGTGTGATGCTTGGAATGATCTTTCTTGCTTCTGCGTAAAAATCCTTCGTGAATGGAGCCATCTTCTCAATTCCACGGTATTCCACCGCCTGCAGGGCACAAATGAGCTCAATCGCCAAAACGCGGCGGACGTTTTGGATGATTTGATGCGCATGGCGCGAACCGATCGTTCCCATGCTAACATGATCTTCCTGATTGGCTGAGGATGGGATGGAATCCACACTTGCCGGATGGGCCAATGTCTTATTTTCAGAGACGAGTGAAGCTGCACAATATTGCATGATCATCGCTCCCGATTGCAAACCGGGTGACGGACTCAAGAATGGCGGTAAATCATTCAGCTGCGGATTGACGAGCCGCTCTATCCGGCGTTCGGAAATATTGGCAAGCTCGGCAACGGCAATTTTCATGAAGTCCATCGCAAATGCTATCGGCTGACCATGGAAGTTTCCTCCTGAAATCACTTTTTCACCATCATCGAAGATAAGCGGATTATCCGTCGCAGCATTCATTTCGATTTCCAGCTTTTCTTTTACATAATCAAGGGTCTGCCACGAAGCCCCATGCACCTGCGGTATGCAGCGAAGCGAATAGGCATCCTGTACCCTAAGCTCCCCTTGCTTGGTGATGAGCTTGCTGCCATTGATCATGCGGCGGATCCGTTCCGCCACCTCCGTTTGCTGGCGATAGCCGCGGGCAAGATGAACATCGGCATCAAAGGCGTCTTCAATGCCGCGAAGCCCTTCCAGCGTCAAGGAAGCAATCGCCTCCGTTTGGTGGGCAAGCTGTTCCGCTTCGATGAAATTGACGAGGCCCATCCCCGTCATTGCCTGCGTTCCATTGATTAATGCCAGTCCTTCTTTCGCTTTAAGTGTCAGCGGCAGTATGCCTTCTTTCGATAATGCCGTGATGGCTTCCATCCGCTCCCCCTTATAGAACACTTCGCCTTCCCCCATCAATACCAGAGCCAAATGGGAAAGAGGCGCCAAGTCGCCGCTCGCACCAAGTGAGCCTTGCTGGGGGATGACCGGATGGACCTGCGCATTCAAAAGCTCGATCAAGCGTTCGATGACCACAGGCCTTACACCTGAGAACCCTTTCAATAACGCATTGGCACGAAGAAGGACCATCGCTCTTGAAACCACCTCAGGAAATGGCTCCCCTACTCCGCATGCGTGTGAATGGATCAAATTCCACTGCAGCTGCTCAACATCGCCTGCGTCAATCAACACATCGCTGAACTTACCGAACCCAGTTGTAATGCCGTAGACGACTTTCTTTTGTTTTACGATATTCTCCACCGCTTCCCGGCTTTTTTCCACCTTCCCGACACTTTCGGCTGATGCCGTGACAAATGCCCCTCCGTACAATACTTGCTTCGCATCTTCAATCGTTAAAGTTTGGCCTGTTAACGTAATCATTTTCCTGCACCCCTCATCCTTTTTTTCCAAACAAAAAGGAGGCCATATTGACAGACTTATCCAGTCATCAATACAGCCCCCTAATTCACTAATTAACTATAGGCTAATGCTTATTTAAATGTGGTTAATTCCCAAGCCAACCGCTTCATGTTCAAATCCACGAACCGGTGCGCCAATCGTTCCATACACGGCAACTGCAATCCATTCGCCTTCATCACTGTTCTCGAACGGCCTGCCCCGGACGATCGCAAACCTTAGCCCTGCTGTCCTCAATAGACCGCCAAGCTCGACCTGCCCCCGTGTCACCCCATGCAACGCCTCGATGATCGCATGGTACAGCGCATGCATTTCACGATATATATCGGGATTGACTAATCCCTGCCTTTTCGCTGATGTTTCAATGGCCGCCACTATTTTCTGCAGCTCCATCGAACCGACCTTGCCTTTTCCATAAAGCCATTTCATTCGCTTCAATTCATTTGTTAAAGAAATTTCTTCCTCTTCTACCGCAAACGCGTACATGATTGCATGGCGCCCGATTCTTCTGTCGAATTCCTTTGTCATGCAAGGACCTCATTTTCAATTTTCTAAATTGACTAATAACTACATATTATTGTAAGCGGGTACAAGCCGTCCGGTCAACCTATTTTTTAGATTTCTTTTCAACGCACCGACTCCTTATCCAAACTTATTCCTGGCAAAACAAACCCCTCCCTTAAGATGCTTTCTACCATTAATAAGAAAAAACACGTCGGAATGTGGGCTTTATGAATTTGCCCTTCCTTTTCATAAATCGAGATTTCCCCCTTGGTTCGGAAGATTTGGATGTGGATCGTTTCATGACGTAGTCTCACAGGACTCGCACTGCATTGGAACCTAAAAAAAGATGCCGCCTGCAAAATACAGACTGCATCTCCATCAATTTGCGCAGAGTTATAAAAATCTCTTTTCAAGCATTCCATTTTTATAGGGAGTGCCTTTTAAGCGTATCGGCCTGCACCGCCTATATTGCTAAATGTTCTTTACAAGCAAGTAAATGAAGTACGGAGCTCCTAGGATCGAGACGATGATGCCTACCGGCAATTCCATCGGGGCCATGATGACCCGTCCCAATGTATCGGCGGATAATAGCAATAAAGCACCTAGTATTGCAGTCAATGGCAATAGCTTTGCATGTCTTGCCCCCACTAGTCTTCTTGCTATATGCGGGGCAATCAGGCCTAAAAAGGTAATGCCCCCTCCGACGGAAACACACACACCCGCCAGTGCCACGGAAATCATCAATAATAACCTGCGCTCCCTTTCTATCCTTACACCGACGCCGATTGCGATCGAGTCACCCAAGCCCAGGACGTCCAAAACCTTTGATTTATAAATGGCGAATGGAATCAAGACAACCAGCCACGGTAATAACGCCCAGACAAATGTCCAATTCGTGCCCCAAATCGTTCCCGATAACCAAATTAATGCCTTCATGAAATTGTTCGGTTCCATTTTCATCTGGAAAATGACCAATCCTGCGCCAAATGCAGCATTGATGCCGATTCCGACCAGTAATAGCCTCGAAGGCGTCACCTTCCCTTTTTTCCAAGAAAGAACATAAATTAAAAATGCGGCAAGGAAGGAACCAAGCAAAGCTGTGACGGGCATGATGAACACGGAAGACCCTCCATTGAAGAATGCAGTGCCCTGGAAAAAGAACATATAAAGTACGACCGTGAATCCTGCTCCTGCGTTGATGCCCAATATGCCAGGGTCGGCTATTGGATTTTGGGAAACGCCCTGTAAAATCGCTCCCGAAACGGCGATTCCCATTCCTACAAGTATCGCCAGAACGATCCTGGGCAAACGGAAATCGAAAATGGTCATTTCATTTTCAGCAGTGCCATTTCCTAATAATGTTGAGATAACATCCATCAGCGGAATCTTGAGGTAGCCTGCATTAATACTGATGAAAAATACCATTACGGTTAAAATGCTTGTTAAGGCAAGCAACTTCTTAAAGCGTCCCTCATTTGGGCCGGATCGCTGCGGCATCATAAACCCCTCCCTTCCTTACGAGCTAAGTAAAGGAAAAAGGGAACGCCAATGATGGCCGTTATGGCCCCAACAGGGGTCTCGAATGGGGCATTCACCATCCGTCCGACGATATCGGCAACCAGCAATAACACCCCACCGAGAATGGCGGAGCAAGGGATGATCAGCCTGTAATCATTCCCGACCAAAAACCTAGTGATATGGGGAATGACCAAGCCCACGAACCCAACCATGCCTGCAATCGATACTGCAGCTCCAGTTAGCAGCAGGACCGCAATCATTCCGATAAGCTTCACGATTCCGGTATTTTGCCCAAGTCCTTTGGCCACCTCTTCCCCTAAGCTAAGAATGGAAATGGAGCGGGAAAGAACCAAGGCTATCAATAGTCCGGCCACGATAAACGGAAGTGAAAATAATACGTGCTGCGGCTGCACACTTGAAACCCCCCCGGCAAACCAATAGCTAATATCCTTTGAAATATTGAATTTGATCCCGACCGCCGTTGAAAACGAGCTTAGCAAGGAGGCTATGGCCGAGCCGGCGAGTGCGAGCTTGACAGGCGTAATGCCGCCCCTTGAAAACGAAGTGATTCCGAACACTAATGCTGCGCCCAACCCTGCACCGGCAAAAGAGAACATCATCAAGCCTAAATATGTTATGCCCGGCATGACCACAAGCGCAATCGCAATGAAAAACGATGATCCGGCGGTTACACCCAGTATGGAAGGATCTGCCAACGGGTTCCTCGTCATTCCCTGCATGATCGCCCCCGAGACGGCTAATGCAGCCCCTACACAGACTGCAGCGATCGCCCGCGGAAATCTCAACTGGCGAATGATCGTATGGGCGGGATTGTCCTCGTCGAACTGAAATAACGCGTTATAAACATCCCGATAGCTCAAATCGGCGGCACCGAAATTAATGGAAGCCATGATTGAAAGGAGTAAGCATGCCAGGCCCGCTATCATGATGACCAAGCTGGTTACTCTATTTTTATATGTATTTAGCGGTACCTTGTCGATTTTTGTTTTTGAATTCATCTGTACAACTACTCTCCAAGGGGAAAATCCCCAAAAATAACGATTGACAATGAGTGATTTCTATATTTAAATTAATTGAAATCGAGAATCATTATCATGCATAGATTATTTTATCATATCTTTAGGGGGATTTAAATGTATAACGTGATAAGCAAGAAAAAAATGCTGCAACTCTTAGGCGCTGGACTGCTAGCCATTTCCTTGGCTGCCTGTGGAAATGAAGAAGCGAAGGATAACCAATCTTCGACAAATAAAACAGAGCAAAACTCCAATAAAGATACCAAAGAAGAAGTGAAGACAAGAACATTAACGGATGCCATGGGACATAAAGTGGTGATTCCGGCCAAACCGAAGCGTGTCATCGCTTCATACCTTGAAGATAATCTTGTCACATTGGGCGTTAAACCGGTCGCGCAATGGAGTGTCAAAGACGGAGCAAGCGTTCAAGGGTATTTACAGGATGACCTTGACGGAATTCCTACCATTCCACACGACCTTCCATTCGAAGCCGTTCAAAAAATGAAACCGGACTTGATCATCATGGACTCTGCAAGCATGGTCGAAGGCGGGAAGTATGAGCAATATAATAAAATCGCCCCTACATATGTAATCGGTACCGAAGTGAACAATGACTGGCGCGATGAGCTTAAACGCGTTGGAGAAGTATTCGGCAAAGAAGATGAAGCCAAGAAGGCTCTAGACAAATACGAGGCAAAAGCAGCGGATGCTAAAAAAACGCTTGAAAAAGAAACGGACAATCCATCCGTGGCAGCTGTATGGCTAGTCGGCGGCAAGTTCTTCGTCGTTAGCGATAACCTATCCAGCGGAGCTGTCATGTATGATGATTTAGGATTGAAGGAACCGGGTGTTGTCAAGGAAATCTCCGCTAGTGCCACAGGAAACTGGAGTGCCATTTCATTAGAGAAGCTAGTGGAAATGGATGCCGATCACCTATTCTTAATCAATAGTGATAAATCCACCGGCTCGAAAGCACTTAATGAAGCACTATGGAAAAGCATCCCTGCTGTAAAATCAGGAAATGTTCACGAGTTTTCTGCCGACGAAAGCTGGTTATACACTGGGGCAATCGCTAACGAACAAATCATTGATAATGTGCTAAAAAGTTTAGTGAAATAATAATCAAGGCTATCACATCACGTGATAGCCTTGATTTTTTTATTGCTCGAACTCCGCAATTCGATTTTCATTGTTATAATCCGCACTTAGGAGATATATTCTGATTTTCGAAGATATATTTCATTTTTCGGAGATATATCTCGAATTTTCGTTGATATATCCCAAATTTCGTCGATATATTTAAATTTTTATCGATATATATCACTTTTTCTATTTTTTATCGCTCTGCAATGCTTCATAAATGGCGGTCATGACACTTCCGTAACTACCTGTTTTGAAGAGGTCCCCGAAGAACTGATTGCTATTGGCTGCAGGATTGACGAGCGGTGAATGCTTTTTATTCGTAAGCAAAACAATGCCTAGATCCTTTTCAGGATCAATGATCGTGACAGTTCCCGTCCAGCCTGTGTGACCGTAGGCACTCTCACTGGCATATGGACCGAACATCCACTCCATGCTTGCATCGCCATTTCGCCTCCAGCCAAGCCCATAGGTCGGATTCATCGCGGAAGGTGCAATGAATTCATTGATCGTTCCTTGATTAAAAAAAGCATGCTTGCCGTAGCCTCCGCCATTCAGCATTACCTGCAGCAGGACAGCGAGATCTTCGGTATTGGAAAAAAGACCTGCATGACCTGAAACACCTCCCATTGAATAAAATGCCTTTTCATCATGGACCTCCCCTTGAAGGGTGTATGTGCGAATGTTAGGAAAATCAATTACGCCATCCCGCGTGTTGCCAAGCAATTCAGTTGCAGCAAAATCCTTTGGCTTGAACCCCTTACGAAGGGGATTGAATTTTGTATGTTTCAGGTTAAGCGGCTTGTACAATTCATTTTCAACATACGTATCAAGCGGCTGACCCGTTATTTTTTCTATAATGGCACCGAGCAGCATATAGTCAACATCACTGTATACGTTCTGTGTTCCCGGAACGTAAGTCAGCTGCGTTTTCGATATGAACGAAATCGTTTTATTCCGCTCCTGAGAGTAAAGCTCCTTTGAAACGACTGGATTATGATATTGCGGATCCGGCTTGAACCCGGCTGTATGATGGAGAACATCGACGATCCTCAACGTATCCTTTCCCTTAATCACATCCGCTTCCGTGTCTTTGAATTCAGGAATATACTGCTGCACCCTTGCCTGGATATCGAGCTTGCCTTCACTCGCCAATTTTTGGAGCGCAAAATTGGTCGCATACATCTTCGTGTTTGATGCAAGGTCAAACATTGTATCGTTTTCCATTTTCTGAAACCGCTTAAGAGCCATATGCTCATCAAACTTCCGCTTGTACCCGTAGCTATCATGTTTTACGATTTTTCCGTCCTTGATGACAATCAGCGCAGCCCCAGGAAACCCAGCAGCCACCTCCATTTCAATCAACTGATCGACCTTTTTCAGCTTTTCCGACGAAAAGCCCGCATCCTCCGGTTTTTTTGCTTTTTCAGCACCGGATACGCCCTTCCCGCTTCCTTACTCACAGAAGTCTCTTGATCCGGTTTGGCTTGTGCATAGGATGTGAACGGTACAAATAAAAAAAACGCCAAAAATGAACTCAGTGTGCAGATTGTCCATTTTTTCATCATATTCCCCCTATCCAGAAAACTAAAGTCCTCTGGTCATAATGTAAGCGCCTTCATAAATAAACTCGCGATTATTTGCTTTTATTTTATATCATCCATCCAAAAATCTCCTAGTTAAAACCAGCCTATTTCAAAAGATGGCTCAAAAGTCATATATATATTTGAGTGTCTAAAATTAAACGTTCATCTCCACTCCAGGTGCGCGCTTTCCCCGCAGGAGTCTCGCTACAGTAATATTTCTCAAGGATAAACATTCAATAAAAAAGACCCCAAAGAAAGAAAATACAAAAAGCTTCTGAGTGTTATTCCTAAGTAAAGATGAACGAACCATGCAGTTTGCCTATTCACCCCACGCGTGTATAGAAAGCCTTCTTCTCTAGTTTAAAAAATGAATAGCTATATTTAACATGTTCAAAAACAGCAGCAGTGGCAAAATCCGCCGCAGAAGATTTAGGATACGTGCAACAAACTACCTTTCTCACGGCCAAAAAGTATTCAAACGAGGTAAAGGAAAAGGTCCAGCCTATTTAACTGTAGATAAAGATGGACACCACGGAGGCGTTTGGAAAGGCGCTAGTTCAGTCAAAAATTTAGGTAGTAAAAAAACTAGATCTGGTACTTATGATGCGGAACTAAGAAGAATAGGAGATTAAACAAGTGGTTAAAAATTGCGGATTTAAAACAAAAGTACTCTGAACAATTCAATAAATATTATGAAAATGAAGGCCTTTTCTAAATTCCGCCAAAATCTACTCTGTTATTGATGACTAAGTAGATTTTTTTCTCTACACCAAAATTACTTAGTAATACTGTAACAATGAATATAAATAATGGTGGAGTTGTATACCTTTCAGGTACAGGATGTGCATTAACTGGTGGTAGAAATAAAGTTTTACTAGGAGTGTCTATCCTTTAGACCACATGAATCTACAAGAACAAAGGTATTCCATTTGAATCAAAAGGTTGCCCTTTCTATTAACTCACCCCCTCGTTTTGAGGTGTGGGGTCAAGGCGGTGGTGAATTGCTGTAGTAAGAGGGCCAACCCCTTCCTAGCATGACTTAAATATAGTATGGTAGTAAAGTTTGTTTCCTAAATGGTCTGTGGTAACTTGATTTCACTTAAAAGGGCGATTTTTTTTGCATTTAATTTTTATAAAAAGGGTTATCCCTAAAAGTCATAATCATGACATTGGGGACAACCCTTTTATAAATCGACTCTTTAAGCCATTTTACTGACTGATTATATTACTGCCAGTCTGTGTGAAAGACCCCTGCCATGTCACGACGTTCATAGGTGTGTGCCCCGAAGTAATCACGCTGCGCCTGCAGAAGGTTCGCGTTCGAGATGCCCGTACGGTAACTATCGTAGTAAGAAAGGGAAGCACTTAAACATGGGAACGAGATGCCGGAGTTGATTCCCTCACTGACAACCTTCCGCATGCCTGCTTGATAGTCGGTGATTTTTTGGGCAAAGTATGGTGCCGTTAACAAATTCGCCAAATCTGGCTGATCTTGGTAGGCTTCGCTGATGACGTTCAAGAATTCGGCACGGATGATGCAGCCGCCGCGGAAAATCAATGCAATATCTTTTAAAGGCAGGTCCCATCCGTAAAGTTCCGAAGACATTTTATATTGGGTGAAGCCTTGCGCGTATGCACAAACCTTCCCCATATATAATGCTTGCCTAATATATTCGATCCACTCGTTTTTATCGAGCTCTTGCCCAACATTCCCAGGACCAGTCAGAATGTCTTCGGCACTCACCCGTTCCTCTTTTAGCGCGGACATGTAACGTGCAAACAAAGACTCTGTAATGATCGATGCCGGTATGCCATTATCGATCGCTTGCATGCTGGTCCATTTACCTGTGCCTTTTTGTCCTGCCTTATCAAGAATCACATCGATCAGCGGCAAGCCTGTCACTTCATCTTTTTTCCTTAGAATCTCGGCTGTTATTTCGATTAAATAACTTTTCAGTTCTCCTTGGTTCCATGTTTCAAAGATGTCAGCCATTTCATCCACTTCCAAATGCAGCTTTTCCCTTAAAAACGTGTAAGCTTCGGCGATTAATTGCATGTCTGCATACTCAATCCCGTTATGCACCATTTTCACGAAATGACCTGCTCCCTTTGGACCAATATACGTACAGCAAGGTTCCTCATTTACTTTGGCTGAGATTTTCGTCAAAATCGGCGCTACTTTTTCATAGGCGTCCTGATCGCCTCCTGGCATGATGGAAGGCCCCTTCAATGCCCCGACTTCCCCGCCAGAAACACCAATGCCTAAATAACTGATGCCTTTAGGTTTCAAGTCATCATATCTGCGTTCCGTATCCACATAATAGGAATTCCCCCCGTCCATGATGATATCGCCCTGTTCAAGATGAGGAAGCAATGAATCGATTACAGAGTCGATCGCCTTGCCCGCCGTCACCATCAGAAAAATTTTCCTTGGCGCTTCCAGTGACTGAACGAAGTCCTGGATTTCGTAATACGGATGGAGCGACTGCCCGTCCAGCTTGGCAATGAGCTGATCCGTTAAATCTCTTGTATAGTTATAGACGGCAACTTGTTCCCCTTTACTCGCCATATTTAAGGCGATATTGCTGCCCATTACCCCTAAACCAATGACACCAATTGAATTGAACATGATTTTTTCTCCTTTTATGTAAGAATAATAGGCAGTAAACCCTCCTATAAATCAAGGATTTACTGCCGGTAAAGACCTTATACAAATAAACTGATCAGTAGAATGAAGCCTAATCCAGCTACTGAAATGATCGTCTCAAGCAAGGTCCATGTTGCAAACGTCTCTTTCATGCTTAAACCAAAATACTCCTTGAACATCCAGAATCCGGCGTCGTTGACATGCGAGGCGATTAAGCTTCCCGCTCCTGTCGCAAGAACGACGAGTGCAAGGTTAACGTCGGTCTGACCTAACATCGGAATGACCAAGCCAGCTGTCGTCAAGGCCGCCACGGTGGCAGACCCCAAGGAAATGCGTAGGATGGCCGCAATGATCCAGGCAAGCAGGATCGGTGATAGCGATGTCCCTTTGAACAATTCCGCCACATAGTCACCTACACCGCCGTCGATCAATACTTGTTTGAAGGCTCCGCCGCCCCCGATGATCAAGAGCATCATGCCAATATGCAGGATGGCATTTGTACAGGAATCCATGATATCTTTCATCGGGATCTTTCTTGCCAATCCCATCGAATAGACTGCAAATAATAAGGAAAGAAGCATCGCAGTGCCAGCTTCGCCAATAAATCGGATCGCTGCCAATAAACCATTATCCTCTAAGCCCATCGTTTTTTGCAACAAAGTGATGAGCGTGGCAATCGACATTAAAATGACCGGAAGCAAGGCGGTGAATACACTGATCCCGAATCCAGGTGTGTCTTCCATTTTAAATGTTTTTTGTTCTCCTAAAGATGCAATGCTGCCCGTTTTCGTAAATGATGCAGGCACTAATTTTTTAGCGATCTTCGTGAATACCGGTCCAGCTATAATGACGGTCGGGACCGCAACGATGAAGCCATAAAGCAAGACCTGACCAAGATCTGCACCATACTCACCGGCAATGACGGTCGGTCCTGGATGAGGCGGTAAGAAACCGTGCGTTACGGATAACGCTGCAACCATCGGAATGCCCAGATACAATATCGATACCTTTAGTTCTCTTGAAATGGCAAATACGATCGGTATCAATAATACTAAGCCCACTTCAAAAAATAAAGCGATACCGATTATAAAGGATGCTGCGACGACTGCCCATTGAATGTTCTTTTCCCCGAATTTGTTAACAAGGGTCATGGCAATGCGCTGCGCGCCGCCCGAATCAGCGATCAACTTACCTAACATCGCGCCGAGTCCAAAGATCAATGCTAAATGACCAAGTGTTCCGCCTAATCCCGCTTCAATAGTCTTTACAATTTCCTCAAGCGGCATTCCCAGTGCTAAGGCGACTCCGAACGATACGACGATCAAGGAAATGAATGTATTTAATTTCAAGCCCATTATTAAGATCAATAACGCGACAATTCCTAAAGCGACAATAACTAATGGCATTGTATATCCCCCATGTGTTTACTTTGTAGCATGTATCAGGTTTCTTTGATAGTTCGCGATCTGTGTATATTCATTTTCCAATACTCTTGATAGATTAATGAATATCGGCAATATTTGCCTGTATTCCTTTACCGAAGCACCATTCGGTGTGTGCTTGTGGGTATTGCCAATCATTTCGGAAACGACCTCGAAGGAATCGATTTCCCCGGCAGCATATAAACCCAATATACAAGCCCCCAAGCATGAACTTTCGTAGCTTTCTGGAACGACGACCTCCGATTCGAAGATATCCGACATCATCTGCCGCCAAACCGCAGACCTGGCGAAGCCTCCCGTAGCCTGTATTCGGGTCACGGGACCCTCCATGCATTCGGTTAAGGCTAAAAATACCGTGTATAAATTGTAAATGACGCCTTCAAGGGCTGCCCGGATCATATGTTCTTTCTTATGTGAAAGTGTCAATCCAAAAAATGAGCCCCGTACATCCGGATTCCATAATGGCGCACGCTCACCGGCAAGATATGGATGGAATAGCAATCCATCGGCGCCTGGCCTTACACGTTCGGCAATTTTGGTTAACACTTCATAAGCGTCGATTCCGAGTCTTTTCGCCGTTTCCACCTCGGAAGAAGCAAATTCATCGCGAATCCAGCGAAGGACCATCCCTCCGTTGTTTACCGGACCGCCGATCACCCAGTGCTTTTCCGTTAATGCATAGCAAAAGATCCTTCCTTTTTCGTCCGTTTTCGGCTCGTCAATGATTGTCCGTATGGCACCGCTAGTTCCGATCGTGACAGCAATTTCTCCTTTTCGGATAGCGTTTACACCCAGGTTCGAAAGGACACCATCACTTGCTCCGATCACAAAAGGGGTTTGCGGATCAATCCCAAGCTGTCTCGCGATATCCGGGTCGCAATTGTTGAAGATCCTTGTTGTCGGTACGAGCTCGGATAATTGACTTCGTGTTATTCCCGCAATTCCTAGCGCCTTCTCATCCCAATCCAGGCTTTTGAGATTCATCATCCCCATCGATGAAGCAAGGGAAATATCGACGACATATTGATCAAACAGCCTTTTAAAGATATATTCCTTAATCCCGATATATTTTTTAGCTTTGGCCGCAATCTCTTTGCAATCATTCACGATCCAAGTGATCTTGGATAATGGTGACATCGGGTGAATGGGTGTCCCGGTCCGTTGGTACACCTCATGCCCACCCAATTTCTCTTTTATTATATGGGTCCAAGCTTCACTGCGGTTATCAGCCCAAGTGATGCAAGGGGTTAGCGGCTGGTCATGTTCATCCATCACGATTACACTATGCATTGCACTGCTAAATGATAAGAATGAAGGCTGTTTATCTGCATGCTGCTTCGTTAGCGTTGAAACGGCTTTCAAAACGGCCTGGAAAATCTCCTCTGGGTCTTGTTCCGCTGTTGTCATATCCGGCGTGTAAAGTGGATAACCCATATTCGCTTGCCCGATGACATCGCCTTTTTTCGTGAATAATACAGCTTTCGTGCTTGTTGTACCGATGTCTACACCTAACATATAGCTAGTCATTTTCTTGTCCGACTCCTTTTGAAAGCATCTGTTGGGCCATCCATAAATCTTCAACCTTCTCTTGAACATCATCGAAATTCACATGCAGCGACTTGATCATGAGTTCCCGATCTTTTGTCTTGATCGCATCGATATAAAGCTGATGATTATTTATGACCCTTGTAAAGTCCTCATATTTTTCTGAAATGCGATGGCGCATGGAAAGGAGGATCAAGCTTTCCATCACAGGCTTCAAGTTATCCCAGATCATCAGGATGTAGGAATGATTGATGGACCGAATGATCGTTTCATGGAACAGGACGTCCTGATAGGAAAACTCATCCGCATCGCTGTATTTTATCGAAATTTTCATCATTTCCAGAATCTTACTAAGTTCCATCACCAATTCATCCGTGGCTGCCCTCACCAAGCGCTCGAAAACAAATGTCTCGATGAGTATCCGTACATCATAGATTTCCGCATATTTTCTTTCTGTCAGCCCGATGACGACGGCCCCCATCCTCTCCAAACGGATGATATTTTCAGAGGCCAATATTTTTAACGCTTCACGGACCGGTGAGCGGCTGACGCCGAAATCCGCTGCTATTTTATTTTCCGATAAGATGGTACCGCTTTCAATCATGCCCGAAATAATGCGCATTCTAAGCTCCGATGTTACCCGATCACCAGCAGAAGCTTTTGAAAGCCACTTTACAGGATAAAGAAATTCCCTTGATTCTGCCATACATTCACCTTCTTATAGAGTTCAAGTACACTTGTATACAAGTATTATAATCAATATTTCGAAAAATGCAAGCGCTCTTTTTCTGGAGAACACTGGGCACTACTCCGCTCAACTGTGTGAATGGTACGTGGTGGGGCCGCTCCCCTTCTGTTGTATCTATCCCGTCGGAACAGTTTTATAGTGAGGGTAACATCCATTGTAAATATAGAATTATGTGGATCTATCAGACCGTCCGATTGTTCGTTTACAGAACGCCAACCATTTTATCCTTGCCCTCTAGTAGGTTTATATTTAACCATAAGACGCTTCCGTGTTCCACATTTGCTGTACTATCCATTAAATTATTTCGTTCCCCATTGGATCATCTAAAATCCCCATATGATTTTCCATATTTGGCTTATATTTCTCACGTAACGAAAGAAAATGTTTGCGTAATGCTTCCTGATCAACGGCAGCGAAACATCTTGAGGTATACGGATTCTTATAATAAAAGCGTCGCGAATTCTGCATTTTTCTACGAATCGGGACCTTTTAACTGTGAATTCGGATTTTTATCTACGATTCTTGGCCTTTTATCTGCGAATTTGGATTTTTATCTACGATTCTAGGCCTTTTATCTGCGAATTCGGTGATTTATCGATTTTTCGACAAAAAAGGACCTTTACTAGTAATCTCCATTATTATTTTTCTTTATTGTATTAAATATAGTTGAATATTTAGCTTCTTGCATTCACATAGCCCATTTACAAACGTTGGAGCCCTCCGTTCTTAAAGTCCGCCATCTAAACCATCAATTTTCACTCTCTACTATAATCTTTAAATAATTATTCCGTTTCTTCTACATTTTCCTCTTTAACAGGTTGCCCCTCTTTTCTATCCTTTTGAAACAAAAAGCACCTACTCTTATATAATTTGCCAGAATAAAAATCCCTGTATTTTCTATGCTATGTAGAAGTTTCAGGTTTTTTTTGAAATGACTGATCTAAATTCACCTTACGATTCCACACCTTTTCGCATACTCCGTAATATAGGGGAGAGAAATTGATCAACGATTTGCCTTTTTACTTTTGTGCAGCAATCGAGTCATTTAATCGAATAAGGATAACTAGAATTGGAATAGTCCAGTTTCCCCAAGCTCAATTTTGATGTATCATAAATAAGATGACCAGATTATTCCAAAGGAGGTGTTGTGTGATGTCAATTAGTTTGAACCCGTACTTGTTTTTTGACGGTAACACGAGAGAAGCGGTCCATTTTTACGAGAAAGCTCTTGGCGGGAAAGTAATGGGTATAATGACTTACGGAGATATGCCGGCTGACCCGAATCATCCGTTGACGGATGACATGAAGGATCGCGTTATGCATGCACACTTGAAAGTCGGTGAAGCCGATCTCATGTTCTCAGATACGTATGCAGACATGCCTTATCTGTCCGGCAATACGATTCAAATTGCCATCCATCCTAAAGAAGAGGCAATGGCGAGAGAAATCTTCGCCGCTTTGGAAGACGGCGGACAAGTCGTTATTCCCCTTCATAAGACGGATTTTAGCCCCTTGTACGGGATGGTAAAGGACAAGTTCGGGGTTCATTTCAATGTGAATGTCCCAGGTGAGCAGCCGCAGTAATAACAAACACACTTCCACTTCACCAACAAACAAAGCCTCCTGTCGCAAAATGGGCAGGAGGCTTGCTCTTATATGATTTTTATGTCCCTAATGGGTTGCTGTGCAAGGACTTGATTTTGCAAACCTACGTAACCCACTTACTTTGTCATCCAAACATGCATCACCGAAAACAGCTGTTCCAATTTCAATGGTTTGCTAATATAGTCTGACGCACCTGATTCCAGACATTTTTTCCGGTCATCTTTCATGGCCTTTGCAGTCAGGGAGATAATCGGAATATCCGAAAATTCTTTTATGTTACGAATCCGCTTCATCGTTTCGTACCCATCCATCTCAGGCATCATGATATCCATCAAAATGAGGTCTATCCCTTTATTTTCGTCCAGTACATCCAAGCATTCCAGGCCATTATTCGCAATGAGGATCTTCATCCCTTTACTTTCAAGAGCTCTTCTTAATGCAAAAATATTACGATGATCATCATCGGTAATCAGAACCGTCTTACCATAAAAAATATTACTTTCATCGGCTAAACCTTCATTGGACTTGGCATGTTCCACTTCCGGCTCTGCCGTTATGGCTGAATTGGCCTGTTCAAGAGTTGCTGCTACTTCTGCCGATGCTTCTATAAATGTTTCACGAGAGATACTGTCTCCGGTAATACTCGGAATGAGAAGGGCGAACGTACTTCCTTTTCCTTCTTCACTATCGAGCTGGATTCTGCCTCCTAAAATTTTTGCAAATTCAGTGCTGATGGACAACCCTAGACCTGTACCGCCATATTTTCTACTCGTAGCTCCTTCTCCTTGTTGGAATGCTTCAAAGATCAGTGCATGTGTTTCTTTTGGAATGCCGATTCCCGTATCCGTAACCGAAATCTCCAGCCAATAATCGACACCCGTGTAGTTCACGTTCGTCAGCACTTTCTTGATTTGGACGGATACAGAACCCTTCGCAGTGAACTTGAAGGCATTCGAAAGCAGATTTTTAATGATTTGCTGGAAACGCTTCTCATCGGTTTGGAATATGGTCGGTACGTCCGGGCTCATATTTATATGAAAATGAAGGCCCTTCTGGTTCGCAATATGTGAAAAATTCCTCTCTAAACTGGCAGGAAGTTCACTTATATTCACTTCACTTAGCGTAAGCTCAAGCTTTCCAGCTTCAACTTTTGAAAGATCTAGAATATCATTGATCAAGTTTAACAAGTCTTGCCCAGAAGAATGAATGACTCCAGCAAACTCTAATTCTTCTTCTGATAGAGAACGAGTGCTATTTTCAATAAGCATCTCAGATAGGATCAGAATACTATTTAGCGGAGTGCGCAGTTCATGAGACATGTTCGCCAAAAATTCCGATTTGTATTTAGAACTAATCGTAAGCTGTTTCGCCTTCTCTTCAAGATCTTTTTTTGCGCTTTCAAGATCTCTTGACTTTTCTTCCGCTTCTTGTGAACGATTTTTTAGCTGCTCATTGATCATTTGTAATTCTTCTGACTGCATCTGCAGTTCCTCAGACTGACTCTGCAATTCTTCGGATTGTGCCTGAAGTTCTTCGGTCATCGCCTGAGATTCAGTTAATAATCGTGCAATCTCCATGCGATCGATGACACTATTGATGGTTAGCCCGAATGTTTCAAGTACAGTATCTATAAAAGCGATATGCTGCTCCGTAAATTCATTAAGGCTCGCAAGTTCAAATACGGCGATGACTTCCTCTTCATGAATGATTGGAGCAATCAGAATGCTGCTCGGCCTTGCTTCTCCCAATCCAGAAGAAATCAACTGATAGTCTGCTTCCATTCCATTGATCACTTGCATCCGTTTTTCAAGTGCACATTGGCCGATCAAGCCTTGTCCGAGATTGAAACTCTCTCTTCCTGCATCATTCTCCGAATCTGCAAAGGAAGCCATTTTTACAAACCTAGTTCCTTTCCCTTTTCCTTCTTTACTATAAAAAGCTCCAAATGATGATCCCGTTATTTTAGCGGCACCGGATAGAAATGTCTCCGCAAGGTTCTCCACTGAGGATATGCCTTGGGCCTTACTAACGACTTTTGTAACATTCGTTTGCAGCCAATCCCGTTCTTCAAATGAATTCAGAAGTTCGTTCGTCGCTTCTCCAAGATCCCGAATCTCATCGTTGGTCTTAACGTGAATCCGCCCGCTCAAGTCACTGCCGTTTGCCATTGCACGAATGCTTGCCACAACCGCTTTTAACGTTTTGAGGATGGATCCGGAAATTATCATCGCGAGGACAACAGAGGCAATGATGACGAAGGCTAACATGCTAAAGAGACCAATTTTCAGATACTGGTTTTGATCGTTCAAACTCTCCGCACGTTGTTCCGTGAGCGCTTTTTCCTTGTTTCGGAAGGTTTCAAATTGGATCAAGACGTTATCGATCTCTTCTTTTCCCCGTTCTTCTTTAAAAAATTCGCGAATACCCGCTGTATCGTTCTGCTCCTTAAGTTTAATGAACGGATCACCTGCGACCGCTACCCATCGCTTGATGTTTTCATTAATCGAATCAAGTTTTTTTTGCTGTTTCGGATTGTCGGATAGAAGCTCCCTAAGTGCATTGTAGTCTCCTGTCAATTGGGAACGCATTTCATTATACGGCTCTAAATAGCTCTGCTCTCCCGTAATGATATATGCCCTCTGGTCCGATTCCAGCTTTAAAAGATCTTTTTCAATTCGGTTTGTGATATCCCTAACCGCGAAATCATGCTCGACGATAAAGTTCCTTTCCGTGTTCATCGTATCTAACTGTTTCGTTACAGCCCAAATAGACGCAATTAAACAAATAATCACGATAATATAGCCAGTAATAATCTTCTGGCGTATCCCAAATCTAAAATTATTCATCGACGCTTGCCTGCCTTTTTTTTACAAAATTATTTCCTTTAATTATAATATGTTCTGCAAGATATAGATAGCTCTTAGTTTCATAGTCGGACAATCACTGCACTTATTCGAAGGATTATTTAAACACTCCCATTAGGCTTGGTGTCAGGATTCAAGCTGTAGCACGGACTTTGTATGCCCCTGTTAAACATGATCGCTTTAAAACTTTACTTCGCTAAATTAAAATCCGGACGTTCTCATCGGCAAGAACTATATGCCTGTCTTTCTATGAAACTGGATGTATGAAGTTTCCCTTTCATCAACTAGAAAAAACCTCCCGTAAGTAAATCGTGAGAGGCCTCAACTTTAAAGATATTCGCATGTTTGGTGAATTTTCAACGAAGGTGGCTCATTATGCCTTCAGCAGCTTAATGTTCCAAGAGACAATTACATAAAACATTGGTCTCTCAAGAGTTGGACCAGATAAATAGGGTCCACATCAATATTTACATGTAACAATGCCTTTTCAAAAGTATCCATGGAAACGGAAGGATTAGCTCCTCGTACAGATGCAGTTTTCGCCCTTTTATTGATTTTTGTCAATCACTATTCAATTCTCCATTTTTTCCAGACGGATCATGTTTTAATACGTAAACGTTATATTCTTTTCTATAAGGGTTTTTTCAAGTCTTTTTAATTTTTGGATGGATTCCTCAGATGATCTTTTACCGATTTCGATTACCAATGCATCGATTAAAGCCATAATCGGGATGACTGAAAATTGTTCTTCACTGACCTCCACCTTCATTGTGACAGATGCATATGTAATAATTGGACATGAGATATGATCCGTTATCAATATAATTTTGTGGCCAAGTTCATAGGTCAGCTTAACAGCTTCGATCACCCGATTAGTGTACGGTTCGAACGCAAACACCACTAACGTTTCATCCTTCTCGAATTGCAAGATCCTATCGTAAATCACTTCAGTATCATGGCCTAGTTGCCTTATCTTAGGATAAAACTCCCCAAGCAGCAGTTCGAAATATAGCGCGGTCGCTTTATACGGTCTAGTACCCAAAATATTGATATAACTTGAGTTTACAATGCAATCAATTGCCTTTTCGAAGCTTTCCAGTAATGTGGGATTTAAAGATTTATTTAATAAATGGACCGATTCTTTCCATACCTGGACTAGAGTCGGAACCTTCCCTCCTTCTTGTTGTATTTCCGTAAACGACCTCTTCAATGCCCATTTCGAGACGGAAGGCACTGATTCATCATACATATCTTTTCGTAGGTCGTTAAAATTTTCATACCCTAAGGCATTTATCGTACGCATGACAGTCGAAATTCCTACATTAGCATGATTGGCCAGCTCTTTGATGGTTATCAAGCCCATTGATTGATAATTCTTCAAAATATAATCGCATAACTGTCTTTGTTTTTTGGGCAAAGAATCTTTAACATCAACTATTTTAGTAATGGTTGTTGTTTGATTATATAAACTCATTCAAATCCCCTTTTCACATTCTTTTATAGCTTATCCGCCTAAATTGATTCATCTTTGGTCCATTATATCTTATATTCAAAAAATGGGAGGATTTCAAAGGACCCTTCCGTAGGATGCAAGCTCGTATTAGATATGATTGTTCACTTTAATCACCGACGAATCGTTATATATTAAAAGGCATGAGCCCGTCGGATTACCGGATTCATGCCTTAAGTGTGGTCTAACTTATTATGGGGATTGCGGAATGGACCTGTCAAAACCATTCATCCTTGTATGTTTATACCTTTCTTAATCTTGGAGCGCCCTCCGGCGACAAGAATTGCCGAATACAAAACCAAAGCGATCCCTAACACCTGCCATCCCCGCAGTTGTTCCCCAAGGAAAAGCACTCCAGTTACGACTGCAACGATGGGTTCTATCGTAGCTAAAATGGAAGCCTTACTAGCTTCTAAATGCTTTAGGCCTGAAGTGTACAAAACAAAAGCCGCTACCGTCGATACCAACGCTAACAATACGGCTGATATCCAAACATCCGCCTCTTGAAATTCATCAGTCTTTCTTATTATGTCGCTTGTCAATAACATGAAAATGCTCGTATAAAAAAATGTGTACGTGGTAATGGTCAACGCAGAATAACGCTTCGTTACAGGTTTACCGAAAATACTGTACAATGCATAGCAAAAGCCGGATAAAATCCCCATTAACAACGTGTTCCAAGGGATACTATCTTGCCCGAATGGCAAAAGCCCTACAACAAATGCGCAACCTGTAATGGCAAGAGCAAGTGCCCAGCCTTTTCTAATGGTCAATGGCTCTTTAAAAAAGAGCCGAGATAGGATGGTTACAAACAAGGGACCTGTATATAGAAGTGTGACTGCAAGCGATAGACTCGATTGCGAAAAAACCTCAAAGTAAAAAAAATTGAATAAGGCAATACTAAAGATGCCCGCCCCAGCGAAAAAGATTTGGTCTTTTAATCTGGTACGTAACTGCTTACGATAAAAAATTGCCATAATTAAAATCAAGATCACAAAGGTGAAGACACCCCGAATGGCCACTACGTCCCAAGCGGTGAAGCCGTGAGAATACAAGGGGGCAATAAATAAACCTATAAGCCCCCAGCATGCCGCACCAGCAATTGTAATCAAGTAAACTCTCAGGTCCGACCGTATTTTCATATCCTCCCTCCCTTCTTTTAAAGATTGATTTCATCGACCGATTTCCATTAAATATTGAAACCATCCAGCGTAAGCAAGATGAAAGCCACCTATCCGCAAAAGGAAGATGACTTTACATCCATTAAAATGATCGATCTATTGCTTATACGCTGCAACGAATCGATTTTCCTCTTTTACGCCCTATATAGTGGAAAAACCAGCCGTTAAAAGGTGCGGATATGGGCTCGTCCAAACACGTTTTCGCTTTTTCTAATTAATATTTTTTTGAGATACGAAGCTGTCATGTCCTTTATTTCTGGTTTTGTTGATGGTGCTGGTTTGTATTAAACTCATATTCTTGGTTTCCGGGGCCATGAAAAGAGAGACTAAAAACCCAATGAAAAACAAAGCACCACAAATGTACAACGTAGCTGCCAAACCAAAGGTATCTAAAATGAATGGAAAGAAAAAGGTACTAATGGCAGAGGCAAGACGGGTTACGCCTGTTATAAAGCCCATTGCCGTCCCCCGGATATGGGTGGGGAAAAGCTCGTTAGGATAAATCCAATCATGAGCTCCCATTGCAGTGTTAAACGTACCATATATGATAAAAAGAACTAAGATGAAAACAAACGATGTATGTAGCCCAGAGGTTGCTCCCAGTACGAATAAAGAAATGGAAGATACAAAAAACGGAACAATGAGTGTAGGCCTTCTTCCGTATTTTTCGATCAAGTAAAGAGCAGGAAGCAAGCCGACAAGATAAATAATATTTATCACTGCAGCCCCCAGATATTCCCTCGTTCCATTGGCGAACCCAAATTGTGCAAGGATCTCAGGGATATAGGTTCCTATCCCAAATGTAGGAATAACTTGAAGCGACCAGAAAGCCGAGACGAAAAATATCCATTTTCCATAACCATTTCGGAACATATCGAGAAAGGAGGTTCTCTCCTTAGTCTCTGGTTCGCGGGACATGATGACATGATCACCGAATATTTTCTGAACGATGGCGTTTGCTTCTTTTTCTCTTCCTTTGCTAGCCAGCCATAGAGGGGATTCCGGCATGTTCAAACGTGCGACAAGCATGATGATCACTGGAATCGCACTGCTTAGAAGCATCCATCTCCAGCTCGCATCGCCTATGGATAACAAAAAGTAACCGGCCAAGTAGGAACTGGCATAACCGACAAACCAGAGTCCATTAAGCCCGCCAAGCAAGGAACCACGATTTCTTTTCGGGGAAAATTCCGCCATCATGGCTCCTGCAATTGGGTAATCTGCTCCTATTGCAATTCCTAAAATAAATCGTAAAATGACTAACTGAATGGGATCGTTGATAAAAAACTGAAGAATCGAAACAACAGCCATGATGAGCATATCGATGACGAACATTTTCTTCCTGCCAATTAGGTCTGTAAGATAGCCCCCTATTACCCCACCAACAAACATCCCCGCAAGGGTTGCCATTCCAATCGAACCCATCATGGTTAGAGACATATCGAATTGGGACTGCATGACGGAAAGCGCAACCGCGATGATTCCGATGATATACCCATCGATGAATGTACTCCCGCTGGCGTAGGCAAACATTTTATAATGGAATCTACTTAAAGGCAGTTCATCCATTGTACGGACTTTATTCATAAATTCCCCCCTATTATCAAAAGAATTTCACTTCGGTTCATCAGGTCGAACTAGCGAAATATCACTTTGGTTGATAACGCTTGCATTTTTATGCCGGTTCATACCAATGAAGGAGTTCACCTGGTTTTCTCGGCATTATCACAGTACTTAATTGGATACTGCCGTCTTGAATTTCTTTTCCTTTTGGGATGCAGGGACCTCGAAATCCAGGAAGCTATTGATGCTCTGGGCTGCAGTGAATCCTGTTTGAATGGCCGTTTCCGTATAATAGGAGCCTAAATAATCACCTGCCAAAAATAATCGACCCGCAGATTTTGTCAAAATAGGTTGTATTTCGGCACGGCCTGGGAAAATATAGGCTGATCCGTACGGGAATTTTTCTACATGTGCCTCCACTACATGCTCACTAAAGCCAGGAAATACTTCATTTAAATCTTTCAAATAGATTTGAAGGATTTCCTCTTCCGATTTATCAATTAGCCGGCGCCCGCTTTCCCCCGGCGAAAATGTCATGAGACTGCTGCCTGGCTGTCTTTCGGTTTCTATTGAACGGACTAGATTGGATTGATGAAGAATAATGTCAAAGGACCTTTTAGGCGTTGCAAATGAATATACATCATCCCAAACCTGAGGGGCTGTTTCATTGGTTAAAAATGCTGCACTGACATGCGGACCATATTTAATCTTACCAAGAGCGTCTGCAAGTTCCGGGTCAATGTTTTTCGCTATGTTTTTTGTAATCGTGGCAGGGGTCGCGAGTACGGCATAACGTGCTTCCACCACATGCTTCACGCCATCTTGCGTATAACTCACAACAACAGAGTCCTCTTTCTGAAGAACTTCTGAAACGATTGCCTTCAGTTGGACCCGTTCCCCTAATGTTGTGGCGATCGTGTTTGTAAGCGTTGATGCTCCCCCGACAATATTTCTCCCTAACCCATCGTCTTTGTTCCATACCGTGTGGAAATATCCTACACCTGATCCTGCAGTCATTGTCTCGGGACTGCCAGTCGAACGGCTGACAGTAGGTCTAAAAATGGCATCAGCATCTGGCGGCAATACTCCAGTGAATTGGGCAAAGGTTCGATCTCCCATAAATTCTAAAATCCGCTGTTGTCGAGCTCTATAATCCTCTCCCGGACGTTTTTTTGCCATTTTTCCATACTTGATGACAGCTGCACGCACTTTCGCGCCTGCACGGATCATGGCCAATCTAGCTTTCCATGACATCGGGGCCCGAAATGGATACAGCTCGACCGGACCATCTAAAAGCAGCTTCCCATTCAACGACATGGCAGTAAGAATTCCAGGGACAGGTAATGCCGTTATTCCTACAGATTGAAATAATTCATCCGTCGCTGAACCAGCTCCGGCATATAGGTGTCCGCCCCAATTTAACCAATAATCCCCTCGGCGCTCAGATCGTACACGCCCGCCAATACGGTCATCGGATTCCAAAAGTACGATGTCATGGTGTTTAAGGCGCCAGGCAGCAGACAAACCAGCCAGTCCACCGCCTATTATAATTACATCCTTCATTGGATTTCCTCCCAGCCCTTGTATAATGATCATTCTCCATTAAAGTTGTTCCAATTTTAGTTCCCCTAATTCAGTTAATATCGACTCAATTCTTGACTTGAACTTATCGGTGGCAGGCACTAACGGCACTCTGCTTGGTCCCCCTGATAATCCTAGTACTTCCAAGCCTGCCTTTACCGTCCCCGGAATCGTTTCTTCTTCAATAGCATTATATAAATCTAGCAGTTCCTGATTTAATTTAGTGGCTTCT
Organism: Peribacillus folii; assembly: GCF_030271255.1. Taxonomy (GTDB): domain Bacteria; phylum Bacillota; class Bacilli; order Bacillales; family DSM-1321; genus Peribacillus. Next base: position 56,278 of record NZ_JASJOM010000014.1, read on the forward strand.
TTTAAGTTGTTTTCATTTACGATCAAATCATATAGTTTTGCCATTTTTTTCGGAGCCAGGTTGTGGACCACTCCAACGGCACCCTGTCCTCCTAAAGCCAATGTAGGTAAGATTAAATGCTCAAACCCGGTAAGCACCGCGAAGTTTCGGTTGTCTTTAGTCAATGCAATAAGCTTCGAAGTATGCTGTCCATCAGCAGTATTTTTAATGCCGACGATTCCATCGATTTGACTTAATTCATTAATTAACTCTGGATCAAGTTCGACACCTGTTGCCTCTGGATAATGATAGATTACAATTCCAATGCTCGAGTTTTCTGCCACTGCCTTGTAATGATCAATAATCCCTTGTCTACTGGTAGACATATAATAAGGATTAATGACCAGGGCACAATCTGCACCAACTTCAGCTGCGTATTTAGTAAGTTCAAGCGTATCCTCTGTTCGATGGCATCCTGTACCGGCCATGACAGGCAATCTTCCGTTTGCTGTTTCACATACGAATTTAATCACTGCTTTTCGTTCTTCCATGCTCATTAGTGAGTACTCTCCCGTACTCCCTCCCACTAACAGGCAGTCCATCCCTCCATCTATCAAATGATCTATCAGTCGTTCAAGCCCCTTATAGTCAATACTCGTATCCTCGTTCATTGGTGTTGGTAAAGCTGGGATCATTCCAAATGGTTTATACATATTCATCCTCCTCATTAAAGTTAGTAACCGGATCACTGCCGAATGATGGCTTCATAGCATTCATCTAAAATGGTTATGCGCCCTTTACTTTCGTTTCATATTCACATACACGCTTTTCACTTCCGTGTAATTCTCTAAGCCATACTCCCCGCCCATTTCGCGTCCAATACCGGATTGCTTGTATCCGCCGAAGGGCATGGACTCCCACTCAAGGCCAACGTCATTGATCCAAACCGTTCCTGCTTGGAGCTTACGGGAAATGTAGTGACCCGTTTTAATATTCTCTGTCCAAACACTGGCTGCCAAACCATAATCGCTATCATTTGCTCTTCTAATGACTTCTTCAACCGTATCAAAGACCAAAACCGACATGACCGGACCGAAGATTTCCTCACGCGCAATGGTCATGTCATCTTCTACATCCGCAAATATCGCTGGTTGAACAAAATAGCCTGTTTCGAATGCTTTTCCGTCTCCCGTAACAAGGCGTGCGCCTTCTTTTTTCCCTTGCTCGATGTAGCCAAGAACCGTTTGTTGCTGTTTTGCCGAGACGAGAGGACCCATATCCGTTTCCGGATCCATTCCCGGGCCAAGTTTCAACATATTCACACGTTCTGCCAATGCCTGCACTACCTGCTCGTAATGTTTACGATGAACATAGATGCGTGTACAAGCACTGCAGTTTTGTCCATGGTTGTACATCGTGCCATTGAATGCCCCTTCAATCGCTTCTTCCAGATCGGCATCCTCAAGGATGATTGCAGGTGATTTACCGCCTAGTTCGAGCGTGACTCCTTTGATTTGATCTGCCGCTTTCTTCATGACTTCTTTTCCGACAGCAGTCGATCCAGTGAACGACAATCTGTCCACCAGCTTATGAGTGATGATCGCTTCTCCAGCAACTCGGCCCGATCCAGGTACGATATTTACGACACCGTCTGGAAAACCCGCTTCCTTGAACAGCGCTGCTATATAAAGTAGGGAAAGCGGTGTTTCACTTGCCGGTTTAATCACGACCGTACACCCGACAGCCAGGGCCGATCCCAGCTTCCAGGCAGCCATCAAAAGGGGAAAGTTCCAAGGAATGATCTGGCCTACGACCCCGACAGGTTCATGCACAGTGTAATTCACATATTCCGGTGATACCTGTGTCGTTTTTCCTTGTATTTTCGTTGCGAAACCGGAATAATACCTGAAGTGCTGAACGGATCCATCCACATCATCTGTCAACGCGACTTTATATGGCTTACCGTTATCAAGGGACTCGAGCTGCGCGAGCTCTTCACGATTATCTTCCAGAAGATTCGCGAACGTATAAAGCAGGTGTGAGCGTGTAGCCGCTTTCATTTCCGGCCAATCGCCTTCATCGAATGCTTTTCTCGCAGCTTGCACGGCCAGATTGATATCTTCGGTTTGTGCTTCGCTAACCTGTGCGATTACTTCTTCGGTAGCTGGGTTAATGACATCGAATGTTTTCCCACTACCTGCTGGTACATATTCCCCGTTAATGTAAAGACCAATGGAACCATTCAAAAAACTTTTCACTTTCGGTTTTAATTCGTAATCAGTTGCCTCCATTTTATTTATCTCTCCTCCTAAATTTTTCACTGCTTTTTTGAAATGATAAATAACTGAATCTTTCAAATTATTTATTAAAACAAATATTACCAACAAAATGAATCTTTGTAAACCATTTTTTAAAAAAGGGAATATATTTATTCATTTTTTGATATTTTTACCTATGAAATCCCGTAATCGAGCATTAATACCCGTCACCCACCCTGAACTATTTTGATTTCCCGGTGAAAACTGAAGGATGAAGTTCCCTTTTTGGCACATAAAAAAGCCTCCCACAGGAAATATGGGAGGCAAAACTATGCTGGATTCACCTATTTTTTGAGCTAAGGAATTCAATGACTACAGGCGGTCCGCAACGATAGTTACAGTTCTACCTGGCACTTCCTTCTCTAATTTTGACCAAGTTAAACCAGCTGACTCCGCCATGTTTCGATTCAGATAGGCCATGGCTAACAAACCCCAATTTTTCATAGAAAGGAACCAGTTCCTGTTTACAGGTCAAAGTGATTCCCTTCCTATCACGTTCTTCTGCAAGTGATTCCATTTTCTCCAGTAAAGTCTTCGCAATTCCTTGCTGTCTGGCATTCTTGGACACAGCTAGCCCGAGGATGCTCTGATAGCCTCCTGTTTTCGGATTTTCTTTGATTTCCTCAAAAAGATCATCCGTTATATAAGGCTGATCAATGATGGGACCATTAATATAACCAAGGATTTCCCCTTCCTTTTCTGCCACGATAAAGGTGTCGGAGATCAGCTTGATCCTGTCCACAAATGCTTCCTTTGTGGCGGCTTCTTCCATGGAAAACCCCTCATTCTCAATAAGTAAAAGCTGTTCTAAATCTGCAGCTTGAACATTTCTTAAAAAAAGCATCCTGTCTAAAACCCCTTTCCGAACCGGATTGATTTGCATGAATTTTACGAGTAAACAATATTTTATCTAGAAAGGTTTCATTGATGGATAGCGGACATATCGTACCACACGGTAAACCCGGCCTTTTACTTGAACGGGATAAAAGGCAGGGAGGAAGTTCCCCCACTGCCCTATTTTCATTTCGTTAAGATCTTCGCATAAACTTTACGGACATGAATGAAATTATATTCACTTACAAAGGTTGAGCCTAACAGGAGTGTGCCGCCAAAGATTTGAACGGTTGTCATATTTTCTTGTAGTAATGCAGCCGATATCAGGATCGCTACAAATGGATCCACATAGCTTAGCATGGCCATGCTTTGCCCTTTTAAATTTTCCATTCCGGAAAAAAACAACCAAAAACCAATACCTGTGTTAACAACCCCTAAGAGCAGCACAAACGGAAGGGAAGTCCTTGGTGCTTCCAAGATACCCAACCCCTCTGTAAAAAATACATAAGGCAAGAGCAGGAAGGCAGTGGTGCCAAGCTGAATGATGGTAATCTCCAACATGTCGATGCCTTTAATGAATTTATTCAATAACATTAAGGCGGCGTAAAATGCAGCCGCGATCAGCCCGAAAAGAATCCCAAGCAGATCTTCTCTGCCTGAGGCGCCAATACCGTTTCCGATAATCAATAACATACCGACTATCGCTACGCCAATGCAAACCACTTTTTTGATTGGCAATCGCTCTTTCAGTATGAATGGCGAGAGAACCATGACAAAGACTGGTGCAAAATAATAACCCAATGTTGCATTCGCAAGTGTTGTGTGTTCATAGGATTGATAAAGAAAAATCCAATTCCCTCCCAAAGCGAACGCGGAAAGAAACAGGGGAAGAGCATTGCCCTTTACGAATTTCCAAGGAATGGGCTTCCTCATCATTACAAATACGAACACTAAAAAAAGACACCCGATCGAACTGCTCAGCAAAGCTGTTTCACTCGAGGATAAATCAATGAATTTTACAACTAAACCGATCGTACCAAAGATGATCATTGATAAGATAAACTGAATGCTAGATTTCATCGTCTACTCCTTCGAATCTGCGAAACAGCTTATATATTTCGCAGATTCTTAATCTGTTTTATATATAAGCAAATACAGCTGAGTAAACGGTGGCGGCGGTGATGTCGAAACTGGCTTTGTAAGGTATGGATTTTCACATGATTTTGGCATCATGAACCTCCTATTATGCAAGAATGATAGTTTTAAGCATAATGCTTTGGTTAAACAATGGGAAGGGATATCTTTTTTTATTTTTTGTCAATATGCTGAAGTCCTGAAGAAGTTTTTTCCTATCGACCGCTACCTGCCCAAAGGACAAACGGAATGAGCAGTAAGGCAAGCACGGCACCAGCAATCGATAACGTTGCATAGCTGGAATGGACTACAACCATTCCCGATAAGCCTCCGCCCAATGCGCCCGACAATGCAATCAAAACATCTACAGAACCCTGTGTCTTAGCCCGGGTGGATGGAGTGGTGGCATCCACAAGAATGGCTGTGCCACTAATCAGACCGAAATTCCAGCCTAGCCCAAGCAAGGCAAGTGCAATGATGAGCACCATCATCGAATCAGCAGGTCCAAGAGCAGCTAAGATGCCGGCAATAAGTAACGTAAGGGCAGAAGCAATCGCCATAACGCCACGGCCCATTTTATCAACAAGAAAACCGGTCACCAACGAAGGCAAAAACATGGCACCGATATGGAATCCGATGACAAGCCCCACTTCATTTAACCCGTGACCATGGTGGCCCATATGTATGGGTGTTATCGTCATGATGGCAATCATGACGAATTGGGTTAAAACCATTACTGCAGCTCCTGCATAAATGCCCCGCCTGTTTGCCGATAGCAAATCGGCCTTTCCATTCAAAGGTGAATCACTGCTTCCTTTTTGAGCAGCTGCAATTGCTTTTGCAACAATGAAGGGGTCAGGACGAAGCAGCATGAATAAAACGAAGCCTGCAAGTAGATAAGCTATCGCAGCTAATATGAATGGACCAGCTAAAGCTGGAATTCCAATTGATACAGCAAACTCCCCCATGACATCCACCAGGTTCGGTCCTGCCACGGCACCGAATGTCGTCGAAACCATGGCCATGCTGATCGCTTTTGCCCTTTGGGTCGAGTTTGCCAAGTCCGTTCCTGCGTATCGTGCTTGCAAGTTTGTCGCCGTCCCGGCGCCGTAGATAAGCAGTGATGCAAATAACAGCACGATGCTATTTGTTAAAGCTGCGATCACCACGCCAACGGCACCGATGCCTCCTGCAAAAAATCCCGCCGCAAGTCCTGGACGGCGTCCGAAGCGCTGGGACAGACGCCCCACTAGCAGCGCAGCCCCCGCTGACCCTAACGTGAATAACGCCGTAGGAATTCCCGTCACACTATCTGTACCCAGCATATCCTGTGCCAGCAATGCCCCAACTGTCACCCCCGCTGCAAGTCCTGCTCCGCCAAAAATTTGGGATATGACAACAACCAGTAACGTTCGTTTGTATAATTGTTGTTGTTTTTCAGGAGAATCAATATAGCTTTGCAACCTATTCGATTGGCCTTTCAACTCTTTTACACTATTTTGCAATATCATCTAACCTCTCTTTCCAAAATGCTGATTCTATTCTTGTAACGATCCAAGATTTGCATTATCATAACATTCACAAAAAAACCATACAATATCATAATTGTATGGCGAACAATATATTAGGCTAAGTTTTTTAGTAAACGTTCAAGGATACGTAATCCTCTTTCCAGCTCCTCCATTGTTTCCGGAGCACAAATGGAAACCCGTACAGCCCTCTCCGGGGAACTTTTCCCCACTACAAACCGTTCAGCGGCATACACCTGCACCCCCTGCTCTGCAGCTAACGCTTCGAAGCCAGCACCTGTAATCTTTCCAGGCAATAGTAACCAACGGAAGATACTTGTTTCAGCACCTAAACACGTATAGCCTGCCAAATATCGATTGACGACCTGATTCCGGCGGATCGTTTGTTTCCGATGGCCCTCAATCATACCTTCAAATTGATTCGATATGATGGTACGCGCCGCCAGTTCCGCTAATAACGGGGAAACAGTTATATTCAAATTATAAAGTGCCCTTGAAATCGGCTCCTTGAATGGACTCGGCACAGCGACATAGGCTAGCCGCAAACCCGGTGCAATCGACTTGGATAAACTGGCAATGTAGATGACCTGTTCCGGGGCAAATGAGGCGATGGCCGGTAATGGTTTTTCGTTATGTAGATGATACGTCGCATCTTCTATGATGAACTGATCATGCTTTTTCGCAATTGCCGCAATCATTTTCCGATTCTCAACAGACATCGAGCAAGCTGTCGGATTATGAAAATCCGGGATCAAATATATGCCTTTAATATTGTCATGCTTACACGCATCCTCAAACGCAGCTGGACTCATTTCACCATTCTCTGATTTTATCGGCACTATTTGCACACTAAGCATCGCGGCCGCCGTTTTCAAGCCTGGATACGTATGCTGATCAGCGCCAATGCGATCACCTGGCTGACACAGACTCGCCAGCGTGGCGGCAATCGCATTTTGACCGCCATTTGCAAATAATATGCGCTCGACTGTCGTTTCAAACCCGCCTCTTTTCATTAGCTTGATCGCTGCATCCTTTTGCCAAAAGCTTTCACCTGTTCGGCCATATCCGAACCACTTTTCATAATCCGTCTCCTGCAGCATGTTTTTCAGCTGGTGGAGCAACGGCTCAAACGAAGCATTATCTGGCAGTGTCGCTCCCATTTCAATCAAATGCCCCGGCTTCACTTCGTCCAGTAAGTAAGCATTCGATAAAGCATCATACGAAACGAACGTGCCGCTTCCAACCGTTGCACTCAGCAAGCCCTTCAACTCACACACCTTAAACGCCTTTGAAACAGTACTTACATTCAAATCCAAATAATCGGCCAATTCCCGCTGCGGAGGAAGCTTCGTACCAGGCACCAAAAGCCCCTCCATAATGTCACATTCTAACCGCTTCGCCAATGCCTGATATATCGGCCTATCCTCCCTACTGATCGTCGGCTTCCAGGTCATTGGATAATCCTCAAACGAATTGATCGGCACAGTCCTCATCCTTTTTCATACAATCTTAATATTGTATGGTGATAAATTCAAATCAATCCTGCACAGATAACGTCAACTAAACATTGATTATTCCGATTATTTACAATACCATTGACAATGAAGTGAATCCATCATACAGCAAAAGCAACGACTGCAACAGATGATTACACTATTGATCACGAAAATAAAGAGGTGCTACATATATGCTTCCAAAGTATGCTTTCCCTTTTATCATTTGTATGTTCCTTCTAATGGGGTGCGATACCACAGAAAAGACAAGTGAAAAATCTGTCCATGATCCAATCGAGACTAAACAGAATTACTCATCGAATCAAAAAAACAAATCATTGGAAAACAGGCTGCTTCCCCCTAAATTTAGCATTACAAAGTTTGAAATGAATTATATCCCTGAGAATAAGGAATTAACTTTTCTGATGAATTACGAAATAGATCTGGACATATACGAAATCTTACAGGAAAACACCCAAAAGCTGTACTTTTCACTGGAGTACCCTGAAGCAATATCCGATATTTTTCATAAGACAACCAGTGAAGCAGTGTTGGCAGAGCAACCTAAAGATCACAAAACTACATATCAAACTCCATTCAAACTAAACATCGATTTAACGACAAAAGAATTGGAGAACATAAAAAACCACTTATCTGGCTTTAACCTCATTATAGCTGATAAAGATAAGGATCCAATTGCCCATTTTATTGATTTGAATGGGTTCAATCCCTTTGATCCTGATACATCAAACTCTACTCATAAAGATGAGACAACGAAATAGATGGCGAAGAAGAGTCCCGATTCAGGTAATGCTTCTATTAACCCTCAAAATATCGAAGAAAAGGCCTCCCACAGTAACTGTGGGAGGCCTCAAATTTATATATTTACATGTATATAGTGAGCAAATTCCTAAACCCTCGTTAAATCCCTATATTAAGGGATATAAGCGATGATTACGTCATGCCGTCCATAGATTGTGAAGTCTTACATTATAACATCATACAATTTAATCTTAATTAAAACACATAACAAAACATACGTTCTAAACTAAGATATTCACTCAAAAATTTAAAATAATAACATTTTCGGCATCCATTCGGCACCTTTGAATCAAATCCCTACTCCTTAACAAAACTCAGGTTTTGGAAATCGAACCTTGTCTCATTAACTGCTTCAAAGTAAATAGATAAATACCATTTCTATATTATTTCCTTAAAATTCATCTATATTTGATATTTGTTTAATCTAACATTGAGATATATAATAAAAATAAGATAAAAAGAAAGCGTTTTCAATATTTAAATACTTCGTTACTTCTCATATTATAAGGAGGATTTAAGATGAGCCAAGTAGAAAGAAATTCCAAAGCGCAGAAATTAATTGAGCAACAAAAGTTCAATGAGAAAGACATTTCCAAGATGACGGATTCACAGGTTGAATATTATCACTGGCTCTATTTCGATGACTCTGTTTATGATTATATGTAACTCAAATATAAAATGATAAAAAGCGGGGAAAACACTGGTAATTCAGGGTTCCCCGCTTTTCCTTTTATCCTTTCCGAAATACTTCCCACTCAAGCTAAAACATTTTCTAAAGAACGTTTTATGATTCACATATCACACTATACTGCATTCAATACTAATCCTCCGTTCAACAGTTATTCATATAAAAAAGCCCTCCTTGGATATATGGCAGCGTAGATATTAGTACGTTTTTTCTTGTTTTCCAGATGATTTAGTAGCTGAACCCAAATGCTATCTGGAACCAGGCATACGCATACATCCTTACTGATTGAAGCAGGGATGGGGTTGAAAGAAATTCAACAACGATTAGGACATACAGATATTCAAACAACGATGATTATCCATGCTCATATGACTGATAACAAATAAAAAAGGCCTCCACAGTAAACCGTGGGAGGCCTTCTAATTTTAAAGATATTCACATGTTTGGTGAACAATCATCCTGAAACGGTAACAAAGCTTAAATGACTCATTAGCAAAATTCGAATATGAACGTCAACTATTAGGTTCTAATTGTTTCTTTAAATCATGTAGATAAGTCTCCAATACCTCAATCTTTTGCAAGACTTCTTCCTTATGATCATCACCTAGCATTTCTGGTTTTTTCAAAAAAAGACATTTAATTAACTTATCACAATTTTGATGGATCTGCTTTATATAATCAGCAACTTGTTTTTTATTGATAACATTCTGTGTAGTTTCTTCTAGAATTTCAAGCTGTCTTTCCATTAAGTCTTTATCATCTTTAATATCTTTTAATAATTTACTAGCGGTATTAACTATTTTTTTCATCTCCTGTTGCTTAATATTCAAACTTTCCTGAAGTTTTTTCATGAAAGTACGTGTTTCCTCATCTAGAAATTTTTGGGTGTAATCTATACTTGTCTTTTTAGGGGTTCGTATTTCTAAATGGGACATTTCTTCAACACTCTTTGCAAAGGGAAGAATGATAATACCATCTATATATGCCGCTTCAGCTCTTGATAAACTCGTTCGTTCATGTTCCCGAATGTAATTTAAATCCTTCTTCTTGTACTTCTCACTGACATGATTTTTTATAAGCAATTTATATGCTGTTTTTTGCATAAACTAGTTCCCCCTTCCTTGTTTATACCTATTTCAGCGTTTGATTGTCCTATTCTGAAAAAATGAATTTTTCATCGATAGAAGAGAAATACCAGCACAGGGAGCAATGACTATTTTTACTTCGAGATGGACCTATGGATACTCGCTACAAATCATATTGAAAGCGAGGTCACTCAATGAAATGAAAGGTCATTTCTACAGACAGGGTTGTACGTGCAAAAAGAAAAATTGCTCGTGTGGCTCCAAATGGGCTTTTGTGATTGATATCGGGATTGATCCAGTAACCGGTAAGCGAAAGCAAAAAACCAAAAGCGGTTTCACAATCAAGAAGGAGGCAGTAGTAGCCCCTGCCGCTCTGATTCATGAGCTTGAACAGGGGATTTACATTGAGGAATCCTGCCAGACCTTTGCTGATTTTGCGAAGGAATGGTTGCCCATTTGCAGCAAAGCAAAAGATGTAAAGCCCGGTACTATTCGAGTACATCTTCACGAAATCGGAAAATTACTTCCTTACTTTGGTTAATTAAAGCTGAAGGATATTACTCCTAAATGGTATCAAGAATGCTTAAATGATTTAAATGACAAAGGCGGGGAGTTAATCGCGCTCAAGTGGAAGGATATTGATTTTGTGAATCACACCATCAGCATCACGAAAAGGTGTTACAATCCAAGCAATAATCCGCTGAAATATCAACTAGTCACTCCAAAGACAAGAAAATCACGAAGAAAGATCATTGTGGATGAAGATGTCATTGAGGCACTGAAGGAGCATAAAAAGGTTCAAGAAGAAGTCATCGAGCGGTTAGGAGAAGCTTACTACAACCATGATTTTATCTTTGCCAGAATGCTACGACATCACGACTATCCCATCGTCATCAAGAATATTCGAGACCGCATGAAGAGACTGCTTAGGATCGCAGGTTTAAATGAAGATTTAACCCAGCACAGTTTAAGGCACACCCATACATCCCTGCTTGCCGAAGCCAGTGTCTCACTCGAACAAATCATGGACCGTCTCGGCCATACCGATGATTATATCACGAAAAATGTGTACTTCCATGTTACCCAAGAAATGAAAAAAGAAGCCCCTCAAAAGTTCGGTGAACTGATGAGAAGCCTCCGTTAAAATCCTCAATGTTAGCAAAATGTTAGCAAACCACTTACACTCTACCCACAAACCCAGTCATATCAAGGGTTCTAGGCAATGATTACATCATGCCGCCCATTCATGAAGGTATTTAATATAAACAAATAATTATAAACAAACCTAGGTTTTACTACTATTTCTTTCATTTATTTAAATAATTTTTATTGTTATATAAAATTTCTATGAGCAAAAGTATGAGCATTATAGGGTAGGAGACTCTTCCCTGCCCTTTCCCATAATAGTGGCAGGAAGAGTTATAATTCAGTTACCATTCCATCTTCATAACCATCTTAGCATTCAATTTTTAATTTTATAAGGATTATATACTTTAATATATAAAAATGCCTTAGTATCCCTTTAGAATTTTTTTTGTCCATTCAACAAAAACAAGATTGTTTTTATAAGTACTTTGAAAGTTCCTAATAATCCTCCTCGACATTCCAGCATATTGATATTCAGATGAGACTCTCTTCCTCAAAAATGATACTATCTCTTTTATTTTTCTTTTATTAATAGAGGATCTCGAATTGTCTCTAATTGTATCTGCAATCAACTCTATTATTTGCCTCAGTTCTCTAGCAACCACTTCGGCTTCCTTTTTTCTTTCCATTGTTAGTAAATCCCTATGCAATCCATAAGATAAAACTGATTGCTTCCCCTCAATAGTTAAACCTTTTATAAAACCTAAATGATTAAATCCAAAGTGGTTGGTTGGATCTGTCTCGCAAGGATTAATAAGCAACGGTTTCTCAAGAGTTCTATAGTCATCTTTACTCTTCGTAGCATATGTGTAACCAGCCGCCAATGGAAAATGATTACCTTTATAGCCTTTACCATTGCAGATAGAACAAGCTAGTAAAAGGTTGTCCCACTCAGAAGCGAGCCAGTAATAGCCTTTATGGCCACTTTGACCAGTCACTCCTCCCTTTGGTCGCCAATGCTCCACATCTCCGTGATCTATATGCGAAACCCTACTTTCGCAATAGGCACATTTATGATTAAACAAAGTACGAAGGGCTTCCTTTACCTCAGGTTTGCTATATAGACTAAAATCTACCTTTACGCCAATTCCGTTTTCATGATATTGAATAATTTTATTACGTTCTCCATGTAGGTCCGCATTTTTTGTTATTAATATCGTAGGCTCCGCCACAGATGCGCGATCAACTTTTATCACTCATAATCCTCCCTATCTAACTCCCATAATTCGATAAGTTTTTTTTGAGTTTCCAGATCCACTTCTTCATAATCTATATTTTCCCTATCACGACTTGCAATATAAGAGTCAATAACACGGTACATTAATCGTTCGCGGTTAGTATAGCCTAGATATTTAATATTGGGTTGATCCAACCTCGCTTCGATTTGTTTCAGTTCAATTACCTCGTGATCTATTAAATTCTCTTTTTTAAGAATCTCGTAATATCTCTTGATATCCTGATCTATCTCCCTTTCAAAAGTACTATTTAATCCAAAAATTGAGGATGTAAGAATCTGGTCGATACGCATACCCTGCGGATCTGGTAAATTCTCCAATGTCTGAATACATTCACCACCTTTTCTCATCACCAATATTTCATTATATTTTAATCCCCTTAAACAGAGTGGATCATGGGAAGAAACGATAAATTGCATATATGGGAATGCCTTTCTCAACTGATTGACAATTACTAACTTCCAAGAAGGATGTAAATGAGCATCGATTTCGTCAATAATAACAATCCCCTCGGAAAACTGCCCCTTATCATTAACGCTGCCTATTGTTCTCATGATATCAATAGTTAAAGCTATCATATTTTGATACCCGCTACTAAGTTCATGGAGGTACCGCTTCTGACCATTTATATTTAGAAAAGCTTGGTTCCCTTTTATCACTAATTCAACTTTATCACTCTCTTCGAAGGGCAAGACATCCAAGAGTGCTTTTGCTACCTTGCTCATAGTTTGAGGATCCCTTATCCATTTACTGGGGTGCGCAAGGAAATAATCACCATTTCCGCTAGGAAACAAATTTTTTATATTCACACCGTTATATTTTATTTTACGTCGTTGAATATGTTTAGGTAATAATCTTACGGCCCCATATGCTACAATGGGGAACTTAACTCCGTTATGTTCTGGGATAATATCTCCAGGAACGAAAGAAAGTTGAATATCCTTATCAATATCTTTAAACTTAATTCTTACTGTTGTTTCTTTATCACCTGCAGCCCACGATTTCGGATTAATATTGAGTCCATTCCAACGCTCAGCTAGAGCTAAAGTAACTGCTTGAAGAAAGGAAGTTTTCCCTGTTCCATTTTCCCCTAGAAGCATTAACCACGAGCCTTTCTTTGGATTAGTTTTGAAATAGTGTTTTACAGATACCCCACGAATATTTTTCAATTCGATTTCTTCTAGTATTATACTTTGATATTTATTATATAAATTTAGCTCAACTAAATCATTCGTCCTTGATTCCATTAGATAATCTTCAAATTGCTTTAAACTGGTAAAAGAACCGAAAAGAGATTTGTATGGTTCCTGACGAATTTTTAAGCGGAAGAAATCATGACGTCTTTCTCTATCTTTAAGTAACCAACTAGACAAAAGGCCCTTTTTAGCGGCTATAAAACCGGTACTAGATTCAAAAGAACGGCCTACATAATTAAACTCTTTATCTTTCAAAGCTTTCTTTAACCTTGCAAGTTCATGGAATCGTGCCTCAACTAGTTGTGTTCGGTTTAGTTTTAAAAGTTCTACAGTATGAACTCCCTCCTCACTTCTTCCCCTAACCCAGCCAAAATCGTCAAAATAAAGATGTTTCTCTGGGTAATTCACACAAGGATTTATGAGAAGAGTTTTCTCATTACTTATGTCTCCACCAAACCTCGCCCGTCTCCCTTTTAGGGGAAAGTAATTCTTTTTATACATTGAGCAATCATTACAACTTACAACTAAATTAGACCATTCATAAGCCAGCCAAACGTAATGATTTTCATAATTAATAGGTTTTCTTTCATCGTCAAACACGTTAATTGGCCGAAAATTCTCTACCCCCCCACCTGTGAGTTCTAAAGGCGATTCACAATATGCACACTTCCCACAAAAACGCTCATGTAAAATTGAATTCCATCGCTGATTTAATTTTTCAATGGAATTTGCTTGAAATCTCCGGGAAAAAATTTGCTTATTTCCTGTTTGAAGTACATCAAGCTCTTTTAATTCTTCCAGATATTCTATCAATCGTCGCTTTTCAAGACTTAACACTTCTCCGGGCAATGGTTCATTCCCTCGTTCAATATGAATCATAATATTTCAACCACCTTGTGATTTTTTAGTAAGGTTCCTTTTCTAAAAAGGCATACATATATTCCTATAAAGTTATCGAGTATAAATTTAAATATATTCCTCACTTCCTGCATTAAATTCTTTAGTAACAATTTCACAAGAAACTCTCTATAATAAAAAAACAAGAAACTCACTATGGTAAACTGACTAATATTTTGCAAATATATGTTAACAAACTGATAAAAATTACATGACCAGGATACTTATCCCAAATAATTATATATTAAATCACCAACAAGATTAAATGTTCAAAAATTAATGCTATATTATTAATGAAACAAGTTCCTCTTTTAAGTGAATACCATAATCTGTTTTCAAAAATGGCTTCATTATCAGCTCTTCTTTACGTAGATTAATCATTATCTTTTCACTTCGTTCTATGTATCCATTTAACGGAAAAACAATCTTCTACTAACCCACAACAGTTGAAAAAAACTCCCACCAAATAATTCCACTAATCCTTCTTGGATTCATAAGTATTTAGGTTTATTCTTTTAATAACGATTCAATTTGTCCTAGTTAAATAACTAATAATCCCTATATGTGTTTTTTGTTTTAGACTTTAATATTTGAACAAGCAGAACAACTTATGCCTCATTTCATTGTCCAAAAGAAATTAATAAACTTTTATAGGGACATGCACTATAGAATGATCAAGGAGATATATATGGGAAAATTGTTAAAAGAACATCATCCTGAACTATTAAAAGAGTATGATTACAATAAAAATGAAGAAAATTTACTCGAAACCCTTACGTTAGGTTCAAGTAAGAAAGTTTGGTGGATCTGTAAAGAAAGTCACCCATCATATGAAGCTACATGTCATAACCGAATTAAGAATAATAGTGGCTGTCCTTATTGCTCCAATTTAAAAGCGTATGAGGGAAATTCATTAGCTACTCTTTCGCCATATATTGCAGCTGAGTGGAATTATAAAAGAAATGGAGATTTGACACCTAATGATGTTACTAATGGTTCTTCAAAAAAAGTTTGGTGGACTTGTAAATATGGACATGAATGGCAAGCTTCTATAAGCCCTCGTACTAAACGTGGCGTTGGATGTCCTGAATGCTTTAAAAGGACTAATACTTCTTTTTCTGAACAATGTATCCTTTATTACCTTCAAAAAATATTTCCTAATATCAAAAATCGAAAAAAAATAAAAATTAATGGAAAGATATATGAAGCTGATATCTATATAAAGGATTTAAATATTGCTATAGAATACGATGGGGGAAGAGCTCACAAAAATAAATTTGATAAAGATCTAAAGAAGAGGATGTCTTTTCAAAAAGTAGGAATTAGAATTATTAACGTGCGCGAAGGAGAATTACCTTCTTTAACTGAAAATCACCAAAATGAATTAATTATTGAGGAGGGTAGAAGAATAAATGATAAAAATAGAACCCAAATGATAAAAAAATTGATGGGTCTTTTAAATGTGAATTATTCATTTGAAATTGATGTAGAAAAAGACCGAGTTCATATTTTAGAGATGTACCACCTTGTTAGAGCAAAAAATAATATTTTACAAAAATCACCGGAAATCGCAGCGCAATGGCATCCTACGAAAAATGGGACCTTAAAACCTGAATACTTTCCTTCTGGATCACATGAAAAGGTTTGGTGGTTAGGTAAATGTGGACATGAATGGCAAGCTGTTATAAGGAGTCGAACAAAAAAAGATGGGTATGGATGTCCTTATTGCCGAAACCTCTATGCAAATGAAACGAACTCATTAGAAAGTTTAAATCCAGAAATGCTTAAATTTTGGGATTTTGATAAAAATAATGCGGATGAAATATATCCTTCTGGAATTGTTCCTAGTTCTCCTAAGGAAGCCTGGTGGAAATGTTCTAAGGGTCATTCTTTTAAAAGTGGGATAAGGGTAAGATTAGCAAGTAGACATGAAGGTTGCCCTTACTGTATTGGACGAAAGGTTAGTAAAGAAAATTCATTAGGCACTAAACGACCATGGGCACTTCAATATTGGGACTTCGAAAAAAATAATAAAAACCCTTATGAATTCACTGCAAAATCTGAGTCAGATGTATTCTGGAGATGTAAAAAATGTAATCACACATGGCAAGAACAAATCCATAATATTGAAAGAAGAAAATCTTTTAAATGCCCTAGTTGCGAAATTAAAGATATCCAGCCCAGAATACCCTGTGATGGACATCCAGATAAGCTTTTAACAGACTATCCAATATTTTTTAAGGAGTGGCATTTTGAAAAAAATAAGGACTTAAATATTAATACGATATTATGCGGTAGTAAAGAAAGTGCTTGGTGGAAATGCAACGAAGGACATGAATGGTATAAAGAAATCAACCGAAGAACAAAACGATTTAAGGATTGCCCAAGATGTTATTCGAAAACAATTATAAAGAATCCAATTTTGAGGAATAAAAAGTTAATGCGATATTGGGATTTTGAATCAAATGTTTATGCCCCTAGTGATATAGGAATTTATTCTACCCTTAGACTACATTGGAAATGCGAAAAAAATCATCGTTGGATACAGTCTCCTGACACCTTGGTTTCATGTCCAGAGTGTAGTGAAATTAATTTAAGACATAAAAATAAAAAACTATTACATCAGCATGCGGAAATATTTCAAGAATGGGACTTTACGAAAAATATAAATATAGATTTAGAACTTTTAAAAATGGGAAGTCCTAAAAAATATTTTTGGAAGTGTAAAAAAAAGCCTGAACATATATGGGAAAGCAATATCCCCAATCGAATTGGCCGAAATAAAAACGGTTGTCCCTATTGTTCAGGCAAAAAGCAAGGACCTGAAAAGCTACTTCAAAATGCAAGACCTGATCTTTTAAAGTATTGGGATTTTGAAAAAAACAAAGATACGCCATTAGATGTTCTTGTTGGTTCTGGAAAAAGAAGGTTTTGGAGATGCCCTGATTGTCAACATGCATGGGATAACCGAATCGATAGTATCGCAAAAAGAAAAAAAATTTGCCCATCTTGCACTAACAAATAAAATAAAGTCCATTTCATACATTTAAGAACCCCAAACAATAATCTATAGCTTTCACTACACCTTCAATAATATGGGAGAATAAATAACTGTAAATCGTTTTGAGGAAGAATTCTATGCAAAGATATCAATATTGTAGAAGCAAACTACAAAATAATCATAATTAATCCACAAACAGGGGATATCCGTATGAATATGGATTTAATCTACTGGATACCGAAAGGATTCAAAGCGGCAGAAGAATTAAAGCCAGATCAAATGCAATTGTGCAGGAAGCATCAAATAAGTCGGGAATGACAAAGGAAAAGGCAGCTTACTAGCTGCCTTTATTCGTTCCCTCCCCTATTCTAGATCCATAACCAAAGAAAATATAATAGGATTTGATATTTGCTCCCCCTACTCTCCTTATTTTACTTCCCCCTTGTTTAGGAAAGCAGGAGCTTTTTAAAGAGTTAATGTATTTTTATGTTTTGTTCATTTCCACTTCTATTAATAAATAGCAGTGTTCCCCCAAGGAAGTTTATACGCATGTATTTCTTATAAGAATCCAAGCTATCATTTTCTATACATGGAAGGTTGTATTCCTTTTTTCTATCCTTTAAGGAAGCAATAATACTTCGAATGTTAGTATTTGAAATTAACATCTTATCTTTATAGTTGCCCATTTTAACAGTGTACTTGGAATCATATGCCAATTGAATTAACAATAAGAAAATTGCTTTATCAAGGCAGTATTTTAAAGAATAAGGATTCAAACTAATTACAGAGGTACTTAGTTCTTTACTACTCTTAGTTGAGAAATACTCTTTTAGTTTTGGATAAACATCCTCTATTTCGGAATATGTTACATGATTACACACTCTTTTGACTAAATAACCCGCTGCACCATAATTCTCTATTTCACAAGCTTTAGCAATTGCAATAATTAAATTTTCTAAAATCCTACTATTTAATATAACTTCGTTTTTCTCTTCAACTGTAGCTAACTTACGAGGAATTTTATTCTGAGCTTTTTTAGAAAATGCAGTAGTAATTTTAGTAATTTTTCGAGTGATTTTCTTAATAAGATTTGTATTTTGTTCAGCACCTGCAGCTTGCTGTAATATATTAGAATTAGCCACTGGCGAGCTGCTCATCATTTGTAATATTAATGCTCTCATTTGATTTTCTACATCATTGCCATTCGATTGTTCTTCAACACTAATATAGTTATTTTGAGTAATAAATAACAAACCAATAATCGTTGTTAAATCATCAGATTTAGTAGAGATACTTTTAAATAGTGCCGAAACAAATAAATCTTCTACATATTTATTAATAAGATCCTCTCTCTTATATTCCTTAGCTTGTTTATATAATGATTGAATCTTTTCTAAAAAATGGACTTCTTTATTCAAGATCATAGTATAAATACTTTTGTTGCTAGATTCATAAAGATGATTAAATATACCAAAAATCTGTTTAAAATACTCTTTACATAATAATTTTAATGCCGTTTCATACACATAATCCGAATTATCAAAATACTGTTCTTGTGTAGGTAGCGAATTGACAAGGAAATTTATTAAATGCGTATTTTCTTCTTTTAAAGAAATATTATTTGAAGTTGCTAAAATTAAATCTCGAGTTAGGTATAAGATTTTATTATACAATTTCTCTCTATATTGCTTATCCTCTTCTTCGAAGTCAGCATGAAATATCAGAAGTATTAATGTACTATTTATTTCTTGCCATTTTTCTAAATATGTCTTGATTAATGTAGAATCATTTAACGAATTCACATATATTAAATGTTGGTAGAAAAACTCTAACTTTTTTTCCAAAGACTCGCACTGCTTATTACTTAACTTCGCTTTAATTTCAATAGATTTAACATTAAAATATTTCCTTAGATTACCTTTTCTTATGATTTTATTATAATTTTTCTCGATGCTATGTTTTACATAGAAAGAATAAATAAAATTATATAAAACTACCCCAAAAATAATCAGTGATACTATAAAGGCAAATAAATTGATCAGACTCAATATATCACTAATATTTCCTGTAAAATCTAAATGG
This sequence comes from Peribacillus folii, assembly GCF_030271255.1. Lineage (GTDB taxonomy): Bacteria > Bacillota > Bacilli > Bacillales > DSM-1321 > Peribacillus. Next base: position 75,717 of record NZ_JASJOM010000014.1, read on the forward strand.
ACAATATCTTTTATATTAGTTAATAGAAGTTCAGGCAATTCCGTGACATCCGTAGTAAATAACTTGTCCCATTGAAAACCTTTAGGTAAGAAGGAATTAGTAGGAACAGTTAAAATACTAAATATTGAGAAAACAATACCTGCTAACATCATATATGGTAGTTTACTATTTAAGAATTCTAAACTAGAAATCTTTTGCTTAGAATTATATACGAAAACGCTCATAGTAATTATAGAACCTAAAAAGAATATAGATAGTCTAAATGTAATTGTTTGATACTTATCATTATCAACATCTATAACTGATTGAATATATGTACCAGAAATCATAATTATAGAAAATAAGCAAACAAAAAAAACTGTTCCGAACAATAGAACAGCTTTTTTATTTGGGATAAAATCCTTAACTTTGTGACAGAAATTCATTATCGTACAACTCCTGCTCCGATATTTAAAAAGTAATTTCTAATAAGATTATTCGGTATGACACTATCGAAACGATTTTCATCATTATAAATGGTGTCCCATGGAGATCCAGGAAGATGTGTAGCATCTACTAAATCAAAAGCTTCCTTATTCTTTAATAAATTCCACACTTTATTAATAACGAAAATTTGATCCTGCGTTAAATTATATGATTTAGCCTCTCTATCTGAAATATCAGTTTGCCCGAACTTACTAAATCTACTATAAACTTGAGGAATTACAGGACCGTATGGCCAAGCCTCAAAAGAATGATCATCAATTAATGATGTATCGTGCATAGCGTGATATACACCTTGGCAAAAGTAAAGAATTTTCTGCATTTTTAGATTACTTAATGAAAAGTATTTGCCTGAATTTTCATCACTGTTACGAAGGGAAACTAAGTAGCTAGCTACATCATTTGCACGTGCCATGTTAATTTCCTCCTTCAATGATTGTTTGATAAAGTAATTATAAATCAATTGATTTATTATACAAACATAGAATATACATTCTATGTTATATTATAACCTTAATATAGATATGCAGCAACTATTGCAATTATGAATTCAATCCACTAATAAACACAAAAAATGCTTCAATTTGGTCAATTATATTTTTGAAGCATCATCTAACAACATTAAATCCTTATATACTGTTGTTTTGTTGTTAAAAAATCCACTATTACATTTAAAGATTCTTCAACAACCGTATCTATTTCTTTTTCAGCATCAATTAGTTTTATTCTTTCTGGAAACTTAGAAACTAATTCCTGATAGCCTTCTCTAACTTTATTGTGGAAATCTAAAGACTCTAAATCTAAGCGATTTATTTCACGCTGATTATCTTTAGAAATTCTTGATAAGCCTATTTCTGGAGATACATCTAGATATAAAGTTAAATCCGGCATATATCCTTCAATCGCAAACTGGTTTATATCAAAAATGTCTTTTACTCCCAATCCTCGTGCATGCCCTTGATAAGTAAGACTACTATCAATAAATCTATCACACAATACAATATTATCTTTTTCTAATTCAGGAACTATTTTTTCAACAAGATGTTGTCTTCTAGCAGCTGCATACAAAAGAGCTTCTGTTTTTGCATCCATTGCTGTATTCTTTTTATCTAAGACTACATTTCTTATTTGTTCTGCTATTTCAATACCACCAGGCTCTCGAGTACAAACAACATTGTATCCTTTTGGAATCAAGAGATTGGATAATAGTCTTAAAACTGTACTTTTCCCCGAACCTTCTCCGCCTTCAAAACTTATTAGATAACTCACTACTTATCCTCCAACTTCATAGGGTAACTTAATTATTATATCATGTTTATCATTAATATCATCAGGATTATGTGAATTCATGGGTGTTGTCCCATGGGCAGATCCTGTTGTTGTAACATATCGTCATCATCCCTTTTTTGCTGTTTGCTTTCTCCAATGCATATCTTGTTCTCCATTAAACTAATCAATGAAAAGTCGGCTTCTTGCCACTACGTGGACATCAAAAAAAGAGAGAAGAAAAAACAATGATCTTGCTGCGATTCAAGCAGATTCCAGAAGTTTCTTGTGATTGTTAACTTGTGGGAAGGGGTGAAGGTACCTTATAAAAATTAAAGGTACCTGATTTCCCTACTTTGACAGTACTGCCATGCTTCACACAGTGAGGGCAAATTACCTTTTTGGTAAACCGGCGGTAAAGTCTGGGTAAAAGTAACACCATAATTTAGCTTTTCATCCCCTCCACTCCACATATGTCTTTGTAAGTTCGTGCAGGGAATCATTCAGCGTACCTTCTTCCTTAAAGCGGATAGGTGTTTCTTCCTGCTTAAGACTTGCAACTGTTTTCATCGCCATATCATACAATTTTTCTGTCGGAATATCCGATAAGTCACGTTGCTGTAACTCCTGATATAATCGATCTAACTGCTCACCGTAGAACTCAAGCCGTTTTCTTTTGGAGACACAATGTTTATCTTGCAGATATTCCAATTCAATAGCCCTGCGGTTATTAATTTCGAGCTCTAATACCCTACCCCATTTAAGAAGCGTAGGCTTACTTACCCCGATTTCCTGTGATATTTGCACATATGGAACCTCCTTAGCTCTCATTTCGATGAAACGCTCTTTTTGATCTAGCTTCGTAACTTTAGACATACGTTACACCCCTTTTTAAAAAATTCAAGGGTAGAACAGGTAGAACACTCCTATCGACTAGATGCTTCCTAGAAGTTGTTGAGTTTATCCTAGTATCGAACAGGTAGAACCATTTTTTACACTATAGATAAATAGCTATCCTCCATTTTCATGATTATGTTCTATCGTTCGTTCGATAATAAGCGTAGCCCTTACCGTATATACATTTTTTAAAAAAATGATGGTTCTACAACTAGTCTACCTGTTCTACCACATTTATTTGCTTACTTTTGAAACGCATTCTCCCTAAGGAAAAATTGTTTTACAACGGTATTCTTATATTTAAGATGTTGTAATTCCCCTAATCCTTGAGCTTGAATTCGTTCAATTGTTTCTTCGATAATCTTAATATTAGTAAATCTCCCAAATACCTTTCCCTGATTTAAAGCATTTACCCTTATGCTAATACCGTTTTCAATCTTCTCCCCTTTCCTCCTTACGTAATCCATTAATTTAATTGCGTTCTTTTCTTCATAATTTGATTGTGTGTATTGAAAGACTTTTTTTGCTTGTGCTTTAAAATACTCCATAATGTAAGTTGTATGTTTAATCACATCCCCATCGATAATGTTAATTTTTACCGCGTTAGGATTACTTGCCCAGTTAAGCATATGCATGATGAGCATAACTCTAGGGTGTAGTCCTTTCAACTTTCTCCAAACACCTTTCAATATCTCTGGGAATCCTGCATCCAGCGTTTCTTTTTCAGTTACGTCATACCATGTTGTAAATATTTCTTTGGCTTCTGGGCTTAAATAAACTTGGGTAACATTGTTTTCATTTATTGAATTAAACAGTTTAAAGATCACATCACAGTATCCTGCAATAACTTCTTCACCTACATCCTTATCCGTCCAGTTAGATGGAACAGGATCAGGATAACAAAATAAAAAGCGGTCAATGAAACCATCGTTCGCTGAGCCTTCTCGCTCGGCTTTAATAATCTCCTCTATCATATCCGGCTGGATACCGCCAAGTATACTTACAAAAGGCTTTGAAATTTGTATTGGTTCCTTACCCTTTCGATTAATAACGATAGGTTCATTTGACCAAATGGAAAGCCAATATTGGCGGTCAGCTCCTGATCTATACTGGTTCATCCCTTTAAAAAAGCCCAGGAGCTCATCATGAAGCTTTATGACTCCTCTTTGATTATTTAAAAGAATTTCCTGCATAGCCTCCATGGTTGAGTCCATACTTATAATTTGTTGGACAAATGGACTTTTGGGTTCGCAGGGCTTGTCGTCAATATTAGCTTCCTTCTTTCCTTTCAAACTATGCTTCCACTTCTCATATACAATATCGAAATTTTCTTTTTCCAAATCATATTGGACCTTTTTTGATTGATATTCTTTGAAATTATATTCCTGTAATTCATATAGCGGCTTAAGTGCTTTGCTAATTGCTGGCGTTTTTGCACTTCCTGGTTCTGCAACAACCGCACAATACAGGCTAGCACCGGTAATCCAGCTTTTTTTCAGTTCTAGCACAGCTCCATTCCCGATTGCCACACTTGCACAAGATAACACTCCCATTCCAACAAAATCTGGAGAACATGACAAAGCCTTTGCTGTATCTTCAATAAACTTTGACAGTGGTGCTGGCAGTAAAGTGTAAGGAAAAGAAGGAGTCTCCTGTAAAGCTAAAGTCTGAGCTTCCTTTTTTAATTCTTCATCAAACAAATCTACTTCGTATGATATAATACGGTTGGTCACATTTTGACTTTGAGGTTGTCCCGTCCGAGGGAAAACCTCTTTTTTTATTTCTGTCATTAAAAATCATCTCCAGATTTTACTCAAATCTACTTCCTCTGGACCTACTCCGTAGGTTTATAATTTGACTGTTCCACCTTTTTGTCTAGCTTCAAAAGACCATCGGTCAATGTAGTGTTTAACTTCTCCCCTATTAAAAACCCATTTTTCCCCACTCGAATTTTCGGAAATTTGGGGTCATTAAGGAATAACTTTTCAATTGTCGGCCATGAAAGATTCAAAAACTGGCATAATTGCTTACTGTCCAAGAGCGCGGTATCCATTTCAATTTTTTCAAGATGCTTTTGAACTTCAGAAAGATATAACTCTGTAACCAAGTCAGGGTTCTCTTCTAAAAAAGAAGCTGTTTCTGCCGCTCGAAAAGTAGAATCAGAAGCAGAAAGCGGAGAATTTTTGAAAGAAACAAAAATGTCATTTGAAGTTTTTACTCAGGATTGGATTATGACATACGCTCAAAGTGCAAAAATTAGCAGCGTAAGGGCTCGTAGTAAAGAAATGAAACACTTTATATCCATTTGGGGATCTCTTCCTGTAAAGAAGATCACTAAGCAAATGTATCAGAAGCGAATAATTGAGCTTTCAAAAAAATATAGCAAGAACTATTTAAGTGGCATTCATGCTTGCGGACGAATGATCTTTAATCATGCGGTTGAACTGGGACTCATTAAACTTAATCCCACTGAAAATACTCATTTGCCTAAATATCAAGTTAAGGTAGAAGAGATTGAAAGCCAAGAAGAGGATATAAAATTTTTAGAAAAAGAAGAGCTGGCACGATTCTTACGTTTTGCTGATTCAGATGGTTTAGAAATGGATTCTTTGATTTTTACCACACTTGCCTATACTGGTTTGCGTATTGGAGAATTACTTGCTCTTAAGTGGACTAATTTTGATGATGAAAGAGGGTCATTGCGTGTTACTAAGACTTTATACAATCCAAGTAACAATATAAAAAAGTATGAGTTACTCCCACCTAAAACATCAGGCTCAATCCGAACCATTCGAATTGATGAACGACTCGTAAAAATGTTAAAGCGACATGCGACCAAGCAAAAAGAAATAAAATTAAAAAAAGGGCCAATTTATGTAGATAACCAGTTTATTTTCGCACGAAATGATGGACATCCTCAATTAAGAAAAGTAGTGGAAACTAGACTAAAACGGATATTGAAAAAGGTAGATATCGATAAAAACATTACCCCTCATTCATTCAGACATACACATACATCTCTCTTGATTGAGGCGGGTGTGGGAGTAAAGGAGATTCAGCAGCGTTTAGGCCATACAGACATAAACACAACAATGAATATTTACGCTCATATGACTGCCAATATGGAAGAAAAGGCCTCCCACCAGTTCAGTAAACTGATGAAAGACCTTCTCTAATAAAATGAGCTTTTAGTTTGTGAAATGCACATTTTTCACTCTATGAGCAAATGTATGAGCATTTACCTTTCTTCTACCTAAAAACCTACATATAACAAGGCTTTATGATGTTTATTACATCATTCCGCCCATTCCACCCATGCCGCCCATGTCAGGCATGCCCATGCCGCCGGCGCCTGCTGGTTCTGGTTTGTCCGCAACAACAGCTTCTGTTGTTAAGAACATGGCTGCAACTGATCCAGCGTTTTGTAGAGCTGAACGAGTTACTTTAGTTGGATCGACGATACCGGATGCGATCATGTTGACCCATTCGCCAGTAGCTGCGTTGAAGCCAGTGCCTACTGCTTCGCCTTTTAGGCGTTCTACGATTACAGAGCCTTCAAGTCCAGCGTTGTGAGCGATTTGGCGTACCGGCTCTTCGATGGCACGAAGGACGATTTTCACGCCTGTTGCTACGTCGCCTTCCGCTTGGATTTCAGCGATTTTATTGTATACGTTAAGAAGTGCTGTACCACCACCGGCTACGATACCTTCTTCAACGGCAGCACGAGTGGAGTTCAAAGCATCTTCAATGCGAAGCTTGCGTTCTTTTAATTCTGTTTCAGTGGCAGCACCGACTTTGATGACCGCTACACCGCCAGCTAATTTAGCAAGGCGTTCTTGTAATTTCTCACGGTCGAATTCAGAAGTCGTTTCTTCCAATTGAACACGGATTTGGTTTACACGAGCTTGGATTTGCGCTGTATCGCCAGATCCTTCAACGATCGTTGTGTTTTCTTTCGTAACAACCACTTTAGACGCACGGCCTAGAGAATCGATCGTTGCAGATTTAAGGTCAAGTCCGATTTCTTCCGTGATCACTTCGCCGCCTGTAAGAGCTGCGATGTCTTCAAGCATTGCTTTACGACGGTCACCGAATCCAGGAGCTTTAACCGCAACTGCATTGAAAGTTCCGCGAAGCTTGTTCACTACAAGAGTCGCAAGCGCTTCGCCTTCAACGTCTTCAGCGATCAATAATAGCGGCTTGCCTTGTTGTACGACTTGCTCAAGTACAGGCAGGATTTCTTGGATATTCGTAATTTTTTTGTCAGTGATCAAGATATATGGATTTTCAAGGACTGCTTCCATTTTATCTGAATCAGTAACCATGTAAGGAGAGGCATATCCGCGATCGAACTGCATACCTTCTACTACGTCCAATTCCGTTGTGAAGCCTTTTGACTCTTCGATTGTAATGACGCCGTCGTTGCCAACGCGCTCCATCGCTTCGGCAATCAGTTGGCCCACTTCCTCATCAGCTGAAGAGATGGCAGCAACTTGTGCAATCGATTCCTTGTTTTCGACAGGTTGGGAAATGGCTTTCAATTCTGCGATGGCAGAGTTGACCGCTTTCTCGATCCCTTTGCGGATACCCATTGGGTTCGCACCAGCTGTAACGTTTTTCAAGCCTTCACGGATCATCGCTTGTGCCAGAACCGTTGCAGTCGTTGTACCGTCACCAGCTACGTCGTTTGTTTTGCTTGCTACTTCAGCAACCAGTTTCGCACCCATGTTTTCGAATGCATCTTCCAATTCGATTTCTTTAGCGATCGTCACACCGTCATTCGTGATAAGCGGTGAACCGAATTTTTTCTCAAGAACCACGTTACGACCTTTTGGTCCAAGCGTTACTTTCACTGCATCTGCAAGTGCATCCACACCACGAAGCATGGAGCGGCGTGCTTCTTCACTAAATTTGATTTCTTTAGCCATTTTTAAGTACCTCCCTAAAATTTTAAGAAAATTTTCGTTCAGTTAAGTATGATGTATAATTAGCCGATTACAGCCAGAATGTCGCTTTCACGTAAAATTAAGTATTCAGTATTTTCGTATTTAACTTCAGTACCTGCATATTTTGAGAAGATAATTAGATCGCCTTGGGCAACCTCTAAAGCAACACGTTCGCCATTTTCAAGGACACGGCCAGTACCGACTGCTACTACCTTACCTTCTTGCGGCTTTTCTTTTGCAGTATCAGGAAGAACGATACCGCTTGCAGTTTTCTCTTCGGATTGAACTAGTTCAATAATAACGCGATCACCTAATGGTTTTAACAAGTGAAACAACCTCCTCATATTCTCTTGATAATTTGTTTCATGGATTATTAGCACTCTTCATCATTGAGTGCTAACACATTTATAATATTAAATAAACCGAGCCTTTTTTGCAAGTATCTTATCGAAAATTTTTTATTAATTTCTGATAAATTCCGGGCATACTACATTAACATAATGATTGGATAGGGAAATGTTTTTACGGGGGTACCTTTGAGTGGTGTTCTGCCTGTTTTTTTGATACCATTTTGGAGTATGCGTTTATAGATTGTCCCCTGTCAGGAACGTTTTAAGGCGAACTGGGCGACTAAATAAAAGGAGTTTTCATTTTTGAAAAAAGAATATTGGTTCGTCATCATCATTTACATTGCCATGCAATTATCGAGCATTGTCGGGGTGCCCCTTTTCATGCTGATAGGGTCTTCTATCGGAATGCCAGCTGATGAACTTGAGCAAAAGTCTGCAGCATATTGGATCGTATTCAGCTTTTTCGTTGCATTAGCCTTGGTTCTTTTTTTAATGAGAAAAGATATGAAGGAAAAGATGGACACAAGCAACCAAGCTCCCGTTTCCGAATCCATTTTGTGGGCGATAGGCGGTGTGTTCCTGGCACTGGCTGCTCAAACGGTTGCTGGGATCATCGAACAAAATCTTGGCGTGGAGCCTGAATCGGAAAATACCCAGCAAATCATTGAAATCATTTCCAAAGTCCCCTTGGTCATTTTCGTCACTTCGGTAATCGGACCGATATTGGAAGAAATCATTTTCCGGAAGATCATTTTCGGATCACTTCATAAACGCTTTAACTTCTTCATTTCCGCTTTACTCAGCTCGGTCATTTTCGGCTTGGCGCATGGTGAATTGGAGCATCTTCTTTTATATACGGCAATGGGCTTTACCTTTGCTTTCCTTTATGCGAAAACAGGCCGCATCCTTGTGTCCATGAGCGCACATATTGCGATGAATACGCTTGTCGTCATCTTTCAAGTCGTGAATCGCGAGCAAATCGAGAAGATGCTCGATACTGCACAGGCCTTCATCGGAGGTTTATTATGAAACGGCAATCCCCTTTATTCATCGGAATCATTTATGCAGGCTTAGGTGCCCTTTTTACGGCGATCGCAATTCAAACCGTCAATTCGTCAGGATGGGGAATCTTCGCCTACATACTCGTCCTTATCGCGACGCTTGATTTTGGATCAGGCCTGCGAATGATCATGGTCCACTTTAAGATCAAGGCCGCACAAAAAAATAAGAAAAAATAAAAAAACGCTGCGAGTGCAGCGTTTTTTCATTCTTCCAAAGCCGCTTCTTCCACGACCGGATAATGCTTCAAAAAGTAGATGAGCGATTGGAGCTCGACGGCAAGGTCAATGTGGTGCACCCTAATGGATGGGGGCACAGTCAGCCGGGCAGGGGTGAAATTCAAGATTCCCTTGATGTCGGCCTTGACTAAGCGATCCGTGATCGTTTGGGCCACTTGTGCAGGGACTGTCAAGATCGCAGCCGTAATATTATTTTCCTGCAATAGTGTATCGATTTGATCCATATGATAGATCGGCACGTCGGCTATTTGCTTTCCGACTTTATCTTCGGAAACTTCAAATGCCATTTCAATCTTAGTATTATTATTTTTTATGAAATTATAATTCAAGAACGCGGTCCCTAAATTCCCCACCCCGATTAAAGCGACCTTCGTCAGCTCATCTTGGTCCAGTGTTTTCCTGAAGAAGGATAATAAATAATTGACATTGTAGCCGTAGCCTTTTTTGCCAAGCGCTCCAAAATAGGAAAAATCGCGGCGGATGGTAGCGGAATCCACCTTTACGGCTTCGCTAAGCTCTGCCGAGGAAACCCTCTGCTTTCCTGAGGAGTGTAAGTTCTTTAAAAATCGATAATACAATGGCAGCCTTTTGGCAGTTGCCTGCGGTATCTTTGGGTCATGGTTCATTATTCTTCCCCGCCTTCACACATGCTTTTCAATCTCTATTTGTTTGGTTTACTTGTCTTTTATAATCGTTGCTGGATACTCCGCCTGTTTTCTCCACTAAAAAGGTAGGCCCGATCACCATACCCTTGTCCAAGGCCTTACACATGTCATATACAGTCAGGGCAGTCACGGATGCAGCTGTTAACGCTTCCATTTCCACACCTGTACTTCCTTTGGTCTTGGCTTCCGTTTCAATCCCAAGGCGATATCCCTGTGGTTCCCTTTCCCAATCAAAGGCGATATTGACGCCCTGCAGTGCGATGGGATGGCACATCGGGATGATATTGGACGTACTCTTGCTGGCCATGATTCCCGCAACTTGTGCGACAGCCAATACATCACCCTTTTTCATTTTCTGATTGGTGATCGCTTCATATATTTCAGCGTTCACCAATATGCTCGATCGAGCCGTTGCCGTCCGGGTCGTTTCCGGCTTGGCACTTACATCGACCATTTTTGCCCTGCCTTGATCATTGAAATGCGTCAAGTCTGCCATTAAATAACCCCTCCTAAATAATACACTATTATTCCACTTTATGTAACAGCTTGTTTTCGCCCGGAACCAAGCTATTGCCGATAATAACTATAATACGTTACACTTAAAATAATCAATTGAGGTGAAACTATGATTTTATTACAAATCAATCAACTATCAAAATATTACGGAGCTGAACTTATTTTATCAAACATGAAGCTCGAAGTTCAAAATAAAGATCGAATTGCACTTGTCGGGCGCAATGGTGCGGGTAAATCGACGCTGCTGAAGATCATAGCAGGGCAGCTATCGCATGATGGCGGTGAAATCATCAAGCCGAAAGGTGTCACCATCGGCTACATGGCCCAGGATACGGGCCTCGAGTCCGAGCTGACCATATGGGATGAGATGCTGACCGTATTCAAGGATCTTATGGACCAAGAGAAGGAGCTGCGCCGCCTTGAAGCGGATATGGCCAGGCCTGATGTGTTCGAGGATGAAGCCGTCTACCTAAAGGTGCTCAATGAATATGACGCGCTGATGGTCGCTTTCAAGGAAAAGGGCGGCTATCAGTATGAAGCGGATATCCGGTCCGTACTGCATGGCCTTCAGTTCGCTGACTTTGACTATTCTACCTTGATATCCACTTTAAGCGGCGGACAGAAAACGAGGCTTGCATTAGGGAAGCTGCTGCTCAGGAAACCGGATATCTTGATCCTCGATGAGCCGACGAACCATTTGGACATTGAAACCCTCTCATGGCTGGAGCAATATTTACAGGGCTATCAAGGCGCTGTCCTAATCGTTTCCCATGACCGGTATTTTCTTGATAAAGTGGTCAATCAGGTTTATGAAATTTCCCGGAATAATATGAAAAAATACCATGGTAATTATAGTTCTTACCTGGAGGGAAAAGCCGAGGATTATGAGCGGGACATGAAGCTATTCGAGAAACAACAGGGAGAAATCGAAAAGCTCCGCGACTTCGTCCAACGGAACATCACAAGGGCCTCGACCACGAAAAGGGCACAAAGCAGGCGCAAGCAGCTTGAAAAGATGGAGGTACTGGACAAGCCGCAAGGTGATGAGAAATCCGCCAATTTTTCATTCCAGATCGAGAAGCAAAGCGGGAACGAGGTGCTTCAGCTCCAAGACCTGGCGATCGGATACGAAGACGAAACGGTCTCCAAAAACATTAACTCGCGGATGACGAAAGGCGAAAGCATTGCCCTCGTCGGTCCGAACGGGGTTGGTAAATCGACGTTACTGAAGACGATCATCTCCAAGCTGCCGGCACGTGCCGGGTCTTTCCGGTTCGGAACGAATGTCGACGTCAGCTATTACGATCAGGAGCAAGCCAACCTGATTTCCAATAAACGCGTTCTGAACGAACTATGGGATGACTATCCCCTTAAACCGGAAAAGGATATCCGCACGGTTCTCGGGAATTTCCTTTTTAGCGGGGACGATGTTTTGAAAACCGTCTCCACTTTAAGCGGCGGGGAGAAGGCCCGCCTGGCGCTGGCCAAGATGATGATGGAAAAAGCGAATTTTTTGATTCTGGATGAGCCAACGAACCATTTGGATCTCGACAGTAAATTGGTGCTTGAAAATGCCCTGATCGATTATTCGGGAACGATCCTTTTCGTCTCACATGACCGGTATTTCATTAATCGAATCGCCACGAAGGTCATCGAGCTCTCCAAGGATGGCAATGAGGAATTCCTCGGTGATTATGATTACTATGTCGAGAAAAAACAGGAGCAGGCGGAGATCAAGGCGCTTGAACAGGAAAATCACGCGAAAACCGCCGATGTAGCTGTTGAAAAAACAAATTACAAAATCGATAAGGAAGCAAAAAAAGCTGAACGCCAGAGAAAACGCCGGATAGAAGAAATCGAGGCGGCCATGGAACAGCTTGAAGCGGAAATAAACGAATACAATGAACTCCTGTGCGACCCAAATGTCTTCCAGGACCACGAAAAGGTGATGGAGGTCCAAACGAAGCTCGATCAAGCACAGGTTACCTTGGATCAGCTTCTCGAAGAATGGGCGGAATTGGATGGATGACAAAGACCAGAGTCTGATGACTCGGTCTTTTCTTTTTCACAGGAATGCGCGCTCAGGTTATCCACATACTTGTTAACAATTGAAGTGCCATTCACTGGTGGTAAAACGAGGTTATACACATTATCCACAGAAACATATCCACTTATCCACATATACACCCATTTATACACATGGTGTTTGATTTTTCAATAAACTTTATCCACAGAATATTCTATTTTTAAAAGATCGGGCAAAAAGGCAGGATCCCTTTTGAGAGATCCTGCCTTCTCATTCTTTAAAATGCTTCAATATCCAAGCCTGGATTTCCGTTCAGGTCCATTCCGGAACGCTTGCCCTTTTCGAACATCACACTGCCGGCTGCACCAATCATGGCTGCATTGTCCGTGCAAAGATATAGGGGCGGGATGGATAGCTCGATAGGCAGCTGCGAAAAAGCCTCCGTTAGCGCTTCTCTCAGACCCTTATTCGCCGCAACTCCCCCTGCAAGCAACACTTGTTTCACGTCATATTCCTTGGCAGCCTTCACAGCCTTCATGACAAGCACTTCTATTACGCTTGCCTGGAAGCTTGCAGCCAAATCTTCCGGTTCGATCTTTTCCCCGCGCTGTTCTGCATTATGCAGCGTATTGATCACAGCCGATTTCAATCCGCTGAAGGAAAAGTCGTAGCTGCCTTCCAGCCATGCCCTTGGTAGCTTCAGCGTAGGCGAGCCCATTTGGGCGAGCCTATCGATATGAGGCCCGCCAGGATAGGGAAGCCCCAAAGTACGGGCCACTTTGTCATAGGCCTCCCCTGCTGCATCATCACGCGTCTCCCCTATCACCTTGAAGGAGCCCGGTTCGTCCAAAAGCACCAATTCGGTATGACCGCCTGAAACGACCAAAGATAGTGCAGGGTATTGAATTTCCTGAATAAGTCGATTCGCATAAATATGGCCGGCAATATGATGTATACCGACAATCGGGATCCCATGGGCAAAGGCCACTGCTTTAGCCGCATTCACGCCTATCAGGAGCGCCCCTACCAAACCAGGCCCTTCTGTAACGGCTATCGCATCCAAACCCTCATAGCCCACACCTGCCTGGCGGAGGGCTTCTTCCAGTACGAGCGTGATTTGCTCTACGTGATGACGTGAAGCTATTTCAGGGACGACGCCGCCAAAACGCTTATGGCTTTCTATTTGTGAAGCCACGACATTGCTCACTATCTCTGTTCCATTCTTGATGACGGCAGCCGCTGTTTCGTCGCAGCTCGTTTCAATCCCTAATATAAGTTGATCTGTTTTCATGCAAAATTCACCCACATAACATAAGCATCTTCTAGGTTATCTGTATAATAATTTTTCCGGATTCCACCCTTTTGAAAACCTAGCTTTTCATAAAGTGAAATGGCCACTAGATTGCTGACGCGAACTTCAAGCGTCATCCTCACAACCCCCATGGCAATAGAAATTTCAATCATCTTCCTGAGCAGGGCTTCCCCAAGCTTTTGCCCGCGATATTCAGGCAGAATCGCAATATTGGTGATGTGCGACTCATCGATGACGATCCACGCGCCGCAATAGCCGGCAATTTTCCCTTCGTCCTCGATCACCATGTATACAGCATATTGATTATGATTCAATTCATTATAAAAAGCTTCCCGGCTCCAAGGCAACGTGAAGGATTGTGTTTCCACGTGCAGCACTTGGTCGATATCTTCCGTTTTCATCTTTCGGAACGTCAATGTTTTACTCATATTAATCGGTCGCTTTCCTTTTTATTTCCCCTGCTGTTCAAGCCACTTAGCTTCTGCTTCGGCCATGCGTATATAGTTCGGTACAAACTGGTGAATATCCTCTTCAGGCTTATTAAGGCCAAGGAAGGCCAGCTCGCTTGGTCTTGAGTTGTAGGACTGTACCGGGGCAAATACGGCTGCTTCACCCAGTACTTCCATGATAGCATCCCGATGGATATCTGTATCTTGGCCGACAAATAAAATGGGGCGATTCAATTCCTTCAATTGTTTCGCCCATTCAGAGGATAGGATATTACAATCTTCAATCACCGGTTTTAACAGATTATTGTTCATTTCATATAATCCAGTATAAATCTGCCCTCTTCTTGCATCGAACAAAGGAGAAATCAGGCCGTTAAAATGGCGTCCATTAGCTGCCAATGCTTCCAGGCTCGAAACGCCTGATAACGGAATTTGGAGCGTCCAGGCCAACGTTTTCGCAATCGTCACGCCAATCCTTACGCCAGTATATGAACCCGGCCCCCTGGCAACCACTATCTTGGTCAATTCCTTCGGGACCGTATCGCAATCCTTAAGCAGCGTCTCGATGGCCGGCATGACCCGAACGGAATGATTTTTCTTTAAATTCGTCGTGTATTCTCCAATTACCTGGCTCCCATCCACAAGGGCGACCCCTAATGTGAAATTCGAAGTATCTATCGCTAAAACTTTCATCAAATAATCTCCTTACATAACGTTACATATCGTTCGCCTTTAGGCTCCAGGACAATTCGCCTGCTAGTATCACCGAGACGATAAATATAGATGGTCAAGATTTCATCAGGAAGCTGATCCTTTATTAAATGTGCCCATTCGACGACAGTCACACCATCACCTTCAAAATATTCATCGAAGCCTAAATCTTCTTCGGATTCACTTACCCGATATACATCCATATGGTATAAGGGCAATCGGCCCCTATATTCTTTTATGATCGTAAAAGTCGGGCTGTTCACCATCCTGGTAACGCCTAGCCCTTTCGCCAGCCCTTTCGTAAATGCCGTTTTTCCTGCACCCAAATCGCCTTCCAAGGCCAACACATCACCGCTTGAAAGTCTTTGTGCCAGCTGCTGTGCAAAAAGGGCCGTTTCTTCTTCATTTCCTGAAATCCATTCAACCTGCTGCATATATCAATCACCTTTATCATTATTGGCAAAATCATCACTCGGTTCCTGACATGAACCAGAAACGATATTCATTAAGGTAGTCAAAGAGCTCTATAAGTAGTTTACCTTGT
The DNA here is from genome assembly GCF_030271255.1 of Peribacillus folii. GTDB lineage: Bacteria > Bacillota > Bacilli > Bacillales > DSM-1321 > Peribacillus. Next base: position 91,180 of record NZ_JASJOM010000014.1, read on the forward strand.
TTCAAAAGAAGAAACAAATAAGTTAAGGTCCAATCATTCGAATTTTGGATAAAACAAAAAAACGAAACATAAGTTTCGTTTTTTTTCATGATTGCGGGGACAGGATTTGAACCTGCGACCTTCGGGTTATGAGCCCGACGAGCTACCGGACTGCTCCACCCCGCGACGGTATAAATGTTGCTTAATAAGTTAATTACAGCTTGGCGACGTCCTACTCTCACAGGGGGAGACCCCCAACTACCATCGGCGCTGAAGAGCTTAACTGCCGTGTTCGGAATGGGAACGGGTGTGACCTCTTCGCTATCGTCACCAAACATATAAATTTTCAAGTACATTTATTATCATAACATATATGATTTCAAAATGCAAGAAGAAATTTTCATTCCTTCAAAACTAGATAATAG
>NZ_JASJOM010000015.1 GCF_030271255.1 Peribacillus folii
TTCGCCTAATCTCTCTTAGCGACTTTAATATCTTAACATCTCATCTCCATGCCGTCAACAACTTTTTTTCAAAAGTTTTTTAAGTCTTTTTTAAAAGCTTTTATGTTGCAGCAACTTTTATAATATACCAGCGAATAAATCAATAGTCAATAGGTTTTACGAATAAAATTAGCTTTTAACCATCATCAATAATTTCGCTTCAATAATTTCGCTTTCTCCTTCATGTATGTGTGGCATTCCTCTTCCGCGCTCATCCTTCTCAACAAACCGTAAAGGAGATTATACTTTTCATTCATGGCCCTCTTGATTAAGTGATCAACCCTTTCATCGTGAAAATCGCTGATGATTTCATCCATTTCCTTTTTTAACAGATACACCATTTCCATTTTTTCTTTCTCATTAATCAATAAACCAAGCATGCACGACACCTCCAACAGACATCTTTCCCTAAACAGATGGTTTTTATCAAGCATCCCTAATTTTTTTGCATAACAAAAAACCTTTCGCATAAATTTGAAGACAAGAGTCTTGGACAAGGGGATGGAATTAATGAAATTTTTCATGGTGCTTCAAGCAAAGAACCTCAAATTTTATTCGTTAATTTTACTCAGTGCATTGTTTACCGCATGGTTCTTATTCGTACAAAACATCCTTCATGCACCTGTTTTTTCAACGGAGGATGGACCAAAAGCGGTTTATAAAGGAGAGAAGAATGTTGCGATAACTTTCAATATTGGTTGGGGTGATGAAAAAGCGGTGCCGATAATAGACACTTTAAAAAAAGAAAACATCAAATCGGCAACTTTTTTCCTTTCCGGTTCTTGGGCAGAACGTCATCCTGATATCGTTGCGCAAATCGTAAAAGAAGGATTTGAAATCGGCATGCTTGGTTACGATTATAAGGATTATTCCGAAATGGAGGATCAGGAAATCATTCGCGACATATCTAAAGCCCAGGAAGCATTTAAAAAGCTGAATGTGAAAAATATAGAGCTTTTACGTGCACCAACCGGACATTTTGACAAGCGCCTCTTAAAGATCAGTGATAAGTTTGGATATACCGTGGTCCATTGGAGCATTGATTCAAAAGATTGGACCAATCCAGGTGTAGAACGGATCGTTCAAAATATCAACAAAGCACAAAAGGGAGATATCATTTTATTGCATGCTTCCGACTCGGCAAAGCAAACGAATAAAGCACTCCCCGAGCTGCTGGATGAACTTCGCGAAAAAAATTTGACCTTCGTCAACGTGTCGGAGATGATCTCCAATTCCTCTGCAAGCAGTGAGGAAATCCGCTAGTCAGGTCATGAAGAAGACGGCGTACCATCGGTTTCCTTTAGCCTTCGGCACGCCGTCCCTTTAAAACTTCCAATTGTACGCAACGCTAGCTGCCTTTCCCCAGTTCGCCAGCCTTCATTTCATTGCCTTTAGCTTGAGCTTGCTTCCGGGCTCTTTTTCCTGCCAATTCCTTTTGGGAATGCTCGATCAATTTGCCTAGGACCAATAATTGATAGGCATTGCAAACGAGCAGGGGAAACAACATGAAGTAAAGCCAGCCTTCATCATTGGAATTCAGAACGGGCAACCACTCTAGAACGGTGAATACGACCATGAAAAATAAAGCGGGGATGAACGATTGTCCATTCGTTTGCTTCATTTTGAAAAAAGCGGTAACCAAGGCGGCTGCCAAAACGATTAAGGCTAATACGATATAGGAGCTGATTGCCCCGCCAGATCCGAAATTAAGGTACCTTAAATAGACTAAATCGAATACAACAAAAAGGATGAGCACAATTTGTACGGCATTCCAAAGGTAAGCGCTTTTAAAAATCCCCAAACCGAATCGATGTATCGTTAAATAAGCAAAAAAACCAGCTTGGCTTATGACGCTGAAAATTAATCCAACACCGAATAACCAAATGAAGGTCGAAAGGATGGCCATGACTTCGAAAGAAGAAAAATAAGGCTCAAACTCCCCCCACCGGGCTAAAAAACCTACAACCCCTCCAGTTATACCGCCGATAAGCAATGTCGTAAAAAACAATTTAACTAAATTACGGCTGTTCATTGTTTTCCCCCATATATTTCTATTTCATTTCCTTAATTGTACCAACCATATTTGGAAAAATCCACTTATTCTATGATGGAATAATATCGCCGTTTGGAACCATATTAATTGTAAGAAGGATGAAAGGGGCCCTGCGTATGAAAGTGGGAGTTGCTTTGCTATTTACGTCATTCTTACTCGTTTGTTCCGGTTGTGCTCAAAATGGGGCAGGGCAAGATAAAATGGAGTATGAAGAGACAAAGAAAATGGTCGTTGATATCCTGAAGACAGACGATGGAAAAAAAGCCATCCAGGATATCATTTCCGATGATAAAACAAAAGCTGAACTTATTATGGACTCGGATGTCATTAAGAAGTCCATTGAAGATATGATCACCTCGGATAAAGGCAAGGAGTTTTGGAAAAAGACATTTAAAGATCCTGAATTTGCTTCTGCTTATGCTAAAGCTCTGGAAGATGAACATAAAAAAATATTGAAGGACTTGACGAATGATCCGCAGTACCGCGGCATGCTCATGGACATTTTAAAAGAACCTGATATGGAAAAAGAAATGAATAAATTATTGAAAACGAAGGAAATGCGATCGGTGTACAAAGAATTGATCATAGAAACGATGGATAGTCCACTCGTTCAAGCAAAGCTGCAGGAAAGATTGGATAAAGCAGCTACAAAAGCAGCAGAGAAGGAAACCAAAAACGAAGAAAAAGATAAGAAGGACAAGGAATGAAATCAGGCTGATTCCAGTGGAATCAGCCTGATTTTTTTATTGAAGCTTTTCGATGACTTTTTCGGCTATATCCCCATATATCCTGCCAAGCCTATGATCTGCTGCGTAAATGGATGGAGCGAAGTCCTCTTCATTCCAATCAGGCTGCTGCAGCGGAAGTTGTCCCAAAACCTCTGTCCGCAGTTCTTCGGCAAGCTTCGCACCGCCGCCTTTACCGAATACATATTCTTTTTCTCCAGTCGTTTTGCTTTCAAAGAATGACATATTCTCAATGACTCCAATGACTTCGTGCTCTGTCTTGATCGCCATCGCACCGGCCCTCGCAGCAACGAAGGCTGCAGTTGGATGCGGTGTCGTCACGATGATTTCCTTACACGAAGGCAGCATCGTATGGACGTCGAGAGCAACATCACCGGTACCTGGAGGCAAGTCGAGCACCAAATAGTCCAACTCTCCCCATTCCACTTCATTGAAGAAGCTGTTCAGCATCTTACCGAGCATCGGCCCTCTCCAGATGATTGGCGCATTATCTTCTACAAAGAAGCCCATCGAGATGACTTTAACGCCAAACCGTTCGACGGGGATGATTCTCTCCCCGCGAACGACAGGTCTTTTTGTTATACCCATCATATCAGGTACACTGAAGCCATAGATATCAGCATCAACAAGGCCGACCTTTTTCCCCAAACGAGCAAGTGAAGTAGCGAAATTCACTGAAATCGTCGATTTCCCTACCCCGCCCTTACCGCTGGCAATCGCGATGAATTGTGTCTTGCTGTTAGGACCAAGCAAGCCCTGATCCCCTTCATCCTGCATCATATTTTCACGGTGTTTAGCCAATTCCTCTTCCGAAAGCTCCGTAAAGCGAATTCCTACCGACTCCGCTCCATTCGTTTTCAGCAAGTTCACGACTTCCGTTTGCATTTGCATTTGCTCCGCTGTCCCCGTTTTTGCAATCGCAAGTTTAACGCTTACATGTTTCTTTTCAGGCTTTATCTTGATTTCAATGATCCCGTTCGTTTTTTCAAGGCTTTTATGTAGAAAAGGGTCTGTGAGATCCTTTAGTAAACTCAATACTTTCTCTTCTGTTAACAAGTCGAGCACCCCTTTGAATTCGTTTTATTTTCCCCATTTCAGTATATCATATTACGGAAAGAAAGCTTATCATCTGCCCCCTGTTTCAAGGAACGGCCCATTTGCCCATAGTAAAAAGGCCTTGTACCCTACAAGACCCAAAGATCATTCTTCATCGGTTAGCTTTTCCTCTGTAAAGTAACGTAAAATCCCCATATAAATTGAACTCGCAATTTTTTCCTGATACTTATCACTAATAAGGCGTCCCCTTTCCTCAGCATTGGAAAGAAAGCCTATTTCCACTAGTGCACCCGGTTTCTTCGCATAGTTCATTAAATAAACATGATTGATCGTTTTTGCATCACGCTTTGTATTTTCAAGATTCCGAATGATTTCAGTCTGAATGAATTTAGCCACCTGTTCATTTTCCTCATATCGCTTCGTATAAAAGGTTTGGGCCCCCTTCGACGACGCCGACGGAAAAGAATTCAAATGAATGCTTAAAAATAAGTCCGCTTCTGAGTCATTGATCATCTCAACCCTGCTGCGCAGGTCCTCCTGTTTTCGCTGCCGGATTCCCTTCGTATTTTTTTGAGCTAAATCCTCGTCCTTCTCACGGGTCATGATGACTAAAGCTCCCTGCTCCTGCAGATAGTCGCGGACCTTCATTGAAACGGAAAGGGCAATTTCCTTTTCCATTACATCTTGTACATTCGCTCCGCCATCCATCCCTCCGTGACCGGCATCAAGGACGATCACTTTACCTGCCAGCGGAAGGTTCCAGGAGTCCCATGAATCATCCTCCACAAATTTAAAAGTAACAATTAAAAAAAGGACAAACAATCCCATGGCGATACCAGTATATTTCAGCTTTCTACGCATGACCGTTCTCCTCCCATGATCCCTATACTAAAAAGTATGGGACAAACCATGGATTTAGAACATTTAGTGCAATTTCATTTTATAACGTTTTTCACCAGTCTTGAAGCCATCCTGCCACCACTCCCCGACAAACCCCTCACAGCAATAAAATAAACCCTCGTCGAAGGCGTTATTCGCTGTAACTTCCCGCCAATACAATATAAAGTTGAACAGGGTATCGATCAAAAACTTTTCTTCCTTGACGCATCTCGCCCTTACATCATCCTCCGACTCACCGTAATAGCCGAACTTGCTATAGTTCGCCCCCAATAAAAAGGCTTCGATGGCAACATCAAAGTAGCCTTCCTCCAAAACTTCCATGAAGTCCTGCCCAAAGTAGCGCTGGATCCGCCGCTTCATGTCTTCGATTGAAAGCTCCCTCAGCAACCTGCGCTCGAACTTCAATTGTTTTTCCCTTTGCATCTCCTGCAAACCTAATATCACAGCCATATTTCACCTCCGGGGCCTACCCCATTTCCCAAATTATTTCCCAAGACATAATTTAGTTTTTGCTTTCTTAATGGAACCATTCATTGATTCCATTGGCAAAATTTAAAAAGGATAGGTTCGGCAGGCGTTATTAATGATGAAACATGGAGGGTGCAATTTGATTTGAAAAAGTATTCTTCTTTTAAAAGTAATCAGCACCAATTCAGGTTCTTTGTCAGGATAAATAAAAAGATTTTTCCCCATTATCATTCAACCCCTTACACCCCTTCAACTGCTTTATAGGCAATTGGCTTTCTTGTAGTGCTTATCATTTGCATGAATAAATGGCTTACCATTTGATCTCAGGATAAGGTTTCCATGATTAAATGTCTCACTTTTCAACGCCCCGGGAAAAATCAAGAGCGACACTCAAAGATAAAAGAATTATTTAAACAGTTTGCCAATCATGCCTTAATGACAGCTGCTGATAAAAAGATAATAGGTGCCAGATCAAGTATTTGCCGATTCCAAGCATGTGAAAGCCAGTGCGAATATGCGATTATTTGCGAAGATATTTTTCACGTAAAGAAACGCGATTAAAAAAACAACGGACCCTAAGAGTGGCAACTGTGTGATAGATGGATGTCATCATCAGATACAAAAAACCTATATATGCGAAAAACAAAGAAACGATTGAGCGCATATTCGCGCATGTGAAGCTTTCACTGGCATTAATTTGACGAAGAGTTGGCCGCTGATCGTTAAAAGGTTAAAAATGGCCTAAATATAGTAGCTTGTAGAGCATCAGCTAATCAATATGGGGAAATCAAAGGAGATTTTAAGAGAGAGTACGGAATTTTTATATTCCGTACTCTCTTTTGACTACAAATTGAAGCGCAGCTTTTGAGCTGCGCTATTTTTTTATATTAAATTTAAACGCCTACCCACTCGATAACTTGCTGCTCAGGTTGCTTCCCAAGGATGTTCCTCCCCCCTCGGGTCGCTCATTGCTCATCTTATATTAAAAAAATACCCGAAACCTAGATCAATGGGTAATGAATCATATACCGTTCTTAAGCATTTAGAGCTTAAGATTTTTATGAAATTGCATTTAGCATGTCCATCCATTTTTGATGCACAACCTCATTTGAGTATTTGTTAATCATTTCTTGTCTACCGATAGCCCCCATCTGAGCAGCTACCTCTTTATTTTTCAACAAATACACAATTTTATTTGCTAGATTTTCTTCATCCTCAAGGTCAATTACAAACCCTGAGTTACCATCATTAATAATATCAGATGCACCATAATTAAAGTCGTATGACACAACTGGTGTTTCATTTTCAAGCGATTCTACTGCAGCTAGCGGCAATCCTTCATAGTTAGATGTTAGTAAACTTAGAGTTGCGGATTTTATTTCTTCTTTAATATTACGTGAATATCCTTTAAGAAAAATGTGATCTTGCATCTGATGTTTTATGATACTTTCTTGTAGTTTTTCTAATTCCGTTCCTTTACCAAATATATTTAACTTTGCACTTGGAATTTTATCCACAACCAGATGGAACATTGAAATGGCACGTTCCAAATGCTTTTGTGGTTCTAATCGAGTAACCATAATAATTGTATCATCAGCTTTTTTCCTGGGTTCATGTTCAGTAATTGTAATAGCGTTAGGTATTACGTATATATTGTTATGTTGACCGTATTGCTTTTGAATATCTTGTTTTTGCTTTTCCGTCAGTACAATTAAGGCATCTAGCTTATCGATTCGATTAAAGACAAAATCATACTTCTTTTTAACCTTACTCCCATAAGAGTAAGGTGATTCAAAGTGATTATTGTGAACGAAATAGGCTCTTTTGGCCTTTTTCTTATCAATACCCATTATTTTAGGTCCACTCCCCTGGCCATTTGAAATGAAGAGAGGAAGACGATTACCTATTTTATAAACCTCTGCAAGTTCATTAAGCCAATGTTTATCATGGGCCTTATTTCCAGAAAACTGCAAGATATTTCCTGTTTCTCTTTCAAATAAAAAGACTTCCCCTGGATCGCCTTTCTCGTTATGGTATCGAGTCAAAAAACAGAATCCCATTGAGTTATAGTATGATTCTCTTGCGATATTTTGAGTTCTGACACTAAAATACTGTTTGCGAAGAACAAATTTTTCTTCACTGAATTCCACTCGTTGTACAAGTTCTCTACCACTATTGAAATAATCAATTGCCATAAGACAGCTAATGCCATGATCATAGTATTTTGTTTTTTTTAGTTCGCCGTCTTTAAAATAATGAATTACTTGATTATCATTGGAGCTGATAATATTCGTATAACCATCTTGATCAGTAATAAATTCTTCTTCATAAAATCGAGTGTCTATTAAACCTTCCTTGTTATTTTTTTTAGCGTAGTATTCGAATTTATTAAAATGGTGAACATCAGGATAAACCCGGTTCATTGATTTAAGCTCATTAAAAATTTGCTTATAATGAGGTTGATAATCAAATGTCGTTATAGATACGTCATAGTTTGCATCAGCAAACATCTTGGACTGATTTAATGTAGCGACCGTAACTCCACCTGACTCAGGTGTTATACCATAAGTAACTAAAAAAACTTTGTTTTCAAACATTTATTAAACCTCCATACAATCAATAGTCTAATATTACTTGATACACCGGGGTATCACAAGGAAACTCAATACACCAAAAAGTTTGCCTTGTATGAGGTCCCCCATATGCTTTCTGAACGGTTGATTGCTGTAGCAAATTCCAAACTCGAATATCAACCATCTTTTACAATACCCGGAACAGTTTTAACTTTATTCAAATAAGAACTCAGCACCGTTTACATGACCAAAACCTCGTCAAATAATACTCTTGCTAAATATTTCAAATCCTAAACCTACATTCTTTTTATAACCTTTTATGCCTATCCACACACACCTTTCAAAGTATTTTCTTGTATAAATGCGGACGTGGAAGTTATTCGTATATATTAGACACTATAAATCAACCTACTTTACCGTATCATGATTATACCTTTAGTAGCTAGGAAAGCTCCTTAAAAGTGAAGATAAGCGGAGACACTTTCACACACAAAAACTTTATAATATTTGAGCGGGTAGTAAATATTAAAAATGTACTAGGAGTAGGTGGCGACCAGACTCCGAACCCCGCCGTACGTAACTTTTAAATTATTGGTATACAGGCGGTTCAGTTTAAGTCCGACGCAGTTTTGTAAATCATTTATATTAATTTACAAATCGTTGATGTAACCATAAATTTAAGGTCTTAACCGACCTCCTTGTGGAATTCAATCCTCGATTTTATGAAATAAACCACCTATTATCATCCTTACTTAAAGGAATTTACGGGATCGTTTATCTTCCATTTCCTCTCTAACCTCCCCCCATAAGCTGGTCATGATTCACTTCCCATATCTTGACAGGCTACCAAGTGTACTTGGCTGTCACCAGACTCCCCGGAAAAGGCTGCAATCTTTCCCTTTATCTATTTGCTCCTTTTACTCTGTACACTTTCGACAGCAAGGACTTTCTTAAAGATGTAATTTTCCTGACCTGAAGTTTACCGCGTCCTCCCTACAGATTCCACATCACCGGGGACACTCTTGCATTAAGAAAACCATAATAGATTGCACTCATGCCTAAGGCACGAAAAAAGCGCAGTCCCGATGACTGCACCTCTTATCAAAATCCATTATATCAACGACAGCTCAGGTAGCTTCCAGAGCTTGTACCCTTTATAGCTGTCCTGCTCGTTGCTTTAACCGCCCTGCAAGCGGCACGACGATGATACCGGCCAGGACGACCTGCATAACGTTGCCGGGGATGGAGCCGAAAGGCTGAATCCAGTTACCGTAAAGAATGACTTCGACGAAGTAGTAGCCGACGATTTTAATGATGAGTGCAACGGCCACAGCCAGTGTGTAAACAACGACTTTTTTGCCGGGCACTTTTTCCGCTATGAAGCCAGCTAAAAAGCCCATTGTACCGACAATGACAAAAGTGAATGGCGCCCATGCTGCCCATCCGGAGAAGAGGTCAAAGAGGGCCATTCCGAATGCTCCTGCTATTGCTCCGGTCCTTTTGCCGTAAACGAGTGCCGCTATAAACAGCGGAACGTTACCGAGGTGGATGAGTCCGCCGTTGCCCATTATCGGAAGCTTTATATTGATGAACATAGTAGCTACAAGGGTCAGTGCGATGAAAAGTGCATTGATGACCAGAGTCCTTGTTTTGGTCGTTTCTACCGATGAGTATGTTGAATTCATATGAAGTCCTCTTTCTGTTTTTAAGTATTATCATACTCCTAAATGGAAATTTAATAAATATCAAATCCGATATATTTGCAATGAATTTTAACAGTCTAAATCAAAGAGGGCTTCAGTCTGTATAACCACACAAAGAAAAAACCCTCTCCCGGTAATCGGGAAAGGGCAGAAACGAATTAACGTTTTGAGAACTGAGGTGCACGACGTGCGCCTTTAAGACCGTATTTTTTACGCTCTTTCATACGTGGGTCACGAGTTAGTAAACCAGCAGTTTTAAGAGACGGACGGTATTCCGGATCAACTTGAAGCAATGCACGTGCGATACCGTGACGGATTGCTCCAGCTTGACCAGTGTATCCACCACCATTTACGTTTACTAGAATGTCGTAATTTCCAGTAGTTTCAGTTGCAACTAGTGGTTGGTTAACAACTTCACGTAATGCTGCGAAAGGAATATATTCATTAATGTCACGACCGTTAATAACGATGCGACCTTCGCCTGGTACTAAACGTACACGAGCTACTGAGCTCTTACGGCGACCAGTACCATAATATTGAACTTGTGCCAAGATAGTAACCTCCTTAGTAATTATCCGCGTAATTCGTATACTTCCGGTTGTTGAGCAGCGTGTGGGTGCTCAGCTCCAGCGTATACGTGTAATTTTTTGTAGATTTGACGTCCAAGAGAATTCTTTGGAAGCATACCTTTGATAGCAAGTTCAAGCATTCTCTCAGGGTAGTTTGTACGCATTTCAAGAGCCGTTCTAGTTTTAAGACCGCCTGGATGCATAGTGTGACGGTAATAAATTTTGTCAGTCAATTTTTTACCAGTCAAGTGGATTTTATCAACATTGAATAAAATTACATGATCACCAGTGTCAATGTTCGGTGTAAAAGTTGGTTTATGTTTACCACGTAAAATGGATGCTACTTCAGTAGAAAGGCGACCCAAAGTTTTGCCTTCAGCGTCAATCACATACCATTTACGTTCTACTTCATTAGCTTTCGCCATAAATGTCGTACGCATGGTTAACCTCCTAAAAAACTTTTTAATTTTTTATATTTATTTTCAATCACAATAAACTTCCGGGGCTTATCGTGGGATTAAAATACATACCATATTATATTAACTTCTCCCAGATTCATTGTCAAGGGAATGTTACACTAGGATAAGTTGTCTATAAAACATCCTCTTTGACTCCATGAAAAGGACGAAGCCGCTGCCAATGCAGGTTTCTCACAGTTTCCAGTTGTAACCGAACTGGAATTACAGCAGAAATATTTTATTTGTAAAAAACTTTCCATAAATACAGACCTTGGGCTGGTGCCGTTTTCCCTGCAAAGCTGCGATCTTTTTTGTCCAATATCCCGATAATATCCTGGGGGGCAATCTTACCGCTGCCTACATCCAGGAGTGTCCCAACCAAGATACGGACCATATTGTACAGGAAGCCTTCCCCAATGAAGCGGAAAATCAAATGGCCCTCGCGCTCTTCAAAATCGATTTCCTCTATGGTCCGGACTTTATCGACCACTTCCGTCTTTGCCGAACAAAAGCTCGTGAAGTCATGTGTCCCGACTAAATGGGACATCGCTTCCCTCATTTTCAGCTCATCCAAAGGAAAGGGAAAATGGTAGGCATAGTTCCGCTTAAACGGATCCCGCAGTTTGGAGCGGTCTATGATGTATCGGTATTCTTTACCCGTCGTATGGAACCTCGCATGAAATTCGTCAGGAACGATATCGACTTCAAGAACGACGATATCGTTCGGGAGCAGGGCGCTGAACGCCTTTACCCAATTTTCAGTAGGGAACGTAAGGGGTGAATCAAAATGAATGACCTGCCCCTTAGCATGGACCCCTGAATCTGTCCTGCCTGAAGCAATCACTTTTATCATTGCGCCTTTGTGCATTTGCGATAGGACGGCCTCGAATTCGCTTTGAATCGTGCGCTTCTCAGGCTGTACCTGATAGCCGGCGAACTCCGTCCCGTCATACGCTAGCACGCATTTATATTTTGGCATTGCACTCTTCCTTATTATGAACGTAATAAAACCAACATAACCGTAAGAAGTCCTAGTGAGACCATCAATAGGCTGTCACTTGTCTTCCAATTCAATTGGCGGTATTTCGTGCGTCCTTCCCCGCCGCGGTATCCTCTGGACTCCATGGCGGTTGCCAATTCCTCAGCGCGTTTGAACGAACTGACGAATAAAGGAACAAGCAGCGGTACAATCGATTTAACCCTCTCCTTAATTGGACCTGAAGAAAAATCGACCCCCCTTGCCGTTTGGGCCTTCATGATTTTTTCCGTCTCCTCCATCAGCGTCGGGATGAAGCGAAGGGCAATGGACATCATCAATGCCAGCTCATGAACCGGCATTTTCCATTTTTTCAGTGGCCCCAACAGCTCCTCCATCCCATCAGTGATCGATATCGGGGTAGTCGTCAACGTTAATAATGACGTAACAAGGATCAGTAAAGTAAATCTAATCGAGATGAACAAACCTTGAATCAAACCGCCTTCATAGATTTCAAACCACCCGTATCCAAATAGCAATTCTCCTTCTTTCGTAAACAGGATATGGAGCAGAAAGGTGAATACGATCAAGAAAAAGATCGGCTTCAGTCCATTGTACAGATAACGGAGCGGAATTTTCGAAATGCTGATCATTAGGATGGTGAATATCGCAAGCAAGCCATAAGAAAAGAAATTATTCGCCAAAAACACGACACAAACAAATAAGAAGACGAGGAGCAATTTAGCCCGGGGATCCATCCTGTGCATCAGGGAATTGGCAGGGACATAACGCCCGATGATCATTTTATCAAGCATCAGCGATTCCCCCGTTTCATGGCTTTATCTATCTCAATCGCGAGATCGCCAATATTAAGGCAAGGATGATCGAAGCGGACCCCGAGTTCCTTCTGAAGCTTAAGCTGAAAACGGACGGTATCCGGAACATCCAGGCCAAGCTCAAGTAATTGCTCCGGGTCCGAGAAGATTTCCTGCGGAGTTCCTTTTTTGAAAACTGTGCCCTGGTGCATGATGATGATGTCATCTGCATACTTGGCGGCATCCTCCATGCTATGTGTGACGAGAATGGTCGAGATGCCCCTCAATTTATGAAGATCATAAAACATGTCCATAATTTCTTTGCGTCCTCGCGGATCTAATCCGGCAGTAGGCTCATCAAGCACCAATACCTCCGGCTCCATCGCAAGTACACCTGCTATGGCCACCCGGCGCATTTGCCCCCCGGATAAGTCAAAGGGTGATTTATCAAGGATTTCCTCACTCAAGCCCACCTGGGCAATGGCCTTCCTTGCCAGTTTTTTCGCATCGTTTTCGGATACGCCAAAATTCATCGGCCCGAAGCATATATCTTTTTCCACCGTTTCATCGAATAGCTGATGTTCCGGAAACTGAAAAACGATTCCAACCTTTTGTCTGATCGGCCGCAATGCCTTTTCTTTCCTTCCGGCCTCAATCGTGCGGTCCCCGATCAGCACCCGCCCCTTCGTCGGTTTCAAGAGGGCATTCAAGTGCTGAAGAAGGGTCGATTTACCGGACCCTGTATGCCCGATGATTGCGGTATAGGTACCCTGCTCCATGGAAATATTGACATCATGAAGGGCCAGATGTTCAAAAGGAGTATTCACCTGATAGCGGTATTCTACATCATCGAGTGTAATTCGCATAAATCCTTCACCAACTCTTCCTCTGTCAAATGCCCATCAACCACACGAACACCATTCTTTTGCAACTCTTTCGTCAGCTTCACTGAAAAAGGGATATCCAGACCAAGGGCAATCAGTTCTTCTTCTAATTCAAATATATCCTGAGGTGTTCCTTCACGATATAAGCGGCCTTGGTTCATGACTATCATTCGATCAGCTTTGGCAGCTTCTTCAAGATCATGGGTGATTGATATGACGGTAATTTCATTTTCCTGCTTTAATTCCCTAACGGTTTCAAGCACTTCTTCACGGCCTCTTGGGTCAAGCATGGAGGTTGCTTCATCTAAGATGATGATATCTGGCTGCAGGGCTATAACACCTGCTATGGCCACTCTTTGCTTCTGACCGCCGGATAGATGGTGCGGCTCTTGATTAAGAAAGGCATTCATTTTAACCTTAGTTAACGCACCATGAACACGCTCCACCATAACCTGCTGAGAAACACCGGCGTTTTCTAAACCAAAAGCCACATCATCCTGAACTGTCGTGCCTACAAATTGATTATCTGGATTTTGAAAAACCATGCCGATTTTCCGGCGTACATCCCAGACGGACTCATCCGTCAAAAGCTGATCATTGATTGTTATCGTACCAGAGTTAGCAAACTGAAGGCCATTCAGTAATTTCGCTAATGTTGACTTGCCGGAACCGTTGTGTCCGACAATCGCAAGCCACTCCCCATGATGAATATCAAATGAAACATCATCCAAGGCATTTCGAGAATGACCGTCATATTTAAAAATGATATTACGTAAAGAAACCAGCTTCTTCCTCATGTGGCCCTCCTCATACTCGACTGCACTCATCTAAACTAAACTCTGCAATTTCAACAGTAACAGGCGTTGACAAAAGCAGTCATTTCTTCTGAAAATATAAAAAAACGCTGCACCCCTTCCACCGAAAGAATTTTCGGTAAATTAAGAGCAGCTTATTGCGGGCCTGTTACGAAAACAGGTTTTCTTATAATCGCTTTTCAAAAGCGGGAAGGGATGCTTGAGCTAGACGTGAAGGCTCCCTTCATCAAAGGTTCCGCCAGCCATCGTAACACTCAATGCGAATTTCTAAAAAACAGAATTTCTATTATAAATAAAGAAAAAGGGCATAGAACAAGTGAGTATATTCATTTGTCCCGCCCTTTTTCATCGTTGTTATTAAACTAATTCAATAACCACGACTGGTGCACCGTCACCGCGGCGTGGACCAACTTTCATGATACGAGTGTATCCACCTTGACGTTCTTCATAACGTGGAGCAACGTCACTGAATAGTTTTTGAAGGGCATCCGTGCCTTTCTCAGCGTCAGCGATTTCGTTACGGATGAATGCTGCAGCTTGACGGCGTGCATGCAAGTCACCACGTTTACCAAGAGTGATCATTTTATCTACTACAGAACGTAATTCCTTTGCACGTGCTTCAGTAGTTTCAATGCGCTCATGGATAATAAGATCCGTAGCTAAATCACGAAGTAATGCTTTACGTTGTGCGCTAGTGCGTCCTAACTTTCTGTAACCCATTAGAGATTCCCTCCTTTGTTGAAGTTCTATATTGTGTGTCTAAAACAAGGCTCACAACATAATGGATGATTCCGCCATGTTATCAGTCGTCTTTACGAAGACCTAAGCCTAATTCCTCTAGCTTCGCTTTCACTTCTTCAAGTGATTTGCGGCCTAGATTACGTACTTTCATCATATCTTCTTCCGTCTTATGAGCAAGCTCTTGAACGGTATTGATTCCAGCACGCTTCAAGCAGTTGTAAGAACGAACAGAAAGGTCTAATTCTTCGATGGTCATCTCAAGAACTTTTTCTTTTTGATCTTCTTCTTTTTCAACCATAATTTCAGCATTTTGAGCTTCATCGGTTAAACCGACAAAAATGTTCAGATGCTCTGTTAAAATCTTAGCTCCAAGTGCTACCGCTTCTTGCGGACCAGTACTGCCATCAGTCCAGACATCGAACGTTAACTTGTCAAAGTTAGACAACTGTCCTACACGTGTATTTTCAACTTGGAAAGATACTCGTGAAACCGGAGTGTAAAGAGCATCGATTGGAATGACACCAATTGGCTGATCTTCTCTCTTGTTTTGAACAGCAGGAGTGTAGCCGCGGCCGCGACGTGCAGATAAACGCATACGCATATGACCGTTTTTACCAATTGTAGCAATATATAAATCCGGATTAAGAATTTCTACATCACTATCATGAGTGATATCAGCAGCCGTGATGACTCCGTCACCTTGAACGTCAATTTCCAGCGTCTTCTCTTCATCAGAGTAAATCTTAAGAGCCAGTTTCTTCACATTAAGAATGATAGATGTTACATCTTCCACGACGCCTTCAATTGTTGAGAACTCATGTAGCACTCCATCAATTTGTATAGCTGTGACAGCAGCACCTGGGAGTGAGGATAAAAGGATACGACGTAAGGAGTTACCCAATGTAGTACCATACCCACGCTCTAGTGGCTCTACGACGAATTTACCGAATTTGGTATCGTCGTTGATTTCAACCGTTTCGATTTTTGGTTTTTCTATTTCGATCATCAATAAACCCTCCTTCAAAACGTCAAAACCCCGGCAAGCAAACTATGTCACTTAAGCCGAAATTCCCCATGTATACGTTCCCGCTGTGCGCAACAACTGAAAATTAATCTTCTGTAAGAACGCAAACTCAGTATTATATCCCATTATTGACAGGAATACAAAATCTATACAGAAAAATTAAACACGGCGACGTTTTGGTGGACGGCATCCGTTATGTGGAACTGGAGTTACATCTTTAATTGCAGTTACTTCTAGGCCAGCAGCTTGAAGTGCACGAATGGCAGCCTCACGTCCAGCACCAGGTCCTTTAACTGTAACTTCAAGAGTTTTCATACCATGTTCAATCGATGTTTTAGCAGCTGTTTCAGCAGCCATTTGTGCAGCGAAAGGAGTGGATTTACGAGATCCGCGGAATCCAAGAGCCCCAGCACTTGACCATGAAATAGCATTACCATGAGAGTCAGTGATCGTAACGATAGTGTTATTGAAAGTTGAACGAATATGTGCAATACCAGTTTCTATATTCTTTTTCACACGACGTTTACGTGTATTAGTTTTACGTGCCATGAAAAGTAACCTCCTTTACTAATTATTTTTTCTTGTTAGCTACTGTACGACGAGGTCCTTTACGCGTACGAGCATTGTTTTTTGTGTTTTGACCGCGAACAGGAAGACCACGACGGTGACGTAAACCACGGTATGAACCGATTTCCATTAAACGTTTGATGTTTAGGGAAATTTCACGACGAAGGTCGCCTTCTACTTTAAGCTTGTCAATGATATCACGAATTTTATTCAATTCGTCTTCCGTTAAGTCACGAACGCGAGTTTCTTCAGAAACGCCTGCTTCTGCAAGAACTTTCATCGCTGTTTGTTTTCCAATACCATATATATATGTTAATGAGATAACAATACGTTTGTCACGGGGAATATCTACTCCAGCAATACGTGCCATGCTTGAGTGCACCTCCTTCTATTTAGCCTTGTTTTTGTTTATGTTTAGGGTTTTCGCAAATAACCATAACTTTACCTTTTCTGCGGATAACTTTACACTTTTCGCAGATTGGTTTGACTGATGGTCTGACTTTCATTGCTATCTAACCTCCTTATACAGATCGGAGCGTAACCGGAATTATTTGAACCGGTATGTGATTCTGCCGCGAGTTAGATCATACGGGGAAAGCTCAACCGTAACTTTATCTCCAGGCAAAATGCGAATAAAGTGCATACGAATTTTACCGGATACATGAGCTAAAACAGTATGACCATTTTCTAATTCTACCTTAAACATTGCATTTGGCAAAGTCTCTTGTACTGTGCCTTCTACTTCAATTACATCATCTTTCGCCATTAAAGTGATTCTCCCTTCTCTATGCGTGGACCTATAAAAGGTACACATCTTTCCGTCAACATTACTACAGTCCAATCATCCTCATAAGTCATACAATTCTGCATCAAGTATTCACCATTTTGTAGAACCAGGCTTTAACTGAGGACCTTTATCAGTTGGACCGAAATGAGGGGTTTAAGGTCCTCATGTAAGTCTTGACCGATTCCGTGACCGACATACTCTCGAAATGAGAAGCAATTGGTCTCGACATAGGTTTGAATAGCATGGGAGATGTTTGAAAGGCGCACGCCTGACATAGCTTCTTTCAACTCTCTATATCACGACTCTTTTGGAATCCCAATAGAGTCACTGCATTTCTTCATCAATTTTGCCGACCGGATATGTCCGTGAAGATCACTTAGAAAGTAATCGCCCAATTCAGGGAATACCAAGTACAAGAACCTGATTAATAAATGTGCGAATGCTCGCGAAATCCATTATACCCTTTGTAATAAAGGATTGCACCAAGTTTAAATAGTAAGTTGTAAAAATGGTATGAAATTCATAAATTAATCCAGACGATTAATTTTGCAAAGCACCAAGTAACACATCAATGTTTTCAAATACCTTATTAATATCTTGCTGTCCGTTAATGTTGACTAAGTACCCTTTTTCTCCATAGAAGTCAAGAAGTGGCTTAGTTTGCTTCAAATTCACATCCAAGCGATTTTGAACCGTTGCTTCATTATCGTCGGCACGTTGATATAATTCTCCGCCGCAGCGGTCGCATACGTCATCTTTGGCTGGTGGATTGAAAACCAGGTGGTATGTCGCACCACAAGACTTGCAAATACGACGTCCTGTCAATCTTTCCATCAAGATGCTTTTATCCACATCGATATTAATGACAAAATTCATTTTGCGATCCAAATCAGTAAGGATGCCTTCAAGCGCCTCTGCTTGTGCCACGGTACGTGGGAAGCCATCAAGCAAAAATCCCTTTAGGCAGTCCTCCTTGCTTAAACGCTCACGTACGATGCCAATGGTAACTTCATCAGGTACCAATTCGCCTTTGTCCATGAATGCTTTCGCCTTCAGACCAAGTTCTGTTCCATCTTTTATAGCTGTTCGGAACATATCTCCAGTAGAGATATGAGGGATATTATATTTTTCTACGATTTGTTCAGCTTGAGTGCCCTTACCAGCACCCGGCAGACCCATTAAAACTAGATTCAAAATTTTCTTCCCCCTCAAACTCTATAATGGGTAAAGGGAACAAGGTGTTCCCAAAACTCATTACTTTATAAAGCCTTTGTAGTGTCTCTTCACAAGCTGTGATTCCAGCTGCTTCATCGTATCAAGGGCAACCCCGACAACGATCAGCAAGCTTGTGCCGCCAATCTGTGCAGATTGAGGCAAATCAGCAATCTTAATGAAAACTACCGGCAAAACGGCAATGGCGGCTAAAAAGATAGAGCCAACAAACGTTAAGCGGTATAAAACACGTGTTAAATATTCCTGTGTACTCTTACCAGGACGAATCCCAGGCACATAGCCACCTTGCTTTTTCAAATTCTCAGCCATTTGTTCAGGATTGACCTGAATGAATGCATAAAAATACGCAAAAGCAATGATAAGAGCAACATATATGACCATTCCGATAGGATGGGTATATGTTAAATTTTCTGTAATCCAGCTAGTCACGCTGTTCTTTCCAAAGAAAGAGGCGATTGTAGTTGGAGTGATCAGAAATGCCATCGCAAAGATTACCGGAATAACCCCCGCAGCATTGACTTTCAATGGTAAATGAGTAGACTGGCCACCCATTTGAGTACGACCTGCCGCAGCACGTTTTGCATACTGTATAGGGATTTTACGTAAGGCCTGCTGGATGAAGATGACAGCGACCACGATTGCTAATACTGCTAAAACAATAAGGACAATCGAAATGATTCGTAAGAATAATTGGTCTCCCGCATTTTCAAATTGCTGTGCGTAGATCTGGTTTGCCGTGTTCGGCAGACTAGCCACGATACCAGCAAAGATGATGATGGAGATCCCATTACCCACGCCCTTAGCAGTGATCAGCTCCCCTAACCACAAAAGAAAAGCTGTTCCTGCCGTCAAGACAGTTGCAATGAGCAAGTATGTTGCAATTCCAGGGTTTTCAATCAACTGGCCACTTGACATATTATTGAACCCGTAAGACATACCCAAAGCTTGGATGAACCCTAGGATAATAGTGAAGTAACGAGTGAATTGAGCTAATTTACGACGCCCTGCTTCACCTTGCTTAGACCATTCAGCGAACTTAGGAACAACGTCCATTTGTAACAGCTGAACGATGATGGATGCCGTGATGTATGGCATGATCCCCATCGCTAGGATTGAAAAGTTTTGCAGTGCACCGCCGCCAAAGGTATTTAAAAGACCGATGACGCTTAGCTGGTCCTGTTGAGCAAGAAAATCGGCATTCACATGCGGTACAGGTATAAATGTACCGATGCGATAGACGATTAACATGAGAAGGGTAAAAATAATCTTGTTCCTTATTTCACCCACGCGCATAAAATTGGAGATCGTGCGAAACATTAGATCACCTCTGTTTTACCGCCAGCAGCTTCGATAGCTTCTTTTGCAGTAGAAGAGAATTTGTGAGCTTTAACAGTAAGCTTTTTCTCAATGCTTCCTTTGGCAAGAATTTTGATTCCTGCTTTTTCTTTACTTACAACTCCAGACTCAAGTAAAAGAGCTGGTGTTACTTCAGTACCGTCTTCGAAAAGATTTAACGTATCAAGATTCACGATAGCGTAGTCTTTACGGTTAACGTTAGTAAATCCACGTTTAGGCAAACGTCTGAATAGAGGAGTTTGACCCCCTTCAAATCCAAGGCGTACACCGCCGCCGGAGCGAGCGTTTTGACCTTTGTGTCCTTTACCTGCTGTTTTACCGTTACCAGATCCAATACCGCGACCTTTACGTTTACGTTCTTTACGAGAACCTTCTGCAGCTTTTAACTCATGAAGTTTCATGTTGGCACCTCCTTGTTAAGATAAAAATTATTTTATTGTTCTTTTACAGTAACAAGATGAGCAACTTTGGTAATCATACCGCGGATCGCAGGGTTATCTTCTTGAATAACCGTTTGATGCATTTTGCGTAAACCCAAAGTGTTGACTGTAACACGTTGATCTTCAGGACGACCAATCAAGCTGCGAGTGAGGGTAATTTCTAATTTATTAGCCATAATTCGATTTCCCTCCTTATCCTAACAGTTCTTGTACTGATTTTCCACGTAACTTAGCTACGTCTTCAGCACGTTTCAATTGCTTCAATCCTTCGATTGTTGCGCGAACCATATTGATAGGTGTATTAGTACCCAATGATTTAGACAAGATATCGCTAACTCCGCCTAATTCAAGTACCGCACGAACAGGACCACCAGCAATTACTCCTGTACCTTCAGAAGCTGGTTTCAAAAGAATGTGACCTGCGCCATAGCGACCGTTCACAAGGTGAGGAATTGTAGTTCCAACCATTGGTACAGTAATTAGATTTTTCTTAGCATCCTCAATAGCTTTACGGATTGCATCCGGAACTTCTTGAGCTTTACCAGTACCAAATCCAACATGACCATTTTTATCACCAACAACAACTAGTGCAGTGAAACGGAAACGACGCCCGCCTTTAACAACTTTAGCTACACGATTTACTGTAACTACGCGTTCTTCAAGTTCTAATTTATTAGGATCAATGCTACGCATCTGTTATGTCCCTCCTTATCCATTAAAATTCTAAGCCGTTTTCACGAGCAGCGTCAGCCAATGCTTTAACACGACCATGGAAGAGGTAACCGCCGCGGTCAAATACCACAGCTTTGTAACCTTTTTCAACAGCACGTTTCGCAATAAGTTCGCCAACTTTTTGAGCTGCTTCAGCATTGCTACTAGCTTCGATACCGATCTCTTTATCAAGAGTTGAAGCACTTGCCAATGTTACGCCTTTTGCATCGTCAATTAATTGTGCGTAAATGTGTTTGTTTGAACGAAACACATTTAAACGAGGACGAGCTTCTGTTCCAGAAAGCTTAGCACGTACACGCGCATGTCTTTTCTGACGAGTAGCATTTTTATCAAGCTTCGTAATCATTTACGTCACTCCTTTCGTTTACTTATGCGGCATTACTTACCAGTTTTACCTTCTTTACGGCGAACGAATTCACCTTGGTAACGAATCCCTTTGCCTTTATACGGCTCAGGTGGGCGTACATCACGGATATTAGCTGCAAGAGCTCCTACACGTTCTTTGTTAGCGCCTCTTACGATTACTTTTGTATTAGAAGGAACTTCGACTTCAACGCCAGCTTCTGGCTCTATTTCTACAGGGTGTGAGTATCCTACGTTAAGGATAAGCTTAGTACCTTGCTTTTGTGCACGGTAACCGACCCCAATAAGTTCAAGTGATTTCTCAAATCCTTTAGATACACCTTCAACCATGTTAAAGAGAAGTGCGCGAGTAGTACCGTGTAAAGAACGGTGTGTCTTCTCATCGGACGGACGTGTAACAGTTAACACGTTCTCTTCAACAGCGATTGATAGGTCAGGACTGAATGATCTAGTTAATTCACCTTTAGGACCTTTAACAGTCACTTCACTTCCGTTAATAGTAACCGTTACGCCTGCAGGGATTTCAATAGGCTTTTTACCTATACGAGACATAATGTGCACCTCCATTCTTGTGAAAATGTATTACCAAACGTATGCTAAAACTTCTCCGCCAACTTGTTTAGAGCGAGCTTCCTTGTCTGTTAAAACTCCGTGAGAAGTAGAAACAATTGCGATACCTAAACCGTTTAGAACGCGTGGTACCTCTCCTGTTTTTGCATATACACGCAAACCAGGTTTGCTGATACGTTTCAGACCAGTGATAACACGTTCGTTGTTTGCACCGTATTTTAAGAAGATACGGATGATACCTTGTTTGTTGTCTTCGATTAATTCAAAGTCACGTACGAAGCCTTCACGCTTTAAGATCTCAGCGATTTCCTTTTTGATCTTTGAAGCAGGAACTTCTAGTTTTTCGTGACGAACCATATTCGCATTACGGATGCGAGTAAGCATATCTGCAATAGGATCTGTCATGACCATTTTATTTTACCTCCTTCCCAAACTCGGGTTTTACCAGCTAGCTTTTTTAACGCCAGGAATTTGTCCTTTATATGCAAGTTCGCGGAAACAAATACGACAAAGCTTAAATTTACGTAATACAGAATGTGGACGTCCGCAACGTTCGCAACGTGTATATTCTTGTACTTTAAACTTCTGTTCGCGTTTTTGCTTTACGATCATAGACTTTTTAGCCACGATTTCGCCTCCCTTTATTTAGAGATTACTTTACTTTTGGAACGGCATTCCAACTTGAGTAAGTAGTTCACGAGCTTCTTCGTCAGTGTTGGCAGTCGTTACGATAACGATGTCCATACCACGAACCTTGCTCACTTTATCGTAATCAATCTCAGGGAAGATAAGTTGCTCTTTAACACCTAATGTATAGTTCCCACGTCCGTCAAAGGATTTCTTTGAAACGCCGCGGAAATCACGTACACGTGGTAAAGATACAGATACTAGCTTATCAAGGAACTGATACATACGCTCTCCACGTAGTGTAACTTTCGCTCCGATAGGCATACCTTCACGCAAACGGAAGCCTGCGATTGATTTTTTTGCTTTTGTTACAACAGGTTTTTGACCAGTGATCAATGTAAGTTCTTCAACAGCTGTATCTAAAGCTTTAGAGTTAGCTACTGCGTCACCCACACCCATGTTAATAACGATTTTTTCAATGCTCGGTACTTGCATTACTGAATTATAGTTGAATTTACCCATCAATGATGGTGTAATTTCACTTTTGAATTTTTCTTTAAGGCGGCTCATTGCTTAGTGTACCTCCCTTCATTTATGGCTTATTTATCTAAAGATTCACCTGATATTTTAGCTACGCGTACTTTTTTACCATTTTCGATCTTGTATCCAACACGAGTCGGTTTACCTGATTTAGGATCAAGAGGCATTACATTGGAAACGTGAATAGCAGCTTCCTTGCTGATGATTCCACCTTGTGGATTGATCTGAGAAGGCTTGGAATGCTTTTTCACGATGTTAATTCCTTCTACAAGCACACGATTTTGTTTCGGATATGCTGCAAGAATTGTTCCTTGTTTGCCTTTGTCCTTACCAGAGATGACTACGACTTTGTCACCTTTTTTAACATGCATTAGCTTGGCACCTCCTTGAAAGGCTTTATACAAATTTTACATATTATAGAACTTCTGGAGCTAGAGAAACGATTTTCATGAAGCTGTTGTCACGTAATTCACGGGCAACTGGTCCAAAAATACGAGTTCCACGTGGGCTCTTATCGTCACGGATAATTACACATGCGTTTTCATCAAAACGAATGTAAGAACCGTCAGGACGACGCATACCACGTTTTGTACGGACAACAACAGCCTTAACGACTTCACCTTTTTTAACAACGCCTCCTGGTGTTGCCTGTTTGACTGTACAAACGATGATATCACCGATGTTTGCAGTTTTACGGCCTGAACCACCTAGGACTTTAATTGTTAGCACTTCACGAGCACCTGAATTGTCAGCGACTTTTAAACGAGATTCTTGTTGAATCATGTACGGTACCTCCCTTCGGAATTAGCTTAATCCGAACTATATTAAATGATTACTGCTTTTTCTACTACTTCTACAAGACGGAAGCGTTTTGTAGCTGAAAGTGGACGAGTTTCCATGATACGCACTACGTCGCCTGCTTTAGCTTCGTTTAGCTCGTCATGAGCTTTAAACTTTTTAGAGTATTTCACGCGTTTACCGTATAAAGAATGCTTTTTATAGGTTTCTACAACAACTGTTACCGTTTTATCCATTTTGTCGGATACTACGCGGCCAGTGTAGACTTTGCGTTGGTTGCGTTCGCTCATTCTGCAAACCTCCATTCATTATCGATTAGTGACACCGATCTCTCTTTGACGAACAACTGTTTTCATACGAGCAATCGATTTGCGAACTTCACGGATGCGAGCTGTATTTTCAAGTTGCCCAGTAGCTAACTGGAAACGAAGATTAAATAGTTCTTCTTTAAGAGATTTTAGTTTTTGTTCAATTTCAGCAGTGGTTAGGTCTTTGATTTCATTAGCTTTCATTTGTTTCACCACCAATTTCCTCTCTTTTTACAAACTTACATTTGATTGGAAGTTTGTGTGCTGCAAGGCGCAATGCTTCTCTTGCCACCTCTTCAGATACACCAGAGATTTCAAACAATACTTTGCCCGGTTTAACAACTGCTACCCAACCTTCAGGAGCACCTTTACCGGAACCCATCCGTACTTCAAGCGGCTTAGCTGTGTAAGGTTTGCTTGGGAAGATCTTGATCCAAACTTTTCCTCCACGTTTCATATAACGAGTCATCGCAATACGAGCTGCTTCGATTTGGCGGTTAGTGATCCAGGAAGCCTCTTGAGCTTGAAGTCCGAATTCTCCGAAGTGAACTTCAGTGCCGCCCTTAGCCATCCCTCTCATCTTACCGCGGTGTTCACGACGGTATTTTACGCGTTTTGGCAATAACATATTATTTTCCTCCTTCCTCAGATTTCTTCTTAGTAGGAAGAACTTCTCCACGGTAGATCCAAACTTTCACGCCTAGCTTACCGTAAGTAGTGTCTGCTTCAGCATGAGCATAGTCTATGTCAGCACGAAGTGTGTGAAGTGGAACTGTTCCTTCGCTGTAGTGTTCAGCACGAGCGATATCAGCACCGCCAAGACGACCAGAAACTTGAGTTTTGATTCCTTTTGCGCCAGAACGCATAGTGCGCTGGATAGCTTGCTTCTGAGCACGACGGAATGAAACACGGTTTTCTAATTGACGAGCGATGTTTTCAGCAACCAATTTTGCGTCAAGATCTGCTCTTTTGATTTCGATGATATTGATATGAACTCTTTTGCCAGTCAACTGGTTCAAAGCTTTACGAAGTGCTTCTACCTCAGTACCGCCTTTACCGATAACCATTCCTGGTTTAGCAGTGTGGACAGATACATTGATACGGTTAGCTGCACGCTCGATTTCAACTTTAGACACTGAAGCATCGTTCAAACGTTTCGCGATATATTCACGAACTTTGATGTCTTCGTGCAAAAGAACTGCGTAGTCTTTATCAGCGTACCATTTGGATTCCCAGTCACGGATGATCCCGATACGCATACCGATTGGATTTACCTTTTGACCCACAGATTACCCCTCCTTCTTTTCTGATACAACGATTGTAATATGACTAGTACGTTTGTTTATTGCACTCGCACGACCTTGAGCGCGAGGACGGAAACGTTTTAATGTTGGTCCTTCGTTAACGTATGCCTCTGAAACGACTAGGTTATTGATATCCATTTCGTAGTTATGTTCTGCATTTGCAATAGCGGAATTCAAAACTTTTTCTACGACTGGAGAAGCAGATTTTGGTGTTAAGCGAAGAATCGCCACTGCTTCACCTACTTGTTTTCCTCGAATTAAGTCTGCGACTAAACGCACTTTACGAGGAGCAATACGAACTGTTCTAGCAACAGCTTTTGCTTGCATGAGATGCCCTCCTCTCATTAACGTCTTGTTTTCTTGTCATCACTTGCGTGACCTTTATAAGTGCGTGTAGGCGCGAATTCGCCTAGTTTGTGTCCTACCATATCTTCTGTTACATAAACCGGCACATGCTTACGACCGTCATAAACAGCGATTGTATGTCCGATGAATTGCGGGAAGATTGTTGAGCGACGAGACCAAGTTTTAACTACCTGTTTCTTGTCAGCTTCATTTAACTTTTCAACTTTTACCAATAAATGATCATCAACAAAAGGCCCTTTTTTTAAGCTACGACCCATGCGAGTACCTCCCTTCGTGACTGTTCTACGGTTCGATGTGTGAACCGTAGTGCAATCCCGTTATTTTTTACGACGACGTACGATAAATTTATCGGATTTATTTTTCTTTTTACGTGTTTTGAATCCAAGAGTCGGTTTGCCCCAAGGAGACATTGGTGATTTACGTCCGATTGGTGCTTTACCTTCACCACCACCGTGCGGGTGATCATTCGGGTTCATTACAGATCCACGAACTGTTGGGCGTTTACCTAACCAACGGTTACGGCCAGCTTTACCAATGTTGATAAGTTCATGTTGTTCGTTACCGACTTGACCGATAGAAGCACGGCAAGTAGCAAGAATCATACGAACCTCACCTGAGTTTAAACGTACAAGAACATAACGGCCTTCTTTACCAAGAACTTGAGCAGATGTACCTGCTGAACGGACTAATTGTCCACCTTTACCTGGTTTAAGTTCGATGTTATGGATTACTGTACCAACTGGGATGTTCATAAGAGGAAGTGCGTTACCCACTTTAATGTCAGCTTCTGGACCTGACATGATCTCCAGACCTACTTCTAGGTTCTTCGGAGCTAGGATATAACGTTTTTCTCCATCAACGTAATTAATTAATGCAATGTTTGCAGAACGATTTGGATCGTACTCAATAGTAGCAACGCGTCCTGGTATACCATCTTTATTCCGTTTGAAATCGATGATACGGTATTGACGCTTGTGGCCGCCACCTTGATGACGAACTGTTAACTTACCTTGGTTATTACGGCCGCCTTTGCTGTGTAAAGGAGCAAGTAATGATTTTTCCGGTTTGTCTGTAGTGATCTCAGCAAAATCGGAAGTTGTCATATTACGTCGACCGTTAGAGGTAGGTTTATACTTCTTAATCGCCATTTGTATTTCCCTCCTTCTCTAATGAATTAAGCCTCAAATAGCTCGATTTCTTTGCTGTCAGCAGTTAATTTAACAATAGCTTTACGGCGCTTGTTAGTATAGCCTGCGTGTTTGCCCATACGTTTAAATTTACCTTTGTAGTTCATGATGTTAACTTTCTCAACTTTAACGCCGAAAATTTCTTGAACAGCATCTTTAACTTGAGTTTTGTTAGCTCTAACATCAACTTCAAATGTATATTTTTTTTCAGCCATTACGTCTGAAGAGCGTTCAGTGATTACGGGGCGCTTAATGATATCGCGTGCATCCATTATGCAAGCACCTCCTCTACTTTTTCGACAGCTGATTTAGTCAAGATCAATTTGTTGTGTGATACAACATCAAGAACATTAAGACCAACAGCTTCCACTACAGTAACACCAGGGATGTTACGTGCAGAAAGAGCAACTTTCTCATCTAATCCGTCAGTAACGATCAACGTTTTAGTATCAACAGAAAGGTTTTTAAGTACTGCTACAAATTCTTTTGTTTTTGGAGCTTCGAAAGACAAGCTCTCAAGTACCAAAATGTTCTCTTCCAATGCCTTTGCAGACAATGCAGATTTAATAGCTAAACGACGAACCTTTTTAGGTAGCTTGTAAGAGTATGATCTTGGAGTTGGACCAAAGACGATACCACCGCCACGCCATTGTGGAGAACGGATAGAACCTTGACGCGCACGTCCAGTTCCTTTTTGTTTCCAAGGTTTACGTCCACCGCCTGCAACTTCAGAACGGTTTTTAACTTTGTGAGTTCCTTGACGTAAGGAAGCTCTTTGCATGATGATTGCTTCGAATAATACATGATTGTTAGGTTCGATACCAAAGATGGATTCATTTAGTTCGATATCGCCGACTTGCGAACCCGTTTGGTTGAACAATGTAACTTTTGGCATTATATTGCTCCTCCTTTCTTAAAAATTACTTTGCTTTAACAGCAGTTTTAACTTTGATCAATGCTTTTCTAGCACCCGGTACATTACCTTTGATCAAAAGCAGGTTACGTTCAACATCAACCTTAACGATAGCAAGGTTTTGAACAGTAATTTGTTCCCCACCCATACGTCCTGGTAAAAGTTTACCTTTGAATACGCGGTTTGGAGCTACAGGACCCATTGAACCTGGGCGACGGTGGTAACGAGAACCGTGAGACATTGGTCCGCGAGATTGTCCATGACGCTTGATAGAGCCTTGGAAACCTTTACCTTTAGAAATTCCTGTTACATCTACTAATTCGCCTTCAGCGAAAATACTAACATTGACTTCTTGACCGATCTCATATTCAGTAAGATCCGTTCCGCGGAATTCGCGAATGAAGCGCTTAGGAGTAGTATTTGCTTTTTCAACATGTCCCTTTTCAGGTTTGTTAGAAAGCTTTTCACGTTTGTTTTCAAAACCAACTTGAACTGCTTCATAGCCATCAGTTTCTACAGTTTTCTTTTGAAGAACCACGTTATTAGCAGCTTCGATAACCGTTACCGGGATAAGTTCACCGTTTTCAGCAAAAACTTGAGTCATACCGATTTTTCTTCCTAAGATTCCTTTGGTCATAAGTCACACCTCCTAGAGTAATTGTTCATACTTATATGAATTATAATTTGATTTCAATGTCAACGCCTGACGGTAAATCTAAACGCATCAATGAGTCAACTGTTTGTGGAGTTGGGTTAACGATGTCGATTAGACGTTTATGCGTACGCATTTCGAATTGTTCACGAGAATCTTTGTATTTATGAACCGCACGTAGGATCGTATATACCGATCTTTCTGTAGGTAATGGAATTGGACCAGATACAGCCGCACCAGAACGTTTTGCAGTTTCAACAATTTTCTCAGCAGATTGATCAAGAATTCTGTGATCATATGCTTTTAAACGGATACGAATTTTTTGTTTTGCCATAATTTTCCCTCCTTTTCGCCTATTTTAAAATAGACCTTCTCAATGGAAATTTCCCACACACTCGCCATGGCAAAGCGGCCGGGTGTGTCAGCAACCTTCCATATCATCGCAGTCAAAGACCAACATTGTCTATTATACATTAAACACAAGTTGAAAGCAAGTAACACTTAGACTTTTCTTGTGCAACACACTTTTATTATTATACATACTATCTAAGTGATTTACAAGTACATTCTTCATGGACTTTTCCATCCATTTAATTCCGTGAGAATCGATGTCGTTCATGATAGATAAAAACATGAACGTATCCGGGTGAAAACAAAAAAAGAGCAGATGGCGTCCCATCTGCTCTCTTCGGAAGGCGTCCCTTCCAATATTCTTTTAATGAATCAATTATTCTTGGATTGTAGCAACTACGCCAGCGCCAACAGTACGTCCACCCTCACGGATAGAGAATTTAGTACCTTCTTCGATAGCGATTGGAGCGATAAGTTCAACAGTCATTTCGATGTTATCCCCAGGCATAACCATTTCTACGCCTTCAGGAAGGTTACAAATACCAGTTACATCAGTTGTACGGAAGTAGAACTGAGGACGGTAGTTCGTGAAGAATGGAGTATGACGTCCACCTTCTTCTTTTGAAAGAACATAAACTTCAGCTTTGAACTTAGTGTGCGGAGTGATTGTACCTGGTTTAGCAAGTACTTGTCCACGTTGGATATCATCACGTGATACACCACGAAGAAGGGCACCGATGTTGTCACCAGCTTCAGCATAGTCAAGAAGTTTACGGAACATTTCAACACCAGTTACAGTAGTTGGTTTTGACTCTTCGTTGAAACCGATGATGTCAACAACGTCACCGACTTTAACTTGTCCACGCTCAACACGTCCTGTAGCAACTGTTCCACGTCCAGTGATAGAGAATACATCCTCAACTGGCATCATGAATGGTTTTTCAGTGTCACGAGTAGGTTCTGGGATGTACTCGTCAACAGCAGCCATTAATTCATGGATTTTTTCTTCCCAAGCAGCGTCTCCTTCAAGAGCTTTAAGAGCAGAACCTTTGATAACTGGGATGTCATCGCCAGGGAAATCGTATTCAGAAAGAAGGTCACGAATTTCCATTTCTACTAATTCAAGAAGTTCTTCGTCATCAACCATGTCACATTTGTTCATGAATACTACTAGGTAAGGTACACCTACTTGACGAGAAAGAAGGATGTGCTCACGAGTTTGTGGCATTGGGCCGTCAGCAGCAGATACTACTAAGATCCCGCCGTCCATTTGTGCAGCACCTGTGATCATGTTTTTAACATAGTCAGCATGTCCTGGGCAGTCTACGTGTGCATAGTGACGGTTAGCTGTTTCATACTCAACGTGAGCTGTAGAGATTGTGATACCACGTTCTCTTTCTTCTGGAGCACCATCGATTTGGTCATAAGCGCGAGCTTCTGCGCCACCAGATTTAGCAAGTACAGTTGTGATTGCAGCAGTTAGAGTTGTTTTACCATGGTCAACGTGACCAATTGTTCCAACGTTAACGTGCGGTTTTGAACGATCAAATTTAGCTTTTCCCATTAGGAATTCCTCCTTAAAATTATAAATAAAAGATTAAGTATATAAGGGCTGTGAAAGAAGACTAATTCTTCCATCACAGCTTACATAAGATAGTTATACTTTAATAAGAGATGAAAATCAATTATTCACCTTTATTTTTTTTGATGATTTCTTCGGAAATGCTCTTAGGTACTTCTTCATAATGATCGAAGTGCATTGAGAATGTTCCGCGTCCTTGTGTGTTAGAACGTAAAGATGTAGCATAACCGAACATTTCGGATAGTGGAACCATGGCTTTAACCATTTGCGTGTTACCGCGGGCTTCCATACCTTCTACGCGTCCACGGCGAGATGTAATATCTCCCATGATATCGCCTAGATAATCTTCAGGAATTACAACTTCGACCTTCATAACAGGTTCAAGGATAACCGGCTTACATTTAGAAGCAGCATTTTTAAGTGCCATTGAAGCGGCAATTTTAAATGCCATTTCGTTGGAGTCAACGTCATGGTAAGAACCATCGAATAATTTAGCTTTGATGTCGACTAGTGGGTAGCCAGCAAGTACACCGCGATCAAGTGAATCGACTAAACCAGCTTGTACAGCAGGAATGTATTCACGTGGCACTACACCACCGACGATAGCATTTTCAAATTCGAAGCCTTTACCTTCTTCGTTTGGACCGAATTCAATCCAAACGTGTCCGAATTGTCCACGTCCACCGGATTGACGAACGAATTTACCTTCGACTTTAGCAGAACCACGGAAAGTTTCACGGTATGCTACTTGAGGAGCACCAACGTTAGCTTCCACTTTGAATTCACGGCGCATACGGTCAACAAGGATGTCCAAGTGAAGCTCACCCATACCGGCAATGATCGTTTGACCAGTTTCTTGGTCAGTGTGTGCACGGAATGTAGGATCTTCGTCTTGCAGCTTTTGTAAAGCTTGAGACATTTTGTCTTGGTCTGCTTTTGACTTCGGTTCAACTGAAAGCGAGATAACTGGCTCTGGGAACACCATGGATTCAAGAATAACTTGGTTCTTGTCGTCACATAGGGTATCGCCAGTAGTCGTATCTTTCAAACCAACAGCTGCAGCGATATCCCCTGCATATACAGTAGATATTTCTTCACGGCTGTTTGCGTGCATTTGAAGGATACGTCCAATACGCTCACGTTTTCCTTTAGTTGAGTTGATAACATATGATCCTGATTCCAATGTACCTGAGTACACGCGGAAGAATGTAAGTTTACCAACGTAAGGGTCAGTCATAACTTTAAACGCTAACGCGGAGAACGGTTCAGAATCATCTGAGTGACGTTCAACTTCTTCATCTGAATCCGGAAGGGTACCTTTGATAGCCGGTACGTCCAATGGAGATGGAAGGAAGTCGATTACGTTATCAAGCATTAATTGAACACCTTTGTTTTTGAAAGCTGATCCACAGATAACTGGGTAGAATTCAACGTTAACAGTTGCTGTACGGATGGCTGCTTTCAATTCAGCGATGCTGATTTCTTCGCCGCCAAGGTATTTTTCCATTAAGTCTTCATTTACTTCTGCTACTGCTTCAATTAGCTTTTCACGGTACTCTTCAGCCAATTCACGATGTTCTTCAGGAATTTCACCAACAGTGATATCAGTTCCTAGGTCATTACCATAGAAATGAGTTTTCATTTCGATAAGGTCGATGATTGCAGAGAATTGATCTTCAGCACCGATAGGTAACTGAACCGGGTGAGCATTCGCTTGCAGACGATCGTGGATCGTTCCTACTGAATAAAGGAAATCTGCACCGATTTTGTCCATTTTGTTTACGAATACGACACGTGGTACACCGTAAGTTGTAGCTTGGCGCCAAACCGTTTCAGTTTGAGGCTCAACACCTGATTGGGCATCAAGTACAGCTACAGCTCCATCAAGTACACGCAATGAACGTTCAACTTCAACTGTGAAGTCTACGTGTCCAGGAGTATCAATGATGTTTACACGGTGACCTTTCCACTGTGCAGTTGTTGCAGCGGAAGTGATCGTGATTCCGCGTTCTTGTTCCTGTTCCATCCAGTCCATTTGTGAAGCACCTTCATGCGTTTCACCGATTTTGTGGATTTTACCAGTGTAGTAAAGAACACGTTCTGTTGTTGTCGTTTTACCGGCATCGATGTGAGCCATGATACCGATATTACGAGTGTTTGCTAAGGAGAACTCTCTTGCCATTTGTCTTTCTCCTTCCTTCTATAAGGATTTTATAGTGATTGATCTTACCAGCGATAATGAGCGAAAGCCTTATTGGCTTCAGCCATTTTGTGTGTATCTTCACGTTTCTTAACAGCTGCTCCAGTGTTGTTTGCAGCATCCATGATTTCGTAAGCTAAACGCTCTTCCATCGTTTTTTCTCCACGAAGGCGAGAGTAGTTTACTAACCAACGAAGACCTAGTGTCGATTTGCGGTCTGGACGCACCTCAACTGGTACTTGGTAGTTAGCTCCACCCACACGGCGTGCTTTTACTTCCAGTACAGGCATGATGTTTTTAAGTGCTTGATCGAAAACTTCGATCGGCTCATTGCCAGTACGTTCTTTGATTAAATCAAATGCAGAGTAAAGAATTTTTTGTGATTTACCTCTTTGTCCATCAACCATTAATTTGTTGATTAAGCGAGTCACAAGTTTTGAATTATAAATTGGATCTGGTAATACGTCTCTTTTCGTTACAGGTCCTTTACGAGGCATTGTATTTCCTCCTTTCAAGCAAGTTTAATTTTTTTATGATTATTTTTTAGCTGCTTTCGGACGCTTAGTACCGTATTTAGAACGGCCTTGCATACGATTGTTCACTCCAGCAGTATCAAGAGCACCACGTACGATATGGTAACGTACCCCTGGTAAATCCTTTACACGACCGCCACGGATAAGAACCACGCTGTGTTCTTGTAGGTTGTGACCGATACCTGGGATATAAGCTGTTACCTCGATACCGTTTGTTAAACGCACACGCGCATATTTACGTAACGCGGAGTTTGGTTTCTTCGGTGTCATTGTACCCACACGAGTGCAAACACCACGTTTTTGCGGAGATGATACGTTAGTTTGTGCTTTTTTAAAGCTGTTGTAGCCTTTGTTAAGTGCTGGAGATTTTGAGTTAACCTCTTTAGACTCGCGTCCTTTACGCACTAATTGATTAATAGTAGGCATTACATTTTTCCTCCCTTCACGTTTTCATTTCTAGTACCACACATCCAGGTGGTTCATAAATGGGTAAAAACAAAGTCTTTGCAAATATTATTGCAAAAACATTTTTACTTTTTAATGGCAACAGTTGCTGCTCCGACATCAATACCACATGCTTTGCCAAGCATTCTCATCGAATCAACATATGTGATAGGAACATCCAATTCTTTGGCGGTCTCAATGACTCGCCCAGTCAAGTATATATCTGCATCATCAGCGATGATAACTTCTTGAATTAAATTGTTTTTAAGAGCTCTGACTGCTTGCTTCGTCCCTATAATCACTGACTTTGCCTGTATTACTTTTTCATAAGACATGGTCCATATCCTCCAAAGTTACAGGGTAACATAGGAGCACCTTTGCTATAGTATCATTATAAGTCGGATACTGTCAACTTCTTTCACGAAATTTATTAAAAGCAAAAGGTTTTCCATACATATTTCTATAGACGTGCATATTGCTTTAGCGAAACTTCACAGGTCGGAATCCTCACTCAGCTAACGGGCACGATGGGTAATTAAGAGAGACCAGCCCAATGATTCCCTGATCATCAACTCCCTAAACGGGAGCACTGTTTTCAGTTTCGTCATTGGGCTGGCCCGTCAATCCTTAGTCCACTGATACTGTCTCGGTGCTTTCATCACCAACAACGACAGGGTTTGCTTTTCTGTAGCGAAGCATTCCTGTACCTGCTGGGACAAGTTTACCAATGATGACATTTTCTTTAAGACCAAGCAACTCATCACGTTTTCCTTTGATTGCTGCATCAGTCAAGACTCTTGTTGTTTCTTGGAATGATGCGGCGGACAAGAACGAATCCGTTTCAAGAGACGCTTTTGTGATACCCAGTAATACAGGGCGTCCTGTTGCAGGCAATTTATTAGTCAACAATGCATCTGTGTTAGCAGTAGTGAATTGGTTGACATCCAATAATGTTCCTGGAAGCACTTCCGTTTCACCCGCATCAAGCACACGCACTTTACGCATCATTTGTCTAACCATTACCTCAATATGTTTATCACCGATTTCAACCCCCTGCATCCGGTATACTTTCTGCACTTCATGCAGCAGGTATTCCTGAACGGTAAGCACATCGGTAACTTTCAACAATTCTTTCGGGTCGATCGATCCCTCTGTCAACTCTTCACCGCGGCGAACAGGAGTATCAACAGTAACTCTTAGGCGCGCTGTGTATGGTGCAGTATATGTGCGTGACTCCACTGCCCCTTGAACGACGATTTCCTGTTGTTTATCCCTGATTTCGTTAATGGAAACGACCGTACCGTCGATTTCGGAAATGACAGCTTGACCTTTAGGGTTCCTTGCTTCAAAAATCTCCTGGATACGCGGAAGACCTTGTGTGATATCATCACCGGCCACACCGCCAGTATGGAATGTACGCATCGTTAACTGTGTACCAGGTTCGCCGATTGATTGAGCCGCAATGATACCGACAGCTTCGCCCACTTCAACTTCCTGTCCTGTAGCCAAGTTGCGTCCGTAACATTTTTTACATACACCATGGCTGGTGTTACATGTAAAGGCAGAACGGATCCAAGCCGTTTCAATACCTAAGGATTCGATATAATGAGCAAGATCTTCAGTGATAAGACCATTTTCAGGTACGATCACATCACTTGTTTCAGGGTGTCTGATCGCTTTTCTTGCATAACGGCCTACTAGGCGTTCTTCAAGATGCTCGATTATTTCTGTTCCTTCTCTCAAGGCAGAAATTTTCAAGCCGCGGTCTGTTCCACAATCATCATCACGAATGATGACATCTTGGGCAACATCAACAAGTCGACGGGTAAGGTAACCGGAGTCAGCTGTTTTAAGTGCTGTATCGGCAAGACCTTTACGCGCACCATGTGTGGAGATGAAGTATTCCAATACCGTTAAACCTTCACGGAAACTTGATTTAATCGGTAATTCAATGATCCGTCCAGCCGGGTTGGCCATCAATCCGCGCATACCCGCAAGCTGCGTGAAGTTAGATGCGTTACCACGGGCACCGGAGTCACTCATCATGAAGATCGGGTTGCGGCGATCCAATGAGTCCATAAGCTTGGATTGAATGGTATCCTTGGCAGCACTCCAGATCGAGATTACGCGATCATAACGCTCATCCTCGGTGATCAAACCGCGTCTGAACTGTTTTAAGACGTTATCCACTTTAGTTTGAGCTTCGGTAATGATTTCTTGTTTTTCTTTTAATACGACGATATCAGCCACACCAACTGTAATACCGGCTTTTGTCGAGTATTTGAATCCAAGATCCTTCATCCTGTCAAGCATTTTGGATGTTTCGGTAATCTTGAAGCGTTTAAAGACTTCTGCAATGATATTACCAAGAATTTTTTTCTTGAAAGGATCGATAGCAGGTTGGGATTCAATCAGTTCAGGGATATTAGCGCCTTTTTCCACGAAATATTTCTCTGGAGTTTTCGTTTCCAGATTATATCGGGTCGGTTCGTTAATATACGGGAATGATTTTGGTAAAATTTCATTGAAAATCAATTTACCGACAGTCGTAATAAGCAACTGACCGTTTTGCTCTTCAGTGAACGTTTCATTATTTAATGATGATGCATGTACGGCACAACGGGAATGCAGGTGAACATATCCGTTTTGGTATGCAAGCAACGCTTCACTTGTATCTTTAAAAATCATACCCTCGCCGATTGCGCCTTCTCTTTCCAACGTCAAGTAATAGTTACCTAAAACCATATCCTGGGAAGGTGTAACGACCGGTTTACCATCTTTAGGGTTCAAGATGTTCTGTGCAGCAAGCATGAGCATGCGTGCCTCAGCTTGGGCTTCAGATGAAAGCGGAACGTGAACTGCCATTTGGTCACCGTCAAAGTCAGCATTGTAGGCTGTACATACGAGCGGGTGCAAGCGGATTGCACGCCCTTCGACCAAGGTTGGCTCAAATGCCTGGATACCAAGTCTGTGAAGTGTCGGTGCACGGTTCAATAGTACCGGATGCTCCCTGATCACTTCTTCAAGGACATCCCAAATTTCAGGAGATAAGCGTTCGATTTTACGCTTGGCGGATTTAATGTTATGCGCCAGGCCTCTTTGAACAAGCTCCTTCATGACGAATGGCTTGAATAATTCAATCGCCATTTCTTTTGGCAGACCGCATTGGTACATCTTTAAGTTTGGCCCTACTACGATAACCGAACGTCCGGAGTAGTCAACACGTTTACCAAGAAGGTTTTGACGGAAACGGCCTTGTTTACCTTTTAACATATGAGATAAAGATTTTAACGGACGGTTACCAGGTCCCGTTACCGGACGGCCGCGACGGCCATTATCGATAAGTGCATCTACAGCTTCTTGCAGCATGCGCTTCTCATTTTGAACGATGATGCTTGGCGCACCAAGGTCAAGCAGTCGTTTTAACCGGTTATTACGGTTGATGACACGACGGTATAAATCATTTAAATCAGACGTAGCGAAGCGTCCGCCGTCAAGCTGTACCATCGGACGAAGTTCCGGCGGAATGACCGGCAGCACGTCAAGGATCATCCAAGAAGGTTCATTACCGGAGTTACGGAATGCTTCAAGCACTTCCAAGCGTTTGATGGCACGGGTTCTGCGTTGTCCCTGGGCTGTTTTAAGCTCCTCTTTCAACGACTCTACTTCCTTTTCCGTATCTATATCTTGTAAAAGTTTTTTTATAGCTTCGGCACCCATGGCAGCTTGGAACTTCTTACCGTATTTTTCACGGTATGTACGATATTCCTTTTCGGAAAGAAGCTGTTTCTTTTCCAAAGTTGTATCGCCCGTTTCAGTTACTACGTAAGATGCGAAGTAAATAACTTCTTCCAAAGCACGCGGGGACATATCAAGAACAAGTCCCATCCGGCTAGGAATCCCTTTGAAATACCATATATGTGAAACCGGCGCTGCCAGTTCAATATGACC
This sequence comes from Peribacillus folii, assembly GCF_030271255.1. Taxonomy (GTDB): domain Bacteria; phylum Bacillota; class Bacilli; order Bacillales; family DSM-1321; genus Peribacillus. The sequence goes on from NZ_JASJOM010000015.1 coordinate 37,625, forward strand.
CATACGTTCACGGCGCACTTTAGCACGAGTGACTTCGACGCCACAACGGTCACAGACTACACCTTTATAACGAACACGTTTATATTTTCCGCAATGACATTCCCAGTCCTTTTGAGGTCCAAAGATTCTCTCACAGAATAAACCGTCCTTTTCGGGCTTTAACGTCCGATAGTTGATTGTTTCAGGCTTCTTCACTTCTCCATGGGACCAAGAACGAATCTTGTCTGGTGAAGCAAGACCTATTTTCATATACTCAAAATTATTAACGTCTAACAAGGGGCCTACCTCCCTTTTAATCTCCAGGTTTAACCCTTGATTGCCGGATTTCAACTGGCAATCCACCCCGGATGATGGTTGATTGAATCAATAAGGCTCTAACAAGGCAGCAGGATCTTCAAAGAAACATCTTGCTGCCAGTCAGAGCGGATAATATATAACTGGATATGTTTATATTTAATTATTCTTTGATAGGTGCCCCTACTTCGGAAGCAACCATATCTTTTGTATCGGCATCAAGGCTTAATTTGTCTGCTTGGTTGGCTTCTTCTTCATCTTCCAAGTCACGCATTTCAATCTCGCGGTCTTCGGCGTTGAGGATTTTAACATCCAATCCTAAACTTTGAAGCTCCTTAATCAATACTTTGAAGGACTCGGGAACACCAGGTTCAGGGACATTTTCACCTTTTACAATCGCTTCGTACGTTTTAACACGGCCTACGACATCATCCGATTTAACGGTTAAGATTTCTTGTAATGTATAAGCAGCACCATATGCTTCAAGTGCCCACACTTCCATCTCACCGAAACGCTGACCACCGAATTGCGCCTTACCACCAAGTGGCTGCTGCGTAACAAGTGAATAAGGTCCGGTTGAACGTGCATGCAGCTTATCATCAACCATGTGCGCCAGTTTGATCATGTACATGACGCCGACTGAGACACGGTTATCGAACGCTTCACCCGAGCGACCATCGTAAAGGACGGTTTTTGCATCACGGGACATTCCGGCTTCTTCAATCGTACCCCAAACATCTTCCTCTGTGGCGCCATCGAAAACAGGAGATGCTACATGAATGCCTAGCGAACGGGCAGCCATACCCAAGTGCAGCTCCAGCACCTGACCGATGTTCATACGTGATGGTACACCAAGCGGATTCAACATGATGTCGACTGGCGTGCCGTCTGGTAAATAAGGCATATCTTCCTCAGGAAGGATCCTGGAAATTACCCCTTTGTTACCATGTCGCCCGGCCATTTTATCGCCTTCATGGATTTTACGTTTTTGTACGATATATACACGCGCCAATTGGTTTACACCTGGTGGCAGTTCGTCGCCGTCTTCTCTGTTGAACACTTTAACATCGAGGACGATTCCGCCGCCGCCATGAGGTACGCGAAGTGACGTATCACGGACTTCACGTGCTTTTTCACCGAAAATGGCATGCAATAGACGTTCCTCGGCAGTCAGTTCCGTTACACCCTTAGGAGTGACTTTACCAACCAGAAGGTCTCCGTCCTTCACTTCAGCTCCGACACGGATGATTCCGCGCTCGTCAAGGTTGCGAAGCGCATCTTCACCGACGTTAGGAATATCGCGTGTGATTTCTTCAGGCCCTAATTTAGTGTCGCGGGACTCAGACTCATATTCTTCAATATGAATGGACGTGTACACATCATCTTTAACTAGACGTTCACTCATGATGATGGCATCTTCATAGTTGTACCCATCCCATGTCATGAAGGCAACCAATACGTTACGTCCAAGTGCTAATTCACCTTTTTCCATTGAAGGACCATCAGCAAGAATCTCACCTTTTACGACGTTGTCGCCAACACTTACGATTGGGCGTTGATTATAGCACGTTCCTTGGTTGGAACGAATGAATTTCAATAAACGGTATTTATCCAAGTTGCCTTTTACTTGCTGTCCGTCAACTTCACTTACCCTGCGGACCCATACTTCACGTGATTCAACGTGTTCTACGATACCAGGGTGCTTACAGATGACAGCGGCGCCGGAGTCTTTTGCCGAAACATATTCCATACCCGTTCCAACTCGAGGTGCTTCCGGTTGTAGCAAAGGCACTGCTTGACGTTGCATGTTCGCTCCCATGAGGGCACGGTTGGAGTCATCGTTTTCCAAGAAAGGAATACATGCTGTCGCTGCAGAAACGACTTGTTTAGGAGATACATCCATGTAATCTACGCGGTCACGCGGAACAACGGTATTTTCACCGCGGAAACGTGCAACAACATCTTTATCAAGGAATGATCCATCATCCGATAGACGCACATTCGCTTGGGCAACTACATAGTTATCTTCCTCGTCTGCCGTTAGATAGTCGATTTGGCTCGTAATTCTGCCTGTTTCCGGATCCACACGGCGATATGGTGTTTCAATGAAGCCATATGGATTTACCTTCGCAAAACTGGATAGCGAGTTAATCAAACCGATATTCGGTCCCTCAGGCGTTTCAATCGGACACATACGCCCATAGTGGGAATAATGAACGTCACGTACTTCAAAACCAGCACGCTCACGTGTCAAACCACCAGGTCCCAATGCAGAAAGACGGCGTTTATGTGTCAATTCGGCCAGTGGGTTCGTTTGATCCATGAATTGAGAAAGCTGTGAGCTTCCAAAGAACTCTTTAATGGATGCAATGACAGGACGAATGTTGATTAGTTGCTGCGGTGTGATCGTATTCGTATCCTGAATGGACATCCGTTCACGAACGACACGCTCCATACGGGATAAACCAATTCTGAATTGGTTTTGCAATAATTCACCAACAGAACGCAGACGACGGTTACCTAAGTGGTCGATGTCATCCGTGATTCCTACGCCATGCAATAAGTTAAAGAAATAACTGATAGAAGAAATGATATCTGCCGGCGTAATGTTTTTGACTTTATCAGTCACATAAGCATTACCGATGATATTGATTACTTTTTCACCTTCAGCATCATTTGGCGCAAACACCTTAATAGGCTGAAGAAGAGTCTCTTCTTCTACCACACCACCAGATGGGTGGAATGTTTTGAACCCTATTCCAGCTTCGATATGAGGCAGGATCCTATCAAGGGTCCGGCGGTCAAGCATTGTCCCTTTTTCGACAATGATTTCCCCTGTTTCAGGATCGATCAAGGTCTCTGCAATGCGTTGTCCGAATAGACGATTTTTGATATGGAGTTTTTTGTTGATTTTATAACGACCTACATTAGCTAAATCATAACGTTTTGGGTCAAAAAAGCGTGAAACCAAAAGACTTTTCGCGTTTTCGACAGTAGGCGGTTCACCCGGGCGTAGACGCTCATAGATTTCCAGTAATGCTTTTTCCACACTCTCGGTGTTATCCTTCTCAAGTGTGTTGCGAAGATATTCGTTGTCACCGATCAAATCAATGATTTCCTGGTCGGTTCCGAATCCAAGGGCACGCATCAATACTGTAATAGGTAATTTCCTGGTGCGATCGATTCGGACATACACAACATCCTTGGCATCTGTTTCATATTCGAGCCAAGCGCCACGGTTCGGGATAACGGTAGCAGAGAACCCTAACTTACCGTTTTTATCCATTTTTCCATTGTAGTATACGCTTGGTGAGCGCACTAATTGTGATACAATGACCCGTTCGGCACCATTGATAACAAATGTACCTGTTTCCGTCATCAACGGGAAGTCACCCATAAATACATCTTGGTCTTTAACTTCGCCTGTTTCTTTGTTAACAAGGCGCACTTTCACACGAAGCGGTGCAGAGTACGTAACATCGCGTTCTTTTGTTTCTTCCACTGAATACTTCGGCTCAGCTAAGCTGTAATCGATGAATTCCAATGATAAATTACCTGTAAAATCCTCAATAGGAGAAATATCCTGGAACATTTCCTTTAAACCTACATCTAGAAACCATTGATAAGAAGCTGTTTGAATTTCAATCAGATTCGGAAGATCCAAAACCTCACTGATTCTTGCATAACTTCTACGTTGGCGGTGTCGACCATACTGAACAAGTTGACCTGTCAACTGATTCACCCCTTAAATCAAGCGTTATAAGGATCCATTTGCCCCGGAAATGCAATCATTTCCATAGACAAAAAGAAAATGGTTTTTATTTTTAAAAACCACTATTTCTCATAAAACGAACTATTATTTATATATTTTTCCCAATTTATCCATTGATTATACACCAATGGTATAAAAATTGCATAGTTACGGAATTATATATATGCATTTTATAATACTAACATAGCGAAAATTTAGAGTCAAACCTTTTTGGATAATAGTATATAGTAACCTTTTTTCTTGGACGGCACTTCAATATTTCCAAATAATTGCTCCATTTTAGCCATGGCGGATGGCGCACCCTGCTTTTTTTGAATGACCACCCATAATTCTCCCCCAACTGCTAGGCTGCGATAGCCTTCTTCCAAAATATCGTGGACTACACTTTTACCAGCGCGAATGGGGGGATTGGTAAGGATTGCAGCGAATTGATTGGAACCTACTTTGTCAAAACGATCGCTTTCGAAAACTTTTACATTCGCGACCCCGTTGGAAGCAGCATTTTCTTTTGACAATTCGACTGCACGACTATTAATATCAATCATTTCTATCGTTCTATTTGGGTAAGCCGCCGCGATCGATATTCCGATTGGCCCGTACCCGCAGCCTACATCAAGAATATTTCCTTCCACGGCCTCATCAAGGGTAAAGCTCTCAACTAAAAGGCGTGATCCGAAATCGACTTCCTTTTTTGCAAAAACGCCATTATCACTTTTGAAGCGAAAGGTACGTCCCTTTAATGTGAAATCCCAAAACTTAGGATTACTTACGACATCCGGTTTTTGTGAGTAGTAATGCTCTGTCAGAGTCATCTCCCCCTATCAGAAAGGAATATTGAAGATTTATTGAGAGAAGATATTTGAAGAATGGAAGCTTGCATGCCGGAATGTTCGTTGAATGCCTTATCCAAACTAGTAACGGCCATTTCCGTCATTTCTTAAAAATGAAGAGAAAAAAGCCCGCCAGTGATAGCGAGCTTTTTGTTTATGCAAGATTACTTAACTTCAACGCCAGCTCCAACTTCTTCAAGTTTAGCTTTGATTTCTTCAGCTTCTTCTTTAGAAGCAGCTTCTTTGATTGGTTTTGGAGTGTTATCAACAAGTTCTTTTGCTTCTTTAAGTCCAAGACCTGTTACTTCACGAACAGCTTTGATAACTTTGATTTTTTGATCTCCAGCAGATGTAAGGATTACATCAAACTCAGTTTTTTCTTCAGCAGCAGCGCCACCAGCAGCAGCAACAGCTACAGGTGCAGCAGCAGTTACGCCAAATTCTTCTTCGATTGCTTTTACAAGGTCGTTTAATTCTAAAACAGTCATGTTTTTAACTGCTTCAATGATTTGATCTTTAGTCATTGTTATTTCCTCCTCGAAATGGTTGGTTTTTTTGTGGTATGGCAGGCAGGTCAAGCGATTAGCTTACGCGCCTTGTTCTTCTTTTTGTTCTGCAACTGCTTTTGTAGCAAGAGCAAGTCCGCGCATAGGTGCTTGTAGCACGCTGAGTAGCATTGAAAGTAGGCCTTCGCGTGAAGGTAGTTCTGCAAGAGCTTTAATTTCTTCAGCAGTTGCAACGTTTCCTTCGATAACTCCAGCTTTGATTTCTAACGCTTCATGTTTTTTCGCAAAATCGTTAAGGATTTTTGCTGGCGCGATAACATCTTCAGTTGAGAATGCAATTGCGTTTGGTCCTGTTAATGATTCGTTCAAAGCGCTAAGCTCAGCACTTTCAGCAGCACGGCGAGTCAAAGAGTTTTTGTAAACTTTAAACTCAACGCCAGCTTCACGAAGTTGCTTACGAAGTTCTGTTACTTCAGCAACAGTCAATCCACGATAGTCAACAACTACAGTCGATTGGCTTGCAGTTAATTTCTCAGAAATCTCAGCAACGATCTTTTGCTTTTGTTCAATAATTGCGTTCATCCTTACACCTCCTGTAGATTTGCTTGAAAACATTCATACCGTTTCAAAGAAAAAGCCTTCATCTCTATTGCAGACATGAAGGCAGTAATTTCAAAGGTTATAGTCGATGACTATTCTTATCGAATTACCTCGGCAGGGAATTAAGCTCTTAAAGGAGCACCTACTGTCTACGGTACAAATGATATTCATTTATTCACAACAAAACTTATTAAAACATAATAGTTTTGGAATGTCAATTAATTATTTGAAAGTAGAAGGATCGACTTTCACGCCAGGGCCCATAGTAGTCGTTACAGAAACGTTTTTCATGTAAGTCCCTTTAGCAGCCGCAGGTTTAACTTTAAGCAATGTATCATAGATAGTAGTGAAGTTTTCCACTAGCTTAGCATCTTCGAAAGATACTTTGCCGATTGGAGCGTGGATGTTTCCAGCTTTATCTACGCGGTATTCAACTTTACCAGCTTTGATTTCATTGACAGCTTTAGTCACGTCAAAAGTTACTGTGCCAGTTTTAGGGTTAGGCATTAATCCTTTAGGTCCTAAAACGCGTCCAAGTTTACCAACTTCACCCATCATGTCTGGAGTCGCTACGATAACATCGAATTCGAACCATCCTTGTTGGATTTTGTTAATGTAGTCAGATTCGCCAACGTAGTCAGCACCAGCAGCTTCCGCTTCTTTTGCTTTTTCGCCTTTAGCGAAAACTAATACGCGTTGAGTTTTACCAGTACCATTCGGAAGAACAACCGCTCCACGAATTTGTTGGTCAGCTTTCTTAGGGTCTACGCCTAAACGGAAAGCAACTTCAACAGTCGCATCGAATTTTGCGAAGTTAGCTTTTTTAGCCACTTCAATTGCTTCAGTTACAGCATAAGCCTTAGATACTTCTACAAGCTTAGCTGCTTCAAGATACTTTTTACCTTTTTTAGCCATGATATAAATCCTCCTAAATTGTGGTTTTAACGGAATGACCTCCCACGAATAAAGGTTGCGAGTATCAATCGCAACCCCGTAGAAACAAATAGCATTTACATGGATTAGTCTTCGATGACGATACCCATGCTGCGAGCAGTACCTTCGACCATACGCATTGCAGACTCAACGTTTGCAGCGTTTAGGTCAGGCATTTTAGTTTCAGCAATCTCGCGCACTTGATCACGCTTGACTGTAGCAACTTTATTACGGTTAGGTTCTCCAGAACCAGACTCAATACCTGCCACTTTCTTAAGCAATACTGCAGCCGGTGGAGTTTTTGTAATGAATGTAAATGAACGGTCTTCAAATACCGTGATTTCAACAGGAATAATTAGACCAGCTTGATCTGCTGTACGAGCGTTGAACTCCTTACAGAATCCCATGATGTTTACACCAGCTTGACCTAATGCAGGACCGACTGGCGGTGCCGGATTCGCTTTACCAGCAGGAATTTGCAATTTAACCATTTTAATTACTTTTTTAGCCACGAGACACACCTCCTTATAAGTCCGTGATGTGGTAATAGGGGTATACCCTCCCACTCATCTTGAATTCTTTATATATTAATAAAGAATGCTTGTATCGTTGAGGCCTAAAAATTTGAAACATACTGACCTTTGAAATTTTACCACTTTCAAATGGCAATTTCAAGTTTTTTTCCGTTTATAATTTTTCCACTTGATTAAAATCAAGTTCAACCGGTGTATCGCGGCCAAACATATTGACTAGCACCCTTACTTTACCTTTATCTTTATCAAGTTCTTCTATCGGTCCTGCAAAGGTTGCAAATGGTCCTTCTTTAACTTGAACTGTATCGCCGAGTTCAAAATCAACTTCGATCTTGCTTTCATCGACGCCCATTCGTTTAAGTACGACTTCGATTTCTTCGGGAAGTAACGCAGTCGGCTTGGAGCCGGCCCCCGCTGAACCTACAAAGCCAGTTACTCCAGGTGTATTCCGGACTACATACCAGGAGTCATCCGTCATGATGATCTCCACCAGTACATATCCAGGGAATACTTTCTTTTTGGTCACTTTCTTTTTGCCATCTTTCATTTCCGTTTCTTCTTCTTCAGGAACGACAACCCGGAAGATCTTATCTTCCATCCCCATCGTTTCTACACGTTTTTCCAAGTTAGCTTTAACCTTGTTTTCATAACCTGAATAAGTGTGAACTACATACCAATTCTTTTCCATGTGTTAGGACTTTAACGTCCTTCCCTCCCTGCAATCCATCATTTTCTTTATTGAGCTTTATCTTTGAACGTTTTAGCCAAAAACCAGTTCCGGCGTCATCCCGACTTAACAAGAATATTTTTGTGATGTTCCATGGTGCAGCAGTGCACGATTTGAATATAAAAAAGACAAATTAAAAAACCCGTTTCCGGGCTTTTCTGCTGACACATATTATTCTATCACTATTATACCTTATTTTCGAATCTCTTATTCAATAACTAAGCGAATTAATTCGGAAATGCCCAAATCGACCACAGTAAAGAATAAAGCCATAAATATTACAGTCGTGACCACCACGATTGTATATTTGGTAAGCTCCTTGCGTTTTGGCCAGCTTACTTTTTGCATTTCGCGAATGACACCGCTGAAAAATTCGGTAAAACGTTTCATGAATGTATCCTCCAAGCATTAGACAGCTTGCTTCTGTCAATCTATTTATAAAACAATTATTTCGTTTCTTTATGAATTGTATGTGCATTGCATGTCCTGCAAAATTTCTTGATTTCAAGGCGTTCGCCGCTTGTCGATTGTTTACTTTCATAGCTGTAATTTCTTGAACCGCAATCCATGCAGGCAAGAACGATTTTTTTTGGCATTAGATACACCTTTCCTATCTACCATATCCATAAAACCTTATCATGGCTGTCTTTTATTGTCAATATCAAACCGGGATTGAACAGATATGGTTATCGTTAGGATGAACCTTTATACCAGTTATCCAAATAGAACTTAGTGAATAATAAATTTCCTAGTGGAGAAGGGACAGATGAAATTAAGCGGAAAAAGCGGAGGGATTATAAACTGATTTCCCTTACTTCCAAATAGCGCTCGAGCTTTCTTTTCACCCGTTGAAGGGCGTTGTCGATTGACTTAACATGCCTGTTCAATTCTTCGGAAATTTCTTGGTAGGTTTGTCCATCCAGGTAAAGAGCCAATACTTTTCTCTCAAGATCGCTCAGGAGCTCGGCCATCTTCAATTCGATATCGTCAAACTCTTCTTGGTTGATGATCAGTTCTTCCGGGTCCAGTACTTTCGTACCCGAGATGATATCCATAAGAGTTCGGTCCGATTCCTCATCGTAAATGGGCTTGTCCAGGGAAACATAGGAATTGAGCGGAATATGTTTTTGACGTGTTGCTGTTTTAATGGCTGTAATGATTTGCCTCGTAATGCATAGTTCTGCAAATGCTTTAAAAGAGGATAACTTATCTCCTTTAAAATCACGGACGGCCTTATAAAGTCCAATCATACCTTCTTGCACGATGTCTTCCTTGTCGGCACCAATCAAGAAATAAGTCCTTGCCTTTGCTCTTACGAAATTACGATATTTTTGGATCAAATAATCCAGCGCTTCACTGTCACCGGTGTGAACCAACCCTATCAATTCATCATCATCAAACTGCAGATATTTTTCGTTCAGCTTCATTCCGAATTTGAGACCCACATTATATCCCCCTGACCTGACTCAGATAGAAATATTATACAGCAGGTAAAATTTACCCGTCAATGGTTCAAATCTTCCCGCGGCGCCATTTTTCGAAAATTTCTGCCACTTCTTCACTTAAAGGAATTTTGCCAGACGGTTTGATCGTAGTTGTTTTTCTGACATCTTTCTTGATTTCCCCTTGGATTTCTTCCATTTCGATGAGCAGTTCACGAGCTGATTTCCTTAGAGCCCCTTGGCCAAAGATCACCCATTGCTCGGTGAAGTCAGAGGTGGCCACTTGAATTTGCGTTTTGACATTATTCAGCTCAATGGCCAGCTTTTCTATTCTCTCATCAGCCGTTTCATTTTCTTTTGTAAAAATTACGTCCACCTTATGATTTTTGAAAATACGGGCAATTCCCTGAACATATTGGGCATCGAATACGACAATTACGCGGAATCCGGTAAATGCTTGGTACTCGGCCATCATTTCAATCAATTTATCTCTTGCGGCAGCAAGATCCCGTTCTTTTAATTCTCTCAGTACCGGCCAGGCTCCTATAATGTTATAACCGTCCACCAACAGAATATCCATCCGATTATTGTCCTAAAGGGTTTCTTTTGCGATAGACCTCATACATCAATAACCCGGCTGCCACAGATGCATTTAACGAGGTTACTTTTCCTGCCATAGGCAAACGGATGAGGAAATCACATTTTTCTTTCATTAACCGGGCCATCCCTTTTCCTTCGCTTCCGATAACGAGACCGATCGGCATCTTTCCATCCATGTTACGGTAGTCATCACTGCCTTTCGCGTCCGTACCGACAATCCATACTCCGCGCTCTTTCAACTCTTCCACCGCTCTTGATAAATTGGTGACGCGTGCCACCGGTATATACTCAATCGCACCTGTTGAAGCCTTGGCCACCGTCGCCGTTAAGCCTACCGCCCTTCTTTTAGGAATGATGATTCCATGGGCACCAACTGCATCAGCCGTTCTCATGATCGAGCCTAAGTTATGGGGATCTTCAATTTCATCAAGGATCATGAAAAAAGGTGCTTCGTCCCGTTCTGCCGCTTTTGCGAATAAGTCATCCAATTCCACATATTCATATGCCGCAACTTGGGCGACAACACCTTGATGGATGCCTTCAACCATTTGGTCAATCTTTTTCTTCGGGACGATTTGCATAAATACTTTCTTTTCCTTTGCCAGTCCGATGAGCGGCTGCATGGAGCCTTTTTGCGACCCCTCCGCTATCCAAATCTTATTAATATCCCGTTCGGAGCGAAGAGCTTCCAAAACGGGGTTCCTTCCAATGATATATTCTTCACTCATGGGTTACGCCCCTTTTCTTCTTCAATGTATTCAATCGCTTTTTTTATGAGTTCTTCCATTCTTTCTATTCGGCCTGATAGATACAAATAGCCCATCAGTGCCTCGAAGGCTGTACTGTAGCGATACGTTTGCACATCCGTATTTTTTGGGACAGTACCTGATTTCGCATTACGGCCCCGCCGAACGACAGCAGTTTCCTCTTCCGATAACCAATTTGACTCCAAGAAATGATGGATGATTTTGTTTTGAGCTTTAGCCGCTACGAATGATGTAGCTTTCTTATGCAGCAAATTGGGCTTGACCGCTCCGTTTTGAATGAGGTGGTGCCGGATATACGTCTCGTATACGGCATCACCTATATAAGCTAAAGCAAGGCTGTTCAGCATTTTTGCATCTATTTTACTATCGTAATGAAGCATTATTCCTTACCCTCTTTTCCATCTTGTACCTTGAGGGGTATCCTCTAATATGATATTCATGCTTTTCAAGCGATCACGAATTTCATCGGATAACCCAAAATCGCGGTCTTTACGCGCTTGAATTCTTTGTTGGATCAAGCCTTCGATCTCTTCATCCAACAGCCCATCCTCTTCCAGGGAGAGACCCAGGACAGAAAATAAGGTATTGAATTTTTCAAGGAAAGCATCGATGACATCCTTATGTGTATTTTTCTCCATCAAGTAATAATTTGCTTGTTTCGAGAGTTCAAAAAGGATGGAAATGGCATTGGCTGTATTGAAGTCATCGTCCATTTCAACAATGAATTGATCCTGCAGCCCATTAACCTTTGCCAGCCAGGCCTCATTGTTTTCAGTCAATCCGTCGCTTGATTGGAGGCGGTGCTTTAAGTTTTGGTAAGATGTCTTCAGCCGATCCAGGGCCGCCTTGACATTTTCAAGCACTTCTTCGCTATAGTTGATGGGATGGCGATAATGAACCGACAACATGAAGAACCGCAACACTTGTGGATCGTGATTCCTGATGATGTCATGAACAAGGACGAAATTCCCTAATGATTTGGACATTTTTTCATTATCAATATTTATATACCCATTATGCATCCAATAATTCGCAAAGGTCTTTCCTGTCAATGCTTCGGATTGTGCAATTTCATTTTCGTGATGCGGGAAGGCAAGGTCTTGACCGCCTGCATGGATGTCGATTGTATCGCCTAAATACTTCTTGACCATTGCCGAGCATTCGATGTGCCATCCGGGACGGCCATTCCCCCACGGACTCTCCCATGAAATCTCACCATCCTTAGCGGCCTTCCACAGGGCGAAATCAAGGGCATCTTGTTTTTTCTCGCCAATTTCGATACGCGCCCCCACTCTTAACTCATCGATCGACTGGTGTGATAGTTTTCCATAGCCGTCGAATTTACGGGTCCGGAAATAAACGTCCCCCTCGGATTCATAAGCGAACCCTTTTTCAATAAGTGTCGAGATGAACGCAATGATGGCATCCATGTTTTCGGTTACGGTAGGGTGGACATCCGCTTTTTTGCACCCGAGTGCAGATACATCTTCGAAATACGCCTCGATGAAGCGCTTTGATATCGTCGGGACATCTTCCCCCAATTCTTTTGCGGCACGGATCAATTTATCGTCCACATCCGTAAAATTGGAAACAAAATGTACGTCATATCCACGGTAATCCAAATACCTGCGAACGGTATCAAATACAATTGCCGGTCTGGCATTACCGATATGGATGTAATTATAGACAGTTGGACCACATACGTACATCTTCACCTTGCCCTCTTCCATCGGAATGAAGGTCTCTTTTTTCCTGGTAGCCGTGTTATAAATTTTAATCGTCATATTATAAACTCCTTTCTTCCTGCTTCTGCTCAGCCAATTTCGCTTTCAGGAACCTGATTTCACTATCCATTTCTTTAAAGCGGTCGGCGATCGGATCCGGAAGATCACAATGATTCAGGTCTTTTTTAATTTTAATGCCATCTTGAATGACCACTTTGCCTGGAATGCCAACAACGGTTGAATTAGGCGGGACTTCCTTTAAAACGACAGATCCGGCACCAATCTTCGAATTCTCCCCGATAGTGATCGAACCCAGTACCTTAGCACCTGTTGCAATTAACACATTATCCTTTATCGTCGGATGGCGTTTCCCCTTTTCCTTTCCTGTCCCTCCAAGCGTTACACCTTGAAAGACAGAAACATTATCACCGATCTCGCACGTTTCGCCGATGACGATCCCCATTCCATGGTCGATGAAGAAGCGGCGGCCGATGGTGGCTCCAGGATGGATTTCAACCCCGGTAAAAAAGCGGCTGATTTGGGATATACTTCTCGCCAGGAAAAAAAACTTCTTCTTAAACAGCGCATGTGCCATCCTATGGCTCCAGATTGCATGTAAACCCGCATAAGTCAGAATGACCTCCAAATAGCTGCGCGCAGCAGGGTCTTGATCAAAAACCACTTCGATATCCTCTTTAAACATCTTGAACAAAATGATCCCCCCCTATGTTCCGTACCTCTCCTACATCCCCTATTTTGCTTTCTTTGCATATAAAAAAGCGTCTCTGTCGAAATAGACAGAGACGCTTCAAGCGCGGTTCCACTCTGTTTGGCATGTACGAAACAGGTTAATCATGTCCCTGTCTTTCCATCCCCAACTTAAATCCCTGTAACGGAGGACATTCCGCCTGTGCCTACTATAAGTTAGTTCAGCAAAGGACTCAGGGGTGCATTTCGGAAAACGAGAGGCTTAAACCACTTTCAGCAGGTTATGGTTCTCTCTAAAAAGCATCGTTTCCTTACTTCTCCCCATCTACGCGTTCTTTTGTAAGATTATTAAATACTATATTACATTTTTGACTAATTGTTAATATAAAATACTCTGTAGCCTCTGTTTAATTTTTTCCTTGCCCAATAACGATATCGCCTTAGGCAGATCCGGACCATGTGTTTGACCGGTAACGGCGGCCCGAATCGGCATGAATAATTTTTTTCCTTTGTGGCCCGTGCCTTTTTGGACCGCTTTAATCGCCTTCTTGATTTCATCGGCATTAAACTCTTCCAGACCCTCGATCTCCTGAAGGAAAGCCTTCATGACCTCCGGCACCTGATCCTCAGCAAGCACTTCCTTCGCTTCCGCTTCGAACTCGACCTCATCTTTGAAAAACAGTTCGGATAGCTCCACGATTTCCGCTCCATAGCTCATCTGCTCTTGATAAAGGGATACAAGGCCATGTACCCATTCCTTCTCATCGGCCGTCATTGTTCCGGAAACCTTTCCCGCTTTGATCAAGTGGGGCAATGACAGGTCAACTGCCGAATCAACATCAAGTTGCTTCACATATTGGTTATTCATCCACGTGAGCTTTTGCTTATCGAAAAGTGCAGGTGATTTGGACAATCGCTCTGCATCGAAAACATTAATGAATTCTTCCTTCGTGAAGATCTCTTCCTCGCCGACCGGTGACCAGCCAAGTAGTGTGATGAAATTGAACAACGCCTCCGGTAAATAACCAAGTTCTTCATATTGCTCAATGAATTGGATGATCGATTCATCCCGTTTACTTAGTTTCTTCCTGCTTTCATTCACGATCAATGTCATATGGCCGAAGATCGGCGGTTCCCAGCCAAATGCATCATAGATCATCATTTGCTTTGGCGTGTTGGAAATATGATCGTCGCCGCGAAGCACATGGGATATCTTCATCAAGTGATCATCGACAGCCACCGCAAAGTTATACGTGGGGATGCCATCCTTTTTAACGATGACAAAATCTCCAAAACCATCCGTTTCAAACGAAACGTCATCCTTGACCATATCATTGAAGGTAAGGACCTCACCTGCAGGAACGGCAAAACGGATGCTCGGCTTTCTTCCTTCAGCCACCAATTTCGCTTGCTCCTCCTCGGTTAAATGCTTGCACTTTCCTGAATACTTTGGTGTTTCATTGCGCTCGACCTGCCCTTCGCGCTCTGCTTCGAGCTCCGCTTCCGTACAATAGCATTTATAAGCCAAGCCCTTATCCAAAAGCTCCTGATACAGCTCCTGATAGAGGTCATTCCTTTCAGACTGACGATATGGCCCATATTCGCCGCCGACATCCACACCCTCATCCCATTCGATGCCAAGCCATTTTAAATATTTAAGCTGGCTTTCCTCGCCGCCTTCAATATTTCTCTTTTGATCGGTATCTTCAATCCGGATGATGAATTTCCCGCCTTTGTTCCGTGCGTATAAATAATTGAATAAAGCCGTCCGTGCATTCCCTATATGTAAATGTCCAGTCGGACTCGGTGCATAGCGAACTCGAATATCGCTGCTCATGATATAAATAGACCTCCCAGTCGTTCTTTTCTATTGTACATTTTAGCATTTATGGACGTTTGGATAAAGGCATCCACGCTAAAAATGAATTCAATTCGATTTAACCAATAGGACAACAGCCTGTGCTGCAATTCCTTCGCTTCTGCCCGTAAATCCAAGTTTCTCTGTAGTGGTCGCCTTTACATTGATCCTATCGACCGAGGTATCGAGAAGCTCCGCGATCCTGGCCCTTATATCCTCAATGTGCGGTGCCATTTTGGGGCTTTGAGCGATGATTGTACAGTCGGCATTGCCTAGTGAATATCCTTCATTTTTTACGATTGCCCATACGTGGCGGAGCAGCTTTGCCGAATCGGCATCTTTAAATTCCGGATCGGTATCCGGGAAATGCTTACCGATATCCCCTGCTCCAATTGCCCCTAAGCAGGCATCGGCAACGGTATGCAAAAGAACATCCGCATCCGAATGGCCTAACAGCCCCTTCTCATGCGGAATCGTAATGCCGCCGATGATCAGTGGCCTCCCTTCAACAAGCTGATGAACGTCATATCCTTGTCCAATACGAAACATATCAATATCCCCAATCATTTTCTTTTTTGTTTATGTAAAATCGCTTCTGCAAAATAAAGGTCTTCCTGAGTCGTAATCTTAATATTATCATAATTGCCCTCAATAATAACCACCTGTTCATCGATCCATTCCAGCAAACTTGCGTCGTCCGTCCCTAAAAAGGCTTCTGCCTCCGCCTGTTCATGTGCCCGCTTCAAGGTGGATATACGAAAAGCTTGTGGAGTTTGTACCGCCCACAAGCTTGATCGTTCCACCGTTTCCAAAATTCTATTATCCATCGCCTTTTTAATCGTATCCTTGACCGGGACGGCAATGACTGCTCCGCCATGAAGGGAAGCGGCTTCACACAATTCACTGATCTGTCCTCGTTCGATAAAGGGGCGGGCTCCGTCGTGTACAAGGACAATTTCTGCATCTGCATGCTGCAGCCCATTGTATACGCTTTGTTGACGCTCCCCGCCGCCATTGACAAGCTCCTTAACCTTGTTGATCCCATACGCGGCCATCAACTGGTTGAAATAATCCCTTTCAGCCAGGTTTATCGGAAGGATGATTTTCCGGCAGTCCGGATCTTCTTCAAAGACACGAAGCGTATGAACAATAATCGGGATGCCCGATAGTTCAATAAACAACTTATTCATGCCCGCCTTCATTCTTTTTCCTTGTCCTGCTGCAGGTATCACTACATCATAAAACATAAAGGTTTCTCCTACTCTTCTTTATAATGCTTTTTCTAATAGCTTCGGTTTGGCGAATATCATCCGGCCTGCAGATGTTTGCAGCACACTTGTGACAAGGACATCAATGCGTTTTCCGATATGATCGCGCCCTCCCTCGACCACGATCATCGTCCCATCGTCCAAATAGGCAATGCCTTGGTTCTGCTCTTTCCCATCCTTTATGACTTGAACATTCATCTCTTCACCCGGAAGGACGACAGGCTTGACAGCGTTGGCAAGGTCATTGATGTTAAGGACCGCCACATTTTGAAACTCGCATACTTTATTTAAATTGAAATCGTTTGTAACGACCATTCCACCTGATATTTTGGCAAGTTTGACAAGCTTGCTGTCCACTTCCTGTATGTCTTCAAAATCACCCTCGTACATTTCCACTTTGATCGGAAGGTCTTTCTGAATCCTGTTCAGGATATCCAGCCCCCGTCTGCCGCGATTCCTTTTCAAGGCATCTGATGAATCAGCGATATGCTGCAGCTCATTCAATACGAATTGAGGGATGACGATCGTGCCTTCCAGAAAGCCTGTCTGACAGATATCCGCAATCCTGCCGTCAATGATGACGCTTGTATCGAGAATCTTCAGCCGCTTGCTGTACCCTTCCTCATCCTCACTTGCTTCACCATCTGCATTCTTCTTCTTATTATTTTTCGTAAATAAATTCAATAGCTCATCGCGTTTTTTAAAACCGACCTGGAAACCGAGATAACCAAACAAAAGCGTAAGGATGATCGGAACGACCGTATTTAAAATGGGAACACCGATGGCACTGAAGGCATAGCCGACCAAGAACGCCGCAAGCAGACCTACCAAAAGTCCGACACTGCCAAAAATGATGTCCGTAATCGGTATCTTAACGAGCTGCTCCTCCAGCCACTTCATAAAATAGATCACATGATCTACTGCCCAAAAAGTAATAAGATAAAAGATAATGGCACCCAACAGTACACTTACATAAGGATTGTTTATTAAAGCAATATCATCTGCATGTAAAACAACTAATAATTCAGGAATGAGTATCATACCAAGCGTTCCGCCAACTATTAAGAAGCATGCTTGTATAATGCGTTTTAACATCCCTTTCACCTCCCTCTACTCATTATTGACCAATAAAATAAAATGAAACCTTCGAAAATTCGTTTTCGAAATTCACTTATCGATTCAGTGGATTTACATATATGACTCTTCTTTTTTCGTAATATTAGCCTAGCACCCTGGGTTTTGAGTGTCAAAAATAAGCGCCAACCAATTTCAAGCTGATGCCGGGAGATTTTTTTATGCTGTGCCTTACATCCTTCTATTTGTAACCAGCTGGTTCTTCAAAATGCGAAGACCTTCTTTAATTTTATTGGCTCGGACTTCCCCAATGCCTTCCACATCATCCAGGTCTTCAACCGACGCTTTGTTGACTTCGCTAAAGCTTTCGAATTGATTCACTAAATTTTCGATGATCAATACCGGCAAGCGCGGGATTTTATGGAGGATTCGATAGCCACGGGGATGCACGGCCTCATCAAGGTGGATATATCCATGATAGCCCAGAACTTTAAGGAGGATGCTTTCATCCAGCTTCTCCTGCATTGCCAGTTCTTGAAGCCGAAATATAATTTCCTCGGGCTTTTCGTCATTTCGCGAGGTGTAATCCTTGATGAGCCATTTTCCCTCCGTTTCTATATCTGCCAGTATTTCATTCATTTGCAGACGGATCAGCCTTCCTTCCGTGCCAAGCTCATTAAGGTAGGTAAGCAGCTCGGCCTTGATCCTGAGTACCATTACATAGCGGTGAAACACCTGTAAAAGATCGGCATAAGTCACGATTTCCTCAAACTCGAGCGCTCCCAATACCGAAATGCTCTGCTGGAGGACCACCTTGTATTTTTCCAAGGTTTGAATGGCTAGATTGGCCTTGGCAAGGATGACTCCTATATCTTTGAGGGCATACCGGAAATTCCCCTGATATAACGTGATGACATTGCGCCGTTGCGAGATGGCGATGACCAATGACTTGGTTTCCCTTGCGACGCGTTCCGCCGTCCGGTGCCGCATTCCCGTTTCAGTCGATGGTGTACTATTATCCGGCACCAATTGGGCATTGGCAAAAATGATCGTATCGGCTTTCTCATTTAAAATGATGGCCCCGTCCATCTTGGCCAGCTCATACAATGTACTCGGCGTACAGGAGCAGTTGATTTGAAAGCCGCCATCAACGATCATCCGCACCTT
The DNA here is from genome assembly GCF_030271255.1 of Peribacillus folii. GTDB lineage: Bacteria > Bacillota > Bacilli > Bacillales > DSM-1321 > Peribacillus. The sequence goes on from NZ_JASJOM010000015.1 coordinate 56,428, forward strand.
CTCATTATATCCCACGACGATCAAGCCGCCCGTGTTTGCCCTAAGCACATTTTCGATGCCCTCCCGAAGCGGGGTGCCAGGAGCCACGATTTGCAGAATTTCCAGCTTTGTTTTTTCATACCCTTTTTTATCTGTCATGCTTAACCCCCTAACGAATGTTGAAGAGCCTCCGAAACAGATGAAACCCCGACAATCTTGATGCCTTTTGGCGCAGTCCATCCACCGATATTATTAGCGGGAATTATCACCCGGTTAAATCCTAGTTTTGCCGCTTCCTGAACTCTTTGTTCTATACGCGAAACCCTTCTCACTTCACCTGTGAGCCCCACCTCCCCAATGATGCAATCGGTTGGATTGGTTGGTTTATCACGGAAGCTCGAAGCGATGCTGATCGCGACAGCTAGATCGATTGCCGGCTCATCGAGCTTGACGCCGCCAGCCACCTTTAAATACGCATCCTGGTTTTGCAGCAGCAAGCCCACCCTTTTTTCCAGAACAGCCATGAGCAGCGAAACACGATTATGATCGATTCCTGTTGCCATCCTCCTTGGATTCCCAAAGCTAGTAGGCGAAATCAATGCTTGAATTTCAACGAGCACCGGCCTCGTTCCTTCCATCGATGCAACGACGGTGGAACCTGACGCTCCCTGCGACCTTTCTTCAAGGAATATTTCCGAGGGATTGGCCACTTCTTCCAAGCCATGTTCCTTCATTTCAAAAATGCCCATCTCATTCGTCGAACCAAAGCGGTTTTTGACCGCACGGATGATTCGGTATGTATGGTGCCTCTCGCCTTCAAAATATAATACGGTGTCTACCATATGCTCAAGCAGGCGCGGGCCGGCAATCGCCCCTTCCTTCGTTACGTGCCCGACAATAAAAATCGCCACCCCATTCGTCTTAGCGATGCGCATCAATGAGGCTGTGCATTCTCGCACTTGTGATACACTTCCTGGTGCAGATGTAACCTCAGAATGGTACACCGTTTGAATGGAATCGATAATGACCAAATCCGGTTTCACTTCTGTAATCGCCTGCTGGATATAGTCCATATCCGTTTCCGCATAGACATAAAGGTTTTCAGACATGGTGCCAAGCCGATCCGCTCTCAATTTGGTCTGCTTGACTGATTCTTCACCAGATATATACAGCACTTTTTTCTGCTTATGTGCCAATTGGGAGGATACTTGCAGGAGCAGTGTGGATTTCCCAATACCCGGATCGCCACCAATTAAAACTAGGGAACCCTGGACGATCCCGCCGCCAAGGGCACGATTCAATTCCATTAAATCCGTCTTGATACGTGGTTCCTTTTCAGACTGAATGGTCGTTATCGGTGCAGCCTTTTCGCGTTCTCCCGATGTTCTGACCTCCGAGTGGGTAAAAGCGCCTTTCCTCGCAGGTTTCACGATTTCCGTTTCCTCGACCATCTTGTTCCACTCACCGCAGCCTGGGCATTTTCCCATCCATTTAGCAGATTCATATCCGCAGGACTGACACATGAACTTGGTTTTCTTCTTTACTGCCATAATAACTCCTCTTCCTTTTTGAAAAATGCCTATAGTAAGGATATTATATCTTTGTTTTATTTAATCCTTCTTAACATTAAGTTTTTTAAAAAAGCAACCTATATTCCCTGTTCTTTTATGCTCATTTCTACCTAGGGATAAAAAACAGAGGTACACGGCAAATATGTCTGCGTGTACCTCGGGGTTAGGAATTCTGGTTATTCACTTACATTGACAGGCTCTCCCTGGCGGATGGCAAATTCATTATTCACAACATCCATCACGATCGTTTGCCCTTTTTTCACATTGCCTTTAAGCAGCTCTTCGGAAAGGTAATCTTCTACATGCTTTTGAAGCGCCCTGCGGATTGGTCTTGCCCCATATTCTGGATCGAAGCCTTCCGTAGCGATCTTTTCCCTGGCCGCGTCCGTCAGCTCCAAGTAGATTTCCTGCTCTTTCAAGCGATTTGTCAGTTGATTGGACATTAAGGTCACGATCTGTTTTAAATGGTCCTTTTCCAGTGAGTGGAACACGATGGTTTCATCGATACGATTCAGGAATTCAGGACGGAATGCACGTTTAAGTTCCTCCATCACTTTCCCTTTCATATTCTTGTAATCCTGTCCGGTATCCTGGATATTGAACCCGACATACTTATCAATTTTTAATGCAGATGCACCGACATTCGAAGTCATGATCAAAATCGTATTCCTGAAATCGACAGTGCGTCCCTTCGAATCCGTCAGCCTCCCGTCTTCCAATACTTGCAGGAGGATATTGAAAACATCTGGATGCGCCTTCTCTATTTCATCAAGCAGAACGACGGAGTAAGGCTTCCTCCGGACTTTTTCAGTTAATTGTCCGCCCTCTTCGTATCCGACATACCCTGGAGGCGATCCAACCAAGCGTGAAGTCGAATGTTTCTCCATATACTCGGACATATCAATGCGGATCATGGCATCTTCATCCCCGAAGATGGATTCAGCCAAAGCACGGGCGAGTTCGGTTTTACCGACCCCTGTAGGCCCTAGGAAGATGAATGAACCAATTGGACGTTTAGGGTCCTTCAAGCCTGCTCTTGCACGACGTACCGCTTTAGAAACGGCAAGGACTGCCTCCTCTTGCCCTATTACACGATCGTGGAGGATCGATTCCATATTAAGCAGTTTATCGGACTCCGTTTGGGCCAGTTTCGTAACAGGAACACCGGTCCAGCTGGATACGACGTGTGCAATATCATCGACCGTCACTTCACTGTTCTCTTGCCCTTGTTTTTCCTTCCAAGTCTTTTTCGTTTCTTCCAATTGTTCTCTTAAGCGCTGTTCCGTATCGCGAAGCGAAGCAGCCTTTTCGAATTCCTGGCTCTGAACGGAAGCATCCTTCTCCTTCCGGACATCATCCAGCTTGACTTCAAGTTCCTTTAAGTTTGGCGGCGTTGTATATGAGCGTAACCGGACCTTTGACCCTGCTTCATCAATCAGGTCAATCGCTTTATCCGGTAAAAAGCGATCGGAAATGTAACGATCGGATAACTTGACTGCTGCATCAATCGCCTCATCTGTGATCGATACGCGGTGATGTGCTTCATAACGGTCACGCAGCCCCTTTAGGATCTGGATGGATTCTTCCGTCGTCGGTTCATCTACTTGGATCGGCTGGAAACGGCGTTCAAGCGCTGCATCCTTTTCGATATACTTACGGTACTCATCCAAAGTTGTCGCCCCGATACATTGCAATTCACCGCGGGCCAAGGATGGTTTAAGGATATTCGAAGCATCGATGGCACCCTCTGCCCCGCCGGCACCTATCAATGTATGCAATTCATCGATAAATAGGATGATATTTCCAGCCTGGCGGATTTCATCCATTACCTTCTTCAATCTGTCTTCGAATTCACCGCGGTATTTCGTCCCTGCGACAACAGTACCCATATCGAGGGTCATCACGCGCTTATCACGCAGGATTTCAGGTACTTCATTATTGATGATCTGTTGGGCAAGACCTTCAGCGATGGCCGTTTTACCCACTCCAGGTTCACCAATCAAAACCGGGTTGTTTTTTGTACGGCGACTCAATACTTCAATGACACGCTGAATTTCCTTGCTTCTGCCGATTACGGGATCCAGGCTTCCTTCCCGTGCAATAGCCGTTAAATCACGTGCAAGGCCATCCAGTGTCGGAGTGCTTGCATTGGAAGCTGCTGAGCCTTGATGGCCGCCTGATTCATTACTGCCCAAAAGCTGCAGTACTTGTTGACGTGCCTTGTTCAAGCTCACTCCGAGATTATTCAGCACCCGTGCTGCCACGCCTTCTCCTTCCCTTATCAGACCAAGCAGTACATGCTCAGTGCCAACATATGAATGACCTAATTTTCTAGCTTCATCCATGGAAAGCTCAATGACCTTCTTGGCTCTTGGGGTATAATGAATCGTTTGGGCAGTATCCTGTCCGCGTCCTATTAAATTTTCCACTTCTTTTTGGATTTTTTCAGGTCCCAAACCAAGTGCATATAACGCTTTGGCTGCAATGCCGTCGCCTTCTCGCACCAAGCCAAGCAAGATATGTTCCGTGCCAATATTATTATGACCTAAACGAATTGCTTCTTCTTGCGCCAATGCTAATACTTTCTGGGCTCTTTCAGTAAAACGACCAAACATCATAGGGAATTCCTCCTTAAGAATTTTTCGTTTTGTTTTGAATAAAATTGCTGACGATCCTCTAAGTAAAGGCAGGGGACTTCTTTCCCTTACATCTATTACAGGAATATAGGTACTCGCTCCAAGGTCAAGGACCTCAAGAGGAGGAAGATTCCGTGAAATTCAAGCGTTCTCGAATGAGTGCGGCCCTGCGGATATCCCTTTCATGGGATTTTAAGGGCCCGCCTGCGTACTTTTGTAAAAACCCCGGCTGTGTCAAAATCATCAACTCGTTTAAAATGCTTTTGGAGATATTTTTTATATACCCCAAATCTATGCCCAGCCTCACATCGGAGATACAGGTAGCGGCTTCCTTCGTTTCAATGATGCGAGCATTGGATAGTATTCCGTATGAACGAAAAATCCGATCCTCTAATTGTATGTGAGACGTCCTCACTAATGCATCCCTTGCTGACCGTTCCTGGGCAATGATTTGCTGGACAACACTTGTTAGATCTTCAACGATATCCCTTTCGGATTTACCAAGGGTAATTTGATTGGAGATTTGAAAGATATTCCCCAATGCCTGGCTGCCCTCCCCATATATCCCGCGGACCACCAGACCCAATTGGTTGATCGCCGGTATGATTTGATTCATCTGCTGAGTCAGTACAAGACCCGGCAGATGCATCATGACCGAAGCCCTTAACCCTGTACCCACATTGGTTGGGCAACTGGTTAGGTAGCCCCTTTCTTCATCATATGCATAGTCTATGGATTCTTCAATCCAATCGTCAAGAAGATTTGCAATCTTTAAGGTTTCCTTCAGCTGTAGGCCCGACATCAAGCACTGGATGCGAAGATGATCCTCTTCGTTAATCATGATGCTTATTTCTTCGTTTTCCGAAAGAAGACAAGCACTTTTGGCTGGTACTTCCACTAAATTGGGGCTTATTAAATGTTTTTCGACCAGTACGCGCTTTTCCAGAGGCTGTAATTGATCAATTTCCAGTAGCTCCAATTTGCCGATTTCGGGAGTGACTTCCTCTTCCATTCTTTTTTTCACCAATTCAATGATTTCGTTAGCTTCTTCGTTAGTAAAAGAAGTTGGAAAGGTGAAATCCTTGAAATTACGGGCCAGGCGAATCCTGGAGCTCAGGACAATATCGATTTCGGGACCTTCTGCACTCATCCAGGAACTCAAGGCGTTTTCTACAAACTTTTCTAGGCTCATGACTCCTCGCCTCCCTCTTGTGCATCATACCTTTTTTCGAGGGAGCGGATTTTATCCCTGACCTCTGCCGCTTTTTCAAACTCCTCCTCATCAATGAGACCCTTTAATACGTCTTTCAAATCGAGGATTTGCTTTCGGAGAAATATGGTGCCCCCAACCCTTTTTGGAATTTTGCCTATATGTGCTGTATTACCGCTGTGCACCCTCTTTAAAATCGGGTTTAATTGCTCATTGAACGTTCGGTAGCATTCCGCACAGCCGAACTTTCCGATATGGACAAATTCTTTATAGGATCGGTGACAATTCGGGCAACGCCTCTCTTCCGTTTTAGGAAATGCATTTGCCTTTGTCTGTTGAATATTCGACTCCATATTCAACAATCCTGCTAATAAATTATTTATTGAAAAACCAGGGCCCACTGCATCCACGACCATTTCACCTTTTTCCTGAGCACATTTCTCGCAAATCATGATTTCAGTCTTTTTACCATTGATGATTTTGGTGAAGTGTAGGGTAGCGGGCCTTTGATGACATTCTTGGCAAATCATCCTTCATCACCTCTGCCATTTTCATTTTCATTTATATTTTAAAGTCGTAAGCATCGCAGTTATAATTCTTGCCCTAAGCTCATCACGGTCAGGAAGGTCTATATAAATCACCGACCTATCAATCACGCTTAACATGATTTTTGCTTCCCTTTCATTGATGACTTCTTCATTCATCAACCGTGTTATTACTCCTTCGGCCATTGATTGAGTGACCCTGGGACCTATGAGTGATAATAATTGATTGATAAGCTGCACGTAATCCTGTGACTCCACTTTCATGATCCGGATATAACCGCCGCCCCCACGCTTACTCTCTACCACATAGCCTCTTTCGATCGTAAACCTGGTATTGATCACGTAATTGATTTGAGAAGGAACACACTGAAATTTATCCGCTATTTCACTTCTTTTAATCTCCAAGATATCTTTTTGACTTATTTCCAGCACTTGCTTTAAATAAGTTTCGATAACATCAGATATGTTTCTCACTAAGCCTCCTCCAATCTGACTTTGACTATATTTGACTATTATTATACAACGAAAAATGCATTTTGCAACCTAAACGCACTTTCTTTCCTTAATACCCATTTTCTCCAAATTATATGTAATTGCATACTCCGCTGGACACGAAAAATTAAATATCTTTCATGTTTACCCTAATCCTTCGCACGGAAAACCTCAATTTGCCGCCTTAATTTCGTTCCAAATAATAAATATGGCAGATTCCCTGCGAAATATTGAATCATAACGAAAAAAGATCAGCCGGAATGGCTGATCTTTTTTATATGG
>NZ_JASJOM010000016.1 GCF_030271255.1 Peribacillus folii
TCTACAACCATATATTGCGGAGGGGTAGCGAAGTGGCTAAACGCGGCGGACTGTAAATCCGCTCCTTAGGGTTCGGCAGTTCGAATCTGCCCCCCTCCACCATCTTATTCAAATCCTGTGGATTAGTTATATATTCTCTTTAATGGGGAAATATATGATTACCACCTTTTTACTTTGTTGAATATATTCAATACATAGTATATATTGGGCTATAGCCAAGCGGTAAGGCAACGGATTTTGATTCCGTCATGCGAAGGTTCGATCCCTTCTAGCCCAGCCATTTGCGGAAGTAGTTCAGTGGTAGAATACAACCTTGCCAAGGTTGGGGTCGCGGGTTCGAATCCCGTCTTCCGCTTTATTTATTCCAACCAATCTCGGGGCCTTAGCTCAGCTGGGAGAGCGCCTGCCTTGCACGCAGGAGGTCAGCGGTTCGATCCCGCTAGGCTCCACCATTATCTACATACACCAAAACTTACGTCTTAAGCTTATCCGGCTTAAGGCTTTTTTTGTTTTTTTTGCTTATATCAGCCCGGCGCCTGCATGTTTATACAGGGAAATGTCCGGTTGAACCACAAGGCATTCAAGATATAAAATAATGAAAAGGGGGAGTTGTATGTCTATTCGGAAAATTTCAGTCATTGGATTGCCCATGGACCTTGGTCAAGCAAGGCGCGGTGTGGATATGGGACCTAGTGCAATTCGTTGTGCAGGGATTATCGAGCGTCTTGAGCGATTAAATATTGAAGTGGAAGATTTAGGAGATATAACGGTGGGGCGTCCTGAGGATCCCAACGATCCTGGTACGAATTTAAAAAACCTTTCGCTTGTAGCAGCGAGCAATAGCGAGTTGGCTGCAAGGGTAGATGAAATAATTGAAAGCGACTCATTTCCACTCGTATTGGGCGGGGACCATTCAATCGCGATAGGGACGCTTGCAGGCGTTGCTAAGCACCATGAAAATGTCGGTGTCATTTGGTATGATGCCCATGGTGATTTAAATACCGAGGATACGTCTCCATCAGGGAATATTCATGGAATGCCGCTTGCTGTCAGCTTGGGTCTTGGGCATCCTGACCTAATCAATATCCATGGATCCGTCCCGAAGGTGAAACCGGAAAACATCGTCATCATTGGGGCGAGGTCTTTGGATGAAGGGGAAAGGGAGCTTATACGTAATAAAGGAATTAAAGTCTACACGATGCATGAAATCGACCGCATCGGAATGACGCGTGTCATGGAAGAGAGCATCGAGTATTTAAGAGAAAGAACCGACGGTGTCCACCTTTCACTCGATTTGGATGGGGTTGACCCTGCAGATGCACCAGGTGTAGGGACACCGGTGATTGGCGGCATCAGTTACCGGGAAAGCCATCTGGCAATGGAAATGCTCGCGGAAGCCAATATGATCACTTCTGCGGAATTCGTTGAGGTGAACCCGATCTTGGATGAGCGGAATAAAACGGCCATCGTTGCCGTGGCATTAATGGGTTCGCTATTTGGGGAAAAGCTATTATAAGGGAACAATATAAAAAAACAGTAACCGGCTTGTAATGGGTTACTGTTTTTTATATGCTAGAAGGCGTAAGCTTATTTTCCTTGGTGTATGTAACTGGAACTTTTCCAATCATAAATGGATGCGAGCAATTGTCTAATTTCAAAGGGCACGTCTGTCCTGAAAGCTGCTGCCCTTTGTTAAGTGGAGGTATTGATTGATTAATATATCGAGTTTGCTGCTCACTTCCACCACTTCATTATCCACCATCGAAGAACGGGAAGCCAAAATCATCATTTTTTGTCTGTATTGTTCAATATGGTCCAAAATTTGTTCAGCAGTCATATAGAAATCTACTCCCTTCAATTTTACAATTTCTTACTATATAACCCTGTTTTTTTTTTCTTAAACATTCAATGTAAAACTTTGTTAAAATAAATGTATTAAATTTTTGAAACCTTTTAGCTTACGATTCGTAATAATCGTATAGCCGCATGAGCGGGGGTAATACTGGAAAATGGATGCACTCATTAAAGAGAGAATCAATCAAGTAATAAAGGGAGACCATAATGCATTTGGAGAAATTGTCGAAATCTACAAGGACAAAGTTTTCCAGATTTGTTTCAGGATGCTTGGCAACAAGCAAGAAGCAGAAGATTTGGCACAAGAGGCATTTGTTAGGGCCTTTGTGAATATTCACAGCTTCAATATCGGCATGAAATTTTCTACATGGTTATATCGCATTGCGACGAACCTATGCATTGATCGCCTTCGCAAGAAAAAACCGGACTATTATCTCGATGCAGAAGTGGCCGGAACAGAGGGACTGAATATGTATTCCCAGCTTGCTTCGAATTTGGCAAAGCCCGAGGAAGAGGCCGAATCTTTAGAGCTTCAGGAAACCATCCAAGAAGAAATCATGAAATTGCCCGAGAAATATCGATCGGTCATCGTATTGAAGTATATTGAAGAGTTATCTTTAAAGGAAATCAGTGAAATACTGGATTTGCCAGTCGGCACTGTCAAGACAAGAATACATCGTGGTCGCGAAGCCTTGCGTAAACAACTACGCCATTTATAAAAAGAAGGTGAGAAAAATGAACTGCCATGAAGAAATCATTGAATATATGCATGATTATTTAGACGAGGACATCGAACCGGATCATAAAGAATTATTACGGGAGCACCTCCATGGATGTGCGGAATGCCAGGCTTACTTTAATGAAATGAAAAAGGCGGTAGCCCTGGTGCAAAGCACTTCCCATATCAAGGCGCCGGACGACTTCACAGCAAAGGTCATGGCTCAATTGCCGAAGGAAACGAAAACAACGGGTGCCAAGCGTTGGTTCAAAAGCCATCCCTTCATGACAGCGGCAGCCATGTTCATTGTTTTGATGACAGGGTCTGTTTTTTCCACTTATAATCAGGACGAACATTTTTCGGTCTCAAAGCAGCCCAATTTAGTGGTTGAAGGCGAAACGGTGATTGTGCCTGCCGGTGAAACAATCGAGGGAAACGTAGTGGTTCAAAATGGCAATATTCAAATAGATGGTGAAGTAGAAGGAGATGTCACCGTCATAAACGGGCATAAGTATATGTCCAAGGCAGGGAATGTGACCGGAAGCATCCATGTCATCGACCAAGCCTTCGAATGGATGTGGTATAAGGTCAAGGATACTGCGACCTCACTGATTCCTTCGCACCAGGGGAAGAACGAATAAGAGGTAAAGCTGAGTGGGGGCATCGCGTTTCATAGCCGATGTCTTGCTCAGCTTTTCCTTTTCATGGTGGTAAGGGGCAGGCTTATGCTTGCTTAGAATACGCCAGTAAGTAATTTTTCTCACACTAGTTTTAGAAGTATCATTTAAAAAATGGTATACTATTAAGGTTATTACATAACGATTTTAATTGCTATTTGGAGTAATGCTGACTGGAGGAAACAACATGTCTTTATCCAATTTGAATGTTTGGGACTATGTAGTAAATTTCATTGATATTCTCCTTGTTTGGTTTGTGATATATAAATTGTTAACTATTATTCGAGGCACGAAGGCAATTCAGCTGCTAAAAGGAATTTTTGTGATCGTCATTGTAAAAAGCTTAAGCAACCTGTTTGGTTTCAATACACTTGGATGGTTAATGGCACAAGTCATGAACTGGGGAGTATTGGCAATTCTCGTCATTTTTCAACCTGAACTGAGAAGGGCACTTGAACAACTGGGACGCGGCAAGCTCTTTTCAAGAGGCACCGTACCGGAAGAGAATCAGCAAGAGCGTTTAGTCGAAGAGATCCTGAAGGCGTCCACCTATATGGCGAAAAGGCGGATAGGCGCCTTGATTACAATAGAAAAGGGAACGGAGCTTGGGGATTATGTTGAAACGGGAATTCCTCTAAGATCCTATATTTCTTCGGAGCTGCTCATCAATATTTTCATCCCCAATACGCCGCTTCACGATGGCGCAGTCATCCTGCAGAATAATCAGGTGGCCGCTGCAGCGTGCTACCTACCCTTATCGGAAAGCCCGTTCATCTCCAAGGAACTCGGCACCCGGCATAGGGCTGCGATTGGCATGAGCGAAGTGACTGATAGTCTTACGATTGTCGTTTCAGAAGAAACAGGCGGGATATCGGTTACTAAAAACGGCGAGCTCTACCGGGATTTAAATCAAGAATCCTTCAGGGCCATGCTGACAAGTGAGCTCGTAGTGGAAAACATCAAAACCACTTCCTCAGGCATCTGGAATTGGAGGGGGAAAAAGAATGGATAAATTCACTAATAGTGCGTGGTTTATGAGAATCGTGGCGTTTGCCTTGGCAGCACTTTTGTTCATTTCCATTAACTTTGAGATGGAGTCGGATAAAAAATCCCTTGGACTATCCACTGCCCCTGAAATCAGTACGGAGACCATTGAGAATGTCCCCGTTGAAGTATACTATGACCGTGAAAATCTAGTGGTTAGCGGAGTGCCGGAAACGGTGGATGTCACTTTAAAGGGAGCAAAAAGCCTATTGATCAATGCAAAAAACCAGAGAGGCTTCAAGGTTTATGTAGATTTGTCAGATCCTGAAATCTCTATGGGGAATCGGACGGTCACATTCAAAATCAGTGATTTAAATGAAAAGCTGGTGGCGACCATCGATCCTGAATATGCAGAAGTCAATGTTCAAGAACGAGTGACGAAGGAATTCCCGATAGAGGCCGAGTATAATACATCCTTACTTGAAGATGGATATACCGCTGGGCAGCCGACAGTAAGCCCGAAAACGGTCAAAATAACGGGTGCTAAAAACGTCATTGAGCAAATTTCCTATGTTAAGGCAAACCTTGAAATAAACAAGGATTTGAACGAAACCGTAAACGGAAAAGCAACCGTTAAAGCGCTTGACCGGGACTTGAATAAGTTGGATGTGACGATCGAGCCTGCTTCGGTCGCTGTATCCCTTAAAGTGAGCATCCCTTCAAAAACGGTGTCCATCTCTCCAAAGCAAACAGGGAAGGCAAAGGACGGCATCCGGATTAAGAGCATAAGTGTCGACCCCACAGAGGTCACCTTATTTGGATCAGAGTCGAACCTGGAAAAAATAAGTGAATTGAAGCTTCCTGTAAATATCTCGAAAATCGATGGAGATACAGACCTGGAGCTTGATCTTACAAAACCGGAAAATGTACAAAAAATGTCCTTAGGGAAAGCCAAGGTCAAAATTCGCACGGAAAAAGTCGAAAAAGATCGGGAGACTGCAGATCCAGTCGACGAAGAGGTAGTACAAGAACCGGCAGAAGAACAAGAGCCGGTTGAAAAACCAGTCGAGAAGGATGAACCGGCTGCCATTGATTCCAAGACATTCAATAATGTAAAAATAGAGCCTGTAGGCATACAGGAGGGCCAAGATGCAAGATTGGAAACCGAAGTAACGAGCATCACGCTGCAAGGCGAGGCCGATGATTTGAAGGATATCAAGAAAGACGACATTAATCTTACAGTGGATTTAAGTAATTTAGATGAAGGTACGCATGATGTGGATGTGGCGGTAAATGTGCCTGCAGGATTGGATTGGGATCTGGGATCTAAAACGATCAGGGTCTCCATCACTTCAAAAGACGAAGAGACATGAACTTCCTTTAACATCACTTAATTCAGTAACGATCTAAAGAAGGAGCGATTAAGATGGGTAAATATTTTGGAACAGACGGAGTTAGGGGTATAGCGAATAGCGAATTAACACCGGAGTTGGCATTTAAATTAGGCCGTTTTGGTGGCTACGTCCTTACTAAAAATACAGAAAAACCCAAAGTGCTGATAGGGCGCGATACACGCATCTCGGGTGAAATGCTGGAAGGTGCACTTGTTGCTGGTCTCTTGTCGATCGGGGCAGAGGTGATGCGCCTTGGTGTCATTTCGACACCGGGAGTCGCCTATTTGACAAAGGCCTTGAGTGCCGAAGCGGGCGTCATGATTTCAGCTTCACATAATCCAGTCGCGGATAATGGCATTAAATTCTTTGGACCTGATGGCTTCAAGCTGTCCGATGATCAAGAAGCGGAAATCGAGGCACTGCTGGATATGGAAAAGGATGAACTTCCACGTCCTGTAGGCGGGGATCTAGGCCATTTAAACGATTATTTCGAAGGCGGACAAAAGTATTTGCAGTACTTGAAACAATCGGTCGACGAAGACTTTACAGGCGTTCATGTTGCGCTTGATTGTGCACATGGGGCGACGTCGTCCTTGGCCATGCATTTGTTCGCAGATCTTGATGCGGATATCTCCACAATGGGAGCATCGCCAAATGGCTTGAACATCAATGATAAGGTCGGCTCGACCCACCCTGAAGCACTTGCTGAATTCCTGAAGGAAAAAGGGGCGGATGTTGGTCTTGCTTTCGACGGGGACGGGGACCGTGTCATTGCCATCGATGAAAAAGGAAATATCGTGGATGGCGACCAAATCATGTATATCTGTGCGAAGTACCTGAAAGAAAATAATCGCCTGAAACAAGGAACTGTGGTTTCCACGATCATGAGTAACCTCGGTTTTTATAAAGGTCTTGAAGAGCATGATATCCAAAGTGCCCAAACGGCAGTGGGAGACCGCTATGTGGTTGAGGAAATGAGAAAAGGCGGCTATAACCTTGGCGGGGAACAATCCGGACACATCATATTCCTAGATTACAACACGACAGGTGATGGTTTATTGACGGGCTTACAGCTGGTTAACATCATGAGTGACACGAAAAAAAGCCTATCCGAGCTTGCTGGTGAAATGAAGAAGTATCCACAAACGCTTATCAATGTCAGGGTCACCGATAAACATGCTGTAACGGATAATGAGAAGGTACAGGCAGTCATTAAGGAAGTAGAAACGGAAATGAGCGGCAATGGCCGCATTTTGGTGAGACCATCCGGAACTGAACCGCTTGTCCGTGTGATGGCCGAGGCACCGACTGCCGAGGAATGCACGAATTATGTCGATCGCATCGTCTCCGTCGTAAGAGCGGAAATGGGATTGAACGAATAACCAATCTTATGCATAAAAGGAACGAAAATTCCTTTTATGCATATTTTTATAAAGAATGGTTTTTTTTATGAACCATGATAATAAAGAATTGACCTTTGTCCCTTGTTTAAGGTATGATTATCCTGATTTACAACTGCTTTTCTAAAAAATGGTTGTATCAAGAAGGAGGGTAGGCAAAGAGAAAATGGATTGACAAAAGCGCCTGAACTAAGTCTGTTCGAGAATGGCTTAGTTGACGAGGAGGAGGTTTATCGAATGTTCGGCGGATACCTCCCGGCTGAAGTGCACAGCCGCAGTAATTCCAATTTTAAAACAGTGGGGCAACTTACTGCACAAAGGATTGGAAATGCACAATGGGATGAATGCTTTTGGGCATTTCCTTAACAAAAATATATATCAGAGATGAGGGGGCAGGGATGCCCCCGAGCATTCCTGTTCCCTCGGATCGGTTGGAGGAACGGAAATTATGTGTGGAATTGTTGGATATATCGGACTTAATGATGCGAAGGAAATCCTATTAAAAGGCCTTGAAAAACTTGAATACCGCGGATATGACTCTTCAGGGATTGCCGTGAAGAATGAAGCGGGCGTAACGATTTTTAAGGAAAAGGGACGAATCGCCGACCTGCGTGGAGCCGTGGACGAAAATACGGTTGCACATACGGGAATTGGACATACGCGCTGGGCTACTCATGGTATTCCAAGCCGCGAAAATGCCCATCCTCACCAAAGCAATTCAGGTCGTTTAACATTAGTTCATAATGGGGTCATTGAAAACTATGCGATTCTAAAACGTGAATATTTGCAGGATGTTGCCTTTAAAAGTGAAACGGATACGGAAGTCATCGTTCAACTTATCGAGAAGTTCGTGAATGGTGGCATGGAAGTGGAAGAGGCGTTCCGTCAAACACTCACGTTATTAGAAGGATCATATGCCATTGCCCTTTTGGATGCCGAAAATGATGAAACCATTTTTGTCGCAAAAAATAAAAGCCCGCTGCTGATCGGAGTCGGAAAAGACTTTAACGTTGTCGCTTCAGATGCAATGGCCATGTTGCAAGTCACAGATCAATTCCTTGAACTGATGGATAAGGAAATGGTCATCGTGACGAATGAAAAGGTAACGATCAAGAATCTTTCCAACGAAGAAGTATTGCGTGCACCGTTCACTGCTGAACTGGATGCAAGTGATATTGAAAAGGGTACGTACCCGCACTACATGCTTAAGGAAGTCGACGAGCAGCCAGCTGTCATCCGTAAGATCATTCAAGCTTACCAAAATGAAGAAGGCAAACTTGCCATCGACTATAGCATTACTGAAGCTGTAAGCGAGGCGGACCGCATTTATATCATCGCTTGCGGAACTAGCTATCACGCAGGATTGATCGGGAAGCAATTCATCGAAAAAATGACTGGAATTCCGGTTGAAGTCCATGTGGCATCGGAATTCACTTATAATATGCCGTTATTATCGAAAAAACCGCTTTTCATCTTCATATCGCAAAGCGGGGAAACGGCTGACAGCCGCGCCGTATTGGTTTCGATCAAAGCGCTCGGCCATAAAGCCTTGACCATCACAAACGTGCCAGGCTCCACCTTATCACGTGAAGCGGATTTTACTCTCTTGCTGCATGCCGGCCCTGAAATTGCCGTTGCCTCAACAAAAGCCTATACAGCTCAAGTGGCCGTGTTGGCCATACTGGCAAATGTAACAGGTCATTTCCGTAACCTGGAATATGACTTCGACCTTGTAAAAGAGCTTGGAATCGTAGCGACAGCCATGGAGGCCCTATGTGACTCGAAAGAAGAGATGGAGGCCATCGCCCATGAATACCTGTCCGTTACAAGAAACTGCTTCTTCATCGGCCGTTCCCTTGACTACTATGTTGTCCTGGAAGGGGCGCTCAAGCTGAAGGAGATTTCCTACATCCAGGCGGAAGGCTTTGCCGGCGGCGAGCTTAAACACGGAACGATCGCCTTGATAGAAGAAGGCACGCCCGTCATCGCCCTTGCCACGCAAGCCGGCGTCAACTTAAGCATCCGCGGCAATGTCAAAGAAGTCGTGGCGAGAGGCGCCAACCCTTGCATCATTTCGATGAAGGGGCTTGAAGAAGAGGATGATCGCTTTGTCATCCCGGAAGTGCACGAACTATTAACACCCCTTATCTCTGTTATCCCGATGCAGCTCATCGCCTACTACGCTGCCCTGCACCGCGAATGCGACGTGGATAAACCACGTAACCTTGCGAAAAGTGTAACGGTTGAGTAGGATTGGAATGAGTGCAGCGTATGCTGTAGTTTTAAAATAAGTTTAACCCCTTTAGTTATCATTATCTAAAGGGGTGTTTTTATGTCTAAAAGAAAAAGAACATCTACCATTAAAAAGTGGATTAAGTAAGGCTGTGGGACAGGAATCGGTGCAGATTATCAACGGTGGCTAAAGATTAAAGACGTATCTTCATTAGGTTTGTGGAAATTGCGAAATATATTGGTCTTTAATAAAAAGATAGGAGGAGTCTTAACTAAAATGTGTCCATGAAAATATTTTAACTCCAATGCTTAATATTTCTTCATTACTTTAACAATCAAAATTCTAATAAATAATGCAATAAATAAAACCAAAATAATTAGAGCTATTGTTAAATTTGTCATTGTGCTTTACTCCAAGTTTGGGAAGTTACAGTATAAACATCTCCGATTTAGTAGTTATGGTAGCTTGACTATACATCGATGTATATGTTGGTAGTATCGAATTATATTTTTTCGTCATATCCATCTGTGTAGAACCTAAAGATGAAATTTTAGACATAGTCACATTACCTTGATGAACTCTACCCACGGAAGGATATTTACCTGACCAACCAACGATTCTATATGCTGAATGATAAGTAGTTAATTTCACTTTCTTTAAATCACCTGCACCTTTCTTTATTGTTAAATTCCCTCTAAATGTATATGACCCCATTCCTTGCACAATTTTTGGTGCATTGGGTATTTACAGGGAAATGTGAAAAGTACCTGTAGAATAAGTAGAAAAGGTTTGTGTGGCAAATAACGGAAATGTTAATCTATAAGAAATACGGACTTTTGGAGGAGATTTATTTGTTATTTATAGGTATTCCTATTTTAATTGTTTTGGTTATAGCTACGAGCATAATAGAGAAGAGTTTAAAATCTATTGAAAAACAAAATGCAGTAGTGATAGATCTATTAAAAGAGATAAAAGATAAAAAATGATTAAATATACTTGTAGATTCGCAGTCTGGAAGGCAACAGTTAATGTAACCTTCCAGACTGTCAGATCTAAAAAAGTGAACGTTTAATAGTAATTTAATCTGGCAAAAGTCTTATCTTTCTGGGCATATAAAGTTAAGCTTCTTGAGACTGTATAAAGTCCTAATTTGTGTGTGAACTGATTAGTATATTCAGCCTTTGCAGCAGCACTGCTGGTTTCTTTTGATTTAAGTATTTTGAATTTCTTTTCTGTAACACTGTAAAGCACTGCGTCCACAGCTTGTTTAGAAATAGAAGTAATACTATCATAACCGCCTTGAACACTACTAACTTTAGCATTGAAACGTATATTCCAAATTCCATCATTGTATCTAGCAGTTACATTGCAATTCCTATATCCTGATCCTGATGTGCATGAATTATTTTTAACAGTTCCAGTAGCGTAGTCATACGTGACTATTAGTGGTTCTACATCCTCTTCCTCTAAAGAAAGCTGGATTCTTGAACCATCTTCAAATTCAATGTATTTTTCTTCAAGATCTGTATCAATAGTTAACTCATCCTCGTGTTTGGCTACCTCTGTTTCTTTTTGAGCATCTAAAAGTTCGCCATTAACTACCACCTGTACAAGTTTTTTTGCTGTTTCATCATCAATTCCCAGTTTAATAAAGTTGTCTTTTTGTTGTTGTAGTTCTTCTTTTGTGAATTCAGCTTTTTCACTAGCATGAGAACTAAGAGTACTAAAGAAAAAAAATAAAGAGCTCAAGAATAAGGTTGCGATGATCTTTGATGCAATTTTTGAATTTGTCATATTTAGTAATCCTCCTTTTGGTAAATAAGCTACAGGACCAAGAGTATTGCTCTCAAAAGGTTCTTTTCTACCATATGAGGCTTTAGCTGGAGAACAAACTCCCAGACATAAATTAAATTGCGGATTAAGCTGTAATACAAACTAACTTTTTCATAAAAGCCCGCCCTCTGTATAGTAATCAACATTATAATATTAAATATTTTTATGAATAAAATTTCACTTATGGAATAGGATTGAACATAACTGGGACTATAACTATATAATTTCTATGATAAAATACAAATTTATGATATGAATTATCCGAAAAATAAAGATAGTCATGTATATGCCATTGAGATGTTTTAGGAAAGATTAATGTAAAAGCAGGAGAGAGTTATCTTGAGGGAATCGATATAAGAAAAAATATTAAGGCTTCGAAAACTAATAGAATATAGAGATCCCTTACTTACCTAAGTGCAGTGAACAAATGGGTAGTTCTACAGATCACAGAACAAGGGTGTTTGTTGCCAATTCATGAGGACTACTTTCATAAGTAAATCTCAAAAATGAAACAAGGAGTTCCTAAATTGGAACTCCTTGTTAGTTTGGTTCTTGATAAAATGGAGATATAATCGTTTCTCAATTAGGATTCTCAGAGGCGGTGATGCGTATATGTTTAAATCAACTATAATAATCAGTTTTCTTTTAGTCTCTCTTGTCACTGTCATTTTTCTAATTAAAGGTCAATGGCAAAATGCAATAACTACTTGGGCGTTTTATGGTGGGATTTTATCTGTAGCAGTGTATTTTTCCTTTTTCACAAAAAAGAAAAACAGTTGAACCCTAAATTGTGTGGCCATCCTGAAGTTAGATGTATTGACGTTCAGAAGATATTGAAACTCTAGTTTTAAAGGGGATTAGTCTTTTTACAAAGGGGTAAAAATGAATACTGATATTAAGCAAATTCATCGATTTATATTATATATAACGATTCTAATTATGATTATTTTTCCTTTTTCACAACTTATATTACAAGAACTTTCTTTGCAAATAAGCAAACCATCATTTTTCTTTATAAGTAAACTGATTATTATCTATATGCTTTTTGTTTACTTAAAAAAGAAAAAAATAAGTCTATTCAGCATTAGGCTAAAAAAGGTACATATAAAATATATTCTTCTTGGTATTTTAATGGGCATCATCGCTCACATGCTCACTATGTTTTTTGATAGGACCCAATATTATCTACTAACGGGCGAATGGCTTACTGCGGAAAAGATTGTTGGTACACTTATGGAGAGTAATCAAAACATAAGTTTTTTCAGCATTATCATGATTGGCTTTTCAGTGGCGATTAGTGAAGAAATACTTTTTAGGGGTATATTATTAAAACAATATCAGAAAATGAACATAAAGCCGGCCATAATTTTAAGTGCTCTTATTTTTAGCCTATATCATATGACGGTGGGGAATTTGGTTTTCGCATTTGTCATGGGTATCTCTTTTGCACTCTTAACCATCTATACGGGAAGTATCGTTCCGGCTATCCTTTATCACTTTTTAGTGAATGAAATAATGAGGATCATCATGCATTTCCCGGAAAAGGTTACTGAAACTTATTTTAAAGTAATGGTGTCTCCATTTACCACGATAACCGGTTTAATCCTATTTCTATCTATATCAACTTACTTATTTTTAACGGTAAGAAAAAATAATTCTTTTCATAGTGAAAAAGTTAAATTTTTTGATGGATACATTATCTTGTTTTTTTTGATGTATGTTATTCTCCTAACCATTTATATTATAAAGGCATTAAAATGAATGGGCAGGAACAGAGATGACTGTTAGTGCTCAAGAAAATGCGATTCAAGCAGGGAGCAAAATGCAGTATTATATAATTTTTGGACTAGTCATGTTTAATGTTTTAGTATGCGCTTTTAAAATAGAGTCAATCATTCCATTCATAATACTAGTAGGGCTTTATAAAGGTACTAAAACTGGTTCTGATTTTAAAAAGATATTTAATTTACATAAATTCGATTTCTCTTTAAAAGAATCAAGAACTAGAACTGAATTATTAGGTGCCTTTATGCTCTCAGTCAGTACTGATATACTTTCAATTAAATGCTACTTTCATGATGAAAATTTCATTTATGTAGCAATCCACGTTTTATACTCAGTATTATTTGGATTACTTTTGTTTAGATTTCTATTTCTAAATATGTTTGAAAAAGATGAATCTATGCTTAAGTGGAAAGGATCAAGCCCAAAACATGACGCTTTTGGGCTTGATCCACGGTACAGCATTTTTTTTGATCTTGCCAGCTTATAAATACCGCCCACGGAGATTATGAAGGATTTATTGTTGAATACTTTATACAATCTCCCTATCCGCCGTCTGATCTAGCTCCAAAGGTAAGAAGGCATATTCGCCGTCCCTGAGGATTTCACCTTTGCAAACAGAGATCGGTGTTTGGAAGAGCGGCCCATCGATTACTGTGGTATGAAATTCCCCGCCTTCTCCGCAAGGGTCGATTCCCCGCGCTACAAGCTCATGCACGTATTCATGGGTCAGCGTGCGGCCTAAATCGTCCTCCCGCATTCCAAGTGCAAGATTCACCGTTACAATCATCGTTTCAAATCCTAGGTTTATGAACTCTTCGACAGCTTCGCGGTGGTCCATCTCCCATAAGGGCATCCCGAGCTTCAATCCAGCATTCGCAGCAACTTTATCATTCCAGCAGCCGTGTTCGGGCATATCCAAATCTCCGGTCACCAACACTTCAGCTCCTTGGCTCTTGGCATCCGCTAAAAGGCGCATGAATTCCTTTTCATAATCTGTCCAGCTGGCAGCGGCCGTGTATACCGGCAAGCCTATCGATCTCGCTTGGGCCTGGATGAGTTCCGGCGGCATTCCATGGGATCTGGACCGTTTCCCTTCTTCCTCCAGCATGACGATCAGTCCGACCGCTTCACCGGTCTTCATCGCTTTATGAAGGGCCAGGACACTATCCTTTCCTCCGCTAAAAGAAGCGATGAAATTATATCCGTGGGCACCATTCTTCCAATCCTTCGTTTCTGTCATCCCCATCTTTCCCCCTAAATGTAATCGTTTCATTGTTTGATTTTATCACGAATGGATTAGTATAAAAGAAGTTATTGTATGTTCAATCATGGATCGTTCGCCCAGGATAGTATTCCTTTCGTTCATCTAATCCATTTTCCTTTGCCGTTATCGTGATAGGGGTGATTTTGAATAGGACGGTTTTGCTGCCTAGGGATGAGCGGTATTTATCCAAATGTGTTTTGGATAAGGGAGAGTCATAGTAGTTCGGTACATATTTATCCAGTAAAGCCTGCATGGCATTGGTGGCTTCCTCCAAGTCTTTGAGGATTTCGATGGTTCCTGTCGAAATAACGCTCATATAGGCAGTATCCGTATTAGCCGGGATGGGATCGACCATCGTTCCGTAATTCTCACTTACCGTAAAGCAAGCATGAGGGTTCGTATTCAGGATGTCTATTTTCCTTCCTGCGGCTGCACCATGAAATAAAAAGCTTCCTTCTTTCCAGACGAAGTTCAAGGGAATGACGTAAGGTTCCGAACGATCAACCAATCCTAGGAAGCCAGTCTGGGCCTTTGATAAGAAATCATGGATCTGTGCTTGATTCGTGCAGGTTCTTTGTCGATATCTAATCGATTGTTTCATTGTTATCTCTCCTTACAAATAAGATATAATGAGTGTATTAAACTATTGTCCATCTAAAAAGTGACAGTTTCTTTAAAGCGGATGGGGACAGCTGGAGGTACTATGTTAGAGCTTAATCCTTTACTGAATAAGCAGAATGGCGTATCGATTTATGTTCAGCTGTATCAATACATAAAAAAAGGGATAGAGGAGGGCGATATACCGCAGGGTTCCCGGCTGCCTTCGATTCGTTATTTATCAGCGCAATTAAAGATCAGTAAAAATACGGTGGATAATGCCTATCAGCAATTGATGGCGGAAGGCTATTTGGAAAGCAGGCCAAGAATCGGGCTAACGGTGCTGCCTTTGGAGCAATTGCTTCTGTCACCCTTTCCCCGGGAGAATCCCAAAGAATCTGTCGAGAATGAAACACCTGTTAGGTATGATTTTAAATACGGGGACATCGATATTGAAAGTTTCCCGCTTCAGCTTTGGAAGCGGTGCTTGAATAAAGCATTACTGGATGAGCCAGAGCAGCTATTGCAGTACGGACCAAGGCAAGGGGACGTCGGACTTCGTACGGAATTGGCCAATTATCTTTTTCAGGCAAGGGGTGTACGGTGTTCCATGGAGCAAATCGTGATTTGTTCAGGAACGCAGCATGCGCTTAGCCTTATTCTTCAATTGCTCCATTCCGATAACCGATCTGTCGCCATGGAGAATCCAGGGTATGGAGGTTCACGTTCCGTATTCAGGAATCATGGATGGTCAATTGATCCGATCAGTCTTGAGCACGATGGAATGGACATCGAAAGGCTAAGGGAAAGTACAGCTAGTGTTGCATATATTACGCCTTCCCACCAATTTCCATATGGAATGGTGCTTCCCATCCAGAAACGGTTGTCATTATTGGAGTGGGCCAATCATACTGAAAGCTTCATCATAGAAGATGATTATGATAGTGAATTCCGCTATCAGGGGCGGCCGATCCCATCGTTAAAGGCCTTGGATACGAAGGGGAATGTCATCTATTTAGGGACCTACTCCAAAGCATTTTTACCGGCAGCAAGAATGAGTTATATTGTCTTGCCAAAACGTTTATTGGAGGTATATCATCACAAATGCCGCGATTATAGCCAATCGGTTTCGCCGATCATCCAAAAAGCATTGTATGTATTCATGAATGAAGGCCATTTTACAGGCCATATTCGTAGAATGAGAAAAGTGTATCAGAAGAAGCATCATACACTTATACAGGCGTTAAACAAGTATATGGGCAATCGTGTCGAAATCATCGGGCAAAAGGCAGGTATCCATCTGCTGGTGAAGGTTACAAATATGTCTACAGAAGAATTGGTAAAAAACGCAGGGGCAGCGGGAGTAAAGGTGTATGGGACTTCTTCTTATTGGATGGATGGAAAGGAGACGGAGCCATCATTGGTGATGCTCGGTTTTGGCGGACTTTCTGAAGAAGCAATCGAAAGAGGGGTTGCCGAACTGTACAAAGCTTGGTTTGCTTAAATGTGAAATTCTTGCAGACGTCATGGCAAACGAATAAAAACCAGCTGACAAGTCAGCTGGATTTTGGTGTGCTTCATGTTAGGGGAAGCAGGATCGTGAATGTCGTTCCTTTGCCGAGTTCGCTATTGACGGATATCGACCCACCGTGCATATCAATGATCTTTTTAACGATCGATAGACCTAGGCCGCTGCCGCTTTTTGTGCGTTCCCTTGCGAGGTCTGCTTTGTAGAATCGCTCAAAAATGTGGAACTGATCTAGCTCTGAAATGCCGATGCCCGTATCGGATATCATGATCGAAGCTTGATCCTCCATTTGTTGGAGCCTGATCGTAATTGTGCCATGCTGCTGGGTGAACTTGATGCTATTGTGAATCAAGTTGGTCCATACCTGACTCATTAAATCTTCGTCTGCGAAGATCGAAACCTTTTCCAAGGATATATCCATATCGAGTTCCTTTTCCAGCCAATTCGGTTCACAAGCCAAGATGATGGAACGGATTTGCTGGTCGAGCCGGCAGCTCGTCCTTTCAAATGGGTGATGCTCGGATTCGAGGGAGGTAAGCTTCAGAAGATTATCACTCAATTTGGATAATCTCCTGCTTTCTGTCTCGATGATATGGAGGTAATGGTCGCTTTCCTCTTTTGTCAGCTTATTTGATTGAAGCGCTTGAGCGAATCCTACAATGGAAGTGAGCGGCGATTGGATTTCATGGGAGACGTTGGAGATGAATTCCTGCCTCATTTCCTCCATTTGCTTCAGTTGCTTGGCCATATGGTTGAAATGGCTTATGATTTCCGTCATTTCGTTTCTCTTGTCCGTCTTCAAGTCCAATTGGACATTATAATCGCCATTGGCAATCTTCCTTAATGCATCAATGATTTCCAAGTAGATGTTGACGCGTTTACTGTGGTTGAAAGCGTGAATCAGGTACCCTGTGAGCATCATGATCCCGATGCTGGTCAGGATCGTCAGTAAATACTGGACATAATCGGATAGTCTCATAGGCAATAGCTGTATGATATAGTAACCAGCTGAAAAACAAACTGAGATGTATGTCAAGAAGCCAAGCATTCGTTTGAAAAAGTGGACATTCATTCCGTTAGCTCCAAACGGTAGCCCAATCCCCAGATTGTCCGGATCCGAAAGGGGAACTCCGGTTCAGGAAACCGTTCCCTCACTCTTTTAATATGGACATCGACCGTTCGCTCATCACCTTCATAGTCATAGCCCCATATGTCTTCAATCAGTTCTTCCCTTGAAAAAGTTTTTCCAGGATAGCTTGCCAATTTAAACAACACTTCAAATTCCTTGAGTGGAATCGTATATTCCGCTCCTCTGAATGACAGTTGATACGTGTTGCGGTTCATCTGTAAATCATTGATATTCAAGGTTTGGGAAGTGGTGATTTTATAGCGTTTCAAAAGAGCCTTTATCCTGATGACCAATTCAATTGGTTCAAATGGTTTAACGAGGTAGTCATCCGCACCGAGTTCGAATCCTTTCACCTTCTGCGCCGTTTCGCCCTTGGCCGTCAGCATTAAAATCGGGATATCACTGAATTCACGCAATTCCTTGCATAATTGCCAGCCGTCCATGTTAGGCATCATGATATCGATGATGGCTAAATTGATTTTCACCTTCTCCATTACATTCAACGCTTGGAGTCCGTCATGGGCGACATACAAATCGAATCCTTCTTTCCTTAACAAGAGCTGGATCAGTTCGCGGATATGGGCATCATCATCGACGATCAATATCTTTGTCATCCTTCATCTTTCCTTTCGGTGAATGAATTAAGCAAGCTCAAGCTTGTGTAACTGCTGCTGTGCGAATTCACGATATAATGCATGCGTTTCATATAGTTCTTTATGTGTTCCGCTGCCTGTAATTTTCCCTTTTTCGAGGAAAATGATTTGGTCTGAACCAATGACGGTCGATAAGCGATGGGCGATGACGATCGTTGTCCGTCCTTTCATCAAATCATTCAAAGCTTGCTGGACGACATGCTCCGATTTACTGTCCAGACTGGAGGTAGCTTCATCGAGCATCAGGATTTTAGGATTTCTCAGAAAGGCACGGGCGATAGCGATCCGTTGCCTTTGGCCTCCGGATAGTTTCATCCCTCTCTCCCCAACTTCCGTATCATAGCCATTTGGAAGGTCGGAAATGAACTGGTCTGCATAGGCCATTTTAGCGACTTGATTTAACTCCTCATCCGTTACATCGCGTTCGATTCCATAGCATATATTATCGCGAATGGTACCGGATACGATCGGACTTTCCTGCGAAACGTAGCCAATCTGGCTTCTCCATGAATGGAGCGTGAAATCGTTTATCGACGTCCCGCCTATCGATATGGAGCCCTGCTGTGGTTTATAGAAGCGCTCAAACAATGAGAAAAGGGTCGTTTTCCCGCTGCCGCTTGGTCCGACAATCGCGGTGACCTTGCCCGCTTCAACCGTGAAGCTGATATCTTTTAGCACTTGTTCACCATCATTATAACGATAATCGAGGTGATCGACCGTGATGGATTGGCTTGAATTCTGAATCTTGAGCGTTGCATCTTCTTCCACTTCAGAATCCAAAATGGAAATGATACGTTCCGTGGCACCGGTCGCTTTTTGGAATTGCGTAAAGAAAGCTGCCAATTGCGCCATCGGCATGATGATTTGGAAAAGATACATGATGAAGGCAACTAAAGCTCCTGCTGACAGCGCCCCTGAAGAAACACGCATCCCCCCATACCCTAAAATCAATACGAGTAAGGCCATCATGACTAGACTCATCAACGGTCCGATCAGCGCTTGGATTTTTGCTTCCTTTAAACCGAATTGGAATAATTGGGTGATTCCTTTTTTCCCATTTTCATATTCGAATGTTTCTGCATTCGATGCTTTAACAAGCCGGATTTCCGTAAGCACCTGCTGGAGGACAGCGGTGAAGCTTGCCGTCTCATCCTGCATCCCTTTCGAAATGCGGTGCATTTTCTTCCCGAGTGGCAGTAATATCATAACAGAGAGCGGGATGGCTATGAACATCAACAGCGACATTTTCCAGTCAAGCAAAAATAACACGATCATGGCACCGACGATGGAGATGATTCCGGTAACGAAATTGGATAGGTGCTCCGAAATCAAGCCCTTCACTACCGTTGTATCATTGGTCATCCGACTGACCGTTTCTCCCGATGGATGTTCATCGAAGTAATTCACGGGTAACACGAGCAACTTTTTCCAAAGTTGATCGCGGATGCCGGCAACTACGGATTGACCGATCTTGTTCAATAAATAGATGGAAAACCCGCTCGCCAATGCTTGAACGATGATGGCAAGCACAAGAAGTGTGACCCTTTCCGCATTTAGTGAACTAAGGGAAAAATCATTGATAAGATTTTTTGTGAATAATGGGACCAATAAACTTACGCCTGTTGTGCTTAAGCTTAATAGTAATGCAATCCCGATCATTATTTTGGAAGGCTTCGTTTGTTGCACCAATCGGATGAACTGACTCCAGCCTTTTTGTTTTTTTTCTTGTTTCATGTAGTGACATCCTTTCTTGATCTTCATTATAAACGGTAGTATACATAGAAGTTATGAATTGAATATGAACTATCAATAAAGTTTTAGGGGAAGATTCATCTTGCTACCTTTAATGTGGACAGGCGGGCGCCGTCGCAAACATGATCAGGATGATGAAAAAAAGATAATTGTAATATTTGGAACATTTTGTTATATTTAAGTAGAAAATTAAATAATGAAATTAATAGGTGCAGATAAATTTTTCGTTTATCTGCTTAAAAGGGAAGTCGGTTAGATTCCGACGCTGTCCCGCAACTGTATTTGGGAGCGATTCGAAAAAAGCCACTGTTTCTGCACTGGAAATGGGAAGGGTTCGAAGAGCGAAGATCATAAGCCAGGAGACCTGCCTAATTAATGTGCATCAAGTACCTACGAGGATAGGGGGTGTTAATTGCGGACTTTTTGGCATGAAAAATTTTTATGATTTCTCATGTTTATTTGAGTATTCTTCGTAAATTAACAGCTTCCTATGGAAGTTGTTTTTTTTATGTCAGTTTAATGGGGAAATCGAAAAATTACAAGAGATTCCGACAAATTTTGATAGCGCTTTCAACGAATCGCCTATTCAGAGGAGGAATGAAAGATGAAGGAACAAGTAAATTATTCTCCCGGTCTCGATGGAATTATAGCGGCTGAAACAACGTTATCTTTCCTGGATACAGTTCAAAGTGAAATTGTCATTCGAGGATATGATCTTATCGAGTTATCTGGAAAAATGGGATATTTGGAGATTGTCAATCTGTTGCTACACGATACGTTCCCGGACGAGGGGGAAAAGGCACGGCTTGAACAGGAATTGAAGGATGAATATGAAATCCCCGAGGATATCCTGAATATATTGAAGCTATTGCCGGAGAAAACACATCCGATGGATGCACTGCGGACAGGGATTTCAGCACTGGCTGGATATGATGCAAACATTGACGACCGTTCCTCCTTGGTCAATCGAGAGCGAGCCTACAGGTTATTGGGCAAGGTTCCGGCCATCGTTGCAAACAGTTATCGAATCCTGAATAGGCAAGAGGTTGTTCTTCCGAATAAGGACCTGTCTTATAGCTCGAATTTTTACTACATGATCACGGGCAAGGTGCCCTCGGCAATGGAAGAAAAAATCTTTGACCAATCATTATTATTGTATAGCGAACACGAGATGCCCAATTCCACTTTCACGGCCAGGGTAATCGCCTCGACGCTTTCGGATTTATATGGGGCTTTGACGGGAGCTGTAGCTTCGCTGAAGGGCAACCTGCATGGAGGTGCCAATGAAGCGGTCATGTACATGCTGCTGGAGGCGGGTACCGTCGAGAAATTCGAGCGATTGCTTGAGGGGAAATTGGCAAATAAAGAAAAAATCATGGGATTTGGTCACCGTGTCTATATGAAGAAAATGGATCCAAGGGCATTAATCATGAAGCAAGCATTAAAAAAGCTTTGTGAAGCCAAAGGGGACAGCCGGCTTTATGAAATGTGCGAAGCGGGGGAAGCGATCATGGAAAGGGAAAAAGGACTTTATCCGAATCTGGATTACTATGCAGCGCCGGTTTATTATATGCTCGGCCTTCCGATTTCCATCTATACACCGATTTTCTTCAGTGCGAGAACAGTGGGCTTATGTGCCCACGTGATTGAGCAGCACGCAAACAACCGTCTATTCCGACCTCGTGTGAGTTATATAGGCGAGCGTCATAACCGCAATGTCATTTCCAACTAAGGAAATGTAGATTATTAGCCCGCCCGATGGACGTTCTGACCAACGTCCATCATTATAATAAACAAATTTGCCACGAAAGGGAAGATGAGAATGCTAAAAACGAATGGCATCAAGCAAACGGATGTGTTATTGGAAGACATTGCGGATTATGTATTGAACAAGGAAATCCTGAGCGAAGAAGCGTATGAAACGGCTCGTTACGTTCTCCTTGATACGATCGGCTGCGGGATTTTAGCGCTTTCCTATCCTGAATGCACCAAATTATTGGGCCCTGTCGTCCCCGGCACGGTCGTTCCAAACGGGACCCGCGTTCCAGGCACTTCCTATGTACTCGACCCAGTCAAGGGGGCATTCAATATTGGCTGCATGATTCGCTGGCTGGATTATAACGATACATGGCTGGCCGCCGAATGGGGGCATCCTTCTGATAACTTGGGCGGCATTTTGGCAGTAGCCGATTACGTAAGCCGCGTGAATGTTGCAGAGGGGAGAGAAGCATTGTCTGTAAAAGCCGTTTTGGAAATGATGATTAAAGCACATGAGATTCAAGGCGTACTGGCGCTGGAAAATAGCTTGAACCGCGTTGGCCTGGACCACGTCTTGTTTGTAAAAGTAGCCACGACGGCGGTCGTCACAAAAGCGCTGGGCGGTACGAGAGAAGAAATCATCCATGCTTTATCCAATGCGTGGATCGATAATTCAAGCTTGCGTACGTATCGACACGCTCCCAATACCGGATCGCGAAAATCTTGGGCAGCTGGCGATGCCACGAGCAGGGCCGTACAGTTGGCCATGATGGCGCTCAAAGGAGAAATGGGATACCCAACAGCCCTTTCGGCACCAGGCTGGGGATTCCAGGATGTATTATTCAATAAGAAAGAATTGAAGCTTTCCCGTAAGCTCGATTCCTATGTAATGGAAAATGTCTTATTCAAAGTATCATATCCAGCGGAGTTCCATGCGCAAACGGCAGCGGAATGTGCCGTGAAATTGCATCCGGAAGTGAAGGACCGCCTTGATGAGATAGATAAAATCAAAATCACCACACATGAATCTGCCATTCGCATCATCGATAAAGAAGGACCATTGAACAATCCAGCAGATCGCGATCATTGTATCCAATATATCACGGCTGTCGGTTTGATCCACGGGGACGTGACGGCAGACCACTATGAGGATGAAGCGGCAGCTGACGAAAGAATAGACTTCTTGAGGAATAAAATGCAGATTGTTGAAAATCAGCAATACACAATGGACTATATGGACCCGAGCAAGCGCTCGATCGCCAATGCGATCCAAATTTATTATAAGGACGGCTCGGTATCGGAGTTTGTCGAATGCGAGTATCCGCTTGGACACCGCTTTAGAAGAGATGAGGCAATCCCGAAAATAATCCAAAAATTCATTGAGAACATTAGCACGCACTATTCGCAAAAACAGCAAAACCGCATTCACGAGGCTTGCTTGGAGCCTGATGCTCTTTCGAACTTGAAGGTAAACGAGTTTATCGACTTATTCATCATATAAGGGGGACTGCCGCATGACTTGGATCGTAGATCAACAGTCGGGACAAGCTGAATTGGCCGCGCGTTTCCGGAGGCAAATGGAAGAACCGGGCATCTTACAAATTCCGGGCACCCACGATGCGATGGCTGGCCTTATCGCGAAGAAGATAGGCTTTAATGCACTTTACCTTTCAGGTGCAGCATACACGGCAAGCAGGGGCCTGCCCGATTTAGGGATTGTCACATCCTCAGAGGTAGCTGAGCGGGCCAGGGATATCATCCGGGCTACCGACTTGCCTGTCCTTGTAGACATTGATACGGGATTTGGCGGTGTCCTGAATGTGGCACGTACAGCTAGGGAAATGCAGGAAGCGGGCATAGCGGCTGTACAAATGGAAGACCAAGACCTGCCAAAAAAATGTGGCCATTTGAATGGCAAGAAGCTTATAGCGATTAATGATATGACGCAAAAAATAAAAATGATCAAGCAGGCCGCTCCTTCGCTGGTGATAGTGGCGCGTACGGATGCAAGGGCCGTGGAGGGGATAGAGGCAGCAATTGAAAGAGCCGAAGCCTATATCGAAGCGGGGGCTGATGCCATATTCCCTGAAGCGCTGCAAACGGAAGCGGAGTTCCGCCAGTTTGCCCAGCGTGTTACTGTGCCGTTGCTGGCAAATATGACTGAATTCGGTAAGACTCCTTATTATAAGGCTAAAGAATTTGAAGAAATGGGATATCAAATGGTGATATATCCCGTCACTTCCCTTAGAGTGGCCGCAAAGGCATATGAGAAGGTCTTTGAACAGATCCTTCAGCATGGAACACAGGCAGGGGCCCTGCAGGACATGCAAACACGAAGTGAATTATACGGAACGATTTCCTATCATGACTTTGAAGCCCTGGATCAAGAAATTGCAAAAACCGTATTGACCAAGGAACAATAGTTTCTGTTAAAATATAGAAAGTTAGCCCGGAGCCCTAGCTCCGGGCTTTCCTATGTGCCAAAAATAAGGTATCAAGTCTGGTTCTTATTGACTGTTTTCAAAGAGATTATAATGGAAGTGAAGAGGTGTAATGATGTGGGATTCGAAGTGAATATACTATTTCAAAACAATAAATAGGTATAAAAGGCTGATTCGGACTTTAAAAATGGTTCTTTTAGCCGATTAAATATGGGGATACAAAAAACAGTATAAGTTAGGTGGAAAACATGATTATTTTGAATGAGTCCATTGTGTCACCGGTTCTTCTAAAGGTGTTAGTGGAGCAGCAAATCCCAGTATTGGAACAGGGACAATGGGGAGACACGATAATATCCGAAAAGTTAAATATTCGAAACGCTACAGAATTTTTCAAGTCCATGGGAATGGAACAAAGAATTCTTACAAACTCTGAAAATGGCATCACTATATTAGGCCATTTCCAACCAGATAGCAATGAATACATATGGTCCAAGTTATTGAAGGATAAGAGCGAGGTTCGTAAGTTAACGAAATCATTATATCCGGCTTTCCATTTCCAAGATATTGATTTATCGATGATAGATGATCTGGATAAAGACCAAATACCGTTTCCGGTCGTCATCAAGCCAAATATCGGCTATTCCAGTGTTGGCGTACATAAAGTCAAGAATGAGCAGGACTGGGATGTAGCCGTGGCCCAGCTTAAAGAAGACCTGCTTCACTCGGATGGACTGTATGATTCCGAAGTGGTCGGTTCCCAAACCGTTTTGATAGAAGAGTGGATACAGGGGGAGGAATTTGCCATCGATGGGTATTACGATCAAGCTGGCGAGCCAGTGATTTTGAATGTATTCAAGCGATTATTCAAGGATGATTACGATACTTCCGACCGAATTTACTATACTTCGAAGGCAGCCATTAATGAAATCTATGAAGATGCATTAAGGTTCATGAAGAATATTCAAACGGTCCTTCCGCTACGGAACTACGCTGTACACTTTGAAATCCGCAAAAAAGGGGACCGGGTGATACCGATTGAAATCAATCCACTTCGTTTTGCCGGTGCGGGTACAACCGATTTAGGCTATCATGCATACGGGATGAACATGTATCAACACTATTTCTTAGGTACAAAACCAGATTGGAATTCGATTTTGGATCAGATGGACGATGCGATTTACAGCTTTTTCTTTGCAGAGGTTCCGCTGGAAATAAATCTGGAGGAAGTTGGGCATATCGATCATGATGGTCTGCAACATGAATTCGAACAGATATTGGAATATAGGCAGCTTCCTTTTGAAAACGATCGGAGCATGTCGATCATTTTTTATAGAAGCGAGAATTTGGACAAGAATCGTCAATTGCTTCACTTGGACTTACTTCCGTACTTGACGATAAAACAACTGGCTTTAACCTAAGGGGGTCATGAGATTGAGATTTTCAAAACTGAATCCTAAACATTCACTAATGGCAAAACTATTCTTATTTTATATCATTCCATTCGTGCTTTTTGCAGGAGCGATGGGACTTTGCTTTTCCTATATAACGAATAAAATGATCAATGAGAATGTCCTGCCGCAATTCGATGAACGCCTTTCCGAAAACGCCCATAGTTTGGCAGCAAGCCTCAACCCGACCATGATCAACAATGGTTCAGAACGGGGAGAAGATATCAGGCGGAAATTGGATGCCTTCGTTGAAGATAAAAAGGGCATTGAATACGTGTATGTGCTGAAGCGGGAGAACGATGCCGATACGATCGTAGCCTTGAATGGCAGCGAAGATTACATGGTGCAATCGCCCTTCACGCCGGAGCAGGCCAAATCGATAAATGGACAAGAAGATGTATTAAGTGAAATATATAAAGATAAATGGGGTACGCACAAATCATTCTTTACGCCAATCAATGGGACGGACGCCATTATAGGAATTGATATGGATGCGAAGTTCATTGATGAATTGAAAAGCAGAATGATATTCTATAATATTTTATTTCTTGCAAGTGCCATAATATTAGGTGTACTGTGTGCCGTTGTCATCGGGAGGAAGATCTCGGGTCCCGTCAATGAACTTGTTGGCTACACGAATGAAATGGCGGCAGGGGATTTAAGTAAAGCGATTCCGGTTGGCAGGCAAGATGAGATTGGTGATCTGTCCAGTGGTTTTGAGGACATGAGATTAAGCTTGTCCCATATCATCGATAATGTCCGTGAACACGCGCAAGCAATGAATCAAACCACCGTTTCCATCCATCAATCCTTTGAAGAGATGGTGGAGTCCTATGGCCAGATCGTCACGGGAACAACGGAAGAAGCGAAGGCCTCGGAAGAACGCGCTCATCATATTGATAGGATTTCCAACATGATCAGTGACCTTACGGAGACAATCCGCTTGATGAATGAGCAAACGAATAAGATGAATGAATTTACGGTGCATGCAAACACACTTGCTGAGCAAGGCAGTAAACAAGTTCAGGATGTAACGAGTCAAATGGGTAAAATCATGGAAAACGGCCAAGCGAATAAAGCCAACTTGGTGAGCCTTGAAGAGGATGTAGTGAAGATAAATGAAGTGATCGGTTTAATAAGAGTCATCGCTTCACAAACGAACCTGCTATCCTTGAATGCTTCCATTGAAGCGGCGCGGGCTGGTGATGCCGGCAGAGGCTTTGCGGTGGTTGCCCAAGAAGTGCAAAAGCTGGCCGTGCAAACGGATGAATCGATCGATATCATTTCCGAATCGATTACGCGGATCAATGAGCAGACAGCCAAGGTCATTCAAAACAACGATGAAAGTTTTGAGGATATATTGAAGGGTGTCTCCTTAGTGGAAAATAACGGGGAGATCTTCAATAACATTTTCGATTCCGTAGAGAAGCTGTTGAAAGGCACGGAGCAATTGGCCAAACACTCGAAGAATATCAATGAATCGTCTGATGAAAGTTTAGCATCAATCCAGGAAATTGCAGCGATTTCGGAAGAGGGGGTCGCAACCACTGAGCAAATTTCCGCAGCAGCCATTCAACAAAGTACGATCATGAATGGACTGAAGGAACAAAATGAAGAGTTAGCCAAAAATTCGGCCATCTTGGAAGAAATGGTTGAAAAATTCACCACCGAAAAATAAAGGATCATAGGCTTGCTGAACGGGCTGCAGACAAACTTGATTGGAGTATGTCTGCAGTTTTTTTTGTGCAATCCACGCTGCGTTAATCGGTGGTAGGTCTTGGGTGGGTTTGGTTTATCTTGTCAGAGAATTTAGAGAGTATTAAAAATTGCTTGAATAAAGTTTGGGGAAACCATTTGCAATCGCTGCCATTTAATGTTATGCTTAGTCTTAATTATTTTTGTTCGGTACTAAGGATACTAAAAGTACTACTTTTCGTTTTCGATGATGACTTAGAGCAAGGATAGTAATACAATGTGCAAATGCACTAGGAGGCAACAACAATGGAACAAGGTAAAGTTAAATGGTTTAACGCAGAAAAAGGTTTTGGATTCATCGAACGCGAAAACGGAGACGACGTATTCGTACATTTCTCAGCTATCCAAAGCGAAGGTTTCAAATCTTTAGACGAAGGCCAAGAAGTTACTTTTGAAGTAGAACAAGGTCAACGTGGACCACAAGCTTCTAACGTTCAAAAAGCATAATTTCAAACAAAAAAAGGCAGATCCCATTTCGGGGTCTGCCTTTTTTCGTTAACTCGAAAATAAAAAAACCTGCTCGGCATCGAGCAGGGAAAAAGGCACAAGTAAAGTAAATTGCTTAAAAAGGTTTGACTAAGTATATCACAGTTTTCCAAGAAAATAATAAATTAAATATAATTTGCGTCAGAAGGAATATATAGGAATTTTAAATCGAGTCCCCTTGGCCTTTCTTTTTTCCATATTTGTGAGAATCGGCCCAATGACAGACAGCCGATGAAAGCGAAACAAAAACCGATAGGCTACATATAAAGACATATAGTCCGCTTTCAAGACGAGGGGGAAGTAATCATTCAAATATAGGTTTGAATAATTAACAATTCGTGGTATATTTTAATCAAATGAAGATTTGAATGAAGGGTGTGGGAGGATGATGGAACAAAAAGACGTTTGTGATGTCCATCTGCATGATCAGGTAAAGGTCAATCGCATTCAGGAAGAAATGAGCCAGGTCGATATATCCAGCATATCTAAGATGTTTAAGGTGATAGGAGATGAAAATAGGGCGAAAATAGCTTATGCGCTCTGTGAGGACGAGGAATTATGCGTGTGTGATCTGGCCCACATCATCGGTGCTTCGATGGCGACAACATCACACCATCTGCGCACCCTCTATAAGCATGCCATCGTTAAATATCGGAAAGAAGGAAAGTTAGCTTTTTATTCATTGGATGATCATCATATCAAGCAATTGATCCTCATTGCATCAGAACACCAGCAGGAGGTGAGGATCAATGGCTGAATCGACCTCGAAAACGTACCGGATCCAAGGCCTGTCCTGCACCAATTGTGCTGCTAAGTTTGAAAACAATGTACGTAGTCTGGAAGGTGTGAAGGACGCTAAAATCAATTTTGGCGCTTCAAAGATTTCGGTGCAGGGAACCGCGTCGATGGAAGAAATCGAAAAAGCAGGAGCCTTCGACAACCTGAGGATCCGGGGGGATCAGGAACAGGTATCACAGAAGGAGCCGTTTTGGAAACAAAAAGAAAATATCAAGGTAGTTTTATCGGCCATCCTGCTGCTGATCAGCTGGATGTTGGATAACCAATATGGGGAAGGAAGCATCCTGCCGGTAATCGGATATGCGGCGGCCATCATAATCGGGGGTTATTCATTATTCCTCAATGGCTTGAAGAATCTTTTCAGACTTCGCTTTGACATGCACACCTTGATGACGGTTGCCATCATCGGGGCGGCGGTGCTCGGTGAATGGGGCGAAGGGGCGACTGTCGTCATCTTATTTGCCATCAGTGAAGCACTTGAGAAATATTCGATGGATAAAGCCCGGAATTCGATCGAATCCTTGATGAATATCGCACCTAAAGAAGCCTTGATCCTTAGAGGGCATCATGAAATGATGGTCCCAGTCGATGAGATCGAGGTCGGCGACACGATGATTGTGAAACCAGGTCAGAAGCTAGCTATGGACGGCAGGATCATGAAGGGTGCCTCGACACTTAATCAAGCGGCCATTACAGGGGAATCGGAGCCGGTTTATAAAACGGTTGATGGCGAGGTTTTTGCAGGAACCTTGAATGGCGAAGGACTGCTGGAAGTGGAAGTCACGAAGCGGGTCGAGGATACGACAATCGCAAAAATCATCCATCTAGTTGAAGAAGCCCAGGCTGAAAAGGCGCCTTCTCAGGCCTTCGTGGATAAATTCGCTAAGTTCTATACTCCGGCCATCATGCTGATTGCCTTGGCGATTGCGGTCTTGCCGCCGCTTGCTGTGAATGGGGATTGGGCTGAGTGGATATACAGGGGGTTGGCAGTGCTGGTTGTCGGCTGTCCGTGTGCCTTGGTCATATCCACGCCTATTGCCATCGTCACAGCTATTGGTAATGCAGCGAAAAATGGCGTCTTGATCAAGGGCGGAATCCATCTGGAAGAAGCGGGAGCCTTAAAGGCGATTGCGTTTGATAAGACCGGTACGCTAACAAAGGGAATCCCTGTCGTAACTGATTTCAAACTGTTGGCTGAAGGATTCAACACAGAGGAAGCGCTGAGTATTGCCGCTGCTTTGGAAAGCAGAACACAGCACCCTCTTGCTACAGCGGTGCTTCAAAGAGCGGAGGAGCAAGGTGCAGGGTATCGGTCTTTAGTTGTTGAGGATTTCAGCGCCATCACTGGCAAAGGGATAAAAGGCAACATCAATAGAGAAACCTATTACATTGGCAAACCGCATCTGTTTGAAGAGGTGGCAGGGGTGGTTTTCCCTGATGCTGTTCTTGAGCAAGTCAGCGATTTTCAAAATGAAGGGAAAACGGTGATGCTGCTTGGCGATCGAATGAAGCTACTGGCGCTTATTGCAGTCGCTGATGAAATAAGGGAGAGCAGCAAGGAAGCGATTCGCAAACTGCATGCGCTAGGTATTGAAAAAACAATCATGCTGACGGGCGACAATAGCGGAACGGCAAAAGCGATCGGAGCAGCGGCAGGCGTTGATGAAATTGAGGCGGAGCTATTGCCGGAGAATAAATTGACGATCATCAAGCAATGGAAGCAAAAATATGGCCGGGTGGCCATGGTCGGCGATGGTGTCAACGATGCCCCGGCATTGGCAGCTTCCACTGTAGGGATTGCAATGGGGGGCGCGGGCACTGATACTGCTCTTGAAACAGCCGATATTGCCCTGATGGGTGATGATTTATCGAGGCTCCCCTATACGATTCGCTTAAGCCGTAAAACATTGAAAATCATTAAACAGAACATCACGTTTTCCTTGGTGATCAAAATCGTCGCCTTATTATTGATTGCCCCTGGCTGGTTAACTTTATGGATGGCGGTTTTTGCAGACATGGGTGCTACCTTATTGGTTACCTTGAACAGTCTTAGATTATTGAGAATAAAAGAATAGAAGCTTAATAGGAGCTCCCCAGCGGTCATGTAAGGCGCGGGGAGCATTTCTTATTGGTCAATGCCCATTGTTTCATGTGAAACTATAAAATGATGCATCCATTTCCCTTTTTAAAACGTACATAGATTAGAACACAGAAAATGTTAAGGATGCTCCAAATATTGCTATAATAAGGAATTATGGTAGGAAGGGGACTTCAATGAACGATATAGATGTAGAGCTTTATGAGAAAGTTCATTCGGGGGATAAGTTGGCCCTCGAAAAAATATATGATCGATACGAAAAGCTCTTATATTCCCTGGCTTTTAAAGTTACTGGACAGAAGGAATTGGCTGAGGAAGCCGTACAGGAAGTGTTCATAAAAATCTGGACGAAAAAGGGAACGTATCAAGCATCCAAAGGGAAGTTTTCCAGCTGGATCATGACGATGACCAGAAATGCAAGTATCGACCTGTTAAGAAAAAGAAGAGATATACCCTCCGATTTTGAATATGAACAGATTCCGAGTGAAAATCCCAGCGTTGAAAATCTCATCGAGTGGAAGGAAGAGGGTGCCATGCTGAGGCAGGCCGTTTCGGAATTAAGCGAGGAACAGCAAAAAATGATTCATCTATTTTATTTTAAAGGCCTGTCACAACAGAGCATCGCCTCGGAGTTTGAAATTCCACTGGGAACCGTAAAAGGGAGAGTCCGATTGGCGCTAAAGCATTTACGAAAGATTATCCCGCAAAAGTTAAGTAAAGGGGGAGAGCTTGATGAATAATAATCCATGTGAATGGCTGTTAGATTACTTCAATGGACAATTGGATGAAGTCCCTCGGAGAAAGTTTGAAAATCACCTCGCGGAATGTCAAAGCTGCCGGGAGGAATTAGATGAACTAGCCATGCTGACGAAAGACTTGGCCTATACAGTTACACCGGTTGACCCGCCAAGTGATATGAAGCAGCGGATATTGGGAAATGTATTTGAAACGGAGAAACAAGAACAGCAGCCTGCAGTACAACAAACCTCAGAAAAAAGAAAGGGAAATAGTTGGGTGAAGCCCTTGCTGGCGGCTGTCTTATTCGCCTCATTGCTCGGAAATGCCTATACGCTGCTTTCTAAGGATGAAGCGGAAAACAACGCTGGGGAAAACCGGGAAACCATTGATAGGCTTCAGACAAGTGTCGCCTTGAAGCCGGGTGAAGGCGCTCCCTTCAATGGCAAGGCGACAATGATCGAGAAAAATGATAAAACGGAAATGATCATTCAAACGGAAAATCTTGAACCGCCACAAGGCTCACAGGTGTACCAGGTTTGGCTTTTGGAAAAGGGTAAGCCTTATAGGGCCGGTACATTCGTGCCGAATGGCGACGGCCAAGGCGCAGTGACCTACCACCTGGATGAAGCTGGTGAGCATGAATGGGACACCATTGCGATTACCCTTGAGCCTTCGGGGGACAGCAAGATTCCTAAAGGAGATATTATCTTGAGCAGTGAATTATAGCTCCCGCTTCAAAAAGGTTTCGGAATGGCCTTCCCTCCGAAACCTTTTTGATTTTTTTTACGATTGACACTTCTCTGAGATTCCGGCTCACAATGGAACTGGCGAGTAGAGCAATAATTAGAGATGCAAACATGAAAAATGAAATAAACACTAATTTCAGCCTCTAATCCGAATTCGCGAGTAAAGGATGGAAATTGGCGAGTAAAACGCTGAAACTTGCGAGTAAAGTCCCTGAATTGGCGAGTAAAACGCCCGAATTCGCGAGTGAATCGCCAAAATTGAGATAGAATCATGAAAAATGAATAAAAAAAGCACCAATTTTGGTCTCTAATCCGATTTAGCGAGTAAAGTATAGAAATTGGCGAGTAAATCGCCAAAACACGAGATGCAAACATGAAAAATAAATAAAAAAAGCACCAATTTTGTCCCCTGCTCCGAATTGGCTAGTAATTCACCCCTATTTCGCGTGAAAAGGGTGTAAATCTTCCAGTTTATTGCTGGATATCTAACCATGCATAAAGGATAGGGAGATGGCTGGGAAAATTTTTGCACGGATTGGTTAATGTGCTACAATGTTGCAGACATTTAGCTTGGCTGAAGTGATGCATAGAAGGGATTTGAAGGGATGGAAATGAAGCAGAGGGCAATCCTTGTTGGCGTTAATCTCAATGGCCAGAGGGATTTTGAGTATTCGATGGAAGAGCTGGCCAACCTTACGGAAGCTTGTGAGGTGGAAGTTGTCGGTTCCATCACCCAGAATTTGCATCGGGTGAACGCGTCGCATATGATCGGTACCGGAAAAATCGAGGAAGTGAAAACTCTCGTGGAATATAAAGAAGCGAACGTCGTGATCTTTAATGATCAGCTGTCTCCTTCTCAATTGCGCAATTTGGAAAGAGATATGGATTGCAAGGTGATTGATCGGACGATCTTAATTTTGGATATTTTTGCGCACCGGGCGAAAACGAAGGAAGCCCAGCTTCAGGTAGAGGTGGCGAAGCTTCAGTATATGCTTCCTCGTCTTGTTGGCCTAAGGGAGTCATTAGGCCGCCAGAGTGGAGGGGTCGGCACGAACAAAGGGTCCGGGGAGAAGCAGTTGGAGCTTGACCGCAGGAGAATCGAGGAAAATATAAGCGTATTGAATAAAGAGCTTGAACTCCTTGTGGCCCACCGACAAACGCAGAGGAAGCAGCGCAAAAAGAATGCCATCCCTGTCGTTTCATTGGTCGGGTATACGAATGCAGGGAAGTCTTCAATCATGAATGCTTTAATCGATATGTTCCATCCGGCTGCAGGAAAGCAGGTTTTGGAAAAAGATATGCTTTTCGCTACGCTTGAGACATCGGTACGAAACATTTCATTACCCGATAAGAAGGAATTCCTGCTGACCGATACCGTAGGCTTTGTTTCAAAATTACCCCATCATCTTGTGAAGGCATTTCGGTCGACACTGGAAGAGGTAGCGGAAGCGGATCTATTGATTCATGTTGTCGATTTTTCCAATCCTGATCATGAGCAGCAGATGGAGATAACGGATCAGACTTTAACTGAGATAGGGATTAAAGGGATACCGACGATTTTTGCCTATAATAAGGCAGACCTTACCGATTTGGAGATTCCGCAGGTGAATCGAGGCTCTGTATATATGTCAGCAAAAATGAAAGCAGGTCTTGGGGAACTGATCGAACAAATTCGCGAGCAAATTTTTAAGGATTACATTCGCTGTGAAATGCTGATTCCCTATGATCAAGGACAGCTCGTATCTTTCTTCAATGAGAATGGTCATATAACCGAAACGGACTATGAGGAAGGCGGGTATCGAATCAAGCTGGAGTGCAAGAAAGCGGATTATGAAAAATATAATCGGTATGTCATTCAGCCGGAAGATTGTTGATAAGTTGTTTATCGTTTGTTGATAAGTGGAAAACCATTTATATTTTTGTGGATAACCACTGGGAAATGCTTTCGTTTCGCCAAATACCAGAACAGAAAATGCTTTTGGTTGTGTATAAGTTGTGGATAAATTGAAAAAGCCCGATAAAACCTTGAATAAGGTTTTTGGGCTTTTTTTATGTGGACAAAATGTTGATAAGTTGGCTGCATGAATATACAGCTATATTTGGAGGGAATCATGGGGTTGATTGTAGAAAAATGACGATGTATAGCGTTTGTTGTTAGGAAATATAACATGATTATTACACATTGCACAGCTGCTAACTGGTAATACTTTACACTTTGTATAATGTATCTTCCTTTTTATCGTTATAAAATAAAGAATACTCAACTATCAGGTTCATAATCTGTTTTTGAGTTTTTTTTGTTAGGGGGGGCTATTAACAGCCGGAGGAAACAGGGACCTCGGCTTGAGCCAATCGAGAGAATGATCGAAATGAATAGACGGATTGAAGGGTCTAAAAAACCGATGCGCTGCGAATAATCCACACATGTAAACAGGAAACATGAAGTGAAAGCAATTCCTCCCTTTTTTATTTTTGCAAATAAATGATTGGAAGGAGAATGGTGGATGAGTATGACAAGTCCGTTAAAAGATGAACTTGAGCTGAATTTTCAGGAAGCGGAGAGGGGGTTGTCCCAGAGGGAAGCGCTGGAAGAAGCGAATCGATGTTTGTACTGCTACGATGCCCCATGCATTCAGGCCTGTCCTACGGGGATAGATATTCCAACCTTCATCAAGAAAATTGCATCAGGCAATTATAAGGGGTCGGCAAGGACTATCATGACTGCCAATCCCGTCGGTGCCAGCTGTGCCCGGGTATGTCCGACCGAAGAGTTATGTGAGGGCGCATGTGTCCTCAACCATTCTACCAAGCCAATCATGATTGGCAATCTCCAGCGTTATTCCACAGATTGGGCCATCCAAAATAAACAAGCCCTGTTCAAGGCCGGAAAAAAGAATGGCAAAAAAGTTGCCATTGTAGGCAGCGGTCCGGCGGGCTTATCTGCAGCAAGGGAATTAGCCTTGCTTGGCTACAGTGTGACCATTTTTGAAGCGGAAAAAAATCCAGGCGGATTGAATACTTACGGAATTGTATCCTTCCGGCTGCCACAGCGCATTTCCTATTGGGAAGTCGAACAAGTGAAAAGCCTGGATGTTGAGATCAAAACGAATACACGTGTCGGCTTGGATGTTTCCGCGGATCAGCTGATTGGCGAGTTCGATGCGGTCATTTTAGCTATCGGGATGTCGAGTGTTCCGAAGCTTGGGATCGAAGGAGAGGATTTGGCTGGGGTCTACGATGCAATCGATTTCGTTAAGGCGACGAAAACGGGGGCCATCAGCGACGAATTCATCGGGAAGAAGATGGCGGTGATCGGGGCCGGGAACACAGCGATTGATGCAGCGACCTGTTCGGTCCGGCTCGGCGCCGAACAAGTGGCGATCATTTATCGTCGTACCCAGAAGGAAATGACAGCCTATGATTTTGAATTCGAGTTTGCCAAACAAGAAGGGGTAGGGTTTCACTGGCTGACCGCACCCTCAAGGATCTTAGCGGATGAAAGCGGTCATGTAACGGGAATCGAATGTATGAAGATGGTACTCAGCGAACCAGGGGAAGATGGTCGCAGCCGGCCCGTCCCGATATCCGGTTCGGAGTTCGTGATCCCGGTCGATGGAGTCATCCGTGCCATAGGACAATCCAGGTACATTGGGTTGATCGAACAATTTGGGATCAAGCATGATGATGGCGTGGTCATGTTGGAAGCAGACTCCTATAAAACGTCGAATGAAAAAGTGTTTGCCTGCGGAGACGTGATTTTCGGAAAAGGTCAAGGTGAGGCGATGGTCGTTTCGGCTGCCCAGCAAGGAAAGGATACGGCTTATGAAATAGACCTGACCATAATGGGCGAGGCAGTTGATATCGCGTAATAATAATGAAAATTAGGAGGCATATCATGGCTGATTTATCGATAAATCTTGCAGGTATCAAATCACCCAATCCTTTTTGGCTTGCGTCCGCACCGCCCACCAATTCAGGTTACCAAGTCCAGCGGGCATTCGAGGCTGGATGGGGGGGAGCCGTTTGGAAAACGCTGGGCGACCCCATCCTGAATGTATCATCTCGCTTTGCCGCAGTTAGTTTTAATGGACAGAGGGTGGCCGGCTTCAACAACATAGAATTGATTACCGACCGGCCCCTCGAAGTGAATTTAAAAGAAATATATGAAACGAAAAAGAGGTTTCCCGATCATGCGATCATAGCCTCGGTTATGGTGGAGCCGCAACAGGAAAAGTGGCATGAAATCATCAAGCGCATAGAAGCTGTAGGGGTCGATGGGTACGAGTTGAACTTTGGATGTCCGCACGGTATGGCGGAACGGGGAATGGGCGCTGCTTCGGGACAGGTTCCTGAGCTTGTGGAAAAGCAAACCTATTGGGCTAAGGAAGCTGCTTCGAAACCGGTCATCGTCAAGCTTACTCCGAATATAACGGATATTACGGTCACGGCCGAAGCGGCGGTTCGCGGGGGAGCCGATGCAATCAGCATGATCAACACAATCAACTCGTTGGCGGGTGTGGATATCCATTCATGGAATACGATTCCCCATGTTGGCGGTAAGGGAGCACATGGAGGATACTGTGGTCCGGCGGTGAAGCCCATCGCTTTGAACATGGTGGCAGAGTGTGCAAGGAATCCAAGGATCGGTCTTCCCATATCCGGCATCGGGGGGATTTCCAATTGGCAGGATGCCGTGGAATTTTTATTGATGGGTTCGACGGGGGTGCAAATATGTACGGCTGCGATGCATCATGGTTTTAGGATAGTCGAGGACATGATCGAAGGTTTGTCCAATTATCTTGATGAAAAAGGGATAGCCTCAGTGATGGATATTGTCGGTAAATCGGTACCGAGATATTCCGATTGGGGAAATTTGGACCTCAATTATAAAGTGGTGGCCCGCATCAATAATGATATATGCATCAACTGCAATAAATGCCATATTGCGTGTGAAGACACCTCACACCAGTGTATAGATATGTTAAAGGATGAATCAGGGATTTCCTTCCTGAGAGTGCGTGAAGAAGATTGCGTAGGCTGTAATCTATGTTCGATCGTGTGCCCGGCCGATGGGGCAATCGATATGATCGAACTGACCAATGAATTACCGCCGATGACTTGGAATGAACGCCAAGCATACCTTGGCGGCATAGAAAATGAAAGTGTTGATTTCGCAAAATGATGGAGGGGAAAAGAATGAAAAAAATCATTAAAAATGGAACGATTGCAACCGCTGCAGATACGTATCAAGCCGATATATTAATCGAGAATGAGACGATTGCGATGATTGGCAAGGATTTGAATGCAGAAGGAGCCGAGATCATTGATGCT
Source organism: Peribacillus folii (assembly GCF_030271255.1). Classification (GTDB taxonomy): domain Bacteria; phylum Bacillota; class Bacilli; order Bacillales; family DSM-1321; genus Peribacillus. The sequence continues at coordinate 37,401 of NZ_JASJOM010000016.1, forward strand.
AAAGGCGCTTATATTTTTCCGGGGGGCATAGACCCCCATACCCATCTTGATATGCCGTTTGGCGGGACGACGACAAAGGATGATTATGAAACAGGTACCATTGCTGCTGCCTATGGAGGCACGACGACGATCATAGACTTTTGCTTGACCGAAAAAGGGGCACCGTTAAAGGAAGCGATCGATACATGGCACAAAAAGGCTTATGGAAAGGCCGCGATAGATTATGGCTTCCATTTAATGATCAGCGAAATCAATGATGAGGTTCTTGCGGAATTGCCGGGTGTCATCATGGAAGAAGGCATTTCCTCGTTTAAGGTCTTCATGGCGTACAAGAATGTGTTTCAAGCCGATGATGCCACGCTATACCGCACTTTGCTGCAGGCGAAAGAGCTTGGTGCGCTTGTGATGGTACATGCTGAAAATGGCGATGTCATCGATTATCTTACAAAGCAGGCTCTAGAAAAAGGCAATACGGATCCAATCTATCATGCGCTGACAAGGCCGCCGGAGCTTGAGGGGGAAGCGACTGGACGGGCAGCCAAATTGACGGAAATGGCGAATGGACAGCTCTATGTCGTGCATGTCACCTGTGAAGATGCAGTTGAAAAGATTGCCGAGGCAAGGAATAAAGGTGTTGATGTTTGGGGGGAAACTTGTCCGCAATATTTGGTTTTGGACCAGTCTTATCTTGAAAAGCCGCATTTCGAGGGATCGAAATATGTGTGGTCACCGCCGTTAAGGGATAAGCGGAACCAGGAAGTGCTGTGGAATGCCTTAAAAATGGGTCATTTGCAAACGGTTGGTTCCGATCAATGCTCCTTCGATTTCAAAGGTCAAAAGGATTTGGGAAGGGACGATTTTACGAAAATACCGAATGGCGGCCCCACGATTGAAGACCGCATGAGTATCCTGTTTTCCGAAGGTGTCAAGAAAGGCCGCATTTCCTTGAATCAATTCGTCGACGTTACTTCTACCCGTGCAGCCAAGCTTTTTGGGTTATTCCCAAAAAAAGGGACAATCGCTGTAGGTTCCGATGCCGATATTGTCATTTTTGATCCGGCGGTGGAAAGGACCCTATCCGTCGATACGCATCATATGGCGGTGGATTACAATGCGTTCGAAGGCATGGAGATTACAGGAGAACCAATTTCAGTCCTTTCTAGAGGGGCGTTTGTCATTAGAGATAAACAGTTTGTCGGTGAGGCAGGAAAAGGGCAGTTCCTGAAAAGGTCGAAATACAATGCAGAGATGAAATCCGCTACAGGAAAAACGCTTCCGGTTTAAGCTATTAAGATGAAGGCAAATGGATAGAGGGGGATTTTCCGTGAGTGAGAAGAAAGATTATCTAAAGTCACCCGATTTGCTGCCCATACCTCATGAGCAAAAAAACATAAGCGCAGCCGGATTTGGGTTCATTTGGGTGGGGATGGCAGTGGTGTTGGCTGCCTTCGCGATCGGCGGGAATGGTGTTCAAAGTTTATCCTTGGGCTGGGTCGTGCTTGCAACGGTCATCGCCTGTGTGGTGCTCGGATTTTTGATGACAATGACAGGGGATATTGGCGTGGAGCATGGCATATCCTTCCCGGTCTATATGAGGGCGCCCTTCGGTACGATTGGCACCCATATTCCCTCGGTGGTGCGGGGCTTTGTCGCTTCATGCTGGTTTGGCCTTAACACGTACTTTGGGGCAACTGCAATGAATGCCATTTTTGCAACGCTCTTTGAATTTGATAATTGGTTCATCTGCTTCCTCATTTTTGCCGTTTTACAATTGGTGAACACGGCGATGGGAATCAAGTCGATCGAGCGGTTTGCCGACCTGGCAGCGCCTGTCATCATTTTGATTTCCGGCTGGATGTACTTCACTCTATCCGATCAAGCCATAGCCCAAGGCAGGGATGTTTGGACCTGGATCGAAAGCCCGGTAAGCGGCGGGGCCGCGGGGACGGCGTTCATGGTCGTCATCATGGCCAATATGGGGTTTTGGGGAACGCTGACTGCTGATATGCCAACACTTTCCCGCTTCATAAAGGCACCGAAAAATGAAAAAAACTGGTTCAAGCGCAATAAGGGGCAAATCATTGGGAATATTATCACCTATCCCCTCACACAAACGTTCATGGTCATCATCGGTGCTGTTTCATATATGGCCGTTTCCAATTATGACCCTGTTGCAGCCATACAGGGCTCGGCAAGCGGTATAGCACTCGGGGTCCTTTTGATCATGATCGTATTTGCGCAATGGTCGACAAATACGACAGCCAATGTCATTCCAGCAGCTACGATTTTTTCGAATGTCTTGGGTCCGAGGATGCCATTTTGGGCTGGTGTCGTTGTCTCGGGGGTTATCGGGATAGTTGTTCAGCCATGGAGCCTGTTCGGTATCATAATAGAGGTTTTATTGATCATCGGCGGAATCCTCGCGGCCATTGTCGGTATCCTTGTAGCCGATTATTATTTCCTCCGCAAACGGCGGGTGCATGTACAAGATCTCTATGAGCCTGATGGTCAGTATAGGTACTTGAACGGCGTGAATTGGGCAGGCATCATTTCATGGGCGGTCGGCGGAATCGGTGCCACGATTTATTCGAATTATTCTTTTGTCATCGGCTTTGTACTTGGCGGTGCAAGCTATTATATCTTGGCCAAGTTCTGGTGGTTCAATAAATATGAACAAGCTGAAATCATTGATCCGAGTGATGAAAAATATTTAGGTATATCAGTAGGCCGGGATTGGAAAATCAAAAACGATTTGGAACCTGAAGAGGACATGGTCATTACGGCTGCAAACGGCGGGGAGAACGTTTAAATAAAGGGGGAAGGAAAATGTCCGAATATCATGAGTATCGCCTGGAAAGGGAGCAAATCGATTTCTTGCTTGAAAGAGGATATCGAATCACCCGGGTTTCGGAAAATTTAAGTGGGGCATTCCTGGATTTTGAATTGATCGAGGGGACGAAACAGGAATGGAAGCAGCTGAACATCAAAACTCCGGAAGGAAGAAAATACTTCTCTACGTTGCTTTTCAGGAAGTCGAATTGAAAACGAAATAATCATTGCCCGGGCCTATTCCTTGATGAATGGGTCCTTTTTTTGTCCCAGGTTTTCTTGAATGAATAGTAGAGATAGGAAAAAAAATTAATGTATAAACTGGAATTTTTTGTTGATTTTTGACGTTAGATTTTCTGACAAGTACTGGAGATTTGAGGGATGTCCGTTTATAATAGATTTTAAGCAATTTTATAAAAGGATGTGAATGGATGAATACGTCGATTACGTCGATTACGATCGAGGAAATCCTGATGCGCAAGTATTTCAACCTGACCGATATAATTGCAGGCAGCAGTGGGATAAAGCGGCAGGTGAAGTGGGTCCACTGTATGGAAGTCACACAAATCAGCCATTTGTTAAATGGAAATGAATTGATTCTGACCACCGGCTTGGGCTGGAAAAATTGCAATGACACATTTCTAGACTATCTAGAGCAATTGATTGAATGCAACGCTGCCGGACTTTGTATAGAAATCGGACCCAACATGCTTGCGGTCCCGCAAAGTGCCATCGATCTTGCGAATGAACAGCAATTCCCTATCATCCTATTTCATGAAGAAGTCCCTTTTGTGGAAATCACGCAGGATATCCATGCCTTAATCATCAATAAACAATACCAGATGATCTCCAACTTAGAAAACTACTCCCAGCAGTTAAATAAAAATCTCCTCGAAATGGACCATTATGAACCAATTCTAAAATTTCTCCATAGCTATTTACATGTACAGGTCATTCTGATCTTGAATGAAAGTGACATAGCCACCATTCCAAGAACCAAGAAAAAGGTAACCTACCAAATGGTAGCTGACCATTATGAAGAAAAAACGAAGCTGAACAAATCGATGCTTAAACAGGAGATTCAAGTCCTTGGCGAGAATTATGCGGAACTGTATATATACAGTGATCATAGGGAGCTGACGGACTTTGATTCGCTTATTTTGGATAGGACGGCAACAGCGCTGGCACAGCATCTATTAAGGGAATTATATATAGAAGAGAAGAAAATGTCGGATGAGAGTAAATGGCTGACCAACTGGATCGAAGGGGAGTTCAGCGATGAAGCGATCCGGGAGAGGCTTTCCTATATCGATCCGAAGATGCAGCTCGATGGCGGAGTGGTGTGCATTTGCAAACAGCATTCAAGGTACAATAAAAGTGCGGCCAAATTGGATGGAACCTACCTGAAGATCATGTTTCGGACGGTTTTTGAACAGTATGGCTTTCAGATCTTTTCCATGGAAATCCACCAGCATCTTGTATTCATATTAGGAGATAATCGTTCATCTGAAGATTGGAAATCGAGGGTGACAAGTGCTGTGGATCGCATGATGAAAATGGATGTGGGCAGCCGGAACCGCATGGGCCAGCTTTCGATGGGATTTGGAAGGCATGTACAAAGATTAAGTGAGATTTATAAAAGCTATGAAACGGCACGCGAGACCCTGCTGCTCCAAGATAGTTTACCAGAGGAGAGAAGGAGCATCTTTTATCAGGACCTACATATGCATCGCATGATTTCGCTTTTGAATAAACATGGCAATCTGGAGGAAACGGTGCACGAGTATTTAGGTCCTGTCATTGAATATGACAAGCAAAACAACGGCGAATTAATGCCTACACTTAAGACATATCTTGCATGTAATGGATCTAAGCAAGAAACTTCCAAGCAATTATTCATTGTCAGGCAAACACTATATCATAGGCTCGAAAAGCTGGAGAAGCTGTTAGGCTCAGATTTCATGCGTTCGGATAAGCGCCTAGGCCTGGAATTCATGATTTTTGCATTGGACTTCCTTCAGTACAGCAGCAGGAACATCACAGGGAATTATAAGAATAAATATATGGGTAAGTGAAATATTATCAGGGGTGTCCATTGGACATCCTTTTTGGCATGGTAAATGAAAAGGGATTTCATATACGGATCAATGGAGGGGAAATGCTGACATCGAAGTGGTGTATATGACAATGGGATGTCAGCATCCTTTTTCAATATTCATCTTTTTTGGAGAGGCAATGATCACATTCCAAGAGGTATGATTCAGCTTGCTCGGTGATGGGGGTGCCGCATTCCGTACATTGTTTAGGTGGCAGATTCCTGAAGAACTCCATAGGATTTTTAGTTTGCATCGTGATTCCTCCTCATGTTTTAGTTTAATCAGTCTTCGCGTTTGGAAAGGCAATGATCACATTCCAAAAGGTATGATTCAGCTTGCTCGATGATAGGGGTTCCACACTCCGTGCATTGCTTAGGCGGCAGATTCCTGAAAAATTCCATAGGGTTTTTAGTTTGCATCGTGATTCCTCCTCATGTTTGGTTGGCTCAGTCTTCGCGTTTGGAGAGGCAGCGGTCGCATTCCATTAAGTTGGATTCTGCATGTTCAATGATGTGTTCGCCGCACTCGGGGCAATGTTTTGCAGGGATCGTGTTAAAAAATTCGATTGATTTATTCATTTGCATGTTGATTTCCTCCTTTTATAGATCATTCCTCACGCTTGGAAAGGCAGCGGTCGCATTCCAATAGATAGGAAGCTGAATGTTCGACATGTGTTTCCCCACACTCAGGGCATCGTGTACCGGCATCGATCATGAATGAGTTTACTTGCATGTATTGACCCCCCCTTGTAGTACAGTTTTAATTATTTGTCTGTTGTTATAATACAGTATATACCCATATTTGGAAATTGTATAGGTATTTTACAGAAAATTTAAAATTTATTTTAAAGGAAAGAGAAAAACCTTTGATGACAAGGGTTCGCTACCTTTGTGAATCTTTCCTTAGATCGGGATTTATCAAGTGAATACATGTCCCGTGTGAAAATCCCAAGTGTAAATTCCGGTTATGGATGCATTTATCCCAACAGTACTGTAACAGATGGAACAAGGTATGGATCTGCAATGAAGACAAAAAATAGGCATTCGAAATATGGCCATTGTGGTTTTAGTAGTTCAGGAAAGAGGTAACTTGCTAATAGAAGAGCATGAATGGGAGGTAGCTTATGTCGAAAGTGATGATTATCATGAATCCATCTTCAGGTAAGGAAAAGGCAGAAAAGATTTTGCCGAAAGCAGAAAAGGTGCTTGGCGAAATGTATGAGAAGGTGACGGTCTGTAAAACGAAGGGAGAGGGAGATGCTACGGCTTTTGCCAAGGAGGCCTGTGCCAATAGGTTTGATGCTGTCATCTCCATGGGCGGGGACGGCACGGTCAATGAGATCGTAAATGGGCTGGCGGAACAGGAACATCGCCCGGTTTTTGGAATTATACCGCTTGGTACCGTAAATGATTTCGCTAGATCCTTAGGTATCCCCCTGAACGCCGAAGCGGCTATAGACATCATAAAGGATAGGGAAGTAAAAAAAACCGACATCGGCAAAATCAATGATCGTTACTTCATGAATGTACTGGCGGTCGGGCCGATTGCGGAGGCTACCTATAATGTATCTGTCGAACAGAAAACCCGCCTCGGCTCCATTGCTTATTTCATTGAAGGAGCAAAAGCAGTCATCAAGAAGGATCCACTTCCATTAACGGTTGAACACGATCAGGGGAGATGGATCGGTAATGCCCATTTACTGATTGCCACGATGACAAACTCTGTCGGCGGCTTCGAGCAGCTTGCCCCAGAGGCTGAAGTGAATGATGGAAAGCTGCACACCTTCATCATTAAAGACTTATCCTTTCCCCTGCTCCTTACGATCATCCCTAGTCTAATGAAGGGGGAAATCAAGGAACATGAGGAAGTCGAATACATTCAAACATCCAAGCTTCATTTATCGACCACCGAAGACATTAAAGTCAACATTGATGGTGATGAAGGCTTCCTTCTTCCCTTTCAGGCAAATGTCCTGCCTAAACATCTTCGTCTGTTTGTCCCGGGAACGGCATGATTTGAAGGGACAGTCCGTCTGCCATGTTGGTTATCATAAACCCGAATCAAGAACATTGGAAAAGCTGATGGAGCAGTTGCTGCCCCATCAGCTTTTTTCGACCCGGCTTTCCTTTAATTGGACCTGAATCTACATAATTGGTCCCGCACAGACCAAAAACTGGGTTTAGCCGGTGTGCGGGACGTTCTTTCCCTAAGGTTGCCAAACGATTGATCAAGGGGGAAAAAGGCATCTTTATTCAGGCTGATTCTAGGTAAGAATAGTAAATGCATGAATGAATCGTTCTAAATATGTTACGCTTATAGTTATGAAAATAGATAAGAGAGGAAGTTAGATGTTTTTATGGAGTTTTTTCTTATTATATTGGCCCTTCTAATCTTAATTGGAATGTCTAATGTAATTAACCATTTTATACCCTTTATACCTGTACCATTAATTCAAATTACATTGGGAGTTTTACTGGAGATCTTCCTAGCCATCCATGTCGAGTTGGAAACGGACCTATTTTTATTGCTGTTCATCGCACCCCTTTTATTCAATGATGGGAAGAACGTGCCGCGTACAGCGCTTTGGAAGCTTAGGGCTCCCATTCTCATGCTTGCATTGGGCCTCGTGTTCCTGACGGTTTGGTCCGGCGGTTATTTAATTAACTGGTTGATCCCTTCCATCCCATTGCCGGCTGCATTTGCTCTAGCGGCGATATTGTCCCCTACAGATGTAGTGGCGGTCAGCGCCATGGCAAGCCGTGTCAAGCTGCCGAAAAGCATCTTGCATCTTCTTGAAGGCGAAGGGCTAATGAATGATGCTTCGGGTCTTGTGGCATTTAAATTCGCTGTTGCAGCTACAGTCACTGGTGTTTTCTCCTTGGTCGATGCAACGTTTAGTTTCATTTGGATTGCGATCGGCGGTTTTGTAGGCGGTGCTCTCATTGCCTTCATCATCATCAGACTGCGTGTGTTCCTTCGTCGTTTAGGCATGGAGGATGTTACGATGCACATGCTGATTCAAATCCTGACTCCTTTTATTATTTTCCTCGCTGTGGAGCATTTTCACCTTTCTGGAATTTTAGCAGTTGTCGCTGGGGGAATCGTCCATGCCATTGAACGGGATCGGGAAATATCACCGACAGTGGAGCTGCAGGTAGTTTCCAAAAGCACATGGTCTGTCATCTTATATGTGCTGAATGGACTTGTTTTCGTATTACTGGGCCTGCAAATCCCAGATGTGGCGCAAACCATATTCGAAGATCCGGCTTTCAATAATGGACAGGTGATTGTTTATATCGTGATCATTACCCTTTTCCTTTTCGTTTTACGGTTCATTTGGCTCATGGCTGCCTGGTCAATCGGCTGGTTCACGAAAAAAGCAGGCGCCCAAAAACCGGATATGAAGGCGGCTGGGATCATTACCATTTCCGGAGTTCGTGGAGCTGTAACGTTAGCCGGTTCATTTTCCATTCCGTATGTATTGGCAGATGGCGGTCCTTTCCCGGAACGTTCGCTGATCATCTTCATTGCGGCAGGGGTCATCTTGCTGACATTGGTTGTCGCTAGTGTGTTCCTGCCAATCGTAGCACGGACGGATGAAGAGGAAGTCGTCGATAAGCAGGCTGACAAAACGAAAGCGGCTGCGATTCACACTCATCAAGCGGCCATTAAAGTTTTGGAATCGCAAATGACGGATGAAAACAGGGAAGCGGCGTTATCGATCATTTCAAGGTATCGTACGAAAATCAATGCCCTTTCCTACGTGGAACAAGAGAAAGAGCCCGCCGCAGTAAGAGAAGAAGAAAAGGCGCTTCGCTTCAAGGCACTCGAAGCAGAGGAGAGGTTCCTGGATAAGCTTATCAAGGATGAAAAAGTGGATAAAGAAACGGCATTCATATGCAAGGAATACATCCAGCGGATGGAGGGTGCTGTCACTAACCTGATGAAATTCCGCCTGTTGAGATCTGTAACACTATTTAAAAGAAGTATGTTGAGAATCTTTAAATTATTTTTCCCAAACAAAACTGAAATAAGAAGAATCAATCTCGAGCGGCTTGAGAAGGTCAGGGACCTAAAAATCAGGATGTATAAAGCAGCCATTCAAGATATACAAGCTGGGATTACTGCCGAAAACCATGAGACCTCCTCGATGATCATTGAAGAATATAAAGTGCAGATTCTGAAATGCAAACGGGAAAATGGGGGCCGGATTCCTAGCAAAATGGTTGAATATGAAAGGGAGCTATTTTATAAGGCGATTCAGGCAGAACGCGATGAAGTGCAGGAAATGTTTGAAACAAGAGAAATTTCCCGTGAATTGGCCAATATACTCCGCCAGCAAATCAATTTGCGTGAAGCAATGACGATCAACGAAAATACCCATTCATAGAACGTAAAGAGCGCTGCCAATTTCCTCGGCGGCGCTTCTTTCGTTCATGGAGGAATTGCTGCCGGATGCATCGAATGAATAAAGTAACCAAAATGGAGGAGTGTGCTTTCAATGAAACAGGATCAGAAAATCGGGCCCATCACATTAACCCCTTATGTACAGGAGCATCATCACCTTTTGTCCCAGTTTTACTTGCCGGATACACAAACCCCTTTTTCCGCGCTGCCAGAAGAATCATTGAAATACTGCCAAGTAGATGGAGATAGGCATCCCTTCGTTATAGTGGCAGGTGGAATACTTGTAGGCTTTTTCGTTTTACATGTCGGCGATAACATTAGCCCTTTCACCACTGATAAGAAAGCGATATTGCTGCGAGGATTGCTTATTGATCGAAGATACCAAGGAAGGGGGATTGCGATGAAAGCTTTGCGAATCCTTCCGCCATTCGCAAAAGGAATTTTTCCGGATAAGGAATCGCTTATTTTGGCAGTGGACGAAATGAATGTGATGGCGAAAACCCTTTATTTGAAATCGGGATATCGGAATACAGGGGTCCAAAAGGAAGGCAGAAGCGGCTGGATGCAGATCATGGAGTATCGGTTGAGTGGGTTGGATACAGATTTGGAATAAGGAATGAACTTGAATTTACCGAAAACGGGGAAGGTCATTTTTCTTTGTCTAAATTGTTACATGACTTCTTAGAAAAATGACCGCTTTGAGTGGCTGTTTTTAATTATTCGCCTCCACTATGGTACACTTTACTTAATGTGAATTTCGTTAATCGAGGTGTAGTCCTAAATGAAAACAGTCGTAGTCGTAGGTGGAGGCATTACCGGTCTATCAACGATGTATCATTTACAGCAAGCAAATAAATCGGCCAATCAAACCGTACGTTTGATATTAATAGAAGGTAATGAAAAATTGGGCGGTAAAATCAGGACAGTTCATGATGGTCCATTTAAAATAGAGGCCGGGGCTGATTCCATAGTAACGAGGAAGCAGAATGTAAAGCCATTTCTGAAGGAGCTGGGCCTGGAAGATCAAGTGGTCTACAATGCGACAGGGAAATCATTCATCCATACAGATGGCATGCTTAAGAATATCCCTGAAGATGCTTTATTTGGCATTCCCATGAGCTTGGAGTCTTTGGCGAACAGTGAACTGGTCTCTGCACAAGGAAAGGTAGATGCCTTAAAGGATTTCTATACAAAAAATGAGAAGTTTACGAAAAATGACTCAATCGGCTTATTTCTTGAAAGCTTCTTAGGCAAGGAATTGGTGCAAAAGCAGATTTCCCCCGTCTTATCCGGTGTGTATTCCGGGAAATTGAATGAATTGACCATTGCGAAAACCCTACCGGAAATGCTTGATTATAAAAATGAATATGGCAGCATCATCCGCGGCCTATCTGAAAATAAGGCTAAATACCAAAGCAAGGGAAATAAGAAATTCCTTTCCTTCAAAAACGGCCTGTCGGTCCTGATTGATCGCATGGAGGAATGCCTTGATAAGGTGGAAGTCATGAAAGGCGTCAAAGCGGAAAAAATAAGCAAGGATGGACGAGGATATATCATCGCCTTGGAAAATGGAGAAACGCTCGAAGCGGACATCATCGTATTGAGTACGCCGCATACGGTTGCCCGGAAATTATTGAGTAATATGGAGCTGGATCAAGATTTTGCTGGCTTGATCGATAGTTCGATGATCAGCATTTATCTCGGATTCGATATCCCAGATAGCATGCTCCCTAAAGATGGTACGGGCTTCATTGCAGGTGATAATAGTGACTTGATATGCAATGCCTGTACTTGGACGAGCCGGAAATGGGAACATACGTCTGAAAACAATCAACTTTTGGTAAGGCTTTTCTATAAAAGCTCAAGTCCTGACTATGAAAGGTTACGTTCCCTTACGAAACCTGAGTTAATCGGGGTGGCCTTGCAGGACATTAAGAATAGCTTGGGGATATCGGGCACGCCGATAACGAGTGAAGTGACCATATGGCATGAAAATATGCCGAACTATCATATCAAGCATCCTCAGATCGTTCAATCCTTGGAGGCGAAAATGGCCAAGGAATATCCGAACGTTTTGCTTGCGGGCTGTTCATACAATGGTGTCGGTATACCGGACTGTATTGCAGATGGGGAAAAGAAGGCGCGGGAAATTTATGAGAAGTTGTAAAGGGAGGTCTGCTAGCATGCAGGCCTTTTTTTTAGGCTGAATTTTCAATTGAAGTTTCTTATATTTCCTGTATAATGAAACTCGTTAAATTAAACTGAAAGTTTACTTATATCAAACTTAAATGACGCAGGTTTACTATAAGTAAACCGATTGAGGGTAATACAATGCAAATCGGAAAGAAAATAAAGAACCTCCGCCTGAAGAAAGGGTTGACCCAGGAGGAGCTGGGTGAAAGAACAGACCTAAGCAAAGGCTATATTTCGCAATTGGAAAGAGATCTAAGTTCCCCGTCAATAGAAACCCTTTTCAATATTTTGGAAGTTCTTGGCTGCAAGCCGACGCAGTTCTTCGATGAAGAGGAACAGTTTCAAAAAGTGGTGTATGAAGAAGAAGCCCAAACATTTTTTATCGATGAGGAACGAGGCTGCCAGATTCAGTGGCTCGTCCCCGAATCAAATGAGAAGGAAATGGAACCGATTCGTCTCACGCTTCAGGAAAAAAGCGAATTCAAACAATTCGAGCCGTCCTTATCGGAGACGTTCGGTTATGTATTAAGCGGAAGAGTCGTTGTAAGACTTGGCGCACATAAGTATTTAGCCCATGCGGGGGAATCGATTTATTTTCACGCTTCTGACGAACATCAAATCATCAACGATTTCAATGGTCCCTCCGAATTACTGCTCGTGGTGACGAAATCATATTTATAGACTTTTAAACAAATGCAACCGCCCGTTTAGGGTAAAGATAGTTAAGTAGGTATCGGAAAGAGGGGAGTAGCTATGGCAAATGAGAATATAATCCGCTTCGAGCAGGTTACGAAGCAATTCGATGATGATACGATAGTTCTCGATAACGTGAGCTTTGAAATCGAGAGAGGGAAGTTCTATACACTTTTGGGCCCTTCCGGATGCGGGAAGACAACGATCCTAAGATTGATTGCCGGTTTTACGGAGGCATCAAAAGGCGACATATATTTCGAAGGAAAAAAGATCAATAATGTACCCGCCAATAAGAGGCAGGTCAATACGGTTTTTCAAGATTATGCCCTTTTCCCCCATTTGAATGTGTTTGAAAATGTAGCCTTCGGTTTGAGGATCAAAAAAATGAAGAACACGGAAGTGGAAAAAAAGGTGAAGGAAGCTCTCAGTTTTGTTAATTTGGATGGCTATGAAAAACGGGAGATCAGGGAAATGTCCGGCGGTCAGCGGCAGCGTGTCGCGATTGCCAGGGCGATTGTCAATGAACCTGAGGTCATCCTCCTGGATGAGCCGCTATCTGCCCTCGATTTGAAGCTGCGCACGGAAATGCAATATGAATTGCGTGAGCTCCAGCAGAGACTTGGTATTACGTTCATCTTCGTTACGCATGACCAGGAAGAGGCGTTGGCGATGTCTGACGAGATCTTTGTCCTTAATAAAGGGAAAATCCAGCAAAGCGGGACTCCTACGGATATCTATGATGAACCGCTGAATCGATTCGTTGCCGATTTCATCGGTGAGTCGAATATCGTGAAAGGGAAAATGATCCAGGATTACCTCGTGGAATTCGTCGGAAGGCAGTTCGAATGTGTAGACCAGGGATTGAATAGTAATGAAGCTGTCGATATTGTCATTCGCCCGGAGGATTTAGAAATCACCTCCATCGATCGCGGGAAACTTCAAGTCCGGGTCGATTCCCAGCTATTCCGCGGTGTTCATTATGAAATCAGCTGCTATGACCATGATGGAAACGAATGGCTTGTCCAATCGACCAAAAAGGCGACGGTTGGCGATGAAATAGGTTTATACTTCGATCCGGAAGCCATTCATGTCATGAGATTGGGAGAAACCGAAGAGGAATTCGATAAGCGTCTGGAAGCGTATCATGATGAGGAAAGCCATGCAGAATAAACTATCGAAGAATATATTCTTCATACCCTATGTCTTATGGATCGCCTTATTCGTAATCGCACCGATTCTGTTGATCCTTTACTATTCCTTTTTTGACATCGAAGGAAATCTATCCTTGGTTAACTATCAGAAGTTCTTTACACCCGTATATTTAAAAATGACACTGAGTTCATTTTGGTATGCCTTCCTGATTACGGCCATATCACTTTTGGTCGCGTACCCGACCGCTTTATTGTTAACGAAAACGAAGCATAAGCAGCTGTGGCTGTTGCTGATCATCGTTCCTTCCTGGATCAACTTACTCTTGAAGGCTTATGCCTTCATTGGAATTTTTGGCACATATGGTGTGGCGAATGGTTTTCTCGAGGTAATCGGAATCGGCAGTCAGCAAATTCTCTTTACTGATTTCAGCTTCATCTTCGTTTCGGTTTATATCTTCATCCCGTTCATGATCCTGCCGATATTCAATGCGCTGGATGAACTGAATCCCACTCTTTTGGATGCAGCCAATGACCTTGGCGCTTCAAGGTGGATGACCTTTCGTCGCGTCATTTTCCCATTGACGCTTGATGGTGTAAAGACGGGGTGCCAGGTCGTCTTCATCCCGGCGCTTTCATTGTTCATGCTTACAAGGCTGATTGCCGGGAACCGTGTCATCACGCTAGGTACTGCGATTGAACAGCATTTTCTCGTGACCCAGGATTGGGGAATGGGCTCGACGATTGCTGTGTTTTTGATTATTATCATGTTCCTGATTATGTTTGTAACGGGTAACCGAAAGCAGGGTGTGTAAAATGAGCAATAAATTATCGCCATTATCCAAGGCGTTTCTCGTTTTAATTTTTCTCATACTCTATGCACCGATTTTCTTTTTAGTGTTTTACTCGTTCAACAGCGGCGGAACGATGTATGACTTTAAAGGATTCACCATGGAGTGGTACAGGGAGCTGTTCAATGATACAAGGCTGCTGATCATCGTATTGAATACCCTTGTCATCGCGTTATTATCCGCTCTCATCGCTACGATCATAGGGGTGATTGGTGCGATCGGGATTCGTTCCTTTACGAGCAGCAAGGCAAAGAACACGGTATTGTCATTGAATAACGTATTGATTGTCAGTCCTGATGTTATCATCGGCGCTTCCTTCCTGATTCTATTCACGATGGCAGGGATCAAGCTTGGATTCTACTCGGTGCTGCTTTCACATATTGCCTTCAGCATCCCGATCGTCGTGCTGCTTGTCCTGCCGAAGCTACAGGAGATGAGCCCAACCCTGATCGATGCGGCCCGTGATTTAGGGGCAAGCCGGTGGGATGTGTTGACGAAGGTTGTCCTTCCGTACATCTTGCCAGGCATTTTTGCGGGGTTTTTCATGGCACTCACCTATTCACTTGATGATTTTGCGGTGACGTTTTTCGTGACCGGCAATGGATTCTCCACTCTTTCCGTGGAAATCTATTCACTGGCCCGCCGCGGAATTTCATTGAATATCAATGCATTATCGACTCTGCTGTTTGTCGTGACATTGCTGCTGGTTATCGTGTATTACTTCATCACCCAGCGCGTTAGGCAGACGGGAATGGGGGGGAAACGATGAAAAAGCTTATCCAACTGTTTTTGGTCATTGCCCTTGTTTCCGCTTTGCTATTATATACGATATCGAAATTGAATTCTTCGCAAGGATTTACGAGCAGCAATACACTCACCATTTATAATTGGGGCGATTACATCGATACGGACCTGATCGACCGTTTTGAAGAGGAAACGGGCATCAAGGTCATTTACGAAACGTTCGATTCCAATGAGGCGATGATGACGAAAATCGAACAGGGCGGTACGACTTATGATATTGCCATTCCATCTGAATATATGATTGATAAAATGAGGCAGGAAAACTTATTGGTTCCCTTGGATCATTCCAAGCTGCCGAATTTGAAAAATATTGACAAGCGCTTCATCGATCTGCCATTCGATCCGGGGAATAAATATTCCGTCCCTTATTTCTGGGGGACAGTCGGGATTGTTTACAATTCCAAGATGCTCGGCGGGAAAAAGATCACGGGCTGGGCAGACCTCTGGGATAAGGACTTAAAAAATCAGATCCTCTTGACGGATGGCGCCAGGGAAGTCATGGGCATGGGCCTGAACTCCTTGAACTATTCATTGAATGATACCGATGAAGCTCACCTTCAAGAGGCGAAGACCAAGCTCGATGCGCTCACTCCCAATGTCAAGGCGATCGTCGGGGATGAAAGCCGCATGCTATTGGAGGCCCAGGAGGCGGCGATTGGCCTTGTGTGGTCTGGCGTTGCTTCGGAAATCATGGCTGAAAATGAAGATCTCGAATACGTCGTTCCAAAAGAGGGATCGAATCTTTGGTTTGATAATATGGTCATTCCGAGGACGACGAAAAATGTCGATGCTGCCCACCAGTTCATCAACTTCATGCTTGACCCTGAAGTGGCCGCGCAGAATGCTGAATATGTAAGCTATTCGACACCCAATAAAGAAGCTTTGAGATATATGCCAAAAGAGGTGGTGGAGGATGAACGTTTTTATCCATCACCAGAACTGACGGAGAAGCTTGAGGTGTATGAAAACCTCGGGAAGAAAAACTTGGCACGCTACAATGAACTTTTTCTGGAATTCAAAATGCATCGCAAATAACAAATGAAAAAGCATGGTGTAATGGAGTATCCCATCACGCCATGCTTTTTTCCGTATGCTTACCGGGGAAATCCGCAAGGCACAAAAATTTCAGCGAGGATATAAGTATGGTAGTATGATGACTGGTTGGTTCAATTAGCCGCGGTCAGTTCAATCTTAAGGATTAATTAATATTTAAGCACTATCATTACAGAAAAAATAAGGGAGATTATTCATGAAACTTTTTAGAAGCACGAAGGCATATGTTTGGGCAGGGTCTATATTGATCATTGCCGGTATCATGGCATTTGCGATGGTATCGTCGATGGGGAAAACAGTAGCGAGCATAGACGGCGAGAAAATCAATGAGGATGAGCTGCATGATGCGCTCGTTGCGGGATATGGAGCAGATACATTAGACCTTTTGATCACGAATAAGTTGATCGAAATGGAAGCGAAAAAAGCTGGGATTAAAATAAAGGATGAAGAAATTCAGAAGGAAATCGATAACATGGCTGCCTCCTACGGCGATGAAAAGGGCCTCAAGGAGCAGTTGGAAGCAAGCGGGTCATCCATGGAAGCTTTGAAAAAGGACGTGGTTGTTTATCTTCAAACGAGAAAGCTGGTAGAACCGAGAATTACCGTGACGGATGATGAAATCAGCACCTATTTTGAAGACAATAAAGATACCTTTGCACAGGCGGAGCAAGTCGAGGCTAGCCATATTTTAGTCGAAGACGAAAAAACGGCTAAAAAAGTAGCTAAAGAAATTGCGGATGGCGGAGATTTTGCCAAACTGGCCGCCGAATATTCTACCGATACGCAAACGGCGAGTAAAGGCGGCAGCTTAGGGTATTTTGGGAAAGGTGATATGGCCGCCGAATTCGAGGATGCTGCCTTTGATCTTGACATAGACAAAGTCAGCGAACCGGTCAAAACCGAATATGGCTACCATATCATTAAAGTCACTGGTAAGAAGGAAGCAAAAAAAGCGAACCTGGAAGATAGTAAAGAGGCGATCAAAGAAACGCTTATCACGGAGCGATTGCAGGAGGAATATCCTGCTTGGGTGGCAGAAGTGAAAAAAGAACATGATATAACGAATACCTTAACGGAGACTGAATGAGGCTCGGAAGGCTTCGGGATGCTAGAGCATCCCGATGCCTTTTTTTTGGACCTAAATTAGCCAGGATCGTCTCCCGGCAAGCACTCGCTTATCGAGCAAGGATTTTCTCGATACCTGGCCACTTTGCTAACACCTACAGTCTAGTTTAAAGAAGATGTCCATGCGAAAGCACCCCAAAAAACCAAAAAAACCCGCAGGGCAAACCCCCATCATCGAGTTTGTCTGCGGATTGAAAGCTGAGGTGTTCCCCCAGCCATGGTTAGAAGTTCGATGAAATCGATTTTTGATTGGATAACTCAGACTTCGTTACGATTTCATCACTTTCTTTTTCACCTTTTTTATTTGATTTCAATGATTGAGATGGCGTTTCTTTCAGCTGTTTACCGGCAACGACCACTTTTGAGCTGATGTCTTTTAATTCGCTTGTTGCTTCCTTGGCTGTACCAAGGGCATCGGTTGAGATATCCTTCACTTCAGAAACTTTACCCACCACGTCTTCATTGACGGTTTCATATAAGGTTTCCACATCACTGATGGCCTCTTTGATTGTTTCGGTAGCCCCTTTGACGCCAGATATCATCTGTTCCTTCACTTCACCTGGATTTTCCTTCACCTTTTCAATCATATTCGCGGAGTTGTCTTTTAAAAGGACGGCAGAACGCTTCACTTTATTTCTTGTCGTGGAGTCAAGCAAGGTCAAGGCGCCGCCTACCAATCCTCCAATGAGAATGCCTTTTAATAGTTTGCTATTCGATTGGGTTTCAGTCGTCGATTGAGTCATTAGTATTTCCTCCTTAAGAATAGTAGATTGTTTGCTTACTTTGGGTTTTCCCTTATTTACCATAAATTAAACTAGAAAAAATAAACTGTCATAGGATTGACATAATAAATAAATCGGTAGTAAGCTACATATAGTTAAGTGATTGAACTAATTTAGAGAGGTGTTTGAATGACAACCGAAACAATTTCTTTATTGATTGACCGTTATATGAAAGTTTCCTTTCATGTCAATAAGCTGGGGGAGCTATTGATAAAAGATCAAATATGTGATGTGCTGACGAACGAGCAATACTACACATTACGGTTCATTGAACAACAAAGATTATGTACCTCGACGGAAATCAGCGAGGCTTTCTATATCAATAAGAGTGCCGTCACCGCCAATATCAACAGGCTAGAGAGTAAAGGGCTGATCGAAAGGGAGCAGGACCAATATGACCGGAGAGTCTTTCTCTTGAAGCTTTCCGAAGAAGGAGCGGCATTGTTGCACAAAACGGAACATAAAATTCATAAGCTGGTCGAGGGCATCATGACGAAATTCGAATATGAAGAGATTGTTACATTCCTTGATACATATGAGAAGCTTTCAAGAATCTTGATAGAAATGAAAAATGGGCAGGAGGAACTGTAAATGAGGAGGATAATAAAGGCAAGGTGGTTTGTCCTGATCATCTGGGTGGCCATTACAGCATGTTTACTGTTTGCGGCTCCGAATATTGCAAACCTTGTGAGGGATAAAGGCCAGCTTGATGTACCCGTAGAGTATTCCTCTGGAAAAGCCACTGAACTCATGAAAGAGATACAAGCTGAAGATGAGTCCCAAGTAGCTCTCGTATTCCATGGTGATAAGAAGCTGACATCCTCGGAATTGGAGGAAATCAAGCTAGCCGTCGAAAAGCTGGAAAAGGATAAATCAGAGCTTGGCATCACTGAAATCATGACTCATTTCAAAGAGAAATCGCTTAAGGAACAGCTGGTGTCGGAGGATGGTTCGACAGTTTTGACATCGATCACGATGACATTGGGAGACAGGGAAGCCAAGGAAGTGATGGATGCCCTTTATAAGGAACTGGAACATGTCGATGTCGAGCATTACTACACTAGCAGCTGGATGGTCGATGAAGATCTTAATACCAATTCCCAAGAAGGGCTGAAAAAAACCGAAGGCATTACGGTTGTCTTCATTTTGGCCGTATTGCTGATCGTTTTCCGGTCAGTGGTGACACCGATCATTCCGTTGATCACTGTAGGTTTCACGTATTTATGTTCACAATCCATCGTTTCGTTCCTGGTGGATCGATGGGACTTCCCGATTTCATCATATACGCAAATATTCCTTGTCGGCATTTTATTTGGAATCGGCACGGATTATTGCATCTTGCTGCTTAGTCGCTTCAAGGAGGAGCTGTCATCACAGGAGTCACTGGTTGAAGCCATCGTGGAGACATATCGAACAGCCGGCAAAACGGTCTTTTTCAGCGGGCTGACCGTAATGATTGGCTTCGCTGCAATTGGGTTTTCCACTTTTAAGCTCTATCAATCTGCTGCAGCCGTTGCGATTGGGGTTTTCATCTTGATGCTTGCGCTTTATACGATCGTTCCATTTTTCATGGCGGTTCTAGGCAAAAGATTATTCTGGCCTGCAAAAGGGAAGCTTGGGCATAGTGAAAGCAAATTGTGGGGGATTCTTGGGAGTTTTTCTTTGAATCGTCCCGTATTGGCGCTAGTGATCGTTGCAGTCATTTGCGCACCATTTTTGTTCATATATGATGGGGACATTTCCTACAACTCCCTTGAAGAAGCGGGAGACGATGTTCCTTCAATCATGGCTTTTAATATCATTTCCGATGAATTCGGTCCGGGGCAATCGATGCCAACACAGATCGTCATAAAAAATGACGAACGGATGGACTCGGAGGAATATGTCGCACTCGCAGAAAAAATCGGTCAGGAAGTCGCCAAGGTCGATGAAGTAGATTTAGTTCGGTCCATGACCCGCCCGGCAGGTGAGCCCATCAAGGATCTATTTGTCTCTAACCAAGCAGAAACGCTTGAAAAAGGAATCGGGGATGGGAATGAAGGGATCAAACAAATCAGTGACGGGTTAAAAACGGCAGGCAGTGAGCTTTCCGAATCCGGGCCGCGTTTGAAGCAAGCGACGGACGGAATCGGGGGCCTCATTTCCGGCACTGATGAGTTAAAGAGTGGCGTGGGTCAGGTAGAAAAAGCGTTAACGAGCATCGAAGCAGGAATTCGAGACGGATCATCGGGAACAGGTGACATAAAGGCAGGGCTGAATGATGTGAAGGTGAACTTGGAGAAGCTGGCTGCCGGAAGCGAAAAGCTCCTCGGAGGTTATCGGCAATCCGCTAATGGTCTGACTGAACTCACGAATGGGTATAAACAGATTCAAACGAATCTGTCCGCTGTATCTCAAAGTCTTGCTGGTTTGAATCCATCCTTCGAGCAGGTGGAAGGCGCACATCCAGAATTACAGGCAGATGGAAACTATCAAAAAATCAAGCAAACGGTTCAAGGGGCACAGGGCGGTTTGGAGCCCATGTCAGCAGGACTTTCCGAGCTCAATCGGAATCTTGGCACAGTGTCAGCTGGTTTGAATACGGCAAACGAAAATATGGCAGGAATCGTAAATGGACAAAAAGCTTTAGGAAGCGGGCTGGACCGATTGATTGCGGGTGTTGATGATTTACAAAAAGGATTGAGCACGATGGCCAATGGCCAGGGGGAAGTCATTAATAATCTGTCACAGTTCAAGGGAGGGCTTACGAGCCTGAATAATGGTCAGCAAAAACTCCTGAATGGTTTTTCAAGCCTTGGCGGGCAGCTTACCGATTTGGAAGACGGTTTGAATCAAAGCGCAGATGGCCTGAATGAAGTGCATGATGGATTATCGTCTGCACAAGGGTATTTATCGGGGCTGGCAAAAACGGATGAAACGGTAACAGGCATGTACATTCCAAAAGAAGTAGTGGAAAGCAAAGAATTTGGTGCAGCATTGAACGCCTATTTATCTGAAGATGGTAAAGTGATGACAATGGATGTGGTATTTAAAGAGAATCCATATTCCAATGCAGCAATCGATCAAATTGAATCGATTGAGGAAACGGTCCAAAGAGTCACGAAAGGTACTAAGCTTGAAAATGCACAGGTGGCAATAGGGGGAATCACAAGCACACATCATGACCTGAGCGTAATGTCCGAGGCGGATTTCTCCCGTACTGTCATTTTGATGCTGTCGGGCATTGCAATCATTCTCTTTTTCATGCTGCGGTCGCTGGTGATGCCGATTTACCTGATTGTGTCGCTCGTCTTGACCTACTATACAGCTGCAGCGATTACAGAGTTGATTTTTGTTAATATTCTTGGTTATGCAGGAATAGGCTGGGCCGTACCTTTCTTTGCCTTCGTCATCCTGATCGCTTTGGGCATTGACTATAGCATTTTCTTGATGGACCGCTTTAATGAAATGAAAGACAAACCGGTGAAGGAAGCGATGCTGCTGTCGATGAGAAAAATGGGAACCGTGATCATCTCTGCGGCTGTCATTCTGGGCGGGACGTTTGCTGCCATGATGCCAGCGGGAGTTTTATCACTCTTGGAGATTGCCACATTGATATTGGTGGGCCTTGGCTTATATGCGTTCGTCTTCTTACCGTTGTTCATTCCAGTAATGGTTGCAACGTTTGGAAACGCGAATTGGTGGCCATTCTTGAAAAACAAGGATTAAGCATAAATAAAGGAAGGCATCCATGCGGATGCCTTCT
>NZ_JASJOM010000017.1 GCF_030271255.1 Peribacillus folii
CATTCTGACTGGTAAAGCGGACATTTTCAGGAGTAATCGACGGATTTGGCTGAAAAATGCGCAATTTGGCGAGTAAAGCATCCATTCTCGCGAGTAAAGTGCATGAATTGGCGAGTAAAACTGCCAATCTCGCGAGTAAACGGCCATATTTGGCGAGTAAAGTGCACATTCTGACTGGTAAAGCGGCAATTTTCAGGAGTAATCGACGGATTTGGCTGAAAAATGCGCAATTTGGCGAGTAAATAGTCCGAATTTGGCGAGAACACCCTAATTGGCGAGTAAAACCGCCAATCTCGCGAGCAAACACCCTATTTGGCGAGTAAAGCACCTAATCTCTCCTTCTTATACAACCACCGTTTCAGTAATGATGACAATTAAAAAAGGTTCCGAAATGAAAGCATTCCGAAACCTTTTTGCCTCCAATTCGGCAGGAGGCGGCCATTCGATTTTCGTTTCCAGGCAATGGGGTGGATCGCACTGCTCTCAAAAGCTGCTGTCCCTGATGATCAATTCCGTACCGATCAAGACCTGCTTGACGATTTTGCGGCCCAATACTTGCTCCATGACTAAATCGGCTGCCGTTTCCCCCATCAGTTCCGTGTGGACCTTAAGGGTCGTTAGCGCTGGATAGACATATTTGGAAACGCTGATATCGTTGAGCCCAATGATATTGACCCGCTCGGGCACCGATATGCCTTCTTCATGCAATGCTCGTAAACACCCGATCGCAATCAGGTCATTCCCGGCAAAGAAGGCGGTAGGCAATTCGTCACCATGCTCGGTAATGGCCGCTTTCATTAATCGGTATCCATCCTCCACAGAAAAATTCCCCATATAGATAAACTTTTCATCAAGCACCTGCTTTTCTTTTCCATAGCTGTTGAAGGTTTGCTCGCGCAAGTCCCTGATATCACCTGACTTGTCTTTATAGGTCTCTTTTCCGCCTATGTACCCGATGGATGTGTGTCCTTTTTCAATTAGATAGGTAATGATTTTTTTAGTGGCTTTCTCGAAATCGATTTTAACGGAATCAAATGAATCATCTTCAAGACTATGATCGACCAAGACGATGTTTTCTGTGATTTCCGCAAGTGCAAGGACTTGTTTTTTACTGAACTTCCCTATTGCAATGATCCCTTGGATGTTTTCAAGCTTCACTTCCTCCAGGTCATTATAAAAATATTTTACGAGCTGGGCCTCCAGTTGCTGGCAGCGCCTTTCGATTCCAAACCGGATCGACATATAGTATAAGTCTTCAAGCTCTTCTTTTTCTGTATACCAATGGATGATCGCGAATTTGGAAGGTGCTGCCTTTCGTATGGCCCGCCGTTTATATGATAACGTTTCTGCCGCTTCAAATATCCTTTTCCTTGTCTCATCCGTAACAGAAAGGGAATCGTCATAATTCAGAACTCTTGAAACAGTGGCAATGGAAACGCCTGCTTTTTCAGCTAT
Source organism: Peribacillus folii (assembly GCF_030271255.1). Classification (GTDB taxonomy): domain Bacteria; phylum Bacillota; class Bacilli; order Bacillales; family DSM-1321; genus Peribacillus. Next base: position 1,456 of record NZ_JASJOM010000017.1, read on the forward strand.
ATCCTTTATCGTGGCCATCCTTATCAATCCATTCTTACATAATTTCTGTATGTGCTTTATCTTAATAATTTCATATTATCCATAAAAAAGAAAGGATATCTTCATAAATGATGCCTTTCCTCCCACGCTGTTTCCCATTTCATTTAATGCCCGTTTGGGTGACTCCCTTGATGAAAGAACGCTGCCCCAGAATGAAGATGAGGATAACGGGAATGGTGGCGATTGCCGTTAAGGCCATCAGCCTTCCTGGTGAAGATACGAAGCTTCCCTGCTGCATGATGGCAATGCCGGTGGTGATGGTCCTCATTTCCGGCGAGCTTGTCGTCAGCAGCGGCCAAAGGAAGTCGTTGTAAATGGACATGAAGGTGAAAATCGCCAATGTCCATATGATGGGGCGTGCAGATGGCAAGGCAATCTTGATGAACACCTGCCATTTGTTCGCTCCATCCAGATGGGCCGCCTCTTCCAATTCCTTCGGGAAGGCCCTGAAGGATTGATATAAAAGAAACACGCCAAATGCGTTAGCGGAATACGGCAAAATGAGCACGGCATAAGTGTCCAATAAACCTAGCTGGTTGAATCCCATATATAAAGGCAGGAATGTGATCACCCACGGAATGGTCAAAGAACCTATGAACATTGCGAACAAAAGTTTTTTGAAGGGTACGTCCAGCCTGGCCAAACCATATGCAGCAAGGGTATCCACAATCAATACGATCAATGTGCCGGCAATACCGACAATTAGGGAGTTTGACATCCACGTGAAGACCGGTGTATCGGAGCCGCCGCTAAGGCTAAAAGTATAATTCTCCAGTGTGAATATTTCAGGAATCCATTTAATTCCCGAGGTGAAGGCTTCTTGATCTGTTTTGAAGGAAGTGGCCAGCATCCAGAAAAGGGGCGCGATAAAGAAGATGGAAATGATAATCGCAATCGTGACCAATGCTATCGTGAATCCTTTTTTCCTCATTTACTTCATTGCCTCCTTCTTTTCCCTAGTCAGTCTAAATTGAACGAGCGAGATGATGATCATGATCAGGGCCATCAATATCGACATTGCTGCGGCATTTCCCAATTGCCGTTGATTGAAGCCTTCCTCGACAATATTCATCAGGAGAACCTGCGTCGATGTGCCGGGACCCCCACGGGTCATCAAATACGGCTGCCCATAGATATTGAAGGATGCAATGGTCGAGGTGAGGGTGACGAATAGCATCGTGGGCTTGATGGTCGGGAGCGTGATGTGAATGAAGGTCTGCCATCTGTTGGCTCCATCCAATGAACCGGCCTCATATAATTCCTCCGATACCTCATTCAGGGCATTCGTGAAAATGACCATATTGAAGCCAATCGTCCACCATAGCGTCGCGATGATGATCGAAACCCAGGCCCAAGGTATATCCGTCAGCCACGGAATCGCCGAAAGCCCCGCCTTCTGGAAATATTGATTGATTAAGCCACTGTTCGTATCAAAAATCCAGAGCCAGATGATGGCCACGATGGAAACGGATACAGAATAGGGGATGAAATAAGCAGTCCTGAAGAATCCTGTCAGCTTCTTTGGCAGGGCATTCAGCAGCAATGCCAAACCAAGCCCTACGGCGACAAGTAAAGGCACGCTGAAGAGGACGAACAAGAACGTATTTTTCAGGCCTTCAAAAAATAAATTATGCAGATAAGAATCAGAGTCAAAAATATTCAAATAGTTTTTCAGCCCGACGAACTCATTGACTGGATTGAGCAAGTCCCAATCATGCATACTGATCCAGACCCCATATACTATCGGGGCTATGAGAAAGACCGTAAACAATAGCAAGTAGGGTAATACAAATAAACTGGAAGTGGCTTTTGATTTCCACGAGGTTCGCTGCATAAATTTCTCTCCTTATTTACTCTCTGCGGTCGATACAATAAGAGGAGGAAGCAAGTGATATTCACCTGCCGCCCCCTTCAAGTCATTTATTCAAGATTTGGTCGGCTTTTTTCGTTGCATCATCCAACGCTTGCTTTGGATCCTTTTTCCCTAATAACGCCAGGTTCACTTCAGCCCATAATGGATCTGAGATCTGGCCCCAGTTTGCAATTCTCGGGGCAAACTGGGCGTATTCGAACGAAGCGGCAACTTTAGGCTGTTGAACCATGCTTTTAAACTCTTCGTTTCTTTCATAGATTGCCTTGGAAGCCGGAGCTTGACCCGATTTTGCCCATTCCAATGTGTTTTCGGCAGCGTATTTCAGGAAGTCATTGATGGCCGCCAGCTTTTCTTTATCTTTAACGGAAGCCGGGATGACAAAATTGTGGCCATTTGCATATACGGCTTGTTTTTTCGTTCCCAATTGCGGCACTTCGGCAACTCCATAATTGATGCCTGCCTTGTCCCACTGCTCCATCATCCATGGTCCATTGAACTGCATCGCGTTTTTCCCTTGAAGGAATAAGTTCACTTCTCCATCTTGCTGAACATTGGCCGGGGACACCTTCTGCTTATGGATGAGATCCGACAGGAAGGTCAATGCTTCGACGCCAGCCGGGCTATTGTAATCAGGCTTGCCATCCTTTAGGAATTCCCCGCCATTTTGATAGAAGACCGTCGGATAAATGAACTGATTCGGCCAAAGCGTCGGCACGACATAGCCATATTGCCCTTTTGATTTGTCCGTCAACTTCTTGGCAAAGCTGAGGAATTCCTCCCTGTTCACAGGCGCCTTTTCGGGATCCAATCCAGCAGCCTTGAACAAGTCCTTGTTGTAATAAAGTAGCAATGGATGGATGTCCAGCGGGATGGCATATTGCTTACCGTCCACTGTTCCGGCACCCCAGGCGGTTTCGGAATAATCCTCTTGGTTAATGCCTGCCGAGGCCACTGTCTCGCTAACATCTTTCACTAGATTCTTTTCTACATAGTTGGTTAGCTGATCAGTATGCATGATTAATAGATCGGGCGCATTTTTTTGTCCGGAAAATGCTACATCGACCGTTTTATAATAATCCGATTGCGGAACGATTTGCATATTCACTTGGTATTCAGACTGCGATTTGTTATAGCTTTCGACGATATTCTTCATCCTGGGGCCGTCAGCACCGGAAAACGGCGTCCAAAATGTAATCTTCTTACCGTCGCCGCCATCACCGGTGGTAGAAGCTTTGTCTTCATTGGAACAAGCAGCCAAAGATCCCATCGCAAGCGTTGCTGCCAGGATGGCGCCAATCATCTTTTTCTTTTTCATATGGGTTAGCTCCCTTATATTTATTTCGTTTCCCTTTCGAATGCGTTCGGATCATGAACGCATGATGGTAAAACATCGTCCCCTTCTATCAGTAACACACCTCCCGTTGGATGAAATAGTAAACTTGCAAAGCTTTTGATGAATGCGCTTTCAAATTCTGATAAAAAAATAAATATTTAAGTAAAATTTTTACTTAAAATAAATATATACTCGGACCCATTTGTTGTCAACGATTTTTCCAGCACCAAAAAAATAAAATTCCGACAAATCCGAAAAAGGGAGCCACAAAACGAGCGAAAAAAAGTAGTCCATCAAACACCTTAGCAAACGCGTGTTTTGGAGCTACTTGATGTGTATGATATTCAAGCTACTGACGAAAGGGCGGCTCAATCATCGGCCGAGCGGTCAGTGGGCGACAAAATCGCATCCACGCGGTCAACATACGGCTGCGAATCATAAGCTGAGTACAATTGACTTGAAAGCCTCATCGGATCGCCGAAGAAAAAACGTTCATATAATGTTTCCCTTGTACCGAATGAGCTCATGGATATATCCCATGCCAAACGAAACAGCTTAATGCGATCTTCCGCTTTTTTGGAGGCGCCTTGCAAGTATTGATCTAAATCTTTCCTGATTCCGGAGCGGAAGGCATTTTCTGTTGGAATGGTCATTAATCCGCTTGCTCCCAGCAGTTGAATGATCTCCGAAAATCTCGGATAAATTTTCGGAAACAGGTTAATGGCAATTTGGAGCGTTAATTGATCTGGCCGCATATACCCCCACTCATCCACCTGCGCTTCCATTTCCGCTTTAAACAGCAAGGCCTTCATCGTCTCCAGGGCAACGATGATTTCGGTCGCCTTCTCTTGAACATGCTGGTATCCGCCAATATTAATCATGTCAATGATCGATTGCACAATGCCCAGAATGAATTCGGTTTTTACGATCCGCCTCGCTACAACCTGATGCATGGTGAAAGCGGAAAATGAACTGGAGGCCAAGAAGGTATTGGAGATTTCAGGATTATCAAAATAAAACACCCGATCCCATGGGACCAGAACATCATCAAAAACAACAATCGTATCCATTTCTTCGAATCTTGAGCTCAAAGGATGGTCGAAAGCGGATTCCCCGCCAACAAAAGAATCCCTGCAGATGAATTTCAAGCCCTTAGCGTTGCTGGGAATGCTGAAGGAAAATCCTTTATCCTTTGCCTCGAAACCTGCTGCTGACAATACTAAGATCTCATCCGTGATCCCGCCCTGTGTTGCCAATACCTTCGCACCCTTGACCACGATTCCTGCGGCATTTCTTTCGACGATTCTTGCTGCAATCGGCTCCTCCGTATGTTCAAAATGATAGTGGGCCCGATTTACTTGCGGATCAATAAATGTATGGGTGATCGATCTATCATTTTCACGGGCATATTCATAAAATTTCGTTATATTTTCCGGAAAACAATGATCTTTGCCTGTCAATAAACCGACGGAAGAAGCAAATGCCATGATGACCGTATTCATATAATCCGGGCTCCTGCCCATCATTCCATTGTTCAACAGGGCCCAATGTTGAATCATTTTACGCCTGTTGACTAGATCCTCAATCGTTTTTGGCTGTAGGTAAGACATTCCCACCGGTTTTCCGCTTAAAGGAGATGGATAAGTCATGCATGGTTTGACCCGTGCTTCAAGCTGGAAGTCATATAACTGCCCTTGGCTTTTCATGACGCCCTTAAATGCAGGATGCTCCGAAATCTTTCCCGTCACAGGATCTCCATCCATCCATACGGCCGTCTTTAGCCGGTCAATTCGGTCGATATACTGCTTTCCGTTTATAGCTGGCATTTTACCACCCCTTCCTTCGTCATATCTTATTATTTTGCTTTTTTCTTTGTGAAGGAATCTGAATTGATTTGGAAAAGCTTTCGTGATCCGCCGTTCCGCTTCAAGCTCGGAATCGTCAGGAGGACCTGATGTTTACCTGTCCATTTTTAAGGCTAAAGTATCCATACATCAAATACATGCAGGGGGAGATGTTCTTGAATATATATGAACAGCAAAAAAACGGGCAGCCTGGCCAAACACAGCCAAGGCAGCCAGGCATCGAATCAGAGATGGATCCACTGCCGATCCAGCCGAAGGATTACAAAGGAAGCGATAAACTGAAGGACCGCGTTGCGCTGATCACGGGCGGTGATAGCGGCATCGGACGAGCCGTTGCAATTGCTTATGCAAAAGAAGGGGCCAATGTCGTGGTGAATTATTTGGATGAACACAGCGATGCAAAAGAAACGAAGCAGCTGATTGAAGCGGAAGGCGTTCGCTGCCTCTTGCTGCCAGGAGATGTATCGGCGGAAGCGACCTGCAAGGAATTGATCAAGAAAACAGTGGACGAGTTCGGCAAGCTGGATATCCTCGTGAATAACGCCGCCGTGCAATATCCGACGGAAAATATCGAGGATATCACCGACGAGCAATGGGATAAAACGTTCCGCACCAATATTTATTCCGTATTTTACATGAGCAAGCATGCGATCCCGCATATGAAGCAAGGCAATTCCGTCATCAATACGACCTCCATCAATCCTTATAGAGGACACGCTACATTGATGGACTATACGGCAACAAAAGGGGCAATCGTCGGATTCACACGCAGCCTCGCCCAGAATGTGGCAAAAAAAGGGATCCGCGTCAATATGGTGGCCCCAGGTCCAATCTGGACCCCGCTCATCCCGGCGACGTTTGACGAACAAAGCGTAGCTGAATTCGGCACAGAAGCACCGCTCGGCCGCCCGGGACAGCCGGCAGATCACGCAGGCGCCTATGTATTGCTTGCCTCTGTTGAAGGAGCATATATAACAGGACAGTGCATCCATATCAACGGCGGCATCACGATGTCTTCATGAATGGCAAACGACCGCAAGCACAAAACTTGCGGTCGTTTTTTTTTCCTAGCACCATACGATGATTCGATACGGCGTGGTTTGGGCGGGGATGCTCATGGTGGCAGCCCCATAGATGACGATCAAATTCCGGTTTTCAGGAGATCTAGAAAAGGGCTGCCCGTTTTGTAAAACGATTTGCGTGAACGGGGAAAGATTCAATCGCAATTGACCATCCCGGCTCTCCAGCTGATCGTTGAAATAATCCACCTTCACATTCTGGTAAGGACTATCCTTCACCATGATCAATGCCCGGTATTGCGGAGGGTATATCAGGGGAACGGGCGCATTTTCATCATAATACCCAGTTACCCGATCACCTACGGCAACCATTGCCTGGTCGACGAAGTACGTACGGGGGGATACCACGAAATTCACGGACGTTCCGCTATCTTCCACCGATACTAGTTGATAGCAGCCTTCCTTTTCGCCATTTTGTCCGGTTGGAAAATCGCTGATCCTGGTGACGATCCCATGGAACGGTTTCAAACGTACCATAACTAAATCCCTCCAATAATTGGCGTTTCTGACATAATGGATATCGTTTTACTTTATGTGAAATCACCCATAGTGGTGATTATCGGAACGCTTTAACCCGAATGTTCACTAAATTTACATATCGTTAAAAATTGATGGAAACTTATTGGTATGAGTTGCTTTCAGATGCTCAAAATAGATAATGGAAGATGAAAAACGGAGTCTTGGGCAATAGGAGTAATAATAAAATTCAAAAAATATATTGAAATATCAATTTTATTTAGATATAATACGACATGGTCTTAAATATTAGTTTATCTACAATTTTTAGAAAATTTAATTATTTTTTAAAATAGTAAATTATGGGTAAATTCATGGAGGTTTTAATGTGTCTAGTAAAGTGCCGTCTTCTTTTATAGTAGTGATCGGTTTCATGCTGTTCGCTTTATTCTTTGGAGCAGGAAATTTAATCTTCCCGCCGATGCTTGGTCAATCAGCAGGAATGAATGTCTGGGTTGCCAATGCAGGATTTTTGGTAACGGGAGTTGGGCTTCCTTTACTCGGTGTAATGGCGCTAGGTTTTTCAGGAAAAGATGATTTACAATCGTTAGCAAGCCGCGTCCATCCAATGTTTGGGGTCGTATTCACCACCGTTCTTTATTTAGCGATCGGGCCGCTATTTGCCATACCAAGAACAGGAAACGTTTCATTTGAAATCGGCGTGAAACCATTTTTATCCGAAAATACAGGACCGCTGCCGTTAATTCTTTTCACCATCATCTTTTTCACGATTACGTGTCTTCTTTCGCTCAATCCCGCGAAAATTGTCGAAATTGTGGGGAAAGTTTTGACACCGATCAAGTTAACATTCATCGGAATTCTCGTGGTGGTCGCATTCGTCCATCCTATCGGGAACTTTCAAGCACCTGCGAGTAACTATACCATTCAACCATTTTTCAATGGATTTAAAGAAGGGTATTTAACGATGGATACACTGGCATCCTTCGTTTTTGGCATCATCATCATTAATGCCATCAAAGCAAAAGGCGCCACAACCAAAAAACAAATCATGATCGTTTGCGGAAAAGCGACGGGGATTGCCGCCATCATCCTCGCGACCATCTATACCGCCCTTTCCTACATGGGTGCTTCCAGTGTAGAAAAGCTTGGACATCTTGATAACGGAGGAGTCGTCTTGGCGAAAGTATCGGACTACTACTTCGGGCCGTATGGCGGAATCCTATTAGGATTAATGATCACGGTAGCATGTATCACGACAAGTGTAGGACTTATAACATCTTGTTCGACATACTTCCATAAGCTATTCCCGAACCTGCCGTACAAAACCATTGCCATCAGCTTATCGGTTTTCAGCGCAATAGTAGCCAATATCGGACTGACACAGCTGATTGCCATTTCCGTACCGGTGATGACAGCCATTTATCCGTTGGCCATCGTATTGATTTTCTTAACCTTCTTCCATTCCCTATTCAAAGGAAAACCGGAAGTATATCAAGGCAGCTTACTGCTGACCTTCATCGTCAGTTTATTCGATGGATTAAGCGGAGCCGGCATCCACATTTCATTCATCGATAATTTCTTTCATTCAATCCTTCCTCTATATGGAGCAGGACTAGGATGGATCATCCCGGCCATCGTAGGAGGAGTCGTTGGCTATGCCAGCAGCCTCATACGGCCGAGCCATAACCACCAAATCGATTAATTAAAAAATCTGTCCAGGAGCCTGGACAGATTTTTTTGCATGTTTTCACACCATTTTCATTTCGCACCGTAATTCCCTCAGCTGTTGAAAGATTTGTCCGCGGTGATGCGATTCATGTTCAAGCAAATGGTATATGACCCATTCAGGTGTGACGTCATATTTTTCAAGAATCCTCGGTTTACGCCAATCATCCAGATCCATTGTCCGGAATTTCGAAAGAAGGACTTGCCGTACCCTATTCAGGCGGTCCAGATGCTCTTCCATCGTTTGTCCTGCCACATGGGTCAGGGATCCATCCCCGGAACGGCTGTCTTCCGGAAACAGCGCAAGTATTTCCGGGTCCCATTCCGTGACGAGAACTTCTTCGTATAACCAATCCGCCTCGACCAGGGCAATGTGATACAGCAGCGACCCGATCGTTTGCCGTTCATCCAGCTTCGTATCAAGTATGGCTTGGCTAACGCCGGTCAGTTGCGAGATGATCGTACGGCGTACATCTTCCAAGCACCAAAGCCACCGTCCGATTTCTGCTTCATACCCCGGCAGTGAGGCGAGTCTTAAATCCCTTTTTTCCAAGTAAATCATCCTCCGCTCTCACCTGTATTCTTAGCATTCAAAACCAAGGCAATATCCTTCCATTCGTAAATCAAAAGCGTTAATGCTTCGCCTGCGATGCTGATGGTTTCGGACTTGATCCACTTTGCACCGAATGCTTCATAAAAAAACTTGGATTTGTTTCCTTCGAGAACTTCAACAAATATCGAGTGATATCCTAGCTCTTCAAATTTCAAAAAAAGTTTCTTCATAAGCTTTCTGCCTATTCCCATTCCTTGATAGTCCTCAAGGATGTATATGGCGGTTAGATCACCGGAAGCAGCGACCTGATTTTTTGCTCTTTTCCCGCCAACAATGAAGCCGACAATCCTTCCCTCGCCATTTTCTGCAATGTAAACATGATTTCCTTTTTCCGATATAGTCTCTATCCATGAAGCCATCCTTTTTTCATAGGAGAGCTTGTCCAAAAAATCGCGTGCGATGATATGTTTATAAGTCGTCCTCCAACTGTCTACATGCACGATCGCTATCCCTTCTGCATCGGCGACCGTTGCCTCCCTTATCTGCAATGCGACTCCCCCTTCCTATAATGAAATTCGTTGGAGATCAGTGGTATTCCTCTTTTCAGCGGCATGATAAAAAGGGCAATCCCCTGATTGCCCTCCATTATGCTTATTCATATTTGGCAGCTCGACCTTAATTACCTAAAAAAAGATTGGACCTCATTCCCTCCGATATACGCCTGCTTAGTAGATGATCCAGTTCCCGTTCTTGTTCAACCATTATCCGCTGCTCGAGTTTTTGAGCATATAGTGCATAACCGATCCCATGAGCCTGAAACATTGCTTTTTCCATTGCCGACGTGTACGTTAATTCGAGAAAATTGATGAAGAATCAATCCTTTCCAGTTTAAATTTCGTTTTCATCTTATCATTGTGCCCGCTTCCTGACAAAGCGACTCAGCCTTCATATCCATGGATAATCCAGATTCTCGCCCGCAGAAACGCTGGAATCCGCTAATTACCTCTATTTTCCTTTTTTATTCAAAAGATCCATCGTCACAAAAAAGAAACCCCCGTTAACGGGGGGATGGATGATCATTTATAAGATCCGAATATTTCCTCTGCCAGTCTCCGGCCTGTCGGAGTAGCCGCAAGGCCGCCCTCTGCCGTTTCCCGAAGTGCAACTGGCATGGTCTGCCCAATTTTATACATGGCATCGATCACTTCATCACATGGGATGCGGCTCGTTATGCCTGCCAATGCCATGTCCGCTGCCGTTATCGCATTAGAAGCTCCCATCGCATTACGCTTCACGCAAGGAACCTCGACTAAACCAGCCACAGGGTCACAAACAAGACCAAGCATGTTTTTCAACGTGATTGCCATTGCCTCAGCAGCTTGACTAGGTGTACCGCCGGCTAGCTCAACAATCGCTGCTGCCGCCATTCCGCTTGCTGAACCGACTTCCGCTTGACAGCCGCCGGCTGCCCCGGAAATCGATGCGTTATTCGCGACGACGAAACCGAAGGCTGCCGAGGTGAAAAGAAAATCGATCATTTCTGCACGCGACGGGTTCAGCTTTTCCTTCACAGCAAATAAGGTGCCAGGAACCACGCCTGCCGATCCTGCAGTTGGAGTGGCACAAATCATTCCCATTGCTGCATTCACTTCGTTCGTGGCAACAGCCTTGCTGACGGCATCCAATAGCAAATTGCCTGCGAGCGCCCTGCCCGTTTTCATATAGTTTTGCAATAGGACCGCATCTCCGCCAGTTAAGCCTGTAACGGATTGGACGCCCTTAAGGCCCCGTTCCACCGCTTGCTCCATGACCGTTAGATTCCTGTCCATTTTTTCAATGATTTGCTCTCTTGGCAAGCCAGAGAACTCCATTTCTTGCAAAATCATGATTTCTGCGATTTTGACATTTTTACTTTCAGCGAGTTCAACCAACTCTGCTACATTCCGGAACATATCTCTACCTCCACATCTATACGAACACTCTTAGCGTTTCTTTAATCCACCATTTTAATGACTTGCAAAACGTTTTCCAATCCCTCTAGTTCTTTCATGATTTCAAGCTTGATCTTCTGATCGACTTCAATCACCATGAGGGCCATCTGACCTTTTTCTTTGCGTGAAACTTCCATATGGCCGATGTTAATTTCATGATTTGCCAGGACCGTCGAAACGGAGGATATGATCCCAAATACATCATTGTGTACAACCAAAATGGCTGGATTTTCACCTGACAATTTAAGCTTGAATGAATTCAGCTCCGTGATTTCGATCGTTCCGCCGCCAATGGAGATTCCCACAAGCTCCAATTCCTTATCTTCATCGAACAGTCTGATCTTGACTGTATTCGGATGATCCATCACCGTATCCTCGATCGTAAAGGTAACCTCCATGCCCGCTTCTTCCGCAATGGTTAAAGAGGAAGGAATCCTTTCATCATCGGTATCGAAATCCAATATCCCGCCAACGACAGCAACATCCGTGCCGTGTCCCCTGTAGGTTTTCGCAAAAGAACCGTACAAAGAAATGATGGCCTTTTTAGGTTGCTTTCCAAATAATGTCCTTGCCACCCTGCCGATTCTGGCAGCTCCCGCTGTATGTGAACTGGAAGGTCCGATCATGACAGGACCGATTATATCGAATGCAGATCTGTATTTCATCGTGTACTGCTCCTTTTCCGGCAATATAGTCGTTTGCTTTTCATTCAGGTTTATATGGTGAAATGGACAGGCGTCGTATCCGCTTGTACCAAAGTCTCCCATATAGCCCCACATCTATCAACCCCGTCGAAACGGACAACCTCTATATTATATTAAAATATCTTTATTTTTCCTAGAAATGTAAACCCTTTCATTGCATATATCATCTTACCATATATTAGACTGCATACCTAACAAAATTTCTTTTAAAGAAAAGAAAAATAAAGACTAATTTTTCAGTATCTTTACATAATTTAATCTCTTCAAATACCCTTGTTAAAGGTTTTTGTCAGGTTCTCACTTATATCAGGGAAGGCTCATTGGCTAGAGTGACCACTATACCATTTAACATTTTCAATAAGAAGAGACATGGATTCCGGGTAGAGGTAAAAAGGAGCAGCTGCATATGCCAGCTGCTCCATCCATTTCCTTAAACTTACTAGCTCGCCTTTTTCTCTTCCGAATTCACGGCGCCCCAAATCTTGGACGCCCATTCAGGATGATCGATGAATGGATTGCGGTTATGCTGCCAGCGATAAATGACATCATTGCGATGGCTTTCGAATTCGTCGACCGGATCGAGATCATTCCATTTCAATAGTGTCGATAGCTTTCCATGGAGCGGTTGCGGATACGTATTGACTGTATCGGATAATTCCAGATCCAGATCTCCGTTTCCTTCATAACGGACGGCCATGTAAAACAGCATCCGGGCGATATCCCCTTTCACATCATCTGGCGGCTCCCAAGAATCGGCATCGAATTTACATGCACAGCCACCATATGCTTGGCCGCCCTCGTCAAAATCGAGGTGGCCCCGTTTGCCATTCACCGTCACATCTGCGGGACGGAGATGATGCAGGTCGGTCCCTGGTCCTTTGCTTGTTCCAAAATCACCGTGGGACTTTGCCCAAACATGTTCACGGTTCCATTGCCCTGTATTGCCGCCATTGGCGTTCTTGGCAATCGATTTTCCAGAGTAAAGCAAAATGACGTTATCACTGTTTTGCGGATCTTCATCCGTTTCCTTAAGGGCATTCCATACTTGATCATAAGTCACCATCGTATGCCCCTTGATGATCGTGTACAGAGCAGACTTCAATTCCGTTCCCGTTTTACCTGCAGCCTTTTCATAATAGGCTTCAAGCGTCGAGTCTTCCGAGACATTCAACGTGAAACGAACAACCACTTCCGACTGCTTATCTTCGGCCTTGACTGCAACAATGGTTGTCCCCGCCTCTTTTGCAGGAAGGGTTAAAACGGAGCCGGAAACCGTACCAATTGTCGATGAAAAAGTCAGTTGGTCGCCATCGGGGTCTGTAAAATATTCAGCCAGATCGATCGTCACCTTGGAACCGAGTTGCACATTGACGTTCTCCAAACGTTTCATCACAACAGGCGCTTGGTTTCCTTTCGTCCCAAAAGGGGAAGCAATCGCTTCCCCTTCCGAATTGAAAAACTTGATATTCTTCGTGTCGACGCCTTCGGTCACTGTCCACTTCTGGACATTTTCAGCGCCGCGGATTTCTTTTACATGAGCGTTATCGATGATGACTTCCTTCACCGCCATACCGCCAAAATCGATGACCGCTCCTTCTTTATCCGGATTGACCGTAACGGTTGCATTTTTAAGACCCAAGCCTTTGAATACGGCATAGGAACTCTTCACCAAGATGCCTTCATCAATTTTGGACGATTCGTCCAAATCGACCAATACACTAGGAGATGCAATCGTAAGTTTTTTTGTTTTAACGTTTTGCAAATGATACGTCTTGTCAGGGGCAACCGGTTCAACAGCACCTGATCCGGATAACGATGTCTGGATCAATACAGGATCATGATCGCTTGCCCGTCCATGCACTTCCATGAAGGATGAGTTAATATGGACGATATCGACTTTCGTCGCAGCGGCCATATTATTCGAGACGAGGATATGGTCCAATACTTGGGAATTCCCTTGATAGGTGTAAGAATACCGTTTCTCGAAAGGAACCTTCTCTATCATATTCGTTAAGTCTTTGCCCTTCAGCGTTTTAAGCGGTGCCGAAAATTCATAATCATTAAAATCACCTAAAAGGACAATATTCGCCTTAGCATCCTGTGACTTTATTTCACTGACAAATCCATTGACAATGGAAGCAATTTTAAGCCTTTGCGTCTCACTGGAAAGCACAGGAGGCTGGTTCTTTCCGAATAATGGCTGGTCGCCGCCCTTTGAATTGAAATGATTGGCCACTACCACTACACTTTCTCCTTTGAATTCGAATTGGGCAGCCAATGGCTTCCGGCTTGAAGCGAAGGCAGGATTGGCAGGCTCGATCCGTCCAGGATTCAAGGTAAGCTTTCCATCCTTGAACGCTACCGGCTGCGTCGCCGTCCCTTTTGTTCCCTCAGTCAACTTGACACGGTCGACATTATATAAGAAGCCGACACGGATATTCCCGCCTGGAGCTCCGCCATCACGTTTATCTTCTGGGGCGATATCGATGAATTGGTAGTTCGGTCCGCCCAATGCTTTGATTTTGTCGGTCAGCTTCTTGGCACTTTGTGCAGAATCCGTTGTCCCGCTGTCCGTTGCCCCATCATTATCCTGCATCTCGGTAACGCCGATGATATCCGGCTGTTTCAGATTTGTAATGATCGATGTCGCTATCGTTTCCACTTTCTCGTTAGCGGTTTGCGTCGAGAAGTTCTCGATATTATAGGAAGCAATCGATAGCTTATCGGAATCCTTCTCGATCGCTGTCACTTCCCGGGCCGTGCCTCCATCCTTTAACGCAGGCAGCTGATTTTTATCCGTCAGGACCCGGTAGTTGCTGAATCCATAGCTGAGTACGCCTGTAACAGGGCCATCAAAAGAATCGCCCGTTTTGGCCACGAATTTTTCATCATCTATATCCAAGATGATCCGTTCAGGATTGAAATCGGTTTCCGTGATTTTCACGCCTTGAACCGCAGTCGTCGTTTCCATATTACCTGGAATCACGACCAATTCACCATAGTCTTGCGGCGCAACCATTTTTGGATTGTATACTTGGACGAGCATCCCTTCCAAGCTTTCGTAAAAATCAATGCCATCTTCTCCCGGATTGAAATCTGTCAATCTATCATCATCTATGTTTTCCGCCGGCGGAGTGACATCTTTGCCGATGACGATCGGTTTCGGTACAGACAGTGTGCCCAATTTTTCAATGGCCGTATTCGTCAATTCCGTTGTCGGCAAATCCGTCGTTTTCATCTCGGCATATCCTTCGATATACCATTCAACGACCTTACCGGCCACTTTGATGTGATCTCCCGCCTTCAGGCCATGCGCTTTATTATATACAAGTATCCCCTCGGAAGTCGTTACGTCCTTATCCGGATTCGGATCTTGCATGTAAAAATTATTTGCATCTTTTACATATGTGACGACACCCTCCACACCAGAAACGAGTTGATTCTCGTACGAGGAGTAATGATCCATCCCCTGAATGTCACGGATTTTCACTTCATTGGTTTTTGTGACGGTATAGGCAAATGAGAAAGCCTCCGACGTTTTTTCGTTAACCGCTATTGCCTTTATGACTGTATCCTTCATCAAGATGATAGGCTCCGTGTAAAGCGTGCTTGATGAAGTCGGAGCGGAGCCATCGAGCGTATAATGGATCTTTGCATCCTTCCAGCCCGTATTAAGCGTCACCTTCGTCTTTTCACTGACCGTTCCTGGGAAAACATCCGTGTATACGGCCGGTTTATTGATTAGTTCGTAATCTTCAAGGCCACGCGGCTTCAGTTGGTAGGTGTCATTGAACTGTGATGCGATTCCGGTAACGGAGATGACATCACCATCCTTAAAGCTTTTCAGGAAATCATCATATGTCGATCCGTTGCGGTTATCGTGACGGACAACCACACTGTTTCCTTTGGCATCCTTCGCCAAAAATTCAAATGTTCCGTATGTTCCGGAGGCCGCCAATCCCGTAATGGTCACATTTTCAAGGGTGACCAGCTCCCCTTGTGTGTCCCCATTGATGCCAGCTGCGTCCAGTTTTTGGATGTCCGGGAGCTCATTCCCCGAAGAAATGACATCCAGCGAGGTTGGCTGCATTTGCAATTCCTTGTTATAAGCAGAAACCTTGCCAATTAAGCGAACCTTATCCCCTTGCTTCACATCCTTAGGCCATACAGAGCCATAAATATAAAGGCCTGCCGTTTCATCCTGGATATAAAAGCCTTTTCCTCCCCAATAGCCAAGCCCTGTCGTCACCACTCCATCCACCTGCACCACATCTTCGGTATTCGTCCGGGCCTCGGCAATGGAATCCAGAACCTTCACTTCAGGCTGTTCAGGAGAAGTTCCTCCATCCGTATTGATGGTGAATGCGGTCGGCGATTTCAGACCAGGTACGGAAAAATATTTTTCCAATTTCCCGGTGATCGTCACTTGCGCTTTCAACAATTCCGGATGGTCGACTAGATTCAATGCCGTGCGAACGCTTCCGGCTGGAAGCTGTACGGGCATGATCTTCTTTACATCCGTTTCGTCGCTGCTGTCCGCTATTCCAATGTTCGTACCTTCAGTAAAAGGCGATGCCTGCTGATAGCTTGTCCCGCTTTTTGCGACGCCGACGATGTATCCTTTCACAGTTGCCGTCCCGCTGTTATTATTGATGGCTTCCGCCACCGTGATCGTCGTCCCTTCCGCATTTGCAACGGCGGCATATGGCAAAACCGTTGAAAGTACAAACAATATGGCAAGGTAAAGCTTGCTCATCCCACTCTTCTTCAAGATCTCAACCCCTCCAACTTTTTCCATTTATATAATCATCAAGCAGCAATCGTTTCCTCGCCCTTTATAAATTGGTTTCGCCCTTCACGGTGATGCCGCCGAGGTTCACAGTTTTCCCTTGAACCCCTGATATGTTCAGATCGCCCTCGACTGTAACATTCGAAAAAGTGAAATCATCCATAGGAGTGCCCGTCAATGTAAGATGCCCGGTAATCTTCGCATCCTTCAATGAGTCGATATCGGTGATGTCCACAACCACATCGCCATTATGGACTTTCGGTGCATCTGCACTTCCCCCAAAGTCTTTAGCCGCTACTTCGGTTGGATCTGCAGGGTTGCCTGCCACATCTTTAATCCGCCCTTCCATGCTTGGAGCCACCGTTTTCAGTCCGCTTACATGATCACGTAAATTTTCCCAATCGGCAAGCCCGATATCGGTCACCCGTCCTTCTTCATAAGCCTTCTTGAAAACGGTGAAGCCATCTCCGCCCTTGGCTGTAAAAGCATTGGTCGCGACGACATATTGCTTCGCTGCCTCCAATTCGGAGTAAGTTCCATCTTGGCCCAAGACTTCAACCTTGTTCACACGGCTGCCTGCCGGCTTCGAGCTGTCGTAGCTGAATTTCATTCCGGATACATGCAGGAAACCGCCATTTTCCTTAGGCGCAAGACTGACACTATGCTCTAATGCCTCCGTGATTTCCGCACCGGTCAGCTTCATCGTCGCCAGCGTATTGCCGAATGGTAAAACGGTCAGGATTTCACCAAGCGTGATTTCGCCCTGATCGATGCCGGCACGGATCCCTCCGCCATTTTGGAACGCGATGACTGCATCACGATTAAATTCTTTTGCTTTGCTAAGCATTCCATCCGTAATCAAGTTACCTAGTTCCGTTTCATTTTTACGTACACTCGGCTTCGTTTCGACGCCTCCATCACGAGGGGTTTCCAAAGCATTCACGGCGGTTGCCCCTGTCTTCGTTTCCTTCAGCTCCTTAATCTTCGAGGAGTATGTTTCCAGCAGCTTAGCCGCTTCGGCATCTTCCTGTTTATCGGCAAGTGTGATCAGCTGGCCTGCCTGACCGACAATCTTGCCATCCTTATCGAATTGCACATCGACCGTTCCCAAAAAGTCGCTATACTGATAGCCTTGAACGATGACCGTACGATCCTTATCGTTCCCTTTTGCATCCTTGTCAATAACGACAGGGGTTTCCAATTTCGTATGGCTATGGCCGCCCACGATTACATCGATCCCTTTGACGCTCGAGGCCAAGGTAAGATCATTATCGTAAGCTGCGTTGTCATCATAGCCAATATGGGAGATCGCGACGATCTTATTCACGCCCATGCCCTCAAATGCCTTGACCGCTTTTTCGGCTTCCTTGAGATAGTTTTCGAATTGTATGCTTCCGGGACTTGAAATATCTTTCGTTTCTTCAGTCGTAAGCCCGAAGAATCCGACCTTTTGACCGTCCACTTCCTTCACGATTCCATTGTAAATCTTCCCTTGCTCCGGTTTACTTGAAATCAAGTCAGAAAAGAGTCCCTTAAATTTATTATCTTTGGAGAAATCCACATTCGAACTGACAAATGGGAATTGTGCCCCTTTGACGAAATCGGCCAAGGCTTGATGCCCTTCCGCACTTGATCCCAAATCAAATTCGTGATTTCCAAAAGTCATGATGTCATATTTCATGAGGTTCATGAATTGAAGATCCGCCTGTCCCTTGAATTCATTGAAATATAGCGTTCCCGAAAATACGTCCCCGGCATCCACCAGCAAGGCCTGCGGTTTAACTTGACGCACTTCCTTAACAGCCGTCACCCTTTTGGCCACATTGTCCAAGTGGGCATGTGTGTCATTGGTGTGCATCAAGGAAAGCGTGATCGCCTTGGGCTTTAATGCCTCCTCGGCAGCCGCCACCTTTTTATCCGCCTGGGTGATCTTCGCCTCGAATTCCTTGCGATCGACATCCTTGATTCCGCTTAAATTGATGGCGGCCTTGGCTTTTTTAGCCGCATCTATCTGTTGTTTCGTTTTAAGCTCCCCATTGGCAAGAGCTACATAGGCATTCACTTTTTTGGCGGCTTCCTTTTTCTTTTCCGCATATACCGCAGCATCATACTTGGCGGTTACTTCTTTTACATAAGCATGGATGCCCTTGCCGAGCTTCGATGTTTTACTGACCTTTTTCAGCTGTGCCGAAACGGTTTTCATCCGTTTGTCTGCCGTATTCAGATCGCCTTTTTTCACCCAGTACTCCGCTTTTTCATAGTAAAACGGCACTTTCAGATCACCATTCAAAGCGGTTTTGGTCGACTTTGTGAATTTATCGTATAAAAGCTTTTCGATCTTCGCACCGTACACCGTATCCTTTATGGCCTTGTCCGCCTTTTCCACGGCCTTATCAAGGGCGTTGTATTGATCCCTGATATCATTGGATTTCTTGGCAATGACCGCATTCGTAAAGGTATTGATCGCCTTATCATGTGCAGCTTTCGCTTTTTCGGCGTCTTTATATCCTTTTACATACCCCTCTGATCGGGTGATATATTTATCATAAGCTTCGATTTCTTTATATTTGGCTTCTTTTTCTTTTTTGCTTAAGACTGATTTTTTGATTGAAGAGTTGATGTCTTTTTTAGCTTGTTTGGCTGACTTGATTTGTTTCTCGACAGTGGACACGGAAGCGAGTTTAGAAGAGTAGAAATAGGTATCGAATGGTTTTTTGATGGTGGCCTTAGCCGCTTTGATTTTTGCATTCAGGCTGGTGGCGGCGTCTGATGGTGCCGGTGCTACTGCCACGATCGCTGTCGCAGCCATAATCGCAGCTGAGGCGATTTTCACGGTTTTCTTTTTCCCCATTAGAGTATATCCTCCCGTAAGTTCTATACTGACATAATAATTTGTAAACACGGCTTTTGAATTGGCACGCTTTTCAAAAAATTACATCCGAATAAACTTCTTCTTTTACACAAATCCCCCTACTTTTTTCCTGTAAAGATTCGTGCATATCCTATATTACAACAAAATAATCCAATTTTAAAACAAATTTACAATAATACACAAATTATTAACAGAATATTATCATTACTTTTAATTCCTAATGCCTACTCCCGACTTAAGTTATCCCAATAAAATAATTAAATAGGATAATAGTATGAAGAATCATTCAATGGACCGTTGGACTTTATCCCTAAATCCGGTTCTCCTGTTGCCCCTTTTTGTCATATAGCCTCGAAAATACTTGAGTACAACACGAAACTAGTGTGGGAAGTGCGTTAGAATGTTCGCTGAATCTGAATTTAGGTTTTACTTAATAAACTATGGAGAGAGGCTATACGGAATTGCATAAAGGCAAAAAAAGAATCTTTTTGTTAAATGAAGGATATAAACAGATATGCGCATGCTCAGCGATACAACCGACCTTTCATTATCCAATCTAGTCATTTAACAGCAATTGGATTGTTTTGTTTTTATTATGATACCACAAACAGAACAAACGTTCTAGTGTTAAAGTGTAAAATACTTACACTTTTCAAGAAAAAACTGGATATTCATGTTAGAATCACTAGTGAATTTCAAGAATAGGTAGAGTGCAAGTAGATTGGAAGGAAATGAGGTGGCTTTCATAAAGAAAGTTCTCAGTTTATTGTTAGTATTTGTATGTTTTAATGGTGCAGCTGCTTGTAGCAAGGATGCGGTGAAGGAGAGGAAACCCATTAATGAGGGAAGTATGGTCAATCTAGAAGATGCAGAAAAATTATTTAAAGGGTATAGTAAAGAGCTATATACCATTAAAGATGCAGCCAATCCGCCTACTTCTGATGAAATTGCAACAAAAATGAAGGTTTATTTAACAGACAAGCAGTATAAGGCCGATATCAATAACCGTAAATATCAGCTGCCAGAATTAGTATCCAAACAACTTAACAAAAGGATTGAAGTACAAGATGTTAGCCTTGAAGAACAAAGTAAAAATGATGACAACACTATAGACTACTTTTATACAACGAAATTTAAGGTATATGACGAGAATTCATCTAAGGTTTATGAAAAGGAAGGAGAATTAACCATAACCATTACAAAAAATGGCTTGAAAATCGACCGAGAATGGAGCAGAGGCGTGAAAATTGACGGTTTAGAACAAGGCGGACTTTAATACGTGGGTACAGGACCAATGATGTTCAGATACAAAATGAAAGCTGTACACGTGAGCTTGGGAGTGTAACCTTTTCCAAGTTCATTTTTTGTGTTCGCCTTTTTTACTTAGAGGGGCGTATGTCTATATGCGGAGCCCTTTTCCTACCGGCTAGAAATGAAGTCATATAAAAGGAAACGATAAATTAAATGAAAAAAATCAAAAATAAATGAAAAAAATATTGAAATGGCTATAGAATGTATAATAAACTGAAAATATCCCAAAATGAAAACGTTATCAAAATGATAAGACGGAAAGGGTGTTATTTTATGGGGTTTCAAGGATATGATAAAAATTTCAATATTACGGACAAGGTTGCTGTTGTAACAGGCGGAGCAAGCGGTATCGGTAAAGCTATAGCGGAATTATATATGGAAAAGGGGGCAAAAGTCGCCATTTTCGATCAAAAAGATGGTGTGACCGAGATAGCTCAGGAATGGAGTATGAAGGATTCCATCGGAGTGCAATGTGATATTACTAGTAATGAAAGTATGGACCTTGCCATTCAGAAAGTTAGGGAGCATTTTGGCAAGATTGATATTCTAGTAAATTGTGCTGGTATTGCTTTACTTGATGATGCCGAAAATATTTCTGATGAATACTGGCAAAAAACCATTGAGGTTAACTTAACTGGATCTTTTAAAATGTGCCAGAAGGTCGGCCATTTAATGATTGAACAAGGAACTGGCGGGAAAATCATCAACTTAGCTTCTCAGGCAGCCCTTATTGCCTTGGATAATCATGTTGCCTATGCCGCAAGTAAAGCCGGAATTCTTGGAATGACTAAAGTGCTTGCTTATGAATGGGCTCAATTCGACATTAAAGTAAACGCAATTTCACCTACCGTCATTTTGACTGAATTGGGGAAAAAGGCTTGGGCTGGGGAAAAAGGGGAACAAGCGAAAAAAGATATTCCGCTTGGACGCTTTGGATATCCCGAAGAAGTTGCTGCTATTGCCTTATTCCTAGCCAGTGATGCGACAAATCTGATTACGGGTGAAAATATGGTGATGGATGGCGGCAATACGATTAAATAATGACGAATAAAGATTTCTGTAGGCATTCTCTCTAACTTGGACATCCTGATACTAGTACTCTTGAAACTGCAAGCTCAGCCTTGGGTTAAAAAGGATTTGATCCGGATCCAAGGGCGCTCGTTCTCCCATTTTACCGTGACGGGGACTTGAAAGGTCTTTTCCAAGATATCCTCCGTCAAGACCTCCTTTTTTTCACCTTTAGCCACAACGTTGCCGGAATTGATTAATAACGCATGTGTGAGGGATGGGACGATTTCTTCAATATGGTGTGTAACATAAATGATCGTTGGTGCGACTGGGGAATCTGCCATATTTTCAATGGCTGCCAATAGTTCCTCCTTCGCGTGAATATCCAGTCCATTGCATGGTTCATCCAGCACCAGCAGCTTCGGTGAAGACATAAGGGCCCTTGCCAGCATCACTTTTCTTTTTTCACCTTGGGAGAGCGTATGTATGAGTTGATTGGCCAACTGCTTGATCCTGAATTGGCCCAGCAGTTCCATCGCCTTGCTGCGATCATCGTCCGTGATTTCATCATAGATGCCTATGGATGCGAACCTTCCGCTTATGACGACTTCAATGGCCGAATCTGCTCTTGTTTGATACTCTTGATCCAGGGAAGAACTTACCCAGCCAATGGACTTTCGCAGCTCCGGGATATTCGTTTTGCCAAAAACATTTCCCAACACCGACACTTCACCGCTGCTTGGCCATTGATATCCTGTAATCATCTTCAGCATGGATGTTTTCCCTGATCCATTAAGTCCCAGCAGGGCCCAATGTTCTCCTGCCTGCACCTCCCACGATACCTCATTCAATATCGTTTTCCCTTTCCTGCGCCAGTTAATTTTGTTTAGCGTAATGATGGGCTTGTCTTGGTTCATCATGTTTCCTCCTTATCGGATCATTCATTATCTGAATAATATGTTTTTTATCCCATTCTACCATTACCTATCAAAATCTTCATGATTTTCATGGCATGCAAAAAAACGGTGTGAAGGTTCACACCGTATATCTTCCAACATACATCACCTGTTGTTCAGGCACTGTTTTTTAGTGCTTGGTCTGTCTTTCTCCCAAATCCATTGATGATGACGACACTCGAAATCGCAACCAGTCCGCCTATTGCGGAAAGGACACTCGGAAGCTCCTGGAGCCAGATCCAAGCAACGATAATGGCAAATGCCGGTTCAATATACATCATGCTTGTAACGGAACTGGCTTTACCTAATGATAGGGCGATTGCCCAAGAAACATAAGCGACCGCTCCTGGAAAAATGCCGATATAGATGGCAGAGACATTCGCTTCCAGCGTCGCTGCTTGAAGTGTATGTAAAAGGCCTGGAGAAAAAATGAAAAAAGGCAATGTGCCAGCCCATGTAAAATACGCCGTCAATTCAATCGGCTTGTAGCGAAGCAATAATGGCTTTTGATAGACGAAAAAGACTGACGTGGCAACAGCTGCGAATAATACTAAAAAAGCCCCGTTAGTAATATGGAAGCTTGAACTGGCCGTTCCCCATGTAATAAGAAAGATACCAACAAAACCGATCACTAACCCGAACCAGCCAAACAAACCGAGGCGCTCCTTTAAAACGAGGACCGCTATCACCGCTGTAAAAATGGGGGCAGAGGCAATGAGCATAGCTGCCGTTCCCGCTGAAACGGTTTCTTCCCCGAACGTTACACCCAATTGATAGAGACTGATGCCGATCCAGCCCAAGATCACTATTTTTATGATATCCTTTTTTCGCGGTAAACGGAATTTGCTCGCAGGCCACATCGCATAAAGGATAAATACACCGGATGCTATGAGAAAACGAACCAGCACTAAATGCCCTGCGGAGTAACCGCCATGGAGGCTGGCACGAATGGCGGCAAAGGCAGATCCCCATAAGCTGATGGCGATCGCCGCTATCATGAATATCTTCAGATTCATTACCAGGCCTCCATTCCTTTTTTTATAAACAAGCCTAAAGGTCTTTCATCCTTTTTAATGTGTAGAGAAAGTATTGCCAATTATTGATCGTCGAGGGGATGCTGAGATGTTCTTCAGGTGTATGGACGGAAAACATATCCGGCCCGATCGAAACGGCATCCAATCCTGGTATCTTATCGATGAACACCCCACATTCAATCCCTGCATGCACAGCGATGACTTCAATTTCTGCTTCATATTTCTCTTTATATGTTTCTTCAAATAATTTCTTCAGTTTCGATCCAGGATGATAGGGCCATTCCGGATAGTCCGCGTCAATCAATAGGTCGCAGCCGAGCATGTCTGCAATTGCCTTTGCCTGGGTGACCATAAGATATTTGATGCTCTTGATCGAACTCCTGATTTCACTCTCGAATATCATTTCGGCGTCATTCGTGGTTACGACCCCTAGATTCGTCGAGCTTTCGACCAATCCCGTTATTCCCATGCTCATCCCTTGGACACCGTGGGGAATGATCAATAGTGAGGAAATGGCTTTAGCCGCCGTCTCCTTGGAAAAAACGTACCCGGAAATCGGTTCGCTCCGTTCAAACTCGATCAACACTTCAGGATCGGAGGATTGCAGTTCGTTTTTGAACGTTTCGTCCCATTGGCGGATTTTCTCCCTTACCTGATGCTCATCCTCTAATTGAAGCAGGATGCCTGCCTCCGCTTCGCGCGGGATGGCATTCCCTTTCAGTCCGCCGTTCATTTGCTGTATGTAGCAAGGGGACTCCAGCTCTACATCCTGTAATACTCTTCCCAGAAGCTTATTGGCATTTCCTCTTTCCTTATCGATCGATATACCGGAATGTCCGCCCTTCAGTCCTTTTATCCTGATACTGTAGGCAGCTGCATCCTTCGGGGCGGCTTCCCGCATAATCGGGAGGACTTGCCTGACGCGGATTCCTCCTGCGCTGCTGACCAGCAGCTTTCCATCTTCCTCCGAATCGATATTGATCAGCATTTTTCCTTTGAAATGGGCCGGATCAACGGCAAGGGCCCCGTTCATCGTCGTTTCTTCTTCGGTCGTTATCACGATTTCAAGCTCAGGGTGCGGGATATCTTTTGCATCCAGGAGAGCTAATGCATAGGCCACCGCAATGCCATTATCGGCACCTAAGGTTGTATCCGTCGCATACAGCATGTCCCCCATGACCCGTAATTGAAGCGGATCTTTCTCGAAATCATGAAGGGTCCCTTTGTTCTTTTCGCAAACCATATCCATATGCCCTTGGATGATGACGGCAGGTGCGCTTTCATACCCTAGTGTGGCGGGCTTTTTAATGATCACATTCAGGGCTTCATCCTGAACAGACTCAAGACCCCTGTCCTTCGCAAAGCGGATCAGGTAATCACTGATTTCCTTTTCATTCCCCGAACCTCGCGGGATTTTTGAAATCTCTGCAAAATAATGAAACACAGGATGATCCGTTAATTCTTCCAACGTTCGATACATGAAAAGCACCCTTTCATTTAACAGATTTATATAGCTTGTGACCTTTACTTCCTTTCCCAGGCAGGATCGTAACTACTGTTGAGAAAAACGGATAAAGGCGGTATCCCAAGTAAACACCGAGCATGTTCAGGATAAGATCATCCACATCCAAGCTTCCGCGCCGGAGCACCAGCTGGCTGATCTCGATGATGGAAATCAAGATGAAAGGATAAAGGAATCTCGTTAAGACTGTCATCTGCTTCCCTTTCCTCGACAGCAAGTACAGCCCGAACGGAATGAAGAGTCCGACATTCGCGGTAAGGTTATAAAATGACACAAGTCCGGCACTCTCATTCGATGCGTAAGCTAAAATGGTTGAAAACGGGATCGGATTATAGGAATAAACCTGTCCATTTGGCCGAAAAAACAACAACACCAATAGAGAAAAGCTATAGCCTGCAAAGATGGCCTGCCATAAAAACCGCCGGACCTGGAGCACTTCTCCGCGAAAATAAAGGATGGCGAACGAAACGGCCATAAGGATACAAAACCAGACAACCACGATTGCCAAAGGATGCAAATATAAGGAAAGCTTGAGAAACAAAGGCAAGCCGCACAGAAACAACGCTTGCGACAGGAAAAAGGAAAATAGGACCGATTTTAGTGACATATACCTTCATCCTCCTTCCAAATCATACCTATCTTTTTATCCTAGGGCATCTCCGCGAGCCCGTCAACAGCCTAAACGATGGCCCGCTTTCCTTCCACTTCGACCTTGATTTCGGTGAGGTAGTTTTCATAGCCTTTTACCGAGACTTCATCCAAAATGTACTCTTCGTAGGCAAACGATTTGATGTTCAGGTTTTCATGTTCCATGAAGCGAATGATTTTTTCATAGGTTTCCGAAATATGCTCATAGCTTCCCTTATGGTAGGCAACGACATACAGTCCCTTCGGTTTTGCATGGAAGGCAAGCGGATCCGCTGCCGCGATTCCTTTCGTGTACAGAAATGAGTAATTATCATGATCTCCGCCAATGATCTTTTCCTTGCTTATCATTGCCCCTATCGGGAATCCGCTATAAAATTCATTTTCATGACAGAAATCGAGGAAGTCCGAAGTTGCTTTCAAGAATTCGGCATCAGAGGAATTCAGGATGGAGCCGCTAAGATAGAGCCACTCTTCCTCCTCGGGCCTCAAGGTGATTTGGGAGTCATCGATACATAACGCTTTTTCAGTGAGGGATATTTTCGTTTCGATGATTTTCTGCATCCGATGAAGGTTTTTGATCTTTTTTTCCAATTCCAGCGACTTTTCTTTGAAAAGCTCGATCAATCCAATAGGTGACCGGTTGGTAAGGAACCATTTAATCTCCTTCAAGGGCATATTGAATTCCTTCAATAATGAAATGACCGAAAAAACTTCGAACTGCTGATACGAATAATATCGGTACCCCATTTCGTTTTTGATATCGGGCGTCAGAAGCCCAATTTCATCATAATGGATGAGCGTTTGTTTCTTGACATTGCATAATTTGGCGAATTCACCGGTAGTGAAATATTTTCCTATATTTAACTCGGACATTTTGATCTCTCCTCTTGACTATATGGTAACCAGATAGCTTACGGTAATAGTATATCATCAGAATAAAACATCTAAATGAGGAAGGAAATTATATGACAGTCCATATTAAAGAAGTCACGAACGAAAATAGAGCGGAGATTTTGAAGCTGCACATCCATGAAAGGCAAAGGTCATTTATCGAAACGGCCGCGCAATGTTTGCAGGACGCTTCGGAATGTAAGTATTACAGACCTGTCGGGCTTTATACGGATGATACCTTGGTCGGTTTTGCGATGTATGGCTTCTTCCCCGGCGAAGGGGAAAATGGCCGGGTTTGGCTCGATCGTTTTTTCATTGACGCCAAGCATCAGGGACAAGGCCTTGGAACCATCCTGCTCGAGGCTTTGATCGAACGGTTAACCATGGAGTATGAATGCCCCGAGGTCTATTTGAGCATAGTCGAAGAGAATCAGGCTGCTTCTCACTTGTATAGGAAATTCGGCTTTGCCTTCAATGGCGAGGCAGATGGCAACAATGAAAGAGTCATGGTCAAGAAAATATAAGCATGGAAGAAACATGCGAAAAAAATGGGGCTGTCTTATAAGTCCTTAATAGAAAAAGGTGAAGAAAAACGGATCGTTTTTCTTCACCTTTTTTGAAATCCAACTACCCTCAATAGATTATGAACCAAAGCTACAATGCCATGTCTTATTTATATTTCACTTTAATATAAGGAGCACCTACAGCATATGCGGTATTTGAATAATACGTATTTATAACCTTTCCAGTAGGGCTTTTTACTACATGCTTAAATCTTTTGAAAGTAATGTCTGACCAAACACCTAATCTACTATATTTTTTTGAATTAGCTGGGATGGTAGCAGAAACTGATGTATTATGAGAAACACTAACCCCCACATTATACCCACTATAACTATAAGAACCTGAAATCGTATAAGATTTCCCACGAGAGATAGTATAGCTGCTAGCTTTAATCCAAGCATTTGTAAGAGGATGATAGTTCACCCACTTTTCTTTAGTTGTATTAGTAGTAATAGTAGTAGTTGTAGTTTTATTGCACGTTGCGCATCTAGGAACAATTTTAATCATTTGGCTATTTAAATAAGCATTATAATCTTCTACGGTATCAAAAAACACGAAGGTCCCATCGTCTTTTGTTAAGCTATATGGAGTATCAACTGTTAATTCTACATTAACTCCTTCAATATCAAAAACGGAATCGGCTCCTTTTTCTGCTGAAACTTTTGATAGGTTCACAGATCCGATTAATAAAATAAATAGACTGAAAAGACTAAGAAGTTAAATCTCCCCCTTTTTTCCTATATTTTCTATATAATATTATTATACTTTTTTAAAAAATAATACAAATTAACCAAATGGAGGTAAAATAATGAAATTATTAACCGGTACTCTAGCATTATCCGTTTCTTTTATACTATTTATTTATTTATATGGTTTAAAGGCTGATTCTTCTATTAAATACAATGCAACATTTTATACTTTTCCCGCACTTCTATTTTTTATAGCATTATTTTGTTTTGTATCATTGATGGTGAACAACAACAAAGACTGAAAGAAAATAAAAATGTTTAGGCTAAAAAGGGCGTCAATTAGGCCGATTTCGACTTTTTGACGCCCCTTCTTTAAAATCAAGAATGCTGATTTAACTGCATTCTTGATTTTTTTCTCGTTCATAAAGCACGGTATCTTTTCAAGCTGATGATATTGATCGTTATGAACACGGCCGAAAATGCCACGAGGACGATCAAATCCACATATACATCAGCGAAAGAAAAACCTTTATACATGATGCCGTTCATCGCATCCGATGCGTAATAAAGCGGCATGATCTTGCCGATTTTTTGAAGCCAGTCCGCCATGCCATCCAAGGGGAATATCCCTGTGAAGAAAACCTGCGGTACGATGACGAGCGGGATGAATTGCACCATCTGGAATTCGGAGGTGGCAAAACTGGACAGCAGCGTGCCAAGCGACAAGGCCACGAGTGCAACAAGGATGTTCGTCACCAACACGAGCCATAAGGAGCCTACGAGCACGATATCCAGCACATTGACGGCATAGAGGACGACGATGATCGTCTGGACGAGCGCAAATGAACCATAGCCGATCACATAGCCAGCGACGATTTCATAACGCTTGATCGGCGTGGCCAGCAGCCGCTCCAGGGTGCCGCTTGTTCGCTCCTTCAAAAGCGCGATGCCCGCTATCAGAAACACGAAGAAAAAAACGAAAAAGCTCACGAGCATCGGGCTGAAGGTGTCAAAGCCCTTTGTATCTGCATGGCCATACACATAGTGCGAATCAATGGAAGGGATTTTGCTTGCATGCCCCTCAAGCCCCAGCATCAGCTGCATTTGAACCGCTTTTGCGCGTGAGGGTTCATCGTTCAATAGCGTCAGCTCCATCTTTCCATGCTCAACGTGTAACCAGCCGTCGGTATCGGTAGCGATCATCTTTTTCCGTGAAAAGTCTTCAGCTGCCTTTACTTGAAAATCGGCTTGCTTCAACGACGCAACGGTCGGTTGATCGCTGCCGGTTACGACGATTTTCAGCTCACTTGCCTCCGTGCCAAAAATGAAGTACATGAGCGTCAAGATGAGCAAGGGAGCGAGGAAAAATAAAGCGAGGGTCCTTCGATCACGGCGCAGCTGCTGGATGATTCGCGTAACGAGAGAGAAAATCCGCATTACCGGCCGCCTCCGATCTGTAAAAAAACATCATCGAGCGATTCGGCGGCATATTGTCCTTTTAAAGCGCCAGGCGTCCCCGAAGCGATGATCGCTCCCTCACGCAGCATCGCCAGTTCATCGCAGCGTTCCGCCTCATCCATGACATGCGTCGTGATCACGATCGTCTTGCGCTCTTCATCCCTTAGCCGCTCAAGCTCCTGCCAGATGGTCCGTTTCAGCCTGGGATCGATCCCCACCGTCGGTTCATCCAATATGAGGATTTCGGGATTTTGAATCAGGGCAATCGCCAAAGACAAACGGCGCTTCATCCCACCGGAATAATGTGCAACCCAGGTGTTCAAATCATTCGTTAAGCCGACGATTTCGGCTGCATATCGTATTCGCTCGCTTCTTTCCTTTTTGGATAAATGGTACAGCTTCGCAAAAAAATCAAGGTTTTCTGCGCCAGTCAGCTCTGCATATAGTGCATCGGATTGTGCCATATAGCCGATTTCCATTAATAATGCTTCATTTGGCACCCTCATGCCTAGAACCGTAACGCTGCCGGCATCCGGCTTAATCAAGCCGGCAATCATCTTGATCAAGGTCGTCTTTCCGCAGCCGGAAGGGCCCAGCAAGCCAAAAATACCGCCTTTTTCGATCGTGAGGTCCAAGGGCTGAATGACCCTTTTATGTTGAAAGCCCTTGGCGATTCCTTCCATGACAATCGCATGTTTCATCGAACGCACTCCCTTCCCTTTTAATTAACACGGTGTTGAATGTATCATCATTCTAAGGTAGCATGAGTTTCAATACAATAAACACATTTGGAAAAAATGTTCAGTGAAGGAGAATTTCAAGTGGCATCAATTCATGAAGAAATGGGACAAAAAACGAAAGCGCATATCCAGCATCACTTCATTGCACTTATTGAAGCAGAAGGATTCGCTCATGTGTCCGTGAAGAAAATTGCCGAGCGGGCGAGCATCAATCGAGGCACCTTTTATCTTCATTATGCTGATAAATATGAACTGATGGATCAATTACAACGACAATTGCTGGAGGAACTCCAAGCACGCATTTCCGAGATCTTGCCGAAAGAGGCACTCCTTGCGCTTCACCAACAGCAGCTATATCCGCCATTCGTTGCCATTTTTCAATTCATCGGTGAGAATGCCCGTCCATTAAGGGCCATCCTTGGTGATCAGGGAGATCCTTCTTTTGCGAAGAAAATGAAGCGTGTATTCGGCGAAGTCCTCTTGGCCCGCTTAATCAGCCAGCATCCAGCTGCCCAAGATGAAGAATTTCGAAAATATATGCATGCCTTTTTGACATCTGCAATTTTAGGGGTGATCCAGGAATGGCTGGAAAATTGTGAGGAACAGCCAGCGGAGGAAATGGCAAAAATACATTTTCAAATCTTGAACTTCATCAGCCAATTACGCACATTCATTCAGTAAAGGGAAAAAGTTGCAAGAATCGTTTGATCACGCCTGTTCATACTAAAGCTAGGGCCGTGCTGGAGGCGGCAAGTCTGAATGTACCAATCTCGAAAAGGAGACACACCATCCGATACGACACCCCGGGCCATCCCGCTGGATACTTCCGGTGTTCCCATGCACGTTTATTCCACGCAAAAAACCCATTGAAGAACAACGGGCTTGAAAGCGAAACAAGATATGGATTTGTCGGCTCGGCGTCCATCCATGAATGCCGTAAGGAACGTGGCGATTGTCACCTTTGAGAAAAAAATTTCAACAAAGGATTCTTTTTCTTATCGGTTATTCTTAACTCATTCATGATGATTTGATCCTCATGATCGGCTATCCATTTTCTCAATGCATCTTTATCCTGACATTGGGTTAAATAAGTCTGGCCACCCTTGCCTGTCGCATTGATAACATATCGATTGAACGTCTTCTCCATAATTGCCCGCCTTTTTTGTAAAATGTGTTTGATTTTGTTTAGGATTTCCCAAGAAGTACGATTATATATATTGTCTTTATCCGGATTTTTGTATGAATCGAACCTATCATAATGTGCTAACTAATATTTGTCAATACGTTTGGGAAATGTAAATGAAATGTTAATTTTCAGTTTTGTAGGAGCCTCGTAATTTACGTGATTAAGGATTGATGCGGAAATTGATCGAGGGTTTATGGCTAAGCCGAAAAAAACAAAAAAGACCGCCATATGGCAGTCCTTGTCCTTCATAACCATACGGGAGCACTGAATCCGAAGCCCTTGGCTTTTTTCTGTATGTATTATTTTATCGTATTGATCGCTTGGGCTAAAGTCGCTTTGACCGTCACCTTGTCAAAAGGCAATTGAAGCTTGACGGCTTTCATCGCGATTTCCGGCTGCAGTCCCGAAAGCGAGGTATGGATTCCGATCAGATTCAAGGATTCGATCAATTGGGACAGCTGATGAGCGGATACTTCGTCTATCGCGTGAACGCCTGATAAGTCGATGAAAAGCCTTGTGACACTTTTTTCGGCACACTGCTGTAATGTGCTTTCAAGCAGGGACATGCCCCTCGCCGTGTCGAAGTTGCCAATCAGCGGGAGTAACGCTGTATGATCATCAAGCGATATGATCGGCGAACTCAATTCATCGATCGTTTGCTGCTGGGCCTTCATTATTTTGTTGGAATATCGATGGTTCGCCTCAGTGAACCTTTCCATCACCTCACTGAACACCTTGACCACGATGCGGTACCAGGAGTTTATTTCCGCCTGAGTATATTCCCCTTCATGCAACGCAACGAATTGCTCGATATAATCAAGGTATTGAAGCTGCGTCCGGAAAAACTCCCGTAATATAAAATAAATCGGGGTGTTTAAATGCTCTTCATCTTGACCGATATCGTCAATCCATTCTTCAAGAAGGTCAAAGAATTGACATTCCTCTAACGTGAAAATCTTGAAGAATTGTACGTGAAATTGATGATTTTGCTGTTTCAGCCTTTCAATAACTCGAGGATCGAGTGAGCTATATACCCCAATCTGATCATTTTTATTCAATGTTGCATACCAATCCTCCGTCAGTTGTGTCGCTTTATCTAATAAAAAGGAATATAGTTCTCTATTTCTATGCATAAACGTCTCCACCTATTTATTTAATATGAACCTTCCAATCACTTGGACTAACCTTATTACGGATAAGCAAGTTAGCAGCCTTCTTTCCATATACCTTTTCAGCCGCTTTTGAAACCATGCAACCACTGATTTTTCTTGAAAAAGGATGAACATTGAATACTTTCTTTCTTTCATTCTAGTACATAATTTGAAAAAGCATCGCTTCATTTTTATAGTTTACCATTTTTATTTTTAGTTAACAATTACACCGGAACGCAAAAAAAGACCTGCTTCAAGGTCTTCGGTTCGGCAGACCTATTACTTGGTGAGGCCATCGGTAAGACTAAGGATCCCGTCATAGCATCTCTCATAATTCGAAATTCAACGCATCTTATCGTTTGTTAATTAGATCACATTTTCTCATAATTTTCATTTTCGAATGATTCCTGCCTCCATTTTCACTGAGAAATGGATAAAATATCTTGTGCACATTACCTTGACTGTCATAGTAATTTACATTATGATATACCAAAGGAGGTGAGGATTTGATTCAACGCAAACTTTCCTCAGACCTGCTTCGCGGACATGTGGATACGATGATTCTAAAGCTTCTGCAAAGCGGCGATAAGTATGGCTACGAAATCAGCAAACTGATATATGTGAGTTCGAATGAGCAATACGAAATAAAGGAAGCGACCATGTATTCCAGCTTAAAACGTCTGGAAAAGGACGGATGCATCCTCTCTTATTGGGGAGATGCTACCCAAGGCGGCAGAAGGAAATATTATAAAATCACTCCGCTTGGGGAAGACACCTATCGGCAAAATAAAAATGACTGGGAGCAGGCGAAGCAAATTCTTGAACGCCTGCTGTAAGAAAGGATGATGAAAGGTGATTGAGAAACTGCATGCGCATGTTCATGGCATTTTTGCTCCCTATCAAAACGCAAAAACGGCAAAGGAATTGGAAGAAGAGCTGCTGCAAAACCTGCTTGAAAAATATAATGATCATAAAAGGAAGGGTGCAAGCGAAGAGGAGGCGTATAAGCTAACCGTCGACTCAATAGGCGAAGTATCGGAGCTCGTGGATGCCCTCAATCTTCAATATAATGAGCTTGAACAGGCGATAAAGATGGATTATTCCAAACAACGCTTATTGGATTCCGACTTCCGTTCGGTTTCCGTGCATGATGGAAAATTCAATTCGTGCGACTTAAGCCGCTCTGATTTCAGCCATTCAGACCTGACTGGCAGTACATTCAAAAGCACGAACTTAAGTAATTGCATCTTTGAAAACGTCAACTTAACAAGCACCTTATTTAAAAGTGCCAATTTAAAAGGCGTGACCCTCAAAAACAATAATTATAATAAAACCCACTTCAAAGGCTGTAATCTAACAGGGCTCATTTTTGATGGCGAATCTTTCAACCAAACCGTTTTCGAGGGTTGTTCCTTGAAAAAGGCATCTTTCCGCGATGCCACTCTCACCAATGTTCAGTTCCGGATGTCCGATTTAAAGAAAATCGACTTTACTGGAGCCGCCATGGATAAACTCACGTACATCTTTTTGAATGGAGCAAAGGTTGATCTTAGCGGCGTAACCATCATCTAAACTCGCAACCGCCCCTTTTACTTGATGAAAAACCCCTTTGCCAAGACATGAGGCTTTTTGGCAGAGGGGTTATACAGTTTTGGATGCCTTCCATTTCATTGGTGCCCAAAAGCAAAGGGCTTCGGAATATTTTCATTCCGAAGCCCTTTTGTCGTTTAGTTCATCTTTGCGATTTATGCCAGGTCCACGCACTTTCAATGATTTGTTCCAAATTAATGGATGCTTTCCAGCCTAGGTCTTCATAAATTTTATTGGCGGAAGCGACTAGCCGTGCTGGGTCTCCAGGGCGGCGGTCTGCATACTCAATGTTCGGTGTCACACCTGTGACTTTTTCGCATGTGTCGATCACATCTTTAACCGAAAACCCTTTTCCGTTCCCCAGATTGTAGGTTGCCGTATCCTTCTTCCCGGATAATAGGGCTTGAAGCGCATTGATATGGGCTTTAGCTAGATCGGTTACATGAATATAATCGCGGATGCATGTGCCATCCGGCGTGTCATAGTCTGTACCAAACACGGAAATCTTCTCACGCTGACCTAATAAATGCTGCAAAATGATCGGGATGAGATGCGTTTCCGGATCGTGGCTTTCACCAATTTCCGCGGATTCATGTGCCCCGGCTGCATTGAAGTAGCGCAAAACAACATAATGAAGGCCATACGCTTGTGCGAAGTCGCCCAGAATCTGCTCGACCATCAATTTTGAGCGTCCGTATGGGTTGATAGGATCAGTTGGCTGATCCTCATCGATCATATCGACATTAGGAATCCCATAAGTAGCGGCAGTGGAAGAAAAAATGAAATTCTTCACATCATGCTTGAGCATGGTATTCAATAATGTAAGAGTTGCCCCGACATTGTTTTCATAGTATTTATATGGGTCTTGTACTGACTCCCCAACCAAGCTATTTGCTGCGAAATGCATGACTGCTTCTATCGGGTATTTGCTGAATATTTCATTCAAGACCGCTTCGTCCCCTAAATTCCCTTCCACCAAGATGGCCTTCGGATCAACCAATGAACGAAAACCGGTGGAAAGATTATCGAGAATGACAACCTCTTTTTCACTTACTAATTCCTTCACAAGATGACTTCCGATATAGCCTGCGCCGCCAACGACCAAAATCACATTACATTTCCCCTTTCGTAACTGCCTTCTTTGCACCGATCTCTGGATCGGATATCAATGCCTCATTTAACAAGAAACGCATACGTAAATATTACAGGCATTTCTTGAAGGTTTCCATGGCCAATGCATTATATTGATGGTAATCAAATTTCTCCGGTTTGGATTCTTCATGATTAGCCATCTTCGTTACCCCTTTTTCAAGTCCATTTATGCTATTTTCAACAAGCAACCCATATTTACCATTTTCCAGAACGGTCCGGTTCGCGACGATATTCGCCATGATACCTAACCACACTAAAGGATCATGAGCCTGATTTAGGAGGGCGATAATTTGAAAAAAGCCTAGAATAACCGGCTTTTTTGCTTTGGATCCTATATAGAGGTCTATTTGGTTGCTGCCCTGTGCATCTTGAGTATATTTTCCATTTCTTTAATGATGTCGTCTCTTAAATCAGGGCGTTGCAGGGCGAATTCGATGGTCGTTTTCACGAATCCATCCACTACTCCGACATCATAGCGCTTCCCTTCAAAATCGTAGGCGAATACTTTCTGGATCTCATTCAATTTTTGGATGGCATCCGTCAACTGAATTTCGCCGCCGGCACCTGTTTCTTGCTTAGCCAAGAAATCGAATATTTCCGGAGTCAGGATATATCTTCCCATGATGGCCAAATTGGAAGGCGCCGTTCCTTGTTTCGGCTTTTCAACGAAACGATTCACTTCGTATCTTCTGCCTTCCTGTGTAACCGGGTCAATTACGCCATACCGATGGGTTTCGTTCTCATCCACTGGCTGCACTCCGATGATGGACGAGCCGGTTGCATCGTATTCATTAATCAATTGACGTAATGAAGGCACATCGCTTTGTACGATGTCATCACCTAAAAGGACGGCAAATGGTTCATCACCGATAAAGTTGCGTGCACACCAAACAGCATGTCCAAGGCCTTTAGGTTCTTTTTGCCTGATGTAATGGATATTGGCTAGGTTAGAGGGATATTGCACTTTCTCCAATAAATCGAATTTTTCTTTTTCCCGCAGGTTGTTCTCTAGCTCATAGGCGTTATCGAAATGATCTTCGATCGCACGTTTATTCTTCCCTGTGACAATGATGATATCTTCAATTCCAGATTTCACTGCTTCTTCTATAATATATTGAATAGTCGGCTTGTCCACTATTGGCAGCATTTCTTTAGGCATTGCCTTCGTAGCAGGCAAAAATCTAGTTCCTAATCCTGCTGCAGGTATAATCGCCTTTTTAACTTTTTTCATGCTTTTGTAGCTCCTTTGTTATAACTTTTTAAACCGGTCCATAGTTTTCCGTATACCATATTCATAGTAACATAGACTCGTTTTTTGTAAATATTTTCTTAAATATAAAGTACTGACACGTTTACATATTATATACTAATTTCTTTTAAATTTAAAATGCAATAAAATCCACTTTCAACCATTTTTATATATAAAGTAACTACTTCCATTTCATGCATGATGCAAAAAGGCCTTTCCCGGAAAGGATTTCGGGAAAAGGCCTCATTTCTTCTTCATTATATGGCTGCATTACCCGCCATTTATGATTTCATTGATTTTCTCCATAAAGGCATTCATCACATGCTTCAGTTTCCGTTCCGCTTCTTCCAGCTTTTCAGCTTGGATGCCGAAGTAGAATTTGATTTTCGGTTCAGTCCCCGATGGCCGTAAGCAGACCCAAGTACCATCTTCAAGGAAATACTTGATTACGTTTGATTTTGGTAAATCGATCACTTCCTCGGTATCAGTGCCCATCGCAAGCTTCATGCCACTTTGATAATCCTCCTGGACCACGACAGCTTTACCGGCAATGTGCTTTGGAGGATCCTGGCGGAATCGATCGAGAATCGCCTGGATTTGCCCGGCACCTTCGATTCCCTTTAGTGTCAAGGATTGAAGGCCCTCCAAGTAATATCCGTACCTGTCAAAGATTTCGATCAGTCCTTCATATAAATCCATGCCTTGCTTTTTATAGTAGGCACAAACCTCAACCGCAAGGATGGCTGCCTGGATTGCATCTTTATCACGGGCAAATTCCTTAATTAAATAGCCATAACTTTCTTCATACCCGAATAGGAAGGTGTGCTGCCCGCTCTCCTTATATTCATTGATCTTTTCGGAGATGAATTTAAAACCGGTCAAAACATCAACGGTCTCCAATCCATATTCCTTCGCGATCGTCCGGCCGATTTCCGATGTCACGATCGTTTTTAAAACCACGCCATTTTTTGGTAATGTCCCTTTTGCTTGCTTTTCTCTTAAAAGGTAATCCAAAATGAGTGCACCGGTTTGATTGCCTGTAAGCACGACATATTCGCCAGCTTTATTTTTAACCGCGATTCCAAGTCGATCCGCATCAGGATCGGTAGCGATCAGCAGATCGGCAGATACATCATTCCCCAATTCAATCGCCATTTCAAATGCTGCATGCTCTTCAGGGTTCGGAGAGTTGACTGTCGAAAAATTGGGATCGGGCAGTTCCTGCTCTTTTACCACGTGTACCTTGTTGTATCCCAGATCATGCAACGCCCGCCTGACCGATTTATTTGCCGTACCATGAAGCGGCGTGAATACGACCGTCACATCCACTTGTTCACTTAAGCTTTTGTTTTCAGGTACAGTCAGTAATTTTTCATTATAGGCAGCATCTATTTCTTCACCGATCATCTCAATCAGCCCGTGCGCCTTCAAGGTCGCTTCATCCTTCACCGATATCGTTAATTCATTTTCAATCGCATCGACGTATCCAATCACCTTATCCGCCGTTGCTGGCGGGAGTTGGGCGCCATCCGGCCCATACACCTTATAGCCATTATATTCTGGTGGATTATGGCTGGCCGTGATCACGATTCCGGCATAAGCATTCAGCTCACGAACGGCAAAGGATAGCTCTGGCGTTGGCCTTAACTCATCGAATAGATAAGCCTTTATCCCTTGGGTGGCCAAGGTCTTGGCCGCCTCCAAGGCAAATTCGGGGGACTTGAAGCGTGAGTCATACGCAATGGCCACACCTCTGTCTTTTGCTTCATCCCCGATTTCCTGGAGATAATGCGCCAATCCCAATGTCGCTTTGCGAACTGTGTACAGATTCATCCGGTTCGTGCCTGCACCGATTTCCCCGCGCATGCCGCCTGTGCCGAATTCCAGGTTCTTGTAAAACGCATCTTCTGCTTTTTTTTCATCATCTTGCATTTTTGTAAGCAATACCTTCATTTCCTCATCAAGGCCTTCGAAATTCACCCATGAGTTGTAAGAACCTTCCCAATTCATATTCACATAGTCCTTCTTTCTTTCCTATTAACGATAATTAATTCCTATAAAAATACGATTAGAGCAGCATATAGGACTTTCTTCGCTAATTATCAGCAATAATTGTACAACAGTCAATATTTACAACAGAAAAACGGTTCGGACAGATGAGAAGGTCGATTTGATGGAGGGGACGGATTAATTGATGAGCAGGTTGAATGGATTCTTGCGGGCGTACATTGTTCATGAATTACCAGCAACTTGGGCCCCGCCCCTGTCCCAAAGCTAAAGCCGGGAGACAGAAGCGCGCCAGCAAGTCCGTTGAATTATTCCGCTTCGCCGACAACGGTAAAACGTCGATTGATGTGCTGTGGATTTTCAATTTCGTCAAGTACGGCAATGGCGAAATCAGCATAACTTACATAGCTTTCACCTTTTGAATTGACGAGCAAATTGTCTTTGCCTAGTACATACTGACCTGTTTTCGTGCCTTGCGGATCAAAGAAGGCGGAAGGACTGATGAACGTCCATTGAATGCCGCTTGCTTGCTCTAAATCTTCCAGATTCTTGGATTGATTAAACGCTGTGGCATAGTATTCTTTAGGAAATTCAGGCGTATCCAGCACGCGGGTCGTTTTCTCCTCGTCAACGAAAAGGCTTCCGGCACCGCCGACAACGACCAATTTAGTTTGAGGCGTGCCTTTGATGGCTTCAATTAGGATCTTACCTGCCTCCACATGCAAATGCTCTTTTCCTGGTGCTGCACCAAAGGCATTCACAACCACATCGAACTGCTTCAAATCATCCTTCTGGATGTCGAATACGTCCTTAACCAATATGGATACCGCTTGATCACGGACTTTGGCTTCATCCCTGACCACTGCCGTCACTTCATGTCCCCTAGCCCTCGCTTCTTCTAAAATCAAGCTTCCAGCTTTTCCGCTTGCACCTATGATCGCTATTTTCATTCTATATTCCTCCTATGAATAGTTAGTTAAAAAAAGTAAATGTAATCAATTATGTTACATGTAATAATATAAGTTACAGGTTGTACTTTTGTCAAATCTATTTCGAATGTTCGAAGATATATTTGGATTTTCGCTCATATTTTGCGCTTTTTCGATGATCTATATCAATATTCGCTGATATTTTGCCGACTTTCGTCGATCTTTTTGGAGTTCGATGATATTTTGCTGAGATTCGTCGAGATATTTGGAATTTTGCTGATATGTTGCGCACTTTCGTCGATATATTGCTCTTTTTCGAAGATATATTTGGAGTCTCGATCATATATTGCGCTTGTTCGAAGATATATATCAATATTCGCTGATATGTTGCGCACTTTCGTCGATATATTGCGCTTTTTGAAAGATATATACAAATTTCGCTGATATTTTTGCCGACTTTCGTCGATATGAATGGAGTTTCGCTGTTTTAGTTCCTGTTTCCGGTATAAAAACGCACCATTCCGTGTGAAACATGTCCACAAAGAATGGTGCGCTTTTTATGCTGCTGTTTCGTTCTTGCGATTGCCGTTCATTAGCAAGAACATGCAGATTGTGATGAGGGTGAAGGCCATGAAGGCCAAGAACGGAATAGTGATGAATCCTAACCAGTTGATATAATCGACGGAGCATGGGACTCCGCTTTGGCACATTTCGAATTGCTGCAGGGCCGGGATCTTTTGCAGGCAATAGTGATACCCCGAAACAAGCATCCCCAAGATGGACAAGGGGAGGATGTACCGGTGGATTCTCAGGTCTTGCTCATAAAAGGCGCGACCTAATAATATGACGAGCGGGTACATCAAGATTCTTTGGTACCAGCAAAAGGTACAGGGTACATAATGCAGGATTTCACTAAAATAAAGGCTTCCAGCCGTGGCGATGATGGATACGATCCAAGCGGATAATAGCGGCTTGTTCATCGTCTATTTCTCCTTCGCTGCTTCATCAACCATTTTCTTCAAATCATCCATCGTATTGCCTTCAAATTTCTTGCCATTGACGAATAAGGATGGTGTGCCGGATACAGCCAGTTCTTCGGCAGTCTTCATATCTTTATTCCAGTGTTCTTCGGAGTTGCCTTCTTTAAAGGAAGCAACCACCTTTTTCACATCAGCTTCATTGGCGATTTCCTTCAAGGTTTTTTCCAAAAATTCATCCGTGAAAATGTCTTCTTTTTCATATTTATGGTCATCGGGCTGTTTACTGAATAACAGCTCATGGAATTTCCAGAAGGTTTCATTTCCTAATTCCTGATAAACACTCTCAGCAAATTTGGCGGATCTAATGGAATCGACGTTGATGAACGAATAATTCATGAAATAAAATTGCGCTTTTCCAGTATCGACCAGCTCACTTTTAATGGCTGGAAAGAAATTTTCCTCGAATGTTTTGCATACGGGACATTTATAATCACCAAATTCAACAATTTGTACAGGGGCCGATTTTTCTCCTATATAAGGCTGTGATTTATAATCCATTTCATGTACGGCTGCTGTATCCTCTTTTTTACCGTTTGCCAAGAAAATGAACCCGATAATGATTACAGCGACCAACCCGATGATCCAAAACGTGAATGCGGAAGATTGTTTTTGTTTTTTATTTTTATTATTAGACATCATGAACCTCCATAGCTATTATAGTTGTTTAAAATTCCTTATACAGAGGTCCCTCGGACTCCATTAAGGCTGATTTCAGTTCCCCCTTCCCGTTTGCCTTATACCTGTAACTGCTTTATTTACACGTTATAATATAAGTTTCACCATAATGGTTTGTCAATTTAACATACCTATTATTTATGGCTGCGATTGTGATTACTTATCATTATAACTTGTAACCACTTGAATTACATGTTAAATAATTTATACTATATTAGGAAACAGGATTTTAAAGGAGAGAACCAGATGTCCATAAGCACCCGTTTTTCTGTAGGGATCCATATATTATCTCTTTTAGAAATTAATAAAGAAGGCGTCAATACGTCTGATTATATTGCCAAAAGTGTCAACACGAATCCGGCCTTAATCCGGAAAATCACCGGTATGCTCAAGACTGCAGGTTTGGTGAATGTCAGGCCTGGCATTGCTGGATCGACATTGGCCAAGGAGCTGTCCGATATTACTTTACTCGATGTTTATCACGCTGTTAACGTGACGCACGATAAGGAGCTATTTGGCATCCATGACAATCCAAACCCAGCATGTCCTGTGGGAAGGAATATACAGAGTGCGATAGAGCCGCTCTTTTCAGTTGCTGAGCTTGCCTTGGAAAAGGCGTTGGGCGCAGTTACGATCGAGGATGTCGTCAAGGAGATCATTGAAAAGGATAAGCAAGGCAAAAACACATGAGGCGGACTCATGTGTTTTTTCTTGCTGATATTTTATTTGTATTTAGGAATTTCAATCGTCAGTTTATAGGAATCCAGTAAACTATACAAATTGTAAATCTGTTTCACTTGCTTGGTTGCCCAGCCAATATCAGTGGCATACTGGTGCGAAGCATAGCCATACTTCTCTGCTGCCGTTGGGTTCCATCTCATTTTGTAAAGTGTGTCCTGCCCAGCGGAGATGTAGCCTTTGGCGATGAATTCAGCGCCGCCGATGATGGCCGCTTCCGGAGTGAACCAGCCTGCATTATAGGCATATTGAGCCCCGCTGCTTACCGCTGATCCGTCATAAGCGCCCACTCCGTACATATTATAGACCGTTCTCCCGTTCACCTTCACTCCTGTTGCCAAAGGTGAAGTGCCATTCCCTGTCTCCAGCAAGGCATGGGAAATCAAATAAATCTCATTGACCCCATACTTCTCCCCTGCTTGAGTGAAGGTCGCTGCTTGGCCTTGGAGGATGCCTTTTCCCGAAAGGATTCTATCATTCACTTCGGAAACATTCATATTGGTAACTTGAGAGAGCTTGACGAATTGATACGAATGGACTGGATCATTAATGAAATTATTCGGATTCAGATTGTACTCTATGTCTTCCGGACTAGCATTTACCCATGTCTTGTTATAGCCCACTTCATACCAGTAGTACCCGTCAGAGCCTTTGACTTTTGACTTGATGGTCAAGGATTGATTATTGCTTACATCCCCGACGATCCAAAAATTAGGTCCAGCTCCGCCCCTTACGCGCCAGCCTGAGCCTTTAACGGTGCCCTTGGTCGAATTGATGAGCGTCAGGCCATCCTCACGTATGTAAGTTTTGTACGCTTTATCCGTTTGTGCATTTGCCGCCATTTGAATTTGAACCATCTTGTCCATTGTAAGATTGTACTCTTTATCGACCCTGATGATCGAGTCATTCGAATTTCCTGGAGCATCCGGTGCCTTGGCAGATAAATATTTCGTGCTGACATAACCCGTTTTTCCATTCGCGGTGATTCTTGACCAGCCGTCAGACTCTGAATATACGGTCACGGCCGTATTGTTTACAAGCTTAGTGATGATTGACGCGGAAGCGGAAGCGCTTGAGCGCATATTCAAGCTAGAACCATCATTCACACTTACGTATTTCGTGAACGTGGTTTCTTCATCGCCTGGCTTCGGTTCAGGCTTTTCAATCTCGGTACTAGGCTTGGTTGTTGATAAGTATTGCGTGCTGACGTATCCTTCGCCGCCATATGCTTTTATCTTGGACCAGCCATTCGATTCAGAGATGACCTCCACCTCTACACCCCTTGCCAATTTGACGATGATCGAAGCGCTTTCTGATGGCTTATTCCGCATATTGAGCGTTCCTGAGCTTACATTTACGTATTTGGCCGTCGTTTTTTCAGGGACAGTCGGTTTGGTGTCCGTTACCGGCTTTGTCATCGTTAAATATTTCGTGCTGACATGGCCGTCCTTTCCATTGGCCTTGACCTTCGCCCAGCCTTTGGCTTCCGAATACACCGTTACCTGTGTTCCCTTTGATAGCTTGGCGACGATGCTCGCGGTTTCACTCCCGCTTTTCCGCATATTGAGCGTACTCGCGGTCACATATTTCGTCGTCGTTTTTTCCGGGACGGTCGGTTTGGAATCCGTTACCGGCTTTGTCGCCGTTAAATATTTGGTGCTGACATACCCATCTTTTCCATTGGCCTTGACCTTCGCCCAGCCTTTGGCCTCCGAATACACCGTTACCTGCGTGCCCTTTGATAGCTTGGCGACGATGCTTGAAGTTTCGCTCCCGCTTTTCCGCATATTGAGCGTACTTGAGGTCACATACTTCGTCGTCGTTTTTTCAGGGGCAGCCGGTTTGGAATCCGTTACCGGCTTTGCCGTCGATA
This sequence comes from Peribacillus folii, assembly GCF_030271255.1. GTDB lineage: Bacteria > Bacillota > Bacilli > Bacillales > DSM-1321 > Peribacillus. The sequence continues at coordinate 45,167 of NZ_JASJOM010000017.1, forward strand.
CATATTTGGTGCTGACATATCCGTCTTTTCCATTGGCCTTGACCTTTGCCCAGCCTTTGGCTTCCGAATACACCGTCACTTTCGTCCCTTTTGCTAGCCTCGCGACGATACTTGAACTCTCCGTCCCGCTTTTCCTCATATTGAGCGTGCTTGCGGTCACGTATTTCGTCGTCGTTTTTTGGGAGACTGCTGCCGATGTGTCCCCTCCTGGCTTTGCTGCCGACAAATATTTCGTGCTCACATACCCGTCTTTTCCATTGGCCTTGATCTTCGCCCAGCCATTGGCTTCCGAGTACACCGTCACTTTCGTCCCTTTTGAAAGGCTCGTGACGATGCTTGTGCTTACGGCACCGCCTTTTCGCATGTTGAGCGTGCTTGCAGTCACATATTTCGTTGTCGTTTTATTGGATATGGCGGATTTGGTCGCCTGTTCAGGCTTCGTTGCCGCTAGATACGTGGCATGGACGTAGCCCTCTTTACCAGCTGCTTTCACCTTCGCCCAGCCCTTGGATTCCGAATACACCGTAACCTGTGTGCCCCTTGTCAGCTTGGCAACTACAGCTGCACTTTCCGACCCGCTTTTCCGCATATTGAGCGAACCCGTGCTAACATTCACATATTTTGTTGCCGTTTTATTGATTACGGCGGATTTGGTCGCCTGTTCAGGCTTTACTGCCGCTAAATACGCGGCATGGACGTAGCCCTCTTTACCATTGGCTTTCACCTTCGCCCAGCCCTTGGATTCCGACTGAACCGTGACCTGTGTGCCCCTTGTCAGCTTGGCAATTACAGCTGCACTTTCCGATCCGCTTTTCCGCATATTGAGCGAACCCGTGCTAACATTCACATATTTTGTAATGGTCTTTACCGTTACGGCGGACTTCGTTAAAACCCCTGGCTTAGCAGCTGATATATACTTTGTGCTGACATACCCTTCCTTTCCATTGGCTTTGATCTTCGCCCAACCCTTGGATTCCGAATAAATCGTTACCGGCGTGCCTTTTGTAAGCTTGGCAACTATGCTCGCACTTTCCGATCCCGTTTTTCTCATATTGAGAGTACCGGAAGTTACATTTACATACATGACGCTTGTATCTACATTGGCCTGTTCTGCATGTAATGGAGCTGCAGATATTTTTTCTTCGAATGCAACTGTCGACAATACGGCAAAACAGAAAGTTGGTATTATTAATTTCTTCATATCATTCTCCCTACCAAAGCATTATGTTTTTAACATTTATTTAAATATCGGTTAATATCAGCGTAATAATATAGGTATATTTACTTATTCGTTAAAAATATATCATATTTCTTTGGTTCTACAGGGGATTCGCTTCGGTTTTAATGCATTAGTAACTTTAGAGACATTTGAGTAATTTAATAGTAATATTTGTAATATATTCATATTTTAAGGGTAATCCATGGCTTCATGCTGGAAATATGATATACTAGAATAATTAAATCCCTTGATTCGTCACATGAATGGAAGAAAAATACGGGATCACTCCTTCGAGCCTCATATTTGACGGGGTAAGTCCATAAACTATATAATTACCTTATATATTTCTATAAGAATCCTTCTGTTAAGGGGAGTAGCTATACAATAAAGTCGTCAATACAGGATTTTATCCTCGGCTTTATTGGCAACTGATTCCAGTTGTTTGCAAGACCTTGCCGATTATTTGGTGAGGTCTTTTGATTTTTCAAAGGACGGTATGACCAATAATCGGTTATACCGTCTTTTTTGATTTGAAATTTGCACATTAGAGGTGAATAGTATGCAGAACTATAATGAATTAGCCGCAAGCGTCAAGATTTCCGATGATAAAAAATATTCATTGCTTGATGCCGACCCATCCTTAACGCTTATCGGCAAGGGCCGCAGCGCTTATGTATTTCGGATACATTCCACCAATAAAGCGCTGAAGGTGTTTTTCCCGGACCAAATCCAAACAGCTAAAGTGGAGGCCGACATATACAGGACCGTACAATCCATTGATTATTATCCGGCTCTTTATGCCGCAGGTTTGAATTACCTGGTCATCGATCACATCGAGGGCAACACCCTTTTTGAATGTTTGACGTTAGGAATTCCAATAACGGAAGAGAATATCAAGGAAATTGACCATGCTTTGCAGTTAGCAAGAAGAGAGGGATTGAACCCTTCGGATATCCATTTACGGAATATCTTCATCACCTCCGAAAAAAAGGTGAAGATCATTGATGTAGCAAGGTTTAAACAGGTTAAATCCTGTAATCAGTGGCACGATTTGAAAAGTGCCTTTCATCTTTTCTATTCAAAATCATTTTTCCCGAAAAAAATTCCTGGTTTCATATTGAATTCAATTGCAGCGATTTATAAAAAAGGATTTTTACCCATATAAATCAATGCCAATACCATCACACGGGAGGCACATATGAAAAAAATGATCGCGATCGCTTTTCTAGCAGTCCTTACCTTAAGCGGGTGCTCGCTTTTGGGGGAAGTCAATTCTTCCTTGGAGTATGCAGATAATACGACGGCGTATATGAATACCGTCAAGGAATTTGCCAATGAGCTGCCTGCATCGGCCCAAGATGCCGTCACGAATGCCGAAGCAAGGCAAAGTCTTGAAAAAGATCTGGAGCAGATGCAAACGGAGATTGAGGAGTTCAATGCAACCGAGCCTCCCGAAATCGCCGAAACCATCCATGAAAAAATCGTCGCTTCCAATCAACAGCTGTCAGATGGCATTGAATTATATTTGAATAATATTGAAAAAGGTCAGATTGATCCTAAGGCATTGGAAGAATCAGAAATCATGCAAACCATCGATCAAATCACGAGCTTATCCGATCAAATTGAAAAAATCGGGAACTAAACACCTGGAGCTTCGAGGTTACTCATTGACATGAAACCAAATGGTTTTATATAATCAACAAAACGAAACCAATTGATTTTACATTATAGGGAGTGTTTCATATGGAAAAGCAACATATGTTGGAAGATGTCAAAAAGACCGTCATTCTTGAAGCGCCCATTCAAAAGGTCTGGGAGACGGTATCGACTGCCGAAGGGATCGCTTCATGGTTCATGCCTAATGATTTTCAGCCGAAAGTGGGACATGAATTCCATGTACAATCACCTTTTGGTCCCTCTCCATGCAAGGTATTGGAGATTGATGCGCCCCATCGGCTAGCCTTTTCCTGGGATACTGACGGGTGGATCGTTTCATTCCATTTAAAAGAGCAGGGTGGCAAAACGGAATTCACCCTTATCCACGGCGGGTGGAAGCAGCCTGAAGCGATTCTTCCGAAAGCGAATGAAAAAAGCTCAGTCGTCCGCGATAGAATGGCGCATGGATGGGCTCAAATCGTTAATGAAAAACTTAAGAAGGCTGTTGAGGGCTAAATGTCTTCTTCCGCAGAAAAATATGATGTATTCCAGGCGGTGGCCGATCCCACCCGCAGAAAAGTCCTGCAACTGCTTGCTGGAGGGGAATTGCCCATTTCCGCCATCACCTCCCACTTTACGATGAGCCGTACGGCGATTGCCAAGCACCTTCATATCCTTTCCGAAGCTGACCTGGTAAGCGGACGGAAGGTAGGAAGAGAGAAACGCTTTCGCCTTCAGCCAGAGCCATTAGAGGAGTTGAAACAGTGGCTTGCATTTTATGACCGCTTCTGGGATAACAAGCTTTCCATCCTTAAGCATGTGGTTGAACATCCGGAAGAAACAAACGATTAAGCTAAAAAGAAGAAAACCCCCGGCAAAGTTGCATCGGGGGTTTTCTTCTTTTTACGCATCCATTTCAAAGGTGTGTGCTTTACGCTTGCGAATGACCATCGTTAGCAATAAGAGCAGGTTAAAGACGATAATGCATCCAGAAAGGAAAAGAATGCTTGATGTCAATGCATCCGCTCCAAGGCTCGTACTCATCGCCTGACGGAAGCCCATGACCGAATATGTCATTGGAATGAACGGATGAACCGCATTGAAGAATGAATTGGTCAACTCCACAGGGAACATCCCTCCGCTTGCGCCTAACTGCAGGACAAGGAAGATCATCGCCAATAAACGGCCTGGATTTCCGAAGCCTACGGCCAGGAAGGTGACGATGAACATGAAGGTTAGCGAGGTCAAGATTGAAACGATGATGAATTGCCCCAAGTTCTCGACCTGTAAATCCATTCCCCAGATCATGATCGCGTCCAGCACTAATGCCGAAATCGTCGCTTGAATGAATAGCACGGTGAATTTACTGAACCACCATGCCACCCCTGATGTAGGTCTTGTTGACGGCATGCCTGTCGGGAAGCCCATGTTGAAGGCAATTGCGCCTACAAACAATCCTAAAGACAATACATAAGGAGCCAGGGCATGCCCATAATTGGGCACCTTGCTGCTTTTTTGTTCTTTGACCTTCGTTGGTTCAGCAATCATGCTGTAATTATCTTCAGATGTTTCTTTACCATTTATTTCTTCTGCACCATCGCTTAATTTTTCCGATAGCTCAGTCGTTCCGTCTTTTAGCGAGGAAATTCCATCCCCCAGTTTACCCGAACCTTTCGCAAGTGCGGACGAACCTTCGTTGATCTTGCCCGCGCCATCAGCAAGCTGGATGACACCATTGCTTAAAGTCGGCAGATTGCTTGCCAATTGTTCCGTCCCTTCAACAAGTGCGGATGATCCATTGTTCAAGGCTGCCGAGTTCTCATTCAACTGGTTGGCACCATCGGCCAATTTATTCGCCCCTTCGCCTACCTTCTGAACACCGAACGTATACTTTTCCAAACCACTTCCAAAGGCCGCTGAGCCAGTTTGAAGCTGGGAGACCCCATCTACCAACTGACCAGAACCCTCAGTTAGTTTCGAGAGACCATTATTCAACGACGAACCGCCTTGTGCCAGCTGATTGATGCCATTCACCAATTGGGGTGTTCGTTCATTTAGGCTTTCGGTTGCCTCGGTTAATTGATTGCTGCCATTAAGCGCTTCTGACAGGCCTGTATTTAATTGTGCTGCACCTGGAAGGAATTGATTTTCCAGTGAGTTACTGATTGCCGTATATCCATTCAACGCTGAAACTGCGTTCGGATTGACTTTATTCACGGCATTGTTTAAAGCTGCCACTTGTTCCGGCAGCTGGCCTAAACCATTCAATACCGGCATCACGTTGTTTGTTAATTGAGCCGATAAATCGGAAATGCTGCCTGCAAGGGCCGATGCAATTTCCTTTTGGGACCCTGCTTGGATTTGTGCTTCGTTCTGAACGGCCCCCAGTAATTCGGATTGCTGTTCACTTGTCATGGCTTTGTAAGCTTCCGTTCCTTTGACGGCATCGATTGTGCTTTGCCCGTTGTTCGCAATCGATGATTGAAGCTGCGATAAAGCTGCTTGACTGTTCTCAAGATCTTTCTTGATGCTCGAAACGGTGCCTGATGTGCCGCTTCCAGCCGGTATCGCTTCTTGCAATTTATTGACGCCGGCTTGGATGCTTGCGAGACCTTGGGTAAGCTGACTTAGCTGTTCCCCGGCAGGCAATTGGCCATCGAGTTTTTTCAAACCTTCATTCAATGCCTGACTGCCTTCCGACAGCTTGGTGATTCCCTCATTCAGGCTCCTTTGGCCTTCTGCCAGTTTGGGAATGCCTGTGGATGGATCCGTCAGCTGGCTTGCATTTTGCGATAATAGATTCAAGCCATCGTTCAAACTGGCACTGCCGGTTTGGGCTTGCGATAATCCATCATTCAGATTTTGGGCTCCCGGTACCACTTTGGCGAGACCATTCGAAAGCTGGGTGGATCCTTGCCTCAATGCCTCACTTTTGTCCGTCAATTCGCCTGTACCTGATGCAAGCTCATTCACACCAGTTTGGAGCTGCCCGACACCATTCGTGTATTTGGCAATTCCTTCGTTCAATTCCGCTGCGCCGCCTTCAAGTTTATTGACGCCTTCCAAAAACTTGCCAACGCCAATTTGAAGTTTATCCGCCCCATCCTTAAACGTTAATGTACTGGAAGCCAATTTATTCAGATTGTCTGTCACTTCCTTGTTTCCATCATGAAGTTTTTTTGCACCGTCATCCAATTTCGATGCACCATCCGCTGCGTCACTGAACCCATCACCGATTTCCCCCAATTGCGAGAAAATCGCTTCCGCATATTCTTTCGTGACACTTTCGGCAATCTCCGTTTTCAAATTATTCGTCGCTTTGGTCCCGACCGTTTCCGAAACGAAACTGCGTCCAGGGTTCACATCATACGTCAAATTCATTTTCTTGGGATGTTTATCCATAACGGTTGAAGCATTTTTGGAAAAATCCCAAGGAATGGTCACGACCATATAATATGTACCATCTTCGAATCCTTTTTTCGCCTTTTCTTCGGAAACGAAATGCCATTCCAGATCGTCGTTGTCCTTTAATCGATCGACAAGCTCATCGCCGACCGTCAAGGTCTTCCCTTCATATTCCGCCTTCACATCATTATTCACGACGGCTACAGGCAATTTGCCTGTATTGCCGTACGGATTCCAGGCGGAACTGAGGAATAATCCGCCATAGATAATCGGTACGAATAGTAAAACGATGGCGACACCCACCAGTTTTTTATTCGTGAGGAAAAGCTTCCATTCTTGTTTAAGCATATTCAATTTTTTTCACCTGTCTTTTCGCACGTTAATTCATTCAATGACACCGAGTTCCAATTCAAGATCGGAAGTTCTTTTGCACCGAAGCTTTCCCTTAGCAGGTCTGCCACCGTTTGACTGGAAAAGAACTCCATGAGAAGTTCATCCGCCTGAGTAAACATCCGGCGCAGGACATCCACTCCCTTTTCCGCGTACTCGCCATCTTTGAACGCTTTTTCAATAAGTCCTGTATCGGGAAACATCGCGATCGGACCTTCCATCGCTTCAATTATTTCAATATTTTTAATCTCATCTACACTCTTAGCAAGAGAAAGGCCGCCATTATTACCTGGTACGGAAGTGATGATTTGCTTTACGACCAATTTCCTGATGATCTTTTTCAAATACGAAGGAGATACTTCTAACCTTCTGCTAATCTCATTAGACGAAAGCGGCACCCTTTTATCCTGAGTCGAGAGTATGACAATGATGCATATCGCTTGCTCCACCCCTTTTGTTAATTGCAATTCGTTTCACCTCTCCCTATATAAATGGACATCCAATATCCATAATGGATATTTCGTATCTATAATTAAACCGCGGATCAGCTCAAAAATCAAGACCTTTCATAGAAAAATTTTCAAGAATGCGATACTGAGCGAAAACATGAAAAAAACCCCCTCATGAAGATATCATGCGGAGGTCCCCTTTGCAGTGATGGTTACAGCTCATTTAAAAATTCGTTGACCGCCTCTGGCGTTTTTGCGTTGGCACTGTGCAGATGTGCAACCTTCTCACCATTTTTAAATACTAAAAGTGATGGAATTCCCATGACTGTTTGCTCCTCGGAAATCTCCGGGAATTCGTCTCGGTCGATCGTAAACCACTGCTTGTCTTGATGCTGCTCTGTAATTTCATCAATGAACATATCCAAGCGTTTGCAGTCCGGACACCATGTAGTCGTGAAAATCCCGACCGTCAGGCCATCCTGTTTGATTTGTTCGCGGTATTCTTGTTCTGTGCCAATCGTTTTCATGAAATCTCCTCCGGGCTTTTCTTATCATTGTATTTTACGCTAAGAGTGAATGCACTCCACGATTACTATATAATTAATTCCTTCGCAGCACAAACGGATCATCCTGAACCGTTAATTAAGGAGACGAAAATCCAGATTCTGGAGGTTCTGTACTTTGTCCATTTCATTTCATGAAGAACCGATCACCTTATTTCGTCCTCCTCCCCGATTAATCCGCCCTTCATGGTTGCTGCATCAGTGCTTTACCATTCCAATCACAAAGCCATCGTATCCCTTCATCCCCACCGTTTGCATGACGGTGGAGTCAATGCGCGGGTCTTCGGATAATTGATCGATAAAGGTACGGATTCCCCTCACATTCGGGTCATCGCTATCTGGGTCGAGCACTTTTCCATCACGTATCACATTATCTGTGATAATCACGGTCCCCGGCCGGGAAAGTTTTAGCGCCCATTGTAGATACGCGGGATTATTGACCTTGTCAGCATCGATGAAAATGAGGTCAAAGCTAGAAGGCCCCTCTTCTTTAAGGTGACGAGGTTGCTTGCCCGCTTTACCCCTTTCGGTTAAAATACAGCAGAAACATCGATAGCTTTCGAAAAAAAAAGCTGAACCCATTGAGTCCGCCTTTGGAGAAAGTTCATCAAACGAAATAACGTTAATGATCATACACATATGAAACAGCAAAGTTGATTGGAGCGGGTGTTCGGGACTCCTGCGGGAAGTGCGAGTCACGGTAGACCCCATGAAAAGCCGAGGAGGCCCGCGGAAAGCGAGTGCCTCAACGGCCACATTGTACAACTCATATTATTTTACAGTCACAAACCCTTTTAGTAACCGAAAATAATATAGGGCCGCAGCCAGAATCAAAAGCATCCCGCCTGACAAAAAAATCACTTGATAGATGTCTCCCCCGACTGTCGGTGAATGGAAAAGCACAGCGCTTGAAAACAGGAATAGGGCTCCCAAGCCTGACAGGAATATTGCCTTTTTTGCCCTGCTGCTTTTAAACAGACGAAATCCAGTCAGCAAGATCATGTACGATGCGGTCAAAGTCATAAGCACTGGAAATAACGGCTTGAATTTAGCAGCATAAACGAAGTAATCCAAATTGGAAATATCGTCGGCATCGCTCACGTTTCCTGAAAAATGCGTGGAGTATTCCCACTCCCAGCTGTTATCCAGTATTTCGCTGCCTTCATACCAGCTGCAAAATGAAAAAAGAATAAAGAAAAGTGCACCCATTATCATTTGTAACATATAGTTATACGCCAAACCCATCTCCTCCAACTGCCATTATACCAATAATTGGTTCATTTTCATATATCCGGATTCTCCCCATTCAGGCAATATGTAAACAAACATTGCCTCCTGAATATCATAAATGTAACCACTTTTAAGGAGCGTTAGAGATATGATCACTCATGGAGATGACCTCCTTATTACAGGAGCATGGTTACTGGGCATCGGCACACTCACTGGTGCAATCGGGCAAACCCGGCAAACATTAACGGGAACGAACCTTGGCAAGGACTTGGTGTTAAAGGGGAATGGCATCGAGGCGCTAGGAAATTCATTGCAGGCAATCGGGCGGACGAAAACGGCGGATCGGGAAAATGAGATATCGGAAACCTATTTCATTATCGGCGCCTGGCTTGAGGCTGCGGGAAATGCAGCCAATGTAGTGGGAATCGACATGCAGCTGAATGGCGCTGATGAGGAAGGGACGAAGACGGATGCTCTCGGCAGCGGCATCCAGGGTCTAGGTGCCGCCTTTGAAGCGTTCGGTGCCTTTCTTTCTGAGAATTCCATTTCACGTTCGCTTGAATTGAAAGGAAATGCCCTGATTGCAGCAGGGTCTTTTTTTGAATCAATCGGGAACATCTTCATATTGAATGAAAAACGCCGGATCGGTGAGCACATCCTCTTGCTTGGCAGCTGGGCCCAGGTCGCCGGGGCATTTATCTTAATCGATGCCTTTTCCTATCATTCTGAACACGGCCAGCAAATGGAAGGTGAAGAGCCTCTTCCCCGCCAATATAGCTACGCCATGCATTAGCTGCTCCCAAGCTAAGGGGCGACGAGCTCAATCTTCATCCGATCAGGATCTTCGAAATACACCGCATAATGATCTGCTCCGCCCGCAAATGGATGCTTATCAGCATAAAGGACCGATCCCCCCCTCTCCCTTAATTTCATCGTCATCTCATCAACGTGCTGACGGGACGAAGCATGAAAGGCAAGATGATTAAGCCCCACCCTTCCCCGATGATAAGGAACATCAAGAAATTTCTCCTTCGCTTGGACAAAAACGATGTACATCCCTGCCGATCTCCAACTCTTTCCGCTTTCCCACTCCTGGTAGGGCTCATAGCCCATTTCCTCCAAGAACCAGCCCCAAAAATCAATTGACCGGTTCAAATCTGACACATACAGCTCAATATGATGAATGAATCCCTTCGACAATGTCATCCCCCCTATCAGACCATCAGAAAGAGGAGGGACTTGCACCACTCCTCTTAGCCTGGATAAATTTAACTATACACAAAACCTTCCGCCGGGACTACGTCTGGGGCGAATTATCTCCGATCGGGCGGTTTTTAGTTGATGATTTCATCATATATGTCACCGCCGCCATTGATTTTAATGATTTTCAGGCGTTTGGTCTTTTTGATGTACACGGTTTTATATTGTTTTTCGCCGTTTAGGTTAATCAGGAATACCCGTTTATCATCATTATCCGTTTCCTTATTGAACGTATAGTCTTCTTTCCCGATTTGCTCGATGATTTCGTCGTATTCGGGCAAGGACGACCATTTATTTTTTTCAGGGCTCGTTTCCGTTTCTTTTTGTTCTTGCTTTGGCTTTTCTTTTTCATTCGGCAAATCACTATTGCAAGCAGTCAGCATGGCGGCCGATGCAGCGAATGCCATGATCGATTTATACATGATCAACATCATCTCCCATTCCTATTTTCCCTCTTCACATCACAAATAACCTTCGATAATTAGTAAAAATCCGATTGGACATAATAAATGAATTCTGGTAATATAGTTACTCAAGGTAACAATTACTTACGGTAACTATATAATGATAAAAAAGAGGTGTTTCCTATAAAGACTTACCAAAAATTCTTTCAGCAATTTTTACTGCTGTACCGGCCGTTTGAAAACCACCTTAATATCCAGCTGAACAAGCATGATTTACACAGGGCGCAATGGACCATATTGTATTATTTAGCCAATGATGGTTCGGCGACGCTTGTCGAGCTTGCCACCTACCAAAGCGTGGAAAAACCGACGATCACCCGGACGATTGCCCGCTTGGAGGAGCTGGGGTATGTCGAGCATGTGCCAAGCAAGGATAAACGCGAAAAAAGAATGCGGCTTACGGAGCTTGGAAAAAAGGTCTATGATGATGTGCGCGTGACCATCGATCAATACGAGCAGGATATCCTTTCAGGGATTACGGAAGAGGAACAGCTCGCAGCGATACGCATCATGGGCGAAATAAGAAATAACATCTTAAAGTAAGGAGATCATAAAAAAATGGGACAATCGAGAGCAAAACTATGGACGAAAGATTTCATCATCGTCTCATCCATTAATTTTTTCATAACATTGATTTTTTATTTACTGATGGTGACACTTGCCATCTATGCTGTAAATGAATTGCATGCTTCTACAAGCCAAGCTGGACTCATATCGGGTATTTTCATAATCGGGACATTGATCGGTCGTTTGTTCATTGGCCGTTTCATTGATTCGATCGGCCGCAAGAAAACGTTATTCATTGGGTTGATCTTTTTTACGTTGACGACCATTCTTTATTTTGTCGATCTTGGAATCGGCTTTTTATTGGTTAACCGCCTGATTCACGGGATGGCGATGGGGATGGCCAGTACCGCGACGGGAACGATCGTCGCCCAAATCATTCCGGCAACACGTAAAGGCGAGGGCATCGGCTATTACAGCATGAGCGCTACACTTGCGACGGCAATCGGACCCTTCATCGGTCTATACATGGCTCAGCACACCAGCTTCCAGGTGATTTTCAGTTTCTGCCTGGCGTTAGGACTGATCAGTCTGGTCACAGCATTCTTCCTGTATGTACCGGCCCTGAATGTAACCGCGAAAGTCACAGAACGCAAAGGGTTCAAGCTTTCCAACTTTATCGAACCTAAAGCACTGCCGATTGCATTGATCACTTTAATATTGGCATTCTGTTATTCAAGTGTCCTTTCTTTCATCAGCTTCTACGCCATTGAAATCGACCTGGTCAATACAGCCAGCTTTTTCTTTGTCATATATGCAGTCGCTGTTTTACTATCACGCCCATTCTCAGGACCATTGATGGACCGTAGGGGAGCGAACTTCATCATGTACCCGGCCTTCATGATATTCGGTGCAGGCTTACTGCTTTTAAGCATTACGACCAATAGCTTCACTTTATTGGCGGCTGGCTTCCTCATCGGCCTTGGCTTCGGTAATATGCAATCAAGCTCTCAGGCGATCGCCGTTAAACTGACACCGCCGCACCGCATGGGGATGGCTACGTCCACCTTCTTTATCATGCTTGATGCAGGACTTGGGTTCGGCCCATACATCCTCGGTTTCATCATACCGATCACAGGCTACAGCACGCTTTATGTCATCCTGGGCGTCGCTGTTATCGCAACTTCCGTCCTGTACTTCTTCCTGCATGGCCGGAAAGAACGTGCAGCAAGAGCAACAATCGCTTCAGCTTAACAAAAGGGTTGGGAATGAAATCATTCCCAACCTCAGTTTGTAGACAAAAGGGGTTCGGAATTAAAAAATTCCGAACCCCTTTTGAAATTCCTTTGAAG
>NZ_JASJOM010000018.1 GCF_030271255.1 Peribacillus folii
TTCATGGAAAAACATCTGATCACAACGATTAAGCAATTATGGAAACTTTTATATAGAGACATACACGTATTGAAAATCTCCATCATACATTGTTAAAAGCAGCCCTGGTTCTCCTAAACTATTTAACTCGATGTATGTGAACGTTGGTTTTTGGGGAGAATGCAGGTATGGAGGTGGAGATGTTGGGGACAACAACAACCAAAACGACGGCAGGGGAAACGTGCGTGGTTTGTGAACAAGTAAAAGGAATGGGAATTCACGTATACACGACTTTCATTTGTGAGGAATGCGAAAGGGATATGATCGGCACCGATACAAATGATCCGAGGTATAAATATTACTTAAAGCAACTAAGGAAAATCACCAATCCTGAAATATTTTCATAAAAGGAAATGGAAAGATGAAGAGTCAGAGTATGAAGAAAAAGGGTGTTTCTTCATTCTCTGACTCTTTTTATAATACTTTAGCAGAAAAGGTGATTTGGTGCCAGAGGAGATAATTTTGAACTTATTTGATAAAATGAGAAAATAATATGATTTGAAGGAAGATATTAAATGAATCAATTACAGACACCATTGTTTGATGCAATGAGTACTTTTCATGAAAATAAACCAATTTCCCTCCATGTCCCCGGACATAAGGGTGGGCGAGTATTTAGTGAAAAAGGACAAGCATTATACAACCGCCTGCTCGGTATCGATGCTACGGAGCTAAATGGTTTAGATGACCTCCATGCTCCCGAGGGAGCAATTTTGGAGGCCGAACAGCTGCTTGCCGATTTATATGGAGCAAAGAAGAGTTATTTCCTGGTCAATGGCTCAACGGTTGGCAACATGGCTATGATCCTTGCATCATGCCGCGAAGGAGATAAGGTGCTGGTCCAAAGGAATTGCCATAAGTCGATTTTACACGGCTTGATGTTAGCCAATGTAAAGCCAATATTTCTGCAACCGGTTTTTTATGAGGAATGGGGAATTGCAGGCGGCATATCACCAAAACTGCTGGAAGAGGCCTTACGCGTCCATCGAGATGCAAAGGCTGTCGTTTTAACTTATCCGAATTATTATGGTCTGGGAGAGGATATGGGCAAAATGGTAAAGCTTGCCCACAAAAGGGGGATTCCGGTGCTTGTTGATGAGGCACATGGCGCTCACTTTCAGTTAGGAGATCCTTTTCCGGCTACGGCCATTTTGGCAGGAGCAGATGCAGTTGTCCATTCTGCTCATAAAACATTGCCGGCCATGACCATGGGGTCCTACCTGCACCTTCAATCAGCTCACATTGATGCCGAACGGGTATCCTTCTATTTACAAATGCTCCAGTCAAGCAGCCCCTCCTACCCCATCATGGGCTCGCTTGACTTAGCTAGGGCCTACCTGGCCTCTTTCACCCAAGATGATAAAAAAGAGCTGAAAAGAAATATTGACTTGTTCAGGGAAGGATTGGCCTCCTTAAAATCAATCCAAGTTTTGGAGGCGCCCAAGGGCATTTTTTACGATCCATTGAAGGTTGTCATCCAGTCGAAAAAGGGTTTAAGCGGGTTTGAGCTGCAGCAGTTATGTGAAGCAGAGGGGATATATACAGAATTGGCCGACCCTGATAATTTGCTGCTGATTTTACCTTTATTGAAGAAGCGGGCAGATTTTCCTTTTCATGAAATCATTCATAATATAAATAACGCGACCGCCGGCCGAACAGGCAACGGCAAATCCATTCAAGCGGACCGTCAGCTTGGAGGAAGGTCAATGGCAGGTCTCGAAATGTCATACTCGTTAATGAAGAAGAAAAAAAAGATTTTGGTTGCGTTAAGTAAATCAATAGGGAGGGTATCAGCCGAGATGGTCATTCCGTACCCGCCGGGAATCCCTTTGATTATGTCCGGGGAAATGATTACGGCTGAGCATGTATCAAGCTTGAAGGGGCTGCAGGCACTAGGAGCGAGGTTTCATGGCGGCTCCTCCCTTTCAAATGGAGAATTAATCGTTTATGAAAGCGGACAATCAGGTTAAAATGATATACTACAAACAAAGAACCTTGGAGGTACATCAATGAAGCGTGGCATTTTTATAACAATGGAAGGGCCCGAGGGTGCAGGGAAAACGACAATTACCCAAATGCTTGGCAAGGCTCTGCAAGAAGAAGGCTATCAAGTCCTGTTAACGCGTGAACCAGGCGGGGTTCCCATTTCAGAGCAAATCAGGGAAGTCATTCTTAATAAGAGCAATACAGCCATGGACCCGCGTACTGAGGCTTTATTATATGCAGCGGCAAGGCGTCAGCATTTAGTGGAAGTGGTCATGCCGGAGCTTGACCGTGGCGGCATTGTCCTATGTGACCGATTTATCGATAGCTCCTTGGCCTATCAGGGCCATGCAAGGGGCTTGGATATAGAAGAGGTTTACAGTATCAATAAATTCGCAATCGGAGGCGTGATGCCCGACGCCACGTTCTTTTTCGATATAGATCCGGAAGAGGGGCTGAGGCGCATCCAGTCCAACGGTGAACGCGAAGTGAATAGGCTCGACCTTGAAGCGCTCGATTTCCATAAAAAGGTATGCGAAGGCTATCAGCTCATCATTAATAGATGGAAAGAGCGATTCATCATCGTGGATGCAGGACAGTCAATCGAAGAAGTGTATGAAGAAACGAAAGCTGGTTTATTGAAACTCTTGGAAGAATCGGGAAGGTAACGATAAACGTTACCAGATTAATCAACGGAATACTATTCCAGTCACAGACTACTTGATATAATAGAGGTAGAAAATATTCAGGGTAACCGGAGGGTGATAAGGATGAAAATGATTATTGCTGTCGTTCAAGACAAAGATAGCCATCGGCTGCTTAATGAATTAGTGGAAAATAATTTCGGAACGACCAAGCTTGCCAGCACCGGCGGGTTTTTAAAGTCGGGTAATACGACTTTCATGATCGGTACGGAGGATGAGCGTGTCGATCAGGCCATTCAGATCATCAAGCAGAATTGCCAGTCACGCTCCCAACTAGTATCACCGGTTTCCCCGATGGGCGGCAATGCCGAGTCGTATGTGCCTTACCCAGTTGAGATACAAGTAGGCGGAGCGACCATATTTATTTTGCCTGTTGAAAACTTTTTACAGTTTTGATGGGCCAATGCATGGAGGTTCATAATGAAAATCAACCATGATATCCCAATTAAGCTGGATAAGGCACGCCAAGATGCCAAACAGTTTCAGACTGCAAATGGAAGATTTCAGCAAATGGTCCAGACACAGGACCAAAAAATGCAAATCCAAACCCTGAATCGCCTCATGGGCGATATTGAAGGGGCGGGCCAGCGTTTAGTTCGGTCACGTACTTTTAGGGAATTGGCAAAATATAAAGCTTTGGTTAAACGATTCGTCAAAGAAGCGGTTGAATATGGATTGGAGCTGAAGCAATCCACGAGCTGGAACCAATATGGTCAAAGCCGGCCATTGAAAACCGTGGAAACGATAGATGCAAGATTAGTTGAGTTAAGTGAGGAAATTCTCAATAAAGAGAAAAGCTCGCTGGAAATATTGGAAATGATAGGTGAGATTAAAGGCCTTTTGATTAATCTATATACTTAAGTGAGTTGATCATTTTGGATAAAACATGGCAGGATATGAGCCGAATCCAGCCGCAGGTAATGACCATGCTGCAGAATAGCATAATGAAGGACAGGGTGGCCCATGCGTATTTATTTGAAGGGGAAAAAGGCACAGGTAAACAGGATATCAGCAATGTCTTTGCCAAAAGCTTACTTTGTGAAGCCCCTAAGGCAGGTTACGAGCCATGCGAAACATGCCGGAATTGCAAACGGATATCAAGCGGGAACCATCCGGACGTCCATCTAATTGAAAAAGATGGACTTTCCATCAAGAAGGAACAAATCAAGGGGCTACAAGAAGAATTCTCGAAAAAGAGCGTAGAGGCAGATCGCAAGGTTTATATGATCGCCGATGCGGACAAAATGTCGGTGAGCGCCGCCAACAGTTTATTGAAATTCTTGGAGGAACCCTCGGCCGATACCGTGGCGATACTAATGACCGAACAGATTCAGAGAATCCTGCCGACAATATTATCGAGATGCCAAGTGATTTCGTTCAAGCCATTATCCCCGGAGAATGTAAAACGAAAGCTGATGGAGCAGGAGCTGGAGCCGCAGCTCGCCTCGGTCATTGCCCATATAACACAGAATGTGGAAGCGGGAATCGAGCTTAGCCGTGATGAATGGTTTGTACAAGCTCAAAAAATAGTGGTAAAATTGTATGAAGTGTTAAAACTTAATTCCTTGAAGGGATTATTGTACCTTCAAACGGATTGGTTCACACACTTCAAAGAAAGAGAACAGGTTGACAGAGGTCTTGATTTGTTACTTCTTATATATAAGGATTTATTATACATTCAGTTGGATAAAAAGCACCTTGTTGTCTTTCAAAATAAACTGAAGGAATTTGAAACTCACGCTCTTCATCTTTCCTCAAGACGTCTTGCCGAGCATATGGCGTATATTTTGGAAGCGAAAAGGAAGCTGATGTCCAACACGAATCCACAGCTGTTGATGGAACAGCTTGTGCTGAATTTGCAGGAGGGATCATGATTTGTATGATGTTGTAGGTGTCCGTTTCAAAAAAGCGGGCAAAATATACTACTTTGATCCGGGTGAATTCGCTATTCCTAAGGACGATTTTGTAATAGTGGAGACTGTCCGCGGCGTTGAATTCGGTAAAGTTGTTACAGCCCGTAAGCAAGTAGATGAAAACGATGTTGTCCTGCCGTTGAAAAAAGTACTTCGGGTAGCTGATGCGAAAGATAAGCTAATAGTCGATGAGAATAAGGCTGCTGCAGAAGAGGCCTACTCAATATGCTGTAAGAAGGTCATTGAGCATAAGCTGGATATGAAGCTAGTCGATGTTTCCTATACGTTCGACAGAAATAAAGTCGTGTTTTATTTTACAGCGGATGGCCGCGTCGATTTCCGTGATTTAGTCAAAGATTTGGCTGCTATATTCAGAACTAGGATAGAACTGCGCCAAATTGGGGTTAGGGATGAAGCCAAGATGCTTGGTGGCATCGGGCCTTGTGGCAGGATGCTTTGCTGCTCCACATTTCTTGGCGATTTTGAACCGGTTTCCATCAAAATGGCGAAGGATCAAAATTTATCATTGAACCCTACAAAAATCTCAGGATTATGCGGTCGATTGATGTGCTGTCTGAAATATGAAAATGACGAGTATGAAAGTGCGAAGGAAATGCTTCCTGATTTAGGTGAAATGATTAATACGCCTGGTGGCAAAGGCAAGGTAGTGGGGCTTAATATTCTAGAACGCGTACTTCAGATTGAACTAATCGAGCAGGAAAGAGTATTAGAGTATACTCTAGATGAGATTCTAAAAGAGGGAGCCGTTTCTATTCAAGCCACAGATTATTAAGGTGGTGGGAGAGCGTGGATAAGAAAGCTATTTTTGAGTCGGTGACCAATATGGAAACCCAGATAGGTCAATTATATAAACAGCTTGGGGAATTGAAGCAGAACCTGGCTGAAATCCTTGAGGAAAACCAGTCGCTCAAGCTGGAAAACGAGCACTTGCGTCATCGGTTAGGACTTGCGGAAACCGAAACTGCCCCTGCTGCGGTGAAGCTGAAGCAAAAAGTGAAAAATCGCACCGCTAGTGCGGACAAGGTTATGGATATCGGGGAAGGCTATGATAACTTAGCCCGTATCTATCAAGAGGGCTTCCATATTTGTAATCTGCATTTTGGCAGTTTACGAAAAGAAGGCGATTGCCTGTTCTGTTTATCGTTTTTAAACAAGAAGTGATAATGGAATAATATAAAAGAATGCTCCATCTCTTTTAAAGTGATAGATAGACCGTTTACAATATATAGTGATTCGGGGTCTGACGCATACTATGAGTCAGGCCCCTTTTTGTACGAGATGAATGACGAAGCATGGATCCTGGTCATGCTTTTTCCATACATAATTAGGAGGATGACAGCAATGGTGGAACTTAAAGGCGATGAACGCCTCGATTATCTTTTGGCTGAGAACTTAAGGATCATCCAAAGCCCATCGGTGTTCTCTTTTTCACTGGATGCCGTGCTATTATCTAGGTTCGTGAATGTCCCGATTCAAAAAGGGAAAATTGTCGACCTTTGCTCAGGGAATGGCGTCGTACCTTTACTGCTGAGCATAAGGACAAAAGCGGCAATTACGGGTGTCGAAATCCAAGAGCGGTTATTTGACATGGCCCTGAGAAGCATGGACCATAATGGCTTATCCTCCCGGATCGAGATGATCCATGGGGACATCAAAGACATGCCGGAACAGATCGGCTATAGCAAATATGACGTGGTTACTTGCAATCCCCCTTATTTCCCCACGCCGTCCATCGAGGAAATAAATAAAAATGAGCATTTTGCCATTGCCAGGCATGAGATCATGTGTAATCTTGAAGACGTCATGCGCGTATCCAGTCAACTGCTGCGTCAAGGAGGAAAGGCCGCTTTTGTTCATCGTCCGGGCCGCCTGATGGATATCCTGCATTACATGAGAATGTACAGGATCGAACCGAAACGTCTTCAGTTCGTATATCCAAAAAGCTCAAAGGAAGCCAATACGATTCTTATCGAGGGGATTAAGGATGGGAGCCCTGATTTGAAGATTTTGCCTCCGCTCGTTGTATATAATGACGAAAATGAGTATAATCCGGAGATCAGAAGGATTTTATATGGAGACGAATGATCATTATTTTTATGTTTTAAGGTGCAGCGACGGCAGCTATTATGCCGGATATACAAATGACCTGGAGCGAAGGGTTGCTGCCCATAATCACGGCAAGGGGGCAAAGTATACGCGTGGACGCACCCCGGTTGAACTGATTCATCATGAAATATTCGAAACACAGACATTGGCCATGCAGGCTGAATATAAATTCAAGCAATTAACAAGAAAGCAAAAACAAATGTGGATGGCAAAGGAGGATATTTGATATGTGGCAGCAGAAGAGTTTTGAAAAAGAAGGATTGGAGCCGGCCCTTTATCTGGTCCCTACACCGATAGGGAACCTTGAGGATATGAGCTTTCGTGCATTAAGGATCTTAAAGGAAGCGAATGTCATTGCTGCCGAGGACACCCGTAATACGAAGAAATTATGCAATTACTTTGAAATTTCGACACCTATCGTCAGCTACCATGAACACAATAAGGAATATAGCGGGAAGCAGATGTTGGAGAGGCTGAGGTCGGGAGAGGTCATCGCTTTGGTAAGCGATGCCGGTTTACCGACTATTTCTGACCCCGGATACGAACTGGTCAAGGATGCAATAGCTGAGCGGTTCAAGGTCATTCCGCTGCCAGGTGCAAATGCTGCATTAACGGCATTGATTGCATCAGGACTCACGCCGCAGCCCTTTTACTTTTACGGATTTTTACAGCGCGGAACTAAAGAAAAGAAGCGGGAACTGGAAAAGTTAAAAAAGCTGGAATCGACATGGATCATTTATGAATCTCCGCACCGCTTAAAGGAAACGTTGAAACATATGCAGGAAATCCTAGGTGAGCGGAACATTGTATTATGCCGTGAATTAACCAAGAAATTCGAAGAATTCATTCGGGGGACGATAAGTGAAGCGTTGACGTGGGCAACGGAGACCGAAATCCGCGGTGAGTTCTGTTTAATAATCGAAGGCGGGCAATCGCCGGAAGACGAGGCTTCAGAGGCCTGGTGGTCGGAACTTGATTTAATCGGGCATGTCAATCATTATATTGAAGCCGAGCAATACACTTCAAAGGACGCCATCAAGCAAGTCGCGAAGGATCGCGATATTCAAAAACGTGATGTATATCAAGCGTATCACATCGATGGTGAAGATAAATGAACATAAAAAAACTTCCGTATCCCGGAAGTTTTTTTAGTATAGCATTATTTAGAAGTCGTGAAATTTTGTTGAATTTCTTGGATAAGCAATTCAGCACCCTCACGGCTAAGAATCAATTTACCGTTTGCAAGTGTAAGGTTGTTATCGGAAACTTCACCTGTAACTTGGCAAGTCATGTTTGGTTTGTATTTTTTCAAGATGATGCGCTCGTCATCAACGTAGATTTCAAGAGCGTCTTTCTCAGCGATTCCCAATGTACGACGAAGCTCGATTGGAATAACGACCCGGCCTAATTCATCAACTTTACGAACAATACCTGTAGATTTCATTTTAGAATTTCTCCTCTCAGATTACAATCTAGTACCCTATTTCTATTTTTTTCGCCATTATTCGACAAATTTTTTTATAAATTTATAATACCAGCCATTCCCATATCCGTCAATGATTTATTTTCATTTTTTTGTAAGAAAAGAGCATGACTGCATTTCCGTGGTTCAAAAAGGCATTTCATTAGCGAAAAATGGATTTTCTTTTGGGCATTTATATATGACCTTGATTCATATAAATGCGCATGTCACCACAATTCGACAAAAGACTTATATATTATATGATTAAATGCAAAATAGTTTCAATGCATAAGTTCTCAATTGAGGATAATTTAATAATTTACAATATGTGATTTGTTGCACAAAATATGATTTTTAGGTATATTTTGGGGAGGTAAGAGGTAATGCTGACAAAAAGGAAGTTGCCTCCTGAATTGATTCGATTCCCATTCCAATGTCATGATGATTTGATTTGTGATTATTGTCGCGCAGAATCGCATATAGCGTTAAAATAGAAATAATAGCTTTTAATATAGTTTCATGGCTTTGACAAGTCGCATAGCCGTTTTTTTCAAAAGATGAGGAGGGAACGAAGTGCAAGATAAACTAAAAACATTTTATATCACGACACCCATTTATTATCCAAGCGGTAATTTACATATAGGGCATGCGTATACGACAGTGGCAGGTGATGCCATGGCCCGCTATAAAAGGATGCGGGGCTTCGATGTCATGTATTTGACTGGGACTGATGAACATGGTCAAAAAATCCAGCGTAAAGCCGCTGAAGAAGGAATCACACCACAGCAATACGTGGATAATATCGTAACAGGGATTAAAGAGCTATGGGAAAAGCTTGATATTTCTTATGATGATTTCATTCGGACGACGGAGGACCGTCATTCTGCGGTTGTAGCCAAAATATTCAAAAGGCTGCTTGATCAGGGTGATATTTACTTGGACCAATATGAAGGTTGGTATTGTACACCTTGTGAATCCTTCTTCACGGAACGTCAGGTAGAGGAAAGCAATGGAAACTGTCCGGACTGCGGCAGACCTGTTGAAAAAGTGAAAGAAGAATCATATTTCTTCAAGATGAGTAAATATGCCGATCGATTATTGAAGTTCTACGAGGAAAATCCGGATTTCATCCAACCAGAATCCCGTAAAAACGAAATGATTAATAACTTCATCAAACCTGGTCTAGAAGATCTGGCTGTTTCGCGCACTACGTTCGATTGGGGAATCAAGGTACCGGGCGATCCAAAGCACGTCATTTATGTATGGATTGACGCCTTGACCAATTATATAACGGCTTTAGGTTATGGAACGGATAATGATTCCAAGTATTTGAATTATTGGCCTGCAGATGTACATCTTGTCGGAAAGGAAATCGTTCGTTTCCATACCATATACTGGCCAATCATGCTGATGGCACTTGATGTCCCGCTGCCTAAGAAAGTCTTTGCCCATGGCTGGCTCCTCATGAAAGATGGCAAGATGTCTAAATCAAAAGGGAATGTGGTCGATCCCGTTACCTTGATTGATCGATACGGGTTGGATTCCCTGCGCTATTACCTATTGCGTGAGGTTCCATTTGGCTCTGACGGCGTATTCACTCCTGAGGGGTTTGTGGAACGGATCAATTTCGACCTGGCAAATGACTTAGGGAACTTATTAAATCGGACCGTGGCAATGGTCAATAAGTATTTTGATGGCGTGATTCCAAGCTATCAAGGATCTGATCGTGAATTTGAAAAAGCCTTGTTGGAAATGAATCAGGATACGGTGGCCAAGTATGAGGAAGCGATGGAGAACATGGAGTTTTCAGTTGCACTGACGTCCAT
Source organism: Peribacillus folii (assembly GCF_030271255.1). Classification (GTDB taxonomy): domain Bacteria; phylum Bacillota; class Bacilli; order Bacillales; family DSM-1321; genus Peribacillus. The sequence continues at coordinate 10,055 of NZ_JASJOM010000018.1, forward strand.
TTGGCAGCTTGTAAGCAGAACGAACAAATTCATCGATGAGACACAGCCATGGATGCTCGCCAAAGACGAAGCAAGAAAAGAAGAACTTGCGAGTGTCATGGTCCATTTAGCGGAATCATTACGCAGGACAGCGATCCTTTTGAAGCCTTTCTTGACGCAGACGCCGGAAAAGATATTTGCCCAGCTTAGCATCAACGATGAAGTGCTGACTTCATGGGATAGCTTGGAGGAGTTCGGTCAAATCCCTGCTGGAACGAAAGTGTTGAAGGGCGAACCGATATTCCCTCGTTTGGACATGGAAGAGGAAGTTTCATATATTAAAGAGCAAATGCAGGGCGGTGCCTCAAAGGAGCCCGAAAAAACGGAAGAAGCCATTCCGGAGGTTGATGAAATCACGATAGATGATTTTACGAAAGTGGAGCTCCGTGTTGCCCAAGTCATTGAAGTGGAGCCCGTGAAAAAGGCGGATAAGCTTCTTAAGCTGCAGCTTGATTTAGGCTATGAAAAACGACAAGTCGTATCGGGTATTGCAAAGCACTATAAACCTGAAGATTTAGTAGGTAAAAAAGTAATTTGCGTGACGAATTTAAAGCCTGTTAAGCTTCGTGGCGAGCTTTCCCAAGGAATGATCTTGGCTGGCAGTCAGGAAGGCAAGCTTTCTGTCGCTACAATCGATTCGTCGATTCCAAATGGTTCAAAGGTGAAGTAAACCCTTGAAAAACATAAAGGTGTTTCATATGAAACATTTTTATGTTTTTTTCTTTATCGTTTTGGAAAAATTGATGAGGGATATATTCACCAGCTGTAATCTTTTTGTTATTTAATTGTGAAACATAATACATTCATTCATAAATAAAATAGTTTAGAAAGGAAGAAAAATAATGTTATTTGATACACATGTTCATGTAAATGCGGAACAATTCAACGAAGATCTTGAGGAAGTCATCGCAAGAGCCAAGGAAGCAGGAGTGATGAATATGGTGGTGGTTGGCTTTGACAGGCCGACTATTAAAAGGGCGATGGAATTGGTAGAAACGCATGATTTCATGTATGCAGCAGTCGGATGGCACCCTGTCGATGCAATAGATATGACCGAAGATGACTTACAATGGATCGAGGAGCTATCCAATCATCCCAAAGTAGTGGCAATTGGAGAAATGGGGCTAGATTATCATTGGGATAAATCACCCAAGGATGTCCAAAAGGAGGTATTCAGGAAGCAAATCCGCTTGGCGAAAAAGGTGAGGCTGCCCATCATCATCCATAATCGCGAGGCGACGGCGGATATCGTGAGTATCTTGAAGGAGGAAGAGGCTTCAAGTGTGGGCGGCATCATGCATTGCTTTAGTGGCAGTGCGGAAACGGCCTTGGAATGCGTTGATATGAATTTCCATATTTCATTGGGTGGTCCCGTGACCTTCAAGAATGCCAAAAAACCAAAAGAAGTAGCAGCTGCCGTTCCTTTAGACCGTTTATTGATTGAAACGGATTGTCCTTATCTGGCGCCTCATCCTTTTAGGGGGAAACGTAATGAACCCTCTTATGTGAAGCTGGTTGCGGAACAAATCGCGGAAATCAAACAGCTATCGATAGAGGAGATTTCCAAGGCGACGACGGAAAATGCCAAGAAATTATTCGGCATTAACTGACAGGTTTTTTGACAATTTCCAGCGGGTTTCGCTAGCGAAAATCGCAATTTTTAAATTTTCAACAAATCTCACTGCCCTTATAGGCTTATTATGTCGAGAAGTCGCCCTTTCCTTTTTATTCAGGACTATGCATAATAGGTAGTAATTTCCTGAATGAGAAGTGAATGGGTTGACAGCTTGATAACTAAGTCTATATAATCACCGGGAGGAAGGAGGAGTTTTTCATTCTATTAGAAACTATGAAAAACCTTATCCCCAAACCGCTTGGAAAGAAGAGAATGGCCATTGTCATTTGCAGTGCAATTCTTGTTTCCGCAGCATTGGGATTACTAATCCATCATGGAACGAAGCATACAGTCACGATCATGCTAGACGGAAAAAAAGAGGTAGTGCGGACACACGCAGCTACTGTAAATGATATGTTGAAAGATTTAGAGATTACCGTTCAAGCCGCAGACTATGTCCATCCATCAGGAGAGAGCAAAGTGGGCGATAATTTGGAGGTTGTCTACAAGCCGGCACAAAAAATCGTCATGAATCAGGATGGAAAAACAGAGGAAGTATGGTCGACCGCCGATACGGTGGGCGAATTCTTACAAGAACAAGATACGGCTGTGAAGGAACAGGATAAGATCACGCCCGCAAAGGATACGAAGCTAAAGAAGAATATGGAAGTTGCCATAGACAAGGCCTTTCCACTGAAATTAGTGGTGGGTGGTGACGAGAAACAGGTGTGGTCAACTTCGACTACTGTCGCTGACTTTTTAAAGCAACAAGGAGTAAAACTCAATGATTTGGATCGAGTTGAACCAGAACTGGCCGAGAAAGTCGAAGCCAAGAATACGGTAAACGTAATTCGAATTGAAAAAGTCACCGATGTAGTGGAAGAACCAGTTGACTTTGCTGTCATTACCAAAAAAGATGACTCCTTATCAAAAGGGAAAGAGAAGATTGTCAAAGAGGGAAAAGACGGACTCATTTCCAGGAAGTATGAAGTCGTGAAAGAAAATGGCAAAGAGGTCAAAAGGGATTTACTGTCAGAAAAAGTCGTCAATGAAAAGCAGGATAAAATCGTAACGGTAGGAACGAAAACGACGGTCGCCCAAGCATCACGGGGCGTAACTAACGTCAGTGCGCCAAACGGGAAAGAAATATACGTTTCATCAACAGCCTATACAGCGAGTTGCAAAGGCTGTTCAGGAGTCACGTCCACAGGCGTTAACCTCAAGAGCAATCCCGGTGCGAAAATCATTGCTGTAGACCCAAGCGTCATTCCCCTAGGCTCGAAGGTGTATGTAGAGGGCTATGGCTATGCAGTGGCAGCTGACAAAGGCGGCGCAATCAAGGGGAATAAGATCGATGTTTTCTTTTCCTCAAAAAATGATGCCTACCGCTGGGGCGTAAAAAGAGTCAAGATTCGCGTATTGGACTAATAAGGTTTCTCTCGCAGGAGATGAATTCGTCTCCTGTTTTTTGACGTTTTATTTTCCATTTGTTGAAAAACCTCATGTAAAACTGTTTTAATAAGAAAGACGAATCAAAAAATCGTAAGAGAGATAATGTCATGAACGGTGCCGTGAACCGGATGCATGTAGCGATAGCGATCCAAAGCGCTTGCGCTTTTCTGTATGGAGGATAACATGAAAAAAATTAAAGAAATCATCGTTGTAGAAGGCAAGGACGATACGGTGGCGATAAAAAGGGCTGTTAATGCCGATACAATAGAGACGAACGGATCGGCTGTGGATGAATCATGTATTGAGCAGGTCAGGCTTGCACAAAAGACCAGAGGTGCAATCATTTTTACTGATCCTGATTTTCCCGGTCAAAAGATCAGGAATATCATCTCAGAGCAGGTAAAGGGGTGTAAACACGCCTTTTTATCCAAGAAGGAAGCCCTCCCCAAGTCAGGCAGGGGAATCGGTGTGGAGCATGCATCCCCTGAAGCGATCCGCAATGCTTTGAAGGATGCGCAACTAATGGATGAAGAAGCTTCAGAAGAAATTTCACAGCAGGATCTAATAGATGCAGGTTTAATAGGAGGTCCCGGCGCCAAAGAACGAAGGGAAAGACTTGGAACCATTTTGAAAATAGGATTCACGAATGGAAAGCAGTTATATAAGCGGCTGAAAATGTTCCAAATATCAACCGAAGCTTTTACTGAAGCAATGGTACAGATCAATCAGGAGGAAAACCATGAATAAGGATATTGCAACCCCCGTCAGGACGAAGGAAATACTGAAAAAATACGGCTTCTCCTTCAAAAAGAGCTTAGGCCAAAACTTTTTAATCGATACGAATATCTTGAAGCGAATTGTCGATCATGCCAATTTGACAGAGGAAAGCGGAGCCATCGAAATCGGTCCGGGTATTGGCGCATTGACCGAACAACTTGCGAAAAGCAGTAAAAAGGTTGCGGCATTCGAAATTGATCAGCGTTTGCTGCCGATCCTATCGGATACACTTTCCCCTTATGACAATGTGAACATCATTCATGGGGATGTTTTAAAGGCAGACGTCAAGCGGGTCGTCGAGGAAGAATTCGCTGGCTTCCCAGATTTGATGGTTGTTGCAAACCTGCCGTACTATGTGACGACTCCAATTATTTTAAAGCTATTGTCCGAGAATCTTCCGATCAGGGGCATTGTGTGCATGCTGCAAAAGGAAGTAGCCGATCGAATTGCGGCCAAACCTGGTACAAAGGAATATGGTTCCTTATCGATAGCAATTCAATATTATACGGAAGCGGAGACCGTGATGATCGTTCCCAAGACGGTATTCATGCCTCAGCCTAATGTCGATTCAGCTGTAATCCGTCTTACTAAGCGGGTTAAGCCTATTGTTGAGGTCCTTGATGAAGATTTCTTCTTCGTTGTCACGAGGGCCAGCTTCGCACAGCGCCGGAAAACGATCTTGAACAACTTAACGAGCCAGTTGCAGGATGGAAAAACGAAAAAGGAACTCATACTGGCTGCTCTTGAAGCATCGGGAGTCGAACCGTCCAGGCGTGGTGAAACATTGAGCATTGAAGAATTTGGCCGTTTGAGCGATGCTCTGCTGCCAAACTTCAAATAAGGAAATCGGAAACCGGAACGGGATCACTCCCGGCTTCCGGTTTTTTTATTTAGGGCGGTGGCCCGTGTGATTGGAACGTGACGATGAAGATGGTCCATCCCCACCTTTCACCATTCAAGATTGGCTTGCATAACTTAAGAAAGAAAATAAACTAGGGCGGGCTGAAAATAAGTCTTCTCATGGGGTGGGGCCATGAATATTCAAATTAACGATATTGTCGGTCGGGTTTCCTATAAATGCGACGTGCTGTTCCGGGTAATCGATATCCGCGAGATTTCCGGAAGACGTGAAGCGGTCCTTTATGGGGAAGATATCCGGCTGATCGCAGATGCACCTTTTCAAGATTTAATGATCATTAATGATCATGAAAGAAATGATCGTCAAAGGTCGAATGAGGTACTTCAGGAGCAATCTTACCGCTTATTAACACAGGATCTTGAGCTGCAGCAGCAAAAGAACGGCTATCAATCCAGCAATGGCTATCGATATAGCGGTGAATACTTTCAAATACCAGGCAGGGTCCTCCATGTTGATGGAGATGCTTCTTACTTAAGGAAATGCCTCGATCTATACCAAAAATTCGGTATCCCGGTCAATGGTGTCTATTGCAATGAAAAGGAAATGCCTCAAAGGATCGGGGGGCTGCTGGACCATTACAGACCGGATATCCTTGTTGTCACCGGTCATGATGCGTATTCAAAATCAAAAGGGCCGATGTCCGATATTAATGCTTACCGACACTCAAGGGACTTTGTCCAGACAGTCAGGGAGGCAAGAAAGAAGGTTTCACATCTAGACCAGTTGATTATATTTGCGGGGGCATGTCAATCTCATTTTGAATCCCTTATCCAAGCTGGGGCGAATTTTGCAAGCTCTCCCTCGCGTGTCAACATTCATGCTCTTGATCCCGTGTATATTGTCGGGAAATTGAGTTTCTCTTCTTACACAGAGAATATTCATGTTTGGGATGTGCTAAGGAATACATTAACTGGCGAGAAGGGGCTAGGCGGGATAGAAACAAGAGGGGTATTACGGACCGGACTGCCATTCAAGCCATTTCAGGAAGAATGAATGAGCTGCATTTTTAAAAGAATGCAGCTTGCTTCCATCGTATCAGGATTCGGATATCCTCCTGAGAAACCTGTTATTTTGAGAAATGTCGACAAGAGGTACTGTTTTAATTACGAAAATTCGGCTGATTGAATAACGTAATAGTTCGTTTACATAATTTTTCATTTCCCAGGATATAATAAAATTGTTCTCGATTATGCCGGATTTCAGGTAAAAATATATTGACTACATTTTTAAGTGCTGATATAATTTATTATTTTGTTTGCGTATATTTGTAAATTGTGATATACTTAACTTAGTGAGGTGGACCGAAAATGCCAAAAACTCTAGCTGATATTAAAACTGCACTTGATTCAAACCTGGGTAAAAGATTGCTCTTAAAAGCAAATGGTGGAAGAAGAAAGACTGTAGAACGTTTTGGAATTTTGGCGGAAACTTATCCGGCTGTTTTTGTAATTGAGCTCGACCAAGATGAAAATGCGTTTGAAAGAGTATCTTACAGCTATGCGGATGTTTTAACGGAAACCGTAGAACTAACATTTTTAAACAAACAACAAGAGATGTAACTTAGAGGAGGCAGCGAACGCATGTTTGCTGCTTTTTGTTTTGGAGACAAAAGGGACAATTTTAAAGGTGTAAAATAGCGTATGATGCAAACACTAGGCATGTGACAGCATGTGAAAGGGGTCGTTTCGCATGAGCAAGAGAAAAGGGATTATGTCAGCTGGCCTTAAAGAAGAATTGGCAAAAGAACTTGGATTTTACGATGTGGTCCAGAAGGAAGGCTGGGGAGGAATCCGGGCCAAGGACGCAGGAAACATGGTGAAGCTTGCCATCGAAAAAGCACAACGTCAATTGGTGAACAAAGAATAAGCAGAACACTAAATTGCAGCATGCTGTCACCTTTTAATAAGCCGGGCTCTTGTTACAATGTATAGCACGATTCATTTTTGCTTACATTGTAGATAAGGAGTCTGGCTTTTTTATGTATCGTAAGTGCTATATAGACAATAGGGGGGCAGGAGATGCTGTCCATCCATATGCCTGCTTACACGTGTCCATTCGCTCCTGAGGGCCGCTCTTCGCTTCAATACATTGAAATTAGGATGAAAAAACCTTTAGAATATAAACAAATATGATAGAATAGGACAAGAACTTTTAAGAACGTTAAAGTAGGTGGACATATTGAAGCTTATGGAAAAAGCCCCGGCTAAGATTAACTTGGCTTTGGATGTGCTTTTCAAACGGCCTGACGGGTATCATGAGGTGGAAATGATCATGACGACAGTCGACCTTGCCGATAGAATTGAACTGAAGGAAATAAAGGGAAACCATATACAAATTCTATCCCATAATCGATTCGTTCCGGACGATCATCGGAATTTAGCTTATCAAGCCGCATTAATTCTAAAGGAACGTTTTGGGATCAATAAAGGTGTTTCTATAACTATAGAGAAAAATATACCTGTAGCAGCCGGACTTGCTGGTGGAAGCAGTGATGCCGCCGCAACCTTGAGAGGCTTGAATAGACTGTGGAAGCTTGGGCTTACGATGGATGAGCTTGCGGAAATCGGGGCTGAGATTGGCTCCGATGTGTCATTTTGTGTATATGGGGGGACGGCGCTGGCCAAAGGTCGCGGGGAAAAAATCACGCATCTGCCGGCACCGCCGAAATGCTGGGTCATTTTAGCCAAGCCGACAATCGGAGTATCTACGGCTGATATATACAAAAGGCTCCAAATAACCAAGATGGATCATCCGGATGTACCGGCGATGATCTCCGCTATCAAGGCAAACAGCTATCAGGATGTATGCGGTGGGTTGGGCAATGTTCTCGAGCAAGTGACATTGCAGTTATACCCGGAGGTTGCAAATATAAAAGATCAAATGAAAACATTTGGAGCAGATTCGGTCTTGATGAGCGGAAGCGGTCCGACTGTCTTTGGTTTGGTGGAGCATGACTCGCGGATGCAAAGAATCTATAACGGACTGCGGGGATTCTGTGATCAGGTCTATGCGGTACGTTTATTGGGCGATCGAAACAATCTTGAATAGAAACGTACAATAGTGGTATAGTTGCTATATAATATTCGGAATTCACAAAGGGGGTGTCTCAATGAAATTTCGTCGCAGCGAGAGGCTCGTCGATATGACCAATTATTTATTAGAACATCCAGGGGAACTAGTCTCGTTGACCTATTTTGCTGAAAGGTATAGTTCGGCAAAATCTTCGATCAGTGAAGATTTGACAATCATCAAGGATACCTTTGAACAGCGTGGGATCGGATCTTTAACGACCGTTCCTGGTGCGGCAGGCGGCGTGAAATATATCGTTTCCATTAAGGAAGGCGAAGCCAATGCCTTCATTGACGAATTATGCGAAACGATCGCCAGTCCCGAAAGGCTTCTTCCTGGCGGTTATCTGTATATGACAGATATATTAGGACATCCGCAAACCGTGAATAAGGTTGGAAGGATCATCGCTTCCATGTATGCCAGGAGTAACGTCTCGGTCATCATGACGATGGCAACCAAAGGGATATCATTGGCATATGCGGTGGCAAATTATTTGAACGTGCCAGTCGTCATTGTAAGAAGGAACAACAAAGTGACGGAAGGTTCTACAGTGAGCATCAATTATGTTTCAGGCTCTTCAAAGAGAATTCAGACGATGGTGCTATCGAAACGAAGTTTGGTTGAGGGTTCGAATGTATTGATAGTGGATGATTTCATGAAAGCTGGGGGCACCATTAATGGTATGGTCAGTTTATTGGATGAATTCAAGGCAACAGTTGCCGGAATTGCAGTACTGGTTGAATCGGAGCATACAGAAGAATGCCTTGTCGAGGATTATGTATCTTTAATCAAATTGACACAGGTAGTCGAAAGAGATAAAAAAATCAATGTCAGCCGTGGAAATTATTTTTCTAAAAAAGGGATTGGGGGAATCATTTCATGAAAACGATACATACGAATGAAGCGCCGGCAGCGATCGGTCCATATTCGCAAGGCGTGATCGTCGATAAGTTATTTTTTAGCTCAGGACAAATCCCGTTAACTGCCACTGGGGAAATGGTGACGGGCGATGTCAAGGAACAGACGCATCAGGTGTTCAAGAATCTTCAAGCTGTATTGAAAGAAGCGGGAGCATCCTTGGAAACGGTCATTAAAGCTACTGTTTTCATTAAAAGCATGGATGATTTCGTTTCGATCAATGAGGTATATGGAGAATATTTCTCAAGTCACAAACCTGCCCGTTCATGTGTAGAGGTTGCACGTCTCCCTAAAGATGCACTGGTCGAAATAGAAGTGGTCGCGCTCGTTAAATAACGGGCGTTTTTTTATTTCAGGGACATATGTAATGGACGATTTTGCCGTAATTTCAGGAGAATTTCTATAATTTTTGAAAACTAGGCTGAATTTTCTAAAAAACTTACAGATAATAGAAGGAGTTCGCGTTTTTTTGTTGAATAAGTACTTTAAGTTTTAACAACAACAAAAAGGGATGGTGAGCTTAAATGGAAGTAACTGACGTAAGATTACGCCGTGTGAATACGGATGGTCGTATGAGAGCTATCGCATCAATTACACTGGATAATGAATTTGTGGTTCATGATATTCGTGTAATCGACGGAAACAATGGTTTATTTGTAGCAATGCCAAGTAAACGTACTCCTGATGGAGAATTCCGGGATATCGCTCATCCGATCAATTCCTCGACACGCGGTAAAATTCAAGAAGCTGTCTTGACAGAATATCATCGATTGGGAGAACTTGAAACTGAACTAGAGGAAGCTGGAGCTGGGGCTTCTTAATCAACTTTACCTTTACCATTAATATGTAAACTCGTGCATCTAGAGCCTACTTCATAAGTAGTGCTCTTTTTTAGTTTATGCGAAGAGGTGAGGGTAAGAACCATCCATTTACCCGGTGAAACCGATTTGGTTGGAATTTGTGTGCTGATCCTGCAATATTTAAATACCCAACCGATTTATTTTTCAAACCTTTTATTGACTCGTCTTATTCTCGTGCAAGCTGATTTTGTTTCAGGCTGGCGGTGATGGCCGATGCGATGCGGCCTGCGTGAGTCTTGATTGCATATGGGCTGCGGAGGGCTTTCTGCGATGACCTCCAACCTTTTTCCAGATGTTTCAGGGTGCAGAAAGGACGATGGTTTGGCCGTATGGATACCCCCGATTCGGTTGTTTTAATGGTTAAAACGGTTGACAATAATATGTACTTTTAATTGTTGCCTTGAAATGAGTCACTATTTGAGATAATATTTTTAGTGGATAAAAAGGTGAAAATGGAGGCCTGTTATGAGTAATCGCTATGCAATTATATTGGCCGCTGGGCAAGGTACTAGGATGAAATCTAAGCTTTATAAGGTTTTGCACCCTGTTTGCGGGAAACCAATGGTACAACATGTTATCGATCATGTCAATCAACTTCAAATAGAAGATATTGTAACAGTCATCGGCCATGGAGCAGAAAAAGTTCAAGAGCAGCTTGGCGATTTATGCAAGTATGCCCTGCAAGATCAGCAATTAGGTACGGCACACGCTGTCATGCAAGCGGAGAGTGCATTATCCGGTAAAAGCGGTACGACCCTTGTCATTTGCGGCGATACGCCTTTGATCAAAGCGGAAACGATGGAAGAGCTCATTGCATTGCATGAGCGGAGTCAGGCGAAAGCAACCATTTTAACGGCATATGCAGATAACCCAACTGGCTACGGAAGGGTCCTTCGCGGTGAAGGCGGACTTGTGGAAAAAATCGTCGAGCATAAGGATGCCTCTGATGAAGAAAGATATGTTAAGGAAATAAATACCGGTACATATTGCTTCGATAACCAAGCATTGTTTAGCGCGCTGAAAAAGGTTTCCAATGAGAATGTCCAAGGGGAATATTACCTGCCGGATGTCATTGAAATTTTAAAGCAAGAAGGCGAAACAGTGACTGCATTCCAATCCAATGATTTCGAGGAGACATTAGGTGTAAATGATCGTGTGGCTTTATCACAGGCCGAGCAAATCTTACGGAAACGCATCAATGAATTACATATGCGTAATGGTGTTACGATCATCGATCCGCTGACGACTTTCATTGAAGCCGACGTTCAAATCGGTCAGGACACGATCATTAACCCCGGTTCATCCATCAAAGGTAATAGTGTGATCGGCCAGGATTGCCTAATAGGTCCGAATACGGAGATCAGTAATTGTGAAATTGGTGATGGAACGGAAATCTTCCAATCGGTCGTGCATGAAAGCATGATCGGAAGCGCCGTAAAAATCGGGCCTTTCGCTCATGTCAGACCTAATTCGGATATTCACGATTCCGTTAAAATCGGCAATTTTGTCGAAATTAAAAAGGCTGTTTTCGGCAAAGGAAGCAAAGCCTCCCATCTAAGCTATATCGGTGATGCAGAGGTTGGGGAGAATGTTAATATAGGCTGCGGATCTATTACCGTGAACTACGACGGCAAAAATAAATATTTGACGAAGATCGAGGATAATGTGTTCATCGGCTGCAACTCCAATCTCGTTGCACCTGTGACAATCGGAGAAGGGGCATATGTGGCTGCAGGGTCAACCATCACGCAAAATGTACCACAGGAAGCCTTATCCGTTGCCCGGGCTCGTCAAGTCAACAAAGAAGATTATGTTAAGAAATTGAAATTCAATAAATAACCGACGGAGGTCATCATGTCAAATCAGTATTTAGATCCTAATTTAAAAGTATTCTCGTTAAATTCAAACTTCGATTTAGCTCAAGAAATTGCAGCAGCAATCGGTGTTGAACTTGGAAAATGCAGCGTAACAAGTTTCAGTGACGGTGAAGTTCAAATTAACATTGAAGAAAGCATTCGTGGCTGTGACGTATATGTGATCCAATCTACAAGTCAACCAGTTAATGAAAATTTAATGGAACTTTTAATTATGATCGATGCTCTTAAACGTGCTTCAGCTAAGACGATCAATATTGTTATGCCTTACTACGGCTATGCTCGGCAGGACCGTAAAGCACGTGCGCGTGAACCGATCACGGCTAAGCTTGTGGCTAACCTTTTGGAAACGGCAGGTGCACATCGTGTCATCACCTTGGATCTTCACGCGCCGCAAATCCAAGGTTTCTTCGATATCCTTATTGATCACCTTGTTGCCGTTCCAATTTTAGCTGATCACTTCAAAGAAAAAGATCTAAGTGATATCGTCATCGTTTCTCCTGATCATGGCGGTGTTACGCGCGCCCGTAAAATGGCAGATCGCTTAAAAGCGCCAATCGCCATCATCGATAAGCGCCGTCCAAGACCTAACGTGGCAGAAGTCATGAACATCATTGGTAATATTGAAGGGAAGACGGCAATCCTGATTGATGACATCATCGACACTGCAGGTACTATTACTCTGGCTGCCAATGCACTTGTGGAAAATGGCGCTAAGGCTGTTTATGCTTGCTGTACTCACCCTGTCCTTTCAGGTCCTGCCATCGAAAGGATTCAAAATTCGACGATCAAGGAATTGGTCGTGACGAACTCGATCGCCCTTTCTGAAGACAAGAAAATTGATAAAATCACTGGACTTTCCGTAGCACCTCTGATTGCAGAAGCGATCATCCGTGTTCACGAGGAACAATCAGTCAGCACACTATTCGATTGATCAACATCGTAAATACGTATGCCAAAACATGGTGGGCCATCAGGCTCACCATGTTTTAGGTTAATTGAACCAACATGGGGAAAAGTTTAATTCTTAGTTGACAGGTTGGAATACTAATAATAGAATGATAATACAATTTCCATTCATTTAAAGAAATCAAATAACGAATGACGCTGATCGGGCTACCGAAGGCTCCTTTTACTTATCATTGGATATGAGGCATTTTTTGTGCTTTTTATCCGATGGTGAAGAAAAGGAGCTTTTTATTTTATAAATAGTTGGGAAGGGTGTGCACAGATTGATAAAAAAGCGAATATGGCTGCTGGCCATTCTTGGCGTCTTCATGCTGCTGGTAGGTGGATGCGGCCAGGAAAAAACAAGCTCCAAAACGACGGGTGCAAAAGAATCGGCTCAAACGATTCGAATCGGTTATCAGAAATTCGGGACATTAAATATTTTGAAATCGAAGGGAGAACTGGATACACGGTTGAAAGCTGCCGGATATACCGTCGATTGGACGGAATTCCCCGCAGGACCTCAATTGCTTGAAGCCTTGAATGTCGGCAGCATTGATTTTGGGCACACAGGGGAAGCGCCGCCTATTTTTGCCCAAGCAGCCAACGCACCGCTTGTCTATGTTGCCAATCAGCCGGCAAACCCTTCGGGGGAGGCGATAGTCGTGCAAAAGGATTCCTCCATAAAAAATGTGAAGGATCTAAAGGGCAAGAAGGTCGGCTTGAATAAAGGCTCCAATGTTCATTACCTATTGGTCAAGGCTTTGGAAGAGGCCGGCCTTACACTGGATGATATCAAACCTGTCTACTTACCCCCGGCCGATGCAAGGGCCGCGTTTGAAGGGAACCAAATTGATGCATGGGTAATATGGGATCCTTTTTTATCGGCAGCGGAATTGGAACTGGGAACGAAAACGATCCAGGATGGAGAAGGACTTGTCGCGAATCGTGAATTCTTTTTGGCTACCGAAACCTTTGCCGATAATGAAGAAGCTTTGAAGATCATTAAAGAAGAACTGGTAAAGGTAGATAAGTGGATCGAAGGAAACAGGAGCGATGTCGCTGAGTTTTTATCACCGGAAATAGGAATGAGTGTGGAGGCACTAGAAAATACATTAAAAAGAAAGAAATACGGACTTGAGGAGGTTTCGGATTCGGTGTTGGACGATCAACAGAAAATTGCCGATACATTTTTCAAGCTGAAATTAATCCCAAGCAAAATTGACGTGTTGGATGCATCCATTAAAAAGAATGAAGGGGGAAATGAAAAATGAAAGTTTTTTGGTTTTTGCCATCACATGGAGAAAGTCGCTATTTAGGAACGACAAAGGGCGGAAGGCCCATTACACTCAATTATTTGAAACAAATCGCACAGGCCGTCGATCAGTTAGGTTTTGAAGGAGCCTTGCTGCCGACTGGCCGGTCTTGTGAGGATGCCTGGGTAGTTGGTTCCTCATTGATTACCGCGACCGAACGGATGAAATTTTTAGTGGCGATACGTCCGGGGTTAATGTCGCCGACCTTGGCGGCACGGATGGCATCTAGCTTCGATAGGCTGTCTGACGGCCGGCTTTTGATCAATGTGGTAACAGGTGGAGATCCTGTAGAATTGGCGGGAGACGGTGTGTTTCTAGGTCATAAGGAACGCTATGAGCAAACCGATGAGTTTCTCGATATCTGGAGAAAGGAATTGTCTGGTGAAAGAGTGGACTTTGATGGGGAGCATTTAAAGGTCGAAGGGGGAAATATCCTGCTGCCTTCAGTGCAAAAGCCGTATCCTCCACTTTATTTCGGCGGATCATCGGAACCGGCCATCGATATTGCCGGAAAGCATATCGACGTGTACTTGACTTGGGGTGAGCCGCCAGAGCAAGTAGCCGAAAAAATTGAGAAGGTTCGTAAAAAGGCTGCCGAGTATGGCCGTGAAGTCAGGTTTGGCATAAGGATGCATATCATAGTACGGGAATCGGAGGCGGAAGCTTGGCAGGCGGCGGAGGAACTTATTAAATACGTGGATGATGAAATGATTGAAAATTCACAAAAAATATTCAAGCGTTTTGATTCAGTGGGTCAAAAGAGGATGTCACAACTTCATAACGGAAGCAGGGAGTCGCTTGAAATCAGCCCTAATTTATGGGCTGGTGTCGGTCTTGTGCGCGGAGGGGCCGGTACGGCACTTGTCGGAAGCGCCGAGAATGTTGCCGCCAGAATGAAGGAATATGAAGAAATCGGGATAGAATCATTTGTCTTGTCCGGTTACCCCCACCTAGAAGAAGCTTACCGGGTGTCGGAATTATTATTTCCTTTGCTTCCGATTGAACAGCGGCAGGAATCCATTTCAAAAGCGACGAGCCCATTCGGGGAGATACTGGCGAATGACCACTACCCTACAAAAGGAAGTGAAAGTGAAGATGCAGGAAAAGCTAAACAAAAAGCTCAATAGATCCCTTTTCGTTTCGTGGCTCGTTCCTCTTATCCTGTTGGTAATCTGGCAGTTGCTGTCCTTGTGGGGGGTTCTGTCGGAGCGGATATTGCCTGCCCCGACCGAGGTGCTTCAAGCAGGTGCTGCATTATTGAAAACGGGAGATCTGGCGGAATATATCGGCATCAGTGCAAAGCGGGCCTTCATCGGCTTTCTGATAGGAGGGATCATTGGTTTTGTGTTAGGGCTGTTAAATGGCATTTCGACCATTGCGGAAACATTATTCGACACCTCCTTGCAGATGCTGCGCAACATACCGCATTTAGCTTTAATACCGCTCGTGATTCTCTGGTTTGGGATAGAAGAAGAGGCGAAAATATTCCTTGTTGCCTTGGGTGTCCTCTTCCCTATTTACTTGAATACCTTCCATGGCGTGAAGTCGGTGGATAAAGGGTTGATAGAGGCGGCGAGGGTATATGGACTTCATGGTTTTTCCCTGTTCTGGAATGTGATTCTCCCCGCAGCCCTTCCCTCCATTTTGGTTGGTATCCGTTTCTCCCTTGGAATCATGTGGGTGACGTTGATTGTCGCAGAAACGATATCCGCCAATTCAGGGATTGGTTATATGGCAATGAATGCACGGGAATTCATGAGGATGGATATCGTTGTACTGAGCATTCTCTTATATGCCTTACTAGGGAAAATTTCGGATGTATTTGCCAAAATGGTTGAAAAAAGATGCTTGAAATGGCATCCATCATACCAATGAGGAGGCCTTTATGATGAAGAATGGAAATTCATTGGAGCTGCAGGGCATAACAAAGAGTTTTGTTGAACATGACGTATTGAAGGGTGTGGACCTTTCGTTTAAACAAGGGGAGTTTGTAGCGGTCGTCGGCAAGAGCGGATGCGGCAAGAGCACCTTGCTTCGTCTTGTCGCAGGTCTTGAAGATCCGACTGGCGGAAAGATTTTTGTAAATGGTAAGTCGTTGCATGGATTGAATAAGTCGTCACGTACGATGTTTCAGGATGGCAGGCTTTTCCCTTGGAAAAAAATCTTACAAAATGTCGGCGTCGGTTTAAAAGGGGATTGGAAGCGGGATGCGATGGAGTTATTGGAACAAGTGGGCCTTGCCAATCGAGCGCATGATTGGCCCTCCGTTTTATCAGGAGGACAAAAACAAAGGGTGGCCTTGGCAAGGGCATTGGTGAATCAACCTGATATACTGCTCCTTGATGAGCCGTTAGGGGCATTGGATGCCTTGACAAGGGTCGAAATGCAGCGTTTAATCGAAGAGCTTTGGAGGAAGAGGGGCTTAACTGCCTTGCTCGTTACACATGATGTCGAAGAAGCTGTTACCTTGGCAGACCGCGTCCTATTGATTGAGGAAGGCAAAGTTGTCATGAACAAGGAAATCAATCTGCCGAGACCGCGGCAAAAGGATAACATCCAATATGTGTCGATAGCGGCCCAAATCCTCAATAGAGTCATGCAAGTTGACGGTGCAATCGAGAATAAGGCGATACATGCTTAGAAGCGGAGAAAAAATGTACTGGTGACTTTTTAAGGGCGAGCCCTTTGTTAATCAGATGATTACATCCTGAACGGAAGCCTTCCGAATTTTACCTTTCATGTTTAATGCCCGGCCATTTAGGGAAATGTTAAGTATAGAGAAACTTGTAATTAAAAATTAGGAAGGCGGAGGATGTATGAGTAATTTATTAGCTGCAAAAGAACGTACGGATTTAAAACATTCCAATTTAAGGAACTTGCGTGAAAGCGGAGAAATTCCAGCTGTCGTATATGGCAACCAAAATGGCAGTACTGCGATATCGGTCAATAACATAGAGCTTCAAAAGACGCTTAAGGAAATAGGGCGCAACGGTATCATTTCCTTGGATCTGGAAGGAAAGAATTATAAGGTCATGCTCTCGGACTACCAAAAAGACCCGATCAAGAACTTCATCTATCATGCGGACTTTTTAATCGTTGATATGTCCGCCGAATTACAGGCCCAAGTCCGTATTAACCTTGTTGGTACTTCCAAAGGCGTGAAAGACGGCGGGGTCCTTCAGCAATCCCTTCATGAAGTTACGGTCACAGCCAAGCCGAATGACATTCCTGATGCCATTGACGTTGACGTTACGGAACTTCAGGTGGGCGATACCGTCTACATATCCGATATCCAATCTAATCAACAAGTTACAATCGATAACGATGGCGAAGAAGTGATTGCATCTGTTTTGGCTCCTCGTCAAGAAGAAGAAATCAATACAGGTGAACAGCAAGACGGCGGGATTCCCGAAAATGAAGAAGGAAGGGAAACCAAGCCCTCTTCAGAGTCATGATGCCGAGATTTAACAATTAAATCGTGATATAATAGGCGTAGCTCTTACAGGAGTTACGTCTTTTCAACCTTTGGACACACGAAATACATCGGGAATTAATTTCTTTAATTAGAAATATTTCCTAACTAGTTCTCCGGTCGCTTGCAAGTCCGCTTGAAATTGGGGTACTATTTTTTTAAGGTCCATGCATCTGGGAAGACTTCGTCCCAACGTAACTCCATAAATAACCGTAACGACGGAGTGTGAATCATGAAAATCATTGTAGGGTTAGGAAACCCAGGGAAACAATATGAAAAAACCCGGCATAACGTCGGTTTTGAACTGATAGATGAGTTATCCGGTAAATGGTCTATTCCCCTTGATCAGGCGAAGCATAAGGGAATCTATGGTGTAGGCATGGTTAAGGGAGAAAAAGTATTATTGCTGAAGCCCTTGACGTACATGAATTTATCAGGAGAATCCATTTCGGCGGTCATGCAATTTTTTAAGGTGGCCGTCGAAGATGTTGTCATCATCTATGATGACCTCGATTTACCTCCAGGTAAACTGCGGCTTCGCCAAAAGGGAAGCGCAGGCGGGCATAATGGAATCAAGTCGACGATTGCTCATTTGGGCACACAGGAATTCAATCGGATCAGAATCGGGATAGGTCGCCCGGTTGGCCGCATTCCAGTATCGGATTATGTGTTAGGACGGTTTACGCCTGAAGAATGGGATCATGTAGGGGCGACAATCGAAAAAAGTGCAGCTTCCTGTGAAGCCTGGTTGGAAAAACCATTTATACAAGTCATGAATGAATATAATCAATAAGCTATGAGTAATTATAAGTAAAGAATAATATCTTCCTGTTTCGCTGAATAAATTCCCGCTACTTTTGTACATACTAACACTATTACAAAATAGGGGGTTACGAAATGGCTCTCCATTATCGATGCCGACATTGCGGAACAAAGCTGGGCTCAATCGAGGCAAACTCACTGAGCACGGAGCAGTTAGGTTTTAATCAACTTACTGATGAAGAGCGGCAAGAGATGATCGTTTATGATTCCGAGGGAGATATGCACATTAAGGCAATATGTGAAGATTGTCATGAGTCGCTGCAAAGATACCCTGAATTATATGAAAACGATTATATTATTCATTAGCGGGAGAGGGCTTTGGACAAAATCCAAAGCATTTTTCCGTTTGTCCAATTTAAACCAACTTGGTCAAATGGGCCGAGTTTAAATACAAGCTTTCAATTGGTTTTCGCAAGTTATAGAGAGGGGGGAAAGAAAATGAATGGATTACAAAACTTGTTCTCCAAACAAGATGATGTTCATTCGTTAATAGCAGGTATCGATGAGGGGCTTAAAGAACAAATGGTCTCTGGTTTGACCGGTTCTTCGAGATCGCTATTGCTGGCTTCGGTATATGAAAAGACGAACAGGCCGATTTTATTGGTCACCCATAATTTATTGCAAGCACAAAAGTTCCAGGAGGACTTATCAAGTTTCATACCCGAGGAAGAATTATATATCTATCCTGCAAATGAATTGATTGCGGCTGATCTAAGTGTAGCCAGTCCTGAATTAAGGGCACAGCGTGTGGAGGCCTTGAATTTCTGGACTGAAGGAAGGAAAGGGATAGTCATCGCGCCGATTCCGGGGGTTCGCCGTGTGCTTCCTTCAAAGGATATTTGGAAGAGACATCAGCTTACGTTTAAGCTTGGTGAAGACATCGATCTCGAACCAACGCTGAACAAATTGATATCCATGGGATATAACCGGTCCGAAATGGTAGCGTCGCCCGGGGAATTCAGCATTCGGGGCGGTATCATCGATATATATCCGATCACCGAGCCTAACCCGATACGTATAGAATTATTCGATACGGAAATAGATTCAATCAGAACGTTCTCCAGTGAAGATCAGCGCTCGATAGAGAAACTCAACAAGGTGATGATCGGTCCGGTAAGCGAAGCATTGCTCGAGCCGGAGCATATCGATAGAATCATTACAAAGCTTGAAAGCGGTTTAAGTAAAAGCTTGAAGAAGCTTAAAGACGAGAAAGCGAAGGAGCAGCTGGTTCAAACGATTGGCTATGAGCTTGAGCAGCTGAAAATGGGGAATAAACCCGACCAAATCTTCAAATACTTAAGCTTGGCTTATGATAATCCAGCTAGTTTAATAGATTATTTACCTGTAAATGGGCTCGTGTTCCTGGATGAAATAAGTAGAATCCAAGAAATCAATGATTCCCTCGAAAAAGAAGAGGCTGATTGGTACACGGACCTTTTGAGCCAAGGGCAGATCATCCATGACGTGAAATTGGCGCATCCGATGCAGGAATTGATCATTAAATCCAGCAGGCCATTTGTGTACCTTTCCTTGTTTTTACGGCATGTACCGCACACGAATCCTCAGAATATCCTGAATTTTGCCAGTAAACAGATGCAGAATTTCCATGGGCAGATGAATGTGTTCAAATCTGAACTGGAACGGTGGAAAAAGGGGAAATATACAATCGTCATCCTAGGACAGGATGACGAACGGGTCAAAAAGCTGCATGCGGTTTTGGCCGATTATGATATAGAAGCTGCCGAGCTTTTCGATGCGAACAGCATCCTTCCGGGCAAAGTGCAGATTTTACAGGGCAGTCTGAATAGCGGATTTGAACTGCCTATGCAGAAATTCAGCATCATCACGGAAACGGAATTATTCAATAAGAAGTCCAAGAAATCGATACGGAGACAGAAACTATCGAATGCGGAGCGGATTAAGAGCTATTCCGAACTGAAAATCGGCGATTATGTGGTTCATGTCAACCACGGTATCGGCAAGTATTTAGGAATTGAAACGCTCACGATAAACGGTGTGCATAAAGATTACTTACATATTCGTTATCAAGCAGATGACAAATTGTATGTACCTGTTGACCAAATTGATCTTGTCCAAAAATATGTCGGTTCCGAAGGGAAAGAACCGAAGCTCTATAAGCTTGGCGGGACGGAGTGGAAGCGTGTCAAAAGCAAGGTTCAGTCATCCGTGGAGAACATCGCCGATGATTTGATCAAGCTGTACGCGGAACGGGAAGCGGCAAAAGGCTATGCCTTTTCCCCTGATGGTGATATGCAAAGGGAATTTGAAACTTCATTCGCCTATAACGAAACGGAAGACCAATTGCGTTCGATCGTTGAAATCAAAAAGGACATGGAGCGCGAAAGGCCGATGGACCGTCTATTATGCGGCGATGTTGGTTACGGCAAGACGGAGGTGGCGATCCGTGCCGCCTTTAAGGCCATTATGGACGGAAAGCAGGTTGCGTTTCTGGTGCCAACCACGATCCTCGCCCAGCAGCATTATGAAACACTAAGGGAACGTTTTCAAGATTACCCCATCTCGATAGGCCACATGAGCCGTTTCCGGACGAAAAAACAGCAAACGGAAACGATCAAAGGGCTGAAGGCCGGAACGGTGGATATAGTCGTCGGCACACACAGGATCTTATCCAAGGATATCGTCTATCGTGATTTGGGCCTGTTGATCATTGATGAAGAGCAGCGCTTTGGCGTCACCCATAAGGAAAAGATCAAGCGGCTAAAAACCAATGTCGATGTACTGACATTGACTGCGACCCCTATTCCAAGGACCCTTCACATGTCGATGCTCGGTGTGAGAGATTTATCCGTAATAGAAACACCGCCCGAGAACCGTTTTCCGATCCAAACGTATGTCATGGAATATAACGGCTCGTTGGTGACGGAAGCGATAGAAAGGGAGTTGGCGAGGGGCGGACAGGTTTATTTCCTTTACAATAGGGTAGAAGATATAGCAAGAAAAGCAGAAGAAATTTCCATGTTGGTGCCAGACGCCAGAGTCACTTATGCGCATGGGCAAATGACAGAGCAAGAACTGGAGGCTGTCATATTCGGCTTTTTAGAAGGTGAGTATGATGTGCTGGTAAGTACGACCATCATCGAGACGGGTGTCGATATCCCGAACGTTAACACTTTGATCGTGAATGAAGCTGATCGCATGGGCCTTTCACAGCTCTATCAGCTCCGCGGCCGTGTCGGTCGATCCAATCGGGTGGCTTATGCATTCTTCACTTACAGGAAAGATAAGGTCTTGACGGAAGTGGCAGAAAAACGGCTTCAATCCATTAAGGAATTCACCGAACTGGGTTCGGGATTCAAGATTGCGATGCGAGATTTATCGATCAGGGGAGCAGGAAACATCCTTGGAGCCCAACAGCATGGGTTCATCGATTCCGTCGGTTTTGATCTGTACTCGCAAATGCTTAAGGAGGCGGTCGATGCGAAACGCAATGATAAGCCTGCCGAAGAAAAGAATACCTTGGAGATCGACATTGAATTAGATGCGTATATCCCTGATGCCTATATAAAGGATGGACATCAGAAAATTGAAATGTATAAAAGGTTCAGAGGGATTGCTTCTCTTGAAGAAGTCGAAGAACTGCAAGATGAAATGCTCGATCGGTTCGGGGAGTATCCAGAGGAAGTCGCCTATCTATTCCAGATTGCCGAAATGAAGGTCTACGCTTTCAATGCCGGCATCGATAGCATTAAGCAATTGAAGCAGGAAATTAGCATCCTTATTAAGGAAAAGGTAAGCAGCGACGTGGATGGGCAAAAGGTGTTTGAGCTCGGCTCGAAATATGGACGGATGGTCGGCTTCGGCATGGATGGCAACCGGATGAAGCTGGTCTTGCATGTAAAAGGCGTCGAGCAAAGCAAATGGCTCAATATCCTATTTGATATCACCAAGGGCTTACAATATGTAAAAAAAGAGACACAAGCAACCAAAAACTAATCATGATTTGATGAACCTCTTTCAGAGAATCCTTTTAAGATACCATGGTAATTACATGCAATAAAAAGAAAAATTTTTTCAAAGTGCATAGAACTTACCATTAGAAAAATACTATGTACAATAGCTGGTGATGATTATGCTACACAAAGAGGATTTATCAAATCAATTAGATGAAAGTGAGGCAACATTTGATGAAAGCAACTGGTATCGTTCGCCGAATTGATGATTTAGGAAGAGTCGTCATCCCGAAGGAAATTCGAAGGACCCTCCGTATTCGTGAAGGGGATCCATTGGAAATCTTTGTCGACAGAGATGGTGAAGTAATCTTAAAGAAATATTCTCCCATTAGTGAGCTAGGCGATTTTGCAAGGGAGTATGCAGAAGCACTTTATGATAGCCTTGGAAACCCAGTTATGATATGTGATCGGGATACTTACATTGCAGTCGCAGGCGGCTCCAAAAAAGAATACTTAAATAAAAGCGTTAGTGAACTCGTCGAAAAAATCATGGAAGAAAGAAATCCAGTCTTGGAATCACCGAATGGACAAATTTCCTTCGTCGATTCAAATGATGAAGAGGTACAATCCTATACAGCAGCTCCAATCATTGCGAGCGGCGATCCGATCGGTGCTGTCGTGATTTTCTCGAAAGAAAGCACGATCGGTGAAGTGGAACAGAAATCCGTCGAAACAGCAGCAAGTTTCCTAGCCAGACAAATGGAACAGTAAGCTTGGACATGCCATTATATTTTTCAGAAGCAAAAAGGGCAGCAAACGCTGCCCTTTTTGCTTTCCGTGCAGGTGGAATGTAATCCTTCGCAAAGGGCCATGGGGAATGGAAAAACGTTTACAGTATGGACGCTAATGAAAAAAAACCTCCAAAATTATGCTATAATAACTACCACATATGAGTGAAAAGGGGAAAAAGAATGGCTGAAAAGCCTTATAGTACTTCAAACGAACTTTTTCGGGGTGCGTTGATTCTTAGCGCAGCGGCCATCATCGTAAAAGTTTTGAGTGCGGCCTACCGCATACCTTATCAAAATATTGCCGGTGACATCGGGTTTTATATCTATCAACAGGTATATCCCTTCTACGGTGTTGCTTTAACGTTATCGACAATTGGCTTCCCCGTCGTCATTTCCAAGCTGATTGCAGAACGGGAGTCTGCGAAGAATAACTTTGCGGTCAAGGATATACTCGTTTCTTCCTTCCTCGTCTTGAGCTCGATAGGAATCATCATGTTTGCTGCATTATTCCTTGGGGCCGATTGGATTGCCGGCATGATGGACGATCCAAAATTAAGCAGCCTGCTGAAAATCATTGCCTTCTCTTATTTATTGATGCCGGTTTCTTCCGTTTTGAGGGGCTATTTCCAAGGAATGAACGACATGTTCCCCACGGCAAGCTCTCAAGTTGCCGAACAATTCATCCGGGTGTTGACGATATTGGTGCTATCCACATTATTCGTGCATCAGGGCTACTCTCATTATGTGGTCGGCAAGGGAGCTGTTTTCGGTTCTGTTGCAGGTGGCATAACGGGGCTTGGCCTGCTCCTTGTTTTCATGATCCTGAAGGAAGAATGGCAGCTTTTTTTACGGATGGATTGGAAACCAGCCAATTTCATCAAAATAGCCAAATCCTTGTTATTTCAAGGGTTGGCATTTTGCATAACCGGCTTGATCCTCATCCTGTTTCAGTTTGTCGACTCACTGCACCTCTATTCTTTATTGAGGGAAACGGGAATGGGGGAAAATGAAGCCAAAGGATGGAAAGGGGTATATGACCGTGGGCAGCCCTTGCTTCAGCTAGGAACGGTTGCAGCCAATTCCTTTGCGTTGGCGCTTGTACCTGTCATATCCGCATTTCTCCAAAAGCGTGATGAGCATGAGTTACTCAATAAAATCAAATTGGCGCTGCGTGTAAGTGCGTCGCTTGGACTCGCGGCAGCCGTTGGCCTGGCAGTGATGATGGGTCCAGTCAACCATATGCTGTTCACGGATGCCAAAGGGACAATCGCTTTAGCCATTTTTTCGATATCAATTTTATTCACCTCCCTCATCATGACAACGGCAGCTGTGATTCAAAGCCTAGGCTATTCGGCTGCGCCAGTCATCATCACGATCATAGGAGTATGCTGTAAGTGGGCATTGAACCTCGTTTTGGTGCCCCGTTATGAAATTGCCGGGGCAGCCTCGGCGACGGTTTTGGCCTTTATGGTCATGTCTGCATCATTTTATGCGGTATTGAGAGCGCATATCAAAAAGCCATTGATGGAGAAGAGATACATATTCATTATCATGAAGAGTGCGGTCTACATGAGTACGGTGGTTCTGTTATTTAATGCTTCGTTTCACTTGTTGTCCTTAGGGGAGGGCCGGCTGCTTGCTACGGCCCAGGCGCTGATCGGTGTGGCGATAGGGGCAGCCGTTTTTGTCGGGACCGCTATACGTGCAGGGTTGTTTGAGGAAGAAGAGCTTTCGCTTATACCGTTAGTATCGAAGCTTAAACGATTCATTAAAACGAACAGGGGGTAAATATACATGAATGAGATAACGATAATCGGCCTTGGCGCAGGGGACTTGGACCAGCTACCGCTAGGGATCTATAAAAAATTGACACAAGCCGGACAATGCTTCTTAAGGACGATCGACCATCCGGTGATTGAGGACTTGAGTGCGGAGGGCATCCTGTTCACGGCTTTTGATTCAATATATGAGAAGCACGACCAATTCGAAGAGGTATATGAGGAAATTGCCGAAACATTATTACAAGAAGCGTTAAACCGTTCCATTTTATATGCGGTTCCTGGCCATCCGATGGTTGCGGAAAAAACGGTCCAGCTCCTGCTTGAAAAGGGACCTGCCCGTGGAGTGGCCATTAAGCTCGAGGGCGGACAAAGCTTCCTCGATCCCTTGTTCCAGGCTGTCCGGATCGATCCGATAGAAGGGTTTCAGCTTTTGGATGGCACCGCTCTTTCACCCAATGACCTGCATATCACCCAGCATATGATAATCGGGCAGGTATATGATGCATTCAGTGCTTCAAACGTGAAGCTTACCTTAATGGAGAAGCTTCCGGATGACTACGAGGTATTCATCGTCACAGCGGCAGGCAGCAGCCAGGAAAAAGTGACGAAATGTGCTCTTTTTGAACTCGACCGTCAACTGGAGTTAAGTAACTTGACGAGTGTATATGTTCCTCCTGTCAAAGAAGATGCGTTGCAATATCGGGAGTTTTTCAAGTTGCGGCAGGTGATTGCCCAACTTAGGGGACCTGATGGTTGTCCTTGGGATAAAAAACAAACGCATGAAAGCCTGAAGAAATACTTGATAGAAGAAGCTTACGAGCTTATCGATTCCATTGATGAGCAAGACGATGAGGGCATGATCGGCGAGCTAGGGGATGTCCTTCTGCAAGTGATGCTCCATTCGCAAATCGGTGAAGATGAGGGCATGTTCACGATAGAAGATGTGATTGAGGAAATTACGGCCAAAATGATCCGGCGCCATCCCCATGTATTTGGGGATGTGGAAGTGAATGGCGAGGAAGACGTATTGGTGAACTGGCAAAAAATCAAGGATAAAGAGAAAGGCAGCGAAAGGACGCTTCAGCCATCGATATTGGATGGAATCGAGAAATCTTTGCCAAACCTGCTTCGTGCCGAAGAGTACCAAAAAAGGGCTGCAAAGGTCGGCTTTGATTGGGACGAGGTTTCCGAGGCGTGGAAAAAGGTTATAGAGGAAGTGCAGGAATTAGAAGACGAGCTGGTATCACCGAATTGCGATGTTGAAAGGATTACATCAGAGCTGGGCGACCTCTTTTTTGCGCTTGTCAACATTTCACGTTATTATGACATACAAGCGGAAGAAGCAGTCTACAAAGCGAATCGGAAATTTCACCAGCGTTTTACATATATCGAACAATCGATCCTGAAGGCTGGCAAAAAGTTTGAGGAACATACTTTGGAAGAGCTTGATTCATACTGGGATGAGGCAAAGGCCAAAGGACTTTAATCAAGGGGGAAATAGGGATGTCAATGAGATTGGATAAATTCCTGAAAGTATCAAGACTGATCAAGCGCCGTACACTTGCGAAGGAAGTTGCGGACAAAGGAAGGATCACGATTAACGGGCAACAGGCAAAAGCGAGCTCGAATGTGAAGGATGGCGACGAATTGACTGTTCGTTTCGGTCAAAAGCTGGTGACGGTACGAGTCGAAAAAATCCAGGAAACGACGAAAAAAGAAGCGGCAGCGGACATGTATACGATCGTTAAGGAAGAAAAGCTGGCAGAGGAGTAAGGACAAGCTGTGTTCTATTTTCCTTCTTACACACATACACTTGTACAAAATCAGTGGTACTGTGAGGGATGAAAAAATGAGCCAATATATTGATCCGAATGCTGGTTACACAAAGGGAACGATCCAAGAGCATGATGTAACGATGAAAGGTCGCCGTTTACTGGAGATTACCGGTGTCAAGCAAGTGGAAAGCTTTGATAATGAAGAATTCCTGCTCGAAACATCAATGGGGTTCCTCTCGATACGGGGGCAAAACCTGCAAATGAAAAATTTGGATGTTGATAAAGGTATCGTCTCCATCAAAGGGAAGATTTTCGACCTTGTTTATCTGGATGAGCAATCAGGGGAGAAGGCTAAAGGCTTCTTTGGCAAATTATTCAAATGACCTTAACGACCCAATTTTATACGTTGCTAGCGATGATTGGCATGGGCAGTGGTTTTGGAGCTGCCCTGGATACGTATAGCCGGTTTCTCAAACGTTCAGAAAGGAAACGATGGATCGTGTTCATCCATGATTTCCTTTTCTGGATCATTCAAGGACTGCTTATCTTTTATGTTTTATTTTTAGTGAATGAAGGAGAGTTTCGCTTCTATTTATTTTTGGCCTTATTTTGCGGTTTCGCTGCGTATCAAGCGTTGTTCAAAGGGTTCTATCAGCGGTTGTTGGAGTTTTTGATACACCTGGTGATAAGGCTGGCAAGTTTTATCACCAATTCTGTTCACATGCTGATATTTCTTCCGATAAAATGGGTAATAGTATCCATACTGGCCATTATCGTGGGACTAGGCAAATTCGCCTTGGCATTATTGAGATGGGCAGGGAAAATCGTTCTCTTCATTTTAAATGTTTTTTGGAAGCCGATAAAATGGATTTTGACCTATATATGGAATTTATTGCCGGTTTTTGTTACGAAAAACGTCGGGAAGTTTTATAATAAAGGAAAAGGGATTTTATTGAAAATAAAGAACTCTATAGGTAGAACGCTAAGCCGATGGAGAAATAAAAAGAAATGATGAGAGGAGTGATAAAATATGAGTAGCCTTCGTAAAAGGAAAGTGGCAAAAATCGAAAATGCCTACGTCGCCCAACAAGAGAAAAAAGTACAAACCGTTGTGAAAAAGAGGCGCGGTCTGATGCGTAGACTGACTCTTTATTCAGTCTTTGCGGCTCTCTTTTTAATTTTGGCTGTTACTACCCTCATTACGCAAAATGCTGCACTTGATGAGAAAGTTCAACAGAAGAAGGAAATGCAAGTAAAGCTGGCAAAATTGGAAAAGGATGAAACCGTTCTTAAGGAAGAAATCGTAAAGCTTAATGACGATGATTATATTGCGAAAATAGCCAGACGCGATTATTTCTTATCGGACAAAGGTGAGATCATTTTTAACCTTCCAAAAGGAAAGGAAGATAGTGACTAATATTGACACTGTTTTTTTACTTTCGTTATAATATAGAAAGAAGAGATTTTTTAACATTTCTAAGGAGGAACATTTTTTTTATGTCAATCGAAGTAGGCAGCAAGTTACAAGGTAAAGTAACAGGCATAACTAATTTTGGTGCATTTGTAGAGCTCCCTCAAGGTTCGACTGGTCTCGTCCATATCAGTGAAGTGGCTGATAATTATGTCAAGGATATCAATGACCATTTAAAAGTGGGCGACACAGTTGAGGTGAAAGTCATCAATGTAGAAAAAGATGGCAAGATTGGCTTGTCCATAAAAAAAGCGATAGACCGTCCTGAAGGTGAGCAAAAACCTGCTTACACGCCACGTCCGCGCCAAGGAAGAGGGAATGACAGCCGTTCCAAAGACTTCCGCTCAAAAGGTAATAGTTTTCAGCCCAAGGAAAACTTTGAGCAAAAGATGGCAAAATTCTTAAAAGATAGCGAAGACCGCTTAACGACCCTCAAACGTAGCACCGAAACGAAACGGGGAGGTCGAGGAGGAAGACGCGGATAAAACTGCTGCTGAAAATAATAGTTTAGCAACTTTTCCTGTGAATACTTTCATAGTGTAGATAAAGGCAGGCAGTTTGCTTGTCTTCTTTTAATATAGAAGCACAAATGCCAAGAAAAGCGCCCCTGTACAATTGTGTGCAGGGGCGCTTTTCTTGGTTTTAGGATGACCCGTACGGGATTCGAACCCGTGTTACCGCCGTGAAAGGGCGGTGTCTTAACCGCTTGACCAACGGGCCACGAAAAAAAATAAGGATAGCGGCAGAGGGGATCGAACCCCCGACCTCACGGGTATGAACCGTACGCTCTAGCCAGCTGAGCTACGCCGCCATAATGGTAAGTGCTACTGAAGCACAAGATATATCTTACATTCGTGAAGAAAGAATGTCAACAAAAAAAATAAAGTTTGTGCCTATCCTGTTCTTGAAGTTTTATTCCCGTTATTTTCCGCAAAAATAACCTAAAAACTTTGCTTTTCTTCAATAAAAAAAGGAACGCGCGTTTCTGTATGGGTAAAAACGGGCCAAAAACCTGTATACAAATGCTTGTTCAAGAAGAATTTCGTCGAACGTTTTTCTTATCCGCTTTTAAAATTCTGACAAAAAAATGACAATGCCCTCTTTATAATAAAAATCACTAATACGAATGGGGTGTTGAAATGGAAAAAGTAGAAAGACCAATGATGGAACCACTTGGAGATGTTCAATTGAAAGAAGCGAAGGCAGGGGCCATCAATTGGATCCAGCAGCTGCAAATGAAATCGGAGGATCTATTCATAAAGAAAGGCATATCTTTAGCTATTATCGGTTTTTTATTAGGACGAGCATTGATCCTTTCGCAGCTGGCACCATTTGGACTCCCATTTTTCGCAGCGGTATTCCTTATGAGACGTGACAGGGCTCCGCTGGCTCTGCTCGGATTGATTGCAGGGGGGCTTACCGTACACTATTCCAACAGTTTAGTCATATTCGCATCGGCGTTCCTGCTCCTGCTTTTTCATAAGATCAAGAAGCCCGCCGTCGAAGGTCAATTCAAGACGATGTCGATGTACGTATTCGCTTCACTATTCCTGGTCAACCTGGCCGAGCAATATCTGGTATTCCGAACGATTCAGCTGTACGACCTGATGATGATCGGGGTGGAGGCGGGACTGGCCATGATATTGACCTTGATCTTCATACAGTCCATCCCGCTGCTGACGATCCGGACAAAATCCCAATCATTGAAAACGGAGGAAATCGTCAGTATCATCATCTTGCTTGCTTCGGTGATGACCGGAACGATCGGCTGGATGATATACGATCTCTCACTCGACCATATATTCTCGCGATACTTGGTTCTCCTATTCGGGCTGGCGGGAGGGGCCGCCATAGGCTCCACTGTTGGTGTAGTAACCGGATTGATCTTTTCCCTTGCAAGTGTAGCCAGTCTTTATCAAATGAGCCTGCTTGCCTTTTCGGGCCTGCTCGGGGGACTTCTTAAGGAGGGAAGGAAAATAGGGGTCGCTTGCGGCCTCTTGATCGCTACATTACTGATAGGTCTTTATGGCGAGGGCACCAACAATATAATGGTTACACTCTATGAATCACTTATTGCCGTGGCGTTATTTATATTGACGCCATCTTCGATCATCAACAAAATAGCGAAACATATACCGGGAACTGTTGAAAATTCAGATGAACAGCAGCAGTATGCCCGCAAGGTGAGGGATGTTACCGCTCAAAGGGTGGAACAATTCTCTCATGTATTCGAGGCGCTCTCGAATAGCTTTTCCCAGGTGGATGAGAGAGGGAGAATGGAGGAGGATGAAAAAGAATTCGATTACTTTTTAAGCAATGTAACGGAAAAGACATGCCAGCTCTGCTTTAAGAAGGAACAATGCTGGGCCAAAAACTTTAATACAACCTATGACGGGATGCAGGAAATCATGCTTCAATTAAGTGAAAATAATGGACAGCTCCCCCAAAAAACTGCGAAGGAATGGGGGAAATATTGTACTCGCGGGCCTCAAGTCATTGGTGCGATAGCCCAGGAGCTCACCTACTTCGAGGCAAACCAAAAGCTGAAAAGGCAGGTGAAGGAAAGCAGGAAACTAGTGGCGGATCAGCTGCGCGGCGTTTCTGCCGTGATGGATGATTTCGCCAAAGAAATTCAAAGGGAAAGGAAAAACCATCATTTACATGAGGAATCGATTATGGAGGCCATCCAGGAATTTGGCCTGCATATCGGTTACGTTGAAATATACAGTCTGGAGCAAGGGAATGTGGACATAGAGATGAGTGTCCCATACTGCCAGGGCAGGGGGGAATGTGAAAAACTCATAGCGCCCATGCTTTCCGACATTCTCGGCGAAACGATAGTCGTTCATTCAGAAGAATGCGCAACATATCCAAACGGGCAATGTGAGGTGATATTTAGGTCAGCAAAAAAATTCACGGTCGAAACGGGTGTGGCTCATGCTGCCAAGGGGGGAGGGCTTGTTTCGGGAGATAGTTATACGACCATGGAAATTGGCTGCGGTAAATTTGCCATAGCCATCAGTGATGGCATGGGAAATGGGGAAAGGGCCCATTTTGAAAGCACGGAAACGCTGAAGCTGCTGCAAAAATTCTTACAATCGGGAATAGAAGAAAAAATAGCCATTAAATCCGTAAACTCCGTTTTATCACTACGCACTACCGATGAAATTTTTTCAACGCTTGATTTAGCAATGATCGACCTTCAGGACGCAAAGGCTAAGTTTTTGAAAATCTGTTCGATACCGAGCTTCATAAAAAGGGGGGATAGAATCATAAAAATTGAATCGAGTAACCTTCCGATGGGAATCATCCAGGATTTTGATGTTGATGTTGTATCGGAGGAGCTGAAGGCGGGAGATATACTGATCATGATGAGCGATGGAGTGTTCGATGGGCCATCACATGTTGAAAATATCGAGTTCTGGCTTAAAAGAAAAATCAAAGAAATGGAGACGGACGATCCGCAGGAAATTTCTGATTTAATATTGGAAGAAGTCATACGGACGAAAGGGGTCATAGATGATGACATGACGGTGGTAACATCGAGAATAAAACACAATACGCCGAAATGGGCTTCAATCCCCGTTTCCCCAAAAAACAAAAAGGCTCAGTAGGGCATTTATATAAATCCAATTCGAATTAGGGAATGTGGTGATCGAACGGTGGACGGATAATAGGTAAGAAGATCGAATGCTAAAGGAAATTACCGTGACTCTAATTACTGTGACCTGCGTGCGTGTGTTCCTTGCGTATAAATTCCCCCTTTTTAGTCAATTATGGTAACAAGTTAAAAAGAAGGGAGAGCAAAACATGAAAGCAGGAACATTAAGACAGATTTTGCTTATTACCGACGGATGTTCGAATCATGGTGAGGAGCCATCTGCCATGGCTGAACTGGCAAGGGAGCAAGGCATAACCATCAATGTCATAGGGGTCATGGAAAATGATGTGATAGATGAAAAGGGACTGAAGGAAATAGAGAAGATTGCCGGATCGGGAGGCGGTGTAAGCCAAATCGTCTATGCCCAGCAGTTGTCCCAAACCGTGCAAATGGTGACCCAAAAGGCAATGACCCAAACCATACAGGGAGTTATCAATCGTGAACTTCAACAAATATTGGGAGATTCAAGCACGATAGAGGATCTCCCCCCGGAAAAACGAGGCGAAGTGATGGAGGTGGTCGACGAGCTTGGTGAAACAAGCAAGCTTGAGGTATTGATTCTTGTAGATACAAGTGCAAGCATGAAGCATAAGCTTCCAACAGTAAAAGATTCCTTATTAGACCTTTCCCTTAGCATGAACGCTAGAATGGGTGACAGCCGTTTTTCCGTATTCGTATTTCCTGGGAAAAGAAAGGATGTGGAAAAGCTACTGGATTGGACCCCAAACCTTGAAGCCCTGACGGCAACTTTTCCTAAGCTAAGCACAGGTGGACTCACTCCGACAGGTCCGGCCATTCGCGAAGCATTGACTTATTTCAATAAAAAACGTTCATTGAGGGGATTGTTATCACATGATGATGAACAATACTTTGAGGAATCAATGTAAACTCCAGCCTGGCAGCTCGATCATTGGAAAATGGAATAAAAACCAGTACAAAATCATCAAGGAATTAGGGTTTGGCGCCAACGGCATTGTTTATTTGGCAGAAAACAGGAATCGTCAGTATGCTCTTAAACTCAGTGATAATGGGACGTCCATTATATCCGAGATGAATATCCTAAAATCCTTTTCAAAGGTCCAGGGGTCTACCCTTGGACCTTCCTTTTTGGAGGCGGATGATTTCATCAAATCTGGAAAGCAGTTCCCCTTTTATGTCATGGAATATATCCATGGGCACGATTTTTTGCGTTTCATCGAAAAGAAGGGAGCGTCGTGGATCGGCGTGCTGATGCTCCAGCTTTTAACGAGTTTATCGGCCTTGCATGCCAATGGCTGGGTGTTTGGCGATTTAAAGCCCGAAAATTTGATCGTGACTTCCCCCGCCTATAAGGTGCGCTGCGTTGATGTAGGGGGAACGACCCTGATAGGGCGATCGGTCAAGGAATTCACCGAGTTCTTTGATAGAGGGTACTGGGGGCTTGGGTCGAGAAAGGCAGATCCGCAATATGACCTGTTCGCTGTGGCGATGATCATCATCAATTCAGCCTACCCTGGACGTTTCCATAAGAAAGGTGAGGGGTATAGTCAGCTAAAGGACTTGATAAAGCAGAAGAAGGAACTGCTCCCCTATAAAATGATGCTGGAAAAAGCGCTTCACGGAAAATACGGATCAGCGCTTCAGATGAGGGAGGATTTAGTTGCTGTGCTAAGTAAGCAAGGCCAACAGAAGAAAACGGGGACGGTCCAGGCAGCTGCAAAGCAGCCTGCGACAAGGCAGGCAAGAAGGTCCCAAAACCATTCCAATAAGAAACGGGGAGGACTTTTCGAAACTTGTTTGCTCGTTGCGATCATATCGATGCTCTATGTTCTTTACATATACGAACAGTTGTTATGATATAGTTATTACACGAATAACATGAAATAGTTGACACCATTTCCTGTTTTGAACCGTAGTAACTATTACCTGTCCATAAAAGAAGGAAGATTGTATGTTAAAAGAAAAAGTTCTCAGCACCATTCATAGACATGAATTGATCCATGAAAAAACGAAATTGCTCATAGGCGTATCCGGGGGTCCGGACTCAATGGTGCTCCTTCATATCCTGAAGGAAATTCAACCGCTTTTTCACTATGAGATGCTCGTTGCAAGTGTCGACCATATGTTCCGTGGTGAAGAATCTTATGAAGATTATCGATATGTCGAGAGAATTTGTGCTCGATGGGGCATCGCCTTTGAAGGTAAAAGGATTGATGTTCCTGCCAGGATGAAGGATACAGGGGAAAGCTCCCAAATTACGTCAAGAAAGCTGCGCTTTGCTTTCTATGAGGAAGTGATGGAAAAGCACCAGGCCGACACGCTTGTCCTGGGGCATCATGGAGATGATCAAATCGAAACGATGCTTATGCGGTTAACGAGGGGAGCTACGGGTAAGGCGCGGGCTGGCATCCCGATAAAGAGGCGCTTTCATACCGGGCTGCTGATCAGGCCATTACTCGAGGTCACGAAGTCGGAAATCGTGGAATATGCCGACCACCATCGAATCGAACCGAGATTCGACCCGAGCAACGACCAGGATGCTTATGTAAGGAATCGCTTCAGGCACGAAGTCCTTCCATTTTTAAAGCAGGAAAACAAAAAGGTCCATGAGCACTTTCAGCGCTTCAGTGAAGAGCTTTATGAAGATGAGGCATTTTTGCAGGACCTGGTTTCAAGTAAAATGTCCGGGGTTTGGATCGAGCAGGAAGAAGATCAAGCGGTTATTAAGATTGATGAGGTCCTCGCGATGCCTAAACCTTTACAAAGAAGGGCGATTCAACTAATATTAAATTATCTTTATTTGGAGAGACCTTCATCGCTTTCGGCATTACATATTGACCAACTTTTAGTTTTGTTTTTTAATCCTCAACCATCTGCAGAATTGCATCTTCCGGAGGGCTTGATTGCGGAAAAATCATATCAAACTTGCACCTTTCGATTTTTTCGTCCAAAAAGCCAAAAATATTCCCTTAAATTACAAATTCCCGGTGAGACTATTCTTCCGAATGGATATAAGATTAAAGCGCACTATATAAAAGAGGAAATTCCGGCAAATAGGGGTAACCATTCTTTTATAATTCCCGAAGCCGCTGTACAGCTTCCGCTTACCGTCCGAACAAGGAAGGAAGGCGAACGGATGGCAGTCAAGGGATTGGGCGGCACTAAAAAGTTGAAGGATATTTTCATTAATGAAAAAATCCCGATGCAGGAAAGAAATGTGTGGCCGGTCATCATCGATCAGGCGGGGATGGCCATTTGGCTTCCCGGTTTAAAGAAATCGGATGTTGAGCCGGATATGTTTTCTGATGAAACATCTTTAATCTACTTAGAATATAAAAAAGCTTAATTCTTCATGGGGGGCAATCAATTACAATGACCATGCAAAACGACATTGAAAAAGTGTTAATCACAGAGGAAGAACTTCAATCGAAAATCAAGGAACTGGGTGCACAGCTAGAAGCTGATTATCAAGGCAAGTTCCCGTTGGCCATCGGAGTGCTGAAAGGCGCGATGCCGTTTATGTCAGACCTGCTGAAGCGTGTGGATACACATCTTGAAATGGACTTCATGGATGTTTCGAGCTATGGCAACTCAACGGTATCTTCAGGAGAAGTGAAGATCATCAAGGACCTTGATACATCAGTGGAGGGCCGTGACATTTTAATCATCGAAGATATCATCGACAGCGGTTTAACACTTAGCTATCTTGCGGAATTGTTCCGTTACAGAAAAGCGAAATCAATAAAAATCGTCACCTTGTTGGATAAACCGTCAGGCCGGAAAGCGGATATCACTCCTGATTATGCCGGATTTATCGTTCCTGATGCATTCGTTGTCGGATACGGTCTGGATTTTGCCGAAAAATATCGCAATCTCCCGTATATTGGCATATTGAAGCCTGAAATTTACTCAAATTGATCGTACCCGTTTGAAAGAGAAGACCAGATTAAAACAGCGGTGTTAAATTATTGTAATTCTTTAATTTTGTATGATAGTATTTACTATAGTTTGTTTACCCGTGGGAGGAGGTAAGGGATGAATCGGATCTTCCGTAATACGATATTTTATTTACTGATCTTTTTGGTCATCATTGGGATTGTAAGCATCTTTAATAATAACAATGAACCAAACGTAAAAATGACCCAAGATGAATTCTATAAGCATTTGGAGAGTGGTGACGTTACATCACTTACGATGCAGCCAGAAAGCAGTGTCTTTGAAATCACCGGGAAGCTCAAAGGTTATGAAGATAACAAGAACTTCGTGACGTACGTGCCATTCAGTGAATATGCGCAAAGCAGGATCAATGATGCTGTAAACAAGCTGGGTAAAGACATCATCACTGTCGAGCCTCCAGAAAAGACAAGTGGCTGGGTGACATTTTTCACCTCCATCATTCCATTTGTAATCATTTTTATCCTCTTCTTCTTTTTACTTAACCAAGCTCAAGGGGGCGGCGGCGGCCGCGTCATGAATTTCGGGAAAAGTAAGGCGAAATTGTATAATGATGATAAGAAAAAAGTTCGCTTCAATGATGTTGCCGGAGCGGATGAAGAAAAGCAGGAACTTGTCGAGGTCGTCGAATTCTTGAAAGACCCTCGCAAATTCGCGGAGCTTGGAGCGCGGATTCCTAAAGGGGTGCTCTTGGTCGGGCCTCCTGGTACAGGTAAAACTTTACTTGCACGGGCTGTGGCCGGTGAAGCAGGAACTCCTTTCTTCTCGATCAGCGGTTCCGATTTCGTTGAGATGTTCGTCGGTGTCGGTGCATCCCGTGTTCGGGATTTATTCGAGAATGCCAAGAAAAATGCACCATGCATCATCTTCATCGATGAAATTGATGCAGTCGGACGTCAGCGTGGGGCCGGCCTTGGCGGCGGTCATGACGAACGTGAACAAACATTGAATCAATTGCTCGTTGAAATGGATGGATTCGGCGGCAATGAAGGCATCATCATCATAGCTGCGACTAACCGTGCCGATGTATTGGATCCGGCATTGTTGCGTCCAGGTCGTTTTGACCGTCAAATTACGGTTGGCCGCCCGGATGTCAAGGGCCGTGAAGAAGTGCTGAAAGTGCATGCCCGCAATAAACCGTTGGCTGAAACCGTCGATTTGAAGGCGATCGCCCAGCGCACACCAGGATTTTCCGGGGCCGATCTTGAAAACTTGCTTAATGAAGCGGCACTTGTGGCTGCCCGTCAGGACAAGAAGAAGATTGACATGTCCGACCTGGATGAAGCTTCGGATCGCGTCATTGCCGGACCTGCCAAGAAAAACCGTGTCATTTCCAAGAAGGAACGCAATATTGTTGCATGGCATGAAGCCGGCCATACAATCATCGGTCTGGTCCTTGATGATGCCGAAGTCGTCCATAAGGTTACGATTGTTCCGCGTGGTCAAGCTGGAGGATATGCAGTGATGCTTCCGAAAGAAGATCGTTTCTTCATGACTGAGCCAGAATTGAAAGATAAAATCGTCGGACTATTGGGTGGACGTGTTTCCGAGGAAGTTACATTCGGAGAAGTGAGCACCGGGGCGCATAATGATTTCCAGCGTGCAACGGGCATAGCTCGCAGCATGGTCATGGAATATGGCATGAGCAAACTTGGACCGCTTCAGTTCGGCAATTCCCAAGGTCAGGTCTTCCTAGGCCGCGATTTCAATAATGATCAGAATTATTCAGATGCGATTGCCTATGAAATCGATCTTGAAATCCAACGCATCATCAAGGAAGCATACGAAAGATGTAAGAAGATCCTTACTGAAAATCGTGAGAAACTTGATTTGATTGCCAGAACCTTGCTTGAAGTGGAAACACTTGATGCAGAGCAAATCAGAAGTCTATTCCACAACGGTAAATTGCCAGATCGCGATTATACCGCTCTGAATGGCAATTTATCTAATGATGAGAATGTTAAAGTGAACATCAATACGAAAAAGGAAGAAAAAGAGGCCCTTTTGGATCCATTGGATAAAAGGGGACCCGAAGACCTTGAAATAACGGAGGAAGGGCTTAATACACCTCCAATCAATGAAGGGGCTCCTCAAGATAAGCCGCTTTCCTTCCCTAACGAAGATGACAATAAAAAGTCTTAATCCGACTAATAGAAAAGGGTATTTCCGCCTCGGAAATACCCTTTTCTTAACCCTTTAACGGGACTGGGCTTTTATTGGCTTTGGAAAAGTGTGACTATTAGCGATTGAAAAAACAGTGTGGTATGATGTTGGAGAATAATTTACCGGAG
Source organism: Peribacillus folii (assembly GCF_030271255.1). GTDB lineage: Bacteria > Bacillota > Bacilli > Bacillales > DSM-1321 > Peribacillus. Next base: position 47,771 of record NZ_JASJOM010000018.1, read on the forward strand.
TGATGAAACGATGATTTTTGTATTGGATGTTGGAAATACGAATATAGTATTAGGCGTATACGATGAAGATATTTTAAAATATCATTGGCGAATCGAGACTAGCCGCCATAAGACGGAAGATGAATATGGAATGGTCATAAAGTCTTTGCTGCAACATGAAGGTCTTTCGTTTGATCAATTCGATGGAATCATAATCTCTTCGGTAGTTCCGCCAATCATGTTTGCGCTGGAACGTATGTGCAAGAAGTACTTTGACATTAAACCGCTGATAGTGGGACCAGGAATTAAAACTGGATTGAATATTAAATATGAAAATCCCCGTGAAGTGGGTGCGGACCGAATCGTTAATGCCGTTGCAGGCATTCAGGAGTATGGAAGCCCTCTCATTATCGTGGATTTTGGCACGGCAACGACCTATTGCTATATAAACGAAGATAAACAATACATGGGCGGCGCCATTGCCCCTGGTATCAACATATCTACAGAAGCGCTTTATTCTAAAGCTGCCAAACTTCCTAGGATAGAAATCAGCCGGCCGGAAGGCATCATTGGGAAGAATACGGTATCGGCCATGCAGGCTGGGATATTATATGGATACGTTGGACAGGTGGAAGGAATCGTCAACCGGATAAAGGAGCAAAGTAATCTGGAGCCAACCGTTATCGCAACAGGTGGATTGGCGGCTTTGATTGCCAATGAGTCCACTGTGATTGATGTCGTTGAACCATTTTTGACCTTGAAGGGCTTGCAGCTGATCTATAAACGTAATCGTGAACAGGTGAAGAAATAAAGAGTATGTACAGACAACATGGAAGGAGCAATAAATATGAAGGATTATCTAGTCAAGGCGTTAGGCTATGAGGGACAAGTTCGGGCGTATGCCGTTTCAACAACTGATACCGTAGGAGAGGCGCAAAGACGTCATTATACATGGCCTACTGCCTCGGCAGCACTCGGCCGTGCAATGACGGCGGGCGTGATGATGGGCGGCATGTTGAAAGGTGAGGAAAAGCTGACGATCAAAATTGAAGGTGGCGGTCCGATTGGATCGATCCTGGTCGATAGCAATGCAAAGGGAGAAGTTCGTGGATATGTCACGCATCCGCAAACTCATTTTGATTTGAATGAACACGGAAAGCTTGATGTCAGGAAAGCGGTGGGAACCGAGGGTCTGCTGACCGTCGTCAAGGATATAGGCCTGCGTGATCACTTCTCAGGGCAAGTACCGCTTGTTTCAGGAGAATTAGGCGAGGATTTCACGTATTACTTCGCCACTTCCGAACAGGTGCCGTCGTCTGTTGGCGTTGGCGTTCTGGTAAATCCGGATAATTCGATTCTTGCCGCGGGTGGATTCATCATTCAATTGCTGCCTGGCACATCCGATGAAACGATCTCCAAAATCGAGAGTCGCTTAAGCACAATCGACCCTGTTTCCAAAATGATACAAAGAGGCTTGACGCCAGAAGAAATCTTAACGGAAATCTTAGGTGAGGGCAATGTGAACATATTAGAAAAGATGGATGTCCAATTTTCCTGTCAATGCTCAAGGGAGAGAATTGCGAATGCATTGATCAGTCTTGGGAAAGATGAAATTCGGGATATCATCGAGACAGAAGGAAAAGCTGAGGCGCAGTGCCATTTTTGTAATGAAACCTACCAATTCTCGAAAGAAGATCTCGAGGAACTGGAAGCAGAAACAGAAAAATAATTGACGGAGGAAAAGGTCTTGCCTAAACAAAAGCTTCGGGCGATTATTGCCGGTCTTGCCGTGTTAAACCTTTTGACTATCATTTTCTTTGTCATAAAACCAATGATCATCTCTAAATCCGTCATAGGAGGGGAGACGGCCGCCAAGGTTGGATCCAAGAATATTTCCCGGGAAGCATGGATTAATGAACTTGAAACGAGATATGGAGAAGATGTATTGGAGGAAATGGTGGATAAAGAGGTAGTGAAGCAGGCAGCAGAAAAATACAAAGTGAAAATTTCGGATAAAGAGGTTGACCGGGAACTTAAAATGATGAAGACGATGTATGGAGCTGCGGGTCAGACCCTTAATAAAAGCACCGATCAATTGAGGCAGGAGGTTCAGTCAAGCCTTCTGCTCGAGAAGCTCCTCACCAAGGATGTCTCTGTCTCGGGAACTGTCATGGAGAAATACTATGATGATAACAAGGATATCTATCGCATCCCCACTACCTATCATATATCCCATATTACCACGTCCACGAAAAAACAGGCGGACAGGATCAGGCGTGAGTTGGCGAAAGGCGTCTCGTTTGAGGTATTGGCGATGGAAAAATCCCTTGATGAATTCACGGCCAATCAGGGAGGGGACATGGGGTATATATCACAGGATAACGAGCAGGTTCCCAAGGAATATATTGAAGCTGCAAAAAAATTAAAGGTGAATGAGTGGAGTGAGGCGGTCAAGACGGAAGATGGCTGGGCAGTCCTCTATCTGCATGAAAAAATTAAGGGCAAACAATATGATTACGAAGAAGTCAAAGACAAGATACATCGCCAAATAGCTCTTGAACAGATTCAGGCACCGGTATCCGGGAAGACTTTCTGGGATGAATTCGATGTGGAATGGTTTTACGGATTAAAGGAACAAAAGTAGTTCGGTCGATATGTAAGAAAATTTAGAATATAATAGATAATCATTGACAATGAACTAATGAAACTGGTAACTTTAAATAATAAAACCAACAAAAATACTCGGTATTGAAATGATGAGGAGTGGAGAAAATGGCACGTATAGCTAATTCTGTAATCGATTTGATTGGGCAAACACCTATCGTGAAGCTGAACAAGCTTCAACCTGAAAACAGTGCAGATATTTATCTGAAACTTGAGTACTTTAACCCAGGCAGCAGTGTAAAAGACCGCATCGCCCTTGCGATGATCGAAGCGGCGGAGAAAAACGGTACCCTTAAGCCGGGTGATACGATCATTGAACCTACTAGCGGAAACACGGGGATCGGCCTTGCGATGGTAGCCGCAGCCAAGGGGTATAAATCAATTCTCGTTATGCCGGAAACCATGAGCCTCGAACGCCGTAATTTACTTCGTGCTTATGGAGCGGAGTTAGTTCTGACTCCTGGACCTGAAGGAATGAAGGGTGCCATTGCCAAGGCAACGGAGCTGTCTAAGGAAAAAGGCTATTTCATTCCGCAGCAATTCGAGAATGTGGCCAATCCTGAGGTTCATCGTAACACTACAGGTCCTGAAATCGTCGAAGCCTTTGGTGATGAAGGCCTGGATGCTTTTGTGGCCGGTATCGGTACGGGAGGGACGATCACTGGTGCAGGGGAAGTGCTTCGCGAGAAATATCCTGAGATCAAGATTTATGCAGTCGAGCCAGCAGATTCCCCAGTATTATCCGGAGGAAACCCGGGGCCGCATAAAATTCAAGGAATTGGCGCCGGTTTTGTCCCGAGTATTCTCAATACAGACCTTTATGATGAAATCATTCAGGTCAATACCGAGGAATCATTCGATTACGCCCGCCGTGCAGCTAAAGAGGAGGGAATCCTTGGTGGGATTTCTTCCGGAGGGGCCATTGCGGCAGCGATTAAAGTGGCTGAAAGATTGGGGAAAGGCAAAAAGGTCCTGGCTATCATTCCAAGTAATGGTGAAAGGTACTTAAGCACACCGCTATATAACTTTGAGTAATACGTACGTTAGCTGAGAAGCAAAGTCCCCGGGGGCTTTGCTCTTCTTTTTGTAGAAAAGCCTTACGCACCGCCAATCTACTTTGATGGCTTGCGCTATGCGTGTGTAAATGGGTAAACTCTTAATATAGATTTCTTTAGGCGAAGGAGAACATTGGATGTCAATAGCAGGAGCGTCAAAACTTATATGCGGTTCATTTGAATTGGATTACAGCAAGAAAACCTTAATTATGGGGATTTTGAATGTAACGCCTGACTCGTTCTCGGATGGCGGGAAATATAATCGGGTGGATGCCGCTTTGAAGCATGCGGAACGGATGGTGAACGATGGTGCGGATATTCTTGACATAGGTGGAGAGTCCACCCGTCCAAACTATGAGAGGATAACGGATGAGGAGGAGATAGAAAGGGTAGCACCAATCATTGAGGCGATTTCCCGGAATATCGAAATTCCGATATCGATCGATACGTATAAATCAAAGGTAGCCAAGGAAGCCGTTAAGGCAGGAGCTCATATATTGAATGACATTTGGGGGGGCAAAGCCGATTCCTCGATGGCTAAGGTTGCGGCGGAGTTTGGTGTGCCGATTATTTTGATGCATAATAGGGATAATATGGAGTATGGTCATTTCATCCGGGATGTTTTCCAGGACCTATACGAAAGCGTCCTGCTCGTTAAGCGTGCTGGCGTCAAGGAAGAGAATATCATCCTTGATCCGGGCATTGGCTTTGCAAAAGATTTGAAGTTTAATTTGGAAATGATGAGGAATCTTGATAAGCTTGTGGCACTAGGCTACCCTGTACTGCTTGCAACATCGAGAAAGTCCATGATCGGGCATGTTCTCGATTTACCTCCAGGTGAGCGGTTGGAGGGTACCGCCGCTACAATCTGCCATGGAATTCAACAGGGCTGCCATATGGTTCGGGTGCATGACGTAAAGGAAATGGCGCGAACTGCAAAAATGATGGATGCACTTTTAGGAAAAGGTGAATGAGATGGATAAGATTTTCGTGAATAAAATGGAGTTTTATGGATATCATGGTGTATTTTCCGAAGAAACGAAGCTTGGTCAGCGGTTTAAAGTCGACCTTATCGTCGAGACCGATTTAGCCAAGGCTGGGAAAAGTGACGATTTAAAAGACTCGATTAACTACGGCGAGTTATATGAATTGTGTAAAGGTATAGTTGAGGGGAAGCCTTTTAAATTGGTGGAGGCGGTTGCTGAGAAGATCGCTTCTGAACTGCTTGGTGTATATCCTTCTATTGAGAGCTGCACGGTCAAAGTATATAAACCCGATCCCCCTATAGCGGGACACTATGACTCGGTAGCCATAGAGATTGTGAGAGGACGCTGATTGTGGTGAATATTGCTTACCTTTCAATAGGTTCGAACTTGGGTGATCGTCTCAATACTTTCCGGAGGGCTTTCCAATTATTGACTGAAAATCCTCGTGTCACGTTGGCTGCATGCTCTTCCTTTTATGAAACCGATCCGGTAGGTTATGCTGAACAGGACTGTTTTTTAAATGCTGTGCTTAAGGTGGAAACCGACTTGCGACCACACGAATTGCTTCGTGCTTGTATGCAGATCGAGCAAGAATTAGGAAGGAAAAGGGAGATCAGGTGGGGTCCCCGCACTTTGGACCTTGACATTTTGTTATATAATCACGAAAATATTGAGACAGAGATGCTTTCGGTCCCGCACCCTCGTATGCACGAGAGGGCGTTTGTTATCGTGCCTTTAATGGAAGTGGACCCCGATATTAGGCTTCCGCACATGCATACACCTTTGAGTGACTTGCTTGAACAGATTCCGGATAAAGAAGGAGTTCGATTATGGAAGGTGAAAAATGGGGAAGGCGCATTCGCGCTTTTCGAAAGTTAAAGGGTTATACACAGGAAGGTTTTGCGAAAGAAATAGGCGTTTCCGTATCCTTGCTTGGTGAAGTCGAAAGGGGGAATCGCAACCCTTCAGAGGCATTTTTAATGGAAGTGGCGGACATTCTTCATGTTTCCATCGAAGAGCTTCAACCACCTGAGGATAAATGAGCGATTGTTATAGGAGGTCACACGTGTTAAAAATAGGTGATATAGAAATGAAGAATCCGGTAGTGCTGGCACCGATGGCAGGAGTCTGTAACTCGGCATTCCGCTTGACAGTCAAGGAGTTCGGCGCTGGCCTGGTTTGTGCGGAGATGGTCAGTGACAAGGGAATCGTTCTTCAAAATGCCAAAACGATGAATATGCTTTATATAGATGAAAGGGAGAAGCCGTTAAGCTTGCAAATCTTTGGCGGTGAAAAGAAATCCTTGGTCGAAGCTGCTCAATTCGTGGATAAGAATACAAATGCCGACATCATTGATATCAATATGGGCTGCCCTGTCCCGAAAATCACGAAGTGTGACGCTGGGGCGAAATGGCTCCTCGACCCGAATAAAATTTATGAGATGGTTTCTGCTGTTGTTGATGCTGTCGACAAGCCAGTAACCGTGAAAATGCGTATTGGCTGGGATGAAGAACATGTATTTGCGATTGAAAATGCTCAAGCAGTTGAACGCGCTGGTGGTAAGGCGGTCTCCATGCATGGGAGAACCAGGGTCCAAATGTATGAAGGAAAAGCTAACTGGGACATCATTCGTGAAGTGAAGAAATCAATTAATATTCCCCTTATCGGGAATGGAGATGTGGAAACGCCGCAGGATGCTGAACGCATGCTGCAGGAAACCGGAGTAGACGGTGTCATGATCGGCCGTGCAGCCTTAGGAAACCCATGGATGATTTACCGGACAGTGAAGTATTTGGAAACAGGTCAATTGATGGATGAACCTACAGTCCGGGAAAAGATGGATGTATGTGTCCTTCACATGGATCGTCTGATTGCATTGAAAAATGAGTACGTCGCCGTTCGTGAAATGCGCAAGCATGCTTCATGGTACCTAAAAGGTGTTAAAGGGAATGCCAAGGCTCGCAAAGGGATTAACGATTGTGAAACAAGGGAAGATGTCGTGAGCCTCCTTTATGGGATGGTCGATGAAATTGAAGCGAAGGAAATGAACATCCAAATGGTATGATATTGACTTCGCCCTCTTGTTTTCCTATAATACGCATAGCTTAAACTGCCAGTGAACCTGGCAGTTTTTATATATACATAAAGAAGTTTTTAAGATAAAAAGCTGTTGAATTCGTCTACTTTATGTAAGAATAAATACGTATGCAAAAGAAATGTTGATTAATTATATAAAGCACTTATCAATAAAGATGGAGATGATTTTCGTGAGTCATGAAGAATTGAATGATCAATTGCAAGTAAGACGCGATAAAATGCAGGCAATGATTGATAATGGACAAGATCCTTTCGGAAGCAGATTCGAGCGCACACATAGCGCCCAGGAGCTAGTTCGCACCTATGGTGAATTGGAAAAAGAAGAGCTCGAGGAAAAAGAAATCGAGGTTACCATCGCAGGGCGTGTCATGACCAAGCGTGGAAAGGGGAAAGCGGGATTTGCCCACATCCAGGATATTAGCGGCCAAATTCAAATCTACGTTCGTTTAGACAATATAGGTGAAGACTCTTACCAGATCTTCAACCAAACCGATCTTGGCGATATCGTTGGGGTCACTGGCGTGATTTTCAAAACGAAGGTTGGAGAGCTTTCCATTAAAGCGATTGATTATGTGTTCCTTTCTAAAGCCCTTCGACCGTTGCCTGACAAATTCCATGGCCTCAAGGATGTGGAAGAGCGCTATCGGAAACGCTATGTTGATTTAATTACGAATGAGGAAAGCAAGAACACGTTGATCATGCGCAGCCGCATCGTACAAGCCATGAGACGATATTTGGATGATCATGGATACCTGGAAGTGGAAACGCCGCTTTTGCATTCCGTTGCTGGCGGAGCTGCTGCACGTCCTTTCCTTACTCACCATAACGCTTTGGATATGCCTTTGAATTTAAGGATTGCCATCGAGCTTCATCTGAAACGCCTGATTGTTGGAGGATTAGAAAAGGTTTATGAAATTGGCCGGGTTTTCCGTAATGAAGGAGTTTCGACAAGGCATAATCCGGAATTCACTCTGATTGAATTGTACGAAGCCTATGCCGATTACAAGGACATCATGAGCTTAACGGAAAATTTGATTGCCCATATAGCTCAAGAGGTTTTGGGTACGACAACCATCCAATATGGCGAATATGAAATCGAATTGAAACCGGAATGGAAACGACTTCACATGGTCGACGCCGTAAAGGAATATACGGGTGTGGACTTCTGGGCTGACATGAGTAAAGAAGAAGCGCAGCAACTTGCCAAAGATCATGGAATCGAAATAAAAGACTCCATGGAGTTCGGCCATATCGTGAACGAGTTCTTTGAACAGAAAGTGGAGGATAAATTAATTCAGCCTACTTTCATTTACGGACATCCGGTGGAAATTTCCCCGTTGGCAAAGAAAAATCCGGAGGATGCTCGTTTTACCGATCGATTTGAGTTATTCATAGTGGGCAGGGAGCATGCAAATGCATTCACGGAACTTAATGATCCTATTGATCAGCGTCAACGCTTTGAAGCTCAATTGAAAGAACGCGAGCAAGGAAATGATGAAGCCCATGAAATGGACGAGGATTTCTTGGAAGCACTAGAATACGGAATGCCGCCAACCGGCGGATTGGGAATTGGTGTTGACCGTCTCGTCATGTTATTGACCAATTCACCTTCCATACGTGACGTTCTGTTATTCCCATTAATGAGACATCGCTAATTAACTAGATGAAGCAATGATTACAGACCGAATTCGGGATGTTGGGATCCACAAGGTGTAGCCTGTGGATTGCGGCAAACCTAATTCGGTTTTTGTTTTTCAATTATAGTTTCGTGTCATTTGAATGGTTGTGTTTTCAGGGTAAAAAGAAAATCAATATTATTTCGAAAAAACTTAACAAAAGGTATTGCGCAGTTAACGTAATGGTGTTATATTTATATCTGTCGTTACGAACGAGTTGCAAACGAATTACAAACTTTAAAAAGTTTTTAAAAAGTTGTTGACTTGAAGTGATGAAAATGATATTATAAATAAGCTGTTTCGAAAGACATTGCTCTTTGAAAACTGAACAAAACAAAGCGCCAACG
>NZ_JASJOM010000019.1 GCF_030271255.1 Peribacillus folii
GAGCCTTCGCATGAAGGCTTCCTTAAAACCCCAATATTCATCTAGCTTTCACAGCCCGGCCCTTTCCTAGCGGGAACCGCTTCTTCTCAGTAGTATCCACCTGGGTGATCTCCCCATCGTGCACCGTTATGATCACGGATCCATATTGCAGATCCTCCAAGCTTGAAATGATATGCCTGATTTTCGATTCTTCTTTCTTTTCCATATTATCTCCCCTTTACTGGTAATTAAGCTTCGTGTCATAGCTAATGTCAAAAGAGATCGGCCCCTGTTTTTTGAGGAATGCGGCCAGCTATCCATGAACAAAAATAATCCTTCGAAGGATTTCGGGATCCCTTTGCTTGCCTTTACATAAAAAAAGCACCCAGCATCCAATTTATTAGATGTAAGGGTGCCTTTAGTTGACTAATCGGCAATATTAAAGGGAAAAACCACATGGGAAAAGCAAAAGCGTATTATTCTTACCAACAAACTTGGTATTTAATAATATAATCCAATCTCTTCCTTTTGTCAATCATGCAGTAAAAAATACTCTGAATAATCTGCCTTTTATATTTTACTTATTTACCACTTTACCAAACTAAACTATTTACGATATACTATTTTAGTATAAGTAGTCGGCGCAACAAACACATCTCGCATTCAAGAAAGGTTCGATTATAAATGGTTAATAAAAAATGGGGTTTACTGATTTTGACCACTTTCGTAGTTGGAAATATGGTCGGCGGCGGGATCTTCATGCTACCTGCCCAATTAGCACAGGTATCCAGTCCGTTAGGGGCGACATTGGCTTGGGGCGTTACAGGACTGGGGGTATTTTTAATAGCGCTTGTTTTTGGCAACCTGGCTGTCCGGAAACCGGAATTGAAGGCAGGCCCTCAAAGCTATGCCCAATCATTGTTCAAGTCTCCTGCAAAAGGGAGGATTTCAGGTTATAGCATGGCTTGGGGATATTGGGCGGCGAATTGGGCTGCGACAGCTTCCGTCATCATTTCATTTGCTGGATACCTATCGACGTTTTTCCCAGTGATGCACAGTACGAAAGTGATTTATACAGCAGGTTCGTTTCAACTCGAGCTTGGTAAAGCACTGACGTTTGCCGTATGTACAATCGTCCTTTGGGGAATTCAGGCAATCCTTGTCAGAAGCTTTAACAGCGCCGGTAAAATGAATCTTATTGCTACCGTCACGAAAGTGCTTGGATTCTTGTTCTTCATCATCATCACGATATTCATCTTTGATTCTTCCAATCTCGGAAATGGCGGAGAATTTTATGATAAAGCTGGTACATCAATTTCTTTAGGAGCTCAAGTTAACGCTGCTGCGATTTCGGCATTATGGGCCTTCATTGGGATTGAAGCAGCCGTCATGCTATCAAATCGCGCGAAATCTCAAACGGATGTAAAAAAAGCGACAATCATCGGTTTGCTGATCGCCGTTTCCATTTATATCGGCATCACTTTATTGACGATGGGTGCCATTTCACAAGAGGAACTGAAGGTTTCACAAAAGCCGCTCGTTGACGCATTGCAATCCGTAGTTGGCTCAAGCGGCACCTATTTGATGGCCGCTCTTGCCGTCATCTCGCTATTCGGCTCAACCATCGGATGGATTGTCGTTGCATCTGAAGTTCCATACCAAGCAGCAAAATCCAATCTTTTCCCAGCCTACTTCGGAAAAGCGAACAAAAATGGCACGCCGGTACGATCCATGACAATAACGAATGTCATGACACAGATTTTCTTATTCTCCACCATTTCGGGTACGATTTTGGAAGCTTATAAGTTCTCCATGATCGTCGCAACACTTGCCTACCTGATTCCTTATCTTGCATCGGTCCTATATCAATTGAAGTTGGTCTTGACTGGGGAAACGTATGACATCATGAAGGGATCAAGGGTCCGCGACGGTGTCATCACCATCCTTGCATTAGTATACTCCATTTGGGTCATCAAGACAGGCACAGCCGATATGCATACATTCATACTCGGCATCGCCCTTTATGTCCTTGGACTGCTGCTATATCCGTTATGGATGAAAAAGAAAGCATAAACAAGAAACACCCTGGCAGCTGCCAGGGTGTTTCTTTATATCTCCTTCAAAATCAGTTTCGTTTTCAACAAAATCGTTTCCCCTGATCCCAGCTCCCTCATCCCCGTGTAGTCAGCCGGCAAAGAAAGATTGGGTGCATTCGTTACCCAAGTGTAGGGTTCAGGGCACACGAACCCCTCCTGATTGAATAATACCCAAAACTTATAATGCTGGTCGCCCTGATAGATGACCTGTACGCCGGCCTCTTGATCGGTAAGCACGCATTCGTTTTTCAGATTGCCTTCCTCGTCATAGCCAAATATATCATCAAACAGCCTTCCTTCCAGACAAAGTCCATCTTGGATTTCTTTTTTAAGGGCCGATTCGCGGATTTCCCCAGTGGGCAAAGACCGTTCATTCAATTCCCAATGCTCGTGAACTGGCAGCGATATGCGGCAATTCGCGAGTTGGCTATCTGCTCCAAAAGGAAAATTGAATACCGTGTGATATCCTGCCCCCCACGGAAAGGATTCAAGACCGTTATTAAGGATTTTCAATTGTAACTCCAAGGTATCATCTATTAAAATAAACGACATATTGACGATGATATCTTGCGGAAAGCTCTTTTTAAGAAGAGGAAAATCCCGGCTTGAAAATTCCGTCTTGATGACGATTCTATTCCCGGATACCTCCCTTTTGATGACATTCCATGGCCTGTTATGTACAAAACCGTGAATGTGATTCGATTTTTCCCTTTCATTGATTGGGAATTTGTATGTTATGTCCTTATAAGTAAATTGGCCATCTTCGATTCGGTTCGGCGGAAATAAAATGGGCATCCCGTATAATATCGGGAGTTTTTTATAATCACCTGAACAACCGGGGGTCCGAAGTACCTCAATATCCTTATCCTTAAACTTTAATGAAAGAAGATTGCTTCCCAATGACGGTACAAGTATCGCTTCCATATGATCATTGCCGAATTTTAGGGCCTGTTCCTTTATGAAAGTCATATCTTCTATATAACTTGCCACAAACTCTCCTCCTTTTGGCTTTCACATATTTCCATCGTACTTCCACCAGCCTTTTTTTGCAACAAATGGCACGTGAACCTATTAGACCTTCTGACACTTGAAAGAAACATGAACAGCAAGGGAAATCCATCAGTCAACCAATCTCGTTTTTTCTGGACAAACAAAAAAAGGATGCCTTTGCGGCACCCTTTACTTATCGATTGCTTTCACTTACCATGGCCACTATTCCTTCTTCATCATCCAGCACAAGTTCGATTCCGGAATAGGGATCTTTATTCATATATTCATCAAGCCATAGGCGAAGTGCTTCTATCAAATTGATCGTAATTAACACCTGCTTACGGCCATCGACAAATGCTTCCGCCGAAAAGCCATAATCATCATCATACATCAATTCCACCTCTACCTCATTTGGCTGTACTTGCTTTTTACGAGCAATGTATACGCAAACGGCATTGATGATATCTTGTTCAGAAATCTTTAGCCTCTCCATGGATTAGGATCCTCTTTCTTCTTCTTATCTTTGAAATAAGTGAATATTTTTCGGATGACAACGACTAAAGCAATGATCGCTAATACGTTAACCATTAGACCAAGGATCGAACCAAGTGCTCCCATATTGGCAAATAGGCCACCAAACAGCAAGCCGGCCAATCCTCCAAGCATGATTCCCTTCATTAAACCGCCTTTAGCAAAAGAACTTCCCGTATTCGTTTTTGCTTTATTGGTGGTAGTGGCATCCGATTTATTCGTTTGTTTATTTTGGAAATTCGAATTATTATTATTGTTGCTATTGAAGCTTCTTTTTCCGGATTTGTAGCCTCTTGCATCTACTGACTCCGCGTGGTCCTGGAATACATAGGCACCTAGTGGCGAGAATGCTAGTGAAATCGTAAGTAATGCAGCCATTAATTTTTTCATCATTGTTTTTTGCCTCCGTTTAGTAGTATGAAATGTTGATTCCTTATATGTTTTCCCAGATTTACTGAACGTCCACATCACCCATCCTTGTTTTATCTTATAGTATTTACGTTCCATATCAAAATAAGTTTCATTTTTTTTGATATTTTATTTAAAAAAATAAAAAAATAAGCAGGTGAGCCTCAGCCCCCCTGCTTATTGAAGAATCTTTAGTTTACACGTACGACACGGCCGTTGAATTTATCTGCCCAATATCCGCTGTACATATTGGCAATTGCAACACCTGTAGAACTTTGAGAACCGATGAACTTGCCCCCGCCGACATAAATACCGACATGGCCATCCGTTTTATACGTATTGAAGAATACTAAATCCCCAGGTTGCATTTGGCTTTTAGAAACTTGAGTTCCCGCGCTGGTCAATGCTCCCGTACTTGCTGGAAGATTCACACCCGCTTGTTTATATGCCCATGCAACGAACGCCGAACAGTCGAATCGGCCGTTGGCAATATCGGATGCCGTTCTTCCGCCACCGAATTTATAAGTCGAGTTACCGATATATTTATAGCCTGCTGTAATGGCAGAACCTGTATTTGCACTGCTTGGCTTGCTAACTTTTTCTGTTTTGCTGGCAGCTGGCTTGCTCGCTGCTGGCTTACTGGCTTCAGGTTTGTCAGCAGAGCTGCTTTTGGATGAATTGGAAGAAGCAGAAGTAGATTCATTAGAAGAACCTGATGACACCTCTTCACCTTTAGAAGATTCATCACTAGAAGACTTCGAAGTATTCACTTCTTGTGCAGCACGATCAAGATCTGCTTTTTCTGCTGCTTTACGCTCTTCTTCTTTTTTGATATTTTCACGAATCGAAGCAATTTGCGCTTCCAAGCCAGCATCTTTATTCTCTAAAGATTGTTTTAGGGCTTCTGCTTCCGATTCTTTCTTTTCACTCTTTTCCTTCATTTCGACCATTTCCGCTTTTTGGTCTTCAATTTGGGCTTGCATGCCTTTAAGTTCTACTTCCATATCCTTAAGATTTTGCAACTTTTTCTCTACAGAACCTTGTTTTTTCTCAAGGTCAGCTTTGTCTGCTTCCTGCTCGCTAAGAATTTGCTGGTCAGCTTCCACGATCGTTGCCACCGCTCCAACACGATTGACGAATTCTCCAAAGCTTTTCGATCCTAAAACGACTTCCAGGTAATCAACGTCCCCGCCGCTTTCTTGGAATGAAACGGCACGTTCTTTCAAGACTTCCTCACGTTTAGCGATTCTATCTTCCAAAGCTTTGATCTCTTTCTTTAAAGAATCTATCGCTTTTTCCGTATCTTTGATTTCCTGTTTAGTTTCGTTAATCTTTTCGTCATTTTCCTTCATTGACGTTTCAATCTGGGCAATTTGGGAATTCATTTTGGATTGCTCTTGTTTCAATTCCTTGATGACTTGCTCTGCTCCAGATATGTCTGATTGTATTCCTGTGCGTTGTGATTGGATGTCTGAGATGGACTCTGCCTTCACTGACGGTATTGCAAAAGCGCTTCCTAAACCGAGCATAATGGTCGTGTTCAATACGATAAGTTTTTTCTTCAAGCTCATTTCCCCTGCTTTCCTCCCCGTGCATTTCCATCGACCCACTTCTTTTTCTCTATGAAAAAAATCAGCCAAGTTAAATTGCTGGGAACTCTTCTCTATTTTTTTTACTCATTATGTATTTTTCTAGGGTTGTAACAATATGAAATATATTTCTGAAACGATACTATGTTTTTACCTAAGTCGTAGTATATCATCACATTTTGTCAAATGCGTAATAACAATATTACAATTACATTTCATTTTTAACATAAAACGTGAAAATTCGACTTTTTGACGTGATAAAACGTCCATTATTTTACAAAGCATGGCATGGATATGGATGCAAGACTATATATCTACTTTTTATACCCAAGGTACCAGCGACCATTGGCGGGTGGAAGCCAGCTTTTCATTTTCCATTTTGTCTGCGGATATACGGAGATGAAAACCTATTGCCTGCACTCTATTTGTTTAAGATTATCAGTATGAAACGTGAGCTGCGAAGCACTGGTCACACGCATATAGAGGGCGGTGGGTCCTGATGCCCTTGCATAGAACTGATCACCGATTGAGAAGGCAGGAAAAGCGAATCCCGTCTGCAGCTGCCGCATACAAATCAAAAAGGCTTCGGAAGGGGCAAGCTTTCCGAAACCTCCGTTTGTCGCCCTTAGCTTAAATCCCAGCCATATAGTCGACAAAGACTCTCAATTCTTTCGGCCTGACAAACACTCTTTCTCCTTTCTTTAATTCAAGCAGAGTATATTGTTCTTTGGTCAGTTCGATTTCAAGCGGTTCGTTCGTATCCTGGCGGATTACCTCGATGCGGACGATAGCTCCCAGCGAATGAATATGGTCAATGTTGGAGGCTATCGAATCATTCCCAGACGCTTCTCTTTCGATAATGAAATTATGGGCCCTCACATACCCTGTACTCACGCCATCTTCACTGTCAGGAGCATTCATTTCCACATTCCCGCTTACTAATTTGCCTTGTTGGACGTTACCCTTGAAAAGATTGACACTGCCAAGAAAATCATAAACAAATGGATTTATCGGATGGTCATACACTTCTTCCGGAGTTCCGACCTGTTCAATTTTCCCTTCATTCATGATGACCACACGATCGGCAACATCCATCGCTTCTTCTTGATCATGCGTCACGAACACACTCGTCACATTGAATTCATCATGAAGCCTTCTTAACCAACGCCTGAGCTCTTTGCGTACTTTGGCATCCAATGCCCCAAATGGTTCATCCAGCAAAAGAATGTTCGGCTCGACTGCAAGCGCCCTTGCCAAGGCTACACGCTGGCGCTGTCCTCCGGATAATTGGGACGGATAGCGCTCCTTGTATCCTTCCAGCTTGACAAGCTGAAGCAATTCGATCACTTTTTGTTCAATCTCTTTTTTACTTGGTCTTATTTTTCTTGGGCGGACCTTTAATCCATATGCAATATTATCAAATATGGTCATATTGCGAAAAAGGGCATAATGCTGGAAGACGAAACCAACATTGCGATCCTTGACATGCTTATGTGTGTAGTTTTCTTCATTGAATAAGATATTGCCGTTCTCTGCCTGCTCAAGCCCTGCAATGATTCGCAGTAACGATGTTTTCCCAGATCCGGAAGGGCCAAGAAGGGCGATGAGTTCCCCGCTCTCAATTTCCAAATTGATGTTTGTAAGAGCTTGATATGATCCGTAATATTTTGTAATGTTTTCAACGATGATACTCATGTCTTCCCTCCTAGCTCGCTTTTGTCGATTTAAAGTCCGTTTTCCATTCTATGATGCTTTTGATGATCAAGGTGATGATGGCAAAGATGGACATCATGGAGGCAACGGCAAACGCAGCTGAAAATTGATATTCATTGTATAAGATTTCTATATGAAGCGGCATCGTGTTGGTCATTCCCCTTATATGCCCGGATACGACCGATACCGCCCCGAATTCCCCTATCGTCCTTGCATTGCAAAGGATGACGCCATATAAAAGTCCCCATTTGATATTAGGGAGCGTTACATACCAAAACGTCTTGAAACCTCCTGCTCCAAGTGTCAGTGATGCCTCTTCTTCGGAAGTTCCCTGGCTCTGCATGAGCGGGATCAATTCACGCGCAATGAATGGGAAAGTGATGAAAATGGAGGCGATGACAATTCCAGGTATCGAGAAAATCACTTTCAAGCCAAGCGATTGCAGCACCGTACCAAGTGCCCCATGTAAGCCAAACAAAAGGACAAAAATCAAACCGGCGATGACAGGCGAAACTGAAAAAGGTAAATCTATCAGGGTTATTAAGAAGTTTTTTCCCCTAAAATCATATTTGGTTATCGTCCACGCAGCCACTACCCCAAATACGGCATTCAGGGGCACCGTGATGAGGACAACGATCAAAGTCAATTTGATTGCCGCCAATGAATCGGGATGGGCTATAGCCGCCAGGTAAGCATCTGCCCCTTTTTCAAACGCCTTTACAAAAATGGCGATCAAGGGGACGACTAAAAATAAAGTCAAAAATAGCAAAACGATGGAAATGAGGATCCACTGTATCAATTTTGGCTCTTTTGTCGCATTTTTCGTCATGATGACTGGTCCGTTCGTCTTTGCAACAACTGTATGATCTTGTTCCATTATGTCCCCTCCTACTTCCCTGAATATCTTTTCCCTGTCCACCATTGCAGGACATTAATGGTGAACAAGATCAGAAATGTAATGACGAGCATGACTGCCGCTACCGCTGTGGCACCTTCATAATCATACTGTTCAAGCTTTGTCATGATGATCAACGGTGAGATCTCCGTTTTAAATGGCATGTTCCCGGCAATGAAGACGACCGATCCATACTCTCCCAGCGCCCTTGCAAATGAAAGTGCAAAGCCAGTCAATATGGCTGGTATCAATTCGGGAAAGATTATTTTTATGAATGTTTGCATGCGATTCGCCCCGAGGGAAGCCGAGGCCTCTTCCATCCCCTTTTCAATATTTTCAAGCACCGGCTGTACCATCCTGACCACGAATGGAAGACCGATGAATATGAGGGCAATGATGATGCCCACAGGGGTAAATGCGATTTTAAAGCTGAAAAATTGGCCAATCCAGCCATTCGGTGAATACAAGGTGGTCAATGTTATCCCTGCGACTGCAGTCGGCAGGGCAAAAGGCAAATCAACCAATCCATCGATGATCCGTTTGCCGGGGAAAGAATAGCGAGTGAGCACCCAGGCAATTAAAACACCAAAAACCGCGTTCACGAAGGCCGCAGTTAACGCTGTCATAAAACTCAATTTATATGAGGCGATTACCCTTGGTTCTGTTATGGTCGACCAGAACTCCGGCAATCCCATAGAAAACGTATTTAGAAAAACCATCGATAACGGAATCAAAACGATGATGGTAAGGTACATCAATGTAAAACCCATCGTCAATCCAAAACCGGGTATGGTCCTTTTATTCTTCCGTTTTCCTTCTGTCATTATTGTCATCGTTTCGCCCCAGTTCCTTCATATGGATTATGAGGGAGAGGTGTGAATATGCACCTTCTCCCTCATGGCTTATTTGGGTTGGTAAATTTCGTCGAATGTGCCGCCATCGTTGAAATGTGTCTCTTGGGCTTTTTTCCACCCGCCAAACTTGCCATCAACCGTCACCATATCGATTTTGGCAAATTGGTCTTGATATTTCTCGAGAACCTTCTCATCCCTAGGACGATAGAAGTTCTTCGCGGCAATTTCCTGCCCCTCATCCGTGTATAGGTATTTCAGATAAGCTTCAGCCACTTTCTTGGTTCCTTTTTTCTTGACCACCTCATCGACAACGGCAACTGGAGGCTCTGCTAAAATACTGAGGGAAGGATTGACGATTTCATATTTGTCATCACCGAACTCCTTGAGTGTTAAATAAGCTTCATTTTCCCAAGCAATCAGGACATCGCCGATTCCCCGTTCCACAAATGTGGTCGTTGCACCGCGTGCTCCCGAATCCAAAACCTCAACATTCTGATAAAGCTTCTTCATGAAATCCTTCACTTTTGCTTCGTCATTATCGTATTTCTTCTCGGCAAAGGCCCAGGCAGCCAAATAATTCCACCTTGCCCCTCCGCTAGTCTTTGGATTTGGCGTAATGACCGATACATCCTTCTTGATTAAGTCATCCCAATCTTTAATTCCTTTTGGGTTATCTTTTTTCACCAAAAACACGATCGTTGATGTATATGGCGTCGAGTTTTCCGGCAATCGTTTTTGCCAATCCTCCGCCAATAGGTTACTAGCTTCATGGATGGCATCAATATCATATGCAAGTGCCAATGTAACGACATCCGCCTCCAGCCCATCAATCACGGCCCTGCCTTGTTTACCGGAACCGCCATGAGATTGTTGAATCGTTACGTCCTGACCGGACTCTTCCTTCCAATGCTTCGCAAATGCCTCATTGAATTCCTGATACAATTCCCGTGTCGGATCATATGAAACATTCAATAGCTCAACCGATTTCGGTTTCCCGTCTCCCTCCGTTTTTTCCGCCGAATTACAACCAGCCAGTAAACCGAAGGCTAAAACTACACTTGACCACACCAGCAACTTTTTCATGGACTTCCCCCTAGTATTCGCTTTTAACAACAAAAAAGGCAAACCACCCCCTCAATCACTCTATTCAAGGAGATCGCATGCCTTCAGTTCTCTGATCAGCAAATATTCTGAATTTACGTATAACTACCATAAAGGAAAGTATACCAAGTTGTCAACTATGTTTTTATGCAAATAGGTGGAACTATAGTTTTTCAAATCCCTTTAATTTTTAATATGAGCAAAATGAAATGGACTAAGCACATGATCCAAACTATGGAAAATCAAATTTTATGTTCATCTTTACGCTAAGGGCACTGAACAGGTCATGTCCAAATATCATACACAAAAACGCCCTATAGGATGGAATTTCCTCAAAGTGTCCATCCCATAGGGTCCATATTATAAACAAAGCGAGCACATACATGTAAACGCATTTAAGGCATGTCATCTTTTTGATACAGCTTCTTATCCAAAATATATTGATAACATCGATCAGGCAGCAAATACCTTGGCTCTCCCCCCATGGCGAATTCATCCCTAATATAGGTAGAACTGATTTCCATCGAAAGACCTTTATCAATTAGATGGAAGGTATTTCCGTCATCATAATTCCTAAGCAGCGGACTTCTGGAAATGATCTTCAGCATGTCAATCCCATCACGTGCCATAACGATAAATTTATGATTGGCAATTAATTTTTCCCTGAATTTCCATCGCAAGTGTACGGGCTGATCCTGATTATCCATATCACCGAGTAAGTCGGCACCCATTATGAAATACAATTCGTCCATCGGATACCGGGATTTAAAGAATTCCATCGTATACCAAGTATATTGTTTACCTGTACCGGCACGTTCATTGATTTCATAATCACTCGCTTCGAATAGCGGATTATCCTCAATGGCCATCCGAAGCATTTCCCAACGATGCTCATTGCTCGTTTTCATCTGTTTATCGATACGCCCACTTGCACAAGGTAAGAAAATCACCTTGTCCAGCTTAGCACGGTGCGCAATCGTGGATGCTGTCCATAAATGGACATTTGTGACTGGATCGAAGGAAGAACCGTAAATTCCAATCTTGCCCATCCATTCATCTCCCCCTTTTTATCACTGCCTTGACCCATCAAATTGAAACCGTAAAAACGGGAACGTCCATCAAAGCTTACAACCTCGTTCATAGCAGCCAAGCCTTTATTGAGTCATACGATTCTTCTTCCTCCTCACCTTCTCTTGACTTTCATCATGAAGGTGTAAACAATGCAAAGAAAAATCAACCAAGGCACTCCAAACTGGAGAACGATTTTAAATGGCCCGGTGAACCAGGTGGATACCGTCAAAGCAAGCAAAAGCAAGGCGCCAAGCCATGTTAAATACGGAAAACCGTGCATTTTTACGGGTAATTTCCGGCCGCCAGATTTCTCCCAGCTCTTCCTGAAATACAAATGCGAGATGAACACCATGAACCAGGTCAAAATGGCGCCGAACATCGATATCCCCATCATGAAAGCATAAGAGGTTTCAGGAAGCAGGACCTTTACGCCAGCGGCGAGGAAAATGCCCAATGTGGAAATGAACAAGGCCCTTACCGGGACTCCATTTCGGCTCAATTTCCGAAAAAATGCCGGGGCCTGCCTTTGCTCGGATAAAGAAAATATCATCCTCGTGGAGGCATATAATTGACTATTCATGGCAGATAGTGCTGCCGTTAAAATGATAAAATTCATGATTCCCGATGCACCGGGAATATTGAGGATTTCCATCACCCTGACAAAGGGGCTTTTATCAATGCCGGCATCTTGCCATGGTACAATCATTAACATGATCCCGATCGTCAGTACATAAAAAGTGGCGAGTCTGAAGACAGTCGCCTTTAAAGCTTTCGGCACAGCAATATCAGGATCCTTTGCTTCTCCTGCCGTCACCGCAATCAGTTCCGTTCCTAAAAAACTGAAGAGGGAAATGAAAATGGCGACCCAAAGCCCCCAGAACCCAAATGGCAGAAACCCATCGTGATCGGTATAATTCCCCACGCCGATTCCGCTTGCGGGCTCGGCACCGATGACCACGTACGCTCCCAATAAAATGAAGATGACGATGGCACTTATTTTTATCATCGAAAACAGATATTCGAAGTTCCCGAATGCATTGACGCTTGTAGCATTAACATAAACCAGCAAGGCCGCAAAAAGGATAATCCAAATGCTTCCAGGCACATCCGGAAACCAATATTTCATATATACAGCAATGGCGCTCACTTCGACCCCAATTGCCAGGACATTCGCGATCCAATACGAATACCTCACAACAAAACCAGCAAACGGACTGATATACTTTTCGGCAATCGTTCCAAAGGAACCCGATGTTGGGTAGGCTACCGTCATTTCCGCCAAACAGCCCATCAAAAGAAGGACGATGAAGGCCCCGATTGCGTAGCTGATCAGGACACTGGGCCCTGCTGTCGATATCGCGAGGCCGCTGCCCAGGAATAAACCGGTGCCTATTGCACAGCCCATGGCAATCATGGTGATTTGGTTAGATGATAATTCACGACGCAGTTTATTCTTCTCCATATGTTGCTCCCATCTTAGACAATGATATCCCTTTGATTTACATGGTTTTTCGTATAAGCAAGGCCCAGCTGCTACCAGCCCTTGAAGAAATCTTCGCTTATCTCAATCTCTTTTTCCAGCAACCGTTGCGGAAGGATCCTACGTCCATCGGCATCGGTCATTTGCAGATTTCTTTACCTTCCCCTGCCAACTTTATCATTCCATTAGGATCTTTTTCAATATAATCTCTTTTATCAAAGATCATCGTGTAACGATTGGCTTCCTTGTATTTTGGCCAAATTTCCCCTTCTGGCGGATTGGGATCTCCATATTTCGCAAAATTAACCCAATGATCCCTTATCCTGTCTGAAGCCTTATGCGCTGTTGGCCTGAAACGATCGGAACGGATTCTCTTCACAAGTGTGGCACCTAAAGTCCGGAAGGTAAAAGGCCGGTTCAAGCCAGGCGTCGCTTTCCATTTGTCTAAGCGATTGATCTCCGTTTTATGATCACAGCGATACATCCATGTTTTTTCAATACGGCTGTATGCCTCCGCAAAACAAATGGAAGGGATATGGTACGTTCCATCACAGCCAATACCAAGCGTTTCCTTTTCAGAGAACGAACAGTAAGCCTTTGAAATCCACTCTTTCTCCTCTGGCTCCGTGTTTTCATGCATTTCCCCGACACTCCCAGCATTTGTCACATTGTAAAGGAAATCGGATTCGCCAAATAGTGGCGTATCGTCCCGACTTATTCCGATAAGCAATGGGATGCCTTCGGTGTTCCTCGAGATAATCGATTCCAGTGGATAATCAGGCCAAAAATCACCATCGACGATAGGCCCAAACGGCAGCAGAGAACCGGGGATGACTTGGGCATTCTCGTGTTGAAATTGCGAAGAGGCCGCTATGATGTCTGCAACTGGAATTGTTTTTAACCGGTGTATTTCATCCATTCCGATCCCCAAGATCTGAAGGAAACTTTCACTGACTTTCCGTGCGCTTCCTTTTCCGACTGCAAATGCCGGGGCAGGGCAATCGGCTATAGCCCTTTGAAATAGTCCTTTTGCGGATGGGACAGACAGTAAGGTCGTTACGGCACTCCCCCCGGACAATTCGCCGAAAATCGTTACATTTTCAGGGTCACCGCCAAAAACCTCTATATTTTCCTTGACCCATTTTAGGGATGCAACTTGGTCTCGTAAACCTAAATTGGTTTCGAATTCTTCAGACTCTCCAGCAAAATCCAAAAACCCCAGTGCCCCTATCCGGTAATTGATGCTTACAACGACAACATCTCCACTTTTCGCCAAGGACTGCCCGCTAAATCGAGCGGCGGTTCCAGCATCGGATATGTATGTCCCACCTGGTATCCACACCATGACGGGCCGCTTGTTATCATCAGCTCTCGGTGACCATATATTAAGAAACAAGCAATCCTCATCCATTTTCCCAATGCCTGCCCCTTTGCTTGGCTGAGGCGGAAAGGCGCCAAATTCCACTGCATCCAAAACACCGCTCCATTTCTCCACCGGCTCCGGTGAGCGGAAACGCAGGGCATCAATTGGCGCCTTTGCATACCTGACTCCGCGCCAAACGCATATATCATTCTCCATCGTACCCTGAAGGTGTCCTTTTGCCGTCGTTACGATTGATCCTATCATCCACTCTCACCTCTTTAAAAAAGTTTTGATTACTAAAGTCTTCTTTTTCAATTCCTTCATATCCTTCATCTTTACAAAAAAAAGAAATATGAAGAATAAAAAATCAGCAATTGATCGTCACAAAAAAGGACCCAATGGGGTCCTTTTTTGGTTGAATGTCAACTGCTTAAGCCAAGCATGGCAATGATGCTCAATAAAGAACTGCTTCTAACGGAAAGCTGCTTCACGGCAAACTTTACCTGCTGTTCATCAAGCTGGTCGAGTAAAGGCTTTAATTCCATCAATTCATTTTCCAGCCCTTTAAGATCATTTGCTATCTGGTCCATCTTAAAGAGCACATGTTCAGAGTCGACGGTGGTTTCCTTCCAGACCTGTAATCGTTCCTTGATGTCATTCAATGGCATATTTTGTTCTTTATACCGATTGATCATCCGAAGGCGGTTTAGCGCATCTTCCGTGTAATATCGGTATCTGGACCCAGTTTTTTCATAGTTCAGCATTCCTAGCTGTGTGTAATAATCAATGGTTCTCCTTGAGACATTTGCAAGTTCAGCGAGCTGGCCAATCCGATAAATATTCACCCAGATAGTCACCTTCTTTTAAAATCTACTGTTAACGATACTATAACATAAGATTTCAAAAAAGGACTTCCAGGATGAATCAATTAGACTACTTTATCCGCACTTCCATTCATCTGTTTTTTAGCAAAATATAAGGCATCTTCCTTGGATTTAAAAAAATGCTGTTTCTCGATTTTATGGTACAACCCCGTGCTGAGAAGCAACTCCTTCGGTTGTTGCTGGATTCCGGAAATGATCAGTTTTCCTTTGCATTTCCTGATGCGATTAACGATTGCCAATAGTGCAGCCTCTGCTGACGTATCCATATAGGATACCCGGCGCATGCTTAAAACCAATATTTTCGTCTTATTATCCAAGTTCTCCAATATCGAAGACTCCAGTACATCTATCGAACCAAAGAATAATGGCCCTTCCAAATTATACACGTTGATTTTTGAATCCGAATCATCTGTCGGGATGATTTCAGTGATATCGTTCCTTTCTCTAACCTCTAAGGTATGGCTCATTTTTTTTATGAAAGTGACGAACGCAATCAATAGGCCAATGCCGACCCCCATGATTAAATCAGTGAAGACCGTGACAAGAAAAGTCACTAATAATACCGCTGAATCAGTCGTCTTCGTTTTCAATACATGGGCGAACTCCTTTCTTTCACTCATATTCCAGGCAACAAACATCAATATCGGAGCCATGCTGGCCAAAGGTATATGCTCTGCAAAAGGGGCAAGTACGAGTAAAACCATCAGAACGACGATTCCGTGAATGACTCCCGACACGGGGGACACTGCCCCGCTTTTTATGTTGGTCGCTGTCCTTGCAATGGCACCCGTTGCCGGTATTCCTCCAAAAAATGGAGTCGCCATATTCGCAATTCCTTGGCCGACCAATTCCTTATTGCTATCGTGCTTGGTTCCTCCCAGGTTATCGGCCACAGTGGCGGATAACAAGGATTCGACTCCTCCCAACAAAGCAATCGTAAAAGCAACCGGTAGGAGGGTGATGATGGTTTCCACTGATAAGTCCGGCACATTGAATTCCGGGAATCCTTTCGGAATCGCACCATACGTCGAGCCAATGGTGGCTACCTTATCCGGAAATAAAAAGGAGGCAGCCAAAGTCGAAACTAGCAGGCCCAGCAATGCCCCCGGCACTCGCGGCAGAACTCTCGGTGCCAGCAGGATGACGATGAAGCATATACACGCGACAACGATACTATAAAAATTGATCGTGTCCGCTTTGATCACCAATTCCTTCATGTTATCGATAAACGCTTCATGCTTTTCCACCTTCATGCCCAGAAAGCTGGCAATCTGTCCCGAAAAGATGATGATGGCAATGCCTGTCGTAAAGCCGATAATGACTGGACGGGGAATGAACTTCATCAAATTGCCCAGCTTTAGCAGGCCCATCAACACTAATATCAGCCCTGCCAAAAATCCGGCAATCAGCAAGCTTTCATACCCATATTGTATGACGATGCCGAATAATAAGGGAACGAAGGCACCAGTAGGCCCTCCAATTTGAAATTTCGATCCGCCCAAAATGGAAATGAGAATTCCTGCGATGATCGTCGTATATAATCCGTATATTGGTTCCACACCTGAAGCAATTGCAAATGCCAATCCTAAAGGAATGGCCACGACGCCTACAACCAACCCAGCCGTTACGTCTTTTTGAAAACCCTTCATGTTATACCCTCGAAATCTAGTATCTTTTATCATCTTGATCATTCTCACATCCTTGGTCATTTTTGATTAACATCCACCATCGACAGAGGGGGTATTCTAAAAGCATGAACCTTGCTTAATGGAAGAACTTCACAGGGGAAAATGTTTCTTACTGACTGCAGGAGCATTGGGTTTACGGAATGGACGTCATGTGCACTCTCCTTTGTTAAGTTATTTGACATGCTTCAATATTATACAGTAAAACGTAAAACTGTACATTGTTAGAAATGTAAACATTTGTTTACATTTTTTCCAACGTTTTTACACTCGTATTACAAACCAGGACAATACTTCCAGACTGGTTATTTTGATACCGGAGATATAGACTATGAATCAGGAAGATTGAACTTCCGGCTATTTCCCCATCCAAATCACCCTGCTGGAAGAAAGATCATGATTGTGGAAATTCCGTTCAAAATGCGCTCCTTCCTCATGAACATAAAAAAACCCGTCCTCCGATGAAGGGGGGACGGGTTACTGGGGAAGCAGCCTTTAGCGCATGACATTTACGGTCTTCCTATTTCTCCAATTTTGATATTCAGCCTTGATATTTTCCCATTTGAGTCCTTTTGTTGCAGTTACCTGATAATCTGATTTGTAAAGGGTATTCCCCACACCTACAGCAAACATTTTGCTTGCCTTGATCGAATCGATGCCGGCAGCGGCATCTTCAATACCGATCGAACGCTCCGGGTTTGCCTCAAGCCGGTTACATGCAGTGAGGAAGATTTCCGGATCTGGTTTTGATTTTTTCACTTTTGAAGCATCGACAATATAATCAAAAGTGTTGTCCAACTGCAGTGCCCGCAAAACCGTCAGGGCATTTTTGGAAACGGATGCAAGGCCAATCGGAACACCTTCTTTTTTAATGGCGGAGATCAGCTCCACTATTCCCGGCAGGATATCTTGAGGCGTCAAATGGTTTAAAAACTGGCAATAATGTTGATTCTTTTTTTCCGCCATAGATTCTTTTTCATGTAATGTGAAGTCGTTTTGTCGATTGCCTTCTTCCAAGATCAGTTCGAGTGAAGCCATGCGGCTTACGCCCTTTAGCCTTTCGTTAAACACTTCGTCAATTTCGATGTTCATCTCATGAGCGAGTTGCCGCCAAGCCAGGAAATGATAATGCGCAGTATCCGTTATGACGCCATCCAGGTCAAATACTACAGCATCAATGAACCTTTCATCCATTAGAACCGTCCCTCCCATTTTGAAGCAGTGCCGCCACATTCCGAGATGTTCTCTCGATATTCGCATAGGCACCGCCTAGAATTTCTTCAATTGGCCGCATCGCAGGAATGGTGGGGAAGATCGCATCAAAGCCATGTTCGTAAAGGGCTTCCGTGCCTTCACCCACACTTCCGCAAATCGCTATGACCTTCGCTTTTCGCGGCGCGCATTTCGCAACGCCTGCAGGTGCCTTTCCATAAATCGTTTGGCCATCCATTTTACCCTCGCCGACAATCACGATATCCGCATCATGGCAAACCTCTTTGACCTTTAAGTGCTCCAGCACAAGATCAATGCCCTTCTTAAGCTGAGCTCCTGTGAATAACAGCAGTCCTGCTCCCATCCCTCCGCCGGCACCGCTTCCCGGCAAGGAGGAGACATCCGTTCCCATATGGCTGCCTGCTATTTGATAAAAACTGCCCATAGCTTGATCCATCTCATTCAACATCGTTTCCGGGAGCCCTTTTTGCGGACCGTATATGTAAGTTGCACCGTTAAGTCCAGTCAAGGGATTTTCGACATCTGCAGCCACTGTGATTTTCATAGAATCCAAACGCCGGTCACGGTTAAGATCAGACAATGATGTTATCCTGAACAGATCCTTGCCGGTACCCTCTACAGGCTTTCCTTGTTCATCGAAAAATTCATATCCAAGCGCGGAGGCCATGCCCACTCCGCCATCATTAGTGGAACTCCCGCCGACTCCAATGATCAGTTCCGAGGCCCCTTGATCCAGCGCATGACGCATCAGCTCTCCCACTCCAAAGGAGGTGGTATGCATAGGATTTCGCCGATTTAGCGGAACAAGGTGTAATCCACACGCCTCCGCCATTTCGATAAAAGCTGTCTTGCCACCATTCGAGAATGCTATTTTCGCTTCTACCGGGTTTCCAAGCGGACCTGTAACCGAAATGCTTTCGATGCTCCCCTTATGAGCGGATACCAGAGCTTTGACCGTACCTTCACCGCCGTCTGCAATTGGCAGCAAATGATACTCCGCTTTTGGGAATATGGACATGAACCCTGCTTGAATTGCTTTAGCCACTTCGTCTGCTTGTAAACTCTCTTTAAATGAATCTGGTGCAATGACAACTTTCATGTTTGCCTCCCATTTTTTAATGATCACTTGCAAGGTCGAATGCTCCATCCGAAAGTGAAGGCCTCTTACCCAAGGTCCACTTCAACTATATTCGATACAAGAAATACATTCCCCTTTAGCTCAATGTACAGATCATCACCGGCAACCTTCGTGATCACGGCTTGCTCATGGGTGATGGCAATGTGTAAGCGGGTTCCTTGGAAAATGAGCGGAAAGGTAAGTTCCGACCATTCCGAAGGCAGTCTAGGGTCTAGGTTCAACCGCTGATTCTTGATGGAGACATTGGCAAAACCGAACATCGCAGCCATCCAGATGGCACCGAGGGAAGCTGCATGAAGTCCCTCATCAGATGAATGCGGATTCGGGCCCAGGTCGATTAAACAGCTCTCCTGGAAAAATTGATAGGACTTATCGATGTCACCCGCCCTCGCTGCAACTATGGCATGAATCGCTTTGCTCAATGAAGAATCGTGAATGGTATGCTCCTCATAGTAATCCAGATTTTTTGAAAGTATATCACGCGGGAATAAATCAGGTAATAAGTAAAGCAGCATGACGACATCCGCCTGTTTCAGGATTTGCATTTCATTCACTTCTTGTCGTGAATAGTCCATGAGGATCCCTTGGCTGCCTTGAGCTAGTTTGTACCGCGAAAGGTCGATCTCAGGCTTGCTCAGAAACGTATCATCTTGGGGGATGATCTTATCATCATTGGCCTTAGGCAGATATAAGCGCTTCAAAAACTCATGGCCCCGATTCTTTAATTGACCATCATCATCGCCGTATTTATCCATAAAAAACAGCGCCTGCTTGACATTGTACCAAGCCATATAATTGGTGAATGCATTATTATCTACGTGTTCCGTGTATTCATCCGGGCCGATGACATCTTTGATGACCAGCTGGCCCTGTTCTTCCTCGGCCCGGCTGATCCAAAACCGGCTCGTTTCCTTAAGAAGCTCCAGTCCTTCTTTTTTCATGAATGTGTCATCCAGTGTATTTTGGTAATACTTCACCACCGTATAGGCAATGTCTGCAACGATATGATGCTCCGCCAAGGCGGAGGCAACCTTCTGCCGCTTCCCGGTTTTAATGTTAATGGCGGCAAATTCGGGTGTTTCTTCTTCCCCAGTAAAGGCACTTTCCCAAGGGAACAAAGCACCTTCATATCCATTAGATGCAGCTTTACCGAGCGCCTGCTTCAGTTTCAGGTAACGGTAACGCAAGAGCTTTCTCGCTTTTTCCGGCTCCGTAAACAGATGGAAGGGTATGATGAATATTTCCGTATCCCAAAACACATGGCCTTTATATCCTTCTCCCGTCAAACCCTTGGCGCCTACGCTAAACCGTTCATCATGAGCAGGGGTCATGACCTCCAGTTGATAAACTGAAAAGTCGAGCGCAAGCTGGTCAAAATCCCTCGTGGAGCTCACTTTAATGCGCTTTTCCTTCCAAAATTGCGCCCACTCTGCTGCGGATTCGTGAAGCAAAGCATCATATCCGGCAGCAGAGAAGCTTCTTAGTGCCGCTTCACTCGCCTCTTCAGGGCTTTGCTCCCTCAAATCACCATCAAGAGACGTATAAATGACGCCGATTTTTTCAAGGACGAAAGGGGCATCGGCCGGAAGATCGTGCTTAATGGCGGATAGGAGCTGCCTATTTTTGGCTGTATGGGCTATCCCGCCATTGGCTGAACAGGTACAACATGCTGCAAGTGCGATCGTTTGCCCTGATTCGGTTGTTTTATAGATTCCCTGAAGCAGGTCCCCTTCCGCAACACGCACCTTTTCTTCAATAAGATGCTGTCTTCCATAATTCGTTTGCTGCGCATCGATTCCGGTCACGATCTTCATTTGAGCCGGTTTATCCAAAGAAGTTACCGTCAATTTAGTTGCCAGGACATGGAGGTCATTTTTGGCTGCAAGACGCTGGAATGTAAGGCGGAAGCGTGAACCGGCACCGTTTTTCCATACGATATCACGTCGCAATTCCCCATTTTCAAGGTTCAACTGGCGTTGGTAGGAAAGGATCTCTCCAGTTATCAGGGAAAAATACTCTCCGTCAAGCTCAATGTTCATGCCTACCATATCAGGCAAATTGACTAAATCGGACGGTTCATTGGCTGTAGCTTTATTATAAATCCCTGCCACATACATTCCTCTTGTTTGACCTACATAATTCTCCTCATGAGAAGCACGAAGACCGAAATATCCGTTACCTACAGTCATTAAACTAGCGAATTTATTTATATAACGCAGATCGAATCTATTTTCATCTAATTTTTTCATATGGATATGCTTTCACCTTTTTCAGCAGATTGATAGAGAGCTTCAACGAGTTGCATGATCAAGTAACCTTCCCTACCGTCAGCCACCATGACCTCTTTGCCAAGGCATTTATCAACAAAGGCGGCCATGCCCTTTTGCAGCCTGTCTGGGTCGGCTGTCTCCCTATCCAAGATCGTCACCAATTCCCCTTTTCGATCAGAATAAATGTGGGCAGGAAACAGGGTTGCACCCGCCTCGTCTCCAAGAAATTCCACATTCATGATCGATGTTTCTTTTATATTCAGAGCAAAGGAAGTCTCGATTTGCAGCAAGCACCCGCCCTCAAGCTCTATGAATCCAAATAGGGAGTCCTCCACTTCATACTTGTTCGGGTCCCATTCACCAAAAGATCCGTGCGATTTTTTCGTGCCGATTTTTTGAAACATTTTTGCCGTTACTTTTTCTACTTTCGGATAACCCATTACATAGAGGGCAGCATCAAGCATGTGGACGCCCAAATCGATTAGGGGACCGCCTCCCTGCGCTTCTTTATTGGTGAAGTTCCCCCAACCAGGTACACCGCTTCGGCGCAGAGCTTTTGCTTTAACGACATAAATGTCCCCAAGGACGCCCTCCGCCACTTGTTGCTGCATGATTCTAACATCTTCTGCAAAGCGATGGTGGAAATTATAAGCGAGAATAAGGTCATTTTCTTTAGCAACTTCATGCATGCGCTTTGCTTCTTGAGCTGAAATGGAAGGAGGCTTCTCGCACATTACATGACAGCCATGCCCAAGGGCCTGCATGACATGCTCATAATGGTATTTATTCGGCGTGCAGACACTGACGATGTCCGGCTGTTCCGCTTGAAACATCTCCTCGGCATCCGTATAGTATCGTGCGATTCCGTTCCGTTCCGCAAATTTTTTTGTCCGCTCGAAATTTGGGCCGACAACTGCGACAATTTCTACCTCATTCCTGGTACGGTAGAATGAAACATGGACCTTTTCTGCCATTTGCCCTCCACCTATTATCGCAATCCTCTTCTTCATCCATTCTCAGCCCCTTTAACCTAGTGATTGCCTTAGGTAATGTAATGCTTTCATATATTCCGCTTGCGGATCATTTCCCCTAACACGGCATTCGAGGGTTAAAAAACCATCATATCCATCTTTCTTCAGCTGATTGAAATGACGACTGAAGTCCAGTGAGCCGCTGCCTGGCTGAAAACGGTGGTTATCCGCCAGATGGATGTGCCGAATCAAATCACGATTCAGATGCAGTGCCTCGGATATACCATCTTCTTCAATGTTCATATGATAGAAGTCGGCGATGATTTTCACGTTGTTCAACTCGTTTTCTTCTATATAACTCCTTGCATCTGCAAGCGTATTGATCATATGATCTTGATAGCGATTCAAAGGTTCAAGAAATATCGTTGTCCCGGTTTCCCGTGCAACTGTCTCCAAGTAAAGCAGGGAATCGTTTACGGCCTTTCTATCTGCTTCCCGGCTTCTGGGAGCATCCATCGGCGGCAATCGGTAGGTGAACATGCCCCAGGCAGCCGGAACGACAATTCCGCTCCCGCCCACTTCTTGGAGCGCTTCAAGGATTTTTCTGATTTCTGCTAATCCATTCAGCCTGCGTTCCTCATTGAAGTCACCAATCCAACCCATGTACCCTCCGCAGGCAGTCGTTATCGGAAGCCCTGTCTCCCTAATGGCATCCTTCACTTCTTCCAAATGATCGACAAGGAGTTTGCCATCAATTTCAAAGCCTTCAAAGCCTGCCTCTTTTAAGAAAAAGAATTTTTCTTTCAAATCCCTCGGAAAAAACGGCTGATCCTGTGTACCGATTTTCATTAATACATCCCCCATTCACAAATATTTCAACATTGATCATCGCCCGATAAAGGCTCATTTATTATAGTCAATACCCATTTTGATACTTAATTCGGGATGCTGATCGATATATTCCATGTAGGCTTCTGCACTCTGTTCAAATGAAACGATTGGTTCGATGATATCCTCGCAATTCAGATAGCCGTTCATGAGCAGCTCCCAGCAGGTCTCTTCAATGCGCTTCCTGTTCCAGCGCGGAAAATCTGGATTAGGCTCGCTTGCTGCGCGGGAAAACACGATTTTGGCATTATTGAAATGGGCTTCCCTTCCGAAATTCAACCCTTCCGGAAAGGCTTTCCCAAAGGCCACATAGGAAATGATGCCGCCATACGCAATGCCCTTCAGTGCCGCTTGAAGGGCTGCCGCATTTCCGCTTGTTTCAATGATGGAATCCGCCCCTATTTTATTCGTCAGCTTCTTCACTTCAAAACCAACGTCATCAATCGTCGGATCAAAGCAAGCATCTGCCCCGTTACGCCGTGCGATCTCCCTGCGTTGACTCAAGGGATCGACACCGACAACGATGCTCGCACCCGCTTTCTTTGCCAACTGAATGGCCAATTGCCCAATTGCACCAAGGCCCACCACAACGACGTAATCACCTGCGCGTACGTTGGCATCGCGGACACCGCTCATGGCAAATTGTGCGGGATCATAGCACACGGCATTTTGCCATTTGGCGCCTTCAGGCATTTTTCGTAAACGGTGGTTATCCACAGCATTTACAATGACCGTTTCCATGATGGGTCCGTATGTACAAACCGTATCCCCCACTCGGTATTCCGTTACATCGGTTCCGATTTCAATGATTTGTCCTACAACCATATTCCCAAGCTGGAATTCACCGAATACGATCCCTTTAGTCGATCCTTCTTCCCTTGGCATGAACATCCGCCACTCTTCAGAAAAATCCTCATCCATGAAAGGTGTCATCCCGCGGAAGTCGATCACTTCGGTTCCATGTTTAGGCGATGCGAAATGCACATCTATTCTCACTTCATTCGGCTTGATGTCACTTTCTTCGTAATCGACCAATGCTGCTACCCTTGGTTTTACCGCAACTAATTTTTTCATCCTATATACCTTCTCTCATTTTTTTTTGAATTTTTCCGATTATCCTTTCACTCCGCCTTCGGTCATGTTCCCTTTAATGAAGTGCTCGGATATTGCATACATCCCCACAACAGGCAATGCCGTTATGAGCGAGGCTGCCATCATTCTTCCCCAAATATAGTCAGGTGTACTGAATAAGGCATTCAAGCCGATCGGAAGCGTGAAGTTTGCGGAATCCGACAGGAATATCGATGCAAACAAGTAATCATTCCAAGCGACCATGAAGGAATACACAAAAACAGAGATGATCCCTGATATGGCTAGAGGGATGATTATATAGAAAATGATTTGGACCCTGTTTAACCCATCAATCATAGCCGCTTCCTCCAGATCATCGGGAATGGTGTCAAAATAACTTTTTAACATGAAAATCGAGGTTGGAAGCGTTTGAACGATCATGGTGATGATCAATGCTGTTTTTGTATCATACAAACCAAGGCCCGAAATGATCTTGAATAAAGGCACGACAAGCAAAATCCCGGATAGCATGTATACGGTATAGAAGCTTGCATTAATGGTCGTTTTTCCGATAAAGTTCAATTTCGAAAGGGCATATGCCCCGAAAATCCCGATTAAAACAGACAGCAGCGCTGCAGTGAGGGCCACCGTTAAGCTGTTTTTAAAATAGGATAAAAAAGGGAAGATATCCGGATTGAAGATATCAACATAATGCTGCAATGTCCAATGCTTCGGAAAAAAGGTCGGTTCGGTAGCAACCGCTTCCTTGGAGTTCTTGAATGAAGTCATCAACATGATGAAGAAAGGAAATAAGGAAACGACCAATAAGGCGATCAGCCCGGTATAAAAGCCGATTTTCCTTGCTGCTTTATTCTTTTTACTGCTAGCCATTGCCATTGAACTTCACCCGCTTTCTTGATGCTATGATTACGATGGAAAGGATAATGAAAAGAATGACAGATATGGATGCGGCCTTACCGAGATCATTGAAGGCAAATGCCGTTTCATACAAGTAGATACCGATGATGTTCACTTTGTTCGTCAACAGATATACATCCGTGAACATATAGAATAACCAGATGGAACGAAGCGTTATTATCGTTATCAGTACAGGCATGATTGCTGGGATGGTCACATTCCTGAACTTCTCCCAGGTCGAAGCACCATCGATTTCCGCTGCTTCATACAAACTGGAATCAACCGTCTGCAGGATTGCCAGGAACGAGATGAATGCATAAGGGAAGTACCTCCAAATTGCAAAAAGCACGACCAGGATGAAGCTGCTGACAGGATTGTCGAACCAAAGGGGTGCTTTATCAAATAGATGGAACACGTCCACCCCCAAATGATTTATGACGCCATATCCATTATTGAACATGTATTTCCAGGCAAAAACCAAGGAAATCGAAGGGGTTACATAAGACAGGATGATTAATGACCGGGCCGCTTTGCGGAATTTGAAAGGGCGGTTAAAAAAGATTGCCACGGCCAATCCCAATGCCGTGCTCCCAGCCACTGCCAGTATCATGTATAAAACGGTAATCCCTAATGATTTAATGAATTCGACATCCGTCAGTATGTCGGTATAGTTTTTTAACCCGACAAAGGCTGCATCTAGCCTTGGGTTAATTGGTAGATCAAAAAAACTAATCCTTATATTGGATATCATTGGATATGCAACAAGCAAAAGCACTAAAAAGACACTTGGGAAAAGCAGTACCAATGCCAACTTCATATCCGATTTCCCTCTGTTTTTCATGTTCATGACCCCCTTAATACATCCCGTTTCCCCCTATGAAATGTCCAAGACCCCTTATTATGCTACCAATTATCACAAATAGGCATCGATCTTGGACAAATTTCCTGAAATGGGGGGCTTCCGGATGTTTTTTCCTTTCCTTGATTTTATTTGCTCAAGATATCTTTGATTTTCTTATCAGCGATTTCAAGTTCACTGTCGACGCTTTTTCCGCCAACTGTAATTTCATTCACTAATTTCGAAATGGCACCCGAGCTCGTTATATCGCCCATTTTCAAGTAGTTTTTTTCTCCTACCAAGCCAAAGACTTGGATATCGTTAAATGATGTGGCAATTTCCGTCGATAAGTCCCCAAAGGACTTCACCACTTCATTGGATTGATAAACAGCATTTTCCGTGACCGCTTTATTGACCGGCTGTGCACCGCCCGGTGACATCAATACCCACTCTGTCATATTTTCCGGTTCTGACAAGAACGCCGTGAATTTTTCTGCGGCCTCTTTTTGTGCATCATCCAAACCAGAGGAAATGGTGATGGCCGAAACCGTTCCATACACCGCTTTGGATTTTTGTTGCGGAATCGCAAAACCAATATTGTCTGCATCGCCTTCTGCATGAACCGAAGGCAGGATATACGTCGAATATACAGCCATCGGGGTCGTCCCATTCATGAATGCATCTTTCACCTCGGTGGTATCATTTGAACCTGGCATCGTGTATTGGGATAGCTCTTTATAATAGGTCAGCGCTTCTTGCATCGCTTTGTTATTCATATCCAGCTTCCCTTTGCCATCAAGTACATTCGCATCGTTCGATAGGGCAAATTGGGAGAATGCTTGCTCAGAGAATCCCCCTTCAACAGTCGGCAAGCCAATGCCGTACTTTTTACTGCCGCTGTCCGTAAATGCTTTGGCGACTTTCAGTACATCATCCCAGGATTTCGGCTCTTCAAAACCTTTGGAAGCGAGCATCGCTTTATTGAACCAAATCCCTTGTACCCAGCCACTTATCGGAATACCGGTATACCCCTTCCCATCTTCTGGGGTCACTAATCTTAAAGCGCCATCATAGAAGTCCGTTTTACCCGCTTTCTCAAGCGTTTTGGTGACGGCCTCTTTATCAATGAGCTGCTCCTTATCCATTACCTTTGCATAATCCTGCCCGACTTCAAGGACTGCAGGAAGTTTTCCTGCGCTTGCTAACGTTATGATCTTTGTATTATATGAATCTTCTTGAACTGGAACTTGCTTGATTTTAATAGTCGGGTTTTCTTTCTCGAATTTATCGACCAGCTTGTTGATCACGGCCAGGCGCTCTTGTTCAACCGAGGAATGCATGAACTCGATCGTTATGTTCTCTTCTGTGCCTGCCTTGCTTCCACCGCTGCAGGCTGATAACACAATGCTTAAAACGAAGATCAACGCTACACTCATGATTTTGAATTTCATCGGTTTGCCTCCTAGTTACTTGATTTCAACCAAAGGAATTGATAAGGATCCAGTGTAATAGTATCGGTGAAAGTCATTTCTTCCCCAGTGAGCACATTGACGAATTGTCCCGATAATTCGAGCTCCACCTGTTCATTCGCAATATTATGAATAATGGTAAGATTTTTTCCCGAACCGGTGCCCCTCTTCAAGGCAAATATTCTTTCACCTTTGTCCAAAACCTCCATAGGCACATCCGGATGGAATAAGGCTTCCGCTTTCCTTATTTGGATGATGTGCGTCAATTCCCGATATACCTTGCTACGCAGCGTGCTTGGTTTGGTCAGCTCCGTTACTATATCATCCAATTTGTACTTTTGGCGGTTAATGGATCGGTTCATTCCCGTTTTGACTACACCTTCATGATCATTTCTGGATCCCAATATACTTTGGATGTATACTGCCGGCACTCCCTGAAGTGTTAGTAAAATGGAGTGTGCTGATAAAAAGCGTTTCACCCTTAGTTGATCATCATCCTCCCGTTTATTTAACGCGTCCAGGTACGTCACATTTATTTCATATGGACTTTGTGTACCATCCGGATTATTTTTATAGTTCACCCTAGCTCCTTCTTCTTTTAGATCAGATACAAGAGCAAGGATTTCTTCTTCAGGGATGATGCCGCGAATCGGATTCAGGCCAATGCCGTCATGGGAAGCAAGAAAATTAAAAAAAGTTGTCTCGTCTCCGGCTGGCTGTAAATTCCTTGCCCAGCTTGTGAGAGCGCTCCCATTGCCGCGATTAATTGTATATAGCACAAGCGGCGGTAGGGGAAATTGATAAACCATATGTGCTTCATCGCTACCATTGCCGAAATATGAAATATTATCTTTATGAGGTACATTCGTTTCCGTGATGATGACCGTTCCTTTTGCTACTTCCTCCACGATATCACGGAATAGTTTGATGATTTGGTGTGTTTTTTCAAGGTGGATACACGTGCTTCCTACTTCTTTCCACATGAATCCCACCGCATCCAGCCGAATATATTCCGCTCCATGTTCGATATAGAATAATAGGACTTCGATCATTTTCAATAATACATTCGGGTTTTTGAAGTTCAAATCGATTTGGTCTTCACTGAAGGTTGTCCAAATATATTTTTCCGTTCCATCTTTCATTTGAAACTTGGTAAGGACTGGAGTCGATCTTGGTCTCGTAACTGCACTCAAATCTGTGTCAGGATCCATCTCCGTAAAAAAGTGAGCATACTCGGGGCTGCCTTTTATGTATTCTTTAAACCACTCACTCTTTGCCGAAATATGATTGCACACGTAATCAAACATGATTCTCGTTTTCGTTGAAAGGCTTGCCACATCTCCCCAATCCCCGGCTATTGGATTGACCTTTTTATAATCGATGACCGAAAAACCATCATCCGACGAATAAGGATAAAAAGGAAGCAGGTGAACGATTTCGAATTTATCTGCCAAATACTGATCAAACACCTTCTCGAAAGTCGCCAATGTTGGCTTTCCTTCCTCCCGGAATTGATCTGAATAGGTAATCAATACAAGATCTTTTTCATCCCATCTTTGTTTGCGATCTTTATAGTGTGTTTGTTTTGCTTTTAATAGCTTCTCTTTCAGGGTGGTCCATATCTTTTGTGCATCAGAATCCCCATATATTGCAGATAGCCTATGTTTGATATATTCCATAATACGCCTCCTCCTTGGAACCGTTTCCATATATTTATAGAGAAATTCCCCCTCGTGGTACCGCTCCCACAAACAAAATATAATACAGTAAGCGCTTTCTGTCAACGAAACAATTCTCACATACTTGCTATAAAGAGCCTTCTCATCCTGCTTGCCTGCCAGTTTTAAAATTTCTATTGCCAGCATCACGTTTGACACATATAATTTACCCTATGAAACCGCTCTCTTTATCAATCATGCAGAACATTTCCTTTTGAACCTATTAAAATCCAGTAGAGATCATACAGAATACAGGAGGGGGAGAATATTATTGGGACACACCATCTACGATATTGCCCGTGTTGCGATGGTTTCGAAATCCACCGTGTCACGCGTTCTCAACAATCAAAGCAATATCTCTGAAGAATCGCGCGAGCGCGTGTTAAAAGCAATTGAACAACTGAACTATCATCCCAGCAAATTAGCCAGGGGCCTTTCCTCAGGATTTGATGCCATCATGGTACTATCTCGTTCTACCAAGACTACCGCTAATAATCCATTTTTCTCTGAAATTATCCATGCCATTTCAACCAATGCCGAAGATAAAAACTTCGATGTGATTTTACAGACTGCGAAAAACAGCCAAGATGAGCTTCAAAAATGCATCAGGAAAATAAAGGACAAATTCATCAAAGGGATTATCATGCTAAGTTCCCCTGCAGATGAGAACTTTTTCCAACAGATAGATCCCTTCAATATCCCGATTGTCGTCATCGGCAAGGTTGAAGGACATTATAAAAATGTTTTTTCTGTAGACACGAATAACTTTAGGGACAGCTATGATTTGACGCAATACTTGATTGATAAAGGACATCGCGATATTGCCTGCCTGCATTCTCCGCTCGATTATCATGTGTCCATCGATCGCCTGGAAGGATATAAATCATGTATGGAGGCAAACGGCCTCCCTCTAAAGGATGAATGGGTCGTGAATAGCGGCTACACCATTGATGCCGCCCATAAATCAGTAAAAAAAATGCTCGGGAATAACCGGCCGACGGCCATTTTCGCGACTGATGACCTTAAAGTGATGAGTATCTATAAGATGGCCGCAGAAAACGGCCTCACCATTCCGGAAGATCTATCCATCGTAGGATACAGCAATTCGAATTTACATCCATTCCTTTCTCCATCCTTGACTTGTAAAGAAATTCCCGTGAGGAAATTGGGGGATGTGGCAAGTCAGATCCTTTTTGCAAAAATGCAGAACGACCCAAATCCGAACCCTCATACGATCATTCCAACTGAAAACATCATCCAAAATTCCGTAGCTGAAAAGTGAATGATGGAGTTTTCAGGACGAACCTTAAACTATGATCACAAATGCAAAAA
Source organism: Peribacillus folii (assembly GCF_030271255.1). Classification (GTDB taxonomy): domain Bacteria; phylum Bacillota; class Bacilli; order Bacillales; family DSM-1321; genus Peribacillus. The sequence continues at coordinate 30,486 of NZ_JASJOM010000019.1, forward strand.
CCGTCCTCCATTCATGGAAGGACGGTTTTTGCGCTATTGTTTTCATCTTCACTCCACGACCGGGAGCCAGCCTTTTACCCCGATTAGTTTTTCCCAGAGCGGATCCGGAATCACCAGTTCGGCCTGATCTTTTTTGGAAAGCGTCGTCCGGATTTCCATTTCCTTGCCTGACCTGATTTTTTCGATCCAATGCGGCTCCATCAGAAGTTCCCGGCCAAGTGCGATAAATGGGACACCCGTTTCCATGGCTTCTGCCACTTCATCCGGAGTGTGCAAGGCCCCAACTCCGACGACCGGGATACGGTTGCCCACTTTGTCATAAATTTTAACGATGCGTGACTTGGTCCTGTCACTCTCACGGAAGGAGCCATTCCAGAAATGACCTACCGAGATATGCAGGTAATCAAGGTTCTGGTTCGCCAATCTATCGACAAGCTGCAGCGTATCGTCCAAGGTGATCCCTGGATTGCTGCCTTCTTCGGGTGAAAGGCGGTAGCCGATCATAAAGGGCTCGTTTGCATGCTCAGCAACTGTTTTCTCCACTTCATTCACAACTGTGAGCGGAAAAATCAATCGTTTCCCTAATGTTCCTCCCCATTTATCGATACGTCGGTTCGAGTGCGGCGAGAAGAACTGTTGGAGCAAGTATGTATTGGCACCATGGATCTCCACGCCATCGAACCCCGCTTCAATTGCCCTTCTTGTCGCTTCCCCAAATGCCTTGATTACGTCCTGGATGTCGTCTTCACTCATTTCCCGGGGTACTGGTGCATCTGCATCGGAAGCTACGGAACTGGCTGAAACAGGCTGGTTATCAGGCAGTAATTCCGTGGGACTTTGGCGCCCGCCATGATAGATTTGCAGGATGGCTTTCGACCCGTTGGATTGAATCGTCTCCGCCAATTTCCTTAAAGATGGCAGGAAGGAATCGTCATCTGCACTTAATTGACCAGGAAATCCTTTGCCGCCGGCAGTGACATAGGCACAAGCCGTAATCACGGCGCCGACACCTGCAGAACGATCGGCGTAATAAGCCAGTTCAGCCTCGGTAACCACCCCATGGTCATCTGAAGAATAGGTTGTCATCGGAGCCATCATGATACGGTTTTTCACTTCGACCCCTGAAGAAAATTTATATGGTTGAAAGATTTTTTCGTATTTTTGATTCATGCCAATTATCCCCCTTCGATTTCTGTTGTTAATGATGATGATGCCCGTGCGGCTCTTTAGAAGGGTTCGTAATTTCAAATCCCTCTTGGGGCACGTAAAAATATTTGATCCAAACACCATCGAGGAATTCCTCACGAGAGTCCAGTAAAATATCAATGTCTTTATCTGTTTTTACCATTTCATCATGCTCTGTAGGTGTATCCAGCTTCATATCATAATGAGCATGGTCGCCATGCATATGGGTGATATATACACGGATCATCTTACCAACTGCTTCTTCCGTGTTCAGCATATTATGTAGAACCTTTGCTGCATTCCGATTGATTTTGCATTTCATGTCCATTCCTCCAGCTATAAAATTGACCATGTAATCAATTGTACCCAACTTAGGGTTTTCCGTAACATCCATTTATCTCCTGCCCTGCCTGCTTTAGGCCGTTCCTTTTACAATCGGTCCGAAGGAAAAACGATGCCGATCTGATGTCGTGCTTCATCCATGATTTCCATCGTCGTTAGCGAATGGGTGAATGAATTGATTGCGGATTCCCGTTTCCCCTGCTGTATCAATTCAACGAATTCTTTCGCTTCATAATACATTGAAGGCTTATCCTGCGTAACCGTGATATTTTCTGCAGTTCCATCGCGATACTGAATACTTGCTGCAACGGGTCCTGAAATTTTCTGGATCAGGATGCTTCCAAGTTCGCCCTGTATTTCTGTCGGCTGATCGGATTGGGTGATCTTCGAAAATATGACGACTGCCTCCATATCATCGTAAGAAAGCAAGATCGAGCCCTGCCCGTCAACTCCGGACTCGAGCATCGTTCCTGTTGCCTGTACCTTATTCGGTTTACCGAATAGTACCACGAGCGGATACAGGACATAAATTCCCAGATCCATTAATGAGCCGCTTGAAAATTCCGGATTGAATGCATTCAGCACCGTACCCTGTTTATATGCATCATAACGGGATGAATATTGGCAAAAGCTAGCGGTGTAACGGCGGACTTCGCCGATTTTACCCAAATTTTCCTGCACGCTTCGAAAATTCGGCATGATCGTTGATTTCATCGCTTCCATCAGCAGCACCCCATTTTGTTGGGCGGCCTCGATCATTCGCTTCACTTCCCTCGCATTCGATGCCATTGGTTTTTCACATAATACATGCTTTTTACCTTGTAAAAACAATACCGCCTGCCTGCAATGATGAGAGTTGGGGCTGGCTATATAGACAGCATCGATTTCATCACTTGCGGCCATTTCTTCCAGATTCGTAAAAATTGTCGAGACCCCATATTTTCCGGCAAATTCCTTTGCCTTTGCTTCCGTACGTGAATATACCGCAGTCAGCGATAAATCCGCTACATGCTTTGCCCCCTCCAAAAATCGTTCCGTAATCCAATTTGTCCCTATTACTCCTAATCGTATCAACAGCTTATCCCCTTTCAAGCTAACTTATTATGTACTCAATATACCGACAATCCATAAAAAAACAAAACATTATGTACAACAGCAGCGGTTATAATTGGATTTTTCAGGTAATATTCGTTTATAATTTCCTATATTACCACTGCCATGAGGTTTCTACATACTCCCATAAGGGGAAAGAAAACTAAAAAAAGGAGCGTGTGAAGTTTATGTCAGACTTAATGAAAAATAAAGTGGCCATCATTACCGGCGGAGGATCGGGAATTGGCCGGGGTGCAGCACTGAAGCTAGCTGAAAACGGCGCGAACATCATCTTTTTTGACCGCACCGTGGAAAAAGCTGAAAAGGTGAAGGAAGAGGTTGAAAATCTCGGCCGGGAAGCTTTAATCATTAAAACCGATGTATCAAAGCCGGAGCAGGTAGAACATGCCTTCAAGGCTGCCTATGACCATTTTGGGAAAATTGATTTTGTATTCGCAAACGCGGGCATCAACGGCGTGATTGCCCCAATTGAAGACATCAAGCCGGAGGATTGGGATCAGACACACACCATCAATCTTAAAGGCACCTTTCTCACCATCAAATACGCCATTCCATACATGAAAGAAACGGGCGGCAGCATCGTCATCAATAGCTCCATCAATGGAAACAGATTTTTCAAGAACTTTGGTTTTTCCGCCTATAGCGCCTCCAAAGCTGGGCAAGTCGCGTTTGGTAAAATGGCCGCGCTCGAATTGGCTAAATATAAAATCAGGGTCAATACCATTTGTCCAGGCTCAATTGATACGAATATCCACGACAATACCTTCCCTGAAGATGAAAACCTAAAGAAAATCACGATACCCATCGAATATCCTCAAGGCTCACAGCCATTAGCCAATAAGGCCGGAACCACCGAGCAGGCTGGTGACCTTGTTTTGTTTTTAGCCTCTGACATGTCCTCACACGTCACCGGCACCGAGGTTTATATCGACGGAGCTGAATCGCTTTTATAATCCATACAATCCTGACAAAAAGAGCTGAAATCCCATCATGGGATTTCAGCTCTTTTCTTTACCTATGCCATCTGCTTTAAGCCGCGGCGTGCCAGCATGAAGTAAGCGAGCATGGCAATCGCTTGGCAGCTCACCATCACGATTCCCATCGGCATGGGGGAATCACCAGAACCCAAGCCGACCAAAGGTGCCATGAGCGAGCCCAGTATGAAAGGCAGCAATCCAATCAAGGCCGATGCACTCCCTGCCGTTTTTTTCTGATTTTGCATCGCTAATGAAAAACTCGTCGTTCCGACAATGCCGACGCTTGAAACGGAGAGGAACAAAGCGATTAAGATACCAGCTAACCCGATCTCGAAAAAGACCGAGGCAATAAGGAAAACCCCGCCAAACAGAGCAAGGCATAATCCGAATTGAAGCAGTTTTTCCTCTTTCACCCGCCCTGCCAGCTTTCCGGCAACTTGGGAGGCAATGATGATCCCGACTCCATTCATGGCAAAAATCACGCTGAATGCCTGTGGGGAAACACCATAAATGTTCTGAAGGACAAATGGCGAACCCGAAATGTAGGCGAACATGGCAGCACTTATGAAGCCTTGAGAAAGCGCATATCCCATAAAGGCACGGTCCTTCACAAGATTCCCAAAAGTCCTGATTGTGTCATTTACCCCGCCTTCACTCCTGAGATTAGGCGACAACGTTTCCTTTATCCCGAAAAAGGCAGCCCCGACCATCAGGACACCCAATATGGCAATGACGATGAAAACGCCACGCCATGATGTGAACTGTAAAAGTTGACCCCCAAAAACCGGAGCCAAAATCGGGGCCGCTCCATTCACAAGCATTAGCATCGAAAAGAATTTGGTCAAGTCCGTTCCTGAAAATAAATCACGGACAATGGCCCTTGAAATGACAATGCCCCCCGCGCCGGCAATGCCTTGGATAAAACGTAATAATAAAAGCAATTCAATAGTCGGAGCGAAAGCGCATAACAAAGATGAAAGGCCATAAACCGATAAAGAAACGATTAATGGCGTGCGCCTTCCTTTCGCATCGCTAAGCGGTCCCAAATATATTTGCCCGATTGCCAGCCCTAATAAGCAGGCAGTCAAACTTAGCTGTGCTAGGGACGTACTGCTTCTCAGATCCTCCGCCAGGGTAGGTAGGCCTGGTAAATACATATCCAATGACAGCGGTCCAATCGCTGCAAAAGAGCCGAGCATAAGAGCCAAAAGCAGTCTGTTGGATTTAGTCATTTGGTTGCCTGTCAATATCGTGTCCTTCATTTCAATCATTCTTTAACCTATCCCTTTCAACATATTGTTTTTTAGCTTTCTTCATTTTACAAAAAAACGGAACATTTTACGATAAGTTTGCTTTTATTGAATTGATATATGCCCTTCCATGCTTATCTCTTCCCGAAACTACAAAAGAATAAATATATGTAACGGCTACCACGAAGAAAATTTCCCGCCTTGGAATGTAACAACAACTGGGTATTCTTTAAAGCTTCTGCACATAAAAAATGACCGCTTTTTGGAGTCATTTCAATTTATCAACCTTTTTTCCTGCTGATCGCGGATATTTATGCTTTTTTCAACTTTATTAAATTACGGGGCGTGTCTCCCGCTAATCCTTCCGTCAGGTTCTGCACTGCGAGAGCTGCCATTTTCAATCTTGTGGCAATGCTGGCACTCCCGATATGCGGTAATGTCACCACATTGGGCAATGCTAGCAGCGGATGATCGACAGGAACAGGTTCTTCTTCGAATACATCCAATCCTGCCGCCCATATTTCGCGGTCCTGCAAGGCCTGGTACAAGGCTTTCTCATCTATGATCCCGCCTCTTGCCGTATTTATGAGCACTGCCGTTTCCTTCATCATTTTCAGCTGCTTCATGCCAATCATATAAGCGGTCTCCGGTGTGAGCGGGAGCATGACACAAACAAAATCCGAGACTTGAAGCAGTTTTTCAAGCGGCAAATATTCGATGTCCCATTCTTTTTCCTGTTCATATTTACGGCTTCGATTGAAATAAACCAGCTTCATATCGAAACCTTTTGCCCTTTTGGCAAGCGCTTCCCCTATCCTTCCCAAGCCGATGATCCCCAGCGTTGCACCATGTACATCTTGCCCTGTCAGCTGCATGGGCGACCATGTCTCCCATTTTCCTCTTTTTAAATAAGCCTCTGCCTCCATCATCCTTCTTGCCGTTGCCAGCAGCAAGCCAAAGGTTAAGTCAGCTGTTGTTTCCGTCAATACCCCAGGCGTGTTCGTTACCATGATGCCCCGTTTCGCTGCACTGTGAATATCAATATTATTATAGCCGACTGCCATATTGGCAATGATCTTCAAATGATCCGCCCGATCAATCAGTGACTCATCGATGTTTTCCGTCAACAGGCAAAGCAGCCCATCAACTTCCTTCACTTCCTCTTCAAGTACCTCCCTTGGAACCGGTATTTCTTCTTCCTCCCACATCCTGATATCATATTTCCCTCTTAACCCGTCAATGATTTGTTCCGGCAGTTTCCTCGTAATATAGATTTTCGGCTTCACTTGATCCCCTCCTATTCCCATTCTTTCATGTGCCCCCTTATCAAACGGGAGCTTCTTCTTGACAGTTTCCTTGCAATCAACTAATCATAGAATAACAAAGTCTCAATATTTCGTCATTTTGCCAGTTTTCCAAAATGCTGATTTTCAGGAGGATCTGTGACATTCATGAAAACGAATGCAGATTTTGAAATTTATCCAATCATCGCCCCAAGTGCATTATCTTTAAAAAGCATAAACTTTTACTTAGTTAAAAGGGAGGAAGCTCTAACATTGATCGATGCAGGCATGAATGATGAAACTTCATGGAATGCACTGCAGCAAACATTGCAGGAAAATGGTTTGAGCAACGGGGATATTACGGATATTTGGTTAACTCACCATCATGGAGATCATGTTGGTTTGGTCAATCGGATCACCGAGATCCATCCGGTTCCCATATATGCCCATCCCAAAGCCGTCCCTCGCCTAAAACGCGATCCCGGCTTTTTAAGCAAGAGAATTGAGTTTTATCAACAGCTTTATCTGGAAATGGGCTGTGGCGAGCTCGGCGATAAACAGGTCGCTTACCTTTTCAACGCGGTCGACCATAATAAAGATCAAAAGCTGAATGGTGACATCATCGAAATTACGGAAAAAAACTTGTATGGCTTCGAAGTGATTGAATTTCCCGGCCATGCCCCGGACCAGATCGCCTTTTTTGACCAAAAGGGAAAGCGCCTGCTCTCCGGTGATTTATTGATTGAGCATATTTCAAGTAATGCCTTGATCGAGCCTGATGATAATGGGAAGAGATTGCTGACTCTTGTCGATCATATCGACTCTTTGCAGAGGTGCTTGGCATTAGGGGTTGATTTCATTTTGCCCGGTCACGGCAATATCATCGAACAGCCACGGATGTTAATCGAAAAAAGGCTCAATAACATCGAGAGGAAATCTCAAAAAATCTTGGCGATGATAGAGAACGGGATTTCTTCAGGAAATGAGCTGGCAAAGGCATTTTACAGGCAAAAGTATGTATCCCAATTCCCGCTTGTCATGTCAGAAATCATCGGTCATCTGGATTATTTGGAATACAAAGGGGAAATCAAGAAGGAATTCTCCGGAAAAGCGGTCCATTATCAAGCGATGTAAACAACAAGAAGGCTGAAACCCGGTCAAGGTTTCAGCCTTCTTGTATGGCTTCACTCACATACTACAACCTGCCTCGAAAAAACACCTTTCCTCGCTACACATCGATCGGCAATCTCGAACCCTGATTCCATGATCATTTGATCCATCGTATCGATCGTCACGACGACAACCTTGTCGGCAATACGTCTTGCATGTTTAAGGATGGCGAGCTGATCCTCCGGTGTCGCATGCGTATACAAATTGTAGGGCATGTCGATGATCGCCACATCATAGTGACTAGTGACCTCTGAAATCGGGCCGGTAGTTACATCGCCTTCGAGATCAAAATAGGCAATGTTCTCCCTTGAACCATCAGTAACGAGTGGATTGATGTCCCGCCCGACAATATCTATTCCCATTGATAGCGCTTCTACCAAAACGGTTCCGATTCCGCAGCATGGATCGATTGCCTTCACCCCATCAGGATGGGGAACGGCTATATTCGCAATGGCCCTGGCCACCCTTGTACTTAGGGCTGTCGAGTATTCTCGCGGCTTCTTCATATGATGCAGCCAAACTGCATCAGGCTTGACATACTCGCCAAAATACCAACGACCTCCGAGGGGCACGATCCCGAAGATACAATCAGGAGTGCGCACATCAGCCTCCCCTTGGATCTCCCAGCCGATCTGCCGTTCGATTTCACGCTGCCCATCATAATCTATTTTTTCATCTTCTTTCAAATCATTGATTTTCACGAATAGCACCTTGAACGTTGAATCCGGCAGATGGATTTCCTTTACTTGCTCGACGATGTCGGAAATGCTCTCCCCTTCATACATGACGTCCACACGCCCTTTTATAAAAGGGCTTCTGCTCGGTTCGATTTTGATCGGGCTTTTTAAAATATTACCTGCAGCCTCAAAGCCAAAGAACGAGCGCATCTCCATTTTGGATAACGAGCGTTCGTCAGGACTGCACGTAAACGTATATATATGTGCCGTTTTCCGGCTATGATTAGTCAATCCATTCCCATCCTTCTTTAGATTATATCTTTCTATCAAACATAGCCGTAAAGCGATAGAAAAGCAAATGGAATCGCGCAAAAAAACGTGAAGGCTGCATGGTGTTTTTGCCCAATTTCATTCAACATCTAAAGAACAGGGAACGTTCAATCCAATTTGTAGAGCTGACTCCTGATATATTTGGCCCGATCGTCAATGAATTTCAAGATGAAATCAGGCTCGTTATCAAAAATCGCCTTATTGACTCTAATATATGGATCATTCGGCACATAAGGGCTTAATTGATCATGCATCCCGAAAATGATGGGTTTCATGCGAGCGACATTAAAATGGGTGTCCATGATTTCTTTTAGAAGTCTTTGGTACCGAAGACGAAATTCCCTTATATCAAGGATTCTGGCAGTCAATGTATTGAACCCCTCGATCCCCACATAATCCTCCTCCATCACTTCCCCATTGACATCCCTTCCCCACGTCGCATCATAATCCCAAGGGATGATTTCAAACAGTCCTGTATCACCATTTCGGTACAGGGCATAGTTATGCACGAACCCATCGTAGTTTTGCGTGAAAATGACGCCTGCCAGCCAGCGCAAGTACTTTTCCACATCGATATATTTTATGATTTCCCCTTCGAAATCCGCCCTTGAAATGGTATTGATTTGGATGAGCAATTCCTGTAAATGCATCTCATCTTTTACGGGCCCGCATTTTTTTTGATACCCCATCTCCAGAGATTTTTTAATGCCTTTATCCAAATCACTCATTAAGGAAAAATTGGCATCCCCGTCCACCGCATAGAAAATGGAACCTTCGGGAAGATTCCTTTGCTTCAGGTAATATTGATCCACGGACTCCAACTCCAGGTAAACCCCCTCATCCTTTCCGTTCAGTTTTAGGTGTACAAACTGGGATTTAGGCGCCAAGGTTCCGATATCCGCAAAAAAGTCCAGCGATAATTTATTTCTCAGTAACGATTTATCGTTATATTCAGCATTCAAATGAATCTCTTTAGCGCCCTTGAATGTATTTGGTTTATGAAAAACTACATGATAGGACTTTTTCCGAAATTCCCGGATATGCGAACCACGGTAAACAATATCAATATCCAGCTTTTTTTTGTTGATGGTCAGCTTTGCAGGCAGCGGATCATTGCACCATATATCCCTGCGCAGCTCCATTAAATTGACAGGTGGAATAAATAGCTGATATACAGGCAGCTTCTTGTCGGCATCCATATAACCCATCCCTTTCACTTTCCTATTAAAATATGGAAAAAGGTGAAGGACGTCACCAAAATGCAACTATTTTTTTACAGGCTGTGCGATTATCTTTAGCACTTTACGTACAAGCCGCATAGTTTATCGTATGGAAAGGGGGATTTATTACGATGTCAAAATTCATCCGAGATATACAAAATGCCGTGGAAAGAGCCAATTCCATGGGATTGGGCGATTTCATGTTCAATGACCCGCGTTCAAAAGGACGCTCGACATGCGGCACGAAGCGTCGCTCTAGCCGCAGGCGATCCACTTGCTGCACGAAGAAGCGCCGCTCTAGCCGGGTGCGGTCAACACGTGACACACAAAGACGTTCTACCCGGGAGCGCTCAACACGCGACACACAAAGGCGTTCTAGCAGGAAAAGGAACACGTGCAGGAAACGGCGTTCCTGCCACAAGCGCGGTTGCCACGGAAGCGGCAGCATTAAGTTCAAGAAGAAGTGGAAATGGAGCTTCTAGCTTCATGATGCCTTCTCATGTATTTTGAAAGGCAAAGAGGCGTGTTTTTTAACGCCTCTTTTTTTCATTCCATATGGCATGGAGTCATAAAAAAGGATCCAGCCGACTTCGTGCATCGGCAAGATCCTTCCGTTTTCCTCTATTTTCCGGAGACCAGTTCGAACTGTGCAAACACATCCTTCAGCCCAGCCTGGATGGCTTGACCAGCCTTTCCCCGATAATGCATTTGCACCCGATCGATCAACGCCTCGATGCCATCTTTCAGGCAATAACCGCGAAGCAGCTGCCGGATGAATTCCCTGCCATGCTCTGTAGCAAGCGTGCAGGACGCCTCGACGATGACCCCATATTTAAAGTCCAGCTCCAATGTGATCGTAATGGAATCATATAGATTCCTCGCTGCCATCCCTTGTGGGAGTTTTGCATGCCCTGCAATGAAATATGTGTTCATCTCTGATCTCCTCTATCTATATTTAATGTACCGAAGCCTTCTCGAAGGGCCATGCTGGCAATTGCTTCCGGAGCTCTTTGTCCTGCCTGTAACCGAGTGCGTATTCACCCTGCATCACGGTATGGATTTCACGGGTTCCCTCGTAAATGACCGGAGCTTTCGAATTCCTCAGGAAACGCTCGACCGGATATTCATCGGAATAGCCATAGGCGCCGTGAATTTGAACGGCATCATTGGCTGCTTCGTTAGCTGCATTGCATGAAATCCATTTTGCCAGGGACGTTTCCTTCGTATTCCTTTTTCCTTGGTTCTTTAGCGTCCCCGCTTTAAAGACCAGCAATCGGGAAATCTCCAAATTTGCCGTCATCTTGGCAATCATCTGTTGGACAAGCTGATGCCTGCCTATTTCCTTGCCAAAGGTACTTCTTTCATGGCAATATTTCAGGCTGGCTTCGAGACTGGCTTCAATTAATCCCACTGCACCCGCAGCCACCGTAAATCGGCCGCTGTCCAATGCCGACATGGAAATTTTGAACCCTTCGCCTTCTTCACCCAGCCTATTCGCTGCCGGGACTTTTACATCCGTTAAAAAGACTTCCCCTGTATTTCCTGCGCGAATACCCAGTTTTCCTTTAATGGCCTTGGACTCCACACCCTCGAAATTCCGTTCCACGATAAATGCCGTAATGCCTTTTGAGCCGAGATCATGATCCGTTTTGGCAAAAATAAGAAAATGATCGGCATAATCACAGAGCGAAATCCATGTTTTCGATCCATTCAAAATATAGTGATCGCCCACACGCCTTGCTGTAGCTTTCATTGCCGCGACATCGGATCCTGCGTTCGGTTCAGTCAGTCCAAACGCGCCAATTTTCGTCCCTTTCGCCTGCGGAACTAAATATTTCAATTTTTGTTCTTCCGTACCCCATTGCAGCAGCGTCATGCTATTCAACCCTGTATGTACCGATACCGCTGTTCTGTAGGCCGTATCGCCCCGCTCCAACTCTTCACATACGATGGCCAATGTATTATAATCCATTCCGACGCCGCCGTACTCTTCTGGGATGCACACGCCCATCAGCTGTAAGTCCGCCAACCGTTTTAAAATATGCGGTTGGAATTGACCCTGCCGATCCCACTCTTGGATATAGGGGATGATTTCCTTATCCACGAATTTCCTGACCACTTTTTTCACACTTTGCTGCTCTTCTGTTAATTCGAAATTCATCATCGAAATTCCTCCTAGATAATTTTATTTTGCTTGAATTTGTCGATTTGGCCTGGTTCATACCCCAATCCAGCCAAAATGGAATCGGTATGCTCTCCATACAATGGTGGATGCAGCCTCATCATGACCGGTGATTTAGATAGATTCAGGGGCGAACCAATCATTCTCAAATCCGTGATGGTCGGATGCTCCATCTCCACAACCATGCCTCTTGCGCTGATTTGCGGATCCTCGAACATCTCTGCGATATCATTGATCGGCCCATTCGGTATCCCTGCCGCATCAAACAGCTCTTTCCACTGTTTTTTTGTCTTTCTTTTCAATGAATCTTCCAGTATCGGCACTAATTCTTCCTTGTTCAGCAAGCGCTTTTCATTAAGGGAAAACCGCGGCTCTTCGGCTAACTCAGGTCTGCCAACTACCGCCGCAAAACGTTTGAACTGCTCATCGTTCCCTACCGACACGACAAGCTCCCCATCACTTGTGTGAAAGGTTTGATAGGGAACGATATTGGGATGCTGATTTCCCATTCTTCCCGGTGTCTTCCCATTGAATAAATAGTTGCTAGCGACATTCACTAACGAAGAAACCTGACAATCCATCAGCGAAATATCGATTTCCTGGCCTTCCCCCGATTCATTCCTATGATGCATCGCTGATAAAATGCCAATGCATGTATACAAGCCAGTCAAGATGTCAGCTATGGCGACACCGACTTTCACCGGACTCCCGTCGCGTTCCCCTGTGATGCTCATCAACCCGCTCATCGCCTGGATGATATAATCATAGCCCGGTAAATCTTTGTATGGGCCGGTTAAGCCAAACCCCGTAATCGAGGCCATGATCAGGTTTGGATTGCTTTCCTTTAACTCCCCATAGCCTAATCCCATCTTTTCCATCGTACCGGTTTTGAAATTTTGGATCACAATATCACCTGATGAGACCAGCTTTCGAAAAATCTCTTTCCCTTGATCAGACTTCAAATTCAACGTCATGCTTTGCTTATTTCGATTGGCGCATATATAGTAAGCGCTTTCCCCGCCAGCGAACGGCGGACCCCACCCCCTCGTTTCATCACCTGATTCATGATGCTCAATTTTAATTACTTCCGCTCCCAAATCACCAAGAATCATGGAACAAAACGGCCCCGCCAAAACACGGGATACATCTATGATCCGGACTCCATCCAAAGCTCCCTTCATATACTCACTCCTTTCAAATACATAAAAGGGCCAGTAAAACAAACAATGTCATCACATTGAGCGTTTCACTGACCCTCATCCACGCACTGTCTTCCTGTAAAGGAAGATCAAATGAACCAAGTCAATTTTTTTTAATTTCAGTTTTATCACAAGCCGTCCATGCAGCAAGGTACGATGCTTGCTGTCAGCGGTTTGGTAAATTAAGTATAAAATAATTATTTGAATTTTTCAACAATAATACCTTTCATTTTAGCGGAAGATGCATGAATCGAAAGTTATTGTGATTAGAATTGCCTTTGGCTTTGAAGCATGTGAAGATAATGGTAGAAACGAACCTTAAAGGGAGATGCGAAATGGATAGGATAAAAAATGAAATAGTGGCAGCCATCAAGAACTATTCGACCATCATCATTCATCGTCATGTAGATCCTGACCCGGATGCCCTAGGGTCACAAGTCGGCATGCAGCACCTATTGAAGCACTCTTTCCCGTCGAAGGAAATCTTTGTAGTAGGTGAGGAAATCGATAAACTGCTCTTCATTGGTGAGATGGATCACATTCCCGATAATCTATACGAAGGGGCGTTAGTGATCGTTTGTGATACGGCCAACCTTTCGAGAATCAGTGATTTTCGTTTTGGTTTAGGTGATAGGCTGATTAAAATCGACCACCATACCGATTACGAGCCATTTGGCGACCTCTCCTGGGTCGACGCTTCATATAGCTCAACAAGTGAAATGCTTACGGATTTGTCCTTGGAATTTCCAGACTACCTTGCAATGAATAAAGAGGCCGCTAAATCCTTTTATGCAGGGATACTTAGTGATACAGGTAATTTCATGAATCGCACGGTTACTCCACGGACAATAAAATTGGTTTCTCAATTGCGGACCTATGATTTTAAGCCGGAACGAATACATAACTTCCTCCAGGTAAAGTCGAAAAACTCTTCCAGGCTTCAAAAAGATATTCTCATGAGCTTTAAGGTAACGGAAAAGGGCGTTGCTTATTTCATCATTACCGAGGATTTGCTGAATATGTACAATATGGATCGAAACGAAGCTTCAAATTTGGTCAATACGCTATCAAGTATCCGGACAAACAAAATTTGGGCATTTTTCATCGAATATCCTGAAAAAATCCGCGTCAGGATCCGTTCACGCAATATTCCCATAGACTCGGTGGCACGCCAATTCAATGGCGGTGGACATCCGCTGGCCTCTGGTGCGTCCATCGATACCTGGGAGGAAGTAGATCTGATAATTCAAGCATTGGATCAAGTTTGTCCATGACCGAGGACTGTTTACTTCCCATAGTTTTTTTGCCTGATCGGTTTCCGGATTTTTTCGCGATTTAGTTCTACCATTACTGGTGCAGCCTAATCATTCATCCCATTCGGCCATTTCGGGAATTGCTTTTGCCTCCTAAAAGGATTATTCTGATGCAGCTAGAATATCCTGCTTCCATACAGTTTATCCTTCATCTTTTGCGTTCTTTCATGCAGTGGTTTTTTCAGGAGGATGCCAAAGGCGATGGTCAGTAACAAATAGATGAACAAAATGAATATATCCTTAGCAGCAACACTCCAGGTTATCCCGCCAACCGATTCCCGTAGTAACCCGACAGCATAGGTGAACGGCAGGAAAGGATTGATATGTTGAAAAAATGGCGGTGTTACTTGAATCGGAAAAGTGCCTCCTGATCCTGATATCTGAAGCACCATCAGGACTACGCTTATCCCTTTTCCGACATTCCCGAGAACCGAGACGAAGGTATAAACCATTAATGTAAATACCGTACTTATTAAAACGGAAAATAGGACGTACTCGAATTTATCCACTGCATAAACATCTATCAAAAATAGGTTTCCGATAGAAACGGCCAAAGCCTGCACCAATCCAATGATGAAAAATATAAGGTACCTGCCAATATAAATTTGATAGGGACTGTAGCCTTTTTGCGAGACACTCACGTTAAGCATGGAAATCAATATCGTCCCGCCAACCCAAAGGGACAGTGCCGTGAAAAAGGGGGACATGGCCGATCCATAGTTCGGAATGGGAAATAGACTGTGTTTTTTAAGCAATACCGGCTCCGAGAAAAATTCACTTTCCTGTTCGATATCATTTTTCAAGAACTCAATGACTTCTTCCATATTGTAAGACTTATCGATTTCCCGCATTTTAGAAGCCAGCGCCTTGATTTTGGCTTCGATTTCCGGGAACTTATCCTGTAACTTATCGATATCCCCCGCACGGGCCCCTAGCGTTCGATCGGTCGCATTCAACAACGCCTTCACGTCCGGAAGTGCCTGGCCCCCCTCTTTTAGGATAAGTTGGGCTTGCTGTAGTATGGCATTCGCTTCCATCCATATTTCATCGATTTTTGATCCCGTTTCCTTGGACAAGGTATCCTCGAAGCTTCCCAAACCTTGATTTTTATTTTCACCAAGAACCCTAAGTGAATCGAAGGAACGGTCATTCAGCGCCTGAAGTTGGCCTGAAGCATTATCCCGTAGCCCATCCACTAGCGTTATTTCTTGCCGAAGGCGGTCTTTTTCGCTAAATTGATTGACGCTCGCCAATAAGGCATACATACTGTCCAAAAGGTAGAGCTCTTTATTAATCGTTGTTCTCCCTTGTTCAACTAGCTGATTCACCTCTTCACTGGGCAAATTCGGATCTGCTGCCCTGCTCGCAAGTACTAAAATCGTTTCATTATCGCTCCTGATTTTCGCACCATCATTTCTCAAGAGTGGTTGAATCCCTTCGAATGCCTGCTTGGTTGAGTCTACATATTCTGTAACTCCAGACACCAATTCATCCTTCTGAGAGGTTATCCCTCCTATTGAATCCAGGCCTTGATTGACCATGTTAATGATCTCTTCCGCCCGCTTTACATGTGTTTGAACGATTTTCAGATTTCGATCGAGCTCTGGAAGTTCTCCCTCCAATAAATACACCATATTCTTCATTTTCTGAATGGTCGGCAATTCATTTTGCAACGTGATGCCCAATTCATTAAAGATTTCCAGGATACTCCCGCTCGCTGACTTAATAAAGCTTTTGCTCACATTATCAACAATGGTGTTTGCTCCTGCTGCCGTAATTTTTGGGGCGATGGAATTGATTTTTTCATTAACATAGTAATCGATTTCCGCTTTCATGGGCTCATCGGTCATGATCGTGGCAATATGCTCGGAAAAATTTTCAGGGATGATGATCGTCGCGTAATACTCCCCTTTCTTCACCTTAGCAACCGCATTCTTTTCCGATGTGAATCTCCAGCCTAAATCTTTATTTCCCCTTAACCCTTCGATGACCTCATTGCCTAGGTTCACTGCCTTGCCATTCAGCTCGGCACCTTTATCATTATTGGAAACACCAACAAGGATTCCTTCCGTATTTGCATAAGGGTCCCAGGATGCGACAATATTGAACCACGCATAAATCGACGGGATGAGCATAAGGAAAACAACCACGATGCAAACAAAGAAATTTTTATAAATGCTTTTTAAATCATCCATGAATATCTCCCGAATATTTCTCAAAATATCCCCCCGTGCATACGTATTTTGTTCCTATTATTCGGAAAACCTTCATATTCGATACTAAGTAAACATATCCATGTAACGCTTCACTTTGTATGAAGTCTACGTTAAAATCCTGTTGCCCGCAGGTTTGCAGGATTTTGTTTGCGCCGCGTTGGCTCACATCCATCTGCACTTCCAAATGCCAGCGAAGCTTTTATGAAAGAAAAAAAACTGAAGGCAAGCCCGCATTTCTTAGGGATTGCCTCCAGTTAGTTGGATCATCGTTTTTCAATCACCTTGATCAATTCCCTTAAGTAATCAGGCAGATCAGGCGGACGTCTGCTGGATACAAGGTTTCCATCAACAACGACAGCTTCGTCTATCCAGGTAGCGCCGGCATTTTCCATATCATCTCTAATGCCCGGCGTACTCGTTACTTTTTTGCCAGCTAAAATCTTAGCCGAAATCAGCACCCAGCCAGCGTGGCAAATTTGCCCGATCGGTTTTTTAGATTCTTCCATGCTTTGGATGAGTGAAATCACTTCAGGGAACCGACGGATTTTGTCAGGCGCCCAACCGCCCGGGACAAGAATGGCATCATACTCTTCCGCTTTGATGCTTCCATACTCATAATCGGATACGGCGGGTACACCATATTTCCCAACATATGTTTCGTTCGCCTTCTCTCCAGCGAGATGCACGATTGCTCCCTCTTCTTTCAATCGTAAAATTGGATACCAGAGCTCCAAATCTTCAAAATCATGATGCACTAGACTGATAATTTTCTTTCCGGCTAACCTCATGAAAATCTCCCCTTCCCTTGTGCTATTCTACCTTACCATTCTTCCCTGTTACTTCGCTTTTTCAACCGGTTTTTAGACAACAAGCAGCAATATTCAGGCTAAAAATCAACCTTCACTAAATACAGACCGGCAGCTTCCGCCATACGGCCCGTTTGGATCCTTTCTTTCGACTCCAAAATGCCCGGGATCCGCTCAGGATCGATTTCACCCAGACCGGTTTCTATCAACGTTCCGACCATTTTTCTAACCATATTATAAAGGAAGCCATCCCCTCTTACACTGATTTCGATGAAGCCGGCATTTTCTTCTAGATCAATGGCATAAATTTCGCGGACCATTGATTTTTTCTTCGATTTTGCATTTGAAAATGCAGTGAAATCATGTGCACCTATGAAATATTGAAACGCTCTTTTCATTCGTTCTATATCCAGCTTTTCCTCGACATGCATGCTGTACTTCCTCATGAACGGATTCGTATAACTCTCGTTCCAGATCTTATACAAATAAGTCTTGTCCTTCGCATTATAACGGGAATGAAAACGATCAGAAACTAAATTGACCTCTTGGATGCTGATATCCCGGGGCAAATATCTATTCAAATAATTCATGACTTCCGCTTCAGTCAAATTTCCGCCGAGCTTGAAATTGGCAATTTGGGCAAAGGCATGCACACCTGCATCCGTTCTGCTGCATCCGATGATTTCGATTTTCTCCCCTGCCAGTTCCGTTAAAACATTTTCTATTTTTCCTTGAATCGTATCATCGCTATTTCCAAGCCGTTGCCAGCCCTTATAGCGTCCGCCATCATATTGAATGGTCAGCTTATAATTGTTCATTGCTTCCTCCTACTGTAAAGCTATCCAGACAAAAAAACCTGATAAAATTAAGCCCCCATAAACACCTGCGTATGAGGGAACATTTGATTTTTTCTTCGAAACCGCTTTTTTTACATATTCAAGATTTCATTCGCTTGGCCCGAAAACGAAAGAGCAAACAAATCATCAAAGTGAAAAGCACTTTTGCATAGTGTACCAAAGAGACTGATGTCATGCAACGGACGAGCCGTTGTCACATATCGCTTTTTTTTACTTTTCACCCTGTCAAAACTACCGATTTAAAGAAATCCTGACACCCTTTTTCAATCAGCCTCCCACACTTTCCGTTTTCTTTGATGATTATTACATCAAAAACGAATTTGAAGTTGATATCTCAGGAAAATACTCCTAAGGAAATGAAAAAATAAGATATAATTAGGATATTAGAAGAGGATCAACCAATAGAAGTGTCACTGTGATCATCAGTATTGCCATTAGTATAGGAGGTATGTTTTGAAAGAGTCTACATCGAATAAAGCATGGGTAAGTTTGGGCGCGATCGGGCTGTTTTTCCTAGGGAAAATGAAATGGCTGTTTGCGCTATTGAAGGTAGCAAAAATCGGTTCTCTCCTTTCTATTTTCGTTTCACTGGGCGCATATGCCTTGGTTTATGGCTGGAAATTCGCTGCTGCCTTAGTCTACCTCATTTATATTCATGAAATGGGCCATTTACTTGCTGCTAAGCGAAAGGGCATCAAAACATCCAGTGCTATTTTCATCACGTTTGTTGGAGCGTTAATTGCCCTTAAGGAAGAACCGAAGAACGCTGACCAAGAAGCTTATTTTGCATTTGGAGGACCACTGTTAGGCACATTAGCGTTTTTACCAGCCATCCCCTTATTCATGATGACGGATAATCCGTTTTGGCTTTTGGTCATTACCCTTGGAGCCATGATTAACCTGTTCAATCTAATGCCCGTGCATCCTTTGGATGGAGGACGTATAGCGGGAGTCATCTCGGCAAACCTTTGGGTAGCAGGGATTATTGGCATGGTCGTATATATGTTCTTCCACCCCAATCCGTTATTAATTCTTTTTTTACTATTAGGGATCTCTAAATGGTGGAACGAATTCCGCAACGAGATAACCATAAATCAAAGAGATAACGCAATTGAATTCAATCAATATGGGTTAAAGCAGCTAGAAGAATTTGCAGTTGCATCAGAATAAGAAAAAATTCGCCTCGTCAACATTTGGAATATGGAATTAGATCGGCTGCATGAAAAGTTTAACAACATGAAGAGGTGGCATATCCCTCTGTTCGATGATAATAAGCTAAAGGAAAAAAAGCTGACCGAGGTAAAACTAACCATTTATAGAGCCTTACTGGATGCTGCTAATTCGAATGAATTCCAGTACGGACCGACCGATTTTGAAAATATTGGCACGTATGAACGAATAGCAGCAACATTTTTTAAAGAAGTGCAAGAACAAACTGAAATCAGGGAGAAGGAGAAATCCTATTACTCATCGAGTCCCAAAACAAAAGTGACCTGGTTCACCTTATACCTAGGGCTTGCGATTTTCTTAATGTTAACGAGCTTATATGCAGGTGATCTAATGGAACAACATAAAACTTCGTTACCTTAAGGCATGTTGAAGAAGGGGCATCATTAATGATGTCCCTTTTGTTTGGTCCAAGTTCCATCAAATCTCATTTTTACATGTTAAGGCTTTTGGGATTCGAAACTACGGGTCTCAAAACGATCTCATTGTTATCCTCGGCATGACAAGTCGTTACGCTTATTTACTGTCCGAATCATCAGGCATCGATTTTGCCAAAGCTAATTTTAAAAAATCAATATAGACTAAAATCTCTGCCGGCAGATGAACATCCTTTCGTTTCACCAAACCCACTTGAATCACATTGCCTTCTGCCAATGGAATGGCAACGATATTGTCGTTCATGTAATTTTTCACGATACAGCCTGTTCCCAGATTGTAGCTATCTGTATTTGACAGGAGATTATTCATGGCCCCTCTATCCTTGAGATACACTAGTTTCACGATATTGTCTACATTCAGAGCTTCTTCGGCAAAATGCAGCAGCATATCGTCCTGCTGGTAGGTCAGATAAGGATAGTCCCTTAACTGCTCCAAGGCAATGCTTTCGAGATGGGCCAGAGGGTGCTCTTTTCGCAGGAATACTTGCTGGTTCAATGATGCAAGCGGAGTAAACGTCAATAGTTTTGCGGTGAAATAACGCTCAAAAAAATGCCTGTTTAAGTCGTTCAGAGATAAGATTCCCATGATACTTCTGCTTGCATACACGTCATCGATCACATCCGTCGTCTTGCCCTCGCGAATTGACAGCTCATATTTCCGCTCGGCAAAATGATCCATTAAATTTGCGACAGCTTCTATAGCGAAACCATAATGTTGAGATGAAATGGAAAGCTTTGTTACGTCCATTTTTTTCTCTTTATTAAAATGATGGACAACGGACTCCATTTGTTCTAGAAGCTTCTTTGCATAAAATAATAACTCTGTACCTTCTTTTGTGAAGGCAACACCTTTATTCGTCCGATCTAGAATCGTGATTCCTAACTCTGTTTCGAGTTCACGCACCGCCTTGCTGATACTCGGCTGTGTTACGAAAAGCGCAGAAGCAGCTTGGCTAATGGAGCTGTGCTTGGAGATTTCGACTATGTAGCGGAATTGTTGCGGCGTCATGTACTCACCATTCCTTATCTGAATTTGCTATAACTTTATCCTATAGCAAAGGATTAAAAAGTTCAATTTTACGTTTCGGCTGGCACATTCTACAATGAATAAGGAAGCAAACTGATTTTGAAAGGAAGAAGAAAATGATCAGAGAAGCAAATATGGAAGACTTAATGGATATCTTGGACATTTATAATGACGCCATTCTCCATTCTACGGCCGTATATAGTTATAACCCCCATACTCTAGACATGAGGCAACTTTGGTATGAACAAAAGGTGGAAGAAGGTTTTCCCATACTAGTATGCGAATTGGATGATAAAGTAGTCGGATTTGCGACATTCGGTCCTTTCAGGGCTTGGCCGGCTTATAAATATTCCATTGAACATTCCGTTTATGTAAATAAGGAATACCGAAAAAAAGGAATAGCGACTTCTTTAATGACAGCATTGATCGCCATTGCCAAGGAAAGAGAGTATATGACCTTGATTGCTGGAATTGATGCAGGCAATGAAAAAAGCATTAGCATGCATGAACGCTTCGGCTTCGTTCATTCAGGGACCATAAGAAAGGCAGGATTTAAATTCAATCGATGGCTTGATTTAGCTTTTTATCAATTAGAGCTTAACGGGCCTGAACATCCTCTGGAGGAATGAAAAATGGCCGTTTCGATACTTAAAAAATGAGGGGAATTCCGAAGATGACAGACGTGATCAGCCGGAATGAAAAAGAACATGCTTCCAGTCACCAAAAGCAGGTGAGGGGGTATATCTATACCGCCTTGGCCTACCTGCTTTGGGGGTTTCTAGGATTATACTGGAAAGCACTTAATAATGTCTCCTCCATGGAAATCTTGGCCCATCGAATTCTATGGGGATTCATCTTCATTTTTACTATTATGATGTTTCAGCCCAATAAGCGGTCGGCTTTCTTTACGATGCTTAAAGACTTTAAACGGAACTGCAAACAATTCTTTTTATTCCTAGTGGCATCTCTTGCGATAAGTGGAAATTGGTTGATTTTTATATGGGCGGTTATATTCGGCCATATCATGGAGGCAAGCTTAGGACTTTATATTTCGCCTATCGTTAGTATGATGTTAAGTGTCCTGATAGTAAAAGAGAAAGTTCGAACAGGTACGCTGCCATCCATGCTGATGGCTTTGTTGGGAGTGCTAGTAATTACATATGACTACGGAAAGATGCCATGGATTGCCCTATCTTTAGCCGTCACCTCCGGGTTGTATGGATTAATGAAAAAGTATATCAAGGCGGATGCATTAGTCGGGATGTGCATAGAAACCATGATGGTCACTCCTTTTGCCCTAATTATTTTAGTGTTTTTACAAAAAAATAATGAAATGCATTTCGGATCGGATATTCATTTAACCGCATTATTGCTTTTTGCTGGCATCCTGACCGCGTTGCCGCTGCTCTGGTTCACAGAAGGTGTAAAAAGAATTCCGTTAGTAACGATCGGTTTTTTTCAATACATTACCCCAACCATCACTTTTCTCCTTGGGATTTTCATCTTTAAAAATACGATTCCCTTGATGCATTGGATTTCCTTTAGCTTTATTTGGTTATCAGTTGCCGGTTTTTCTTATTCAGCCTGGAGAGGGAAGAAGTAAAGTATGAGAAAGATAGCTTCAGACTGTAGACAAACTCGGTGAAATCGAGTTTGTCTGCTTACTTGTGGCTTTTACAATTTGATGGCTGATTTCCACTCCAAGCACCCGCTTATCCAGAGGCGGTCCGGCAGCCTCCGGTGTCTCCGATGACTCTCATGTCCCGCAGGAGTCTTGTACCTTCCGTTCCAATCATCTACCTACTTACCCAAAAATATTCACCAACTTAACTCTTTAAACCGTCCTCGAACAGGGTCTTTTGCAATCCTGACGATAAATACGATGTACAATTTGAATACTTGACCCTTTGGTGAAATTGGCTGATTGCGAGTATAAAAAACGCCTAAACACTATACAACTTGCCCCGTTAATCGAACAAATTCTCTTTGTGAGATTTGCTTAACAGCACACGACTAATGCTATACAGAATTGCGTTTCTTGATTTTAATGAACATCTCGTTCGACAGCCTAAGTTACAAATAGTTTTCCTGTAATTTGTTTACATCCTTTAAAATTCGCCACCAATTAAGAAAGACAAAAAAAGACCCAAACCCTTATTATATCAAGGATTTGAGCCTTTGTTAGTTGATGACCTGTGAGGGATTCGAACCCACGACCCCTTCCCTGTCAAGACTATCTCATTCTTTTCCTCTAGTTCTTTATTATTCCCAGAAATACTGATAAGTAAGGGATTATCGCTCTTTTTCACAATAAAATTACCCTCTGATACTTTCCGATTCATTGCAATCCGCCCCCATTTCGCCCCCAATCAGACCGTATATTACTGATAAAATAGTGATTGTACTAAAACCATATTTCACTCACTTCATTTAATTTGACGGCTAGGTCGCAGACACTTTTTAGTTAAAGATGTAGTGGTCTTTACCTATTTTCATCAGATAACAAACTATCCATAACCAATTTATTTTTTCACATGACAGCACGCTTTTGCTTAAGTCCTTTTTCAAGTAATTGGAATAATCATTGTCCAACTTGTTAAAAATTAACGAAAAAGCATTAGAAGGGACTTCCAATGAGTAAAAGAAGAGTTAAATATACAAAAGGTGAGTATATAACTGTATCAATTATTTTCTCAATATTAATAATGATTCAATACCCAATTTTAGCATCATTCATTGTAATAGGTGCTTTATTAGTGGGAACATACCGCTACCTTATTTCTTTCAAGAGATACAATAGGGACTTTGTTAAAGTCAAAGACCATCTTTTTATTATATCAACAATAAGATACTGGAGGCGAAGAAACAAAATTATTTTAGGAATAGCACTATATTTATTAATTGTGGTTTTAAGTGATACAGCTTCAAATCCTGTGTTAAGGTTGGTATTTAACCTTTTGTTCATTGGTATTTTCTTTGGTTCAATTGGCTTAGGGTTACGTTGGTTATACTGGGTTTGTAAAGCTCTTTTATTCAATATAAAGCCAACAAATTTAATTGAACCTATAGAAGATGTAGATAAAATGAGTGGTCTTGAATTTGAACATTTTTTAACACCACTTTTTAGAAGTCAAGGCTACAACGTAGAAGTAACTAGCCCCTCTGGTGATTTTGGTGGAGATTTAATATTAAAAAAAGGAAAAGAGAAATCTGTGGTACAAGCCAAGCGATATGGGGAAGACAAGAAGGTTGGTGTAGATGCGATAAACGAAGTGGTTGGAGCTACCGGATACTATAATGCAACTAAAAAGATTGTAATTACAAATCGTTATTATACCGATGCTGCAAAGATAACCGGTAAAAGGAATGGGGTTACTTTACTTGATAGGGATGACCTAGTAAGGATGCTTAATCAATACAACGATGCACAAATTAGATTTTCAAAGCAGAAAGAACCTATTGATATATAAATTATTTTTTTATTAATGCTGATTGAGCTTTGGTGTGAAGGAGAGGAGGACAAAAAATGCCCTTAATTTTAAGGACAGAATTCCATTGTTATATGAAAAAAATTGTAACAACCAAACTTTTGGCGCTTCAATCGAGTATGGATTATTTAAGGTGCCAAGAGCAGGATTTTCATACTCTTGACTTGCCCAGGTCTCACTTTACCAAGCACTCTACTACGAGTACACCTTATTCTGCCTAGCTTTCGCTATGAGGACGGTCACATCTGGGGAAGTGTATTCCCTTTTAACGGGAGACACTACGAGAGTAAATCGTAGCCGGGGCAGACGGGATACCCAACGGAAAGCTTTTACGTCATATTACAACAGCATATTTGCCTTTCAAATATATTGAGGAGCGCTTCGCCACATCTATAATTGGAATTAAAATAGTTCAAGATGGATTGTTTTATCCATGTTTATCATTTTAAATTAATTTTATTAAATCCTTTTTATCTATAGAATTTACTTATTTATGGTCATCCTGCTATTTTGATGCGGTTTAATATATTAATTTTTCCTAAAAAAGTCTCTGTTAAACTCTATTGTTGACTTTTAATCAAAAGAAAAAGACCGAATATACGGTCTTTGTTTAAGGCTT
>NZ_JASJOM010000002.1 GCF_030271255.1 Peribacillus folii
CCTCCTTTTGAGCTTTACTCCAGCTAGTATAAGTGTTTTCAGCCCATTCACTGAAGTCGAGTAATTCAGCTTTACTCCAGATTACTTTTAATCCTTCTTGTATTTGTATGCCAGTCCGCTTTTCTCTGCCTGTTAATGTAGCGAGCACCCTATCCAGGTGGGTGTCGTTTTCTATATATAAGCTATCCATTCTTTTAGTCCTCCTATGTAATGTAATAACCCAACTTAAATCGGGGTCTATATAATATTAAATAAATAAAAACACCGTTTCGAGTTGGGTTGTTACTCCATACTATCTAGAACCTTGTTTTGAATCCAAGTAAAGAGTTAGCTATCATCTTTATATAATTAGAGATAAATTGAAGGTGATTTTTGAATAACTAATAGTCCCCTTATACAGACTATCATACACGAAGAGCCGGAATCTTTGATAGGCTATGTAGAAACAAATTCAAGCAAGCCTTTACAGAAATAAACTATTCTAGTTTCTTCAAAGTGGGTGTAATATCCTTTGGAAGAGAAAATACTATTATACCAACGTTTGTGGCCTGCAGCTAATATACTGAAGTTTAAGGAGTTTTAGCCGTTCCTTATATTAATACGGGAGAAATAGATATTTTCCGGTGATGTCGAATAAAGTAGCGTTAAAAATAAAACAACGACGAGCATAAATTATGCTATAGGTGCAATTTTGTACTCTCATTTTGAACCCACAAGGTATGTGTGTATGGATTTGGTGCCAATCTTTCGAAGCCCACCCCCTATTCAATGACTTAGCTTGCCTTCGGCTAATGCCCCTTATCTAGTTAGCTGTCTATAAAAAGAACTCACTAAATGATAGTAGTCACTCTGCTTCCTTTCCGTTGTTCGCTTCACTATTTATTCCACGGTCTAATTGACTTCGGGGCCCTGTCCTCCTTTGGAAACCCATGCTTAACGGAAAGAAAAGGCATTTTCCGCTGCCCCTTTCGCTACGCTACGGGTAAGCATACCAAAGGGGACTTCCCAAAGTAAATCAGCTTTCGCGGCATAAACTGTTCCGCTATGAGTTAAGAACACGGTTAGGCGTACATGAGTAAGACCTGTCGAACATCCTTTCCATAACAATATCAGTGAATTTAGAGGGAGTATAAGGCGGTTTTTCCTCATGTAATTCCTTAATCCACTTTATACGAAACTCATTTGCTTCCTTTTGCCCTTCACTTGTGTTTATGCGGCTGTTTTCATCTTCTAACTTTTTGATAACTTGTTTATAGTCCATCATGTTCAAATTCCTCCATATACACATATTTCTTCACGAGTGTGAGAAGGCGTTCCCCTATAGCAAGTTTTCCTTGCTCAATACGAGAAAGAACTGTTTGTCCAATTCCTAATTGTGCTGCTAATTCCATCTGACTCAATCCGTCAAACGCCCGGCGCACTACCAATGCCCTATTGATTGGCAATAAGTGAAGATTAATGATTGCTCCTTCTTTTTTGTAATCCACATTTTCAAATGCTGTTTGATTAAGATTCATATATTCCATCCCTTTCTAGGATTATTTGTATGAGCCGCTCCAAGTACGAGCGGCATATATGAAAGTCAAGGGACGAGCTTAACTTCTAGATGTAAAGTAACCCTTTAACAAGGGTTCTGCAACAGTTTTTTACATAAATTATGTTATTTTTTATGTATGAAATTAACAAAACAAACTTACAATCATTTTTGTTAATTCATTAGGTTTTTCCCCATTTTGATATATAAATAAAAATTTGATAAAAAATCGTACATTTATTTAATTGATTTTATTGACTCAAAAGGGAAAAGGGAAAGAGGAAGATGTTAAGAGGAAAAAGAAGATATCATTCAAGAGGGAAGAAAGCAAGGACTGTTAATATAACCAGCATTCAACATGAAATCCAAGCTTAAATAAAGACCCTAGAGGACACAGAATGGCTATTTCCGGGCCGTAAACAACTCCTACCTTCAGTGTTACTCTATCCATTGATGATTCCTTCTCAATTTAGTCCTTTTTGCACCCTTAGAAGAAAAAAAACATCTAGTGCAGTTACACTTTATTTAATTAGGGTCACGAAAGGGACTAATTCTGGTTTTCTATGTGCTAATTCCACGGATATGAGGTTAGTATTAGTAAGCTTTCAAAGCAAAAACCTCATTTTAGTTAGGTTGTTATATCTAGTGCATGTAGTGAGCGGGTATGATGTGGGTATCATCACGCCTTGCACTTACTAAATATTTATTCACTGTTTGAGCTAGTTAATGTTGAAGCTATATTGTTTTCTGCTTCTAATTGTTGAATTTTCTGCGTTAATTCCTCAACACAACCCGGGATATTGTCTATTTCTTTCTGTATTTCATTTCTTGCCAAGTCCAATCCTCCTTTCCATAAAGGTATTTTTCTACTATTTGGATGAGATGAGCCGGAATTAGGCTTAACCATTTTCAATAAGTGAATAACGAAGGACATGCGAGAACCCTATTAACGCCACTAGCTGACCTTGTGTTAATCCGTCATACAAACGTTTCACTCGTAATTGGTGATGAAGCGGCAGCAAATGCAAGTTAATAATTCCTCCTTCTTTGAATTGGTTACTTTCAAGGCCTTGTTCACTAATCATTTATGTGTCATTCCTTTCTAGGATTATATTTGTAAAAGAAGCAACTCCGGAGATGGTAGAATTGGAGCAGCTTATATAAAGTCGGGAACGACTTGACTTTACGGATAGAACATAATTTTTTTCTGATTATAAATAACTTTTTTGTTTAGGTATACTTTTCGAACCGGTATTACTTCTCTCTCTTAAAAATGGAATTTAAGTTATCAAGTTTTATGGTATGATTTACCTGTATAGAAAAATCGGAGGTACAGATTTAGAGCTTAACTAAGGTCTTTGCCAAAAGAGAAGGGTATGGGAGAAAATATGATTTTCAAACATCTAACTTTAACAAATTTCAGGAACTTTGAAATTGTAGATTTAGATTTAACTAATCGTAATATTGTATTTGGACTAAATGATATTGGTAAGAGTAATTTTCTAGCTGCTTTACGTTTCCTGCTGGATAGAAATTTTAGGA
The DNA here is from genome assembly GCF_030271255.1 of Peribacillus folii. Lineage (GTDB taxonomy): Bacteria > Bacillota > Bacilli > Bacillales > DSM-1321 > Peribacillus. Next base: position 3,077 of record NZ_JASJOM010000002.1, read on the forward strand.
GAAATGGCTTTGTGGATTCGGATTTCTACAATAAAGACACAAGTAGCGAAATTATTATAACTCTCAAGATTGATATTGCTGATAATGAAGATAATGATGATAATAAGAAAATTTATACGATGATGAGCGGTGCTATTACATCGGATGCTAAAGAGATATACATTCAACTTAAATCTAAATACGATAGCGATTCTCTTATAGGAGAACCTAATCTATATTGGGGAGTAGATTTAGAAGATTTAGAGGAAATTCCAAGCAGTCAATCGTATTTTGAGCTAGATAAATACTTTAATGTAGTTTATATTGATTCATCGATTCAATTAGAAAATACTTTCAAAAGATATACAAAAGAAATACTTAAGGGTGAGTCTACCTTAAGTGAAAAGGAAAGAAAAGTTCTTAGTGACAATATTAAGAATCTTAATAAAACAGTGGGTAATCTGGGTACGATTAAAACTTTTGAGAAAGATTTGGAAGAAGAGTATAAGAAATTTAAGGATGAAAAAAACTTTAAGGTTTCTATACAATCCGAGATTGAAATAAGCAATATTCATAGTAAACTCACACCATACATATTAGATGAAAAATCAGAGAATTATCCAACATCTGGAGATGGTAGAAAAAAGATTCTAGCGTATACACTTCTTACTCTTGAAAATCGTAGATTAGAAGAAAGGAAAATCAACATTTTCCTTATAGAAGAATTAGAGAATCATTTACATAGGTCAATGCAGATTGCCTTGTCTTACCAAATTTTCTCAGATGAAATATTTAAATATTTGTTTATGACAACTCATTCTTCCCTAATTGTAAGCCAAATGGATGATGTTAATCTAATCAAGCTATTTAAAGGGAATAAAGTGGTAGGTAAATCTTACTTTTATAGAGTACCAGATGAATATATGACATTAAAACAAAAGTTAAATCAAAATTTAGCTGAAGCTATCTATGCAGATGTTGTTTTGCTTGTCGAGGGACCATCAGAGAAAATACTGTTTGAACGTATAATAAAAGATAAGTGCGAACGTTATGAGAGTTTTGGTGGTTATATTCTAGAAGTCGATGGTATTAATTTTAGTGAATACTATTCTGTATTATCTGCCCTGGGTATAAAGGTGATAGTAAAAACTGATAATGACCTTAAGAAAGTAAAAGGGGAAGAGTGTAATCTTTTAGGTGTAAATAGATGCCTAAGGCTTATGGGAGCTGAGACAAAGACAAACATGAGTAAAGTTGACCCTAAAAGATATGAAGATGAACCTGATTATGTAGTTGAATTAAAAAATATTGTCTTTAGTAAATTACCTAAAACTATAAACTCATTAAAAAGTAAAAATATCTACTTGTCTAAGGTAGATTTAGAAAATGATTTGTATGAAGTTATTCCAGATATTATGGATAACTTAGCTATTGAGATGAATAGTTCCAAAAGTGGTGTTGACTACTTACAAAGTGCAAAACTTATTAACATGATTGAATTAAGTAAAAGAATTACTGAAGAAGAAGTAGACAAAATATTTAAACATGAGAGATTTGAGTGTTTGAAAGTGTTGGTGGACTTATGTTGCCAGTAGATAAAAATATACGGGAAGAAATTCTGACAGCTAGTGGCAATATTGTAATAAGTGCTAGTGCAGGAACAGGGAAAACATATACTACTATCCAACGTATAATTAAAGATGCAGAGGGGAGTAGCAACTATCAGACATTTGCTGCTGTTACTTTTACTAGAAAGGCAGCCAAAGAAATAGTTAAACGGCTGGGTCCAAATAAGGGTGAGGGATTTGTTGGGACAAATGATAATTTTATTTGGTTAGAGATAATTCAACCGTTTATGTACGATGTGTATGGTAAATATTTCAAAATGGAAATCAAACCAGACTTTAGTGATGTTAATCAGGTTAGAAATTTTAATGAAGGTATTGAGAAGATTAGGAAGACGCAATTGATGTGTAAGTATAAAAACAGAAAAAGGAATTTTGCATTCGAATTGGCTCTAAGCATTCTAAAGGGTTCTCACTCTTGTAGGAGATATATGAAAGCAAAGTATTATAGAATTTATATTGATGAGTATCAAGATAGTGACGTTGATATGCACAACTTCTTTATGTATCTATGCGATGAGCTCGATATTCCTCTGTTTGTTGTTGGGGATTCTAAACAGTCTATATATGGCTGGCGAGGGGCATATAGCGATGGATTCACCGGGTTATCTACACTACAAACATTTAAAAACTTTGAATTATGGCATAACTTTCGGTCAAACCAAGTTATCCAAAATTACTCTAATATATTTATGAAGAGTGTGAGAAAACATTTCCAACCAACTGAATTTAATGATGAAGTAATTGTCTATAAATACAATATTGATACCGAAGCAATTAGCTATATAAATGAATGGATTGATGTTAAAAAGAATTGTGCCTTTTTAAACTTTAGTAATGATTCCTCAGAGTCCTGGAGTGAGCAATTAAAGAAAGTAGGCATGCCTTTCGTTTTTATACCTGGTTCTCCTTTAGACTATTCTAATATAGAAAGTGAGCATATATGGATAGCTAGAGCTATAGCACAGTATTCTATGCAACATAGGTATAGTGAGTATGATTTTATAGACGAAATACCAATGCCGGAAGCCTATAGAATTTCTGATATTAAGAAAATGCTAATAAAAATTAAGGATTCGCAGTATGACCGTTACCTATATGAAGAAAACTGTATAAAATTGTACGATTACCTTGGGTACAGTGAAGACTTGGATAAAATTAAGAAAGAGATAGGTAAATTATATGAAGTAGTAAATGATGAGAAATACATACCTACATACAACCAAGACCGTTACAAATTAACTTCTGGCACAATTCATTCATCCAAAGGGCTTGAGTTTGAGCAAGTAATAATAAATGCTCAGGATTATGATATGACGAAAGATGGAATGAATTTTTTGCATTATGTTGCAATTTCTAGACCAGAAGAAAGATTATTAATAATTGCTAAAGAAGGCTTTATGGACAGATATAAAGCTAATATCGATAATGCAATTTCAGAAACTCTGAAATTAGGGCTTGAAATTGAAATTTCAAAAGTTATTAAGATTATGGGATAAATGAACTTGAGTACCCTTATTGGGTATGGTTGATGAATGTATCATTTGTCAATAAAATTAATGCGTATGTTAAATTATTTAGCAGTTACTCAAATTATAAAAAGGGTAAGGTAGGTTATATTTCCATTTGGGTTAGGTTTATATTAACCGTGTGAACCGATATTTAAGCGTACGAATGTTAGGTGAAAAACAGTCGGAGTAGTACGAATAAAATATTGATATATCAACATTTAGCAGTGGCTGATTGGGGTGCTGGTGCCCGTCTTCAAAACCGCTGAGCACGTAATTATTATAAAAAGATTAAATTTCTTTGACAGTGGGGAAGAAAAAGCTCACTGTCTTTTGTTTTTTACTGAATTAATAAAATCTCGATTTTTTTAATTAATAATTTATATTTAAAATGATAAATTTATCTGAATTTTGACAAAAATATATATACATGTATAAAATAGACCTATATTTTTAGATATATTTGTAATTAAACGAATCTTTTTACCTATATAATCGGGGGATGAGGGGGAGAGTTATGGCTAGCGTTGATGAAGTTATTTATAGTTCTGATAATAATGATGTGAAAATCAGTATAGAATCAATAACAACAAAAGATTACGAGGAAAAGTACAGAGGGAATTTGTATTGCACTTTTATAGGGTGTGAGGCGAAAATGAGTTATGTATATGATAGTAAATTAAATCGTGGCTATTTCAGGAACTGGAGAAATGAACAACATTCAACCGATTGTGTTTATTTTACTGCTAATGTAAAAAGTAAATCCGGTTCGTATAAAGAAGGGGAAGTATTTGGTGTTTTAACAAAGAAACAAAAATATGATTCTTTGGATAGAGCATTTGACTTGCTATCGATGACAGAGGAAGAAAAAGAGAAAAGACGAAAAGAAAGAAGAAATAAACCAAAAAAAGAAACAACTATTGAAACTAATCCAAAGCCTGAAATTAAGATAGTACTTGATTTAAGTGAGGAAAGTACAGTTTCGAAAGTTGACGATAAAATCAAACCAAGATTGGGAAGCAGCAAAACAGCTGATAGATTAAACGATACAGACTTAAACAAAACCAAAACTGTTTATGGTTTCCTAAACACAGTAAGCCTTGAAAATGGAAAGTTCGCAATCACAATGATTTATCAGAATATATTGGTTGATGTGAAATTTGAAGAAGCTTTTACAGCTAACAGCCCGGATGCCCCAGGGTATTTTCATCACATCAAAAGGTATTATGAAGAATATGAGAACGTTCCATTTGCTGCTCTAGGTGAAATAAGAAAAAATAGAATTTCAGGTAGATTTGAAGTTATAGTTTATGATAGTGAAAGCTTAAAGATAAATAGAATGACTTTGTTATCCTTAGCTGCATTTTATTCTCTCGGTTAGTCTTCTTAAATTATGATTTGTTCATTTGAGGTGAATTGATTCTAATGGTAATAAATCGGTCTAAGTTCGAAAAGTGACCGTAACACTGAACGGAAGAAAACAGCGGTATATAAGGTAGCTCAGCTGGATAGAGTAACGCCCTTCTAAGGCTCGGTCGGGAGTTCAAATCTATCCTGCAAGTCTTTCAAGAAAAAGGTTGATATATAATACTGATTATTGACATTAGTTCGGGATTTTGATTAACTTCATATCAAAGGTTTTTAATAATCGTATGGACAATTAGATAATTAGCATTGACTAAAACTACTGTAAACATTGATATACCAACGATGTGGCGGAATTGGCAGACACGCACGACTCAAAATAGTGGTCCTCAATAAATATTAAAAGGAAACGCTTATATACGAGTGTCTCCTTTTTTGTTAAATGGTATTTATATATGGAGAGTTAATAGTTGTTTCCAAACTAAAGATATTGTACTTCAAAAACTAAGATGGAATATAAATAACATAGTAATATATATACTTATAAAACAAGCCAGTGAGTTTCATAGTCACTGGCTTGTTTTAGGTGAAAAATTTATGAAATTAAGGAAACCTTACACAAACTAAAGAGTATAATTTTTTGGTCACTAAATCGGTCACTAAAGGGGTAATAAATCCCGTAATATCAAGCTTTTTAACTCATATGTGCGGTCACTAATTTGGTCACTAAATTGTAATTAATGCGAAATATCCTTGTTTACTCCCCAACACTTTTCTTACTAATCCGCTCCACAATCTCCATCAAATCATCCGGCCGATGAAATTCAATCGGCGAGACACCTTTATCGAACTCTATCGTATCAGATTCTATCATTAATACATACTTCCCATTAATCTTTCCTAAGTGGATGCTATCGCCGAAATCGGCTAACAGTCCTTTGATGGACGTGCTGCCAAGCTTCATGCGCAGTTCGGCTTCAGGTGTATGCTCGACAATCTGGGCAGTGGCTTCGACGACCTGGTGGGTTTCAAGGCGTTCCTGGATTTCCCGCTTTTCACTCGTTTCCCAGATTTCGAGGTCTTGTTCGAATTTATGCAGTTCGTCACTGTTTTCTTCGAATTGAGCGGACACATGTTCATGGACCATGTGGATGACCTGGTTTTTCATGATTTCCGGCATCGATTCGCCATATTCGACGAATTTCAGGAAGTCCTCGAAGTAGCGGGCATGTGAGGCCTGGTGGATTTTCAGCTCGGCTTCTTCGACCATTCCTTCTTCGGGCATGTAGGGGTATTGAATCGATTTCATATTTTTAGTGGTGATGGCCATTTCGACGTGCCTGATCAAGGTGCGTTCGTCCGAAATCGAAGCGACCTTTGGCTCGAAATCACATTTAAGCAAGAAAACGAAGGGTTCATCGAAATACTTCGTTAATCTGGCTGAAGCGATGAGGAAAACACCGCCGCGGACGGCACTCGTATCGATATAAGAGCGTGTGAATTGTTCATTTTCCGCCTGGAATTCTTCTTTTGTTTTGGCATAGCGAACACGGCTAAATGCATTGTAATTAGGGTTTGAATCAAGTGCATGCCCTTCCTCGACAATGAAGGTGCCGATTTTCGTCGGTACTTGTTCCGTTTTTGGATGACGGTCCACTTTTCGTTTAGAGATTTTCATCAATTCCCCATCCAGGAAATCCTTAAGCGGGCTTTCTTCGTATTCTGCCGTATCAAGCGTTTGAAAATGTTTAAAACGTTTATCGGCTTGATCGCCCTTTCCTTCGACTTGAACTAAATAAAAAGACAGATAGGTAATCGTAAAATCCATGCTTGTCACCTTTTCCAATTAGTATATATACGTCCGTACTTTTCTTATGACGTAATAAGTATAGAGATGTACGGTGCTTGCGTCAATATCCTAAAGTTCTTCAACGCTCGGCTATCTTCTTTTGTCATCGCATTCCACAAGTACACTTCCCCTTCCATCACAGCGGGGTGCAAGGTTCTTAGATTTGGGTTGAAAGTACTTATTTATAGGAAGATTGATGAAAGGCATTTAAGATTAGTAGGCACTATGTCGAAATAATAATTAGTGGTAGAAAAATTGGAGGGGCAATTCATTGATGAAAACGAGATGGAGAAATAGGCAAAGAATTGAGACGATAGATTATTTACAATATAAGGACCAAGTTGGAATTCACATTACCGAATATCCGGGTGTATTGACGCAAGTGGACATGATTCATCTTACGATTACGGACTTATGTATCATTCGTTCCATGAAGGAGGAAGTAAAAGGTCATTTGACCGAAATTGTCGATAATTTTTATAAAAATTTGGAAAATGAACCTTCATTAAAGAAAATCATATCTGATAACAGTTCCGTTGAAAGACTGAAAAAGACCCTGCATCGTCACATGTTCGAAATGTTCAGCGGCATGATCAATGATGACTATATCAAACAGCGCTATGTGATTGCCCATGTGCATGTTCGCATCGGGCTGCAGCCAAAATGGTATATGAGCGCATTCCAAGATTTGCTGCAATCATTGATCATTCATGTGCTTTCCAACATAAAAGATATGGAGCAATATCAGAATGGCATCCTGGCTGTCACAAAAATCTTCAACTTAGAGCAGCAAATCGTTTTAGAAGCGTATGAGCTTGAAAATGAGAAAATTCGTCAAGAAAACCAGCAAACAAAGGAAACGATTAAGCTGCAGGTCAGTCATAATGCAGAAGAACTGGCCGCGATCAGCGAAGAGACGAGCTCGGCGACACAATTGATGGCAAATAAGGTTTGTGAAATTCATGGTTTCACCGAAAAAGGGTCGGACATTGCGATTCAGGCAGAAGGGAAATCGAATGAAGGAGTGAAGTTGTTACAAGGACTAGAGAAAAGATTGGTGCATACGCAGGAGCAGATGGTAATCATAGCAAAGGATATGGGGCAGCTATCGAAAACATCCAAGGAAATCGAGCGAATCGTCACGATCATAACCTCCATTGCGGAACAAACGAATTTGTTGGCGCTTAACGCAGCCATTGAAGCGGCAAGGGCAGGTGAAAATGGTAAAGGTTTTGCGGTTGTAGCGGGTGAGGTGAGGAAGCTCTCGGAAAATACCAAGGATTCGGTCTCGGAGGTCGTGAAATTGGTTAGCGGCATCGCTCATTTTACCGATGTAATGAATACATCGATTTCAATGGTGAGCGGGGAAATCACCGAAGGCACGAAGCAAGGTAAGGAAACGGGGCTGTTTTTTACAGATATCGCCAAGGCCATGCTCTCAGTAAAAGAGCAAAATATTAAAATCGCCAAGGAAATGACAGAGCTGAATGCAATATTCGATGACATTAACGAAGCGTTCAATCAAGTTGCCGTTTCCTCAGATCAATTGACGCAAATGACACTGAACCTGTAATGCTGTCAAGCGGGGAGTTAGTATAATCTATATTTCAAAAATTACCTCGCTAGAATATTCATAAACCCCATTTATTAAAACACGATTGGCAAAAAACACTTGATAACAGCAGGGGTTAATGTTATATTAATAAAGCGATGAGCTAATTTGTGTAAGCCGCAGAACAAGCAATTAGCTAAACGTCGGGATGTGGCCTGACGGTTCTACGCCTCAAACGCATCAAAGACGCCTGCTGCGTGCAGGCGTCTTTTTCATTTTGCCGATTCTTTCCTGGCCGTTTTGACATCCTCTTTGAATTCCTCTTGAATTTCTTCCGTAATTCCCTTTGTTGCATCCTTGAACTCCCTGAGAGAGGTACCGACTGCTCGTCCAATTTGCGGTAGTTTATTCGGTCCAAAAACGATCAAAGCCAATAGAAGGATCAAGATTAAACCGGGAAAACCAATGTTTGAAAGCATGAAATTCACTCCAATCGAATCTGTTAGTTAATATTATAGACCCCTGATATGTAATTGCAAAGGTTATTTACTATTTATTGTAAAGATTCAACCGTTCGGATTAAGCTTCCGATATTCTCCCTTTGTGACTGGTGGCTAATTTCTTTCAGAGGATTGAAATAACTTGCAAGGTTGAAGGAAATTATGTATTATAACTATACAAGCTGCGTTGTTCGTAATGATAATTAAGTTTTAACCTTTAAGCTGTAATAGGGAGTTTTACATCGAAACAGGAATGTTATGCCTCGTCACTGACTTGGACAACAGGATTGTTTCTGCAAACACCCACTTTGAGGAGTGGTGGTTTAAAACTTTCTTACTTGAATACGGCAATGGCGGCTTCCCATTTTAAATTGAAAACCAGTTCCCATTAGGAACTGGTTTTTTGTTGTGTTCAAAACAGCGGTGACTAGTGAAGGAAGCATCCAAATGAATGATTTTTGTAATGATTGAAAGATAGCGAAAAAACTTATTGAATTATCAGACAAATAGATATTATAATATAATTAGATAACTTAGTTCACTATTTGTATAAAAAAAGTAGTGGGGAGCTTTGTTCATAAAAGTAAGCGTTATCATTTTGGTGAGGTATTGGGAATCATGGAGGGAGTTAGTTTAATGGCTAAAATCAACACGGCAGAGGTAATAGGCAACAGTCGATTTAACCGCTTTCATTTCAGTTTACTTGCATGGTGCTTCGTCATTATCCTTTTTGATGGCTACGATCTTGTCATTTATGGGACCGTCGTTCCGATATTGACCGATGAGTGGAACCTCACTTCAGTCGAGGCGGGAGCCATGGGAAGCTACGGTTTGTTTGGCATGATGTTTGGGGCAATTTTCTTTGGCGTATTGGCGGATCGGATTGGCAGGAAGAAAGTGATTGCCATCTCATTGATTTTATTTAGTTTATTTACATTGTTATGTGGTTTTGTAGATACGCCTTCGATGTTTTCGACTTTTCGGTTTTTAGCGGGCTTGGGTCTTGGGGGCGTCATGCCAAACGTGATTGCTTTATTGACGGATTATTCCCCGAATAGGATGAGGAGCATGGTCGTTTCAATCGTTTTATGCGGTTATTCTGTGGGAGGAATGCTTGCTCCGATCCTTGGAATTGTCCTTATACCCTCAGTAGGTTGGGAATCCATTTTCTGGTTTGCGGGCATACCATTGTTATTTATACCTATTTTGCTGAAGCGATTGCCGGAGGCTACGGCGCATCTTATCAGGGTTAATAGAAAAGAGGAATTGCTCAATATATTGAATAGGGTCGATCCAGCAAACAATTTTAATTTGGAAGACGATATTTTAGATTTGGAAAAAAAGGATGTAACCATACCAATCATTGGGTTGTTTAAGGAATCCCGCACTTTTAGCACGCTGATGTTTTGGACTGCCTATTTTATGTGCCTGTTGATGATATTCGGGTTGAATACATGGCTTCCAAAGCTGATGCTTGAGGCAGGATATGCACTGAACTCAAGCTTAGGTTTCTTAGTCGTCCTTCAAGGTGGGGCCATCGCAGGAACGCTCATCATTGCTAAGCTGTGTGATCGATACGGGTTTAAAAGAATGCTCGTGCCCATGTATGCGCTTGGGGCAATCAGTTTGACTTTAATGGGTATGGGAGGCAACTTGTTCTGGATTTACATATTGGTAGCGGTTGCCGGAGCTTGTACGGTTGGTTCCCAGAACCTTATACAGGCCTTTGTTTCCCAATACTACCCAGCCGTTATACGGTCGACGGCACTTGGCGTGGCCTCTGGTATCGGAAGGATTGGCGGGATGCTTGGCCCCATACTTGGCGGTTTTTTATTATCCATTTCATTGCCCATTCAATTAAACTTCATTGCCTTTGCCATTCCTGGTCTGATTGCCGCCATCGCTTTATCCTTTGTTCCAGTGAAACAGGTTTATTACAAAAGTGATCTTTCTAAGCCAAGAGCTGGCATGAAAGTGGAAACGAAGAATTGATAATTACCTTCAAAGGCATGATATGATTGGATTTCCGGCTATCATTTGTGCCTTTCTTCTTTTTGGCAGTCCATTTACTACAGTAAGGATTCCTCAATATGCTTCTCAATGAACAAATCTTCCGAGCTCTTGCTGTAATGGAAGAAGGAAAAGAAACGAGATGCATTGTTCATAATTTCGTAATACGTATGGCTCCAATGTTTCGGCAATACATGTTAAAATGAGGCTACAGATAATTAATTCCTCCTTGAATGGGGAAGTCGAAATTAATCTCATCTTTTGAGAGGAGTCACCACGTTGAAAATTTTAAAACACTTAATTTTTTGGTTATGCATGCTCGGGACATTATTCTCTGTCGTTTACTTCTTTGTAGCGGAGATACCGTTGTACATTAAATTATTGGGCGGAGCCATCATCCTTTATCTTGCTTATGATTTGATTACTGAATCAAGGGAAAGAAAGCGTAAGGAAGCAATGCTCAATGAATAAAGTTAAAATCCCTCAATAGAGGGATTTTTTTGTTCCTTTTTCACATTTACTTTCAGTGCCTGGGAGCCCAGATGATGACTGAAACACCCACTAAACAGATGGCAGCTCCAATCCAATCATACACATCAGGCGTTTTCTTATCGATGCCCCACCCCCATAATACCGACAAGACAATGAAAACCCCGCCATAAGCGGCATATACACGTCCGAAGGTAGGGAATGTTTGAAAAGTGGCGATGATGCCGTATAACACCAGCCCAAAGCCGCCAATCAATCCGAGGAAAAGGGATTTCCCCTCTCTTAACCATTGCCAAATAAGATACCCTCCGCCAATTTCGGCTAGTCCTGCTAATAGGAATATTCCGATCGTTACCAACATATATGTAGTCCCTCGCTTTCTCGTTGACATTTTACCATATATATCAGACCTTTATGAAAAAGTGATCAGACTCGATCGCAACAAGGTTAAATCAAATACTATTGATTCATTTAAACGAACTCGGAAAATACAGAAGAAGCTCATCAATTATATTCACTGGCGGCTTACTTGTGAAACGAAAATATCTAAAAAGGCGCTTCGCTTGGGATGCAACGGGGTATTATACCTAAAACGGAATGATAGTAATCTAGTTGAGGAGTTGCCACCATGAAATCCCGTACATTTGCATACATGCTGGCTGTAGTACATGCAAGCATAGTCGGCTTATCTTTTTTGTTCACGAAAATCGCCATTGCCGAATCGAATCCGCTGGACACTTTGGCATTTCGATTTACGGTCTCATTCGTCATCATTTTATTGCTTGTGGCCATGAAAGTGATTAAGGTGAATTATTCATGGGAGTCGATCAAATATTTGATCCCCCTTTCATTATTATTCCCAACTCTTTTCTTTGCCTTTCAAACCTTTGGGCTTAATTATTCACAATCCACGGATGCTGGAATTTTATCTGCTGTTACTCCAATCTTAACCTTGATGATAGCTGGATATTTCTTGAAGGAACAAACTTCTTTATACCAAAAGCTTTCCATTGTTTTGTCGGTAATAGGAGTCATGTACATTTTTGTCGTGAAAGGGAGCACCATCCATTTTTCCGATATGCTTGGGCTGGTATTGATCCTGCTATCCTGCATTGCCACTGCTTGTTATACAACGATGACACGTTCACTCGCCAAGGACTATACACCGGGTGAAATGTCCTTTTTCATGATGGGAACGGGGTTTATCATTTTTAACGCTGCCGCGCTCTTTTCCCATCTGAAGCAGGGATCGATGGAGGTATTCCTTGCACCTTGGTCAAGCATCGAATTTATCAGCTCCATTTTGTATTTAGGCATTTTGGCATCCCTGGTCACCTCGTTATTATCAAATACGATTTTAACGAAAATCAAAGCATCACAAATGAGTGTATTCGCCAATCTTTCCACGGTTGTCACGATTGCTGCAGGAGCGATCATTCTTCATGAAAAGATCACCATTCATGATATCACTGGATCGATACTGATCATATTAGGTGTAGTGGGCACGAATTACTTTGGAGGGAAGAAGGAGCCTTCCTTAAAAATGGATTTTGGATATAAGGAGGAACGAAGTGTGAAATAGAAAAGGTCCGCCCTATCCGGGCTGGACCTTTTCTATTTCCACCATTCTGTTTGCGGAAATTCTTTTGCCCCGATCTGTACTGCTTCACCCAGTTGAGGGGTACAGATCTGAACGGCACGTTCATTGGCGGCTTTCGTAACCCTCACTATCGGGTCTGTCCAATCATGAAAGGAAAGGGTGAATCCAGCCCAATGAATCGGGATCATTCTTTTTCCTTGTACATCGATATGTGCTTGGACCGTTTCTTCAGGCATCATATGGATCGAAGACCAGCGTTCATCATATTGGCCGCATTCCATTAAGGTTAAATCGAATGGCCCGTATTTATCGCCAATTTCCTTAAAGTGGGTGCCATAGCCGCTGTCGCCGCTGAAAAAAATGTTTTGACGCTCTCCGCTAATCACCCAGGAACACCAAAGTGTCGTATTGCCATCCGTTAAACTCCTTCCGGAAAAATGCCGGGCAGGAGTACAAACCAATTGCAAACCTTTGAAAGAAACCTCATCCCACCAATTATGTTCAGAAATCCGTTTTTCGCTGACACCCCAGCGCTCCAGATGTCCTCCGACACCGAGCGGAACGATGAATTGTCCTACCTTATCCTTCAATTTCTTTATAGAGTGATAATCCAGATGGTCATAATGATCATGTGATAGCAATACGGCATCGATAGGTGGCAGCGAATCCAGGTCAACGGGCAGCTCGTCACTAAACCGCTTGTTCCCGAACCACGGAAAGGGAGTCGGGGCCTTGCCGAACATAGGGTCCACCAGTATCGTTTTTCCATCCAATTCCAACATGAAGGCGGAATGACCAAACCAGGTAATCTTATTGGAATCTGCAGACGCAGCTGTTTTTGTTCCGAACAAGATTGGGGTGTCTGGCCGTTTTCGCGGATTGCCTTTTATGTAGTCCCGTAAAATGGAGCCAGTATGTTTAAGGCTCATCGCATGACTGGTGGGAATCTGATTCTGGAATTTACCATTTGAGAAGTTTTCTTTCTCATTGAACTTTCTCACGGTTGCTTTCGTCGTCTTTTTTCCAAGTGGAGGATAAAGCTTAAGGAAGAGCAACAATAAAATAAAAGAAGAAACGATGATTTTTACAATTTTCAGCATGATGATGTTCCTCCATATTGATCAAATCTTTTTGTTACTTATCATATCACAGAATTAGTCAGGTTATTTACTATGATGTTCCGTAAATATCCTGATGGTATGATAGGTGAAACTTGAGGGGAAAGGGATAAGTTTCACAAACTCCTTGCAGGGAAAAGAGGAAGATAAAATGAATAATATAAGGAGGGAAAATCGTGTGAATGGCGTATGAGGGGCAGGGGATAACGAGTGTTAATTTTTTTCAGAGTCTTTGTCTGGGCAGTATTTTTGGCTTTATTGGGCTATGTGATTTTATCTTGGAAATATAAAGACAAGGTGAGCAAAAAAATCGAAGCGATAAGAAAAACCTGGTATATCATTTTTATACTCGGAGCGCTGATTTATTGGAGTTTTTATCCGAATAGCATATTCAACGAGTGGAAAAACTTTTTGATCATGGCGGTAGTATTCATCCTGATTGATATGTTTGTGTTTTTGAGTATGTATATTTCGAAAATTGGCGATAATGAATTGTCGTATGCGACAAAAGCCGTTGCGGAAAGCGACAAGCTATTAACGGATAATAGGGAAAAGATCAAAAATATGTTTCACCTGTTAAAGAAAGAGGGAATACCTGAATATTATCAAACGAACAAGGAATACTTGGCTTATTTAAGCATTCTCCTTCAAGCCTATTCCGCAAAGGAAGCGATGAGCGTGACCATCCTTCCATTCAAGACGGAACAAGACAAGCAAATGGTGATAAATGGGCATCCTAGCTTGAATGGCAGCGCCATCCGTGCTACATTGGAAAGAGAAGATACGTATTATAATGATGAAGAAAAAATGGCTCTGCAGCCAGTCAGCATCTTGATGGAACCATATATCCTTGACGTTAAATCGGAAAGCTTCGTATCGGAAGTCGATTGTTTATTGATAGCATTACTGATCATGATGTTCGATATGGTCATAAAACAAAATCCAGGTGGTGAAGGTTAGATGAGCATTTATGATAAAGCAGGCAGTGAAGTTTCGGTTGCCGTAATCAAACCACAGGTCAAGATACCGGATGTGGGCTTAAGCCCGCATACGAAAAAAGTGATGAAACAGAACGAACGCGTTATTTTGAAAGAAAAAGAAAAATCGGCACGATTCAGTCGCTTAAAAAGTGTTTTATAGGAAGTTGGGCGGAGGTTTTTCCCATGCCTTATGATATTTGTGAAAAACCCGCATATACTATTCAAAACTAAAGAATAGGAAGGGTCTTTCATAATATGAACAAAAAACCCGAGAGAGTGAACATCCCGGCCCCCTCCGCTTCACCATCCGAGCAACGGATACATAAAGATAATGCTGATTTACTGAAGCTTTTACAAAGATTGAAAGCTAAACGATGGATTTTTTTAAAGTAACCGAAAGCCAGTCTCCATGGAGTACTGGTTTTTTTATTTTTCCAGCCGCAAATGACCATCAACCTCTCGGCGCGACTCTTTATCCTGATACATGGTACGATCTGCTTTTTTCAGCAGTTCCTCCATATCCCTCCCGTCATGGGGATAAAAGCTTATCCCGATACTAGCGGTGATAAAATAATCGTTTTCATTGATGAGTATGGGCATCGTGGATAAACGGTCCAACAACAGCTCGGCCCTGATTTGCGTACTGCTGATTAAATCATCACCTTGTGATGGATGTAGTAATACAATGAATTCATCACCACCGATACGGGAGACATGACTTTCCTCCGGGACGTTTTGCAAAAGGCATTCAGCCGTCTTTTTAATGACGAAATCTCCAATATCATGGCCAAATGAGTCATTGAAGAATTTAAAATGATTAAGGTCGATGTAAAGAATAGCTATTTCGGCATTTCGTTTATCTTTATGATAATCGAAGTAATGGTAGAGAAAGTTCCTATTATAAAGACCAGACAATCCATCCCTGATGATTCCATTTTCAAGGATGAGGGTTTGGCAAGCCAAAGAGGCAAGGGATTTAATCAGGATGGAATCATAGCCTTTAAATTCGTAAGGCTTGGTATCAAATGCACATAACGTTCCAAGCACTTCGCCGTCATATATAAGCGGGGCGCCCATGAAACAACCATCGCCTATGTATTTCGTTACGGGATGGTCCCTGGTCAAAGCGTGTTCGGTTAAATGTGGGATGACAAGTGGCTCGCTTCCATTTTCAGCGACTAGTTTGCAAAATACCATATTAAATGGAAGCATGTCACCATCACAAATTAACTTTGCCTGCCTATTGAAGGATTTGATCGCGAAACTTTTCGCAGGATGCAAAATCGAAAGATAGAATGTGTTCACCTCGATCGTTTGTGACAATAGTGCCAACAATTCTTTAGCGATGGAGTCGAAATTTTTATAATAATTGATATCCTGCTGTATCATTTCCTGGCTCCTTTATAGCGGTAATCTGTTTAGTTTTCCAAAACCAAATGCCATTGAAAAACAAAGAGACAAAGTGAAAACGTGACAGTTGTTCGAATTTCCACTAAACTCGAATAAGAGCTCATATTCGTTTTAATTAGGGACGGTGAATCTCCCCCTCTATTATTTTTCGGCCGATTATCGATTTCATTAAATGCGTAAAAGCATAATTGGCAAATTAAATGTATTATACTGTAAATGAAATGACAAAGTGAAATAAACAGCTTACATGAAAAGAAGCATGGCAAGCACGAGCCCTGTTTCCCGGTTAGGAACTGGCGTTGTGTCCTTGAATTCTGGCGGTAACACAGCTGTATGGCCTCATGTAAATAAAAGTTTTGGAGACGATAAGAAGTAAGCATACCGTACATACAGGAACATTCAAAAGGGGATCAATATGGGAAAATTAGAAAGTATATATCCTATGGCTATAGAGAATACGAAGGAAAAGATCATCCAGGATATGAATTTTTATTTGGAGAGCAAAGATACATTGCCTCCGTTCTTAACATATGTATCAGACAGATTAACATTCATTGAGCAAATTTGGCTTAATGTTTGGTTGAATAAAGCATCAAATGATGTTCCAAGAAAGGAAAAAAAGGTTTTTTTAAATGAAAGAGGCTTCGTTACGGAAGGCTCGGACCATAAACTGATCAACAGTATGTTCCGGAACGAGTTAAGAACGTACCGCCCATTTGATGCATTATCGTGGATGAGTCAAACCTTTGCGGAAAAACAAGACGATTGGGAAAAGAGATACGAAGAAGCAAGGAGCAATTTTTTCAAAAGGCAGGAAGAACAGCGCCTCGCAAAACAACGGTGGAAAATACGCATCAGACTTCAAGACGAGGCAAACGGATACTTTGAAGAAAGCTCACTTGTTTTATACTTGCATGTCAGGTCATATATAGCCGGGGTTTTGGCTAAGGATCTTGAAAATAAGCCTAAATTCCAATATGTCGATCCGTACTTGCTTGAAGAAAAATTGGTGGAAGAAGGCGGGTTTCAAGCAACTGAATACTTGATGGTCACGGATTTCTTTGAAGAGCTGACAGGAGATATCCACTCCTTGCTCGATTGGGGAAAGAACCGCTTTGAATATGAAAATTACTTTTATCGATATGAGAGATTAGTTACGGATTTGATTCTGAAAATCGCCCCTGAAAAATTCTTGATCCATCTACATGCCGGCTTGCAGCTTGATTTCCTGGAAACCTATGGGGAAAGGCTGTCCGTACGTGCCTTGCAAGATATCCTGCGTGATGAATTAGCTGATTTGTCCCAAGCTTGTTTCGAAGAACTTCAGGAAGAATACGTTGCGGATTTGCTGAACCTTAAGGCGATCCCTTTTGATGAAAGGGTTCATGAGGAAATCTTCGAACAAGACGAGGCGAATAGAGAAAGAAGAAAAGCTGAAGCCATCGCCGAACAAGCCAAAAAGCAAGCTGAAGAGCAAAGGATGATCAACGACATCATTGGCAAGGCCTATACACCATCCCTAGGAAAAAAGGTCAGCTATATTTTGCACATTGGAGAGACCAATACCGGCAAGACCCATCAAGCACTGCAAAAAATGAAGGAAGCTCAAAGCGGTTTATATCTGGCTCCCCTAAGGTTATTGGCGCTTGAAGTTTTTGATAAATTGAATGCGGATGGCGTTCCTTGCTCATTGAAAACGGGGGAGGAAGAAAAGGCTGTTGCGGGCGCCAAGCACATCTCCAGTACGGTTGAAATGTTTCATGAAAAAGATTACCACGAAGTGATCGTTATAGATGAAGCACAAATGATTGCCGATAAAGACCGGGGCTTTGCCTGGTTTCGGGCCATAACGCAAGCAAATGCGAAAGAAGTGCATATTATCGGGAGCAAGAATATCAAAATGATGCTTCTGAATCTTCTCGATGAAGCAGAATTGGAACTACGTGAATACAGACGGGATATACCGCTTGAGGTGGAACAGCGTGAATTTGAATTGAAATATACGAAAAAAGGGGATGCACTCATTTGTTTTTCACGAAGGCAGGTTCTGGAAACGGCATCCCGTCTGAAAGAGCGTGGACACAATGTCAGCATGATTTATGGCAGTATGCCTCCAGAGAGCAGGAAACGGCAAATAGAGCTCTTCAACCGTGGCGAAACGTCGGTTGTCGTGGCTACGGATGCGATAGGGATGGGGTTGAATTTACCGATCAGGCGCATTGTCTTTCTAGAGAATGAAAAGTTCGACGGAACGCGAAGAAGGAGATTGACGTCTCAGGAAATCAAACAAATCGCAGGAAGAGCGGGGAGAAAAGGCATTTATGATACAGGCAAGGTCGCCTTTACCGCAGAAATCAAAATCATGAATAGGTTGCTCGAACAAGCCGATGAGCCAGTTCAAACCTTTACGATTGCCCCGACCTCAGCCGTATTTGAACGTTTTCAAAAATATTACCGGAACATGGGCACCTTTTTTGAAATGTGGGAGCGGTTTGAGCCCCCAAAAGGCACGAAAAAGGCTTCACTCTCGGAAGAAAGGGAGTTATATGAGCTAATAAAGGATACCGAGGTTGAAGTTCGGTTTTCCTTGATGGATTTATATGGATTTTTGCATATACCTTTTTCAGCGAAAGAACCGAGTCTCATCAGGCAATGGCTGGAGACGGTCGAGGCGATAGCCGAGAGCCACGACCTTCCTGAACCGATCATCAAGACTAGAAATTTGGAAGAGCTCGAGCTTTCTTATAAAGCGATAGGACTTCATCTCTTATTTTTATATCGGATGGGTAAAAGGACCGAAGCCGTTTATTGGGAACGTATCCGTGAAGAAATCAGCGAAGGTGTTCATGATCAGCTTAAGGATGAAATGTTGAATTATCAGAAAAAATGCAAACGATGTGGGAAAAAGCTTCCGGATGATTCGCGTTTTTCTATTTGTGATGCTTGCTATCATAGAGGCCATAGGAAAACACATCGGTTACATTAAGTGCTAACAGTGGAGTTTGACAGTTAAAATGACGTCGCCATGGGTGGACGTCATTTTTCGTGGAGATTATGGGCAGTGTTAATATAAGGACGGAAGGTCGAAAAAAGGGTGAGAATCGAAACAGGGCTTGGTTTGACTTGTTAATGGAGGGAAAAGGCTCGCGGTAATATGGAATCCCCATTTTTATTGTTTGCCAAGCTGCTTCATGGATGGTCCATCCATTTCTTTTTTATCATTGAGATGATGAATACGAGAGCCATACATGGCGAGTCTTATGATTTTAGGTAAATCCTTTCACCGACATGACAGTTTCATGTTAGAATTATCTGAAAACTGATTGAAAGGGAGGATTATTCGTGAGGAAAAAGATCGCCTGTCTGCATGCTCACCATACGAATATACAGTACATAGAAACAGCATTCTTGAAATTCGATATGAAATGGCTTCATTTTGTAGATCCAGGTTTGATGGATCGGGTGGCATCAGATGAAACGTTCACCTTTTCGGATGCTTCCAAAAAGGTGAAAGAACAGATGGAATGGATAGCCGGATGTAATGTGGATGCCATCCTGATAACCTGCACGAACTATATTGCTTTTTTAAACGAAGAACAGCTTTCACTGTCCATTCCGATCATTAAAATCGATGAACCACTTTTTGATTTGGTTTGCCAAGCACAGCAGCCGCAAATCATGCTCTTCACAAACCCCGCTACTGTCGAAGCAACCATGAAACGTTTACATGCCCATGCAAGAGATCATGGTGGGGTGGATGTTCAAAGTATCATCATCGACGATGCGTTTGAATGGATCATGCAAGGGTTGAGCGAAAAATATAACCAGGAAATCGTAAATCGATTATTGCAATTAAATGAAGAAAAAAGACCGATTTCAGTGGCTCAGCTGTCAATGGTAAAGGCTGCGAAGGACTATGAACGTCAGACAGGATATACCGTGATGAATCCATTGCAAGCATTAGTTGACTCCATGGCCATTCAACTGGATCTAGGGACATCTATTGCAACAGAGCACGTTTGATGCATCAGTTAAAAGGAAAACGTCCTCCCTTACGGTACTACCGAGACAGGGGGGCTTCATTTTGCCTTATCACGGATCTGTTCACGGATGGTTTCAAGTTCCTCCAAGGATAAAACCGTCAGGGAATTTCTTATTTCCTCCTCGACCCTTTTCCGGTCAAGCTCCCTATATTCATTCCACCAATCACGCAAACCTTCTGTGTTTTCAAGGAGATAGTCAATATCGATTTCTTCTTGCTCATCATCTGATAAATATTTCATGACCGCTCCTAATAATCGATTAAGTTGGGCTAATTCTATTTCTGCGGCAGGTGAAGCGTTATCCTTCCTTTTTACATCCTTTTGAGCGGGTGCATTTCTCGTAGCCATGGCAACCTCCTGTTTTAGTAATAGTGTGCCTGAAAGAATTAATTTCATCGCATTCTTGAAAAAAGAATCGAAAATGGTATTTATATTTTACCAAAAACCTCGCTAGAATATAAAATATCCCGTCATCTCCGAAATCAATTAATTAACAAATAAGCAAGCAGCTAAGAGAACGTATCATGTTTTCCATTCGTTCGCCCCTTTACTTTTATCATTTGCAAGATAAAATCAGCGGGGGTTCAAAAAGTCGGGACAAGCATGGACTTTAGGGAATGAAAGAAGGGGTAGGAGCATAAATTTTATGGAAGGGAGTGGATAGATGAAAATGTTCATTAAATTAAGTGTGGCCAGTGTCTCCGGAGCCGTTGTTTATTTAATTTATACTGTCAACCAGACGCTGCGGAAAGGCATGGGGACACTCGAGGAAACAAATAAGACATTGGAAGAGGTAAGGAATGCCGTACATGGGTTGACGAATGAGTCCAAACAATTGATCCACTCTGCCAATCAAATAACCGCAGATGTAAAGGGGAAAATGGAAAATGTCGATCCCCTGCTGGAAACGGCCCAAGACGTTGGCGAAATGATCCATAATGTAACGCATTCGATGAAAGAGGCCAGTTTGAATGGTCCCAAAAATCATTTAAACACGCCGACCGCGCCCCCACAAGTGGAGGCAGAGGGTGTTCAAATTAAAATCAAATAATATGGGCATCGATTAAAAACACAAGTCACCCCGGGATCCGCTCACATATCCGACTGAATGCATCAATATTTAATTTTAGAGGGGGAGCTTTTTATCATGATTATCCAATATAGTGTAGCGGCGATCGCTTTGGCGTTCATATGGCTCGTCGTTTTTTTGATTGGTACACTTCAAAAAGGAATGGTTACGATAGGTGAAGCCAATAAAACCTTGGTTGAAGTGAGAAATGCCATCCATGATCTATCGGGTGAATCGAAGCAATTATTGCAAACGGCAAACGACATCACGGACGATGTAAAAGCGAAAATGAAAACCGTCGAACCGTTATTGGATTCCGCACAGGATGTGGGGGAAGCAATCCATTCGGTGACGGACTCGGTAAAAAAAGCGACAAATGGATTTCGCACAGAGTTTTCACCAAAAAAAATCAATGCAATCAAACCAAAAAGCCAAATCAGGTAATTGGAACATGAAAACACGAAAGACACTACCAGTGTGGGGAGTGTCTTTTTTCTAATATGTATGAAAATGGACGGGTACTTTGATGCTTCATCGAGTAATCGATATAGTGGACCCATGTATCTCATACAGATTTCCAACCGCCTGTATGAGAATATGGTA
Organism: Peribacillus folii; assembly: GCF_030271255.1. Lineage (GTDB taxonomy): Bacteria > Bacillota > Bacilli > Bacillales > DSM-1321 > Peribacillus. Next base: position 24,777 of record NZ_JASJOM010000002.1, read on the forward strand.
CATCATGCTGTCATAAGGTTTTTTCATTTATCCGTTTTTCCACCAGCCGGGTCATTGGAATGCTTGACTCCTTTACTTACATAGGGCTTTGCGCTTTTCTTCTTGTTGGCGCTCGTTTTCCAACGATTCCAGCCCTTCTTGCCCGTTCCTGTTCCTGTGCCCTTACCCGTACCGCTCTTAGCCTTAGCTTTACTCATGAAATCACTCCATTACTATTGTATGGTTAGCTTTAACCATTTTACTTGATTCGTATCCAAGTATGTTGAAATATACAGCAATCAAGGTAATATGTACAGGGAAAGGCTCATTTTTTTCAATTGAACGGTACAGACGGCAAGCTGAAGGAGCGCTCGATCCAGCCGCTCACTTAATGGTGACCGATCTGGATTTCGTCAAGAAGACGCTTATCCCGATTTTTTTGCAAATCGTCAGGTAATGCATGAGCGTTAACAATACAGCTCCCGTGTTCATCCCCAGAATGATTCCCCCCATATTAAGTGAAGCCTGCGAGCCAAGGAGATACATCATTATAAAGGCAACGATATGGGACCATACCGTGTGGATGAAAGCGTCCTTCACCAGCCCTAAGCCGATGAGATAGGCCTGCATGGGAATGACGAAGAAATGAAAGAGAAAGTAAGGGCATAATAACTTTAAATAGTAAGTGGCTGAGGTTGAAGTGAAAAAGAGCGCTGTCAAGGGTTCGGCAAAGAAATATATGAAAAACACCGCAGGAACTCCATACAAAACGGTAAAAGACATCGATTGTTGCAATAATACCCTCAATTTTTCCTTGTCCTGTTTCTTGTGTGCGTTGGAAACATTCGGGATGAGCATGATCATCAAGGAATGCGCGATGAAAGCTGGAAAAAAGCCGATTGTCATCGCAACTCCCGTAAGCATCCCGAAATGCTCCGTAGCTACCACCGCCCCGAATCCTGCCGAAAGTAGTGCTGCATGAATCAAAAATGGCTGGATCGCATTCGTAATCGCATGGAAGATCCTTAACCCCATTGTGGGCAGCGATACTGCCAATAATGTCTGTCTGGCATGTTTACCGGTCGTTAGTGCGTTCGTTCCGCGGCCCATGATCCTCATTTGCAGAATGAGAAGGTTGACCAAATAAAGAAAAACGATGAACTCACTGCCAATCAGTACAAAAAAGGCCATTAACAGCGACTTTTCCTGATTAAAATGAAATAAGTTGAAAATGAAAAAAAGCAATCCAAATTGGACGATATCTTTTAAAAAGTTGGAAAAGGCGATTTTCCCCATTTGTTGGACGCCCATGAAATACCCTCTGGCAATGGAAGAAAAGGCGGCGATAGGGATCAAGATGATGAGCAGCCATTTAATATAGGGATGATAACGGTCCATGATGGATGAAAAAGAAAGGATGAAGGGCATGACCACACACATGATCAAGACGACCACTGCAGCCATCTTAAGGGCATGGAAGATAAGGTTATAATGCATATTCCGTTTATTTTCCGCAACGAACTTTGATATGGAAATATGTAATTCAAGACTGGCGATTACATATATCAAAAAGAAAATGGGCAGTAGGGACATATATAAGCCCATGCCCTCTTCATGTAACTCCCTGGCTAGGATCATGTTCACCAAAAACTCGATACATTCACCGAAAAACGCTGCGACAATCAAGATGAGCGTTCCCTTATAAAAAGACTTCATGTCGGCACACTCCTAACAAGGTGTTTCTATATAGATATGAGACATGCCCTGGAATATTCATAACGAACACCTTCCGACTAGATGAAATCCTGGAATAACGCCATGGAATTACTGGTGTTCCATGAACCGAAATTAATAAAGATACATCAAAGGAGGGAGCTTCAATTTCCCCCTTCATCATTATCAATGTTTCATCCGTCTGTGTTTGAAAATGTGCTCTTGAATTTCGCTTTGTAATTGACGATTTATTTTGCTATCCTGTAGCAGAGGGGATGATCTTAATGAAATTTACATCTATCAGTCCAGCCAATATAGATGAATTGTGCATGGCATTTGAAACCTGCCTTGCGAGGCATGACATTGCATTTAAATATGTCGACATGAGGGAAGAGGACGGAATCATATCCTTCCTATTTTGTAATGACCCGGAAGAAGCAAGGTCCGTCGAATTGGAAAGCAGCCGCTTCATAGGATTGGAAATGGATTACATAGCCAAGGAGATCTTGGAACCCATACTGCCTAGGTTGAAAGAATATGCAAATACTGAAAATCATCGATTTGGATCATTCTTTTAAAGGTGAAATCGGTTGAACCTGCAATAAACTTGAGTATTGATATACAAGCCCCATATGCAAAAAGAAGAAGTAACCGTATGTGTGATTCAACAAGGTTACTTCTTCTTTTTGATAAGGAAAGTGAATGAATGATCAGTAAATCATACATTCACTTTCCTTCATTTTTTTTAGCCGTATTATATCACCATTTTTTTACCCTCGGTCAATTGCACTTCCTGTTGTGATGTATCTGCTTTCTTGGATTTCTTCACTTTGAAGTGATACACCGCATAACACCCTATGAAGAACGCCCCGCCGCAATATAAGGCCATACGCTGCTCAGGAACGAATGCCAAACTGATCATGACGATGCAGTTCGCTATTAAAGCAAGGATAGGAATGATCGGGTATAGCGGCACTCTGAATTTGAGATCTTCAGCCTTGCCGCCTTGGCGCACATAAGCCCTCCTAAAAGCGAGCAGGCACGCGGCAATGGCTATCCAGCCAATTTGCGCCCCAAGCCCTGCCAGGGAAAGAAGGAAAACAAATACTGTCTTAGCCGCGATGACGCTTGATAGTAAAGACAAACCAGCGATGGCAAGTGTGATGAGCAAGGCATTGAGGGGCACGCCTCTTTTGTTTACCATACCGAGCTTCGGACTGGCCATGCCTTCCCTTGATAGCGAGTACAGCATGCGTGTCGCTGCATAAAGCCCGGAGTTGGCGACCGACAATAGTGCAATGAGAATAATGAAGTTCATGATGTCAGCCGCATAAGGAACGCCTATACTATCCAGTACTACAACGAAAGGACTCTCGACGATTCCCGCTTTTTCTCTTGGAATCAGCGCAGATAGTACCGAAACAGAAAGTACAAAGAAGAAAAGGGTTCTCCAAACCGTTTGTTTGATGGATTTAGGTATGACCTTTTCCGGATTTTCACTTTCTCCTGCAGCAATTCCGATCAACTCAGTGCCCTGGAAGGAAAAGTTCACTGTAATCATCGTGATAAGCAAGGCAGAAATCCCATTTGGGAAAAGCCCTTCATTGAAAAAATTCGAGAAAAACGGAGCTTCTTGTCCGCCCTTCATATCAATAAGACCAAACATGGCAGCACCGCCAACCCCGATGAACAGAATGATGGCCAATACCTTTATGCTGGAAAAAACAAACTCCGATTCGCCAAAGGCTTTTGCTGACAAAGCGTTAAGCATGAATATGAGCAATGCGAAGATTGCACACCACATCCACACGGGTGATTCCGGAAACCACCTTTGCATAAGCTGTCCTGCTGCCAGGAATTCCAAAGCAACGGTTACGGCCCAACCTAGCCAGTATAGCCACCCAATGGCAAAGCCGGTTCCGGGTCCGATGAATTTGGTCGAATAAGTCTGGAAAGAACCGGCAACAGGCATCGCCACCGATAGTTCCCCTAGACACAGCATCGTTAAATACATGATTAAGCCGCCGACTATGTACGATAAGATCGCACCGAGGGCACCTGCTTCATGGATGGTGTAGCCTGATCCAAGGAAAAAGCCCGTCCCAATGCATCCCCCTATTGAAATCATGAATAAATGTCTTGCTTTCATGCTCCGTTTTAATTCATTTGGTTGATTTTCTGCTATTTTCATTGAAAAACTCCTTTACCTGATGGGTGCAAACGGTTTCATTTATGCTAGAACGGTAGTAGGGAATATGTGTTTTTCCATGCACATGTGCAAAAGCTTGATTTTGAATCTAAGTTGCTATTGAATTCCCTCGGATAAGAAATCAATCTGCATTCCGGGCATTGCATACGATCCCGGTGCAGAGTTCATATCGATAGCGCCATTCTATAAAGAAAAGGAAGCCAAGCGTCAGGAAATCAGGGATGCGGAATTTGATCCTTCTATGCTCATCCATCAAGCATCGTAACGAAGCATGGGCTTTTTTCAATGGAGGATCCATGAATGAAAGCTTACTATATTCCTCTTGGTTGTTTTCTATGAATTTGTCTTATTTAACATCTGCCAGTAAATCAGCCGTAATGAAATGATCCTCTGCTCCGTATAATAGTTTTTCGCCAAGCAGGGAGCCCACTAATGCCACTGCCACTTCAGCCGTTTTATTATGCTCGTCCAAAATCGGGTTGATTTCTACGAATTCCGCCGAGGTGATGATATTGGCTTCAGCCAGCATTTCCATCGCAAGGTGGCTCTCACGGTAGCTGATTCCTCCCATTACAGGTGTACCCACTCCAGGTGCATCATCTGGGTCAAGTCCATCAAGGTCCAAAGATAAATGAACAAGATCCGCACGTTCCTTCAGGTAGCTAATCGATTCTTCCATCACTCTGGTCATGCCCATTCTATCAATCTCGTGCATGGTAAAAACTTTAATCCCTTTTTCTCTGATCAATTCTTTTTCCCCTTGATCCAAGGAACGGGCACCAATGATGACGATATTCTCCGGTTTCACCTTAGGGGAGTATCCGCCAATGTTGGTAAGGGCAGGGTGGCCAAGACCCAAACTTACTGCAAGGGACATGCCGTGTATATTTCCCGACGGGGAGGTTTCTGCGGTGTTTAAATCCCCATGCGCATCGTACCAAATGACGCCTAAGTTCTCCGAATGCTTTGCCAAACCAGCCAATGTGCCAATGGCAATGCTGTGATCTCCGCCTAATACTAACGGAAAGCGGTTCGATTGGATGACTTCATCCACTTTTTGGCTCAGTTTTTCATTGCCTTCCGCAACATCTTGCAGGTTCTTCAAATTGGTGTCTGAATCGCTTTGTGCTCTTTCTTGTATTTCCACTTTGATATCGCCTTCATCACGAACAGTATAGCCTATGTTTTCAAGTCTCTCGCTCAATCCTGCATATCTAATGGCACTAGGGCCCATATCGACTCCTCTTCGTGTCTGGCCAAGATCCATCGGAACTCCAATTATAGATATTTCTTTCTTCATGAATGATTCTCCCCTTTCATTTTTCTCCCCTAGTATAAGGGGAAAAGGATAGATGACTCAACTCGACATTTTTTTGAATATTTATACGATTGGGAAAAGGGTGACATCCATAGGGGGAAAGGCTCGTTTTTCAGTTTGAGGAAAACAAGGGAATTCGGGTATGAATTGGGATGAAATAAGATGAAATTTGACTTTTTTCGGTCTTGGAACTTCCAGGATGATTGTCGCATTTTATTCCAGTATGGACATTTCAAGCAGCCTCGACTCTAATTTGAACACTTCATTTATTCATAAATTGATGCAATGATTAGAAAAATCCATGGAAGGATTTTCAAATTTTATTGGAATATAGTAAGAATGACATGAAAAATGTGGTTTTTCATGTCATTTCACTTTGTCACTATAATGATTTTTATGAATTTTTTGATTAATGAACCGACACGAAAACAAGTGTGTCCTGATAACAAATATGCGTAATAAAGCAAGAAATGGATAGATGTGCACATGAATAGTAGCTTTTGGACCATTGCAGCCTGTGAAATTGTGCTCAAACTAAATGAATAAATGGTTGATGCTTTCATAATCACAAAAGCCGGTTTTCTTTCCTTAAAGAATTAGGGATCAAGCTTAAAAAAGAACCAATTACTGTGTGCCCAATCGAGGGTACCAATGAGGAATGAAAGATTTTCACAAGGGTTGTGATCAATTGCGCTTCCTTTTGCAAATTGAAATTATGAAAGAACTGCTTCCTGTAAATATTTAAAAAATTTTTTTTCGCTGAAAAGCGGCCGCATGATTTTTAACAAACCCGCTGCCCTTTCCATTACCACATGATCGAACGGCTTTGGTACAATAGCTTAATTGAATACTGTGTAAAGGGAGCGATTTCTTGGAAACCTTTCAAAGGGAAATGAACCATGATCGAAATGAGTCAAGATATTCAAGGTGGAAACAACACCGTAACCAAGTTACCCATTTATTTGAAGCCGTGATGTCGAAGGAAGCGATGATTGAAAAAGTGGCGATCATTGGTGCCGGGAATTGCGACGATCTGGATCTGGTCTATCTTGCCGCCCGATGCCGATCCATTTATTTATTTGATATAGATCAAGAAAGCATGGAAAAGGGCATAAAGAATTTGCCTGAGCTGGCCCGAAAAAAAATCAAGCTTGTTAAAATCAATGTCACTGGTCTCGATACAATCGGTTTTGATGAAAATCTATCTTCGATGTTGAATCGAGGTCAAAAAGCGACGTCCATCATTCATTATGTGAGGGAAATCGAAAATCAGCTAAGCCAGCTTTCCGAACAGCTTTTCGCTGAGTATTACGATGAATTTGACATTGTAGCGACGTCTGCGATTTACACGCAGCTTTTTTATAACTGGGCCATGGATCTGCTTGCTGAACAGGCGGACACCTATCTGGAAAACGATCTGGAACAGATAAAAGAGGGTTTCCTGGATTTAAGGGATGAGATCGTACGTACATTGAATCATTCCTTGTCCAAATGTATTAAGCAAAGGGGATATTATCTTACTTGGTCGGATATGTTGAAGATTGAGCCCGAGTATGGTGACACCATCAATCAGGGCATTAATGCCATTTTCACCTTGGCGGCCAACGTAGGCTATGGAGCGGCATTGATCGGTTTGAAAGCATTCATGGATGAAGTCGATCAAAGCCAATTATCCCTGACATATTGGCCGTGGGATTTTAATGCGGATAAACAGTACTTGACCATGGGGGCAATCGGCAGGATGCATGGAAACGGTAGAAGCTGAAAATGCAAGACCAAAGGACATAAGCGCATGTATGCTTATGTTCTTTTTTGGTACTCAACTTCTTTCCAAGGAAGGAGGCGAATATTTTAAAAGCGGTTAAATAGATGAAAAGTATAAAAAAACGACAAAATCATTAACTATATGTCTAATGATTTTCCCATAAGAGATGGATAAAATGAATCTATTGAAAACTGAATTTTCAAATTCGTTAAAGGGGCGTCGATAAAACGGAAAAGGAATGGGGAAATATAGGTTGAGCAAATATGAAGGGGTGGGAACTTGATAGCTGATATTGTGTTCGTGAACGGTGAGGTCATTACAGTCGATCGCGAAAATTCCGTAGCTGAGGCCATGGCAGTAAAAGGAAATCTTATCTCGGCGGTTGGAAGGAATCAGGAAATGGATGCTTTTATCGGTGAAAATACGAAAGTGGTTGATTTGCAAGGGAAATCGTTACTCCCGGGGTTCATAGATTCACATATTCACCTCATATTGTATGGTGTCAATCAGCTGGCAGTGAGCTGTAAAGCGGACCACATTGGATCCATCGCCGATTTGTTAGTTGATTTGAAAAAGCAAGCAGCAACAATCCCGACCGGTGAATGGATTCGGGCCTGGGGATTCAATGAAACCGCGATGAAAGAAAAACGATACCCGACGCTTTCTGAGTTGGATGCCATTTCAGAAAACCACCCAATCATGATAACCCGGACATGCAGCCATATAAGTGTGGTGAACCGAAAGGCGTTACAGCTAGCAGGGCTTGCCGAAGAAACGGTGAATCCTAGTGGAGGAATCATTGAAAAGGATGAGGATGGACGGATTACTGGCAAACTCATCGAAACGGCTCATATGAGGATGGCCAGCATTGCTGGTTATACGGTAAGGGAACTGGAGGAGGCAGTGAAAATCGCTTCGGAGCATTTCATTGCCTCAGGGATAACCAGCATTCACGAAGCTGGTGCACATGGCCCTGAAAGCTTCCGGATCATGCAGCAAGCCGTTAAACGGAATGATATCCGTGTCCGCATTTATGCGATGATCGGTGCATTGAATCAATCGCATGAATTCGTCAATAAAATGGTTGCCTCGGGTGTCGTGACCGGAACGGGTGACGAAAGATTCAAAATCGGCCCGGCAAAATTGTTTACGGACGGCAGCAGCACCGGTCCGACCATAGCCACAAGGGAACCTTATTCAAGTGATCCTGGCAATTTCGGCATGCTTTATTACACGGAAGAGGAAATTTATCAGGTGCTGGGCGATGCACATGATAAAGGCTATCAAATCACGGTGCATGCTCAAGGTGACAAAGCGATAGAAATGTATATCAATTGTGTGGAAAGGGCTTTGAAAGAATCTCCAAGAAAGGATCATAGGCATCGGATCGAGCATGCAGGAATATCGACGCCCGATTTGCAGCGAAAGATGAAGGAACTTGGCATCATCCCCGTCCCCAATCCGCCATTCCCTTATGAATTCGGCGATATATATATCGAGCATTATGGCGATCGGGTGAACCATATGTATGCCGCACGTGATTATATCACCGAAGGCATCATCGCCGCGGCTGGTTCCGATGCTCCCGTTACGGATCATAACCCTATATTGGGCATACATGTTGCAGTCAATAGAAAAAGCAGGTCGGGTGCGAACATAGGGACGAAACAATCGATTGGGGTTATGGAGGCGATCAGGCTTTATACATGGAATGGCGCTTTTGCTAGTTTCGATGAAGCTATCAAAGGCAGCATCGAGGTGGGGAAACTGGCCGATTTAATCGTTTTGAATGATGCCATTTTAAAGGTCAAGGCCCATGAAATAAAGGATGTAAAAGTGGAAACGACGATATTGAATGGAGAGGTCGTCTATCATAGCGAAACTTTGGTAGAAATATAATGAAGCGGAAAAATCTTGAACAACCAAGATCTTCACTTTTAATTCCGCGCATGACTGATGGAGCATGTAACCATGAAGGGGGCTATTCGCTATGAAAAAACAAAAGGTATTAATTGATGGCAACAGGCTGAGTCGCACGCTTGAGGAATTCGCCGATTTTGGACGCACGGAAAATAATGGAGTTACAAGGTTAGCCCTTTCGGAGGAAGACCGGAAAGTCCGTGATTATTTTTGCTCCTGTTGCAAGGAGTTGGGGATGACCATTCAGGTAGATGATATGGGGAATATTTACGCTACCTTGGCAGGACGTGAAAAAATACCGCCTATCGTGATGGGATCACATATGGATACCGTTAAAAAGGGCGGACGGTTCGATGGGATATTGGGTGTAGCTGCGGGTCTTGAGGTCGTTCGGACTTTGGTGGAAAACAATATCCAGCCTAAAATCCCGATCATGATCGTCAATTTTACAAATGAAGAAGGAGCCCGATTCGAACCCTCCATGATGTCATCGGGCGTTCTTTCCGGTAAATTTGAAAAGTCGCTGATGCTGCAAAAGACGGATAATGAAGGGACCTCCTTCGAAAACGCTTTGCATGCAATAGGATACGCAGGGGATGAATCTGCACGTTTAAAGGAAGCGACGGCATTTTTAGAGCTGCATATAGAGCAAGGCCCCATTCTGGAGCGGGAATCATTAACGGTTGGTGTCGTTGAATGTGTCCTCGGGATGGTTTGCTATGAAATTGAAGTCACTGGGGAATCCGATCATGCGGGAACCACTCCGATGGATATGAGAAAGGATGCCTTCTTCACCGCCAATAGCCTGATCTTGGACGCGCGGCAAAAGTTAGCGGGGCTTCATGACGAGTTGGTATTCACGATGGGAAGGGTCAATGTGTTTCCCAATATCCATACGGTCATCCCCAATAAAGTGGTATTTTCATTAGAAGCAAGGCATAAAGACGCTAATGTCATCAAACAGGTAGAGGAAATCATTGCGGGTCTTGCGACAACAAAAGGTATTGATGGTTGTACCGTTCAAGTGAAGAAATTATGGGACAGGAATACGGTATGGTTCGACGAATCAATTTGCGATTTGCTGGAACAATCGACCCTTTCACTTGGGCTGCCTTATAAAAGGATGGTTAGCGGAGCCGGACATGACGCCCAGTTTATAGCCAGTTATATTCCGACAGCCATGATTTTCGTTCCAAGTGTTAATGGAAAAAGTCATTGTGAAGAAGAGCTCACCACATGGGAGGATTGTGAAAAAGGAGCCAATATCCTGCTGGAGACGGTCCTTACGATGCAATCCACATAAGTGGCGGCACAAGCTAAAGACTTTGAGGGACAAGGAAGCTTTCTGCCATCAGTCATGGGGAAAGAATGTATGCTGATGGCGGTTCATCTTGGCAGAGAACCTATAACAGGGAGGGTACAATTTGAATGCTATCAAACTATTGCTTTTTGTTCCATTTATAGGGTTTCTGGGTTTATTGTCCTTTGCCAATAAAGTGGAACCGTACATTTTGGGCATGCCATTTTTGTTATTTTGGGTCGCTTTTTGGATGGTCTTGGCATCCGTGATCTTAATGATCGTGTATAAGTTTGATCCAGATAACGAAGGGAGTGATTCCGAGTGAACATTTCATTACTCATCATTTCCACCTTCTTGATATTGGCCCTTTATTTAGGGATCCAAGCAAGAAAAGGAAAGGATATGAATATGGAGCAATTTGCCCTTGGAGGCAGGGGCTTTGGAACTTTCTTCATTTTTCTGTTGATAGCAGGTGAAATATATACAACCTTCACATTTTTAGGCGGAAGCGGTTGGGCATACTCCAAAGGGGCTGCCGCTTATTATGTACCCGCTTATATTTTCTTGGCTTACGTCCTATCCTATTGGCTGGTCCCTAAAATCTGGAGATATTCAAAACAACACGCGATCATCTCCCAGCCCGAATATTTCGCTTCCAAATTCAAAAGCCGGTCAATGGGGATGATCGTGGCGGTACTGGGTAGCTTAGCTCTCATTCCATATATTGTCATACAACTTAAAGGATTGGGCATCATTGTATCCGAAGCCTCTTATGGGGTGATATCCCCAGTAGCTGCAAGTGTAATCGGCGCCATAGTCGTTACGACATATGTCATGATATCAGGTATTCATGGTTCGGCCTGGACGGCGATTCTTAAAGATTTCATGATCTTGGCAGTCGTGATTTTTTTGGGGGTTTATATTCCTTTTCATTATTTCGGCGGCATACAACCGATGTTCGAGACGGTTCAGGCCACTAAACCGGAAATGTTGGTCTTGGCAGATCAAGGGTTGAGCCAATCCTGGTTTGTGTCTACCGTTTTGTTGAATGCACTCGGTTTTTACCTGCTGCCGCAAACTTTCATGGTCGTATTATCCTCCAATGGAGAAAGAACGCTCAGGAAAAATGCGATTGCTTTACCATTGTATACCCTATTGCTGCTTTTTGTCTTCTTCATAGGTTTTGCGGCAATCATGGAGATACCAGGTCTACAGGGTGCCGATGGCGATCTTTCCCTTTTAAGGCTGGCAATTCAAACCTTCGATCCATGGGTGATCGGGGTGATTGGAGCGGCAGGATTATTGACTGCGCTTGTCCCTGCCTCAGTCATGCTCATGGCTGCCTCAGTAGGACTGACCAATAGTTTTTACAAAGTTTTGGTTCCTGCTGCGACTGAAATGCAGCAATTGATTGTCTCAAGAATGATCATCATAGTCATCTCCATCATTGCTTTAATTGTAACGGTAACAGGCGGGGAAGCGCTCGCGATCTTGAATATCATGTCCTATAGCCTGATAACCCAGCTGGCACCAGCCCTGTTTTGCAGTTTGCCCAAAAATAACATCATCAATAAACATGGGGCGATGGCAGGGATCCTGGCAGGGGTACTGATTGTATTGTACGCGACGATTGCCGAGGTGAAGATTGCGACCTTCCTTCCAGATGTTCCTCCTGCAATCAATGATATTAGTACAGGTGTCATGGCCTTGTTCATCAATATAATCGTAACGATGATCGTTAGTGCACTGACTAAGCATACGAATATAAGAGAAACGGAAACGGAAAATTTGGACAAGATTTCCTGATTGCGGTGGGATATCCATGCACGTTGTCGAAGGAATCACGGGAGGTGCTTTGTGAAAATCAACATAACCGCTTGCCAATTCAAGGTGAAAAAGATATCAACGTTCCTTGAATTTCAAAATCAAGTAGAAGATCTGATCAGCCAGGTGCCTGAAGACTCGGATTATATCGTTTTTCCCGAACTGCTCACCATTGGCCTGACAGCTGCTTTTGGAGCGAATGACGCTTCAGCTGTAACCAAAATTGCGGAATATGCGAATCAATATAAAGATCTTTTCAGGACACTATCAAAAAAGAGGAAGCAAGTGATCATTGCTGGTTCTCATTTGGAAAGACGGGAAAATGAATTTTTTAATATAGCCTATATTTTCGACAAAGACGGAACATGTGCCGAGCATAAAAAAACTCATATTTTTCCTGCTGAAGCGAATTGGCAAATTTCCGAAGGGAATCATCTTGAAGTATATAATGTAGGACCGGTCAAGATTGGAATCGTGATCTGTTATGAAGCGGAAATACCCGAAGTTTCCAGAATATTGGCGGTGAAGGGGGCAGACATCATTTTTTGTCCATCATACACGTTTACAGAGGCAGGTTTTTGGCGGGTCCGTCATTGTGCCCATGCACGTGCAATTGAAAACCAGGTGTTCTTCGTTCATTGTCCCACTGTGGGCGTGGCTGGCTTGCCGCTCCCGAGTGGGTACGGGCGTGCCAGTATTCTTAGCCCTTGTGATAAATCATGGCCAGCTAATGGAATCGTGGCCGAGGCAAGAACGGATGGACAAACCGTCATCACCGGCACGGTGGATATGGAAGAACTATATCAAAATCGAAAAAGCGGTGCAGCAACCACTTTCAGCGATCGTAACCGCCGTAAAGCCTTGTATGATAAGTATAAGCCATACCAAGGCTAATTGCTGTTGATCCTTGTGATCCAAAAGAACTGAATTTTCTAAATATACGGTTGGTTGCCTCTTCCTTATATTACAATGTATATAACTCTTTCGAAATATGTATGGCTGTTATGATGTCTGTAATGGCAGGAGGAACTAAAATATGTTTCATCGGAATACGATATATCTCGTTGGCGAAGCCAAAGCCGCATCCAATAATCCCATCATGGAAAAGTTCAGCTGTTTTTTCATCGGATTCGTCATTGATCGTGATTCACATGAGATTGTCGATGTGGAATGCTCGACCGTTCTATCGCTCACATCGAGATTCATCCACTCCATGTTAGCAGGTCAATCCATCCTTTCAATCGAGGAATTGGAGGAGGAAATCCAAAGACGTTATCTTGGTTCTTCTCAGAAAGCCCTGATTGTCGCTTTGAGAAATGCGAGCATGAAATATCGGCAACTCAATAAGCTATAGCTGCTTCTTTTGTTATTCGCAAATGAAATCCAGCTGCTGAAGGGAATATCCATTCTCTTTGGCAGCTGGATTTTTTGCAGGGTTCGAGCGGGGCAAAACCGATAATGGGCCGGCCATTCTACCATGCTGTCAGCTTTCATCATGTTTGCTTTCTCTACATTCTATCATAAAGGCATCAAGACTTTGAGGAAGGAGGTGGTTGATGGTCTGGAATGTGTACAAGTTTCTGTGGAAGCCTATCCGCTGCTGGTAGAGCCATCCAAAAGACGTTATGGCCAGCGACGAAAAAAGAATAGATAAAGAGTTTGATAATGTTGGAAGACGAGATGAGAGGACTTGGCAGCTCCGATTGTCGCCACCACCTGGTTTTTCAAACCTGTTTGGCCGCGACATGGAAAATTCAATATGTGTATCAGTTACAAGGACTTGGAATCAAGAGGAAATCCTCTTTCATTCAAATAAAAATAGTTTTGGAAGGATGATCATTTTGATTGGAAGTAAAAAGGTTGTGCTAGGAATCTTGTCTATTTTTGCATTAGTCACTTTCGTAGTCAGTCCCGCTGAAGCCAGCTCAAGAGAGAAGGAGAAGACCGCTTTTGTAGATGTAGCCGTCGCAACACTTTGGACGGAGCCAGGGTTATTACGGAAAATGGATGAGCCTTCGGCTTCGAACCCCGTCGATATGGATTCCTGGCTTAAGGCCATGAATGATGAAGACAAACTGTGGCTTGTAGGAAATCTGGAAACACAGGCCTTGTATGGCGCAAAAGTGAAGATTATTGAAGAACGCAGTGAATGGGTGAAGGTGGCCGTTGCCAATCAGCCGACTCCCCGTAATGAGACAGGATACCCAGGATGGATGCCAAAGGACCAAGTTAAGATAGGAAAAGCGTTTGAGAAGCAATTCAATCGGGGATTTGCACTGGTAAATGCCCCGAAGGCCTGGCTCTATAAAGATTCGAAGCATCGGTCGAAATTCATGGAAGTCAGCTTCGATACGCGCCTTCCGCTGTTACAGGTGAAAAAGGACCAAGTAAAGGTGATGACACCAAGCGATGGAGTGAAATGGATGGATAAGCAGGATATCTCCCTCCATAAAGATGAAGCTCGAATACCCTATCCCACAGGTGATGACATTGTAAAATCCGGGAAAGCATTTCTGGGGCTGCCCTATCTTTGGGCTGGAATGTCCGGGTTTGGCTTCGATTGCTCCGGCTTTACGTATTCCATGTATCATGCCAATGGGATTACGATCCCAAGGGATTCTTCCATTCAGGCTCAACACGGAGTGAAGGTCGAACGAGAAAATCTCCAACCAGGCGACCTCCTATTTTTTGCCCATGATAAAGGGAAGGGTAAGGTCCATCATGTCGGGATGTACATCGGTGAGGGCAAAATGCTTCACTCGCCAAACAGTTCTACACATGTAAGGATAGATGAAATCGATACCTCAGGATATGGAGACGAATACGCCGGAGCAAGAAGATATATCGATTGATTTATTCAATTGGGAGACGGCAAGTGTTGCATGGTGAGAGACATCTCCAGATGGATGTTAAGTTAAGGTTGGCATGCCATCATAACATGTATTAAAATGGAAAATATGGTATGATTATGGTCGTGATATCCAATATGAAAAAAGGGGTTATAAAATCATGATCACTTTTCCAAAACCTGATGTGGAGCAATTTTTACGGACATTTTCCATTGGTGATTTTATCGTAAGACCTGATGAAAAACAGTTGGTTTTCAGTACCAATTTAAGCGGTAAGTATAATTTATGGGGAATGGATTTACCCAATTCGTTTCCCTATCCGCTTACATCCATCGATCAAAGCTGCCAAGAGCTGTTATTTGATAAGCAAGGTCGTTTCATCATAGCTGGGTTTGATCAGGATGGAAATGAAAACACCCAGTTTTATGGGATTCCTGTGAGGGGCGGGACGATGAAGGAAATTGTCCATCATGAAAACACCCGTAATTTCATGCCGATTTTATCGGATGACAGTCAAAGGCTTTATTACTCGACGTCGAGAGGGAACCCTTCTTTTCTGAATTCCTATTGTCTGGACCTGGAATCAGGACAGGAAACACAAGTGCTGGTGGGGGAAGATGCGGCAACCTATATCATTGGTTTCAGTCCTGATGAAAAAACCTTGCTTTATCATAAGCACTATGCCAATACATACTCCCTTCTTTATGCGAAGAGCGGAGAGAAGGAGATATTGCTTACGCCTCCAACCGAGAAACAGCATACAGTCACACATGGTGTTTTCGTCTCGAATTCCCTCATCTATTTATTGACGGATTATGAAGCGGATTTTACGTACTTGGCTTCTTTCAATCTAGAAACCAACCAATTTGCGAAGATAAAAGAATTGAAGAGTGAAAGCTTTACGTCTCTTAAATATAATGAGGAATTGCAGCTGTTATTTGTTGCGAGTGAGAAAGGCGTAGTCGATCATTTGTATGAACATGATCTAAGAAATGGTAAATGGACGAATATCCCCCTTCCGTGCAGTGTCATTCAAAAACTCGAGGTGGCAAAATCAGGTGCGCTTTACTTATCAGGCATGGGTGCAACAAAGCCGCATAATATTTATAAACGAGCGGGTGATACGTGGGAATCATTGACTGCGTATACGGTTCCTGGTGTCGCGACAACTGAATTGGTCGAACCTGACATCATTACCTACCCTTCCTTTGATGGTTTGGAGATCGAAGCGTTATTTTTCCGGGCAAGCAAGGAAAATGATAAGGGCGAAGTCATTTTCTGGCCACACGGCGGTCCACAAGCCGCTGAACGTAAATTTTTCAGGGCGTCATTTCAGTTTTTCCTGAACAACGGATATAGTATTCTTGCCCCGAACTTTCGCGGGTCCACTGGCTATGGCTTGCCATTCACGAAGCTGGTCGAAGGAGATTGGGGACATGGACCTCGCCTGGACAATATAGCCGGTCTGGATTGGCTGATTGATCAAGGATACGCCCAAAAAGGGAACATCCTCTTGATGGGAGGAAGCTTTGGTGGGTATATGGCACTGCTGTTACATGGCCGTCATGCCGATTACTTTAAGGCGGTAATAGATATTTTCGGTCCATCCAACCTATTCTCATTCATTGATTCCGTCCCTGATGACTGGAAGCCGGTCATGGATCAATGGGTAGGGAATCCGGAAAAAGACCGGGAAAAATTAATCGAGTATTCTCCCATCACCTACTTGGATTCCATGATTAAGCCGATGCTAGTCATCCAGGGGGCGAATGATCCGCGTGTCGTCAAAGAAGAATCGGATCAAATCGTGCAAGCCTTGAAGGACAAGGGCAAAGCTGTTGAGTATATGCTCTTGGAGGACGAAGGCCATGGTTTCTCCAAAAAAGAAAATGAAATAGCCGTCTATAAAAAAATATTAGCGTTCTTAAGCCAATATACAGGTGTAACGGAGAACGCGTAAGGTAAAGTGCAAAAGCCCTGCCATTTACATGTGCAGGGCTTTTCTTTTCGATTTCCTGTAAGTGTATCGCTTTTTTATTAATTTTGGATCATGGTCATTTCATCATAGATGAGGTTTTGCCTGAGCTCTGTTGCTGTTTTGGAGGAAATTCGATCTTCTTCCACCATTTGCTGGATGATGTCCCGTTCGATTTGCATCGCATTCAGTTGAAAATGACTCACCAATTCCTGTAGGCGATTGGCTTCCTTCTCACTTAATGTCCCAAATGGATTCAAGTACCGATTGTACCTTTGGATGACAAGCATCACTTCATGGCGGTTTTCCGCTTCGGTTTGTTGTTTGATTAACGACATGGCTGCCCTGGATGCTTCTTTTTGTGCTGTGCGGAATTCGGTGATCAAATCCGCGTTTTTATCCAGGGAGTTCTCTAATTTCGCTTCCCATTTTTTATCCCATTTGACATTAAGCTTTTTCCTGAAAAGGATGGCCTGCAATGAAATCCAGGTTCTTTGCAAAAATGATTTTTGCACATAATTCAACGTTCTTGAAATATACACCTTATAGAGCTCGTATGCAGTTTCTGATATCGATCCCTTTTCGACCAAAGCAGCAACGACTTCCAATTCCTTATTCGTCCCCAGCTTGACTAAATCTTGTATCGTCTTATTATCCGGTCTATTCGTGATGCCCCGCTCCAAATCTATCAGTTGTTCATTCAGGTCATCCATCACTTGGTAAACGGCTTTCTGATTTTCACGATTGGATTCTTTACTCAGCTGGTGGATCGTTTGGTTCAACACGATTTTATAAGCTTCATCAGGGGTGAGGCGTTCATCCTCGAATTCAGCCGGTTCCTTTACATGGATCGGCAAAAGGATCGTTGCTAAAAGCACGCTTAACAGAATGACGCACGCGGCGATGAACAAGACTGTATTTCGCATCGGAAATAAAGTGTCATCCGGCATGAAATAAGGAATCGATAATGCGGTAGCCAAAGTGATGGTTCCATGGATGCCGCATACGGATGTGAGGAAGGCATACCTTGATCTAGTTAGATTTTCATCATCACTTACTTTGTTATCTTCGGGATGGATTCGGGACATAATGAATTGTTCCAAAGGATTGACTCTATTCTTGGTGAACGTATCATGCAGGAAGTATACCCAAATGAAACGGATTACCAATAATAAAAGAACAATCAATACACTTATCCCAAAAAGGGAGCCCCTATTCAAATTGGATTCGATTTCCCGATAAACGCTCGGCAGCATGAATCCCAATAACGTGAACACGAGCCCATTCAACAGATATCCTAATACTGACCAGGTATTCGTTGATACGATTTGCAATTTGGTTGTGGTATTTTGAAGGCGGTCCCGCTCTATGCCATGAATGACTCCCGCAGCGACTACAGCCAGGATGCCGGAAACATGGATCTCTTCGGCAACCATGTAAATGGCAAACGGGGTAATGACCTCCATCACGATGGACATGGGGATTTCTTCAAGTCCCTGAACCCGTAAAAACAAGCGAAATTTAACGATCAAATAGCCCAATAGGAGGCCGATGAACATTCCGCCTATCGAGACGAAGATGAAATTGAGCGAAGCATCCTTTATCGAAAATGCACCAGTCAATGCAGCAGCCAAAGCCACTTTAAAAGCAACGATTCCCGCAGCATCATTGAAAAGTGACTCCCCTTCAAGGATCGGCAGCATATTCCCAGGCAGCTTCAATCCCTTTGTAATGGATTGAACCGCTACAGCATCAGTAGGGGTAATGGTGGCCGCCAGGGCAAAAGCGATGGCCATCGGCATATCCGGTATCAGCCAGTGGATGAAAAAACCTCCAGCAAAAACGGTAACGAAGACAAGCCCAAAAGCCAGCAACAATATGGGCTTACGCAATTCAAGCATTTCTTTACGGGATGTATTCTTTCCTTCTGTAAAGAGTAATGGGGCAATGACACAAATCATGAATAATTCCGAATGGAAATCAAGTGATAAGTGAAACGGCAATAAGGAAAGTACTGCTCCGGCAGATATTTGGTAAATCGGCAATGGAATACGGGGCCATTTGGCATTCATTATTGTAGCGAGTATCGTGGAAACCAATAAACCAATCATGGTTATCAAAAAAGACATAAAATCCTCCTATCTAAATGTTCGTCAGGCTGCAACTGATCCATTTATGAAAGGACAAAAAACAGGGATTCTTAAAGTGATGAATAATCCTTTAAAGTGAACCCCTATTTCATCAGTGTTGAATTATTTTCAGCATCGACCTTCGTGTAAATAGACATATGCTATTAACATACCCGCGCACTGAAACGTTAATCCCATCATCACAAAAATTCTGCATGAAGATACAAGGAGGACAAGGGGATGCTGCACATTCAGCCGCAGAGCATGTGCATTTACAGCTTGTTTGCTCTGAATACTCGATATCCAAGGCTGTCTCCATACGTCAGAATGAGGCGATAATGTTCCTTCAGGACGCGTTCCACCGCTGCTGGCAATGAAAGTAATCGATTAGTGGAAGGAGGAGTTTGCATCAGCTCCTTTAAAACGGTATTCGATTTCAAGATTTGCAGATTGGTAAATCCTTGTTGCTCAAAGGCGGCTGACCATTCTGATTCAGTCAAGATGTCCGGCAATTGATAAAAGGCCATGAGTTCTTTTTTTTGCTGAATCTCAAGTTTTTCTTCCGCCGTCATATCGATGGTCAACAAAATGCCGCCTTGTTTAAGAATTCTGTGAAATTCACGGAGTGATTTTTGGATATGGGTGAAGGCGGTGGTGGATTCGGCTATGATCAAATCAAAATGTTCATTGTCAAAAGGCGTGGCTTCAATTGAATTCGTATGGAGGCTGACTTCCACCTTGCCGTGATGAAAACGCTTTTTAGCCTCTTCAATCATCTCCGGGCGAATATCAATCGCGGAAACTTGACATTGAAAGGTTTTTACCAAGTATTGAGAGGTTTGTCCCGTTCCGCAACCAGCGTCCAGAATCATTGTGGAACGATTTATTTTTTCTTGATTCAATAGTTGCTTGGTCAGCGCAAAGCCTCCAGGATGAGCCCCTTCCGCTCCTATGATGGCCAAAGCGTCTTGATACGATAGATTCATGACAATGTCCCCTTCGTCATTATGTTTGGGTCATAGTATGCTTTTGAGCCAAAGATTGATAAAAGTTGGGTGTTTCATCCATGCAGGCTAGTCCCTGGTTGCATACGATGAAGAATCGATAAACAAGGGGAGTGTTGAAATGGGATACCATAATTATTATCATAAATGCAGGCAGGGAGTGGGAAGACCAGTTGAAATTCGCACAAGCAGAGGGGCGGTGCACCGGGGAATCATTCATAAGGTTACACCGAATCGAGTATATATCCGGCCATTAGGTGATGGTGGTGGCAATTTAGGAGGATTCGGTTATGGCGGTTTTTATGGAGGATATGGTTGGGGAGCGGCAAATGGTTTTGCCTTCGGAGCCATCGCATCGTTGGTCTTTCTTGCATTTTTATGGTGATAGAAGGCTTCGATTAAAAAACCTGATAACCACTCAGGTTTTTTTAGTTTGTTTACATAAGAAGACTTTCTAGATGTGCCTTTGTGATACTAATTCCATACAAAAAGGAATAGATATCAGGAGGAGGCCAAAACTTATAACACATTGGAGGTCAATAAATGAATTTGGAAAAAACCGCAAGATTCGAGCATCGGTTTTGGCTGCAGATCTTGGGGGATCATGCTCGATTCATTCATGAGTCCTTAGCTTCGGTTGAATTGGAAAATATAGAAGTAGCTTGGGATTTCATTCAAATCTTCGATACTCTTCTTGAAAAGGTAAATAAGGAGGAAATTGCAGGGCTGTCCATTGAGGCGGAAGAAGAAGCGTTACGGCTTCGGGAATTCAAGTTAAGTCTCATAAAATCCCACTTGGTGGGAAAAATTAAAATTCATCTTTCGCCCTCCTTCATCAATCATATGGTGAACGAACTGGATGAATATCTAAAATTACTGCAAGATTTCAACTCCAATCAAACGCCTCCGGTTTTTCATGAGCTTCATCACCATTTGATTTGGTTATTAGATGCAGCAGGCCATGCAGGGGCCATATCATCCAATATGGATGATGTGGAATAAAGATTAAAAGCGAAGAGTGAACAATATACAGAGCAGTTTAATGACTTTTATTTAAAAGCAGTCGAAATGCTGGCTATTTACGGACCAATTTGTCCACCTTCCCAGCATTGGAAAAAATGAAAGCGGATGTCACATTGGAAATGAAATTATTTCAGCATTTCCTTAGTGAATTGGAGGAGCTTGAGCTTAGCGCATAGGCCCTTGGGACGTTTTCTCCATAAATGGCCGATCATATGTGGCGTGAAGAATGTTATTATTTAATGAAACTCGCTGAATCGACCAACGCAGAGATGCCTGACTGCAATCCAGCCAAACCCAGGGTAGTGGAATAAAATAAGCGAAAATCAGCCCCTTCAAGATAAGAAAGGGGCTTCAGCGTTTTTTGATCGATGCCCCCATTAAGGAGCATATAACCGTGCAAATTGCTGTTTGGAATCCCTGGCTCGTGCTTATTCAAGTGCTGACAACACACCCAGGCATCCTTATACACCCATCATATCCACATCCTCATAAAAAAACGCCATTGAAGGCGCTCAACAAAAAAGTTAAAAATGGGCTATTTTTCTTTATCGTGAAGACTATCTTCATATTCCGTTTCCAGCATTCCATACAGTCCATTCATCTCTTGTTCATCGGGGTCTGCCCCAAATTCATTCGTGATTTTTTTCTTTTTTTCATCCAGTTTTTCTTTTTGATCATTTTTCTTATCCAAACAGATCACCTCCGATTACTAATATTCCTCACCGGCGATACAAATATACTTTCCTGATTGAAAGGAAAGGCAGGGAAAAGCCGACGATGAGAAGAATGGTCCATATTGAGGGTTTAGTCATTTAAAAGCGATTCTGAATAGTTATTACGCTAGCTTTTTGTTAAACTATGATTATATAAATTAGAGATGATGGAGAGAGAATGTGAAGAAAAAACGGAAAAAATCAAAGAAGCTTTTTGTTATAATGAGCTTGGTTTTTGCATTTTTGGTCATGAAGCAGATCATGCAAAATCCATTTGAAGGAAATGTATCCACATCTGTGCCCCCTCTGGATTCTTTCGCAAATGTGAAAAAGTATAGCCCCAACATTCAGGCTGAATTGGAAAAATACGGACTTGAGGAACACACTTCGACATTGATTGCCTTGATGCAGCAGGAAAGCCGTGGCCGTGGCGGTGATCCCATGCAGTCATCTGAATCGGCTGGGCTTGACCCCAATACCATTACAGACCCAAATGAAAGCATAAAGTATGGTGTGAAGCATTTCAGAAGGATCAATGAATATGGCGAAGAAAAGAACGTCGATTTTGCAACGATCATTCAAGCCTATAACATGGGCATCGGGTATATCGATTACATAGCAAAGAAAGGAGGCAAGCATACGGAAGAGCTTGCCAAGCAATTCTCGATGATCCAGGTGGAAAAGGACCCAGCCCTCTATGATTGCGGCGGGGACAAGGACAATTTTCGCTATCCATATTGCTACGGGGACTATACGTACAGTGAAAAAGTGACCAAAAACATCGAAGAGCTGGCAGACAGTATATCAGCTCAAGCGGATGGTGAATAAAGGAAACCTGCCAAATTCATGGCAGGTTTTTTCATTTATTCCTCACTCAATAAGGGAAGGAGAGATCCATGTTTATAGACATGTTCTGATGGTAGGATGATTTGGGCAAGCAGGTCATCGATAGAATCCAATAACTCGCCCAAAGCTTGTTGGACCGAGCCATTTTCGAAAACATCCAAAGGGACTGGGAGTTCGTCTTCATCCAAGATAAACCGGTTGCCGTCCGGGAGGACCAATATATCGAGGATCAGATCTTCAAAAGTCACCATCTTAACGAGGAAGGAGGTATTTTTGACCAGATTGAAATAAGCACCTAAATATATTCCCTGCTTGTTTCTCCATATGTACAAATTATATGGGCGATTCCGCCAATAATGGGCAATCGTATAACACCCTTTTGAGATGGTCAATTCAGATTTAGGTGTATACATCGTGAAGGAATCGGTGATTTCGTGAAAAAGAACAACTTCATCGTCAGTCGCCTTTAACAAGAAGCAATGATGATCGACTAGCGTAGAGTCGTATCGGATCTTCCTTTCAATCATTTCATCACGGCGAAACATGGCAGATCCTATCATAAGTACCACCTTTCATCATTCTCCTTTTCATGCGATTTGGATCATGTATATCCACATGACCTAATACTTACTCGTTACTATAAAAGATCAAAAAAAGAAGATAGGAACGCAAAAAATAATTATGGAACCTAATTTCCCTTAAACACTTATGGGAAATTAGGTTCTGGCTTCACCAGCTTATTCGTTTAACGCTTGCTTTAATGTATTTATATCAATTTTTTTCATTTGATACAATGCTGTCATTACTCTTGCTGATCTTTCAGGATCGGGATCGTTGATCATATCGGTAATATGTTCAGGGATGATCTGCCAGGAGACTCCAAAACGATCCTTCAGCCAGCCGCACGCTTGGGCTTTTTCCTCTCCGCCTTCGGATAGTTTATCCCAATAATAGTCGACTTCTTCTTGAGAGCGGCAATGGATGATGAAGGATATCGCCTCAGTGAATTGGAATTGCGGCCCGCCGTTCAATGCCACGAATGTCTGTCCCTCCAGTTCGAATTCAATTGTCATTACCTTGCCCTCGGACATTCCGTGGATTTCCTGACCTATGCTTCCATAGTAAGTGATCCTGCCAATCTTCGAATTCTCGAAAATGCACGTGTAAAAGGTTGCCGCTTCCTCAGCTTGAGAATCGAACCATAAATTTGTTGCAATTTTTTGGAGTTTTTTTTTCATCGTATTCTCCCTTTCATATATGGCTGGAGGCCAAAGGGTAGATCTGCAAACATGACAGCCTTGACATGAAAGCAAAAAGAAGATACAGAGATGCTTTCCGCGATAGGACCGCACACCATATCCCCCTTTACATATGCAGGTATCAGCTGCCAGTATTGAATTGCCAATTGATTCCGAACTTATCCGTTACTTGACCGTATAATTTACTCCAAAACGTTTCTTGAAGCTCCATCCCGACCGTACCGCCTGCTTTTAGACTATGAAAGATTGACTGGATTTCTTCTAAATTATCGGAAACGAATGCCAGGCTTATATTGTTTCCTTCAATAAAAGGCATACCAGGAAACACATCGGAAAACATGATATTGCTTCCGCCAATATTCAACCTTGCGTGCATCACTAGATTTTTAGCTTCCTCCGGAAGTTCAAATTCAGGGTTTGGCGGGGTTTCCCCAAAGGTCATGAAGTTGGTTGCTTCCGTTCCAAAGACCTCGGCATAAAACTTTACCGCTTCACGGCAATTTCCATTAAAATTAAGATAGGCATCAACTGACATTTATGTCACTCCTTTAGTTTTTCATTTTATGGATTGTGAAATCTATAGACAGTTCGTTTCCCGGAAATTTTACGATCATCTTAATCTCTTTCGAAAAATTCAGGCGGTTCAATACCTAGTACCCTTAAATAGATAAAACCTTGCCCTCTGTGATGGATCTCATTTTCCAAGCCATATTGGAGCCTTGAAAAGTGGCTTTGTGATGGTCCGAAGAAAGGATCCTTTTCCACTACCTCAAGTGTTTCCTCGGTAATTTCCTGCCAAAGTCTCCGTGTATCATCCCTTATGGCTTCACAGGCTGATATCAATGCCTCTTTTGTTGAAATGCTTGCAAATGAATCTTGGAATTCCCATACATTACGTGCAATCCCGCGAACATAAGCACGCTCGATGTTCATGATTTCTTTTATCATTTCTGCGAAAGGACGAAGCTTATCAGCCGGTGTAAAATGAAATAACTCCTCCTCAGGAAAAGCTTCCACCACCCGCATGGTCAATCTTCTATTACCTTCCAATATCTCTAATAAATCGGTCTTCGATAGTACCATCAATTCTCACTCCCTTGGTAATTAGTCTGTATACATGTTCTGTGCTTAATCGAAATATCCTGCAAATTCCACCATACAAAAAATAGTTATTATATAATCTACTGAAATTTATTTAGTGATAAAGTTATTTGCAGATAATGGTCCTAATATTTGGTATAATCATGAAGGGGGTAGATCATTCAAACGCTTAAGAATGCTGCAACTAACAAAACGTAGGAAATGGAGCGGTGCACATGATCGATAAAGTAGGCCAAATTATGCTATATGTTAATGACCAGGATGAGTGCAGGAAATTCTGGACGGAAAAAGTGGGCTTCAACGTAGTCTCAGATGAGGATAATGGACATCTAAGATGGATTGAATTGGCACCGACGAGAGAAGCGCAAACGAGCATCATCCTGCACAATAAGGAATTGATCGCTAAGATGCAGCCCGAATTGACCCTTCACACTCCTTCGTTAATGTTTTTTTCGGATGACCTTGAAGCCTTGTATAAAGAATTTTTGAATAAAAATATTAAAGTCGGGGATATGGTTACGATGCCTACAGGAAAAGTATTCAATTTTGCCGACAACGAAGATAATTACTTTGCCGTCATGGAAAGAAACTGATTCAAAAATGAATCTTCAAAACGACTAAAAGCTCCCTTTTTAGTCGTTTTGATAGACAAAATTATCGGTTTCAATCTGCAGGCGTTGGTCCAGGGGCAAGCCCTGAGCTTTCGACTGTCATGATCGGTCGGATGGCGATGTCTCCATTCACGTATAATTGACACGATAACCGGAGCTGGTCTTCGATACCCTTTTCCTCAAAGGATTTTTTTTCTTCCTTCGTCACTTCGGCAAAATCACCCGCCAGTATCTCTACCCTGCATGTCGTGCACTTTGCTTTTCCGCCACATCGATGAAGAATATGTACCCCGTTATCTTCGAGTGCCAAGACCAACTTCTTACCCATTTCGACTTCAAACGTCCCCCAGTCATAAACCGTTACATAAGGCAATTTAAATTCCACCTAACTTTATCAGATTTCCACCAAACGACCTTGCCGATATCACTACTTATTGTTCCCGTATCCTCTGAAAAAAATGTGGTGTTCATGCTGAAGGATGATGAAAAGAAGGCTAGGAGTATCCCATGTGCCAGGCATCGTCTCATTGGATGAATAAATCGGCAGCTTGAAGACAAACAATAATCACATACTACTAGCAATTACATTGTGAAGTGGAAGGGAGGCGTAGCTGTGAAGAATGGAAATTGCGATTTTTCACCTATGAAACAAATGTTGAAAGAGGATATTCGCCAAGTAATAGCGGCATTAGAGCAGAACCTGGAGGCCATGGGTAATGAAAATGAATGTCTG
Organism: Peribacillus folii; assembly: GCF_030271255.1. Taxonomy (GTDB): domain Bacteria; phylum Bacillota; class Bacilli; order Bacillales; family DSM-1321; genus Peribacillus. The sequence continues at coordinate 51,048 of NZ_JASJOM010000002.1, forward strand.
CTTGGGAATTTTGAAAAAATCAAGGAAAGGTTTGCTTCCATAGATATGAAAGCTGCGACTTTTTATTTAAATTGCTATTTATCTCCCTTTACGGACAAATATCCGGAATTAACGCAATGTGTACAAAATTTATCCGACCGCAGACATGGTGGATTGATTGTGATCGAACGGCAGGATTCACTGGAACCCTTCATTCAACCGGGTATTTCCGTAGGAGCAGAATTGACCCACGCTTTATTGGAGTCGATTTTTTTTCCTGGAAACCCGCTTCATGATGGTGCCGTGCTGGTGAGCCATAACCTCATCGCTTCAGCGGCAAATGTTCTTCCGCTCTCGGCAAGATCCTCTGGAAGCAAAAAACTGGGAACACGTCATAGGGCGGCACTAGGATTGACTGAGCGAAGTGATGCCCTTGTGTTGGTTGTATCCGAGGAAACGGGCCGGGTTTCCTTTGCATTAAATGGGAATCTATATCCCATCAATAATCATGGGCCCCATTAAAAATCCCCTGGTTCATCATACACTCAGTTTTACACCGAGTCATTCATAGCGTATTTATTGACCCGGTCATTTTTTACCGGGTTTTTGGTTGCTTTTTATATAAAAAAAGGCATATGATAAATGAGGAGATTCAATCAGATAAGTTATAAAACGAAAGAGGCTTTTTACATGATAACTATTAAAAGTGAACGAGAAATACAATTAATGCATGAAGCGGGAAAACTTCTTGCTGCGACGCATAGAGAAATCGCTAACATGATCAAACCGGGGATCACAACTTGGGAAATCGAGGAATTTGTCGACAAATTCCTTGCAGAGCACGGCGCGACGCCGGAGCAAAAAGGCTATAATGGATATAAGTACGCAACATGCGCATCTGTGAATGATGTAATTTGCCACGGCTTCCCGCAAAAGAAAGCCTTGAAAGAGGGAGACATCGTAACGATTGACATGGTCGTGAACCTTAATGGAGGGTTGGCGGATTCCGCTTGGACCTATGCTGTCGGTCAGGTATCGGAAGAGGCACAGCGCTTGATGGATGTAACCAAGAATGCATTATATAGAGGGATAGAAGTTGCCCGGGCAGGAAATCGCCTAGGAGATATCGGGCATGCCATCCAATCCTATGCAGAGGGTGAAAAGTTTTCCGTTGTCCGCGACTTCACAGGGCACGGAATCGGGAAAACGATGCATGAAGACCCAACCGTCCTGCACTATGGGAAACCGGGTAAGGGCGCTCGATTGAAAGAAGGCATGGTCATCACGATCGAGCCTATGCTGAATGCCGGCACTTGGCATATGAAAATGGACCAAGACGGCTGGACGGCAAGAACGGCAGATGGAAAGCTATCCGCCCAATATGAACATACACTCGTCATCACAAAAGAAGAGCCAATCATCTTAACTGAACAGTAAGTAAAAACGACGGACCCGAACAGAAGTGTTTCGGTCCGTCTTTTTTTTTTGCTTGAATTGTCACCGCAGTCCCGACTTAAATAATAATGCCATGGACCGGAACAGAGTGACGACTATCATTGGAAGAAAGAGTATCTATGATTGATAAAGATGAAACCAGCGTCTTTAAAGTCATAGCACTATGAATGAGAAATCAATATGATTTTCATTATATGAAATTAACATATTATCTCACAAGCATCCTCGTCAGAATATTTAGAATCTCTACGTCCCTTCATGTGTCGAAGCATGAATATTCGATGCAGGCAGTTAAGCATTAAAAACTTTACTATTATGTGGCAGCACAGGATAATAAGGGAGATACAAGAAATGATTAAAGGGGGTTTTGGCAGTGAAAAAAGGAGAAAAACCGTCAGCAACGGTAGAATCGGTCGGATTGAGCCAGCGGGAATTTTTAACGATTTTTTTGCTCCATTCCTTGAAATTGAGGGCAAATTATCCAAGGGCAATTCATCAAGACCTGAAAAATATGTTTACCGGGAAAGTGCATAGTTATGACTATTTATGTAAAATATCGAATATGCTTGTAGAATCCAATCATTTATCACTCTACACCCATAAGGGCAGAAATTATTATCAGATTACCGAAAAAGGCAAAGAGCTTTATGCATGGTATCAAGAGCATTTCCTTGTCCGGTTTTCGGAGGTGAAAAAGGTCATTGACCGGTTCATGTTCGATTTGCGGGGATCAGGTGAAAATCCCCCGGTTCTGAACGAACTTCCTGAAGAATATCGGTCGTACTTCTCGAAAATAATATCAGTGAAGGATCTTGTTCGGTACATTACCTTAAAAGCGGCTTTCACGAAGAAGCCGATTTATATGGGGGAAATTGGCGAACTGCTCAAAAACCAATTCGGCTGGATTGCATCAAATGGGTATTTATACGATTTATCTCACGAAATGGAAGAGAACGGTCTTCTTGTGGGAAGGTGGGAAAGTGAGAAACGGACAAAACGTTATTTGCGCATTACGGACGAGGGACAGCATCATTATAAACAAATTGCTGATTCGGCCGCCTATCAAGTGCAGGAAATCCAAAAATACATGGCAAGCGTCGTGATGTTCTTAAGAGAAAGTTCATGAAGAATCGAAAGCGCACCCCTTACCGTTGTCAGGAAGATTCAAATTAGATGCTTATCTTGAATCATGCAAGGGTAAAAGAATCTAAAAAACTCTTATCAGGGGGAATGGAGCATGGTAGAAAAACATGAGGAAATGGGCAGCATATTCAGTTTCATAAAAGGCCAGGTGGATAAACTGCCCATTTCCGATTCCAAAAAGAACAAGATGCTTGATCAGCTTTTAAAGCTTAAAACGATGACGGTTGATGCAAGGGAGCCGCGCATTGCACTTGTCGGAAGGCGCGGCTCGGGAAAATCTTCATTGATCAATGCGATGTTTGGTCAGGAACGGCAGTATGTCAGTTCTGTTAAATCAGGAACGGGTAAAGGCAAATGGCTTTGGTATCCTAGTGATGCCAACCCAAAAATTCGTCTGCTGGACTCACGGGGATTGGGTGAAAGCGAAGCACCAACAGAGGAATTTGAAGAAGAAACTCCGCTGGGAGAATTGATGAAGGCGGTCACGGAGGAACAGCCGGATGTATTTTTGTTCTTGATCAAGGCGAAGGAGGCTGACGCACGGATAGAAGAGGATTTACGGGAGCTGAATAAGCTGCGTAAGCTCGTCAAGGAGCAGCACCATTATGACGTACCGGTCATCTGTGTGATCACCCAAGTCGATGAATTGGACCCTCCTCATTATAAACAAGCACCATTTGATGCCAATCCCAAGAAAAAACAGAATATCGATGAAGCCATGGCGTTGATGTCGAAGCGATTCGATGAAAGTGACATTCCGCTTTTGAACATCATTCCCATCTGTTCATATATTGATTTTGATGAAAACGGGAATATCGAATATGATATGCGTTGGAACATTGATTTACTTGCTGATTATTTAATCGAGGCCTTACCCAGTGAAGCGAAGCTGAAAACTGCCAAGGCGATGCAGAGTAAAATCGTCAAGAAAAAATTTGCGCGAACGATTGTGGGGACGTTTACGGCTATAGCCGGCATTATTGGAGCAGAACCAATCCCTTTTGCCGACTTTCCAATATTGACTGGAATACAAGGCTTGATGATTGTTGTCATTGGGTTCATAGCCGATAAAGATATCAATACTAAATCGGCAAGTGAATTCATTGCTGCATTGGGAATCAATGTCGGCATCGGCCTCCTCGTCAGGGAAGGTGTCAGGGCAGCGGTCCGCTTCATTCCGGTAGCTGGCCTAGCCGTTTCAGGTGCGGTCGCAGGCGGAGTCACCTACGGCATCGGTCATGCTGCGATTGCCTACTTCATCGAAAATAAAGACATCGACCAGGCCAAGAACGCGTACAAAAACGCGAACAAACAATACAAAAATGAGGACATTGAATCTAAATAAGCAAATTTGAATCAGAATCTCCACTAAAGTGATATGATAAAAGGGTATTTAGTGGTGAATGGTTATTCTGGAGCCTATCGCTTATCATGGAAGGGGTGTTCTTCATGCTTTTCTTTCAATCACGGAATCAACAAGAATATCTACAGAGGTTAGAGGATGCGATACGAAACTTTGCCGATCGTGCAGAAGCAATCGATGTGACAAATGGATTCCCGTTTGAAAACATTAATGAACTAAAGGCTTTCGGCTATCCTAAACTAACGCTGGCCAAAGAGTACGGAGGCCTTGGCGGAACACTATATGATTTTCTTCTTTGCCAAGAAAAAATAGCTCAGCACTGCGGCGCCACCGCCTTAGGGATAGGCTGGCATGTCGGAACGGTACTGTCCTTGATGGAGAAGAAGCCATGGGGAAAAAAAGTTATGGATGAATTGTTCCAAGAAGTGTCAGCCGGCGCTCTGGTCAATACAGCGGCGTCAGAAACCGGAACGGGAAGCCCGACCCGAGGAGGCCGCCCTGAGACGACAGCGATCAAAAAAGGGGAACGATGGATTCTGAATGGCAGAAAGACGTTCACGACCCTTTCTCCTGTCCTGGACATATTTCTTGTAACAGCATGGGTACCCGAGGATGAAGTGCTGGGTACGTTTTTCGTTCATCGCGATCTAGCGGGGGTGGATATAGAAGAAACGTGGGATATGATTTCCATGCAGGGAACAGGAAGTCATGACTTGGTGTTGAAGGACGTCAGCTTGCCTGAAAAGTATTATGTGCAAAAAAGCAGGCCAGGTGAAAAACGGAAACCTGAAGCGTGGCTCTTACATATACCAGCCTGTTATTTGGGAATTGCAGGTGCTGCCAGAAATTATGCGGTTGAATTCGCGAAAACATATTCTCCGAATAGCTTGCCAGGCCCCATAAGGGAGCTTCCCAATGTCCAAAGAACAATCGGGGAAATCGAGCTGGAGTTGAGTGAAGCGCACCATTTCCTCTACTCAGTCGCAGAAAAATGGGAACGTTATCCCGAGAATCGCGAAGCATTAGCAAATCAGTTGGGTGCCGTCAAATTATCCGTCACTAACAAAGCACTCTCCATCGTCGATAAGGCCATGAGAGTCGTTGGTGCCAAAAGCTTGCAACGGCAGAATCCCTTGCAGCGCCACTATAGGGATGTCAGGGCTGGGCTCAATAATCCTCCCATGGATGATGCAACCCTTACCATGCTCGCAAAATCAGCTCTATATTAAGGAAATGAAAGGCTCTGCTGCACTGGAATGACTTGGTCATATCAGTGCTTTTTCTCGTTCATTCACCCGACCATCAGAGCTCAGCGATCCTTGTTTCATTTCGATTTCACTTCCCATTCTGATAGTTTTACTAGCTTATCATACTCTATCTTGTTATGATTTATGTACCTTTCTAAATCTTCGAAAAATATTGAAAGTCCGGTGTAAAAATGAATCTCATGACAAAGGATTTGCTGATTAACTTTTTGATTATTCTTTTTCCGCTCTTTTTGGCGCACGTCATCTATTTAGTGAAATATGTATACCGTTTGAAAGCGATAAAGGGATGGTTCTTGGCCATTTTTCCGATTCTCTCACTTGTCCTCTGTATGTTATTCCCCGTAGTCACGGAAAAGCATTTCGTTTGGGATCTTCGATGGATCCCTTTCATTCTAGGCGGCCTATATGGCGGCTACAGGTTAGGTATGATATTAATCGTGATCACCCTGCTCATCCGTTATGTAACAGGCGGGGAAAGCGGGTTTTATGTAGCTTGCATCACTTTCCCATTCATTGGCGTTTTTTTGTTTTTCCTATCAAAATATTATCTGAAAATATCAGTCACTAAAAAAATCGTCATGGGTGTAGCATTAATCTTTCTTGTCCATATTCTTACAGAGTATGTTACCAACCAAATCTTTGACTTGACCATTGGGATAAGTTTGTGGAAGCAGTATTTCTTCATTCAAGTGATAGGCATCGTCATCGTCATCATCCTATGGGAGGTCATCATGGCGAATTTCCAAGTTCTTGAAAAGTTAGTGAAAGCGGAAAAATTGCAAATCGTCGCCCACCTGGCGGCCAGCATTTCCCATGAGGTCCGTAACCCGCTTACCGTAACCAGGGGCTATCTCCAAATGTTATGTGAAGACGTTCCGCCGCAAACCAAGGTGAAGTATGCGAATATTGCCTTGCAGGAATTAGATCGAGCTACGGACGTCATCAATGATTATTTGACGTTTGCTTCCATGTGTCCTGAAAAAAGGGAGCGGCTGCGCACATCCGCTGAAATCACTCATGTCGTGAACAGCATCAGGCCATTGGCAAGCAAGAATGGAATAGAATTGAAAGTATCCGTTTTTGACGATGAGGCTTACTATATTGAGGGAGAAAGCAAAAAATTTCAGCAGTGCCTATTCAATATCATCAAGAATGGGATTGAATCCATGTCTGAAGGAGAACTTTCCATCCATGTCCTTCATGCGGCTGCCACCATCCAAATCAAGATTCAAGATCATGGCAGAGGAATGTCCCAAGAGCAAATAGATCGCTTGGGTGAGCCTTACTTCACGACAAAAAACACGGGCACGGGTCTGGGGATGATGGTTTCATACAGTGTCATCAAAGGCATGGACGGCACGATATATGTTTCAAGCGTACAAGGGAAAGGGACCTGTTTCTCTCTTAACCTTCCGATTCATGCCCACGAACCTATGTAATAGCCTTGTTAATTGACGGGCTGATAGAGATACATTACAATTTATTCAAACTACCAATTTTTGTGAAATGATTCTATCAAGCATTTGATGCCTAAGGGAGATGATCGAATGAAATCGCTTACGGATGGAGAAATCATTTGGGAACCGACTATCGAACAAATCGAGCAAACGGTATTGACTCACTATATGAAATGGTTACAGGAACAGAAAGGTTTATCATTTCAAGCTTATCATGAATTATGGAAATGGTCGGTCGATGAATTGGAAGAGTTTTGGGCTACGATTTGGGATTACTGCCATGTCAAGGCGGACCGGAAATACCAGGCGGTTTTGACAGGGCATTCCATGCCTGGGGCGAAGTGGTTCGAGGGTTCGCGGCTTAATTATGCCGCGAATGCATTAATGAATGATCAAGATGAGAAAACGGCCATCTTTTTTCGTTCCGAGCACATCTTGCAGAAACAGATCAGCTGGAAAGAACTAAAAGATCAAGTAGCTTCCGTCGCCCATTCATTAAGGAAACTGGGGGTGAAATCAGGTGATCGGGTAGTGGCTTATATGCCGAATATACCCGAGACGGTCATTGCATTCCTGGCTACGGCAAGCATCGGTGCGATCTGGTCGAGCTGTTCACCTGACTTTGGCGCCAGAAGTGTCATCGATCGCTTCAAACAGATCGAGCCGGTTTTGTTACTGGCAGTTGATGGATATCAGTACAATGGAAAAGTATATGATAAAACAGATATCGTGTCCCAGCTAAAAAAAGAGTTGGTCACTGTCAAGCATACTGTATTGGTACCTTACATAGAAAAGGATGTGGAAAGAAAAACAGCAGATGCCCTTCCATGGGGTGATCTTTTACAGGAAGCAGCTGAATTATCATTTGAAAGTGTCCCATTCGATCACCCGCTTTGGATTCTCTATTCATCAGGTACCACTGGAATGCCCAAGCCGATTGTCCAAGGTCATGGCGGCATAGTATTGGAACACTTCAAATCAACTAAACTGCATCAAGGGATGACCTCGGAGGATACAGCATTTTGGTTCACGACGACAGGCTGGATGATGTGGAATCTCCTGATGGGCGGTTTGCTTAATGAAGCGACGATCGTCCTTTACGACGGGAGTCCCACCTTTCCGAATCCGGAAGTTCTTTGGGAGCTGGCTGAAGACACCGGCATGACCTTCTTTGGGACGAGCGCCCCATTTCTTACTAATTCGATGAAATTGGGCATCAAGCCGATGGGGAAATATGATCTATCTAAATTGAAGGCTCTTTTTTCCACTGGAGCACCTTTGACGGGTGACGGTTACAAATGGGTGTATGAGCATGTCAAGAAGGATATCTGGCTCAGTTCATCGAGTGGCGGGACCGATGTTTGCGCCGGGTTCGTCGGCGGCGTTCCGATATTACCGGTAAGAGTCGGCGAAATACAAGGCAGGGCTTTGGGAGTTCATGTCGAAGCTTTTGACGAAAAGGGGCAATCATTGATCAATGAAGTCGGCGAGTTAGTGGTAACCAAGCCGATGCCATCGATGCCGTTATATTTCTGGAATGATCCAAAGGGTACAAGATATTCCGAAAGTTATTTCGATACGTATCCGGGCATCTGGAAACATGGCGATTGGATCAAAATCGATAACAAGGGCAGCTGCATCATCTATGGTCGTTCGGACTCGACAATCAATCGTTCCGGCGTCAGGATGGGCACTAGCGATATTTACCGGGTCGTGGAAGCGATAGACGAGGTGATGGAAAGCCTTGTCATCGATCGGGAGGTGCTTGGCCGCGCTTCTTCTTTGCTGCTTTTCATCGTCCTTAAGCCTGGCTGCAACCTTGATTCAACCTTGTCAGCGAAAATCAACGAGCAAATCAGAGGTCAATTGTCGCCGCGCTTTGTCCCAGACCAAATCCATGCTGTTGAACAAATCCCGAAAACGCTGAACGGAAAGAAAATGGAAGTCCCGATCCGTAAAGTGTTGTTAGGTTTCGAGTTTGATAAAGTGGTGAATGCAGACTCGATGGGCAACCCTGAATCGCTGCAATATTTCAAGGAGTTAGCCAGGGAGTTAAACGAGAAGAAAATATTCTGAAAAGTCATGGCGGGGCACAGGGCTCCGCCTTTTTGTGTATACATATTCAGTTTTTTACCCTCTCCTCAACCTGTTGTAAGCGAATGCACAAATCATTATACTGAAGTGGACTTCGATAATCATTCCAGTAAATTCCTTCACGATATTTCGTTTTACCCGTACAGGCAAACACTCAATGAAGGTATGGGCGCAGTTCCAGGCGGAAGGTCAATGCTTAAAAAAGCACAGATGCAAAATTTTAGAAAGACGGAGGACGCTTGGGGATTGCTGAATAATCCAAACATGGAAAGGGGAAGGACAATTGAACACGAATGACTGAAATGTTAGGGATCGAATATCCGATCATCTGCGGGGAAAAATGTTCCAAGTAGGCCGGGCGCCGCTTGCAGCTGCTGTTTCCAAAGCAGGCGGCCTAGGTATCATAACGTCAAAAACACAGGAGACACCCGAACGATTTCGTGACGAAATACGGAAAGTGAAATAGACGACGAAGCCCTTCCGCCGTAAACCTCAATTTATTTCCAAGTCAAACAGCGACACCAAACGCTGACTTCATTGCTATATTAGTGGACGAAGGTGTGAAAATTGTCGAAACGAGCGGCAGGAGCCCAGAAGGTTTAATGTCTATGCTTAAAGAGCACAGCTTTACCGTCATCCATAAAGCAGCAAGTGTCAAAAACGCGATTTCGGCAGAGAAAATGGGGGTCGATGCCGTCATTATCGTACGTAATGAAACAAGCGGGCATCCAGGCATGGGGGATGTAGGAACGCTTGTGATGCTGCCAAGGGCCGTGGATTCCGTTTCCATACCCCGTTATAGCGGGCGGGGGCTTTTCAGATGGCAGAAGCCTTGTTAGTGCATTATCACTGGGTGGTGAGGGGAGCCTCTTTCATGGCCACGAAAGAGGCTCCGATTCATGATCATGTCAAGGATTGGCTGGTATCGGCCAATGAATTGGATACGGTCGTCATCCAAAGAAGGATAGGAAGCCCCTCGAGGGTAGCATGGAATGCTGTCAGTAAGGAAGTGGACAGGCTCGAAAATAAAGGAGCCGCGATGGAGGACTTAATTCCGCTCATAACGGGTCATAGAAGCAAAAAAGTATACGTTGAAGGAGATTTGGATGGAGGTATCTGGTCGTGCGGACAATCCGCTGGACTGATTAAGGATGTATTGACCGTCGATGAACTAATAAAGCAAATCATCCGTGAAGTAAAAAGCTCATTGGCATTCATCCAAACCCGCCTCGAATCATTCCGTACCTGAATCCCTGTTCATGATGCTTCGTATTATCAAGGGGATTAAAGATGCACGGGTTCAACAAGGGAGGAGGTGGATCAAATGATTTGGGCATTCATCATGTTATTTTCAGCTGCATTTTTAATGGGTGTCAGTGGGGCACCATCATGGGTGTCGCTTATCTTGCTGTTCGTTTTTTTCGTTTACCTTTTCATGATTTACTACTATCAAGTTCTTTTCGGGAAGAATGCAGAAAAAATCAAGCATTACTTAAGAAAATCCAAAATACCGAATTTTCATTTCGTTTACCAGCTCCTTTACGGCAATGAAACTGAAGCGGAAAAAACACGCAATCGCATCAAACAGAAAATAAGTAAAAATCATGCAACCGTCATGCTTCTTACCAAACAAGAAAAGTACAAAGAAGCAAAAGAACTTTTAGCAAAAATGAAGGACAATGAATTCAAATTTTATTACGGTGCTGTCATTGCCCTTCATGAGGGCAACCAAAACGCCTATTACTTTTATAAAAAACAAATCAAGGATACCGTACATCTCTCGTGGCTTAAGGCAGAGGAATACGTTATAGAAGGAAACAAAAATGAAGCGATGGAAATAGTAAATGAACAAATAAAACACTTGAGAGGGTTAAAATTACTTTCTGCGGTACATTACAGAGATTCAATGGAACAGGATGGCTAAACACTTGATCTATCAACTTACTAAAAACCTTATCTAAAGTTGGACTATGGCTGGTATATTCCCAGCCTTTTTTAATGGACTAATATGTCCAATATTTCCATAATGGGAAACGTTAAGCTTGATTTGTTTAATCCCGAACAATCTGTATATGTTTACGCGTCTTCTTCTAAAGATAATTTAAACATTGGTTTCTTGAAAAGTCTGAATTACGATGACAAAACTGATTTCGTGTATTAAATGGAGGCCTTCAATTTTATGCTTCGTTACGAGACATGAGTGAACTTCATGGGAATTTTCAAGTCATATAAAGAGGTTGTAGACCATTTATGTGAGTGTGCCGGTATAGCATTATGAGAAATCCAATCATTCTTAAAAAAATGACATTCATTAACCTGATTCAGAAGTATAAGCTTTTTAATGATGATTTGGAGCTATAGCTCGTGAAATTCTTTATATCGCAATTCATACAAGTGAAAATGGATTCTGTAAATAGACGGCAACGGAAATGATGTTACAAGCGGAGAATTCGTTGCCGTAAACGTATCGGTATATATGTTTGACAGGAAAGCGGCAGATTGAAATTGCACATAAATGAATTTTTTAATTTGTTATATTTATATATCTTTATTAAAGTGATAACCCGTGATTTTTGTCATTTTGTCATTATTTTTATATATTACTATAGTAAATGTGGACTAATTGCGGAATTTTTGCAGCAATAAAAGCATGTTAATAGTTCCAACTTATGGGTGCATTCAGATAGGAAGAAAAGTTTGGATGGACCCCTTGCCATGATTGTAAATGAGCGGTTGCGCATTTCGGAACGTTATCGCTATATGAAACAAACGAAGATATATACGGATTCCCTGAATAAACGCTGGGCTCGCAAAGGAGAGTGAGTACAGCAAATATACGATTGGTCAAAGGGGTGTGAATAAAATGGATAAAAAAGGAGAAAGAGAAGGGGCTTTCGTTTTTTGGTAGAGCGAAATGGCTAGGTATCTAAACCGTATATTAGTACGATATTAGTACGATGGAATAGAATTAATAACACCAATCATATCGTTATCTGGAATTAATTGATAATTTATCGATTTACAAGAAAAAAGGCATGTAAGTAGTATTGAGCATAATAATTTGCTTTTTCTTTTTTTAATGAAGTTCAATTGTCAGTCAAGCATTGAATTGAAAATAAGGATGTTATGAAATACATTATATTACTTAGTCAAGCTCAAAATTTATCCCATGATAAATTAATTTGATTAAAGTGAACGATTGGTTCAGTCCAATCAAAATCGACATTCCGTCTCATTAAGTTAAGTATTCTTAAGATATGAGATAAATTTAAAGATCGAATTCTAACTTCCTATAATATATATTATGTAAACTAGAATAAAAATTAGTGGTAGTTCATTCAAATCTCCAATTCCCCCTTTGATTAACTGAGCTTCTATCTAACTAATTTTTAATTGATCTGATTTTTAGCCGATAACTGCATTCATTGCTGCTCCGACGGCTTTATTTTTAGCAACCTATGTAAACTCACACCGTCCAGTGTTTGCTGTTTTTGCCTTATCGGTCTCATCCCAATCATCATTTTGTTAATTCAACTTAAAAGCCTCATGTGGTGCTTAAGATCATTTAATCATGAAAATCAAATAAATCTTGACTTTTCAGTCTGCCTCCAAAGAATCAGTATTGTCATATGGCACAACTGAAGCTCTCTGTCCAAATGAACCGCTCCGATATTCCTTCCTAACATATAAATAGATCAGCCGAAAAGTCTGGGGTTCAACCCGCTCAACGACAAAAAAGCTGTTCACTCAACCATTTAGCTTTATTGCTGAGTGAACAACCATACTTATTTTTACCATTTTCGGTATGTTCCTTTATAATTCATAGTTTGACCTTAACCTCTGTACCGTCCTTGGCTTTGACATCCACGAGCACGAGTCCCTTGTGTTTTTTTAGTTCATTGATGATGGGCTTTAGTGTGTTTCTGTCAAAAAGCGGAAAAGTCAATTCCAGTTTTTTTCTTTTGAAGGGCTCTTTATTCCCGAATTATCAAGGATGATTCCGCCGCAAAAGGTGCTGAACCAGTTCCCCAAACCATTGCCAATCGCGGAATAAAGTGTAATGGCCGTAACCGTTATATGCGCAGGAACAACTTTGCGGATATACTGTAAAGCCGCGGGAATGAATAAGCCGAGTGAAAAACCTTGGATGACCGAAGTCACGTAAACTGTTGCCAAACTCGGTTCGGAAAAATAGAGGACCCAGCGAATCAACGATGCTGCCCCTGCCAATAACGTAATGGGCAGCAACCCGATCCTATGAATCCAGCTCCCGGCCATTCTCATAAACGGGATTTCTGACAATACTGCTAGGAGGAAAGCGATTCCGATTCCTGTATATGTACCGCCCCTCGCCTCTACGAACAAACCATAATATACGTTATTTGCCAGATTAGGACCAAAGATCAGGAAGGTGATGGCAAGGAAGATGAGGAATCGTTTCATGGTGAACAATTCTTTCATTCCGTTGAAAACCTTTACCTTACCTCTTGGCGGCTCCTCGGGCAACCGGAGTGCTAAAAGGGCCGCAACCAATAGACCAAAGAAAAAGGCATAAAAAATGATGGATGGTCCGATGAACGATTCAGATAGCTTACCCATCATAAAAACGGCCACACCAAAACCAAGTGAACCAAATAGACGGACCTTACCATAATTCGATTTAATTCTTGTCGTATATTGAAGCGTGATGCTATCCGAGACCGGAATGATGGCGCTTTGAAAAACAGCCAGTACAATTGCAACAGCCACTATAAGCAGGTAGGGGTCAAACAGCAAATACCCTAACCCAAATGCACCGGCAAGGAACGAAGTCATGGCCAGTATTTTTGCTGGCTTTCCGCTCCAATCACAAACAATTCCCCAAATGGGCTAAAATATGATCATCACGATTGGCCCTACTGACATGATCGAGCCTATTTCAATTCCGGTCAAGCCGGCTTCGTTGGCTAAATAAACGCTTAACAGAGGCGTTAAGCTTCCAACAGCAAAAAAAGAAAATAGGTAAAATAACTTCAAACTTATAATATTAGCTTTCATTCGCTTTTCCAATTTCCGTTTCCCCCATGCAGTCATCTTCTTCCCAAAACAACTTATGCCTTCTCCAAATTCATGGCTCTTTTTCCATGCTTCTCATGAGATAAGGCCCTTCCGCACTTTACGGGAAGGACGATTTTAAAGACCGTACCTTTGTTAAGCCCGCTTTCAACAAAAACTTTTCCCAGATGGTTTTCGATTATTTTGAAGCTGATCATCAAGCCTAAGCCATTCCCCGATTTTTTTGTCGTAAAAAACGGTTCACCCAGTCTGCTTAGCTGCTCCGGGGACATTCCCATCCCTGTATCGATTATCGAAATTTGCACATTATCCTCTTTACGTTCAACCATGACTTTAATGACTCCGCCACTCGGCATCGCTTCCAGCCCATTTTTAATGAAATTGAGGAGCACTTGTTTAATTCGATTCTCGTCACAACTAATGAGAATTTCTTCATGAATGCAAATCAATTCAAGTCTCACGTTCTTCTTCCTAGCATCAAACTCTGTCAGTGATATAACAGTTCGAATGATGGTAATGATGTTTTTCGTTTCCAAGTTCAAAGACTGAGGTTTGGCCAATTGCAGGAATTCTTCAACGATCTCATTGACACGATGGATTTCATCGAGAATGATCTCCAAATATTCCAGCCTGCTTTGATCCGTTTCGTCCAATTGAAGAAATTCCGTATACCCTCTCATGGAAGTGAGCGGATTCCTGATCTCATGGGCAACACCAGCCGCCAGCTGCCCGACCGCAGCCAATTTATCCTGCCGATGAAGCATTTCTTCCGTTCGTTTACGCTCTGTAATATCATACCGAATGGATAAAAATTGAAAAGCCTTTCCATCCCCCCCGAAAAACGGAATAATGGTGGTATCCACCCAATAGTAGCTGCCATCTTTTGCCTTGTTCCTGATTTCCCCCTTCCAAACCTTTCGATCATGGATGGTTTGCCACATCTCATCGAAGAACTCCTTTGAGTGGTGTCCCGAATTAACCAACCGATGAGTCTTGCCGATCAATTCATTTCTTTGATACCCGGAAATCTCCGAAAACTTATCATTCACATCTATAATGACACCATTTGCATCCGTAATGGCAACAATTGACGATTGATTGATGGCGTAATTCAAATCTTCCAGTTCCTGGATGGATTCCATCAAATCATTTTCCGCCTTTTTCCGACGTGAAATATTTGAACCGATTGAAATATATTGATACGGTTTACCCTTTTTAATAAAAGGAACGATGGTGGTATCCACCCAATAGGTATCACCTGCTTTAGCTCGATTGCAGATTTCGCCATTCCACGTCTGCCCTCTGACGATAGTGGCCCAAAGATTTTCGAAAAAATCTATTGTATGATGGCCAGAGTTAATGATGGAATGATTCTTGCCGATAAGTTCCTGTGCTTCATATTGCGATATTTCCAAGAATTTTTCGTTCACATAGGTAATGATCCCTTTCGCATCCGTGATGGCGACGATGGCAGATTGATCTAACGCATACCTGATATCTATTACCGTATTATCACTTTTTGCCAAACGCCGACCTACGATCGTACTCGAACCAATCAAGCTCGCAAGTATGAAGAAAGAGACTAGGCACACTAAGTAGAGCATAGAGGGGTTGAGCTGAACAACATCCTCCTGTGCGTTTTTACCGTTAATCGGTATCACTCTCAACAAAAGATAGTACCCTTCAATGATGGCCCCGCCCATCATCAATGTGCTGAGCGGCTTTAATGATGATTGACTGGCCTTTTTAAAGTAAAATAAGACAAACAATGCTGTTGCAAATATAATAAAAATGATGAGCAGCGTGCTGACAAGCAAATACGGGTTATATTTCATGGAGTGGTTGATGGGCAAAATGCACATCATATAATTGGATAATAACGCCATCGTTAGCATGAAACTGCAAAAAATGATTTGCAACATTTCTGTTTTATAAGAAATGGCCAAAAGCCCCACCGCAGCTAGCGCAATCGCTAAAAGCAATGAAAAAATTATTGTAGAAAAGTTGTATGATGCGACTCCCGAATTATCAAGTGTAAACATGACCACTAAATTGAGTGACCAGACCGCCACTCCCATTGAACAGCTGCTTCCTATGTACAAAAGGCGTTTATACTTCTCGACCGACAGGAATGTTGTCAATAAATCCAGCGCGGTAAAACTGGCCATCATGATTAAAAGTACTGCAATCATAAACAGGATGGGATTTAATGCTACGATTGATTGTTCCATTATTGAAATGATCACCTCTACCGTTCTATTCTCCTATATTGTAATGGAAAATCGCGATGACTCAAAGGTTTTTATTTCCTTTCTCCCATGATCCCCCACCCAAACCAATTCTGCAGAAATGAAGGGTTTCTTTCATAAAAACAAAAAAATTAGAAATACTATTCTTTTGTATAGAGTAAACTAGAAAAGGGACAAAGCCTGACACCGTCCAATCAAGCTTTATTCAATGCGGTGCATCTTTGATGACCACAATAATTAAACAGAATATATATTAAATATGAATGTTAAATTCTTTATTTAATTATCCCGATAGGTTTATAATTGAATGAGACATATAGAGAGAAGGAGTGAGAGGCATGATTATGTCAGACCTGGCAGGAGCAAGTACAGCAGAAATTATGCAAAAAAAGACCCAGCACAAAAAATTGACGCTTAGGCAAATTTTACAGAGGGGTCTTTTAATTACCATCGGAGCCGTTTTGATGGCTGTCGGCCTCGAGATTTTTTTAGTACCGAATAATGTTATTGATGGGGGAATAACAGGGATCTCAATTATGTTATCCTACATAACTGGTTGGAAGCTTGGTATCTTCCTATTCATCTTGAATCTCCCTTTCTTTTTTAT
The DNA here is from genome assembly GCF_030271255.1 of Peribacillus folii. Classification (GTDB taxonomy): domain Bacteria; phylum Bacillota; class Bacilli; order Bacillales; family DSM-1321; genus Peribacillus. The sequence continues at coordinate 67,718 of NZ_JASJOM010000002.1, forward strand.
CGGGTATAAACAAATTGGAAAAACCTTCGCATTATCTACCCTGTATGGAATTTTAGTCCTTTCCATCACTACTACATTGCTTCATCACGTACCAGCTTTCACACAGGATATCCTCCTAGCATCCGCATTTGGCGGAATGATTCTCGGCATCGGTGTCGGAATGGTGATTCGATATGGCGGTTCATTGGATGGTACGGAAATACTGGCCATCCTCGCCAGCAAAAAGCTCCCTTTTTCCGTTGGAGAGATTGTCATGTTCTTCAATGTATTCATCCTTGGCAGCGCTGGTTTCGTTTTCTCTTGGGATCGCGCCATGTACTCGATCATTGCGTATTTCGTAGCCTATAAAACGATGGATATCGTTATCGCTGGTTTGGATGAATCCAAATTCGTATGGATCATCAGTGATGAGTTCGGTGATATTGGAGACGCAATCATGCACCGCCTTGGAAGGGGCGTAACCTTTTTGGCTGGTGAAGGCGCTTATTCCGGGGATGATAAAAAAGTCATCTTTTGTGTAATCAACAGGCTTGAGGAAGCTAAGCTTAAAGATATCGTGAAAAGTTTCGACCCGTCTGCCTTCCTTGCCGTGGGTGACATTGCGGAAGTTCGTGGGGGGAGGTTCAAGAAAAAGGATATTCATTGAACTTTTCATTTATCCTTCCTGCTTTTTTCCAGGATTCTAGGCAAAAAGATAAAAAAAGCTGAAGGGAAATCCCTTCAGCTTTTTTTATGCAGAAACTTAATAATTTCTTGGATTGTTGATTGCTTGAAGCATTCTAGTTCCGGGTTTCATCTCGCTGCTGCATAGCGGACAAACATGTTCATCATTACTTGTAAAGTTATCGCGGATCCAACCTTTGCAATCTTCTGATGTACATTCCCATACCTTAGTTTCTTCAGGAATGATTTCTTCCGTATTATTTCTTCTATACATATATCTCACTCCTTAGAATTGTATTGTCTCTGTCCTGCATAAAACACCCAAGCCATAAAGATAAAAGAAGAATAGATGGCGAATAATCTAAATAATTGTGTGAGTGATACTCATGCTAACTCAAGAGCATGAATTTAATACCTCAATTATCATTATATCATACATATGCAGTTAATAATTAAGTAAAGATTGTAAAGAAGAAATGATTCGGTGATTAATAATTTCTATTGTAGGTACATGTAAGGCACAGTCCTGGATGCCCTAGGGGTAACCGGGACTGTGCCTTGTAAGAATCCATTCCATATGGTTCTTCCTGCCGTATCGGAATATTTCAAATGAACCCGGCATGAGAGTAATTTTAGTGCCAAAACCTAAAACAATGAAAGCCCTGCCTCTCTCCCATCCATACGGTTCCTAGACCGTGCCTGCGAGAATCAGGTAAAAGCTTGTAAGTACATGTTTATTAATTAAAACCGTCCGTAATTCCAATTGGGAAAAGTAAATTCCAAAAGATAAATGGTACATAGAAGTAAGTTAATGAAGAACAGAAATGGATCGAGGAAAATACTTGGTGTCTACTTGTATTTCTTTTATCTAGATGTGTTTAACTTGATTCTACTTCATCATACCTATGATGAAAAATTATTTGATTAATAAAAATGTTACTTTAAATTACCCTCCAGTGCATATTCTTAACAACACTGAAATTTTATAATAACACAAATATAATTATATGTAAAGGGGTAAATCAAATTCAGCTAATACCCTATAACGAAAAAAATAAAGAGGCAATGTTTCACCTCTTTTATTTGAAAGCATTATATTCATTTTCTATTTTCGGTAGTTCCCTGACCTCCTCGACCAGTTGACTGCCGCACATTGGGCAATCATAGTTTTCCGAGGCAAAATCCTTTCTCATCCAACCGTTGCAATCTGCCGATCCGCAAGCATATACTATCGTATCTTCCATAATGATTTCTGGTTCCTCTGAATTCTTTTTACCAAAATACATGAGCAACCTCCTCTTTTTTATATAAAGACTCCGACTAAAGGCACCGACCTAACCTTTACATCAACCCTAGTATACGCATTAAACTGAAATCTTATTAATTCATGGAAAAGTTTATCCGAAACCTTTTCATTTAACCGTTTTCCAGTCCGGCTTTCACCATGATCGCTTTAATCATAAAGTATGAAAAATGATCAGGGAGAGCTTCTTTCAATGGTTTAAGTTTTTCAGAATCCAATTGCACCGCCGTTTCCAATACAAGATCGTACTCTTCATCAGAGAAAATGCCTTTCCAATCAATGTCCATTCGCTCTTGGGCACACTTTAAAATATGATTTTCGATGGAAATGGAAGACAGCCCTCTTAAGGCACCAATATCTTTGATGGATTTGCCCTCTTTATATAAACGGTAGCTTTCCAAATGAGAGGGTGCTGTGCTCCGCTTACTCGTTTCCTTATTTATTATCGTATTCTTTTCAATTTCCGGGTGTGCCTGTACATAACGGGAAATCTTTTCGAGGAACACGGTACCGAAGCGCTCGAACTTCTGGGTGCCCACTCCTTTGACTTCAAGGAATGCCCGTTCGGTTTCAGGCAGCTTCGCAGCCATATCCTTTAAGGAAGCATCGGAAAAAATGATGAATGGCGGGACATTTTCCTTCGCTGCCATTTTTTTTCTCACTTGTCGTAATTCTTCAAACAAGCCATGATCAACACTTATGCTGCTAACTTGCTTCAATTCTTTCCGAAGTACTTTCCTTTGCCCCAAAAGGACCTCCCTGCCAGAATTGGTTACCTTCAGGACAGGAAATTGCCCGCCCGTCATTTCGATATACTGTTTAGCTGTAAGGAAATCAATGAAATCACCAACGTCCTTTGCCGTTTGATTATTGATGATTCCATAAGTCGAAAGCTTCTGAAAGCCAAATTCCTCCACTTTCTTATTCCGGGAACCTGTCAGCACCTGTGAAATCATCGTTTTGCCGAAGCGCTCCCCCATGCGCAGCATGCACGAAAGAACCATCTGGGCCTGTGTCGTGACATCTATGGTATCCCGTTTATCCGTACAGTTTTCGCAATGACCGCAATCCTCAGGATCTTCGTCCCCAAAATACCGAAGGATGAAGGCCTGTAAACATCCTTCGGTAAAGCAATAGTCCTTCATTTTATTTAATTTCCTAAGTTCCTGGGTTTGCCACTCCTGCGATGGATTTGATTGATCGATCAAGAATCGCTGAATCTGCATATCTTGAGGGGAATATAGCAGGATGCATTCACTATCCAAACCATCACGCCCTGCACGACCAGCCTCCTGATAATAACTTTCCATATTTTTAGGGGTTTGATAGTGAATAACGTACCTTACATTTGATTTATCGATACCCATGCCAAAGGCCGAGGTCGCCACCATCAAGGAAACTTCATCACGAATGAATTCATCTTGCTGTTCTGAACGATCGTGTTCATCCATCCCAGCGTGATACCGTCCTGTTTTGAAACCAGCCTTATTAAGCTTCGCATGCAGAGAATCGACTTCTTTTCTTGTTGCTGCATATATGATGCCTGACTCATTTTTATTTTTTTCGATATAGCGCATTAAAAACCGACCGCGATTTTCTTCCTTCACAACCGAAAAAAACAAATTATCCCTGGAGAATCCAGTAGAAATGGCATGTTCTTTGTTTATACCAAGCGACTGACAGATATCATCGGTCACATGGGGCGTGGCTGTCGCCGTCAATGCAAGGACTGTCGGCTCTGCAGGCATGTTCTTCAGCAACGTTTTTATTTTTAGATAGCTTGGCCGGAAGTCATGACCCCATTGAGAGATACAATGAGCTTCATCGATGGCGACCAAGGAGATTTCCACACTAAACAGCTCCTGTTGAAACGCTGTGTTTTCCAGCCTTTCCGGAGCAACGTAAACCAATTTGTATCGTCCTTGCTTAATATCGTTCATTCTCTTTGAAGATTCCAAGCCTGATATGGAGCTATTCAGAAATGTGGCATCAATGCCATTTTGTTCGAGGGCATCTACTTGATCCTTCATCAAGGAAATAAGTGGGGATATCACGAGTGTAACACCAGGCAACAGAAGTGCCGGAATCTGATAACATATCGATTTGCCGCCGCCAGTGGGCATGATTCCCGCTGTATTCATTCCTTTTAACACCTGTTCGATAATCTGTTCCTGTCCTTTCCTGAATGATTCATATCCGTAATACCGCTGTAAATATTCACGTGCCTTTTCCATCAATTCACTACTCCTCCCATTTACCTCGTTAGGTCCAATAAGGGTTCATACTATCATTGTACCTGCTTTTCTCATGAACCAAAAGCAGAAAAAGAGTAGACACAGAATCTATGTGTCTACTCTTTTCAATATATGAACATGGTCTGTATGGTGAATTAATTCAGGATTTGAACTTTAACATTTTTAACGCCCCAGTTATTGGCGTCTTGTTCGTTAGGAACAAAGAGATCCACTCTATTTCCCTTGATGGCACTTCCAGTATCTGCAGCAGTTGCATACCCATATCCTTCAACATATACTTTTGAACCTAATGGGATGACTGATGGGTCAACGGAAATCACTTTTGCATCCGGATTGGCTTTCAAGTCAACGCCTGTTGCTGTAGTACCGCTGCAGCCTTCACAACTAGCCGTATAGGCCGTAGCCCTGACTGTCAATTCTTTTTTCACGCCCGCTTGATCATTGGATTCCTGGTTTGAATCCGACTTTTCAGACTGCTCAGCTGGCTTCTCTTGTTCAGCTGGTTTAGCTGGTTCTGCTGGTTTCTCTTGTTCAGCTGGTGCTGCTTGCTCGGATTTTTGCTCTGGACCAGCGCTTGCCGCTTCCACTTTGTTGCCCGCTGGCTTGATGACCAAATCCTGGTCCGGATGGATTGTGTCAGAATTAAGGTCGTTCCAAGATTTAATATCGTTTACCGATACATCATATTTGTCTGCTATCTCCGATAATGTCTCCCCTGAATTGACTTTATGGTGCTGTTCTTGAGAGATATGTATGGTTTCTCCTACATAAATCGAGTCTGAAGACAGATCATTCCAAGACTTAATATCTTCTATTGATACTTTATATGTTTGAGATATCCCCCATAATGTGTCTCCATCTTTCACTTTGACATCTTCTGCTTGTACCGGAATTGTGAATGCACCGGATATTGCAGCCGCTGCCGCTAACGATAAGATTGATTTTTTCATATGTTGTTACCTCCTTATGAGCTGCTTTATAAGCTACGAGTACAATCTTAACATAGTTTTTTTCTATACAAAGAACAAACAGATAAAGAATAGATGACAAACATCACAGCAAGATAACGGGTGGATAACAAGATATTTTAATATTCTGAAAATACAACTTTACCAATCATTCTCTTTATACGCTGAAAATGACATATACCGCTCCACCATTTCATATTAATAAAAGTCCATATATTTACAAAGGAGTGATTTTCCTTGTCGCGCGATAAGACCTTTACCTTAGTCAAATCATATAAACCCTTTCATAGTAAAAATGATCCTTGCCCCCCTATCGGAATGAAATACTACAGGACGCCCCCTAATTTATATATCAATTTTCAACCACCGAACCTTGAGCAATTCACACCAGAGGAAGCTCTGAAATACGGGACGCTTTGGAAATTCTTTTACGATTATTATGATAATCCGTATCGGGAAAGGGAGACGTAAATGAATAAACTGGATGATGAATACTATCACTTGCTGGAACAAATACAAGCTGCGGATTTTGTGCTTGTCGAGCTGACTCATTATTTGGATACACACCCTAATGATCAGCAGGCTTTGCAGCAATTCAATCAATTTCATGAATACTCCAAGCAGCTGAAAGCGGTTTTTGAACCTAAATATGGTCCGTTATCGGGATTCGGGAACAGTTCCGGCGGTGAAAATAAATGGGAATGGGGTCAAGGCCCCTGGCCATGGCAGGTATAAGGAGGGTTATCGATGTGGGTTTATGAAAAGAAGCTGCAATATCCCGTTAAGGTCAGGGACTGCAATCCTAGATTGGCAAAATATTTAATAGAACAATACGGAGGTGCCGACGGAGAATTGGCAGCCGCCCTTCGTTACTTAAATCAGCGCTACACGATTCCTGATAAAGTGATTGGCTTATTGACCGATATTGGAACGGAGGAATTTGCACATCTGGAAATGATCGCCACGATGATTTATAAGCTGACGAAGGATGCTACGCCGCAACAGATGGCTGAAGCGGGCCTAGGTGACCATTACGTCAATCACGATCATGCACTTTTTTACCATGATGCCGCAGGAAACCCATGGACTGCCACGTATATCCAGGCTAAAGGAGATCCAATTGCCGATCTTTACGAAGATATAGCCGCTGAAGAGAAGGCCCGAGCAACGTATCAATGGTTGATAGATATCTCGGATGACCCGGATATCAATGATTCGCTCAGATTTTTACGCGAAAGGGAAATTGTCCATAGCATGAGATTCAGAGAAGCCGTGGAGATTTTAAAGGATGAACAAGGAAAAAAGAAGTTTTTTTGAAAGCCCGCATTAAAAACGAACCCGCAGTGTAAGGCAAAGTTCTTACAATGCGGGTTCGTTTTAATTGCGTTATTTACGGTCTGAAGAATAGGTCCAGCCATCTTCCTGATAAATCTTGCCTTCCTTCATCAGTTTTCCCAAGGCGCGTTTAAACGCCCCCTTGCTTAAACCAAAATGAAATTGAATATCATCCGGAGGCGTTTTGTCGCCATAAGGCATGGCGCCGCCACGATTCAGTAAATACTTGAAAATGACATCCGCATCCGCTCCCATTAAATCTTGTTTGAATGGGATTAAGGAGACATTCAGCGTACCATCTTCCTTACTATCTATGACACGCCCTTCAACTAATTCCCCTAAGCGCGGCTCTTCCTTGCGTTCACTTTCATGAATGAAGCAGCGATACCCTTCTTGCGAAACAAAGAAAGATCCAACCATAAGCAGACGATAGACATTTCCGCTTACGGTTGTATTACGTACTCCTTTTAAAGGGGCCATGACGGCCATATCCTGGATAACATCTTCCGTTGCAAGCTTGCCGAACAAGCGGTCATTTCGATCCGTCTTCAATGATACATAAAGCCGATCGCCTACCTCAGGCCACAAACGGTCAATATTCGGGAGATCGTCCAAAGATACAAGAATATCTTTGGAAAGCCCGATGTTTACAAAAACCCCAAGTTTCCTTTTCACATTGACAACTTCCGCCCATCCATATCGATCGATTTCAATGTCGGGAATCTTCATCGTCGCCGTTAAACGCGCCTGTTTATCATGGTAGATGAATACCGTCACCGCATCACCAATCTCAAGCTCCGTTCCTTCATCCATTTCATTATGATGAAGCAGGACATCTTCTGAACCATCAGTCAAAAACCAACCGAAATCCGCCTTACGTTCCACTTCTAACTCTACGGCCATGCCGGCCTGGATTTTTTGCATGTATATGAATCCTCCTGTAACTTACCTTTACCTACAATTATATTTCATTGATTATTTTTTCCAACATCATTGAATTTATCATCTTTTTGTTGTTATGTATACCCATTCCCGCTTTTTTCTTTACACCCGGTCTCCTTCCTCACAGGAATGCGGTATCAAGATCTGCCCCTTTTTACTATTACTTAACAATGTATGCATGATCACTTTCGATAATTGGCTTGGCTTGTACGGTTTAACCAAATAATCCTTGGCCCCCAAGGAAAGTCCCTTTTCCCTCTCATCAAGTGCGGTCGAAATGAATACGGGAATCTCCTTAAAGCCAGCGGATACTTTTAATTCCCTCAAAATTCCCCATCCATCCATCTCTCCTTCTTCAAGAAGGATATCCAGCACAATGGCGTCAGGCGGTGATTTTTTCAGTTCCTCGAAGGCTCTTCTTCCACTATTGAAATAATTCACATGAAAGCCACTATCCATCAATTCATATTTCAGAAGTTCCGCCAAATTGATATCGTCTTCAATGACCATTATTTCATAGCTCAGCTTCATGGATTGCCGATCATGATTCAAGCCTGCTTCCTTTTGCGTAACGCTAGGTAAAGAAATGGTAAATGTACTCCCTTTTCCATAATGCGAAACCACCGTCACCTGCCCCCCATGTGATTTGATGATTTCATCAACGATGGCCAGCCCCAGCCCAGTTCCTCCGATTCTGCGGCGATCCGAATTGTCGACCCGGTAAAACTTCTGAAATAAATGGGGCAGTGATTCTTTGGGAATGCCCAGCCCTTCATCCTCGATATCAATCACAAGCATATCATTCCTGCTATAAATACGAACAACTATCCTGCCGCCATAGGGAGAATACTTAATTGAATTGCTTAGAAGATTGGTGAAGGCCTGTTCAATCTTGATGCGATCTCCCAAAATCAACAAGTCACTTGTTTCAATTTGGAGTTGAATATCATGGTGCTCCGTATTTATCTCCAAATGTTCAATGACCTTCTGAAGCAATGGAAGGATATCCACATATTTTTTTTCGTAAACCTGCTTGCCAGACTCCATTTTTTGGACATCAAGAAAATCATTGATAAGAGCTGTCAGCCGTTTCGCTTCATTGTATATGGTCTGCAGGTATTTTGTCTGCCTTTCGGGCTTCAACGGTTTATTGAGCATCAATTCAGTAAAACCAAGAACGCTCGCAAGGGGGGTTCGCAATTCATGGCTGACCGTACTGACGAATTCGGATTTCATTTGGTCCACTTCATATTCCTTCGTTATATCCCGATAAACCAGGATCGTACCAAACCCCACTTCACGATAGCGCAAAGCTTCGAAATATACCTTTATGACCTGATTTGTCTCTTTCTTCTTAAAAATGAAGCTCCGTTGCTCATGATCGGCTTCTTCTAGATGCTGAATCGCTTCGTCCAATGAACGGGAAAACGTATCCCCCTCCACTTGGAAGGACATCTCGGCACTCCATTTATCCCATGGCAAGTCTATGACCTGTTCAGGGGTTGAACCGGTTTTGAAGATATCGCAGAAGGGCTGATTGACCTGAACGACCTTTCCATCTTGATCGATCAATTGGATACCTTCCTTAATCGTGTTCAGAATATCTTGATTTAATTTTCGATTTCCTTCGGTTTGCTCGTATAGCTTGATTTTATCAAGCGACGTGGCAATTTGCTTGGCCAGCGTTTCGCACTCTTCCACTTCCTGATCCGTAAAAGAAGTTCCGTACCTGCTGTATACCATGATGGCATCCACTTCTTGAAATGTGGATAATACGGGAAGATATAAATCATAGCTGTAATTCGTATTTTCGTGATACCCTTTCTCTGCGTCCAATTGTTCTCTTCTTATCGTGAACGCCTTCTTTTCTTGAAGCAGGCGAAAATTCAAACCACTGTGGATATTATCACGGAATTGCTGCACTCCATTATCAGAGATTCCAAATGATGAAGAAGCATCCTCATGTACTAAAGCAATCATCCCGCGATCAGCAGATATGATGTTACTCATATTAAAGACAATGCTCTTCAATACTTCACTTTTATCCAAGGTGGAGGAAATCCCGTTAATCAATTCATTCCTCCTTGTTAGCTTCCTTTCATTATCCCTTATAATTCCAAGCGTTACTTGCAATTCATTTTGTTGGGCATGCAGTTCATCTTGCTGCGCCATCAGTTCTTCGTTATGAGCCATCAGCTCCTGCTCTTTTTCCTGGACGCTGGACAACATTTTTTTGAAGGCGATCGACAGGACCCCAAGCTCATCCTTCCGATGTTCATTGACGGAAATGACGGCCTCCCTTCCAGCGGCAATCTCATTGGCTGCCATTGAGAATTCGGCAAGGGGCCTTCCGATGTTCTTGACGATCGACCTGACGATGAACAGGAAGAAAAACAAAAAAATAAGAACAAGTCCTACAAATAATCCTTGAAGGACGGACTGTTCTTTTGTAAGATCCTTAACATTGTCATCACGCATCTCTGACAGTTTGCCTAGATATGATTTTATTTGGCTGCGGAAATCAGAAACGTGTGTTGTGATTTGTGTGTCGCTAATGTTTTGCGAAGCCAAAAAGGATGGGAGTGCATCGTTAAAATAATAATCGGAAAACCTCTCAAGCCTGCTGGAAATGACCCTATCTTCTCTAGTAGAAGCAATCGACTTGAACTCTTCAATCTCCCCTCTAATTGAAGCTTCCTGCCCAATGGCCTGTTCCTTTAATCCTTCTTTATTAAACACATTATAGGCCGTCATATTCAAGAAGACCGAATGATATTGGTCAAGTATATCATCCACCAGCAATTGTTTTTCGACAATGCTTTGTCTGTGCTGAATATATTCAGCGTGCAAAGATTGCAAATGGTAAAATAAAATCCCTGTCCCGGCAATGAACAGGATGATGCACCCTGTCATTAATGACACAACCTGCCTTGACAGACTCTTAGTAATGTATGGATTCAGCTTCATGCAGAATGACCTCGATCTTTTCGATTAGCTTTAAAGGACTGAATGGTTTTGCCATGAAATAATCCGCTCCCGCTTCCAATATTCGTTCTTGTTCGAATTGCTGGCTTTTCGCTGATAACATGAGGATTTTCCCTTGTGCTTTGATTTCGGAGGATTGAATTTTTTCAATGATTTCCAATCCGGTATATCCTGGCATCATATAATCAAGAATAACCAGGTCATATGTGCGGCTGTTGAGTAGCTGGACAGCCTCCAGCCCGTCTGCCGCTTCGTCAACCTCATAAGCTTCATCCTCAAGGGTGTCCACTACCAGCATCCGCAATACTTCTTCATCTTCCGCTAACAAAATTCGTTTCATCGTTCAATCTCCTTAAAAGTGGTTTGTGCTTAACATCTCAAGCTAGGACTATCCATACTTCGGTGTCTCCATACCATATCCTTGGAAATGGTTTAAATAAGCTTTGTCAACAGACGCTCTATCCTTGTTTTCAGCTCCATAATGTTAAAGGGTTTGGTAACATAATCGTCCGCCCCTAACGTCAAGGCTTTGGCAATATCATCCGTACTTTTTCTTCCCGTCAGCATCAATACGGTATAATAGTCCGCATTGCTCCCTTGTTTCACTTTCTGCAGCACTTCGATTCCGTCCATGATCGGCATCACCCCATCTAATATAAGAAAATGCCCCAACTCTTCCCTCGCTCGATCGGAATTCAAAAACGAAGGGCCATCTTCATAAACGGCAATATCCAAGTCAAGGTGCGGAACCTGCAGTGAACGCAATGCTTTTGTTAAGATGGTCCGAATGATGATGTCATCATCGATCACGGAAACATTAAGCGTTTTTTTTGTGGATCGTGTTCGTTGCATGCTTTCAACCTTTGCACGCCCTGTACGTTTGGCTTCATATAAAGAAGTGTCCGCTTCCTCAAGTGCCTCCTTTGGCGTAACATGCTCATTTTCAACCGTAAATACTCCAGCGGAAAATGTAACCGAGAATGACTGCCCCTCATGGGTGAATTCCTTTGCGGAAAAGGCCTTGATTAATCCTGTTAACTTATGCTTTGCTTGTTCATTTGAAGTATCAGGTAAAATAAGGACAAATTCTTCCCCTCCATAGCGGCAGATCAAATCCGAGCTCCTGATTTGACCCTTAATGAATTGAGCAAACTCTGCCAGTACGAAGTCCCCCACCACATGTCCATATCGATCATTCACTCGTTTAAAGTGATCTATATCAATGATGCTGATGGAAAAATGCTGCCCAGACCTTTTATAGTCATTAAAATAGCGCGGCAGCGTTTCATCAAGGAATCTCCTGTTATATACCTGCGTCATCTCATCTATCAAAACCGACTGATCAAAAATCCTCTTCCTCTGTAAATGCCTCTCCATCTTGACGATAAACTCATCTACGTCAATCGGTTTGCCGATGAAATCATCCGCTCCCATCTTGAACGCTTTGATTCGGGTATGCTTATCGTTCTGGATGCTGATCATGATTTTCGGGATGAAATATTTTTCATTATGTAAATGAATGTCCTGCAGGATTTGAAACCCGTCCTTTGCAGGCAGCTGGATATCTAGAATCAGGCAATCTGGCTGCATTTCGAAATATTGATTGGTTGCCTTGACGGGATCGGCATTCGTGATCACCATCCAGCCCTGTTCCTCGAGCAGGTCCTTCAATAAAATCAGCATCGAAATATCATCGTCAATGATCTGGATGAGCGGTGCCTGTGAATCACGAACCGGCTTTCCCTTTATTTCAACTTCATCAAAATGTTCATATTCGTATGTATGTTCAATAAGATCGAAAAGGAAATTCCTAAGTTCGGATGGAATCCATAATCGGCCACTTTCTTCATCCGTTTCTTCCAACAGCTGTTCCGTAATTGCCATGAGTCCGCATAATTGAAGCGTTCCAGCAGTCCCTTTGATGGAATGTAAGAAACGGAATACTTCTTGGTCCGGAATAGTCTGAACATCTTCCAGTTCCAGCCATTCCGAAAGTTTGTTTTTAATATTTCCAAATAAGCTATTTTTATATTTTTCCATATGTACAAGTTTCACATTTAATCACTTGACCCTTTCTTCAACGAAAACAAGTCTTTTTAACCAAAAAATGCATTTACCCTAATAATAATTAGGACTAAAGTATATACTTTCAGGGATATTTTACATTATAAAAGGTTGTCTATAAATAGATTATCGCCATCTTGCAAAATATATTTAAAATATTTCATAAAGATTCCTTATTTACCTGATTAGCCCGGCTATATCCCCTTTTCAAAAGAAGCGGTTTCAATGATATAATTTATAGACAACCGAAAGGAAAAGGGAAACATTCATGACAAAAAAATTATATTATACATCCCCCAAGACTGCTCAATGGGATTCCGAAATCCTCGGATGCTTCAAGGAAAATGATCATTACTACATCACACTTGATGAAACAGCGTTCTATCCAGAAGGAGGCGGACAGCCTTCAGATGCAGGAACCATCGATAATCTCGCCGTTCTTGACGTAATCAAAGGCACTGAGGGCGACATCCTTCATAAGCTGGAGAAAAAACCAAGTTCAACGACTGTTCACTGTGAGCTGGATTGGTCTCGCCGCTTCGATCATATGCAATCTCATAGCGGTCAGCATCTGCTCTCGGCGGTGTGTCGGGAGCTTTTCGAAGCGAACACGGTCAGCTTCCATCTTGGCAAAGAGTATTTGACGATCGATATAAACGAAGCTGAATGGACTGAGGTACATACGGCTGAAGTTGAAAAAAAGGTGAACCAATATATTTTTGAGAATCACAAACTGCACACATATTACGTTACCAAGGAGCAAGTACAGTCTCTTCCTGTCGTCAAGATGCCTAAGGTTTCCGAGAATATTCGTATCGTCGAAATCGAAGGAATCGAATATAACCCGTGCGGCGGAACTCACGTTGAACGAACCGGGGAAATCGGCATGATTAAAATTCTTAAAAGCGAGAAGCAGAAGAACCTTACCCGCCTCTATTTCAAATGCGGCCTAAGGGCATTGAATGACTATTCCGAAGGACTTGGTGTCCTCTCGGCCCTATCAAATAAATTCAACACCGGACGTACCGAGATATTCGATCGGGTCGAAAAATTGGAAAACGACTATAAACGGTTGCTAGCGGAAAACGAAAACCTAAAGCTTGAAAAAGCAAAATACCTGGCTGACTCCTTGCTTGCAGAAGATAATGATGGGTTCATCCATCATTTATTCGAAGAAAGTTCATTGAAAGAATTGCAATATTTAGCAGCTACGCTTGTAAAAAAGGAAAAAACGCTCGTTTTACTTGCTTCGCAAAAGGATCAAAAAGTGATTCTTTCAAATAGTGGGAGTTTGGCCATTCATTGCGGTCAATATTTCAAGGCAGAGCTCAGTTCCTATAAAGGGAAAGGTGGCGGAAATGAACAAACAGCCCAAGCAGGATTTGACTCACAAGCTGATCTACTTGCCTTTTATCAATTCACCATCGAAAAATTGAGTCAAAATTCCGCCGAATAAAACCGAGCCGAGAACATCAATTGATAAACTTTAAAAAAGAAAAAAGAAGTTGAATACCTACTGTCTGTAGATGGTCAACTTCTTTTATTTAGTATATGTTGGAAAGGTTCTTGTTATTATCCATAGGGACACTTTTTCAGTAACCATCGTAATGCTCAATACTCAGTAAAAAGCAACAGTCTTTGGACATACGCTAATATGGGCATCGGCAAGCAAGATTCCATCTTCGTTTATAAACTGAATGGAATGAAATAGTCAAACACTTCAATCTTATCCAGAGTTCGTCTAAAGTCCGGGCGGGGCAAACTGACCTCTTCCCCATTATTCTTCTATCTTCAATTTTTCGATTCCATGTTCTTCTATGTGAAGGTGAAATTTCTCTTCAAGCTCCATGATGCGTTTGAACGCTTCTTCTTGATTGTAGTCATGCTTTCCCGATTCCGTGATAAACTCTTTTCTAGCCAAATGATACGCAAGCTTATCCCGAAAGACACCTTCTTCATACTCGTCTATCACTTTATGAAGTTCATCCTCCCTTTCCCTGCTTATATCGTATAGTTCATATTCCGGAACAAATTGAACCCCTTCGATGCCGAAATCTTTGGCATGGGAATTGATGTACTGTTCCAGTTCACCGAACTCTTTATTATTTTCCGTATCGGAAGCAACCCAATATCCGTACTGAACCATTTTGAATAACGTTTCATATTGTTTTCTCGTGAAATTGATCTTCATTGTGCTAAACTCCTTTTAATTGATACTAAAAAGAATAAACCGCATTGGAACAAAAGTCCAATGCGGTTCATGCTTAATCCGATACTTCCGTAACGGAGAAATAAGCTGCCTTTTCCGTATCCACGACATAATGGCAATCGCCTTTAACTAAATTATAATAACGGTGCTTTTGGATATTTGAAATCATTTGAGTTGAATCGTCACCTTCAACCTCATGCTCAATTTCTTTACCTCCCGGAAAATAAAAACCGACTTTCAATGTCATCTTCTCAACCTTCCTTTCATCTCGTTGAATCGCTCTTTTATTTCATATCCTTTCTAGGGTAGTTATAAACATAATTTACATGCTTATTCACCTTTCCCATGATATTCTAAGTAAAAGACAATACAAGAAAAGGCGGTTTTTTTTATGAAAATAAGAAAAGCGTTGGAGAAAGATGTAACGGGTATAGCTCATGTACATATAAACAGTTGGCAATCGACTTATGCAGGGATCCTGCCTCATCACTATTTGGCTTCATTGAATATAGAAAACAGGAAGAAGAATTGGCAAAGGAATTTAAACATGCTGCATAATTCCACATTTGTAGCGGAAAATTCCCACGGGGAAATCATCGGCTTCGCTTCAGGAGGACCTGAACAAACAAAAGATCCTCATATCCAAGGTGAGGTATATGCCATTTATTTCTTGAAAGCATACCAGCGTCAAGGACTCGGCAGGCAAATGATAAAAGCGGTCATCGATGAACTTATGAAAATGGGCCATAAGAATTTGATCATCCGGGCATTGAAGGATAATCCTTCATGCGGCTTTTATGAAGCGCTTGGCGGCCAAGTCGTCGCTGAGAAATCGGTTAAAATGGCTGGAAGCGAGCTAATCGAAGTAGGATATGGATGGAATGACATCAAGGATATCCTTATTCATTTGTAAGTTATCCAACGTCTGTCCCATTCCTCACATTTCGATAAGGAAGGCGTTTTTCTTTTTCCCTAGAAAATACAACCGATGCAACGGCCTTGTCATCGTGACATATAATAGCTTGATGTCGAGCTCATTTTCAGTACCGTACGCTTCCTCCAGCGATATGGCAAATACGACATCGAACTCTAGCCCCTTCGCTTGGTAGGAGGGAACGATGAGGGTTTTGTCTTTAGGAATGCTTCCCGCCTCATCTATTAGATGAAACGCTTCATTGACTTCACTTAGTTTATCGTTGGCCAGCTTACAATCCTTCATCGTTTTGGCAATCACCGCAAATGTTTTGAAGCCCTCCGCTTTAAGCGCTTCAATCAGTTCAATCAACTCCTTTTCCCACCCAACCTTATCAATCGAGATGAATTCAGGATCCCTGCCATGACGGACAACAGGTTCAACTTCAGGGAAGTCATAAGAAAGCAATTGAAGAACTCGGTTAGCCTCGTTCATGATTTCGACGGTCGTCCTATAGCTTTTTTGCAATTCAGTATATGTTGCACGCGGGAATATGCGCCTGTGGACTTCATCCCATGTTTGCAGGCCCCGGTATGAATGAATGCCTTGTGCCAAGTCCCCCACCAATGTGAACATATCAGTATCCACTGCGGTCTTGAGTGCTTGTAACTGCATGAAACTATAATCCTGTGCTTCGTCAATGACGACATTTTTTGCTTTGTTTTCTTTGTCGACGCCAAAAAGCAGCTCCTGAAGATATAATAATGCACCCAAATCCTCGGTTTCATAGCTTTTCGTGGAAAATAACCTACGATTATAGGCACATAATGTATCGGCATCTTCCAAGGTCAATTTGCCGTTGCTATATGAGACAAGCCGCTCGGGGTCATTGAACAATTCCTGATAATACTGAAAAAGATTTTTCATCTGAAATTGCTTGAAATATACTTTCACTGAAGATCGGATTGCGTTTTGAACCTGCAGGATTCTCTCTTCCTTTTTATCGTGGCACTTGGTAACGAATTCCTTACGGATCACTGGATCAATATTCTTATAAAGTGCCTTTTCTATTTTGGCCTCATAAAAATCAGCGACCCTCTTAAGTATGATATTCTTTTTAAGCTTCACTTCTTTTTGTAAAATGGCCTTCAATTTATCCAATCTCGTGTATAAAGGCAAATACCAATAATCCTCTTCCAATAGCCTGATGAACTTCTTTGATGAATAAAGACGATATTTATCACAATAAAAATCAGCATTCGGGTGAAATCGCCTGAAAATATCCTTCACATAGCCGTCCAACATATGTTTAAATGCAGGAGATCCCTTCATGCCTGAAATCCAGACAGCGGCCTTTGTTTCTTCATCATCCTTTTCCAGCAATCGAGTTAACTTATCATCTGCTGCGAGCTTCACTTGTTTTCCTATCGCCACCTGGACATACTCGGCGAATGTGAACTGCTTTACTTTTTCAACGCCCAATTCAGGCAATGCTTTAGATATGTAATCGATGAAAACCCTGTTAGGGGCCAGAATCATCAATTGGCGTGGGTCAAACATGTCTTTGTAATGGTAAATGAAATAGGATATCCGATGTAAAGCAATGGTAGTTTTACCGCTGCCTGCCGCTCCCTGGACGATGATCGGTTTATTCAGGTCCGCACGTATGATTTTATTTTGTTCTTCCTGAATCGTCGTAATGATATCGGTCAGACGATTGCTTGAGCTTTTGGAAAGCGATTCCTGCAACAATTCATCGGTCGTCGTTAAATCGATGTCCCTTACCTCTTCCAGGACACCTTCCTCGATCATCAGCTGCCTCTTTAACGTGATGTTGCCGCTAAATGTCTCCCCTTCGGCTTCGTACTCAATTTCGCCAATCCTGCCTTCGTAATATAGGTTGGCTATGGGTGACCTCCAATCGACGATGATCTGCTCCTGGCTTTCCCTCTGGTAAAGGGAGGTTTTCCCGAAATATAGCACCTCACCGATGCCGCAATCATTTCTTTCAAAATCGACTCTAGCAAAATAAGGCTTTTTACTCGCTTTCCGTAAACTCTCAAGTTCGGTTTTGGACATTTCAAAAAAGTTCGCTGTCGTCAGCAATTGAGAATATAAGCCGGATTCAGACCAGTCCGCATCACCAAAAGCTTCTTGCATATTGCGCTGAAATTGGTCCTTGCTCGTTTCTGAGGTCTTGATGACCACATCTATATAGCGTTTAGTAAAATCAAGCCTCTGCCGTTCTTTCTCAAAATCAGGATGACTCCCCAAATCTCTCACTCTCCCTTCAGTTTGAAACGACTTATTGAACCGATCCCAAGATGAAATGGACATTTATACTATCAGAAAACCTGATGGTTGACAAATTTATATGCATGTTTCTTCCAACTATATATTTTACCGCTGATGATGACTTATGGGATCCAAAGCCTTTGGAAGCTGGGCTAGATTAGTTGTCATTTTCTTAATGGTAGATGTGTCATGCCAGGAAGCATAAGCTGATGAAAATTGATGTTTCGGTGTGGGAATAACGGAAGTTGATTTAAATGCAGAAGACAATAGAAAGGGTTGCATGTAGGATTCGTTTCATATCACACATTTGAAGGAATGGAGAATATGGCTCCACCCCTTCCATCCTGTTAATATGTTATTGAACGGAACCTGCTCCAGTGGCGGCTCCGGAATTGACATCTTTTAGTGTTGTATCCAATGCATCAAGTTCCTTCTGGGTTAGCGGCTGATCATTTTTCGTTTGTTCTTTGACCTTATTCACTGCCTCACCATGTGCCTTGACTTCTTCATTGGCCTTTTGGACCTCTTTTTCAAGCTGAGCCACCAATTTATCAGCTTCTTCAGCTTTTTGCTCGGCATATTTAAGTAAACCTTCGTAATTAGCGATCTTTTCTTTCGTTGCATTCAACTCCGCAACTTTGGCATTATACTCATTAGTTTTGGTAATCAAGGAGGCCCTGGTCGCTTCCAAGTTGGTATTGGAATCTTTTAAACTTGCTTGAAGACCTGTAATGTCCTGTTGAAGTGAAGCAATGTTTGTTGCAAGATTATCTTTTTCTGAGGTCATTTTCTTAATATCTTCGTTCAGCTTAGAGATTTCAGCTTTCTTCCCGGTGATGATGGAATTCGCTTCAGTGATCTTTGAATTAGCACTGTCCCGCAACGTATTGATCTTGCTCACCAAGGATTTTTCATTTCCTTCAAATTGAGTGATCTTGCTTCCTGCTTCCTTAACAAAATCCGATGCCTGCTGTAACGTACCTGTACCTGTAAATACCAGTCCGGCACCGGCCAATGTAAAACCTCCCAACATAATTCCTGCCGCAATCTTACTTGTAAATAAACCCATTTCTTTTCCTCCAAATGATTAAATATTCAGCAATGAATGATCACGACCCATTCGATTTACATTACATTGCTTTTATTGCTATTTTTTTCAATTAATACGATAAGGCATAAAAAAAGAGCCTTGAATGGCACAAAACAGCTAATTACATATCTTCAAGTTTTCTTGTTTATATAAATTCCCGTATTATTCAACGTTCCATAAGATAAATATCCATCGGCTTAAACTGACCTAACCATGTGACTATATAAAAGATATTCACTGCAAAATTCTAATTTCACTTTAATTAATGATATTTCAAAATGGCTTTTTCTTTCATCTAATACCATTAGGCAAAAAAACACCAGAGGTCCTATTAACTTCTAATAACAATCAAAAACCACATACATCGAACGTATCCTAAAACATTGCTCAGTCAATCATAAAGCTTCCTCCTATTACATTAGTCACATTTAATTATAATACTGATATAATAGTGTTTTAGAATGAGTCTATTTACCTCTAAATACAGAAAATTTTTATTGAATATGTCCAACCATTCACCCAAACTACTTTTCCATGCAAATCCTATATCGTTTTTCCCTTGACAGATTATCTTTGCTGATATGATTTCTGAATTTTTTGGGTATGAATTTGCGGGGAAAAGCTGGTACTGGATGAAGAGGAGCACTGCTACGCCTGATTTTTCGCAATGCTTCCATTGAAGCGGACAATCATGCGTCTTTTTACATATGTGATAGACTTTGAAAATGGTAAAATCAAGGTAATCAAAATGATACGCTGACAGTACAATGACATGGGCAAATTTAATTCATTCGTTTATAAAACAGGGAACCTGGAACAACGCTCTTCTATGTGGCATTTTTGATTGCGCAACATCATTTTTTAAATGGGAACGCCCTAAACTTAAACTATCCATACTGGAGGGAAATTTAATGGATCACGAATTAAAGGCATTTATCAGGAATTGTGACAACGCAATAAAACAGGAAGACTTTGATACTTTGATGAATTTTTATACGGAAGATGCGATTTTAGTTGTGAAGCCTGGCATGATTGCACGCGGTAAAGAGGAGATTAAGGAAGCATTTATTAAAATTTCAAAATATTTCAATAATACCCTAGTGCCCACACAGGGAGAAATGGTAATTTTAGAAGCTGGAGACACCGCCTTGGTCATTTCCCAAACGCTACTGGATGCCGACAAAACGGATTCGAAATATTCAATGGAAAGAAGGGCCACTTACGTATTCAAGAAGAATCCCCTTGGAGAATGGCTTTGTGCAATCGACAACTCCTACGGAACGGACTTGATTGATATGTAGTTTATGACTATGTAAGGTGATAAGAGTTTCCTTATAGCCGGTGCGAGACCTTGACTGGAAGATTTAGATTGGTTTAAGCAGTTCAAGCTGCTTTCTTTTTAGTCATTTATATGGGTTTTTGTTAATGAACCTTTAATTTTCGATCGAAATAAGATACAATTTAAAATGATGCACAGTTTAAATCATATAATTGCAAAAATGTGTTGAAAACGTTGAAACAAAAGTATTTTGGAGGAATGTAAATAAATGATTACTGTAAATAATGTTGGTTTACGCTATGGCGATCGTAAACTGTTTGAAGATGTTAATATAAAATTCACGCCTGGTAACTGTTACGGGCTTATCGGTGCAAACGGTGCAGGTAAATCCACGTTCTTGAAAATCCTTTCCGGTGAAATAGAAGCACAATCCGGTGATGTCCATATGGGGCCAGGTGAACGCCTTGCGGTTCTTAAGCAAGATCACTTCGCATACGAAGAAGAGGAAGTCCTTAAAGTTGTCATCATGGGACATGAAAGATTATATGAAGTCATGCAAGAAAAAGATGCCATCTATATGAAGGAGAACTTCACGGACGAGGATGGTATGAAAGCCGCCGAGCTCGAAGGTGAATTCGCCGAATTGAATGGTTGGGAAGCGGAGCCAGAAGCCTCCATCCTCTTAAAGGGCCTTGGCATTACAGAAGACTTGCATTCGAAGAAAATGGCTGAATTGACCGGTGGGGAAAAAGTAAAAGTATTGCTTGCCCAAGCACTCTTCGGCAAACCGGATGTTCTTTTACTCGATGAGCCTACCAATCACTTGGATCTAAAAGCGATCAAATGGCTCGAAGAGTTCTTGATCAACTTTGAAAATACCGTTATCGTCGTTTCCCATGACCGTTACTTCCTAAACAAGGTTTGTACACATATCGCAGACCTTGACTTCGGTAAAATCAAAGTGTATATCGGGAACTATGACTTCTGGTATGAATCCAGCCAGCTTGCCCTTAAACTTACTCAAGATGCTAACAAGAAAAAAGAAGAAAAAATCAAAGAACTGCAAAATTTCATCGCTCGTTTCAGCGCCAATGCATCCAAATCGAGCCAGGCAACATCACGTAAGAAGTTATTGGATAAAATCAGTTTGGACGATATCCAGCCTTCATCGCGTCGCTATCCTTACGTCGGTTTTACACCTGAGCGTGAAATCGGGAACGACCTGCTTCGGGTTGATGGAATCTCGAAAACGATCGATGGCGTCAAAATCTTGGATAACGTCAGCTTCACGATGAATAAGGGCGATAAAATTGCCTTCGTCGGCAAAGATGAGATTGCCAAAACGACCATGTTCAAAATCCTGGCTGGAGAAATCGAACCGGATGGCGGATCCTTCAAGTGGGGCGTAACCACTTCGCAGGCATACTTCCCTAAAGATAATGCCGAATTTTTCGAAGGCGTCGATTTGAATCTCGTCGATTGGCTTCGTCAGTATTCCCCAAATGACCAAAGCGAAAGCTTCCTCCGCGGATTCCTAGGAAGGATGCTATTCTCTGGTGATGAAGTGACGAAAAAGGCAAGTGTCCTTTCAGGGGGCGAAAAAGTTCGCTGTATGCTTTCCAAAATGATGCTAAGCGGTGCAAATGTCCTGATGCTGGATGAACCGACGAACCACCTTGACTTAGAGTCCATTACAGCATTGAACAATGGGCTGATTGCCTTTAAAGGATCCATGATCTTCTCTTCTCATGACCATCAGTTCATCCAAACTGTTGCGAACCGGATCATTGAGCTTACACCAAAAGGCACGGTCGATAAGCAAGTTAGTTATGATGAATATCTTGAAAATGGCCCATTGCAAAAACAAGTGGCTGATATGTACAAATAATCGGCTTCACAAAGCGGCACATCCAGGTATGGATGTGCTTTTTTCGTTACGCCTGCCCATTATTCCATTCGTTTTCACCCTTTCAGCGTATGGAAGGAATAAAAAACAATCTGCTTGAAATATAATAATAAACCAAAGAAGGCCCTGTATAAATTGATCGATTGAAAGGTATATTGGGAAGAAAGGAGTGGGTAGGTTTGGATGGGCAAGCCGTGAAAAATGTATTTGAAGATACTGGCTATCTTTTCTTATACGACAAATTCAATTATCAATTTTACGTATCGGGATTGTTCGACTCAGTCGACCAAGAGCGGGTCATTTCTGATTTCTTAAGCGCATTTGCATTTGACGAAATAAAACCACTCTTTTTTGATGACTTTTCCTTTTACTTTAACTGTTTCCATTATTCACAGCAAAAGCAACAAATGCTGGATTTCCTCAAAACCGAATACGATGACCATATTTGTTGATGAAGGATAAAAGGGCACCGAGATGAATTCCATTATCTCAGACTGTAGACAAACTAGATAAAAATCAGTTTGTCTACAGTTTTTTTGCATCCGCATTTGACATGTGTAGTTTAAAGCCGGCCTAAATAGAAGCTTTTAAAGCTCCAGATGGTAACCGATGGGGAATTTCAAGTCCAAACCCCTACTGTCTACATACTCGCTTTAATTTAACCTATATCCCCTATTTCTTGTAAAACTCATTATTATAAATTTCCATGTTTTGCAGATAGATATTTACTTCATATGTTTCTGTTTCATAGGTAAATTACACTAATTGTCAAAATATAAAAAACATCCCGCTTGTCTTTAATATTCCCAAGTTTTCTTTCAGTGTATTGAACCTTATATCTTTTCTTATTCTGTACTTTTTTCTCCAGACTTAATTTGCTGAAAATGAAGATTAAGATCTTTTAGTGCAGCTATCAGTGCATTTGTTGCCTTTCCTTGATAATACGTTTGAATCAATTCGATTGCATCATCAATACCAGCACTTAAACAGATCCCTTTTAAAAGCCGTCCAATAAATTAACGTCCCTGTTCTGTTGCTAATGTACAAGACGCCTCGAGTACAACCCCAAATTCGGCATCGACTTCCGCTGTAATCGTTAATGTTTCAAAAACACTTTTAGCTGCCATCCCCTGAGGTAAACGGGCGTGACCTGCAATTAAAATGGTTTTCCCATTAATCATTAAGAACCTTCCTCTCTAGGGAGTATTATATTTTTGTAAAGCTACTTCCCTTAAATGACACTGCTCAGGAATTCGGTTAACCACTTATTTGCCAATTTCCATTGAAGCAGTAGCTGCGGGCGAAGGAGCATTACATATATGTGCGTTGCGCTTATCCATGATAATATGAAAGTCATCCACCATATTTCCATCGTCCTTTAAGGCCTGGGCACCAACTCCTGAAGGCATTTCGTAAATTTACTCGCCAATTTCCTGATCCTCGGTAACTTAACACTTCCGTTAAATCTTTTGCATTGAAATCTGTTTTTTTATATCCTTCTCGTTTGAAGCTTAGTACAGCATTTGGACCTGCATCTACCTCTCCCCTGATCATACGGGTAAAATGCACTCCTAAAAATGGGAATTACGACTGCTTATGAATATGGAAATCGTTTAATCAGGGCCACTCGCGATGATACCCAACAATTTCTCTGCCAACGATTGCAAAATCATACACTTTTAAACACTTCATTTATCGAGAATCTCTGCTATTTGGCAGCGCCATATTATTGACCTAAAAATTGTGGTTTTCTCCTTTCACTGAACGCATTAAGAGCCTCTATACGATCTTCGGTAGGGATCGTTATCTCATATGCCTTTGACTCAATGGCAAGCCCCGTTTGCAAATCCGTATTCATTCCATGAGTAATGGCATATTTCGCTTGTTTTAATGCAATCGGACCGTTTTTCATCATGTTTGCAGCCAATTCTTCACAGACAGTTTTCAGCTCGGTACGCGGTACCACATTCAAAAAAATGCCTAAATCAAGTGCCTCTTCCGCTGTCACCTTTTTAGCAGTGAAGATTAGTTCTTTCGCTTTTGTTTGACCTATTAGTCTCGGTAGTCGTTGTGTACCTCCGGCTCCTGGTATGATAGCCCAACTTGTTTCCGTTAGGCCCACTGTTACACCTTCAGCTGCTATGGCAAAGTCACAAGAAAGTAGCCATTCAAGCCCTCCTCCCAATGCATACCCATTAACCGCTGCGATGGTGGGCTGGGGTAGTCCCGCAATACTGTTAAATACATCTCGAATGGCTTTGACGTTTCTTCTTACTTGCGCTTCATTTAATGTCTTTCTTTCCTTTAAATCTACACCCGCGCTAAATGCTTTTTGACCTGCTCCTGTGAAAATAACCACACGGATGTCCTGATTAGCATTAATAGCATCGACAGTTTCCTGAAGATCAATAAGGGTTTCATAATTAAAGCAATTCATTACTTCTTGACGATTCACTGTTATATAAGCAATATGATTTTCTATTTTGTTTATAATATTAGACACGAAAATTATCTCTCCTTTTTCTTAGGACAATAGCCCCAACTAGTCCAACTAATAAGGGCTTATTTTTACTCTTCCATGTTTTCAATAATTGCTGATACGCCTTGTCCAACGCCGACACACATGGTGGCAAGTCCATACTGAACATTTTGCTTTTTCATCTCATGAAGTAGTGTTGTCAAAATGCGTGCTCCGCTTGCACCTAACGGGTGACCAAATGCAATTGCACCACCGTTTACATTCACTTTTTCCGGGTCCAATTTTAATTGACGGATACACTCAATAGACTGGGAAGCAAACGCCTCATTTAATTCGACAAGTCCAATATCACCCACTTCCAAATTTGCCCTTTCTAATACCTTTTGCGTAGAATAAATAGGGCCAAGACCCATAACCGATGGTTCCAGACCAACAACTGCTCCGACTACATATTTGGCTAGGGGTTTTAATCCTAATTCCTTCGCTTTTTCTGTACTCATCAATAGTAAGGCTGAAGCTCCGTCATTTACACCAGAAGCATTCCCAGCCGTTACCGTGCCGCCTTCAAAAATTGGTTTGAGTTTTCCCAGCTTTTCAAGCGTTGTATCCGGACGTGGATGCTCATCTCGCTCGAAGACTATCTCATTTCCTTTTCGGTCTTTAAAACGAACCGGAACAATTTCATTCGTAAAACGTCCAGTTTCAATTGCTTGTTTTGCTCTTTGCTGGCTTTGCAAAGCAAATTGGTCTTGAGCTTCTCGGGACACCGAAAAACGGTAAGCTACATTCTCTGCTGTTTGTGGCATTGAGTCCACTCCATACATTTTTTCCAGCTTTTTATTCGTAAAGCGCCAGCCAATCGTTGTATCATGAAGTTCCATCGCCCCCCTAGGAAATTCATTTTCTGGTTTTGCCATGACATAAGGAGCTCTTGTCATACTTTCTGTTCCACCGGCAATATAAATATTTCCTTCCCCCACCGCAATAGATTTAGCAGCGTACATAACAGCATCAAGACCTGATCCACACAACCGGTTAATCGTAGTTCCGCTCACATTAACTGGAAGCTCGGCCAGCAAAGCCGACATTCTTGCCACATTGCGATTATCTTCTCCAGCCTGATTGGCATTGCCGAAAATGACATCCTCAATTTGTTCTGAAGGCAAATTGGGGTTTCTTTCAATAAGTGCCTTAATGACAACTGCCCCCAAATCATCAGGCCTTACACTCTTTAATGAGCCTTTATATCTCCCAATTGGTGTTCTTACAGCATCTACAATCACTACTTCTTTCATTTTCCCATCCACTCTTCTTTCTTTGAATAGTCATAGATGCCTTTTCCAGACTTACGTCCAAGACGTCCTGATTTTACATACTGCTCAAGTAATGGAGCAGGACGGTATTTTTCACCTAACTTTTCATGTAAATAGTTTAAATTGTTCAAACGTGTATCAAGACCCACTAAATCCACTAGCTCAAAGGGACCCATTGGGTAATTAAGCCCTAGCTTAATCGCTTTATCAATTTTTTCTGGTGTTCCAAGTCCCTCTTGAAGCATATAAAAAGCTTCATTGCCAACTAACGCATTAATGCGACTCGTCACGAAACCAGGAAACTCATTAATGACAACCGTTTCTTTCCCCATCTTTTTGGCTACTGTTTCTATTGCTTCCGCAGTTTCTGTACTCGTTTCAAGGCCTCGAATAATTTCTACCAGCGGCATTTTATGCACTGGGTTAAAAAAATGCATGGCTATGGTCTGAGCAGGACGTTTTGCATAAGAAGCAATTTCCGTCGGACTCATAGTGGAGGTATTCGTTGCGAAAATACAATGAGCTGGTGCGTATTCTTCAATTGTTCCAAACACCTGTCTTTTGATTTCCGCTTTTTCAGGGACCGCTTCAATAATGACATCAGCTGAAGTTGCAGCTTTTTGCAAATCTGTTAAATAGGATAAGTTCGCTTTTGCCTTTTGCTCCTGTTCATAGGAAAGTTTCCCCCTTAAAAGTCCTTTTTCAAAAATAGTGTTCAGTTCAGCTTCAGCATTTTTAAGTGCATGTTCGTTAACATCAACCAGCGTAACCGTAAAGCCCCCTACTGCACCAACATAAGCAATTTCACGTCCCATCACGCCTGAACCTATTACAACAAGCCTATTCATTGTTTTCCCCCTTCTAATTTAAATGAAAATCTTTTGTAGATTAAAACGAAATTTTACTATTGTAAGCCTTACATGGTTTTAGTGTTAATTGCGCTTCCTTTTTGGTCCGTAACAACATTTTCTTCCTTTTCAAACGGATCGTACATTTTTTCCCTGATAAATAGTCCAGGAATCACTGCTGATATGACATAGGCAATACCTAGGGTAGCTAATCCTAATCCTATTGATTGATATTCCGCAATGAAACCAATCATAAAAGGCGCTATCGCTGCCCCGATTCTGCCAATATTATACGAGCCCCCTACAGCCGTACCACGAATATCCGATGGAAAACTCTCGTTCATGTATGTGGAATTGACTGCATATGGCATACCATATAGAAATCCCAAAATCGTTAATAACGCGATAACGTTAGTCGGTGTATTGTAAAGATAAACAAGGGGTAAGAGAATCGCAGTAGATAGCCCCCCTATAATGAACATTGTTTTTCGACCGTATCGATCTGCCAGCCAACCTGTAATGATCTTTCCTAAGATTGCGGCCGTGTAAGTCCCTACCAGGTAGCCTGTCATCTTTTTAAAATCAATACCTAAATCAGTGACAATATACGACGGCAGCCAGGTACCAACACCATAATAAGCGAATTGCAAGAAGGTCGCAGTAATGCCCCATAAGATAAAAATCTTTCTTGTTTTTGAATCGTTAAAAATCGTAGCCCACTCGTTTTTTTTATTCCCCTTTTGTTTTTGCGCTTGCGCTTTTTCTTTCCATCCTGGAGGTTCTGGAACCCTGAATCTTATATAAATGGCTAATAGAACAGGTACAACCGCAATAAAGTATAGAGGCCGCCAACCATATTCAGGCAATATTGCACCTGCCAATAAAGCTGCCACTAAATATCCTAAAGAATAAGCCGCTTGAATTGTACCTAAAACTGTCGTTCTCCTTTTCGTAGGTACATATTCAGCCATAAGCATCGTAGCAATTGTATATTCCGCCCCTATACCAATTGCAGATATGAAACGAACAACAATAAATTGTTCATATGTTTGGGTAAATCCAATTAAGCACGTTCCAACTGAAAATAGAACCATCATCCAGGTCGCCATTCTCACCCGGCCAAATCGATCAGCCAACCAACCACCACAGATCCCGCCGACACCCATACCCACTAAGGACCATGTAGCAATGAGACCTGCAGCTGCATTACCAATATTAAACTCTTCCATTAGACTAGGCATCGTGATAGACAGCATGATTAAATCCATTCCATCTACCATAAGACCTAAAAAGCAAGCGATGAAAACTACAATCCAAGTCCGGTCTGATCTAACTTTATCCATAAAACACCGCCTTAATTATTTATTCAACTTCTTTATATACTTTTGTTGGAAAAGATAAACAATTCCATTTGTAAGCGTTGTCTTTTTAAAGGATGTAAAGTCATAGGATGGTAGGAATGCTAATAACGAGTAGTTTCCATCACCGATTCATTGTTCAGGCAAACATTTTGTTCATGTACCTATATGAATTGCCATATAAACTCTACTTAAACTTTACGGTAGGAAGTTCGATTGTCTTCTGAACGATATATCTAGTGGATAAATAAGCAACGATATATCTAGTGGATAAATAAGCACTGTATGTTTAAATTACCTTTTCATTTATGAAAGATTCAATTTCTTCTCTATCGTATCCTAACTCTAATAATACTTCCTCAGTATGCTCCCCATGTAAAGGTGGATGTCTCTCAATGGTAACCGGTGTATCTGAAAGTTTGATTGGTGAACCTAAAAGTTTAACGATTCCAACTTGTGGATGTTCAACTTCCTGTATCATCTGCCTTTCAAGTACTTGCTTATCTTCAAAAACTCGATCTAATGTATTAATAGGACCACAAGGAATATTATTTTCCTGGAAAGTGGTGAGCCATACGTCTCCCGTTTTCATACATAATGCTTCTTGTATTTGTGGAATTAATTCTTCCCTATTTATGTTACGTGCGCTGGCTGTTGAAAAACGCTCATCACTAGATAACTCATCCAACTCCAGTAAGGAGCAAAAACGTTGGAACTGCCTATCATTACCTACTGCAACAATAATCTCATAATCTTTAGTTTTAAAATTTTGATAGGGAACTAGGGTCGGATGCTGATTGCCATAACGTTTAGGAAGTTTCCCTGTATTTAAATAGCCTGTAGCAAGATTAAGCATTGTAGCTACCATAGTATCCAAGAGCGAAATATCACAATGCTGGCCACGACCTGTATGATTTCTTGCCTGCAAAGCAGCTAATATGCTAATAATCGCATGTAAACCTGTAAATAAATCAGCCATAGCATTCCCAGACTTTGTAGGTTCACCGTCTGGTGCCCCATTCATACTCATAAACCCGCTCATCCCTTGAGCAATAAAGTCATATCCCGGTAAATGTTTGTAAGGTCCTGTATGTCCAAAACCTGTGATGGAGCAATGAATTAATGTAGGGTTTAACGCTTTCAATTCTTCATATCCTAGTCCTAACCGCTCCATTGTCCCTGTTTTAAAATTTTCTACGACAACATCCGCTTCCTTTAGAAGCTTTTTTATGATTTGTATTCCCTTTTCTGTCTTTAAGTCCACTGTGATGGCTCTTTTATTTCGGTTAACTGCCATAAAATATAAACTTAACTCTTTAATATCAGGAGGAAACCAAGCCCGCGTTTCATCTAGCAATTCCGGTCCCTCCACTTTAATGACCTCCGCTCCCAAATCTCCCAACATGCTAGTACAAGTTGGACCAGCAACCACCCGACTTAAATCAAGAACCTTAATCCCGCTTAAAGCTTTAGCCATGATACCCTCCCCAATTCTTAATCGATGCCTTGAACCTTATGGAAGTTATTGTTGTTTTAAAGTTTTACGGTTCGCTGCACTTGTTTTAATAATGCTTCTACAGCCTGTTCTGGAACTTGTTCCCAGTCAACAATAGCATCAAACCATTGCAATAATGATGAATCCGAGTAGCTAAAATCATCCAAACCATTTGAAAGCAAATAACGGTGGAGATACTGTAAAGTCATGTATAATTTACGGTAGCTTCCTTGTTCTTTAATTTGCAAAGATGCTTCATCCAGTAAAAGACTGGCAGCGCAAACATGATACATGCGGTTCATTAATTGTTTTGCAGGTAATTCTCTCTCTGGCCCGTTCAAATTCATTATTTTCTTTGCTTGCGCTTCAATTTTATTGGTTACGTGTAGAAGAACCTTACCAGTCTGCTGCGCCAAAGAATCAGAGATACCACCTTTGAAATTGCAGACTGTATTAAAGAATACCTCTCCAGCTTCATCTTTCACTAAGGATCTTATTACGTCTAACGCCACAATATTGGTGGTTCCTTCCCAAATTGCACCTAATTGAGCATCGCGCACAAGCTTCGGTTCCACCCAATCCTCGATATACCCATTCCCGCCTCTTGCTTCCATTCCTTCAGAGGTGGAATATCTCGCTCGTTTACAAATGTATCCTTTTAGTAAGGGCGTCAAAATCCGTAATAGCTTTTCATCGGCTTTGCTTCCTTGATCGGCTTGATCATACACGGAGGCCGTGAAAAATGTCATGGCCGCAGCTGCCTCGGAATCTAGTAATAATTCAAACAGGGTTTCTTTCATAAGCGGCTTTTCGGCTATAGAGCTGCCAAAGGCTACTCGGCCTCGAGCCGAAATAAGCGCTTCCAAAAAACTTCTGCGCATCATGGCAGTGGAACGGACGGCATTCGATAATCGTGAGGAATTTACCATGGACATCATTTGCTTAAAACCATTGGTCACATCACCTACAGCATAAGCGACCGCCCCTTCAAATGCTACCTCACCCGAAGCCATGTCGCGAGTTCCCAACTTGTCTTTAATTCGGTTGATACTAAACTTATTTAACGATCCATCCGGTAGTTTTCTTGGCATTAAAAACATCCCAAGTCCTTTCGTGCCCGCTGATGCACCTTCCGGCCGAGCTAACACTAATGCTAGGTCTGTTGATACATTCGAACAAAACCACTTATCGCCCCAAAGCTCCCACCGCTCGCCCACTTTTTTGGCCGTTAACGTGTTAGCCCCAACATCGGACCCCCCTTGCTTTTCAGTCATGAATTGGGCGCACGTCCATAATTCCTTCATATCTGTACTTGTCAAACGGGGTAAATAGGTATCCTGCATGTCTTGGTCGGCATACCTCCTTAAAACACGTGCCCCTGAATCTGTCATACTCATTGGGCAAGCTAACCCGAACTCGGATTGTACAAATAAATACCAAAATGCATATTTTAGTACATGTGGAAGTTTCGTAGAAAACCCCAGTACCGGTTTATGGGACATAGCAGCGAGACCAAATTTACCGTATCCTACATACTCCATTTCCTTGTAGGCTGGGTGGTAGTCCACTTCGTTTATACGCTCTCCCTTCCCATTGAAAGCAATTAACTCAGGAGTATGCTTATCCGCAATACGAGATAACTCATCTAAACGTGTTCCTGCAATTTCACCTAATTCTGTTAAGTAAGACAAGGCGTGATCATAATCTTCTTTGGAAAGGTAACGTTGAAGAATAAAAGGAAGATTGGGATCTTCCTTAAAAAAGTTTAAACCCTTTGTCTCTGGCATCGCGCCCAATTCAGCTTTTATTGAATTGGATGTTAAAAATTCAACATTCATAAAATTTCCTCCTATTCAGATAAAATAGTAATTAACAATAACGGAATTATAATTCCTATATTTGATATTAAGAGAATATTGTCTAAATTGTCAATTTATTTTTTATTTTAATCTGAACATGACATTTCAACTTTCAAGATCAAAGTTATATACAATATACAAATATAATATTTTGTTAGATATATACGGTATAAAAGACTAACTTTCGTGGTTATAGGATTCTTTCTTTTAAAGTTATTATAGTGTTCCATATTAAAGATTCTTAACCCTGTTAATGAGCTTGTCATCCTGGTATGATATAATATTTTCAATAACTGACGGTCAAAATATCGTTTAATAATTTTAACGAATACTAACTATAAAACTTAATTTAAATGGGATTTAACGGAGGATTTTATTTATGAACACGAAGATTTCGTCTACTGTGCAGCGTGCCATTAAAATTATCAATCATTTAAATGAGACACCAGGTCCACAAGGAATTAAAGATATTAGTGAAAAACTTGACATTTCCCCTCCTATCACACATCGCATGTTAACTACGCTGAAGTTGGAAGGTTTGGTCTTCCAAGACTCAGTTTCTAAAAAATATTCTCTTGGAACCGTTTTTATCGACTATGCTAATAAAATAATTACTGATATACCTTTTATCTCTTTAATTGATTCCCAATTAATTGATCTTAGAGATGAAACTCAGGAAACGGTAGGATTTTATATGTTAACAAGCATGATCAGGATGTGTGTGATTGAACATGTAAGTAACCAGGAAATAAGCAGGAAAGCTGGAGTCGGTAATAGGATACCGCTACATCTTGGATCAAGCGGAAGAGTAATCTTGGCTTTCCTAAATGGAGATCTACAGGCACAAGTATTAAACATTCTGCCTGAAGAAGAAAGAAATTCACTTCAAAAAAAACTAAAGACGATTGAGAATATCGGTTACTCGATAAATGAGGAGGAACTCACGAAGAATGTGGCTGCGCTATCAGCTCCTATCTTTGGGGCAAAAGGAAAAGTCATAGGAGCCATTTCCGTTTCCGGGCCAGTCTTTCGTTGGAACAAAGAAACGATGGAACAGTATATCCCTATATTATTAAAAACGACCGAAAACATTTCAAAATCATTATATTAATTCAAGATTTTGGAACATATAGAACACTTAAAAACAACCCTTTTTTATAGTTTAAAAAACATTCCACAAAAAAACGTAAGTCAAACAATAAGAAATACTTCTAAGAAGCCTTGAGTACTACAGTTTGTAGCCAAAAAGGGGGTCGGGATGATAAAATTCCGAACCCCTTTTGAAATTCTCCAGTGTTTTTATCCATATTGCTGTGCGGGCTTGCCACTTTGTTTGACGTATTCCGGCAGAAATTTCAAAATCATGTCAATGACGGCAGCCTGACAGAAATGATCAAAAGCTTCGGCCATCTTCTGTTTGGCCTCGGCTACCCTTTGAATCTTTTGAGAAGACAAATGCTGTTATAGCTTCGTTAGTAAACCTTCATTCCAAGAAAAAAAGCAGTGTATTCATTTCCTCGATTTATGACGATAGAACTGGTCATGAAAACATTCCATAAGGCACCCCTATCATAAAGCCCTTGGAGGTATAATAAAGAATTTTTAACCCATAATATGCTTAATGTAGCATATGAGGTGTGGCAATAATGAAAAAATCATTTAATAAAAGAGGAAATTCTTCATTGGATAACGTAAGCGATGCAATTACACAACTAGAAAAATCAAAGGATTTTACTCGTTTATTGATACCTAGTGAACACCATACCGGACTTTGTGTATCTTATTTTAATACTCTAATCGATATTGAAATATTACGTAGAGATATCTTGCCTTATATAAATAAAACTTCCAATACACTTGAAGGTGTGATACATGATCTTCCATTAGAAAGTATGATTTTTACCGATACCCCCTCCGAGGTACAGGACCATTTACTAATTGGGTATATTAGCATCATGTTAGCTGATCTGAATCATAAAGCCGTTTTAATTAAAGCAGCTTCCAAAGAGAATAAGGAATTTGCTCTTCCAGAAGTTGAATATAGTATTGTTGGCCCGAAAGAAGCTCTCGTGGAATCATTGGATACAAACCTCCATTTAATTAGGAAGAGATTACCCATTCCAGAGCTCACGATCGAGGAATTGTCGGTGGGTTCGCTTTCAAAGACAAGGGTGGCCATTCTTTCTATTGAAGGGATTACCAACAAAGAGAATGTCCAGACTACTAAGCAGCGAATAATGGATATTCATTTCAATCAGATCATTGACATTTCCTATATCGCTCAAATGATTGGCGACAATAAACTGACTCCTTTCCCCCTATACGTTGATACAGAACGGCCAGATCGGTTGGCTGCCTCCCTCGCAGAGGGAAAGGTAGTCGTTGTCGCCGAGGGTTCTCCGCATGGATTGATCGGTCCTTCGACGCTAATAGAGCAATTCTCTGCCTTTGATGATTATTTTCTTAATTGGGTCATAGCGTCTTTTTTCCGTTTCCTAAGATTCTTTGGGGCGTTACTTTCCATACTGATCACCCCGCTTTATGTAGCCATTTTAACGTATCATTATGAATTAATCCCTAAAGATCTAATAAATACGCTTGTAATTTCGAGAAGCGAGGTGCCTTTCCCTCCTATTTTAGAGGCTTTAATCCTGGAATTGGTCATTGAATTACTTCGTGAAGCGGGAGCTAGACTGCCCACCAAAGTCGGTCAAACCATTGGAATCGTCGGTGGTATTGTCATTGGGACCGCATCAGTGGAAGCTGGGTTAACGAGTAATGTTTTATTGATTATCGTGGCGCTTTCAGCTCTTGCTTCTTTTACATCGCCAGTCTTTCAATTAGGAAGTGCAATCCGACTGATTCGGTTTCCGTTTATTTTGATGGCCAGTTATATAGGATTGATTGGGGTTGCCATTAGCTTTTTTTTCCTGCTTGTTCATTTACTTAGGTTAAAATCTCTTGGCCGTCCATTTATCGAGCCTTTATTTCCACTGCGCCTTTCGGATTGGAAAGATGCTCTCGTTCGTTTGCCATTTTCCTTTCAAGCAAAACGACCTGTCGAAGTTCAATCTGAAAATCTCATGCGTTTTGATGAAAAAATGGCGTCTGATAAAAATCCTGTGAAGGAGGAATAAGCTGGTTTATGGTTAACAAAAGTGAACGTATTCCTCCGTATTTTGTTTTCTTCCTAGTTGTGAAAGTGCAGACAGGAACTGGGGTGCTGGGTTTTCAAAGGTTAATCATGCATAGCGCAGGGAATGATGCTTGGATTGCTGTAATATTTGGGGGAATTGTTTGTTTACTTCCAATTTGGTGTATGTTCAACATACTGCATTCGCATGAAAAGGATTTAATAGGGGTGCACAAACAAATCTTCGGAAAATATATCGGCGGGATTTTAAGTATGATCTGGATCATTTTTTGGCTGATGCTCAGTATAGCGGCGTATATGACATATGCAGAAATTATTGGGACATGGCTCTTTCCTCAAATAAACATATTGCCACTCAGTATTGTATTTGCCATAGTCATTTATTATGCAGTTTCTGGCGGGTTCCGAATCATTGCAGGACTATGCTTTTTGGGAGTGATCCTCACTTCCTTCTTAATCCTGACGATTTACTTTCCGATTGGCTATGCGCAGTTTCATAATCTTTTACCCATATGGCACCATTCCATTAAAGAAATGGCTATAGGAACGAAAGATATGTCTCTTAGCTATCTAGGGTTTTCAACCATGTTGATGTACTACCCTTTTATTGATCCATTTAAAAAAGCAAAAAAATGGGCATACATGGGAAACCTGACCACTATGTTATTTTATTCACTCATCATGGTCCTAACAATCGGATATTTTACAGAAGCACAAATTGAACGATATATTTGGCCCACATTGAACTTTTGGTCAAGTGTTAAAATTCCGTTTGTTGAGCGCTTTGAGTATGTAGGTATTACGATGTTAATGTTCAGTATCGTCCCAATTATTTGTCTAACAATCTGGGCCGCCATTCAAGGGACTGGCAGATTGTTTAACGTGAAATCTAAAAAAATCACTTTTTTATACCTGATCATTTTAATTGCATTTTCATTGTCTTTAAATAGCAGAGAAGAAGTGAATTCCCTCTTGAATTTCTTAGGAAATGCCGGTCTATATCTTTATTTAGTATATATACCAGCCCTATACTTCATAACATTAATCATGTCAAAAAGAACGAAGAAGGGAAGGGATTTTCATGAGAATTAAAAACTCCCTGGTCTTAATCATCATGCTTGTCCTTCTTAGTGGCTGTATGGGAGTTCAGACCAAAGTGCTGGACGAAATAAATATGGTATCTGCAGTTAGCTATGATTCCGATAAGGATTTAGGCAAAAGAGGCTTTAAGGCTACTGCCGTTACCCCGTATTACTTGCCTGATAAAACGGTTAAAACGGTATCTTTTTCGGCAAATTCCAATTTAAGCAAGGAAACCCGGGACAAAACCAATTTACAGTCTGATAAACCGATTTTTAGCGGAAAACTGAAAGTGGCGATATTTAGCAAGGAAATGGCTAAACAACATTTATTCCCACTAACAGATACCTTCCTACGAGACCCTTCGATTGGAGGATCTTTAATTCTGGCTGTTGCAGACAAAAATGCAAGCGACATAATCACAACAAAACCCGAAGGAATAGAAAATGAGGATGTTGGCAGCTATCTTGCTAAAGAAATCAATCACAATATTAAAGCTGGTTTACTTCCCAAAACGAACCTTCATGTATTCACTTATGCTTATTACGCTGAAGGAGCTGACACTTTCTTACCGGTCGTCGACCTGAAAATGGGTAAGCCGTATGTTAAAGGCATAGCCTTGTTTAACGAAGATAAATATGTATACCAAACAAAAGGAATTGAAAGCATCCTCTTTAAAATGTTGCTTGAGCATACGAGCAAATTAGGGTATGCAGCAAAACTTGATGGCGATTTGGTTTCCATACATAACATCCGTTCCAAGCGATCGTATACGATAAAGAAGCCAATGACATCAGAGCCTATCACCATCCATTTAAAGGTCATTGCGTTTTTAAGAGAGTATTCCAATCCTCATCCCTCAAAAAATTTTACTAAAAAAATTGAAAAGCAGCTGGAACAGGATATAGAGAAAAAAGGAGAAAAACTAATAAAAAAGCTGCAAGACCTTGATATTGATTCTCTTGGTATTGGAGACCAAGTACGAACAAGAACGAGAAACTGGGACAAGAAAGCGTGGGAAAAGATGTACCATACAATCCCTATTCGCGTGAAAGCAAATGTGAAAATAGAAGAAAGCGGTGTAATTGAATAATGACAATACACGCATTGGCTTTTGCTACGCCTGGGATTCAACTGAATTGCTTTTGAAAAAGGTTATGAAATGTGTACTTTTTTAACTTTGTTCCACAATTGGGCCATATTGTTGAATAACACCTAGATATCTAGGAAGGAGTTTAGGTGAGTTTGTGAACCTTTGTACTTAAAGTAACTGAGCATATTAGCTTAATAAGAATTATCCATATAATATCCAATATGTTAACATTATGTTATTTAAATTCTGAATAAGGTTTGAGAAGAGGGGGTACTAATGTTAGGCGGGATCTATATTAGTTCATCTTATTGTCATATGGCTATAGTTTTAATCACTGTATATTTATTTGTCAATGTCAAAGATTTTTAAAAAATAAATTATTTTTTTCCCCGTTCAGAAGTAATCAATATTTCTTTTCATTCACAAAAATAGCAACCACCAGTATAGAAGCGAGTGTAAATAACGTCATTAACCAGATTTTAATAGAAAAATCATTAGTAGCCGAGACAATTAAAGATAAGCCGATTGGCCCACCAATTTGATGCATGGTATTTGTAATGCCGCTCGCAATACCAGCCAGTTCAGTTGGCGCTTCATGAACGCCTGCTGAGGTGACCGGTGCTAAAATCAGTCCTTGCCCCAAACCCAGTATTACCATAGGAATGGGAATAGTACGCCAATAACCATTGGCTGGGTTAGAGAAAGCAAGTAAATTAGCCCAGCCACTAATATTATCTCACCAACAAGTAAAACTTTACTATTTCCAAATTTAGCGGTTAATCGTGGTAATTGCATGGCTATGATAAAATTGACGATAGTCAGAGGTAAAAATGCCAGACCCGATTGTAAGGCCGAAAAGTCATATTGACTCTGCATCATTTGCGGTAAAAAGAACCAAAATGGCAACATTGCCATGATAAATAAAAGCCGTGCGGCATATGCGCCGGATCGTATCTTATTTTTAAAGAGTGATAATGGCAAAATGGGATATGGAACGTTTCGTTCCCAGAAAATGAATAAGCCTAAGATAAACATACCGGCGATGACGAATATACTTTTGCTTTCGGTAAATCCATATATGATACCAATTAATCCTATGATTGATAATAAACTACCTAGATAATCAATTTTTTCTTTTCGTCGTTCTGAATTTTATATGTACCTTAATGTTAAGAAAAACAGAAGAAGAGTGAATGGTATATTTATCAGGAAACCAGCTCGCCAAGAAATCAAGCTAGTCAACGCACCGCCAACTAATAAACCGACACTTGAACCAATTCCTGCTGTTGCGCCATAATAAGAAATTGCACGCTGTCTCATATTGTTCTGATACGCATCCAAGATTAATGCGAGGGTTGTAGGTGCAATAATCGAGCTGCCAATCCCTTGAATCGCACGCATGCAATCACCATCTCAGCTGTTGTTGATAGACCAATGATTAGTGAACTGATCCCAAAAATGAATAGCCCAAACAAAAAAATACGTTTTCTTCCCAGCAAATCAGAAAGCCGTCCACTTAGAAGTAAGCAGCCTCCGAACGTGAGCGTATACGCACTTGATACCCATGAAAGTGCTGCGGCAGATAAGCCCAGGCTTTCTCCTATCTGTACTGAACTGGTAAAAATGATCGAGTTATCCATTAATATCAAAAAGTAGGATAGTAATGTGATTGGTAAGATGATTCCAAATTTTTCTTTATTCAACTTTTCTAACTTCTTTCTATTTCTTTAATTGTTTAATCTTTCTAGCCAAGTCTCTATTTCCTTTGATACCTCAGCTTTATTTTTACCTTTAATTGCAAGCATGATACCGTTAGTTTCTTCTCCGCCCTGTACAGTATATCCTTCTAGAACTTTCGCTCCTTTAGCACCAGCATTTATCTTCTAAAGGTTGAACCAGGACCGTAACCGCCATTCGTGTTAAATGGAATCACCGTTTTCTTCTCAAAATTATAACTATTTAAAAATGAAACTACCGCTTGAGGCAAAGCCATGTTCCATGTGGGAGCTCCGATAAAAATACGATCATAGTTCTCAAAATTAGTAATGATTGTTTTTAATTCTGGTAGGGTAGCGCTCTCTTGTTCTTGCGCATTTTGTTCTACTTCCATTCTGTAATCCGTTGGTCTTGACTCTTTTGTTTCAATTTGTACGAGATCTCCACCAACTTTTTCTTGGATAAGTTCAGCAACTGCCTTAGTTATCCCCGTCCTTGAATAATAAACAATCAATGTTTTTGAATTTTTTATGGTTGCTCCTTCCTTTTCATTCTGATTTATTATTTTTGGTAGTACAATGAAAACAAAGATAATGACGCATATAACTGTTATTAGCAAGAAAATAGCATTCTTCTTAATTATCTAAATCTCCACCTTTGCACTGTGCTTTTCCTCCATAAAAAGGCTGTGACATAGTACAGATAATGGATTATGTCGCAGTTTCTGCTATTCATTCTGCTGATTGATTTACATCATACACCGCTTAAATCAATAAAAGTCAGGTTTTGATTTATTTTCTGAGCCAGGTTCCCATAAGCCGATACTTGCTCGGATATCGTTTCGTTTGCATGTAATATTATCAATAACAAATTGAGCAATTGCTTGTCTAGTAATTTTGCGCCTAAAAATGGTTCTCCTTTTT
This sequence comes from Peribacillus folii, assembly GCF_030271255.1. Taxonomy (GTDB): domain Bacteria; phylum Bacillota; class Bacilli; order Bacillales; family DSM-1321; genus Peribacillus. Next base: position 107,243 of record NZ_JASJOM010000002.1, read on the forward strand.
GGCTTGCGACATAATCCTTTCGTTTGCCATTATATAACCAAGTCATCCGCATATAAGTGTAATCTAAATCACTTGCTTCAAGTGATTCTCCCCCACGCTTATGAGCAATCGATCCGCCCATCATTCGACTATTCCATGTGGCAAAAGGTTCCGCAACTTAGCCGTATACACTTAATACACCTGCTTGAATGATACGCTTAACGCCAGTTTTATGCATTGCCTCAATGACTATTTATGTAATTTTTTCATTATCAAAATTCATATAAACAATCTCTTGGTTTTGCATGGCATTCGCCAAATCTGATACATTCCCTGCATCACCAGAAATCTTTGTTACATTCGTATAGGGTAGACTAGTTGCATGACGACCAAACAATGTTAATTTCAGATCAGCTTGTTCTTGTAAAAGTGGTATCAGCACTTCTGGAATTTGACCGCCTGCACCAATGATAAGGATATTTTTCATCATTTTTCTGTGTCCAACATGCGATTCATGAACCATTCAACTTGTTGTGGCGCATCATGATCAAAGAAAACTGATTCTTTCATATCTAAAGCAGCTATTTTTTCAATATCTTCTTTTGAAAGTTCAAAATCAAAGATATCAATGTTTTCAGCCATTCGTTCTGGACGAACAGATTTAGCCAATGCAACAATTCCTCGTTGCATTAACCAGCGAAGCACGACTTGTCCAACAGTTTTGCCATATTGTTCTCCGATTTCTGCTAATACAGGATTTGTGAATAGATCGTGACGTCCTTCTGCAAATGGAGCCCAAGCTTCTACTTGTACATCATATTTTTCATGCCATTTTTGATCTTCAATTCTCTGATTCCAAGGGTTCACTTCAATTTGATTGATTTGAGGCTTCACTTCATTCAGCCCAACAAATTCAATCATCTTAGCTGATTTGAAATTTGAAATACCAATTGCACGCAATTTACCTGCTTTTTGCGCTGCAACCATTGCTCTCCATGCTCCATAAACATCGCCATAGGGTTGGTGAATAAGATAAAGATCAAGATAGTCTAGCCCCATAGTATCAAGTGAGTGTTCAATCGTCTCAGTTGCTTTAGATTCCGGTGTTTGTAAAATAAACAACTTAGAGGTGACAAAAAGTTCTTCACGTGTAACAAGCCCTTCGACAATTGCTCGTTTGATACCTGCACCCGTTTCTTTTTCATTTCCATAAATAGAAGCCGTGTCGATCAAACGATATCCTGCTTTGATTGCTTGATAAACTGCTTTAGCTGTTTCATCCAATGGAATTTGGTAAACTCCAAACCCTAATTGTGGTATTTCCACACCATTGTTTAATTTGATTGTTTGCATATTGTTTTCCTCCTCTAACTTTGATTACATTACCTATCCTAAACCTTGGAGTTAAGTCCATGGCAAGAAAGAAGTTTTATTTTTATCGTTCCCACAATTTTTCGACTTTATCAGGTGCCATTTCACCTGTCTTGAATTTTGCGATATGCTCACCATAAGTTTCAATTTTATAAACTAGTAATTCCCTCACTTCCTGCATTTCGGCTAACTTTTTATCTAGCTCCTCCAACTGATCAAATAAAATCTGTTTTTGAGCTTCTTCTACATTTTGCGTTTCTCGTAATTGGGCCAACTTAGCAAACTCAATTAAGGATTCAACCGATAATCCGGCATTACGCAAATTTTTAGCTAAATAAATCCAATTCAAATCGTTCGTCGTATAGTCACGATATCCACTTGCATTTCGGTGAACAGGTGGGATAACACCTACTCGTTCATAATATCGGAGTGTATCAACACTTAAATCAAATATCTCAGCTGCTTTTTTGATATTCATCAAATATTCCTCCTTACTTATATAAACTATAGTAAACCTTTGAGCTAACTCCAATGCAAGAATACAGTTACAATTTCTTATAAAATTGATTTTGTTATCAATTTGCCCATTTAGGGAACATTCTACATAACACAAAGCCAGTTAATAGTTAATTAGTGAATAAGTATTCTTGAAAAAGCGGTTACGTTAGTTTAACAAGTGAAAGCATTAAAGATTTTCAACAATCGGGCGCGATTGTTGAGCAACGAAAAAAGCCTAATTTCTCAATTTTAATGAGCTAGGCTAGGTTAGATTTTTCCATTCTAATTAAGTAAGGTAACAACCTGGAAATTTAATCAAAGAAAATTGGACAAGAAGGTTTACTGGTTAGAAAGCTGTTTATATTGTTGATTGTTTTACAGAACTCTGCATGTAGTTTCTTAGTAAAATAAATACTACACTCAATAGTAACGATAATAACCCCACTAAGATGACGTAACGTGTACCTATTTCCGAAATGAAGAATCCACCTACAGCTGTACCAATTGTTGTTCCTAAATTAACAGATGATAAAAACAAGCCGTTGGCGAAATCAGGAGCTCCTGGAGCTGCAGACGTAATCCAATATTGGTTAATATTAGTTCCTATTCCAGCTAATACTCCCCAAACTAAAGTAATGATAGCCATAGGAAAAGTAAATTGTCCAAATAAGAATAATAGGATGTAAACGACTCCCAAAACAAAAGGAAAAGATACTACAAGTTTGATAGGATTTTTAATAAGTAACTTCCCTGCCACAATATTTCCAAAAATGCTTGCCCCCCCGAATATGACTAACATTAAACTAATTGATTTCCCAGAGATATTCGTAACGGTTTTAAGATACTCAGCAAGAAAACTATACACCCCAAATACAGCTGAATTTAGTAAAATGACAGCAACAATGGAAAGCCATGTAATGGGTTCTTTTAGTACAGACAATTGATCTCCGTAAGAAAGTCTTTCTTTAATAGGCATAGAAGGGAAAAATACTAATGTAGCAATAAATTCTATAGCGTTAACGATGGCAAAAAATGCCGTTGACATTTGAAACGATACTGTACTAGCAAGAAAACTTGCGATTGGTACACCAAGTACCATCCCCGCAGATACTCCAATAAAAACTTTTGAAACAGCTTTTGGAGCTTCTTCCTTGCTAACTGAGTTAGCAGCCATTGTAAAAGCTGCTGAAAAATAGATTGGATGAAATATGGCTGGTATCACACGTGCTATTATTGCAATGGCAAAGTTAGTTGTAAATATAGAGACAATGTTAGCTAGAACGAAAACACCAAGTACAAATAACATTGCCTTCTTACGATTTATACCCGAAAATAATAACGGCATAGTTGGACCAGATATTGTGACAGTGAGTGCGAAGATACTCACCAGCAACCCGGCCTTAGATACACTGATATGAAAGTGATCAGCAATATAGGGCAATATCCCAATAACCCCCATTTCAGTATTTATGATACCGAAAGCCCCTAGTGTCAATGTGAATATAAGTAAATTGTTTCTTTTAGACATAAAAATTAATTTCCTTCTTTCTTGAACGTGTCATTATCTTGTTGCGTAAAGATGAGTTAATTAAGGAGTTATCTTTCAGCAGATATTGTGCAAACCGAAAAACCAAACAATAAAAGGAGACTTTGCTTATTATCTTCAAATGTTATGGTTAACGGAGATTGAGCTAAAAAATCCCTACTAGTTGGATTATCGTACATCCTAACAAGCACTTCCTCCTTATTAAACGATAATTTATTCTTGTATCTGAAATGCTGTCTTCTTTTGATTCTTCTTGTGTACGGTTTGATTTATCACTAGCATTGTCACCTCTATTGGTTTCAGATTATTAATTGCATTACTGCTGCAAGCAGTGAGGGCAATACTTGTTACTAAGATTCCTGGACATAACAATTTTTTCGCCTTATTAGCCTCCTTATATTGGTGCATTTATAAAAAATGAATCATTGGTATTACTCATACATCTGTGATATAAGCTACCTGACTTGATAGGTGGATTAGTTACTTACATTCATCATGACAATCATTACTGAAGCAAATAAGTGACAAGTAATTCTAGACCGGAATTAATCTGAAATTTGAACCAATACTTTACCTAGTTTTGAGACTGATCCTCATTCTATCGCTTATTCCCCATATCAGTTGATGCCCCGATTATTACAACAAATTCTTCTTCATAAGCAGATGTTTTGCTACCCTCACGCTTTCTTCACTTCATATACTTTATCCTAGCTGTACGTATCATTTATAACAAATACTTATATCATATATCACGATATGCTTGTTAGGCATTTCTTAAATATGTATACTAATATAATTAAAAGGAGGCGTAATAGATGGAATTTAGAGTTTTGCGATATTTTCTTACTGTTGCAAGAGAAGGAAGCATTACAGGTGCTGCTAATTTTTTGCATGTTACACAGCCAACCCTGTCAAGACAATTAAAAGATCTTGAACAAGAGTTAGGAAAAAAACTATTTACTCGCAGTAGTCACAGTATCATCCTCACAGATGAAGGAATGCTCCTCCGAAAGAGAGCAGAAGAAATCGTTGATATGGTTGATAAATTAGGTATTGAATTTAGTTCTATGGAAGAAACAATAAGTGGTGACGTTTATGTAGGTGGTGGGGAAACGGACGCCATGAGACTGATTGCACAGGTAGTAAAAGGTTTACAATTACGTTATGCAAATATACGGTATCACCTGTACAGCGGAAACGAAGACGATGTGACGGAGCGGCTTGACAAAGGATTGCTTGATTTTGGTATTTTAATTGAACCAGCTGATTTATCTAAATACAATTTTATCAATATCCCAACCAAAGATGTTTGGGGCGTTGTTATGAGGAAAGACAGTCCTCTTGCTTTCAAAGATACCATTCAAGCACTGGATTTATTAAATGTACCTCTAATCTGTTCACGACAGGCTATGAAAAAGACATTGTCTAAAAATGAATTTGCAGATTGGTTTGGTGAAAATTTCGACAAATTAAACGTCGTGACTACCTACAATCTTGCATATAATGCTGCAATCATGGTTGAAGAGGGTATTGGTTATGCAATAACCCTTGATAAAATAGTAAATACGTCTAGTGAAAGTAACCTTTGTTTTAGACCGCTAGAGCCAAGACTTGAATCTGGCTTAAATATTGTTTGGAAAAAACATCAGGCTTTTTCCGCTGCTGCTGAAATGTTTTTAAAAGAAATTCAAGAAAAATTTATAAATACTTTATCGGATGGTTAGGAATATCAAGATAAATTACTTAAACTATAGAATGACCAAAGTTAATAACCATCACATCAATGCACCTAAATCCGGCATTACCCAGCTTAACGGTTGCCTGAAAATCTTGGAAATATTTGAAGTTATAATGGAAAAAACGAAACAATTCCTCCAAAATCTTGAATAACTTCCTGCTTTACGTTGAAAAAATTCGATTTGTTTATGTTTGCCGTCTTTGATGAGCTTTCTAAAACCCAAAAAGGTATCGGAATGACTTTCATTCCGATACCTTTTCATTTCTCCTATAACTCTTCCTTGCCTGCTGCCATATCCATGTTCACTTCAGGAGTTTCTGGTTTGATGGCCGCAAATGGTATATTACGCTTCCCCGAGAAATTCTCAAGCAAGTCTTTGACATCAATGCCTGACGAAGCCTTTAGTGACTCCTGCAATGTCGCCATTAAATTCGTTGCATAGCCCGTCACTTTATTGGCCCCGCCGCTTGCACCGCTTCCTCCTGTATCGACGACAGTGATTTTGTCGATATTGCTGAGCGGGCTTGCCACCTGTTTGGCATACTCCGGCAGCATTTTCAGGATCATGTCCATGACGGCCGCCTGACCGAACTGTTCGAATGCTTCGGCGATCTTTTGTTTCGCCTCCGCCTCGGCCACACCTTTCAAGCGGATGATTTCCGCTTCGGATGTACCCTGTGCCCTTTGTGCGTCTGCTTTGGCAAGACCGTCCATACGAACGCGTTCCGCTTCCGCTTTCGCCATCGCTTCAATTTTGTACTTATCGGCATCCGCTTCCGTGATTTGCTTCATTTTGTTTGCGGAGGCAGCCTGCTCTACTGCGTAACGGTCAGCGTCCGCCTTTTTCTTCACCTCAGAATCATATTGCTTTTCACGACGAAGGATCTCTTTTTCCTCCAGCTCGATTTGCTTTTGCCGCTCGATGATCCTGATTTGCATTTCCTGTTCGGTTACATCCTGTTTGGAGCGGGCGGTTTCCAGATCATAAGCTTGGTCAGCACGGGCCTTGGCAATATCCTGCTCACGCCGGAATTCCGCTACCTTCAGTTTGTTGATTTTTTCGGCTTCGGCGATTTCAGTCGCCCTCTCAAGCTCGGCTCGCTGCGCTTCCTTCGATGCTTCGGCCCGCTTGATCCGCGTTTCCTTCTCCGCTTCAGCTGTAGCGATATCGGCATCCCTTTTCACTTGGGCGATCCTTGGCTTACCAAGGGATTCCAGGTATCCGTTGTTATCACGGACATCTTTAATCGTGAACGATACGATGATGAGCCCCATTTTGGCTAGATCCTGCGAGGCGACCCGTTGCACTTCCTGGGAAAACTTCTCGCGGTTTTTATAAATTTCTTCGACTGTCATCGAACCAAGTATTGAACGAAGATGCCCTTCCAGCACCTCGCGCGCTTCCTGTTCACGGTCATCTTTGGATTTACCGAGAAACTGTTCAGCCGCTGTGGCAATGTCCGTAATCGAACCGCCAATCTTGATAATAGAGACACCGTCCGCCATGACAGGAACGCCCTGTTCCGTGTATACCTCCGGGGTCGAGACCTCAAGTTTGCTGGACAGCAGGCTTAATGGTTCCGCCTGCTGGAACACTGGCAGCACGAAAGCACCGCCGCCGCGGACAATCTTTATTTTATTTCCAGATTCGTCAACATGAACATTTTTGCTTCCCAAGTAGCTTCCTGTTACGATCAATGCTTCATCAGGCCCAGCAGTACGGTATTTCGTAATAAAAACAGCGATAAGTGCAAGTAGTAAAAATGCCACAATGGCGACAACAATCCAAATTAAACTAAACATAAATGACCTCCTACCGGTTATTCATTCTCGTGGGGCATAACATAAATTACCCCGTTTTTCACTTCGATGATCAAGACTTTTGTGTCCGAAACAATTTCTTCATTCTTATAACTGGCCGCAGTCTTTGCAATGCTTCCGCTGATGCTTTCAATCAGGACCTCCCCAAAGCCATCAACCGGGACTGATGTCAGAACCCTGCCGACCCTGCCCCTCAGGTCATTGTCATGAAACGTTAAGCTTTCCTCCGCAGATGAGATGGGAATCAGCACGAATACGTTTAACAAGGTGACGATTGAAAGTGCAAGTAGCAGAGAAATCACCGCATTCATCGCACTGTTGAGGCCTGTAAGCGATTCAAGCAAGAAACCACTAGCAAAAAAGACCGTTAAAAAACTGAAAATGAGTGTTGGATTAAATATATCCGGCATTTCAAGACCTGAGAATATATCATGAAACAAAATAAATAAGAATGTTAGCCCCCCGAAAATAATTAGTCCATATAAATAGATTGTTTCAACTGGAACTCCAAATAAATCCATCTCTTTCATCCTTTGAATTTGATTTTCCCATGCCTCTGTTACAGCCCAGGATGGCAGTTTGCTACCTGATGACGATGATTTTAGTAATGTATGATCCCCTCCAATTGTGTGCATACCTTTAATACGTGCAAAAGATGAAAAAGTTTCATGTTTCTTCCACCTTTAGAATCTTTTATCTATTTTTCCATAGGTAAAAGAACTTATTTGCATGTGCATTTAATCCGAATTTTTAGAAACTACACACAAAACTGAACAAGTTGTATCCATGTATGATGAATTAGCTCTTTTTATCGGTACGAGAGGAGGTCGATCAATGGAAATCAAGCATAACTCAGCTGCGCTTGCTGTTTATATAACGTGGAATGCAAAGATCAACCTTATATTGGATACCGGGGAGATTGCCTAGGGATTTGATTTCCTAAAAACGATAATCAAATTAAAAGAGGAATGAAAGAGGAATGATATTTTGAAAAGGATAGGTTATAAGTTTTCCTCGCCTGATAAGCAGAATAATAGCAATCATAATTAGATTGGATAAATTCTCTTCTTCTGAATGAGTCGATTTTCCCTACAAAAGGAGCTGCGAGGCATAATGTTGTTGACAGTGCATGCGTGACATATTAAAATTCTATTATGTTAACTATAAATGAAAATAGGTTTACAATAGGAGGACACACAATGAAGGATAGTCATGAGAAGTTAAGAATGATGATGGTTACAGCTTTGTTTGCAGCACTTATCGGAATTATGGCACAAATTACGATTCCACTTCCATTGGTGCCAATTACAGGACAGACATTGGCTGTCGGACTGGCAGCAACAATACTGGGTTCGCGTTATGGAACCTCTTCCGTTTTGCTATACTTATTCATTGGAGCGGCAGGAGTACCTGTTTTTGCTGAAATGTCCGGTGGTTTGGCAAAAATATTCGGTCCGACTGGCGGTTATTTATTATCTTATATTCCCACAGTCTTCGTAACCGGCCTGATTTTGGAAAAAACCCGTTTCAACGTGCCGATGGCCTTCCTTGCAAATATAATCGGAATGATCCTTACTTTGATAATCGGAACGATTTGGCTGAAGTATATGAGTTCACTTTCTTGGACAGTCGCGTTTGCCAGCGGTTTTGCTCCATTCATAATTGTCGGGGTCTTGAAGGCTTTCCTAGCATCTTGGCTTGGTATCACGATCAGATCAAGACTGGCGTCAGCCAATATGCTCCCGAAAAAAAATGCGACAATTTCCCGTTAATCTTCATTAGGGAATAGCAGGAAGGGGAGCCGCTAATGGCTCCCCTTCCTGCTATTCAAATAAAAAAAAGATCCTTAAAAAAGAATCTTTTTTACAAATATCTATTACGGTCCTATCCCCATAAGTCCGAATATGATAGCAAATATATATATATTATCCCCTTTGCTAACCGTACCCATTTTACTATAGGTGAGGCAATTTGACAACCATTGAGGAAATATAAGTAAGCTTGCTTATTCTATTTGGATAGGAATATGGCTTATTATTTATTATTCACTTTATATTCTTTTTTCGTTCCATCATCAAAAACGACTTCTAAGTCCAACTCTTCATAGCCATCCTTCAGATTAAAGACTTTTGTCACTTCTTGAACGACCTCTTCATCTGTTGAATCCTTCGTAAAGGTCAATTTTTCTAGCATAGGTGTCAATTCTTTCATGGCCTCATCACCATGAACTTCGTGTTTGTTCGCCTCATCATCGATAGAAGCTTCCGTTTGAGCCCCTGTAGCATCATATTCTGCTTCATAGTCGTTCTCATTGCCTTGATAGTCCACTTCCAATTGGAAATCCTTGAACGTGAATGGAAGTTTTTCATTATTATCCGTTCCAGTCTGAGAATTCGATTCCGCTTGGTTTTCATTTTCCTGAACCGGGGGATTTTTCACTTCGTCCTTGTCTTCCCCGCACCCAGCCAAAACTAACATGGCCGCAAACGGGACTGATAATACTTTCAAATGTTTTTTCATTTCAATTCCTCCTTAGCAAGTTGTATACCTTATCTATTTCCTAAAAGAAGTCTTTTAAAACCAAAAACCTTTTAGATTTCCTAAGGTTAACCAATGAAACGCCAAAGTGACTTAGAGCGGAATGATATAAAACAATACAGCAAAAAAGTGTGTGACGGAACCGCCAAGCACAAAAACATGCCACACGGCGTGGTGGAAGGGAAAGCCCCGCCATACATAGAATATCGCCCCAAATGTATAAAGCAGGCCGCCTGCAATGAGCAGCTGGATTCCCGCAGAAGGCATCGTCGCGGTAAGCGGCCCCCAAACGATAACAATCATCCACCCCATTGCGATATAAAGAATCGTTGAAAGGAATAAAAATTTTTTCACATAAAACGCTTTGAAGACGACTCCGATGATTGCGACTCCCCAAATTATACCAAGCAAAGTCCAGCCTAGCGATCCTTGAATCACTAGCAGCATGATGGGTGTGTATGTTCCTGCAATGAATATATAAATCGCGGAATGATCGAAGATTTCAAAGATATCCTTCGTTTTTCCCTCCGGAAAGCTATGAACCAAAGTAGAGGAAATATATAAAAGAAGCATGGATACGCCATATATGACTGAAACGACAACATGCCAAGCCGGTCCTTTCTGTGCCGAGAAGATGATCAAGAACACAAGGGCCGCAATGCTTAATAACGCACCGATACCGTGAGTGATCGCATTGACCACTTCTTCTTTTCTTGTATAAACGTGTGTATTAGCCATGATATAGCTCCTAACTCTTCCGTTAACATTATTTTATATTTTCATTATACATCAGTTAGGCCAAAGCCATGTAAAAAAGTGAATCATACCTTGTAAATGGCAATGAATTAGATTAACATCTAATTAGATAATAATCTAATTAGGAGGGAGCATTTTGCAAATTGAAAAGTTGGTGGCCTTCCATAAAACGATGGGTGATGTGACGAGGGTTCGGATTGTATCCATCCTCGCAAACGGGCCAAAGCGGGGCCAAGCTCTTGCTGGCATATTGAAGCTGACTGCCCCGACGATTTCACACCATTTGTCTAAATTGAAGGAAGTCAATTTAGTGAAGGATCGGCGGGAAAAAAATTCGGTATATTATTTTTTAAATGATGATGTCCTTCAGCATTATTCTCGTGCATTGCCTGAAATGATTTCGTATAAGGGGGAATTTAATAATATGGACAAGCTACAACGATCAGGGGAACATAAAAAGATCCTGGAAAATTTCCTTACGGCAGATGGCCGCTTAAAAACCATCCCGGCACAGAGGAAAAAGAAATTGATCGTTCTTTACCATCTAGCCAGCCTATTGGAACGCGGACGTAAATATGAGGAAAAAGACCTGAATGCATTCATTCAATCCTTCCATGATGATTACGCAACAATAAGGCGCGAGTTCATCATCGGCAGCATCATGTATAGGGAAAACGGCATTTATGAACTGAATCCCCGCGAGATGTGGGCTGCCATCGAGTAACATGCGTCATTCATTAAAAAACCGGCCTCCCCCGATAGGTTGAGCCGGTTTACTTTTAAATCTGTGCTATTAAATGGCAAAATGATGGCCGCCGATGATCTTGATTACCTCCAATTTTTTCATCCACTTGCTGTCCGAAATGCTTGGATTCCAAAAATATAAGGCATCATTTGTGTAGCCATGGATCGCCAAGGCTTCATTTACAGCTTTCTTCGCATCTTTGCCGGCAGGTCGGTTGATACTGCCATCACCGACAGGCGAGAATTGGTTCTTTTGATAAATCACTTCCCTCACAGTATCGGGAAATTCATCACTGTCCAAACGATTCAATACCACACCCGCTACTTCCACTTTACCTCTGTACGGTTCCCCTTTTGCTTCTGCATGTACAAGCCTTGCTAATAATTCTTTATCTTTTTCACTCATTACATGTGGAATGATCAATGTTTCACCAGGTTCGGCAACATTGTTAACATTATGATTGGCTTCTTTTAACTTAGCAATCGGCACACCATGCTGCTTAGCAATGTCCCATATCGATTCGCCTTGTTTAACGACATGCTTGGTTGCTCCATCAGAAGCTTTACTGGTCGTTCCTTTAGGAAAAACAATTCCTATTGCGATGACGCTAAGAGTCATTATCACAGCTATTATTGCTGATAATTTCATCCTGTAACCTCCTCGTTAAGCATCTTCCAAGGATAACAGACCATAAACGAGAATACAGCGCTAAATTTTTTCCAAGGAAATCAAGGAAAAAATTACACAAAGCATCGTCTAACCTTGTTTCATAGATTCCCATTCTTCACGTAATAGACCCATTCTGATCGAATCATAATAAACCCCATCATAATAACGGCACTTTCTCATCCTGCCTTCGATGAGCATTCCTGCTTTTTCCCCAACGGCAATCATACGCGGATTGCCTGACCAAGTCGTCAGCCCGACCCTTTCTATCTCGAGATTTTCAAACAAGTAGCTTATGTACATCCTTAACGCTTCCGTTCCATAACCTCCATTCCAATACGCTGGCTCGAAAATCGTCATACCGATTTCAAGCCAGCGGGAAGGCTCGTGTTCCCAATAATACACGATCGAGCCTCTTATTTGGCCATCTATTTCCAGCAAAAGCTCGGAATATGCCCCTACCTTTTCATCTAAGTTTCTCATCTTCGTTTCTTTATCAATATACATTTGGAAATCAATAAGCTCCAACAGATAATAGGGTGCATCCCACTTTTTCCATTCCGGATTGACTTCCCCGTATTTCAAACTCCACAAGCGTTTAAAATCCGCTTCCTTCACGTTACGTAAACGAACTCTGTTCCCTTCAATTCGAACATCTTTCAATTCGTATCCCCCGCTTCAGCCTAATCAGCATTTAACAATCAACATTCAACTTTATGAAATATTGCCTCTCTCTCGGGCCGTCGAATTCACAAAAGTACACCCCCTGCCATGTGCCAAGGACTAGACTCCCTTTATGAATGATTACCTGTTGTGAAGAACCGACCGTACTTGATTTCAAATGGGCAGCCGAATTTCCTTCCATATGTAAGTCCAGCGTATGATTCCAAGGGTATTGCTCATCGAGCCTCCTAAGCATGTCCTTCTTCACATCCGGGTCGGCATTTTCGTTGATCGTGATTCCTGCAGTCGTATGCGGACAATAAATCATTGCTGTGCCATCCTGAATTCCGCATTCCGAAATGAAAGCCTGCAGTTCATTTGAAACGTCAATCATATCATCTCTTTTTGTCGTTTTTAACGTATATTTTTTTAGCATTCACGTTCACTCCTTTTATTCTTTTTATTTCTATACCCCATCGCGGAAAACTTATGCTTTTGCATTCAGCCATTCGATAAGATGAGCTTATCTTCTAAATTAAGTTAATTAACCTTTCCTTATTGTTGTTTCCGTTTTAAAATTGGAAATATAATGTACAAGGAGAGTGGAGAAGAATGACCTTCCGATTTAAATCAATCGATCATTTTCAATTAGCATCCCCCAAGGGCAGCGAGGACATCTCAAGAAAGTTTTATCATGGTATATTAAAACTCCAGGAGGTAGAGAAGCCCGAGTCCATGATAGCAAACGGGGGCGTTTGGTTTGAGGCGGGTTCGGTCCATATACATATCGGTACCGAGGAACCATTCATTCCCGCCAAAAAGGCCCATCCAGCGCTGGAAATCGAAAATCTCCCAGCCCTGAAGCAGCATTTACTCCAAAACGATATAGGATTTATCGAAGATGAAAGACTACCTGGTGCAAACCGTATTTACGTAGCTGACCCCTTCGGAAACCGGATCGAAATTTTGGAATGGAGATAAGACTCACGAGTTCGTTTTAGGTCTTTCAACCAAATACATGCTCGATATTCATTTGGAACCTTGAAATGATTTTTGGATATAGGCACAAGGTGCGCTGGTGAAGAAATGAAACCTCGGAATGCCCGTGTAAGAAAAGCATAAACGTGCCTGACACGAAGAAGTAACAAAAGCTTTTTTACACCCAAAAGACGGGTCCCATTTAAGTGGACCCGCCTTTCATTCATTGCTTTTTCTTTTTCCATACACCCAATAATAAAGCCGTGATGATAGAGCCTATCAATATGGCCAGTAAGTAGAGAAAAGGATGATTGACAAGAGGAACCACGAATATCCCTCCATGTGGTGCTGGCAGTGTCACCTTAAAGGCCATTGACAGTGCACCCGCAGTGGCAGAACCGATCACACTGCTGACGATGACTCGCAATGGATCCGCTGCCGCAAAAGGAATCGCTCCTTCCGTAATGAATGAAGCACCCATAAAGTAATTGGTGAAGCCAGATTTCCTTTCCGTTTCACTGAATTTGCTTTTAAAGAACGTTGTTGCCAAAGCAATTCCTAGTGGCGGAACCATTCCGCCGGCCATGACTGCAGCATGCGGTCCAAAGCTGGAAGCTTCAATAGCCGCTATACCAAAAGTAAAGGCAGCTTTGTTAATCGGTCCTCCCATATCCACTGCCATCATCCCCCCAAGGATCAAGCCAAGGAATATGGCATTCGTTCCTGATAAGCCTTGAAGCCAATTGGTCAAGCCTTGATTAATGGCCGTAACCGGTTCATTGATGAGAAAAATCATGATCGATCCGGTAATTAACATCCCAAATACAGGATAAAGCAGTACAGGCTTTATTCCCTCTAATGTATGCGGTAATTTGGAAAACACTTTCTTTAATAGCAACACAACATAACCAGCTAGGAAACCGGCAATCAGTCCGCCCAGAAAACCGGCATTGGCCTGGGCTGCCAAAAGTCCTCCGACCATACCAGGGGCAAAGCCTGGTCGATCGGCAATACTTGAAGCAATGAAACCAGCAAGGATAGGGACAAGCAAGAAGAAGGCACCATTTCCCCCGCCAATATCGCTTAATGCTTTGGCAATGGGATTATACTGCGGACTTGCCGGATCGGCTGCCTCGATTCCAAAAAAGAAAGAAAGCGCAATCAAGATCCCTCCACCCACTACAAATGGGAGCATATTACTTACCCCATTCATCAAGTGTTTGTAAATCCCCAGACCGCTTTTTGTGTCTGCTTCGTTGCTTTTATCTTTACCAGAACCTTTGTAAACAGGAGCATCCTGTTTCATCGCCCTAGTCAACAGTTCTTCGGTTTTCCGGATTCCTTGAGCAACCGGAACGATTATCACATGCTTCCCATTAAAACGATCCATCTCGACCTGTTTATCAGCGGCAACGATAATTGCATCCGCCTCTGCAATGTCAGCAGCGGTCAATGCGTTCTTGATGCCAGTTGAACCATTCGTTTCGACTTTAAAATCGATACCCATTTCCTTCGCTTTTGCCTTGAGAGCATCAGCTGCCATATAGGTGTGGGCAATTCCCGTTGGACAGGCTGTAACGGCGAGGACTTTTCCTTTTTCATGACCACTTTCGCTGTAAGTGGAAGCCTGGTCTTCCTCTTCCGCTGCATCGGCTTCCAGTTCTTTTTGGTTGATGATTTCTATTACTTCATCACCTGTGGAAGCGGAGAGCAACCTGGCTCTGAATTGTTCATCCATCAGTAATGAAGATAGACGTGAGAGTGTTTCCAAGTGATCCGAGTTCGCACCTTCACTTGCCGCTATCATAAAGAACAGATGAGCGGGCATGCCATCCAGCGATTCATAATCAACACCCTTTACAGATTTCCCGAAACAGATGGCAGGTACCTTCACAGCGCTCGTTTTGGCATGTGGGATTGCGATTCCTTCCCCAATTCCTGTCGTGCTTTGTTCTTCACGTTTTAAGATGGCAGCTTTGAAGGCCTCCACATCGTTTAATCGGCCAGCCTCGGCTAGCTTCCCAGACAATTCGTCAATGACAGCTTGCTTTGAATCACTTTTAAGGTCGATGATGATTGTATCCAATTTTAACAAGTCCGTGATTTTCATAGAGTCAGCCTCCTGTTAGTTGATTGATATCGATTTGTGGTAATAATTCTTCTATTTTATCCAATGTCCCAAGATCGGAGGAAAAGGCAGTAGCGCTTCCTGACGCAAGACTGAAGCGGAAGGCAGCTAAGAGATCGCCGGTCCTTTCGAAGGTTCCGATGAACCCTGCCACCATGGAGTCACCGGCTCCGACCGAGTTGATGACTTTTCCCTTCGGCACATTGGCCGAATAACACTGTCCTTCCGAGCAGAGAACGGCACCCGCTCCTGCCATGGAAACGATTACGTTTTGGGCCCCTTTTTCAACCAATTTAGTCGCATATTCGACGGCATCGGCTGCCGTTTTTATATCCGTATTGAATAGCTCTCCCAATTCATGATGATTGGGCTTTATCAGAAAGGGACGATGCGAAAGGACATTCAATAATTCCCTGCCGCTCGTATCCACCACCACTTTAATGCCGTTAACAGAACAAGTCTCTGTCATGGCTTCATAGACCTCTGCAGGAATGCTTGAGGGGATGCTTCCTGATAAAATGAGAATATCTTCTTTCTTTAATTGCTCGATTTGACTGAATAATTGTTGGTAATTTCCTTTGGATATGATGGGTCCTTGACTGTTTATTTCAGTCTCGGATCCTGATTTCAATTTAATGTTAATTCTCGTGTCTCCCGAAATCTCCGTAAAGTCAGTGAATATCTCTTCCTGCTTTAAAAACCGTTTGACAAACTCACCCGTTTGTCCGCCGATGAACCCCAAGGCCGTTGTCTCATTACCAAGCCTTTTAAGTACACGGGAGACATTGATTCCTTTTCCCCCGGGGAATTTTGCATCGTAAGAAGTACGATTCACCTTGCCGATCTGAAAGTTTTCCACCTCAACCAAGTAATCGATCGATGGATTGAGTGTCACTGTGTAAATCATTTACTTGTCACAACCTTTACCTTTGGATTTTTTTGGAGTTGGGCAACAGCCTCTTCATCATTTCCATCAGTGATGATTATGGCATCGCTTACATCAGCCACTTTTGCAAACGTCGCTTCATTCAGCTTGGAACTGTCACAAAGCACGTACGTTTCGTTTGACAGACTGATAGCCAGCTTCTTCAATACGGCTTCTTCCGGATCAGGAGTCGTGAAACCCATTTCTTGATGGATGCCGTTCATTCCCAAAAAGCATTTATCAAATCTGTATCCATTCAAAAATTGGCCAGCATTGCTTCCAATCACTGCATTCGTTGAAAATTTTATCGTGCCGCCCACCAGAACGGTTTTGATTTCCAGCTCGATCAATTTTGGTATATGCATAAGGCCATTAGTCATGACCGTAACATTCTTTTCTTTTAAAAAGGGAATCATTTCTGCCGTCGTCGTACCTGCATCAAGGTATATGCAATCATTTTTCTCGATGAATGATGACGCCCGCTTTGCAATGAGCTGTTTTTCAGCCATTGCTTTATTTTGCTTCTCCACCGTGGTCGGTTCAAGGCCTTTTCTTTGAAGTATGGAGGCCCCGCCATGCACACGCTTCAACAGCTTCATTTCTTCGAGCTGGACTAAATCCCTCCGAATCGTCGATTCCGACGCGTGAAGCTGATCTACTAGCTCCTGAAGCTTTACGGCGCCTTGTCTTTTTAGGATCGAAATGATGAATTGGTGCCTTTCAGTCGTTAACAATCCATTCCACCTCACTTTAATATCCTCATCATATATGAAAAAATTAAAACAATCAATCAAAAACATTTAAAGTTATTCAAATTCATTCAAATAAGCGCAAAATTCATTCATAAACGTCCATATTATTGAAAATTATAAATAATCCATAAACTCTGCTTGCACATATTTCCTCCTAAGAGAATATGAAATTATTTTTCCCCGCAAAAAAACCTCTGTCCTGTTGACAGAGGTTTTTTTATATAATTTCATTTATTAACCTTGAAGTAAAAGTTGTTCTGGATCTTCAAGCATATCTTTAATGGCCACTAAGAAACCGACAGCTTCTTTACCGTCCACGATACGGTGATCGTAAGATAATGCAAGGTACATCATCGGTCTGTTTTCGATTTGATCACCAACTGCTATCGGGCGCGTTTTGATTGTATGCATTCCCAAAATCCCGACTTGAGGGGCATTCAAGATCGGTGTTGATAATAGCGAACCGAAAGTACCGCCGTTAGTGATGGTAAAAGTACCACCAGACAGATCGGAAAGACCTAGTTTATTGCTGCGCGCTTTAACAGCTAAGTCCGAAATATTCTTTTCGATTTCAGCAAAGCTTTTGCGGTCCGCATCCCTAACAACAGGAACGACTAACCCTTCATCAGTGGATACAGCTACACCGATATCATAAAAGTTCTTTTTCAGGATATGGTCGCCTTTGATTTCTGCATTCAATAGCGGATATTTCTTCAAAGCGCCAATGACTGCTTTAGTGAAGAATGACATGAAGCCTAGTTTAACGTCATTCGCTTTCACGAAAGAATCTTTATGACGGCTGCGCAATTCCATGACAGCAGAAAGGTCGACTTCGTTGAAAGTTGTAAGCATGGCTGCTTCGGATTGTACTTGAACTAGACGCTTGGCAATGGTTTGACGACGGCGAGTCATCTTAACCACTTCAATGCGGTCATCATTCACTTCAACAGGTGCTGCTGCTTGTTTAGGTGCTGGCGCTTGATTCGAAGCCGCTGCTGGTGCTGTAGGTACTGCTGGCGCATTGCTTGCAGCTTCTACATCTTGTACACGTACACGGCCTAGCGGATCTGCTACAGGCACTTTAGTCAGGTCAATTCCTTTTTCACGAGCCAATTTACGTGCAGCTGGTGAAGCAATAACTTGTTGAGTGGATGATGCTTCTTTCGTTTCTGCTTTCGGAGCCTCTTGAGCAGGAGCGGCTTGTTCCTTTTTGGCTGGCTCGGCTTTAACTTCCTTAGCTTCTTCGGCTTTTGGAGCTTCCGCTTTTGGAGCTGCTGCAGCTGATCCATTCTCATCGACGATGGCGATCGCTTGTCCAACTTGGACAGTGTCGCCTTCTTCTGCTAAATGTTCAGAAAGTGTACCCGTATAATCCGAAATGATTTCTACGTTTACTTTATCCGTTTCCAGTTCAAGGACATATTCCCCTTTTTCAACGTGGTCACCGGGTTGTTTTAACCATTGCGCAATAGATCCTTCAGAAATCGATTCTGCCAATTCAGGTACTTTTACTTCAGCCATTTTATTTCTCCCCCTCATTATTGCGTGTAATTGCTTGAGTCATAATCCGTTGTTGTTCATTTTTATGGACAAGTGGATCTCCCTCAGCCGGGCTTGATCTGCGCTTCCTTCCGATGTAAGTTACGGAAAGGTTACGAGGAGCCGCTGCATTAAGGCGTGGTTCAACAAATGTCCAAGCCCCCATATTTTTAGGTTCTTCTTGGGCCCAGAAAATTTCTTTAAGGTTTGTATACTTTTTCAATGCTTCTTGAACACCAGTGAACGGGAATGGGTAGATCTCTTCGATACTGATGATTTGCAGCCAATCCGTATTTTTTTCAGCTGCCGCTTTTTCACGAAGTTCAACCGCCAATTTACCGGTAGCGAAGACGATGCGTTCAACCGATTTAGGTTTTTTGCCTAATGCCTTCGTTTCAACAAAGGATTCAAACGAGCCTTCGCTGAATTCAGCAGCTGCCGATGCCATCACTTGATTGCGAAGCATACTTTTCGGTGTCATGATCACAAGTGGACGCACTTGCTCTTGATCCAAGATCTTAGCTTGTCTTCTAAGGATATGGAAGTATTGAGCTGCCGAACTTAAGTTGGCAACGGTCCAGTTGTTCTCTGCCGCCAATTGTAGGAAACGTTCAAGGCGTGCACTTGAATGCTCCGGTCCTTGTCCTTCATATCCGTGCGGAAGCAGCATGACAAGTCCTGATTTTTGACCCCATTTTGCACGGCCTGCAGCGATGAATTGATCAAAGATGACTTGTGCCGTATTGGCGAAATCTCCGAATTGTCCTTCCCATAGGACAAGTGTTTCAGGCGCGAATACGTTATAACCATATTCATAGGCCAGAACTGCGGTTTCAGTAAGCGGGCTGTTATGGACAGCGAACGACGCTTTCGCCGTTTCAAGTGTGTGAAGTGGTGAATATGTTTTTCCATTCACACTGTCATGTAACATGATATTACGCTGTGCAAATGTCCCCCGCTCTGAATCTTGACCTGTCAGACGAATTGGCGTACCGTCATTCAAAATGGTCGCAAATGCCAGCGTTTCGGCATGAGCCCAATCGATTTTACCCTCAGGTGCAAAGGAATCCAGGCGACGTGACAAGATTTTCCCTAATTTCTTATTAGGAGTGAATCCTTCAGGCCACTGAACAAGTTCTTCGTTAATCGAAACCAATTCTTGCTTTGGAACGCCTGTCTCGATGGCCGGAAGTCCTTTTTCGATGATGCCAGGAGGGTTACACTCTTTAGAAGCTTCTGGTTTGTTACCGGAAATTTTCGCATATGCGTCAGCAAGTCTTGTATCCACTTGCTCTGCAATAGCCTTCACTTCATCTTCCGTGAACTCACCAGAGTGAACTAGCTTGTTGCCATAAAGTTCTTTGACTGTTTTATGCTTATGGATCAAAGCATACATTTCAGGTTGGGTCACCAGCGGCTCATCCATTTCGTTATGGCCAAAACGCCTGTATCCAATCAAATCGATCAAGAAATCTTTTTTATATTTCTCGCGGTATTGGTTAGCAAGGTTCACCGCAGCGATACACGCTTCAGGATCATCTGCATTCACATGGACGATCGGCACTTCAAAGCCTTTAGCCAAATCACTGGCATATTTGGTTGAACGTGAATCTTCACTTTCCGTTGTAAAACCAATCATATTATTGGCGATGATATGGATGGCGCCGCCAACCTGATAACCGCGTAAACGGCTTAAGTTGAATGTTTCTGGAACAATTCCCTCACCTGGGAAAGCAGCGTCACCATGAATCAGGATTGCAAGCGATTTGGAAATGTCCTGTACTGGGAATCCCTTTACTGAACGGTCTTCTTGTGCCGCACGGGAATACCCTTCGACGATTGGACCGACAACTTCCAAGTGACTAGGGTTATTCGCAAGGGTAATCCTTGCTTTTTGTATATTAGCTTTCGTGATCTGTTTATCAAGCCCTAAATGGTACTTAACATCACCTGTCCACCCATTGTTGATGCCTGTAGAACCTTCTGAAGGAACCAAATCTTTATTAGGCGAATGCTGGAATTCCGAAAAGATGACTTCATATGGCTTTCCTAGTACGTGCGCAAGCACGTTTAAACGTCCGCGGTGGGCCATGGCAATATTGACATTCCCAGTACCGTTTTGAACCGTCTGTGAAATCATTTCATCCAAAATCGGAACGAGTATGTCCAAGCCTTCGATAGAAAAACGCTTTTGCCCTACATATGTGCGGTGAAGGAATTTCTCGAATCCTTCAACCTCATTCAAGCGCTTGAGTAACAGTTCCCTTTTCTCTTTTGTCACTTCCGGGAACATGCTTCCGGATTCGACCATATCTGTAAGCCATTGCTTTTCTTCCAGGTCATTAACATGGTGAAATTCAAAGGCTATCGTTTTTGTATAAAGTTGTTTAAGGTATTGTACGGCTTCATATCCGTCCTTCACGTCCTTTGGTGATTCTGGACAAATGAAGTCAGCCGGTATTTTTCTTAAATCATCTGCGGTTAACCCGTATTTTTCAAAGTGGATTTGTTCTGTATCCAGCGCTTCTTCTTTTAAAGGATAAATGTTTGCAGCAAGATGTCCGTAAGCGCGGATGTTTTCCGCCAGCTTTACTGCGGACATTATTTTCTTCATTGGAAGGACTTCCCCAGTTTGTACGTTTGGTGCACTTCCGATTGTCGTTTCTGCTGATACATCGAATGAAGGAGGACCTGATACTTCAAAAAAGTTTTTCAGCTCCGGATCTACTTCTTCCGGATTGGCTTGAAATAGATCGTATTGCTCCATGACATACCCAAGGTTTGGACCTGAAAAAGCTTTCCATGGGTCGTATGCCTTAGCATCCTTGATGGTCATTTTTGTAAACCCCCAAATTTCTCTCGTAGTTTTTTTCAATTCGTTTTATCCATCCCCAAATTTTTTGTAAACTTTTCCCCAAATATATGAAATGATAATTAAATAACTTTGGTCTATGAATAATAAAATTTTTAAGGATAAAACGTTTTCAGATGTTATATTAACATGTTTTTGTCGAAATATCCAAAGGTAAAACCACTTTATGCAACCTTTTTGATACTATATTTCTGCTTAATTCGCCAATATGCGCCTTTAATTGTCTTTTTTGCTCATTTAAGTGTTTTTTCGCTAAAAAAAGATTTGTATTTTTGGTGGTTGGCGGGCATAAATGACTAGACGAAAAAAACATTATATTCAATCAAACTTCCAAGCTGTCAAACTCAAATTGCCATATTGAAAGGTCCTATGCAGCAAGGCAGCCTTTTTGTGTTCATCCCCTGCCCCCATGGCGATGATCAAGGGAATGAAATGCTCTTTGGTGGGCACTGCATCCATGCTATATGGAGCGTCATGTTCATAATTAAACAAAGCTTCCAAATCCCAATTCCTGATTTTCCCTTCGACCCAATTCTCAAAATTGATGGCCCATCCCTCTGCTACATTCATGTCTTTCTGAATATGCGTGAAATTATGTACGATACCACCGCTCCCGATGATAAGCACATTTTCCTCCTTCAGGTCCCTCAATGCTTTTCCGATTTCGTATTGCTTGTTTAATGGAAGTTCAGGATTGATGGATAAAGATACGATCGGAATATCGGCTTCTGGATACATGATGTGCAATAACCCCCATGCCCCATGATCCAATGGGCGCCTATCATCAAGCTCACCCCAGATGTCTATTCTCGACAATAACGTCAATATTCTGTCGGATAGTTCCAAACAACCAGGTGCAGGATATGTTATTTTGAATATTTCTTCCGAAAAACCAACAAAGTCGTAAATGACTTGGTGCTTCCTCACTGCCGAAATCAGCTGCTCTTCACTTTCCCAATGTGCAGACAGGATAACGATCGCAGCAGGTTTTTTCATAGCCTTCATATACTCCTTCAAAAAAGCGGTATAGCTATTGTTTTCCAAAGCCAATAATGGTGTACCATGTGATAAAAACAATGATGGCATCATAAAAACGATAAATCCTTTCACAATATAATCTCTTAACCCCATCCTTAATTTACTATATATAGACGAAGTGTTCATCAATTAAATTGCATTTTCGGGGTAGTCTCATCAATTGTATCAAAGGAATAGCCTTCTTTCTTAAGGATTTCGATAATATCTGGCAATGCCTTCACGGTATTCTTCATACTATTGATGTCATGCAATAAGATATTAACATGCTTTTGCCCTTTCGTCCCTTTTTGTACGGAGGAGATGATTTGCTGTTCACTTATCGACGGGCTGATGCCATCCGTCGAGTCAATGTTCCAGTCGACATAGGTATATCCTTTTGCCGTCAATTGCCTAAGGATCTCATTTATGATCGGCCTTGTTGCAGCCTGGTGCCGGAGAAGATTATTCGAGCCGCCTGGAAGGCGGATCATACGGCTCTTAATGCCGAACTCCTGTTGAAGCTTACATTCAAGGCGGTTCAAATCCAGAAAGAAGCTTTCAGGCGACTTATAGACAATGGAATAATCATGTGTATAGGAATGCAGGGCGATTGCATGTCCACGAGCTTTCATTTCCTCATAAGCTTTTTTGGCATAAGGTTCTTGATTGCCCATTACAAAAAACGTGGCCTTTATATGATAACGGTCCAATATATCCAGTATTTCCATCGTATTCAACGATGGTCCATCATCGAAGGTCAAATAGGCGATTTTCCCGTTTTCCTTGCTTTTGACGAGCGGAGTGATCTCTTCGGGAACCACTGCATGGCCATGCTTCACACCCATATCCGGCAAGAGCATACCAATCATACAAAAACATATCACCGATACAACACATTCAAGCAAATTCTTCATCATTCGCTCCCCTTCCTCTTGAAGATTAAGATGTACTAACGGAGGGGTTTCATGCGCAATAAGGCAGCGGAAAAAAATACCGCTGCCTTATCCATGCATTTAACGATCGACATTGAAGTATCGTGCTTCCGGATGAGCAAAAACGATGGCGGAAACGGAGGCCTCAGGCTCCATCATGCATCCTTCGGTCAATTCCACGCCTATGTCTTGAGGCTGTAAGAGACGGAAGAGCTTCTCCTGGTCTTCGAGATTGGGGCATGCGGGATACCCAAACGAAAACCTTTGTCCAGTATACTTCGCTGCAAACCTTTCTTTCATGGACATTTCAATCGGGTCGCCTATTCCTAGATCATCACGCATCAATTGATGTATTCTTTCCGCAAATCCCTCAGCAGTTTCAAGAGCAAGTGATTGCAAGGCGTGATTTTTCAGGAAATCACCTTCAAGCTTTAGTTTTTCTGCCCATTTCCTGATTCCTTTACCGGCTGTGACGAGGAAAAAGCCGACATAGTCCATTTTACCCGATGAAACCGATTTGGCGAAATCCGCTAAACAAAGATGCGGATTCGTATCCTGACGCGGGAAATCGAACGTTTCCAATACCTCCAAATGATCATCTGGATTGTAAATTAAAAGCCTGTTCCCATCACTTTGGGCAGGAAAGAATTGATAGATCGCATTCAATCCATAATCCGGTTCTGATTTTAGGAATTCAATCAATTCATCGACGAGATCATTCAGCTGCACCGCTTTTTCATTGCCTTGCTTCACCAGCTCCGCTACCCTGCCCTTCAACCCCAAATGATGCCCAATCAGCATTTGGCGATTAATATATGGCTGAACGACATCCATTGGATAGTTCTTCAAAACATGGCGCTTCGTATCACGCGGCTCTTGAACGGGAGCGTCGCTTAAAGGTGCAGCTGTCGATTGTTTTCGCACCGGCTTCTCCAAAGTGGCAGCAATGGCGGCATTTGCTTTCGACTTTTCTCGTTTCTCGACCAGCTCCTCCAGATACACCACTTTCTTGTTCGTATCATGTAAAATATTCGTTACCGCCAGCCCATCCATCGCATCCTTGGAATATAGCACCGGGCCGCCATACTCTGGGGATATTTTAAAATCAGTGAATTTACGGGACAATGCGGCCCCTCCAACCAAAATTGGGGTGTCAATTCCAGCTTGACGCAAATCTTGTGCCGTCAAAACCATTTGCTGTGCCGATTTTACAAGTAAGCCTGACAGGCCAATGATCGTCGGTTCATGCTTTCGAACTTCTTCAATGATTTGCTGCGGTGCAACCTTAATACCAAGATCGATGACCTCATACCCATTATTCGAGAGAATGATATCCACTAGGTTCTTGCCTATATCATGCACATCCCCCTTGACAGTCGCCAATAGGATCTTCCCTTTCTTAGCGCTATCTTCAGCGTTTTCCATTAGCGGTTCAAGATGGGACACTGCCGCCTTCATCGCCTCGGCACTTTGAAGCACTTCTGCAACAATGAGCTGATTGTCGTTGAATAATCTTCCCACTTCAGCCATCCCAGCCATCAATGGTCCATTGATGATATCCAACGGAGTATCACCTCGTTCGATGGCTTTATTTAAGTCTTCAATTAAGCCTTCCTTCGTTCCTTCGATAATATAATTCCCCAAACGATCGTTCAATGGCAGGAGAATTCCAGCATCCTTCTTCTCCGCTTTTTTGCCCCGATAAAATTCAGTGAATATGGCCAAGGTTTCACTCGATGTCTCGAATAGCAATGCCTCAGCCAATTTGACTTCTTCTTCAGGTATCAGGGCGAAGCGCTCAAGCTTTTCCGTATTAACGATAGCGTAATCAAGTCCTGCTTTTGTACAATGGTACAGGAAAACGGCATTCAGGATTTCCCTTCCCCTTGCCGGCAGACCGAAAGAAACATTCGAGATGCCGAGTATCGTCAAGCATTCCGGGAATTTCTCTTTAATTGCCTTGATTCCTTTCACCGTTTCCAACGCAGATCCGATATATTGCTCATCTCCCGTACCGACTGGAAATACAAGTGGATCGAAAATGATATCGCTTCTGCTTAGTCCATACTTATTGACAAGCAGATCGACAGAACGGGCGGCAACTTCGATTTTCCGATCGGCATCGACGGCCATCCCCGTTTCGTCAATGGTTCCGACGACGACGGCTGCACCATATCGATGGATAAATGGCACGATCTTTTCAAAGCGCTCTTCACCATCTTCCAGGTTTATAGAATTGATGATTGATTTTCCTTGTGAATGTTTTAATGCTTGTTCAAGTACAGCTTCATCCGTCGTATCGATGACCAAGGGCACCTTCACTTTCTTGACGACCTCTTCCACAAACTCCTTCATGTCGCCGAGCTCATCCCCATCAGGATCTGCGAGGCAAATATCAATCACATGTGCACCTTTCTTCACTTGGGCACGTGCGATTTCGGCAGCAGGCTCGTATTGTTTCCCGCGGATCAGCTCCTTGAATTTTCTTGATCCGATAACATTCGTTCTCTCACCTACGAACAAAGGCCGCATTGACTCATCATATATGAGCGGCTCTATGCCTGATACGGCATGACCATGAGCGGGTTCAGCCTTTACCCTTGGCTGCGAGCCTTTGAGAACCTTGGAGAGCTCTCTTATATGCTCTGGTGTGGTGCCGCAGCATCCTCCTATTATATTGACCCAGCCTTTTTCGGCAAATTGCTTCATTTTCTCCGCAAGTGAGACGGGCGACTCATGATAATGTCCCTCCTCATCCGGGAGGCCGGCATTCGGGTAACAGCTGATCGCACTGTTTGCGATCTCTGCAAGTGTCCTAATATGATCGATCATGAATTCAGGTCCTGTGGCACAATTCAAGCCAACAGCAATAGGCTTCATATGCTCGACCGATAAATAGAAAGCTTCGATTGACTGGCCGGCAAGAGTGGTGCCCATCGGTTCGATCGTCCCGGATATCATAACCGGGACTTCTTTTCCGGTTTTGGCGAAAGCAGCTTCGATACCGGAAAAGGCAGCCTTGACATTAAGCATATCCTGACAAGTTTCCACCAATAAAAGATCCACCCCTCCGTCCAGGAGTCCGAGTGCCTGCTCTTCGTATGAGTCGGTCAAAATATCGAAAGTCGTTCCACCTGTAACCGACAGTGTTTTTGTCGTGGGACCCATCGAACCTGCTACATATCGTGGCCAGCTGTCATTTGAATACTTTTCACAAGCTCGTACGGCAAGCTCTGCAGAAATTTTATTGAGCTTGTATGCAATCGTGCTTATTTGGTATTCATCAAGAACAATGCTTGTAGCACCAAAAGTATTTGTTTCAATGATATCGGCACCTGCTGCCAAATAGGTTTCATGAATGGATTGGATGAGCTCAGGCTGCATCAGCGATAAGTATTCATTGCATCCCTCGAACTGTTCTCCGCCAAAATCCTCTGCTGTCAAATTCTCTGCCTGAAGCATGGTTCCCATCGCCCCGTCCAGAAGGAGAATTTTGGAATCCAGCTGTTTCTGTATCGCTTTTTTATTCATGCACTGCCACCTCTGATGTTTGTTTACTGTCGACTTCCCTTATATATTTCGTTAGTTCCGCTGTCATTTCATAACGAAGGAAAGGGGTGATCAAATAGATTCCCTTAAATTTATCCCTGGCTGCATCCACCAGCTCCCTGGCGATGCTCACGCCCTCCATCCTTGCCTGTACAGGGTCATTCCCTGCTAAAGCCATTGCCCGCCTCACATTGTCAGGCAATTTGATGCCTGGTATTTCATTGTGGATGAATTCGGCATTTCGCGTACTTGTCAAAGGCATGATACCGATGAAAATCGGTGTTTCCAAATGTTTGGTCGCCTCGTGGACTTCTTCCATTTGTTGGACTGAGTAAATGGGCTGTGTCAAAAAGGATTGAGCACCACAGGCAGCCTTCTTTTCCATACGCTGCACCGCTTTATCCAAGTATTTCACATTTGGATTGAACGCGGCGGCAATCTTGAAATTGGCTCGTTGGCCCAAGCTTTGGCCCGAATAGGAAAGGCCTTCATTGAATTGTTTGACCATGCTAATCAAGTCAAAGGAGGATAGATCATAAACCGATGTGGCACCAGGGAAGTCCCCGATTTTTGATGGATCGCCGGTAATGATCAATATCTCGTTCAAGCCCACGGTCTGCAGGCCCATTAAGTGTGATTGCAGTCCAATCAAATTGCGATCACGGCATGTAATATGTACCATTGGCTTTACATTCAATTGATTCTTCAACAAATTCGCCAGTGCTTCGTTCGATATCCTCGGGGAAGCAAGTGAATTATCTGCTAAGGTAATCGAATCGACCCCAGCAGTTTTTAAAGCCTTCGCCCCGATCATGAAAGCTTCTATTCCCAGCTTCTTCGGCGGATCGAGTTCAACAAGGATCGTCCTTTCCGTTTTGGCCTTTTCATATAGAGGGAGTTCCCCTTCTCCATTGTTGATTTCAATTATCTCTATTTCCCGGGGTTTCGTGATTTTTTCTTTCACGGGAACCATGCTTCCAACAGCCTTCTTCACGGCTTGAATATGCAGGGGAGTCGTTCCGCAGCACCCCCCTATGATCGTGGCACCTTGCTTACGCAAGTCGATGGCACTTGAGCCAAAATATTCAGGCACGGCCTTATAGACGAGCCTGCCGTCCACATAGTCCGGGAGACTGGCATTGGGATAAATGGCAATCGAAGCATGCTTGGGCAGGCTCACTTCTTCCAAGGCTCGAATCATATGATGCGGACCAAGCCGGCAATTCACGCCCACGACATCGGCGCCCAATTGCTCGAGTTTTTGAAATGCCTCATTTAAATGGATCCCATTTTGAAGGTTGCCCAATTCGTGCATCGAAACATTAGCGATGATTGGCAGTTCCGTTTCTTTTTTCACGATTTGCAGCACGGTTTCCAATTCTTCCAGGTCATAAAATGTTTCGAGGATAATCCCGTCCGGGCTTTCCATCAGCAAGCTGTATAATTGTTCACGAAAGCCCCGCTTTATTTCCTCCATGCTTAAATCCGACTTTCTGATACTCCGCTGCGCCCCGATCGTACCGAAGACGTAAGCCTTGCCCTTTGCCGCTTTTTTAGCGAGGATGACTCCCTGACGATTGATCCTGCTTACCTCTTCTTCAAGTCCATAACGCTTCAACTTGCTGAAGTTGGCGCCATACGTATTCGATTGAAGGATGTCTGCACCTGCCTCCAAATAGGCTCGATGGATCGATTCGATTTGATCTGGATTCGTACAGTTCAATTCCTCATAACATTGATCGATGCCATAGGAATATAATAAAGTCCCCATTGCCCCTTCTCCAACCAGCATTCTTTCTTTCAATTCTTTACGAAAATTCATCACTACACCCTCTCTCAAAAACAATCCTGTTTTTGTCATTTTCTAAGCGTATGAGAGAAAAGAAAAAAACCTTCTCAAAGAAGAAGGTTTCCTGAAACATTCTCCTCATCTATCAAGCTCCGCTTGCTGGATTTAGCACCTTTGCCTTAAGCTGGTTGCTGAGGTTTCGCCGGGCCAGTCCCTCCACCTCTCTCGATAAGATCGATATATAATTTTCACAACATTTAAAAATTTATTAATTCTTAATTTACATTAATAATCTGTCAATTTCAATACTTTTCCTAATCATTTTTTCATTTTTCAAACAAATCACTTAAGCCTTCGCAGCATGAATGCGCTTTGCAGCCCTCTTCTTCCAATCCTCCGCGAGGGAATCCAAAGCAAGTAAAGCACGTGCTCCTTCCACACCGTCCCTCCCATGAAGGATCACCTCCGTGGCGTATTGGACCGAGATTTTTTCCTGCTGGCGCTCGAGCAGCAAGATTTCATCTTCTTTGTTCATGACCCCCTCTTTGATCACCCTTGCAAAATAACCAGTGAAACCCGTTTTCATGACTAATTTCAAAAAACCGGGCTCGCGGTTAAAATGGGAAATCGTCGAGCAAGGAATCCTTCCTTGGTTGATTTGGACGATCGCTTCTCCTATTTGATAAATATCACCAATATAAGTGGCGTCCTCAATCATTCCTGCCACAGTCACATTTTCACCAAACGCAGGAATATCAAGCTTCTTAGAAAACTTCTCATTCCATAATGCGTAGTGTTCGTAGGGATAAAAACAAATAACCCGATCAGGGCCTCCATGAAACCTTTCATCTCCTACCCCGTCACCGACTATACCAGACTTCGTTACTGACAAGGCATTCACGGACCGTTTATCCATGGCGGAAAAAAGGTTGACATTCGCAAAAGATTCTTGTTTTGGCTTACCGACTTGAAGTGAAACTAGTTTCTTCTCATTTTCCATTCTTTTCTCTCCCAATCTTCATTTAATGTATTTATATCTTTCAAATATGAATAAATTATACTAAAAATCCAATTCATTCTATAGTCTTTTAGGAGAATATATCATTCTGAAAATTGCCATAAGGGTTCCAGCCTTTAAATTGGCTGATATATCATGGAATTCCAGAAAAATTCATCTGTTAATTACCTTAATTATGTTGCTATTTCAGAATTAAATATGGTAGAATATGAACACAATATATAGTCGAAAACTACAACGGTTCGCCTATATGTTGATTTCACGATTGAATTCCTCATTGTCGCTCTTTAGGGAGCGATTTTTTTTGTGCTCCATACTTTTTCGCTTATTTAAACGGAAAAAGCCAAGCGACGCATTCCTGCTCCGTTTGGCCATCATATATTATGCTTGTTTCTTTTTTTTCGTTGCCGCCTTCTTACGAGTGGTTCTTTTCTTTTCCGGTTCATCATGCTTCGTTCGATCAATAGAAGCTTGCAGCGCCTCCATTAAGTCGGTTACATTGTTTGCCACCGGTTCCTTAGTTTTGGCTGCAACCGTCTTCTCTCCCGTCTTCTTCGACTCGATCAGTTCGAGTAAAGCGGTTCGATAATCATCCGTGTATTTGGTTGGTTCGAAAGTCGACGTTAATTGATCAATCAAAAGTACGGCTGTATCGATTTCTTTTTTTACGATTGTGTCATTTGCAGGGATGTTCGGAACATCCGCTGCTGAGCGGACTTCATCCGGATAATGTATCGTTTCCATCACAAGCGTGTTTTCAACGACTCGAATGACTGCCATTTGTTCTTTTGAGCGAATGATGATTTTCGCGATACCTACCTTATTGGACTCCTTAAGCGCCTGCCTTAAAAGGGAATATGCCTTTATCCCTCCATCATTGGGAGACATATAATAACTTCGGTTAAAATAGATTGGATCAATTTCCTCTATTTTAACAAAATCTACAATTTCGACGGCCCTTTCTTCATTTTGTTTTTTTAGCTGTTCAAGTTCATGGTCCTCCAAAACGACGAATTTTCCTTTTGTATATTCAAAAGCGCGAACAATATCATCTTTACCCACTTCTTTCTGGCAGACCGGACAAACTTTTTCATATTTGATCGGTGAATGACATTCCTTATGCAGCGTCCGTAAAGAAATGTCCTTGTCCTCCGTGGCCGCATGTAGTTTTATCGGAATGTTCACCAAACCAAATGATATGCTCCCCTTCCACATTGTATGCATATGGGTCACCTCATTAGTGTTTTATATTTAAGAACACTATTATTATTCCCTTTTCTTAAAATTAAACCGAAAAAAAATTTGCCAACTCTAAGCTTTTGTTTTTTTGGCAAAATAATGTTAATCATTTATTTTCGGAAGGTGTTTTATAATATGAAACCAATGCTGCCTACTTATTACCCAGAGGCCCCCAGTTCCAAGGATTGGCGTTATGAAGTCAAGTATGACGGTTTTAGGGCCATTTTAGAGATTGACTCTGATTCAATCAGCATCAAGAGTCGAAATGAAAAGGAACTATCCTCTTTATTCCCGGAAGTCATAGCCTTCATTGAAGAAATAGATCTTGAACCATATCTTCCGTTACAGCTGGATGGTGAATTGGTCTGGCTAACGAATCAAGCAAAAGCAGACTTTTTTCAAATCCAATGGCGCGGCCGGCTTCGTAACCAATCCATGATTTCTAAAAATGCGCAATTCTCCCCATGCCGGTTCATTGCGTTCGATTTGCTGCGCATCAAGGGCAAGGATATTAGAGGTCAATCATTGAACACGCGAAGAAGTTTGATGGTCGATATGGGGGGAAAACTCGGCCTTCCTAGTCCTCCTGATCCCACCAATAAAGCATTAGTGCAAATAATCGAGAGCTTCGATTGTTTGGATATTGCATTGAATGAAGTAATCCTTTTGGATGGTGAGGGAATGGTGGCAAAGGAAAGTCGAGGAACCTGGCAAGAAGGTAAGCGCACCAATGCTTGGATTAAAGTCAAGAATTGGAAGACCATTTCCTGCTTCATCACAGCATTGCATAAAGAAAACGGATACGTTTCCCTTGGGGTCTTCAAGGAAGGTGACGTAACGAAAATCGGCAGTGTAAAAAATGGTCTGAGTGGCCAAGATAAAAAAATTCTCCATGATTTAATTAAGCAAAATGCTTCAGGAGAGGACGGTCAATTCTTTTATATCCAACCCTCCATATGCATCCAAGTCCAATGCTTACACGTTTATGAAGAAAATGAATTGCGCGAGCCCCAGTTTTCCCAGTGGCTTTTGCACTTAACTCCAAAAGAATGTACATGGGAGAAATTTATAATCAGTCAATATACATTTCCAGAAACCGTTCAAATAACCTCCCGCGATAAACCACTATGGACAACAGCCGGGAAAGATGTAATTAAAGTTGAATACCTTCAATATTTGCGCGAACTTTCCGCTTTCTTCTTACCTTTCTTGAAGGATAAATTATTAACAACGATTAGATATCCACATGGCACACTGGATAAGGAGAGGTTTTACCAGAAAAACAAGCCTGACTATGCGCCCGGTTTTATTAAAACGTTCAAGGAAGAGGATATTGAATATATGCTATGCAATGATGTTGAAACACTTCTTTGGTTTGGTAACCAACTCGCATTGGAATTCCATGCTCCGTTTCAAAAAGCGGGAAAAACAAAACCGGATGAAATCGTCTTGGACTTGGATCCTCCTTCAATCGAACACTTCTCACTTGCCATAAAGGCTGCCCAAGAAATAAAAAAAGTGATGGACTCATTACGGATTGAAGCTTTCGTGAAGACATCCGGCAACAAAGGACTCCAAATTCACATCCCACTGCCTGAAGACCGCTTCACTTATCAAGAGACACGCATATTCACTGATTTTCTAGGCCATTACTTAATAAGTTCATACCCTACTGATTTTACGATGGAAAGAATGAAGGTGAACCGGCATAATCGACTTTACCTGGACTTTGTTCAGCATGGTGAAGGAAAAACCATCATTGTGCCTTATTCCCCCCGAGGGAATGATTTCGCAGGCATTGCTGCCCCTTTATTTTGGGAGGAAGTGAACGAAGACCTCCAGCTAAAGGACTTTACCATCCTAACCGTCCCGACCCGCATCAAAAGGGACGGCTGTGCATTCAGAGAATATCGCCAGATCGATAACGAAGCCGCCTTCCAAGATGTATTGTCCTTTCTTATGCAAAAAAAAGACTGATCCTGGATTGTTAGCATTTACGTAGTCCTATGATGCGGAGGGATTACTCGCGAGGTTGGCTGCTTTACTCGCGAATTTAGACGATATACTCGCGAAACGGGATGTGCTCTCCACTTTGCGGCGTTCGCTCTTCAATTGCGTATTTTTCTCAAGATTCGTGGTGCGTTCTGGCGAATACCGCACTTTTTTGAGTCATCCTCCTAAAAAACTGCTTGTTCAATACCGGTACAAAGAGGTGTGCGGCATCGATTGCCGCACACCTCTTTTTTATCTTTATAATGCAGATTGCAAGTATGTTTGTACTTCATCTTGCAGTTTGGCATACAGGCTTGCTTCTTCTTCAAATTCTTGTTTTTCGAGTATTTCGAATTGTTCGGGAAGATTTTTGTCTATGTCAAGTGAAATTTTGTATTCATAGGTTGCGTTCCCGATTAAGTCTATGGTATAGGTTTGGTTTTCTTTATTACGGTGGACGACGCATTTAACCTTGCCGCCGTTGTTGTAGACAGAGATTTCACGCTCCAGTTCATTCAATCCAACAGAGCAGGTTATTAGACTGGAAGCCGACATCGCCGTTCCGCAAGCATTTGTGAAGCCTACTCCCCGTTCAAAGGTCCGTACGTAAATGCGGCCCGGTTCGAGTTCCTTGACAAAACTGACATTGACGCCGTCAGGGAAAAGCGGATTCGGTCGATTCACTTTGGCGGAAAGGTCCGCTTGCAGTTCGCTTTGTAAAATTGCCTTATCCACGAGGGTAATTAGATGTGGATTGGGAACTGCCAATGCCGAAAACAATAGCGATGAATGAAGCTCTGGCAATGGTTCGTTTTTTAGCGTTTCTTTTTCAATGATAAGCGGCAGATCCTTCACATTGAAGCTGACGGGGGAAATTTCCACCTTGAACGTGGGGATTCCCTGATAAATATCGTCCGTTTTTTCAACGAGTAGGTTTGCTTTCATCGTTTCGACTGTCATTTTGTCGAGCCCTAACACATCATTTGCATATCTGGCCACACAACGAAGCCCATTACCGCACATCGATGCTTCCGATCCGTCGGCATTAAAGACCCGCATCCGGCAATCAGCCTGTTCACTTTTCATCACAAACAAAATGCCGTCCGCTCCAAGTCTTCCCCTATCGCAAAGAGCCTTCGCAAAGTTTTCTCTTTCTTGTTCAGTAAACGTCAAGTTCGTGGTCAATTCATCAATGATTAAGAAATCATTTCCTGAGCCATGGCTTTTTAACCCTTCAATAATCATCCTGTCACTTCCTTAAATATGCATGTCTTTATCATTTTTTTAATATTCTATATCATAGCATTTTCACAATAGATGTGTCATCGTGAAAAGTAAATAAAGGCAATCCTTCAATGTTATGTACTATGCAAGGAAGAGCGGCTGGAAGGAGGAATCCCCCTTTCACACCGCTCTTCCAAAAGTATTAACCGATCAAACCGATGATGAAATATACGATAAACAGTGCCGCACTAACATACATCGGGGCTGAAACTTCTCTCGCTTTTCCGGTTACAAGCTTCAAGAATGGATAAAGAATGAAGCCGAATGCCATTCCATCAGCAATACTGTACGTAAATGGAATGATCGTAATGATCATGATTGCAGGTACACTCTCGGTAAGATCGCTGAAATCCAATCTTTTGATGTTTCCTAGCATCAAAATGCCGATTATGATTAAAATCGGCGCTATGGCACTATCCGGAATCACTTTTATCACTGGGATAAATAGCAATGAAAGGATGAAAAGCAAGCCTGTCACGACAGAGGCAAATCCGGTCCTGCCTCCTGAGGCAATTCCAGCTGCCGTTTCTACAGTTGCAACGGTAGGACTTGAACCGAAAACACCTGATAACAGAACGGAAACACTTGTCGCCTTTAGCGACTTTTTATAAGCATCCTGGCGGTTGATACTGTCTACATGTCCGTGTACGAGACCGATATTTTCAAAGACAAGAACCATCGTCATCGCAAAGACACCTATCCAAAACTCAATCCGGTCCACTTCCATGAACGAAAATGAAAAGAAAAGATCGCTATATGAAGCTGCATCCATACTTGAAAAATGGATATCCGATAATTGCATCGTTCCGCACAAGAAGGCAATAAAACTGCCTGCCAGGATAGTGATCATGAAATTTCCAGGGACATTCTTGATGAAAAGCGTAATCGCCAGTAAAAAGGTCAGCACCGTCGCACATACTGCTGGGTCGCTTAAATCTCCCAGTGCGATGATGGAGGTTGAACCTTGCGTGATGATCCCGCCCTTTTCAAGTCCAATCAGCATCAAGAATAAGCCGAGGCCAACTGTGATGGCATCTTTCAGCGAACTAGGAATGGCATCGCTGATTAATCTGGAGTATTTCGTAAAGGCAATGATCACAAAAATGACTCCCGAGATGAATACAGCTCCAAGCGCTGATTGCCAGGATAATCCCATTCCCTGTACCATCGTATAAGCAAATAGTGCATTCACGCCCATTCCAGGAACGAGGAGGATCGGGACATTCGCCCAAATCCCTATCATGATGCAGCTTACGGCGGACAAAAGGATGGTTGCAATAACCGCACCATTAATCGGTATGCCCGCTTCCGATAATATCAGGGAATTCACGATGAGGATATATACGATCGTGAAATAGCCGACCAATCCGGCCAGGATTTCTCGTTTTCCATTCGTTCCATGGTTGGAAAAATGAAAAAGGGCTTCCAAGTTAAATTTCTTCATGTTGTATCCTTATTGAATTGTCCCTCGCCCACCCGTTTGTTTAAGTGACAAACTACACTTGGCGATTTTATCAAAATTACGAAAAAAAATAAATAGAATTGTTAAAAATAAAGAAAACTGCCGGAATTAATTCCGGCAGTTACAAAACACTTCATTACTTTTCTTCTACCGCTGCATACCCATCGACTACCACTTCCAGCTTCCCGGTGTCAGGTGAGATGATGAGTCCGTGTACAGGTATGTTTTTAGGGATTAAAGGATGGCTTTTTATAATTTCCACGCTGTTTTTACAGCTTTCATAAACATCATCAAATCCGCGAAGCCAGGTGCGGATATCGATTCCAGCAGCTCCAAGGGTATCAATGGTGTTTTTCGGAATATCACGTTCGACCATCTTTTCGACGACAGAATCCGCATCGACGGAAGCCATCCCACAATCATGGTGAGGTATCACCAATACTTCATCCGCCTTTAGCTCATAAATGGCAACCAGGATACTCCGCATCACACTGCCAAATGGGTGGGAGACGATCGCCCCTGCAGTCTTCAATATTTTCACATCACCATTTTTCACATTCATCGATTTTGGCAATAGCTCGACGAGCCTTGTATCCATACAACTTATGATGACCATTCGTTTTTCAGGGAACTTATCGGTTTTATATTTCACATATTCCCCTTTTTCTACAAATTGTTCATTGTAATCAAGAATCTCATTAAGCAAGCTCATAATTTTATACCATCCTTTTTATGTAATTATTCTTAGCATTTCTCTATGATTATATCAAATATTCAATGGATTTACTAAAGATCGTCGCAGTCAATTTGAACGATGATTCAAGGCGGCGGCACAAAACCCGAAGATGATGAATCTAGGAACTTCTTCAACATTACCTGAAAAGGTAAGGATGGGTGTATTCGTCTTGAAACGCCTTTCCCACTCAACAGGCATCCAACCTTGTTGGTAGGAAACGATTTTTTGCCCATCTTTTGTCACAATTTCAAATGTATTTAAACTTCCAGGCATGTGAATCGGCATCCATTCCGTGCCATCCCCCTTATATATCATTCCCTCGATTTTCACAAAGCTGCTTTTTTCTAGATAGGAACCAATGAGACGCCCTTTTTCATCCATGATCGACATTTCGTTGAATAACCCTTTTTTGATGTGGTACTCCGCACGTACATGTCCCTCATGATTGACCAATTCGTATTGCTTGGCCAAGAGCATCGACAAGAAATTAGGGATCATCCACATGAACCACTTCATATTCCTATCCCGGATTTCCCCCATTAGGGAACCATCTGGTGCAAATAGAAGCAGCCGTAAAGTCGGTGCCGGCAAGAACGTCAGCAAAATATGTTCGGCTTGCATCAATCCAGGGTTCTTCCCAAATAAATCATGGGGCAGCCCCTTGATTCGACTTTCATATATTCGATGGCTGATATATAAACCGATGCTAAAAAAAATGAAAGGGGCCGTGATCAAGATTATATGTCCAGGAATCAGGCTGATAACATGGCCAATGAAAAAAATAACAGCCAATCCGAGAGATATCCATGAAGCATGAAAATTGGAATTGCTCATCTTTTGATAATATTCACGTATATTCATAGTCGATTCAGCTTCTCACTCCTAACTAAGAACGTTTCACCGCCTAACTGGTTCCAGTTATATTCCAAGCTGCCAGCCACCCATACCCTTACTTTCTTTTAATTCGCTTTCATATCATGAATTTCCTTTTTATTCAGCTTATCCTCGATAAGGAAAAGAAGGATTCCGTTATGGACGGAATCCTTCTTGCTCATCCTATAAAATCCTAAAAATCAGCGGGAACCGGTAATCCGCTCCTTCATAGGCCCTGATGGCAGCGATGATCGTGAAAATGATTAACGCGATGCCGATAACCGGCAATAGCAAGAATCCGACCAAGACTATCGTCAGGATCCCAGCAACGATTGAATAAACGGTGTAGGTAATGAAAAAATTCAAGTACTCCCTTCCATGATAATCCACAAATGGTGATGAGTCCTTCTTCAATAACCAAATCACTAATGGACCGATAAATGCTGTGAAAAAGCTGATTACATATATAAGGGCAGCAAACACTCTTTCATCTTTAGTAGGCATAGTGTCTTCCCCTCCTCTCCTATATAAATAAATTACGAATCAAATGAGGAATGGTTTCATTTTCTTTTCATTTTATTCGAAAAAAATGAAGGAGAAAACCCATTTTTTAAGAACCACGCTGACGAAATATCTGGACATGTTCTACCAGCTGGTGCATACAGATAAAATAATGGATTGTCCGATAACATCAGAAAGGGGTGATGTTTTTTTGCTAAATGAATTCCAGGCCTTCATCCTTGGGGTCATACAAGGCCTGACGGAGTTTTTACCTATTTCAAGCACCGGACATTTATATTTGGGTAGACATTTATTCCATCTTGATCAAGCAGGCATTTTTCTGGATACCATGCTGCATATCGGAACGTTGCTGGCATTATTGGTCGTATATAAGAATGACATCCTTTCCATTTTGAAAAAACCTTTTTCCAAACTGACCTTGGTCCTCATTGCCGGGACAGTCCCTGCAGTGATTGCTGGCCTTTTACTCAGTGATTGGTTTGATGGCCTTTCGAAAACCGGTGTGACCATCGGCTGGGAGTTTTTAGCGACAGGATTGATTTTATGGGTAGCGGATGGAATCCAAAAAGGGGGGAAATCCCTGAATGAAATTTCCGTGAAAGATGCCTTGATCATCGGAACCTTCCAGGCTGCAGCCATCATGCCTGCACTTTCGCGTTCAGGCCTTACGATCGCTGCTGGACTATTCTGCAAACTGGATAGGGCCACCGCCGCCTACTTTTCCTTCTTGCTTTCGATCCCAGCCATCACCGGCGGCATTGTATTTCAGATGAAGCCGATCTTTACCGGGGAGGTTGAACGGCTCCCCCTTGCTGCCCTTTTTGTCGGAACCCTTGCTGCAGCCATCTTCGGGTATATTGCCGTGGTATGGATGATTGACTTCCTAAAAAAACGGTCCCTTAAAATATTCTCCATTTACGTTTGGGCCCTTGGAGCGATCGTTTTGTTCATGCAGTATACTGGAACGTTTTAAGGAGTGAAAGCAGGGCGAAAAACCACTTTTTCAAGGGATAAATGCAGGCGTTTGCCTGCCATTCTTAAGCGGCAAAAAAAAGTTGGAATTTGACGAAAAAAAAAGGCAAAAAACCTATTCCCAAACCGATTTTTTTTTAGTATTATACCTTCGTAAGCTTCTTTAGATTCATATAATTTCTGACAATAAAAATAGGGAAGGCAAATGGTGCGCCACCGGTTTCCGGTTCTAGTGGGTTCGATTCCCACCCCGAAATTTTTTGATGAACGACTTAAAAAATTTCGA
Organism: Peribacillus folii; assembly: GCF_030271255.1. Taxonomy (GTDB): domain Bacteria; phylum Bacillota; class Bacilli; order Bacillales; family DSM-1321; genus Peribacillus. The sequence goes on from NZ_JASJOM010000002.1 coordinate 146,429, forward strand.
GGGTGGGCAGCGACTACGCATAAAAACTGCCCTCAAACGGAGGGACGGAAATGTTAAAAAAGAGAGATTTCACAGATTGTTTTTCTCTTTATGAACAAATGACGCATCCAGATGTCTTCCCTTTCGTGCGCCATAAAGTAGATTCATATGAAGAATATGTTTTCATTACTAAGCAAACGATCGAGGCAGAAGAAGCTGGCGAATTGATTTCACGAACAATCCTTGACGAATGGGAAAATCCAATCGGCTGCATTTCCTTGTACGATATTGAAAATGGTGCAGGTTTCTTAGGCACTTGGCTTGGAAAGTCTTATCATGGAAAAGGGTACAATGCCATCGCTAAAGATGCCTTCTTCAAAGAGCTTTTCTTCGAGCTCGGCCTGGAAACGGTGTTCATGCGAATTCGCAAAAAAAATATCCGTTCGATTAAAGCCGCGGAAAAACTTCCCTATGCCGTCAATGCCAATGATACAAGAAAATCACTTTATGAACAGATCAATCATGAAGGAGATATCTTCGACTTGTTTGAAATTCCTAAAGATTTATATACCCTTCATATCCTTAGGCAGCATGATGATGACGAACAGCAATTACTCGAAGCATAAAAATTTGCTTATCTTTTCATATATAGGACGGGAGCTTCCAAAATTGGATAGCTCTTTTTCCCGTTTTCAAGGGATGCGCCGAAAAGATTGTTGCAATTCCCTATTCTTTTTAAGGTTATTTTTTTATAATGGATACAATTGACCAATTCAGCACAATATTCAAAGCGTCATCGAAAGGATTTAATCATGAAAAAATTATTGGCTTTTATCGTACAGCTTATTTTGCTGCTCGTCATTTGCAAGCTCGGCTATTATTTGGCTGACTTATTTCATTTACCCATTCCAGGCAATGTCATCGGCATGATTTTATTATTCATTTTATTACAAACGAAGGTTTTAAAGGTCGAATGGATTGAACAGGCATCAGGATTCTTAGTGAAGCACCTCGCCTTTTTCTTTATTCCCATTTCCATCAGTTTAATGACCATGGGATGGCTATTCATTGAATATGGTTTGCCTTTGGCGTTTACCCTTGGAGCCAGCTTGATTTTCGGATTCATCGTGTCAGCATGGACCGTTCAGAAATTATCTCATAAAGGAGAGGTCAACCAGCATGACAGCGCTAATCACTCCTTATAGCATCTTGCTAACCATCCTTGCTTATTATATCGGACGGAAAATATATGCCAAACACCCAACACCTTTTACCACACCTGTGTTTTTCAGTACAGTCACCATCATTCTCATCTTACTGGCAAGCGGATTGGATTTTGATGATTATTCACCGGCAAAAAATATCATCTCCTATTTCCTTGGCCCTGCTACCGTTGCCTTGGCTGTGCCGCTATATAAAAATAGGAAAATCATCGTTAAATATGCGATACCGGCGATAAGCGGCATGATATTAGGCCTCATGGTCACCTTGACCATCGCCTTCACCATTGCACAAGCCTTTTCACTGCCGCAATTCATCCTTCAAGGCTTGGCGGTTAAGTCGATTACCGTGCCAATCGCGGTGGGAATTACCGAGCTTTATGGCGGTGATTCCAATATTTCGGCAGCCTTCGTCATTTTGACCGGTGTGCTGGGAACGATGATCGCTCCCAAAATGATGGATAAATTGAATATTACGATGCCCTTTGCCCGCGGGATCGCATATGGTACCATCGCTCATGGTCTTGGGACGGCTCAAGCGGCCCAGGAGAGCGAGTTTACCGGAGCTGTCGCTGGTGCGGCCATGGCGATTGCAGGTATCCTGATTTCCTGCTTCTTTCCTGTCATCAGCCATTTCCTATGAATGAAAAATAACCGCAACGCCAATGACGTTGCGGTTATTTTTATTTTTGATCCTTTTTCAAGTCTTCGTATAAACGCCTTAAAATATGGGTTTTATAAAGCTCGAGCTTTTTCTTCTCGATTGGGTGATAACTGATTCCTCCGGCTTTTAATTGCTGGATGAACCACCCCTTGGAATATTCATAAGCCATACTGCCCCCTCCTCTGTTCATGAAATAGATATGCTTTTAGGAGGGGATTGATACTTATTTTTTTGCAGTCATGACTTCAAGTAATAATTCATACATTTCCACGGCAGTTTTGAATGGTCGTTTTTGACGCATTTTCTCCTGATATACATCGGATTGATCGACCAAGCCTGCCAATGTGTCTTTGAAAACCCGATCATTCAACTCTTCTTCTTGAAGAACCTTACAAAATCCCTGCTTTTCAAAGCTGGATGCATTCAGGATTTGATCTCCACGTGAAGCATTTGCACTTAGGGGAATAAGCAACATCGGCTTTTGCAAACCAAGGAACTCAAAGATTGAATTGGAGCCAGCCCTAGATACGACGACATCAGCTGCCGCCAAAAGATCGAATAATTCTTCATGCACGAATTCGAAAGGGGCGTATCCCGGTTGTTTCAATTCCGTTTTCACATGCCCTTTTCCACAAATGTGAATGATTTGGTAATCCTTTAATAAAGTATCGAGATTATCTGTGATCAAGTTATTGATTTTTACGGCCCCAAGGCTGCCGCCCATGACAAGCAGCACCGGTTTTCTACTTGTAAACCCGCAGAAAGACTTGCCTGCAGAAGCATTCCCCTTGAAAATCCCATCCCGCAATACGGCACCCAGGTACATCGCCTTATCTTTCGGAAGCCCTTTTTCCGTTTCCTGGAAGGTCGTGAATATTTTTGATGCGAGTGGCATGGCAATTTTATTTGCAAGGCCAGGTGTGTAATCCGATTCATGTATGGCAATCGGAATCCTCAGCATCCTTCCTGCCAGAACAACGGGAACGGAAACGAATCCGCCTTTAGAGAAAATGAAATCGGGCTTTTCCTTTTTTAAAATTTTTCGTGCATCAAAAATCCCTTTTATGACCCTGAACGGATCTTTCATATTTTCAATGGAAAGATAACGGCGGAATTTCCCAACGGAAATCGTTTCATAACGAACCTCGGGAAATTCCTTTTCAATAATATTTTTTTCTATCCCTTTTTTTGATCCAATATAAGTAACATCCCACTCCTGCTTGAGAAATTCCGGGATGATTGCTGCATTAACTGATACATGGCCGGCAGAACCGCCACCGGTAAATACTATTTTCTTAGTCAATTTTTCCACCTTCCAAACTTAAAAAATCACTTTGCATCCATATTACCATATATCCGTGCCATTCATAACTCGAAAAAGTATTTATCTAGTTCACACTTCCCTCAATCATCGATAATTTTTCCTTTTTCAGCATGGATATATTATAATCTTAGTATTCTACAATACTACAAGATACATTGGAGGAGTAATACATTGCAAGAAGTTTCTGAATCACTGCATCAATTCGATAAAATCGAGGCCTGGACCCAACTAGGAATTGCCATCGGCATTTTCCTGATCTTCCTTTTGCTTCGAAAAGTATTCACTACATATATATTCAAATTCTTTCTTCGGATTGCCGAAAAACGAAAAATTGAATTTGCCGCCAATTTGATGCTCGCTTTGGAACGGCCGGTAAGATGGCTTATCGTTTTAATCGGTGTCATCATTTCCTTGCACTATTTTCCGATTGACTCACCTTCGGATGAATTAAAATCGAAAATATACAGGTCGTTTTTTGTTTTCCTATTCTTTTGGACGATTTTTAATATCAGTTCGATCTTGACCATTTTATTCCCGAAGCTTGTAAGTAAGTTCGGTCTCGAAGTTGATCAAATCGTACTGCCGTTTTTCACAAAAATCATCAAATTGATCATCCTCGCTTTTGGTGCATCCATCATTGCGGAAGAATGGGGATTCAATGTCGATGGATTTGTCGCCGGACTTGGCTTGGGAGGATTAGCTTTCGCCCTTGCCGCCAAGGATACAGTCAGCAACTTCTTCGGTGGAATCGTCATCGTTACCGAGAAGCCATTCACCATTGGTGATTGGATCAAAACCCCAAGTGTTGAGGGAACGATTGAAGACATCACGTTCCGAAGCACAAAGGTGCGGACATTCGCACAGGCACTCGTTACCGTACCGAATGCAACTCTCTCGAATGAACCGATCATCAACTGGTCCAAGATGGGGAAACGCCAAATTGCATTCCATTTGGGTGTGAACTTTACAACACCTAAGGAAAAGCTCGAAAACGTCATTAAAGACATCGAGACCATGCTGATTGAACATAACGAGGTGCACCCTGAAACGATTCTCGTCAAATTTGATGAATTTAGTCATTCCGGTTTCAACCTCTATCTTTACTTCTTCACGAATGCAACTGACTTTGCAGGATATTTAGCCATCAAGGAAGAAGTGAACTTTAAAATAATGGAAATACTTGAACGGGAAGAAGTTCAAATCGCCATTCCTTCCCAAGCCTTCATTCTCCAAAAAGACTCGAATGTGGAAGCAATGAACGAATTTGAATCGATGCGCGACTGACAAATAACTTGCCCTTTATTCGCTAGCTAGTAGGCCAAAAGGTTTCGGAATTAGACCTCCGAAACCTTTTGGCCTTTTGACTACTGGATATGAATGAGTGGTACACACTTTTCCCCTCTTTTACTTCGCATAGATAATCTTTTAAACTAGTCATTATATTACCTAGTCATTCTTGAAGATACAGGACTCCTGGGGAAATGCGTGTCTACGTGAGACACCGCAGGCTAAAGGCCGAGGAGGCTCACGGACCGCCCGCGGAAAGCGAGTACTCGCAGTGAAACGAAACGTTCACCATACAAATCATCAAACTGGGAGCAAGCGAATTTAGTCTTTATTCTCACGCACAGTGGAAGGGAACGGTCAGATTTTATAAAACTAAAATCGAATTGTCTACATTCAGAGACTTGCCAAATAAACTTAAAAACATCGCACCATTATGTGATATAATTTTTTCATTGTGTTTACAATTACAAATTAAGATATAGAGGTACGTCGATGAATCAGACTTATACGAAATCACAAAAGATCCGCCTGTTATTTTATATTTTAATTCCCATCCTGGTCACCCAGCTCGGCTTATACGCCATGACATTTTTCGATGTGATGATGTCTGGGCAGTACAGTACACAGGACGTAGCCGGTGTGTCGATCGGCAGTTCGCTTTGGACCCCCGTATATACGGGGCTGAGCGGGATTTTGATCGCTTTGACGCCTGTCGTTTCACAGCTTATAGGTTCCAGGAAGTTTAAATCTGTTTCCTATTCTGTCATGCAGGCCGTCTATTTAGCCATCGCTTTGTCCTTGGTCATCTTAATTGCAGGGGCGTTTTCTTTGAACCCCATTCTGAATGCGATGAATCTTGATGATGATGTTCACCAGGTAGCCCATGATTATTTAATTGCCCTTTCCCTCGGGATCATTCCTCTATTCGTTTATAACGCATTGAGGGCCTTCATAGATGCGTTGGGACAGACCAGGATTTCCATGATGATCACGTTGGGTGCACTTCCGATAAACGTCATATTCAATTATCTGTTCATATACGGAAAATTTGGCTTCCCCGAGCTTGGCGGCGTCGGATCCGGTTATGCCACCGCCATTACTTATTGGATCATTGCCATTGTTGCAATCCTCGTTGTGATGAAGATCAACCCGTTTTCTACTTATGATGTTTTTCGTGAATTCTTCCAGGTTTCCTTGAAAGAATGGCGCGCCTTATTATCGATTGGGGTCCCGATTGGGTTAGCCATCTTTTTTGAAACAAGCATATTCTCGGCAGTTACTCTATTGATGAGTAAGTACGATACGGTGACAATAGCCTCTCACCAAATTGCCATGAACTTTGCGTCCCTGCTCTATATGATGCCGCTCAGCATGTCCATGGCATTAACGATCGTGATCGGCTTTGAAATTGGAGCGGCCCGCTATAAAGATGCCAGGGAGTATAGTTTAATCGGTATTACGCTCGCATTGATGATGTCACTCGTCTTATCAGCAATCCTATTTTTATTCCGAGAACCTGTCGCTTCAGCTTATACAAAAGATCATGCGGTCATGATGCTGACATCTCATTTCTTGATATACGCCATCTTCTTTCAAATATCAGATGCCCTCCAGGCACCAATTCAAGGCATATTGCGTGGATACAAGGATGTGAATGTCACCTTTGCGATGTCGCTTGTATCTTATTGGATTCTCGGGCTTCCGATCGGCTATTTCTTTGCCAATTATACGAATATGGGCGCCTTTGGATACTGGATCGGCTTAATATCCGGTTTGGCTCTGGGTGCGATCGGATTAGCCGCCCGTTTAAGGTTCATCCAGCAAGTAAAATATAAGAAATTGGCGTGAAGATGCGTGAGGCTGGGATACCGGCCTCACTTTTTTTCAAACAGAAGATCTTTTCCCAAGGACATCCTTCCCGCCCGTGACCGGTATGATGCTGCCTGTAATGAAATCCGATTTTTCATCACATAGGAACGAGATGACTCTCGCTATATCCTCCCCTGTACCCGGTCTGCCGATTGGTACCGTACCATCCTTTTCTTCTTTCGCGACCTGGATTTCCTGTTCCTTCCATTCACCGATGATGTCGCCTGGACAGACCATATTCACGGTTATGCCATACGCGGCTTCTTCCGCAGCCAATGTTCTCGTTAAAGAGGTCAATCCACTCTTTGCAGCAGCAAATGCTGAACGATAAATCCATCCCGGTGCGGTTTCACATCGTTCAAATCCAAGCGTAATGACTCTTCCCCAGCTTCTTCTGCGCATTTGTGGAATAAGCCCCTTCGCAAAATAGAAAAAGCCATTTAAATTACCGTCCATGATATATTTCCATTCATCACTGCTATATTCATTCATCGTTTTACGATCATGCATATACGGCCCTGCATTATGGACGAAAACATCAACATGGCCAAAGGTGGCAAGCACCTTATCCATGATGTGACGGCAATCTTCCTCCCTTGCGGCATCACCTTGTATAGCGAGTGCCTTTATTTCTTTTTTGCGTAATTCATCCACCAAGGCTAAAGCTTCCTTGCTGCTTTTTCGAAACGTGATGATGATGGCCATTCCTTGTTCCGCTAATGATAATGCCACCCTTTTGCCGATTCCAGTTGCGCCTCCAGTAATAAGAGCCACTTTTTCCTCCACAGGCCATCCCTCTTTATCTAAAGGATTTTACTTAATTATACATAAGTTTTGCCCATTTTCTATAATTTAGTAATTATTTCAACGAACCCCTAGGCTTTAGCCTGCATAAAATGCAATAAATAAACCTGTAAGTCCATAAGCAGGAGAGAGGAATCCGAAATGTTTCCCTGGAATTCACTTTTTTCTTTTAAAAATAACCCGAACCAAAAGGATTTCATGAAAAATATGCAGCAAAGTGATGTACAATCGTTCATCGAGAAAGTATTTTCACAAGTCATTCCTGATAATATGCAGGGCATGATGAACAATAATGAATTTGGTACAAAAAAAGAATCTGACCGAACGGAGCATCCGATGCAAGCCGATGTATTCGAAACCCATTTATATGTGTTTGTAAGAATTCCAATCGTTGATGATTCTTGGCTTAAGAAGATGAAGCTTTATCATACCTCTACTCAATCGATCATCGAGGGGATTCCAGAAGCCTCCGATCGTCACGTCATCACGCTGCCAGCGCCTGTGAAGAAAAAAGGGGCATCCGCCCAATTTAAAGAATCGACATTGGAAATACGCCTTCAGAAAAGCTTCAATACCCAGTATTCCGAAATCGATGTATCCGAGATTTGATTTGGGAGCACACTTAGGAGTGGGTGCGGTTCCCGCGCTTTCGAGCCATCTTGTTTAAAAGCGATCGCAATGAACCAGGTTTTTACGATTAAATTCAAAAAAAGCACACCCCATTTCAATGGGGTGTGCTCTTATATTAAACGATCAATCTATTATTTTCCGATGAATTGTTGAGTCCAGTAGTTACCAGATTCCACGTAGCCTACTCCGATGTGAGTGAAGCTGGAGTTCATGATATTTTCACGGTGACCTTGGCTGTTCATCCAGGCTTGTACCACTTCTTCAGGTGTTTGTTGACCTTGTGCGATGTTTTCACCAGCTGATGAATAGCTAATTCCGAATTTTTTCATCATATCAAATGGTGAGCCATAAGTTGGGCTATTGTGATCAAAGTAATTATTATCTTTCATATCTTGGGACTTGATACGAGCAACTTTGCTCAACTCTTTGTCAACTTTAAGAGCAGCCAATCCTTGTTTCGCGCGCTCTGCATTCGTTAATTTAACAACTTGTTGTTCAAAAGCGCTTAATTCTGAGTTTGTCTCAGTTTTTTCATTAGTAGGTTTTTCTGGTTTTACTTCAGGTGCCTCTGGTTTTACTTCTGGTTTTGCTTGGTTTACCGTTCCATTTTGAACTGGCTTTTGTACTGGTTTTTGTACTGGCTTTTCTACTGGCTTTTGTTGTGCTTGTGCTTGTGCTGCAGGTAGAGTGATATTATATTTAGCTAGATATTGGTTCAAGACTTTTTGCATGTCTTCTTGACTCATTGATTTATACGTTACTTGTTTAACAGTATCACAGTTAGCTGCTTCCGCTTGGTTAGCTCCTACTCCTGTGAATATAATTGCTGCAGCCGCTGCTGCTGACATGATCATTTTCTTTTTCATTCGTATTTCCTCCTGTGATGTTCGTTTTTTTGTTGTTCTTGCTTCTGGAATTATCATAACATGCATTTTTTGTAATATATGCACCATGAATTTCCATCAAATTTACAAGTTACGAACGAGAAAATAATTTTATCCGCAGTTTCGTGTAAGCAAGCGAAAAAGCTTAATCTATTCATGTTTTGATTAGCAGTTCATATACTCATATTTTTCCAGACATTCCTTGTCAATGGTAGTTACATAAAACCATTTCCATTCAATACTAATAACTTTTAATTGACATATCATTTTCAAGCAGATTAGTATGACTTTCATTACTGTTATGTTACAAATTTTTCGATTCCACTTCCCCAAATGCACAGGAACGTTCAATTTTGATTGTTTGCTAACAACAATTATGCATGACATCAGCATTAGTTTTTTATTTCATTTATCTTTGGTGTACCCTTTGGTTTCAGATTAAAGATTCACTCCGCAAAGAGTTTTGGTTTGCCTGGAGGACGACGTTTGGAATAGCAGGGAGTCTTCATGAAGGATCCATTTCCAAAACATCGAAAAGACTTCGGACGGGAAACGATTCCGAAGCCTTTTTGGCAAAAAATTAATCACAATTTTAATTCATGTCTTCTTCATCCATCTCGTCCATTTCCTTTTTTCCGTCATTTTGTTCAGGAGGGCTTGGCTTGCCAATGACGAATTCTTCCTTGGGCATGTTGTGCGAGTCTCTCGCAGTTACGTGGGCATACACATAATAGGTGCCTTCTTCATCAAAGGTCTTTACGATTTCATAAATGCCATTACCTATATGTTTGGCTGCAATTTTTTCATGATCGGCGCTATTTGCCAACCAAATTTCGAAACTGACATCATCCGCATCTTTCACCTTATCATCCCCATAGGTCACTTTAGCCTGGAACTTCACAGGCTCCTTCACCTGGCCTTGAATCGGATCGACAGCCAAGTCGACATTTAACATTTTTGGAATTTCCTCTTCCTTTCCACAGCCGGCCAGGATAATGAGCATCGTGCAAAACAACATGATTTTTTTCATCTTGATCATCCCCCTTTTTCATTCTTCTTTTATCGTCGGAAGCCAGATCTTGACCTTTGTCCCGATTTTTTCCTTACTTTGGATTTCGATCCTGCCTTGCTGCCACTCCACCATTTTTTTGACGATGGAAAGCCCAAGCCCTGACCCTCCATCAAAACGGCTTCGTGCTTTGTTGACCCGATAAAAACGATTCATTATATAAGGCAGATCTGCTTTCGGAATTCCGATGCCTGTGTCTGAAATGGATAGCTCGCATTCCTCATTGTACTGAACGAGTCTGATTTGGATGGAGCCGCCTGGATTCGTATACTGAACCGCATTGTCGATAATGTTATGCAGGATTTGCTCCATCCTTCCTTCATCCCCATATAAGATCGGATCTGGATCAAGCTCATATGCCAGATTCAATTGCTTCGCTTTTATGATCGGTTCATATTTAGACAGGACATCTTCAATGAATTGGGCAAAAGCGATCGGGGTTTTGCTTGAATCGAATGAGTCGCCATCGACCTTTGATAAATCCATCAAATCCCCTACAATTCGCTGCAGTCTAAGTGCTTCCCTTGAAATGAGCTGAAGGTATTTCCGTTCCTCTTCTTCATTCTTCACGACTCCATCCAATATGGCGTGCGTATACCCTTTGACGTAACTAAGCGGCGTCCTGAGCTCATGGGCGACATTTTCAAGAAACTCCTTTTTCCTTCCTTCCTCCAAATGGATGGAATTGGCCATATCATTAAAGGCTTGTGCCAGCTTGCCAATTTCATCATGGCTCTTTACCTGAAGCTGAATGTCATAGTCCCCTTCCGAGACACGATGGGCAGCAGTCTCGATTTCCTTTATCGGACTGACCAGCTTTTTCAGCCATTTGGTTGTAAGAAAAATCGCGATTATAAGGAATAACAAAATCGCCAAGAGCCATTTCGCGGCAAATTCCTTCAGTAGGTCCGTAATCGAGTCCACTGGTATATATGTATATATGATTCCTTCAAGGCGGTCTTCGTCATCTATTAAAGGAATGATGGCCGCCACGATGTTCTTCCCAAACCTTTTTTCATACCCTTCTTTTTCGACCGCTCGTCCATCAAGGAGCATTTGCCTTTCTTCTTCGGAAATGAGTGTGTCATAATTGATTTCAAAAGGCAGGCAGGCACTCAATTCCCTTGGACTGTTGACGACAAAGACCTCGCTTTCGTTCTTACTGTTGAACCATTCCACTTTTTCCTTGAAGTCATCACTGATTTCGCCACCCGTATAATCCGCCCCAAGCAATGAGGCTTCATTGACCAAATCCGTTTTAAGCTTCTCTACATACAGGTTTTTATAATAATATTGAGAAAGGGAGTAGGCGAACAGTACGGATAGGATGATGGCGGTGATGATGGTCAGCCACAATTTGAAGGTAAGTGATTGCCACTTATCGTTCATTTCTTTTCCTCGATTTTATAACCGATTCCCCAAACCGTTTGGATATAGTCCGCCGTCCTTAACTTCATCCGCAGCGTTTTGACATGGGTATCGACCGTACGTAAAGAACCTTCATATTCCCCGCCCCAAATATTTTCAAGGAGCTGCTCCCGGCTGAGGGCCTGTCCTTTATGACGGATAAGGAACAAAAGCAATTCGAACTCTTTCAGTGTTAAGTTGATTGGCGTTCCTTCCACCAAAACTGTCCTCGACGAGATGTTCAAGCTGATTTTTCCAAATCGGACATAGGTTTGGTTTACTTCGTTGATGGATAATTTCCCTGTCCTTCGTAATACGGCTTCAACTCTTGCTACCAATTCCCCTGGATTGAAGGGCTTAACGATGTAATCGTCTCCTCCAAGCTTCAACCCCTTCACTTTATCCCATTCCTCCCCTTTTGCACTGACAAATATCACGGGGATGTCCCAACTCTCACGAATTTTTTCACAAACGGAGAAACCGTCCGCTCCTGGCATCATGATGTCCAATAGGATTAAATCGACTTCCTGTTTTTCAACCATGCTGATGGCTTCTTTTCCATTTGCAGCATGGAGACATCGATATCCGGAGTTAAGTAGATACATTTCAACCAAATTCCGCATATCCTCTTCATCATCAACGACTAATATGGTGTAAACATTCATGTCATCTACTCCCTCAACAACAATTGAAATGGACCTTCGCCGACTTTGACCGTTTGTTTAACATCTATTGTCTTTGCATCCATCACATAAATTTCATCACTATCATATCCCGCTACTACCACATCTTTTTTAAAGCTCGCCATTTCAAAAGGATTGACGCCGACCACTTTCCTTTCCACTTCCTCATATTGCTCATTCAATTTATATAAGGAGCTGGTTCCATGGCTAAGGACATAAATGCCTTCTCCACTTTCCAGAAATTTTATCGGCATTGTAGGCGCCTTCAGCTTTTTCTTCAATTGTCCAGTGCTTGCCGAATAGATGTACAGATCCTCTTCGACGCGATCCCCATCGCCATGGCCGCCTATCCATATCTCATCCTTTTCTTCCCTTAATAATGTGCCGGTGCTGGAGCTATGTATCGGAAATTCGAAGTCGACCTTTTTCGATGTGAGGTTGATCACGGTGCATTTCGTATCACCAAAGTTGATTACATACAATCGGTTCGCTTTTCCTCCTTGCAAAACGGTCAAGGGGCTTCTGCCAACCTTGACGACATCCTGCTTCTCACCTTGATCATTCAAAAAATATATCGAGTGATCCGATTGGTTGACGGCGGCAATGCTTTTACCATCATGGAGGAGCTGCATATTGACGATCCCTTTCCCGGTTTTCCAGCTCCTTATCCGCTTTCCGGCTGACAAGGAGTATACCTGGACATTCTCCATCTCCTTACCATAAAGGAGCATCGTGTCTTTATCCGCGAGAAGCAGAGCACCCGTGAACGGTTCAGCAATATCCCAATCAGCAAAAGGATGATAGTTTTCGTCGATGAAGGTCAGCGAGGTGTCCTTGATATTGACTGTCGCCAGGAAAGCTTCATCTTTGTTTATTTTAGTATATGTGTGACTGCCGTTACACCCTGTCAGCAATAAGACGGCAAGCAAAAGGTTAATGCCCCACTTCATATGCAAGCTCCTTATTCATGTCATATCTATTTTTGGAAATTTTAACAATGATTTGTGAAAAAAGTATGAAGCGGATAAGAAAAATCGCTTACATGTTATCGTAATCATAGCCTTTCCATTTCAGCAATATAAACCATGATGATTGCATCTTTCATGTTAGCCGAGAGCGGGGATTCCATTACCCTTTTAATGCAAAGGTAAAACTTTTCGAGCGGAGGCTTGCGGGCTCGCGGATGGGCATTCTCGTCCAAAAGCTCACGGCGAATGAGTTCAGATAATACATCCGGTTTTTCTCCATCCGTCACCTTGCGATTATTCCAAATGCTTAAATATGCTTCCAATCGTGCTTCCTGTTTAGCTGCTTCTTTCATATGATCCCTTCCATCCCTTACTAATTTATACATATTGCCTGTCAAGTTGGTAAAGACTAACTTACTAATACGATCATTGCCAAAAAAATCCCTTAAAAGGAGTGAGTACGCTGTCTCAAGTATACCGCTGTCCGAATTGCCGGACAAATAAATCTCGCTTCAATCTCATTCAGCAAGTACCGACCCCCATCAAAAAGGACCCGCAATCTGGAGAGATTGTTGAACAATATTCGAACGATACTCTTCAACCATTCCATCTAGCCTACAATGGTCCGGATGTGCGGGTGCAATGTGCTGCTTGCGGTTTAATCGAAGACGAAAAAACTTTTGCAGCATTTGGCTTGCAACAATAAAAAAATGGTCAGCCCCTTCAAGGGGCCTGACCATTTTTTTCAATCATTTCCCACAGACTTTTTTGCCCGGTCTATGGCAATGGGAATGGCTTTTCCATCCTCATATCCTTCATCCAACAATGCATTTGCGATTTCTATTGCCTTTTCCTTTACATCTTTATCAAGATTCTTCATTGAATCAGGATAATCGTTCTTATTCCATGGCATGAATAACGCCTCCTTGAAAGAGTGTCTGGTTTTATATTTCCCTCATTCAAATGGCGGTAAACGTTTATTGTCTTGCTTTTGCTTCCAAAGCCTTCAGCTGATCGATCACCACATCCCTATCAAGCTTTTCCCCGATGATGACGATGTTCAATGGCATTTTCATCATTTCATTTATATACATCGGCATTCCGTAGGAGTATTGGAATAAGTGGGGGTATTGTGAATGGGTAAAGGAAATGTATCCTTTCATGCGATAGACCGTTTCCGGAAGGGACCTAAGCCAATCTTCGAAATCCGTCTGTTTCACGGAGCCTTCAAAAGTATGGACGACAGCCGATAAATGCAAATGTTCCTGGACATCAAGCTTTTTATGGCCACCACTACGTTTTCTTTGCATCTGCTGTAACGACTTCAAGGAAACGGCAGCATATTCGGTCAATAAACAGACCGCACCCATATTCAAGGCTTGTATCGAATAAATCAGCTGCGCCGCCTCCATCTCACTCACCAGGTCCGCTTTATTCAGCAAAATGAAATCGGCATGATGGATTTGCTCTGCAAGCAACTGGCGCAGCTGCGGCGACAACTCCTCCCTATCGCGCCACCTCAATAAATCGACAACCGTAATAATTCCTTTATACTCAAGCCTTTTAGCGAAAAGGGGTGACATGATGCCATCCAGAACTTCTACCGGATGCGCAGCACCAGTCGTTTCAATATAAACGGCATCCAAATCGTTTTCTGTGAGCAGCTCATGAAGCTGGACCTCCAGCTTATCCTGAATGGTGCAGCAGATACACCCATCAAACAGCTCCTTCAAAGGCACATCATCACCAATGAGGCCGCTGTCGACCGAGATGCTGCCGAGCTCATTTAAAAGCACGGCCACTTTCCTGCCCGCTTCACTTTCCTGTTTTAATATATTTCGCAGAAGCGTCGTTTTCCCGCTGCCGAGAAATCCGCCTAATATGTATACTTCAGTTGTTTTCATTCAAATCTGCTCCCATGATCCGATTATATTTGCTTCCGTTAAATTTTATCATACTTATCCTGTATAAGCACTTGCGGAACCAACTAAAAAAACCAGCCCGTAAGCTGGTTTTCCAATCATTGCTCATGCTTGAACTTCGTCTTTATCGTAAATTGGCACCCATCCTGCCTTTGTTACGAAAATACGGACAGCAACAGTTTTCCTATCTTCTGCCAAGGTGAAATAATGTCTTGTTGATTCTGGTACGCTAATCAGGTCTCCTGGTTTAAGACGTACATCAAACCACCGATCATCCGTTCCTTCAATGGCAAAGATACTCGTTCCGCCGGCAATGAAACGGACTTCATCATCTTCATGGTGATGTTCGTGCTTGAAGTTTTCAAGCAATTGATCCAAGTTCGGGGTTGTATCGGATAAGGTGATGATATCATGGGCTTTGTACCCTCTTCTTTCGGAAATCTCCGTTATTTCCGTTTGGAACGCTGATAGGATTTCTTCCTTATCAGCATCCGTTAATTCGTATTTTTCTACTAGGTGTGACGGTAATTTCGAAATATCCCACTGCTCATAAATCACCCCTTGTGTTTCCAAAAAGGCTTTTACCTGTTCACCGTTTTCAATAACTTCATTCGTTTCATGCAATCTAATTGTCGCCATCCTTCATTCCTCCTCGATTGAGTGTTATGTTAAAGAAGCAGTAAGTGTCCGTTGAGAATTTAGCAGCAGTTGATATTGAAATAAAAATTCGCAGGCTTCCAGTATCTTTTTTGCTTCGAGGCCGCTTTTGCCCCAAACCGTGATACCATGATTGCGGATGAGCACGGCACCGCAATCGTCTTGGACATGCAGGTTGAACTTTTCGGCTAACAACGGAATGTCCGCATAGTTATAGATGATTGGAATCCTGAATTCCGAATCTTCATCCCATCTTCCTGTAGCTTTAATGATTTCATGATTCCGAAAAGTTACGGAACCTTCATCCCCATACAATTCGGAGACTACATTATTTTCCACTGTGTGGACATGGAGTACACAATTCGCTTTGGTTTTTTCGTAAATGGCGGTATGGAGTAAAGTTTCGGCCGAGGGCCTTAGCTCCGTCTCCTCGACGGGGTTTCCTTTCAGATCCACCAAGATAAAGTCCGAATCCGATTGCTTTCGCTTATCCTTACCGCTGGCTGTAATATAAAAGCTTCGGCTATCGTGCTCGCGGATGGAAAGGTTTCCGCTTGTTCCCATGAACCAATCCCGTTCCGCCAGTTCTGCTTTAATTTCCGCCAGCTCCAGCCACTCCTTCGTACCGTTGTTCATGCTCTTACCTCCTCACGCTGCTTTAAAATGTCCAATACATCATAAAACGTTTCAAAACCCTGATGCGGCAATCCTTCATTTACGCATTTCTCAAGCAATATATCACGGGCTATGACAAGATCCGCCTGTTTAGCCGCTTCAAAATCAGTCACGGAATCACCAATTACATAAATATAGTCATCCTCACCTGCCATTTGCCTCATAATCGTAGGCTTACAGCAGCCGCACTCTTTATCACATTGGTCATCACAAGCATGCGGCCACTCAATATAAATCTTTTTCTTATCAAAGTGGGCATTATTACAAAGAACCGCGTCAGTGGGCAATATGTCCTCTAATAGCGGGGCAATGAAAAAATCCATGCCCCCGCTTACGATGTATAAAGGAATCCCGGCATGTTCCGTATACTTTACGAAATCACGGAACCCCTGCCGAACGTTCGCTGTCTCCTTCACAAATTGGATGATATCGGCCTTCAGGCCACTATCAAGCAGGGAAAACATTTTCCCCACCCCAGAAGATATGCTGATTTTTTGCTGAAGAACGTCATCCTTCAACTTTTCCCATTCCGGGGGAGCGAATTTTTTCATGATGGAAATGATATTATCTGTGTTGGTTATCGTTCCGTCAAAATCACAAAAGATGATCGGTTTCATGATCCTTTACAGTCCTCCCCACAGAACAAGCGCTTTTTTTAGTGCTTCTTCATTTGCCGCAGCCTCAGATAGGCCTTTTCCTTCAAGGACGGCTTCCACAGCAGAGCGAAACGCCTCGGCCCCGCCCTTTGCTCCGTCAGGGTGTCCGTGGATCCCCCCTCCTGCATTGATGACACTATCCAGTCCGAAATCCTTGATCAAGTCGGGTACCATCCCTGGGTGAATGCCGGCTGAAGGAACAGGAAATGCTTGTTTCCATGAAGGTTCATCTACCGTCAATGCACTGGCAATCGCCAATGCTTCCTCTTTTTCTAGGGCGACATTTCCATAAGGGGATGGGAATAGTGATAAATCCGCACCTGCTAACCTGACTAACTTACCAAGCAATAAAGGGTAGCCCATTCCATAATAAGAGGAAGATCCCAAGGCGCCGCTGAAGGCTGGATGGGCCATGATCGGCAGCCTGATATGATCATGTTCATTCAGGGCTTGCAATACATCCAAGCCATATGTATGAACGTTGAACAATAATGCGTCAGCACCCGCTTCGGCCGCTTGCTCTGCCTTATTCAATAAGTCGAACGTTTTCCCTGATAGATTGACGGCATATAATGTCCGGTGGCCAGTTTGTTCATAGACATCCGTCAATATTTTTTTGCCGGTTTTGATTCTTTCGATAAATGGTGTCTGAGCCTGATCAAAGAGGATTTCATCATCTTTGACAAGGTCGACACCTCCCAAGGCCTGCTGCTTCAGCTGCTCATTATGGAACGTGATATCCCGGCCCAATACCCCTTTAAAAATGCTCATGACAAGAGGACGGTCATAGACTTCAATTTCCTCCCTTATGCCTTCAATGCCGAATCTGGGACCTGGGAAAGCCTTCTGGATATCTCCGACAAAATCAAGGTCGATCAATTTAATGGCGCCGTCCAAGGAAAGTTTCCCGAAGACCGTTGTCAAAATGGCTGGCAAATCATCCGAGAAATTCCCGGCCGGATAAGCAATTTTTATGACCGCACGATACACCTTCCGATCAAAATAACGGTTTGCCTTCTCTTCCTCAGCAAGCGGTGATACCGAAACGACGCGCCCCTTATGTTTTTCCAACTGCTTTTGAACCAACTGCGGCAGGTCCGTCCATGTCCCGACAGTCAGGCCCAAGGCAATGCCTTCTGCTTTTTTCTCATGATTCCCTTGAAAATCATGCAATAAATAAGTAGCGATTATCTCGCTCATTTGATCACTCCTCTGGCACGTTAGTAAACTCACGAAGTCATAAATCATAACCTTCTTGGAATAACAAAAGCCCCTTCATGACGAAGAGGCTTTAAAAAGCCATCTTCTTATCTCCCAGCCAATCGCTGCAAGAATTAGCACCGTGCCTTGTGGACTGCAAATAAAGTCCGGCGGAGGTTTCCGCCCCATCTTACAATGGAATTACGGTCGGTTGCTGGGTTTCATCGGGCTAGTCCCTCCACCTGCTCAAAATAAGAAAACGCTGATATATAGGTACGTACAGTATCGAAAGATTAAGAATTTAGTTTGTATTCTGACAGGTAATCCATACTTTGTCAATAAGTTTTTGGTTATTTAACAAAGCTAAAGTCAAAACAGATTTAACCTGCCAATCCGCTCGACAGCCTCCCCGAGTCTCTCTTCGGTGGTCAGGAGCCCGACCCTGACATAGCCTTCACCATATTCACCGAAACCATTCCCTGCAGCTACGGCTACGTGAGCGTGTGTTAATAAATGGTCGGCAAAACTTTCGGAAGTGAATCCCGCCGGTATTTTAAGCCAGGCAAAAAACGACGCGTCAGGGGCCTTAACCTCCCAGCCGAGTGCACGCAAACCCTTAATGAAAACATTTCTGCGGTCCTCGTACATTTTCACCAATTCCGACACACACTCTTGCGGCTCAAGCAAAGCCGTCGCCGCAGCCTCCTGTATCGCCGGGAAAAGGCTCACATACAGATGGTCCTGCAAAAGTTCAAGAGCTTCAATGACACTTTCATTGCCAACCGCAAATCCGACTCTCCAACCTGCCATATTGTAGGTTTTCGAGAGTGTATAGATTTCAATCCCAACATCTTTTGCTCCCTCTGCCTGGAGAAAGCTAACCGGTTTTTTGCCATCGAAGCCTATAGCCCCATAAGCAAAATCATGAACTACACAAATTGAATGTTCTTTGGCATATGATACGGTTTCATGGAAGAATTCTTCAGATGCTGATGCACCGGTAGGATTATTCGGATAGTTCAAGAACATCATCTTTGCTTTGTCAAGCACATCTTTATGTATGTTTTCGTAATCCGGAAGGAAAGCATTTTCTTCCTTTAACGGCATCCGTTCGATTTCCGCTTTGGCCAAAACGACACCGGAAAGGTAATCCGGGTAACCCGGATCTGGCACGAGGATCGTATCTCCTGGGTTCAATAAACACTGGGGCAATTCGACAAGTCCTGCCTTACCGCCAAATAGAATGGCTATTTCACTATTTGGATCGAGTTTGACACCGTATTCCCGTTCATAAAAGGCAGCGGCGGCATCTTTTAAATATTGATGTCCCCTGAACGGCGAATATTTATGGTTGATCGTCTTATCAGCAGCAGCCTGTAAACTTTTCACGATATGTGCAGGCGTAGGCTGATCTGGGTTTCCTTGGCCCAAATTAATGACATCATGTCCTTGCGCAGTAATGGCATTGACCTTTGCGACCAATGATGCGAAAAACTGCTTGGGAAGTTGCTGAAGCTGTTTTGATTTTTCGAATTGCAACATTTATTCACCTTCTCTGAAATTTCTTGAAATTCTAGTCACATATGATATATGTTAATCATAATCTTGTAAAGTATTTTTACTTATTGAGGGAACAGCTAGGATCACATCTCGGACCTCACAGCAAAATAACAGCATTCGAGGGTCAACGCCCTGCTTATTATTAATTTGCCATTGACAAACTATTTAAAAGATTGATATTATTTTCCTCGAAGATCAAAATATCTGAAAACCTATACACTCTTATCAAGAGCAGGCTGAGGGATGAAGGCCCTATGAAGCCCAGCAACCGACTGTAATACCATTGTGAAATGGGGCGGACGAACCGCCGGATTGCAAAATCCGCAGAGCACGGTGCCAATTCCACCAGAAATCATTTCTGGAAGATGAGAGGTCCGAAGCTAATACTTCTGCCTCTTTCTATTGAAAGAGGCTTTTTTATTCTTATTTTTTCAATGTGGAGGGGGAAAAGGAATGACTCAAAACCATTCGAATTTTAAAAGATTGACTACGGCAACGGCCATTACCCTTGCAAAAAAATTAGGGCTAGTTGACACGGATGCCAACTTAAACTGTAAAGAAATCGGCGATGGAAACTTGAATTATGTGTTTCATATTACAGACACGGCCACTAATGAAGGGATAATCATCAAGCAAGCGGTCCCTTATGCCAAAGTGCTTGGGGAAAGCTGGCCGCTGACGTTGAAAAGGGCTTCCATTGAAGCGAATGCCCTTATCCATTTCCGGAGCTACTGCCCCGAATTCGTGCCGCGAGTCTATTATTCAGATGAACAGCTAGCCATCACGGTCATGGAAGATCTGTCGCACTTGAAAATCGTAAGAAGCGGGTTGATTGCTGGCGATTCGTTCCCATTGCTTTCACAACACATTGGGGAGTATGTTGCCAAGACTTCATTTTACACTTCCGATTATCATTTGGAGCCCTCTGCAAAAAAAGAAGTGGCTAGGCACTTCACGAACCCGGAACTATGCAAAATCACGGAAGTCTTTGTTTTTACAGATCCTTTTTTCGAGGAGCTGCCGGGGGATTTCGAGGTGGAATTGACGGATGCCGCCAAAATGATTTGGGATGATCAAGAAGTGATACTGGAAGTGGCTAAATTAAAGCAAAGCTTTGAAACCGAGCAGGAAGCCTTGATTCATGGAGATTTACATACAGGAAGTATTTTTGCAAGCGCAACGGAAACGAAAGTCATCGATCCGGAATTCGCTTTTTATGGACCAGTCGGTTTTGACCTTGGACAATACACCGCCAATCTCCTCTTTCAGGCGGTCACTCGCCATGGTGCGGGCAAAGAAGAGATTTTTACCCATCTAGATGTATTCTGGCGCTCTTTTGAAAAAACATATACAGAACTTTGGAGCTCGCAAAATAAAAGTCCGTTCCGCCATGTGACCGGATACCTTCCCTATCTACTGACCAAATTCAGAAGGGATGCATTCGGTTTTGCCGGCTGTGAACTGATACGGAGGACGATCGGCCTCTCCCATGTCGCTGATTTGAATGTTATGGAAGACAGAGAAACGAAAATCGCGGCCAAAACGGCCACATTGAAGCTCGGTGCTTTATTAATAAAAAAACGGGAAGAATTGGATATTCCAGCTGTCATCGAATTGGTGAAGCAACAATCGCTGGGTTCTTATTCTACCCTTTAAAAGGAGACCTGCACGTGACGACAATAGCACCCTTGCCGCATTCGGTACAATGGGAAGATACCCATATCACATTATTGAATCAACAAGCCCTTCCTGCCATCACTGAATTCATTAAGCTTCATTCAGTTGAAGATGTTTATGACAGCATCCTGACATTGAAAGTACGCGGTGCGCCAGCGATCGGGCTGACTGCAGCATTCGGGGTGGCACTTGGTGCCAAGCAGGAAGCTGCAACGGAGTTAGCGGAATTCAAAAAAAATGTAGCGAAGCACATCGAGAGGCTCGCCTCTTCAAGGCCTACTGCCGTCAATCTATTTTGGGCATTAAAAAGGATGACGAACATTTTGCAGGAGGCCCAGAGCATTTCTGCTGCCAAGGAAGCACTTATTTTGGAGGCAAAGGCCATCTTTGCTGAAGATGAAGAAATGTGCAGGAAAATCGGAGAGCATGCTTTGTCGCTATTCTCCCCAGGAGCTTCAGTCCTGACCCATTGCAACGCCGGTGGAATTGCCACTGCCCGTTATGGCACGGCACTGGCTCCTTTTCACCTGGCCAAAGAACGTAACTTCCCGATAAAAGTCTACGCCTGTGAAACGAGGCCGGTTCTGCAGGGTGCGCGATTGACAGCATGGGAGCTGATGCAGGCAGGTGTTGACGTCACCCTAATCACCGATAATATGGCTGCGCATACGATCCACCAAAAGCAAATCGACGCCATCATAGTCGGTGCCGACCGGATTGCGGCAAATGGAGATACAGCCAATAAAATCGGTACGTTTGGTTTGGCCATCTTAGCCAAGCATTTTGGAATTCCTTTTTATGTGGCCGCTCCATCAAGCACCTTCGACCTTTCTCTTGAATCGGGAGCTTCCATTCCGATTGAAGAGCGAGATGGAGCTGAAATTACATACATTCAAGGAATCAGGGTCGCACCGGAAAACGTCAATACATTCAATCCTGCCTTCGATGTTACACCTAATCACCTCGTCACGGGCATCATCACCGAAGACGGGATCATTACACCGAATTTCGCCGATAACATCCCGGACTTTGTGAAGTGACGTTTCTTCATTTGATTGATGACAAACAACGAGCATGGATTTAAATCCATGCTCGTTGTTTAGATAGTTTTCATATTTATTCTTACGAGGTCATTTATAAAATAATGTAACAAAAGTCTTTGTGCATCTACGAAGGAATTTCCAAACTACTTTGAAAAAAACTCTTGAAGCGCCTGCTTATTTTTCTCATCGTCCATTTCCAGCACAGCCCCTATCTCGGGATATTCTGCATCCTTAAAGCTTCCTTCGACAGGAATTCTCATCGTTTCGACGGTGTCGGGTGCGTGAAAGACGGCTTTTGGACCCATTTCCATTAGCGTTTTCACCCCAATATCAGTATCCAAATAGGATAGGCCCTGTTCAATCATGCCTGGAAGGGCTATCACCCCTTCAAAGGAAGAGATTTGATCGATGAAACCGCTCTTTAATTGCTGCAACACATCTTGCTGCCTATCCACCCTTCCAAAATCGCTTTCATCGTCATGCCTAAAACGGACATATTTCAATATTTCCTCACCATGTAAAACATTTTTGCCAATGCTTGCTTCGATACTCATGTCATCAATGATTTTCTGATCGACGTCCACCACCACCCCATCTGGGGCCAGCAAGTCCACCATCTTCACGAATCCCTGAAAATCTATTACTGCTATATGATCGACTTTGACGCCAAAGCTCTCATCGATGGTTTTTTTGAGCAATTCCTTGCCGCCATAATAATATGCGGCATTTATTTTATTGTATTGAGGATGAATCCCTGGGATTTTAACATAACTGTCACGCATGATAGAAGCCAGCTTCACCTTTCCCTGTTCAGGAAAGTATCTTGCAAGCATGATTGCATCCGATCGTGATTTTTTCTCTCCCCTGGAATCAACGCCAATTAGCAAAAAGGTTTTTACGCTTTCGTCCATCTTTTCATTGGTTAAGTTTTTTTCCGACCCTGCATTTCCATTTTGTTTCGGTAAAGGGGCATGGGTGCATCCTGCCAGAATCAAGACCACTAGACAAATGTACAATACCTTCTCTTTCATTACCTCACCTCATCGAAAAATTACTCCTATTTTTTACTTAAAATGGGATAATATGCATAGAACGGCAAAAAAGCTGCAGGGTATATATGTTTATTATAAGAAAAGCAAGCCCGAATGAACGGATAAAAAGGTGTACGCAGGTTTCACCTACTGGCACTAAGCTCCTGCAATTCTCGAAACGGCCTAGTTACATTAGCACAAACGACGGGCAAATCCAAGACATAAAAAAAAAGATGCCGCCTGAAATATTCAGACAGCATCTCTTTCAAGTTGCCTTTTTTTAAATGACCTATTAGGGACATTTTACTGAAAAGCTTTTGCCGTTTACTTGATTTCTTTCTTCACTACCTCTACCGCTTTTTTCAATTGTGTATCGTTTTCGAGGATTTTCTCCCGGATAACCTGCATCAATTTAACGGTAGTATCATCTTTAATGATCCCAGTTTCTTTGATTTTTTGGTCCCTTTGGAAAGCTTTGACCGCATTCGTCGTTTTCTCATCAAAATATCCGTCTATCTTACCTGGATCATGACCTGCTTCCTTCAGCATATTTTCTGCTGCCTTCACTTCACTGGAGGAATCCGATGCCTTCAATTCTTTATCCGGTGAAATGTACGGCAGACTGGCATAATCAGGAAGCTTCACCTTGATATCAGGTTTGATTCCTTTTTTATGGATCCAATTTCCGTCAGGTGTCAGCCATTTAGCTGCCGTGTATTTGAAGTTCGAGCCGTCATCGAAGTCTTCGGCAGTCTGTACTGTTCCTTTGCCAAACGATTTAACGCCGACCAATGGAATGCCGGCAGATTCACGCACAGCTGCTGCGACTATCTCAGAGGCGCTGGCACTGCCATCATCTATCAGCACGACCACCGGTACCTTCTTCAACGTACCATCATTGTTCGATTTATACACTTCTTTTTTACCACTGCGATTCTCAACCTGAAGGACCACTTCCCCATTCGGTACGAACAGGCTTGCCATATCTATCGCTTGGTCAAGGAGTCCCCCGGGGTTTCCGCGAAGATCCAAAACCATGCCCTTCATATCTTTCTTCGACATTTCTTCAAGTGACGATTTCAGCTCTTCTACCGTATGTTCGGAAAAACTGGTCACTTGGATTTTTGCGACACCATCGTCAAGCATTTCAGCATAAACGGTTTCGATTGGAATCGTGTCACGTTTGATCGTGAACTCAATCGGATCCGGTTCACCTGCTCTTGAAATAGACAAATTCACTTTCGTTCCCTTTTCACCCCTGATTTTCAGGACAGCTTCAGAAGAGCTAAGCCCCTTTACGCTCTTGCCATCCACACTCAAGACGATATCATTCGGTTTTATCCCCGCTTTTTCTGCCGGGGACCCTTTTATCGGTGAGACGACCATTATGTGGCCATCTTGCTCTTGTATCTCGGCACCGATCCCCTCAAAGGATGAGGAGATGCTTTCATGAAAACTCGAAGCTTCCTTCTTATCCATATAAGCAGAGTATGGATCGTCCAGGGATTTGATCATGCCATTGATGGCACCATCAACCAGCTTGTCTTCATCAATGTCCTTATAATAATTATCCTTTATCGTATCGTATGTAGAAAACAGCTTTTCGAATTCCGAATGCTTATCCGGAGCCAATGATTCGACTTTTTCATCTCCAAACGTCAAAGCTATGGTTGTAATCCCTGCCGTTAGAAATATGAGTAAGAAAATCCCCATAATGAACGTAAACTTCTTTACTTTAATGAATTTCCCTGCCTCTTTGGGCTGTTCTTGATTTTCTTCTTCCACTGATGCCTCACCACTTTCATTCTTCATGACAAATATCAAACGATTTGTTTACCATTTTATCAGCTTTGAAGCCAATCGAAAAATAATAGTTATCAAAAATAACAATTTTAATTTGATGTATTCCTTTTAAATCGCTCTAATGTACAAACAGTACATCTCCGCTGGAGACAGATCTCCGATATTCGCTGCATTAAAAAATGCGAATAGCAAGGAATGAATGAAACCGTACCGAAACGAGCATAAATTCAGTAACATTCATTCCTGGCCACCCGCCAGACCTTCATCAGTCTTGTATAGCTGCTTCCAGGGCCACCTCGACCATTTCATTAAATGTCGATTGACGTTCATCAGACGACGTTTCCTCACCAGTTAAAATGTGATCGGAAATCGTCAATACCGATAATGCTTGACGCCCAAACTTAGCTGCAAGGGTATATAAGGCAGCTGACTCCATTTCTATCGCTAATATCTGATATTTTGCCCATTTTTCCAAGTCGCTATTATCATTATAAAATTGATCGGCCGTAAACACATTTCCAACCTTTAATTGCAGCCCTTTTGCCGTTCCTGCATCATACGCCTTTCTTAATAAATCGAAATCTGCCGTAGGGGCAAAATCCACTCCGCCAAAAGTCATACGATTCATTTGCGAATCCGTTGAAGCGCTCATCGCAAGGATTACATCCCTAACTTTTACATCTTTTTGGATGGCCCCGGCAGTGCCGACACGAATCAGCTTCTGAACATTATAGCTATTCATCAATTCGTTTACATAGATGGAAATCGACGGAACACCCATGCCTGTACCTTGGACAGAAATGCGCTTTCCTTTATAAGTACCTGTATATCCAAACATGTTGCGTACTTCATTGTAAAGTTTGGCATCCTCTAAAAATGTTTCAGCAATGTATTTTGCACGCAATGGGTCCCCAGGAAGCAAGACCGTTTCCGCAATTTCATTTTCTTTTGCACCAATATGTACGCTCATTTAAATATGTCCTCCTTAACTTGTGGTTGAAATGATATTCAAAAACTACTATACCATATCAACCACAAGTTAGGAAAATTGAACCTTATTCAATTGCCTGAAAAGTTAAGAGACTTCCAGTCATGATCAACCGTTTTCGGTTCCAGCCCAAGCAGTGCAAACAAAACGGCGGATGCCCGCCGTCTTTAGAATGTGTATGAAATTAAGGGAAAGGAAGCTTCCGACCGTCTCATGACAGTCTACTCATCGACTTCTTCATCAATTATGCATTTTTCTAGAAGATATTCGAATGTGATGTCAGCAAGATCTTCAACTTCAGCTTCTGTCGGAAGATAGCCACGTCTTATCAATTCTTGAAAAAAGAATTCCGCTATCTCTTCTGTATCAATAAAAACCTCAATTTCTCGCAAATCATCGCCCCCTTATTTAAAGGTGTATGAATGGATAGAGACAAATATTCCAGTTAAGGATACCATTAGGGCCACTGATAGGATTAGCCTGTTGTTTTCTTGATCCTTTATGAAGCTTTTATCACTTAAGGCATCGTGATCGTACGCTATAAAAGCTCGGTACCCCTCACTTCGTTTGCTTCTTTTTGTGATCCGGATATATTTCCTCTGCCGCCTTTTCAATTTTAGCAAGGGCGATTTTCATGATATGACGATATTCATCATCGCCAAAATGCTCATAGAGCTTACAGTAATCATTGTATAAATCCAAAAGTCCATCAATCATTTCCTTTTTTTCATCTTTTGTCATTGTCATATCTCGCTCACCTTTACCAGGGTTGTTTTGTTTAGCAATGATAGCAAGCTCATTATTCTTTTTAGAAAGGAGCAGCCCTAATTTTTGAATGATCCCGTCTGCACGCTTCGCATCGGCAATTAAAGTCAATTCTTCTTCATGCGCTTCAAGCCATTCACCGTCTGATATTCTTGATAATTCATAGATGACATCTTCCCACGCATTTTCCTTATAGCGCCAAATTTCCGTTCGATAGCCGATGATCTTGAAATAGTCTTGTTCATATCCATCTACCTGGACTAAGTCACCTAATAAAAATTTATATTCAATATCGATTTGTTCCTTTTGATAAAGGATTTCTCCTTCATATTCATTTATCGATTGCAATGTTTTTTCGATATAAAGACCTTCACTATAATTCACTTCATACACATAAGCACCATCGAGAAATTTTATATCGGTTATATTCCCGACTGTCCCATACATTGTTATTACGACTGTTTCGCCTAATTTAAATTTCGGCTGTTTTTTTTTGCCCATAAGAGACATCCCCCAATATGGTCCTTATCGTTGATTAGTAAATTATATGCACAAACAAACAGGGTGGTTAATGGAAAAGCGAGGGCGCTTTGCTCATTTAAATGTGCAATTTGCCACTCTTGATAAGGGGTAGGACCGATTATTTCAGTGCCTTGGCACCCTAAGACTCTCGGGATTTGCATTTGGCCCGGTGAAGTCACTCCCTTCTGAGGAACGTTTCCTTTCCCGGGGACTTCTCTTGAACAACCGGTCCATTCATTTTTTTACCGCTTAATAGAATGGCTACAAAAGGAAAGGATGGGATGCGCCACTGTTTTCGAGAGGCTTTGATATTCCCCCCTCGCTCCGATGTGCTCCTTATTACGGTATGGGCTAGAATGGAATGAAATAAAGGACCCGGAATGTATGATTCCGGGTCCTTTTTGATAATAACCTGCCGTCTCACCTAATGAACCGGTTCGTAATCGGAATGATGAGGGTGACCCTCGTTCCTTTGAAGGAGGTGCTTTCAATTATGAATTTCCCTTTCAATTCCTCCATGATCTGTATGCACGTCGCAACCCCTAAGCCATTTCCATCCGGCTTTGTCGTATAAAAGGGCATGCCGATCTTTTTTAAATTCTCAGGACTGATTCCTTTTCCATCATCACTTACCATTAATTTTACGTATTGGGACTCGGAGGTTTGCTGTATTTCGATCCGCCCCCTTGAATTGATGGCCTCGCAGGAATTATTCAGCACATTCAGGAAAACTTGCCGAAGCCGGTTTCTGTCAGTGTAAACAAAGACCGTTTCTGCAACACGATTAATTAATTCTACATGATAACTCGGAATTGAAGGAGTATAGGTATCCAATATTTCGTCCAGGAAATCCTTAAGATCCAGCTTCTCCCATTCCAATTGATGCGGTTTGGCCAAATCCAAGAGCTGGCTCACAAATACATTGACCCGGTCCACTTCAAGCAGCATAACGTCACTATATTTTTCTATTAATGTTTTGTCATGATCCTGACTCTTCAATAGTTGGAAAAAACCCTTTATTGTCGTCAGCGGATTCCTGATTTCATGGGCAACGCCTGCAGCAAGCTGGCCTACATACTTCAACTTTTCAGTCCGGACGATTTCCTTTTCGCGGTCTTCTATAGTTTCAATCATCCTCAAAAAAGCAACGTTTAACTTTTCCATTTCCTCAAAGCTTCTTTGGTCGGAAGCAATGAAATCCTTTCCATCAATGAAAGCCTCCGTTGCTTCTACGAGATCATGGACGGGCCTGACGATCGATCTTGTCAGAAGATAAACGGCAAGGATGATGAACACAAATACGAGGCTATAAATCGTTAGATAGCGTGTCAAGAGGTCATTCAAAGGCTGAAACACCTGTTTCTTGTCTGCCCCAACCACTGCAAACCATCGATTTTCCGTCTGTGCCCCCGCACGAACAGGCTGAATGGAATAGATTTTCTCACCATTCTCTGCACTGTACAGTTCATTCGATAACGAAGCTTTCATTAATTCCTTTTTCGTTATCCCCATCTCATCCAAAGCCGAATCGTGAAGCACACCATGCGGGTCTTTCTTGGAAATCATGATGCCGTCTTGGTTCATCATGAAAAAATCGACCGGGTATTTATCGCTTACTTCATTAGCCTTTTTTTCCATCATACTCCAAAGCTCTTCCAAGCGGAAAGCGGGCGACACAACACCGATCAAATTCCCCGAAAGATCATGCACCGGGGCGCTCAAGGTAATGATCGGATCCTCGTATGCGCGGGTTTTATAAACGTCGGAAAGGAATTCATGCCCTTCCAGAGCCTCTTTAAACCAAATTCTTTTGGAAAGGTTATCTCCAATCAGATTATTGGAGGTATCCACCGTTACATTTCCTTCCAAGTCGAGATATAACACTCCATTATATTTCCCTTTTGCTTCAATGAACTTCTTAAGTTCAAGCGACTTATCTTCTCTTGGAGAATGAGGATCAATGATGACCGAATTTGTGCTCATCAGCTTCACATCAGTAATGCGTTCTTTCAAATAATTATAAGTTTCATTTACAATATTCAGTGAGCCTGCGTTCAAGGCATTATTCGCTTCTTTTTCCAATAATGACCGTTGTGATTCATAGGAAATGGCCCCCAAGATCAGGACAGGCACGCTTGCAATAAGTAAGGAATAAAGCAAAATGCGGGTTTGAAGGCTTTTAAGCATCCTTCTGTTCCTCCCTACTCCTGATTTCCCAGCAGGAGTCCTTCTTCAATTTGGACATATTTTTCCCACGCCTGATCAAATACGGCCATGCTTTCGAGGTAGTCTCCATTCAATTCCAAATAACTGCTCACTTCATTATAATCTGTCGAATGCTTCGGAAAGCCGTGATCCTCATAAGCATGATTGGCAAATGTAGTGATGGCATCCATTTCCTTCGGCTGCCGGAACTTCATTAAATATAGATAAAATGGTCTCATCGTGTCGAGCCCCCCTAATAAACGTTGATTTCTGATTAAATATATCGGAATCTTCCCTTTCCGTCCACTCTTTTGGAGTACCTTGTGATTTTCGTTCATGATATTAAACGGTTTCACCGATGGTCCGGGCTCCCATCAGTCCCTTCTTGAGCCAACGGTGGGAGAGCCTGACCGCTTTTGGAAGTTGCCAGCTCTTTTGAAAGGGAAAACCCCTCATTGGGGAAGGAATGGACGATGGACACTCCTTTTGTCCTAATGAGGGGAATTGCCAATGTGCTTATTCAGCCTCTTTATGAAAGGCTGTTTTTACAGCTTAGTTGTTATTCACCAGAAGTAATGCGGCGTGATGGATTACCCCTCCAATGTTTGCTTATGAGAGTTCTCGCCCTTCCGCTCCACAATTCCCCTTAATGGTTTCGTTTTAGAAACAACATCTTTACGAGAAGTCGAAATAGTTGCGTTTCAGCAGCCTTTTCATGCCCATTAGTTCACTGAACTTCGTCTGTTTTTCTAGCTGCTTCGAATCGATCAGGAATAGTTGATCCTCAATTTCCTTGACGATTTCATCACTTTGAAAAAGAGCATCGCAAAGCTCACAATGGGAGGAAGGCGTTTCGGTAATTTCTATCGCTCTCGTGCCATCCGGTAATTCCCAGTATACGGTGGCTTTAATCGCCTTCAGCCTTCCTTCCTCGCACCACGGACATATCTCCATGCTATTCATCCCCTTTTGGTGTGCTCTTATTTTGCTGGGCCTGGAATTTCTTTTCCTTTAACAAATCCCGTTTTTCCCGCTGGTTTTTCAATGAAGCGTGCTCTGGATTTGTCACATATTTCTCCCGTCGATTCATCCGTTTCAGTCCTTCAGGCACTAGATTGAATTGCTTGTCGGTCATTAAGCCGGATACGCCAATGTCAGACCGTTTTTCTTCCATATCCGGATAAACCCTTTTGAAATAATCATCCGCCAAACCAGGAGTATACTTTTCGGGTTCTGGATAGGTGGTTATCACACCTTCAAAATTGCGCAGGACCGTTTTCGTTGGAGATTGCGAAAGAATATAATTCGGTTGAAGCGTGATTTTCCCGCCACCTCCTGGCGCATCGACGACGAATGCAGGCACCGCATAGCCGGATGTATGGCCCCTCAGCCCTTCAATGATTTCAATTCCTTTTGAAATCGGTGCCCTGAAGTGCCCGATCCCTTCCGAAAGATCGCATTGATAAATATAGTAAGGACGGACACGAATCTTGACAAGATCATGCATCAGCTTCTTCATGATTGCGACACTGTCATTTATCCCTGCCAGAATGACGGCCTGATTGCCCACGGGGACACCTGCATCGGCAAGCATCTCACACGCTTTTTTTGACTCTTCGGTAATTTCTATTGAAGTGTTGAAATGGGTGTTCAGCCAAATCGGATGATATTTTTTTAAAATGGCACATAAATTCTCCGTGATTCTTTGCGGAAAGACGACAGGTGCGCGGGTACCGATCCTGATTATTTCAACATGAGGGATATCTCTTAAGTTTTTGAGGATATATTCAAGGATTGTATCATTGATCAGCAACCCGTCCCCGCCTGATATGAGAACATCGCGCACCGCTGGTGTGTCGCGTATATAGCCGATTGCCGCATCTAATTGTTTTTTTGGCACGCCCATGCCGATTTGACCGGAAAAGCGTCTCCGCGTACAATACCGACAGTACATGGAGCACTGATTCGTCACCAGGAAAAGAACTCGATCAGGATATCGGTGGGTCAAACCGGGCACAGGGGAGTCTTCGTCTTCATGTAGGGGATCTTCCATATCGTATTTGGTTTTATGCATCTCCTCCGAAATCGGGACCGATTGCATTCTGATTGGACACCGCGGATCTTCTTTATTCATTAATGAGGCATAATATGGCGTAATGTTCAGCGGAATGGTTTTTGTGGAAATCCTTACTCCTTCCTCTTCATCCGGAGTGAGATCGACCACTTTCTTTAAATCATCAACGGTACGAATCGTATTGGTGAGCTGCCACAGCCAGTTGTTCCATTGTTCTTCAGTTACATCTTTCCATAGCTCAATATCTTTCCAGTCACGTTCTGGCTTATATAAGTTAAATAACATGGTCATACCTCCTGAGTTATGATAGTAGTATTAAATGCAAGCGAGGTGCCAAAATGACCCAGAAATTTTCCATTCCCCATAAAAAAACCGGATTGCAGCGATTGCATCCGGTTTTTCGCCTTCAAATATGTTTCCTGATTTTATATTGCAGCGTCTGCCGCGGAATCTGCAATAGCTTTGATGCCTGAAAAACATTCCCATTCGTTTGATGGAGAGCAGCGGTAATCAATTTTGTTTCCATCTGAATCATTGCTTCCCGGAGCGGCAGGATTTCTTCATGTAAAACTGTTCGTCTCATCAATTGAGGTAGATCTTCATAAATCAAGCTTTCCCCATCTGTATGGTTCATCATGAATTCAATCGTATGTTTCAGCTCCCTTACATTGCCTGGCCATTGGTACTGCCTGAAAAAAACAGCGATCTCCTCATCGACACCTTTAATACCCATTCCTAATTTGCTGTTGTGAATGGAAATGAAATGCGCCGTAAGAAGCTCGATATCCTTTACTCGCTCCCTTAACGGAGGCAGCTCATAACTTAATACATTCAGCCGGTAAAATAAATCTGGTCTAAGTTTATTTTCCGTAACGGCCCGTTTAGGATCAACATTCATCGCTGCCATGATCCTGACATCCACCTGCACGCTTCCGGCGGCCCCGATTCTCCTGATGGTTCCATCTTCCAGCACGCGCAATAGCTTTGCCTGCAGGTCAATCGGCATCGACTGCAGTTCATCCAAAAACAAAGTTCCGCCATGGGCCAATTCAAATAATCCTTTTCGCTCCAAAGCACCCGTGTAACTCCCTTTCGCTGTACCGAATAGGAGTGATTCCAACAGTTCCCCGGGTAATGCTGCGCAATTTTGGGCAATGAAGGGCTCGTTTCTCCGTGCGGATTCCCGGTGGATGCTTTGGATAAAAAGCTCTTTTCCCACGCCACTCTCCCCATAAACCAAAACCGCAGACGAGGAGCGGGCAGCCTTCTTCCCTTTCGATATCAAGCTTTTGAACTGGTCATCGCATGTTAAGATCTCCGAAAAAGAATGCAAATGGCCAGACTCCGTTATCTTTTCAGGATGCTTACTGGTCTTGAAAGAGCCTTCCAGGTCCGCTACCCTTTCTGATAATCGCTTTATACTTGAATAGTCCTTGGCGATTTCAATGGCTCCTACGGTGACCCCGTCAACATTTAACGGGAGTGTCGTATTTTGCGTTTCAATGATCCGTCCATGTGCATTTATATATGATTGGTTATAATTGTAGATAGGTTTTTCGGATTTGATGACCCGCAGTAAGGTGGATGATTTATGATTCAATGAGGGAAAGGCTTCCAGCAATGGTTTTCCCAGCACTTCACTTCTTTTCATTCCATCATGATTGGCTGCAACACCATTATAAAAGATGGTATGACCTTTTGGATCGATCACATGAATTCCTTCATCTATGGTATTTAAGATAGCTTCCAATACTTCACGTGTATTATATGATTCATCCGGCAACATATCCCTCCTCATGTACATGCTTGCTACATGTATATGTGGAAATGCCGAAAACTTGCCAAGCCCCGCCTAAAATTGAGCAATCACGTATAATTTTTCACCCACAGGTTCATGTCTTCAAGTTTGTCGAAGATGTAGCAATTATTGGCCAAGCGCCCCCGATATGCATAGCCATGCTGATGCAGCGCCGCATTCATCCCAAATGAGAGCGACCTGGCAATCGAATAGATGCAATAAATTTCATGGGAAATTAGGTGCTCTTCGATATGGGCAATCAAATGCTTCATCAACCCATACTGCCGATGTTCCGGCAATGTCGCACAATCCGTGATTTCTGCATTATGGTAAAAAGCATCGATTTCAGCGGAAGCGGCACTTACAAGCTTGCCTTCATGGAGATAAATATAAAAAACCGTTCCTTTTTCCATGCATTTTCTCACATATGCCTGGTCATTCATCGGTGTGGGATACACTTCGAAAACCTTGCCATACAACTGTGCAAGCTGGCCGGCATCTGACAGTTCCGCTTTGCGGACTTGATATGCGGAAGGCGGTTCATCCAGCCCTGCCTTAATCGGCTGCTTCAAAATATCTGAGAGGATTTTATCTTCCTTTTGCCATTCGTCACTGTTACGCCGTTCATTGCTCATATATTTAACCAGGAAGAAGCAGTCGCTTCCCAAAAAGAACTTATCGATGCTGCCTTCGTATAAAAAACCATTAGAAATTAATTCCTGAAGGTTTTCTTTGCGTGCCTTGAATATGATTTTCTCTGCTGCCATGTCTTTGGCTGCCTTTAAAGCCTCCGCGATGCATTCTTGAAAATGACCGAGATAATCCTCCACCCTGACCCGCTTATTAAAATGATCAAGCGTCAACTGTATGGTGCAGCGCTGTTTTTGAATTTTTTTTTCAAAGATCCCCGTTTCCATTCCTCCCGCTCCTTTCACACCCAATTCCATTGTACCAAAAGGCCTGACTCTTATAGGAATCAGACCCTCGAAAAATGATTATTTCTGCTCGGCCCCACACCAATCGATAATGGTCAAGGCAATGATTTCCGCAGCCTCCATCATTTTATCCACTTCTATATATTCATTGGAATCATGAGCCAGCTTCGTTTCTCCCGGCCCAAAAACGACGACTGGAGTCGATCCCACCGTTGATAGATAGCCCCCATCCGTCGCCCATGGAGACGCTTCAACGATCGGCTTTTCCCCCTTCACCTTTTCATAATAAGTTCCGATCGTTCTCATCAGCGGATGCTCCGTTTCGAGACTTCCAGGCAGCCACCTGGCGCCAAACCATTCCACTGCAATCGGCTTTTCCTTGAACCATTCATCACCTTCATTGATGGCCTTTATCCGCTGTATCAGCGACCTTTGCGCATCCTCCATGGTCTCTGTAGGAGCAATCCCCAATCGCCCTTCAAGAACGGCGGTATCGGGCACGGAAGAAGGCCAATTGCCGCTTTTCATGCTTCCTATGTTAATTGGAATCGGGATGGGGACGTTTTCATAAAGCGGATGATGGAGTGTCTCATTTCGTTCTTGTTCAAGTTGCTTGATTTCCCTCATGACGTCCACCGCTTTATCAATGGCGCTTACTCCCTCATATCTTGTACCGCCATGGGCAGACTTCCCAGTTACGATCAGCCGAAACCACATCGATCCCTGCTGCAGCGGAAACAGCTTCATATTGGTGGGCTCCGGAATGATTGCCCCATCCGCATTGTATCCGCGCACGACTGCTGCCAATGTCCCGGCACCGCCGCTTTCCTCTTCAATCACACTCTGAAAAATTACATCCCCCTTCAATTGAATGCCCGATTCCACGATTGCTTCGATTGCCATCAATAAGGAAACATTGCCGCCTTTCATATCGGTCGTTCCCCTTCCGAACACCTTTCCCTCCAGCAGCCTGCCACTAAACGGTTCGTCTTGCCAAGCCGTATGATCGCCTTCTGGGACTACATCAATATGACCGTTTAAAATAAGAGACTTTCCGTTACCTGTTCCTCTTTTTATCGCGACAAGATTTGGATTTCCTTTAAAATCCTTGCGATCACAATAAAAATGAGGATGATTCCGCAACTGCTCATCCCCGATTTCCCACAAATCTATTTCAAGTCCAAGCTGCCTGCACTTCTCGACGACTATGGCTTGTGCACTCCCTTCCTGCCCTCTCTTGCTCGGTTCCTGGACCAGCTTTTGCAGTAATTGTATCGCCCTTGTCCGCGAATCATTCAGCCACGTTCTTATTTCGTTCTCGTACATATCCATTCTCCTCTCTCACTCTTGTAAAATATGGATGTTATCAGACACAGTAAAGGACCCTGCGGTCTTATTCCTGATTTCACTTATGCTTGAGGCTGCGAATATATCGGTCAATAGGAGGCCCGCTCTCGTTACAGAAAAAACGCCAAGCTGCGTGATGATCATATGTACGCATTTTTGTGCCGTTAACGGTAACGTACATGTTTCGACTATTTTAGACATTCCCGTATTATCCGTATGCTCCATCAGGACAATGACCTTTTTAGCCTTTGCCGCCAGTTCCATGGCACCGCCCATTCCCGGCACCCGGCTGCCGGGGACGATCCAATTGGCTAGGTCTCCCGCTTCACTGACTTGGAGGGCTCCAAGAATCGTAATATCCACCAAGCCGCGCCGTATCATGCCGAAGGCAATCGTGCTCTCGCAGTAGGAAGCCCCGTCCCTGATGGTGATCGGCTGTCCGCCTGCATTGCAAAGATGAGCATCTTCCTTTCCCTTGTCAGGGGCACTGCCCATTCCCACAAGTCCGTTTTCTGCATGAAACATCACATCATGAGCATGAATGAGATGATTCGGGATAAGCGACGGAATGCCGATCCCCAAGTTGACCAGCATTCCATTGCTTATTTCAGCTGCTGCCCGCTTCGCTATTTTATTTCTTTCTTTTATTCCCAAGCCCACTTCCAATCGACTCCTTTCGATGGAATGATATGATTGACAAAAGCTCCCGGTACAATGATGTCTTCGGGATCCATTGATCCCACCGGAACGATATGCTTGGCTTCGACAATCGTGATTTTTCCGGCCATGGCAACGATCGGATTCGTATTTCGGGCTGTTTTGTCAAATATCAAATTCCCATAGGAATCTGCCATTTCTGCATAAACGATGGCAATATCTCCTGTCAATGCCGGTTCAACCAGATAAAGTTCATCACCGAGCTTGACGGTCTGTTTGCCTTCCCGGACGATATCGGCATCGATGCCGATATCCGTCAGTATTCCGCCAAGGCCCATCCCTCCAGCCCTGATCCGCTCGGCAAGCGTTCCTTGCGGGCAGAATTCCACCTTCAGTTCGCCTTTATTCATCAATGAACCAGCGTTGGGGTTGGAGCCGATATGGGAAGCAATGATTTTTTTGGCGCGGCGTCCTGTGACCAGTTTGCCGATTCCTATATCGGGGAAGCCTGTATCATTACCTATCAAGGTCAGATGCTTAATACCTGTTTCCAAAATCAAATTGATCAAGCCCGGAGGCGTCCCAACCCCACCGAAGCCACCATAGAGTATCGACTGATGATCTTTAAACAGATGGGCAACATCTTCAAAACGGCAAATTTTCCCGAATGTGTTCGCTGACACGGCGTCTCACTTCCTTGTTAGGATGGCAACTTGCACAAGGTCTCATTGAATTGCTGAAAAGTTATATCTATCCTCATTAACAATTCTGCGCATTCCTCTTCAGTTATGGTCAGCGGAGGGGATATGATAATCGCTGAACCGGTTACACCGTCAAGTCCTGCTGCTGCAGGATAGAGGAGGATCCCATTTTTCATGCCTAATTCAATGATTGCATTGGTTACATTTACAGGATTGGGAAATGGGGTCTTCGCAACCTTTTCCTGCACGAATTCAAGTCCAATCAATAATCCTCTGCCACGAATATCACCGATAAAGGAATATTTCCGCGCCAGCTGCTTCAGGCCCCTGCTCAGGTCTTTGCCTCGATCGGCTGATTTCTCGACAAGTTCATGCTCCTCGACATAGTTCAATACGGCTAATGAAACGGCACACGATAAAGGATTCGCACTAAGCGTGTGACCGCCCATGATGGACCTTGATCCCCCCAATATTGGCTCCATCACTTCCTTGGTCATGACTGCTGCCGCTATCGGGGTGTAACCGCCGCTCATCCCTTTACCGAAAGTTACAATATCAGGCTTAACATCCCAATGTTCACAGGCAAGCATCTTTCCGGTCCGGCCAAAGCCGGTCATGACCTCATCTGCTATAAATAATATGTCATTCTCCTCGCAGATTTCCTTAAGTTTACGAAAGTATCCATCAGGCGGTACGATAGCCCCTCCCGCAGCACCGATGACAGGTTCCGCTATGAAGGCGGCTATATTGTCGCTGCCGATTCTGCGTATCGATGCCTCCAATTCCGAAGCACAGGCCATTCCGCACGAGTGTGCATCAAGTTGAAGCGGGCACCTGTAGCAATATGGCGGAGACACGGAAGGATATGATTCTAGCAGGGAAGTGAATCGTTCACGGCGAACCGGATGACCTGACATCGAAAGCGCGCCCATCGTGATACCATGGTAGCTCATCCATCGCGATATGATCTTTTGCTTTCGGGGTTTTCCTTTTTCCTGCCAATGCTGAATGGCAATTTTCAAGGCAGTTTCAGTAGCTTCGGAGCCACTGTTCACAAAAAAGCTATACGTCAGGTCTCCCTTTGTCAATTCAGTAATTTTCTTGGCAAGCTCCTCTGCAGCCTCGCTAGTAAACTGTGACCGATAAACAAATGAAACCTGTTTGGCCTGTTTGACCATCGCCTCCATGACTTCCTGAACACCATGGCCAATATTGGCGGTAACAGCACCGGAGGAGGCATCCAGGTAATCCTTTCCTTCTTTGTCATATAAATAAACGCCTTGACCATGACTGATGGTCGGATAGGCTCCCCCTAGGACCGGCTTAATTAATGAAGACTGCTGCATAAGCCCACACTCTCCTTCTCTAAAAAACACATGCAGTATAATAAAGTGTATGTCCTGCCGAAGGCAATCTTGCTAAGGAAATTGCCCTAAACACTTAAAGCGTTCAACTTCTTAGTTTCGTAGGATTGTCCAAAAAAGCAACAAAAAAAGTGTATCCACAAGAGATACACTTTTTTCTTACAATGCAGGTATTAGTTTTTGTTCACGAATTGATTCTAAAAAACTTTCATCCTTTAAAACAGCCAGCACATTTTTATAAAAAGCAGTTTTATCGATAACTGCAGTATGTACATATTCATACTCTTTTAATGACGGATGACGCAAAACATCTTTCATGCAAGAAAGACAAACCTTTTTGGTTCCTAGCTTATAGTAGTTCAAGTTGCTTGCATCCCCATTGGAAGTGTCTTCGTTACAAACGAAGCAAGTATGGCTCACTCGGCCCTTTTTATTATACTCGGCCAAAACACCTTCTAAACGAATGGATGCGGGAATTGTTAATAACACATAATCACCTTTTCTATTTTAAATCTCTTAGTATTATATCAGAAAAATATAGAATTTGAACAATTAGACTCATTTTCCCTAATAATGCTTATAAAACAGGTAAATTTCCAGTGCGGATTAGGTGCTGGTCCCCTAAAAAAACCATCCTGCCTTTCGGAACGGATTTAAACACCGTCCACCCATGAACGGTGCGTTACTTTGAATTCATGATTGGATATCGATCATGGCTTTTCCATTCTTCACACTTAAGACTGCCTTCGAACCGTTCGGCACCGTCACGAAAGGATGAACATGGCCAAAATTAGCATTGGCGATGACAGGTATGTCCTTTAGCTCTTGTTTGGTTGAAATGATTTCCTGCAACGCATAATCGGTCATGCCGGATTCCTTTTGGAAACGGCCGATGACGATGCCTTTGATCCCTCCTGCATCCGGCTGATGCAGCAATGATTGTAAATCCCTGTCAAAGCTGAATGGATGACTTTCTTCATCATCTTCTATGAACAGGATACGATTCTCAAGGGAAGGCATGAATTCTGTCCCCTGCAATAGGTTGAGTGTACAAAGATTCCCGCCAATGATCGTCCCGGCTGCCTCCCCTTCCTGGATGACCATATAGCCTTCATTCGGGTGGAAGGTGCGGTCATCCTGTTCCAAATGCCAAGAATCATCACTCCAGGTTTCACTTGGTGCTAAATGGAAGCCTTCATGTTCGATTACGGCCTTTTTGAAATGCTCCATCGTATATTCAAGCCCGGCCTTCATTCCAAATGTGGAAAAATGGGGACCGGTGTATGTAGTTAAGCCTGTTTTTTTATGGATGGCCAATAAAATGGAGGTTATATCACTATAGCCCATCAACACTTTAGGGTTCCTTTCAATCAAATCGTAGTCAATATATCGCAGTAATTGATTGGCATTATAGCCCCCGATGGCTGTAAAGATCCCTTTTACATTCCGATCACTGAATGCATCATGTAAATCCTCGATTCGATCATCAATCGAATTCGAAAAAAAATCATCATGGAACAATGCCGTTTTTCCATATGACACCTTAAAGCCAAGCTCCGTCAATCTTTCTTCCGCTAACCTCCGTTGCTCCCCCTTGACAATCGCTAAGCTTCTGGAAGGTGCAATGATGCGTATTTCATCCCCTGCCTGTAGACGGGAAGGTTTCATATTTATTTCCCCCTTCATTACATAACATAGTCGTTATTTTAGCAGAAATGGAGAATAAAGAACAATCAAGACACTTAAGTCGCTTGCACCGCAATGAAAGATAGCGTTTCCCTGTTTTCAACATGAAGAAAGACCAGTTTGTTCAACTGGTCCTTAGTTATTCACATTAGCAGCAGAATGAAGCACCGATGATAATCAACAGAATGAACAGTACAACGATCAATGCGAAGCCTGATCCAAATCCGCCACAACCGCCACCGTAGCCGTATCCTCCGCCATATCCACCATATCCGTACATAAAAATTTCACTCCTTTTAGAATTCTGATTTCTCTTTACACCTTACCATATGTCAATACGCCCGCCTTGGTCTGTGTATTTGCCCATTTTTCTTGATTTAGGAAAAAACTTAATGATCCATCCCTTCAACTTTCAAAGAAAATGCCCTATTAAATAACAAAGAAAAATGTCAAAAAACGTTTGTTATATTATTGTGTTCCTTTGAATTTGGGATATAATAAGAAAAAAACAATACGTAAACCTAAAAAAATATCCCATGATGGATACATAAAAGGTTAAACGGGGGAACACAATTGAAAAAGAACACAAAATCCTTCATCCCTTTCGCTGCAATCGCCACGATTCTTCTAATCAGCTATATCCTTCAAAAAGTTCCTAAAACATATGGATCAGATGATTCAATAAATGTCTATCAAAAATTCCAATCCGGACAGCCCATTCAGTACCTCGTTATCGGTGACAGTATCGGCAGGGGTTCCGGAGCTGAAAACCCAAGCCTGACATGGTTCAAGCAGCTAGAACATAAAATGAACGAAAATGATGGCTCCCGCATGCACGGAGATTATGTGGTCCAAAGCGGCTCCACTGCTTTTGAGGGTCTATTCAAACTTTCCCAAAGAAGGGTAAAGGAACATAAGGATTTGATTTTCATCGTATTTGGTGAAAATGATCGTAAATATATGAGTATCGATGATTTTGCCATGACCTATGAAGCATTGATCCGAAAGGCAAAACACCTCCACCCGCATGCAGAATTGTTTACGATAACGGAAAGTTCCTTGAAGCAAGATGAATTTGCTGTCACGATTCGCCGTTTATCCATCCATTACGGTGCAACCAATGTCGATATGCGCCCGGTTTTCAAGGATTCTGGTTATACGGAAAAACAGCTGACCAAAGATCTGGTTCACCCAAATGGCCTGGGCTATAAATTTTATGCCGAGACCATTTATGATCGCTTCCAAGATAACGCTAAACGGGAAAAGGCTGTAGCCTCGCTTCCCTCTAAGCTACACGACAATGCCGAATTGCATTTAACGGAGATTGAACACTATGAAACCTTGAAGGGCTTCCGTCCAAGGGGCGGCTACTATACAAGCAGTAAAAAAGGCAGTGTCATAGATTTTCATTTCAATGGAAGCATTCTTGGTGTAAAGCTGCTTAGAAGTCCTGATGGCGGAGAGGTTAACGTCTGGATCGATGGCAACGAAGTCACGACCCTGAATACATGGTGGCCATTCGCCCGGGAAAGGTATATTTATATCACAAACGGTCTACCTCCTGGGACACATACCGTTCGTTTTGAAGTAGCAGGCAAAATAAAAGCACTCGACCATGGCACCCTTCCCTCTGTCCGGATCGCATCGATCATCACCGATTAACATGAAAAAAACGAAGCCCCGATTACATTGATTGGGGTTTCGTTTCGTTTTATCTTCATCGTTTTCCTTCAATTGAACAGCTTTTTGTATTCTCCGTACCCTTCTTTTTCAAGGTCTTCCAGCGGTATGAACTTTAATGCTGCAGAATTGATGCAATAACGCAGACCGGATGGTCCCGGGCCATCATTGAAAACATGACCAAGATGGGAATCGGCCTTTTTTGAACGCACCTCGATTCTTCTCATCCCGTAACTCGTATCAAGGTTTTCCACGACTTCCCCTTCTTTAAGAGGCTTGGTGAAGGAAGGCCATCCGCAGCCTGAATCGAATTTTTCTTTTGAGGTGAAAAGAGGGTCACCTGAAACGATGTCGACATATAACCCTGTTTCCTTCAAATTCCAATATTCATTATGAAAGGCTGG
This sequence comes from Peribacillus folii, assembly GCF_030271255.1. Classification (GTDB taxonomy): domain Bacteria; phylum Bacillota; class Bacilli; order Bacillales; family DSM-1321; genus Peribacillus. Next base: position 188,567 of record NZ_JASJOM010000002.1, read on the forward strand.
TTCCGTTCCATTGTTTTGGGTGACTTCATATTGGATTGGTGAAAGCTTTCGTTTCAATTCTTCTTTATTTTTCATTTGTATCCCCCCAGTGTTTTTGTATAAAGGCTTTTCGTCCCGAACCAGTCGAGTATCTTTCATAATGCTCAGGCTGCTTTTTATAATAATGCTGGTGATAGGTCTCCGCTGGATAAAATGTAGCGGCTGGTATGATCGGCGTTACGATCGGTTTCGAAAATTTGCCGCTTGCCGAAAGCTCGGCTTTAGATGCTTCAGCAATTTCACGTTGCTTCTCATCATGATAAAAAATCGCCGTTTGATAGGAGCTTCCCCTGTCAAAAAATTGGCCGCCTTCATCGGTGGGATCGATTTGCTGCCAAAACAGCTCGATAAGTTTTTCATATGGATAGACTTTTGGATCGAAGGTGATCTGAACAGCTTCAAAATGCCCCGTCGTTTCAGAGCAGACTTCCCTGTATGTAGGGTTTTCCGTAGTTCCCCCGGTATAGCCGGAAATAACGGATTCAATACCAGGCTGCTCATCGAACGGTTTCACCATGCACCAGAAGCACCCGCCTGCAAATGTTGCTTTTTCAAACTGATTCGTCAAAAGAATTCCTCCTTTTTTATAAACGTTCATTGAATGCATTTTATCTCTTTTACTTTGCCCTGTAAAATGATATGCTATCTCGTTCTTTACCTTCATGCTCAGGCACACACACAGGCATTTCCCCATAAGCTGGAATCATGATGGAAAAATGCGAGGTGATTGGGATTGAACGAAACACAATCCTTTTTACAAAAAGCGGAAACATATGATTTACTCTCGTCTTATTATCAATACAGCAATCCAGAGCTACATGAATATTATTCCCATAAACACTTGTATAACCTTGAAAAAGCAGCACAGCTATTAAATCAGGAACAAATGAAAGTCAATCTCCCTGCCCAAGTGCGCATTTTACATGCAGCTTCAGCTTGCTCCCCAATTGATATTCATGTGGATGGTACATGCTTTTTCAATAAATTATCATGTAAAGATAGCAGTGATTACATCTCCTTGCCTGCTGGAACATATCAGTTGGACATCTATTTGAGCGAAGAAGCCCGTTCGCCCCTGCTCAGCCGGAAGATGTCATTCGAAGGCGGAACCTCTTATACACTGGCCGTCGCTTTTACCAAGGAGTCCTTTACACTCTCACCTTTCATTGATCTTCCCTTCGTTCCTCGACATGAAGCCAAGTTCCGCTTCATTCATATGTCAGTGTCCATGCCATCGGTCGATATTGCCGTCAAAGATGGCGATATCGTATTTGAAAGAGTTGCTTTCCAACAGGCAAGTGACTATCTCACGATCCATCCAATGCTCATTGATTTGGTTGCAAGGGAAGCCGGTACAAAACAAGTCGTTTCCTCATCGCTTAATGTTGAATTCAAGGAAAATACAGCTTCAACCCTTTATATACTTGGCTTGAACAACGAAACAAAGCACTTAGAGACCATAAAGTTGTCTCCATGAACGAAAAAAAACCAGGATATGAAGCTCCTGGCTTTTTTTTGGTTTTCACACGATTACTGGAACGATGACGGAATGGTCAATAAAAACGAAATGTCATCTTTTTTAAGATCGAAATTCTTTGCCTTGACCCTGACGTCGCTTTTCAATTCCATATCCTGTAACGACACATAGATACTTTCATCATTCGGCATGATGCTGACCCATTCAGGCATTTTATAGCGCTCGTTTATTAAACTCATTACATATGATACAGGAAGATTCATTCGACCGACGGCAATTGATTTTTGCCTCAAGACCAAGTCGCCATTCTTTTGGGCAATCGGTTCGAATGTTAATTTCATTTCCACTTCACGATTGAAAAACGGCATCGTTCCATACAGCTCGACCTCATCCGTCAAAAATACTTCGTAATGCATGGAACCTGTCAGCCCTTCCTTATCGAGATACTGATTGATTAATCTTGTCAAATCTTCCCGATTTGTGTGAATTTGAAATGAGATATCTTCCTCGTGGCTAACCTTTGGTGTGAGTTCTTTTTCTTTAGCGGGTAAATTAACTAAAATCAGAACGAACAGGATGACCAGGATGTTTATAGCTAAGAGGGAAAAAAACAAAGTCTTCCATTTGACCTTTGTCATTCTTGGTCATCATCTCCTTTGGCACTTGCTTCCAACGTGTCCTTTCCAATAGTGGTAATATCCATGTCATTATAAATTCTTGTCGCTATCAATTCATAACCACGGTCATTTGGATGAAAATAATCCTCAGCATAAAGCAAATCCTCATCGGAATTCTTGAAAATGTCTGCTATATCAATAAAATAAGCCGAATCATAATCTTCGATAATTTCTTTACCACTTTCATTCCAAGCATTCATGATCAGATCAAGTTCATAGAAATCCCCGAACCACTTGGAAAATGGATTATACACGCCTACAAGGTAAATTTGGGCATGATCATTTTCTGAGCGAACCTTATCAAGTATCTGCCTCAATCTTTTTTCATACCCTGTTTGTGCAGACTTAAACTGATTCAGTTCCAAATTCGAGAAATTTTTTTTAAAGACTTTCATGATATCATTGCCACCGATTGTGACAACGATTGAATCAGCTTGTTCAATGTCTTCCTTTATTCTTGCCTTATCCAGTCTTTTCAAAAGTTGGTCGGTACGATTTCCGCGTATACCATGATTGATCATCTCTACAGAAGTGATCGATGGTTCTTTTTCCAGCTTGTTTTGTAAATACGGCAGATACCCGCCATTATCTTTGCTATCACCGACACCTTGAGTCAAGGAATCGCCAATGGACACGATTTTCACAGGATCCGGAAAAAAGCTGGCGGGAATCGTTTCCTTTTCACTCAGCTTGACGATGCTTTTTTGCTGAACAGCTGGTTGGTTTGAAGCAATTTCAGTTTGACCGCAGCCAGAAATCCAAACTATGCATATGAAAAGACAGGTGATTCTGTATCTCATGGCCCTCACCTTCCTACCCATGTATTATATCATGTAGAAAACGAATGATTGCAAACAATATCCCTCGCTATAATTCAAGCTAGAGCCTTTCCTACCATATGATATGAAAAAAGCCGCGAATTAAAGCTAGTCCTATAAAATTTAGCATGTACTGAGCAAGTAAAAACATTCTTCGGTTTCTGGAAAAACCCAACGACCGTTTGAGGTTCCCCAATATTAAACGTAAAAAAAGAACAGGACATTTAATCCTGTTCAATAGTTCTGCAATATTTTTATATGCTTGATTATATCCTCAAATGGAATGTCCTGCAGACCTGTATAATCCCTGATGATCTTGCCTTCTTGATCCATGAGGAAAAAACTGGTTCCATGAATCACCTGATCATCTTGTTCTGGCTTTTTGACGAACGTCTTAAAATTATCCAGGGCAAATGTCTCGATTTCTTCCTGACCATACCCAGTCAAAAAGTGCCAATTTTTATAATCGACGTTAAATTGATCACCATACTTCTTCAATACATCCGGCTTGTCTATCTCGGGATCAACAGAAAAGGAGACGAATTCCACGTCTTTAATCCCTTCATCCTTCAATTGCTTTTGCAGCTTTGACATATTGGAAGTCATTGGTAAACAGACCGTCTCACAGCTTGTAAAAATAAAATCCGCTACCCAGACCCTTCCCTTCAGATCGTTTTTGGAAAAAGGTTTGCCCTCCTGATCGATATAACTAAAATCTTCAAGGTCCCAATTTTTCGCATCTGGTACACCATTCGATCCGCAGGCCGCCAAAAGCAATAAGATCGATGCCGCCATAGCTGCCATCAGCACATGCAGCTTTCTCATTTCCACCCCGTCCTTTATGTATAAAATATTCTGATACTTCATTCATTCTAACAGAACCTTTGCATCGAGGACAGTAACTCTTTCTATGGGGCGAAATCTATATGGAAAGGCAGAGCCCTGCCCGTCCGAGCCAGCTCAATCCCAATAATACATAATGGCCATGGCTCCCTCGCCTGTATGGGTACTGACAACGGCCGTTGTTTCTTCTATCTTTATATCCTGAAAGCCCGATAGTTCACTGATGGCTTGGCGGACTTTATCTGCCAATTCAAAACCATTAGCATGCACAAAACCAATACCCCTGATTTTTTTGCCTTCCGTATCTTCTTTGAATCTCTTCATGATGAACTTGACGACCTGTGATTGGCTTCTGGCTTTGGAGACTGGATGCAATACACCATCCTCCAATAGCGCTATCGGTTTGATATGAAGCAACGAACCGATAAACGCTGAAACCTTCCCGATCCTGCCTCCCTTAACGAGGTTATCAAGGGTTTCTATGACAATGATCAGGCTTGACTGCTTCTTGATGAGTTCCAGCCTTTCGATTATTTGCGCCACGGATTTTCCTTCTTTGGCCATCTTTGCGGCTTCGATCACCTGAAATGACATAGACTTGGAAATGAATTTCGAATCAAATACGGTCACCTTCGCTTCGGACATGCTTGCGGCACTTTCCGCAGACCGTACAGTCCCGCTCATACCGCCTGTCATATGGATGGAAAGGATCTCCGTGCCATCATTGCCCAGTTCATTATAGACCTCCAAAAAAGTTCCTACCGCAGGTTGTGAGCTTTTAGGAAGTTCTTTAGAGCGGTTCATCCTTTTCAGGAATTCCTCTTGGTCGATTTCGACCTTATCCAAAAAGGTTTCCCCATCAATGAAGATCGAGAGAGGAACCATCGTGATGTCGTAATATTCCAGTTCTTCCGATGTCATATCCACCGTGGAGTCTGTAACTATCTTTACTTTGTTCAATCAATACACATCCCTAAATTAACATATCTATTGTATTATACCTACCCAAGGTAGGCATTTAAACCTAAGGTCCTTCTTGTCATTTTGAAGCCCCTCGAAAAGATGACACAAAAAAAGACCATTCCACACTCTACCCTTAAACAAATGCCGCTTCATTCGTTATGTCATGGAATTCGTGGCATCTCTATTGTCGGATTAGTGAGCGATGGAACAGTCCGCATCAAGCATTATTAAGTAAATTCGCAGGAAAAATTGTGTTATATACCGGCCATTTGAGCACGGATGCTAAATATTGCTTAAATGAGTAACTGTCTTTATGATCTTTATTGGCAAAAACCTTCTTTACAAATACCTCCAAACGCATGGTCAACATAAAAAAATTCGGATCACTTGGCAGTAAAACAGGTATTTCTGAAATGGTAACCTTATGTCCAAAACAATCTTTGAATTCCAAGCATTTGAACATCAAAATATCAATCCTCATTTTTAACCGATTGTTTACATTATACACAATAAATCCAAAAGTATAAATATTCAAATGTGTAAAAAATCGGACAAATATTTTTGTTTTCCACACATAAAAAAGGCCCATGAAAGACAGAAGCCTTCATGGGCCTTTTTCATATTCCTTCCCCAATGTTGCCATCTCGCAAACTTTCACGTTTCACTTTGCGTTTATAGACGACCTTTGATAACGATATGCTGATTTCGTACAATAACAGTAAAGGAACCATCACCAAGAAATCTGACATAAAGTCAGGCGGAGTGATCGATACGGCGATGACCACGAGGACAAAGTACGCATACTTCCTTAGCTTTTGCAGAACATACGGATTGATGATGCCAATCGAAGTCAAAAACATCGTAACGACGGGAAGTTCGAACAAAACAGCAAACGGAATGGTCATATTGAAGACGAAGGAAAAGTACTTATCCGCCGTGAAACTCGTTATGAACATCCCATCTCCCAATTCAATCAAGAATTGGAGGATCGTCGGAAAAATGACGAAATAACCGAACGCCAGGCCTGCAATGAATAGAAGGAAAAGTGCCGGTATATAGGAAAGTGTCGCCCTCACTTCATTCGGCATCAAGGCAGGCTTTACGAATAACCAAATTTGCAGGGCAATTATCGGAATCGTTGCCGCAATGGCCACTACACCTGAAAGCATGAAGTAGATCCAAATGATATCACTTGGGCCAAGCACCATCAGGTCAAAATCAAGATCCTTCACGAACCAATGATAAATCTCTTCAACATAAATAAAGCTGGCGATGAAAAAGATGAGAAATGCCACAGCCGTTATGATGAGCCGTTTCCTTAGTTCATCGAGGTGATCGATGATATTTAGTTCTTTATCTTCCAATATTGATCACGCCTTTGAAATCAGTGTCTTTGTTCCAGCATAAAGGCGCAAGACGAATCCATCTTACGCCCACCAATCAATCATTCATGATTTTTTTGTTGTAATTTCTTATCTTCTTCATATTCGCCTTTAGTTAATTCACTCGTGGATTTTTTGAATTCCCGAAGCGTTTGTCCAAAGGCACGGCCGATCTCTGGAAGTTTCTTCGGACCGAATATTATTAATGCCAATACGAGGATGAGAATTAGACCAGGTACTCCAATGTTCGACATGGATACAACCCCCTTGGTGTTATAATTAAACATACCTTGATTATAATACCATTTCCAACCAATTGAAAGTAAACCGACAATCCGTCATATAATGGTAACATTTATCGACAGGATAATCCTCATGACCGGAAGTATTATTCTATCCTAATTTATCATGTTGTCGCCGATTAAATCAACAGATGAAATAAATTACTGTCCTTATTGACCTCAACGAAGGAAAAACCTTTTTTATTCATTCTTTGGATAAGCCCTTCATAATCGTTCTTACCCTTCAATTCGATCCCGACCAAGGCCGGCCCGCTTTCTTTATTGTTTTTCTTGGTGTATTCAAAGCGGCTGATATCATCATTTGGCCCCAGCACCTCGTCAAGGAATTCCCTTAAAGCCCCGGCTCGTTGCGGAAAATTCACGATGAAGTAATACAAAAGCCCTTCATACAACAAAGATTTCTCCTTGATTTCCTGCATCCGCCCAATATCGTTGTTCCCCCCGCTGACCATGCAGACGACCGTTTTGCCTTTAATTTGTTCTTTGTAGGAATCCAAGGCCGCTACGGAAATGGCACCTGCCGGCTCCGCGACGATCGCATGCTGGTTATATAAATCAAGTATGGTCGTACAGATTTGCCCGGCAGGCACGACCACGATGTCTTCCAGGTTCTCTTTGCATAATCGATAGGTTTTTTGCCCCACACATTTGACAGCAGCGCCATCCACGAAGGTATCTATGCTCTCCAGTTCGGTTACCTTTCCTTCCTTGAACGAATTGTCCATCGACGCTGCATCAAGCGGCTCCACACCAATGCATTTCGTATTTGGTGAAACCGATTTGAAATAACTTGATACCCCGGCCATCAGTCCGCCGCCGCCAATTGCCGCAAAGACATAATCAATTTCATCTTCACAGTCATTGAGGATTTCAACCGCCGTCGTCCCTTGTCCGGCAATTACTTTATCGTCATCAAACGGATGGATGAAAGTGCGCCCTTCTTTTTCACAGCATTCCATCGCCATTGCGAATGCATCATCGAAAGTATCACCTGCGAGGATGATTTCGACGTTATCCTTGCCGAAAAGCTCCACTTGATCGACCTTTTGCCTTGGCGTGGTAGCTGGCATGAAAATTTTCCCATGGATCCCTAATTGGCTGCAGGAAAAAGCAACCCCTTGTGCATGGTTGCCTGCACTGGCACATATGACCCCGCTCTTCGTCTCTTCGTAGCTCAAGCTCTTCATTTTGTGGAATGCCCCTCTTAATTTAAAGGAGCGCACATGTTGCAGGTCCTCGCGTTTTAAATAAACATTACATTCATATTTATCAGATAATCTCTGATTTTTTTGTAGAGGAGTATGTAGAACGATGTCTTTCAGTTCTCTGTAGGCAATTAGAATATCCTCCAATTGGATCCCCCTGTTCATTGATGCAGTCTGATTCATAACAATCCCTCATTTCCTTCCTAATCAATTCAATCATTATAGCACTTTACTGTCGTTAATGTAATTGATTTTTCTAAAAATTCTTTCTTTTATCTTTTCATGCAAAAAAATCCGGTCATGAATATGTCCCATAACCGGATTTGCCGTTTATTTTTTTTGCAAGATAATGAAATCATGTGCAAAGCGATTCTTTTCATCCACGGTCCCTTGGATTGAGGAAATCTTTTCCCACACATTTTCATCAATGACAGGGAAAAAGGTATCCCCTTGAAATGTTTCATGGATTTCCGTTATATACAATCGATCGGCAAAACGGAGGACATCCTTGAAGATTTCGGCCCCGCCGATCACGAATACCTCCCCGTCCCGATCGTCCGCATACGTTTGGATTTGTGAAATGTCATGCAAGACTACACAGCCGGTCCCTTTGAAATCCCGATTGCGGGTCACGATGACATTTTCCCTGCCAGGCAGCACCCTGCCAATCGACTCGAATGTTTTACGTCCCATGATGATGGGATGGCCCAGCGTCACTTTTTTAAAATATTGCAAATCTGCCGGCAAATGCCACGGAAGTTGATTATCATTGCCAATCACCCGATTTTGATCCATGGCTACTATCAAGGAAATCATATACTTACCTCACCCTTAATATGGGGATGTGCCTCATAATTTTCCAGAGCGAAATCATCGAACGTAAAATCGAAGATATTTTTCACTTCCGGATTAATTTTCATGGCAGGTAAAGGTTTCGGATCACGAGTCAATTGCAGCTCCACTTGATCAAGATGGTTGGAATAAATATGAACGTCGCCAAAAGTATGTACAAATTCTCCGACCTCCAAATCACACACTTGGGCGATCATCATCGTCAAAAGTGCATATGAAGCTATATTGAAGGGAACCCCTAAAAAAACATCTGCGGAACGTTGATATAACTGGCACGAAAGCTTGCCGTCAGCCACATAGAATTGAAAGAAGGCATGACAAGGCGGCAAGGCCATCTCGTCCAATTCCCCCACATTCCAAGCGCTCACTATCAATCTTCTTGAATTGGGATTCGTTTTGATTTGATCGATCAATTCACTGATTTGGTCAATTTGCCTTCCATCAGCCGTTCCCCATGATCGCCATTGATGGCCATATATCGGGCCAAGTTCACCATTTTCGTCAGCCCATTCATTCCAGATTCTCACGCTATTTTCCTGAAGGTACCCTACGTTTGTGTCTCCCTTCAGGAACCACAGCAACTCATGGATAATTGCCTTTAAACTAACCTTTTTCGTCGTAAGGACAGGAAATCCTTTTTGCAGATCGAACCTCATTTGATAGCCAAACGTACTGATCGTTCCCGTTCCCGTACGATCGCCCTTTTGCGTTCCATTTTCCAGGACATGCTTACATAAATCCAAATATTGCTTCATGCTCTACCACCTTTTCTACATTCATTCATCTTATTTTAACGTAAGTCCGATGTTTAATCTAATTGTTTAATGAATTGATATGTCTCGGGTGCTTTTCGTTTAAGTAGGTGATTTTGTTCCGCATTTACATAGAACATGGCAAACGTTTCAGCAAAGTATTCTTCTGGGTAATTTGTAAAATATGACTGTCCGGGAAACAACCCGTCCACTTCCTTCCCCCAGATAGCCAAATAATCCACATTCTCCCGAATTCCATCAAATACGATAGTATCGATTGAATGGGCAAGCTCATGGAGCTCCAAATTTACCGAGCCATGGCCATTTCCCTTATCGCTCGCTCCGATCTTGACCAATACCGTATGAGAACCGCCCATGCCAGGCACATCATCCCAAGTCGTTTTTTTATTCAAATATCCCCGTGGCGTCTGTCCCTTCAATTTAGCTGCCGATTGGTTTTCTGTTAGACTGCCTTGAAATAATTTGATCCTGACACCGCTCTCAGCCGTTTTTTCCAATAGTGAATCAGGCAGTCCATCAATCTTTTCCCCGATTCTCAATGCTTCCTTTTCATCGAAATCCTCTTCCGGAAATAAAAAGATACTTTGCAAGACTTTATGGCCATTGAACAATTCAGCTTGTCTTAAAAGGTTATCCTTAGGCAATTCGCGCCATTTCATACCATCTTCCCTGGCTAATGAATAGGAGAGCATGGATAAAAAAAAGATAAACACTGCACTTATGATTAGCCACTTTTTCCCTTGCATGAACCTCTCCCCTTCCACAATCTCACTGAATAATCTCTTAAAAACTATTATTCTAGTATAACATAGACACAAGAAGCGATAACTTCATGTTTTATTGGGAATTTTGGAAGCGTCTTCTCACATGAGCAACATTGCGGAAAACTTTTCATATATCAATTATATAAAATAAAAGGTTTAAGGTGATTTCATGGAACCCATTAATAAAAATGACCTTTTGAATGAACAACGGGAGATCGCTGAAGAGGTACTTGATATCTACAGTTTAAATGTGTTCATCATTCTCGACCTTTTGCTATTCTCCATCTTCCTAGGCATCCTGCTGCACCCTTTGCTTCCTTCTCTCTGGCTGAACCTTTTATTGCCAGCAGGCTTCTTCCTTTCCTTCACAGCACTGCTTCAATTTCTTGATAGGCTCCATAAAAAAGGCTGAAATCAAAATGATGTCAGCCTTTTTTATGGTTTACGATCAGGCCTCCGATTGTAACGAGAGGCACTCGCTCAATTAAGTGCCGGTCATGGGAGCCTCCTCGGCTAGTTCCTATCCGTACACCCGTTCCAATCCACTTCACTGTAACTCACGTATAGATCCCTTTCCGTGTTGGGGAAGCTTCCAAAACATAGTCCATTCTGCTAAAACGACTTGGCGCAGAGTAGCAGTTAAAAAAAGAAAAAACTTAAGAATCATTTTTTCATATAATGAAGCATAGCAAGTTGACCTAATTTTTCCACTTTAGTTAATGTATAATTTTGAGCAATCTCATTTCCACTATAAAGGGAGATTCCATTCCCTAAAATAATAGGGGCAATGGCCAGTTGGAATTCATCAATTAAATTTCCCTTGAAAAATTCCTGCGCCAAGTTTCCTCCACCAATGAGCCAGATATCTTTACCAGGCTTTTGTTTTATATTTTTAATGAAGGTTTTGACATCTTCATTGATGAAAGAAGCATATTCATCTGATCCAGTACTCGATTGGGAAAATACATAATTTTCATATGCACGATAAGGATAATCCATTTCAAATCCTCGAATGACATCATAAGTTCCTTTCCCCATTATAACGGTGTCGATCCTTTCCAGAAGTGAATTGTAGCCAGAGTCCCCTTCTACTTCTGTTGTTTCTAACCATTCCAACGTACCATCTTCACTTGCAATATACCCGTCAATGGAAGTACCAATATATAAAATGACGCTACGGTGTTTATTCACCAACTAACAGCTCCCCCCTCTATAGATAAATTTGATATTTCTTCCTAGCATTACTGCTGTCTCGAGTCAAGGTACCACTTGTATGGAAAAATTACTTGCACTTGATTTGATTTTGAGTGAGGCCACCGAAACTTTTAGCACAAAAAGCTGGCATCATTATTTGATGTCAGCTTTTTAGGATATTGCTCAACCCTCTTCCTTAAGCCTTTTCTTTTTCAAATGAACGACAATCGTTGTGCCGAAAATCAGCAAAATGAAGGCGAAAAAGATTGCGGGGGGGATTTCGATTCCCACGACGGCAATTAGCATTTTAATGGAAATGAACCCGATAAGCACATATGCCGCCGTTTCCAGTTGCGGAACCTTATCGATCAATTTCAAGAATACACCTGCCACGCCTCGCATCATCAGGACTCCAATCATCCCGCCAGTCAGGAGAACCCAGACTTTTTCACTCACTCCAAAGGCAGCCAAGACGCTATCGACGGAGAATGCGATATCCATCAGTTCCACTGACGCTACTGTTCCCCAAAACATACCGAAAATTCGGATCAGCAGGCTGTTTTTGCTCATTCCCTGGATCGCTTCATCGTCCCCGGCTCGTTTTTTTCTTTTATTTCGGAAGTATTTAAATGAGAGCCATGCCAGGTAAACTGCTCCAATCACTTTCACCCACCATAGTTTAATGAGGAAGACACCGATCCCAATCGCCACGAACCTAAAAGCATATGCGCCCAATAAACCGTAAAACAGCGCTTTTTTGCGCTGTTTTAACGGAAGATGCCTGACCATCACAGCCAATACCAAGGCATTGTCCGCTGACAGCAACCCTTCCATTAAAACAAGCGTTCCTATCAGCCCCCAGCTCACTGGGTCCGACAAGACCTCCACCCACATATGCCAGTCAAAAAATTGGGCATATGTTTGAATGATGTTATTCAACAACTCTGACATGAAAAAGACTCCTCTGCTCCTATTACAGCATGATCATTGGCCATTTACCATTATTCCCACTAATGCCGGGGATAATATCTACATTTTAAGCGGAAAACAAAATAAATACGTTGCATGCAACGTATCATTCACTGCTTATAGGATTTTATCCTCATCTTACTCCTGCGCTGAAAAAAAATCAATCAAACCAGCCTAGGAGAGCCTTTGTTGTTTGCTTGTCCATTCAGGGGGTGTGTTTTTATCCCAGTATATTTTCCCAAGGTCATGGTGGGTGGCAAACGAATCATGATAGGTATGATAATGGAAATCAAACCAATATCCTTCAAGCGGGGGGTTTTCCTGCCTGACGTGAAAGCGGATTATATCCTTGCCGCTCAATGAATCATAAACATGAAAAATTTTCTCTGCCCTGCCAGCACTGGGTTGCTCCGTGACCGTCAATTGCTGTAGTTGTTCATCAGGGAATTGGGCGGCCATTTCCGTTAGGGCCTCCTCGATTTTAGGTAATATCGCCAGTTTGAATTCATCGCCGATTTTAGGATTGATCTTTTCGCCAAATTTCATATATGCGCTTTCCTCTGCTTTATCCAGTATGCCTGATAAAAACTCTTCCCGGTTGAATCGCTCTTTCGTTTCGGCCGAATTCTGTGAAGCAAGATAGGCTAATCCTTCTTCTTCGACCAATCCTTTTTTCGTATCCTTTAACGAATCGGCTTCGGCAAGCCATGCCAAATCAGAAGGGGTGACAAGACCGAACGTCAAAACCGACACCAAAATGACGAGACTTTTCCTTAACCACGCCGTTGCTTTCAACTCACACTCCCCCTTCTTGATTATATTTTCATTATATTTAGTATACTTTTATTTTTTGGTAATTACGAATATATAGTGTCCTATGTTTTAAATATTTTAAAAACGGATAAATACCTATATACATGATATGTACCCTAACTTTTTCACTAATTGTCCGAGACCTATAATTTAAATGAAGGATTTTGACGATATTTGGAGAACTTAATTAGATTCAAGTCTTTTTAAGGAGGGGTCTTATATGGCTTTGACCACAATTGCCATGGTGGCTTTATGTCTTGTAACATTAGCATTTTTCGTATATTTATCATTTGCCGATTAAGAATAAATGAATACTTACGAAAAAGCTCCTTGTCATTCACCTACGATGGCAAGGTTTTCTTTTCACATGAGCTGCACGTTGTGGTATTAAATGGACTTGATACTGGAGGAATGACCTTGGATAACAATAATGGTAACACCAAAGAAGAAAATTATAAACGGGAAACGGCAACAGGTAACGCGGGAATGGTCGTAACGGCACACCCCGTAGCCACTTCCATTGGGGAAAAAATATTACGCGAAGGCGGGAATGCCGTTGATGCGGCGGTTGCCATCCAGTTCGCCCTCAATATTGTAGAGCCGATGATGACAGGAATCGGCGGCAGCGGTTTCCTGATGGTATATCACGCAAAAGAAAAATCGACAAAAATATTCGATGGTCATGTAAGGGCCCCTCAAGCGGCACATCCGAACATGTTCCTGGATGATGATGGTGAGGTCATTCCATTTAGAGAACGTTCGATAAAGGCCACGGCGGTAGGCGTTCCCGGTATCCTTAAGGCGATGGATGAAGCTCTTTCAGAGTATGGGAGCAAGCCACTCGGTGATTTGATTGAACCCTCGATTGAATATGCCGAAAAAGGCGTTCCTGTCAATTGGGTGCTTTGTGATGCTCTTGAAAATTTTGAATATCGATTAGGGGAAGAAGCCCGTAACTTCTTTATGCCAGAAGGGAGACGCTACAAAGCTGGCGACTTGCTGATAAAGGAAAAATTGGCGAATACCTATCGTATCCTGCAACGCGAGGGAATAGCCGCTTTTTATGACGGCGAAATCGGAAAAGGCATCATATCCTGCATCAAGGAACTAGGCGGATTCATGGAGCTTTCCGATTTGCAGAACTATAAAGCCACCATCGATGAACCGATGTTTGGAACCTATAAAGATTATTCCATTGCTTCATCGATGGCACCAAGTGCGGGCGGCTTCACGGTCATTCAAATCCTGAAAATTCTGGAAAGCTTCCATATAGAGCAATATGACGTTCATTCCTGGGAAAAATATTATTTAATAGCGGAAGCAATGCGTCTAGCGTTCACGGACAAAAAGGCGTTTCTTGCCGATCCGGAATTTGCCGAATTGCCGTTGAAAGGCCTCATGCATGATGACTATATAGCGAAACGCCGTTCGTTCATAAATTTCAATTCACGGAATAATGCCATCGACTACGGTAACCCTTGGATTTATGATACAGTCAAGAAAAGTGAAGTGATTCCGCAGCCCAATGACGAAGATATCAGTGAAACGACACACTTTACGGTACGTGACAGATGGGGCAATATCGCCGCTTGCACATCAACGGTCGAGCACCCGTTCGGATCTGGAATCATGGTTTCCGATTATGGCTTCATGCTGAATAACGAATTGACTGATTTCGATTCCGTTCCGGGCGGCATGAATGAGGTGCAGCCGAACAAGCGGCCTGTCAGCTGTAAAAGCCCGACGATCATTTTTAAAGACGGCGAGCCGATCTTAACGCTGGGATCACCTGGAGGCCCAACCATCATCAGTTCAGTCGTTCAAACGATCATCAATGTGCTCGATTTGAAGATGGACTTGAAGGACGCAATCGAGGAGCCTAGGATTTTCACGCCGATGGGCCCGCATATCGAATGGGAAGCAGGCATGGACATGACCAGCAAAGGGCATTTGGAAGCAATGGGGTTCGCCTTCAATGATGTGCCCCATTCCATCGGAAACGTCCAGGCGATACAAATCAACAGTGATGGCACTAATTATGGAGCTGCCGATTCAAGCCGCGAAGGCTGTGCCATGGGGCTTGATAAAACAGATTATGAGACATGATCACGAAATGGATATATAGCCAAAATGGAATTTGGCCGTTTTTCTCTTTTGTACATTAAAATCAAATTCCTCAAAGCGGGTGCTGCGGAAGTGGTCTTTCAACACGACTCTCTTTCGTGCCACCCGCTTGGCTTGTCCAATTATATCCATCGAGAGCCCCTTCCCCTCTGCAAAATGAGTCAAACCCTTGATACCGTGTGATTCGTTGATTGTTTCCTCAAACATGGGATCGAAATAAACCACATCAAAATGATTATCCGGCATTGCTTTCAACATCTCATAATGATCGGCATGAATGACCTCTATGCTTCTCATCGCTTCAATCATCTTTTCCTCGGCATCACACCATGTCTTCAAACCATGTTTCACTAGAAGAGCCAAATATGGATTGCCTTCCAATGCCACGATTCTTCCTTCTGCCCCGACTGCAAAGCTCGCAACAATCGCATCAGAGCCCAAGCCCAGCGTGCAATCCAGCACGGAACTGCCTCCCTTAATATCTCCTGCCATCAGAAAAGGGTCACTCTCCCCCCGGATGAGCCTTTTCATGCGGATCATGGCAAGGTTCGGATGAAAGAAGAAGGGTTCCTTTTCGCTGTACCGATATAACTCCATTCTTTTTTTCCCATATACAAGACAGTCTTCTTGCCCGTTTTCGATTTGAATATCGTGCACCGAGCGTTTTTTCCGCGCTATATAGCGAACTTGTAATTCTTCCGCTACCCTTTTTGCTAACACAGCCGTTTCTTCGTCGGCTTTTCCAACTGTAGTGACAAACATGATCAATCCCCTTTTTACGCGCTTAAATTTGAAAGGAATGCCCCGTTGCCGGGACATTCCAATTTATCACTTATTTACTTGGCCGAATGCTTTTAGTAAATTCTCCATTATGGCTTCCATTGGCTGCCCTTCAATATCATGGCGAGGAATGAAGTGGAGGACCTCTTTCCCCTTCAAAAGAGCCATGGATGGTGAAGAAGGCTCTATTCCCGAGAAGTATTCCCTCATTTTAGCAGTTGCTTCCTTATCTTGACCCGCAAAAACCGTCACAAGATGATTTGGCTTCCCCTCTTCAGCCTGAAGCACGGCCTGGGTGGCAGCCGGACGGGCTAAACCGGCGGCACAGCCGCAAACTGAATTGACGACCACCAATGTCGTCCCTTCTGCAGTTTCCATGAAGTTTTCAACCGCTTCAGCAGTTTCCAGCTCCTCGAAGCCTGCCTGCACCAGTTCCGCACGCATTGGCTTCACCATTTGTTTCATATATTCATCATATGCCATCGACATAAAAAAAACCTCCTCATACAAATCTTCAATTTGTTTAATCATACTATATATTTGCTCAATTATGCAAAAATGGCGCTTACTTTTCATGGTAAACAGTACATCACCTGAAGCCCTGCTGCATCCGCATCCATTCCCAATTCACGGAGAGTCCTTAATTCATATAAAAAATCAATAAGGGTACCTTAACCATTAACACAAAACCAAACGAAGAGGTGCATGTATGAAAGCATTGCTCGTGATTCTATTATTTTTCTGCGCCTCCTTCATCCACTCTCCCCATTCGCAAGCAATGGTGCCTTGCAGCATAGTATTGGAGCCGATTGATGGAAAACTAGCAAACGCAAAGGGAGCGGCTTTGATTTACAAAGTGCAATTACGGCCGCCAAGCTCTGCACGAACTAGTGTAAGCATCCTTGGAGTGCACCTGCCCACTCCATCTTCCTACGGAAATTATGATGGATATGAAGGCTTTGCATTTATACCTGGCGTGATAAGTTGGCAATTCACACTCTTTCCTTCCCCAGAAGAAGAAAGTCCGACCTGGGCTGGGAGATTTGATGAGATAACCGCGGAAATGCAAAATGCCAAGGTGCAAATCCGACTTTCCAATTCAAAGGCCGCTAAGCTAGGACCGGCTATCTTGGAAAGTGATATCAAAAACTGCGATTGATACGTTCGTTTCCATTAGCAGGCAAATTTCATGGATTCAAAGGAAAATGGGCTCGGAATTTTTTCATTCCGAACCCCTTTTGAAGTCCATTGCCTATTAAAAAATAATGGGCATCATCCCAAACTAAACTTTCATGACACCGCCCGAGCTTGCATTCGTTACAAGCTTTGAGTAACGTGCTAAATAGCCTGTTCTCACTTTGGACTCGAAGCCTTTCCAATTGGCTTTCCGTCTTTCGAATTCTTCATCGGAGATTTCCAATTGGATGGTCCTGTTTTCCAAATCCAACTCGATGATATCACCATCTTCAACAAATGCGATTGGCCCCCCCTCTGCTGCTTCTGGAGAAATATGGCCGATGCTGATGCCGCGGGAAGCTCCTGAAAAACGTCCATCCGTGATCAAACCGACTTTGGCCCCGAGACCCCTTCCGACGATTTGGGAAGTGGGTGCCAGCATTTCCGGCATGCCTGGACCCCCTTTTGGTCCCTCATAGCGGATGACCACTACATTCCCTTCTTTTACCTTTCCAGTTATGATGCCGGAGAGCGCATCTTCTTGGGAATCGAAGCATATCGCTGGTCCCCTGTGATACCCACCGACAGATGCGTCAACGGCTCCCACCTTGATGATCGAACCTTGCGGGGCAAGATTCCCGAATAAAACCGCAAGACCCCCACGCTCTGAATGCGGGTTATCCAAAGGATGGATGACATCCTTGTCCAGGATTTCACATCCTATAACATTCTCACGGAGCGTTTTGCCTGAAACGGAAAGGCAGTCGCCATTGAAGGCACCTGGTTTTTTGAGCAGCTCGTTGATGATGGCACTTACACCGCCTGCATTATGTACATCTTCAATATGATAATCCGATGCAGGGGCAATTTTGGCTAAATGCGGCACCCGGTTCGCGATTTCATTGATGCGTTCCATCGGATATTCAAATCCTGATTCATGCGCCAATGCAAGTGTATGGAGAACGGTGTTAGTCGAACCGCCCATTGCCATATCCAATGCAAATGCGTTATCGATGGCATCTATCGTCACAATATCACGGGGCTTGATGTCCTGCTTGATGATTTCCATCAATTGCTTTGCCGATTTCTTGACGAATTCTTTACGTTCCTCGGCGACGGCCAAAATCGTTCCATTTCCCGGAAGTGCAAGTCCCAGACCCTCAGCAAGACAGTTCATCGAGTTTGCCGTGAACATTCCCGAACATGATCCACATGTCGGACATGCGACTTGCTCGATTTCCTGCAAATCCTCTTCATTGATATTCCCAGCTTGATAAGCGCCCACTCCTTCGAATACGGAAGTCAATGAAAGAGATTTACCGTTTTTGTCTTTACCTGCTTTCATTGGACCACCGCTTACGAAAATGGTTGGGATATTGACGCGGAGAGCGCCCATCATCATTCCCGGCGTTATTTTATCACAGTTTGGAATGCAGACCATTCCGTCAAACCAATGTGCAGATACAACCGTTTCCACCGAATCCGCGATGATTTCCCGGCTTGGCAGGGAATAGCGCATGCCGATGTGGCCCATAGCAATTCCATCATCTACTCCGATCGTATTGAATTCAAAAGGTACCCCTCCAGCCTCACGAATGGCTTCCTTCACGATTTTTCCGAATTCCTGAAGATGGACATGTCCCGGAACGATATCAATATAGGAATTACAAACCGCAATGAACGGTTTGCCGAAATCTTCTTCCTTTACTCCCGCTGCACGCAGCAAGCTTCTGTGAGGAGCACGATCGACTCCTTTTGTTATCATGTCACTTCTCTTGTTTGATGTAGACATTTGCTGTACCCCCAATTTCACCCAAATGTTTGATAATTCAGATAATATAATTTTTAGTATACTCTAAAAATTCTAACATATTTACATACAAATGCAACCATTGATCGGTTAATTTTCTATAAAAATCACTTTTCTAAAATAATAGAGCGCGATAACATTTTCAGGTACCGCCATAGCTTGATAAAAATGGCTACCCTATGCTACCCAAAATTTGTAGAAATCAAAAAAGGCATGGGGTCTATCACCCCATGCCTGAATCCCTCTTACCTTTCATCATTCGGTTGTCTTGATTCCGTCATTTGCTTCCAAACCGAACCTTTTGCCTCTTCACCATTTTCAATCCGATCGATCGCCATCTTGATCTGCAGGGCGACTTCGAATTCAGGATCTTGTTCCGCTTCCTTTAAGTATGGGAGGGTCGATTCATCCCCAGCTTCGTATAAAAACATCGCAGCCCTCCACCTGACCAATTTGTTTTTATCCGTAAGCGATTGTGACATCTCTCCCATGGCTTCTTCAAAGCCAAGGTCGGATAAACAGTCACCAGCCGTCCGTCTAACGGCAGCACTCTTATCCTTCAATGCTTTATATAGGCTTGGAAGCACCTGCCTATCTTCGATCATGCCAAGATAAACGACAGCCAGCCTTCTGATCGAAACCTTGCTATCGGCAAGGGCCATATCCAATACCGGGATATCAGCGACGGTCGGATCTTCCATTTGCTCTAACGCCTGATACCGTTTTTCCCAACTTTCATCACTGAGCATTTCGGCAGTCAATTTGATTTTGGGACGTTTCACAAATGCTTCTCTTTTATCGGTCATTTGATCAGCTGCCGCTGCAAGCTGTTTAATCCGTTCCTCCGGATACGCGGCGATTAGCTCGTCCGATACCTCCTTGACGATATCTTCCATTTCTCCATATCTTACACCGTAATCCTTCCATTTTCGAAGCATGACCACGTTATCATCTTCTTTTTGTGCGGCGGCAATCCCCTTCAGGAAATAATCGGGCAAAGCAAAACGTTTTTCGTGCTGGCTATCACTCGCTTTGATTTGCATCGGAATGCCTTTGAATTGTTGGACGGCAACCGTCACTTCACCATAATGTTCATTTAACACCGTTTGCTCGTTCTGTTCTTCGGTTTTTTCACCGAACACCTGACGGATCTGCACCAAAATATCTTTCCAATCATATTTCGCATTACGCTCGATCGCCAGGAAATCCGCAACATGATAAACACCCTTCACCCCATCGATCGTGAATAACTCCTTGATCAACTGTGGTGCCTGCTCAGCTTGATCCTTCTTATAATTATTGCTTTTACCTGCTGAAAGCTCTTCCGTCAGGTTGATTTTCATTGTATTCGGACTTGGTGTCGGTTCGATTGATTTAATTTTCAAAGTATATCTCTCCTTTTACAAAACGTTTCCATGTACTTGATAGTATCACAACGGCCCCTGTTTCTCATGCAATTGGGGCTGACGAAAAAAAGACTGGTCCAAGTTTTCTCCCTTGGGCCAGTCCCCGCTTATTCCTCTTCCAATTTCTCGGCTAAATAGGTCCATCTTTCAAGCATATACTCCAGCTTTTCCGTTAAATCCTTTTCTTCTTCAAGCAGAAGACGAACTTGTTCAAAATCGCTCCCGGCTGATGACATCTCTGCCGTGATATCTTTCAGTCGCAGTTCGACTTGCTCCATTTTCCCTTCTATCTCTTCCCATTCCTTACTTTCGGCATAGGTCAGCTTTTTCTTTTTCTTTTCTGTCCGATTCTGCTGAGGTTCAGGCGTTTTAACCGGTGCCATCTCTTCCGTCTTTTCTTCCAGGAACTCGGAATAGTTCCCATAATAAAAATCAATCTCCCCTTTTTTCCTGAAGACCAGAAGTTGATGGCACGTCTTTTCAAGGAAATACCGATCATGTGATACGGTGATGACGACACCTGAAAACGTTTCTAAGTAATCTTCCAGGACGGTTAAGGTCTGCGTATCCAAGTCATTTGTCGGTTCATCCAACAGCAGGACGTTGGGTGCACCCATTAATATATTCAGGAGGTACAGACGCCTTTTCTCGCCACCGGAAAGCTTGCGGATCGGCGTTCCATGAGATCCCATCGGAAAGAGGAACCTTTCAAGCATCTGTGCGGCGGAAATGAAGCTGCCATCTTTAAGGGCAATCGAATCTGCCGTTTCACGGATATACTCGATCATACGGAGGTTCTCATCCATATCAACGCTTTCTTGCGTATAGTAGCCGATTTTAACAGTTTGTCCCATTTCCACGTTTCCTTCATCGATAGGCTCCCGTCCGGCCAAAATATTCAACAGGGTTGATTTTCCGCTGCCATTATTGCCAACGATCCCGATTCGGTCACCGGGCTTGAAGAGGAAGGAAAAATGGTTGATGATCGACTGCTGTCCAAAGGATTTGGAGACATCCTTCAGCTCGAGTACCTTCTTTCCAAGCCGGGCGCCACTCAATTCCATTTCCAGGCTCTCCGTTTTTTGCTTATCCTTCACACCTGATTCCAATGTTTCGAAGCGTTGGATTCGTGCCTTCTGTTTTGTTGTACGAGCCTTCGCGCCTTTACGGATCCAGGCCAGTTCTTTTTTGAATAAGCTTTCTTTTTTCGATCTCTCGGCAGACTCGTTTTCTTCACGAATGGCTTTCGACTCTAAATAATCCGCATAGTTTCCCCGGTATTCAAAAAGCTGCGTTTGGGCGATTTCCCAAATTTTATTGGATACCCGGTCAAGAAAATAGCGATCATGGGTTACAAATAAAACCGACTTCTGGTATTTCGCCAAATATTCTTCCAACCAAGTGATGCTTTCAAAATCAAGATGGTTCGTAGGCTCGTCGAGGATCAGCAAGTCAGGCGTTTCGATCAGCGTTTTTGCCAGGGCCGCGCGTTTTTTTTGGCCTCCTGACAGCTCACCCAGCTTCCGTGAGTGGTCAGGCAGGCCTAACTTGGTAAGTATCGTTCTCGCATTGGCACTCGTATCCCAGGCCCCAAGCGTGTCCATATCCTGCTGCTGCTTCAGCAAACGATCCTGTATAGCGCCATTCTGAGGGTCGAGTTGGAGTTGAACCAACGTCATTTCATACTCCTTGATCAGCGAGAATACCGGAGTCGGGCTTTCGTACATATATTCCATGATCGTCAATTTCTCATCAAAATGCGGATCTTGTGATAGATAAGAAATTGTGTAATCATTCGGATGATCCTTTATTCCCAGATCACTATCTTCCAATCCCGCAATGATATTCAACAAAGTGGATTTACCGGTGCCATTAATACCGACGATCCCGATTTTTTCCCCTTCAGTAATTGAAAAAGAAACATCCTTGAACAGGAGTTTTTCCCCTTGGGTCTTCATTACATGTTCCATGCTAAAAACTTTCATAAGCGTACATCCCATTCCTTATAAAATTCCTTTAAATACCCAACCATATATTCATGTCTCTCACGAGCAATCGTCTTCGCCGTACTTGTATTAAGCAGCTCCTCCAAGCGAAGTAATTTTTCATGAAAGTGATGAACGGAAGAACTTTTCCCGTTCCTATATTCCAGCTTGGTCATATTTTCCCTTACAGGGAGCCCAGGATCATACATGGGCTGCCCCATCTTTCCCCCAAAAGCAAACGTCCTGGCAATCCCGATGGCGCCCATTGCATCCAAACGATCCGCATCCTGAACGATTTCAGCCTCGATGGAAGGCAAATCCCGCTGCCCGGAACTATACGAAATGGTACGGATGATCGCTAGAATGGCCTTCTTGCTAGCATCATCGAGCTTTAAATCCTGCATCCATCCATTCAGCTTATCCCACCCTGCTTCAACAACGTCATTGAGCTTATCATCCGGAATATCATGAAGGAGCGCGGCCATTTCAATGATGAACGCATTTCCCCTTTTTTCTTCTTTGGCAATATGTAAAGCCAGTTTCCGAACACGATCGATGTGGAACCAATCATGGCCGCTGGCATCAGAATTCAATTGATCGAATACATAATTCTCCGTTAAATCAATCATCGTTTGCTTCATTTCACCACTCCATGTCCTCTCCATTTTACCATGGTTCTCATTGTAGTTGTGCTTTTATCTTCTTTGGCCCAACTGATTTCTAATCCGCCGATCGAACCGTAATGGCAAATCCTCAAATGTAGATTCAATTTAGCCATTAACGATAAGGGACCACAAAAAGAGCCCAACAGATCATGCTCCTTCTGATGAACTCCAATTGATTTTTCATAATAATTTTTTTATATCACTTTCAAGCTCCAAGGGTTTTGTTTTGGGAGCATATCTACTGATGATCTTCCCATTACGGTCGATCAAGAACTTCGTGAAATTCCACTTAATCGATTTCGATCCCATCAATCCCGGAGCATTTTCTGCCAGATATGTGAACAAAGGGTGAGCGTCCTTTCCATTGACATTCACTTTGGCAAACATCGGGAAAGTGACGCCATGATTCAATTTACAATATGAATCGATTTCCAAGTCATCTCCCGGCTCTTGGTTCAAAAATTGATTGCACGGAAATCCGAGAATGACCAGTCCCTGACTTTCATATTGTACATAGAGACTTTGCAGATCATCATACTGTGGCGAAAATCCGCATTTGCTCGCGGTATTCACTATAATCATCACTTTGCCCCTGTATTCCTCAAGCGAAATGGTTTCGCCATTGATTTTATTGACGTTAAATTCGTATATGGACATGTATGATCTCCCCTTTAATATGATGCTGTCATTTTACCGTAAATCGCGTTGCATTTACCAACTTTACTAATC
Source organism: Peribacillus folii (assembly GCF_030271255.1). Lineage (GTDB taxonomy): Bacteria > Bacillota > Bacilli > Bacillales > DSM-1321 > Peribacillus. The sequence continues at coordinate 212,313 of NZ_JASJOM010000002.1, forward strand.
ATCTTTCACCATCATTCCTGAATCCTCACCGCTTGTATCGATTGTATCAAATACTCCACCATATCTTCCAAATCTTCCATTTGTTCTTCTTTGACCAACCTTCCGAAAGAAACCTTGCAGACAGTGGCATAATCGGGCTTCTCCTTTTTACGGACCGTTTTGCTGGTCTTGAAGGTTATGATCCTCTGATCTCCCCAAATCCTTTCCAGCTGGTCCAAAAGCTCCCGGGCTAACATTTCATCGAGCTTAGCCGGAATGGAGATGAATATATCGACCGTGCATCCGGCATGTGTTTCATTAATCTGGGTATCAAGTAACTCGGCACTGAGGTTTTCGATTCCCGCATGGATCTTTATCGCGCCGCTAATGGAAATTGGCGCCACTACTTGCTTCAGTTCCAGTTCAATCTTGTATGTTCTCGACATGGTAGAGAGATTCACGATATCATCACGGCTGATGACTGTTATATCGCCGACGAAATCACGGTCATAAACCGCTCCTTCCAATACCACCTTCATATTTTCGAATGCTGTAGGATCGAACACCCCTCATACACCTCCAATTTCTTACGTTTATCTGGATCATTGTCATCCCATCTTACCATTAACGTGTCATTTCCTTCTTCGATTTACAACAAATTATTAAAATACCTTTTCTATTCAGGAATTTTCTATATAATGAAAATATTATGATTTTGGTGAAGGAGGATAATCATGCCAATCAGAATTCCGGAACAATTGCCGGCTAAGGAGATTTTAGAACAGGAAAATATATTTGTGATGGATGAGGAGAGGGCTACCAGGCAGGAAATCCGCCCATTGAATATATTAATCTTGAACCTGATGCCCGAAAAAGAAAAAACAGAGGCACAATTACTGCGCTTTCTTGGCAATACACCAATTCAGGTAAATATTTCATTCTTACGCTTAAGTACACATGAATCCAAAAACACAAGCAAATTTCACTTGGATCAGTTTTACAAATCCTTTAATGATATAAGGACAAAGCGATTTGACGGCATGATCATAACAGGTGCCCCTGTCGAGAAATTGAATTTCTCGGAGGTGAATTATTGGGAAGAACTGCAAAGCATCATGGACTGGTCCACGAAAAATGTTACGTCCACCTTACATATCTGTTGGGGAGCCCAAGCTGCCCTATATCACCATTATGGAATAGGCAAATATGAGCTTCCCGAGAAATGCTTTGGCATATACAGGCATGAGGTACTTGAACCGAAAGAAAATCTGGTCCGCGGGTTCGATGATTATTTCATGGCCCCACATTCACGTTATACGGATATTGACTATCAAAAGCTTGTCAGCATTCCCGAGTTGAAGATCTTGGCTCAGTCCGATCAAGCCGGGGTTTTGATTGCCGCTTCAACCGATGGTAAAAGAATCATGGTGACCGGCCATTTCGAATACGATGCCGAAACCCTTGGAGAAGAATATAAGCGTGATAGGAAACGCGGAATTGATACGCACCTGCCTGAAAACTATTTTCCTGATAATGACCCTTCCAAGGTCCCGCTTCACCGTTGGAAGAGCCATTGCAGCCTGATGTTTTCGAATTGGCTCAATTACTACGTCTACCAATCTACCCCATATGAGTGGGATTGAAAGCGAAAGGGAAAGGTTGGTTATGCTTACGTTAAATAGTTTTTTGGTGCAGCCAACTTTCATATCTCCTTTAGGAAACAAAAAAACCTGAGGTTTTAGCCCAGGTTTTTTGTTTCATGACTCTTTGTTTCCGAAATAAACCTCTTCAAATGGCTGGACGACCACGAACCCCTGACCCTCGAACTTCATTTGGACGGATTCGCCGCTACCCCGTCCGAAAAAGGACTTTAATGAAACATCTGTCACGAATTCTGGCTGAAGGTCCCCGGACCAGGCAACTGTGGCATTTGGGTCCGTATAAACCGGATTCCCACGTTCGACAATTAATGTGAGTGGGTCATAATGGGAAGTGAATGCGACCATCCCTTTCCCCTCGAGCCTGACATTGAATAATCCTCCCGCGAGTAAACCGGCAATGCGCCGCATCATTTTTATATCCCATTGAATGCCCGGTTCAAAGGCAAGTAAATCATTTCCGTTGACACAGATGGATTCGCCATTTAACTGTAAAATGGAAATCTTCTTCCCTTGATCCGCAACATATAGCTTGCCGCTCCCGGTCGCTTTCATTAAAGACGCACCCTCGCCAGTTAACGCTTTTTTGAAGAGCTTGCCTAAACCATGCTCAAAGATTCCTTCCCGTTCGAATTTAATCTGGCCCCGATAAGAAACCATCGTCCCCATTTTTGCCCAGATTTGCTCTTCGAGGTTGATTTCCAAAATTCGTTCCGTTTCTAACTCAAATAGGCCCTGCCCTTTATCCTGCTGCTTCGTCTTTTCGACGAATTGATTAATTCGATACTTCTCCATCAACCTGCCACCTCTTTTTGAAGGAGGAAAACCCACATGAACGATACCGCTTGCTTTAAATCCTTCGAGAAATGCCCTAGTTTAGTATAGTCCACCCCTCTCTTTGCAACTCCGGTATCGGCGACTGTTTTCCATCCTGTTTCCGTTGCCAATTTTTCAAATTCCCATGGCAACATGGTATTCATGATCACATCGTTTCCTAATAATCGTTGATAACTGAAGTTTTTCCGCGGTTCCGCCGTCGGACCGAGTATCCCAAAACAAACATGACCCCCAGGCTTCATTACCCGCCAGATTTCCTTCATCACGGTTAAAGGTTCGCCCGTATATTCCAACGAATTAATGACCATTGCCGCATCCATTTCTTCATCCTTGAATGGCAGGTTATACAAATCTCCTTGAATAAATGAAAGATTGGGATGATTCGCCGCCTTTCCTTTTGCAAATTCAATCATCACACTTGATAAATCGACACCAATTACGTCATATCCGGCTTCGGCAAGTTTTAATGAACCCACTCCATCTCCACAGCCTATATCGGCCACTTTCATTCCCGAATGCACATGGCTCGAAAAAAAAGGAATTATTTTTTTCCGGCTGCCCGTCTCCCACATTTCTTGCGATTTCTTCACCCACATTGGGGCAAAGTCATCCCATTCCTTTTTCGATTCCTTATGCCAAGTATGTATATTCATCAGATAAGCTCCCTTCCCCTTCAAAACATGGCAGAAACACACAAATACCAAGGATATCCTCCATCACGAACCCAAAAAATGCACGGTTCTGATTATAACTATTCTGTTCCTCATCCATGAAAACCTTTTTTTAGACGCATTGTCATAAATGGATAAGGAATATGTCAATAAAAGCTCTCGATCTAATAGCTACACTTACATGACGGGATATACTTTTTCATGACTTTTGGAAGGGCTTAACAAAAAATGCTTTTATCAAGTGTTCTTGAAACTATAAAATCCGTTACTATCATACATAGCTTTAAAAAAGACTGGCAGAAAAGCTGCTTCTACCCTTGCAAATGCACGGTAAGGTTGGTTTCCCGTTCCATGCTCGCTTATCCAGAGGTCCGGCCGTACACCCGGTCCAATCAAACCTTGCTATCTGATTTTTAAAATGATTTTTCCTTTGGCTCTTCCCGACTCCGCATACTCCATCGCTTTTTGAGCATCAGTGAAAGGAAAAACCCTATCGATTATAGGTTTGATCTTACCAGATTCAATAAAGTTTGCTAGTACACTCAATTGATCTCCGCTCGGTTTCATGAACAAAAAAGAATATTGAACATTATGATTTTTTTCAAGTGAAGTAAGCTTATTACTCGCTGCCCTGAACAATAAGGTTTTAAAAAATCCTGAACCATATTCCTTAGCGAAACGGGCATTTGGCATTCCTGAAACGGAAACGATTTTTCCTCCGTCTTTTATAACCTGGAAAGACTTTTCGAGCGTCTTGCCCCCGAGTGTATCAAAGACTGCATCGTAATTTTTCAGTATGTCCTCAAATTTTTCTTTTTTGTAATTGATTATTTCATCTGCACCGAGAGATTTCACTAAATTTGCCCCAGCATCACTGGCAGTCGTGGTAACAGTGGCCCCCATCAGTTTTGCCAATTGAATGGCAAATGTACCAACTCCGCCAGCCCCAGCGTGGATCAAAACCTTTTGTCCCTTTTGCACTTGCAGTATGTCATGCAGAGCTTGATATGAGGTCAATCCAACCAATGGGATGGATGCAGCTTCCTCAAAGCTCAAATTATGAGGTTTCAAGGCTATGTCATTTTCATGAATTGAAATATATTCGGCAAAAGTTCCGATTTTACTTTTACGTGGACGGGCATATATTTCATCCCCGACCTTGAAGCGGGTTACTTTTGTTCCGACCTTCGCCACGACACCAGAAAAATCATTACCTAAAATAAGTGGCAAATCATATTTTATTAACAATTTCACTTTCCCATCACGTATCTTAAAATCTATGGGATTTATACTAGCTGCATGAATTTCTGCAAGCACCTCATTTTCACCAATAACAGGGGCGGACACTTCTTCCAGGCGCATCGGGACTTTCCCATACCTATCAATAACCATTGCTCTCATTGCCTATACCTCCAACACGTTTAGGTTATTTCCGTAATCTCAATAAAAATCCTTCATGAACTTTTCAATATCCAACATGAGGGTTTTTAATAAATCTAATTTCGAACGTACATCAATATAATAAAAATTTTTCGTGCCTTCTTTCCGCATTAAAATGACACCGGCATCTCGCAATACTTTAAGATGATGTGACACCGCTGGACGGGAAAGATGCGTTTGTTCTGTGATTTCGCCTACACGCAAACCTGTTTCACAGTCAGTCCCCATCAACACTAATAAGATGGATTGACGTGTTTCATCGCCAATCGCCAAAAGCACTTTCTGACAATTCATAAAATCTTCCCTAATACGATTAAGTTGGACCTGTTTACTCATTTGAATGTCTGCCTCCCATACTCAGTTCAAAGGTTTAAGTTGACGAACCATATCAACGTTCGATACAACGATATAACATTAATATATCCGGTGCAATATTGAGAAAGTAAATCGAGGCAGATCAAATCATAGTAGCGGTAAATCTTATAAGTTTATGCCGGTTTGTGACCAAGTTAAGGAGGCTTTGCTTGATGAGCCGCTTGCAACAATATTTATTGAACGCACATAAGTAGTTTACCGCATTGAGGGTTACTCGTTCTGCCTTCGCCTTTCGTTCAATAAGAAAGGGGTTGTTATCGCTACTCCCTAATCATTGCGGTACTGCAACACATCTTCGTTATCCCTGGTTCATATCGGGTTACTTTGCACAAACAATGAAACTATTCAATGAATGATCATTTCCATCTGAAGCGTTCATCAATTCGTAATAACTGGCTACCAACGTTTGGAGCATCGGAGGTACTTTAATGAATTCTGCACGGATATTGTTTGCATGATTTTTTTCCCAATGACCGTCATCTAAAAAGCGTGCTTCGACTGTAAGTTGTTTTACCACTTCAAAGTTTGCTTGCTGGAGCAGCTGCTGAATTTGAGTTTTATGAAACAAGTTTTGGATATTCCCATCGTTTTTTACGAAGTTTGAATACAAGGCTGAAATGGAAACTGCAAAAAAATGGGGGCGTTGCGTAATGGAGGTAAAGTCGAGGTCCCATTCTGCAAAACATATATGTTTTGCCAATCCACGGATTTTCTTAAAATAAAGAAATAAATCGCGTGGTTGCCTGAAATACCATGAACAATGGGATAATACCGCCACATCAAAAGGTATAGTCGATTCAAAAAAAGAAAAATCCATCTCAAAATGGAAATCAATACGTTCTCCTAGCGGAGACTTCTTAATCCGTTCCGCTGCCTTACCTATTGTTACTGGTGCCCCATAATCAGGAGCAGCAATATCTATTGCCACAACATATCCGTTTTCTCCTACTGCATCCGCTATCGCAACTGTTGTATCACCTTGACCACAGCCTATTTCCAATACACGCATTCCTTTTTTAATCCCAAAGGCTTCTACTAATTTCATGCGGTGCTGCAACTGAGCTTGCTGTATCGAATCATCTTCGAAAAGTTGATATTTCGACAAAAAAGTTCTTGTGTTTTCACTTAGTTGAAATGATTTCATTATGTTTCCCCCTATTTATTGTGTATTGGCTGCCTCAGCAGCCTTCCATATAGATTTTTTGGGCCAGAAGCTATTCAAACATTAAGAAAAAATGGCCGCTAATTGGCGGCCATGACTATTCAATTATTCAGGTTTTTTTGCGGAAAGCTTAAGATCATGAATCTTTCTGCTTTCCACTTTCATTCCAGGAATAGTTTTCAACAATTTCATCTGAAGGCATTGGTTCCTTAACTGCTGTTATGCTGAAATCAACCCCAATCAGGTCATTTATTCATGTTTTCAAACCATGCTTTTTCTCGATCAATAGGTCAGCGCAATCACTGCTTGCTTAATTGATTTACATGAATGCCTCTCCACAAAATGATGCGGAATGATAGAACCAGCCGGAGCATCTCCTGTTTGCAGTTTTTGAATGATGCTTTTCGCTGCCTGATAGCCTAAATCGAAAATATTTATGTCTACAGATGATAAGGCGGGTAATGAGAGTTCAGGGAAAAGAACCTGATTGAAGCTGACAATCGAAATATCTTCCGGAGTCCGTACGCCCATTTCCCGAAGAGAATGTACGACACCAAGCGCCATAAAATCATCACTTACTACCAAAGCAGTGGGTGGTTCGGCGATTGACAGTAATTTTTTCGCAGCTGCTTGTCCACCTTCATGTGAAAACTCTTCATGAAGGGTATATTCCTTGCTAAGGACGATACCAGCCCTTTTCAATGCACATTCGTATCCAAATAAGCGATCTAGAGTCTTAACAAAGTTTATATCGTCGGCAATGAAACCAATTTTTTCATGTCCTAATTGAATGAGGTAATCAGTTGCTTGTTCGGAGGCCAAGATATTATCGTTATCCACATACGTTATCTCTTCAATGAAGTCATAAGGTTTCCCGATACTGACAAACGGAAAAGCCCGATCTCTTAAATAGTTGAGAATATGATCACTAATCCTTGAATACAAAAGGATTACACCATCTACCATTCCCCCTTGAACCATTTTCACGACTTCCTCGTAGATTTCATCTTCTGTTTTTCCTGTACTTAGTAATAGGGAGTAATGATTTTCCTGAGCTCCTTCACTGAGGCCCTGGAGAATTGCAGGAAAAAATAGATTTTGATAAGAAAAGTTCGACGAACTTGGGAGTACCAAGCCAATGATTCTGGTTGATCGTTTGGCAAGACTGCGAGCTATAAAGTTTGGATGATACCCTAACATTTGCATAATATTTCGAACACGGACCTTTGTTTTCTCACTTATACGAGGATCATTTGAAATCACTCGTGAGACCGTTGATGGAGCAACATTCGCCCTTTGTGCCACATCTTTTATCGTGATGGTCATGCGCTGTTTCCCCTCTCCCCTCTTTAGCATTTATAGACTTCATATTTAAAATATCTTTTCTCACTGAGAGTGCCATTTATTTTCGTGTTAATAAACTGTAAATACTTTATATCGTTTATCTTATTCAAAACATTTTATTTTTTCAATCTCTTTTTATCCTCATATGAAAAATAAATTATTTTGAGTGGCAGAGTCATACAGATAAGTAAAGTGAAGGGTCATTTCTTACTCAAGGATACACGCTTCAGTTTTTCGAATTTTCGAAAATTAATATTGCGTAAAATAGGCAAATCAAATAAAATCATTTTAAGGTAATTACACTTTTATTACCTTAAAACTCAAAATGGAGGGCTTTTTAAATAAAGCTAAGCTTCCAGCTTATTAACTAAAATATTCGAAAGGAGCACTGTGCATCACTTTTCATCCTTCTGTAGCTATTTAAGAATCATTATTCTAGTAAATTATTATACCCCCATTTAAGAGAGAGGGAATTTCATGAATCAAGAACAATATTTGAAGAAAAAGATGGGATTTTGGTCACTAACTGCATTATCTCTTGGAGGGATCATAGGTTCGAGTTGGCTTTTCGGACCATGGAATACAGCCAAAATGGCCGGGCCAGCAGCGATTATGTCTTGGATCATCGCTGCATTCGTCATCACTCTAATAGCTCTTGTTTATGCTGAATTAGCAAGGGTAAGGCCAGAAACCGGGGGATTAGGTCGTTATCCCCTCTATTCTCATGGAAGATTGCTCGCAACTGTGACCAGCTATTCGATTTGGCTTGGCTACTGTGCCACTGCACCCGTTGAATCAGCTGGAGTCATTCAATATGCTAATGAGTTCTGGCCAGGACTATATGATCTATCAAAGGAACAATTAACGACAACCGGCATTTTGGCAGCGACTGTTTTAATGGTATTCTTTGTCGTGGTGAATTATTTTGGAGTGAAACTGTTTGCAGTCACGAATACCATAATCACGACAATTAAATTTTTAGTACCTGTTTTGACCATCATTGCATTTATCATGACAGGTTTTCACGAAGAGAATTATACAAGTCATGGGTTCGCCCCTAATGGATATGGCGCTGGATTAAGCGCCATCTTGACCAGCGGGATATTTTTTGCCTATACCGGATTCGGGAATGTGGTTATGATGAGTGGCGAGGTGGTAAACCCAAGACGGAATATACCACTTGCTCTTATCACATCACTGTCAGTCTCAGCCATTTTATATGCTTTACTTCAAATCGTTTTTATAGGTGCCGTGCCGCCCGAAATGCTAGCCAATGGTTGGAGTGGCATTAAATTCGACTCTCCGTTTGCGAATTTAGCACTTATGGCAAATATGGTTTGGCTGTCCTGGACCATTACGGCAGACGCAATGATTTCACCGACTGGCTCGGCGCTTGCTTATACTGCCGGTACATCAAGACATGTGTTCGGAATGGCTAAAAGTGGATTCCTGCCATCTTATTTCGGAACGATCAATAAAAAATTTGGAGTTCCTACACGTGCTCTTACCCTCAATTTCCTTATTGGGCTGCTTTTCTTATTTCCTTTAAAGAGCTGGACGGCAATCGTAGCGATTGTCGGATCGATCGGTATATTCAAATACGCTTCAGCATGCGTCACAGTAATGGTGTTTCGTAAGGTCGGTTTAACAAAAGACAACGGTATCCCCGGCATGAATGTCATTGCTCCCTTAGCCTTTGTATTTGCCACCCTCCTCATTTACTGGACAAATTGGAGCAGGATTCAACTTGCCATTTGGGGACTGGCGATTGGAATTGCGGGATATTTGATCACTCATTTTATCAATAAACATAAATCGATGGAAATCATCGGTGGAATCTATCTTATTATTTATATTTTGATGCTCGTTGCTGTTTCATCAATCGGCAATTTTGGCGGTAAAGGTCTTATTCCAGAGCCATTCATGTCTTACATCGTGGCAATCATTGGATTCCTTTTTTACTACTTTGCTGTTTATAACGGAGTTTGGTATATGCGAAACAAGGGGAACGTTCAAGAGTTACAGGATATGGATAAGACGGATATTTAGAAACCATTTCATATTATAAAGGGAGAAATGATGATGAAGCTTTGGGGCGGACGTTTCAGGGAAGATGAAAATAAATTGATGGAGGACTTTAATCGTTCTCTTCATGTTGATAAAAGACTATATTTCGAAGATATTAAAGGAAGCATTGCACATGTAAATATGCTTGTTAAATGTGATTTGCTTACCAGGAACGAAGGAGAAAGCATTAAGAGGTCACTTCTTTCCATATTGGAAGATATTGAGAGCGGAACATTACCGATCGAAGGCGATTTTGAGGATATTCATAGTTTTGTTGAAGCTACTTTGACAGAACGAATTGGAGAAACAGCAAAAAAACTCCATACAGCAAGAAGCCGAAATGATCAAGTCGCTTTGGATACCAGACTTTACGCTAAAAATAAGGCGCTGGAAGTTCTCGAGCAGATTGAAGACCTTCAACATAACCTCGTAGAAAAAGCCAAAGAAAACAATGTGATCATGCCAGGATATACCCATCTACAGCGGGCACAAGTAGTAACACTTAAGCATCATTTAATGGCCTACTTCAGCATGCTGGATAGGGATAGAAAAAGAATTCTTAATGCGATTGAAATTTTGGACGAAAGTCCGCTTGGCTGCGGAGCATTGGCAGGGACGACTCATACGATCGACAGAGAAATGACTGCTAAGGAGCTAGGATTTTCTAAGCCTATGAACAATTTCCTCGATGGTGTTAGTGATAGAGATTACCTGTTGGAATTAACGTCTGGTTTTTCCATCATCATGATGCATGTAAGCAGATTAAGTGAAGAGCTGATTTTATGGAGTAGTCAAGAATTTAAGTTCATCAGTATCGATGATGCATATTCCACAGGCAGCAGCATCATGCCTCAAAAGAAAAACCCTGATGCAGCGGAGCTCATTAGAGGTAAAACAGGACGGGTATATGGTTCACTTACCTCACTTTTAACAACCATGAAAGGCTTGCCACTGGCTTATAATAAAGATATGCAGGAAGATAAAGAGCCATTTTTTGATGCTTTGGATACGGTTTTATCTTGTCTGAAAATCATGTCCAAGATGATTTCCACCATGAAGGTCCATACTGAAAATATGAAAAAAGCTGTAAACGATGGCTTTCTCAATGCAACGGAAGTCGCTGACTATTTAGTTAGCAAAGGCGTTGCATTTAGGGATGCCCACAGCATTGTCGGCTCGATTGTCATTTATTGTGAAGATCATGATAAACCAATAGAAGAGTTGACACTAGCCGAATTGAAGAGCTTGAATCCATTGGTCGATGAGGACTTATATGAGTTTATCGATTATCAAAATATACTGAATAAAGGCATTAAGGTGAACCTGTTGAAGTAATCAAATTTATTCCCAATAAAGAGCCGTTGGCATAGAAGATACGCACACTCTATGTCAATGGCTCTTTTAAGATTTATTGAATACTATCCTATTAATGAAACAAAGGGATAAAGGAATTTTCATTAGTAGATGGTTTAAACTTTTATTTGCTTTCTATTAAAGATACTATTAAAGTAAGTAAAATTACGGTAATAAGGAGAAACCAATGTATAAAATTGGAGTAGTCGGTCCTGATTCATCTGTTGAGCGCATTATAGACTTGGGTAAAGAATACGCGTCAATCATGGAATTTAAAGCGTATCCATATGAAGATTTCAGGGAAACTGAAAAAATCGTTTCGACATTCAATCAAGATGTGGATTTCTGGTTTTTTTCAGGTCAAATTTCATATATGGTCGCCAAAAACACGGTAGGAATAGGGGATAATCTATTATATATCGATCATACTGAATCAGGGATTTATAAAAGTCTTTTGCATATGGGATATTTTCAACAGGAATTTTTAAGTAAAGCTAGCATTGATGAAATTACGACAACCCATTTGGAGCAGGCGTTAAAACAAATTGATATTACACCAAAAGAAATGTATATAAAGAACTTCAATATTAATTCAACAACGGAGGAATTAATCGAATTCCATCTTGATTTATGGAAAGCTGGAAAAACGGAAGGTGCACTAACCTGTTTCGAGGCCGTATATCTACATTTAAAAGAAGCAGGTGTGCCCACCTATCGAATATCTACAACAGATATGGAAATTCGCCAATCATTAAGAATCCTTGCAGAAAAAGCGCGAACTTTCTACTTTAGAGACACCCAAATTGGTGTCCAAATCATTGAAATCGAACATTTCGAGAAAATATTTGAAAAAGCAAAAAGCTCCTATCATCTGCAATTTTTAGAGATAAAATTAAAAGAAACCCTTCTTAAATTTTGCGAACAATTAGAGGGATCATTAGTTGAGAAGGGAAACGGCCGTTATTTTATTTTTAGTACACGAGGTACGATTGAATCCAAAATAAAAGATTTAAAGGATACTGTCTTTTTGTTGTCAAATGAATCCAATGCTACTGTTACCGTAGGAATTGGGTATGGGCAAACACTTCACTCTGCAGAAATATACGCTCAACGCGCCATCCAACTTTCAAAAGAAAAGTCAGAGAAGGGCATCGTTATCGTACAAGGGGATGGAACCATGATCCAGTCGGTGGGAGAAGAAAAGGAATTACGTTTTTCTTACCGGATTGATGACAAGGATTTTATGGAAAAACTAAAAAAAGCCAAAATTAGTGTGAAAAACTATAATAAATTATATGCTTTAGTTAATAGATTAAAATTGAACGATTTTACAATTAAAGATTTAACAACTCACCTCTATTGGGATGAAAGTAATGCACGGCGTATCGTAGTTAGTTTATGTGAAGTTAATTTAGCAGAGATCATTGGTGAGGAATCTTATTCTTCTCGCGGGAGGCCAAGCAAAATTTATCGTCTAAAATAAGTATGCCTCCTTCGGGTTTGCATTTTAGCTCGATGTCCTTGGACTTTCGGATCTTGAATTCCTAATCTGCTTTAAAGTTGTTGAGAAGTCATGGTTCACATTCCACCCCATATTTGCGTAGAAAAAGGAGCTGTTGAATAGCTCCTCGCAGGGGCATTTTATATTTATTTTCCTATTCCAACAATCGTCCGATATAACAAATAAAAAGCTTTTTCCACTAAGACTTGCAGCTGTACCTTTAGTCCATTAAGAAAAAAAGCCATCCACCGGTTGCACCATGATCTCAACTAACGAATCTGCTAGTTTAATTATCTGTAAATCTCCCCATAAAAAAACTGCACATCATTTATTGGATGGGGGTATGCTCTGCGGAAAATGGAATAAATTTTTGGGATCATATTTCGCCTTTATTTTTTGAAGTTTTGCAAAGTTTGAGCCGTAATATGCTTTACCAAAATTTTTAATATTTTGGTCTGGAACATTAACATATGAACCTTTTACATATGGTTTTATTAGTTTACGCACTCTTTCAACTGATTCAAGATTCATAGCTTCTTGTGATTTCTTTTCCCAACTAGCGTTCCATTCCACATAAAACAATGGATTACGCCAAAAGAAGGCTGTTTTATCGTTAGGTACTCTGCTTAAAGCCCCACCCCAATTGATAAAAAAGAAATTGGATTCTGTCCCAGTCGCTTCCTCCAAGAACTTCCTCATGATTGAAATTGGTTTTTCCGGCCAAAGACTAAGTCCCCAGGCCGAGGAGAATTTAACATTCTGATCAGATCTACCAGGGATTGGTTCATCGGGGTCCAAGAAATCAATAGCGTCTGGATAGGATAATGTTTCTATAACGATTTTCGTTGGTGTTCCAGAAATCATTAAAGGCTTCAATAATTTAATGAGCTCGGTTTTTGAACCGAGGAAAATTCCTTCGGCATGACACAAACCATTTACTTTGCTGAAAATTTCAAGAATGCACCCTAATCTTTCATCTACGAAAGGTGCCCACTTTTGCCAAGCACGACATACTGTCTCCAATTGTTCCCACGGCCAAATGATATTGAAGACGGTTGCAGTTTGAGGGGCACGGCGAACTTTAAATGTGTACTCGGTATTATATCCAAAATTACCTCCCCCTCCTCCTCTGGAAGCCCAAAACAAATCCTTGTTTTTCTTCTTATTTGCACAAATGATCCTGCCTTGTGCATCCACAGTTTTCAGTGCGATGAGGTTGTCACTTATAAGACCAATCGATCGTGACAATACTCCAAATCCACCGCCCATCGTAATTCCTCCGATGCCAACGGTTGGACTGTCCCCAAACGGAGCCATAAACCCTCTTTTAGCTAATCCTTTTACGAGCGGACCTACGTGAATTCCTGTTTGAACGGTAGCCATTTCCTTTTTTTTATTTAGATGCACCTTTTGCATATCACTTACATCAATTACAATTCCCCCCTTCACGACTGAGAGGTCCTTATCAAGGGCATGACGGCCGCTTCTTACACGCACGGGTGCCTTATTCTTACGTGCCCATTTAATGGCATTACTTACATCAACGGTATTTTGTGCAAAAACAAAGACCAAAGGAAGAGTATCAACATAAGGATTCCAATTCTTGATCGCTTCTTTGTAGCCTGGCTCTCCCATGTAGATTACTCGTCCTGTTAACTCTCTAGATCTCATGCATGCCACTCCCATTCAAAACTTTTGTAGATTAATAATTGTATGAATCAGGAGTTCATACTATGAAGAATATTTAGAGATAGGAATTTCCTTCTTCCTTTAATCTTCCCCGATATTGCAACTTGTTTTATTTCGTTATACTTCTGCTCATAAAGAAACTCTTCCAAAAGGTACTGGACCAATAACAGACTGGAGTTCTTGTCCAACGATAGCTTTTCAGCCATCATCACCTCTTTTTTTATATCTACTATTTTGGGGTTGGTAATACCTGCGTCAAGATTTGAATTGTTGCTCCGCTTATTCAACTTTATGATTTTGCGATTGATGTTATATCCTTTGCAACTTGAGCATTACGGATGTTTCAACATACAGCATGGGAACAACTTATTGTCGTCCTGCAAAATCAATAAAAAAAGCTTACGTTAGATCGACTGGTGCCATCGAGCGATTTTGTTCGCAACATGCGAGGCTGCCCTGAATCTACAGAAGAAGCCAATTGGAGATGTCAAAGTCAAAAATGCTCCAATCTTGACTTTGACCGAAAATTAAAAAAGAAGTTCGGAATATTTAATTCCGAACTTCTTTTTGTTTACAAACTGAAAGCTGCCCTTGGCAGCTTATTTAGGATTGTCTTCATTTCTTTTTTGGATCTTGCGTAAATCCTCGACACGGTCAGGAGCTTCTTCGAAGAATTCCACCAGGTCACCGATCCTATCAATGGCATTCCAGCTGAGGTGGTGTTCGATTCCCTCCACATCATGGTATATGTTTTCTTCCTTGACCCCAATCAGCCTGAGCATCTGTTCCAATAGTTCATGACGATATACGAGCCTTTTTCCAACTTTTTTCCCGTTTGCCGTTAAAACGAGCCCGCGATACTTTTCGTATATCAAATATTTTTCTTGATCGAGTTTTTGGACCATTTTTGTCACAGAAGATGGATGGACGGAAAGATTCTCAGCGATATCGGAAACCCGTGCATACCCTTTTTCTTCAATAAGTAAATAAATTTGTTCTATGTAATCCTCCATGCTTGGTGTAGGCATTCGGAATCCTCCCATTTCAAAAGCATATCTAAAAATATTACTATATAAACGTCCCTGAAACAAGCCGTTATCGTCTCAGGGCGCCATTAAATGCAATTTCAGCTCAAGCTTGTTTGACGGCTTGTCCTTCCGGGAATACGAAATTGATTTTCTTCTCCGATTCGGACCAGGATAAAATCGCATCAAAGGTCTTTTCGCCTTTTTTGAACCCGCTTATCAAGTCCGTTTCCCCGCTCGCCAGCAGCTTTTTTATATTGGCTTGACTAATTTTTTTATTGAGGATTTTTTTTGAAATCGTAAAGCTGCACTTTGTTTTTTGATAACTTACGCATCCATAGAATTCGCCTTTATCGACAATTTTGGAACCGCATAACTTACAATTGCCCAAGGATGCCGCGCTCCTCTTTTTTGAGCCTCTCCTCTGGATCGATTCAGTATCCAGCCCTTGGAAATCCCAGCTTTCCGATGACTCCACAGCATCACTGATGATTTTTGCTGCCATCTTTTTAACGGCTTCCATAAAGGCTCCGGCTGACGCCTTTCCTTCTCCGATTTCCCTTAGACGCTGTTCCCATTTGGCTGTCATCTCAGGTGAGGCGAGGATTTTCTCGCCAATGGCCGTAATCAGCACTTTTCCCTTATCCGTTGCAAATACCTGATTCTTTTTGACATCAATGTATTTACGATCTTTAAGCATGGTAATGATGCCGGCCCGTGTGGCTTCGGTGCCTAGGCCTTCCGCTTTCATCAGGACCTTTTCCAACTCTTCATTATCGAGGTGTTTTCCTGCCGTTTTCATCAAGGTGATCAGCTGACCCTCCGTATAGCGCTTCGGCGGCTGCGTTTTTCCTTCTTTCACCTTGATCTTGGCTACTTTACCGGAATCACCTTTTGAAACCTGCGGCAATAAGACATCGTCATCTTCCTTATCATTCTGGAAAATCACCTTGCGCCATCCTTCTTGGATCTGTTGCTTGCCCTTTGAAATGAATTCGGCCCGCTTATCAACAAGCGTCTTAATGGTCGTATAATCAAAGATCGCCTTCTCATAATGGGCGGCAATCAGCCTGCGTACCACCAAGTCATAAATATTGCGTTCTTCAGCGGAAAGACGTTTGGGATCGGTAACCTGTTCCGTCGGAATGATGGCATAGTGATCCGTCACTTTCTTTTCATTTACATAGCGCTTATTATTCATGATGCTTTGCTGCGGCAAAGGATAAAGGGATTCATATTCCGAAAAGCCGCTTAGCTTCTTCAAGATATCGGGAAATGTCGCGGCCTCCCCCTCTGTCACATAGTTGGAGTCTGAACGGGGATATGAGACGATTCCTTTTTGATATAGACTTTGAACGATATCGAGCGTCTGCTTCGGTGAATATTTATATATCTTATTCACGGTTGCCTGCAATGACGATAGATTGAACAGCAACGGAGGCTGGAATTCCTTTCTTTCCGTAGCCATTTCGGCTATTTCCGCTTCCTTGTCCTTACAGAATGCGGCAATCTTTTCTGCAAGCTCTTTCGTTTTTATTCTTGAATCGTTGTTCTGCTGCCATTTGCCCTGATATTTCTTGCCATCCATCTTGAAGTCCGCGAACACTTCCCAGAACGGTTCAGACTTGAATTGTTCAATCTCCAGTTCCCGCTTCACGATCAACGCGAGGGTCGGTGTTTGAACCCGTCCAGCTGAGAAAACGTCCGATACGCCCTTCTGCTTCAATAAAATGCTGTAAGCCCTGGATGCATTCATACCAACAACCCAGTCTGCACAAGCCCTTGTGTACGCTTCATGATAAAGCGGCCTAGTTTTTTCTTCACTGATCAGGTTCTGGAATCCTTCATAAATGGCTTTCGGGGTCAAAGAGGAAATCCATAAACGCTTCATCGGTTTATGGATGCTGCATAGATTAACGATGTTCCGTACAATCAATTCTCCTTCACGCCCGGCATCGCCAGCATGGATGATTTCATCGACATCCTGCTTCCTGAGCAAAGTCTTCACGACATTGAATTGCTTTGCCTTTTGCCGGGTCACTTCATATTGAAACCTTTCTGGAATCATCGGTAACGTATCAAGTGACCATTTCTTCCAATTCGCATGATACGTTTCCGGCGATACAAGTTGACATAGATGTCCAACTGCCCATGTTACATAAGCCCCATCAGGGAAAAGTTCGTTCGGCATGATTTCTATATATCCCTGTTGCTTCTTCGTTTTAAATTGTGCTGCCAACGTTGAACCTTGATCCGGTTTTTCCGCTATGATTAGCTTCATGTTCATCTTCACCTAATCCGTAACAAAATATCTTTCCCTATTATTATACCTTAATTATTGCAATCGGCTAGAGATGAGTTCGGTTTAAACAGTAGGAAAATGATGATTCAACATTCACAAAACTCAGTCAGATTTCAGAAAAGCTATCTGGCTGAAAGGTTCATGATAGGCCCCGATTTAGCCAAAAGAAGTAAAAAAGAGAGTTCCTTGAACCCTCCTTTTCTACACTATTTTAGTTGGTCCAATGCTACATTCAACTTTAATACATTCACCCGCGGGTCCCCGAATATTCCTAATGACCGTCCTTCTGTATATTCAACAACAAGTTTATCAAGCCTTGTTACAGATACACTTTGATACACCTCGCTCTTTAGCTATGCGCGATACCTGTATTTTAGCCCCTTGGGGTGAAATATTTGGGTCAAGACCCGAACCAGAATTTGAAAGTAAGTCAGCTGGTACCTCCTCTTGTTTGACAGTAGGGTTCTCTTTTGAAAATGCTGCCAACTCTTTTTTTGTGCGCTTGATCATGTCCTCGTTGGATGGAGCATAATTGGGTGTACCTGAGCCTGCCGCATCATATTCTATAGAAAAAACACGACCATGAATGTTACCTCGTCTTATAAATCAACAAGGCATGGATAAAGTCCAAAAGGTCTGCTTAACGTCCGGCAAGCGAAGTTGCTTCTTTCCGAACTGTCGCCCATTTACCAAGGTGAAGGTTTACTGACAGCAGGCACGATTTCCGTCTATTCTACGTATACCAAGACTAGTTATAAATCAATGTATTGAAAATTTGATTTTGCTGGATTCCCCATATTTTCATATAGTTAACCACTGTCATTCGTTGCGTAAGCAAAGATAGAGCACCAGTAAAATCTAAAGCATTCTCTTAAAGAATTCAGGAGATTGTCATGATATCGAAAAGATCATGGTTGACATTCTGGCGAAAAGTAATCCATGATTACTTATGTCACGAAGCAGCCTTCCAGATGATAGTCGAGCTTTACATACAGAACCGATGTTTTGCCCCAGGTCGTTAGGTTTACTCAGCCTAATTGACGTTTGAATACCATGCTGGCGAAGAAGTAAGCAATAACCATGATGCCGATGCACCAGGCAAGCGCGATCCAAATATCATTGCCCACAGATCCATGATACAGGAGGGCACGAATCGAATCGACGATAGAAGTCACAGGCTGGTTCTCGGCGAACGCACGGACGATTTTAGGCATCGTTTCTGTGGGGACGAAGGCCGAACTGATAAACGGCAGGAAAATCAGCGGGTACGAGTAGGCGGTCGCCCCTTCCATGGATCTCGCTGTCAATCCGGGAATGATCGCCAGCCAAGTCAGCGCCAGTGTGAATAAGCCAAGTATTCCGGCTACCGCGAGCCATTCCAGGATACCGGCACTGGAACGGAAGCCCATCAAGATTGCGATGAGGACGACCACCACGATAGTAAGCACATTGGAAACAAGGGAGGTCAATACATGTGCCCACAATATCGACGATCGCTTGATGGGCATTGTGATGAAACGTGCCATCAGCCCGCCCTTTACATCTGTAAACAGCCGCACGGAAGTGTAAGCGACTCCTGATGCAATGGCCATCAGCAAGATTCCAGGCAATAGATAATTAACATAATTATCCACACCAGCCTCTATGGCTCCGCCAAATACATACACAAACAGCAGCATCATCATGATTGGCGTGATGGCGACCGTGATGATTGTATCCGGGCTGCGCATGATGTTGCGCATTAGACGCCCTAGCAATACTCCAGTTTTACTTTTCATTTACATTTCCTCCTTTTTGCCGATGATTGCGAGGAAGATCTCTTCCAATGTCGGCTGCTTTTCGATGTACTCCACTTTCGCAGGCGGGAACATCCCCTTGAGTTCCGAAAGGGTCCCGGTTGAAATGATTCTTCCGCCATGCAGAATGGCGAGGCGATCGGCCAATTGTTCGGCTTCCTCCAAATATTGGGTCGTCAGTAAGATGGCCGTGCCGCCTCCAGCAAGCTCCTTGACAGTATCCCAGACTTCTATACGCGCTTCAGGGTCAAGCCCTGTCGTCGGTTCATCGAGAAAAATGACTGCTGGCGTTCCGATCAGGCTCATGGCGATATCAAGCCGGCGTTTCATCCCGCCGGAATATTTGTCTGCGCGGCGGTTGGCCGCATCGGTCAAGCTGAATCTTGCAAGCAAATCGTCGGCGACTTGGGCAGGATTGGAAATCCCCCGTAATTTGGCTATCACCATCAGGTTTTCCCGGCCTGTGAGCATACCGTCCAAAGCTGCGAATTGTCCAGTCAGGCTAATGCTCTGGCGGACATCCTCGGGTTGATGCTGGACGTTATAACCGCAAATAGTTGCTTCGCCGCCATCTGCCTTCAATAATGTCGAGAGAATATTGACCGTCGTCGTCTTGCCCGCTCCATTTGAGCCCAGCAATGCGAAAATTTCACCGCGCCGCACCTCAAGGTCGATCCCTTTTAGTACTTCCTTGTCAGAAAAGGACTTTTTCAGCCCTTTTATGGAAATCACTGCATGTTCCATACATTTTCCTCCTTATAATAAGCTCGGTAAGACCGCCAGCGATATCGTCATCATCCGGTAACGCATCTTGCGGAGCTAGTTTTCCCAATCTTATCTATTCTGTGTTGCTGATAATCAGTATAACTTAGTACTGAGTTGAAAATATAACTGAATAGCGTAGGCAATTACATTTGTAACCAGCTATTCAGTCAGTATTATTTGTTGAGATTGTTTTTTTCCAATCGTTCGATGATGCTTTGATTTAAATCTTCGCGATATTTAGCCACATAGGTTTTCGCATTCGCCACTAGTTCGTCGGCAAAAGAAGCTACATCAGCCCCTGTTATTTCCAGAACTCCCCTGCCCTCCGCGCTACCGGCTTCGAACAAGTCGATCAATTCATATTGGAGGCGAAGCATATCCATCCCGTTTCCAGCTGTGAAATTCCACATATAGGCCTGAATTTTCTTGAATACAAACTGGTAGTCCTCCGGCAGGGCATCGACCCGAGCCATCATCATCTTGTATTCTTTTTTATCACCAATCATTTTCTTGAACATTTCCATCATGCTATTTTCCCTCCTATTAGTAAAAAAATTGAAAAATACACTCCATAAATATCTTACGGAAAACTATATGAAGCTACTTTGACTTTAAGACGTTTATTTTTGATGAAACAAAGGCCCATTTTTCCCAAAACAGTGCCAGCTCCTGGATGCCAGCCTCATTAAGTGAGTAAAACTTGCGGGGTGGTCCCATATCTGACGGTTTTTTTTCTATGTTCACCAGTTTTTTCTTTTCTAAGCGAACTAGGATGGTGTAGACCGTCCCTTCCACCACTTCAGTAAACCCAAGTTCATTCAGGCGTCGGGTAATCTCGTAGCCATAGGTTTCATGACGGCTGATGATTTCGAGCACGCAGCCTTCCAGGGAACCCTTCAGCATTTCAGTTAAATTTTCCATGTTCAGAGCCTCCTCTATCTTGTCTGACTTATATTCAGTATCACTCAGTACAAGGGAAAATTTTTTTACTGAATAGCTTTATATCTTATTCAGTATCGGTAATAAATGTGCATTGAAACCGAGTCGGCTGATATATTTATTGCAGCCTCAGTAATCAGTGAAGCCGGTATTCAGTGTGACTTGTTACGTCTATATCGTATCACGCAGTAGATGTGCTGTCAACTGAATGCCCTAACTACTTTTTCGAAATTCCTCCTGTGCTTGAAACATCAGTGCGTTTACCTCTGCAACTTTTTATATACAAATTCCCGGTACCTTTTGAAACCTTGCTTTTGATAAAACTCCTTTGCCGCAAGGTTTGCAGACCAATAATCCAATTCCAATACGTCTACTCCCTTTTCACTGGCTATCTCTTCCACCTTTTTCATGAGACTACATCCATACCCCTTATTCCTTTTTGCATCACCTATGCTAATTTGATGGAGATAAACAGAATCATATCCTTTTTTAAATGGAGTGTCTGGATATTCTCTTAACTCTATCCATGCGTAACCGAGCGCTGCTTCATCTTCTTCCAACAGCAGGAAAATGAAGCGTTCGTTTTGTATCAGACTTTGAAAACCAGCCTTCACTGCTTCATAATCATATTCCTTAAAATGTTCAGGATATATACGGAAGTGCAAATCATGTACATGTTCATTTAATTTTGCGATCAGCTGGAAATCCTTCGTTTGACTGATTTTCATAACAAGCCCCTCACCTATATCAGTATTTCTTGTAACTACCGCTCCCACTTGCCTACGATAAACCCCATGTCAACATCAAATTCCTGGGCTTAAAAGATGTTATCGCATTCTTGCCGCCGATTTGAGAAATCTCATCTCTATTCCATCCATGATGAACAACAATCAAAATAATTAGGTGCCCTATAGGTCATCAACACTCTTATCAAATATACCAAACTAATCCATATAATGTAAGTGACATATCTCCCTGTCAATGTTGGTCGCTTTCGCCAATCTTCTTTTTCTGACATAGTCCATTACTGTTTCATTGGTAATTTGTTGAAAAAGTCGGTGAAAATGATAATCACAAAAGCCTGCATATCGGGCAATATCGTAAAGATGCAGGGGTGTTTCCAATGATTCCTCTATATGATCAATGGCGGCTTGAACGCTAGTCCAATACTCTGAATGCATCAATAAACCTCCTTCCCCAGTAACTTTTCAGTTTTTATCATTAGCCCTTTCTAAATGCCTTGTCCGGCACAACCTCCATTATAGAAAGATGTAAATGACTTTTCTTGATGATTTTTGCTTTTTTCAACCCTGAAAAAACGTTCATGGTATAAGCAACATAAGGCAAGTATTATCAAGAATTCAAGTGATGGCCGATGTATGATGTAGCTATCCGGAAAGGAAAGATGAAAGAATACTATATACTTTTCATCCACTATAAACATGAAATACGGGAGGAACGAATATGTCAAATTTACAAATACTCGACTTTTCTTTCAAAAATGAAGATAATCGCTCAAAAGACCTTAATTTTTTGCAAACTGTACTAAATTTCAAGGTACAATTTGAAAATGAAGTATACACGGCACTTTCAGATGATAACGGACTCACCATCGGATTCATGAATACAGATAAATTGGAAGAGGCAGCGCGAGAAGGGTATAGAGAACAAGTTATTCCAAATTTTTCTGTCAAAAAAGCTGACTTCGAGCAAGTGATTGACTCTGCCGAACATAACGGAGGCAAAGTGCTGATGCCCCTAACGCACATTGAAGGCACTGGGTTATTCGCCATCGTTCAGTCTCCAGCTGGGATTAACCTGGCACTCGTTCAAGAACAAGAAAAATAAAAGTTAGGGTATATTATATGTTCAGTTAAACTTCCCTAATCAAATTTGAAAATAAGCCTCCTTATCTTTAGGAGGTTTTTTTGTCAATTTCCTTGAGTTAATTCCTTCATTTGAAGGGAACGAGCCCATCACCGCAATTAAAAAACAAACATCAATCAAGGTCGTCGATTTAGCTTAATATCCTGAGATGATGTATAGTGGTGAAAACATGTTGGTTTTCTTTTTGAAAGAGAGGGACATTAAAATTAACCTAATGATATGTTTCTGCAACTTCCAAAAACAGCAGTAAGTAACGATATGTTTCAACTTTTTTAAAAGGACGTGCTCTAAGAATGAATCAAGACAAAACAACCATTTCTAATATTCGAACAGGCCCCATGTTTGCGGTGATGCTGGCTGGTGCTCTGGTCGCCTTCTTGAATCAAACTTTGATCAATATCGCTTTGCCCCAATTGATGGATCATTTTGAGATATCAGCAGCAACCGCTAATTGGCTTACAACCATCTTCTTGTTGGTCAATGGGATTGTTATCCCGATTACGGCTTTCTTGATGGAACGGTTCAATACGAGACAATTATATCTTGCTTCGATGGGGCTGTTTGCGCTTGGCACTTTATTATGCGGAATTGCTCCTGCCTTCTCCGTCTTACTGATTGGGCGTGTTGTTCAAGCCGCAGGCGCCGGGATATTATTCCCCTTGATAACAAATGTAATTTTCACATTATTCCCCCCCAACAAACGCGGATTTGCAATGGGCATATTCGGGATAGCGATGAATTTCGCCCCGGCCATAGGACCTACGTTATCGGGATGGATTGTGCAAAACTATTCCTGGAGAGTCCTGTTTTTCATCATTTTCCCATTCGCTCTTCTTGATTTTATATTTGCCATATTCATCATTAAAAAGGTTGGGCAAACCAGCCGGCCTAAACTTGATAAAATTGGCGTGATTTTATCGACTCTCGGATTCGGCGGGGTTTTATACGGATTTGCTACAGGCGGTACAAAGGGTTGGGGCAGCTTCGAAGTCCTGACTATGTTCCTTATTGGAGGAATCAGCTTAGGTTTATTCGTCTGGAGGCAATTTACTGTAGCGCATCCTATTCTGGAATTCAGGATATTCCGCTACCGAATGTTTACATTAACAACCATCATTAATGTTATCGCGACGATGGGCATGTTCTCAGGAATGATCATCATGCCGATTTATATGCAGAATATCCGAGGCTTCACACCATTGGAGTCTGGCCTCATGCTGTTGCCCGGAGGCATTCTGATGGGAATCATGTCCCCCATAACAGGGAAGCTGTTTGACCGGTTTGGCGCGAGATGGCTGGCGGTAAGCGGGCTTGCCATTACCATCATCACCACTTATCTTTTGACACTGCTTGAAACGGATACATCCTTTTTATATGTAGTGTCGGTATATACGATAAGAATGCTCGGCATGTCGCTATTGATGATGCCCATCTTCACGGCTGGATTGAACGAATTGGCCCTTAGCCTGAATAAATATGGAACAGCCATGGTCAATACATTAAGAATGATTGCAGGTGCTGTCGGCATGGCGTTCTTTGTATCCATCATGACCAACCAGGGAGCAAAGCATGTACAAGGGATCTTAACTCACGAGCACATCTCTCCAGAAAATAAGTTCCAAGTGGCCATGGCCATCAAACAAGGAAACGTAATGGGAGTAAATGATGCATTCATGATCGCAACATGGTTGACGATAGTTGCCTTCATACTCGCCTTTTACATACGGCGGACTTCACCGCAAGAAGATACCATCACGAACCGCCTTTCAAGGAAACAGGCTACCTGAATCAGTGATCATCAATCAGGTTTGAATGACCGCCTCGAAAAGAGGGCATTTTTTTCGGGTGTCCCTTCTTTCATGGGTTCAACTTTTTTATACAAAAAAAAGCCGGTGATCCAAAACATGGATACACCGGCTTTCGTTTGCAAAGGAAAAAAACTGTCTGGTCCAACACCAGGCAGGTTTTTATGTCATTTGCCAGCTGTTCTATTCAGTTTGTTTGCTTTTTGAAAAAGGGTTGTTTCTCTTCCTGTTGGCTTCACTGCTTATTTTTTTCCTTTTCCCCCAAGGTTTTAAATAAGAAATGACAACTAAGAAAGTTAAAATCGTCAAGCTGATCCCGATACCTGAAAACAGGATTTGCCGGCTCTGATGATAAAGCGGGTTTTGTGATGGCTCCACATCACTCGAAAGGATTTTCGGGAATAAATTATGTACGGCATTACCAGTAATGGTTGATCCCAATAAGATGGCAACAATGTTACCGACCCACTTGGCGATGATCCAATAATAGGTTGTAAGTCCTCCCCAATTGGTTCGTAAAGCAATCCAAATACCAGTAAATAAGGAACCCATGGCACCTGGAATCGTTAAATAGTCGTCAAAATAACGGATGAATTCCAATCCTGCATGAATAGACTCTTTTTTTGAAAAAGATGCCGTTGAAAGCAGAATTACCAGTTGACCGGTAACTCCGCAAAAATACACGATCACAAAAAGGATATGGGCAATGACCCACCATTGTTTCCGTTTATGGGGCAGTTTTCTTGGTATTTTATTCGCGATGAATACCATTATCCAAATCAACATGAATACTATCACTACTATCCGCATGATAAATATGACCATCAGCGAGCCTCCCAAAATTTTCAGTATAACGCATTTATTACAAACTGATCATCCATTATCAGCGGCTCTTTTTATCATTTCAGTCACTCCCCATTAAAGCGTGGATAAAAAAAGGGAAGGGGAATATGATTAATTATCAAGCGTAGGGAGGAAGAAATAAATGAAAAAAACAAATAACATATACTGGGTTTTCACCGGATTGCTCGCGGCCTTAATGGGCCTTGGTTCCATACCGGATATCTTGTCTGATCCTGATGCAGTTGTGTTATTTCAACATTTGGGCTATCCCTCCTACCTCCTGCCCTTTCTTGGGATAGCCAAATTATTGGGTGTTGTGGCAATCCTCGTCCCAGGCTTTCCGCGAATCAAGGAATGGGCTTATGCTGGATTCACATTCGATTTGACGGGTGCCATGTATTCAACCATCGCTGTCGGCGATTCCGTAAGTAGCTGGCTGGTTTTCGCCATCGGATATATTTTGATAGCCGGGTCATATATTTATCATCATAAAAGAAACAAGACCGTTCCTGTAAGTGATAATGCTCGGTTCATAAACTGATTGGGTTGATTGTCCCCTGCGCTTTAGCCACAGAAAAAGCTCCGTGACCGGTGCTTTTTCTGTGGCTATTTCCTAATTTCAATGAGTGCTTGAATTTTATTAAAGGGGAGGATTTTTTACGCCTAGATGGATCCAATCTTCTTTTGGCGGTCCATAAACTCCAGGAGGTTTTATCCCTGCTTGGCGCATTAGTATTGTCATTTGGCCGCGATGATGAACGATATGCTTAATCAGCCCCATTAAAATCTGTGCATTTGTTTCCTGCCTTCCGAACGCTGTTTGCATTTGTTCGAGTGAACTGTCTGTCCATTGCTTTTCAATAACTTGGGCAGCTTCGGAACTTATATTCTTAAAGGCCGCAGC
This sequence comes from Peribacillus folii, assembly GCF_030271255.1. Classification (GTDB taxonomy): domain Bacteria; phylum Bacillota; class Bacilli; order Bacillales; family DSM-1321; genus Peribacillus. The sequence continues at coordinate 238,655 of NZ_JASJOM010000002.1, forward strand.
GATTTCTTCAGCGGAAGCTGGGACGCTTTCCCCATCCTTTTTCTTGTCCATCTTGAGACCAAAATGCGCTAAATAATCCGGGATATTGGTTGTTACGTGCCATGCAATTCTTCCTAAAGTACGGCCTTCAGCATACACTTGTTGTTTTAAGGAATCATCTGTCAGGCTATCCAAAACATTTTGAGTCAGAATGGCTTCTCTTTCCCATTCTTTAATAAAATCAGATATTGAACGATACATAATATGCCTCCCTTTCAAAAATATCGAACTGCTTGGACTACATTATAAAACATACGTTCCCGCACATCAATTTAAACATTCATTTTTGAAAAAAAGGCTGCAAATGCTTTTGACGGGTCGGCAAACCATTGCGCAATTTCATTCGCTTGTGCCTGATCTTCTGCACCCTTCAGCAGCATCTGCACAATATGATCAGGCAATGGCTCGGTCATGGCATTCGTCCATTCGGTCACTTCTTTTACATATAGTTTCGTACGATTCCAATAAGACTCTCCCATTTCTCCGTCCCAGTTGGAATGCTTCCATTCAATGAGCGTTTCATACAATTGCTCCGCACAGTAAGAAGAGAGATTACAGCCTTGACCGGTTATCGGGTCATTTATAAACACACTGTCCCCGCAGCCAATGACGAGCTTGCCCTGATCGATAAGATATGGCTTTCTAATGACAGGCGTTATCGCTGTTTGCAGCCAGCCATTTTCATCACATAATTTAAATTTTTCCCGTTCAAGGCGGTTATAAACGTCAGGAAAGAACCGTTCGAGAGCACCTCGCATTTCCTGAGAGAATTCCGCGGCATTTTTGATTCCTTTACATACGTCCAGCTCATGGTTTGGAATTGCCATGATGAATAAAATCGTAACAGGACCCTGTTCCGTCATTGCAGGGATTTCAAACATTTCGCCCAAACCAGGGAGAACCGTTACACCGATTCCCAGAGGGTCATTGGCTTTTATGCCTTTGAAATAGCCAACGATGCACTTTCGCTGCGGAATTGAATAAGGAGACAGCTCCGCTTCAATCGGAAACGGAAAAAGGGGTCCCTTTTTCCCGGTACAATCAATGATCAAATCAAATTCTTCCATTAACACGTTTACCTTTTCTTTATCCACCTTTTTCGTAAGGAAGGGTACGCCTTTTTCGGCAAGATCCTTCATTGCTTGAGCGTAATACACACGTTGATCGATGGATAATCCCGGTTCCTGCAGCATTCCTACGAATAGTTTTTCAATTCCAATCGTAATATGAATGCTTTCAAGCTGGGCTTGGTCTCCCCAGTTTGGCATGTTATACCGTTTTTCGCGTGTCCTTGTCGAACCGAAATGGACCTGTGTGGACATGATGCGTCCTTCTTTGATTTCCTCGGATGTACGGCGTTCCATGACGGTGATATCAAATTCATCCTTTAGTGCATAAGCCAGGTGCAGCCCGGCAATGCCACTGCCAATGATGCAAATTCTTTTGTTCAAAGCATTCACTTCCTTTTTCGGAGGTAGTTTCTCATCACCTTATCTTCTTATGAAAGCTGGCATCGTCCACATTCCGAACAGGTTCAAGGAGTTTCCTTGGCTAACATTTCCAGCTTACTTCTTATTTTATGGAAGCCTGTTTTTGATGTAAATGGTTCTTTAGTGACAATGAACGATACTCAGCGAGCTGAATATTTTATTAAACCAGTCGTTGGTCATTTCTTTGGAAGGGTCTCTTTTCCAAGGTATGCAATAGAGTTCATGACAGGCGTTTTGTGCTATAATTAGCAGGAATTGAAAAACACAGAAAAAAAATATTATTCTGTAAACTAGACCTTTTGAGGAGTCGATGAAAATTGACGATTGATATCAGCAAAGAACAAACCATCTTTAACCATAGTGGAAATAAAATCAAAACAGAAGATAGAGAGATTAATATCATTGCCAGGATCGAAGAACCGCTAATTTTAATCTTAGGGAATGTTTTGAGTGACGCGGAATGTGAAGAACTGATTCATATGTCAAAAAACAGATTGCATCGATCCAAAATTGGCGATACACGCGAGATTAATGAAATGAGGACAAGCAGCAGCATGTTCTTTCAAGAAAATGAAAATGATATCATAACGAGAATCGAAAAAAGGATATCTGCCATCATGAATATTCCCCGCGAGCATGGTGATGGCATTCAAATCCTTAAATATGCTCCTGGTCAAGAATATAAAGCCCACTATGATTTTTTCACAAGTAAAGATACGAAGAATAACCGCATCAGCACGCTTGTCATGTATTTGAATGATGTCGAGCATGGCGGCGAAACATTTTTCCCTAAACTAAACTTGTCCATATCGCCGCATAAGGGAATGGCAGTGTATTTCGAGTATTTCTATAAAGACCATGAACTGAACGAACGCACCTTACACGGCGGTGCTCCGGTTATCGCCGATGAAAAATGGGTTGCGACACAATGGATGAGAAGACAAAAAAAAGCTGCGTTTTGATGGTTTGCCATGTTTAAGGCGATACAATATGATGCTCTACATCAGCTGTTAGTGAGCGAGCTTGAAACGAAAAGGACCCTGCCCGGGTCCTTTTTCACAGTTTATATGCCTATCAAATCCAAGCATGCCGAGTATTTCCGTGGAAGCATTGATTTCATTTCACGCAGCGATATTTCACCTCATCTTTAATAGCATGAAATCAACAAGATCTTGCAACATCTCTCTGCAAACATTTATTTTCATTTTCATGTATATAACTGTTTGAAAATTCGAAACCTATGACTAGCAACACATTAAATTATTAGGAGCTGAAGACATGGCTAGAAGTAACAACAGCAATCAATTGGTAGTTAGTGGTGCAGAACAAGCTCTTGAACAAATGAAATATGAAATCGCAAGTGAATTTGGCGTTAATCTCGGTCCTGATACAACAGCCCGTGCAAATGGTTCTGTTGGCGGAGAAATCACTAAACGCTTAGTACAAATGGCAGAACAGCAATTAGGCGGAAGAACTCGTTAATCGAAATTATATGTATTGATAGGGATAGTGATTATGCTATCCCTATTTATATGTTTGACTACTCTTTAAAAAAAATCAAACGGCCCTTCCCATTGAATACTAGGGAAAGGCCTCCATTTATTATATTATTTTGGATGCTAGTTTATCGAGGTCGCGTTCCCGAAAGCCATCATGAGGGCATGCCTAGAATCGCTTTTGGCTCAAGGAATTCTTCAATACCATAATCGCCCCATTCACGTCCGATACCTGATTGCTTGAATCCACCGAACGGTGCCGAGTAGTCGATCTTGGCATTGTTGATTGTAATTTGACCAGCGCGAATATTCGATGCCACTTTTCGCAATTCATCTGCATCCTCACCGAATACATAGCCTGCTAAGCCGTAGATCGTATCATTGGCGATCTCAATTGCTTCGTCAATGGTTTCATACGTAAGAATAGACATGACCGGGCCGAAGATTTCTTCCTTTGCGATCGTCATATCGCTTGTCACGCCTGTGAATACTGTAATCTTCGTGAAATACCCTTTATCTAGGCCTTCTGGTTTACCCTTTCCTCCAGCAACAAGCACCGCGCCTTCCTCGATTCCTGTTTCAATGTAGGATTGGACCGTTTCCCACTGTCCTTCAGATACTTGCGGTCCCATGAAGGTGGACTTATCTTGCGGATCTCCGACAGGAAATTCCGGGAGCACCGCTTTTATCGCTGCAATGAACTCATCATGCATGGATTTCGGAACGATCGTCCTCGTTGCAGCTGTACAAACCTGTCCAGTATTCATGGCCACATTCAAGACAGCCGTTCGTGCCGCTTCTTTTACATTCGCGTCCTTTAAAATCACTAATGGCGATTTGCCGCCAAGTTCGAGCGATACTTTCTTAATATCCTGAGCTGCATTTTCCATGATTTTCGACCCTACGCTTCCAGAACCGGTAAATGAGACAAAATCAATACCAGGATGGGAGCTTATCGCATCACCGATTGTCGATCCAGAGCCATTGACTAAATTGAATGCACCTTTAGGCATCCCCGCCTTTTCGAAGATTTCTGCGAGAATGATTGCTGTAAGCGGAGTCATGGCAGCAGGCTTCAGTACGACTGTGCTTCCTGCGGCAAACGCACTCGCCAATTTCGTGCAGACTTGATTGGCAGGAAAATTCCAAGGAGTAATTAAGCCGGCAACGCCAATTGCCTCTTTTTGGATGATTGTGCCCCCACGCTCCTCCGTAAATTCAAATGTTTTCAGATTTTCTGCCGCTTTTTTAAAATGCTGCAAGCCCATCTCATACTGAACTTGTTCACTCCTTTTAACAGGAGAACCTAATTCTGCTGTCATGACCTTGACAAGGTCTTCTTTCCGATTTTCATATTCTTTTACGATATTCTCCAGAAGCTTGATCCTTTCCTCTCTCTGCATTCTTGAGAATGCAGGGAATGCTGTGCGTGCCGCATCGACAGCGCGGTCGACATCTTCCTTCGTTCCTGAAATGATTTGACCTATGACTTCTTCCGTAGCTGGATTGATAACATCAATCGTCTCCGATCCCGTGGAATCAACCCACTCACCATTAATGTACTGTTGTGTGTAATTACGCATCTTTCCAGCTCCTTTGTTATGTTGAATTCGATTCATATAAATCATTTTCCCTAAATTTTTTTCAATAAACCCTTAAACGAATCTGTACCTACTTGAACCCCTTTTCCAACCTCCCGTTTGATTCGACGGCTTTCACGTAAAAAACCCCGTTCGTTTTCATGAACAGGGCTAACCAAATGGATGACAAAGGCAAATGAATGATGAGCCCTTCAGGTCGTGTATAATGTCCTTATTTTAATATTATTCAGCTTTGGCACAAATTTCTGCTTCGTTTACTTGCAGCATAAAGTCCTACGCCACGATTCCCTTTACAAGGTGCACCTGGCGAAATCCCAAAAACCGCTTATTGAAAAGGTGCCACCAGTGGCTTGCCCATCTTGTTTTAACTCCTTCCCTGAAAAATGGAAATAATGAATAACTGGAGGACCATAAATGAAATGAAAAAAGTATACAGCCTGAGTGTTTTTCAAATTAAACCACCTACGGGTAACTCCCCCAGCTTGCATGGTCTTAGATAAAATGCTGAATCATCGTCACCGATTGTGCGGCATGGGAATTTCCGGCCGATCATGCTTATTTAATGCCAGTTCCTGAGCCTCCCAGGCCCTCCAAAATGTAACGCTGTGCCACGATATAGATAAGGATCAATGGAATCGTTGATAATGTCAATACAGCCATGACCTGATTGATGTATACCGGGTCGGTACTATTGATTGCCGTAATCGCCACCTGGATTGGAAACTTCGACTTGTCTGTCAAGACCATCAGGGGCCAAATATAATCATTCCAGCTTCCGATAAACGCCAATGTTCCAACAGTGGCGACAGCTGGCTTTGACATTGGCAGCATAATTCGCCAAAAGACCTGCCAATTGTTCGCGCCATCCAGTTTAGCCGATTCAATAACGGATTCAGGAATCGCCATGAAGAAGTTCCTGAATAAATAAATATTGAACGCTCCTGCCAATGCCGGCAAGATAACGGCAAGTCGTGTATCCACCAATCCCAGTTTGTGAATAATGGTAAATTGAGAGATCAAGATCGTTTCGAATGGTACGATCAAAAGCGCCAGCAAAATCCCGAACAACAGTTTTTTGCCGCTGAATTTAAGTTTTGCAAAAGCATATCCCGCCATCCCATTGATCATGATCGAACCGATCGCTACACATCCTCCATAAAATAAACTATTTCCGATATAGCCGATTAAATGAAAGCGTGACAGGACCTGACTGTATGATACAAACCATTCCGAAATATGAAAGGAGGGCAGGAAAGCCTTGAATGTATTCATATTATTGTAAACTTCCGCCTCAGGCTTCATCGAGGAAGCCACCATCCAAAACAGCGGGAAAATGAAAAGTACCGCTAACAAAATCAAGCAAATGTACTCAAGAATGGTTAATGGCCCGAATTTCCACCGCATCAATCATCGTCCTCCTTAACCAATTTCCGTTGCGCTAGCGTAACTATTCCAATGATGGTACCGAATAAAAGAGCCATCGAACTGGCATAACCAACCATCCGATCCGAAAACCCGGTTTGATAAATGTAGTAGACAACCGTCATCGTGGAATTCATCGGTCCCCCTTGAGTCATGACCATTGGTTGGACCAAGAGCTTAAAAGCACCGATCAACGTGGTGATAAAGATAAACACCGAAGTCGGCTTCAATAAAGGCAAAGTAATGTAGATGAACCTGTGCCATTTGTTCATGCCATCCATCTGTGCCGCTTCGTATACATCCCTTGGGATGTTCTGTAACCCAGCCAGAAAAATGAGCATCTGAAATCCTGCCCCCTGCCAAGCTGATACAACCACAATCGTAAATATTGCCTGCTTCGGACTCGTCAAAAACGGTTGGGCCGAGATTCCGATGTATCTTAGAGCATTGTTGATGATCCCTTCATTCGGATTCAGCAAATATAGCCAAAGAACGGAAATGACAACCAATGACATGACGACAGGACTGAAGTAGGCTACTTTAAAAAACGTATTGGCCCTACGTTGTTTATTTAATAGAAGGGCCATCCCGAGTGCCGCCCCTACCTGCAAGGGAATCACAAAAACTACGAATTTGAGTGTATTCAGCAAGCTTTTCAGGAATATAGGATCTTTGAATAAATGAATAAAGTTATCCAGACCAACGAATTTACGCATATCAGGTGTCAGTAAATAATAATCCGTAAACGCGTAATATATTGCCATGATCGCCGGTATTACTAGAAACATTGACAATATCATTAACGCTGGACCCAAAAACATATAAGCAATCATATTGTCCTTCCAATGGACACTGCCCCTCAGCCTTCTCTCCGGTTTTAAAAACGTATAGGCCAATCCTTCTGCTTTCCATCCCATTTTCCCCATATTGCCTCCCTCTAATTGACCTTATCGACAGCTGATTGCATTTCTGCCGCTCGCGTATCCAGAACTTTCTGGATGTCATGGTTTTGATCATAGAAGCTGATATCATCGATCGTTTGCTGGAAGGCACGCGTCACTTGCGGATATGCTGGTGTCACCGGGCGTGCATGTCCCGTTTCCTTCAATTGCTTCATGAAGACATTCATTTGCACCGAAAATTCTTTTGCCATCACTTTTTCTGAAGAGTAACGAACGGGTAATGCTGCAATCGAACGGCTTAACTCGATATTGGACTCCTTGTTCGTCATCCAGTCAACCAATTTTGCCGACCATTCTTTATTTTCAGACGATTGTGTCATGGCAAATTGCCAGCTTCCTGAAGGGGATACCAATTTCTTTGTAGTTGGAGAAACTGGATAAGGCATCACGCCATACTCCACTTTTGGGAAGTTGGTTTTCAAATCCGTTACGGTCCACACACCACTGAATTTCATTGGATATTTCTCCGTTTCAAATGCTTGTTTGACCGGAGTGCGTGTCGTATACCCTTCCTTAAGCATCGTTTGGATGAAATCCATGGCCTCTACGGAAGGACCTTTATTGAAGACACCTTCTACTTTCTTTCCATCTTTTGAGATAAGGTCACCTCCTGCGGACCAAACAAAAGGCGTCAGCGCATATGTCAGCATTTCATCTTTCGCTTGTAATTGCATATCGATTGATGGTTTTTTGTATTTATTTGTAAGTGTCCTACAAAGCTCAAGGAATTGGGTCCATGTCCAGGGAGATTCGACCGTTGGTAGCGTTTTCAAGTCAATGCCAGCTTCCTTCAGCATTTTTTTGTTGTAATAGATGCCGACGGAGGATTCACTAACACCTATTGCGTATAGTTTATCCTGATATGTCCCCTGCTGCCTGATGCTTGGAAGCAAATCAGCCTGATCCTTCACATATTCATCCAATGGTGAAATGACCCCCGATTTTGCATATGCGGCTGTATTTGGCCCGTCCAAAGTTATGACATCCGGCAAGGTGCTCGTCGTTAGCGCTGCATTCACTTTATCCTCATAGCCCCCGCCATTTCCGCTGCGCGGTATGAATTCGATTTTTGCTTCGACATCATCGGTTGCATATTCCTTGTTAAACGCTTCGACCCTTTTTTTGTATACCTTTCCTTCTTCGTTATCATCGGAAACGTGGACCCACATCGTGATTTTCTTTTTTCCATTGCCATCCACGTTTTCACTGCTGCTGCAACCCGCCGCAGTAAGCATCAATAAAAGAGACATCCCGATAAAAAGTAATTTTTTCATGCCCTTTCCTTCCCCCTTGTGTATGTTTTCAATCAATCGATAAAAGCGCTTTCAAGTAGAATTTTATGTCAACCGGTACCATATGTCAATCGGTTGATATACTTTTTTTGAAAAATGAAAATTTTATGATAAACTTCAAATAGAAAATGGTGTTGTAAACTATATGGGATTGATGCAGAAAACTGCTTGCGGGTATATTTACACGTTTTTAAAACGAAATGAGCTAATACAGTTACTAATTAACATGATTGCCTGTACAATATGTATGGTACTTTAGAAGATGGGAGGAATGAAAATGAAGCCCAGCATTGATGATGTAGCAGAAGCTGCGGGTGTTTCAAGGACAACTGTCTCACGTGTCTTGAATAATCGTGGTTACATCAGCCAAAAAACGAAAGACAATGTCTACAAGGCCATGAAGGAAATCAATTATATTCCAAACGATTTGGCTCGTTCCCTTTATAATAAACGAACGAATATTATCGGGCTGATCGTCCCCAAAACGAGTAACCCCTTTTACGGTGAACTCACCTTCCACATCGAAAGTGTATGCGCTTCATTCGGATATAAGGTATTACTCTGCAACAGCGTGAACCGGATGGACAAAGAAGAAAAATACCTTGAAATGCTTCTGCGAAATCAGGTCGATGGAGTGATCGTTGTAACCTATAACCGCGGAATCACCAATTATCATCGCGAAAATTTCCCTGTGGTGGCGATTGACCATTACCTTTCGGAGAAGATTCCTGTCGTAGGCTCTGATAATTATGACGGAGGAAAACAAGCTACCGAATTATTATTGAAAAAAGGCTGCCAACATATTATTCATATTAACGGCCCTAGCGAACTGGAAACACCGGCAAATTTAAGAAGGAAAGCCTATGAAGATGTTATGGCGAAAAACGGCAGAACGCCAATAACTTATGAAGTTTCCAGTTCTTTTGACCAACTGGCCAATCGTGATGTGATTGGTAAGCTTTTTGATGAACGGCCCGAGGTTGATGGTATTTTTGCAAGCGATGATTTAATCGCGGCTTCCGTCATGGCTGAAGCTAAAAAACGCCAAAAGGACATACCTTCTCGATTGAAAGTCGTCGGTTATGATGGGACGGAAACAGGTCAGATATTATTACCGGAATTGACAACGATCCATCAGCCGACAGATTTAATTGCAAAAACAGCCCTTGACATCTTATTAAAAGAAATTGAAGGCGAGTTCAACGATCTGCCGCTGGAAACGTGCCTCCCTGTCACTCTTATCGAAGGAGGAACCACGTAAATCAATGCCTCTGCAAGAAAAATAGCCTGATCCAAATTGGATGCAGGCTTTTTATTTATAAAAATCTAAATATAGGCGGCATCATTCGGTCAATTCCAAGATATTGCCTTCAGGGTCTTCGATTACACTCTCATAATAGCCGTCACCAGTGATACGCGGGCCATGAAGGCGGTAGCCATCCAAGTGCAACACTTTCGTCAGCCTATTGACCTCTCCCTGCTTCCGAGTGAGAATGCAAGATGGGCCAAGCCAAGCCGATCATCCTGATCTTTTTTAACCTTACCTATTTGACGCATGATTTCCAATCGCGTCCTTCCCTCGAATTTTATAAAATAAGATTCCAATTGCTTATCTTTATTGTGGTACTTTGCGTTGGCGTTTCCATTGAAATAGCTTTCATAAAAATGCTTCATCTTTTCCAAATTTTTCACCCAGATTGCCGCATGTTCAATTTCCATCTCCTTTTACTTCCTCTGGCTTTTCTTACTAGTTTAGATCAAACGGTTCTCCCCCATTTTACATTGTCATGGAGTTCGGACTTTCACGATTTACGGATTTCCTATTTTTGATTAAATGATTTAATTTTTCCGAACTCAAGAGCATCGCTGCCACGAAAAGGGCAATAAAAAACGGGAAAATCCCGATGGATGTGTGGGCTGCAAGGAATCCTAGGAGAGGCGGCATCGACATGCTGCCAGTATAGGCCATTGCCATTTGAAGGCCCATTATGGTCTGTGAATGTTCCTTTCCAAAACGAGCTGGCGTTTCATGGAGCATGCATGGGAAAATCGGGGCAAAGCCTAAGCCTATCATAATGAACCCTGCTAGCAGGAAGCCATGAGGCACTGGTAATAATATAAGTGCCGTTCCCACTATTGCTGTCACTTGACCGACACGAATCAGTGTCCGATTCGTGACCTTCAATGTTATGAAGCCTGTAATGAACCTTCCGATCGTAATTCCTGCATAATATAAGGAAACCCATTTTGCCGCCACATCCACAGGCAATTCCTTTACATTCACGAGAAAGCTGCTTCCCCATAGGCCGATTGTCGCTTCTGCCCCGCAATAAAACAAGAAGGAAAACAGGGCAAGCTTCACTCCCTTGATTTGCAAAGGTTTTGTTTGTTTGGCAGCTTCTTCATGCAAGGCACCAGCACGTCCGCCCTTCTCTTCCGAAATTGCGGCAGCGCTGTTTTTAGCGATCTTATTCCATAATGGCAGAGTGAAGAAAAGGATGATGACTAAAGCAAACTGAATGCCCGCAATGACGAGATACCCGCTTCTCCAGGAATGCTGCCCTGATATGGACTGAGCCATAATGATCGGACCAAGGGTGGCTCCGACTCCCCAAAAACAATGCAACCAGCTCATATGATGTGCTTTGTAATGCGTCGCAACATAATTGTTCAATCCAGCATCGACAGACCCTGCCCCTATTCCCATTGGTATGGCGAATATGAAAAGCCAGAAAACCGATGGAGCAAAATGGATACCCAGCAGGCTCCCCGCTGTCAGCAAGCAGCTGACAAGAGTTACAACGCCAGTCCCAAATCGCTTAAGGACGAAGCCACTGGCTAAACTCGAGAGGATGGTACCAGCCGCAATCGTCATGAAAAGCCATCCAGCCGTTTCAAGCGGAGCACCATATTCCTCACTCATGACGGGCCAAGCGACTCCTAACAATGAATCTGGTAAGCCTAAGCTTATAAAAGCCAAGTAAATGATGACTAAAAAGAATGTGGCCATGGATGGATTTGCCTCCCTACATTTTCTATTACCGTTCCATTTTTCATGCGTTTTGGCTGCTTTCCCCAGCAATCATCAATTCCAGTCCTAGAACTTGCAAGCCATATAAATAGTCTTGTTTCCAATCACTTGCTACAAGCTTTGGAAGATGCTTTTTTGGAATATACTTCGAGCTTCTTGCCGCAATCTGCTCCAATATGGTTCCGTCCACCTCATCGTTGCAAAAAATGATTGTTTTTGGATTGATGATGGCTGTAAAAGAAGCCACTAGCCGGCTGATGGCATCGATTTCATGTGCTTCATGAATGACCTTCTGCTCTGGCCGTTTTCCTTTTCCTAATGCTTGAAGGAAATTCCGGTCATCATACTGGGGGACAAAGGACACCTCACCCGAAAAAAAGGTGCTTCCCCGCACCACGCCCCCATTGATCATGATTCCTGCCCCTGGTCCATTTTGACCGGAATATAAGTAAATAAGGGAATGGCCGTGCTTGGTTTTCCTGTTGTGGTGATAGCCAAGTACCGCAGCATTCATATCATTCTCCACAACTACCGGAAGGGAAAAATGGTTTTCGAAATGGCCTTTCAAATCAAAATCTTGAATATGCTCGTAGCCTGGAATGAAAAAGAGCCGGCCATCATCCACGGAACCAGGCACTCCGATTGCCATCGAGCTCACCTGAGGATATTCATCCATGAGGTCTTCGATGTCCTTGGTCAATAAGCGAAAAGCATCATCCTTTAACGCAGGTGCCGTTTTTCCCTGCGCCTTCACTTCTCCGAAGCAATTAAAAATTACATAATTCGTTTCATTTTCTTCCATGAAGATGGCCAAACCCAGCTTATGCTCCGGATTGTATGTATACCTCTTTGCCCTTCGCCCGCCACTGGAGTCATCGAGACCTGTCAAAAAAAGTTCTCCATCCTTTTCCATCTGGAGAAGGAATTTACTTATGGTCGGGAAACTGATTCCTAGTATTTCACTGAGCTCAACCTTTGTGGCACTTCCACGTTCCAATAGTGCTGCACGAATGCCATGAAGAATGGCCCTCTTCATGGACTTTGGTTTAGCTACTAACTCATCCATATGGTTCACCGCCTTCTTTATCCACTTATTAAACAAGTTTAATAAGTCCTGATTCAATATACCATATCCATTTATTGAAAACAATGGATACTACATATGTTTAGCAATGAACGATGAAAGGGGCATCCCGGCTTTCTGGAATGGCAAAAACGCCTTCGCATCCGTTACAAAGGCTGGGATGTATGGCCGTCCCGTTTTTAGAAACTATTTTTCCAAAGTCACAAATGTTGTATCCGCAAGATCCTGAAGAAAAGCAGAGATTACAAGCAGCTCGCTTTCGCTGTACTTATGTAAAAAATCATCAAAGTTCTTTTCCATCTCCTTATGCAATTCTTGATGAAGATTGACAAGCTCCTGTCCAATCGGTGTTGTCAGGTAAAGCACTTCCTTTTTATTGTTAGGCAGGAATTCTGCCGTGATTAGTTTTTTTGCGATCAGCTTTCGGGTAATTTTAGATACGCTGCCTTTAGGGATATTCAGCTGTCTTGAAATCGTTATGCCATTGACCGGCTCAAAGCGACCAATGCCATCAAGAACATGCAGCATCAAGGTCGTCATTCCTTTAATCAATTCGGTGATTGCATCATGATTGCTTTTTTGCATTAACCATAGTTTTTCATCGTCATTCTCTGATTCTCTTTCCATTAATTTAATAAACGAATCCATGATCTTTTTCCTTGAAGAATCATTCATAAAAAATCACTCCTTTAAATACCTATCATAATTTCATTTAACCGATTTATCAAGGCATAGCTAGTCAATATTGTTTCCAAGAAACAATATTGACAACCAATAAAGGCATTGGTATTATAGTTTCCAAGAAACAAAATTACCAATGCCCAGTAGGAGATGAAGTCTTAATGAATTCAGTAGTTGACACGATAATGAGCCATCGCTCCATTCGCCGGTTCAAGGATGAGATAATAACAAATGAACAAATAAAGACAATCGTTGAAGCAGCACAAATGGCTCCTTCCTCAAGATTCATGCAAACATATTCGATTATCGGGATAACCAACTCGCAATTGAAAAAAGACTTAGGAAAGGTCACTGGCTTAGCTTATGTTGAAAACAATGGCCACTTTCTACTATTTTGTGCCGATTTACATAGATTGACGATCATGGCCTCAGAAGAGGAAAAACAAAACATGAAGAGCATGCTCGAAAGTACTCAATTCTATCAAATTGCGACGATAGATGCATCGTTAGCTGCTCAAAATGCCGCTCTTGCAGCAGAATCACTGGAACTGGGAGTTGTCTATATCGGTGCCATCGCAAGAAATTTACCTAAAATAGACAAGCTGCTGAACCTACCTTCCCATGTCATTCCTTTGTTTGGAATGGCAATCGGCTTCCCGGACCAGAAACCGGAAATAAAGCCACGTTTACCGATACAGGCTGTTTATTTTGAAAATCAGTACAATCCCGATACATATGAGCAGCGAGAGCTTATTGAAAGCTATGACCAAAAAATGAAAGCATATTATGAAATACGATCCGAAAACCCGCGGACGGATACATGGTCCGGAAAGAATATTGAACATTTTCAAAAAAAAGCGGATGGGGATTATTCACGATATGTAAAAGGTAAGAGGATGAATTTATCGTAATGATTTTGCCTCTGTCCTTGCTCTTAAACGAATCTAGTTAACAATTTGCGGGAATGATAGTTTCCCATCGATCACCTTCCTTCGGTTTAAGGTGATCGATGGATTGCAGACGAAAATGAATTTCCTTGAATAAGATCGTCCCTTCAAGATTGCCTCTCCATATCAACCGTAAGCTTATAGCGGTCTGCACGATAAACGGAATTGGCAACTTCAAACGGTTTGTTATTATCAAGCCTGCTTATTCGTTCAATGCGCAATACAGGCTCCCCTTCAGCTATCCCGAGCATATCGGCTTCGAGCTTTTGAGCGATGGAGGCTTCTATTGACTGACTTCCATTTTTAATTTTCAGTCCAAACGTCTTTTCTAGAAAGCCATAAATGGAGGTAAGCGCCATTTCTTCGGTCACTCTTCCCGGCGAAAGCACCTTTGAAAGATAAACCGTTTCATAGGCCATTGGCAAAGCATCAGCGAGCCTTATCCGTTTCAGCTCAAGGATAGGCGTTCCTGCTTTTACCTCAAGTTTAGCTGAAAGCTCAAGATCAGCTTCTACCTTTGCTAAACTGACAACACGTGTTCCAGGCTCATGGCCCCTGGATTGCATGTCTTCAGAAAAGCCTGTTAACCCTTGAAGGGGGTGTTCAATTTTTTGGTGGGCAACGAATGTGCCTATCCCGCGCTGCCTATATAGATATCCTTCGTTTACAAGATTGGTTACCGCTTGTCTTACCGTCATCCTGCTTATCTCGTATTTTTCCGTGTATTCCCGTTCAGAAGGAATCATTTCACCTGGCAATAATTGACGGGTTTGAATTTCTTTTTTAATCGCTTCCGCAAGTTGATGGTAAATCGGAAGCGGCGAATTCTTATGGATCATTAAGGATACATCATCCTTTCCTCGTGGCTTGTCAAAATATCCTGATAATCACTCTTCGGACGCTTCATGATTTCTGTTGGTGAATTTCAAAACAGACTCCCTCGAACGCTCGATCCCGCTTTTATTTTCATTATAATATTTTGAAACATACGCATAGAAAATGATGCTCACCGTCAATAGCTGGGCGAACAGCGAACTTGTGGCCGCGCTTCGAAATGTAGCTTCCGGTGCCCGTACATGATGTAACGGCATATCGACTTTCTTGGTTAATCCATTATTGCCTAAGCGCGATAAACCGATCGTTTTGATGCCATAGGCTTTAGCAATATCCACAAGCTGGAGGATTTCTTCCGTTTCACCACTATTGGAAATACAGAAAAACACGGTATTTTTTGATGCCGCGGCAAGCGCTGTTGCCGTAATATGCGGGTCCTGATTTGCACTGACGATCTTCCCCAATCGCAACCACTTCTGGCTGATATCCTCGGCTATCAGCCAGGAAGCCCCAAGACCATACACATAGATGACATCGGCTATCCTCATGGTTTCAACTATTTGATCAAGGACAGCTTCATCCAAATAATGTGCTGTTTCTTGAATGGCCTGTACGGAATTGGAAACGATCTTGCCTTTAATGGAGGTAATCGTTTCGTCAGGTTCTATGTCATGGAAACCCGTTTTTTCCGGTTGCGAAATTAGCGATGATAAAGATACCTTCAATTCTGAAAAACTGTTCACTTTTATGGAACGGCAAAACCTAGTTACTGCCGAACTGCTGGCATCGGCATGTGCAGCCAATTCATGAATGGTCATTCTTATGGGATCTGCAGGGTTTTCCAGAATAAATCGGGCAATTTTTCTTTCTGATTTAGGTAATTGGTTCAGTAAACTTTCAATTCTCAGTAAAATATTTTCGACGTGCATAACTTTACTCCCTCGATCTTGACTTAACTTATTTGCTTCAGCGCTATGTAATAACATCCCAACGTAGATGATACTTCATCCACGATAAAGTTCACAGCCGATTTTTCAAGTTTGATATGTTTGATAAAGGAGCTTTGGACCATGGGGATATGGGTCAGGATGCTGCCTTTTATTGCAATTGTAACATTCTCTTCAGCATTTAACTTCCTGCAAACATCGAGGGTTTTTTTTGCAAGGTGATAGCCTGCCTGAGCAAGGATATTTTGCGAGAACGGATCGCCAGCATCCGCTTGTTCGATAATGAGCGGAACAAATGCGGCAATGTCGGCCTTTGTCGCGGAATAGATGAATTTTTTCAAGTCTCCTACATGCTGATATCCCAGTTTTGTAAGGATTGCTGCAGTTAATTGGCTTTGTTTCAGGCCTTCGTCTTCCTCTTTTGTACTGTTGATGAAAGCCCTCATCGCTATCCAATAGCCACTGCCTTCATCCCCGAGAAGATGTCCCCAGCCGCCCGCCTGCTTCTCAACTCCATTGCGTACTCCAATGCTTACAGCTCCTGTTCCCGATATCGTCAATATCCCGTCTTTTCCTTTTAATAAGGCAGCATGAGCGATAATTCCATCATTGACGATGGTATAAGGAAGATTGAAGGCCTTTGTTAACGCACTTTTTAGATTCTGTGGGTCTTTCACCCCGCCAAATCCTGCTAATCCTAAACAAATGTAAAGGCAATTTCCTGAAACGATAGGCGCCATGCATTGTTCTATGGCCCTGATGATGTTCGTAATCGCTTGTTCTTCCTTGATGAGCAAATTGCCGTAGCCGGCTTTGCCTTCACTTATTTTATTCCCGGCTACTCCATATGCAACTGCTTCTGTTTTAGTACCACCGCCATCGACACCGATAATATAGTTCATATCAATCTCCTTTTCAATAAAAAAAGGGAGGAATATGTAAAGTTCCTTCCCTTTTTACCTTTTAATCACTAATTCAAACTAAATTGGAATTTCCCCCATGGTTCCAAATGATCCAGCAGGAATAATTCCTCTTCCGCAATGCGTCCAACAACGTTCGTTTTCCCGGAGTTCTTCATATCTTTTAAGGCTATCTGCAATTCCCCTTTATATTGTCCGTAAAGCTCATTTTCAATTAATAGGTCTCCGCGTTTGATATCAGGCGTAAAAGTTGGCTTGAACTCTTCATTCCTATATTTGACGCGTGATTGAGTCGAACGGATAAGATAATCGGACACATCGCCACGATAAAAATGGAATTCCTCCAAGACGATTTTTTTCTCTAAAGTCGTGATGCTTTCATGAAGATCTACATTGAAAGTTAACAAACCACGATCAAGCATACTAAGCTGTTTTAATTCCTCTTCGGATGCGTATGCATTTGCAATGATTACATCATCTATCAATCCGGTTGCAAAAAAGTGCTTCGCTTGAGTGGTGATGGCTAATTCCCGGTGCATTTCCAAAGTACATAATCCTTCTGTTATTGGCCATGGCCCGTACGTCGCCGCCTGCGAGCTTATGAAGGCAGCCGTGCGGATATTATGCTTTTTGAAGGATTCACAGCATTTTTCAAAATGAGGGTAACTCAAACCTGCATACCGATGGGGATAGAAATTATGCGACCCGATCAAATTTTCTTTCTTTGGTTTATAATTCATGATATTTTCCAAATAATTCGTTGCATTGCTCATGTTGATTTCGATTTTCAGATGATATGGATTATGTGTCATGATAGACTCTTCATTTCCCGTAAAACCCATATCCAGCCTAATTCCATATGCACCCAACTCCGCAAAGAATGATAGATCATCGTAAGAAATACCAAGAGTCCCGAAAACCCGCGGCGCAATATCGACCATCACTTCCATATTCAATTGATTGGCAAAGGAAATGGTTTCTTTGAATTCCTTCATGATCTTCTCCTTATCACCTTCCACTGATAACAGGCATGTGAAGATCTTCTTGAAACCGTACTTATGTGCCAATGCAATGTATTCCTTGTCCTTTGCAACGGTCGAATGTTCTGGATAGATGGAAATGCCTAGTTTGCCCATTTGTTTCACCTCTGTCTTTTTACTGTTCCGGAGCTAATTTTTTGATGATCCTGATCATATGTTCAATCAGTTTTTGTTCACTCATGGCAGTCATCAAATGATCCTGCGCATGTATCATCAACAAAGTCTTTTCACTGGGAACTCCATTCAATTCGGCTTGAATTAATTTGGTTTGTGTCTTATGAGCCAGGTTCAATTCTTCCTGTCCTTGCTTTATCAGCTCTTCCGCTTTTTCAAAATTGAATTCTTCCGCTTCCGTCAATGCATCAAAGGCCAGACCTCTCGCGTTTCCACTATGTGATATGATTTCAAAGATTTCCATTTCGTTATTGTTCAGTTCAACTGACATATTTCTACACTCCTATTCATGTTAAATTTTGAAAAGCATGTTTTTCATTGAAGAATAGTGGTAAGTATTCCTCATGTGCCTCCAGCAGTTTTTGCAGAACCGCTTCAGCCAGGTCATCACTTGGTATCAGCGGATTAATGGTTAATGCGAGCAACGCTTTGTCATATGAGCCTGTAACAGCGGCTTCTGCACCTATTCTTTCAAATGATTTAATTTGCTGGATCAAGCCGAGTATTTGGACAGGCAGCTTTCCCATTGTCAGGGGGATTGGACCATTTTTGGTGACGATGCAGCTGACCTCGACAGCTGAATCAAAATCAATTTCGGCGAGCGCCCCATTGTTTTGGACATTCAAAACTTGAATGTCCTTTTTATCATTATAAATGGAAGAAATGACATTACACGCGGCATCGCTATAGTAAGCCCCGCCACGTTGCTCCAATTGGGGCGGCTTGATGGCAAGGGTTTCATCCTTGTATAGGTCAAACAGGCCATCTTCCAAGCTTTTGACGATTTCAGCCCGGGTTTGCCCTGATTTGAACGCTTCCAGCTCTTCTTCTAAAATGGTTTTTGTTTTGTAATAATAGCGATGGTATGGGCAAGGCACTACGCCTAAAGATTTCAGGAATTTCCGGTTCCAGGGAAGCGGGGCAATATTCTTCATCGTCAGCTGGATTTCTGGATTAGCGAGCATTTCAAGCACTTTATCCGTAACTTCCCGATCATCAACGAATACATGAATCCCGAATACCATATGATTCAGTCCAGCGAAGTCAATATGTACTCTTTTCATCTCAACCCCAAGCATTTTTGAAATCGACATATGCATATTAAACGGCACATTGCATACGCCGATGACCTTTTCATGGCTGCTGTATCGGAGAAGTGCTTCCGTCACCATTCCGGCCGGATTCGTGAAGTTAATGAGCCAAGCATCCGGACATAGTTCCTGCATTTCTGCGGCAATTTCAAGAAGAACGGGTATCGTTCGCAACCCCTTGAACAAACCGCCAGCTCCATTCGTTTCCTGCCCGATCAATCCCAGTTCCAATGGAATGCGTTCATCTTTGACTCGTGCATCAAGTAAGCCGACTCTCATTTGGGTAGTGACAAAGTCCGCATTTTGCAAGGCTTGACGCCTGTCCAATGTTAAGTGGATCTCCATCGGGACTCCCGCCTTTTCGACCATCCTCCTTGCCAAATTCCCCACGATCTCCAGCTTTTCTTTTCCAGCTTCGATGTCCACTAACCAAAGTTCTCTAATCGGCAGCTCCTCATAACGTTTAATGAAGCCTTCTATTAATTCCGGTGTATAACTGGACCCGCCTCCGATCGTGGCAATTTTCAACCCTTTTGATTCTCCCATTTTTCCCCCTCCTCTTACTAATGATTTTACGTATAGATGATTGCATGACACACGGCCGCGCTTACTGCCAATAAAGACAAGAATAATAATGACGCCTGTTTCTTGTTTTTAAACTTACCTTCAACCAAACATATAACAATCGTCAATCCTGCACTGATCGCAATTGTATTTCCTAAGTAAAGGGATAATTGCCTTCCCATCCCGAAGGCATCCATCAATGCGTTAAAGATAAAATTAAAGACAAGAATGAAACTGAAAAAGATCCATGCACTTTTGTAACTGAAAAAGTGAATTTTCGTTGTCATTTTCATCGTTACCCACCTTCTCCATCCTGATTAAAGGGAGTTTGGAGCATTTCTTTCCAAACTCCCTTTTTTGCTCACTTATAAAGCGATGTTCCTGCTATCTGTCGTTTCCACTGTATTTTCTTGTGCCAAAAGTTTCTTATCGTACATTTTAAAGAATGGCAGATAAACAATGACTGAGATTGATAGATTGATCATGACAAGGATAATCGCTCTCCAATCGCCGCCAGTTGAAAGATAAGCGCCTATCGGGGCCGGCAATGTCCAGGGAACCATTACATATGTTGGATTTACCAGCCCTATGGACGTCGCAATATAAGCAAGTGTCGCACCAATCAATGGAGTTATGATGAATGGGATGATCAAGATTGGGTTCAGTACGATCGGCATCCCAAAAATAACCGGTTCATTGATGTTAAAGATACTTGGAACGATCGTAGCTTTCCCCATCGCCTTGCTGTAGGTGGATTTTGCCGTCAACAGCATGGCAATGACCAAGCCAAGTGTTGCACCAGAGCCGCCAATCCATATAAACCATTGGAAGAAAGTTTCAGGAGCTACATGCGGTATGGTTGATCCCGCTGCAACCGCTGCCGAGTTATTCGCTAAATACACTTCCCAAACAGGACGGGCAACCGCGCCCACAACTGACACGCCATGTATCCCAAACGACCAAAAGAATGTAATCAAGAACACCGGAATCAATACACCCGGCAAAGTGTCACCTGCACTGATCAGCGGTGCAACCGCTTTATCTACCAGGGAATGTAAATCGACAGCAAACACGACGGTAATGAACGTCATCACAAGCAGTACGATCGAAACCGGTATCAATGCTTCAAAGGAACGGGCCACAGATGTTGGAACCGAATCCGGCATTCTAATGGTGATGTTTTTCGTCTTGCACAGACGTAGAACTTCAACTGCAAAAATGGACACAAGCATTCCGACAAAAAGACCATGGCCGCCGAGATTCGTCATCGGCAACACGAACCCGACGTCATCCATCGTTTTCACGCCGATCGTGAACAGGAAGGCAGCCAATGAGAGCAAGCCCCCTGATAGCGGATCAAGTTTATAGCTTTGGGATAAGCTGTAGCCTATACCAAATGTAATGTAAAGCGTCATGATGAACATTGTTAATCGATAGGGAATTAAAATTTCTGCGATGTGTTTTGCCGACCATTCACCTACAGCAGAGTCCGCCGCAACAGGCGGGAAGGCGATAATTAAAAACAAACTCCCAAAGATGATGAATGGCAACGCAGAAACCACTCCATCCCGAATTGCCCGTAAATGCTTTTGCTCAGACAGTTTAGCCATCGGAGTTGAAAGATTATTTTCTAAAAACGCTACAAACTTGTCCATGGTTGTTTTCCCCTTTTACTTATGATAGATAAGAAGTTTTTCGATGGTATTTTATTTCGCCAATTCGGTTACCAGCTTTAAAAGCTTGGGGCCGCCAAGAGGACTGTATGCTTGGGCAGGTATCGCTTCACATGGCACTCCCGCTTCGTCTGCAGATGCCTTGAAGCCGTCAAAACGATGCTTGACCTGTGGTGCCACCATGGCAACATCCCAGCCGTTCCGGACCTCTGCATCGAATTCTTGAGAACCTACTGCCAACACTTCAATGTTCATCCCCTGTTTTTCGCCTTCCTTTTTTAAAGCGCTTACAACAATTGCACTTGACATTCCGCCTGAACATACGAATAATACCTTCATCCTTTATTCCTCCCATTTTTTATTAAAAGCTTAAATCGTTTTCCTTATGAAGCCTTGTGCATTTTTCAAACGATTAGCAGCCTCTTCATATGAAACATTCGTTAAAATCATCACGATGGCAATTTTAGGCTGTAAATATGCCTTTGCCAAATATTCATCTGCCATGTCATAACTGCAATCGGTGGCATCCATGATTATCCGTTTTGCCCGTTCGACCAGCTTTTCGTTAGTCAACTGCAAATCCACCATTAAATTGCCATAGACTTTACCGATGCCCACCATCGAAGCTGTAGAAAGCATGTTGCATACTAGCTTTTGGGATGTTCCCGCTTTCAATCGTGTAGAACCAGTCAAAACTTCAGGACCGTTTACGACTTCGATGGCAACGTTGGCGATTTTCCCAATCTCCGAACCTTTGTTACAGCTTATCGATACCGTGGCTGCGCCAATTTGATTGGCATATTCAAGACCGGCGATAACATACGGCGTACGTCCGCTTGCCGCAATGCCGACAACAACATCGTTGCTTGTTAAACCGATTTCCCTTAAGTCCTCAGGACCTAATTCAAAACTGTCTTCAGCCCCTTCCACCGCTTTGATGAATGCCTTTTCTCCGCCCGCTATAAGGCCTACCACTTCTCCGGGGGCAGTATTGAAGGTAGGGGGACATTCCACGGCATCCAGTAAACCGATCCGTCCACTCGTTCCGGCCCCCATATAGATCAATCTGCCTTTCGCATTCATTGCAGCAACGATCATATCCACGGCTTTTGAAATTTGCGGAAGTTCCTTCTTGACGCATTGTGCAACTTTCATGTCTTCCTCGTTCATCACTTCTAAAAATTCAATCGTGTTCATTTCATCCAAACTCATGGTCTTTTCGTTACGACGTTCTGTCGTTAAATGCTCTAGCATGCCTATCATCCTTTTTATTTCTGTAGTGATGCTGTTGAATCTCTTAGAATATATCATTACTGAAAATAAATTTCAATATAGTATATACATTTTTAAAAATAAATTTTAATATATATGTATTACAGTTTCTTGTATTGTTTTTTTATCAGGCATTTCCTCTCAACGTTTAAATGATCTATGTATATTCATTATTTGTTAACGCTTACAAATAATCATATAAAAATAGAATTGAAAAGAGGTTGAACGATTGATGAATGGAAAAATGACAAAGGGAAAATTAGGCTCACTGGCACTGACTGCATTGGTGGGGGGATCACTTCTCCTTCCCACTAACTTGATGGCAGGTGCAAAAGCTCACTCATCATCTCCACAAACCGCCTATGTTAAGCAGGAGCTGCGGGCCACATGGATTGCAAGCGTGTTAAACATCGACTGGCCATCCAAGCCTGGATTGACAGTTAAGGCACAGAAAGAGGAATTCATCAAGTATTTGGATGAACAAAAAGCGATGGGCATGAATGCTGTCGTCATGCAGATCAAACCGACCGCCGATGCTTTTTATCCTTCTCGCTATGGGCTTTGGTCGCAATATTTGACTGGTGTGCAGGGAAAGGATCCAGGATACAATCCGCTTTCATTCATGATTGAGGAAGCCCATAAACGAAATATGGAATTTCATGCCTGGTTCAATCCGTACCGGATCACCATGCCTTTAGCGAAAACGGCAGAACTCTCGGACCTTGAAAAACTGCCAGACTCCCACCCAGCCAGAAAGCATCCAAATTGGGTCATTCCTTATGGGCAGCAATTATACTTTAATCCGGGCATCCCTGAAGTGCAGCAGTTCGTGATTGACGGTATTATGGAAGTTGTTAAGAAGTATGATATTGACGCGGTTCACATGGATGATTATTTCTACCCTTATAAAATCGCTGGCATCCCCTTCCCGGATGAAGAAACCTATCAAACATATGGCTCAAATGAATTTTCTAGTATAGAAGATTGGCGCAGGGATAATGTCAACAACCTGGTTAAGCATATCAATGAACAAATCAAAGCGGAAAAACCATATGTGAAGTTTGGCATCAGCCCATTTGGCGTCTGGCGAAACAAAGCGGTTGACCCAACAGGCTCTGACACCGCTGCAGGACAAACCAATTACGATGATTTGTATGCAGATACGAGAACATGGATCAATAACGGTTACATCGACTACATTGCTCCTCAATTATACTGGAACATAGGATTGCCCGTGGCCGACTATGCGAAGCTTCTTGATTGGTGGACGAATGAAGTCAAAGGCAAAAATGTCCAGCTTTATATTGGACAAGCAGATTATAAGATCAATACGGAATCCAACGGCGTGCAAAACTGGTTTGATCCGGAAGAATTGCCGAACCAGTTAAAATTGAATCGGTCTTTCGAGGAGTTCGACGGGAGTATGCATTTCAGTGCAAAAGATTTACGGAACAACCCCCTTGGGATAGCAGACCGTTTACGGGAAGACATTTACCGCCGTCCAGCCTTGATTCCAGCGATGCCTTGGATCGATAATGAAGCGCCAAAAGCACCTAAGATTAGCAAAGCAAAACAGCTGGATTCCAAAATCCATTTCGAGATTCGCGACGGCAAGCATTCAGATGCATCCTATTATGCCATTTATCGTTTTGATGGGAGGCATGAAGGCAATATCGAGGATTCAGCGAACTTGCTGGCAACAGTCCATAAAGAAAAGAAGGATCAACCATTTAACGATCGTACGGTCGAAAAAGGAAAAACTTACACATATGTCGTGACTGCCTTGGATCGCACTCACAATGAAAGCAAACAAGCGAATCACATTAGCATTAAAGTAAGATAACATACCTTTTATAAAACCAGCAAAAGAAGGTGGCATGACCATGTACATAGTAGGATTAATGTCCGGAACCTCATTGGATGGCATCGATGCGGCACTTGTCCGTGTAAATCACAGCGGCTTGAACACGGAAATTGAAATGATCGAATTCATCACTTACCCTTTTCCAAAAACTGTGGAAGTAGAAATCGTTCAGTCTTTAACCGTTGAAACCTCCAATGTGCAATTGATTTGCAGTTTGAATTTCAAGCTAGGAACATTATTTTCAGAAGCAGCGAAGGAAGTTTGCAACAAAGCCGGGCTCCCACTGGAACATCTGGACCTGATAGGGTGTCACGGGCAAACGATTTATCATCAGCCCTTGCTGGAAGGGAACATGGTTCCGTCAACCCTCCAAATTGGGGAGCCAGCTGTGATTGCTTACGAAACGAACACACCGGTCATATCCAATTTCCGCACCATGGACATGGCCGCTGGCGGTCAAGGGGCCCCGCTCGTACCATATACCGAATATGTTCTTTACAGAAGTGAAACGAAGGGAAGATTGCTTCAGAATATCGGTGGAATAGGAAATGTGACGGTCCTGCCTAAGCAAGCCACACTCGATGATATGTATGCCTTCGATACCGGTCCGGGAAATATGATCATTGATGAAGTATGCCGCCAGCTGTTTCAACAGAAATATGACGAAGGCGGAAAAATTGCAAAGCAAGGGAATATAGACGAAGAGCTTTTAACCTATTGCCTCAGCCATCCCTATATAATGAGCCACCCACCAAAGTCAACAGGCAGGGAACTGTTCGGTAAGCAATATGTCGAAAGCCTATTAAAAAGATTCGAAACGCTTCCGGCCCCAGACATTTTGGCGACGGTAACAATGTTTACTGCCAAGTCGATCGTCGAGAACTATCGAGCTTTCATCTTGCCAAAAACCAACATAGATGAAGTGATCATTGGCGGCGGCGGCAGCTACAATATCACTTTAATCGAAATGATTCAGTCATTGCTTGGTGACTCCATTACAGTCCTCACGCAGGAAGAACTGGGATACTCATCTGAAGCAAAAGAGGCGGTAGCATTTGCCTTGCTTGCAAATGAAACGTTTCATGGCAAACCGAGTAATGTCCCAAGAGCTACAGGAGCAAAAAAAGCTGTCATCCTGGGGAACATCACCTTCCCTCCTTTAAAAGGAAGTTGATGAAGAAGAAAACATAATATAAGAAGTTTAAATACTAAAAATCCCCCTCGGAACTCAGTGCAAGTCCGTTATTGTAGCGTTTGAAATAGGCTTGGAGATAACCTCGTACACCATATCAGTTTCTGTTGTCTGCAGCTTGATCATTACGTGATGCTTGAAAACAATAGGAGCCAACCTCCAATTGGCTCCTACATAACATACTTGGAATGGTATCTCTTGCATTCCCGGATTTCTCCTCTTCCCCCCTCCTCGATCCTTTAGATCACGGTGAAAAAGCGTCGGGAAATGAAAAGTCCGATTCATGCTTAGGTATAGAAAAAGACTGCCCCATTCTGTTTCCGCTTCAACGATCGATCACTACTCGCCCTACACCTTCAAACTTTTGCCAAATCCACTTCGAATTCAGTGCCCCATGAACTCAAGCCTTCCCAAACTCTCGGCTTAAGTGGTAAATGTTTATGCCAAGGACGCGGCTCAAACATACCCAGTTCAGGGATGAATACATCAAGATCCGTGTAAAGCTCGATGATATTCCCATCTGGATCATGATGGTATGAAGCAATGTTATGGCCAGCCGTATGGCGCGAAGGTCCCCAAAGTATTGGGCGGCCATGTTTGGCCAATACATCTGAACTGTTGCATTGATGACTTGCATCTTTCAGCTGGAAAGCAATATGATGTATTCTGGTCTCGTTGGATGCAACAATATTCAATACATGATGATCCGCATTACATGTTAAGAAGTTGCAAAAGTCTTCACCAATTTGATCTGTAAACCAGAAGCCTAATGACTCTTGGTAAAATTGAACCACTTCCTTGTGATTGTCCGCATAAAATGCGATATGTCCAAGTTTCAGGGGAACAATCCCCGACGAACCATAGCCAACAGCTGAATGTTCCATATCCGAAAATAATTCAATGATGTTTCCCGCAGGATCATTTAATTCGATGAGCGAGGCAATTCCAGGCTTTCCTTTTCTCAGTTTTGATGCGATGCCCTGTTCTTGTAATTGATCCTGTACTTCCTCCAAGCTCAGCTTGCCATCCAATTGGTATCCATAGCTGCGAATGGCCGTTTTTTCAGCTGGTGTGATGATAATATTATGATGATCCAGCCCATTACTTAAATATGTAATGCCTGCTGTCTTTTCCGTGACCCGATACCCCATCACATTTGTATAATAATTGATCATATCTTCGGGATTATTCGTCAAGAAATCTGCATATGCTAACCGAAAAACTCTTATTTTGGTCATCATTCATTCCTCCATTATCATTTGCTATATGAAAAAACTTATAAATCGGATTTCTAAAATTCAGCTAATTCATTAATAATAGATTGATAGTTATGCTATACTTAATTCATGGATATGATTGGTCCTGCCTCCCACAGGCAATACCCTTTCAATAAACCTTGACTAGATACATGGGGGTGATGACACACCCTATACTCTTATTGAGTGATGTATCTAGTATTGTCTGTCTTCCTATTCAGCTTTATTTGTCTAGAAAGATCATCGATCAAAATAGGCAGCCGATCGAATGACGAAACAGCGCCAAATATATAAAAGTCCGGGCGGACAATGACCGCTTTGAATCCGGTTTCATCAAAAAACTGTGTGTACTTCCCCTTTACATCCACTACAGCACCCCTGCTTATTTCTTGATTCGGAATAATGGTTATGAATCTAGTTCCCAGTTGCTCCAAAAACTCTAGCTGCCCACTCCCTAAAAACCTGCTTGCATCGTCAAGGAAACTTAAAATCTTCCATCCCTGTCCAACTGCATCGTCCAACAGGCTTGTCACGCCTTTGTAGGTCACTTCACTTTGCAACGACAACCGACCTGCATGCGATTCACTGGCTGCTTCATCGTTTTTATAAAGAATTCCGTCCGTCATGTTCGGGAATTCCGGAAATTCCGGTGCCTTTCCGGTTATAAAGGCTACGTCCCTATCCTTCGCAGCTTCTGGATCGGTTACACAAATCATTTTGCCTAAGTATAAAGCGGCTTCAATAACCGCCTGTGTATGAGGTTTTCTTTCTGCCGTATACGTATCCAAGATAGCTTCATCAGCTATCCCGCGTAAAACAAGATCTAGCTTCCAAGCCAAGTTTTTCGAATCACGAAGCCCTGAGCATAGTCCTTGCCCCATGAACGGTGGAGTCAAGTGAGCAGCATCGCCTGCTAACATCAGCCTTCCTTTTCGCCAGTCGTCCACCCAAATTGCCCGAAATGTATACACGGCATGCCGCTCCAAAATCGCATTATCAGCTGAAATATTCCACGGTTCCAGTAAACGCCAAGCGACTTCTTCATGATTAAGTTCTTCCTTTGTTTCATCAGGAAGAACCATGAATTCCCAACGTCTCCTTCCTGGTCCTCCAGAAACCACGGTTGTTGGTCGTGCGGGGTCACATAATTGCAGATTGCTAGGTTTCCACTCCCGTTCTGCTTTTGGGATGATATCCACCACGAGCCAGTCGGATTGAAATCCCAGATCGGTGACCGTATGTTCCATCTGTTTACGAACGAAACTATTGGATCCATCACACCCTACAACATACCGAGCTGTTACATTTGTTTGTACACCCTGAAAATCTTTGACGACCAATTCCACCCTATCCTGATATTCAGAAAGTCCAACTGCCTCATATCCAAGATTGATGCTTACTGTAGATAGACTTTTGCACGCTATATCCATTTTGCGTTCCAGTTCAGGTTGATTGAAAAACATATCCCGCGGCCATCCAGAGATGCCAAACTCCGACCAATCCAATTTCAAAAGGGTTTGATGATCCGCATTACACCACTCGTACATATCTTGAACCCTTTCGGAAATCTTGTCGATATCAATTGTGGGGATTACCGTTTGAAGGATCCTCGCTACTTCATGATCATAATGTACGGCCCTAGGTAATGAAAAGGGCTTTGGAAATCGTTCATAAACACCCACTTTCCAGCCTTTTTGGCCAAGCAAGGCTGCCAACAATTTCCCTGCTGGACCATAACCGACGATCGCTACATCGAAAATCTCTTTTTTCATAAAACATCCCCTTCCATCATTCATACCAATATCGCAAACCCTAATTGTAAGCGCATACAAATTAAGCATGCTAAATAACTTAAGCGAAGAACAAAGCTGGGATTCACCTCAAAACAAGGTCATGTACAATCCCAACCTTTTACATCCGCTTAAGAATTCAGGAGACTAGCAACTTGACTTGGAACGACTGTATTAATCTGTTCGCCTAGGTCTATGCTCCCATCCTCGCTTTTAATAGTACAGCGGATTACATCGCCATCCCGAAGGTATTTTGCGCTAGTTCTTTGATTCTCAACGAGCAAATCCAGTTTCTTTTGCCCAGGGACCGCCAGACTGGATACTTTACCCATGATTTCCGATGAAAGATTTAGAGCGACCCCTCCAGTTGTACCAGTAATGATCAAGTCTCCTTTTGATAAGTCCATGATTTCACTTAGCTCTGTTAATGTTTCTGCTGGCTTAAATAATAATTGATTCGTGTTAGCAGACTGACGTAATTCGTCATTCACCCAAAGATTCACCTCTAAATCATGGATCAACGGTATTTCTTCTTCGTCAAGCAGGTAAAGGTAAGGACCTGTTGGGCCGAATGTCCGATAGCTTTTCCCTTTTAACCATTGACCTTCAGGAAGCTGAATATCCCTTGCTGAGACATCATCCACAATGACTAAACCTGCCACATACCTATGAAGGTTCTTATCGGTAACATGGGCTGGCCCTGTTATATCAGTACCGATCACAAGACCAAGCTCTATTTCATAATCCAGCAATTTCACGTGTGCAGGACGAACGATATCTGTGTATGCCCCACAAAGGGAGCTGTCCGCTTTACTGAATATCATATTAAAAGACGGACGTTCGGTTTCAAGCCCTGCCTCGGCACGATGTGTGGAATAGTTCGCCCCTTGGCATACGATCCTTGCCGGTTTCGTAACCGGACTCAAGATATTCACTTCGTTTAATGCAACAAAATCGGCCGTTTCTTGCTTCATTATCTCCCGAGCTTTCTCCGCCCCTTTCTCGAGAAATTCGGCCAGGGTGTCATATGCTTCATTAAGGACGAGGATTTTGTCTCCAGCAACAACTCCCCATCTTTTTTTATTTTCTTTTTCGAATCTAACAACTTGTATACCCAACTCCATTACTCCTCTCTTTTTTTGAAAAATGATGATTAGATTTATTATGGAGAACTTCATGGTGCATATATCTCTTCCAGCAGCCGCCTGACGCGTAAGATCAGGTCTGTCATTTTTTGGCGTGCCAGATCTTCATCACGTGCAAGCACGGCCTCATATATTGCCCGATGTCGATCCAACACTTCCTTTGTTGGAGAATCGAAGGTCGGATCTGCAAATTCCTTCACCGCATGAAACGTTTTTTCACGGCTTATTATGAGCGCTTTATGCAAAGACTGGATAGTGCCAATCATTAAGTCGTTATAAGATGCATGTAAAATGCTTTGATGGAAATCATAATCAGCCTTTGCCCAGGCTCTCTCGTCCCCGACAGATTGCTCAAGCCTATTGAAGCAGGCCTTGATCCTGACGTGATCTTCGTCCGTTGCCCTATTAGCTGCCAAAGCAGCTGCCATTGGTTCAAGCCCCAGCCGAACATCGGTCAAATGCAAGATGAAATCACTATTGTTTTCATCTTCCATGATCCAGGTCAATACATCAATATCCCACCATTGCCACATTGCCCTTGGCAATACACTCGTTCCTGACCTTTGATTGGACCTTATAAGTTTACGTGTAGCCAACCCCTTAAGGGCTTCACGGACCACAGTTCGACTGACTCCATGCATTTCACTCAATATTTCAGCCTTTGGCAATATTTCACCAGGAAGGTATTCTCCGTTCACGATTTTCCGTCCAAGCTCATGGACCAATTCTTCACTTCTATTTTGCATTGCCCGCATTGCCTCCCTTTCTTATACCTTTACCAACAGTATACATGGTAACGGAGCTTAAATGAGAATGGGAGTCATATCTCACGAAAAACCAGTAATCGTTTTCATTTTCTTTATGACCAAAGAATCATCTTACCATTACCAGCCTCCTTTGAATTTATAGGGAGAAAAAATAAATACTATTTATCTGTTTATTCTAATAAATAGTATTTATTTAATCTTAAAGGGCTTCTATATAATTGTCAATCCATTTTATTTTGTTCTGAATGACCGTACCCTTTGAGTACGGCAAAAGGAACATTAATATGAAAAAATGACCCGTTCGCAAATTCTGTGAACGGGTCATGGCTCATGACTACATCAATTTCTCATTACTGTTTTCCATATTCATCGTTGATGGATTGTTCTTGGACAATTTGAACTTATGGAATAATAGGCAGGCTACCAAAAATCCGATTCCATAAAGTAGGCCAACCCGTTGAGTGGGATCGAAAGCAAGGAATACTAAAACCATTGTGCAAAAGCCTAAACAAAACAACGGTACAAACGGATAAAAAGGCACTTTGTATTGTAACTCCTCCGTATCTCCACCCGCTTTTATAAATTTCCTGCGGAACATAAATTGCGATAAGGCAATCCCCATCCAGGAGATCGTAACGGAAATGCCCGCAATCGACATGAGCAAAACGAACACCGTATCAGCAGCCATGAAGCTGGTCAATAACGATAACAGTGAAAAGATTATGGTGAATAAAAGGGCATTCAAGGGTACCTTCCTTCTGGATAAAGATCCAAACACCTTTGGTGCCATTCCATCATGGGCCATCGCCCAAAGCAAGCGTGTTGAGGCATATAGACACGAATTCCCGACAGAAAGGATCGCTGTCAAAATGATGAAGTTCATGATGCCTGCTGCATAAGGTACTCCTGCTATCTTCATCAAGGTAACAAATGGACTTTCCAATAACCCCAATTCCGAAGATGGGAATATCGCTGAAAGAATGATGATGGATGCAAGGTAAAAGACGATGATTCTAAAAAGGACATTCCGGATCGCCTTAGGAATGTTTTCTTCCGGTTTTTCGCTTTCTCCTGCGGCAATTCCGATCAGTTCCGAGCCTTGATAGGAGAATATGACATTCATCATCGTGACAAAGATGATCGTTATCCCGCCTGCTGGAAAAAGGCCGGACGGAGCAAGATTTTCAAAAAAAGGGGTCGGACGGTCCGATAAAGAGATAAAACCAAAAATGCCAGCGATCCCTATTAAGATGAACAAGATTACGGCAATGATTTTTATTCCGGAGAACCAATATTCAGCCTCTGCAAACCCTCTGGTCGTCAACGCATTCAATGAGAATAATAGCAGAATGAACACTGCACACCAAATCCAAGTGGGAATGTATGGAAACCAGTACTTCATCAAGATTCCTGCTGCCGTAAACTCAACTCCCGCCGTGGCAGCCGAGCCGACGAAATACATCCACCCAA
Organism: Peribacillus folii; assembly: GCF_030271255.1. GTDB lineage: Bacteria > Bacillota > Bacilli > Bacillales > DSM-1321 > Peribacillus. The sequence continues at coordinate 270,699 of NZ_JASJOM010000002.1, forward strand.
GAGAAAACCCAGCGGATGGCCCAATATATTCAGCCGCGTATTTTTGGAAGGAACCAGTAACGGGCATATGAACCGCCAGCTCGCCAAGGCAGACCATGACCATATATAAGATTAGGCCGCCCGCTAAATAACCAATCAACGCCCCTCCGGCACCGGCTTGATTGATCGTATAGCCTGCGTTCAGAAAAAGGCCTGTACCAATCACGCCTCCAAGCGAAAGCATGAATAGATGGCGTCGCTTCATCGATCGCTGCAGTTGCTCATTGTTCTCCAATCCATTCCCCATATTTCCCACGTCCTTATCTTATCTATTAACTATCTTATTCCAGCTATCTTCCAACCTAGAAACATAGGCACCTGGGGATCAGCTTACCACCCATCGCTTTCTTTTGTTGCTGGCTGCTGCCCGCATAATTTATCGGCTATCCCGACAAAATATCTCACACCATATTCCAATGCCCCTTCGTCGATTTTAAATTTAGGATGGTGTAAAGGGTAAGCTTTTCCCAGCTCATCACTATGAACCCCCAAGAACTGCATGGAAGCTGGAACGATTTCGGAAAACGCCGAAAAATCTTCCGTTCCAAACATGGGCTCATCGACTACAATGATCTGTTTTTCCTCGAAAATCTCTCCCATGACCGTTCTCGAAATATCAGCGGCCGCCTTATCATTCACTACGGCTGGATAACCTAAATGCCATGTTAATTCGTATCTTGCCCCATGAGCCTCGGTAACACCTTTGACGATTTGCTCCAGGTACTCCCTGGCCTTCACTCGACTATCGGCGTGTAAGGAGCGAATCGTACCGCCGATTTCAGCATATTCCGGAATGACATTGAGCGCACTTCCAGCATGAAACTGAGTGATTGAAATGACGGGCGCCCTAAGTGCGGAAATCTTTCTGGAGACGATGTTTTGAATATTGGTTGTCATTTCTGCACCAATCATTAGCGGATCAATCGTCAATTCAGGGGTCGAAGCATGTCCGCCTTGACCAATGATTTTGATTTCAAAGTCATCTGCAGCTGCACAGAAAACCCCATCCCTTAAACATATCGTCCCTGTTCGTTCATAAGGAGTAACATGAAGGGCAAATGCAAAATCAACTCCCTCCATGACCCCTTTTTTCACCAACTCTTGAGCTCCCCCCGGCAAGACCTCTTCGGCATGCTGGAAAACGAACCTGATTTCCCCATGGATGGCTGCCTTTTTTTCAGAAAGGATTTTGGCCGCACCCAATAACATCGCTGCATGCGCGTCATGGCCGCATGCATGCATGACGCCAGGATTTCTTGATTTACATTCCAATTCTGTTTCCTCTTCAATCGGAAGTGCATCAATATCCGCACGGAAAGCGATGATATTCCTTTTTTGCGCCGCAGCCTTCCCTCCTTTGAGAACCGCCATGACGCTTGTGCCAGTCGGCCTTGTCACCTCTAATCCTGAAAGGGAGCTCAATATCGTGTAGATATATTCCGAAGTCTCGTGTTCCTCGTACGAGAGCTCAGGATTTTCGTGAAAATGGCGCCTCCAAGAAATCACCTCATCTACAATCGTATCCTGCACATGCTTCAACATAAAATACCTCCTTAAATTTCTTTTTGGAAAATTCTGATTTTTATACCTCTAAAAAGGACCATATTGAATGCTTTGGGCAATGATTAAAAAAATTATCGCCACAGCAATCTGGATGATAAGGAAAGGAAGCACCCATTTGACCCATTTCGTAAATGAAATCCCCGCTACGGCAAGACCGGCCAAAAGCACTCCAGACGTCGGGAATATCATATTGGATATCCCGTCCCCCAATTGAAAAGCCAATACGGCGGTTTGTCTTGTCACTCCCATTATATCCGCCAACGGCGCCATGATCGGCATCGTCAATGCTGCTTGGCCGCTGCCGGACGGCACGATGAAGTTAAGGAACATTTGCACAATGAACATTCCAAGTGCATTAATGGCGGGCGGAAGATGCTCGACCATTCCTGCCGCATAATATAAAATCGTATCCAGCAAGCCGCCGCTTGTAATGATGACCAAGATCGTTTGCGCAACACCAATAATCAATGCTCCTGAAACCATATCGCCCGCTCCTGATATGAAACCATTGGCCATTTTGGATGCTGATAAGCCCCCGATCATTCCCATGATGATCGCGCTCAATAAAAACAAGCCGCCAATTTCACTTATATACCAGCCTAATTTAATGACACCATAGATTAATAGGATGAAATTCAGCAATAAGATGAGCAACGCCAAGGAATGTCGTTTACTCATCTTGAAGTTTTCATCAACCATCGTATGATCTTCACGCCTGAACTTCCCGTATTCACCTAGTTCAGGATTTCGTTTCACTTTCATGGCATGAAAATATATATACATAACGGTAACGATATAAAACACTGCAAGGATTGCGATTCTCAAGCCCATTCCCGAGTACATCGGCAGTTCCGCAATGCTTTGGGCGACCCCTACATTGAATGGGTTGGTTATTCCGGAAATGAATCCCGTTGCCAAGGTTCCCAGGATGACGATCGCAAACCCTGTAAGTGCGTCAAAGCCCAAAGCAATCGTCATCGGAACGATGATTGCAATATAAACGAGTGCATCTTCAGCCGAACCTATCAAAGTCCCTAAAGATGCGAATATCAAAACCATCAACGGAATAAGCAGTTTTTCTTTAGTCCCGAATCGGACCGCCACGAATTTGATGAATGAATCGAGGGCCCCTGTTGCCTGCATGATTCCAAGTGCCCCACCGAATAAAAAGACAAACAAGATGATCGATGACCCTTCGATCATTCCAGCGTGAATGCTGCTGAACATTTGCAGGAGTCCGACCGGTGTTGAATCGATAAATTCAAAGGATGTTGGATCGACGACACTTCGCCCATCTTGTTCAATCCTTTCATATTGACCTGCAGGCAATATATAGGTTAATATCGTCACAATTACAATGACGATGAACATTAACACAAAAGGATTGATTCCTTTTTCCGGCAACTCGGTTAGTTGGTTCGGCACTTTAGTTTTAGGATGAAGCGGCTCGGACGTGGTTTGCTCGTTTGGTAGGTTATCCATATTTGACCCTCCCTTATTTTCTCCTTTTTACTACAAGCTGGACCTTTTCAATATCATGGTCATCCTTGCCGTCTTCGGGGAATCAATGCGCATCCTTGACTTTGACCATGCTCTTTATTAGCTTTTCCAACATGAAGGGCGTATGAATGAAAGCATTATTGATATGAAGCCGCTCAGTTCGCTGATGTGCATCCTTGCCGAACGGACCTACATTGAGTACCGGCGCCTGCAGCTGCAGCATGTCGGAAAAAGGAATGCTGTAACTGTCCCCCCAGACTGGCGTGTTTTTCTCAAATGCTGTCCAGCCATCCGATTCATCTTTATATTGGACATAGCTCAAATCGCAAAGACCATTGAAATAATGAATCTGACTGACTTCTTCATTAAACGATTGCGCCGTTTCCTTTAAAAGTTTTACGGATTGGATGATGAGCGGATCATGGGAAGTATTGACGGCAGGATAATAGGGAGGGGCAAACAGCAATACAATGGCAGGGGCAAGCTCCTGGCATTGTATCATCAGTTTTTCTGCGATCCGCAGCGATTTTTCCCGTTCATCCCAAGCCTCATTTGCCTGGACCTCTCCTTTCATTTCCTCAACAAAATCCCCCCCGAATTTTCCAATGGCATAGGATAGCAGCTTTTCGTAGCGAAGCACCTTGACTTCACCCACCCCTTCAATTCGTTCACGAATGCATAAAGCCTTATAGGACTCATTGCACCTGATCGCAGCTTCCTGTGCAACCTTCTCGAAAATATCCATGATTTCCGCAGCGCTTCTCTTCATGATGAAAACATTATAAAGCGCTGCTGCGCGGTAAGGCGTTTGTGTTGAATATTGCAATTTTAGATCTTTTTGCTGAAGCGATACTGGCAAAGGTGTTTGTTCGGAGAAATCGCTTTCCAAAAAAGAAGCATTCCACTCCATGAGCTGTGTAAGGAACGAGGCCATATAGTTAGCCGTCATCCCCTTCAACGGCTCGCCCACATGTGTTTCCTTCCCATAAAACAGCGCTGCCGGCATGATTTTCCCCATCGTTCCCGAATAAATATAATGACACTCGTCTCCAGGTTTCTGTGAAAAAGATGGTTCACTGTTAAGGAACATTTTATAGGTAAGACGATATTTATTGCGTAAAGCGACAAGCTCCTTGACTGCTGCCCTCATACCAGCAGAATTCACTTCTTCGTCTGGAACGGTTAGCAGCAAAAGATTGACCGGCCACCCCTCCACGCTTGCTTTTTCGATGATGGCCATATGAAGGGCCAGCCCCATTTTCATGTCCATCGTCCCGCGCCCAAACAGGTAGTTACCCGACTCTAGATCGATGCGCGCTTCTTCCGGCAGATCACCTTTTCGCTCATGAAGTTTTGCCGTAAGCTGTTCGGGCTGAAAGGCCAGCATCTCCAGATCACCATATTCCTCAGTCTGTACCGTATCAAAATGACTTATCAATACGATCGTCTCATCCGCCTCAGGATGTTTATAAAAGGCTTGGACGAAATGCCTTCCCAAATCCACTTCATGAAGTGATAAATTGGCAGGGTTCTTCTTAAAAAAAGCAAGCTCGCCTAATTTTTCCTGGACTTTATAAGGAAACATGCTTTCGCCTTCTGAAAGTGTCCTGCTTTCCCAGCTCACAAGTTCACATAATAATGCACGCAGTTTTTCCGGAGTTCCCCATTTTAATTGGCTCATTGAAATCCCTCTTTCCGTTTGTCATCAAATGCCAGGAAACAAAGACATGCTTCCTGGCAATCACTTATTTTAAAAGCGAAGTGATAAACAGCTCAATCCTCCATCCTGCTTCTGAAACTCAGACATTTCCAACTCGATCGTTTTATATCCTGCTTCATTTAATTTACTTTGCGTCTGGTCATACCCGATGGGGATGATTACATAATCGTTGACAAGAATGCAGTTTGCCGAGTATTCATCTTCAGTGGAAACGATGATTTTCTTATATTGGGCAAAGTCTGGATGTTCGATGAATTCCCCTGCTGCTACGATCAAATCATCTCCCAGGTATGCAATTCCCGTCTTTAAATGGAAAAACTCTTTTAATGGAATAATCGTTCCTTTATAGCCTTCGGATTCAACGATCTTCTTTAACTGCTGTGCACCTTCCTCATTAGTACGCTCGGAAATGCCAATATAGAAATGGTCATCTACTTGAAGCACATCGCCTCCATCTAAAGTTCCCGGAGCATGAATATGGTGAATGGTTTTGTGGAACTCCTTCAAGACAGGCTCCATTTCCACTATCTCCTTGTTTCTAGTAGCATCCCCTGGATTCGTGATGACCGCAAATTCAGGGGCGATCACAGCCGTATCCTCAACGAAAGTCGAATCTGGAAACTCCTCATTTGCCGGAAGGTGTGTCACGTCCACCCCGCATTTTTTCAAAGCTTCCACATAAGCGGCATGCTGCTCCAATGCTTTATCATAGTCGGGCGTGCCAAGGTTCGATGTTGTTAATCCATTTACATAACTTCTGCTTGGTGTTTTTACGATAACATGTTTATACAAAGCTCATTCCCCCATTATCCACTATTTTTTTCGCACTACCGGGCAAGTTAAGCAGGTCGGGCCGCCCGTGCCCTTATAACTGATTTCGGTTCCTTTGTATTCATATACCGTAGCTTTCGCATCAAGAAGCTTTTGCTTCGTATAATCGTTCCCGGCAGCCATTACACATACCCGAGGAGCTAATGCAAGCACATTGCAGCCAAGGTTCATGTACTCCTCTTCCGGCACTTCTATTAGCTGGACGCCCCGTTCAATGAGGAGTTTTCTAAAGTAGACTGGCATGAGCCGTGAATGAACGACAGCCAAATCATGGTCGATCATGCTGATGAAAGACATGAGATGGAGACACTCTGCCTCCCCTTGATCATGGGGCAGCTGGACTACGATGAATTCATCCACAAGGTGATCCGTCATTTCTTTTAATTGCCTGATTGCCTCGGCGTTTGTCCGGTAACCATGACCTACAACTAGAGTCCTATCATCAAGCCAAACTAGATCACCGCCATCCGCAACTGCATCACCCGTTAGTTCGCCAATGAGCGGGATGTTATTTTCGAGGCAAAAATGCTTGTAAACATTTGCCTCGGGCTGCCTAAGTTCTTTCCCTGACTTTAAAATGATCGCACCATCGATTGTGAACTTGACAGGATCATGCGCGTACAAGGAGTCAATACCCACTTCCCTTGATTTGGGCAAGTAATTGATCTCGGGTACATACTTCTCCAAAATGGAGATGAAACCAGCAAACTCTTTTGCAGCTTCTATTAAATCTGGTTCTTCGGTAAAATTAAATCTTTGCCATGCATCACTTAAATGCGCTTGACTTATAAACGCATCGTTCGGGTGTTTAACAATGACACGTTGCAAAGGGCTGTACATTGACGAACAATATGACATTACCTCTCCTCCTTTTTCCACTATGCGGAAAACATTTCCGTTAATAGGAATTTTTATTAAATTATAAAATTATCTATGGTATAATGTCAATATGTTTTAAATATTCAAACAATAAAGTCTTCACAACTTCTGTTTGGAAAGATAGGTGAAATGTATATGCAATCGATTGACCGTGCGATGAATGTCATTAACGTATTAGTTTCCAATTCATCGGTAAATGGGCTTTCAATTACGGATCTCTCCCAAGAATGTGAGCTTCCGGTAAGCTCCATGCACCGCTTGTTAAAAGCCATGTCCAAGCACGGCCTTATTCAACAAGATGAGCGATCCAAACATTATGGTTTAGGGAATATTTGGCTTGAATACGGCCTGCGGATGTATGACAAAATGGATTATATCAGTCAAATCAGGCCAGAGCTGGAAAGGCTGATGAATATGGTTAAAGAAAGCGTCTACCTTAGCCAGCCAATGGAGATGGAGTCCCTCATTGTTGAACGGATCGATAGTGAAAAAAGCCAAATCCGTGTTTATGATCAGCTCGGCTCACGGATCGCGATGCACATCGGTGCAGCCAATAAAGCAATGCTAGCCTACATGCCATATAACCAAGTGAAAGAAATCATAGATTCACTCGTTCCCGAGCAAGATAGGGCCGCATTTTTGAATATTTTGACTGAAACGAAAGTGAAGGGATTTGGCATCAGCCACAACGAAAGAACGGAAGGTACCTCTTCTGTTGCCGCTCCGATTTTAAACCATTTTGGGGAAGTGCATGGCGCAGTGAGCATCGGGTTTGTCAGCTTTAATTTGACAAGTGACAGACTGGATTTTCTCATTCAACATGTGATGGAGACAGGGCAGAGGATTTCTTCCAAATTAGGATATAGGGGACCATGACTATTCGGTTTCTGCCCAGGATACCCTGGACGATCATCTGGAAAATAAAAAAGAAGATGAAAGTCATTTCATCTTCTCTCACTTGTTGTCAATCGCTGCCGGTCACGAATAAGTCTTCTTTAAAATAAGCAAGCACTTCCCCTGTCACCACTTCTTCACCTTCCATTACCTCCAATGACTTTATTTCACCGCTGACGCCAATATCAATGACCTCCACACGCCCGTCTTCTCTCTTGATTTGGAACAGCTGCTCCCATTCGTAAAATCTGGATTGTTCGGATACCGAAATTTTTTCAACCGTGCCTTCACAAGGGCTAAGAATTACATCAACATACATAGTGTCGCTCCTCCTTTTAGTATTGTTCATAATTAAATGGGGATTGCAGGACTAACTTGAGAAAATCCTGAGATTCAGAAATATCTTCTTGTTCAATGCCAAGCGTTCGGACCCAATATTGCTCCGAAGGAATATCTTCGGCACACAGCAGGATCATTCTTCCGCTCTGCAAGGAAGTCACCATCGCTTTCCCGAAAAATTGCGACGTGTATACAATGGTCACATCATAACGATGATGATTGGACAACAGGCAATAATGGTGGATCGCTTGATTTTCTTTATTTTCCAAAAGGATGTCAAAATTCATTGGTATCCTCCCTTTCATCCAGTGCCTAAATCATTTCAATACCTGACCCATCCACGAAGCCGGGAAGCTTCTGCAATTTTCCGTATACCTTCTATATAGGCAGCCACCTTCATATTCACCGAAAATTTTTGGGAGGTATGATGGACATTCAAAAAGCTTTCTGCCATCTTTTCTCTCAATCGTTCATCTACAAGCTTTTCCGACCAATAATAGCCTTGATTGTTTTGGCACCATTCAAAATATGAAACGATCACTCCCCCTGCATTGGCCAAGATGTCCGGTACCAAGATGATCCCTTTTTCATCGAGGATTTTGATTGCTTCTTTCGTTGTCGGGCCGTTCGCAGCTTCGATTACGATTTTACATTGCAATCGCCGCACATTTTCTTTATGGACCACACCACTTATTGCCGCAGGAATCAGTACATCGCATTCCTTTTCCAATATCTCCCGGTTCGATAATGATTCTTTGAATAAATTCGAGACGACACCAAACGAGTCGCGGTTCTCCAAAAGATAGGGTATGTCCAGACCTTTTGGGTCATACAAGCCCCCAAGCTCATCCGCTATCCCAACCACTTTAGCCCCCAATTCATGCAAGTACATCGCCAAATGGCTGCCAACATTACCGAAGCCCTGGATGATCACGCGCAGCCCTTTAATGGGAATGCCTTCTAATTCACATACCATTTGAAGCGTATATAGCACGCCCTTTGAGGTAGCTGTTTCCCGCCCCTTAGATCCGCCTAATGCCAGAGGCTTACCTGTAATGAAGCCGGGTGAATCGAATTCCCTGATATGATCGTATTCATCGAGCATCCAAGCCATGATTTGGGAATTTGTATACATATCCGGTGCAGGAATATCCTTTGTCGGTCCCACTATTTGGCTGACTGCCCTTACATACCCCCTGCTTAACCGTTCCAGCTCAGACGAACTCATCACCCTGGTATCACAAACGATTCCCCCTTTTGCTCCTCCGTAAGGGAGATCCGTTATTCCGCATTTCAAGCTCATCCAGCCGGCCAATGCCTTAACCTCGTCAGGTGTGACATCCGGGTGAAACCGGATCCCTCCTTTCGTCGGACCTGTCGCATCATTATGTTGGGCACGGTATCCTTGAAACATCCTCGTTTCCCCATTATCCATTTGTATAGAAATGCTGACTTCCAAAAAGCGCATCGGCGTTTTCAAAAAATCATAAACAGAATCCGGATAGCCCAAAACTTGAATCGCTTCTTTTAAGATATCCTGGAACTCTTGCAGTGGATTATCACTTTGACGTGTTTCCATCAGCTTTGTATTGCCTGTCATTTTAGCACCTCACTTTTATTCTTATTAAACTAACAAGCAACTTTCATGCCAGCCCTGAAAGCATCTGGATACAGCCATGTATCAGGAGTTTGCATCCACTCCTTTCAGCTGAACTTTTTCTGCGGTATGTATGAATTCATAAGCCATTCAGGTTTGCATAAATGGCACGAAATCAACAAGCTATGTATAAGCTGGCCCATTCAAGCAATAAAAAAAAGGGCAAGTTGAATGCCCTTTTGACAACTTTCACTTCCACATAGGTCACTTTCCGAAGTTTTCATTTTTCAGCCACCAGCTTTTCAGTTCATCCACGAACCATTTGGTGATGATTTCCGGCCGGGTTATGGCCGTCCCAACAACGACGGCAAAGGCACCGCTTTCCATTGCTTTTCGTGCATGAAATTTCGTGTGAATATGCCCTTCAGCAATGATGGGGATCTTACATGCAGCAGAGAGCTTTCGAATGAGATCATAATCAATTTCGTCGACATATTTTGTCTCCTCTGTATATCCGCACAATGTTGTTGATACGATATCCGCCCCCAACTCTTCTGCTATCCTTCCCTCTTCAAAAGTCGCACAATCTGCCATCACTAAAATATCCGGATGCTCACGATGGATATTTTCTATGATTCTTCCCAGCGTTTCTCCCCCGGGACGGATACGTTGAGTCCCATCCAAGGCTACGATGCAGGCCCCAGCCTCAATGATGCTATTAGCACTTTCATATGTAGGGGTGATATAAACCTCGCTTTCATCAAACCATTGTTTGTGTATCCCCAAGATTGGCAAAGTCGTCACCTTCCTGATCGCTTCAATATTATCCGGCCCAGTTGCCCTTATCCCGACGGCACCTCCCATTTCAGCCGCCTTGCTTAAGGCACTCATGATATCCTGCCCATACATGGGCCACCCAATCCTTGCCTGGCACGACACGATCAATCCACCCTTAATCATCTTCAATATGCTTTTATTATCCATCCTTATCACCTACAAGAATCCAAACAATTTACCAGCTATTCCGACAACAAAGCAAAAAAGGATGAGCCAGTAAATTGCTTTTTTATATTTCCGCAATACCCATAAGAAACCAAGCGTCAAGAGGAGGGGCAAAAGTCCGGGCAAGATCGAATCGAGAAGTTCCTGCAAGATAATTTCTTTACCGGAGAAGTTCCATTTAGCCGCTACTCCCACATGAACAAAATGGACGACCTTCGATCCAGTTACCATTAAACCAACTATTGTTGCCCCCTGGACAAACTTATCAAGAATATCCGAATCTTTCATTTTCAAGATAAGGTTCAGACCAAACCGATACCCATATATCACTCCATAATAACGGGAGAAAATGTTTAGCAATACGTTGGGAACGATGAATATGATCGGCCCTACTGGGTTGCCCTCCAGCGCCAAGCCAGCGCCGATTGCCGCAAATATGGTCATGAAGGTTGCTTTAAACACAGAATCACCAATTCCGGAAAGCGGCCCCATCAATGCGGCTTTGGTGGCTGAAATGGTCTCAGGAGTGATCGGTTTGCCTTGCGCCCGTTGCTCCTCCAAAGCAAGGGTCACGCCGATGATGGCATTAGTTGTATATGGATGACAGTTAAAAAACTCATTATGGCGGACAATTGCTTCTTTTAACTCCTCATCATCTCCATAGAGTCTCTTGAGTGCAGGCATCACCGCATAGCAAAACCCTAAACTGCCATACCGCTCATAATTTATCGATGTCATGCTGAAGAAGGAACGGAAAACAGCGGTGATCAAATCCTTCCTTGTCAGTATCGCCTTCTCTGCTTCATCTTTTTTTGTCGACGGGAGAGGTGCATCATTGATATCCGTCTTATTCATCACCACCGAAATGCTGATGGCGATTCCGAGGCCCAGCAAGGCAATCGAAAGTACAGGAAGTTCCAAATAGACGGCCAATACGAACCCCACCAGGAAAAAAGACCAATATTTTTTGAAATTCATCATTTTCAGGAGCATCGCCATCCCTATTGCAGGCAGAATTCCCGCAGAAACCTTTAAACCATCCATGAACCACGCAGGCATGGAATCCACAAAATGCTTTACGAAGTCACTCCCGAAGTGAACAGCCAAAAACGTCGGTATGAACATGACCGTAAAAAAAACGATCAAGCCAGACAAATGCAGGCGCCCTGCCCTTTTTAGATCAAGCTCTTTCAAAGCACTGTCAGCACGATGCACGAGATAGATATTGAAGTTCCAAGCAAGCATGATCAATAGCTGTGCCAGAATGCCGATTGGCAAGGCCAGGGCGATTCCAACTTCCGGTTTACCTCCTGCCCCGATTGCAAAAATCGTACCAATCAGGCCCGCAATTTGTGCATTGGGAGGAACGCTTCCACCAATCGGCAGCACCCCCATGAACATCAATTCGACGCTTGCACCCACTATCAATCCAGTTTGAAGGTCCCCCATCATTAAACCCAATAAAGGACCTGCAAAAATCGGGCGGCTGATCATCCAATATCCGTACCCATAATTTTCAGTCATGAGAGCTGCAACAAAAGCGCTCAGCAAAACGGCTGATAGGAAGCCAATCTCCATTCCTTCATCCCCCTTTATTACTTCGTGACGGCTTTACCCGTCTCTATATTTTCGTAAATAAATCGATGGATTTGTCACTTGGAGATGTTCTGATTTCACAGGCGACTCCGTGATCTCTTATTCTCCGGAAGACGGACTTATCTTCTTCATCCACATAGACTGTTTTACTTATTTCCTGTTTCCCTGCTTTATAATACATACCGCCTACATTTATGGAGAGCAGCGTAATCCCTTTCTCGATCAAGGATAAGAGAACATGCGGACTTTTTGCGACGATGAATGTCTTTACGGAATCCGGCTGCGCATCAAGATGGCTCACTGCATCTTCGACAGAGAGGATTGCATGATTTTTTCCAGAAGGAACTGCCATGCTAAGCAGCAGAATTTGATTCGGATCGTTCGCCGCTTCATCATCAACCACCAGATATTCCGTGATTTGATAAGCAACGCTCCATGAATAAGCGACTTGCCCATGAATGAGCCTTTCATCGATACGGGTAACAACAATACTCATGATAAGCCTCCTCCTTTACAATTTTCGTTCGATTGCGGAGTTAATGTGGCTAATGCTTTGTGAGGCATTGGCAATCAACTCTCTCGGTCTTGCAGGTGATAAGCAGCACTCAATCACTAACCCTAAATGGAAACCTGCGATAACCTGTACATCACCATCAATCAACACTTGAAGTGTAGCTGCATTGCATGGGGAACCGCCTTTAATATCAGCCAGTATGAAGATTTCCTGGTAGCGAGCCCGCAGTTTATTGACTGAAGATTCCAGTTGGCTTGAAAAAGAGTCGAACGTTTCATTGGCATCCATACTCAGTGCATGGAGATGTTTTTGCTTTCCTGTAATCAGCTCCACACATTCCTTCATGGTCGAAGCCAGGTTGCCATGACTTACAAGTAAAATGGCCCTATTCAATATCCCACCTCCTTATATTCAATTTTTAAAATATTCTATCTTTTATTATCTTAAATAAAAAGAATTAAAATATCAATATTTTTCAAGGAATTTAAGAAATAAAATTTCATATACGGCATTTTTTTCGATAAATTGGTCCCAAAAAAATTTCATTTGTGATATAAATGTAATAAAGCTAAAGTATCTAGGGGGACGATTATGAGCTCATCTTTATTACAAAAAATCAAAGAAAAGGCCGATTCCCTGTCACGTGCAGAAAGGCAAGTGGCCCAATATATATTGGATCATGCCGAATTGGTGCAAACGTACACGATTTCTGAAATATCGATTAACGCCAATGTTTCTCAAGCCAGTGTTGTCCGTTTTTGTAAACGCATCGGGATTGAAAGCTTTAAAACCTTTCAATTAACACTCGTGAAAGAATTGAGTTCAAATCATGACAATATCAATGACCTTTCTTTATTACGTGAAAATGATACCCCTTACCAGCTTTTTCAAAAGGTAACGATGAGCAATAAAATTGCCTTGGATTCGCTGGAGCAAACATTGAACAAGAAAGAATTCGATAAAGCGGTGGAATGCTTAAGCCAGGCAAAAAGGATTGCTTTCTTCGGTGTCGGCGGCTCTTCTACAGCTGCATTGGATGCCAGCCATAAATTCGCTAAACTTGGCGTAGGGGCAGGGATGAACGCGGATTTTCACACCGTGATTTCCTATGTTTCCAACTTCACTCCCGATGATGCCCTCGTCCTTTTTTCAACTTCCGGAAAAACCAAAGATGTCTTGGAAATGGCTTCATACGCAAAAAAAATTGCCGTTCCCATCGTGGCCATCACGTCCTATTCAAAGTCTCCGCTTTTGAAACTGGCCACAATACAGCTTTGCTTTCCTGATATTGAACACGATCAACGGATTGGGAGCATCGCATCGAGAATCATGCAGCTTAACATGGTCGATGCTCTTTACTTAAGCGTTTTTCACCGCATCGACAAACAAACCATCGATAATTATCAAAAGGCACGTGAAGAAATCCTTCGACTAAGAAGATAAATGTTTTAGCTAAATCATGCACGATATGGGCAGCGCGCTCTCTGTTTTCAATGCCTTGCACCTTACAGTTTTGAAATAAAAACGCATCCTGTTCCTACAAGTTTGACTTTTAGGCAAACATATCAAAAGGGCCCGGAAAGTGGAAATTTCCGGGCCCCTTTTGTGCAGATTGAATGCATTTTCACGTTGAAAATTATTTCTATTGGGAAGCTATAGCTGCATCTCTTCGACTTGATATTCGGGAGGTACTGTGCGAAAGGCTTTTGTAATATATACGAGATAACAAAATCCAATTAAAAACCAGCTCAGCCCCATGATCAGGGAGCTTGTCTCAAGATTGATCCAAAGTATGCCAATGGAGATCGCCCCAATTAGGGGCATGATTAAGTAATGGAAACATCCCTTTAGTGTTCGATGTTTTTTTTCTTTGATGATGAATTGGCTGATTACAGAGAGATTCACAAAAGTGAAGGCCATTAATGCACCAAAGTTAATCAGTGATGCGGCCGTCACCAAATCAAAGAATAAGGCAGACAAGGCAATGCCCCCCACGATGAGTACATTGATGGCAGGTGTTTTCCACTTAGGATGGATATAGCCAAACCATTTTTCCGGAAACACTTTATCACGGCCCATCACATACAATAGCCGGGAAACACTGGCATGGGATGCTAGTCCCGATGCCAGCGTATTGACAATAGTGGTGCATAAAAAAATAGATTGGAACAACTTCCCTCCCACATATAAGGCTATTTCAGGCAATGCTGCATCCGGCTCCTGGAAGCGGGAGATATCCGGAAAAAAAAGTTGGATGAAGAATGAAGAGATAATGAAAATCATTCCTCCCCAAAGAGCCGTTAACAAGATCGCCTTCGGAATCGTTTTTTTCGGATCGGGCGTTTCCTCGGAAAGTGTCGTTACGGCGTCAAACCCCAAAAAGGAAAAACAAAGGATGGTTGCCCCAGTGATGATGGCGGAATAGTCCATCCCATCCTGGACGAAGGGCTGCATCGTAAAGACTTCCCCTGTCCCTTCTCCATCATGCAGGCCCTTGATTACAAGAATGATGAACACTGTCATGATGGCAATCTGAATCAATACAAATAGGGCATTGAAATTAGCCAATACATTGACACTCCGAAGATTGAGAATGGTGACAACGGCAACGAACAATACTACCCAGAGCCATGTTGGTACCTCTGGAAATAACGCCGTCAGATAAATTTTGGTCAGCAAGGCATTCACCATCGGCAAAAAAAGATAGTCCAACAACGAGGACCATCCTACCAGGAAACCCAAGTGCCGGTTGATGGCCTTTTGCGTATACGTATATGCCGATCCTGCTGCTGGAAAGACCTTTACGAGTTTACCATAGCTTGCTGCTGTAAAGAGCATGCCGACCAACGCAACGATATAGGCAGTAGGTACATGCCCTCCCGTGATACCGGATACGATCCCGAATGTATCGAATACGACCATTGGTGTCATATAAGCCAATCCCATCATGACGATTTGCCATAATTTCAGCGTTCGTTTCAGTTTCGCATCATTTTCCACTTATCATTCCTCCTTGAAACCGCTTTCAATACATTAGCATAGCAAAATCCAACTTAATGATAAGACCTCCCTTTCCCTTAAAATACAACCTAAATATCTACATGCAAAAAACGTGCCATATAATTGGTTTAACAATGATTGCTGGCATTCCAGTATCATCGAAGGCATTTCGTTCACTTATCCGAAGATGCGGCATTGTTTTTTTTTTGCATCATGATTCATTTTTCGATAGATTATTCGACCGTGCATAAAGCTCTTGCAGAAAAAAATGGTGAAGCGCTCCAGAAAATCGCATGACTGGACTTGGCATGGGAATTGCATTAGATAAAGGGGGAATAGCAGAAGATTAAAAGTGTTAAGAAAATGGAGGAATTACAAAATGAAATATCCCTTAACTCCCGATGTAAAACCAGAGTTTTGTACCACCGGTTCATTTATGCGCTTACCTTCTTCAAGAGAAAATGCAAAATTTGCGGTGGTTGGCTTGCCTTTCGATACAGCCGCTTCATTCAGAGTAGGAGCAAGGTTTGCTCCCCAGGCAGTCCGTCAGGCGTCCATGACTTTGTTTCCGTATCATCCCATTCACAAAGTCTTTCCATTTGACGAGTGTAACGCCATTGATATTGGGGATGTTTCAGTGATTCCCCATAATATCCATCGAAGCTATGAATTAATTGAATCGGCAATGGCTGAATTGATGAAGACGGGAATTATCCCAATCGGTATTGGGGGAGATCACTCTGTAACATTGGCCAATTTAAGAGCTGCCGCAAAAATTCATGGACCAGTGGCGCTTCTCCATTTCGATTCACATACTGACACGTGGGATACTTATTATGAAGAGAAATATTGGCATGGATCACCATTCATCCGGGCATATGAGGAAGGTTTGCTTCAGGCGGACAAGGTCTTCCAAATTGGAATCAGGGGGACGCTCAATCATCCTGGGGATATTGATTCCAGTACAGAGTTGGGTTATACCGTGATCACTACTCCCCAGCTGAAGGAAAGGGGTATCGTGGATGTCGTGAAGGAAGTCAAAAAAACCATTGGAGATACGCCATGTTTCTTAAGCTTCGATATTGATTTCGTTGATCCATCTTGCGCACCAGGGACGGGCACCTTGGAAGTCGGCGGATTGAACAGCTTTGAAACGCTGGAGCTGATTCGATCCCTGCACGGATTTAACTTCATTGGTTTCGACCTTGTGGAAGTTCTCCCGCCCTATGACCCAACCCAAATCACATCCCTACTGGCAGCTACCATCATCCATGACTTTGCCAGTTTAGTAGCACTTAAATTAAGGGCAGAACAAGAAATGCCAGTCGAAAATAGTCAAAATAGCTAGCACAGAAGTGGCAGCAATCAAAGGTTGAAGAGTTTTATTGTTGAATCTAGGAGGACACGATCCTCCACCGATGGACAAGAAGGGCCATTTAATAAAATGGCCCTTCTTCTCATCTGGCCTACCTAACATATGTGTTGAGGTGAAGATCAGTGGGCATCGTCAGACTTACATTCATTTTGTTCTAAAACCGCTTTCAATTCTATGGGTTATTGCGCTCCTTCTTTCAGCAACATTCGTTCAATATCTTTTAAGCCTTTCATTCGGGCGTGCTGTAATGGAGTCACCTTATCATGGTCTGCGATATTCACATCAGCTCCATGATCTAACAGCAATTGCACGGTTTGTTGCTGTTCATCCCCATCATTTAAAATGATCGCCTCCAATAATGCCGTCCAACCTAGATTATTGACATGGTTTATATCGATATCAGTTTGGTTCAGAAGCTCCTTGATCACACTGACATAACCGTGTTCCGAAGCAGGAATCAGGGCTGTTCCCCCATATCGGTTTGTCATGGCAGGATCTGCACCTGCATCAATCGTTGCCCTGAGGATTTCTAGATATCCTTCTGCACCAGCATATAGGAAAGGATTGTTTTTCATATCATCCTGAATATTGACATCGGCACCTGCTGCAATTAGAATTTTTGCCGTCTTAAGGTCATTATGATAAGCAGCGATCATAATGGCTGTCCGCCCTTTTGAATCCTGTAGATCAATATCGGCACCGTCCTCAATCAAGCTGTTAATCGTTTCCGTGTCTCCCTTTTCTGCAGCTTGAAGAAGTTGTTCATTCATTTCAATTGCCTCACTTCCAATTTTTTCTGTTTCTTTCTTGGATTCAGGGGTACAAGCCTGAAGCAAGAGAACACTTCCTGCGATTACAAACATCCACTTCCACATCCTTAACCACCTCTTTTATCATTCATTAATCCTTCTTCCTGATTTCAGCGCGTTACTCACTCAGACTCTCCATAGTTTCTCCCGAATCACCTTCCATCCCGCTAAATTGACGACTCAAGTTTATACCGAAAGCGCCGTTCAATCTCCTCTACTGAGTTATGATTCTTTCACTATGATGTTAACGCTTAATCATTAACTCCCGATGTATAATCTCTTAAAAAAAGCTTAACGTTTAGTTAAACAACAAAAAACCGCCACTTTTGTGACGGATAGGAAGTGCAAGATTTAAACATTGAATCGGTAGCCAGCACCCCAAACCGTTTCCAAATATTTAGGACGTGCCGGTTCTCTTTCAATTTTTTCACGTAATTTTCTAATATGAACAGTCACAGTTGAAACATCCGCCGCGGACTCCATTCCCCAATTGCTTTCATATAGTTGCTCTTTGCTTAATACTTGGTTAGGATGCATCACTAGAAAAAGCAACAAATCGAATTCCTTTGTCGTGAATGGCACTTCTCCGCCATTGATATGAACTTTTCGCGATGCCTTATCGATGGAAATGCCATGAACGAAAACTGTATTCATTTTGGCATGATTCCCTGCCAAACGCTCGTAGCGGGATAAATGGGCTTTTACGCGAGCAACCAGTTCACTTGGACTAAAAGGCTTTGTGATATAATCATCCGCCCCTAAACCGAGTCCTCGAATTTTATCGATATCCTCCTTTTTAGCAGACACGATCAATATCGGAATATCCTTGGCAGCCCGTATTTGTTTGCATATTTCAAATCCATTTACACCGGGGAGCATGATGTCAAGAATAATTAAATCGTATTCTTTTTGAAGGGCCTGCTTAAGCCCAGCATCACCTGTATGTTGAATGTCGACTTTAAAATCATCAATTTCTAAATAATCACGCTGCAGTTCAGCAATGCTTACATCATCTTCAATAAGTAATATTTTTTTCATTTCCCTCACCTTTCTTTAAGGTAAAGAAGACACTTGTGCCTTTTCCTTTTTCGCTTTTAGCCCAAATATCCCCGTTATGCTCTCGTATGATTTGTTTAGCAATCGCCAGCCCTAAGCCGCTTCCGCCGGTTTGGGAATTCCTTGATTGCTCAGCCCGGTAAAAGCGGTCAAAAATGTAAGGAAGAGCAGAAGGTTCTATCCCTTGGCCATTATCCGTAACCTCCACAGCTACATCATCACGACCCTCATGCAAAGTTATGGAAATGTTCACTTTCTCCCTCTCTGCATACTTCACGCAATTACTGATTAAATTAGCCAATACACGCCTTAATTTCTCCCTATCCGCTGACACGAATACGGGTTTGAGCATTTGATTCCAGTCAAGTTGAGTCCCTCGTTGATGGAAATCCAAATGAAACTCTTCCACATAATCACTGATAAATTGATTCAACTCGACCGATTCAAAAGTGAATGGCTCTTTATTTAAATCCAGCTTGGAAAATAGGAATAATTCATCAATCAAGGCATCCATGTCTTTCGCCTTTAAATGGATGGTCGATAAGTACTTTTCCATTTTTTGCGGAGTATTGGCTACACCATCTTGGATTCCCTCTACATATCCGATAATTGAAGTGATCGGTGTTTTCAAATCATGCGAAATATTGGATAGAAGTTCTTTTCTGTTTTCTTCATATTGAAGCTGTATTTTAACGGACTCTTTTAATTTTATCCTCATTTCATCAAATGTCCGATTTAGCTGTCCGATTTCATCATTCGAAGCAGCATGTATTTCAAAATTCAAATCTCCTGATTTAATTCGATTCGCCCCTTCCTCAAGAAGCGAAATAGGTTTGATGATGCTTCTTGAAACCAAATAGTTCAACAGCCCGATAATCATGATGAAAAGAAATAATAATAGTCCGAACAAAATGGGGAATAACTCCCGAGCCAACTCAGCAGAGGAACTCGCCTTTCTCAACACGAAAATACTTCCTTCGGTTTTATCCGAGAAATAGAAATCAAACTTTACATACGTATAAAAAAAGTCGTCGATCTTAATCGTATCCCTCGTATTGATGTTCGTCTCTTCAAATCCCGGGAGAGACCGAGACAGAACCTTCTTGGTAAAGGAAAGCGAAGTATACTCGATTTTAGAATCTTTCCTGACGACGATGTCGATGTCGTCCAGCTTAATTTTCTGCAATTGATCTTTGTTTAGGAGCTGTTCAGGTTTATTTTTAGCCATGAGCTTCAAATCAAGAAATGCAGTTTCTTCCGCTGTAGTCAATGGTTTTTGGACATAAGATTTTTTGTAAAAATTTTCGATCGAGTTCGCATCGCCCGTTATCGCAAAAACAATTAAAAATCCAGCGACCAATAGTAAAGCGATGGAAAATAGGATTACGCCGACGTAAGATAACAGAAATCTTGTTTTAATT
This sequence comes from Peribacillus folii, assembly GCF_030271255.1. Classification (GTDB taxonomy): domain Bacteria; phylum Bacillota; class Bacilli; order Bacillales; family DSM-1321; genus Peribacillus. The sequence continues at coordinate 290,834 of NZ_JASJOM010000002.1, forward strand.
GACATTTAATCAACTCCGGATGTACTTCTCTTTGCTTATTTAAGGTGAAAATTCAATATTCTTTCATGCGAGTTTATCATTACAAAAACAATACCACAAAAATCTTAAAACTTTCTAAAGCAGGGATGAAAAATTCCTAAACAACGAAGGCGGGATCACAGAGAAGAAGATTATTTTAGAGGCAATTGTACGAGGAATCGATTTCGTGGGGTTGATCATTTTTCCTGATGGAATCATTCATTTCGAATTATGATCCTTAATATTCTTCATCATTCATCCATTAAAATTCGGCACATCCATTTTATTGTGGAGCCTGCCCCACATATTAATACTCCTTGGGCCATTTTCCCCATGTACAAAATAGCTGCTGGAAGCGAATAAGTCTTAAAAAAGCCATTTTCTCAGCTTGGGAAGGATAGGAAGAACATTGGATCGGTATGACGGATATTGCATGTTCAATTCAAAAAAGGTGTGTTCTTGGTCATACACTTTTCATAGCTGAACGCTTCTATGCTAGCGCGGCCATGGTAACTTCCAAATCCACCCGTGCCTGCACCTCCAAATGGAATATGGGGATTTGCTGCATGACTAATAGTTTAATTTACACTAATTGCCCCAGTGCGTTGCGTTTTTTTCATTTGCTGGATTGCTGTTCGATCTTTCCTGAAAATATAGGTGACAGGCGGGTCAGGTCCTCCTACGAAATGCTGCTTAAGGGAGTCCATGTCCGAAAAAGGAATAACTGGAAGAATGGGTCAAAAAAATCTCTGCTTGTCTCAGTTCACTCCCCAATGGGATGTCTGTCAGCAACGTAGGCTGGATATAATTTTGACTCGCGTCTGATGAAGATAACCCAACAGCTTGTTAAAGTGATCGGGATGGGCGATTCGCCCGTAATCACTGCTTCCTGCGGGATTCATTCCGTAGAATTGCGTAATTTGCTCGCGTAACATCGTTAAAAAAGGTTGGTACATCGATTGATGCACATATACCCTATCAGGGGCGATACAGGTTGGCCCGCGTTAAGAAACTTCCCCCAAACAATCCGGCGCGCAGTTGCATGAGAGACTCCTGTAGCATCAACAATGCATCAATTTTTCCCGCCCAGTTCGAGTATAGTTGTGATTTGATGTATCGCTGCCGCTAGATGTACTATCGTGCCTACCCCTGTACTCCCAGTAAAAAAAATCATCACCCAAGGCAATTCAAGCAAGCTTCCCGCTACAGCACCATCACCTTGGACGATGGTAACTTCTTCCGGAGAAAAATAAACGGGAATTAAATCTGCCAGTCATTGCCCCGTAGCTGGTGCAAGCTCCGAAGGCTTCAGGAAACAACCATTGCCAGCTGCTAAAGCCCCGATCATCGGCATTACTGACAGGTTAAAGGATAGTCCCAAGGACTGATAATGAATACTGAACCATAACCTTGATGTTCAATTTTCACTTTCTACAGCCCGCCAGGATTGATGGTACCGCCCACGAAATAAAGGTTATCGTTGCGCTCACTTTGCTTGGCATGTTTGAATCCCCGGTTCTTTTTACAGTGGGAGACAGTACCATAAATGGATCCGCGATGTGATCCATACCTTCTTTCAATATCATGTGGCGTCCACATGTCTTCCGTCACAATATTTTGCCGCAAATCAGTCAAGCCCATTTTCTCCAATTTCATCAATACTTTTTCCCGTAGGGCTATGTAATCATTCTGTGTGAATGGTTTATCTTGAATATATGGGATATGTGGAAGTACTTTAATATTCTCATGTCCTGGAAGTGCTTGAGATGGATCGGTTTTATTGACATTGACTAAATAGATGGTAGGATCATCTGGCAGTTCATGGTCACGGAAAACCTTATTCATTTGTTTTTGTAGATCATTAGAGAAAAAGACGTTATGATGGGCAAGCTGAGGGTATGTTTTGCGCACCACCCAAGTGCAGAATCAGACCGGAACTGGACGGCTCAAACCGTTTTTCAAGCTTCTTGATAAAGTGCTTTCCTACATCCAATAGCTTTTCATAGGCTGGGGTGACTTCCATATTGGAGATAAAATGATCCGCCGTTTTCCTCGTCCCATCATCCAGCTCAGCTGCCATAATCCCCCTTAAAGCCTCCTTGGTGATGAGTTTTTTGACTTCCTTTCCAGTATGTAATTCCACACCTAATTCAGTTGCAAGTTTGACCATACCTTGAGCATGCTGCATATAGATCATCATATTAAGAACGGCAGGGCATCGTATGGAGAGGACCCTACATATTTAATAAAATAAGCGAGCATATTCAGCAGCTTTGGATTGCTGATCCGTTTTTGGATGGCCTCATACATGGTTGAAAATAGATCAAAACCTTTCACCGATTCTATCAGACCATGTTGTTTAAAGATTTCCACCGTCGAATCCAAGCCCTTGTCAAAGTATCCTTCTTCAGTCACTTCATATATTCGCCTTGCATATTCTTAAAAATGTCCATACTCCTCCATGTCCTTTTCGGACAAGCAAGTGTTTTCCTGTAACATCACATTCAAGTCTCCATATAGATCAATGACCGAATCGTCTGGAAAGAAGGAACGCCATTCATGCTTTAAGCGAAGCGTAGGAATATAGTCAGCCATATCGCGTCCGCTTTTTACAGACAATCGTTCAAATATTTGTGGCATGGTCAATATTAATGGGCCAAGGTCAAAAACCGAAACCATCCCGTTCCAGCCGATTCAATTTACCACCAAGATGGTCGTTCCCATTCAAAAAAATGGATCAATAAATAAAGAATTATCTTTATCCACTATCCTTTCCTAAGTCGAAGCGAAAACCTTGGTTTCTTGTTGGATTTGCTGCATCTTCATTGGAGAAATGAAATTCCTCTTAAAAAAACAATCATATTCATTATCTCTTACGGCATTTAAGATTCCACGATAAAGACGTGCCGATAGCAAAACCTGGAATTGGCTGTCTTTATCAAAATATTGGATCCCTTCTTGAAATTCATCAAACAACTCTTCGGCTCGTAGGGCCATCTTCTCCCAAATCCTGATAAAGCCTATATTGATCCTTGCTTGTTTAATATCTTCTTCAGTGTACGACTCGGATTCCATCTCGTATAAAGGCAAGTATATTCGGTTATTTTTTCTATAGTCCTCCCCAATATCTCTCAATATATTAGTAATTTGCATGGCAATTCCAAGAGATGTAGCTTTTTGAGTTAGGTCCCGTTCAGATTCGGAAGCTATGATGGGCAAGAGCATTAAACCAACAGTGCCTGCAACATAATGGCTATATTCCTCTACTTGGCTCATTGATTGGGGAATGGTGAAATCAATATCCCTTTTCTGACCTTCGAGCTGATCGAAGAAAGGCTGAATGTCCATTTCATACCGATTAAATACATCTCGTAAAGCCCTCCAAAGGGGGTGATCAATTTCTTTATGTGCCTGGAACAAGGTTAACTCCTGACTTATACGGTTTAACCCGTTGATCTTTTCTGACCTGCTACCTCCGAGATCCACACTATCATCGGCAATTCTACAAAAAGCGTAGATGGCATAAACGGCATTTGCTTTCTCCTTTGGTAATCCTAAAAAAGCGAAATAAAAACTTTTTGAATTATGCTTGATGATGTCCTCACAATACCGATAATCTTCGTCCAATAATGTTTTATCAGTCAATCTCATCGGCCTACCTCCTCATTTTCCCTGCTTGCATTGTCTGCTTGCTGCCTCGATCGTCCAAAATCAATTCCTCTGTAGCAATCTTAGCTGAAAGTAAAACGATGGGCACACCGGCTCCAGGATGCGTGCTACTGCCCGTGAAATAGAGATTTTCACATTTTTTTGCTTTACTCTGCGGGCGAAGATGGTTACTTTGTGCTAAGTTAGGTCGTAATCCGAAGCATGCACCGTTATAGGCATTAAATTTCGATTCAAAATCAGGCGGTGTCATATGAGATTCCGAAACAATTTCATTTTCTATATTTTCAAAGCCATCAATATTCTTAAGAGCTTTCAACACTTTTGAACGGTAATGGTTAATCGTTTCAGCATTCCATTCGTATTCGGAGGTTGATAGATCAGATACAGGAACTAGAATGTAAATCCCATCTTTTCCTTCTGGAGCCAATGATGGGTCTATTTTAGAGCCAAGATAAACATAAAAAGATGGGTCATCCAAAAGCCGTCCATCAAAAATGTCATTTAAGTTCTTCTCCAAACCTTCGCTAAATACGAAATTATGGATCGTTTTTAACGATTCATATTTTCGATCCATTCCCAAGTACATAATAAAACACGAACAGGAGTATTTCATGCTGTCAATTTTTTTATCTGTATACTTGCCTTTTGATTTCGTGTCTTTGACCAGATTTTTCATTGCATATGGAAAGTCAGCATTACAAAGTACATAATCAGAATGAATTTCTCGATCATCGACTCTAATGCCAAGGGCCTGCTGATTTTCAATCATTATTTCTTGAACACTCGCATTATAGTGGACATTGCCGCCCAACTCTAAAAACAGCCGTTCCATTGATTGGGCCATCGTATGCATTCCACCCTTAATGAACCATACACCATAAAGTAATTCAATCATCGGGATGATGGTATATAAAGAAGGTCCATTATACGGTGAAACACCTATGTATAAAGTTTGAAAACTAATCATCTGCTTCAGGCGTTCATTTTTCACATATTTTCCAATGAAATGATCGGCATTATCGAATGTCTTCAATTTCAACGCTTGACGGATCATGAAAGGATTGTAGAAATCGGATGCGTGCCGGAATGGACGTTGAATGAAATGATTTTTTGCAACTATGAAACGTTCATAGATTTTTTGAAGATATTTCAAGAAACCTTCTGCATCTTTGTCGCTAATGTCCTCCAAGGTTTTCATCAAATCGACTAAGTCTGAAGAAATTTCGTAAGTATCTTCCGCTTTGCTTCCAAAGAAAACGGAATACATCGGATCTAATTTCTCCATTGGAATATAATCATCCGGATTACGACCTGTCAGTTCGAAAATTTCCTGATAAAGCTCTGGCATCATGACTATACTTGGTCCTAAATCGAATTGGTAACCATCTTTTTCAATTTTGTGCATTTTCCCACCGGGTATTGCTTCTTTTTCAAAAAGTTCCACCTGATACCCCGCATGCTGCAATCGAATTGCACTTGCCAACCCTGCTACTCCCGCTCCAACAACAATTACCTTCTTTTTATTAACCATGATTTCCCCCAATGTCTTTTTCCAAATCAGTTCAATTACTCATGAAATATTGTCAAATATTATTATGATGAGTTGAGCGTTACCTTTAATAAGTGTGAGCACTCCTTAAATATTATTGATTCAATTATTGCTAGGAAGTTGTTTGGTTGTCAACTATTTTGTATAATGTTTTTATACAAACGTTATACAAACTCAATGATTTTCTAATCATTTGACATGACAATGGCCCAAAACGGCCTTTTTATAGGTACATGGACTCAATGCCTTGTACAACGTTATAGGATTTTAATTATATGTTCGAACCGTCAGCTTATACCTAAAATATATTGTTATAAGGGATGAAAACTATGAACCATGCCCGTGGTGGTAGATTTTATATAAAAGAGGTTTCTGCAGTTACAGGACTTTCCAAACAAGTGATTCGAAAATGGGAAGAAAGATATGACATCATACAGCCTGTCCGCCATGAGAATGGATACCGTCTATACAGTGAGGAAGATATTAGCACTCTTTTAACTATTAAATCGCTTCAAAAAAAGGGATTATCTATTAAACAAGCAATGGTATTGGCCAAGGATGCTCATGTTACGGAGCTGAATTATTATGTGATTCAGTTGATGGAAATAGGGTATACGTGTAACGAGTTGGATTTACTCATTGTTTTAAAGCAGGCTTATCACTTTTACGGGTTGGAAAAATTCTTGACTTATGTCGTCTCACCTTTTTTTAAAAAAATCGGAGATATGTGGGAAAGCGGCGAATGGGATGAATATCAGGAATCTGTTTCGAGTATGGCAGTCAAGGACTTTCTTGTACAAATTCGCCGTAACTTTCAATACTCGGATAAAGCGAAATTAGTTTTGGGTGCTTGTCTTCCACATGAATACCATGAGATACCTGTTCACTATATTTTGTTACAGTTCATGTTAAGAGGCTGGAAAACAACTCTGATCGGAGCTTCACCAGCTCCTGGATCTATTCAATCACTAATAACAAGGTTAAAGCCCGTTAAAGTCCTGCTATCTGCATCGACGACACTTCCATTTGAAAAGGATCCTGATTTACTTAGCACCCTTGATTTATTCGCTGCTGAAAATAAAGAAATCGAGATTTTTTTAGGAGGAGCAGGTGCAATACAATACACTAAGGATAAAACGATCAATAATATTTGTGTTACCAACAGTATCGAAGAAATCTTACTTACGTAGCAAGTGAAGGGTTCCAGAATTTCAGGTCAATGAATGGTGAATTCAACTAAGACAGCGAAAGGCTGATATTCATTGTGCATGGATGTCTTTGTTAATCATTTCAACCCTTGAAAACTGGCCTAACAAAGGGGGCTCGTAGAGCCCTGATTTCTAAAATTCTGGCGAACATTCGAAGAGAATTTCAAAAGGGGTTCGGAATAGATAATTCCGAACCCCTTTTGTCTACAAACTGAAACGACCATTTAAAAATGGTCGTTAATCCTTGTTATTTAAATATGATGGAGATGATTTTTTCTGTCGTCATCTCACTGTCCACCTCATATGTTCCAGGGCGTAAACCGTTGGCCTTGCCTTTCTTTTCAACCTCTTTAGAAAATGCATTAGCATTTTTAATGACTTTTGCTTTTTGAAGGTCTTTCCCGACATCGATGCTTGTCGAACCTTTAGACACACGCAGGACTGTGCGGTAAACGATTTTTTCCTTCGATTCTTTTTCTGTTTCTGCCGCTTTTGCCGCATCCATCTGTTCTTTAATGGATTCCGCTTCAGCAATCTGATCTTCCCATTCTTTTTCTGAATGAATGACATACCCTTTGCTCGTGAGGGAATCTTTCATTTCATCTTCAGAAAGTTTCTCCGAAGTGCCCGTAGCTTCCCCTGGGCCAAAGAAGTATACTGCTCCGCACAGACCGGCAGCAACAATGAGGCCGCTCGCAAAACTGCGCAATGATTTAGATGTCATTGGCAACGGTCCTCCTTTCATTCTTCGCTTTTATGTAAGGAGTAAGCAAGTTTTCAATCTCATTCTCTGGATGTTTTGTTTTCAATGCAATGCTTTCAGTTGAATAGCCCCGCTTATGTAAATCAAGCACTTCACGCAATAAGGTCCGTTTTCCCGAAGACAGAGCAAGAACGCCTGCCTCTTGTGCCGTTATTTCTGCATCTATCTCGATGTTCCTGATTTTTTCTTGTAATACATTCATTTCATCTCCAAATGAGCTGGCAAGCTGCTCCATTTGTTCGTCCACTTTTACAGAATCCTTTTTACTAAACGATAAAATGAACAGTAAAACTGCTGCACCAAACAAAATGACAAGAGCCCATTCCATCATTCTATGTCCCTCCTTAATCTTTGTATCTATTGTCTCGCTTTCTCATTATATATTGATTTGTTTCAAAACTCGATTTAAAAGAACAAAATACCACAATAGTCACGCGTTTATGTAAAAAAAAGGCGCAATTTGACCATCACTCCCAGTTCACCCTTGATATAACGGAAGCTAAGGCTTCCATTTAAGGACCATTTTACCATAAATGAATCACTTTTAATAGAGAAGAGTCGAGGATGTATTTTGAAGCCAGTTGAAGCTCTCTTAAATAGTTGTAAGAAATATCATGGGCCCTCCCGATTATTTTCCCATCTCAAGTCATTCTTATTTATATCCATCCAGGCAACCTCAAGAAGTAGATTAACATGACAAATACGGTTTAAAGCGATAAGATATAGATATAAGATTCCTTTGCCTGATTCATATAATAGGTAAAAATATCGCCATGTCATTCGCTTGTAGGATGCATGCAGGATTATAAGGAGGAAACTATAACATGAATATTAAATTAACGAATATACCCCGTTTCATGCAGTCAGAAATCGAACAGCTTCAGGCAAGCCTATCTCCTCTGTTGAAGAAAAATATGAGATACGGCATTTTATCGACTGTAATGATCGGTTTTTCCGTGATCAATCTTTTTTTCCTTTTATTCAATAATGAAACATTATCGATTTCCAATATAGCACTAGGCCTCTATTCATTGATTGGAGCGATCGGTTTCGCTCTATTAAAAGAAAATAAGCACAACCAAAAAGAAATCGCGAAACTGAGCCGGAATTATATGCTGGAGAGGATGAAGAAAAGCCGTTATGTAACGGATGTTAGGAAAAGTAATTACTATAAAAAGATGAATGACGAGCCGCTTTTTGCCATGAATGTGTTTTTTGAATTCCTAGCGGAGGAACAGCAACGGAAGGAACGGTCCTTCAATCAAGAATAATAAAGGCTAAGACCCCTTCATCAACATCAGAAGGGGTCTTCAGGCATTCGCTTTAAATGGTCACATAGACAAACTTAAGCCCCCTCATGAACGGACAAGGGGGCTTTTCACTTATAGTCATTCACTTAAAACGGGATCGGCAATCACAAGGATTTTGCCTGCTTTGATATCTTCCACATATTGATCGACTTCCGTTTCCTCTAATCCCATATCCAATAATGGCTTCCTTAAGCCGCCTGCTCCTGAGGCTGCCCCAGCTGCAGCTCCGCCAAATGTAGCGAATATCGGACCCGCAGCCAGGATCGGTCCTATTCCCGGTACAGCCAATGCACTCATTCCTATCACCAGACCCGTCAATCCGACAGCCCCGCCTGCTGCTGCGCCTGCGACTAAGCCATCAGTCCTTGTTGGGCTGACTTCCTCGGCTTCATCCGGCAATTTGTCAATATTTTTGGCTATGATAGAGATTTGATCGGAAGTGTATCCTTGCTGCTTTAAATTCTCGACTGCTGAAGTCGCATCCAATTCATTTTCATATATTGCTATAAACCTCTTGTCCATGGTATCTGCTCCTTTAAAAGTAATGTACTATACAATACCCCTAATTGAGCAATCCTAACCTTTCAAGCAAAAAATGCATTTCACTCCCGGATTTGACCCTGTCCATATATGAAATACTTGCTTGATGTCATGGCGGTCAAGCCCATGGGTCCACGCGCATGAAGTTTTTGTGTTGAAATGCCGATTTCTGCACCGTAACCGAATTCAAATCCGTCGGTAAAGCGGGTGGAGGCATTATGATAAACTGCTGCCGCATCCACTTTATTTAAAAATAAGGAAGCAGTATGTTCATCTTTTGTGAGAATCGCTTCAGAATGTTTCGTACCGTAGCGGTTGATGTGTTCGATGGCTTCGGGAGCTTCTCCCACAATTTTCACACTGATTTTTAAGGCTAAATATTCATTTGACCAATCTTCCTCCGTAGCAGCTTGCGCTTTCGGAAAGGCTAGGCAAACCTCATCATCGCCAAATATTTCAATGCCAGCTTCATCGAGAAGCGTCAGTAAGCGTCCCCCATTTTCTTCAAACCATTTTTCATGTATAAGAAGGCTTTCGATTGCATTGCATACGGATGGACGCTGTGTTTTACCGTTTAAAACAACCCTCTCGACCATGGCGATATCTGCGGTCTCGTCGATGAAAATATGGCAATTGCCTGCTCCTGTTTCAAGGACGGGAACAGTGGATTCCTTAATGACCGTTTCGATTAAATTCTTACCGCCCCGGGGAATCAAGACATCTAAATACTCATGAAGATGGAAAAGCTCCTTTGCAGTTTCACGGCTCGTATCCTCGATCAGCTGTACAGCTCCCACAGGAACCTCCGTTTTCGCCAGGGCCCTATGGATGGAGGAAACCAAAGCCATATTGGAATGCCTCGCGGAAGAGCTTCCCCTTAATAGGACGGCATTACCCGTTTTCAATGATAAAGTGGCAGCATCGATGGTCACGTTCGGCCTTGCTTCATAAATCATCCCAATCACACCGATTGGCACGCGCAGCTTTTTAATCAATAAACCGTTTTCTTTTTTGATCGTCTCCAATGTTTCGCCAATAGGATCTTTCAATTCAATTAACAGCCTGATTGCGGCAGCCATACTATCAATTCGTGCACCATTTAACATGATTCGATCTAAAATTGATTCATTCAAGCCTTTTTTACGGCCTTCCTCAAGATCTTTTTGGTTTTCAATCAATAAACTTTCTTTATCGTTTACTAACTGCTCTGCTATTTTCTCGAGTGCCTCATTTTTCTTTTCCGTTGTCAAACCGATTAGATGATAACTGGCCGCTTTCGCTGCCTTTCCTTTCGCCATCACTTCACTCATTCAATTGCCCCCTTCTCCTGCTTCAGATTGGTTTTTAAACTATGCCTTCACCCATTTATCACGGTGGATGACCTCGATGGATGTAATCACTAGCTCGGTTGTACGCTTGCCCATGGCCTGTTTTAATTCCTCATCGGAATAAAGGACCTCACCGCGGCCCAATAATCCGTTAGCACCAAATACTTCGACGACGTCACCCTTGTTAAAAACGCCTTTTATTTCATAAATCCCTGCAGGCAATAGACTGCTGCCATTCGAAACCAAGGCACGTTCGGCGCCTTCATCAACGAAGATTTTTCCGGAAACCTGTGAATGAAGGGAGATCCATTGCTTGTTTTTCGTTACGGTCGTCAACACATCATTTCCGATGTATGTGCCGTCCCCTCTGCCCTCAAGGATCGTGAGGAGTTTTTCCCTACCCTCTCCAGATCCGATGAATGTTTTCACCCCAAGTGAAAGTGCTGTCTGGGCTGCAATCAGTTTCGACTTCATTCCCCCCGTACCTACATTGGAGCCGGCGCCTTTTGCCATCTGCAATAAGTCTTCCGTCACTTCGGAAAGCTTATCGAACCGTTTAGCCTCCGGATTAGTATGTGGATTGGCATCATAGAGACCATTGATATCGGTTAAAATGATCAAGTGGTTGGCGTGGACCAAGCCGCTCACTAAAGCGGAGAGCATATCATTATCACCGAAAGTCAGCTCTTCGACAGATACTGTATCATTTTCATTGATGATCGGAAGGATGCCGCGTTCAAGCAATTCCATTAATGTTGCATAAGCGTTTTTGTATCGGTCTTTTTTCGAAAAATCTTTGCGGGTCAACAAAATCTGTGCCGGCACGATACCAAACTGCCCCAGCTGTTCCATATACGACTGAATCAGCAAGCTTTGCCCCACGGCCGCTGCCGCTTGCTTCCCTTTGAGCGTAACGGGTCTTGTCGGATATCCGAGCTTACGAAATCCAGTAGCTACAGCACCTGATGAAACAAGGACCACTTCATGTCCGGCTTTCCTTAAAGCCGCCACTGCCTGAATATGATCGGAAAATTTGCTTTGGTCGATTTCACCTTGTGAGTTGGTTAAAGAACTACTACCTATCTTAACTACGATGCGTTTCTTTTCCATCGATTCTGTCCTCCAGTAAATATCTTAACCATGAAAAAAAGCCCTTTTCATCCTCAAAATAAGGACGAAAAGGGCTGCTCTCCGTGGTACCACCTTCATTGAATGCAAGTTTCATGCATTCCACTTTGCCTGATAACGCCAGGGTTTGCGCCTATGTGTTGCATAGGACTCAAGAAGCAGGTTCTGCGCTTTCCTGTCGCGGGTCTTCCAGCAAATGACGCCGCTCTCTGTCACAGTCATGTATCGCATACTAATCTTCTCTCAACGTTCATGGTTTTAATATAGTATGCAAAATTATCTTCTTGATGTCAACAACATTCCTTGCATCAGGAAGTTCTTAAAGCGCCATGGCAGGACCGAAGAACTCATAGTGAATCCGATCAGGGTTAACCCCTAACTCCTTCAGGCAAGTGATGATCGCTTTCATGAAAGGAACAGGCCCGCAAATATAATAGTCCGCTTCAGGCATTAGATGGGAGCTCAATAGTTCCTTATCCATGTATCCTTCCTTCACAAAATGTTGCAGCTGCTTATCCTCGTCATCCGGATTTTTAAACACGAACGATAATTGATAGTTAATAAGCTTCTGTGCTAGGTCCGTCAGTTCGCTTCTGAACGGCTGCATTTTGCCATTATCGGTTGCATGCAAGAAGTGGATTTCACGTTCGGGCATTTGATCGGCAACTGCATGGACCATGCTCATGAAAGGAGTGATCCCGACGCCGCCGGCCAAGAAGATGACAGGTGTCCTTTTTTCCAGGTCGATGGTGAAATCACCTGCAGGAGCGGTCAATTCAAGGCTGTTCCCCACCTGGATCGAATCATGCAGGAAGTTAGACACCCTGCCGTCCGGAGAGGTCCCCGGACGTTCTTTTTTGACAGAAATCCGGAAGCAGTCTTTTCCAGCCGCATCCGATAAACTATATTGCCGATTGAATAGAAAGCGTTCACCAGGTATGGCGATCCGGACGGTTACATATTGACCAGGCAGGAAGGCTGGGATTCCAGCACCATCTGCCGGCTTTAAATAAAATGATGTAATGACATCGCTTTCCGGTACTTTTTTGACCACCGTGAAAGATTTAAAGTCTGTCCAGCCCCCTTCCTGTACCGAAGCTTGGTCGTACATATCCTTTTCGATGCTAGTGAAAACTCCTGCAATGACTCCATAAGCTTCCCCCCATGCCTGGAGAATTTCCTCAGTAGCTGCTTCCTGCAATACTTCCTTGATTGCAGCCAATAAAAATTCCCCGACGATTGGGTAATGCTCTGGCTTAACGGCAAGGCTTCTATGTTTCTGCGCAATTTGTTTCACCACCGGCAATATCGTTTCGAGTTGGTCTATATTTTTCGCAGCTGCCAAAACTGTGTTGGCTAGTGCATTTTGCTGCCGCCCTTTTTTCTGGTTGGCATGATTAAAAATATTCAACAATTCAGGATGAGCTTCAAAAAGATTTTTGTAGAATAAAGTTGTGATGGTTGTACCATGTACCTCCAGTACCGGCACTGTAGATTTTATAATTTCGATTGTTTTCTGGGATAGCATATATAAACCCCTTTTCATAAACAAGTATTTTGAATACATGTTTATAGTAGAACGAAACGATCTTAAAAGCAATATATAATATACATCTTTTAAGTTGCTATCGTTTAATGTTTATAAATTGTTCACATTTATGATATAGTCAAATGGGGATAGAATGTGAGGCGATAGACATGAGGTTGACGAGTTATTCCGATTACTCACTTAGAGTGTTGATTTACCTGGCTTCCCACGACCAAAGCAAATTATCGAATATAAAAGAGATTTCAGAAGTTTATCAGCTATCGAAAAATCATTTGATGAAGATCGTTCATAATCTAGGTAAATTAGGATATATCGAGACGATACGCGGGAGAAATGGCGGTTTTCGCCTGGCAAAATCGCCTGCTGCAATAAACGTCGGGGAAATTGTAAGAAAAACCGAAGAGGATTTTTATTTGGTGGAATGTTTTAAGGATCACGACAATTGCATCATTTCTCCTGCTTGTTCATTGAAATTTGTCCTTAATGATGCTTTGGATGCTTTCCTGAAAGTCCTTGATCAATATACGATCGAAGACTTCATCGAAAATAAAGTGATGCTCAAAGCCTATTTCAATTCTGTTAAACAACACGACGAAGGGACCGATTCTTTATGATCGGTCTCTTTTTTCATGACCCAATAATCCGTTCGATGCTGCAACCCTCTTCCATTCTCAAGTCTACGATCCCTGTTTCCGTATTCAGCAAAACTTTAAGCGGATCGTATGGATTGATCATGATGATCTTCCCCGTTTGCTGATTGGTCAGCAGGACCTCTTTCCCTACCAAGGTCGACGTCAACTGAGTTACAAACCCAAGCAGGATTTCCGGGTTGAATTTATCGAACATATCACGGTTCATTTGCTCAATCACCTTATGAAATGGCATCGCTTGATGATATACACGGTTGGATGACATGGCATGGAATACATCGGCTATAGCCACGATTTTCGCATGAGGATGAATATCATTTCCCTCCAGTTTTAATGGATACCCCTTCCCATTTTCCCTTTCATGATGCTGAAGGGCTGATAATGCAACCGACGGAGGCAACCCAGGAATATCTTTAAGCAATTCATACCCATAGATCGTATGGCGCTTCATTTCCTCATACTCGGCAGCTGTCAATTTCCCCCATTTTTCCAATATACTCTCAGGAATTTTTGTTTTACCTACATCATGCAAGGTGGCGGCCAAAGTCAGGGCTGAAAGATTTTTTTGGGAAAATCCAAGCTGCCTCCCAATGTAAGTGGCAATGATTCCAACACCAATATTATGGCTGTAAGTGTATTCACTGCCCGCTTTCAATTGCTCGAACAGATAATGGATATCAGGATTTTTGGCAGATTCCAGAATGACAGGTGCAATATCCATTTGGATTGTCTGGAGCACTTCAAGCTGCATATATCCATTGTTGCGAATATCTTGCAAAAGGTCTTTCATTTGAAAGCAGGCTTCGCTAATTTTTTTATTGATATCCACATTTGGCAATGCTTGATATTCGCTATAGGACGATCGGCAATCTTCGCCATTCTCCAATTGTGCCATCATGATATCAATTTCAGGAATGGTAAGAGGCGGAAACGCTTTGTTATTCAGCTTCCCTTTTCTATTTTTCAATGTCCTCACACTTTTCTCTATTTTTTACTTATAATACCACACCCTTGGTGAACTTGCAGAATATTTTGCCTTACTTTTAAAGGCTTACAACTGGCCTTTAAGTTCGTTGCCCAACTCCTTTAGCTTTTCACCAACGGTACATTCGGAAATACAGAACTTATGGGCGTAAGAGCGCCCCTTTTCTTTCCGGAAATGTTTCCGCAAAAAGCAATCTTGGCAGAAAGAAGTGAGAACGTCTTCAACTTCCTCATATATTTTTTTCCTATTCATTGTTGATATGGCTCCTTTGACCCTGCAATTTCTGATTTGCTGAAAATGTCCTTTCCCTCGAGAGCAAGGGTTGCCAGTCGATCGGCTTCTTGATTATCCTTTCGCGCGATTGGCTTATATACAGGAATGATCTTTAATTTATCAAGCTTTGCTTCAATGCGGTCCAGCCATTTATTCAGGTTTTCTTCCATACATGGCCAATCTCCTGAAAGTTGATTCAATACAACCAACGAATCCCCTTTGAATACACAGCTTTGGTGATGGACCCCAAGTTCATCAAGTTGCCTGAGTGCTTCATGAAACGCAGCATATTCCGCTTCATTATTGGAATCCAATTGCTCCAATTTTAGATTGGAGCGTAAACGCCAGGATTTTTTGCCTTGGCGAAAGTATATCGCAACTCCGATTCCAGCGAGGCCTTCTTGTTTTTGATGTCCGCCATCAAAAAAAACCGTCACATCTTGCGGTTCTTCTTCCACTTCCGTCAAGAGTTTCTTTAACTCCTTCTTCGTCCATGCTGTATCGAATTCATCCTTGTATTCGACCTCCTTCAGCCTGCCTGCTTTTTCAAGGTCTTCTGTTATGACCAGTGCAGTGCCGGCTTCAAGCCAATCCGATACGAAAACGGCAGATGGCTTTTTGGAGGCATGATAGGTCCATTGCATAATAACCTTCAATGATTTCCAGCTCCTTATCATCTCAATGTCCTAAGTACAGTCGTATAATATTCATATCTGTTTTTCGTATATCATTTATAATATAATGTAGTGGAGTTTATACATTCGTACTATTATAATCCCCATATTAGCCTGAAATTCTCTGTTTCAATCTTATTTTTTACATTCACTAAATCCAATGGCGATAGCTGCTGCAGAGGGAGGAAAAACAGCATGATAGAAGTATATATCGATGGTGCCAGCGCAGGCAACCCGGGGCCAAGCGGCGCCGGTGTCTTCATAAATAATAACGGCGTCATCGAGCGTCATTCCATTCCGCTAGGAATCATGGAGAACCACGAAGCAGAATATCATGCTTTGATTAAGGCATTGGAAATTTGTGTTGCCAAAAAATATGGTGTCGTTTCTTTTCGAACGGATTCGCAAGCCATCAACCAGGCCATTGAAAAGGAATTTGCCAAAAAAAAGTATGCCCTTTTACTTGAACGGGCGCTTGAGCTTTCTGCCAATCTTGAGTTATTTTTCATGAAATGGATTCCTAGTATGGAAAATAAATCCGCCGATGAGTTGGCTAGACGGGCCATTCGCTTGAATCGGATTGAGGGTGCACATGACCAAGACTGCTGATCTTTCACTCTTATTCGTTGTATTCATCTGGGGAGTCACGTTTGTCATGGTTCAAAACGCCCTATCTTTTCTTGAGCCGTTCACATTTAATGCCGTCCGTTTTTCCTTGGCCTTCTTATTCTTGCTCATCCCATATTGGTGTACCGTAAAACAAAGGCAAAAAACAGGCGATAAAGGTCTATTATTAGCTGGAATTCATATTGGGGTTTGGCTTTTTCTGGGGTATGGGTTTCAAACGGTCGGGTTAAATTACACGACTCCTGCGAAGACAGGCTTCATAACAGGGTTAAGTGTCATCATGGTCCCAGTATTTTCGCTTCTCCTTTTAAAGCATAAGCTTTCCCGTCCAACCATAATAGGTGTCGGTTCCGCAACTGTCGGGCTTTACTTGATGACCTTCGCTGACCGATCGACCATGAATATCGGTGATTTACTGGTATTTTTATGCGCAATAAGTTTTGCGATGCAAATCATCACTACAGCCAGGTACGCCAAAAGCATGCCTGCTTTACCGTTGACGCTGATCCAGCTTTCAACAGTTTCATTATTATCCTTTTCGTCAGCCTTCATTTTCAATGAAGATCATTCCGTCATCTTCAGGCCATCAGTCATGCTGCAGAAAGACGTTTGGACTGCTTTATTGGTGACAGCAGCTCTTGCCACCGCATTCGCTTTCTTTGCCCAAACCTTTTTTCAGGCCTATACGACACCGACAAGGGTCGCACTGATCTTTTCGATGGAACCTGTCTTTGCAGCGTTATCCTCCTACATCTTGATAGGGGAAAAATTGACTTTGTCTTCCCTTATCGGCTGTGCTCTCATTTTCTTGGGAATGATACTCGCTGAGCTGCCGTCAAGGCGGAGGAAAATGAAGATATCCCAGGATATTTCCTGACACTACATAAAATAAATCGGACTTCTGCTTGAAGGAAGTCCGATTTATTTTAACAGTCCCTGTTCCATTGCGAAAGATATCGCTCCACTACGAGTTTCAATGCCGTTTTGTTTCAAATTTTCCAAAAATGAAATATAAAAGCTGCCGTCAAAATTCTTCTGGGCCTTTAAAGTCAACTCTATCGCAGCATTGACCAGGATATCACTGGCATCCGTATAACGCTTGCCAAAATAAATAAAGCCAATGGCATCATTGCCAAAAGTGAACCCCTTTCCTTCCAAAAAACGAACATACTCCTCAGTCGATCTCATCACTTCTGCATCCACTCCAAAATTCATGCCTTATTTTCATATTACCGTAAATATAAGAATTTGACTATCCATTTTTCGACAAAAAATTCAATGTATAATGGTAGGAACATCCGTTAGGAAGCTCCCCGACTGAGACAAATCTGCTGAAAATTGGATATGTTGATTGACCATCCACTCTTGGTGAAAACGTAGGAGTAAACTTCATGGCATGCGTTATGGAGGCTGTAATTTTACCGTTACTTGCCCCTACAGGCACTCCTTAGCGGACGATCTGTCTGTGCGCCCACCTTGACTCAAGGAAAGACCCGCTTGGGTTATAACCAAAGTTTCTCTAAGGCATCACAGGGGGGCTTATAAAGCCGAATCGACCATAATTCAAAGAGGAGCCTCCATAAGGAAGCCCCATTGTATCGGGTTTAAATCATTCTCAGTAATGCCCTGAATTCGTGATCCCTGGCAAGGGTTTGCACTTTCTCACGGTCATAGCGGTATACTGCCTCGTCCAAAGAACATGAAATCGGTACGTCACATTTTATTTCAGCAAGCTTTCTCGAAAGATGGAGCATATCAACGGCAGATTCAATCTTGGCCCGCTGCGTGTTGGTCAAAGAAGTGACATTTTCAAGAATCCCTTCGATACTTTGATACTGAATCAATAATTTTAGCGCTGTTTTCTCACCAATGCCCTTCACTCCGGGATAATTATCAGCAGTATCGCCCATTAGCGCTTTTAAATCAATCATTTGCCTTGGTGTGATCCCTTTCCATTCATAAAAGCTATCGGGATTATGGACCTCATAATTACCGTAGCCTTTCTTCAATAAAACAACGGAAATGTTGTCTTCTATTAATTGGAGCATGTCCTGGTCGCCTGTCAATATACTTACTTGGCTGTGCTTGGCGGATGCTTTTGCAATGGTTCCAATACAGTCATCCGCCTCATACCCAGATAATCCTATATTTGGAATATCAAACGCTTCTACTGCCTTTTTCGCCAAATCGAATTGCGGGAGCATTTCGACTGGAGCTTCGGAACGGTTGGCCTTGTATCCATCGAATAATTCATTACGGAACGTCTTGCTTCCCATATCCCAGCAAACTGCCATATGACTGGGTGAAAATTGATTCACGGCTGTCAGCATGTGCTTTAAAAAGCCTTGAACCGCGTTTGTCGGCATTCCTTTTGAATTGATCATGAATTGGCCTGTAACGGCCGTTGCATAAAAAGCCCTGAATAGGAGCGCCATTCCATCAACAAGCATGAAGGAATGTTGCTGCTCATTTTCTTTCATTAACACATTATCACCTCTATCATGATGTACATTCATTTTATCATACCTGTCCACTTTATCTAGCAGCGTTTAGTTGGAAAATCACTCAATCAACTGGATTACCATCGTAGGAAATCCAGTCACTAAAGCTCCCAATATACACCTTGACTTGTTCATAACCTGCCTCCTTCAAGGCAACATAATTGGGAGAAGCCGTAACTCCAGAACCACAGTAGACAATAATTTCCTTATCACTGTCGATGTCGCTGAAATTATTCATTAGTTCTTCCTTTGTTTTGAAATGTCCATCATCGAGCGCCTTCGTCCATAGCTTGTTGACTGCACCAGGAATATGACCTGCTTTTTTATCGATTGGCTCCTCTATCCCCAGAAATCGTTTCGGTTCCCTCGAATCGACCAAAACGATATTATTCGGTTTTTTCAATGTAAATTGCTTCACTTCCTGATAAGAGGCAAAAACGGAAGCATTTATTTCGATATGGTACTTTGCTGCTGGATAATATGAATGCGCAGCATCAATCGGGTAACCTGCCTCCTTCCAGGCAGTATATCCCCCGTCAAGCACATGGACCTTTCGATGGCCTAGATAACCCAGCAGCCAGACGAACCGGGAAGCAAAAGACCCCTCTCCACCGTCATAAGCCACAAGTACCGTATCATTCGTAATTCCGTATGCTTCCAATCTACCCTTAAAAGCCGTTAAGTCCGGAAGCGGGTGCCTCCCGCCATGTACCTGAACCTTTCCAGATAAGTCCTTCTCGAGATCGAAATAAACGGCGCCAGGAATATGGTCTTCGTTAAATTCCCTTTGCCCTGCGTCAGGAGAGCCTAGCCTAAATCGACAGTCACAAATCCTTATATCATTGGATGTCAACAAGGGCAATAATTCTTCTTTATTGATCAGCAAACTCATCTACAACTCCTCCTAATTAAAAACGTCCCCTTCACTTCCATTCAGAGTGCTTCATTGTTTCATTCTTTATGGAAGCTGATTTTCCCTCTAATGCTTTAGGATTATTTTCGCCTCGTCAGCGGCATCCTACTTTCCATTCCTCCGTTTATGGTTACAACCAACGCTGTTTTCCGGATTTATTTATTCCATAATCTGTCATAATTAGAAACTGGAAGAACCTTTGTTGCATTAAAAGGATGGCTGCCGACAGCAGCCATCCTTTGGATTACGATATCTTTTCTCGCTTGCATGGTTGGGCTTGTAAAACTGATTTTATTTCACCTGCATTCTAGCCAATTCCATTACTGCATTTTCATAGTATGGTATATCCACCTTTTCCTCCAAAGCTGCACGCAGCCCTGTAAAGATATCGGCTATCTCCTGCTTGAATTCGTTTTGGATGGCAAGCAATTCTTGATCGAGCACTTGATCATACATGGTATAAATCCGCTCTCCCTGCTCTTTGACATACGCTAGCGCAGGTTCATCCAAACGCTTCTGAAGACCATCGCTCATTTTCACTTTTTCATTTTTTTCAAAGAAAGACTTAGGGTTTTTAAATAAAGCCAATTCCTTCTTGAATTCCGCTGTCTCCAATTCGGCGAAGGCTCCCATAAATTCTGGAGATTCCCGCTCATTAGGTTCAAAAGGCTGTACAGAGAGGCTTTTTCTCACTTTCTGCATTTGCTGCAGCAAACTACTTTGTTTTTCATCCAACAATTTATTTACGAACAATTCAGACCTTAAAGCCGTTGCCCGCATTTCCTGGGCAAGGTCAAAGCCCAGCGCACCCAGTAAATTGATCAGTGCTTGCTTAAGGACCAATTTCAGATCTCCGCCATCGTCCTTCAATACGGCCGGGTTGAAGGACTCCTTGAAGAAGTCATTGAAGCGGAAGAAGACCCGTTGTTTACTATAAAAAGTCAATTCATCAATTTCCTTTTTCAACCGCTGCTTTTCCGCATCACCTTTCATGACAGCGAGAATTTCGGAAATGGCATGAGCCTCACTGGAAAGGGATTCCAAAGCTTTTCGTTTCGTTTTTTCATCCTGTTTTGAGGCCGCAATCACATCACGAAGCAGCTCCTCCGTCCTCTTTACGGCTGCTTGTGCCGATGCGATCGCAAGTCCTGTCAAATCGTTTTCGATGAAAGAATCGAACTGCTTCTGGAACTCGGAAATACCACTATCCCGAAGGAACGAGTGCTTAAAGGAACCAGGCGTTTGTTTTTCCGACAATGCCCCTTTGCTCGTAAGCGGGAACAGCTTTGGAAACCGAATGCCGAATCCATTCAGTTGATCTTTGACATAATCCATCACTTCGTCCAATTCATCGGTCGTTTGGGCAAGGTCGACGGCATTGACGATAAAGAACATCTTATCCATGGCGAACGAATCTTTCACACGGCCGAGCTGTATCAGGAATTCCCTATCTGCACGGGAAAATGGATGATTATAGTAAGTCACGAAAAGGATCGCGTCGGAATTTTTGATATATTCGAAAGCAGCCCCTGTATGCCGGGCATTTATCGAATCTGCCCCTGGTGTGTCGACAAGCACCATACCTTGCTTGGTCATTTCACAGTCATACCGTAATTCGATTAAATCCACGAGACAAGACTTGGACTCTTCCGCAGCAAATCGCTTGAATCCCTCCAGATCGACCGTAACCACATTGCCTAAATCGGCTTTATGCTCAGGCATCCCTTGGTGAAAGGCGCGAAGGAAGGATAAATGCGTTTTCCCTTTATCCACTTCTCCTGCTTTGTCAATGATTTGCCCTGCCAGTTGAAGGGCTTCATCCAGTGTCTTGGCCGATTTTTCAAAGGCAGCCAGAGCCATGCTGACATCTTCTAACAGCATCGCTTCCGTTTTTAATTTGACCGTTGCAGTACCATGGGGATGATCAGCATCGGAAGCCATGATTTTGTTGATCGCCGCAGTTGTCGGGTTAGGCGAAACAGGAAGGACGCTTTCCCCCATTAACGCATTGGCAAAGGAAGATTTTCCGGCACTGAAGGCACCGAAAAGGGCAACAGTGAAGGTCTGCTTCTCCAAGCGCTTTGCCTTGTCGGTCAATTCCTTGTAAAGCGATTGGAAGCCCCTCAACGGTTGGATCAAGTGTGCGGCCTGCTGTAAGCTCGCTGCCGTTTCCATTAGCTTTTCTTTTCCCCGTAAATCAGTAGCATCCGGCAGCTGAACCGCATCGGAAGGTACTGCATCCTGAGATCCTCGATCTTCCTCAGCTGGCTCTTTGACATGCTTTGGTGCACTTGCTTCAGTTGTTGTCATGATTTTGACGGTTATGTTTTTTTCTTCTTCATCCCACTCATTTAATAGATGGTCGATATCTTGTTCGGTTGCCAATGTTGCTGTTTGGTTGGCAATCGCCTCCAATCTTTCCGATTGGGCTTCAATTTCAGCGTTGATGGCAGCCATTACTTTTAAGGCTTCCGCGAACTCGGCAAACCCTTCAAGTTCCTTATCGATGGATCGTGACTGCTCTTCCACGATTCCTTCCATGACGGCAGCGATTTGATTCAAAAAGGCTTCCGATACATCACGGGCCTTCTTTTTGATGGCAGAGGCCAAGTCATTCGTATAGTTCAGGACATATTCACCAGTAATATCGACTTGAGGCTTTAGGGAACCTTTTATGTAAGCTTCCGTTACCTCGATTTGCAGTGTCTGGGCTTTGCTTTCAAGCGTTGAATCATGAACTTCGGCATTGGTCAGTGTTTTGACCGCCAATTCCTTAAGATGCCATTCAAGCTGTGTCTTCACTTTTTCTTGCAAGTCAGCCAAAAATGCCCGGATACGTTGCTCACGCTCCGCCTCCGTTTTTTTCTTGGCAAATAATAGGCCCATCTTAAAATCGGGCTGTGCCGATTCCAAGAAGGATTTTCCCAGGTCACGTGTGGACGCAGGCATGATGTACGCACTCTTCAAAATCGTTTCCAGAGCCTCGGAATATTGCACTTTGAGGGCCTCTATACGGCCATTCAATGATTTTTTTTCCTTCATTAGGCTGTCCACTTGATGCGTCAGTTGTGTTCGCTCTTCAAATGGAAGTTCCGACAGTACTTCAAATTCATTGGCGTGTTCCTCTTCATATTGCTCCTTCAGCCAGGCAAGATGCCTGTCGACTAATGCTTTAGCCGATTGCATGATGGCATCTTTTCCATCATTTTGGCCCTTATCAGCCATATCGAATATAAACTTGCGAACCTCTTCAATTTCATTATCCTTATTGTTCTGATCTCTAACGGATGTATAAAAAATCCCATCAGGGTATACATTCCAATTTGCAAATGCTTCAGAAACCGAAAGCTTGAAGTCCTGAAAGCCGAGTTCACCCTCATCATGCTTATCAATCATATTGATAATTAGGTATGTCGGTTTTCCAGCCTCCAGCAATTCTTTGGTGAACAGAAAATTCACTTCTGATTGAACATGATTATAGTCCATGACATAGAACACGACATCAGCAAGATGCAGGGCTGATTCCGTAGAGACCCTATGAGCATCGTCAGTCGAATCGATTCCCGGCGTATCCATGATCGCACATGAATCCGGCAGGGCAAAATGCTTAGAACTTATCGTTATCGCCGACACAGAATCCCCGTCTTTTGCAAATTTCTTCACCTCTTTAAAATCATATGGTGCAGGGAATAAAACGGGCGGCTGGTTATGATAAAAGACTTTGGCATAGTCCTCCCCTTTTTGGACTTTAACCGTATTGGCACTCGTTGGAATCGGTGAAGAGGGCAATACTTGATCATCAAGCAGGAAATTGATCATACTTGATTTACCTGCTGAAAAATGCCCGCAAAAAGCGATGATGAACTCTTCATCCTTCACTTTCATGATTAGCTGCTTCAGCTTATCAGCGTTGCCTGTGTCACCTGCCGACTGAAATTTCTCATACATGGCAGTCAAAATTCCCAATTTGGACTGTTGTTTAACTGTTTCTTGAATCATGAATCCATACCCCTTAATCTATCATCTTTTTAATATCCTTATTGTAAACGATTTCGATTGTTATTCATACCGTCAGCTTTAGTTTACTATATGATTCATTTCAGGGCATGTTAAAAAACCGCCGATTGGCGGGCGGATGGACACAGATGGGTTAAATAGAAACCTTTTTTGAAACAAAAAAAACCAGGCTATTTACCTGGTTGTAGGGGTGGGATTGAATGGCGCCCGGTTTTCCTTCGTTGACTCATCATACGGTTTGATTGCCTTTGCCGGTTTTTGAATATTACTCAGTACATATTTCATCACAAAACCATATGTAGCGACTGTCAATAAAATGAATACCCAGACCATTCCATACACCATCCTCTTTTATAGTGAACTGCTTTCAGTTTTCATTGAAATTTAATAGATCTTTGATTGAGAATAATTTTCATCTTCATTTAAAATCTTATCACGAACGATAATCATTTTCAATAAAAAAATAAACTTTTCTTACTTTCCTTTAAAAATCGTCGAGTATTCCGTATTTTCCTTTAAAGCTTTTTCTTCAAGCGGAATTCTTACCGCCATCATCCATGCGTTCAAGATCGTAAAGATGATGGCTGTATAATATGCATTAAATAATAAGGAAATTACGATTATCTCCGTAGCCACGATGATATAGTTTGGATGTTTGAAAAATTTATAAGGTCCTTTAATGACCACTTCGGCATTGGGAACGACGATGATTTTTGTGTTCCAATGCTTTCCTAATGAACTGATTACCCAAACCCTGCCAGACTGAGCAACCAGAAAAAGAGTCAGCCATATCGGCCATAGTGAAGAGACATTCCTTCCATACATTAGCACTTCAAAAATGAGGACGATAAAAAAACTTACGTGCATCAGGACCATCCATCTGTAATGGGATTCGCCATATTCGACCGCACCAGCCCCTTTGAGCTGCTTTTCATTTTGTTTGGCAATATATAATTCCACAAGGCGCTGACTGGCTATCAAGACAATGAATATGGAAAAAATCATCATGTCCACCTCATTAATAAGAGTTCAGATGAGAACCCTGGCCCCAGTGCAGCGGCCAAGCCTAAATCATCTTTATTTCCGCCACGCTGCATGAATCTCTCCAGGACATACAAAATGGTAGCTGATGACATATTGCCGAACTCCCTCAATACATTCATTGACTCTTTGGTCTTGCTTTCATCGAACCCCAAGGCTTCGTGATAGGCGTCAATGACCTTTTTCCCGCCTGGATGGGCAATGAAGTCCGCGACATCGTCCAGCTTCCATCCATTATCAGCTAAGAAGGCTTGGACATTCGGTTTTAGCCAATCCTTGATGATGGTTGGAATGTCCTTCGAAAAAACGACGTATAGTCCCTGATCCTTAACATCCCACCCCATTACATCCAAAGAATCCGGCATGAGGGTCGATTGGGAATCCAAGAAGGACAAATGACGATCTTTTCTTGATAGCTTTTGAGAAACCTCATCGCCGCACACCAATACGCAACTTACTCCATCAGAGAATAATGAGGTTCCAATGAGATTGCTTTTTGAAATATCATTTCTTTGGAATGTCAAACTGCATAATTCGACGCTCAAGACAATGACCTTCGCCTTCGGGTATGCTTTGCAATACTCGAAAGCACGTGCTAGTCCGCTCGCCCCTCCAGCACAGCCAAGTCCCCAAATCGGGATTCTTTTCGCATGCGGGTTAAATGGAAGCTCATTCATGATCCGGGCATCGATCGTCGGAGTGGCAATCCCCGTGCTTGAAACATAAAAGAAAGCATCCAGTTCGTTTGCCGGAAGCTCTTCTTTTAAAAAGTCCGTATTGGCCAGGCATTTTTGGATGGCCTCTACACCGAACTCGATCGCTTGCTTGATGTATAAATCATTCCGCTCGGCAAAAGTATGCTCTTCTTTAAACCAATCAAGATCATTGGAAAAATATCGATTTTCTACTTGTCCATTCTTGAAGGCTTTAAGTAACCGTTCAATATTTTTAAAGGAAGGTCCGAAAATCTCGCGAGAAAATTCCATTATTTTATCCTGTGACAGTAAATATGGCAGTTTCAGATGTGAAGCAGATAGCAAATATGGCATGAGCCCACCCCTTATTATTCATGATATGGTTAATATACCCACAACGCATACATTTATGCTTTCTGAACTAATTAGCAACATCAATTGGTGATTCCTTATATTTTTTCTTCATCCATGAAAATAAATAGGTAAAATAACCTATTTATTTGGTAAGATAGAGTATGAACTCATACTATCGGAGGAATTTATTATATGGAAATCAATGCTGTTATCACAAAAGTTTTGAACGGGACTATTCTTGCCGTTAAATCGGTCCTTCCCTTTTCGTTAGACATTCAAAAGCCGTCCCTCTTCAGGCAGCCTTTCGAGCAGGAATCGATAAGTGTCCTCATCGGCATGACAGGCGATATTCGTGGAAGATTGATCATAGAGGGCACAAATGAATGCATGAGTAAGATTGGTGAAAGTATGTTTGGTATGCCATTGGAAGGCGAAATGCTTGAATCTTTCGCAGCAGAGCTTGGGAATATGCTCGCGGGAAATATGGCTACTTCCTTGGCAGCCGATATAGCCATGGACATAACCCCCCCTACCGTCATTGTCGGCAAGACAAAATTATATGGCTTTAGTGAAGCCATTAATCTACCCGTTTCATTGGGTGGTGCAGGTACGATTCATTTGATCCTCATGATTGAAAAATAGCATACCCAATACAACCCCCTTACCGATGAAGTAAGGGGGTGCTTTCAATCTTCTTCTTTTACGGAAGATTGATTTTGTACCTGAATAATGATGCTTTGAAATTCCTCTTTGCCGCATACACTGCACCGGAACTCCTGACTTAAAATGGTACGGCAATGAATGCAATATTTTTTCTCCATCTCTATCACTACTTTCCTGAACATATACTATCAATATATTCAAAAGCAGAAGATAGTTTCCTTTTATCTGACAAAACGATCAATCGTCTTTAACGGTGCTGCATTTTTGTGCCAAGGAAAAATGCCCCGAATGAGAATTCGGGGCACCAATTGGCTGAACCTATTAAAAATCAGGCCGCCTTCGCCTTCTGGCCTTTCAGACGCGCCTTCTTTACTTTTTCATTGGTCGGAATGATGTTGAAGACAATATTCAAGAAAATCGCTGTCAAACTTCCGGCAACAATTCCGTTTGCCGTCAAGATTTGAAGATTTTCCGGAATTTGGGCAAATAAATCAGGTACTACCGTTACCCCAAGGCCCATTCCGACTGAACAAGCAATGATCAATAAATTTTCTTGTGAAGCAAAGTCCACTTTGCTCAGCATTTTAATGCCGGCAGCAACCACCATACCGAACATCGCCACCATAGCGCCGCCGAGCACGGATGAAGGGATAATCGTCGTGAATGCACCAATTTTCGGAACAAACCCTATAAAAATCAGGATGCCTGCCGTTGTATAAATAACATTCCTGGTTTTGATGCCTGACAGCTGGATCAATCCGACATTTTGCGAAAACGCAGTGTATGGAAACGCATTGAACAAACCGCCAATCATGATGGCCAGCCCCTCGGCACGATATCCTCGTGCTAGATCGTCTTCTGAAATCTCTTTTTCCGTAATTTCACCAAGCGCATAATATACGCCAGTCGACTCCACTAAACTGACGATCGCCACCAAGGTCATGATGATGATCGGAGTGACATGGAATGTCGGAAGGCCGAAGTAGAAGAAATGCGGCATATGCAGCCACGTAGCGTCGGCCACTGAACTGAAATCGACCTTTCCAAGGAAGAATGCCACCAAGGTCCCGGCCAACAGCCCCAATAAAATGGATATGGAGCGTACGAATCCCGTCGAGAATTTATACATGAAAATGATGAATAATAAAGTTCCAAACCCAAGAGCTACGTTAGTCAGGTCACCGAAATCCTCAGACCCCTGACCTCCGCCAAGATTGTTGATGGCAACAGGAATGAGCGTGATGCCGATGATCAAAACGACCGAGCCAGTGACGATCGGCGGGAAGAACCTTGCCAACTTCCCGAAGAATTTACTGATTAACACGACAATCAATCCCGAAACCAAAATGGAGCCATAAATGGAGTTGATTCCATATTGCGTACCGATGGCTATCATCGGGCTAACTGCTGTGAACGTGCACCCCAGGACGACAGGAAGACCAATCCCAAAGAATTTATTTTTCCATACTTGCAATAGGGTGGCTATTCCACACATCAAAATATCAATCGATACTAAGTAAGTTAACTGCGCTGCGGTCAATCCCAGCGCCCCGCCGACAATCAATGGAATGACGATCGCACCTGCATACATGGCAAGAACATGCTGTAATCCCAAGGAAGCAACTTTTAATGGTGATTGATTAGACATGGATCGGAGCCCCTTCCTTTTTTTCAACGAACGTTATCTCGCCAAACTTCAATTTAGCGATTTCAGCAAGGGACTCGACTTGAAAGCCTTGTTCCCTAAGGTCCTTGCCGCCGCTTTGGAAGGCTTTTTCAATAACGATGCCGATGCCTGCCACTTCTGCACCAACCTGACTGCAAATATCCACCAAGCCTCTAGCTGCTTGGCCGACAGCAAGGAAGTCATCGATAATCAAAACCTTATCGCCAGCTTCAATATATTTATTGGAAACCGTGATTGTATTGGTTTCTTGTTTTGTAAAAGAATGGACAGAAGCAGTCACTAAATCGTTGGTCAAAGTAAGCGATTTACGTTTGCGCGCAAAGATTAGCGGGACCTCCAATTCCAAGGCTGCCATCAATCCAGGTCCAATGCCTGAAGATTCTATGGTCAGCACCTTCGTTATTTCCTTTTGTTCAAAGCGCTTGGCGAATTCCTTACCGATTTCTTTCATTAGCATAGGATCCATTTGATGATTCAAGAATGAATCCACTTTCAATATGTCTTCAGATAAAGCTTGGCCCTCGGACAAGATTTTTTCCTTTAAAAGTTGCATGAAGGTTCCTCCCAGTTTTGGATGTTTATTGACCCATAAACCGTGCCTTGTTTCCCGGCAAATAAAAAAGCCCAGGAAACATTGCGGCACTTTGTTGGAGTGAAGCAATATTTCCTGGGCATACATGAAAAATGAATCAGCAAAAGCCTTCCATTTATGCAACAGAATCTATTACTCACCCATAGTCGAATCATTTACGGTAATTCGGTAGAAACTTGCAGGCCATATTCCTGCGATTATACGAGTGAAACTTTATACTTTTATTAATATATGAATTATAACAACGCTGCTTTAATTTGAAAAGGAATTTTTAATAAAAACCGAACTTTCAATTAAAATGCCAAAAAATCATTCGCGTTTTTAGAATATTATGATATTTGATAATCAACATATTACATCTGAAGCTTCAAATACGTGAAGACCTTGGCATTTTACCAAGGTCTTCCTGAAATCATTGGATTTTGTATACATCCTTGTATTTGCTTTCAAGGTACCGGATCAAATATTGGACATTCAATCCTTCTCCTGTCGTTTCTTCCAAAATCTCCAGAGGTTTTTTTGTTTTGCCGTATTTGTGGATCTTATCATTCAGCCATTTCCTGATGGGGTCAATGTTGCCAGCTTCCAACAAGTCATCAAAATCAGGCAAATCCTTCAGCATGGACTGCTTGATTTGGGCAGCGTACATATATCCCAATGCATATGACGGAAAGTACCCAAAGCTGCCGTCTGACCAATGTACATCTTGCAATACACCCATGGCGTCATTCTCAGGCATGATTCCTAAATATTCGTTATATTTTTCATTCCAGACTTTAGGTAAGTCCTTCACTTCAAGTTCTCCATTAAACAGGTCTTTCTCCAGCTCATACCGTATCATGATGTGTAAGGGATATGTAAGCTCATCTGCTTCGATGCGGATGAACGATGGCTTCGATTCGTTAATGCCGCGGTAAAAATCATCAAGCGTTACATCATTGAATTGCTCGGGAGCAAATTCTTTCAGAAGGGAATATTTATTCTTCCAGAAGCTGTAGTTCCGGCCAATGAAATTCTCGAAAAACAATGATTGAGATTCATGGATCCCCATTGATGTCCCCTCATCAAGCAGCGTTCCGGTTAACTCCTCCGCGATATTCTGCTCATAAATGGCATGTCCGCATTCATGGATCGTACCAAAGATGGCGCCCCTGAAATCATTCTCATCGTAGCGGGTCGTCACCCGGACATCGCCCCGATTGATTCCAGTCGCAAAAGGATGAACGGTTTCATCCAACCTGCCAGCTTTGAAATCGTATCCTAGCTGCTCTAAAACGGCTAGGTTCAATTGATGCTGTTTTTCTTTTGGGAACGTATCATAAAGGAATGACGTTTCTGGCTGATGTTCGCTTGAGGCGATTTGCTTTACAAGAGGCACGATACTCGCACGGAGTTCACTGAATACCTCGTCAAGTATATCTACGGTTACGCCTGGCTCATACATTTCCAATAGGGTATTGTATTTCTGTCCCTCATAGCCCCAATACTCCACGAACTTACGCGTATAAGCAACAATTTGCTCTAGATACGGTTGAAATAACGAAAAATCCGCTTTTTCCCTTGCCTCTTCCCATGCACTTTCAGAGCGGGATTGCAGAATCACGAATTCCCTGTACTCATCAGCAGGAATCTTTTTATTTCTATCAAACTCCTTTTTACATTCTTGCACCATTTTATTGGTCGTTTCGCTCAAGTGCGCTTCACTCATTGCAAGTTCTGTTATAAAGGATTCCATCTCTTTACTTGTACTCATATTGAAAACCTCTGAAGAAATTACCCCAATCACTTCTGATCGCTGCTCTACCCCTTTTTTCGGGGCACCTGTGCGCAAATCCCAAAAAATTAACGCCAGTGCCTCCTTATAGGCCGCAATTTTCTTCACATACTCTATAAATTCTTTTTCTATCGGTTCAATACCCTTTTTAATCATATGCACTGCTCCTTCCAACTACACTTTACCATATTATACTAAACTCTTTCATCTCAGAACTACCAGTAAAAAAAAGAGCTCAAGGGAGCTTATCCCCTTGGGCTCTATACTGATATACGGTTTACAGCGTAACCGGAAGAACCGACATGATCTTATCTTTCACCTGTTCCTCAAGATTTTTTTCCGTCAAAATCTGAACGGTTCCAGAGTCATTGCTCGTCCTGATCAAGCGTCCTATTCCTTGACGCAGGCGAAGAAGCATGTACGGAAGATCGACTTCCTCGAATGGATGGGAAACCGAATTCCGTTTAGCTTCAAACACTGGATCAAGCGGAGGGAATGGCAAGGAATGTATTACGACATTTTGCAGAGATTGTCCCGGTACATCCAAACCTTCCCATAAATGATAGGAGAATAGAGAAGAGTGCTCATCTTCTTGAAACTTTTTAACAAGATCGCTGATTTCCGCTTCTCCTTCAAAATAAAACGGATAAGCGGATTCAGGACAATGATCCTTGAACCATTGCAATTCTTCTTTAGAATGGAATAACACCAACGTACGTCCTTCATTTTCCTCTATCGTCTTTATCGTGTACTGAAGTTTTGCCATTTGGTCTCCATTTTCAAAGATAGGCATGTTCATTTTCATGACTTCATCATATTCGAATGGTGACTCCACAGAGAAACTGTCATACTTTTCGATTCCCAAGCTATCAGCAATATATTGGAACGATTTGTTATCCGATAAAGTCGCTGATGAGAAAATGTACGGAATCTTTTTAGAGAATACTTGTTCAGACAGGATGTCCTGTACCATCCTTGGCATGATGACCAATGTCTTCGTCATTTCATTTTCTTCAAACCAGGAAACGGCCTGTTCATCCTTAACGAACAAAGAAAGTGAATAGCCAAGCTGCTCTAAATATTCCTCCGTCACTTTTAGGTCATAGTCATTAATCGTGTACATTTCGGCTTCAAAAACGAGGCTCTCCTCCAACTCTTCGACCTTTTTTTGAAGCTTTTGAGCGAAGCTCGTTATTTGTTTGGACATGGGAATTTCATAGCGATTAGATCCGGTGACATGAATCGCTTTATCATCGAGCAAATCAAAAAATTCCTCATTGATGTCAATCAAGTCCTCGATGATGTATAGCGTTTCTTCACGAACCTGATTGCCTGTCAGCAATTCCAATACAGAAGCAAGCGTTTGTTCGCCAACTTTATATGTCAACGCTTTTTGGGCAGCAAACTCCAGCAGGTGGCCTTCATCAAAAACGACACAGCTATGCTCCGGCAGTAACGGCAATTGCCCTTCACGCTTCCGTTTCTCTTTTGTCCATACATGCTCCATGAAAAAGTCATGAGAACAAATGATCAAATCGCTTGATTTGCGATAGTGATCCCGGGATAACGTCTGGCCGCAGCGATGCCGTTTATCACAAGTGAAACAGTTTTGAAGCTGATCCCAGCCGACTTTGGACCAATCTTCATCATTCAAATAGGGGTATTGTTTACGATCCCCGTATGCTGTATAGGCATTCATGGATGAATTGTCATGGACAAACTTAGGGAGTTCATCATAAAGCTGATCTATTCCCTCAGAGTCTTCATGATTGACCGCATGTTCCAATTTCTTTAGGCAAACATATTGATCGTGGTATTTGGCAAGGCGGACGTCCACTTCGATTCCCAAGGCATTTTTAATTTTTTCTATATCGCCTTCTTCTTTCACAAGCTGTTCTATCAGAGTTTCATCCGCACACGAAATAATTGCCGGTTTATTCGTATATCTTGCATAACAAATCGCATATAGTAAATAGACCAAGGTCTTACCGGTCCCTACACCTGCTTCAGCAAAACTTACATTCTTTTCTTTAAAGGCTTTTTCCAACTGAAAAGCCATGAAGATTTGTTCATCACGCAGCTCAAATCCTTTTTCGGGAAGAATATCGTAAAAGACATCACCGATCCATTCTGAAAGCTTATCGTAAAAAGAATCTTCCTTCGTTACCGAAAAAGGCAGTGTTTTAAGCATCCTGGTCTCCCCTTTTATCTATCATAAATAAACTAATCCGTACAATAATGATCTTAAGCAAAAGTATATTATCCTTTATTACACATCAATAGTCAAGGCAATTACCAATATACCAGGAATGTTACGCTACGGATCCAATTAAAAATAAAAGACAGGCTCTTATCAGAGCCTGTCTGTACCTGCTATAGGGTTGAATTAAGCTTTGTTTACGTTTGATGCTTGTGGTCCACGTTGACCTTGTTCAACATCAAATGTAACATCTTGGCCTTCTTCAAGTGTTTTGAAACCTTCGCCTTGAATAGCTGAGAAATGTACGAATACATCGTCTCCACCTTCACGTTCGATGAAGCCAAAACCTTTTTCTGCGTTAAACCATTTTACTTTACCTTGTTCCATTTTTGTTGCCTCCTAGTGTGTTCTCCACACATTATATTACTATCCTTGCTCATTGCACATTAAGGTTTTCCTTAAATCTGAACAAAAATAATTCATTATTAGAATAACAGAAAAGGAAATGATAAGCAAGACTGGAACCTATTATGAATAAAACGTCCTGATTATTCAAAATGTTCCATTATATTGGACCTATCCTTCGACGCGAGGCTGTCTTGGCGGGCGTTTTCCCCAATACTGATAAAGGTCGGCCCGGATGAAGCCGTTAAACAATTTCCTTTTTTTAGTTGCTGGTTTACCATAATGCTGTTCGAAGTCCGGGTTGGAAGTGATCATGTATACCGACCAGGTATCAAGCTTCTTGAAGGCTTGGCCCATTTCACGATACATCTGTTCGACCGCTTTTTTCTCCCCAAGCCGCTCACCGTAAGGCGGGTTACCGACAATGACGCCAAACTCTTTCCTCGTCGAAATATCCCGCACCTGCATTTGCTTGAACTCAATCAAATCCCCCAAACCTGCCTCGAAACTATTGGCTTTCGCGATATCAACCATCCGATGGTCTATATCACAGCCTGTTATATCCAAATGCTGATCATAATTTGCTAAGTCCTCCGCTTCATCCCTCGCGTCATCCCAGACCTTAGCTTCCATCCACGACCAGGTTTCGGCAACGAATTCCCGATTGAAGCCAGGGGCTATATTCTGCCCGATCAAGGCTGCCTCGATTGGAATCGTTCCCGATCCACAAAACGGATCTATGAATGGCTTATCCGGTTTCCAATTGGTCAGCATGATTAAGGCCGCAGCCAAGGTTTCCTTGAGGGGCGCTTCCCCCTGCCCGGTCCGATAGCCTCGCTTATGCAAGCCTGCACCTGAGGTGTCCATCGTAAGCGTCACAACATCTTTCAAGATCGATACCTCAATTTTGAACAGCGGGCCAGTCTCGGCAAACCAGGAAACTTGCTTATATTTGCTTTTCAATCTGTCAACGATCGCCTTTTTGACGATAGCCTGGCAATCAGGCACGCTGTAAAGCTGTGACTTGACTGATTTTCCGCTTACAGGGAACTCGACATCTGCAGACAAATAATCTTCCCAATTCAAGGCTTTCGTTTTTTCAAACAATTCATCAAAGGAATATGCTTTAAATTCACCGACTTTTATTTTGACCCTATCAGCACTCCGAAGCCATAAATTGGAGCGGGCAATCGCAGACTGATCGCCTTTGTACATGATCTTTCCATTTTCAACCTGACAATCGTAACCTAAATCCCTGACTTCCTTTGCAACGATTGATTCCAATCCCATTGCGGAAGTCGCGATAATATCGAATTGTTTCATTGGTCTTGCACCTTCTTTCCATTAATTCAAATCAATGCCGCCTTCACGGCCTTCAATTTCAATACAAGCAATACCTTTTTTTATTCGCTTAGCATTCGTGTTTGCGTGCCATTTGACACTTTCATTTCTTCTATGTATCGACTGGTCAAGCTTGCACTCCTCCAAAGAGGAAATGAAGGTATTCATGCAGAGCAAATACCACCCATTCATAACTCCTTTATGCACTAGCTGTTGAACCCTTATTTATAGAGGATGCCCAAAAACATGGAATTGCTTAACTTTCCCGCGCTTTTCAAGCATACAACGAATGAAAAAATCCCATTTGTGAATCGTGATCCCAAAACACGTCAAGTACATAGTGTAACACAGAGCAGGATTGGATAACGAGTAATTTTGGAATCCGTCCACTTTTTAGCAAATGGCTGTTTCATAAACAAAAACTCTCCTTTTAAAAGGAGAGCTGTGCTTTTGATATAATATGATAACGTTCTGTAAGCCATGTTTTGTTCCTCAGTACTGCAAGCGACTCACGTCTCGTACTTCGGCGGTAATCATCTATCTACAGAAGCTTGGCTTCTGTCCTTCTCCTCGTTCAATTCCAAGGAAGAAAGCGCCCCTACCATTAATTTGGGTTTCTCGCTCGTGGGGTTTACCTCGTTCCACCCTTTACATTTCTGTAAAGGCTCCGTCACTGTGGCACTTTTATAGGTAGTCATGCCATATCCAATGGACTTAGGCATTTTCCCAGCCGTCAGCAATCCTAGACTGCTGCCCAAGCTTATTTTTTCGCCAGGCACGAACACTACGGACATCGCAGTCCGTGCGAGCATGGACTTTCCTCTACTGCAAAAAAATGCAGCAGCAATTACCCAAACGTTAACATAACATCATTGATTATACTTCATTAACCATTAAAACACAATACCAAGATCATTTTCTTTTTTAAAAAAGGAATCAATCAAAAAGCTTGTTTCCAAAAACGTGCTTTTCCAAATTGGATAGCCGTTTCAGGATGTCAAAGTTAGTGGTTCCCGGTGTTGCACTGGGAGCAGGTTGGTTGGGACGTTTTGTACTTTCTTCGGCATGTTTTTTTAATTTGAGATTTTCTTGTTTAAGATCTTCAATCTCCTGATGGAACACTTCATAATCTTTAATGATCAGATCCAGGAATTGATCTACATCTTCAGGCTTATAACCGCGCATGGCTGTTTTAAAATCCTTCTCAAGAATATCCTTAGCCGTTAATTTTATCTTATCGGATAGCATAAGACTCACCTCAATACTTTCGCCAATACAATCGACTTTTTATTATTTTTTCAAATCTGTCTGGGTTTGTCAACGAAACACACTGATAATTGAATAATGCTTACGTGCACGCTATGTACTCCCATGAATCTCTATCTAAATTTCATCATAATATGAATGGCTTCCAGAAACAACTTTTAATCGATAAAATTTTCGGTCCGTCACTCCTCCGACCACGTGCTCTCTTCCGCGGCCATTTGCAGGTCATCGAAGTTTACCTGATAGATGGGATATGATTGATTTTCCGCTTTTTTTAATGCTTCTTGATATGGGTATTTGGCTGATCCATCTTTTTCGTCTTCAAATATGATGAGCATCGCATCACTTTTATGGACCATATACTTATTTTTGATTTTTAGTTGCTGGGGACCTTCATACGGTTTATGGAAGATGGAATCGACGAAATCGGCACGGGCCACTATTGACCGATAATATTCCTGATTGGTCTCGTTCCATGATTCTTCCTGTTTCAGATAGGGTGTAAGCACGCCTAATTTAAGCTGATCATACTCCTCCTGCAGGGCAAATACCACTTCGGCTCCCCAAAGCTCGGTGCCTAATTGTCCGGATATGATCACCCATTCGAGACCATCTTCCACCATTGGCAGCAGACGCTGCTCAATGGCTTTCTTTATATATTTCACGGCCTCATGGTCATTTTTGAATATCCCGAATTCAAACGCCTTGTAGCCGGTTAAATATAAAACCTTCATCGCTTGGCCAAACTCCCTCTTTTATGATTATGTATGAAAAAAATAAGGGCTAAGAGCCCTTATTTATCAGTATCCGAAATGTCTAGGCGGACAGCACGGGTTGTGCGGTTTTCCACAAATCAAGTTTTGGGTATAGCATTCATTCACCACGGATTGTGTATGCGGGAAGTAATGCTTATACGTGTTCACATGTTTGTTGACCGTTGTAGTATGTGATGGATGAACAACAGGAATCACCGTGTTCGAAACATTCGTATTAACATATTGCTTGGTTGGATTGACTTGGGCTGGGGCCACTTGGGATGGAGAAGTTTGCGTCGGGCCATATTGCATCGGTTGAGAATAGGCACCCATGACATTGGAGTTATTATTGTTTGATACGCCCATGACGTTATTATTATTCGATACGCCCATGACGTTGTTGTTATTTGATACGCCCATGACATTGGCGTTATTGTTGTTATAAGCGCCCATTACTCCTGGTGCGTTCCCGTAAGCTCCCATTACATTGGAGTTGTTTCCTCCACAATTACGAAAATTCATCTAAAATACGTCCCCTTTCGTCTGATAAGTTTAGTCTTACCATTACAGACTATGAAAAAAAGAGGAGACGTGTACTGATGAAATGACCTATTTATAGGGAATAGGCAAAAAACTCTTTGTGACAGACACCACGTACACATCTTGAACTATGGCTAACCCTTAATCATTTCCTTAAAGGTGATGAGTTTTCTTACAAAAAGGAGTAGAAACTGCCTTTTAGTGATGTGAATAAAACAATTGTTAAACAAAGGACAACAAAAAATAGGAATAAAGTCGTTTTATGCATTTCTCCGCTCCGCTTTCAAATTTAAATGATGCAAGGAGTGAAATCAATGTCTCGGTGTTTCAACCCTCAGCTCTTTCCATTTTACACATAATAGTTGACGGCTACAATATTTGTATTCTTTTTTTTCCTGACTAATCGGAGCCTTATTTTCTTGCACCATTGGCAAAATCTATGGCTATTTCTTTCTGCTCAAGCCTCCGAATCCTTTTTTCCAGCTCAATCCGCTTCTTTTCGGCAGCAAGACCATATTCTCCCCCCGCCATCTCTTCCTTTGCAGCCAAAGAGCATTCCAGCGCGGCGGATACATCCTTGAACTGATGCTCATATAACTTTGCACATTCAATTTTTGCCGCCACCCTCAATTGGTCATCCCCCTTCAAGGCAACCTCTTTCCAAATGTCGAGCGCTTCAATGTATTGTTTCTGCTTCTTCTTCTGGAAGGCCAGGGCGTGGCCGGCCACAATCCGATCTTCTTCATTACCTGCGACGAGGATTTTTTCATAAGCGTCCGCGGATTCCTGTTTCTTTCCTAAATAATCGAACCAACGCGCAATTTCTATGGATTCTTCCGTATATCCGTCCAGTTGGAGAATTTTACGGGACAAATGGATATACAAAGTGATCAGAGATAATACATCGATTTCATTGTGCTTCATGATCCCGAATAAAATTTCCGGATTCTTTCTTTCAACAAAATCGAAATAAATCATCGGTGCCAAGTATCCAGGAATATCATCTTTCCGATGCACACCCAGAATATCCGTTTCGACTGCAGATAGCTTCACGCGTTCCAATTTATTTTTCCAAAGCCTTCTAGAAGCATGGTATAAATCGAAATGTCCGAATTCAGGGAGTTTCGGAACATGTTCCTTAATCAGGGTATGCCTCGTTTTTAACTGAGGCCAGTCAAATGACTTACCATTATAAGTAACGAGTGTCTCGTAATTTATGTTTTCAAGGAAGCTTTGATAAAGCGGTATTTCACTGCCTGGCTCCCGCAGGATATGTTGCTTCACGACCACCTCTTCCCCTACAATATAGGCATAGCCGAGTAAAAAAATCGTATTTCCTGTACCGCCGCCTAGCCCTGTCGTTTCAGTATCGAAGAAAAAAAGCTCTTCACTTTTCCTTCCCTTGGTGGAAAGCGGATGCGAAAGCGGCGTTCGATTCCATTCCTTGACAATCTCTTTCAGTTCGGAAAATGCATATTTTCCATGTTTATGATCCAAAGGGTAACGGACCTCCCTTATGAAGCAATGGTCATCATCGAAATGATAGGAAACGGTATCGTTTTCCATCCACTTTTCAAAATAAGGAATGTCCCCTGCGCTCCCAGTATTTTCAACAGGCAAAGCAGGTTTAACCTGCTCTAAATTCATATGTTTTTTCATCCGGTTCAATTTATTTTTTAAAGACATGAACAACACCTCTTTTCACCAATAACTGCACTCTATGATTGTTTTTCCTTACAAAATTGCCCCAATAACCTTTTGGCATCACTTTTCGCATTTTTTGTTGAAGATTCCGTGCCAATACAGGAAGGGCACCCGCTTTCACACGCGCAATTTTCAATCATCGAGATCGTTTCCTGGAGAATGAGCTCAGAATTTTCATATACTTTATCACTCAAACCGATTCCACCTGGATAACTATCATAGATAAAAATCGTCGGCTTTTCATTATGCGCCGCTTTAACCTGGGGATACACATGAATATCATGGGGGTCGCACATAACATAAAGGGGGATCATGCAATTCAGTGCATGGGAGGCCCCCACCATTCCCTGCTCGATCCGGTTTTCATCCCATTCAAATATATCCGGCTCCATAGATAGCATCGCAGAATTTGTATGTAATTCCATTTCCGGGAGAGTGATTGGGCCAGAACCGATATTTTCATGCGTTTCAAATTTGATTTTTTTGAAGATCGTCGGCATCGCCCGTATGGCCACATCCCCGAAGGCTGCTGAGGTCGAAGCGAAAATCCGCTGTTTATCCACGTCCAATACAGATAGCTGGACTGCAAGGTTTGCATCCGTATAATAATCCACGTTGACTTCACGTACAAAAGCTTTCTTTTCTTCCCAATCCAGTTTTTCAACTTGGAACTGAGTGCCCTGATGTAAATAGATGGCTTCGTCGTGAAGAAGGGTCATTGCACTGAACGTATCCATTTCCCCAATGACCTTATTCCCCGGGGCATTAGTTTGATCGATGATCACGACATTTTCCTGGGCAGCGGAACGAAGGCTGATATTGCTTGCTGGAAATGCATCATTCATCCAATGCCATTTGTCGCCATTTTGATGCAAGACTCTTTCTTCGGTAAGGAATTCCAGCACGTCCATGATTTCCGCCTTTCCAAACGTATCGCCTTTTTTAAACGGAAGCTCATATGCTGCACATTTAACATGATCCACCAGGATCAAAAGGTTATCTGGATTGATTCTTGCCGTTTCCGGATTTCTGTTAAAGAAATAATCGGGGTGCTGAACGATGTACTGATCTAGGGCACTGGAGCTCCCGACCATAATGATAAGCGCTTCACCGTGCCTTCTTCCTGCGCGGCCTGCCTGTTGCCAGGCACTGGATATCGATCCAGGATAACCGGTCATGATGCACACCTGTAGCTGGCCGATATCGACTCCAAGCTCCAGGGCATTTGTAGATATCACACCATATATGGACCCATCCCTCAAGCCTTGTTCAATTTCCCTGCGCTGTGTGGGAAGGTAGCCGCCGCGATAACCCCTAATCGATTTCGGCCCAAGCTGCTTGGATACAAGTTCCTGCAAATATGTCAGCAGAATTTCTACACGAACCCTGCTCCTGGCAAAAACGATCGTTTGAATTTTATTCTTCAAAAATTCATTTGCCAGCTTCCTGACCTCCAAAACCGCACTCCTTCGAATGTTCAGCGGTTTATTGACGATTGGCGGGTTGTAAAAAACAAAGTGTTTTTTCCCGCTCGGCGCCCCATTATTATCGACTAGGACCATCGGAGTTTCCGTAAGCTCCATGGCCAGCTCTTTTGGGTTGTTGATCGTAGCGGACGTACAGACGAATACGGGATCGCTTCCGTAAAAGCTGCAGATCCTCTTTAACCTTCTAATGACATTTGCCGTATGACTTCCGAAAACGCCACGGTATATATGAAGTTCATCAATAATCACGTACTTCAGGTTTTCAAAAAGGGAGACCCATTTCGTATGGTGAGGCAGAATTCCTGAATGAAGCATATCAGGATTGGTGATGACGATATGTCCAGCTTGACGTATTTTTTGCCTAATATTGGAAGGTGTATCTCCGTCGTACGTATAGCTATTTATTTGAGCTTCCATTTCGTGAATCATTTCGTTCAATTCGCTTTTTTGATCATAACTAAGCGCTTTAGTCGGAAAAATATAAAGCGCCCTCGCTTTTTCATCTTCCAAGATCTTTTGAAGGACCGGCAAATTATAGCATAGCGTTTTACCCGATGCCGTTGGCGTGACTGCCACAAGGCTCTTGCCGCCAATCGCAGTCTCAAACGCAGTTGCTTGGTGGGTATACAGCCCATTGATTCCTCTTTTGGTCAGTGCCTGTTTGATCTTATCGTCCAACCGGCCAGGAAAAGGGACCTGCCTTGCCCCCTTTGCTTCAATTACTTGCCAATGTACGATATTCTCCTTAAAATCCTCATTCGTTTTTAAATCAGTGATGATCTC
Organism: Peribacillus folii; assembly: GCF_030271255.1. Lineage (GTDB taxonomy): Bacteria > Bacillota > Bacilli > Bacillales > DSM-1321 > Peribacillus. Next base: position 331,823 of record NZ_JASJOM010000002.1, read on the forward strand.
TTGTAAATTTTTTCGCAGTTTCATATATCCACCTCATAATCCTATTCTACCGAATGAACGTTCTATACAAAAGGGAAACTATTTCCTTTTAAAAAAAAAAAACAGGAAACGGTACACTCCCGTTTCCTGCCTAACCCAAATGGATTAATTTTTTTCAGCAAACTCCCTGATTTCTTCTGCCAATCTTCTTGGAGTTTCAAGCATCCCCATATGCCCGCTTCCTTCGAGGGTAACTTTCTGAATATGACTGCCCTCAACAGAAAAGGTTTTTTCTGCAGATATGATCTTATCTTGTTCACCTGCAACCAAAAGGACAGGCAGCTTCGTTTCTTTCAGTACGTGGTTTCTGTCCACTCTGGCCCTCATGGCATGTAATGAGCCAATCGCTCCGCCTTCACTTGTTTTATACCCAATTTCTTTAGCCGATTGAATGCGGGGGTCATCAGAATGGGCGAAGAGCTTCGGCACAAGACCATCAACGAAAGCGGGGACCCCTTTCGCTTCGATTGTCTCAATGGATTTTAAACGGCCTTCTTTACCAGCTTTATCATCTGGCAAAGCGGTGGAATGAACCAACGAGAAACCAGACAATTTCCCAGGAAACCTTTCTGCAAACGCCAGAGTAACATAGCCGCCGAGGGAGTGCCCGAACATATAAACCTGATCGATTCCCAAGTCTTCCAATACCGCTGCGAGATCATCTGCCATATCTTCGATTGAAAAAGATGCAGAAATCGGCTCACTTTCGCCATGTCCTCGTAAATCGACCGCCACTATACGGAATTCATCTTTTAATTTCGAGATGATATCCTTCCAATATTCATGGCTGCCGCAAAAGCCATGGATAAATAGCAACGTTTTATTTCCCTTCCCCGTCTCTATGTATGAAAGCTTGCTATTTCCTGCCATATCGAACCCTCATTTCCTTTTATTTTCATTCCATAACGTTATTCCCCATAGCCGGCCATCTAAAACCCAGCGTTGCATTCACAAATTTCCACCGCTTACATAGCCTATAGGCAAAGGAGTTTTTAGGAAGGAGCACCGTGATGACCTCTTCTGGAAAAAATAATAGGACCCGGAACGAGCCGTTCACCCACTTCATCAATAAGATGGATCGGCTGTTTTCCGAAAGACCGCCTAAAGGCATGCTGCAATCTTTGGATGATTTCTTCGGTACCACTAAAGAACGCAGCTTTCCGGTTGATGTACAAGAAACGAATTCGGAATATATCCTTACAGCCACCCTGCCTGGCATTTCACGCAGCCAAATATCGATAGATGTGCTCACACAGGCTGTATCCATATCGGCAAGGCAGACAGGGAAGGATCATAAACATTCCGGCACCCACGGAATGTTTCAAAAGGAAGGCGCCAAAGGAACCATGTTACGCACCATCACCTTTCAAAAGCCGATTGATGATGCACAAGTTACCGCACGACATCGCGACGGCATCCTTACACTGCACCTGCCCAAAATTAGAGGAAATCGAATTGAAATCAATTAGGCAATTTTAAAGCAGACTTAGTAAAGTGGCTGGATCACTTGTAAGTCTGCTTTTTCGTTATTATTTATCATTTTAAGCTTTAAAGAAGCCCCCTACCCCTTTTACCATCGAAGAAACCTGGGAAACCGTATTCATCATTTGTCCAGCTGTATTCATCATCTTGGTTATATCCATGGAGCCATCTTGGGTCTTGAATTGGTTCATCACCGATTTAAAGCCTGATGGCTGGGGTTTTTGCATGAACTGCTGCTTCGGATAAGGATTATGGGCCTGTTGCTGCCCCTGCGGCGGCCTTTTGGCCGGCAACAACGGATTGGCGAACGGACTAAAAGCTTGCTGCTGTGGATACTGATTGTAATGATTCGTTTGCATTTGCGGATTGTACGGCACTTGTGGTGCTGGCTGCTGCATTGGCTGCATTTGCGGCATTGGGGACATTGGCTGCATGACACTGTTGCCCGGCTGTTGCGCACTTACAGGCATTGCCGGCTGCTGCATTGGCTGAAAAGGGTGATAAGCCCCCTGCTGATAAGGATCAGGATATGGCATCGTATAGCCCTCCGGATTGTGGGGATAGGGTGGATTGAACCCATCATGGGCCTGGTCATGGTGCAAGGGATACTGCATGGACTGCTGGTATCCACCGCCATATTCCGGCTGGGAATGGGGATACTGTCCTTGATCTGGGGAGAATTGGTTAAAACCGGATCTCATCATTTTCAATGAGCCCTCCTCTTTTTTCATTACATGGTTCTAATATTATATGAAAAAAGAGGTGATAAAGTGTAGGTGTTTTTTATGATAAGATCCGTGCGATTTCGGTTTTCACATTATGCAAAATGAATTCGACGGATTGGACATGACTTTTGAACCGCTTATAGCTAGTCTTCGGGAAAAACGCCTGAACGGCTACATCGGATAGATTATGGGCAGTTTGTTCGATTTGCTCGGGGAAAAGGTGCTTAAATCCAGTTTCCTCCATCCATTCCTTCATACCAGTTTCCCATTCGATGCACGCTTCCCTTACTTGATCTGCAAATGGCTTAACTTCTGAAAAGAAATCTTTTTCTTTTCCAGCTTCACGAACTTCCTCATAGATATCGTTCGCTCTTGCCGTAAATTTTATTAATTGATCTGTTAATCGTTGCAGCTTTTCTTTTTCCACAATGGATTCCTCCGGACATTTTCCCCTAAGTATAATCCAGAACAAGAAAAAATTGAAATTCCCTGCCTTACGCCTGAACCTCAGCCAAAAGCATGCGTTTATTCACTGATTTTTCCGTAACGAAGGAAAAGGAGCGGTCATCCGCCGTATTCACCCAATAATCCTCGGCTTTGTCTATGGCCTCCTGGGCGTCATTCACCAATGTATATTGCTCTGCCCATAGTTTGCACCGTACAGTATTGATGGTTTCACCATAAGAAAGTTCCAAGCGATCCAGGCTGGTACTGATCTCAGCTATCATCCTCAATATTTCCTCTGTTGCTACACTTTTATTGACCATGCTGATCCCTCCCATTCTTTACCTGTACTATTCTTTTTTTTATCTTAAAGCCCTTCATGACTGACAAAACTAGAAGCGAATCGGCAAAGAAAGTGGAATTCGCTTAATTTATTATGCCCTTCGACAACAATGGCAGAATGAAGATCGGACTTTTAAACAAAAATACAGATAGGAGGTGATTTCATGCAGTCGAATGATAGCAAAGAGCAAGAATACGAAAAACGACAAAAGCCGCCCTCCAAAAAAGCTGGGACCGGCAACCCGAAGCTTAGCGGGAAAAACCATCCCTCTACGTAACAAATAAAGGCTAATGCCACAAACAGGGAAGGCTTTATACGTTGCCTTCCCTGTTTACTTCCTAATGAAGCCCAGCCAATCCTTCACCAATACAGCTATGTGAAGCTGTTTCTGCTTATGGTCATACCATTCGGTCAATTGCGGATTTTCTTCCCACTCCGGTTCAGTCAACCACTTCCTTCTTACCCTTCTATACCTATCCCACTGTTCCGTCTTCTCTACTTTATGGGAAATGACCGGATAAACTTTTCGCAGCATCGGCGTTTCTCGCCGCCTTGGTTTTTTCCGATATTGTTCATAATCAAATCTAGCCCCTGTCGGCTCGGTCCTGCAGGAAAACTCTAAAAATAGAGGAAACAATTCTTCGGAAAACAGGAGTCCTGCCAACCTTTTCCCCAATTTAATCCTTTCATCGATATTTCTAAAATGAGAAACGGACGAGCCATACAGCACACCAGTGCACGTCGGAAAAAGCACCGTGCTAAAATGCATCCAGTCCTGAAGGAAAAATAATAAAGAATGAAAAACGAATGATTGTTTTTTAATGACTGGTTTTTCAATGATATTTTGTTCGTTTATTATGAGGGCCGTGACCAAATTCTCGCGATTTCCCTGTTTCCAAAAAGCGTTCCAAGCTTTTGTCATGAATTGGGTAATGAAAAAAAATCTGCCTAAATGAAACAAAGGGCGACCGTATCTCGTCGAATAATGATAAAGAAGTAATTGCGGAAATGCATCTTGAAATATTCTCCAATTCGCTTCTTCATATGTCAGGAACAAGTGCCGCCTGTACTTACGACCAAGCAGTCGGGAAAACCAAATTCCTTCCAGATCACACATATTCCAGCCTGCATTCCTGGAGACCATCCCAGCCAGGAATGCCCATTGTATTTCTGGATGTTTCCTAAAAAATTGTTCATAAGCCTTCGTTCTTGATATATTATCACTATTCGCTTTTGCTGTTTGCTTTCTTATCGAACGAAGCAATTGCTTTTCCGTCTTTGACAGATGATTCATCTTGGAACCAACCCTTCCTTAAACGTGTGAATTGTGGCATATCAGTGTATTTAAACCCTATCGTTCTAAGAAACAATTCTTTTTATTCACATTTTGGATACTTTTTTTGCTAATATAGATAAGTGAAAAAAAGGAGGGGTAAAAGTGGCATTTCATTATCCCAATGGACGAAGATTCATACCGCAGGCTATGGAAGAAAAAAAAAGCCCACTTAAAAAAATCAGTTATAGCAACCGGGGAAAAACATTGGAAGATGATTTGAACGAAACCAACAAGTATTATTTGGCAAACGGCATTGCCGTCATCCATAAAAAACCGACACCCATCCAAATTGTCGATGTCCACTATCCGAAGAGAAGCGCAGCAGTCATTAAGGAAGCCTACTTCAAACAAGCATCGACCACTGATTACAACGGTGTTTATAAAGGAAGGTACATTGATTTCGAGGCAAAGGAAACGAAAAACAGCAGTTCCTTCCCCCTCAAAAACTTTCATGACCATCAAATTGAACATATGAAACACATCGTCCAGCATGGTGGAATTGCCTTTGTGATCATCCGATTCTCCGCAATGGATGACATATACTTGATGAGTTCTGGTCAGTTGAGTTTTTATTGGCAGAGAATGAAAGATGGCGGACGCAAATCCATTACTCTAAAAGAGGTTGAAAACTGTTCAAAGAAGATTACTCTTGGCTTTCAACCGAGAATTGACTATATTAAAGTAGTAGATTTGCTTATCGCAGAAAATTTTTAGTTTTTTTTAGAAAGGCAGGTTAGCTGTAATGGCTGAAAAATATAATACTAGGGAAGAGCGCCGAAAGCAGGGTCAGTCTCAAAAGAAGAGCCCCAAAAAAGGCCCTAAGACGTCAACCAACATGCTTAAGCGCATTTTCCTTATACTTGTTACAATCGGGATTATCGGATTGGTGACGGGGGGCGCGGCATTGGCTTATTTCATAAGCGATGCTCCAAAACTCGATGAAAAGCTATTGAAAGATCCGGTCACATCCAAAATACTTGATGAAAATGGTAAATTACTAGCCGAAGTCGGTACCGAAAACCGGGACTTTGTCAATTATGAAGACATACCCGACCTTGTCGAACACGCCTTCCTGGCAACGGAAGATTCTCGTTTTTACAAGCATCACGGGGTCGATTTCCTGCGACTGGGCAGTGCCGTCATTGCCAACGTCAAAAATGGATTCGGCTCGGAGGGTGCAAGTACATTGACCCAGCAGGTCATCAAGCGTTCCTATTTAACGCCTGATAAGACCATCAAAAGGAAAGTCCAGGAAATGTGGCTATCCATCCAGCTTGAAAGGAAATATACAAAAGAAGAAATCTTCGAAATGTATGTGAATAAGATTTTCTTCGCTAACCGTGCAAATGGAATCCTTACCGCTTCCCGCACTTATTATGGAAAAGATCTGGACAAATTGAAATTGAACGAAGCGGCGATGCTTGTCGGGTTACCGCAAAGCCCAAGCCGATATGATCCATATAAATATCCGGAACGGGCGAAAGAACGGCGTGATATCGTCCTTCATTTAATGAATAAACATGGCTATATCACCGAAAAGGAAATGAAGGATGCACAAAGCATCGATATTAAAGAAGGATTGCAGGAAATCGATAAAAGCCAAATCGATACGACCGCTTACGATGCATTCATCGATTTAGTCATTGAAGAAGTCGGTGAGATGGGTGACTATAACGTCTTTACCGATGGTTTGGAAATTCAAACGACGATCGATAAAGATGCCCAGGAATATGTCTACAAAATGTTGAACAGTGATGAAATCATCAATTATCCAAGTAAAGATCTTCAAGCTGGAATAACCTTACTGGATACGCAATCCGGTGAAATCAAAGCAGTAGGCGGCGGCAGGAACACGACGGTCAAACGCGGCTGGAACTATGCCACGGATGCCAAGCGTTCACCTGGTTCGACCATCAAGCCGATATTGGACTACGGCCCGGCTGTTGAATATTTGAATTGGTCCACCTACCAACAAATCAAAGATGAGGAATATTCATATAGCAACGGAACACCGCTGAAAAATGCATCTGGACGCCATTATGGCACGGTAACGATTCGCGAAGCACTGGCACGGTCATTGAATATCCCAGCCCTGAAAACACTTCAGGAAGTCGGATTGGACCGGGCACGTGATTTTGCCGTTGATCTCGGCATTCCTTTCGATAAGGAAATTACGGAATCAGCTGCACTTGGCGGCGGCAAGGACGTATCGACCCTTGAACTTGCCGGGGCATACAGCTCATTCGGAAACAACGGTACTTATAATCAACCGCATAGTGTGAAAAAGATTGTTTTGCGTGACAAAACGACCATCAAGAACAAGACAGAATCGAAACCGGTCATGAAAGACTCCACTGCTTTCATCGTGACGGATATGCTGAAAAGCGTCTTGAATGAAGCTTATGGAACGGGAAGACTAGCGAACATTCCTGGTCTGCCTGTAGCCGGTAAAACGGGTTCCACCAATTTCACGCCTGAACAGCGTGCAGCTAACAATATCCCCTCTTCCGGTGTAAAAGACAGCTGGATGGCGGGTTATACAACCAATTATACAGTCGCGGTGTGGGCTGGCTATGATAATGCTTCAGGTAAAAAATTGGAATACCTCGGCGATTCATCACAAAGAATCCCTAAGGCGATTTTTAAGAATTTGATGGCGCACATGGCGCAAACAAAAGCGACCAAGGACTTCGAACAGCCGGATAGCGTTGTGAAGGTTGGCGTCATAAAAGGTTCTAACCCAGCGGTTAAAGCCAATGCCTATACACCGAGCAGTAAAATCAGTTATGAGTATTATGTTAAAGGTCATGAGCCGACAAAAGTTACGACAGAATATGAAAAAATCAACAAACCTAGCATAAGTGCTTCATACAACCAGGAAAGCAATGAGATTAACTTATCATGGGCATATCCAAAAGATGATGGAGATACACAATTCGAGGTGAACATGTCCGTTGATGGCGGTGCACAAAGTGTATTGAAGAAATCGAAGGATACGAGTTTGAAGATCCCGAATCCAACTCCGGGAAGTAAGTATACCTTCTCCGTGGTAGCATTGGCGGATGGCCAGCAAAGTGACCCTGCCAGCACCTCCGTTGAAATTCCTGCAGAAGCGGAAGAGCCGGAAGGTACGGATGAGGAGATTGAAGATCCTGCCCAAGGTGAAAATCCGGATCAAGAAAACCCTGCTGAAGGCGAAGAAGATAAGCAGGATGAAGATAAAAACAACAATGGCGATACAGATAACGGAAACACCGATAATAACGGTGATGGCAACACGGATAATGGTAATGGAAACAATCCTGATGACGGAAAAGGGAACAATGATGATGATAATGTTGAGGATGGGAATAGCGGCACCGACCCTGGTACGGTGGAAGAAGATAAACCCGCTGAAAACCCTGATCCAGAAAAAGAAAAAGATAAAGACAAGAACAACGGTAATAATGGCTAACTAAAAAGAACCGCCTAAGTGAACTGCACCCCAATTGTTAGACAACATCTAACAATTGGAGGTGCAGTTTTTTTGGCTACTTATACGATAGACGAAAAATCCAACTTGTTGGGTTCACTTCAAAGCTTTCACTTAGGCGATTCTTTTCGTGTATTGCCGAAGCTGGCCCTTCTCCCTTCAGATCATCACACCTTTGTTGAACAAGCTGGAAAGGGAGCACCTGCTGCGAAAGCTTAATGGAAATAAGCGGCGGTAGCATCAAACAAAAAAACGTCGAGCATTCGCTCAGACGTTTTTTTTGTCATGATTATGTTTTATCAAGTATTTAATATATTGTTTCTCAAATTCCTGGAACAACTCGCTAAGCTGTCTATATGAAGGAAAGAAAGCCGGTCGAGAAAGGATGAAGGCAAGCCTTTCTGCCGTGTTTACCGGAGTTGTAGGAAAGGACTTCAGTTGCTCCTGCCAGACATTCAGCATCACAGGCCTGCCATGCAGCCAGAAGATCGCTGCCAAAAATAAGGCAATGCCCCGCTTCATGAGTTCTAATGTCTGTCCGGCTTTCCGTTCTGAAAATAACAATCTGCATTCAGAATCGATTCGCTTCCATTTTGCCACTACTTCCCTTACATGCCCGGCCCCCATTTTCCAAGGAGTATATGAAGCAACATCATTAAAATGAAGGCACTCATATGGAAACGCCTCAAATGGGATTTCCTCACTCCAGCCTGCATACTGTTCTTTAACCAAAACGATTTCCTTTTCAGGGAAAAATAAAGGATGATCCAATTCCTTGGGCACCTTTAACAAAACGTGATGCGTCACTTGGCCTCTTTCCTTTTCATTCGTTTTTTTCCTTCACGGCATAATTCAAGAAGCGGGCAGATTTCGCATTTTGGCGACTGGGCTTTGCAATGGTACCGTCCAAAGAAGATGAGGCGATGATGCGTAACCGACCATTCATCCATCGGAATTTTAGCCATCAATGTTTTTTCTACCTCCAAAACGCTATCCTTCCAGCGGGAAAATCCTAAGCGCTTTGAAACGCGCTCTACATGCGTATCTACTGCTATCGCCGGCACATCATAGGCAACGGATACGACCACATTCGCCGTCTTTCTGCCAACGCCTGGTAAATTAACTAGCTCATCGCGGTCACGTGGCACCACCTTGCCGTAATCTTCGATAAGCATGCGCGAAAGCTTTTGAATATTTTTAGCCTTGTTACGAAACAAACCGATGGAGCGAATGTCATTTTCCAGCTCTTCTATCGGAACGCTTATGTAATCCTCAGGCGTTTTATATTTTTGAAATAAATCCTTCGTGACTTTATTGACCAATACATCCGTACATTGAGCTGACAGTGCAACGGCAATCACCAATTCAAATGGATTGGAATGATTCAGCTCACAATGGGCGTCCGGAAACAGTTCTCCCATTTTATCCAGACAAAATCGAATTTGAGCTTTGTTCAACATGTTCGTTCTCCTTCATTGCATTACTGTTCGAGCCAATTATAAAAGGGCACATCTTTAATTGGTTGAGCTGCTTCGGTCTTACGTTCCCTCTTTTGATGAACCCTGAACTTTTGTCCTTGCTCCCTTGCCTGTGCCAAAGTTTTTATCCCATTCTTTTTCCACTCGAACAAGATCCGGTCAATGTAGCGGAAATTCAACTTTCCGGAAATGACCGATTCCCTAAGGGCCGACTTGATAATTTCAGGTTGGTGATCATCCTCCATCCACATGGCCAATGTCTCACATTCAAATGGAGATAAAGGGCGGCCAAACTCCTGTTCGAAAATCGTATATAAGCTCTCCTCCGCTTTTTGCTGCTCCGCTGACTCTGCCTGCTTCAGCGTTTTCAGGAAACAGTCCATCATTTTTTCATAAAGTGGCGCCAGCGAGTATTTTTCTTGGCCGATATCCTGATTCTCTTCAACCGCCATTTGGACGAAACCCCGTTGGACCAATCGTTGAATCAAGAACAAACATTCCGTTTCCTGCAAGGTCATTCGATCGGATATCTGGGACGGTGCAGGAAAATGGTTACCTTTATCGATGAAGCTTTGCATTTGTAATAATAGGACCATTTCTTGTTCATTAAGTCCCATTGTCTTATAGTTAGTCAGCAAAAAGGATGGAATCGTTATCGTTCCTTCCTTAAACCACGCATATAAATGTTCTTTATTCATGTTTTTGGACACCTCGTTTTCAGTATAACATGAATACGGCTCTGCGAATAAGTTTATAATTTTAACAAAAAACGGTTATCTGCCAAAATGACAAGATAACCGCATCTTCATGAAATCATGGATATAATCGATTTAACAGACGAGGGAACGGAATCGTCTCCCGGACATGCTCCACACCGCTAATCCAGGCAACTGTGCGTTCCAATCCCAAGCCGAAGCCTGAATGTGGCACAGAGCCGTATTTCCTTAATTCCATATACCATTTGTATGCATCTTCGCTCAAGCCATGCTCATTTATTCTCTGTTCAAGCAACTTTTGATCATGAATCCGCTCCGAGCCGCCAATGATTTCCCCATACCCTTCAGGGGCGATCAAATCTGCACAGAGGACGACTTCCTCCCTATCAGGGGCTGGCTGCATATAGAATGGTTTGATCTTGGTTGGATAATGCGTGATGAAAACCGGCTTATCATAACTTTCAGCAATTGCTGTTTCATGAGGAGCTCCAAAATCATCCCCCCATTTTATATCTTCGAAACCTTGTTCATGAAGGAATTTAATTGCATCATCATACGTGATCCTTGGGAAAGGAGCTTGTATTTGTTCAAGTTTTGCCGTGTCACGGCCTAAGGTATTCAGTTCAAGCTTGCAATTCTTCAATACCGACTGCACTACGAAAGAAACGAACTGCTCCTGAACTTCAAGGTTTTCTTTAAATTCCGTGAAGGCCATTTCCGGTTCAATCATCCAAAATTCGATCAAATGACGCCTTGTTTTGGATTTTTCAGCGCGGAAAGTAGGACCGAAGGAAAATACCTTTCCAAGCGCCATGGCTGCCGCTTCCATATAAAGCTGACCGCTTTGTGAAAGGTATGCATCCTCATCGAAATATTTAGTCGCAAATAATTCACTTGTTCCTTCTGGGGCGCTTCCAGTCAAAATCGGCGGATCGACTTTGACGAATCCTTCTTCATTAAAAAATTCATATGTAGCACGGATGATTTCATTGCGGATCTTCATCACGGCATGCTGACGTTTTGAACGCAGCCACAGGTGGCGGTTATCCATTAAGAATTCAGGGCCATGGGCTTTAGGCGTAATCGGGTAATCCAATGACTCATGGATGATTTCAATATCTTTCACTTGCAATTCAAAGCCGAATGGCGAACGTTCATCCTTTTGGATGACACCCGTTACATACAAGGATGTCTCTTGTGAAACCGATTTCGCACGGGCAAAAATTTCTTCACCCACATCAGCCTTCACGACCACGCCTTGTATGAAGCCTGAGCCATCACGGATTTGAAGGAAGGCAATTTTCCCACTGGAACGTTTGCTGGCAAGCCAGCCTCCAATCGTAACTTCTTGATCGACGAACTTGCTAGCTTCTTTTATTGTAATTTTCACGGAATTTCCCTCCAAAAATAGCTTAACTTACTAAGGAATTTACTCTACTTATTATACCTATAGCCCTCCTTACAAGCAAATAAATCACATATCTGATATTCACCTGCTTACAAACATGTTTCAGAAAAGCTGCACGCTCATATTTTAATAGATTAGATTAATCGATTACGAACACACAACAATCCTGGTGCTTTGCTAACCGAGTTTCAAAGTACCCCTTCAAAAGTGTTGATGCATTTACTTTTCTTTCATTTATTTATTTACATAATATTCAAAAAATATTGAATTTTACCCTTAAATCATATACGATATCATATATGATTATAATAACTCGAGGAGTGAGTGTTCATGTTAAAGGCAAGGGTGAAACTTGACGATTCGGAGTTTTCAGAAGAGGTCGATATCTCCTATCACAATATCATATTGAACGGAAAAAGCCGTGAGTTGTCTCAAGTGAATCTGGATGTTCCGGTTACAGGAACGGTGTATGGAACATTATTAAATTACAAGGGTTCATTGGAAGCGTTAAAGGACCAAGTTCACCATCCTCCTTATAATGAACCGCCCAAAGGGCCTGTGCTCTACATTAAACCTAAAAACACGTTCTCTGCTTTTGCGAGGCCGATCCCGCTTCCAGCCGGAGTACCTGAGTTGGAAATCGGGGCAGCCCTTGGAATCGTAATCGGTAAGACAGCCTCCAAAGTAAAGAAAGCGCTAGCAATGGATTTTATAGAAGGATTTACGATTGTCAATGATGTCAGCATTCCCCACGAAAGCGTATACCGACCGGCAATCCGTTTCAAGGCCCGTGATGGTTTTTGCCCGATCGGACCTTGGGTTGTCTCCAAAGATTCGATCTCGGATCCCGATGGTTTAGGAATCCGTGTGTATATCAATGGGCAGCTAAGGCAGGAAAATACAACGGTCAATCTAATACGGCCCATTTCCCAGCTCATTGAAGATGTAACAGACTTCATGACCTTGAACGCCGGAGATGTCCTTTTAACCGGAGTTCCCGAGAATGCCCCTCTCGCGAAAGCGAACGATCATATCAGGATTGAAATAGATGAAATCGGTTATTTGGAAAATCCGATTGTTCCAGGAAAAAACTAGCGATGGAGGGGATATCATGAAGAAAGCACGAGTAGCATATGCCGGTGCCATCCATGAGGCATGCGAATCTAATGGACAGCTTAAATTAGCAGATGGCCGGATCGTTGAAGAGCAAGATGTTGTATGGCTTCCCCCGTTGGTGCCCCGCACCGTATTCGCGCTAGGCTTGAATTATGCGGATCATGCAAAAGAACTTGCTTTTAAAGCTCCCGAAGAACCTCTCGCTTTTTTAAAAGGACCAAATACCTTCATCGGACACCGCGGACAGACAAGAAGGCCTCTTGATGCCACATATATGCATTATGAATGCGAGCTGGCTGTCGTCATCGGCAAAACGGCGAAGGGGATAAATAAAGCGAAAGCGTTTGATTATGTTTTGGGCTATACCATAGCCAATGATTACGCAATAAGAGATTACCTCGAGAACTACTATCGCCCCAACTTAAAGGTGAAAAACCGGGATACTTGCACCCCGATCGGACCTTGGATCGTCGACGCAGGAGATATTCCCGACCCGATGAACCTAAGTATCAAGACATACGTTAACGGAAAATTGACCCAGGAGGGCAATACGAAAGACATGATATTCGGCATTGCCGAGTTAATTGAATACTTCAGCAGTTTCATGACTTTGAGTCCAGGAGATGTGATATTGACCGGTACTCCCGAAGGATTGGCAAACACCGCCGTAGGAGATGAAATAACGACTGAAATTGAAGGGATCGGAAAGCTCGTCAGTACAATCATCAGTGACGATATTTTTACGAAGGGACAGGGTCCGTCGTATAACGAAGTCCATAATTAAGGGAAAGGATAGGGTCATGCCTCATATCATTATAGAATATACGGATAATATAAAAGGTGAAATCGAGATTGGGGAACTATTAATGAAAATGAATGATGTTTTAATCTCCTATGCCACCATCTTTCCGGTTGGCGGCATTCGTTCCCGAGCCATTGAATTGAAGCATTATCGTGTTGCCGATGGCTCTGAGGATGATGCCTTTGTTCACGCCATGCTGAAAATTGGTGCTGGACGAAATGAGACTGATAAGGCGAAAGTATGTGATAAGCTTTTTGCAGCGATGGAAGACCATTTTGATCCGCTTTTTTCCAAAAGATATCTCGCCCTTTCCATGGAGCTTGTGGAATTCGGTGAGTCAGGCACATATAAAAAGAATAATATTCATGATCGATATTAATGAAAACCTGCATTTCCGCTTTAAAGGCCTCCCGATGTTCGGGAAGGCCTTTTGTTATTGCATGGGACATACATTCAATTGATTTCTGCGAGGTGTCCTGAGCGGTTTAAAAATTCTTTGACGCGGTCCACAAATACCTGTTTATCATAGCCGTTATATAAAGCGCTTGCCATCCTGATCGGATCTCCAAAAAAGAACCGTTCATATAGTGTTTGCCTCGTGCCAAATGAACTCATGCATACATCCCATGCCAGCCGGTACAATCTGACCCTTTCATAAGCCGGCCCATTTGCTGCCTGAAGATATTTTTCTAAATCCGGCCGGAGCTCGGAATTGAAATCGGCTTCATTCGGGATGGCCATCAAGCCGCTAGCCCCCAGAATCTGCATGATTTCACCGAATCTTGGATAAATTTTCGGATAATAATTACGGGCAATGTTCAACGGGGTGAACTCGGGTGTCATAATTCCCCACTTATCCACTTTTGCGTTTGCCTCAGAGGCAGTAATGAAAGCCTTCACCGTTTCAAGTGCGATGATGACTTCCGAAATCTTTTCCTGAACGTGCTGATATTGCCCAATGTTGATCGTTTCCACCATCAGTTGCAGAATCCCCAGGATGAACTCCGTTTTGGCGATATTCTTTGCTACCACTTGATGCGTCATATGTACCACGGCATTGCTTTCATTATAAGCCTGGTTACAAATGCCGACATCTCCATATGCAAATACCCGGTTCCAAGGAACGACCACGTCATCAAAAACGATGATCGTATCCATCTCCTCAAATCTTGATCCAAGCGGATGGTCATAATGTGATTTGCCATAATCAAAGGATTCACGACAGATGAACTTTAAGCCCGGTGTATTATTCGGGATTGAGAAGGCGAATGCATAGGGATTTTCTTCTTCGGATTGCTTGAGCAGCGTTGAAGGAAAAACCATGATTTCGTCCGTTATCCCTCCTTGTGTAGCGAGTAGCCTTGCTCCTTTAATAATGAGCCCTTCTGAATTCTTGCCCGCTATCCTGGCAGCGATGTAGGGATCGGGAAGCTTTGAAGCACTCACCCCCCGATTTACTTGCGGTTGAATCAAGGTATGTGTCAAAGACAAGTCCTTTTCCCGGCAGAGCTCATAATAAGCTTCCATATTTTTTGCAAACATCTCATCCTTGGAAGCGAACATGTCGGCAGCCGATCCATATGCCATCATTCCGCTATTGATATAATCAGGAGATCTCCCCATCATGCCGTTATTATGACGGGCCCATTCCTGAAACATCATTCGTCTTTTTTCAAGGTCTTCCTTCGTCCGCGGCTGCATGAATGATGTACCCACTCTATCATTCGAGGATGGTGAAGTGTATGTCATGATGTCTTGTTTCCCGGGATCATGCTGGAGATCATATAATTCAGCCTGGGTTTTCATGACCCCTTTAAATGCTGGATGTTCACTGATCTTTTCTTTCACTTGCTCCCCATTGATCCAAACATTCGCTTTTGCCTCGTTGACCCTATTAATATATTCCTCACCTGTTTTCGCTGGCATCTCATATCCTCCTTTAATCCCAAAATGGTAATGAAGCGCTTACAACATATAGCTTTGAAAATTCCGAAGGCTCATGTCAAGTTTTCCTGCACCAATCGTCATCTAAACGCCGATGTCCTAAATCATGAATTCAGGCTTCTTTTTTTCAAGGATGGGGTCAACAAGGGGCACTTCTTCACGCGTGAGGATATCAAGGACAACGGAAGCCTCATCGAACCATGAATCAGGAGCCTTGGCACCCCAAAAGGTTTGGCGCCTAGGATCATCCAAATCCCAATGAATCGGTTCATTATCTGGATCGGACGTTAAATAATCGCCATTGTATAGTTCGATTCTATGTCCGTCCGGATCTCTTAAATAAAGAAAAAATGCGTTGGACAGACCATGCCTTCCGGGTCCGCGTTCAATGGACTGAGCATAACCGAGTGATGCCAGCACATCACAAGCATGGATGATCGCGAGCGGATCCGGCAGCCAAAAGCCGATATGGTGAAGCTTTGGACCAACACCATTCATGAAGGCCTGATCATGGACCGTTTGTTTCCTATGCAGCCATGTGGCCCATAAATGCCCTGCCTCATCGACTGTGTCTTCCGAGCAAGCGAAACCTAATTCTTTCACATAAAAGTCGTGGGCTTTTTGCACATTGGAAACGCTGCAATTCACATGATCGATTCTCTGAACCCTTGAGCCCTTATGCAAATCGTATCGCTGCAACAGCCTCTCCGCTTTATCCATCTTGCAAAAAAATTCGATTGGCAAGCCGGAAATGTCCTGAACACGGAGCGCCCTGCCTAATGCATGCTGCGTTCCCTCCTCCATCCACTTCATTTTCATCCCTTTAGCTTTAAATGAAGCTTCCAGTTCATTAAGATCTTCCTCTTTTTCAACCTTATACCCTATTGCTTCCACGCTTGGCTTTTCAGCCTTCTGGAGAATCAGGGAATGATGGTGCGCTTCCTCCAGCCCACGCAAATAAATATGTTCGTTCGTCCTTTCCGTTTCTATGAAACCTAAGGCATCCACATAGAACGCCCTCGATTTGTCCAAATCGGTAACATTAAGAATCGTTCTCGCAACACGTATAATGGAAAAATTCATAGTGTTCTCCCTTTCTTAATCTCGATTATTTTTCGGCAGAAGAAACGGCATTTTGTTTTTCCACTCCGAACTTCGGAATGTGATGCTCTCCAATCGCAACATGGATGACTTGGGTTTCCGTATAGAACTCAAAGCTGTAATGGCCCCCTTCACGACCAATCCCACTGTACTTCGAACCGCCAAAAGGGATTCGCAAATCCCTGACATTTTGGGAATTCACCCAGACCATCCCGCTATCGACCGCATGAGCGAATCTATGTCCGCGCTTCATGTCATTTGTCCAAACATATGCGGCCAGCCCATACTTAACATCGTTGGCCATTCTCAGGGCTTCTTCTTCCGTCTTGAAAGGGATGACCGCCATCACTGGTCCAAAAATCTCCTCTTGGGCCACCGTCATATCATTTGTACAGTTAAGGAGTAACGTCGGAGCAATGAAATTCCCTTCTTTGAACTCGTCAGGAATGGTGCCGCATACAATATCAGCTCCTTCGTCTTTGGCTATATTCAGATAGCGGGAAACATTATCGAAATGGTTGCGGTGAATTAGCGGTCCGATTTCCGTTCCTGGATCCATCGGATTGCCAATTTTGATCGAGTGTACACGCTGCTTCAATCTTTGGACGAATCGGCCGATGATCGACTCATGGACGAATAATCTCGAATTCGCTGTGCAGCGCTCTCCATTGAAAGAATAAATTCCCCAAATAACGGAATCGAGTGCCTTTTCTAGGTCAGCATCTTCAAAAATGATCGCAGGTGACTTCCCGCCGAGCTCCATGGAAAAACGTTTCATGGTATCAGCGCCATTTTTTATGATTTGTGCGCCAGTCGTCGTTTCTCCGGTAAACGAGATCAATTGGACATCAGGATGGGCAACGAGCGAAGCCCCTGCCGTTTCCCCGAAACCGTGGACGATATTCAATACGCCATTCGGCAATCCGGATTGGTCAAAGATCTGAGCTAACTTATTGGCGGTCAAGGGAGACCATTCCGCAGGTTTAAGGACACATGTATTACCTGTGGCCAAAGCGGGGGCGATTTTCCACGTTTCTAACATGAAAGGCGCATTCCACGGCGTAATTAAGCCCGCGACACCTATGGGTTTATGAATCGTATAATTTATGAAAGTTTCATCCACCTGATACGATTCGCCAATCAGCCTGCTTTTCACCATCTCCGCATAAAATCTGAAATTCTCAGCTCCCCGTTCTGCCTGTTTTTTTGTTTGGCTAATGGGCAGCCCTGTATCAAGTGATTCAAGAAAGGAAATTTCCTCGGCATTTTCTTCAATTAAATCAGCAATCCTTATTAAATATGTCATCCTTTCTTCCACTTTCATCTTCCGCCATGGTCCATTATCGAATGCTTCCCTTGCTGCAGCTACCGCTTGATCGATATCTTCTTTAACCCCTTCCGCGACATTGTTGATTACTTGATTATTGAAGGGGTTAAGATTGGCGAAAGTTTTTCCTGAAATACCATTGGTGAAGTGCCCATTGATGTAATGCTCGACATCCTGCACGGGAAAAGTTGGCATGATGAGTCCTCCTTCAATTTATAGTCGGTAAAGGTATCATCTTATGATGATGGATTGATGACTTGTTCCGCCAATCCGTATGACTGGAGGGTTTCACATAACTCCCTCTCCAATGATTCAGAAGGCGGGCCCATTGGCGGCCTTAAGGCTGGATTGATTTTTCCCATCATCCCCATCGCCGCTTTCAATGGTCCTGGATTGGTTTCTTTGAACAGGACATCATTCAGAGGCATCAATTTATAATGCAGGTCCAGTGCCTTATCCAGCTCCCCTTTTGCCCAAAGGTTATATATATCGGCCACTTTTTCAGGGATGATATTCGCTGTTGCACTAATATGTCCCGCTCCTCCTATTGCAAGCATCGGGTAGCATAATAATTCGATTCCGGAATACAAGAGGAAATCCCGTCCACAAGTCAGCAGAACACGGTTCACATGTTCAAAATCCTTATTGGATTCCTTTACACCAATGATATTTTTACAATCTTCAACAAGCCGGGCCAATGTCTTCACTTCTAAATTCGTCGCCGTCCTGCCCGGAATGTTATAGATGACAATCGGTAAATCGACTGAATTCGCTACCGTCTTAAAATGGTCATAAAGCGCCTGCTGGTTTGGTTTATTGTAATAAGGAACGATTACCATTGCAGCATCTGCCCCCATTTCCTGGGCCCTTTTAGTCAAATGCAACGTTTCTTTTTGATTGGCAGATCCTGTGCCTGGTGCAACCGGAACCCTGCCATTTGCCGTTTTTATTGCAGTTTCCATCACCAGCTCCCGTTCTTCCAATGATAATGAACTTGGCTCTCCCGTAGTCCCGCAAACCGAAATGCCATGTGAACCGCTTTCAATATGCCAGTTTACTAGATTTTCAATTTCTTTTGTGTCCACTTCCAAATTCTTATCAAATGGTGTTACAACTGGAGCAATGGATCCCCTTAAACGGCTTTTAATTTCCTCGTACATTTTTCCGACCACCTTTTTTAAAATATTCTGAATAAAACCCATAAAAAAGGAGCCTTGTTTTTATAGATAATCAAACGACTATTATAAAACAAAGCCCGGGTCATCAGAGTGCCTGATCCTGATTTGTATCTGCCCTCTGCTTGAACGTACTGATGGCATTAAGTTTATGCTTTCTTACCAATGCTTCAATTTCTTCGAATGAAGCTTTTTCCTGCAGAAGCTTGATGATGCTTTCATGTTCAGGAATCGATTGGACTGCACGCTGCGGCACCATCGTGAACATCGACTTTCTTACTCTATTCATCCTTTGCCGTGACTGCTTGATTTCCTCTATTAAAAAGGAATTCCCACACTTTTCATTGATTTCAGCATGAAAGCGCTCATTCAATTTACCAAACAGCTCTAATTCAAAGTTATGGAGCGCACTTTCCATTTCCTTGTTTAAATTAATTAGGCTGTCAAAATCCTGATCATCCATCGTTAAAGAACTTAACGCAGCTGCATAGCCTTCAAGCAGCGATAAGACAGAAAGCGTTTCAATATATTCGCTCTCATTGATGCTTGTAACTACGGCCCCGCTATATGGCTTGTATTGAATAAGTCCGTCGGATTCGAGCTGCCTGATTGCCTCCCTGACCGGGATTGGACTTAAACGCAATTCTTTAGCAATTTGATCAATGATGATACGCTGACCAGAGCCAAATGTCCCATCTAAAATTAATTGACGCAGGTGTTCGTATGCCACTTGCTTTTTACTAGTGTTTTTGTATTTATCTTCCATATTTTCATCATATACGAAATCATATATGATTGCAATTGATTTTTGCATGAAATCATATATGATTTCGTCTCTTGTACCTCCGTGGCGCCGGTGAAGCGAATGATCATACGTAACGGCAGTCGGAGCCCCATTTCCAAAGGGGGCTTCTAACTAAAAAAAGCCTGCAGTCCGCTTTATGCGGGATCTGCAGGCTTGGGAAGGATTATGCCATTTTGGATGTAACAAATGAATGGATTCTTTCAATCGCTGCTTCAAGCAATTCCAATGAAGTCGCATAAGAAAGTCGGATATTATCAGGTGCACCAAAACCTGAACCTGGAATGACCGCCACTTTCGCGTCTTCCAATAATGCAGTCGTAAAGTCCTCGACATTGCTGTATCCAGTTAGTTCAGCTGTGCGTTTGACATTCGGAAACAGGTAAAATGCTCCCTGTGGTTTAATGCAGCTTATGCCAGGAATCTCGACCAATTTATCATATATCTTGTTCAAACGTCCCTCGAACGCTTGACGCATTTCTTCAACGGCATCCTGCGGCCCTTCGTAGGCAGCAATCGCTCCGTATTGCGCTGTCGTAGTAGGATTGGATGTACTATGGCTGGCAAGGTTCGTCATCGCTTTGATGATAGCCTCATCACCGACGGCATATCCGATTCTCCAGCCTGTCATTGAATGTGATTTAGAAACGCCATTGATGATGATCGTTTGCTTTTTCAATTCGGGTGAAATCTCTGCAATCGAGGTATGCGTTGCATTTCCATAAACCAATTTTTCATAAATTTCGTCGGATACGATCAAGATATCATGGGCAAGGCACACTTCCCCAATGGCAGCCAATTCTTCCCTCGTATAAAGCATACCCGTTGGATTGCTCGGGGAATTAATGATTACTGCTTTCGTTTTATCGGTAATCGCTTGTTCCAGCTGTTCCTTCGTTATTTTATATTGGTTTTCCTCGGAGCCGACAATATAAACCGGCTTTCCGTCAGCAAGCTTGATTTGTTCAGGGTAGCTTACCCAATATGGTATTGGAACGATGACTTCATCGCCTTCATCCAAAATCGCTTGAAACAATGTGTAAAGCGCATGCTTGGCCCCGGAGCCGACCAAGATTTCAGAGGTTTTGTATTCCAAGCCTTGATCACGTTTCAATTTAGCTGATATCGCTTCTTTAAGCTTAGGCAGACCAGCAGAAGGCGTATATTTGGTCTGTCCTTCGTTCATTGATTGAACGGCTGCGTCAATTATATGCTTGGGCGTATTGTAGTCTGGTTCACCGGCCCCAAGACCAATGATATCAATGCCTTTGGCTTTAAGTTCTTTCGCTTTTGCCGTGATGGCCAATGTTGTTGATGGTGTCAACGACTGAACTCGATTCGCTAATTTCATAATTAAATAATCCCCCATTCTAAATGCTTCGATAGTACTTAAGCCATTCTCCGGTTTTAAAATCATAATAATCATAATTAAAACGCTCGGAATCATCAAGATATGTTACTTCCCAAAGGGGAACGTTCTTTTCCATGCCAAGCTTTACGGAAAGGATTTTCTCTGGATTGAGCTTTTCCTTGGCAATGCTCAAGATTTCTTTTTTCGTTTTACCATCTTTATAGTCTTCCACTACTATTTTCTTTTTTTTATCCTCGGGAAGCCAGACTACTTTTTTCGTTCCTTTTTCGCCTTTACCGATGATGACGGTATATGAATCCTGTCCATTATAAAGGTAAAATTCGTCCATTGTCTGAAGGCCGGCCTCTTCCCTCGCCTTTTTAAAGGCAGCATTGCCAGCTTCTTTTTTTGGCTGCAATGCTTTAATATATGCTCCGCCGACAAATCCGATAAAACAAAGGACCAGGATGGAAGCAACAATCAACCATTTTTTCAAAGCTGTTATTCCCACTTTCTATGTACGATATATTGTAAATATCGCTTTTTGTTGATCTTCGGAATCCAATGCCAATCCGAACATCAAATCATCCTTTTTCAATGTTCGGTTCAAAGAATCCACGATTTTATACAAATCAGGTGAGTGCTGTAGCCTGACTGTCGAGATTACTTCAATTTTGCTTTCCATGAAAATGCCCCTCCATTATAAAATTGTCAACAACCACTGGTATGAATAGGATTAGCAGGCCTTACCACCTATCACATTATACCAGTTCGATGATTATTTTTCTTTATAATTCTGTAAAATTTGAGGCGGAATCGATCCATGATCAACAAATTCATGATATCCATTCTTCTATCATTTCCGCCATCTCCGTGATTGATGCTAGGTGCCAATCGACCGCTGGTATGGCCTTGCGAAATTCCGGTCCATACTTAGCCGTGACAATGCGCCGATCTAGAACGACCAAAACCCCTTTGTCATTGGGGGTACGTATAAGCCTGCCGAATCCTTGGCGAAATCTTAACAATGCTTCGGGTAGGGAATAAGCTGCAAAAGGATTTCGTCCTTGCTTCTCGAAAAACTGGCATTTTGCAGCGGTTACCGGTTCATCCGGTGGTGAAAATGGCAGCCTGACAATGACTAAACAAGATAAATCCTCACCTGGGATATCGACCCCCTCCCATAGGCTTGTCGTTCCAAAAAGGATGGCTTTCTCGAAGTTTTGGAAGTTCCTGAGCAGCCTCATTCGGCTGCCGCCGGAAATGCCTTGAGCAAACAAGGTGAACTCGTCCAAAACCCCGGAGTCTTTGATGGAATGATAAGTGGCCCTCAGCATCTCATGCGAAGTGAATAATACCATCGTCCTGCCATTGGCTGCCTGTGCAGCGGCAATGATATGGTTCGCTGCCGTTTCCGAGAATTCCTCCACAGATAATCCATTGATATCGGGTAAATCATTGGGAACGAGAACCTTTACTAGCTCTCTATAAGGAAAAGGCGAAGGAAACCTTGCCGTTAGCACGGTCTGGTCCCCAAGCCCAAGTTGCTCCTTAAAATACTGAAAGGAATCCTTCACGACTAGGGTTGCCGATGTCATGACCACACTTTTCTGACGCCCGAAATAGGAGTCCCACAGCCATTTACCGCCGGCAATCGGCTGGACCGTCAATGTCACTCCGTGCTGCGGTGCCGCATGAATATAATCAAGCCAATAAATATTTTCTTCATGCGGCTTCATGAAGAACTCATGTAACGAGTCCCTCGTATCCTGCAGCTGACCAAGGAGAACTTCGATATCGTTTAAATAAAATAATGAGTTTTTACCTAAGGGAGACTCATGATTCAATAGCTGGGCCAATCTTTGTGAGAGCTCCATGATGATGTAACCCAATAAATCTACCAATCGCTCGGCAACCAGGATCGCTTTACCCCATCTTCCGTCTTCAATCCTGAATGAGATCCGTTTCGGACCTACTGAACGTGAAAGTTTTTCCGCCTGATTGGAGAGGAAATGGAAAAGCTGCTCAAATTCATAGGAAAAATCATTGAGCTTTTGATCCAGCTCGTTGCCATTCCTTTCATCCGCCAGTCCGTTATTTACGAGTAATTTGTCCAATTTAAACAATAATTGCTTTTGGTCAGAATTCCCTAATCGATTCAATACCGTTTTCACGGCAATATAATTGAGCCTTCTTCCAAGCTGTTTAGAGGCAGCTTGCTCAAGATGATGCGCTTCATCAAGGATCAGGAAGCCTTTCTTCGGAATCAACGCATCTTCTGTCAGAAGATCGGACATTAAAAATGAATGGTTGGTGATGATGATATCAGCCTTCACTGCCGTTTTTTTTGCTCTTTCAAAAAAATCCAATGTTTGCCAAGGTTGTTTTAAACCTTCATATGTAAGACCGTCACTTTGCAGCCTATTCCAAAACAGCTGACCGCCGCTGGAAAGGTTCAATTCATCCTTATCGCCCGTTTCCGTTTCAGTAAGCCAGACCAATATCTGCATTTTCGTTAAGGCGGTTTCATAGTTGTCTTCCTTTTCACGCAATGCGCGCTCGAACTTCGCCAAACTTAAATAATTGCTTCTCCCTTTTAACAGGACAGCCTGAAAATTAAATGGAAGGATCGCCTTCAGCTTAGGAACCTCGTTTTGAAGAAGCTGATCCTGCAGTTGAAGCGTATACGTCGAAACGACAACCGGCTTTTGATGCTTTCTTGCAAAATAAACGGCTGGAAGCAGATAGCCTAAAGATTTACCTATCCCCGTCCCCGCTTCAATGATTGCATCTTCGTTCGATTCAAAGGAATTGTAAATCATATCCATCATCTCAAGCTGACCGCGCCTTGCTTCAAAAGCAGGAAAAGCACGTTGCAGCATCGTCATTTTATCTTCATCGTTAGTAGGATATTCCGCGCCGGCATCACTATGATCACATTCTTCGCCGGTCTTTTTAAAGGCAAGGCCCCTATACGTAATAAGTTCCGGGGAATGCACTTCCGCTTTCGCTAATTTGCTTGCAATGCAAGCATCTATCAATTCGGATATCTCACTTTGTAAGGAAAAAGATAAACGATATAATTGTTTCAGCGTCATCACTGGGAGATTCATCAGCTTTTTCTTCAATTCCAGCAGCAGCAAGGCCGTGGCATATGCATCACTATCCGCCTGATGCGGCCTCGAATGATCCAGATTTTCTTCTTTAGCCAGCTGGTTAAGCTTATATCCATCCGATGTTGGTTTTAAAATCTTGGCTAATTCCACCGTATCAAGGGTCGAACCATAAAAGGCCTCATACCCGCAGCGTACCAATTCTTCCTGTAAAAAAGATAAATCGAATGAAACATTGTGGGCTACAAAACAAGCCCCGTCAATAAGCTGGGCAATATTATGTGCGACATCCTCAAAGTCAGGTGCATGTTTTACCGTCTCGTTGCTGATTCCGGTCAATTCTTCAATAAAGAGGGAAATTTCCTGTCCAGGGTGAATGTATGTCGAGTATTCATCAACAATCTGGTCATTTTCGATGACCACCCCAGCAAATTGAATGATTCGATCCCCTTTTTTCGGAGAATTCCCTGTTGTTTCCAAATCAACCACTACATATCGTTGCGTCATTTATGTACACCTCAAACTTCGCTTTCTCCACTTCCTGATGGAATTCTCTTATCTTTTTATACCATAATAATCGGAATAAAGGAAACAAGCGGTTCATTGAATACTATCCGAACAACGAAATAGGCCGGCCCATATGCGCATGAATTACGCATAAATAGGCCGGCCCATTTATGCGTAATTCATGCGCATATGGGCCGGCCCTTCGCTTACATGATAGTAGCTGCAGGTTCGCTTGAAATCAATTCAATTATTTTGTTCTCTTCATTCATGATCGCTACCTTTGGCTTATGATCCTCGAGTTTATCCTCAGCCACCAGCACATAAGATATGATTATCACGATATCATCCGGCTGGACAAGTCTCGCTGCCGCACCATTCAAACAAACGACACCACTTCCCCGTTCACCAGCAATTACGTAAGTTTCAAGTCTAGCTCCGTTGTTATTATTTACGATGGCAACCTTTTCATTAGGCAGGATCCCTACCGCATCAATGATATCCTCATCAATCGTAATGCTGCCCACATAATTCAAATTTGCCTCGGTAACCCTTGCACGGTGGATTTTCCCATTCATCATCGTTCGAAACATTCCAATTCCCCCTGAGAAATCATGTTTTATTTCATGTTGATCGTTATATTATCAATAAGCCTCGCATGCTTGAATTTAACGGCGAGCGCGATGATGATGCTTCCCGAAAGCGTTTCGAGCGGTTTAAGCTCCGGATATCGGTAGACTTCAACATAGTCGATGACTCCATCTGTCCGGGCTTCAATATGTTTCCTTACAAGATCCGTGATCGCTGCAGCAGTCGTTTCACCTGAATCAATGGCTTTGGCAGCTTTTAATAAGCCTTGAAACAGCTCCTTAGCCTGCATGCGCTCACCATCTGAAAGATAGACATTCCGCGAGCTCTTCGCCAAACCATCTTCCTCCCGGACGGTATCAACGGCGACTAGCTGGATCGGAAAATTGAAATCCTTTATCAAGCCATCAATTACAGCGACTTGCTGGGCATCCTTCTTGCCGAAGTAGGCACGATCGGGAAGGATGATATTGAAAAATTTCGTAAGGACTGTCGCTACACCATCAAAGTGGCCTGGTCTTTGCCTGCCGCATAGGCAATCCGTCCTACTTTGGACAACAACCTTCACCGAAGGTTCCTCACCATACATCTCTTCGACGGTTGGATAGAAGAGATAATCTACACCCGCATTATCAGCAACGTTTTCATCACGTTCCAAATCGCGCGGATATGCTTCAAAGTCCTCATTCGGTCCGAATTGCAATGGATTGACGAATATACTCAATACGACGATATCATTTTCTTTCCTTGCCTTTTCCATAAGGCTGGCATGCCCTTCATGTAAATAGCCCATCGTCGCAACATAACCGATACTTTTGCTGTTGCTTTTTTCTTCGCGGAGCACCTGCTGCAATTCTCCTGCCGATGTAAAAGTTTTCATCTTTTCCCTCCGTAAAGCTCTGAAAGCTGCTCTTCCTTCATGGTAAATGTATGCTCCTGTGAAGGAAATCGATTCGCTTTCACTTCATCCACATAGTTTATCAGCGACTGTCCAATCAGTTGGTTCGCATCACCAAAGACCTTGACGAATTTGGCAACCCGGTCAACCCCATATTTAATGACATCATGATAAACGAGAACCTGGCCATCCGTTTCTGCACCTGCTCCAATCCCGATGGTCGGTATTTCCAAGTGGCGGGTGACAAGTTCCCCCACTTGGTGCGGCACACATTCAAATACTATCGCCATTGCCCCGGCCGCCTCACACTTTTTCGCGTCTTCCACAAGCTGTGCGGCAGCTTCTGCGTCTTTTCCTTGGACTTTATATCCCCCAAGCACTCCCACCGATTGAGGGGTCAAGCCAAGATGGGCTACAACCGGGATGCCTGCCTTCGTCAGGGCAGATATTTTTTCAACGACATCATCAGCCCCTTCAAGCTTCACGGCATCCGCATGTCCCTCCTGCATGATCCGGGCTGCATTCTTGAGCGTTTCATCCATGGAAAGATGATAGCTCATGAAGGGCATATCGGTGACGACAAAGGTATCCGGCGCCCCCCGTTTTACAGCCTTGGTGTGATGGATCATATCATTCACCGTTACAGGAATTGTCGACTCATATCCCAATACGACCATCCCTAAAGAATCTCCTACTAAAATCATATCCACCCCTGCTTGTTCGGCCAATTTTGCCGACGGATAATCATAGGCGGTCAGCATCACTATCTTCTCTTGATTTTGTTTCATTTTCAAAAAATCTCCGGACAATTTCATTACGTTTCCTCCTTTTGTTGGAGGAGATGAAAACATCAGTTTAGGAAACTGGTGTCTATACATTCATACGCAAAAAAAGACTGACTAAAAGGGCACCTGTCACTCTAACGAATAATGGCAAAAATAAGCCAAACATCGTTCAACAAACAGCACTTGTCTTTTTAGTCAATCCTTTTGTTCCATCAGAAGTTTCATCCCTCCGTCCTAGTCCAGCACACTGGATCAAGGCAGATTTTCAAATAATTTGGTATTTATGGGGGTGCAGTTCACGAGAGATACTGCCCACTTGCATTATATCAAGCAAAAATCAAAAATTCTATTTTTTTTTACCGATTTGACAAAAATCTACTGTATTTCTATATCTGCAGAATAAATGGAATGGACGGTCCCTTTTTCATCTTCAAGGAGCAAAACTCCCGTCTCGGTTATGCCCATTGCTTTTCCGATAATCGTATCGTTGACGGTACTGGCCCTGATTACCTGTCCAAGACTGATCGCGTAACTTTCCCATAAATCCTTTATTGGTGCGAACCCTTCCTTCAAGTAGAGCTCATATAAATTTTCCAGTCGTAATAAAACACGTTGAATGACCGTTGACCTTGAAATCGTTTCACCGCTCTCTATGAAAAGCGAGGAGGCCTTACCCTGGAGCTCTTCAGGAAAATCTTCCAGTTGTTGATTGATGTTCATTCCAATTCCGATAATGACGGAATGTATCCTATCCGATTCAGCCTGCATCTCGGTCAGGATGCCCACCACTTTCTTCCGATTCACCAAAATATCATTGGGCCACTTTATTTGCGGTCTCAAATCCGTCGTATCCTCTATTGCCTGAGCCACAGCAACTGCTGCCAATAAGGTCAGCTGTGGAGCCTCATGGACCGGAATGTTCGGCCTTAAGATGAGGCTCATCCATATGCCGCTGAATTTTGGTGAATGCCAAGATCTCATCAGTCTGCCCTTTCCGGATATCTGTTCCTCCGCAACGACTAGAGTCCCCTCCTGAACACCATCATTTGCAAGTTGATGGGCAATCTTTTGTGTGGATTCCACCGTCTCCTGATAGTGAATCATCTTGCCGATCGTTCTTGTTTCCAAGCCAAGCTGGATTGCACTTTCGGAGACTTTTTCTGGTGCCGATATGATACGGTAGCCTTTTTTTCTAACCGCTTCGACACGATATCCTTCATTGCGAAGATCTTCAATATGCTTCCAAACCGCTGTTCGTGAACAACCGATATATTCAGCAATCTCCTGACCTGATATAAATGCACCATCTGCCTTTGAAAGGGCTTCCATCAGCTTTGTTCTTAACTCAGATTGCATTTCACCAGCCACCTCTTTATTTCTTCTTTATCGTTTCTTACTTGTCCATTCA
Source organism: Peribacillus folii (assembly GCF_030271255.1). Classification (GTDB taxonomy): domain Bacteria; phylum Bacillota; class Bacilli; order Bacillales; family DSM-1321; genus Peribacillus. Next base: position 360,180 of record NZ_JASJOM010000002.1, read on the forward strand.
AGACAGCCTTCACGATCATTTCCAGGGACGTTTTTACCCAAGGGCCTGGTTTTTCTTGACGCCAATTCACTAAATCCGTCCCCGTTACGGAGAGTTCGGACATGTTTTTGAGCGTCAAAGCCTCGTGCAGATGGCGGCCGCTTTCCTCCGCCTTCATGACATCCCCCCGTGTGAGGGCAGCCCTGACCTTGAACGCCTGTACAGTCAGGTCATGTCCTGCCTGGAATACCTCGAAGGCTGATTTTCCAAATGATGGTTCCTGTTTTGCCAGCTGTACAATCCGCTGGATGTTACGGATAGTTTTCACGGGCAGTTTCCATGCCCTCAATGCCGCTTCCATTTCTTCATCAGCTGTTTGAATCATGATCACGGACCATAACTCTGCTTCTTTTAAATGATCAAGCGGCAAATTCAGTACATTCAATAAATGGTCTTGTTTATCCGAGAGTTGCGGCAGGTATTGAGATAATCCGCTTTCCAGCAAAAGGGTGATCGCCCTTTTCTTATAAGCGCCGGACATTACCTTCTCGAATTCGACAAGTATCCTTTCGATGGCGATTTTGCCGATGAGGGAAGCATTCGCTTGAAGCGAATGATAGGTTTCACGATCCAGCCCAAAACCAAGCTGGCTGACAAACCTCAAGGCGCGCATCATCCTCAAAGCATCCTCATGAAACCTTTCATGCGGGTTGCCGACCGTAATGATCCTTTGCTCTGAAAGATCTCGCTTCCCATTGAATGGATCGATGATATTGCCGGCCTTGTCCATGGCCATTGCGTTCATCGTAAAATCCCTTCTTTGTAAGTCCTCGGTCAAAGAACGAACAAATTGAACGGAATCCGGTCTGCGGAAATCCGAATAACCGCCTTCCGTCCTAAATGTCGTAATTTCATATGTACCTGAGGGTGTGATTGCCAGCACTGTACCGTGATCGATTCCAATATCCGCCGTTTTGGGAAACACTGATTTTATTTCCAGGGGAGTAGCGGAAGTGGCGATGTCCACATCATTTATCGGTCGGCCTAGAATATAATCCCTGACAGATCCACCGACGAAATAGGCCTCGAATCCTGCTTGTTCAATCTTTTCAAGAATGGGCACCGATTGTAAGAATAGCTGATCCATCAGCATCGCCTCCTATCTGATTTTTTTAGCTTCAAGAGCTTCCAGATAAATGGCTTCATATTCTGACATGATCGTATCTGAATGAAAATCGGTATTAGCTCTTTTCAGTGCTGCCTCTGAAAAACGTTCATGCAAATCGGGATCACTCAATAGACCGACCGCTTTGTCAGCTACCGTCGCGACATCCCCCAAATCACAAATATAACCAGTCTCCCCATTAATGATGACCTCGGGAATGCCGCCAATATCCGTTCCGATACAAGGCACTCCACATGCCATCGCCTCCAGCAGGACAAGGCCGAAACTTTCTTTTTCCGATAACAGATATAACAAATCACTAATCGAATATAATTCGGCAAGGTTGTCCTGTTTGCCAAGGAATAGCACTGACTCCGCGATTCCAAGGTCTTTGGCCAAGCTCAATACGGTTGTCACTTCCGGCCCGTCCCCAACTAGGAGGAGCTTGGCAGGTATTTTCTTTTGAGTTAAATAAAACGCCTGGATGACGTCTTTCACACGCTTGACTGACCGGAAATTCGAAACATGAATGATCACTTTTTCGTCATCCTTGATGCCATATTCATCCTTCAAGTATTCGGAATTGGACTTATGGTAATCTCTTTCATCAATGAAATTATAAACGGTTTTTATTTCTTTTTTGGGATCGATCAAATCATATGTTTGTTGGACAAGCGAGTCCGACACTGCTGTAACGACATCGGATTGCTCGATTCCAAACTTTATTAAATTGGTCAGTGAAGGATCCTGTCCCAGTACGGTAATGTCTGTCCCGTGAAGCGTAGTTACGATCTTCACTTCATTGCCTGACATTTGCTTTGCCAAGATCGCACAAACAGCATGGGGAATCGCATAATGAACGTGAAGGATATCCAACTTTTCCCGTTTCACCACTTCAGCCATTTTGCTTGCAAGCGCAAGATCGTATGGTGGATATTGGAAGACGGAATACGAATTCACTTCCACTTGGTGATAATAAATATTGTGGTACATCTTATTCAAGCGAAAAGGAAGGCTTGAAGAAATGAAATGTATTTCATGCCCTTTTTCAGCCAGCATCTTGCCTAATTCAGTTGCAACTACACCTGATCCTCCAACTGTGGGATAGCAGGTAATTCCAATTTTTAATTTCATAAGATTAGTTTTCTCCTAACAAATCGGCATCGATCAATAACGGTTTCTTTGTCATGAATCCTTCAGCATATGCGACTCCGGCTTCTTTGCCGAACATCCGCTCCCGTGCCTCCACCGTCTCGATATAACCATTCACAAGCGGTGTTTCCACCGTTACCTCCGTTTTTTCGAATTGGCTGACGTATGCCCTGAGGCTGTCCAGCTTTCTCGGTAAGGTAGATGTGATGTCCACGACAAAGTCGGGCTTGTGAAAACCGTTTATCATATAATAATACATATTTTTCACACGATGATGATCGCTTCCCTCTGCTTCCATATACTTTCTCACTCCCGCAGAAAAAACTGCTTCTTCCACTAATTTTGCGCAGTTTCCATGATCGGGATGGCGATCTGCCTGAAAAGGGGCGAATACAAGCGCAGGTTTATACCGGCGAATGATGGCAATGATTTGATTTATGTATTCCGCTTTCATATATAAACCCCGATCGGGTAAATCAAGGGAAATTCTCTTCACCCCTAGAATGTCTGCCGCCTTCTTCGCTTCTTCCTGCCTTATTGAAACCGTTCCGTTCGATGACATTTCAGCTTTTGTCAGATCACATATCACGATATTCTTGCCTTGCTGCACATACTTGGCGATTGTGCCGCCCATACCGATTTCAACATCATCTGCATGTGCACCGAACGCCAGGATATCTATATTACTTTTGCTTGTCATTGATCTCACCTTGTTTTTTTCGTAGTTTAAGCCAATCCATATACCCATGCTGCAGGCCTTGGATCAGTACTTCTGCCGTGCCCATATTGGTCGCCAACGGAATTTCATATACGTCGGAAAGGCGGATAAGCGCAGATACATCAGGTTCATGGGGCTGTGATGTCAATGGATCGCGGAAAAAGAGGACCATATCCATTTCCCCCCGAGCGATCATGGCACCTATTTCCTGGTCTCCGCCAAGCGGACCCGAATGAAAGCGGTGAACCGGCAAGGACACTTCCTCAATGATTCGTTTTCCGGTCGTACCTGTTGCAAATAACTCATGTTGCTCAAATACTGCTTTATACGCTGTTACGAATTGAATGATATCTTCTTTTTTCTTATCATGGGCAATCAAGGCAATTTTCATCGTCAATCCTCCACTCCCTATTCAATAATATTTTCCAGACCGTATACAAGTATGTCCAATTTCATGACCGTATCTACCGCAAGTTTAACCCCCGACATGAAGGATGCCCGGTTAAAGGAATCATGTCTGATCGTCAACAATTCCCCATCGCTACCGAAAAGTACCTGCTGATGTGCTACGAGGCCCGGGAGCCGAACACTATGGATATGCATGCCGTCAACATTCGCTCCTCTTGCCCCGAGGATGGTTTCCTTTTCGTCGGGATGACCTTGCTGCTTCGTTTCCCGTACCGCAGCAATCATATCTGCCGTTTTCGAGGCGGTGCCTGATGGGGCATCCAGTTTTTGATCATGATGCATTTCAATGATTTCAACATCCGGGAAATATTTGGCCGCCATTTGCGAAAACTTCATCATCAAAATGGCACCTATCGCAAAATTAGGTGCAATGATACAGCCGATACCTTTTTCCTTTGTCAGGGATTCCAGCTTGGCTAAATCTTCTTTTGTAAAGCCGGTCGTGCCCACTACAGGCCGGATGTTGTGCTTCAATGCGGTCTCGGTATGATACATCCCCACCTCTGGTGTAGTCAAATCAATCAATACGTCGGCTTCCACCTTAGTAAAGCATTCGTTTATATCCGAAAATACAGGCACGTCAATGCCTTGGAAACCTTCTATCGAGGAAAGATTTATCCCGTTATGTTTATGATCGATCACAGCCGCCAATTCAAATTCATCCGTCCTTTGCACGAGCTTGACCGCTTCATTTCCCATTCTGCCACGCGGGCCGGCAACAATCACCTTTACTATACTCATTTTACCTTTCCCCCTCCGTTTTATCTTCTTTTTTTGTCCATCTATCCTTATCACGGGTTGTAAACTTATGCATCACCTTATCATGTGAGCTTTGGAGGTCGATTCCCAAAGAATTGGCAAAACAGATTAAAACAAACAGCATGTCGCCCAATTCTTCCTCGACCGTGTTGTCTTCCTCCGTTGTTTTCTTCGGTTTTTCACCATGATAATGATTGACCTCCCTTGCTAATTCCCCCAGCTCTTCAGTCATCCTGGCGAGCATGGCAAGAGGACTGAAGTAGCCTTCCTTGAATTGTCCTATGTATTGGTCTACCTCAGCCTGCATTTGTTGAATCGTCTTGTTCTTTTCCATTTAGTCACCCAATCTCGATTTCGTTTACAAACTTCATCTCATCTCCATGTTAGCTAAAAGTGAAACAGATGACAACAGATACGTTCGCGAATCAAAATTGCCCATAGTTGGTTAATTAGTTATAATAAGTCAATTGAAGGTTTACTTAACCGTTTGGAGGTATGGAGAATGCTTTTGGGCTTAAAACTAAAAAATACACTATTCATCTTATTTGGGGCTGGAATCTTTGCCTTTGGCCTCGTTCATTTTAACATGCAGAATAACTTGGCCGAAGGCGGCTTCACCGGTCTAACCTTGATTATATATCAACTTGTTGGCATAAATCCTTCCTATTCCAATTTGGTTTTGAATATTCCCCTGTTTCTAATCGGATGGAAATATCTAGGGCGAACCGCCTTTCTTTATACCCTCATTGGAACGGTAGGTCTATCTGTTTGGCTATGGGTGTTCGAAAGGTACCAAATCACCATCGACCTCGGAGGCGATTTGATGCTGGTTGCGTTGTTTGCCGGGGTCTTTGTCGGCGTCGGTCTTGGCATCATCTTCCGTTATGGGGGGACAACGGGCGGAGTCGATATCATTGCACGTTTTGCTCATCGTTATTTAGGATTGGGCATGGGTCGTACCATGTTCATCTTTGATGCCGTCGTAATCGGCCTATCCATCCTTACCTATTTGGACTACCGACAGGCGATGTACACCCTCGTTGCCGTTTTTATCGGAGCAAGAGTCATCGATTTCATGCAGGAGGGTGCATATGCGGCCAGAGGGGCGATGATCATCAGTGAAAAAAACAAGGAAATTGCTGAAAAGATCATGAAAGATATGGAGAGGGGCGTGACGGTCTTACGCGGATATGGATCATTTACTCGTAATGATCGGGAAGTTCTCTATTGTGTCGTCGCCAAGAACGAACTTGTCCGTTTAAAAAATGCAATCACGTCCGTGGACCCCCATGCCTTCGTATCCGTAAGTGAAGTGCATGATGTATTGGGAGAGGGCTTCACCCTGGATGAGAATAAGAATCCGATTGAAAGATGATTCAATGAACAGAAGGCATAAGGGGACACACCATAAACTTGTGTAAACGGATAAAAGGACGCACATCATATGATGGCGTCCTTAACCGATATTACTCATCCCTCGTCATGCCTGTGTACATGAGCAGCAGGCGAACCAACTCAAGCACGGCTACAAGAGCGGCAGCAACATACGTCAGCGCGGCTGCACTCAATACTTTTTTCGTTTCCCGCTCTTCGTCATTTCGGATGACCCCAACCGACACGAGTTGATCCATAGCTCGAGAGGAGGCATTGAACTCGACCGGCAGCGTTATCACTTGGAATACTACAGCGGCTGCCATGAATACGATCCCCGCCAATAGCAATCCTGGGATACGTGCCAATATCCCCACTAAAATCAAGATCCAAGATATGTTTGAACCAAAGTTAGCTACCGGTACCAGTGCATGGCGAAACCGTAAGAATGCATATGCTTCTTTATCCTGGATCGCATGTCCGACTTCATGCGCCGCAACGGCTACACCTGCAACCGAGTGACCGTGGTAATTATCCGTCGATAAACGCACCGTTTTATCTCTTGGATCATAATGGTCAGATAGCATCCCAGGCGTTTCTTCCACCCTGACATTGAATAGCCCATTTTGATCAAGGATGGCCCTTGCCGTCTCAGCGCCATTCATCCCAGATGATGCCGGAACCTGCGAATATTTTTTATACGTGCTTTTCACTTTCATTTGAGCATAAATCGGGATTAATATGATAATCGCCAAATAAATGAAATACATGGTATCCTCCTATAACTATAATTACTTTTCATTCTATAAATTGAAGACACCCCTGTCAAATATAGTGTTCTCTTTCCTTTCGTTTTTAATCATGATGTTGTTTTCTCGGTTTTTCACGATCTCCTTTGTATTTTCTCCAGCCTACATAAGAAAGGGTCATGATAATGATGCTGCCTGTAGATATGATGACCCACCAAAGCGAAGGATCCGTATCATCTTCTCCCATATCTTCAAAAATGGAGGTTAATTCGGTTTGTAAAGCGTCCAACTCCTTTTGACCTTCACCATCATTGATCACTTCCGGTCTGTATTGATTAATGTATTGAATCCGCGTGTCCAACTGCTGCATAGCTTCCTTGGAAAGGTCCACCTTTAAGCTAGGATAGATCATTTCATATTGTGAAAGGAATAAGTTCAACTGGCTATTGAATGTAATCGCGTCTTGTTTGATGGCGGCATCCTTCGTCTGCTGGAAAGAACTCATCATCTGATCCTCCATCTCTGTCCAAAGGGGCTGATGTGTTGACTTGACCGCATCGACGACAAGGCGGAATTTCGTCACAGAATTAATCTTTTCGGATTCTCCCTTATTCATATCCTTTATCGTCATCAATGCTTCATTATGAGCTACAGTGATAATCCGAAGTTCGTCCATGTCAAGAATCTGCTCTTTCGCTGTTTCCTTTAAAAACCGGTCAGAAAAATATGTCAGCATCTTTTCCGAATCACCATATCGCTTCAACTTGGCCATTTCCAAGGCTCTGTCGGAAATGTTATCCAATTGCTCCAAACTTGAAGAGGATTCTGCATAGACAGGGAATTGTAAGACGACAAATAAAACAGCAATGGTTAATATGGATTTTTTCAACATGCTACTCGTCCCTCCTCATATCTCTACTAAAACGATATGAAACAATAAACATGAGTAGACCTTGTTCCACATAAAAAAGTTCACCCCGCATTTATACAACTAAATGCGGGGTGAACTTTTTAAGGGATGAAAGAAAGCATCTTCCGGTTTTTCCGATACCCGAAGTACCAACCGACAAAGATCGAAAGGATACTCAGCCAAAAAGTAAAATAGCCGATTTCATTCATATACATCAATAAATCACGGTAGATCGGCATCATTCCGAAAACATAATCGATTATATCATTATGTATTGTCCAAATTCCGGCAACGATCAAATGCCAAGGCTTGATTCGATAAAAGGGCGCATACAGGATCCCTTGAATCGCCATACCCAAATGGGAAGCCATTAACATATACCCTTCCCATGGCAATGTCCCTGTGGTCACAAGCGTCATTACATTCATGACAACAGCCCAGATGCCATATTTAAATAGGGTGATGATAGCTAAGGCTTCCATCAGTCCAAAATTCCTTTTTAAAAGAAAGCCCCATAATACAAAAACAAAAAACAAGCTTGCCGTCGGGCTATCCGGTACGAAGGCCAAAAATATACCTGGTGTGTTCTCCAATTGACTTCCATACCAATAATACCCAAATGCTGTACCAAGAATATTTATGATGAATAACAATACAAGCATTTGCCGACTGGCAAGCCAACCATACATAACATTCATTCCTTCAACCTCTCCCACCTTCTCGATTATTCTCATTTTACAGGTCTTCGTCCTGAAAACCAAGAAATGATTTCAATTTCTTATCATTTTGACTTGCTTTTACCATTGAAAAAGCTGACAACAATGTTGTCAGCTTTTCGTTTTAGTTATGAGGAAAATGAAGTTCCTTATTTTGCCGATAATCCTGATACGAATTCAGCTAATGTAGCCAATTCTTTATCTGACCCTTTAAACATGCCAGCTGGCATCGCACCCTGTCCCTTGACAGCGATTTTGGAGATTTCTTCAGGGCTTAATCCCGTGTCGATCAGGCTCGGTGCTCCAGCGCCACCCGTCAACTCAGCACCATGGCAGCTGATGCAGCCATTGGAATCCATCAGCTTGTATCCATCGCTATCTTTATCGATGTCTGCACCCTCAACGATGGCCCCTTGCTTCTTGGACGCTTCCCAATCATGATGGGCAGCTGACTCCCAGGTTAAATAAAACACACCGGCAATTGCCAAAAACATGAAGCCGACTGCAAATGGACGTTTCGCTGGACTCCGCTCTGGGCCACGGTCTAAAAAAGGCGCCAATAGCAATGCCCCGAAAGCCAAACCAGGAATGACAAGAGCCCCGATTGCATTGTATGGGCCTGAAGCATAGGTATACTTAAGTAATTGATAAAGGAATAGGAAATACCAGTCAGGCAGCGGGATATACGCCGTGTCTGTCGGATCTGCTATCCTTTCCAATGGAGATGGATGTGCGATTGTCAAACATAGGTAGCCGACAAGGAACACAGCCCCGACCATCCATTCCTTTAAAAGGAAATTAGGCCAAAACGCTTCAGTTTTACCAGGATATTCTGAGTAATCTTTCGGAATATTCGGTTTACGGTTCGCGGAAATACGCGAATCACCTACGAATTTCATACCTTTCCCACGATGCATTGAACAATTCCCCCTCCTTTATGAAAAGGTTTTTTTGGTTCTTGGTTCATATATCTCTTATAGTGGACCTGAAATACCTTGTTTTCGGATCATCAAGAAATGTGCCGCCAGTAAAGCAAACAATGCTGCAGGCAGGAAGAATACATGAATGGCGAAGAATCTTGTCAATGTCTGTGCTCCAACAACGGTTGGGTCTCCTGCAATCAATGCCCTTAGTGCCGGACCCATCAAAGGTACCGAATCGACAATCGTCAGCGTAACTTTCGTCGCAAATAGCGCTTTCATATCCCATGGCAATAAATAACCAGTCAAACCTAATGCCAGCATGATGAAGAAGATCAATACGCCGACCATCCAGTTCAATTCACGCGGTTTTTTGTAAGCTCCCTGGAAGAAGACACGAAGAGTATGTAGAAACATCATCACGATAACTAAACTTGCCCCCCAGTGATGCATTCCCCGGACAATTTGGCCGAAGGCGACTTCATTTTGTAAATAATAAACAGATTCCCAAGCGTTTTTAATGTCCGGGACATAGTACATCGTCAAGAACATGCCAGATAGGATTTGGATGACCGTGATGAAGAATGTTAACCCACCAAAACAATATACGAATGCGGAAAAATGATGTGCAGGGTTAACATGTTCAGGAACCTCATGGTCAGCAATATCCCGCCATAACGGCGTAATATCTAAACGCTCGTCCACCCAGTCATATAACTTTGTTAGCAATGTTTACGCCTCCCCATGCGGTTTTAGTCGACCCAAGTAAAGAATTCCATCTTTTTGTTTCGTTTCATAGACATCCAAAGGTTTAACCGGCGGTGTCCCTTTTACGTTTATGCCATCTTTCGTATACCTGCCGTAATGGCAAGGACAGAAAAATTGATTCGGATGGGATTTATCCGTATTCCATGCCACCGTACACCCTAAATGCTTACAGATTGGAGATAATGCAAGGATTTCTCCATCATCCTTCTTGAAGACCCAAGCTGTATTCGTTTCTTCAGATTCATACCACCCATCGACCTGCTTAAAACTAAAGTCTACCCGAGTCGGTTCGGTAGTCAGTTCGCTCACCTTCTGCTTGGTTGCAACGAAATCCCCGCCTTTATCTGCAGATAAGACAGGATCGATCGCAAACCTTACCATCGGCATCAACATACCGGCCGCCATAAATCCACCAACGCCAGTAAGTGTGTAATTAAGGAATTGACGTCGTGAAACATTATGCTTGCTCATGCGTTTTCCCCCCCTCTATTACTATACTGAGAGCCCAAAGGACCAATAAATAGCGACACTATAAAACTAGGACATTTCCATGATATCTCAATAATTTACCAAGGTCAATATTTGTAAAACCCAAAAGGTGGCAACTATGTGTCAAATTGTGAGAAAAATTCTACTTTTTTTCATTTTCCCAATTATAAGTGAAAATATCAAGGATTTGGATAACTTGTTGGCCGATTGTCGCCCTGGCTTGTTCTTTTTCCAGGTTTTCCATAGGGATGGCAGGGAGCCAAATCAAGTTGTTTTCCAATTTCCCTTCAGCCTTTTTCCATTCATAATCAGATGTTAGAAAAAAAATATGCCTGATATCATTTTCCTTCACTACATCCGCCCAATGCTTCAAACGTTCCACTTTATCTATTTCATTACTTGCATAATGGAAGGTTGGCATCAATAGTACCCTTCCCTTCATCTGTTTTTCAATTTCCAAGCTTAAAATGGATAGAAATTCATTCACCGAGCCCGTTTGCTTCATTTCCCCTCCAAAAGAAAAAGGGATTAAGGGGATCAATGCTGTATCCACATATTCCTTCGACTTGCTATACATGTCAAGTTCTTTTGCTGTCCATCTCATACTGTCTCTTCACTCCCGATTTTTTCGAATCAACTCCTTGTCATTTTACCATGATTTTCATAACATCTTTACCATATACCCATAGTCTTTACAAAAATGTGGATTTTATCTATATTTTGTGAAAAAACCCTTCCGATAAATGGAAGGGTTTTACATAATAATTAGGTGTATTCGTAAGGACAGACACCTATTTCCGGCTGTTCCAGCCAGCTTTTTGACTGTTCACCACAGCTTTTCATCCTTGACCCATCATTCGTCTCGCGATGGTTTATTCACAATCGAAGCACCCATCCCTTTTATCTGTTTTTAATCGGATACATAACAAAAAGGTTTCGGTATGAAAAACATTCCGAAACCTTTTTGGATGCATTCTGACATTTCTCGGGTTACGAATAGTTTTTATGTCAGCCGAGCACTTTCAATTGATTCAATTGTTCAGTCAAGTTCTTGAATGCTTGTTCATCATGCTTATCCAGTGCCTCATCAATCTCCTTCAGCAGGCGGTCCCTTTGGAAATAGAGCATGCTTTTTTCTAAAAATTGTTCTGCCAGCAATTGATCTTTCTCATTGGATACCGTCGTTTTTGGCATGAATGGGTTCTGCTCCAAAACGGCTGCATATTGGTACGAGGAGTAAGCCGATTTGAAATTGAGCTGGATATAAATATCTTCATCGCGATTCAAACGAATATCGTGAAAGGATTTCTCGGCATCGGTCGTCATGATATTGGACTTATAAAACCGGAACGGCACCTCTTCCACACAATGTGTCGACATGATGAGTCCACGGGGGCAATATTGGGCATTTTCCACAAAATGAACTTTTTTCATCAGTTGATCATGACTCATCAAGTAATTCAATATCCACACACATTCTCTTCGTTTAAGTTGATAATGATTTAAAAACCACCGAATAAAATCCTTCTTCTCATTCACAGAAACAGGGGCAGCCACCATGAATTCCCTCCTCTGTCTTGATTTAGTTTTATTTCGCTTGCCTACGCATCATCCAAACCTTCACCCAGCCGCTCCAAAATCATGGCATACTCATCGTTCGCTGGGTTAATCTCAAGCAGTTTATTAAATACTTCTCTAGATGTGGCTCTGTCTCCTTCTTCAATTAAAAAGAAACCGTAGTCTTCAAGGAAATCTTGATTGTTCTTGAATGAATTATATGCATTATGATAGCTGGTTAATGACTCTTTAAATTGTTCGGTGTGTTGGTAAGACACAGCAGCAATCCACTCAAACTGCGGATCGTCCTCTCCATATCTCCTCACTTCACCGATGCACTCCAAGATATCATCATACCTTTCCTGATGCATATACAACTTCAAGAGGGTAAGTGCCGCCTCCAGGTAGCCCGGATCAAGGGCAAGAGCTTCTTTGAATAAGTTTTCCGCTTCTTCATCGAGGCCGCTTTTCAAGGCTATCTTACCGCCGAAGAAATAAAGCTCCTTGTTAAATTCATCAGCCTTGATTCCTTCTTTGACCGTTTTCAAGGCATTTTCCAAATCCTCGAGATGCTCATAACTCTTTGCCAAATATAAATACAAGGAATGATATTCATGATCCAATTCTTTCAGCTCGATGAATTTACGTACGGCCGTCTCATATAGGCCTGCCTGGTAAGCTGTGAATGCATACTCAAATAACGTGTTGATTTCAAGTCCATCCTCCAAGGCTTTTTCGAAATGCGGGAGGGCCTCCTCGAACTTACCGGAGCTGCTTAATGCTTCAGCAAGCCGCTGATGGACATTGACTCCCGATATTTCCTGCTCATGCTCCAATACCCTTATGTAGTTTGCAATGGCTTCCTGATCCCTGCCTTGATGGAAAAACAGTTCACCAAGCGCAAAATCAATGATGATCTCATCAGGCAGTATTTCCTTGGCTTTCAGCAATTTTCTTTCGCTGACCTCATCCATTCCCTGTAATTGGTATAGGTCCGCTTCCAAAAGCAAAGCACTTGGATATACTTCATCATCTGCACTTACTTTTTCAAGCATCAACATCGCTTCATCTTCCTGGTCCATGTCGATCAAGATTTCGGCCAATGATACCATCAATTCGCCTTCATCTGGATACAATTCGAGGAGATGTTCAAACAGGTCTTTCGACTCCTCCACAAAACCAAGCTGAAGCATTTCTTCGGCCAGCAGCAAAATATCCTCCGCCGACTCTGATGATTTTATTCGATTTATATGTTTAAGAGCTTCTGTTAATTCCCCTTTTTTTAAATGCCGGATAACTTGTTCCACTGTATTCATTGCCGATTCCTTCCCTTTGCATGATAAACTGGTCTATGATTAAACACTCTCACGCGGTGATATCATATTTTTTTTCATCTCTTTTAATCGTGAGATGCCTGGTAAACAGTATTTCTTAGTTTACCATACTGCGGCCCTGTATTCCATTGATGAAGTCCCCTCCATTCTCATTAAAAAAAGGTTACTAGTTAATTCTCCATGGTACGGTCAATCTCCTTTTTGATTCCAGGGCCCTTTTCATAAATTTCATGGTGGTTGAGAGGCATGGATGTTAGCGCTTTCAATGTTTTCGAGTCCTAACAACGAAAATAAAAAAAGTTTACGGTCCCGTTATAGGGCCGTAAACTCTAGGTCATTCATTGTATCAAATGTGTCAAATGCTCAAAAAATTCAGGATAAGATACAGCAATCGCATCAGGATCGACAAGATCAACATCTCCATCCGTAATCAATGCTGCCACAGCGAGCATCATCCCGATGCGGTGATCTCCATGGCTTGTAACCGTCCCACCATTCAAGCTCTTGCGTCCATGGATGATCAATCCATCTGCTGTTGGTGTTATATCCGCCCCAAGGATCGAAAGTTCATTTGCCACCGTATCGATCCGATTAGTTTCTTTGACCTTCAGTTCTGCTGCATCCTTGATCGTCGTTACCCCTTCTGCCTGGGTTGCCAGGAGTGCAATGACCGGGATTTCATCAATCAAGCGCGGAATCAGCTCACCGGAGATGGTCGTTCCCTTTAATCGTGAGCTCCTGACAGTGATATCCCCTGCTGGCTCGCCTCCGCTCGTCTTCTTCTCGATCGTGATGTCTGCTCCCATCGCTTTCATGACTTCGAGGATTCCAGTCCTTGTCGGATTAAGGCCGACATTCTTTAAGACCACTTCACTATTTTTTGTGATTGCTGCTGCCACCAAGAAGAAGGCGGCCGAAGAAATATCTCCGGGCACATGTACGGTAGTTCCTTTGAAAACCTGATTACCGCCTACTTTAATGGTATGGCCATCCTTTTCGATCTTCCCGCCAAACGCCTGAATCATGCGTTCGGTGTGATCACGGGTCTCTTCCGGTTCAACGATGATCGTTTCACCTTCGGACTGCAAGCCAGCCAAGATTATCGCCGATTTGACCTGCGCACTAGCTACAGGCAATTCATAGCGGATCCCTTCAAGCTTGCCACCCCTAATGAAAATCGGGGTATACTCCGCCCCTTTTCGGCCATCAATCACAGCTCCCATCTGACGGAGCGGGTTCACTACCCTCGTCATTGGGCGTTTGGCTATTGATTCATCCCCGGTCAAAATGGCCGAGAAATCTTGTCCTGCCAATATACCCGTCATCAATCGGATTGTCGTCCCTGAATTGCCGACATCGAGCACTTCTTTAGGTTCTGTTAATCCTTTGAGGCCTTTACCCTCGATACGGACACGTTTCCCTTCCTGTTCAATTTCGATGCCAAGCTGCATAAAACACGAAATCGTGCTTAAGCAATCGGCTCCCGGAAGAAAATTAGTGACGACCGTTTCACCTTCGGCAAGTGCCCCGAACATGATCGAGCGATGCGAAATGGACTTGTCCCCTGGTATGTCTATCGAACCACGCAATGATTGGATATCCGTTTGTAATTTTTTTGTTTTCATGCTACTTCCTTTCCCCTGTCATCAGGCCAGGATCGTTTCATAATCTGAATGCCTGGAGATACATTCCGCTGCTTTAATGCGGTCAACATCCGTTTGGAAGCTAATGACCAAAACACCGTATATCTCTTCCCTGGTTTCTATGATTCTTATGTTCGTTATGCTGATTCCCTCTTGTGCCAAATATCCAGTAATTTCTGAAATGATACCTGCATAATCCGGTATATCGATATATAAATCATAAAAGGCTGGTATGGCGCCTTTGGCATGGGTCGGCAAATCATCCCTGAAAACCTTGGCATCCGCAAAGAATCGAAGAATTTCATCACTATCTTCATTCTCCACCAGTCCTTTTACATGCTCCATTTCAGCAAGCCAATCATTCATCAATTCAAGCAAAACATTCCGATTATGCAACAAAATATCACGCCACATTTCCGGACTGCTTGAAGCAATCCTTGTGATATCACGAAAACCACCGGCCGCTAGCCTGGAAATCAATTTATTTTCCTTGCTATAATTTTCTGCCTGCTTTACAAGACCTGACGCGACAATATGCGGAAAATGACTGACGACCCCCGTTAGCTTATCATGCATGGCAGGCGTGACGACCAAAAAGTTCGCTCTTGTCCCTCTTAGCCATTCCTTTAGCTGTTCCACTTTTTTCTCCTCGATCGAGTCTCCCGGGGTAAGCAAATAGAACGCATGCTCAAACAAATGCAGCTTGGCCGCTCCTGCGCCGCTTTTATGTGAACCAGCCATAGGGTGCCCCCCGATGAAGGCCACCCCTTTATCTATCAATGGTTTTGCTGCCTTTACGACTGAATCCTTCGTACTTCCCGCATCAGATATGAGGACGTCACTTTTTAAATTCATTTCAGCTAATCGTGCTAAAATCTTTACCGTCTCATCGACAGGCACCGCAATAAGGATCAAATCAGCCTCACATGCCCCCGCTTCCAAAGTGGATACGGATTCATCTATCGTCCCCAACAGCATCGAAAGCTGAATATTCTTTTCACTTATATCCGTACCAATTATCACCGCTTCAGGATGTGCATGGCGGACAGCCTTGGCCAACGATCCTCCAATCAGCCCCAGACCTATTACGAAAACCTTTCCCTTCACTCTTCTCTCCCCCGCATCCTTAAAGCTCCATAGAGTTTGATAACACGTTAAAGCAGCGTATCAGAAGGAGAATCAACTTCGTTCAAGAACGTTTTGATGGCATTGATCATTCCTTCATTTTCCTCCGTAGAACCAATCGTTATCCTTAGGCTGGTAGGAAAACCGAAGCCTTTCCCACTCCTTGCAATATAGCCCCGCTCAAGTAAATATTGAAACACCACATCGGCATCCTGTTCAAAGTGGATAAAAATGAAATTGCCTTGTGACGGGTAATAAGCTAAGTTTTCCTCATCGCAGAATTCATAGTATTGCTTGAGGCCTTTTTGATTTTCATCCTTGCATTTTTCAATGAAAGCCTGATCTTCCAAAGCGACGATAGCGATATTCTGTGCGAAGGTGTTGACATTGAATGGTTCGCGCGATGGGTCCAGCTTCTGAATGATATCTTCATCGGCCAAGCCGTATCCAACTCTGAAGCTGGCAAGACCATATATCTTCGAGAATGTGCGAAGGATGATCAAATTTTTGAAAGTATTGATCCATTGGTTCGTCCTTGGGTAATCCTCAGCGGTTGCATATTCACAATATGCTTCATCCAGTACGATAAGGACATCTTCAGGCACTTTTTCGATGAAGGATAATAAGTCCTTTTCCGGAATGTATTTTCCTGTTGGGTTATTAGGTGTACATAACCAGACGACCGCGGTTTTTTCATCTATTGCCTTCAGCATGCCTTCCAAATCATGTGCACCCTCATGATGGGGAACTTCCCTGACTTCTGCACCTTCAAGCGTAGCATTATGACGGTATTGCGAGAAGGTGCCCGTTGCCATGACCGTATTCTTTCCTGCTCCCAATAGACTTCTGGAAATGATTTGAATGTTTTCATCGGAGCCATTGCCAAAGATAAGCTGAGTTTGCTTCACGCCCGTATGCTTTGCCACTGCTTCTCTGAGCATCGTTGCATAGCCATCCGGATAGATGGCAAAGGAATGGGTTGAATTCCTGACGGATTCCTTGACCTTTTCGGAGCACCCGAACGGATTTTCGTTGGACGCCAGTTTCGTGATTTTTTCGAGACCGTACAATTTCTTCACTTCATCTGTGGACTTTCCCGGTTGGTAAGATTTCAAGGAAAGGACAGCTTCATTCCATTTCATGTCGATCACCTCTATAATTTTTTATCACTTTAAAGCCAGAAAGTGTGAGAATAGTATAACATATTCCTTTAGCGCCGTACGCCTTAAACCTTTTTTACGAGATCTGGCCGTAATGCAATGGCCCCTGCCTGATAGATATGCTTTATTTCTTCTTGCGATTTCGCTGTATTGACATGAATCATGACACGGATGCAGAATGGCAGGGAGTTGTTCACAGGTATCTCCCTCATGCATGTTACCGGCACATAGGTCCAGCCCTCGAATTTCCTCAAGGCTTTGGCAGGGAACACCGAACGGATTTCATCCGTAGCTGAAAAAAATACGGATGCAACCGTGTCAGGGTCAATCTCATTGACCTGGATGATTTCCGCCATCAACTTTTCGGCGGCGGAAATCACTTCCGCTTCTGTGTCTTTTTCAACTGTAGTGGCTCCTCTTATTCCTCTTATCACACACAGTTCCCCCTTTTCCTTTAATTTATTTCATTTCAGTCATTTCTTCTATCAGCTCAGAGTCGGCTATATCTTCTAAGATTGGGAACCCTACCTGATTTAGCAACACAAAGGTAGCTGCATCATTGACTGATTTTTTGTCTGTTTTCATTAAATTAAGTAATGCTGCAAATTCAAGGCGGTCGGGAATGGTTATTTGGTAGCCTAAACGAGACACCCAACCGATGAAATCCTGGAGGTCAAAATCGAGACCCCTTTTTTTCTTGCTCAGTTTAAGAGCATACACCATGCCGATTAAAATCGATTCTCCATGTGTAAAGTTTCCATAGCCCATGGACCCCTCCACGGCATGTCCAAGTGTATGTCCAAAATTCAAAAACGCCCGAACGCCCAATTCTTTTTCATCTTCTTCGACAATTGCCGCTTTAATGGCGATTCCCTTTGTAATCATTGTCAGGAATTGCTCATCAGTAATATCATTCAAATCTACAATATTCGTCTTTAACCAACGATAAAAGTCATTATCAGCAATAAGGGAATGCTTGATCACTTCAGCAAAGCCCGACCTCAATTCCTGCAGCGGCAGAGTTTGTAAAAAGTCCAGATCATAAATAACCGCTTCAGGCTGATGAAAGGCCCCAATCATATTTTTGCCTAGGGGATGATTGATGGCGACCTTGCCACCCACGGCACTATCGTGGGCGAGCAAAGTCGTCGGGATCTGGATGAATGGGATGCCCCTCATGAATGTGGCTGCCACGAATCCAGCCAAATCACCGACTGCACCGCCGCCTAGGGCAATGATCAATGATTTGCGATTGAGCTTCCGGGATAGACAATAGCCTTGGCATTCATAAAACACTTCGAATGTTTTCGCATGCTCCCCTTTAGGCACGATATGCTGCAGGACCGGTTTTCCGGTCTTGATCAATGCATGTTTCACGGTTTGCAAATGCAGCTCCGCTACCTTCTCATCGGTTATGATCAAAATCTTGTTTACGTAATTGAATTCATCCATTATCAATTCCGGCAATTCCTGTATGGCCTTCTTACCGATCAAGACAGGATACTGTTTGGAGGCGGTTTTTATTTGGATGGATTCCATCTACTAAAACCCCTTTACGTCTTCCCGATACGACCTTATGTATTCCGCTAACTGCTCATAACGGTCGGAAGGGAATTGATCGACGATGGCAGCTGCAAGCTCCCATGCCACTACCGCCTCGGCAACTACTGCCGCTGCAGGAACTGCACAACTATCGGAACGCTCGACACTTGCTTCGAACACTTCTTTCGTATCAATATCAACACTTTTCAATGGTTTATATAAAGTCGGGATCGGCTTCATTACACCACGAACAACAATTGGCATTCCGGTGGTCATTCCGCCTTCAAAGCCTCCAAGGCGGTTGGTTTTCCGGTAGTAACCGCGCTCTTCATCCCAGGCGATTTCATCATGGACATCACTGCCGAAGCGATGTGCCGCTTCAAATCCAAGTCCTATCTCTACCCCTTTAAATGCATTGATGCTCATGATTGCCCCAGCAAGTTTTGCATCAAGCTTACGGTCATAATGTACATAACTTCCTACACCAACAGGCATTCCTTCAACAATGACCTCCACGATGCCGCCGATGGAATCTCCTTTTTGTTTCGCTTCATCAATGGCATCCTTCATCTGCTGCTCGACGTTTTTATCGAAACATCTAACTGAAGATTCCTCTGTCACTTGCTGCAGTTGCTGAATTGTTTCGTATGCTGGCGGTTCTGCCTTCACTCCGCCTATTTCCAAAACATGCGAGGCCACTTCAATCCCCAATAATGACAAGAGTTTTTTAGCTACGGCACCTGCCGCTACCCTTACAGTCGTTTCACGGGCCGATGACCGTTCCAAAACGTTTCTCAAATCGCGGTGTCCATATTTGATCCCGCCGTTCAAATCGGCATGTCCCGGGCGAGGACGTGTGATTTTACGTTTGATTTCTTCAGCCTCTTCCTCTGAAAGACCTTCACTTCCCATGATCTTTGTCCAATGCTTCCAGTCGTCATTCTCGACCACTAAAGCCACCGGTGAACCTAATGTATAACCATGTCTGATCCCCGCGGATATAAAAGCCTGATCCTTTTCGATCTGCATCCTGCGGCCACGGCCATGCCCTTTTTGCCGGCGTCCCAGTTCTTCATTGATATCTTCATTCGTAATCGGCATTCCAGCCGGTAATCCCTCAATAATTGTAGTTAGCTGCGGACCATGTGATTCTCCCGCTGTTAAGTATCTCATCTTCCAGCCCCCTTTTAGCACTTTAAAGTGTATATGTATCAATATACCACAATTTTATTCAATGTGGGTATACGTAAACCTAAAAACCTTTTTGCACGTTGAATTTATTCATTATTCATTTTATTTTACATCTTCTCCGACATTTTCGATATAGTTTAATCCATCTCGTAATGGCCTGCGGCATCATTGATCTTTTTCCAGGCAGGAAAAAGAGACTGGATGCCTATGCACCAACAGTCCCTTATGGATAAGCATTCACTTTTTTTGATAAAAAAATGTGTCGATCGTTTCAAATTGATAGTTTGCAGGCGTGAATATTTGCTCTGTACTTCCGACAAAAAACACCCCGCCGCCAACCAGCGATGCACTGAACTTTTCATACAATAAATGTTTTGCTTCTTCGGTAAAGTATATTAACACATTGCGGCAAACGACCATATCAAATCCCTGCTCAAAGTGATCCGCAAGAAGGTTGTGCTGCTTGAATGTGACCCTCTTCTTGATTTCATCCGAAACGCGGTAAAATCCCTCTTCTTTTTGAAAGTACTTCCTTTTCATTTCTTCAGGCACTTCATTCAAGGACCTTTCTGGGTACACTCCCAAATTCGCGCGCGCCAAAACATTTACATCTAAATCCGTTGCCAATATCTCTATTTGGCTAAGTGGAACGAGATTCGATAATATCATTGCAATCGTATACGGTTCTTCCCCCGTTGAACAGGCTGCACTCCAAATTTTCAGCTTTTTTTTGCTTCCCAATATTCCAGGCAGGATTTTTTGCTCGAGCACTTCCCATCTTTTCGCATTTCTATAAAATTCAGAAACATTGATGGTCATCCTATCCAAAAACTCATTCAAAACGCCGGGATTGGCTTGGATGTCTTTAAAGTATGCACCAAATGAATGATACCCTCTTTTTTCGTATAAGGAGGTCAGTCGCCTTTTCATTTGCCCTTCCTTATATAATGCCAAATCGATGCCTGTCAGCATCTTGATATTCCGAATAAACGCTTCATATTCTTGAGGCATTCCAACGACTCCCCTGCACATATTAATTTTAAAAATAGTTCTTCTATATATATCGGAGAATGGCATTTTTTCTTTAAATGCTCAAAATAAAAAAGCGGAATCCGTCGCATGAGGGCGATGAAATCCGCTTAATCATTCATTTCAATCTATTAATTAATAAACCCACTCATTAACAAGTTTTGAATACTCAACAAGTTCTTCTTCTTTGAAGAATAAACCGATTTCACGTACAGCGCTTTCAGCTGAATCTGATCCGTGAATGATATTCTTGCCGACTGTTACAGCGAAATCACCGCGAATAGTTGCTGCAGCTGCATCTTTAGGGTTAGTAGAACCCATCATTTGACGTGCAGTCGCGATTACATTTTCACCTTCCCAAACCATTGCGAAGACAGGGCCTGATGTGATGAAGTCCACCAATTCGCCAAAGAAAGGACGTTCTTTATGCTCGCCATAATGCTGCTCAGCCAATTCCTGAGAAATGACCATCAATTTTGCCCCTGCAAGCAGGAAGCCTTTTTTTTCAAAACGGGAAACGATTTCACCGATTAGATTGCGTTGTACGCCGTCAGGCTTAACCATTAAAAATGTTCTTTCCATTATTGTCACTCCTAATATGTATCATTATTATTTGCCTATATAAGGCAATCCTTTTAGAATATTACCATTGTTTGAGCAGTTTCGCAACTGCAAGTATCAAAACTTTCTTTTTCCGATATTTTTCGCGATATCGGATAATGTTTTTCTCGCTCTTATGGCCGGCAAGCCTTTCAATTCAGTAAATGCCTTTTCCAAATACATGTCACTTACTTTCGCAGCCTGTTCAATGGCACCGGAAGATTTTATGGCATGGATGATAGCGGTCATTTCTTCTTTAGGCGTATCCTCACGAACCGTTTCGATAAGCTGCTTTAGTTTTGGATCTTCCATAGCTATCAGTACAGGCAATGTGATGTTCCCCTGGATCAAATCACTCCCAGCCGGCTTACCAAGTTCTTCCTCAGAAGCCGTGAAGTCCAGTATATCATCGGTGATCTGATAAGACATCCCGACATAATATCCGAATTTGAATAACTTTTGATGGATCTGTTCATCAACACCCGCTGAAATGGCACCCAATTGGCAGCTGGATGCGATGAGCAATGCCGTTTTCCGTTTGATTCTCCTGAAGTATATCCGCCAATTTTGTTCGAAATTGTATTTATCTTTAATTTGTTCTATTTCCCCAAGGCATAATTCAACCATCGTATCCGCGAGAATTTGATGCGCCATGGGTGACTCGATCACCGACATCATTTCCAGTGCACGCGCAAAGATGAAGTCGCCTGTATACATGGCGACACGATTATCCCATTTTGATTTAATGGTTGCAGATCCCCGGCGTAAATCCGCATCATCCACAACATCATCATGTACAAGGGAAGCCGTGTGGATCAGTTCCAAAGTCGCCGCAACATGCTTGACGATATGGATATCATAATCGCCAAATTTGGCGCCCAATAGGACGAATACCGGTCGGATACGCTTTCCGCCGGATTGCAGCAAGTGCAGGGAGGCCTCCCTTAAAACCGTGGAATCCGCTTCAATCGCGGCTTCTAATTCTTTTTCTATTAATTGCAAATCTGCATTCAAGAATGAATACATCATTTTAAATTTCATACATTCCACCCAGCTTTGTCCATTGCTATTATGCTTATTTTGAAGGCTTGTACCCGAAATGTGTTGCTGCAACACCGCCGAAATGGGCCTTGTAACTGACGTTTTCCATTCCTGCCTGCTTGAACATGCTTTCTAGCTTTTTCATGCCTGGGAAATCGCGGGCAGACTCCTGCAGCCAAGAATATTCGCTATAGCTTTTTGCGAATAACTTGCCGAACAAAGGCATGATGAAGCGGAAATAGAAATAATACCCCTGCTTGAAGCCGAGCATCGTCGGCTGTGATGTATCAAGGCAAACGATCATTCCCCCTGGTTTGGCGACACGGTTTAACTCTTTAAGCACTTGCATGTAGTCAGGAACATTCCGCAGCCCGAATCCGATCGTGACATAATCAAAGCTATTATCCTCAAAAGGAAGCTCCATTGCATTCCCCTGCATCAGGGAAACTTGATTCATATTGAGTTCTTTCACCTTTTGCTCACCAATTTTGAGCATGTTCTTACTGAAATCCAGACCGACAACACTGCCTTCCGGTCCTACTTCATTAGCTAGGGCAATGGTCCAGTCCGCTGTTCCGCAGCATACATCAAGGGCACGGGCGCCTTTTGGGACATTCATGATGGCCATTGTAGCCTTCCGCCATTTTAGATGCTGCTTAAAGCTGATGAGGGAATTCATCTTGTCATAGTTTCCGTATATCTTTTCAAAGACATGATGAACTTTTTGCTCTTTAGACTGCTCCATGATTCACCCTTCTTTCACATATGAATTTGCTATACTTGCTGTTTGCTCAAGGAGGACCTTCACTCGAGCCTTTAAGTCATCATCCACTTTCGCGAGCTTTTGCATCGAACGCTCCAAGGATTTCCTCGCATCCCCCAAGCACTTCTCGAATGTTATCCGGACCCGTTCTTCCTGTTGCGGAGCGAGTTCGTCCTGACCACCCAAACCGCCAGTAGGAATATCCCTGAGGATATCGAATATGATCGATTGACCTGTCTCCAAGTAACGGCCCTTCTCGGCATGAAGCCTGCTTAGAAGCAGGAAATCTTCCGAAACATCGATCCAGGCAGGCTGTTTATAATAGGAACCGAGTTTGTGGATCAGCGAAGCCTCGATCGCTTTTATCGTCGTTAAAAGCAACCGAATATCTTTTATCGCCCCTTGTTGATAAAGGATGATTTTATTATCATTTATTTTTTTTATGGCGCTTGAAAGTAAACGGATCATCTCCACATTCCCCACACTGGCAAGAACCTGGTAGTAGAGCCCGCTGTAGTAATCGCCGGCAAGCACTTGCAGCTGGCGGTTTTTCAGTACCTCAGGCAATTCCTGTCCCTCACCTGAATTCGAAACGATTTCATGGGTATCGAGGGCGATTTGCACCAACATGGTCGAGGTGATGTATTGATCTCGTTTTTCGCCTTTAACGTCCAAATCATTGAACAATCCCCAAAGCAATAACAATTTATCTTCGTCTAAGCTTGGTTTTTGTATAAACTTCAATAAATATGGATGTTGAGCTTTTTTTTCTATTAGTCGTTTTAATTGGCTTTTGTCGTCCGTTATGTTTAACAATTGAGACCACCCTTGCATCCCTGAAAGATATTTTTTTCATGCATATTGGTTTCTGTCTGTGTAAAATACACATTATTATACCATAAAAACAATCAGATGAAATGGACAACGTTTATAAAAACAAACTTCCAAGATTAAGGAAGCTGCCAGCTACGGTTCTTCAAGTAAATGGATGCGGGGAAATTCCTGCTTGTTAAACGTGATATCAGATGATTGATTCAGTCTCTAGCAATTCATAGACACGCTATTATCTATCAGAAGGATTTTTTTTAGAGTCGCTTTCTATCTCACCAAATGGCGTATATACCTTCGCATGTCCCCTGATTTTGATCGCCGAGGTATGCTCCGTGAATTGTGCAATCATCACCTCGCCTGAGTCCAGCTTCTCCGAGTGATGAAACTTCGTATCCGTGCCCCTCGTCAACCCAATCACATTTACACTATCCTCAATGGCCTTGATTACCACAAAATCGTTCAGGATCTTTTTCTCATTCATTTTGCTTGCCCCCATATCCTTAATCTTTAATGAATGCCAACACTTCCGCCCTTGTACGATGATCTTTCGCAAACGTTCCCCTAACAGCTGAGGTGACTGTTTTCGATCCTGGTTTCTTGACACCGCGCATCGTCATGCACATATGCTCGGCCTCGACCACCACCATCACACCATGCGGCTCAAGCTTTTCCATTATCGAGTCGGCCACAGTAGAAGTGATACGCTCTTGAAGCTGGGGTCGCTTTGAAACGGCCTCGACCGCACGCGCCAATTTGCTTAAGCCGGTCACTTTCCCGTTTTTCGGAATATATGCCACATGTGCTTTACCGTAAAAAGGGACTAAGTGATGCTCACAGACCGAGTAAAACGGGATATCCTTTACAAGGACGAGCTCTTCGTGGTCCTCACCGAAAACCGTATCGAAATATTCTTTTGGATCTTGATTAAGACCTGAAAAAATCTCTTCATACATCCTTGCCACTCGCCCAGGTGTATCAAGCAGCCCTTCTCTCGTCGGGTCTTCCCCTACAGCCTCAAGGAGCATTTTTACCGCTTCCTCTATTTTGGCATGATCTACATTAGCCATTTATCCGTACCTCCTAAAAAATTCAAAAATAGTATGTATTAAAAAAAATTTCATGGCAGCAATCATACCCTAAAATCCTTCAATCCTATCGTTAACGCAGCAAGTGCCACCTGCAACATTGTACCATTCATGCACAGCCTTGTCAGAACCCTTTTTCCGTATCGTCATGTACTTCGGGCCTGTAACGTTTCCAAAATGTTCACTGTCTTTTATAATATCACATATGGAAATTAAGAAGCAAAAAAAGGACCGCGTTTGCACGCGGCCCATTTCGGTTAAGCACCCGTATGTAAAGGTAGAATTACTTCACTGCATCTTTCAGTGCTTTACCAGGTTTGAAAGCTGGCACTTTGCTAGCTGCAATTTCGATTTCGTCACCAGTTTGTGGGTTACGTCCTTTACGAGCCGCACGTTCACGAACCTCAAAGTTACCAAACCCAATCAATTGGACTTTATCACCGTTTTTTAGAGCTTCTAAGATTGTATCAAAAACAGCATCAACAGCTTTTGTAGCGTCCTTCTTAGAAATTTCAGTTGCTGTAACAACTTCATTAATCAATTCTGTTTTGTTCATGCCATTCACCTCCTCCCAAAAGGAATCTTTATAAAAAATCATTATTACAACACTATAATAGTGATTTGATATTAGTTTCGTTTCGAACATTTTCAATCCCTTTGAAATCGGGGATGACCAAGCCATACAAATTTCCAAATAATGAAACCGGAAATTTTAAAATAGGTTGAAATCGCTGTTACATCGCGTTTTCTGTATGTAGATTATCACAAATCCTATAAGCTTAGCAAGGGAATTCAAAAAATAATGGGAATCTTTTCATCAATAATTGTATATATTATAAATTTTGTCTTTCGCTATTCATCATTTCCCGTTTTTATAGAATTTAAACTTATTATTTCACTGAAAATGGCTTAACCATAGGGTTTTTTCAAGTTTTTTCTAAAAAAGCGAAATATTTTCTCGTAAAAACGATTTAATTAGGTTAATCGTTGCGGCGCTGCATGCAAAAAGACCAATCCAATAATGGAGTTGGCCCAGCTTTTCCACTCGCTTATAAGATGATGGCGATCAAGCCACCGCTTCCCTCGTTAATGATCCTTTCCAAGGTTTCTTTCAATTTATAGCGTGCATTGTCCGGCATCATCGCCAATTTCACCTGAATGCCTTCCCTTACGTAAGAACTTAGGCTTCTGCCAAAAATATCAGAGTTCCAAATGGAAAGTGGATTGTCTTCAAAATCCTGCATCAAGTACCGAACCAATTCTTCACTTTGCTTCTCCGTCCCGATGATCGGCGAGAATTCCGATTCGACATCGACCTTGATCATATGAATGGAAGGAGCGACCGCTTTTAGCCTGACACCGAATCTGGCTCCCTGACGGATGATTTCCGGTTCATCAAGGCTCATATCGTTAAGGGAAGGCGCTGCGACACCATATCCCGTTTGTTTGACCATCCTCAGTGCATCCGCTACCTGATCATATTCCGCTTTTGCATAGGCAAAGTCCTGCATCAATGATAACAGATGGTCCTTGCCCCGTATTTCCACACCGACGATTTCCTTCAGGATTTCATCATACAGTTCATCTGGGGCATATAGGTCGATTTCAGCAACACCCTGCCCCATTTCAATGCCTGCAAGTGCTGCACGATCAATGAAATCAAACTCATTGAAATGCCCGACTACCCGATCCACATCGCGCAGGCGTTTAATGTCCTTCACCGTCTCTTTAACCGCTTCCTGGTAGCTTTCCCTTAACCAATGGTCCTCTCGCAAAACCATAACCCAACTCGGGAGGTTAACATTGACTTCAAGAACAGGAAATTCATAGAGTGCTTCACGGAGGACACTGTAAACATCCGATTCCCTCATTCCCTCAACGCTCATGGCCAATACAGGTATATCATACTTTTCCTGGAGTGACTCCTTTAAGGCCACCGTATTGGGATGGTGGGGCTGGACGGAATTGACGATCATGATAAACGGTTTGCCGACCTCCTTCAATTCTTCGACAACCCTTTCCTCCGCCTCCAAATAATCACTCCGTGGAATTTCCCCTATTGAACCATCCGTCGTAACGACGACACCTAATGTCGAATGATCTTGTATCACTTTACGAGTGCCTATTTCCGCCGCTTCATTGAACGGGATCGGATCCTCATACCAAGGCGTATGAATCATGCGCGGACCATTTTCATCTTCATATCCTTTTGCTCCAGGAATCGTATAACCTACACAATCCACCAGGCGGATGTTCACTTCCAAACCTTCCGCTACGGATATCGATGCCGCCTGATTCGGTACGAATTTAGGCTCAGTCGTCATAATCGTTTTCCCTGCAGCACTCTGGGGCAATTCATCCTGTGCCCGTGCACGATCGGCTTCTGACGGGATATTGGGTATAACGACTAACTCCATGAATTTTTTAATAAATGTCGATTTCCCAGTCCTGACGGCACCGACCACCCCTAAATATATGTCGCCGCCGGTCCGTTCAGCTATATCTTTAAAAATATCTACCTTTTCCAAGGTATCCCCTCCCGAATTAGAGTTTTGGGATTTCGTTTATCCATTTGCTTTTATTAGGACACTATATATCTATGATGTTGTCCTAAAAATTTATTCCAATTATTTCCCTGGTTTTATCCCTTCCTCCACCAGAAATTTTTATATAAGGGTTGTTATTTTATAAGTAAGATGAAATGAAGATAAAGAAATAACCCTTCCCCTACAATATATTTTGCAGAAGAAGGGTTATGCCTATTTTTTAAGAAAGATTGGTTTTTTTGTTTTTGCATCGATTGTATAAGGCAATGAATAAGCAGGAACGAACTCCGAGCTTTGCACTAGCAGGTTCCTGATGTCATCACCCGGTTTGATTTTTGTCTCATTCGCTTTCAAAGCTTCAACAAGGTCCGGCGTGTAATCAACAAATATATTCCCTTGCCCATCCACCACCAGATATAAATCCCTCTGTGAAAATGGACTTGTGACAGTTGGGGCTTCCTTCAGGCCCATCTTTTCATAATCAAGGGTGAAGACATCATCGGATAACCTTTCCTTGAACGGCGGGTATCCGTTGCTCTGCTGATAGGCGGTCAGCCTTAAGGAAATATCCTGAATCCTCTGTGCCATCCTGACATCAAGCAATTTGACAGTGGGATTTTTTTCAACATCGACTAGGATATATTGAAAAACACCGCCCGATTCATAGGCGTTATCCGGTGGTTCTGCCATGTACCTGGGAGAAATCTTGGAAAATTTGATGACATATTTTTGATAAATCGGTGTCTCGGCCTCTTTCGTAACGATTGGCAAAATGCCGCCTTCATCTTTTTGAAATTGATCGACGGCACTTTGGACGGATTGAATTTGTTCTTTATAAGGCAGCTGGTTTTGCATTTTTTGCTTCTCCGGATATAAACAGCCGGATAATGTGACAGAGATGGTCAATAAACATAATATTTTGAAAAAATTCTTCATCATTTCCCCTCACCTATCAAGTGGTTGGCCCGCTAAGAACAACGACAATGATGATCAAGCCGGCTAGTATCATGAGTATGTATGCGATGATTGCTGTCAAGCCTCTCCAAAAGCCCTTCAATTTATATCGGCTTAAGTAGATAAGTAAGATCGAGATAACCATAAAGCCCATGGCTATGAAGGATATCCACATTTTTTGCAGAGCAGGTGTCATATATTCATCACTCCTTTTTCCAGAAATTATTATAACATACCAAATTACGTTAAAGGAATGAAAACTATGTAATTGTCCCTCGAAGACCTGAATTATTAGCAGGAATCGCATTCGTCCATCATCATCATGTGTTGAATTTCGCTGGACAGCGTGTGGATAATCATATGAAATGAAAAAGACAGCCCGAAGGCCGTCTTTTGCGCAGTTTTCGATTAAGCTTGAAGCGTTGGGAGCACCTCTTTGAACGCGTTGATGACTGTATCGACCTCATCCAACTGAATCGTCAATGAAGGCTCGATCCTGATCGTTTTGGAGTTAATGAGCGTGCCTGCCACTAAAATACCTTTATCAAACAGGGCCTTTGAAAATTCATAGCCCACTTCATCTTTGTGGAATTCAATACCAATCATTAAACCTTGACCGCGAATTTCCAATACCTTGTCTTTATGCCCTTCAGCCGCTTCCCTTAATCCATTCAAGAAATATTCACCGACTTCTGCGGCACGCTCCGGTAATTTTTCTTCCAAAAGAACGTCGATCGTAGCTATGGCCGCAGCGCAAGCGAGCGGATTTCCACCAAACGTCGTCGTGTGCATGAATGGATTGTCAAACCAGCTTTTAAACACCTTTTCGTTGGCTACGACTGCACCGGCCGGCATCACCCCGCCGCCAAATGCCTTAGCCAAACAAATGATATCCGGAACAACACCATAGAGCTCGGAAGCGAACATTTTTCCAGTTCGGCCCATTCCAGTCTGTACTTCATCCAATATCAGTAATGCATCAAATTCGTCACACAATGCTCGAACCTGTTTCAAATAATCCTGCGGCGGGAGGATGACTCCGCCTTCACCCTGGATAGGCTCTAACAGAACGGCAGCGACATCCTCGCCGACCAAAGCACAACTCTCAAACGTTTTCCTCATCATATCCACATCACCGAAAGGAACATGGCGAACACCTGGAATCAATGGAAGGAATGGTTTTCGGAACATGCCTTTTGCAGTAGCCGAAAGGGAACCAAGGCTTTTGCCATGAAAAGATTTGGTTGTGGAAATGATCGTGAAGCGATCACTGTACATTTTAGCGAGCTTAAGCGCAGCCTCCACGCTTTCCGTACCGCTGTTCGTAAAGAAGGAGTACTTTAGGTCTCCTGGCGTTATATCGGCAAGGATCTTGGCTAGCATCGCCCGTAATGGGTCAAGCAGGTCCTGGCTATGGAGGGCTTGTCTTTGCAATTGATCCGTGACTGCTTTTACGACTTTCGGGTTACGATGGCCAACATTATAAATCCCGAAGCCACCTAAACAATCAATATATTTCTTTCCGTTTACATCCGTAAAGCAGGAACCCTGATCTGACCACTCCACTGAGGCAAATTGCGTGTCTTTCGTAACCGTCTTCCGATATTCCAAAAATCCTGGGTTTACATGATTCCGGAAATTCTCGACCGTTTCCCTCGTGACCCATTGCGCATCCTCTTTAGAAATTTCCTTTTGTTCGATTAACTGAAGCACTTTTTTAATATAGTCTTGAGTTTCCGATTGGTTAGCTTGAGTTTGTTTGCTTTCAACATTAATAGACATATAATAATCTCCTTTTTTAATCACTGTATTGGGCGGATCGGTTTAAATATCTTTGCTGAAACGCTAATGCTGACCTCCCTTTTTGCTTATATATAGTTATTTAAGCAAGAAGCATGCCAAGTTAAATAACCTATCACCCCCGGAAATCCCACAAGATAACCCCCAAATGCTATGCAAATTTGCATAGCGATAGTTTCATTTGCATAATCACCGACAAACGGAGCATATTCCCATGGTCCATGAAAAAAACCGTCGGACAATTGACTGTAATCGCTTGTCCGACGGCCTTCATTCAATATGCATTTTTTTCAACCCTCCGGCTTTGTTCTGCAAGCACCTTCTGATACTTCCTGCTTACGGATGATTGGCTTATTCCTAGCGCTTTTGCCGCTTTTGTGGTCGTTTTATACTGTTTCATGGCGAGCATGATCAATTGCTCCTCGACATGATCCATCGCCTCCTGAAGCGGAAGGATCCTCGTTATGATTGGTTTCGTTTGTTTAAAGCCGGTGCCGACAGGAATGAAGCGTTGGATGAAGTCAGCATCGATCATCTCTTCATCAGCGGAAACAACCAACCTCTCGATCATATTCTGCAATTCCCGAATGTTGCCGGGCCATGTATATACCTCCAGGATATTCAAGGCATCAGGGGAAAAGTGATAGTTCCGTTGATATCTTTCATTCAATTTTTGCAGAAAATGAAAGGCTAGCGGCGGTATGTCCTCCGGTCTTTCCCTTAAAGGAGGGACATGTATCGGAATGACGTTCAGCCGATAGAACAAATCTTCCCGGAACGTTCCCATCTCGACCATCTTTTCCAGTCCTTTATTTGTGGCAGCAACGATTTGAACATCAATCGGTATCGGCTTCGTACTGCCGATCGGAATCACTTCCTGCTCCTGAAGGACACGCAGCAGCTTGACCTGAAGGTGGATTGGCATATCACCCACTTCATCAAGGAATAGTACACCTCTATGCGCCTGTTGGAAATAGCCCACTTTCCCGTTTTTATCCGCTCCGGTAAAGGATCCTTTCGTATAGCCGAACAATTCGCTTTCAAGGAGGTTTTCCGGGATCGCGCCGCAATTTATCTTCAGGAAAGGCTGCTTTGACCGTCTTCCCATCTTATGAATGGCTTCGGCGATCACTTCTTTCCCGACTCCCGATTCCCCATTAATTAAAACGGTGGATGAAAAATGAGCGATTTTCTTGATCTGACTGATGATTTGTTCCATTTTAGGGCTGGCAAAAATCAATTCCTTGTAAAATTGGTCTTGCTTTTTGAACGAATCCAATTCTTTTCTCATTTCATTCAATTCCGTTTTCAATTGAGTCGTTTCAGTGATATCCCTGGATGCTATTACGATGCGCTCAATTTCACCTTTTTCATCGAATACTGGCGTTCCGACTGAAAGCACTTTTTTATTCATTTTCGTATCTTGGACGATCGATACTTTCTTTTTTTGTTCAAGAACAAGCCTGGTCACCGATGGATTGAAAATCCCTTCATCTTCTAGCTGCAAGAGATTCTTTCCGATATAATCCTTTAAATCCTTACCCCAAAAACCGGAAATGATGCTATCGCTATAGCGAAGCAGCTCCCCTTTTTGATTGACGACCAGAATTTCATCATAAATATTCGCCAAAATCGCATTCAAGTCCTTATTTGAGCTTTTTATTAATTCTATTTCCATCGCCATTTCCTCGACCATCGGCAAATCCTGAACGATGATGATCAGGCCTTCCACTTCTTTAGCATGATTCAGGATCGGGCTATAATCGACAAGTACACTCATGACATCCGTGATTTCAAGCTGATTGAGAATACTGCCCCCGCTTGCAAACACGCTATGTATGTGCTCATTATTAAAGATGGTCCCGGCTGGTTCATCAAGAACCTGTTCAGCAGGCTTCTTGATCATTTTCAAGCCCGATTCATTGAAGTTCACGATATTTTTTTCTTTATCCGCCACAAAGATCCCCATTGGAATGGAAGTTAATATGACTTTTAGCAGGTCCAGATTTTGTTTGCTGTCTTGTTTGAATATTTCCGCCAACACATCTTCCCTTTTTACATAACCAGTGAGCCTGCCATCGTCGTTTTTAATCAGGACGATAGGTTCACCGATAATTTGAAACAGAAGCGGCAAGGAGATGTTCGGAGGCAGTTTACAGACATTATCAATCGATAAGGCATACTGTAAAAGCTGTTCGACTGTGGTTATTCTTTCATTTATCGGCAAATCATCCATGCGGATATAAGCAAACACTTGATTTTCCTTCATCAAAAAGAAGAAGGGTTCCTCTATCCCACGAATGTTCTGCTCTGATAGTGCTGACTGATCGATTGTAATCGTTATGAATGGTCTAATTTTATCATCCGGAATGGATAACACAGTTTCACTCCCCTTAAAGTAACCTAGTCTATATTTTAACATAATTCTGAATTGCTAGATAAAAAATAACCCGCAAACTTGATACCACATACGCTTCTCATCAGAACCAAAGTAAAAGGGCCCTCCACTGGACCCTTTTCATCTAAACGACCGATATATTCAAGCTTTTCATATCCTTCCTTGATGAATTTGCCACATCCAATCGTCAAAATAGTCAGTAAAATACCATTATGCGGGTACGGTTAAAAAGCTTGAACCAACCGTGGGTGAAGGACATATGCCAGTCCACTTTAATCCGCTTGCTAAGACCTTGAACGTAAAACGAATGCAACATTGATAAGAGCTGACGCATTTCCAAAAAACAAATAGTGTCTTCAATTATGGAGCAAAGTTCATTGAGCCTCTTCAAATCGGAATAGCGGAGGGGATTCCGTAAACCATTTTGTCCGATATAGAAGATACACGATTCCCACCCCCGCCCATACAGTGCCCAGAATCAAGGAGCTCATTTCAAGATTAAGCCAGAGAATGAACACCGCTGCCCCTCCAATGACAGGAAACAGCATATTGGTAAGAAATCCTTTGGCCGTGTGAAAATTCTTGTTCCTGATGGCATGGACGATTACACAAATATTCACGAATGTGAAAGCCATAAGTGCTCCGAAATTGATGAGCGACGTGGCCGTGACCAAATCAAGAAACAAGGCAACCAGGGAAATGATTCCGACAAAGATGACATTAAAGAAGGGCGTATTATATTTTGGATGGACAAATCCAAAAAGTTTCTTTGAAATCATCTGGTCGCGTCCCATGACATATAACAACCGCGATACACTTGCATGCGAAGCTAGACCGGAGGCAAGGGTACCGCATAGTGTGCCAGCAAGGAATACGGCTTGAAATAGCTTCCCGCCTACGAAAAGCGCAATTTCCGGGGAAGCGGCTTCAGGATCCTTAAAACGGGAAACATCGGGAAAGAATAGCTGTGTGAAAAATGCAGCTGTCACAAATAATACTCCTCCGATAAGGGCCGTTAAAAGAATGGCCCTCGGAATCGTCTTGGCTGGATCAGGTGTTTCTTCCGATAATGTCGTGACAGCGTCGAAACCCAAGAAGGAAAAACATAGGATCGTAGCACCCGCTATGATCGTTGATGTTTCCAGATGATGCCCGATGAATGGCTGAAGCGAGGAAACGTCCCCTGTACCTTCACCATTCATGACCCCTTTGATGACAAGTGCCACGAAAATGATGATGACAAGCATTTGAAAAAAAACAAGGAAGCTGTTGAAGTTTGCTGCGAAATTGACATTGAATAAGTTAATTCCTGTCATTAACAGGACGAATGCCACCACCCATATCCAAGGGGATACTTCAGGAAAAAGTGCCGTTAAGTATATTTTCGTTAAAATAGCATTCACCATCGGTAAAAATAAATAATCGAGCATCGATGACCAGCCAACAAGAAAACCTAAATGCGGATTGATCGTTTTTTGAGTATACGTATAGGAGGATCCTGCCTGTGGATAGATTTTCACCATTTTCCCATAGCTCGCTGCCGTAAACAACATGGCCACCAAAGCAATGACATAAGCGGTCGGTACATGCCCTCCCGTCAATTCAGAAACGATCCCGAATGTATCAAAAACGACCATGGGCGTCATATACCCAACACCAAGCAAGACGATTTGCCATAAGTTTAAAGACCTTTTCAGTTTACCTGTTTGCATGTATCATGCCCCTTCCCTTTTTTTGGAAAAAACCAACCAGCTTCCCCCGGCCACCTCAAATAAATTTTGTTATATTACTCTCCGCAATTTTCATACCAAAAAAAAGCGTCGATATTTAACAAAAAATAAGGAACGATAGCGAAAGTTTCATGCAAACGTGAATAAACTATTCAATGATACATAATTCCACAAATCTTTTTCCACACAAAAAAAGCAGAAGATACTAAAATATCTTCTGCTCATTTGACTAAATCCCCCGTGCCGAGGTCAAATTACTAGTTTACTTTCGTTGCATTGTATGCTAATGAGTGGCAAGACGCATCATCGAATGCCTAATTTATTGAAATTCTTTTATGGAAGCGGAAAATGAGGATAAATCCTACTGCCTGCTATCCAATATATTGTAGAGCTCTTCCATTTCATTCGTTTTTGAACGATTCATCAAAAGGTCAACTGCCTTTTTCACTTCTTCCCCATTGAATAAAACGTGATACAAGGCTTCCGTGATCGGCATATTGACTTCGTATTTCCGGGCTAGCTGGTAAGCGGCTTTTGTGGTTCTGACGCCTTCAACTACCATCCCCATGTTCTCCAACACTTCTTCCAGTTTTTTCCCTTTACCAAGCATATTTCCTGCTCTCCAGTTTCGGGAATGAACGCTTGTACATGTGACGATCAAATCACCGATACCGGCTAATCCTGAAAAAGTCAGTGGATTGGCACCCATGGCCACTCCTAAACGGGAGATTTCAGCTAAACCACGGGTCATTAACGCAGCCTTTGCATTATCACCATAGCCCAACCCGTCGGTAATTCCTGAAGCCAAAGCGATAATGTTCTTCAATGCCCCGCCAATTTCAACACCAATCAAATCCGGGTTCGTATAGACGCGGAAATTATTGTTGATGAAGATGTCCTGAGCCTTTTCAGCCGCCTTCATATTTTTTGAAGAGACGGCAACGGTCGTAGGGTGACGCAGGCTGACTTCTTCCGCATGACTCGGTCCTGAAAGAACCACGATATTCTTAAGCCAATCCGGGGAAGAAACATCCTCAATCATTTCAGAAATGCGCAGCAGCGAGTCAGGTTCGATCCCCTTACTTACATGAACGACCGTCAATGGTACATCATGAGCGGCTTCGATTTGCCCAAGCACTTCACGGTAAGCTTTGGTCGGCACAGCCAATACGATCATTTCTATACCGGCCAATGCCTCTTTGATGGAAGAATAGCCTTTGATTTCTTTAGGCAATTCAATTCCAGGCAGGTATTTTTCATTGGTATGATGTTGATTTATTTCTTCGATTTGCTTCGGGTTATGTCCCCATAACCTTACTTCATGCTCGTTATCAGCCAATACCATCGCTAAAGCAGTTCCCCAGCTACCTGCACCAATGACTGCAATACTTTCTTTTGCTTTCACCATTATATGACTTCCTTTACTATTTTCTTTGGCGTCCAAAAATCCTGATCGGAGTTCCTTCAAAACCGAAGGCATCCCTGATTCGATTCTCTAAAAATCTTTCATAGGAGAAATGCAATAACTCAGGATCATTTACGAATACAACGAAGGTAGGCGGCTTGATCGCTACCTGGGTCGTATAGTATATTTTCAAACGGTTTCCATTATGGGTTGGTGTAGGGTTCATCGCCACGGCATCCATGACCACTTCATTCAGCACATTAGTCTGAACTCGCACAGCATGGTTTTCACTAGCCTGATCGATGACCGGAATCAATGTATGTGTCCGCTTTTTGGTCAAGGCGGATAAATAGATGATCGGCGCATAATCAAGGAATAGGAAGTGGGCACGGATTTTTTCTTCAAACTCCTTCATTGTCTTTTCATCTTTCTCGATGGCATCCCATTTATTAACAACAATGATGACCGCCCTGCCCGCTTCATGGGCATATCCGGCAATTTTTTTATCCTGCTCGCGGATGCCTTCTTCGGCGTTCAATACCACCAGAACGACGTCTGAGCGTTCAATTGCCCTTAACGCACGAAGGACGCTGTATTTTTCCGTACTTTCATACACCTTTCCTTTTTTCCTCATTCCAGCGGTATCAATGATGACATACTCTTTGCCGTTATACTTATAAGGAGAATCGATCGCATCACGCGTCGTACCCTCAATTTCACTGACGATGACACGTTCTTCCCCAAGCAAAGCGTTGACCAATGATGATTTGCCTACATTGGGCCTTCCGATCAAGCTGAATTTAATGACATCATCACCATAGTCCTGACCGCTGAAGTTAGGGAAGTGCTTTGCAGCTTCATCCAGCAAATCGCCAAGTCCAAGTCCGTGTGACCCGGAAATCGGGAATGGATCCCCAAAGCCCAACGCATAGAAATCATAGATTTGGTCTCTCATTTCCGGGTTATCGACTTTATTAACCGCAAGAACGACCGGCTTTTTGGATTTATAAAGGATCTTGGCCACTTCTTCATCAGCAGCCGTAACCCCTTCACGTCCATTCGTCATGAAGATGATCACATCAGCCTCATCGATGGCGATTTCAGCCTGCTGGCGAATTTGCTCCAGGAACGGCTCATCACCAATATCGATTCCGCCTGTATCAATTATATTAAAATCATGTGTCAACCATTCACCAGAACTATATATCCGATCACGTGTCACTCCCGGGACGTCTTCGACAATCGAAACCCGTTCCCCCACTATTCTATTAAAGATCGTCGATTTACCTACGTTCGGACGACCGACAATCGCAATTACCGGTTTTGGCATTGCTATTCACCCTTTCTGCTACCATATCTCTGTCAAAGTCACGAAATTCATGAATGCACGCATTGCACATGCATTATTGTTTTTCATTATTTCCTAATCAAGGAAAAGACTGTATCCATCATCATATAAAGGAAACTTCCATCAGGACTACATGCACAACTGATGAACAGTTAAACGCATCAAGGATTTACAGGCAAGTCCGTTCACTATTTTCCCCATGAACCGCTGCCATGCTAAAACATGATTATTTACAGCCCAAAAAATTGAAGAAAGCTCTCGTGCATGTG
The DNA here is from genome assembly GCF_030271255.1 of Peribacillus folii. Classification (GTDB taxonomy): domain Bacteria; phylum Bacillota; class Bacilli; order Bacillales; family DSM-1321; genus Peribacillus. Next base: position 397,695 of record NZ_JASJOM010000002.1, read on the forward strand.
CTTCCTTATTCATTGTTTAGAGCACTTTACGATTTATCTACAGACCTCTAACTACCCTATAGTACCAAATTTCGCGCCAATCAACAATGATTGTATAAATAAAAGCCTCCCATTCCAAATAACTCCATTAAACGGCTCCAAGCGAATGAAACACGGGAAAGGGTTTCCTCTCTCCCCCTGCTTTCAATCTTTACTGATTAAAATTCTCTTTTCTTTGTTTCGATAAGAATTTTGATTGGGATGCTAAATAAATATAATGTCCAACAAGCTCCAACATCCGCCATAGTATATTTGCCCCGAGAATCAATGCTGCATCATCATGCCAAGCGTAAGTAAGGGCCACATATGGCAAAGAATGATAAACCAGTAAAATCGAATAAACAATATCTCCTAATATCAAGCCAATTAAAAGGGTTAACAAGCGATGTTTCCAATTTTTAAAAAGTAATAAGATAAGATAATTCAGAAAGAGGCACAATAGATAGGAAGGTTTAATAAAAAGCCATATCGGATCAAGCAACGCAAAAAGCTGGAAACTAGCATAAGCGAGTGTAACGATAAGACAGCCGCTAATGAGTTCCAAGATTTTTAAAAACGAATGCTCCCTGATATACACACACAGTATGAAGAATAGGTAAATGCCACTCAAATGCACGGAAAGCAAGGAAATCTCCAATTTATACCCCGCTAATATCATGACGGCCAACAGGTGAAACAAAAAATCAAATCGATATGGTACCGTTTTCTGAATAAAAAACATGACAATAACCCAAACTATCCATGACATCCAATAAAACAATATTCCCTCCATGCAGTCCCCCCCTTTAGGATCCATTATGGCTCGTTTATTTAGAGAATAAACGTAATGATCGGCAAATAATGGGGCGCTGCATTCGTTCGTACATCATTCAGTTCGGTCATTATTTAATCAAGGAGGTGGAAAAATGGGTAAAGATCGGCAGGAGAAGAAGCTGAAACAAAGTAAACGGGTGGAATCCGATAGGGATCAATCCTTGGAGCATAAAGGGGCAACAAGTATGGAAAGTCCGGAAGCGGCACGAAAAAGGAACAGCTAAGCCCTTAATGAATGCAAAGAAGCATCTCAATGTCCAAGCCTTATTGAGATGCTTCTTTCTATGAAGTGATATCATCTTGCATATACGGAGCAATCAATTCCCCGCTGCGTCAGCCAATGGTAGGTTTTTCCTGAAATAAGGATTTTCGATTTCCTTAATTCGCCGATATTGCGGCAACCTAGTGCGGTCATGATGATTTTTAAATCATCATGTATGTAGCTTATTTCTTTCATTAGTTGTACAAGACCCAATTCTTTATGCAACTTTAGAAAATGTCCGGCCAAACCGACACCTTTCGCTCCTAAAGCAAGGCTTTTTGTAATTTCGAGAGAATTCCGGATGCCGCCGGATCCAATTACTGAAAGATCAGGTGAAGCCCTGACCGCTTCAACGATCGAAGCAGCTGTCGGTATCCCCCATTCGTTAAAATAACCAAGGACCTTCGCTCGCCTTTCATTCTCGATTTTAGCAAAATTCGTGCCTCCAAAACCGCCTACATCAACGATTGAAACACCAACGCAAAGCAATTGCTTCACCGTTTCCATGCTCATTCCGAAACCGACTTCTTTCACGATGACAGGAATTCCGATGCTGCTCGTTATTTTTTCTATCCTGGACAGGGTACCGGCAAAGTCCCTGTCCCCTTCTGGCATCGTCAGTTCCTGAATCGTATTGATGTGAATTTGTAAGGCATTAGCCTCTATCATGTCGCTCGCTCGCTTCGCTTGGTCTACAGTTGCTTCACCGCCGAGATTGCTGATAAGCACACCATCAGGATTCTCCTGTCTAACCACTTTGAAGGATGCCTGCTGGCGAGGATCCTTGATCGCAGCCATCTGTGAACCTACCGCCATGGCAATTCCCGTTTCCCTGGCAGCTATGGCAAGGTCACCATTCAACTTTTCCGTTTCGGCGCCCCCGCCTCCGGTCATGGCATTTATAAAAATTGGCGAACTTAGTTCAAGTTCGCCAATTTTTGCTTTGAGGTTCACATTATTCAAAGAAATTTCTGGTAAGCTTTGGTGAATAAACGAAATGTCTTCTAGTCCGGTTTTATGCTGCTGACCTGTTTTTAGTGCAAATTCGATATGATCCAATTTTCGTTTTTCTCTCTCCAAGGCTATCACCATTATTATCTTATTTTAGTTTTTTCAATTGATCGCCAATCATTTCACCAAGCTGAAAACCCTTTGACTCTTCAGGAAGTTCATAATTCGATGTGTTGTAATTAGAGGTTTGAGGTTCTTCAAGTTCTTTAATGCTTAATGATAAACGCTGTTCCCCTTCATTGACGTCCAGGACCTTCACCTCGACGGATTGACCTTCTTTCAGCACTTCCTGCGGTGTAGCAATATGTTTATGCGAGATTTGGGAAATATGCACAAGCCCTTCTACCCCAGGAAAAATCTCCACAAATGCACCGAATGTAACAAGGCGCTTGACTACTCCCTCTTGAGTGGAGCCTTTTGCTGCCTTTTCTGAGATGCCAGCCCACGGTCCTGGAAGGGTATCCTTGATGGAAAGCGAAATCCTCTCATTATCACGATCAATGGATAGCACTTTCACTTGCACGTTATCTCCTTCGGAAACAACGTCGGATGCTTTGTCGACATGCTGATGGGAAAGCTGGGAAATATGGACAAGTCCATCCACACCGCCAATATCGACGAATGCCCCAAAATCAGTGATTCTTTGGACAACGCCATCGAGCACCTGACCCGTTTCAAGACTATCGAGAACGTTGGCCTTTTGTTTTTCCTTTTGGTCTTGGACGACTGCACGATGCGAGAGAATCAAACGATTCTTGTCTTTCTCAAGCTCAACAATCTTGAATGTTAAAGTTTTGTTTTTGTAATCAGAAAAATCTTCAACGAAATAGTCTTCTACTAAAGAAGCCGGAACGAAACCACGTACGCCTAGATCCACAACAAGTCCGCCTTTGACGACATCTTTCACTTCAGCCTCAAATACGTCACCATTTTCAAACTTCAGTTCCAGATCATCCCATGCTTTTAGCGCATCGATTTTACGTTTTGATAGAATGAGAGCTTCTTCTTCCACCTTAATAACTTCAAGCTCCAATACATCCCCTTCCGAAACGGCATCAGATGCCTTTTCGACATGAAGGCTGGACAGCTCACTGATAGGAATGATTCCATCGGATTTGCTGTTTTCAACATCGACGATGACCTGCTTTTCTTCTACCTTTGAAACGGTTGCTTTCACTTGATCCCCAACATTGTAATTGTTCACTTCTACCTGGTTCATATCTTCTGTCATTACTAACTCCTCCTTAACCCATGACTGATCAGCAATCTTCCTCTTCATCGGCCACATATTTTATTTAAGTGGTTCAATAAAAACACTTACCTCATAAAGATAAAAACAGTTTTTTTAGAATAATCAGGTTATATTCCTTTTCATCGCGAATAAGGAACATTACCCCCTATTTTATAAATTCTAACAAAATAGGAAAATTGTCAAGTAAGAAGGACTATTTATGCTCGGAAATCAAATTCCCGATATGGTCCATGATGATCTTGGTTGCTTCATCTGCTGAAATTTTCTGTTCACGATACTCGTTAAAAGGGATGGGAGGACCGTAAACTACCTTCAACGGCCGTAAAAACTTATATGGCCCGATGATTGCACAAGGTATGATTACGGCATCAGATCTCAGTGCGAAAAATCCAGCACCCGCCATACCTTCTCCCAATTCGCCGGTTTTACTTCTTGTTCCCTCTGGAAATAGCCCAAGGACCTTGCCTTCCTTCAGAAGCTTCAAGCCCTTTCTAAGCGATTCCCGGTCACTGTTGCCCCGCTTGACGGGAAAGGCATTCACCTTGGGTAATATACCCTTTAAAACAGGGGCTTGAAACAACTCCTCCTTCGCCATGAAATGGATATCGCGAGGCGAGGTCATGCCAACTACGGGCGGATCAAAATTATCAATGTGATTGGCACAGATCAAGACACCGCCCTCTTTAGGGAAATGCCCCCTTCCTAAGGTTTTAACCCTATAAGCAGGTGTTAAAACGCCTTTTACAACGTTTTTGGCAAATGTGTAAAAATCCAAATTCATCTTTTCCTCTCTTCTATTAAAGACATGATACTTTCGGCGACCTCTTGAATCGATAAGGAAGTCGTATCGATTTCGATCGCATCCGTAGCCTTTTTAAGGGGCGATACCTCACGTTCGGAGTCCAGCTTATCCCTTGTTGCGATTTCTTCCCTAAGCTTTTCAATATCCGATGGAAAACCTTTCACAAGGTTTTCCTGGTGTCTCCGTTGGGCCCTCTCATCAACAGATGCAATCAGGAAGACCTTCACTTCAGCGTTTGGCAGCACATGTGTGCCAATATCCCTTCCATCCATGACGACGCCGCCATTCTCACCAAAGATTTGCTGCCTGCGCACCATTTCTTCGCGAATGCTCCGGTGCTTTGCAACTTCCGATACAGATGAAGTCACTTCATTATTTCTGATTTGGGCTGTCACATCCTCGTTATCCAAGAACACCAGCTGGCCATTTTCACTTGGCCTTAATTCGATTTCTGTATCGATGAGCACTCCAAAAAGGGCTTGTTCATCATTGAGGCGAATTTGCTGATCAAGCGCCTTAAAGGTAAGGGCCCGGTACATAGCGCCTGTATCCACATATATGTAATTGAATTTTTCTGCAACAATTTTAGCAACCGTGCTTTTTCCAGCAGCAGCTGGCCCATCGATTGCAACTGATATTTTTTTTTCCATAAATCCTCCCAAGAATCCTACAATCATGCTGATTATTTATTACCTTTTCATTTTATCACAACTAGCAGGAAAATCATTAATAAAAGGAAGAGTCCGATCAAATTCCGTTTAGAACCATCCCGTTCCCAATAGTTTTCCATTATCGAAAATCTTCATACAAAAAAAAGCGGATCACCGCTTTATTTTGAGGTACCATTGAACGTTTCAATGATTTTCGTATAATTATTGCTAGTAACCCCTTCATATCTCGAGAGCTTGGTCAAATCAAAGATTTGGTCCTCCCTGCTCAATAGGAACTGAAATAAGAATAAGCATGCAAGTTGGATGAGAATCACTTTAATTAATATTCTTTCAAATGTTTTCATGCTCCGCCCCTTCCATACTGACTATATTAGCAGTATGGATGGAAATACCGTTTTTCATTCAACCCTATCAAACATACAGCCCTTTTTTCTTTAAATCGACCTGCTTTTCAAAAATGAATCGCATTAATGTTTGTACATCATTTTTCGTTGGCTCAAGAAATTGAACATGCAAAAGCATATTGCCATGATCCTTCTCCGTAACTCGGATGACTTTGCTTTTTAAGCGCAGATAATGGATTTCCCCCGATTTCAGCGTAAGTGCAAGCCAAAGGTATAACTGTGAGGCTGATTGGATGGTCGCCCCTTTTAAAAGCCTTATGGACGCTCCGCCGGCACTGATATCCTCCGTTAATGCACGAAATGGTGCAAACTCGGCATGCTCCGGATGAAGGGCTGCATCAAGAGTCACATCCAATCGCACGTACTGCCTCCGTTGGATTTTCACAAAAGTATCCATAGGTGGCAGCGACAGCTGTATCATCGGTATTCTGCCTTTCACTTTTCCCAGCACCTCAGAATCGAACACATATACTGCCTGCTCCTCATTGGAAAACGTGACGTTAAGCTGGGTTCCGTCCATCATGAACGCAATTTTACCGGTTTCTAAATGAATGGGAAAATCTATATAGACAAATCCGCCTTCCATTTCGACAACCATACATTTGAATTTTTCCGTTTGGGCAGCGTATTTCTGTTCGAGCATTAATATATCACCTATTTTAATCATTGCGTTCCACTTCCTTTATGATAACCACTAAGGTAACTGGGACACCCCCCACCCCATTACCCACCAATCTTCCCATTTATTCCAAGGATCGTTTCTATTATTATGTCATGAAATGAGAAAAAGGGAAAGTGACTAGGCACATTTCCCCATTCCTATATGAATCTTATGGAAGGCTAGATTAAATTTTCGTAAACCGGCTCAGAATTCTTTAGTTTTTCCACTTTTTCCTCTTGCCCAGTATCGGCATTAATGAAAATACGGTATGTATCTTCTTTAATTGTTCCTAGGAATTCATAACATAAAACTTCTTTGCCGAGATCATTAATAATCAGCGCTTTGCCCTCTTCCATGATCTTCACATTATGATTGATTTTTTCCCTTGCTTCTTTCACTGGTATTTTCGGTGTTCCGATTTCTCTCGTTTTATGTGACTTTAAGTACTCATCAGCTGAGAAACCGATTACGGACCCGTCATCCAATGCGATCTTCACCTTGACTGAATCGGGATAAACCTTAACCCCATTCTCGGATGAGACGAAATTCAGCAAACCGATATTATCATATTGGGCACTTTCAAAAAGTTCAAGCGAACTGAAGTCGTGCTCTTTTAAGAATTCCACCGCTTTTGTATACGCTTGGTTCAAGTCAATCTTGGTTTCGTTCACATCCCTATTATTGATATACCAAATAGGGTATCCGCCTTTTTTTGTCAAATCCATGTTCAATTCACTATTTGACTCTTTATTGAGGATACTGACACTATAAAATCCATAATCAGAGCCTTTTCCGTTTTCCTCGGCTTTGACTTCCACATTTCCGCTGCTTTTTGAATGCGCATATCTTTTCGCCGTCTCGATCGCTTCTTTTTTCGTTATCGTCTTACCAGGCAAATTCTTGAAGTTCTCATCCCTTTGTTGGGATGAAGTGAATGTCGGGTTCATTTCGTCCGCTTCCCCATACCCTGACACTTTTTTCTCCACCGTCTTTAATCCATCAATGATCGTGTTATCGGAATTTTCCTTTCCGGTCGCTAAGGCCATTTCGACATCCATCCATCTTAAATGGTTTTTGAGGACTAAATATTGCACCTTCCTCAATTCGCCCTGGATATCTCCTGCCTGTGCATACAAGGATTGTAGAGTCGAATATTCCTGATCATTCAGCGGTTCCTTTTCCAGGTCACGTACAGCTGTTCTATAACTAAAATCAGCAATTTTCGATAAAAATTCTTCCGTCTTGTTAAAAGGAAGCAGCGTCAATGGCAGCTGCCCGACATCGCTTTGGGCTTCGGAAGTGATCCGCCACACATCCGTCAAGGCTGGGCTTAATGAGTATCGTGAATTCATCGCCAGTGTACTGCCGACCTTATCGTGTAATAAGTCCACTTGGTAGCTTAAATCATGAAAGGCTCGTTGATATGTGTTCTCCGCATTGATTAAGATAGCGTTTTTTTCCTTATGTTCCTGATAGCCCCAGAATGCAGTTCCTCCGACACCTATAACAAGCAGGGCAATCACTATATTCCTGATCATCTACCTTCACCTCTTTACTTACAAAAGATATGTTTTCCGATTTTTTTGATTTGCGGTCTGGACCAAATCCATTTGCTTGTTGCCGTTTCAGGATTAAAATAATATTCGGCATTGCCGCTCGGGTCCCATCCGTTGATGGCATCCACGACAGCTTCTTTTGCCCGTTCGTTCGGGGTCAGCCATATTTGTCCATCGGCAACAGCCGTAAAGGCTCCAGGTTCAAAAATCACGCCTGAAATGGAGTTAGGGAAAGCGGCACTTTCCACCCTGTTTAAAATGACCGCCGCAACTGCCACCTGACCTGTATACGGCTCGCCGCGCGCTTCCCCATAGACGGCATTGGCCATGAGTTGTATATCATTCTGCGAATACCCTCCAGGAAGATTGGCCGAAGTCCCTGGCTTTGCAGGGGCCTTGCCTGTATTGGCGCTGCCTCCGCCTGACTTGGATTCATTCGCGTTGCTTTTCACCTTTACCTGCTTTTCAATATCAACTCCGCCGTAATAAGTGAACTCGTTCCCTTTATTAATCTGTTCATGGACGAATCGGCTATTGAAATTGGAAGCATTCGCCAGCTTTTGTTTGGTCGTGGTTCCTGCTAGGCCATCGATCGGCAGCCCGAAATCTTGCTGAAAGTTCCGGAGCGCCCAATATGTACCCCAACCATAGACCCCATCAATCTTTCCATGATAATAACCGATGTTTTGCAAGCGTGCCTGAAGTTCGATTACATCATCTCCAACCGCACCTTTTTGAATGATTTGGCTCGAAAAGGCATTTGTTCTTGTTTCCGGGTAAATTCCGAAACCTATTGTTATACACGAAAACAGCAAAAGCCATTTCCATTTTGACGAAATTCCTTTCATCAAAAACACTCCTCTTTTTCTTGAATTAATGTAATTCTATTTTCTTCTTACCTGTCTTTTTTATTCCAATCCATAAAAAAAACGGAGCGGGCAAAATATGCCAACACTCCGTCTTGATGATATTCGTCATTTGCTGATAAATTGATTCCGGGATAGTTTTTCCGCATGGAAATCGGATAATAACCGGGCTTTCTTCACCTTTTTCATCCCTAACCACCAAAGGTAGATCATGAATGGCATAATGAAGTATATCCAAAATTTCTGGGAGACTAAAATATAGTCGTACACCCCATGTAATGATATCGGGACGATCAGTGCCAATGATAAATACAATCTATTATTGGAGGCTGAGAATTTCGCCTTACCCAAATAGTACCCCATAATGACACCGAACAAGGCATGACTGGATACAGGAAGCACGGCCCTGATAAAAGCATGCTCCACGCCATTAGCCAGCAAATACAAAATATTCTCCATCGTCGCAAATCCAAGCGATACAGCCGCACCGTACACAATCCCGTCATATGGCTCATCGAAGGCTACATGCTGATAAATAACATAAATGAGAATGAACCATTTGAAGAATTCCTCAAGCAAGGCTGCCCATAAAAATGCATTTGCTAAGTCCGTATTCAAAATATGCTCCGTTTCAAGCACATACTGTATGAACATGATCGGCAAAACGAGAAAGACGCCGAATAAAAATGTTTTGACCACAACCGATATCGGCTCGGTTTCATATTGATCCTTCAAATAGAAATAGCTGAGAAGCGCCAATCCTGGCGCAATAGCCGCAGACATCATGACCAGCATTAGCTGACCCTCTTTTCCTCTTCTTTTCCTTAATCGTACCATGGAATGCGGGAAAACTGAATCCAAGAATCCAGTCTTCCAGCATTTATTTTAACGCGTCAGTACTTAAAGAAGGTTTCATCCACTGCATTTTCACCAGCCAACACGACAGCCAACTTGATCCTGGCCTTCTTGCTGTCATAATCCGCACCCAAAATCACGCCGCGCTGCTTCAAATCAAAGGCACTGCCTTCATAATCATAGGCCGGATACACCTTTCCTTCTTCAGCACTAGTAGTCATGACAATCGTTATTCCTTGATCGATCGCTGCTTGTATCGCATTCACCATTTCCGGCGTAACCTGTCCCCTTCCCACACCTTCAAGGACGATCCCCCTTGCACCCTTATTGACCGCTGCCTCGATAAAAAGCCCATCGGCTCCTGTATGGCACTTGATGATATCCACTCTCGGGATCTGATTTTGAATCTCATAATGTTCCCTATGTAAAGGTTTTTGATAGATGCTGACAACATCATTATCAATGATGCCCAAGTAGCCGTACCCAAAAGATTCGAACCCTTGCAAATTGGAGGCATGCACTTTTTTCACATATTTTGCGGAATAAATCCGCTCGTTAAATACGACAACCACCCCTACATCCTTGAGAAGCTCACTTGCAGCGCATAATATCGAATTTCTTAAATTCGAATATACATCCGTTCCGACTTCCTTTGGGGAGCGCTGTGATCCGGTTACTACGATCGGACGACGATCGTTAATCGTGATGTCTAGGAAATAGGCCGTCTCCTCCAATGTATCGGTACCATGCGTCACGACGATCCCGGTCACTCCCGGATCCTCCAGCTCCTTTTGGATGGCAAGTCTTAGCTGTTCCATTCTCCCGAAGGACATGGACATGCTCGAAATCTGAAAAAGGTCCACCACTTTAACTTCAATATCGTTAGGTAATTCGCAGGTAGAAGCCAACTCCTGCCCGCTTATTGCACCAGAAGCCAACATCCCGTTTGTCGTTTCCTTACTGGCAATGGTCCCGCCTGTCGTGATTAATGATATTTTTTCCATGCTCTTGTAGGCTCCTTTTCATTCAGTTTCTCTTTTTTTGATTATATGATCGGCAATCAATCCTCCATGGAACCTGCCGTTTTCTATGAAGATTTCGTTTGCATTATTTCCCGCTGCAATAACTCCGGCAATATAGACGCCTTGAACGTTCGTCTCCATCGTTTCCTCGTCGTAAGCTGGCCTTCCCGTCCCCATATCAATATTAATGCCCATTGAAGTTAAAAAGGAGTGGTCAGGATGGTAACCAGTCATTGCAAACACAAAATCATTTTTGATCGCCTTTTCCTCTTCGCCTATATGGTATATGACATGATCTTCCGTGATTCTGTCGACGTTCGCATTGAATTCCATCGTGATTGTTCCGTTGCGGACCAATGCTTCGAATTCCGGGAGTATCCACGGTTTAATACTTGTGGAATACTCGGTTCCCCTATATAGCACCGTCACTCTTGCACCGGATTTAACCAACTCCAGCGCCGCATCCACACTTGAGTTTTTACCGCCGATCACTGCAACATCACAATTAAAATAAGGGTGGCCTTCCTTAAAATAGTGAAATACCTTCGGAAGCTGTTCACCGGGAATGCACATATAATTGGGATGATCATAGTATCCTGTTGCAACAATCACCTGCAAGGCTGTATAGTCGCCCTTGGATGTGCTGATGGAAAATTTCCCATCTTCCCGTTTCGCCACCCTTTCCACTTTTTCGAATGTATTGACACGCAAATCTTTCCTTCTGACAACCTCCCGATAATAGGCCATCGCTTGACTGCGGACAGGCTTCCGGTTTTCAATGATAAAAGCGGTATCTCCTATTTCCAACTTCTCGCTTGAGCTGAAAAAGGTTTGATGTGTAGGGTAACGATAAATCGAATCCACCACATTGCCTTTTTCAATGATCAGGGCCTGTATTCCCGCGTCTTTAAGCGCGATGGCTGCAGCCAACCCACAAGGGCCTCCACCTATGATAATGACTTCTTCAACATTCATTGTACACTCCACTGCCTTTCATACACTGTCTAATTCGTTCATCTAAAATAAAAACTCCTATCAATACATGATAGGAGTTTTTACAAATCATTTCAATGATAAAGCAATGAACATGATTACGTGATAACGCTTGCCTGATTGGAGCCTTTAGATCCAGCCGCGGAAGCGTGATGCTTCAGCCATTTTCCTTACACCGATCATATAGGCTGCAAGGCGCATATCGACACGTCTTGATTGTGCAAGTTCATAAATGTTATTGAAAGATTTTACTAGGATTTTTTCTAGTTTTTCGTCTACTTCTTCTTCAGACCAGTAATAGCCTTGATTGTTTTGTACCCACTCGAAATATGAAACCGTCACTCCGCCAGCGGAAGCCAGTACATCAGGAACAAGCAGGATGCCGCGATCCGTTAGGATTTGTGTCGCTTCGATGGTCGTAGGACCATTTGCTGCCTCGACCACGATTGAAGCTTTGATATCTGCAGCATTTTCTTCGGTTATCTGGTTTTCGATTGCAGCGGGGACTAAAATATCACATTCCAGTTCAAGCAGCTCTTTATTCGAAATGGTACTTTTAAACAATTTGGTTACGGTCCCGAAGCTATCCCTCCGGTCAAGAAGATAATCGATATCAAGACCTTCAGGATCATGAAGGGCTCCATATGCATCTGAAATCCCGATTACCTTAGCACCGGCATCATGCATGAATTTGGCTAAGAAGCTGCCCGCATTACCAAAACCTTGAATGACGACGCGTGCTCCTTTGATATCGATGCCGCGCTTCTTGGCAGCTTCATTAATGCAAATCGTCACCCCTTTGGCCGTTGCAGATTCACGTCCATGTGAACCGCCAAGGACAAGAGGTTTGCCTGTAATGAACCCTGGTGAGTTGAATTCGTCCATGCGGCTGTATTCATCCATCATCCAAGCCATGATTTGTGAATTCGTAAAAACATCCGGTGCCGGGATATCTTTAGTCGGCCCGACAATTTGGCTGATTGCGCGAACATAGCCCCGGCTTAGTCTTTCCAATTCACGGAAGGACATATTACGAGGATCACAAACGATACCGCCCTTACCTCCACCATATGGCAAATCCACGATGCCACATTTCAAACTCATCCAGATGGATAATGCTTTCACTTCGCGTTCCGTTACATTTGGATGGAAACGGATGCCGCCCTTTGTTGGCCCTACAGCATCATTATGCTGTGCCCTGTAACCCGTGAAGATTTTTACCGTGCCATCATCCATGCGTATTGGCATTTTCACCGTTAATAAACGCAATGGCTCCTTCAATAGCTCATAAACTTCCTCCGGGTAACCAAGCTTATCCAAAGCTTTATGTATGACAGTTTGGGTGGACCTCAGTACGTCATGTTTTTCTTCTTCATTTACATGGCTATTGCCTTTTGCCGATTCCATTAAAAGTACCTCCTAGAAAATCTCATCCATATATTAAAATATAATAAACAAATAGTCCTCTTCATGGCTAGTATACACCTTCGTTATATTTATGCAAGAGTAAAAACGGGAAATTAAAAGTTGGAAATATTCAAAAAATGAAACCGTTATCATGACAATTATTTTCCCATTCGATTCTTCATCTGAGAAGGTGAGGCAATTAAGGCAAACCGCATGTTTTTTGCCGATGTGCCTTAATTACCTCCTTTTTTTGGCAGTTAACCAAAGTGGGAAATCAAAACTTGAATCGCTTCAGCTTCAACAATGCATGTTCCATATTCATTGATGCGGCACAGAGTGAGCGTTGAAGCATGGCCATACTCGGCAGCTAAGGAAATGACCATATCATAGGTCGTATCTTTGACTTTTTCGATAAGTAAATAATACCTGCCCTCATAATGATAAAGGGTACTTTTCAGTAAGCCCTGCACGGATAATCTATGAGATAATTGGATAATATCCTCGAACTCATCGAAAACATACAAAATATGGGGGGAATCGTCGATTTTCACCTGTAAATCCAAGAACTCTTCCTCATCGGTCAATAATTCTTCTTCATCCTTCGTCACGATGATGATCAGTCCTTGGGCTGGCAGGGAAAATATTTCAATCGCAATGGAACCACTCATTTTAAAGCTGAGTTCTTCGCACGCTTCTTCGACCATATCCTGAAATAACTTGTGGACCTTTAAAGAATTCCCTAAAATATCTTCTTTTGTGATACCTCTATCAATCAAATCATCAAGGGTCAAAAAAATCTTGATTTTATTATTGGTTAATCGCTCCAGCTTCATAAAAAAATGCCCCCTGGTTACCATCTTCATACATCATATGAAGCCTTGGTCTCAGGGTGCATATCCATTAAACCTTCAGCCATTCCTCCCATTCCGATTGCGTGTCACCCATCAATACACCGCTGAAGTCTGTCTGCTTATCTTCGGTTATCAGGCTCAGTGCCGCTCCGCCAAGACCTACCTTCACTTCCGGGAAGTCGCTTTTTAACGCTTCAACAAGCTTCAGTGTCGCATCAATGTTTTCTTGCAGGGAGCAAGACATGAATAGATATCGAGGCTTTATGATATCCAATACGGTAAAAAGATCATTATCGGCGATGGATTCGCCCAAATAAACGGTTTCGTATCCCCTCTGCTTCAAAAAAATGGTGAAGATCAACAGACCGAACTCATGCTTTTCACCTGGCGCGCAAACAGCTAGCGCTTTTGGAAGAAAACCATTGGTCGGTATCGTATGCATGACCGAACTGATCCTAGCTTTTAAAATGTTCGACGCAAAATGTTCATGAGCAGAGGTGATTTCCCCATTCTCCCACTTATCGCCTATTTGGACCAGTATCGAACCAAGGACCTCCACTATCGTATGTTCGATGGTAAACATACTGAAGGCTTGGCTAATCAGCATTTGAGCTGTGTTTTCATCGAAATTCAATAAAGCTTCAATTAAGTCTTCGGATAGCTTGCCCCCACGCACATCCTTCCGGTTGTCCGTTAATCCACTTTCTTCAGTCCCGGTACTTTCTAGAAGAGAAACGGCTTGGCTAATCGTGAAGCCTTGATTCGTTTTGTTGATGAGCCATTTAAGGGTTCGCAGATGTTTTTCTGTATACAGCCTATGACCTGACTCATTTCTGACAGGTTCGATGAATTTATAACGCCTTTCCCATGCCCTTAGAGTGCCTGGCTGAATGTTTAACAGGTTCGAGACTGCCTTTATATTATATTTACCTTCTTGCATGGTTTTACTAGTCCTCCATTAGCTGTGTGTTCATTTATTGAAATTATAGTGGATTCTCTTCCGACTGTAAAATCCCGATATGCTCGCCGGATAAAGCCGTCAATAGGTCTTCACCACCGCTTCGCCCATTTCCGTCCGTTTTCCCCTCTTCAAGGTGAAGAGATGTGTTTCAGGCCTTGCCTCCAGTCTCAAGGGCACAGCGCTTGTCCCGTAACCATTGCTCGTCATATACAAACAATTTCCCTCTTTTTTTATGCCGCCAAGCTGATAGGGTCCGTAGCCCAATATCCGGATTTGTCCGCCGTGGGTATGACCTGCCAGCACAAGGCTGATGCGGTGTTCGGGAGTGAGCTGTTCCTTGATCAAGGGATTATGGCTCACCAAAATCCTGAATGGCTCATTCCCGCAATCGGAAAGGGCAAGGTCCAGCCTATCCCTTTCTTCCGTGATATCATCGATTCCCAAAATTGCAATTTCACTGCCTGTTGGAGATTCAAATGAAACAGCTGTATTATCAAGGATTTTCACTCCGTGTTTCAGAAGAGTAGCATCCAATGCATGGTAATCTCCTTCATAATCATTATTTCCCCATACAAAATAAAGGGGGCCAAGTTCTTTCAATTTCAAAAGGTTATTCTCCACTCGCTCAAGCGGAACCCCGCCTTCCCTTATATCTCCGCCGATGATGACCAAATCGACACTGCCACGAGCGCCTTCAATCAATTGATCGGAAATGATGCGCCGATGTAAATCAGATATGAAAAATATCCGTATGTCGCCAAATCCTTCTGGGAAATCGTTGAAATATAAATCTTGAAAAATAAGCCTATCTTGATTTGCCGTTCGCCACATGTAAAATACCATGACAAAAACCAGCACAATCATGCTAAAAAATAATACAGCCAGCCATAACATCAATCGTTATACCTTCTTTCCATCCTAAGCCTATAGATACCTTCATGTAACCATAAAATCCTAATACCCGCAATTATATATCTTTTAACACATCCTCATTTATTTTCGTGATATAAATTGATATC
Organism: Peribacillus folii; assembly: GCF_030271255.1. Lineage (GTDB taxonomy): Bacteria > Bacillota > Bacilli > Bacillales > DSM-1321 > Peribacillus. The sequence goes on from NZ_JASJOM010000002.1 coordinate 413,140, forward strand.
AAAATTTTTCTTCATCATTTCAAAAACCTTGTGGCGGCTTTTCCATTCATCCTCTTTTTCCCATAATTGCTTGCTTTTATTAATGATTTCACAGCGAAGCAGCTGAAATTCTTTTTCCGCCTTATCAAGCTTCTTCTTAATCATTATCATATATCCATACAGCCCCATGGCTGCAGCCAAGAATAGAAAATGGCTGAAATGGTCGACGAAAACACTAAACATCATGAAAAATGAATAGGAATAAGGAACAACAACATAAAAATAAAGGTACATGAAAAGAAAAGCGGCAACAATCATGGCCGCCCACAAGCTTTTAAGATGCTTCCTTTTAAGAGCCTCGAACTTTTTTTTTCGATCCACGACATTTTGCAACATTTGCTTTGTTGCTTGGTCCGTCTTCTCATCCAATAAAATGATAGTCGATTCCATTCTGTATTCCTCCTTCACACTCTTAAAACATGATATGAGGCTGTCCAGGAAAAAATGATAATGCCCCAAGCCTCCTATTAAAAAGTGGGTCCAACAAATAACACCCTGCCAATATGGCAAGGTGCGATCATTATTTCTTTAGCGGAATTTTCAAAACCTGACCTTTGGATATTTCATTCCCATTCAGTCCGTTCCACTCTCTAATAAGAGCAATGCCTTCCTGGGATTTGTAATAATTCATTGAAATCCGGAACAGGGTCTCCTGTGCTTGTACAGTATGTAGGACTACCTTATATTCATCCTTGTCAGGCTTTGCGGCTTGAACGCTTTGGGCTGCCTTCTTCTTTTCTGCCGCTTCCTGCTTGGCTTTTTCGTCTGCCAGCTGCTGAGCCCTCGCCTTTTCATCGGCCTCCTGCTGAGCTTGGGCCTTCTCTTTAGCCACCTGCTCGGCTTTAGCCTTCTCTTTTGCTTCTTGTTCGGCTTTAGCCTTCGCTTCGGCCTTTTTCTTAGCTTGCTCCTGTTCCTCTGCCTTCCGCTTTCGCTCCTCTGCTTCCGCCTTTACCTTTGCTTCTTCTTTCTCTTTCTTCGCTTCGGACTTCGACGGTTCTTTTTCATCATTGCCCTTTAAATCCTTTGCAGTTGCTGTAGTCGGAATCGTTTCCTTTGCATCCTCACCATTTTCAATAACGATTTGGTCAGTTTTCGGATCCTGGACAGGTAATTTCTGGATATATGAATAAAGGCTGTAAAAACCGATTGGTAGCAAAATGAAAAACAATGCTAATGCCTTGATGATCGGGAATTTAAACTTCTTTTTACTTTTTTTCTTTTTATTTTGGTGAGTTTTACTGCGCTTAGGCATTGACTTTGCTTTGTGGCGTTCAACCCGCGAACGAAGTTCACCCGCCTGATCATTTTCCTTGTCACTCTTTTGCACTCGATTCATTCAAGTCACCCCCCTTCTTGCTTAACTCTTTTTGCTTTTTGTTCCTAATTAAAACCCCAAGAATAAAGTCAATCAAAAAATGGGCCATGATCGTCACGAGGATATTATCGGTCCATTCGTACAAAAAACCGATAAAAAAGCTTAAAACCAATACATTTAAAAATAAGAACCAATTAAACAAGTAACGATAATGAACGGCTGCAAAAATGATGCTCGTCCAAAGCAAACCGAGATGGGTTTGCAGCACTCCGCGAAATAATAGCTCTTCACTAACGGCAACCACAGCTGCAACGACAAAAATCATCGAATATGGCAAATGGCTGAAAATGCGTTCATTAATTCCGCCATCATCCTGATAGGAAGGCGGGGTAACTTTCATCAAGATCATATCCAGCACCACTACAAGGACTCCAGCTGGAACCCCGACCAGCAAAATATTTAGGTCATTGAAGCTAAATAAGTCAAAAAATGCAGAACGGTCTTCAAATAAAATAATACCCAAAAATAATGCTAACGTTAAGAGAATAATTTGCGTAAGAAACAAATTATAGAGCAACTGTTTATCCGTCATTTCTTTAATTAATTCAGCCTGCTTATTCTTCATTCCCATTGTCCTTTTTTAATAAAATGAAAGCCAGTTCCTCTTTCCATGTGAAATTGGAGTTAATCTGATCAATCTCGACTTCTGGCCATACATCCTCCATTTTTTGCGCATCCATTCCACATTGGTCACAGCATTGCGGGTTTAGTGCTTGCTGCTTTTCGTCAAAGTAACCCAGCACCCCTATGCGCCGGCATTCCTTTGCATGAATCCAATTCAGGAATTTATATAGCTTTTCTTGATTCGCATTCTTTCTCTCCCGGCAATATGCCTTCATCTGCGTCACTTGGTGTAACGGATTTTCATCCGCTGGAATGAACTGTGTGAAAAAACGAAGCTGGATTTCGTTCAAGGAATAGGCTTGGCACAGCAGTTCTTTTTCAGGAACGGTGGAATGGGCTAGTGTCAAGCCTGAGGAACCCAGGTACGAACAAACCCCTTCAAGCTGGGCATCGGTAGGCAATTGTTGCTCCATCAAATGCAGGGGCAGTCCCTCATCGCCATCACTATATAATAAAACGGCCACGCTTTGCTGCCTGTCCCGTCCAGCTCTGCCTATTTCCTGAAGGTATGCTTCCATTGCAGATGGCATATGAAAATGGATGACATATCTGACATCCGCTTTGTTCACGCCCATCCCGAAGGCGCTTGTTGCACAGATCACTTTCAACTGGCCGGAAATGAATTGCTGCTGGATCAGCATCCTTTGTTCCTGCTCCATCCCGCCATGATAATAATTGACACTCTCCATACCATTTTCCTGTAAAAACACTGTAACTGCCTCGGCCATTTTTTTAGATGAAAAATAAATGATTCCGCTGCCGGTGAATTGCCTGACTAGCTCCAATACGCGCAATTGCTTCTCTTCGTAGGTGTGCACACGTTCAATTAGGATCGTAATATTTTCACGGTCAACGGATGAAACGATTTCCGCTGCCTGTCCGATGTTAAGTTTACTTACGATATCCTGCCTGACTTCATCAGTTGCCGTTGCTGTCAGGGCCAGCGTCAGCGGATTGTTCAACTTCTGCCTCACTTCGCCTAAATTCAAATAATCCGGACGGAAATCATATCCCCATTGCGAGATGCAGTGCGCTTCATCTATGACGAACAACCCTATGTCAATTGATTTCAAAGCTTGAATCACCCCGTCAAGGCTAAGCATCTCAGGGGATAGAAAGATAAACCGGTAACTATATAACCGATCGAACGCCTTCCTTTTTTGGTTCAGCGTCAAAAAAGAATTGAGTGTCAAAACGCTTTTTTCACCATTCATTTTCAACTGATCTGCCTGATCCTGCATCAATGACAATAGCGGGGAGACGATCAGGATAGTCTTATTCAGAAGATATGCAGGCAGCTGATAGCATAAGGATTTCCCAGATCCGGTGGGCAGCATTGCCAATGTATGGCGGCCGGACAACAAGGATTCTATTACTTCTTTTTGTCCTGGACGGAATTCATCAAAGCCGAATTTATTTTTAAGGAAATGCTCTATATTCATCATTGGTCACCCATTTTCGCGAGCACAAGCCTGATCTGAAAAAAGCTTATTTGCTTATTATCGACCATCTGCTTGATTGCCTTTAGCTTTTTTGTGCCAAGTTCCGTAATTGCGGCTGCAATTTCACGTTCATCGTCGCTCGATACATAATCGGCTATCGGGAAACGTTTATCGGATAGAACAATCTCGACGAGATGATCTTCTATAGTATTTTGTTTCAAGCGGCGGATTTCAGCTATTTCGCTCATGCTTCTTCCTTCCTGCAAATATTGCAAAGTGGTTTGTGTCGATTGGGTCAAATGAGGGTTACCTCCCCTTTTCCACTCATTTGTCAACGATGCCAAAAGCGGATGATCGGCTCCATCACCCAATTCAGCAAGCAATTGGTGCAACGAGTCAAAAAACAGGAATCGCACATATTCTTCTTCCGCCTCTTTCCTTTTGGCAATCTGATCGAAGGTTAGACCAATCCTGTTCACACCCGTTAATTTGAGGATGAATATATCCCTTTTCAAATCACTTTGGGACTCCAATAGCGAAACCAATTCTTCATATATCTGCCTCGCGATCAAGCTTCGGTCCTGACGATTGGTATGTAGGAATTCCTTAACGAAATATTGTAACTTAGGGCTTCGCTGTATCGGATAAAAACGTCTTTCATTGTGGACAATATGGGATATGGTTTGAATGAGTAAACTTACCCTGCCCCAGAACACGGGGGCGATATTTTGGTATTTCCAGCCATTTAGATAGGTTGGAAATGGCTTATCCAGCAAATAACGGGCCAGTGCTTCCTCACCAGCTTGGCTAACTTCATATGCATCGGTTTTATCCGTTAGATCAATGAAGCCATCTCTAAGGAATTGTTCTATGTTTTGATTTAATTGCTGGCGGGTAAAAACAGGCATCGTCCCAAATATATTCGTTAATCCGAATAAATGGGCATCCTGAATCGTTTGTGACGACTTCTTCCCCTGCAGCATATGGTATATAGCATAAATGGAACGCTCGCCTTGAAATTTTTTTATCGCATATAGAATGATTGCCTGTAGATAATTATTCATGGGACTCACATCCTTATTTCATCGATCCATTAACCCTATTGTAACAAAAAACTGCAAAAGTCGCCTTTTTTATTGTTTGATATAAGGAAGAATTCGTGACTATATGACGAAATAAGGCAGGATTAAAATGAAATCATGGAATGTTTCCATTGACATTCCGCTCTATGATAGTTATTCTCAATACACTTTCTATTGAAAAGTTCGGCATTGGGTCTTACAATAAGAAAGAGATAATAATCTGGATAAAAAGATTATCAGTTGTTAAACAACTTAGGAGGGGTTATATTCATGGCTAAATTTACGATTGTGGATAAAGAAACATGCATCGCATGCGGGGCTTGTGGAGCAGCAGCACCGGATATATATGATTATGATGACGAAGGGATCGCTTTTGTCACCCTTGACGATAACGAGGGGATCGTGGAAATCCCGGATGTACTTATAGATGACATGATGGATGCATTTGAAGGATGTCCAACGGATTCCATTAAAGTTTCCGACGAGGCCTTTGACGGGGACGCACTGAAATTCGAATAACAGTACAAGCCATTTTCAAACGAGAATGGCTTTTTTTTGCACTGCTTCTCCTTTTGGGAAAACGAAAAAACCGGATATCCCTATCCGGTTTTTTTATATTCATATCGTCAATGCCCTTTAAGCATTTTTAAATAATGTTTGCTTATTGATCCATGTCTGCAATTTAATGAACAGCAGCATGAATACTGCGGTGATAAGAACACCCTTTATGATATTGAAAGGCAGGATTGCAGCCGTTACGAGCTGCCTTGATTCCGTTGCCGACATGGCATCCCAGCCCATGAAGAAGGTGTATGCCGGTAAGAAAACGAAATAGTTCAGGACACTCATGACTACCGCCATGGAAACGGTGCCCGCAAGCAAAGCGAACGTCATCCCTTTTTTTGAATTGAGCTTTTTGAACACACAGTAAGTTGGCAAAACGAACAATATTCCAGCAATGAAGTTAGCGATATGCCCAACCGGTACCGCTGTTAGTGAACCTGTCATGATTAAATCCAAGAGGTTTTTGATGAATTCAACGAGAATTCCGGCCATCGGACCGAAAATCAAGGCTGCCATCAATGCGGGAATGTCACTAAAATCTACATTAAGAAATGGCGGGAATCCAGGAAACGGGAAATTCAATAGCATCAATAAATACGAAATGCTCCCCATCATGGCCAATGTCACCGTTTTTCTCACTTTGTTCTTTTTCATAGTTCTCTCTCCTTCTTTTCCGATCTACCTGAAAAAGAGGTTTGGGTTCCATCCGCATGTTGACGTTCCATAAAAAAACCTTTAATTCCGATTGAATTAAAGGGATAAATTAAAGGTTACATCAAACAAACGTTCAGCAAATGATTGTTGAAACGCCATCAGGAACCTCCATCTTCTCCCATCCAGACTATACTGTCGGCTTTGGAATCGCACCAAATCCTGCCCCGAAAGGCTCGCGGGCTTAGAAGAAGCGTTTTCTTCATCACCGCCGGTGGGGAATTGCGCCCCGCCCCGAAGATAGATCTATAAATTTTTTTTGTATTTCCATTTCCATTATATCCGATAATCTTACTTTTGAATAGCATTTTCTTTGAAGTGACTGTTATCGTATGGAAAACGGCCGTCTTTAGTTACCAGGTCTTTTCACTTGGGCGGACTTCACCTGACTATCTCCAAAAAGCGAGATCAATGAACGATTCCACAATCAGAAGGGCTGGCCTGCACCAGGCGATTTGAAGTAAGCAATTCATGTTGATTTCGCAGAATGAAATCATGTGTAGAAAGCATCATCCTCATCGCAAGTTTTTTATTCCTGATTTTAACTAAAAGATAGATTTTTAGAGTAAGGCTTTCATTACAGGTAAAACAAAGCTGCTCGAAACTCATGTTTGGAAGCCTATGCAGTTTGAGCATTCAAGAACAATCTTTTTGCTTCGATCAGCCTGATATGATGTCAAAAATATATCCTCCCCTCCATCGCGGCGTTTCCTTAACCAATCATAAATTGACATCCTCCACCATTCGATTGTAAAATTAACTGAAATTTAAGATAATTCTTTAGAAAGGTGTGAAGTCGTGTATCGGATTTTAGTAGCAGATGCGATCAAACCAGAGGGACTAGGTCCGCTAGCAGGAGCATCCAATATTCTTCTCATCCAAAAGACGGTAGAGGAAGCAGCAAACGAACTTGAGCAGATTGATGCTATCCTTGTTAGAAGTGCAACGAAGGTGACGGAAGATTTAATGAACGGGATGCCACAATTAAAAATCATCGCCCGCGCTGGCGTCGGCGTGGATAATATTGACATCCCCGCAGCAACGAAGCGCGGTATCGTCGTCGTAAATGCACCTGATGGCAATACCATTTCGACAGCTGAGCATACTTTTGCCATGATGACTTCACTCATGCGCCACATTCCTCAGGCAAATGCTTCACTGAAAAACGGGGAGTGGAAACGTTCATCCTACACAGGTACGGAACTCCGCAGCAAGACATTGGGCATTGTCGGATTTGGTCGGATTGGCGGGGAAATTGCCAAGCGCGCTAAGGTGTTTGGCATGGAGGTCATTGTATATGATCCATTCCTGAGTGCTGACCGTGCCAAGAAAATGTCCGTAACATCCTTGTCCTTGGAAGAATTGCTGCCTAAAGCGGATATCATTACTGTACATACCCCCCTAACCGCTGAAACGAGGGGGTTAATCAATAAAGAAAAATTGTCCACCTGCAAAAGAGGCGTGTACGTACTGAATTGTGCCCGAGGCGGAATCCTCGACGAAGATGATTTATACGAAATGATCGTTAGTGGTCATGTTGCCGGCGCTGCGCTCGACGTTTTCGTCGAAGAACCCCCGCTTGGGCATAAGCTGCTTGAACTTGAAAGTGTGATTGCCACCCCTCATTTGGGTGCATCCACGAAGGAAGCCCAATTGAATGTGGCCGTACAGGTCGCACAGGAAGTATTAACCTATTTCGAAGGAAATCCTGTCTCGAGCTCCATCAACCTTCCAGCCATTTCCAAAGAGGTGTTTGAAAAGGTGCAGCCCTTCTATCAACTCGTCCAGCAAATGGGATCAATTGCCTCACAGTGCATGAAAGAAGGTATACAAGAAATCTCGGTAACCTATTCAGGCGAATCACTCGACTTTGATACCGCGATTCTGACAAAAAGTTTAATTTCAGGTTTCTTCAAATCAAGAGTCGACGCTCCCGTCAACGAGGTAAATGCCCTGCTTGTAGCCAAAGAGCGCGGCATCACTGTCGGGGAAAAAATCTCCACTGACTCCTTAGGGTACGCGAACTTGATCAGCCTTAAGGTTAAAGGCGATAACCGCGAATTAACAATCAGCGGTACTCACATAGAAAATTACGGTTCACGAATCGTGAATTTGAATGGCTTCAAGATCGACTTTCATCCGGAAGCACATTTACTTTATATCCAGCATACCGATAAGCCCGGGGTAATCGGCAACGTAGGAAAGGTCCTTGGAGATCATGAAGTGAACATCGCAACGATGCAGGTTGGCAGGAAAGAAGCTGGCGGGGAGGCCATCATGGTCTTAAGCTTTGATGCACCGCTCGAGGACAAACTGAAACAAGTCTTAATGGAAACAAAAGAAATTACCTTCATGGCCCGCATTTCATTATAAAAAAGCAAAAGTGCCCGCCTCATGGGCACTTTTGCTTTTTTTCTGACCCTTATAAGGCCCTCGTCTCATTTGATTTGGTTAGGTGCCCTCGGCACCTTTATGTCCCTAGTTAAATTTAGATGACCCACCTTTTCTATCGGAGCATGTTCGAACTTCACCGTTTCATAGCCAAAATCCTTAGCGATGAAAAGAATCGCTTCTAAGGCTTCAAGGCTCCGCTCGCTATTTTCCATATCCATATTTTCTGCCAATTGAATGGTTACATGACTTCCCTTGGACTTTATCCTTTCCCATACCAAGTCTTTCGGGATGGCAGGTGACACTCTTTTCAATTCAGACTGCCTTTTTCCCGCTTGCAGCGCTTCGGCAAAACCGTGATATTGGACCGTGCTTGGAACAAGCAGTCTTGGAGAGGATTGATTTTTTTGGTATAGAAGGTACGTCCGGTGTTTATGTTCGGGTATTTCCAGCTGTTTTAAGAAACCAGCATGAGAAAACATTGCGCCTTGCTTGCCATCTGTAGCAAAAGTCATCTTCGTTATATTGTTATAGGAGAGGGTTTCTTCCATGGAGGAGAGGAAAAGATCATCCTCATCCAATAATGGGCTATCTTTCTTGAACTCAATATGAGCAGTGGTCTTATCAATTCCTTCGCTAATCGTTACATCCAGTGGAAAATAGTCTGATAATCCATAGCGCTCTTCATCGATTTGGGACATTTGCGTGACCATCCGATTCAGCTGATCCGATTCGTCAGAAGATTCTTGCTTGATGGAGATGGGGACGACGATGTTCATTTGATCATCTGGTATGCCCAGTGTAATGGCCGAGGCATTTTTCAGTTCATCATCATAAATCGCAGGTGCGAATGTTTTTTCCTGCACCCCGCTAAAAGGTTCAATTTCCATTTCTTCGTCTTTGGCTTCCGTTTCTGCATGCTTGCCCGTAAGCGTTTGGCTTTCCTGGATATCTCCCGAGCTGCTTTCGTTCGATTTTGCTCCATAATCAGCTGATTCCTTACTTTCAGAAACTGACAATTTCCGACTGCCGTCACTTTTCTCTTGACTTACCTCCCTACCCTTTCCAATCATCAATACTGAAGCCACAACAATCATCAGGCATAGGGAAGCAACGCCTGCCAATAGCTGTAACGAGCGTTTCTTTTTCTTCTTACGATATATTCCTGCCATTACCTCTGCCTTGTTTCTGTGATCCTTGACCTTTGGAAGCTCGCGTAGCATGTCTTCGATTTCACTTTCGTTCCAACGGGATCTTTTCAAAACGGTGCCCCTCCTTTCCTGATGAATCGTCCATCAGCTTTTTGATTACCTTTAAGGCGCGGTGCTGGGTCGTTTTTACCTTACTTTCACTCCAGTTCAATATAGCTGCTGTTTCGGTTATCGACATCCCCTGGATATATCGGAGAATGATGACCGACCTTTGATTCGTGGTGCATCGGTTCAAGCATTGATAAAGAGCTTGGATATCATCGTTCAAGATTGCTACTTCTTCCGGTATCGGCTGGCTGTCTTCAATCGCTTGCCTGTCCCAATCAAAGTTGGTGAAGAGTTTATCCTTCCATCCTTTTTGTTTTCGGAAATGATCGATCGTTACATTTCTTGCGATGGAATACATCCAGGTTTTTTCACTGCTTTTACCTTCAAATCGTTCATAGGCCTTCATGATCCTGATATAGACCTCCTGAACCAGGTCCTCGGCCGTTTCTCGATTTCTAGTCATATAATAAATGAATTGATAGATTTCCTGATGATATTTTTCATAAAGATCGTGGAAAACGGAATTTATCATTTCCCCACATCCGTTCATAAATATAGTCGTCAAGCCTGAATGAAAAGTTACACGCTCCGCTTCATCCTTATTTTAACATTCAACCAATTTCCACTTTTATTTTTGCCTGATAAAAAAACAAAGGCAAAATGGATTCCTCCATATGCCTTTGTTATCACCGTTTCCTATGAAACAAGATTTTCTGGCAAGCTATCCGTCATTCAATCAGGATTTTCCATGATTCGAGGCAGGATAAAACTGAATGTTGTCCCTTTATCCGGTAAACTGTTCACCGTGATGTACCCATCATGGGCATTGATGATATTTTTGGCGATTGCCAATCCCAACCCCGTACCTGACCGGCCGCGGGTCCTTGCTTTATCCGCTTTGTAAAATCGTTCGAATACAAAGGGCAGATCCTCTTCGGGAATCCCCAATCCTGAATCCCTCACATCTATGACCAGCCCTCTTCGATCACTTGTCCTTTGCACGACATCAATGTTCCCGCCTGAAGGAGTATGGCGGATCGCATTATCAATCAAGTTCGTCAAGACCTGTTCAATCCGATCCGGATCGAAGTGCCATTCGATACCACCGTCTTGGAGACTCGTCGATATCGAGATCCCTTTTTCCTTGGCCAGCACGGAAAACTTGCTCGTGATCCTATTCAAATAAGGGGAAATGGGCACACACTCGTACCTAAGATTCATTTTTCCCGATTCGAGCTTAGCCAAATCGAGCAAATCATTGACTAATCGCCCCATCCTCAAGGACTCATCATAAATGATGCGGGCCATTTCCATCTTTTCCTCTTCGCTGCCTGCTATGTTATCAACGATCGCTTCACTATACCCTTGGAGCATGGAAATCGGCGTTCTCAGCTCATGGGAAACATTCGCAATGAAATCCGTTCTTAGTTTGTCCATCCGCCTTTCATCACTCATGTCCCGGATGATGGCCACCGCACCCCGGATATTGTCGGGATTTGTATATAGAGGACTGACAATCAAGCCCCAGTCGCGGCCCTGCAGCGTAATTTCACCAACCTGCTCCTTATCCAAAGATTCGGATTCATCAAATAGGTTCATCAGCACCAAAGGTACATTCACATTGTCTTCCCGGTTATAGCCCTTCTCGAAATACCAGGATTGCAAGAATCTTTCAGCTGGCGGATTCGTCTCAAGGATCGTACCATCTTTATTAAAGGTGATGACCCCATCCGCCATACTGCTTAAAATGCTTGAAAGGTGCTCCTTTTCCTGGCTTAGCGCATTCATGTTGAATTTCAGCTGTTTTCTCATCTGGTTGAACGCTATCGCCAGCTCGCCGATTTCATCTTGCGTCAAGATCGGCACCTTAGTATCAAACTTTCCTCGTGCGATGGCCAGTGCGGCTTCCCTCATCTTCACTAATGGAGCATTGATTCTGGTCGATAAAAAGAAGGCAAAAAACGTCGTCAAGATAATGGCGATACCTGCGGCCAATAAAATGAACTGTGTAGTCGACTTAGTCGTTTCTTCCATCGACTCAAGCGATTGGAACAGGAAGACTTCATCCTGCTCTCCATTCAACTCAAGCGGCACCCCTACAACGATTGCAGATAATTCCTGACCTTTATCATCGGATAGCGCCATTTCCTTCTTCACGGTCTTCCTCTCCGTAAAAACCTTAAGCAGTTCGGGGTCCGACTTAATGGACTGCGGGGTTATTTCAACACCGGTGCCGCCAATGGATGAGAAGACCATTTTATCATCGTTCAAAATGATCATTTTCGTTTCTTTGCCTATCAGTTCCGAGGCTATTTGTAAAACATCGGTACGTGATCCTTGATGGTCATTTGTCACCTTGATGATTTGTTCAGCCGTCTTCGTCAAATCATTTTCAATATTCTCGATTTGAAAATTCTCAAAAAATTCAACGAGAAGAACGGTTAATACGATCAATACAAATGAAACAAGCAATAAGATCGTCGCCCATAGCTTCCCTACAACACTGCCCCATAACATCAGTCATTAATGACTTCGAACTTGTAACCGACACCCCAAACCGTGACAATCATCTTGGCTGCATTTTCCGATATTCGGTTTAGTTTTTCACGTAAGCGTTTTACGTGTGTGTCCACAGTTCGAAGATCTCCAAAAAATTCATAGTGCCACACTTCTTTTAATAGCTGCTCCCGATCGAAAACTTTATCAGGAGATTTGGCCAGGAAATATAATAATTCATATTCCTTGGGTGTCAAAGACACCTCTTTGTCATCTGCAAGCACCCTATGGGCATCATTATCTATGGTTAGATGGGAAAAGACGATCACATCTTTTGCCGTCGTTTCCGTCTGTACATAACTCGTACTTGAAGAACGTCGCAATAAAGCTTTGACCCTTAACACGACTTCGCGGGGACTGAACGGTTTCACGATATAATCATCGGTGCCCACTTCAAACCCTTGAACCCGGTTCACTTCTTCCCCTTTAGCAGTCAGCATGATAATCGGTGTCGCTTTCTTTTCCCGCAGCTCTCGGCAAACTTCGATTCCATCCTTACCAGGCATCATGATATCCAATAAAATCAAATCATACTCATTTTCGAGGGCTTTCGTTAAAGCCATATCACCATTTTCAGCTTCATCGATTATGTATTCCTCTCTTTCCAAGTACATCTTTAATAAGCGGCGAATTCTTTCCTCATCATCCACCACGAGAATTTTAATCGCATTATACATTATGAAATCAGCCTCCTATCCTATATTCTACAAAATGAATACTTCGATGACTAATATTATTTCCATCAAAAGTATGATTAACAGGCAATTCTGCATCTCCATCAAGGACTTTTCACCTTTTTGTCACATAAACGGTACAAGCACCCGCGAAATGGTCATGCACTACACCGTTATCCTTTCCTTATTGGCGCTATAGAAAAGGGGATCGTTCTCAAGAAAACCCGATCATCCATCTCCTCGGATATTCTATCAAAAGACCCCCCTGCAACTATCTATTACAATACCGAATCATGCGTATGAATGCAAACCGGCGATGACCAAATTGACGAATATCAAATTGAAGATCATGATGGCGAAACCGATGACTGCAAGCCAGGCCGATTTTTCCCCTTGCCATCCCTTTGACATTCGCAGATGCAGGAATGCTGCATAAAACAACCACGTTATAAGCGCCCAGACCTCTTTTGGATCCCAGCCCCAGAATCTTGTCCATGCCACTTGTGCCCAGATCATGGCAAATACAAGTGCACCAAGGGTGAAGATTGGGAAACCGATAAGGACCGAACGATAACTGATCTCGTCCAACAAGCTCAAATTCACATTCTTTACGATCGGCTTTATCAATGCCGCTACCCTTCTCCGAGTTATCAATCTAATAAGGCCGTAAAGGACGAGCCCCGCTCCGGTAGACCAAATGACTGTATTCAGTTTTTTGGCATTGATGAGCGCAGGCATGCTCACTAGCGGCTCAAAACGATCCGGCTCGATCAGCTTCCCTTCATGCGGACCCACTAACGCAGGCAGGTTGAACTCCTGCTTGTCCGCAACGCCCTTTTTATCGACCCAATCGAAATTAGCTTTGTAATCCATTGCAGCAAAGCTTGATGTGATGATCACAAAGCCGATGGTACAGACTAACGTGAACATGATGACCTCCAGCCAGAACGTTCTTTTGCTGGCTTGTGTTTGTTCGACGGATTTGACTAAGTAGATGATAGCTGCCACGAAGCTGATGGCAAGTATCGACTGTCCCGCCGCTGCAGTCGTAACATGAATGTGTAGCCAATCACTCTGTAACGCAGGGATGAGCGGCGAAATTTCCCTAGGGAACATGCTGGCATAAGCAATGATCAATAACGCAATCGGTAAAGCGAATAACCCAAGTGCGGGTGTTATATAAAGGAAGTAAATTAATATGAATGCACCGACCAGCATCATTCCGAAAAAGGTCGTAAATTCGAACAGGTTACTGACGGGTGCGTGGCCGGCAGCAATCCATCGAGTAATGAAATAGCCAATTTGCGCTGCGAAACCAAGAATGGTGACGGAAATGGCAAACTTAGCCCATTTATTTTGTTTCTTTTCTTCCGCTCCCCGTTTATCCTTTATCGATCCCCCAAACAAGAAAGTGGCGATCAAGTATAATATGAAAGCTGCGTATAAAAAGTTACCGCTTATCTCAGCCATTTAAAGCTTCCCCCTTAGTAGAAGATTTCTCCTCCTCAAGTTGATCCTTCGGTTCAGAAAGTGATGTCGACTCAATCGCTTTTTTGATATCTCTTTTAATGCCATGCCAGTTTTTGTTTGTATGGCCGGCCATGACAATCTCATCCTGTTTCCTCTTGATCCAAATGCGGCGATGATTCCAATACGAGCCTTGGACCACACCCACCATGAAGATGATCCCTCCAGTGAATAGGATCCAGAGCGTTAAATCCTTCCGGACGGTCAACGCAGTGACATCCTGGGTTTCCACACCATTAAAAGCCATTTTATACGTGTTTTCACCTAATGGCTCTGCAGTCTCTTTTATCGCCACGAAACTGACTTCCCCCTCCGGCTTATCCGGTGTATGCATCTTAAAGATAAATGCCGGATTATTCGGAATCTTCGATATCGTCCTTGGTTCGCCTTTTTCATCAAACTCGAAATCAGGGAAATAACTGATTAGATCGACGGAATATCCCTTATTCAATTGGTAGTTCTTTTTTGGATCGTTCAAATCGATCTTCACTCCGCCAAACTTCTCATTCGTTTTTTTGTTAATCAAATTAAATGACATCGTACTGAGCTCATCCAGCTTATAATCTACTTGATAAAGGGCGTAATGATCATGTTTCAGAGGTTCATTGACTTTGATTTTATAATCTTTAACCTTTTCAAGGCCGACTTTTTCTCCTGGTATCGCTTCCCCTTTGCGTTCATAGAGCGTGACATCGGATTGATAGGTTTTGGCTATTGTTCCTGTCTTATCTATTGCGGCGGTGTACTGTTGATCCTCTTTGTTGCCTTTGTCATACACCTCTAACGTGAATTCATTATTCTTGAGATAGTATTCTCCATTCGTGCCCGGAATTTCTTTTCTCTCACCTTCCCTGAGCCAAACGACTTTATCGATATACATGCCCGGCACGGAACGCAGTAAGGCACCGATTAAAAAAATGATAAGTCCGATATGATTAACATAGGGCCCCCACCTTGAAAAGCGGTTTTTTTCGGCAAGTATATGACCCTTTTCCTCACGGATATGATAACGCTGCCTTTTTAATTCAGTCTTGACTTTGTCCAGGTCGATATCCTGTTCATCAAGCTTTGTCACACCGTAGATCCTCTGTCGCTTCATGAACCCATCATGCCGGATGACCCCTTGTTTTTTTAAAGAACGATATAAAGGGAAGAAACGGTCGATGCTGGCAACGAGCAGGGATATGCCAAGCATTCCAATTATGAGCAAATACCACCATGAACTATACAAATTATGGAACCCGAGTTCATAATACACCTTTCCGAACCAGCCGTATTCCGATTCATAATGCTCTGCTGGTGTAACGGTTGAAGGGATATACATTTCCTGCGGTAAAATCGTACCGATGGCTGAAGCGACCAAGGCAATGACGATGAGCGTCACCCCTACCTTGACGGACGAAAAAAAGTTCCATATTTTATCAATGACCGTTTTCCTGTAGGTTTGCGAACGCCTCGCACTTCCTTCATAGCGCATATCAATAAGCTTATTCTCTTGTTCACTTCCAAGATCCATGCCGCACTTTCCGCAAATCTTCGTGCCAAACGGATTTACATGACCACAATCGCATTTTACTTCTTTCATGTCAAAAACTCCCCAGTATTATGGTTTGATTCTCTCCATATGCTTTTGGATGCTCTCTTCTGTCAAAGCTCCTGTAATGATATCTATTACTTTTCCCTCTTTATCAATCAAAAAGGTAACGGGTAAAATATCCACGCGATAAGCATTTTCCACTTCCCTGCCCTGATCGATCATGACTGGAAAGGTAAGATCATGCTTTGTGATGAAATTATCGACAGCATAGTCGGATTCCCCTACATTGACTGCCAATACCTCCACGCCCTGGTCTTTATAGTTCTGATATTGATGTTCCATATACGGCATTTCATATTCACACGGCTTGCAATATGTACCCCAAAAATTCAGGAAGACGCCTTTTCCTTTATAATCGGATAGTTTATGTTCATTGCCTTTCATATCGGTCAAAACAAAATTGGGTGCATCCGATCCTTTTCCAAGACTATCATTCTTATCTTTAGTGAAGTTCGTATAAAGGGCAAACACTAAAGCTGCACCTAACAGCAAAAGAATGATGGTTCTGCTTATTAAGCGTCGCTTCTTTTTATCCATAGAAATCCTCCTAGGGCAACCCTAAATTTAACCATACCATTATACCATTTAACACCCTGTCCATTTTTTTGCATTTCCGAAGGTTTTGTGACAATCATTACCGTATCATGAAAGAAAAGGTACGTACGAGTTGTTGTCCACCACCCTCTCTTCACAGGGGGAATAACGGGGTAGTGGCCTTCAACCGATGTATCGATAAAAATCCTTGCTTACATTCTTCTTTGTTTAGGGTCGGTCGATGCCATGGTGCGCATCAATTTGACCTCGTGCGGAGTCAACTCCCGGGAGTCTCCAGCGGTTAGCCCGTCCAGTGTCAAAAATCCGTATTTTTCCCGCTTCAATTTGATCACGGGATGGCCAATCGCTTCGAACATGCGGCGTACTTGCCTGTTCCTGCCTTCATGTATCGTGATTTCCACAATGGCTGTTTCCTTTTTTTTGTCGGTCGACAATACCTTGGTCTTGGCTGGAGCTGTTTTGCCATCCTCCAGCTTGATCCCTTTTTCTAGCTTTTTCAAGCTCTCACGAAGAGGGATTCCTTTCACTTTTGCCACATACACTTTATCCACTTCATGCTTAGGATGCATTAATGTGTTTGCGAATTCCCCATCATTGGTCAATACAAGCAAACCCGATGTATCGTAATCCAAGCGACCAACCGGATAAATCCGTTCATTGATGTACGGAAAATAGTCCGTTACGACCTTTCTATTCTTATCATCCGAAACGGCCGAGATGACCCCGCGCGGTTTATAGAAGAGGAAATAAACAGGAGCTTCTTTTTCAAGCGGGACTTCATTAACCTCGACCTTATCATTAGGACCGACCTTCACGCCCAATTCCTTCACTACTTTGCCGTTCACTTTTACCTTGCCTTCTGATATCAGCTCTTCTGCTTTACGGCGGGAAGCCAATCCAGCGTGTGCTATCACCTTTTGTAATCGTTCCATCTATCTTCACCTCATAGTTTAATCATTCGTTTGTTATTGTCTACAAATACACAATCATACAATTATTACATATGAAGAGACAAAAACAAAAGGTTTTTCGCGATAATGAGCTTTTCTTTTCTTATTGATCCAATAATGAGACAGTTAAATGGGGTGGTTTCCATAATGAGTGTAACATAGCTTTTTTTTCCATACAAAAAAATGTTCCTTTTGAAGGGAGTTTGGATACATAAAGAAAAGTGTGGCCACATAAGGGGGCAGTTACGTGAAAAAAGGCAAAAAAAAAGAAATGGAGCATCCATTTCCTTGGTTTTCAATTCATTCCGAAAACGAGTGTCACGACGATGACGGCAGCTATGATTCCGACCAGATCGGCCAACAGGCCCACCTTAAGGGCATCACCCATTTTTTTGATGCCGACTGCGCCAAAGTAAACGGTCAACACATAGAAGGTGGTATCCGTGCTTCCTTGAATCGTGGCAGCCAAGCGGCCGACAAAGGAATCAGGGCCATAAACCGATATCAGGTCACTAGTCATGCCCAATGCAGCCGTTCCGGATATGGGCCTGATGATCGCAAGCGGCAGCACCTCGGACGGAAAATGCAGCAGTGCAAGCAATGGTTTCACTAATTGGACAAAATAATCCAAGGCGCCCGATGCCCTGAACACCGAAATCGCCACTAACATCCCTACCAGGAAAGGAATGAGGGAAAAGGACATGTTAATTCCTTCTTTCCCCCCCTCGACGAAGGTTTCATAGGTCGGAACCCGTTTTAGTGTACCGTACAGCAACACAGAGAGAATCAAAAGCGGTATCATCCAAATTGAAATCGTCGTCATCCAATGCAACATTCTATTCCCTCCCGTTCTTTTTTCTCCTGTAATAAAAATATCGATCGATTGCAATGCCTCCGATAGCCGAAATGGCAGTGGCTATTATGGTCGGAAAAACGATGTCGGTTGGAGAATGGGCATCGTAATTCATGCGGATCGCGATGACTGTCGTCGGGATCAACGTTACGCTAGATGTATTGATTGCCAAAAAAGTGACCATTGAACGGCTGACCGTCGCTTTTCCGCCATTTAATTTCTTTAGCTGCTCCATGGCTTTAATCCCGAGAGGTGTAGCGGCATTCCCAAGACCGAATGTATTGGCCATCATATTCGATAGAATATACCCCATGGCTGGGTGATTGGGCGGGACTTCAGGAAATAACCATCGCATGAATGGCTTGAATAAGGTGGATAGCTTATCAAGAAGCCCCGATTCCTCGGCAATCTTCATCAAACCGAGCCAAAAAACAAGTATGCTCATCAGGCCCAGACAAAGGGTGACCGCTTCCTTTGCGCTGACAAAAAGGGCTTCGTTCACCTGATCCATCGTCCCATTGATCATGCCGAATACAATTCCAATCACGAACATTCCACCCCAAATATAATTAACCATTGCGTCCGATCCCCAATACTGCTTCAAACATCTCAGCCCAAGTTGTTTGGAATGAATGCTGGTTGAAGCTCTCTTTTGATTCTCCATAAAAAATCGAACGTGTACCTATCTTTTTCCCATCGAGATAAATGGAAGCCTTGCCGACCACTTCCGGAATTTTCCGCTGATCCTCCCATGCTTTCTTCGGCTTCAGCAATTTCATTTTCACCTTGACCAACTCACTTTCTTCCTTTGTAAGCGGGTATGTGAAATCATTTTTAATATATACCTTCCCTTTATAGGTTTTGTTCTTCAAATCTTTTACAGGCCCTTGCGGCAAGATTTCTGTCCGCTTATATTCCTTAAAAGCGGATTCATACATTTTAATGTGATCATTCCAATCATCCGGCCCATTCAATGTTACCGCGATCAGGTTATGCCCATTTTTTGTTGCCGTCGTGACCAAGGTACGTTTTGCCAGTTTCGTATAGCCGGTTTTCCCGCCTGTGCAATACTCATATAATTGTGTAAGCAGGCGGTTTTTGTTCTTCCATACATAATCCCATCGTTCAGTTGAATTGGGGGCTCTATGCACCTTCGTACCGGCAATCTTTGCATATGTTTCGTTTTGCATGGCATAGCGGGTCAGTATCGCCATGTCATACGCAGTGGAATAATGGTTTTTCGTATTATCAAGTCCATGCGGATTTGAAAAGTGAGTATTTTTCATGCCGATTTCTTCCGCTTTTTGATTCATCATCCAGACGAACCCATCCAGGCTGCCGCCAACTTTTTCGCTGATTGCGACCGCTGCATCATTCCCTGATCGCAGCATTAATCCATAAACCAAATCTTCCAGCTTGATTTTTTCGCCTTCTTTTAAATAAAGCGAAGAACCCTCAGTCCCAAATGCATTGCTGCTAACCTTAACTTTTTCATCCATTTCCCCGGATTCAATGGCCAGGATCGCCGTCATGATTTTTGTGATGCTAGCTATCCGATTCTTTTCATGTGCATTCACTTCATAAATGACCCGTCCGCTTTCCTCATCCATAAGGATCGCACTATGGGCGCTGACGGCTACATTTGCTTTGGCGCTTGGTATAGGTGCCATAAAAGACAACAGGAGAATGACAATACATAAACTCGATAACCCTGTATATGGAAAACGCATGAGTGCCCCCTCGTCTCTTTACTTGTTTTTGTACAAGTTTATGCAGCGGGACAAGGGTTATGAATAAAAAGATTCAAAACCTGGATGCATCACCATACAGCCATAAAAAAAAAAACGATAGGAGCCCCTATCGTTTTATTGTTCTATTATACTAATAATGCAGCGATCTCATCAATTTTCTTCGCACCGAATACGACTTCTTCATCATTGATGATCATAGCCGGGACGCTCATTACTTTATATTTCTTCTTGATTTCCTGGAAATTACTGATATCGACCATTTCCGCTTCAACATTAGGATTTTCGATCGCAATGCGCTGGGCACCGACAACAACATCCGGACAGTAATGACAGGCCAATGAAACCATAACCTTAATGTTCGCTTTCTTATTGATTCCCTTAATAGAATTCAAGATGGTCGAATCCAAAGCCTGACCGGGACCTGCTAAGTTATAGATGGCCAAAATGAACGAATTCAACTCGTGGCCGCCTGGTACACCATGATATTTGACTCCGCTATATTCACCGCTCGCATTCAGGAGGGAAACGACAGGGAACTTATCTGCATTGATTTTTTCCTCGATTTCCTTATTCTCGCCCTTCGAGTACAGCTCAAGGTGAAGCTTGTCACCTAGTTCAGCAACATCCAACAAAAAGTCACGCAATTCGACAGACTTTGGCAAGCTTTCATCCACGATGGATACCAGTGTGACATCGCTCTCCATCTTGCCGAAGATACCCTTCAACTGGCCGCGTAGTGCATCACTCAATAGTGCGCTTTTTCCAGCCGGAACAGCCGCTTGTTCCTTCTTCGCCGGTTTTTCCACCTGAGGCTCATCCTTGATCCCTAAGCGATCTTTTTCCTCGGCAATATATTTGCCGGCATCCGTTGCGGCAATCGCCCCGTCGGATACTGCCGTAATTATTTGGCGCAGGGATTTTGGCCTTAAGTCTCCAGCCGCGTATACCCCATTCACATTCGTCTGCATATCATCATCCGTAAGAATGTAGCCAGCGCGGTCCATTTCTATATGACCGCGGAAGATTTCCGTTTTCGGCTCATACCCTATGAATACGAATACCCCGAATGTATTGTCTTCCTCTTTCGCGATATATTCAAATTCAACTTTGGTTTTATTATTGATGAAGCGGGCACTTTGAATCATCCCGTCTCCATATACGCCAAGGATTTCCGTATTGAATTTCACTTCAATTTTATCATTCGCCATGACTTTATCCACGATGGACGGGGCACATGTGAAGCTTGATTCCCGGGCAATGATTGTAACTTTTGTAGCAAAACGAGTCAGGAAGATCGCCTCTTCTGCCGCTGCATAGCCAGCACCGATCACGAAAACCTCCAGCCCGTCAAAGAATTCCCCATCACACGTCGAGCAATAAGCTACGCCGCGCCCTGTAAATTCCTCTTCACCTGGAAATCCAAGCGTCCTTGGTGAAGCACCTGTTGCGATAATGATGGCGCGGGCATAATAATCCCCGCCAAGCGTTTTGACGACTTTTACCTCACCGGAAAAATCGACGCCCGTAACGTCAGCTTTTGCGAATTCCACGCCGAAGTCTTCATTCTGAAGTTTCATTTCTTCCACTAACCTTGGCCCGGAAATATGGCGGATCCCAGGATAGTTGGCTATTTCCGATGTGGTTGCAGCCTGGCCGCCGCCTGTCCCTTTTTCAAGGATGATGGTTTTCAATTTAGCTCGCCCTGCATAAACGCCAGCCGAGAGGCCTGCAGGTCCGCCGCCAATAATCAATAAATCATATATATTTTTCATTTTTGCGCTCCTTGCTGTAAATTAATTTCGTGCCAATCCGTTTATATCGACAAACAAAAGGCACTTATTTTAGGTAAGTGCCTTTTGCATTGATTGCTTGTCAGTCCCTGAATTCATTTATTGAAGAAAGGGTCGTCCCGAACAAAAGATTAAAGTTTTCCTACTAGGTCTAAACTTGGTTCTAGTGTATCTTCACCTGGAGTCCATTTAGCAGGGCAAACTTTATCTCCATGCTCAGCTACGAATTGTGCCGCTTGTACCTTTCTGACAAGCTCTTCAGCATTACGGCCGATTCCTAGGTCATTGATTTCATATGCTTTGATTTGTCCTTCAGGGTTAACGATGAATGTTCCGCGCAGCGCCAGCCCATCTTCTTCAATCAATACACCGAATTGACGGGATAATACGTTTGCCGGGTCAGCCAACATTGGATATTGGATTTTGCCGATTGTATCTGTAGCATCAGCCCAGCCTTTATGGCTGAAGTGAGTATCCGTGGAAACAGAGTATACTTCACAGCCGATTTCCTTGAATGTTTCATAGTTATCTTGAAGGTCGGCTAATTCCGTCGGACATACGAATGAGAAGTCAGCTGGGTAGAAAAAGAAGACTGCCCATTTTCCTTTTACATCTTCAAGTGTAACCTCTTTGAATTCTCCTGCATGGTAAGCTTGTACTTTAAAATCTTCAACATGTTTGTTAATCAATGACATATTAAATTCCTCCAATAGCTTTTTTTTATCTGCTCCTATTTATAATAATTATTAAATAGAAATTAGTCAATCAATATCCCTTAATAATTTTCAAGTTCACAAATTAGTCACAGTTTATATATTGATATACATTTATTAGGTTTGTTTATTCACTGTACTTTAAAATGGCTCACTCTCTACATTTTCATTACTATGTCAAGGTAATATCGAGACTCAAAATCATTATTTTGAAAGTTTCCATCTCCTCCTTTTTATATTAATATCCATTTCCCAAATGAGAATCAATTGCTGCGCCTCTGATATATATGGGCCAGCTCATCCTTTATAACATTTCCATTTGCCCCCTAAATGATTCTTCATCCGGTATATCAAACAAAAAAACCGAACCATTACGGCCCGGTTGTTTCCATTGCGATCCCACTTCATTCTGCATCCGCTATTGTTTTTTCCAGATAAGCTTCTTCGCCTCGGAGAACCTTCCCCCCGTTTGCGGCCAGTTTACAACGTCCCACCATTTATCCACATAGCTGGCGCGATCATTTTTATATTGAAGGTAATAGGCATGTTCCCACACATCAAGAACAAGGATCGGAATCGTATCCCATTGTGTGAGGACCATATGCAGCTCCGATTGGAGGATTTCTAGCCGCCTTGCCCTTGGCGCCCAGACCAATATCGCCCAGCCGACACCTTCAACCTGTTTGGCCGCTTCACTAAAATGGCTTTTAAAAGCTTCAAAGCTGCCAAAATCCTTCTCTATTTGTTTAAGTAAGTCTCCCCTTGGCTGCCCGCCACCTCCTGGAATCATCTCTTCCCAAAATAAGGTATGAAGATAATGACCTGACCCATGAAAGGCTGCTTCCTTTTCCCAATGCTTCAGTAAGGCATAATCTTTCGTTTCCCTCGCTTTTTCCATCATCAGCTCCGCTTTATTCAATCCGTCAACATAGGATTGATGATGCTTATCATGATGCAGCCTCATGATTTCCCTCGATATTGTCGGTTCTAATGCATCATAGGCATAAGGCAATGGCGGAAGTGTATGCTGCCCGATCGGGACGGACTGCCTGTCCTTGCTTCTGAACTCCAATTCAATTTGTTCTATTTCTGCATAAACCCGTGACATCTCTGCTTCAATCTCGACCATATCCTCATAATCCATTTCTTCCTCATCCAATTCCTTGGTCCACTGGGAAAGCCGTTCAATATTTGACAGTATTGGAGAATCGGTGATATCGATCTTTTCGAGGTATTGCATGATCTCATCGATCCAATCACTTACCTCTTTGGCATACTCTCTTAATTCGGACATCTTTCAGCCTCCTTGTAGCCTTATTACACAATAAATCATCAACGTATTTTATGTTTCAATTAGGCGGAGATTCCTTTTTACGATAAAAAAACAGCAAGGCCTGTGTGCCTTGCTGCTTTTTCATCTTGACTGTAACATTTTCGTGCGGTAATCCGTTTCATAAAACTCCAGCTCTTCACGCATCGTTTGGAAACCGCTCTCTAAGGCCTTCAAAATCGACACGATGCTGTCGGGTACACTTTTATGGAATTTTATCGAGTTCTTTCCTGTATACGCCGATCTGCTGTCCTCGAACCAACGATCTGATTTTGGGGAAAAGTATTCTTCGATACATTGATGATAGACTCTATAAAGCGTTATTTCAGCTGCAGCTTTATTGAAGTTTTCATTTTTAAGGACGATTTGACAAGCTTCCAAGCCCTCTTCACAACTGACAAGCATCCTTCTTAAACTGGAAAGGACCCCTTTATAATACATTTCATCGCCGCTTTTTTCCGCTTGAAGCTTAGAATAGGTCGTCTCATTCATAAATTCTTCTAGCTGAGCCACTGTCACTTCTAAAAAGCTTTTTACATCCTCAAGCTGAGATTTTACCAATGTATTCCCCAACCGTGAACCCTCCTCAAAATGTTTAAATATAATAGTCAATAGGTGTTTCTATATCATATGGTTTAGCTTGGTCAAGCGATATAAACACTTTCTCCAATTTTCGGAAATCGATATTTTCGAAATAACCAGCTAACTCTTTTTCTGAATTTATATACAAGCGTTTCCGATGCACCAAGCTTTGGTCTTTAAGAAGGCAGACCAGGGCAATGATATCGGCCATGCAAATCTCTCTCTTAGGGGTTTGGAATATGGGATTGGCAGGATAGGGCGTCCATTTCATGACCATCTCGTCGAAGTAACGAAGATAGAGCACATTCAATGACTTTTCTTCTTCATCCTTTATGTATTGTATAACGGATCGATTAAAAAATTCCTCAGGCGAATTCGACTTTTCCTTTTCAAGCCCAAATCCATTGCATGCAACAATTCTCACCTGCAATCCCCCCGCATTCATTTTTTTCTATATTATCACAATTCAAAGACAAATGTTATTCAATTGTTTCTTGAAATTTTTCAAAAAACAAATCCGCTTCCCCATTTTCAAAGCCTTCTTCGGATTGATCCGCAAGAGGCGGCAGCTCATCTATGGAATTGAGGCCGAAGTAATCCAAAAACTCCTTTGTCGTTCCATACAAATAAGCCCTGCCCGATCCTTCTGCACGGCCGACCTCTTTAATCAAGACTTTCGTGACGAGCGTATGGATTGGACGTTCGGTTTTGACACCGCGAATTTCATCGATTTCCGCCCTTGTAATCGGCTGCTTATAGGCAATGATTGCGAGTGTTTCCAACGCGGCCTGCGATAAACCTTGACTGCTTGATGTTTCAACAAGTTTTTTCAAATAATCCGAGTGTTCCTTTTTGGTCGTCATTTGATATACACCTGCTATTTCAATGACCTGGATCCCGCGTACATCCGCTGTATATTCTTCCTTCAACCCTTCAACAATATCGGTTGCTTGGTATTCCGTTATATCAAGGACAGAAGCAATCTGTTTGACGGAGAGCCCTTCATCTCCTGCTGCAAACAGCAATGCTTCAAGAATCCCTTTCCATTTAATAACTTCCAACTGTCTCTACACCTTCCTTAGCTCCAATCATGATTTCGGAAAAATTATCTTCCTGTTCAACGATAATTTCATTTAGCTTCATCAATTCCAGCACTGCCATAAAGGTGATGACGATATGTTCTTTAACCGGAACGGCGAACAATTCGAAAAAGCTCTTCTTCCCTTTGATCGTTTGCAGCTCCAGCATGATTTCATCCATTCGCTTTTCTATCGATATCTCTTGTTTCGTCACTTTCGTATAAAGCGGTTTTTGTATCTTTTGCCGCCGGAGCAGTTTTTGCAGGGCTCCCAGCATATCATATAAACTGATATTCAATTCCTGCTTATCGCTCTCCGCCTCCTTGGCATACACCGATAAATCACTTGGAGGTTTCGTGAACATCAAGCTGCGTTCTTCTTCCAGCTCCTTAAATTCTTCAGCAGCATTTTTATACTTTTTATATTCTAATAGTTTTTCCACAAGCTCATCCCGTGGATCTTCTTCAAATAGTTCCCCATCTTCATCGATCAGTTGTTCATCTTCATGCTTTGGCAGCAGCATTTTGCTCTTGATGGCAAGCAGCGTTGCAGCCATTACCAAATATTCGCTGGCGACATCCAATTCAAGGTGCTGCATCGTATGGATGTAGCCCAGGTATTGATCTGTAATATCTGCCATCGGAATATCGTAGATGTCTATTTCCAGGCGATTAATCAAATGCAGGAGTAAATCCATCGGACCTTCGAACGCATCAATTTTTATATTATAACCCATTAAATTACCCCATTTAAATCTGATTGGCCTAGATCAGGCCTATTTCTTTTACTATTCAAGTATAGTGGATTGCCTGCCTTTATCCAATAATAATAATTGGCACTCCGAAAGTTCTTGAGCGGATTCGAAACAATTGGGTCTATGCCCAATCACTTTTTTAAAACCAACATAACCTAGAAATGTAAGAATAGCAGAACACAAAGGAGGTACTCACATTATGGGTGCAGGTGGTTTCGGAAACGGCGGCGGATTCGCGTTTATAGTAGTATTGTTCATTTTGTTAGTAATCGTCGGTGCTTCTTGGTGTTAATGGAAGGCTGATGAAACAAGCTGATTGCTTAGCAATCGGCTTTCTTTATTTTCCAAGAAAAAATTCTATGCTACACTTAAACGGATAGACCGATATAATTGTGATTTGACACTGGCATCTTGTCCTTAGGTGATTCAACAATTAAAAGGGGGGCTCCTAAT
Organism: Peribacillus folii; assembly: GCF_030271255.1. Taxonomy (GTDB): domain Bacteria; phylum Bacillota; class Bacilli; order Bacillales; family DSM-1321; genus Peribacillus. The sequence continues at coordinate 439,791 of NZ_JASJOM010000002.1, forward strand.
GAATTATGCGGAAGACTACCTTTCTTTCCTCGTCCATTTCCACGGGTCAAGGGATTATTTCGAATGCCATGAAATTCTCGAGGAATATTGGAAGGAAACCGCCCCAAAGGAGCGTGACTCCCATTGGGTCGGCCTCATCCAGATAGCCGTCGCCCTCTACCATGATCGAAGGGGCAATAAAAAAGGGGCTGCACGGACACTGGCAAAGGCGAGTGCAAATCTTCATGCTAAAAAGCCCGAACTTCACAAGCTTGGACTTGATTCCGAAAAGCTGTTGAAGATGCTCGGCGATGTCCATGAACGAATGCTATCCGGAAGCCCATATGCAAGCATCAACCTTCCGATTGCAGATCTTCGGTTAATCGAGATCTGTCGGTCACGATGCTTGCAGGAAGGATACATATGGTGCAGGAAAAGCGACATGAGCAATGCAGCTTTAATTGATAAGCATCTAATGCGGGATCGATCTGACGTCATTTCTGAGAGGGCCCGGCAATTATCCCTGCGACAAACAAGAATGGAGGACCGCCCTTAAAGGCGGCCCTCCATTCTCACTTTCCCATTCAAATCTCTTCACACCGGTCAAGAAAGCTCTCGGTAAACTCATTTGCCTTTAGTTCCTTATCAGGGTATTGCTCCTTGATTGCCCTGACCATCGTTTTACCGATTCCTTGCTGCCGAAATGATGGATTTACAGATATATGTTGGATCTCAATATGATGCTGAGAAACTTCAATCCCGATCAAGCCTGTAATCTCTTCATCTTTCCATAAGAACAGCTGTAGGTTTTCATCTGTTTCATAATTCTTCATGGTGTTGCGGAGCACTTTTATCTCTTTTTCATTTGGCATGAACGATAATAATCCCATGGCAAACTTCTCATAGCTTTTCTTATACTTAATCAACATAATATCCCTCGTTACTAAATAACGTTTTTATTATCTACCTGATTCGCTTTGAATTTATAACATTTCCATCATACATAAAAACCGCGTTCGTTTCAACATCACTTTCAGCACTTGATTATGTCTATGCCTTATGCTATGTATTACGCGATAAAAAACCAATATACGATCCCCCACATTAAAGCGGTTGCAAACATCATAAGCAACAGGGATCGATTACGTTTCGTCATTCCATACTCCTTTATGAACGGTCCAAATATTTAAATACCGAATTCATTTTACTATAACATAACACAATCTGACAAATATCCCTTGCAATCTTGCTTCGATTTTACTACATTGATAAGGTGCTCTTCGTTCATGTCGGGCATCCTGGGAACAAAAGCTATGGCCATGACTTGAGAATCCATCGGCGGTTTGTTGGCTAGAAAATATTTTTTTATGAAAATATGTATCTTTTTTGTCCTGTGCTTCGTCCAATACTATGTGTCTCCATTTAAAGCCCATCCCTTTAATGAAGAAACGAATTTCTGAAAAAAGTTTAGGAGGATTATGATGAAAAAAATGAATAAATGGGTCATTTTAACCATATTATTATGTCTATTATTGCCATATAAGGCTTTTGCAGATGCGGCTGTTGGTGAAATGATCGTCACTCTTGGAGAGAATTTGTCAAAAGAACAGAAGAATATGATATTGTCCGAAATGAAAGCCCCCGATGATGTAGAGGTCCTGACGGTCACGAACGCGGAGGAACATGAATATCTAGGAGATTATATTGCCAGCCGGCTAATCGGAACAAAGGCAATTTCATCTTCAGCGATTACATTGGAGGAAAAAGGCACTGGCCTTAAGCTCGAATCCAAAAACATTAACTGGGTCACCGATGAAATGTACATCAATGCCCTGGCGACAGCCGGAGTGAAAGATGCTAGTGTATATGTCACTGCGCCTATCCCCGTTTCCGGGACAGCTGCTCTGACAGGTGTCATCAAGGCCTATGAGCTTTCTTCCGATAAGAAAATTCCGGAAGACGTAAAACAGGCCGCCAATGAAGAAATGGTAAAAACGGCGAAATTGGGGGATGAAATCGGTACGGAGGAAGCATCCGCTTTGGTAACGAAAATTAAAGAGAATATGGCTGAAAACCCGCCAGCCAATACTGAAGAAGTGCGCAACGTGGTAGAATCCTCGGCGAAGGAACTTGGGATTTCCTTGAATGATGCCCAAGTACAAAGTCTTATCGACCTCTTCAATAAGCTGAAAGAACTGAATATTGATTGGAATGCGGTCGGGGATCAGCTTACTGCAGCAAAAGATAAGCTATCCAATTTCCTCGAATCCGAAGAAGGCCAATCATTTTTAGATAAGCTGAAAGAAGTATTCAGCAGTTTAATAGATGCCATCAAATCATTCTTCAACTAAACATGAGCAAAAAAGGCTTCGGAATGGTCTCCATTCCGAAGCTTTTTTTCATTTAAACGAAAAAACAGCAGGGAATCCTGATTATGATCATCAAGTTTCCCTACTGTTTGAAAGGTTCCCGTCAACCAGCTTTTTTATTCTTTGTTCGTGACAGCCGCTTCTTGAAGGGCCAAGTCCAAATGAATAAGATCGTCGAATGTTTCACGTTTGATGACAAGGCGGGCTTCGCCATTTTCGACAAAGACGACAGCCGGTCTTGGGATCCGATTGTAATTATTGGCCATCGAATAACCATACGCCCCTGTACAAAAGACTGCAAGCACATCTCCGCGTCCGGCTTTTGGCAAAGGTAAATCCCAAATCAGCATATCACCGCTTTCACAGCATTTACCAGCGATCGACACCGTTTCTTCTACAGGATCAAGCGGCCTGTTTGCCAAAATGGCATCATACTTGGCTTCATATAGCGCGGGACGTATGTTGTCACTCATGCCGCCATCAACCGCAATATACTTACGGACATTTGGCACTTGCTTTTCCGAACCTACTTTATATAAAGTCACACCGGCATCTCCGACCAATGACCGGCCAGGTTCGATCCAGATTTCAGGCATTTGCAGATTTGTATCGGAAATCAAATTCTGTACTTCCCTAACAATTTCTTCCACATATTGGGAAGCAGGAAGCGGGTCATCCTCTTGCGTATAGCGAATACCGAAGCCACCGCCAAGATTCAAGACCTTTGGCTGGTATCCTATCGATCCATGCCAGCTATCCAGCTTGCCAATGATTTTTTGTGCAGCAAGCAGGAAGCCTGTCGTTTGAAAGATTTGCGAACCAATATGGCAGTGCAGCCCCAGGACCTCCAGCCATTCGCTCTGCAGCGCTTGCCTTAGGGCGTCTTCCGCCTGGCCATTGATGAGATCGAAACCAAATTTGGAATCCTCCTGCCCCGTCAAGATATAATCATGCGTATGGGCTTCAATTCCCGGTGTAACACGAAGAAGGATTTTCACCTTTTGTTCACGGTTTGTACAAATCTCTTCCAACAGTGTCAACTCTGAAAAATTATCGACTACTATACAGCCAATTGTGTAATCCAAAGCCATATGTAGCTCTTCTTCACTTTTGTTGTTTCCATGGAAATGGATGCGTTCAGTCGGGAAATCCGCCTTGATGGCCGTATATAATTCCCCTGCCGAGACGACATCGAGGGAGAGTCCCTCCTGGTCAGCCAATTGAATCATGGCAATCGAAGAGAAGGCTTTACTTGCGTAAGCGACTTGCGCCGGGATCCCCATTTCTTCGAATGTCCTTTTGAATCCCCTTGCCCTCTCACGTATTAGCTCCACATCATAAACATATAATGGAGTCCCGAATTGCTCGATCAGCTCGATCGTATCAACGCCGCCAATCTCCAGATGCCCCCGCTCATTGACACCGCTGGTTCCGTACAAATGCATGATAGCCTCACCTTCCTGACTTAGAAACTAAAGATTAATAAGAAATGAGGCAGCCTCTACTAAAGAACCCCTTATATACATGTTGGGTCCTTCATATCGACAAGCCTCACTTGAATCAATCGATCATCCCATTTAAGTATTGTTATCTATGACTGCTCAGTAGTTCGAAGGGAAAGCCAGATTGGTTTAACGTCAAAGAGTCATGAAGGCTCTATCTGTCTGTGAAACCTAACTTTACCGCTTTATCCGAATAAAATTAAATTACCACAACTTTTCGACAACATCAACCTTAAGGTTTTCTTGGCTGCCTATATTTATCCTGGGGATGCACAATACTTGGACGCTCCACTGATCCTGGAAAAGGTCTTCTCAATATTATATGTGACAGAGCCTTCGGTTGAAATGGGAGAAGCGGCCATAAATACGGTGTATTTAAAGCTTTTATTCCAGCCAATAAAACAATGTAAAGAGTGATGCCAATGACTAGGCCAGGCACTTTAAATAAAGCGACCAACACCAGCAGGATCATTCGGGATATCTTATTGGCCACACCGAGTTCCAGGCTCGGGGTGACGAAGGTGCCGATGGTGGCCACGGAAGCATAGAGGACCACTTCTGGGACAAATAAACCGACGTCTATCGCTATTTGCCCGATGAGAACTGCCGCAACCAAGCCCATTGCCGTCGAAAGCGGCGTCGGGGTATGGACGGCTGCCATCCTCAGGAACTCGATCCCGATATCGGAAATGAAGATCTGGACCACGATTGGAATATGCGTTTTTTCATTCGGCCCGATAAACTCGAATTTATCCGGCAAAAGCGACGGTTCCAAACAAAACAACAACCAAATCGGCAGCAAATATACCGAAACGAAAATTCCCAAAAAACGTGTCCAGCGCACAAGCGTCCCCACTGCGGGTGCCTGTCGATACTCCTCAGCATGCTGCATATGATGGAAAAGAGTCGCGGGGGTAATGATGACACTCGGGGAGGTGTCCACATAAATTAGAACATGCCCCTCAAGTAAATGTGTTGCCGCAACATCGGCACGTTCGGTGTACCTAATGAGCGGGTAAGGATTATATCCTTGCTTGACGATGAACTCTTCAATCGTTTTATCGGACATCGTTAACCCATCCACATCAATGCTTTCCAATTCCTTACGGACGATATCAATCAAATCGGGGTCAGCAATTCCTTTAATGTATCCAATTGAAATATCCGTTTTGGAGCGTTCGCCAACGTGAAGCATTTCGAAACGTAATCGTTCATCCCGGATTCTTCGTCTTGTTATTGCCGTATTCACGATGATGTTTTCGACAAAACCATCCCGTGAACCACGAACGACTTTCTCGGTATCTGGTTCTTCAGGCTGTCTTCCTGGATAACTCCTGACATCCACGACCAATCCTATTGGTTTACCATCGACAACGATGACGATCAAACCGGATAATACTTGATCGACAAGTTCATCCATCGTACTTATTTCTTCAACGGATTGGTGAACGAGCAACCCTTTGACTTCATCAAAAATCTTTGTAGTCATGATTTCCGTGTTTTTATTATGGATCAGCGAGTCAAGAATTTCTATGATGTACTCCGAATCCGTCAGTCCGTTAATATAGTAAAGATGTACATCTTTTCTTAATACTTTTATCCTTCTTACGCCTAAGTCAAAGCTGACGCCTAGACCTACTTTTTCTTCCATGAATGCGTCCACTTCCGTTACCTTATTCGGAATCGGCTTCATGTTTTGCGGTTTTTCTGAAGACATCATGACCACTCCTTTCCAATATGATTTCCACCGCCAGCTTCGTGATCGGTGCACCCCTTTTACAGTCATCCTGGTGGGACATTTTACCGATATCCCCGATCCCCACAACGATCGGAACTTGCAAGCCATCGATGCAATACACCGTATCTCCTGTAATCCTTCCCAGCTCGAGTTCCTCGGCACCGAACTTATCGACGCCATTCGGTGTCAAATTACCGTCACGGTCGATACAGACATCGACCTTGGTCCATTCTTCCCTTCTAGTCTTTGAAGCGACCGCTATCACTCCAAGGACATTTATATCAGGATGCCCTGCAACCACCTTCATCGCCTGTTCACCAGATCCTTCCCCGATAAAGCCGCTATCATCAAACATGACCAATACCGGATCGTACTTCGCCTTTTTTATCAATCCAACTAGCTCCAAGCCCGTATATCGTGATGGATTTCCTTGGGACATGGAGATACATCGCCCGCCGATTTCCTTTGCTACACATTCCACAGCCCGTTTTGCATATTCATCTCCATCCGTAATCAATATCACATTTCGTTTGGTCACCATCTGGGGCCTACCTTTCATCAGGAATAGTTATCTAAAATTACATATCGACAAAATAAATCCATTGAAATAACGACCCGGCGATTTTCCCCAATACGAGTGCCATTAACAGATAAATGATTTTTTCTTGGATGCCGATTCGCTTTGACAAAACGGGGAAAACGTTAAGTACCTCGGTTAAGGCGGCTGCGAGCATCCCATTAAAGATCCCGTCAGCCAGGCCAATCGGAATCAATAACACTTGCGGAAGGAAAAACTCCGTTTCTTGAAGACCGAACCATGTTCCTGCGACAACACCGGCGATGATGGCTCCTTCGTAGTAATGGATCATTTTCATTGTTTTTGTCAGCTGAGTCAGTCTCGGAATCACACCAAGTACAGTTAAAAACGCTACAAAACCTGCACCTGTGGCAAAACCACCGGCTAAACCGGCAAAAATCCCAAAGATGATTCTACCTGTCATCAAGATGACGCACATTCTCCTTGTTTTCATTCATGGTGACATAACGGTCCAGGTCCTGCTGATAGTTGAACATTTCAACCTCGAGTGGACTAGGTTCCTCATTGAAGCGTTTTTTAAAGAAGTGGTTAAAAAATAGGATCATTCCCATTCCAAGGCCAAAGCTATATGGGATTTGGATCAATAATGGCTTTTCCTCCACTTTCCCCGTTATGATCGTAAAGATTTTTTGATGCACTTCCCCCATGCTGACGTCCACATGGAAATTCATGATGGTCATCGCACCACCGATGAATAGTAAGAACCAAACCAGTGCAAAAGTGAGAAAAGACATTTTCTTTTTCGTGAGAATGATTTCGATGATCGTTTGGGACGGCCCGAAGGTTTCTACTTCAACACCCGGATCCACCTTTCGAATCGCCATGATCACTTGGGCCAAATCAACGACGATGATACTCCTGTCTTCCTTCTTGACGGTCAGTAACAAGATATCTTCAATCATTCGAATCTCATCTTCAGGACCGATTATCCTTGCTATATCTTTTATCCTCACCGCCTGATTTCCATTTACTTGTACACGGTTCCTCATCCTGATATATACAACCGCCACGTTCATCACATCCCGACCTTTTATTTCCTTATGCTAGTAGTATGGATTGGAACCAGATTGAAAATGCAGGATGTGACCCATGTCCAAATATTACTAATTAAAAAAAAAAGACACGCTGCAATGACAGCATGTCTTTTTTTAAAATTAATGGGTTGGGAAGAACACGAGTTGGATCATGAAGATCACTCCAAAAATATAAATGAGCGGATGGACCGATTTGCCTTTACCGCTGAATAGCTTCATAAGTGGATACGTAATGAACCCAATTGCAATCCCAGTCGATATGCTTGACGTAAGCGGCATCGTCAAAATGATTGCAAACGCCGGAAATGCCTCATCGAACGTTTTCCAATTGACTTTCGCCAAGCCTTCCATCATGAAACAGCCGACGATAATCAAAACAGGAGCCGTGATTGCAGCAACTGACGATATGGCAGATATTAACGGAGAAAAGAAAATCGATGCAGCGAACAAGATTGCCACGACTGTAGCCGTCAAACCGGTACGCCCGCCTGCAGCCACACCCGTGCTTGATTCAACGTAAGCAGTGGATGGACTTGTTCCAAACAAGGAGCCGACTGTGGTAGCAATTGCGTCACCTAAAAATGCTTTCTTCGCACGCGGGATTTTACCGTCCTTCGTGAGCCCAGCCTGTTCCGTGACGCCGATCAAGGTACCTGTCGTATCGAAAATCGTCACAAGTAAAAAGGCGAACACAACCGAATATAAGGAATGGGTGAACACCCCTGCAATATCAATATCGAAAAATACAGGTGTTGGCGGCACAGATAAGACACCATTGAAATCGAGCAGACCGATGAAGTAGCCGATGACGGCCGTCACGATCATCCCAATGAAAATGGCCCCTTTGATATTGCGTGCCATCAAAATCAAGGTAATGAACAAGCCAGATAAGGCCAACACGGTTCCTGGCTGATGCAGGTCGCCGAGAGTTACCATCGTTGACTCATTAGGAACAACGATACCTGCGTTCTTCAAGCCGATAAACGCGATAAACAAGCCAATTCCGGATGTAATCCCATATTTTAAAGAATTCGGAATGGCATCAATGATCATTTTACGCAGGCTCGTCACACTAATTAATAAAAATAGCAAACCTGCAATGAAAACAGTCCCGAATACCGTCTGATACGAGAGGCCCTGCGCACCCACTACGCTAGCAAAATAAGCATTCAAACCCATGCCCGGCGCTATTGCAATCGGATACTTCGCGACCAGCCCCATTATAAGTGTACCTATGACCGCAGATATGACCGTTGCCATGAAAACCTGTTCAAACGGGATTCCGATTGAAGACAGCAACGCCGGATTCACGATCAGGATATAAACCATAGTCAAAAATGTCGTAACACCCGCCATGACTTCCGTACGGACATCCGTCCCATTTTCTTTCAGGGAAAAAAACTTTTCCATAAACATATTTAGACCTCCAGATCTAAAGGAAACACCGACAACCGTTTGCATGCAAAGACTTGGTGCCCTAGAATTGTACTGTAACGACGCTTTTTCTGCTGAATCATTCGCGAATGAATAAAAAACGAATGAAAATCGCGACCTTTACTATAATATTCGTTTTTAACTTTAAATTCAATAAAAAAATCTGATTGGCAGCGATTTTTTGATATTTTTTTATCCTTCCCGGAAGATAAGAAGTCAATCACCTTCATTTTTTCCCAAAACGAGAAATATTCAAAATGAAAAACCACATGAATCATTGATTCATGTGGTTTTTCATTTGCTGAAGAATCTTCTTTTCGAGCCTCGATACCTGAACTTGCGAAATACCAAGCCTCGCAGCCACTTCCGATTGCGTCTGGTCCTTGTAATATCTCAGGAAAACGATCAGTCTCTCGCGTTCGTTCAATTCATGGATTGCCTCTTTTAAAGCGATTTGATCGAACCAGGATGTTTCATTATGGTCGGCAATCTGATCGAGAAGCGTAATCGGATCGCCATCGTTTTCATAAACCGTTTCATGGATGGATGAAGGGCTCCTGCTAGCTTCTTGGGCCATGATGATTTCCTCAGGCGACAGCTCAAGGTGTTCCGCCAGTTCATTGACAGTCGGGACACGGCCGTACGTCTTGGAAAGCTCCTCTTTCGCCCTGCGGATTTTATTTGCCATCTCCTTTAAGGACCGGCTGACCTTGACGGTCCCATCGTCACGGATAAAGCGTTGGATTTCACCAATGATCATCGGCACAGCATACGTTGAGAACTTCACTTCAAACGATAAGTCAAATTTATCCACGGATTTCAACAGACCAATGCAGCCGATTTGATAAAGATCATCCGGTTCATACCCTCGATTGAGGAATCTTTGAACCACTGACCATACAAGCCTGAGATTACTATTGACGATCAAGTTCCTTGCATCTTGGTCGCCGCTTTGGCTGCGTTTGATTAAACTCCGCAATTCCTCATCTTTTAAATGGGGCTGGCCTTTTTTGCTTTTCTCGTTTTTAACCTCCACATCCATATGCAAGTCTCCCTTAATTGCACAAAGCTCTGCTTGTAGTTAAGTGCTTTTTTAATCGAATGATCGTGCCTTCACCCTTATGGGATACGATATTGATTTCATCCATGAAGTTTTCCATAATGGTAAATCCCATACCAGATCGTTCAAGCTCCGGCTTGGTCGTGAACAGCGGTTGTTTGGCCTCCTCGACGTCCTCAATGCCCAAGCCTTCATCCCTGATGGTCAGCTCGACAGTATCTCCTTCGATAACCGCTGAAATGTAGACCCAGCCCTCAGGGTCACTTTCATACCCATGGATGATCGAATTGGTAACTGCCTCAGACACGACCGTCTTGATTTCCGTCAATTCATCCATCGTCGGATCCAATTGGGCAATGAATGCAGCAACCGTCACCCTGGCAAAAGATTCATTTTGGCTTAATGCAGAAAATTTCGTTTCCATTTTATTTTTCATCTTAGGCAACCCCCAGTCTTTGCAAAGCGTTTTTTTCGGATAGTTCCATTTTAACAATTTTAAACAACCCTGACATCTCAAATAACCGCTTTACTGCTGGAGAAATTGCACAGACCACCATTTCACCTTGCTTTTTATTCACTTGCTTATATCGCCCTAAAATGACGCCGAGCCCTGAACTGTCCATAAAGTGCAATTCTTCCATGTTAAGGATGATATGCTGGATGTTATGCTTTTGAATGGCTGCCTCTGCCTGGTTTTTCAATTTTTCTGCTGTATGATGATCCAAATCACCTTTGAGACGAATGCACAATACTCGATTCTTCGCCTCCATATTTATCGTAAGACTCAATATATACAGCCTCCTTCACTGTCTTATAAGAGTCAAATTCTCTTTTTCACCTGCCGATTCCTTCTTAACAACAAAACTAGTGCAGTTTCGCCTAAATTAGTACTATTACCTAGCATTGCGACATTTTTTTTATTTTGCTTGTGTGAACATGCCGAAAGCTCGTTTATACAATTGCCACCAGCTCGCATTTTTTACAGCTTCCTTCGCGACGATCGGTGATTTCACATACACCTTGCCATCTTTCTTCAATTCAAGCGTCCCAATTTCATCACCCTTTTGAATCGGTGCTTTCAAGTCCTTATCAAGCGTGATTTTTTTAGTGAAGTCCTTGGCCGTTCCGTTCTTGGCCGTCAAAACTGAAATGGGCTCGCTTGTCACACCGACAACCGACTTCTTGCTGCCTTTGCTTACCTTCGTTTCCCCTAACGCCTCGCCGCGTTTATAAATCGGATAGGTGATGTATTGTGAAAATGCGTAATCCAGCATCTTCGTAACCTGTGCGTTCCGTTCCTTTGGGGAAGCCGCTCCGAATACGACGGCAATGACGCGCATATTCCCTTTTTTTGCGGTGGCCGTCAAACAATACTTCGCTTCATTCGTGAAGCCTGTCTTCAAACCATCCACGCCTGGATAAAATTTAACCAACCTGTTCGTGTTCACAAGCCAGAATTTCTTTTCAGTATTTTCACGGAGATAGTCCTCATATGTACCCGTGAACCTTGTAATCGTATCGTATTTCAAAAGCTCCTTCGCCATGATCGACATATCATGGGCCGAACTGTAATGATCCTTAACCGGAAGGCCGGTTGCGTTTTGAAACTTTGTATTCTTTAATCCAAGGTCTTTTGCCTTCTCATTCATTTTCTTGACGAATTCTTCTTCAGATCCGGCTAGGCGTTCAGCCATGGCTACCGACGCATCATTCGCCGAACCAATCGAGATGCCCTTAAGCATTTGCTCTGTGGTCATTTCTTCACCTGGCTCGAGGAAAATCTGTGATCCCCCCATCGATGCCGCATACTCGCTCGTCCTGACTTTTTCCTTCATGCTAAGCTCGCCTTTATCAATCGCTTCCATGATCAGCAGCATCGTCATAATTTTCGTCATGCTTGCTGGCGATAGACGAACATCCGAATTTTTATCATAGAGCACGGTACCTGTATCTCGCTCAATCAAAATGGCGGATTTAGCATTCGCAGCCAAGTCCACCCCTTTATTTTCCGCTGCCTTTGTATGTGGGATGCCAAAACTTATTGCCATTAATACGGTTAAAAATAGTGAAAGAACCCGCTTCATCTCCATACCCTCCAATCTTTATATCATTTATTTTTTCCACAAAACCCATTTTTATACAGTTAAGATAAATTTTGAGCCTTCATAGATGCACGAGTGCCTGAAGTCGATTGGAAGAGAAGGCGCCGAGGCCTCTGAACGGACCGCCCATGCAGAAAGTTGTGCCTGTAGTGGAAGGCATCGGTCTAAGATTCAGTTACTCGCGAATTTAGACTTTTGCATCGAATTTGAAGCGCGTTTTATTAAAATCATGCTTTTTCACACGCAATTAGGGTCTTTTTTCGACTGATCCATGTGCGCTACATCACGATTGAGTTTGGGTTGATGCGTTCTTTCATCATTTCGGAGCGTTACTCGCGAGTTTGGCACTTTTACTCGCCAATTTGGTTCTTTTGCTCGCGAGTTTAGGCTTCGCATCGAATGTGAGGTGCTTTCTTATAAAAATCATGCGTTTCTCATGCAATTGGGATCATTTTTCGTCAGTTTCATGATCGCTACGCGCATATTTGGCCCGAGTTGATGCGTTCTTTCATCATTTAGGAGAGTTACTTGCGAGTTTAGCTACTTTACTCGCCAATTTGGTTCTTTTACTCGCCAATTTACCGGTTTTACTCGCCAGTTTGGCCCGTTTACTCGTGAATTTGGCGCAAAATGGTCCAAAAAAAAAACTGTAGATGAACCCGATAGTTATCGAGTCCGTCTACAGTGACCACCCTAATAAAAAGGATGGATTTCTTGTTAATGTCCTTTATTCCATGATTTCTTTGTAGATCAATGTCGGTTTTTCAACTTTCGCTTTTGATATTGCAATGCTTTCATATAATTTTTCTTTCACTTTGGATACATCTTCAAAATTGCTATAAATCGTTACAAGGGATTCGCCTTTTGCTACGGTTTCGCCGATTTTTTTACGAAGCACAAGCCCGACCGCCAAATCGATTTCCGATTCTTTCGTCGCCCGGCCCGCTCCTAAAAGCATGGCTGCCGTTCCCACTTCATCAGCGATGATTTCCGATACATATCCATCCTCTTTGGCTTCCAGCTCAAAGGTATAAGCAGCCTGCGGAAGTTTTTCCGGATGATCGACAACCGATCCATCGCCTCCCTGGGCTTCCAGGAAAATCTTGAACGAGTTGAGTGCCGATCCATCTTTGATCGCATTTTCCAGCAATGTCCTTGCCTCTTCCAATGAACTTGCTTTTTTAGCTAGGTAAACCATATGGCTTCCCAATGTTAAAGAAAGCTCCGTTAAATCTTCCGGTCCTTCCCCTTTAAGCGTGTCGATCGCTTCTTTCACTTCCAGGGCATTTCCGATTGCGTAACCAAGCGGTTGGCTCATGTCTGAAATGACAGCCATCGTGTTTCTTCCGACATTGTTCCCGATACTCACCATCGCATGCGCTAATTCCTCCGAATCAGCAAGTGTTTTCATGAAAGCTCCTGCTCCCGTTTTAACATCAAGTACAATCGCATCGGCACCAGCAGCGATTTTCTTGCTCATGATCGATCCGGCAATCAGGCCGATGCTATTGACGGTGGCCGTTACATCGCGCAAGGCATACAATTTTTTATCGGCAGGGGTCAAGTTCCCGCTTTGTCCGATGACAGCGATTTTGTTTTTATTCACAAGTCGGATGAACTCGTCATTTTCAATTTCCACATGAAAACCTGAAACAGACTCCAGCTTATCAATCGTGCCGCCAGTGTGTCCTAGACCGCGTCCTGACATTTTCGCCACGGGAACACCTACTGCAGCAACCAATGGCCCAAGCACGAGTGTGGTCGTATCGCCAACACCGCCCGTTGAATGTTTATCGACCTTGATTCCTTCAATCATCGATAAATCGATTTGATCACCCGACTCGACCATTGCCATCGTTAAATCTGCGCGCTCCTGTTCATTCATTCCTTTGAAATAAACAGCCATCGACCAGGCGCTCATTTGGTAATCAGGAATCGTTCCATTGGTGAAGCCTTTGATGATGAACTGGATTTCCTCTGTTGAAAGAGCCTTGCCGTCACGTTTTTTCTCAATTAAGTCTACCATTCTCATAGTAAAATCCCCACTTCTTAGAGGCACCTCGTTCTCGGGTGCGCTTGTATTTTTTTGTTCGGTTTATATGTCTTTAACGATTTGCTTAACAAATTCCAGAAAACTGCTTTTCACCTTTTCAGTCGTTTCGATCACTTCTTCATGTGAAAGCGGTTGATCAAGAATGCCAGCGGCCATGTTGGTGATGCATGATATCCCGAGGACCAACATGCCGCTATGTCTAGCCACGATTACTTCCGGAACCGTGGACATTCCCACTGCATCCCCTCCAAGGATCCTTGCCATTTTCACTTCAGCAGGTGTCTCATAGGTCGGTCCCGAATTCCCGACATAAACGCCTTCCTTAATATTTATGCCAAGTGCTGATGCGATTTTTTTAGCTTTAGCCCGAAGTTCTTTATTGTAGGCTTCAGACATATCAGGGAATCTTGGCCCGAAACGCTCCTCATTAGGTCCGATCAGCGGGTTAGTACCCATAAAATTAATATGATCGGTAATGAGCATCAAGTCTCCTGGCGAGAAGCTTTCGTTAACGCTTCCGGCAGCATTCGTTACGATTAACTGCTCCACACCTAGAAGTTTCATTACACGCACAGGGAAGGTGACCTTCTCCATCGAATAGCCTTCATAAAAATGAAAACGTCCTTGCATGGCCACCACTTTTTTACCGCTTAATTGGCCGATGACAAGCTGGCCGGCGTGTCCTTCGACAGTCGAAACCGGGAACTCCGGGATGTCTTGGTAAGGGATCGTGATCGGATTTTCAATTTCATCTGCCAATACCCCCAGGCCCGAACCAAGGATCAATCCTATTTCCGGAGTGCCTTCGATCTTATTTTTTATGAATGCAGCAGCTGTCTCTATTTTATTAAACATCATTTACTCTCCCCTTATTTTAAATCGCCCAATATACTTTTCCCGAAGGCGGGCATTTTCACATCGAAATTAGCAGCAACTGTCGCCCCAATATCTGCAAATGTTTCGCGTATTGGAAGCTCTGACCCTTCTTTGAATCGTTTGGAGTATACCAATAACGGAACATATTCACGCGTATGATCGGTTCCTTCATGTACAGGGTCATTACCGTGGTCGGCAGTGATGATCAATAAGTCATCTTCTTTCAGCTTTTCAAGGACTTCCGGCATCCGGGCATCGAATTCTTCCAATGCCTCGCCATATCCCTTAGGATCGCGGCGGTGGCCATATAAAGCATCGAAATCGACTAGATTAAGGAAGCTTAGTCCCTTGAAGTCCTGGTCTATCGTTTGGATTAATTTATCCATTCCGTCCATGTTGGATACAGTCCTCAGTGATTCGGTCACGCCTTCGCCATCAAAAATATCCGAGATTTTCCCGATTGCAAGAACATCATGACCGGAGTCCTTCAATTCATCCATCACTGTCCGATCGAAAGGCTTCAATGCATAGTCATGACGATTGGATGTCCTTTTGAAGCTGCCCGGTTCACCCGTGAAAGGCCTGGCAATCACGCGTCCAACCTTGTACTCATCAGCCATTGTCACTTCACGTGCAATTTCACAAATCTTGTATAATTCTTCGATCGGAACGATATCTTCATGGGCAGCAATCTGCAAAACGGAATCAGCTGATGTATAAACAATCAATGCGCCTGTCTTCATATGCTCTTCGCCAAGTCTTTCAATGATTTCCGTTCCGCTCGCCGGGACGTTTCCTATGATTCCACGGCCCATTTTCGCTTCAAGTTCATTGACCAGCAATTCAGGAAAGCCATTTGGGAATACACGGAATGGCGTGGAGATATTCAACCCCATGATTTCCCAATGCCCAGTCATCGTATCTTTTCCTGTTGATGCTTCTTTCATTTTTGTATAGTATGCAAGAGGTTGCTGAGCTTTATCGATTCCTTTTATTTGACGGATATTCCCTAAACCGAGTTTTGCAAGATTCGGCATGTTCAATCCATTCATTTCTTCTGCAATATGTCCGAGTGTATCGGACCCTTTATCACCGAATAAATCCGCATCAGGTGCTTCACCGATTCCAACCGAATCCATGACCACTACAAATATACGTTTAAAAGCTGAATTCCCTTCCATGCTCATTCCTCCTAAAATAGTAAATCGCTTTTTATACTCTTTATAGTACCCTTATCTTGCTTAGTTACTCTTTAAAAACTATTTTTGAACTTTAATCACGACAACGTCAGAAGTCTGACCTCTCTACATTGTAAACGATTACCATGATCGAGACAAATAATATATTTCAAAAAAAACAACAAAGTGACGATTAGCAGGAGCAGGAATTTCCAGCATGCTTTACACTCCTCGCGCCTATTGCAAAAAGGCCGCTTCCCCTGCCTGATACTGGTAGGAAGCAACCTCTATAACTCTACTATTCTACTATGCCCGCGGATGGAATTTTGAATATACATCCTTGATGCGAACGTTAGTAATATGTGTATAAATTTGCGTTGTCGAAATGTCCGCGTGTCCCAGCATCTCCTGGACGGCCCGTAAATCAGCACCATTCATCAATAAATGCGTCGCAAAAGAATGTCTGAGTGTATGCGGTGTGATTTCTTTTTCGATATGTGCCGATTTTACAAGTTTTTTGAGAATCTTCCAAAATCCCTGTCTTGTCAGCCTGTTGCCATGATGATTCAAGAAGAGCGAATCCGTCCTGTGCTTCTTGCTGGCCAATTTTCCTCTTGCTCCCCCCAAATAATGTTCGATCGCACCCAAGGCCGTTTGCCCAATCGGAATGATTCTCTCTTTATTACCTTTCCCGACACAACGGACAAACCCCATCGATGCATGAACATCACTCACATCCATGGATATCAGCTCACTGACCCGCATACCCGTCGCATACATCAATTCAAGCATTGCCTTATCGCGCACACCGAATTCGTCCATCGGCTTCGGGGATTCCAATAACGCCTCAACCTCTTCCATGCTCAGCACTTTCGGCAGGGTACGCTCCGGTTTCGGCGTTTCTATATGTATCGAAGGATCCTGATCGGTCACTTTTTCCCTCAGAAGAAATTGATGAAAAGACCGGATCGAAGCAATATGGCGCGCTACCGTTTTCGATGATTTCCCTTGATCCTTCAAATGGACGAGAAAATGCAGGATATTCACACGCCGTGAAGCGTTCCAGTCGTCAATGGATTCAACTTCCACCAGATAGCACCAATATGATCTCAAGTCGCGCTCATAGGATACGAGCGTATTCTTGGCAAGACCTTTTTCGATCGTTAAAAAATGAATGAAATCCCTGATTTGATTTTCCATAGTCACTCCCCGTTTAAATAAAACAGCATTAAGCGTTCCAGCCATGCATCGTCACCCGTATCGACGGCCTTCGAAACCTTCACGGCCATCCCTTTTGGTTCATCATAACGATGATAATTTTGGTACTCCTGATTTAACCATACCATCCCTATATAAAAAAGAACAGTGAAGCTAACGAAGAGCACCATCACTTTTGCCGTATGCAAAACCAGCGATAATGATGTTTTCATCATCTTTCCCCCTCCCGTTTCATCCCTTGTATCAATCTATGCCCACCAGGACAAGTTTTATACGTGATCCGTCAAGGAGAAGAAAAAAAAAACGGCTTTCCTTTACTAACATCCATTCCTGATTACCCTACAATCCATGGTTGCACAAACAGGTTTTGAGCCTTTTAAAAACGCAGAAAACCTTCTCCAGTAAATGGAAAAGGTCCGTCTTCATTCACCTTTATTCTCTTGTTTATCATGACAGCGATGACAGATGCCATGAAAGGTTAATCTATGATCTTTTATCTTGAAGTTCCAATCGCGTTCCACGATCGATTCCACGTCTTCAAGTAAGTCTTCCTGGATCTCATCCACCGCACCGCATTCCACACAAACAAGATGGTGATGGAAATGCGCAGCTCCTTCTTGTCTTAAATCATAACGGGAAACCCCGTCTCCAAAGTTAATTTTATCCACTATTTTCAATTCAGTCAGCAACTCTAGCGTACGGTATACTGTTGCCAATCCAATTTCCGGCGACTTTTCTTTGACAAGGAGGTAAACGTCTTCTGCGCTTAAATGATCCTCTTCATGCTCAAGTAAAACGCGGACGGTCGCTTCTCGCTGAGGCGTCAATTTGTAGCTGGACGAGTGCAACTGCTTTTTTATCCTATCAATTCTGTTTTCTATTTCCATACCTAATATTCCCTCCCGCGCCGCTATCTTATCCATTATATCAAATGAGGGAAAACTGTCAAAATAGATTTCTTGTTAATGATAAAAAAAATTGCGATAAGGGCAAATTTCCGTCAATGACCCAATAAACTCACGACATTTTTCATCAAGGAAGGTGATAGGTATGCTTCGAATGCTGCAGCCGTAACCAAAAACAATCCGGACAGCACCAATGAGAAAATATATCTTGATATAATCGGCTTAAGCGGCTCACGGACCTGCTTAAGGAAAATCCGGCTGATCATCTTCATCGATAGTGACACGGCAAGGACCGTTATCACGATGAAGATCGGCACGATGAAGATATTTTGGGGCAAAATGGAAACGAAAGACAATAAGAAACCGCTCCATCCCATTTGATTGACCAAAAAACCGACGGTGAATCCGACGACCATCCCTTTTATGAATAACAAAACCAAAATGACCGGCAAGCCGATTACGGATATTCCAAGTATCCAGATGACGCCGATGTATCTTATATTATGCATGATACTTTGGCTGAACATATCATGAGAAGAGGCAAATTCACCTTTGGATACTTGTCCGAAGAATTGCGATAAATAATAGAACAAGTCCTCCTTTTGGGTAAAGCTCAAACTATTCACAAGCACCGCTCCAAAAATGACACCCATCAAAAAAAGCACTGTGATAAAGACATATAATGAGGAATGTTCGTTAATATGTCTCATTACGGCATTTTGTACGACAGATTTTCTTTTCATCTTTCATCCTCCCAACTCCGCTTACTAGAATCTATGTTTTCACTCTCTCATTTATGCTAAGAAAACTTTTCACTGCAAGCGCACACTCGAAATGGAATTTATGTTATAATTCCCCATAATCACAAGATGGAGGTAGGTTATGAAAGCGATATTGATGGATTTCCCCGAAAAAATCGAAACCCCGCGATTATATTTAAGGCCTTGCCAGCCAGGTGATGGCCTTGATGTTTACGAAGCCATCATCCATTCTGAACTTGAACTTAAACAATGGCTCCCTTTTGCCCATCAGGAGGCCTCAGCGGAAATTTCCGAGCGAAACGTCCTGAAATCCTTCGCGGATTTCATTTTGAAAGAGGATATCAGGCTGCTTATTTATAGGAAAGAAGATGACCAATTCATTGGTTCTACCGGACTGCACCGAATTAATTGGGATATCCCCAAATTCGAAATCGGCTATTGGATTGATACAAGGTACAGTAAAAAAGGCTACATAACGGAAGCGATAGAAAAGTTGACAAAATTCGCTTTTTATCATTATGGAGCGAAGCGAGTTGAAATTCGCTGTGATCCCGATAATACTGCAAGTAAACGCATTCCCGAGAAGCTGGGGTATACATTTGAAGGCATTTTGCAAAATGACAGCCTTAGTGCAGATGGCAAGGAATTGCGGAGCACCTCCGTCTATGCCAAAACAGCAAATTGAAAAAAACTGACAGCGGCGATTTCCACCCTGGAGCCTATGGAAGCTTTAACAACGTCAATCCTGCTGGGTCCGTTTGCTCATGATAGAAAAATCGTCACGAAGCTGTTCAGAGCCGGTTCGGGAGAAACACGTTCTTTTAATTGATGGTTGAACGGTAAGCCTCCCTTTTCCTTTCGTGAACGACGCATGTTTTCATTCGATGGGGACGATTAAAATACTTCGGTGAAACGGCTGGGTACTGACAATTGGGGTGAAGAAAATTAAATGAACGCGGAATCCAAAAAAGATGCTGCCTGCAAAAACAGACAGCATCTCATCACGGTGCATAGCTTTTCTTGCCCTCTCCCCTTCAGCCTTCCTTTTTGACCTTTCCGTACTTTCCACCGCCCCCCGCTTCAAGGATGAGCGTCCCATTCCTGGCTGCATCGATATAGTCGGCCAATTTATCAGGAATGATTCCCTTAAGCTGTTCTAATGTAACTTCATGAAGGATGTTCATTTCGGTTCCAAATGCCTCCAGCAGTTTTTCCATCGATTTTGGACCAAGTCCAGGGATGAAGTCGAGTGGCACTTGATGGATATATGGCGGCCTTTCCCTTTTGCGCCCTCCATCCTTTTTTGACATCGACAGTTCCTGGATGCGGGAGGATACCCCTTTTATGATTGATGGATTCCCGCATTCGCTGCACTCGCCGCTTCCATTCAATATCTCGTGGAAGCATGCTGAACATACGGTTTGATGATATTTCCCCAATAAAGGGTTCAATCCATAATTGGCGCTCACCTTGCGATTTCCCTTTTCTTGAAGCGCTTTTTCCAATTCAGTGAAGCTTGGTTCCAAAAGCTGGATTTTTTGATATTCCCGAGCGATTTTCCCAAGTGAATGCGCATCGGAGTTCGTCACGAAGGGATAGGACTCCAACTCCGCAATATCCTTTACCATGTCTGTATCCGAGCTTAGACCGAGCTCGATGGCATCAATCAGCTTGGGATCGAATACTTCGGTCAAGCTCGATTCCACCCCCTTTCCGTATAAGCTTTTAAATGGGGTGAAAACATGGGCTGGGATGAATAGGCCGCCGAGTGACTTAACGATTTTTTGCAGCGTCCTGGCATCACAATAAATCCTCTGAGAGCTTAAGGTGATATTTTTAATATGACCACCCATCCATGCGGAGAATTCCTTCATCGCCTTTAAGGTGGGGAAGTACGCGAGAACATGGATGGGACCATTGCAATTCTGATCATAAATCTCAATTTCCGAGCCGGGAATGATGGTCGTATTCTTGTACAAAAGACCGCCTTCACGCTTCTCGATGATTTTCCCATCCACAACCCCCGCTTCGATCTCTTCGATGATTTCCGGCGAATGGCAATCGATGATCCCGATTAAATCAAGGCCCTTCCTCTCACTTGCCACCTGCAGGATGTTGCTGAAGGTCAAGGTTTTAGCACCCGTTATTTTCACGGCCTTTCCGCTCCTCGTCCTGCCTATATGGATATGGAGATCAGCATAGAACTCTTTCATTTAGGAAGTCATCGCCTTTTTTAGCAGCAGGTACTGAACGGCGTATGCCGTCTTGGCATCCTGGATTTTCCCTTCACGTAAATAGTCCTGTGCCTCCTCCAGCGTAAGCTCGATCAGCTCGACAAATTCATCTTCATCCAGCGGTGCCGCATTTTCTCTCTTCTTCAAATCGTGGGCCACATACAAATGGACCAATTCATCAGCAAAGCCTGGCGACGTGTAAAAAGAGATGATGTGCTCCATTTTCCCGCATACATAGCCTGTCTCTTCTTCCAGCTCCCGTTCTGCCGACAGAACCGGTTTCTCCCCTTTTTCAAGCTTTCCGGCAGGGATTTCTATCAAGCTTCTTTCGAGCGCTTTACGATACTGTTCAACCATGATGATTTTATTTTCTGCCGTAAGAGCTATGATCGCAACGGCACCTGGATGTTTGACTATTTCACGTTTACCTGTTTTCCCATCAGGAAGCTCCACCTCGTCCACTTGCAGGCTGATTACCCTTCCTGTGAAGATTTTTTCCGAAGACAGCGTTTTTTCCTCAAATTTTTTCATCCTGAACACTCCTCTGTTCTAATTGCAGCATGATTTCTCATACATTTTACCATACTAGAGATGGAGGGCGATTCGATGAAGATTTATGTGCTGGAAAAAAGCGTTACTTTATCCGGAAAGAGCTGGGAAATCATGCACAAGCTAAAACAAATGCAACAGCATTATGTCTATATCAATGATTGGATTGCCGACATACACGATCAGGTTCCCCCGGCACCATTAAAAAGGATCAAGTGAATTCTTTGAGTGGAAGGGATTTCTCCTTTACAATGAATGGTAAGGGAGAGTGGATACTATGAAAAAACGCAGACTTGGTCATTCAGAGTTGCTTGTTTCCGAAATCGGGCTCGGGTGCATGTCATTGGGGACGGATGAAAAGCGGGCATCCGAAATCATACAAGCCGCTTTAGATGAAGGGATCAATTATTTTGATACCGCAGATCTTTATGATTTCGGTGTGAATGAAGAAATTGTCGGCAGGAATTTAAAGTCGGTGCGCGAACAGGTCTACATCGCGACCAAGGTAGGAAACCGTTGGAATGAAAATAAAGATTCCTGGTCCTGGGACCCCTCCGCCGCATATATCAAAGCTGCGGTAAAAGATAGCTTAAAACGGCTCGGAACGGATTACATCGACCTCTACCAGCTGCATGGCGGAACTCTAGCAGATAACATGGAAGAAACGGTAGAAGCGTTTGAAGAGCTAAAAGAGGAAGGCTATATTCGTCATTATGGGATTTCCTCGATCCGTCCGAACGTAATCAAGGAATTCACTGAAAAGTCGGAGCTGGATTCCGTTATGATGCAGTACAGCCTGCTTGATCGCCGCCCGGAAGAGTGGATGTCCCTTTTGGCAAGCAATCAGATCAGCATCATCGCACGAGGTCCCCTTGCCAAAGGCCTGCTTAGCGAGAAAATGCTCGAAATGTCAAATGAAGATGGATACCTTGATTATAGCTATCACGAACTGAAAGATTTGCTTCCGCAATTAAAGGACAAGCTTTCTGACCGGAACTTGAATGAAACGGCTCTGCAATATATATTGTCACACCCAAGTGTCGCAGCCGTTGTACCAGGAGCCAGCTCAGTAAAGCAGCTCCGGGAAAACTGCCAGGCCGCCAGCAGCCCTTCCTTGTCAAAAACAGAGCTTGACATCTTGAAGCAGCTGACCAAAGCGGGCCGATATGAAAGCCATCGTGACTGATAATTGGAATCATCAACTTAAACAAAAACAGGCTGCCCCTTCCACATTTTTTTACCTGGAAGGGGCAGCCTGTTTTTGTTTGCCTTCGGATTGCCCGCCCGGCAGTTTCAGCACGTTTTTCTACGATGAAGCTATGGTCCAAGCTCCAAATCATTCTGCCAATCTTTTTTATTGCCAATCTAAAATTAGTATTGTACAATTCAGTTGTGCACAATTTAAAAAGAAATTAAAGGAGAATTACAATGACCAAAACATTATTCACTACATCTGTAACGGTTGATGGCGGAAGAGAAGGAACGGCCATTTCTGCCGATGGTAACTTTACGGTTGATATCGCGATGCCTGGAACGCCAAGGGCCAAGCAAATGCCTGAAGCATCCAATCCTGAACAGCTTTTTGCTGCTGGGTATGCCGCATGCTTTGATAGTGCTCTGCAATCAGTCGGTAAAGTCGAACGTGTTTCATTCGATTCAAAGGTCACTGCCAGCGTCAGCTTATTGATGGGTGAGATGCATCAGTACAGTTTGGCTGTCACTTTAGCTGTGAAAGGATCGGGAATCGATAAAGCAACGTTTGAAACCCTTGTCCATAAAGCACACCAAATGTGTCCTTACTCTAAAGCAATCAATGGCAATGTCGACGTCGCCATTGAGATCGATGTAGATTAATGAACATCCGATAACAACAAAAAACGCTTCGAGTGATCCTTCACCCGAAGCGTTTTTCTTTAAAATTGCTGTAAAGATTTCAATAAGTGCAGCAACGAAGCTTTCAAATCCTCGATTACTCGCTGATCTTCGCCGGAGATGGCAGAAATGCGCTCGGGAATGAAGCAGGCTTCTGCCTGCAAGCCGCGTCCCTTTTCAGTCAGCACAATCATGACGGAACGTTCATCTTGGGTGGAACGTTCACGGACAATCAAATCATTCTGCTCCATTCGTTTCAGCATCGGGGTAAGCGTCCCTGAATCAAGGGCAAGCAGTTCCCCCAATTTTTTGACCGTGAGTGTGTCCTGCTCCCACAGCAGGAGAAGGACGAGGTATTGAGGATACGTCACTTCAAGTTTATCCAGCAGCGGTTTATATTTTTTCGTCATTTCCCTTGAGCTTGCATAAAGCAGGAAACATAATTGATTTTCAAGTACATGTTCCAGTTTGTTTTGCATCATATCACCAGCTAGTCTTAGTCAGTCCGCCCTTCATTAGATCGGAACTTATCTTTACTATAATCGTTCTGCTTTATAAAATAAAGGAAATCAGGATGGGTGCATGGCCGCTTTTTCCGTTTACAAGACAACTCCATCGTCCGGCTCCGTTTTGCCTTTATTTATAGTTCTTCCAATTCAGATCGCTTTCACCCAATAGCTCTTCGAATGATTTGTTTTTCTCCCGCTGCTTTCTTTCTGCGCGTTTCTTTTCTTCTTCCGCAGCCTTTTTCTCGACTTCCGCCTCATTCAGTTCCTTTTGCTTTTGACGAAGCTGGGACATGATATCATGATTGAGCATATCGCCAAGCTTCAATGCTGATGAATCCTTCTCTTGATTTTTACTCGGATTTTGTTTTCGTGGCTGTTTCTTTTTCATCCCCTAAACCTCCTAGCCCATATTATGACCTGATTATATCACGATAGCCGTTTTCCCCGTTACAGTTTTCAAACCGTGTTTTCCCATTTCCCTCATGGTAAAATAAAGAAAATCGAACAAGGGGGTATCCTCCATGAAAAAATGGTGGCTTGTAATAGCTGGTCTTCTATCTTATATCATCGGTGTCGGCCTTTATTTCTCCAATCGGATCATGTACATGAAAAAGAAGGAAGATGCTTTTATCCAAAATCGGGAAATCCTGGCTAAACGCCTGGTCAGGGAGGATTTCGATAATCTGCCCAAAACGGAATTCTGGGTATCCTCACCGTCAGGCTATCCCTTGAAATGCCTTTTTGTCGAACCTCATCAAACCAACAAATGGATGGTCATTTCCCATGGTGTGACGGAGAACAAAGTCAATTCGATCAAGTATATGAATATTTTCCTCAAGCGGGGCTATAATGCCATCATTTATGATCACCGCCGGCACGGAGATTCGGGGGGCAAGACAAGCAGTTATGGACATTATGAAAAACTCGACCTGAAGGCCGTGATCGATGAATTGAAAAGACTTAAAGGCCCTGACCTTACCATTGGCATCCATGGTGAATCCATGGGGGCCGCGACCCTGCTTTTATATGCCGGGATGCTTGAAGATGGAGCTGATTTTTACATTTCCGACTGTCCATTTTCAAATTTCGAGGATCAAATCCAACATCAGCTCAAATCGGAAATTCCCCTTCCTTCATGGACCGTGTTCCCGCTTGGGCGCCTGTTCATCAAACTCCGGGACGGATATTGGACTAACGAAGTGTCCCCGATCAAGTATATGAAAAACATCCACAGCCCGGTCCTTTTCATTCACAGTGAAAAGGACACCTTCATTCCCGTTTCCATGACGATGGATTTATATGCAGCAAAAGAGGGCCCAAAGCAGCTGTACATCGCTAAAAAAGGGGCCCATGCTCAATCTTATAATGAAAATCCGCAAGAATATGAAGCACAAATCGATCAGTTCCTAAAGCTCGTCGAGTAGGAAAAGAGGGATAACCCCCTCTTTTCTTTACATTTTGTTAAAAAAGCTCATTCTTGGATTCAGGATTTGATTCGGACTTTTTAACTGAAAACTGTTTGCTTCCGGCACAAAGTCTATTTTCATGCTTTCATCGAGGAAAATCATTTTTGATTTTTCTACGAATAGAGGAATTCCGTTCGTTTCAACCTTTTCGTTCCCTTCCTCCACTTCATCGACCAGCCATAGCGCCGTTACACCGCTTACCACGCAGCCGCAGCCATCCGTGTCATATTTCAACTGTAAATGCCCTTCCTGTCCCTGTAGCTTATCGGCTATCTTCCCTGCCGCTCTTTCCGTCCATTCAATATACATGTTACATGCCTCCCGATGCTTTCTTTGCCTGCCCCCATTATAAACGATAAACGCGCTGCTGTTAACGATTCTGCCTGCCTTTAGGACTGCCCGGGGAAAGCGGCAGCCCTTTTTTTCATCACCCTTCCATTATCCTCACATCCGCTATATCTGAAAGCTTGATATAGTGGGCCTGCTGAAAATGGTCAACGATATGGAGCTTTTGGTTGAGCTCATTATAATAATGGATCCGGCCAATTAGCAGCTGATACCGGTTTCCTTCATAATGGGCAATCGAGACATCCTTCCTATCCTCCATCGCCTCCCCCATCACGGCATTCATCTCTTCCAACTGCTGCTCATCAAGCATGCGTTTCGTTTCATAACCATCCTCCACCACCCAATCCCGCAGCATTTTCACATGCTCCGGCAGCATCATCGATGTCCATTTGATCCGGCCTCGATCACGAATCATCCTTTTCCCCTCCCTTCAAAATTCCACATCACGCTTTATGTCCGCCAAGCAGCCTGCTCCGGTAAACCGCTGTACCCGCTTCGGTATACGAAACGGCACGCAATAACGCCCTCGACCCATATTTATGGCGAATGCGATCGACCGTGTAACTCAGCTCCCGCTTTTTCCAGCGCGACATATCAAATAAAGTCAGCTGCATCTCGTTATCGTCGATAATGTTCGAAAGTGTGACCGCTATGCTCCGAACCGTTTTTTGCTTTGTATAGTTCTCATGGAAAAGCTCCAGGCAAACTTTATACAGCTCCATCGTTATGTTAGTCGGTTCGCCAATCGAACGGGAACGCTGGAAGCCCCCGCCAAATTCATCCTTGCTGTAGCCAATGCTCAGACTGACCGTCCTGCCTGCCTTGTAATGGGTGCGTGCCCTTCTTCCAACTTCTTCGCAAATCTCCAGCATCACCTGCTTGATTTCATGCTCTTCCTTGTAGTCCCGCAGCAGAATCTGGCTTTTTCCAAAGCTCACCTGCCCCTCGATAATCGGTGCCCCCACATCTGATAAATCGATTCCCCACGCATGGTGGTAAAGCTGATTGCCCATGATGCCAAACTTCGCTTCAAGTAATTCAAGATCATAATTGGCAAGCTGCCCAACCGTAAATATTCCCATTCGATGAAGGGTCTTTTCCACACGCCTGCCGATGCCCCACATTTCATGAAGCGGGGAAACCGGCCAAAGCTTGCTTGGCACATCCTCATACTTCCATTCCGCAATCCCTTCATGCTTCGCTTCTAAATCCAAGCAAAGCTTGGCCATAAGCATATTCGGACCAATCCCAATGGCACATGGGAGCTGTAATTCCCTTTCCATTTCATCTTTTATCTTTTCAGCTATCGTCCAGGCATCTCCCCATAAAGAAGCGGCCCCGTCGACTTTCACAAAACTTTCATCCACACTATATACGTGAATGGCTTCTTTAGGCACATAACGGTTGAACAGGCGGGTAATTTCCGTTGAGACCCTTAAATAGGTCGCCATTTTCGGTTCAACGACGACAATCCTTGGATCATTCGGAATCTCAAACATCCGCGAACCCGTTTTGATGCCAAACTCCTTCTTCATCTTGGGAGAAGCAGCAAGCACGATGCTCCCCGTCCTCTGTAAATCACCAACCACCGCTAGATAACACTCGAGCGGATTTAAGCCAAGCATGACCGCTGAACAGCTTGCATAAAAACTTTTCATATCGATACACATAATTGATTGTTTCGGCATCGTCCCATAATCCATAATCCATTCACCCTAACAAGAATATACGTTCGCTTTTATTATATTCATTACTTTAACCGAATATACGTTCTTGTTCAATGGAAGTTTTCAGCCAAATTTCTACTTTTTAATGCAATTTCCTCGAAAAATATATTTATCCTTATATTAGGCAAAAAATCCATTATTTTCTTTTATATCCATATAGTTTTTTAATAATAGATCAATTCGTAGCTTGAATTATTCAAAATGATTCCAAATACTCACCCACTCAACTGTTTTACATTAAATTTCAATAGTCTTTGGAATGCTCTTTTTATAGGTCTTACTATCTAATTTTTGTAATGAAACTGTAATCAAAAATATGTCTAATTGTCATAATGGTATTGTAGGATAATATTGTTAAGAACAATCGTGAGATAGATAGAGAGGAAATGAAAACTAATGAAGAAATGGATCGCTTCAGCTGCTGTTGCTTCTGCCATGATGCTGACCCCGCTGCAAGCCTTTGCTAATATTGGAGACCAAACCCTCAGACCCGGAATGACACATAGCGATGTCAAACAACTACAACAACTTTTAAAAACCAAAGGTTATTTCACATATTCAGGTTCACTGACTACATATTATGGAACCTACTCCACATCAGCAGTAAAGAAATTCCAAAAGGCTAAAGGTCTAACCGCCGATGGAATTGCCGGAAGAGGCACATTCAATGCACTTGGCGTTTATAATGTCAATAATACAAGCATGATCAACTATGCAAAAACCTTGATTGGCAAACCTTATAAATGGGGCGGAACGACTCCGGCTGGATTCGATTGCTCTGGCTTCATCTATTACGTGTTCCAGAAGTCACAAGGAATCACCTTACCGCGTACCACGTCCTTGCTCTACTCCAATACAGGTTTAAAAGTATCGTCACCCTCTAAAGGAGATCTTGTATTCTTTGATACTTCTTCAGGAAGAACAGGCGTATCACACGTTGGGATTTATATTGGAAACGGTCAATTCATTCAGGCTTCGACTTCAAAAGGAGTAACCATCACGGATATGGATAATTCTTATTGGAAACCAAGATATTTAGGTGCAAAAACTTTATAACCCGCAGGGACGGGCTATTGAAATCCCGTCAAAGAGCCGGACAGAACTTCTGTCCGGCTCTTTTTATTATGATGGATGCCGAACCAAAAAAAGACCCAGGGAGGGTGCTTTTGGATGTGAACATGAGTGAAATGCAGTTCATAGGCTATTTTACATATAAAATCTCATCCGTTATATCCTCGACGGTCACCACGAAGGAAGAATCCATATTGGAACGATTCATCATTTCGATCGTGTACACATGCTCTGAGGGCAGATGGGTGATTCCAAGAACGATGAATCGCTGACTTTCGGCTTCGCTGACATACTCGAGGGCAGAGCTGACCGCCCGCTGCTCGGCTAAGCTTTGTTCATCCGTCAAAACAAGAAGCAACTCCGCCTTCGCTTTCCCAGGAAATGATTTCGTGACGCCGCCCCTGTGCCACGGTTTGACTTTCATCCCAACCTCTAGCTCGGAAAAATCAAGGTGCTTCCCCTGTTGATCTTGAATATATGTATCAGCGGTCACCTTATAATAAGTCCCTTTAACCAAGATCCTTTTATCGTCAAGATCGGTAATGAAGCCTTCTTCTCCCTTGGCAATGTTCTCCCGCTTGTTCCAATCAGAGGTTTGACAGCTCCCTAGAATGCAGACGACCAACAAATACATAAACAGGTTTACCATCTTCTTCATGAAAATCCCTCCTAAAAAATAGACGCAATTCGCCATGAAATGGTTACCGATTGATTTAATATAAATCCCCCTTCCTAAAACAGGATCATTTTCACTTTCATTTGCGGTCCTGACCTGACAATTCAATCAGCGGAGGAAGGGGATTGACGGTTTTTATAGAATTAGTAAGGAATAACTTGTGAAAGGAAGAAAACACGTGAAATTAAAAGTCATAAACAGCATACGAACCAATAATTTTACCGACGAACGTTTGATAGAAAGGATTACGGAATTATGGCAGCGGGCTTCCGATCGTCTGGCTAATCAAGAGGCAATTACCTATGCTGTATACCATACATATGAAAATGATTATAAAGGCGATTATTCATTAAGTATAACCGTTGAAGCGGATGATGGGGAGCCTTCACTGGAAATCCCGGATAACGCAAAATATGAAATCTTCAGTGTCGACACAACAATGGAACACGGGGTTTTCAGCACCTGGAAAGAAATATGGGCGCGTGAGGATGCGGGGACATTGGAGAGGGCATACTCCTTCGACTTTGAAAAATATTATCCCA
The DNA here is from genome assembly GCF_030271255.1 of Peribacillus folii. Classification (GTDB taxonomy): domain Bacteria; phylum Bacillota; class Bacilli; order Bacillales; family DSM-1321; genus Peribacillus. The sequence continues at coordinate 469,592 of NZ_JASJOM010000002.1, forward strand.
ATGGAGAAATTGAAGTTCACATAGCCATATAGCAAACTCATAACGTTCCTTCCCTCTCCTGGCGGTCCAGGGAGCCTCCCTCGCATGCGGGCTCCCCCTCTCGCACCTTTCGTTTCCAAAAATTCCGGTAAGGAAAACGAAGAAGACATCCCGATTTACTTTGTGCAGAAGGATCTGCGAGAGTCTCCTTATGCGAACTGCAAAATAAAAAAAGGGTTTCGAAATGTTTCCATTTCGAAACCCTTTTGCCTGAATGCTACGTACAAATTCCGTACATTGCTTATTTTTTAAAAAATGCTTTTTTTCCTAAGGATTCCGAAATCCCCGGAAATAGCGAATACCATTTCCCAGCCAAGTCCATCCAGCCAGGGAGATTGATTTCCCTCTTATTGGTCAGCATCGCCGCTACGATTTTAGTCGCGACATGCCTAGGCTTAAGCATGAATTTTTCAACATTTTTCAGATATGTACCCGATTCATCGGCGATATCAAAGAAATTCGTTTCTATCGGTCCCGGGTTGACGGTGGTCACATAAACATGATCTTCCATCAGCTCGAGCCGGAGGGCGTTTGAATAGCCGAGAACGGCGAATTTGGTCGAAGAATACAAGGATGATTTAGGAGTGGCAATTTTGCCTGCCTGTGAAGCGATATTAATGATATGCCCTGATTTTCTTTCCTTCATATAGGGAAGGACTTGCTTTGTACAGGCCATCAGCCCTATCACATTGACGGCAAACATCGCTTTCGTTTCGTCCACTCCCGTATCCTGTGCTTCTTTGAAGGTCCCGAAGCCGGCATTATTGACCAATACGTCCACTTCACCTATTTGGTTGTGGATGTCTTGGAACACCGTTGCAATCTGATCGCTATCTGAAACGTCCAGCTTATAAGCATATGCATCGACCCCATATTGATTGCTTAGCTCATTCTTCAACTGTTGTAATTTATCCAACCTTCTGGCCAGGAGAACCAGGCGGCATCCCCGCTTTGCCGCCTCGATCGCCACTTCCTTGCCAATCCCTCCGGATGCACCGGTAATCACGATTACTTTCCCTTGCAAGTTTTTCAAAAAGCTGTCCCTCCTTTAAGCGATTGAATAGAGAATGACACCAGCTCGGATTTCCGTTTCGACTTCACCCAAATCTTCCAGATAGTCCAGCTGACCGATCGTTTCAGACAATGTAAGGCCAACTTCCTGAAGGTATACCTTCGGAAACAATTGCTGACACACTTCAAAGACTGATAATGCCTTATCGGAAAGCATACTTTTCACCTGCATCGCCCGATTGTGCTGCCGCTCGAATCTATGTTGAATCAAATCGGCGACCTCATCGCCCTTCACTTCATCACCATGTCCCGAGTAAACGGTCGATATGGAAAAATCCAATAACTTCTGAAGTGAAGCATTATATTGCAGTAACGGCCTCGGCCTATTGCCCCCAGTAATAATGGGCGGCTCCATCAATGGATTGGGTGAAATCTTGGCAAGCAAGTGATCACCGACAATCATGACACCGTCACTTTCCCGATAAAACGATAGATGACTTTGAGCATGCCCTGGAGTTTCGACCGTTTTCCAGCCTGGAAGGCCAGGCAGTTCATCCCCCTCAGCCAAAAAACCCTGCAGCTTCCGTTCACTGAGAAACTTGATTTCGTCGCGATGATGGATCAATTTATTTTTCAGCTCTTCAGCGACTCCAAACTTCGAGGCATAATCAAGGAAGAAACGATTATGGATTTCAAGGAATTCATCACTTAGGGCGAGCCAGCGCTGATTGTTTTTGTGTCCGTAAACCGGGATTTCCTTTGCAAAGAAATCGAGTGCGCCGGCATGATCAGGGTGATGATGGGTCAAGATGATTTGTTCGATATCGGTCAATTCCAAGCCCAAATCCGCAAGTCCCTGAGTCAACGCCTCTTTTGATCGTTTCGTTTTGACGCCAGTGTCGATGAGGGTCAAAGTATCCCCCTTCACAACATAAACATTTACGTCACCCACTGCAAATGGTGTGGGCAAAGCAATTTTTGCAATATCTCCATTCCATTTCACCATATTCATGTCCACCTTAGAAATTATATTTATATAAATTTTTTTATGCATCAAACCAAATTCTTAGTACTCATAACAAGTAAATCAATGTATAATTACCATTTTACATATATTTTTTGACACTGTCATTATTTTCACATAATTCACGTCTATTTTTTATCGCCAATGCATATATTATCATTGACAGAGTGACGACATATCCTTCATAATCACAAGTAATCAAAGACGGTATGGCTATGATTAGGGCCAAGTAAATTTATTGATGGCGTAAAGAGAGTGAAGCCCAGATTGTGCTGAAAGGCTTCATCGCCCTCTCATAATTGAACCTACCTTATGAGCCTTCAGGAAAACCTGACGTAAATCCCGCGTTAGAGGATGCGAGTGCAGCATTCCTGTTCAATTGGAATGCTGAACAAAGGTGGTACCACGGAAGCGAGACCTTTCGTCCTTTATTGGATGAGGGGTCTTTTTGTTTTTAGGAAAAAAATCGTTGATAGAAGGAAAAGGAGCGGAAATCATGAAGAAAATAGCATTCATCGGGGCTGGATCGATGGCAGAGGCAATCATTTCGGGACTGGTGACGCAACAGGTCATACAGCCTGCCAATATTTTTGTAACGAATAAAGCGAATGATGATAGGTTCGAATATTTAGAAGAACAGTACGGGGTCACCACCACGAGGTCGCTGCAAGCATTATTGCAGGATGCGGACCTTGCCGTCCTTGCCGTGAAACCGAAGGATATCTTAGAAACGATGCAATCAATAAAAGAGTACATTCGTGAAGGGATGCTGTTCATTTCCGTTGTGGCCGGAGTCCACACATCAAGCCTGGAGGGAATCGCCAACAAGCAATTCTCCATCATCCGCGCCATGCCAAATACATCGGCAGCCGTAGGAAAATCAGCTACGGCCCTTGCCGCTAATGGCCATACGGAAGAGCCGCAATTACAAACGGCCATCACCCTTTTTGAGACGGTAGGGACAGTCGCAATCGTTGAAGAAACGCAGCTTGATGCGGTAACAGGCTTATCAGGCAGCGGTCCGGCTTATATTTATTACTTGGTCGAAGCATTGGAAAAATCAGCCGAAACAATTGGTCTCGATTCCCAAACGGCGAAACAATTAATTCTTCAGACATTGCTAGGTGCAGCGGACATGTTGCAGAAGTCCCCGAAAACGCCAGCCGTGCTCAGGAAGGAGGTAACATCACCGGGAGGTACGACTGAAGCAGGGTTAAAAGAACTTCAGGCCCATCATGTGCAGGAAGCCTTCATTGCCTGTGTACAGGAAGCCACTGAGCAATCGAAGCGAATGGGTGAACAAATAAGCAAAGAACTTGCCAAACATGTCGTCCCCCAGTAAGCATGCGGCTGCTTGCCAGGCACCCTTCGGACGGTGACACGGCAAGCAGTCCTTTTCATGGTTCGTCCCGTACCCGGGCGCTCACTCTATGATCAACATATCCTTTTCATCAAAACGCCAATCCTTCGAATAGGCCACCTCCCAATAGTACCCATCCAGGTCGGAAAAATACCCACTGTATCCTCCCCACTCGACATCTTGAGGCGACTTCTCGATTATCGCACCTGCCCTTTCAGCTTTGAACATCACCTCATGCACTTCTTCGACCGATTTGGCATTATAGGCAAGCGTGATGCCCGAAAAACCACCCCGCTGCGGCGGCTCGTGACTGCTGATATCTTTCGCCAACTCCTCTAAAGGGTACAAAGCTAGTTTCGTTCCTGCATTATTGAAAAAAACGATGGCAGGATCATTGTCTTGAACCGATGTTTGAAATCCCAATCCATTGCGGTAAAATGTTAAAGATTTACCCATGTCTCTTACGCCTAACGTGATAAGATTGATCCTGTTCATGATATGCCTCCTTTTTTTTTGACTGCACAATGGGTAATTCGACATCAAAGCGAATATTCCTTTTCGGATGAACCGGCAAGTAAAACCCTTTTAACACCTTCATGCAAATTACGTAGGAAATCCACTTTCTTTGCCGAATGAATACAAGTTTTGTCAACCGTAAAGGATTTGCTCATTCCATATCGAATTCAACATCCAAAAGGGGGAATTTCGATGAATACAAGTGCAGTTGCCCGGTTACTGAATGTTTCCCATAGTACGATCCAGCGTTGGGTTAGCCAATTGAATATGGAAGTAGAACGGAATCAGCTTGGCCACTACCAGTTTTCAGAGGAAGACATTGCCTTGTTAAGAAAAATCCAAAATCAGCTGAACGAGGGCATCATTCTCCAAAAGGTCAGCATATCCGAGAATAAAATCAGAAAAGCAACCGTTGCGAAAAACCCTGATATCGCCAAAGAACACGAACAGCTGATCGAACGGGTCGTCCGCCTAGAAAATGGTTTGAAAACAAAAGCGGATGATGTGGTTTCTTATCAGCTTTTACAGCACAGAAGTGAAATGGAAGAGATGCACAAACTCGTTAAAAAGCTCGAAGCCCGTATCGAAGCCTTAGAAACGCCGATAATCCAGCCATTTGATTATTTCCTTGCTGCCGAAGAAACCGCCATCACGAAAAAAACGAAAAAAAGACCGTTCATGAAAATGATTTTCGGCAATCGCCAAAAGAACGCGTCCGCTTCATGCGATTAAATTCATATTGATTAATAAATGGAAAAGGCCTGACCAAAGGTTCGCTTCACTTTGGTCAGGCCTTTTCATCTTAAATTAAAACCGCACGATCATTGATCATTTTCTCGCCTTTGATCCGCTGGAATTCGTTAAGCAGTTTTTCAACGGTAAGTTTTTGCTTATCAGCCCCTCTTGCCCGGAAGATGATTTGTCCCTTATCCATCATGATCAAGGAAGTTCCAAGATCGATTGCCTGCTGCATATTATGAGTGACCATCAAGGTGGTCAATCGGTTTTGTTCGACGATTTCCTTCGTAAGGTTTGTCACGAGCTCTGCCCTGGACGGATCGAGAGCGGCAGTATGTTCATCAAGAAGCAGGATTTTCGGATCGGTGAAGGTCGCCATCAATAACGATAATGCCTGACGCTCACCGCCTGATAATAACCCCACCTTGGCAGTCATCCTGTTTTCCAATCCTAAATGCAGCGAGGCTAAACTTTCTTTAAAAAGTTCCTTCCGTTTCTTGGTCACTCCAAAGCCCAGACCCCTTTTATTGGTCCTGCCATAGGCGATGGCCATATTTTCTTCAATGGTCATACGCGGGGCTGTACCAAGCATCGGATCCTGAAATACACGGCCAATCATTTTCGCACGGGCATGCTCCTCGATCGCTGAAACGTTCTCGCCATCAATGAACACTTCACCTGCATCAGGGAGAATTTTACCGGAAATCATATTCATCAAGGTCGATTTTCCCGCACCATTACTTCCGATGACCGTAACGAATTCACCTTTTGCCATCTGCAGCTCCAGATTTCCAAGCGCCAGCTTCTCATCGGGTGTCCCTTCATTGAAGACCTTATAAATCCGATTTAACTGAAGCATATCCTTCCCCCCCTTTCGATAAAGTCCCGCCATGACGCAATTGAATTTCCTTGAGTCGTTTCTTCTTCCGGCTTTTTTCCTTTTGTCTTTCGGAAATTTTTGGGATGACAAGTGCCCCGATCACAATTAGTGCCGTAATTAATTTAACATCACCAGTATCAAAAAACTTCACCCGAAGGGCCAAGGTGACGACGATCCGGTAAATGATCGCGCCCCCGATCACTGCAAGCGTGGCACGGGCAATCGTTTTTGCGCCAAATAACGCTTCCCCGATGATGACCGAGGCCAAACCGATGACGATGATGCCAATGCCCATGCCAATATCACTAAAGCCGTTATATTGGGCGACAAGGGCTCCGGAGAAAGCAACAAGGGCATTACCGAGTGCAAGTCCAAGGATCTTCATGTTGCCGGTATGTGCGGAAAAGCTGTTGACCATCGCTTCATTGTCCCCAGTCGCCCGTAAGGCAAGACCTATTTCCGTTTTCAAAAAAGCGGACATCCCCACTTGAATGATCAACGCGAAGATCAGCATGACGATCAAAATCGACCACGTTTTCGGCAGGCTGTCACCGAGGCCGACGATCGATAAAAGACCGTTCAACATATTGTCCAATCCAGATCCAGCAAAGGCATCCTGGATCTTGGTGATGATGGTCGTTTCAGAAAGCAGCGGGATATTGGAGGCACCCATGATCCTTAAATTGATGGAATAGAGGGCAATCATGATCAAGATACCCGCCAGGAGCGGATTGATTTTACCCTTCGTATGCAAGAGCCCCGTAATGGCCCCGGCGATGAATCCGGCCAGCATCGCACATAGGGTCGCCAGGATCGGGGAGTAGCCGTTAACGATCATGATGGCAGCTACGGAGGCCCCGGTTACAAAACTCCCTTCGACTGTCAAATCCGGAAAGTCGAGGATCCGAAATGTTAAATAGACACCGAGTGCCATAATCGCGTAAATCATTCCCGACTCAAAAGAATTGAATAAGGCTATAGGCATGTTCTTCTTCCTTCCCCGAACAAAAGCAGAGTTTATTTTACAAACTCAGCATCTGCTTTCCATTCTTCTTTTATTTCAACACCCATTTCTTTTGCTGCCTTTTCATTGATGACCAATTTCAATTTTTGTGGATATTGAACCGGAATATCTCCTGGTTTTTTGCCATCCTTCAAGATTTCAACTGCTTTTTGACCGGCTTCATAGCCAATATCAAAGTAGCTGAAGCCATAGGCTGCAAAGCCGCCGGACTTAACCGAATCCAGCTCGCCAACGAACAATGGGATATCTTCGTCATTGGCAACCGAAATGACCGATTCCAGTGCCGAGACCACAGTATTGTCGGTAATGATATAAAAAGCATCCGCTTTCCCGATTAATGATTCCGCTGCCTGTTTAACCTCCGCTGAAGTCGAGACCGACGCTTCCACGACTTTCAATCCCGCTTTTTTTGCTTCCGCTTTCACATTCTTGATTTGGACGACGGAATTCTGCTCCCCGGTGTTATAAACGGTCCCAATCGTCTTCGCTCCCAGTTCCTCCGCAAGGAATTTCATTGATTTAGCAATGGCTTCCGGATGGGAATCCGTCGTCCCCGTCACATTCCCGCCAGGCTTATCCAAAGAAGTAACAAGCTTGGTCGCCACAGGGTCGGTGACCGATGTAAACACGATCGGAATATCCTTTGTCGCATTCAATGCACTTAGGGCACTTGGAGTCGAGTTGGCAAATATCAAATCGACTTTATCGCCGACAAAGTTATTCGCAATCGTCTGATTGTTGTTTTGATCACCCTGCGCGATTTGAAGGTCATACTTGGCCTTGACGTCATTATCCTTCAACGCGGCCTTGAACCCTTCATATGCCTGATCCAATGAGTCATGCTGAACGATTTGGGTGACACCGATCTTGTAGGTATCCGTTTTGCTTCCTTCCTTTGACGTATCCTTTTCCTTGTCACTCCCGCATCCGGCCAACGCCAGACCCGCTACTAAAGTCATAGCTAATGTCGAATATAATTTCTTTTTCATATTTTCCCCCCGCTTTTTACTTATTTAAAGTAGTGTCTTTCCAATTCCATCAGCTTTTCCGCGTTTATGTCCTAAATTATAATCGTTTAGTCCCAATTATTCCAATATATTTTTTAACTTTTTAGAATTTTTTGAGTTATCAGATGGATTTCTTTAAAAAAAAGCTGCCGCAAAAGGAAATGCCCTTTTCACAGCAACTTCTATAGGATGGTCAATGCTCGACGACTTGGTTCACAATAGTGGTTACAGTGGCACGATCAATTTTTTCTTTGCCCTCTTTCAAGGCCTTCAAGGTTGCTTTGGCCAATTCCAAGGGGATTTTACAGAAATGGATGATTTCCTTCGTTTCTATCTCCGCAATGTAGGAATCCGCTAGAGCTAAATTATGTTCCGTATGCGAGAGCATCTCTTCGAAACCCCAGCCGTCCGGATAAAAATTCACACCGCGCTCAGCATCTTCCTCCCGGTTTCGGAGGATATTGACCGTTTGGAGCCCTCGGCCGAATGCAATGGCAAGTGCACGGTCCGTTTTGGTTCCATCATACCAATTCCACATATCAGACAGCATGACTCCCACTAATCCCGCAACATAATAGGTATAATCATCAAGCTCTTCTTCATCATGGATTTGCCAATCCTTGGAAACCCATTTTGCCATGCCTTCGGCCATTTCCCGTGTGGACTCCAAGACTTTGGCTCTCGCTCCTGGAGGGCAATATTCGATCCAATCCGCTAAAAGCAAGGTCACCTCTGGTAACTCTTCTTCATATGGCTTGAATATCGATAAAAACTCATCTTCACGGTAATCCTCCTTAAGCAGACCGCTTACGGCCTGTAAAAGGGAAACCTTACTATCTGCGGGGAGGCCAGGATGATCCTCGATCTCATCGATGGCACGCATGCATAAATAGGCAGCACCGATCGCCTCTTGTAGCCCTTTAGGAAGATAGCTGATCGGAATGAAGAAGGTACGGCTTGTTTTTAAGAGAAAATCCATTGCTTTAGTATGTAGGTTGCTTTGATCAGTCATAGGTTACACTCCTTTAAATATCCATGAACAGTTGTTTCATTATACCAAACATTCGCCTTGATTTCAGCTTCCCTCTTTCTCCGTATATAAAGGAATCTTGATCATCATTAAGTCTTCTCCCATGATCGTGTTTGCGAAAATTGCCTTGCTTTGCTCCTTTAACCTCCCTGAATCCTCGGCACTATACCGCGAGCTGATATGGGTAAGGATTAAATGCTTGGCTCCTGCTTTCAAAGCAGTTGTTGCCGCTTGAACGGTTGTTGAATGGTAATAGCTAGAAGCCATTTCCGTTTCTTCTGCAGAAAATGTGGCTTCATGAACAAGGTAATCCGCCGAATCGGCAAGTATCAGGGCATTGTCGCACACCCTGGTATCACCTAGTATCGTAATGATCCGTCCCTTTTGCGGTGTACCTAAATAATCTTTCCCGTTCAAGACACGTCCATCCTCAAGCCTGACCGTTTGTCCGTCCTTCAATTCTTTATAGAGCGGACCTGGCTTCACACCAGCTTGATGCAGCAAATCGACGAGCAGGCTTCCTGGACGGTCCTTCTCTTCAATCCGGTAGCCGAGACTGTATATGCCATGATCGAGAGGCATGGCCGTCACCGTGAATTGGTCATCCTCGAACACAATGCCTTCAGCTATTTCGACGATTTCCAATGGGTATTTCAAATGAGTTCCACTCACTAGCAAGCTTGTTTTAATATAAGCTTCGATCCCTTTTGGACCATATACGGTCAATTTATCCACACCGCCCTGAAAGGATCTGCTGCTTAACAGCCCAGGGAGACCGAAGATGTGATCACCATGTAAGTGGGTGATGAAGATCTTTTCAATCTTTCGCGGCTTGAGTGCCGTTTTTAAAATTTGATGCTGAGTTGCTTCGCCGCAATCGAATAACCAAACGGTCCCCCGCTCTTCCAATAATTGCAGGGCGATTGAGGTCACATTACGCGCCTTGGCCGGAACGCCGGCGCCTGTACCCAATAAAACAAAATCCACTGTTCCTACCTCCGTTGCCATTACGTTAATAGCTTAACTATAGCATAACCATGGCGGTTCTTTCATTTATGACCGACTAAAACCGATATGGGAGTAAACTTTTTAGGAAATATAAGAAAAAATGCGCAAATTGATTGCTTTGAGGGAAAGCTAACCGTAAAATTAGGAATTGGTACACATACGGGAATTCCAACTTTAGAGATAGAATTAAGGAAAGTTGAGGTTTTAACATGACAGAAAATAATAAACCGACGGCATTGATCATGATTTTTGGTGCTACTGGAGATTTGGCAAAAAGGAAATTATTCCCTTCAATATATCGGCTGTTCCAAAAAGAAAAAATCAATAAATTCGCCGTCGTGGGCGTAGCAAGGAGACCCTTGACGGACGAGGAATTTCAATCAAGCGTCAAGGACTCCATCCTTACGTTTGGTCACGCAGAAGAAAAAGTCGAGGAGTTCATTTCCCATTTCCATTATCATTCCCATGACGTATCAAGCTCGGAATCCTACCAGCAATTAAAAGGAATTGCCGAGGAATTGGACGGACAATACCAATTAGAAGGAAACCGCATTTTCTATTTAGCGATGGCACCTGAGTTTTTCGGAACCATTGCCGAGCAGATCAAAGCCCAAGGCCTGACCGATTCACCGGGGTATAAGCGCCTGGTCATTGAAAAACCATTTGGGCACAGTTTTGAAACAGCCCAGAAATTGAATGAGCAGATCCGAACGGCATTCGCCGAAGATGAAATTTACCGTATCGATCATTATTTAGGTAAAGAAATGGTTCAAAATATTGAAGTCATCCGTTTCTCCAATGCGCTATTCGAACCACTTTGGAATAACCGTTATATCTCCAATATCCAGGTTACTTCAAGTGAGACACTTGGCGTTGAAGAACGCGGACGTTATTATGAAACGAGCGGTGCCCTTAGGGATATGGTTCAAAACCACTTGCTCCAGATGGTAGCCTTGCTTGCAATGGAGCCGCCGATCGCTTTGACGACGGAAGAGATCCGCAGTGAAAAGGTACGGGCATTGCGTTCGCTCCGGCCAATGAAGGTCGACGAAGTCGATAAATACTTCATCCGCGGTCAGTATGGGGAAGGAACAGTGGGCGAGAAAGCACTGCCAGGTTACCGTAATGAACATAACGTAAACCCTGATTCCAATACAGAAACCTATGTGGCAGGGAAATTGCTAATTGATAATTTCAGGTGGGCAGGCGTTCCTTTTTATATCCGCACCGGTAAGAGAATGGATGTAAAATCAACGAATATCGTTGTCCAATTCAAGGATATTCCGATGAATCTGTATTACAAAACGGAAGAAACCCTGAACCCGAACTTGCTCGTTATCAATATCCAGCCTGACGAGGGCATTACATTATACTTGAATGTCAAGAAATCCGGGACGACTTCGAATACGAAGACAATGAAGCTGACAGTATCCAACAAGGGGATCGAGCATATCAATTCCCCAGAGGCGTATGAAAAGCTATTGTTTGACAGCATGCGCGGAGATGCTACAAACTTTACCCATTGGGACGAGGTTGCCCTTTCATGGAAGTTTGTCGACACGATTTCCGATGCTTGGGAACATACGAAAGAAGAGTCTTTCCCGAACTATGCTGCAGGATCGACAGGACCGCTTGCATCCGACGAACTTTTAGCAGAGGACGGACATATTTGGTGGCAAATCAAGAAAGATACAAGCGAAAGCAATTGACGGGACAAAGGGGATGCAGAGTGAACTCTGCATCCCCTTCTTCATTCATGATACACGCTTCCTGACTAATTTCTCCCGGATCGTATGAAGTATTTCCTGGGGTTTAGACAGTTTTTCATCCATTTCGGAATGGGAATTGAGCCAATAAGAAACACCAAGTTCTAAAACAATAAAAAATAAAAAAATGGCAATAGCTATCCAGATGATAAACATGGTCATCCGCTCCTTCTCTCTTGACTGCCGACTGTATCATGAAATGCGTCTTTAGCTTTCTTTGTTATATTCCTTTTTCATTTAGCGTTTAAACCTAACGGCAAGTATGAGATATATCATACTATATTTTCCAGAAAAAAGGGGAGAACTTCTTTATTCACCCCATTTTCACCCTGTTTCACCAGAATAAATGAAGCATTTACTATATTCTGCAGTGATCGAATAGCCTTTGTTTGTATCTGAAATTTGAGTTTAAACCGTTATGCTTATGAAAGGCCAGAAAGAAATAATAAAAAAGGCGATATGATAGAGGCCCCTTGGGAGCTACCTAAAAAATATTGAGGGGTTTGATAATCCAATCTACCAGGGATACAATTGTTCCACTTTTCCAAAATATGAACCTGTTCATTGGAACAAGAATGAGATGGCCTTGCTGAGGTTACACTAAAACAGGTGTTTCAGTATCATGCACCAACTTCGATGTGGAGGGATTAAACGATGGATATTCGTGAAGGATTAATTCCAACAGCGTTAGGGACAGCCGTGACAGCAGCGGGTTATGCAATGAAGCAGACTCGCGGCTCAAACAAAATGGTCGCCAATACCGTCTTTGGTTTCGGTTTGGCTCATGTTGTATTAGGGGTCATTGACCTTGTAGAGCATCGGAGATAATGAAAAGAGAGGGCGCCGCTTTGCGCCCTCTCTT
>NZ_JASJOM010000020.1 GCF_030271255.1 Peribacillus folii
GGAAGGCATCCATGCGGATGCCTTCTTTCAGACTGTAGACAAACTCGATAAGAATCGAGTTTGTCTATTTTTATGGGTTATACAATGTGGCCGTTGGTTTCCTCTCCAGGCACTCGCTTTCCGCGGGCGGTCCGGGAGCCTCCTCAGCTTTCAGCCTCCGGTGTCTCCCGTGACTCGCACTTCCCGCAGGAGTCTCGTACCTTACGTTCCAACCAACTTTGTTTTACCTTTTAGTTTGAACTCTTTTGCCTAGAGTCATTTTTGTTTTAAAATAGAACGAATAAAACTTGAGGTAATGAGGATGCCTTCTGAACATGATTCTATTCAGCGAGATCAACTTGAAATGATTACGTTAGATCAACTGGTGCCACCGAACCATTTGGTTCGTAAAATAGAGGCTGCCATTGACTTCACTTTCATTTATAACTTGGTGAAAGATAGGTATTCAGAGGTAGGACGCCCAAGTATTGATCCCGTTATATTATTGAAACTGACTTTCATTCAATATACCTTCGGTATCCGTTCCATGCGTAAAACGATTGAGCGTGTATTCGCAGATGCAAAAGAAAAGCATGGTATGCGTTGGACTGTTTTAAGGGGACTTAAAAAATTGTCGATGCAGGCGATGCTTACTTTCGCTGCCATGAATGTAAAGCAGATGGCCAATTGGACATGGAAAGGTCCAAAAATGGCCTAACATAGTGGGCTCGTAGAGCCCACATCTTTTAACTATAGGAGAAAATTCAAAGGGAATTTCAAAAGGGGTTCGGAATTTTTTAATTCCGGCCCCCTTTTGTCTACATGTGAAAAAAGGCATCCATGCGGATGCCTTCTTTTACATGTATTCCATTTTATAATTGGGGAATTCTTGTTTTATATTTCGCGATGAGGCGTTGATTGTGTTCATCGGCTCCTTCAATATTGCTGCTGAGGAATACCGGGGGGGTCACTCCTGTATCGATGATCGTTTCAATGACTTGCGTGAAGATCATGTTTAGGAGGACGGCACCAGTTACAGTCGATCCAGATCCAAATGTAATATCGTTTGATTTGAGCAGGGTATCCCCTTTGGAAATATGATTGTCTATGACCAAATCCACGATATCATGGAGGTAAAGCTTATCTTTATGCCTGGAAGGGCAGCTGGAAGCATAAGCCGGTGAAGTCAACCCTATGACAAAGGCGCCTTTTTCCTTGGCGATTGCAGCAACATCAATCGGTACGGGATTGACACCAGAGGAAGAAATGACGATGCATACATCACCAGGTCGGATATCTTCATCCTGCATGAACTTTTCTGATAGGCCATTTTGCCGTTCAAGTTGCGATGCTCTTGATGCCCCTTTGAAAAGCATTAAATCTTCAACGAAGATGGGACGGATGGCGGCCAATCCGCCAGCCCTGTAAAATACCTCCTCCGTCAAAATGTGGGAATGTCCACTTCCGAATAAATGGACGATTCCGTCTGACATGATGGAAGCTGAAATCCTTTCCACAGCGTCATCCATGGCTTGCTTTTCCTTTTCTACAACAGAGGAAAGCAAAGCCTGTACTTCTTTGAAATATGAGTTCATATAAATCACTCTCCAATTACCTTTTGCATTGTTTATATGGATGGAATGTCCTTAATCTTTATTAGCCAAAACAAACGAGGTCATCTTGTGATGGTGATGGTGAACTTATACCTATCTGCCCGATATGCTGACCTGACAAATTCAAGAGGAGTTCCATCGATCAGGTACGTATTCCGTTGAATGAATAATATGGGCGAGTGTTTGGGAATAGCCAAATGGGCGATTTCCAAATCGGATGCAATAGATGATTCCAACGTCTGTGTCGCATAGTCTATTTTAAGTTTAACGTAATTCTCGACGTATTGGTAAAGGGAAAGGTTAATGATTTCTTCCGTTAACCCTTTAATTAAATTCGCTGACATGTAGACCGTCTCAAGTGCCATTGGGACATCATCAGCCAATCGGATCCGTTTGATTTCATAAACGGGAGCATATAGGGAAATATGCAATTCCTTGGCGATTTTCTGATTAGCGGGAATGATTTCGAAACTTAGCAGCCTGCTGCTCGGATTCAGGCCCCTTGCCTTCATATCCTCTGTAAAGCTAGTCAGCCCATTAAGCTGCTGCTCCAGCTTCTTATCTGCGACAAAGGTCCCCCGGCCTTTTTGCCGGTATAGATATCCATCATTAACCAAGTTGTTTATCGCTTGCCGCACGGTCATCCGGCTGATTTCGAATTGCTCGGCATATTCACGTTCGGACGGCAGGGCACTGTGCGCTTGGAACTCACCGTTTTCTATTTGTCTTTTAATTTGTTCTTCGATTTGAAAATAAATCGGAAGAGGTGAGTTTTTATCTATCATCCATCCTCGCTCCTTTTAGGGCATTACCACGCCTGATAATGCTTTTTGGTCTGCGATAATTGTAACATTATTATGTGTTTTCAGGATAGAGGCAGGGAATTGCTCCGTAATCTCCCCATCCATTAGCCTTTTCAAGGTTTCGGCTTTTTCTTCACCCGATATTAACAAGAGGATTTCCTTGCTCTTCATGATCGTGGAAATGCCCATTGTCACTGCATGAGTGGGAACTTCGTCAATGGAGTCGAAATAACGGGCATTCGCCTGGCGAGTCGAGTCCTCGAGTGTCACGACATGGGTACCTGAAGTGAAAGAAGTTCCAGGCTCATTAAACCCGATATGACCATTTTTGCCAATGCCAAGTATTTGAAGGTCAATTCCTCCCAAGGAATTGATTCTTTCATCATAACGTTTGCATTCTTCATCGGTGTTTTCCGGTGTGCCGTTTGGAACGAAGGTTTGCCCTTTATTGATATCAATATGGTTGAATAGGGAATCATTCATATAAAAATGATAACTGTTGGGATCATTTGGGTTTAACCCGATGTACTCATCAAGATTAAATGATGTTACCCGTTCATAGGATGTGCCTGTTTGGACATGGTCCTCGATCATGGAATCGTACATTCCCTTAGGTGTACCGCCCGTTGCCAGGCCAAGGATGATTTCCGGATTCTGTTTGACCTTTCCGGTAACGATTTCTGCAGCGGTCCGACTCATTTCTGTGTAGTCCTTTACTTTGATGATATTCATTATGCATTCTCCTTTTTATAAGCTAATTTCCCTCTGCAAAACGTCATTTCAACGTTCAATTCTTCATTAAGGATGACAAGATCTGCATCTTTCCCGACTTTAATGCTGCCTTTCCTATCAAAAATTTGAAGCTGCTTGGCAGGGTTTTCTGCTGTCATTTTTATGATGTCAGTCATGGAGCATCCCGTATACTGCAAAGTGTTCTTAATGGCATCGTTCATTTTCAATATGCTGCCGGCAAGTGTCCCATCTGCAAGCGTGGCTTTCGTTTCATCCACATTCACATCCTGGCCGCCCAAGTCGTAGGTGCCCTTTTCAAGCCATTTGGCCCGGAGCGAGTCGGTTATCAGGATCATGCGCTCACTTGTGATTTGGTCAAAAGCCAACTTTACCATTTCCGGTCGGCAATGGATGCCGTCCGTGATAAGTTCAACGTATAACTCATCACGAAGATAAGCGGCGCCCAATACGCCAGGCTCACGGTGATGGAGTCCTCGCATCCCGTTATAAAGGTGTGTCACATGTGTCGTGCCTGCTTCGATCGCTTCACTTATTTGGTCATATGTTGCATCGGAATGTCCAATGGAGGCGACGACGCCAGTTTCCTTTAAGTGTCGTGCAAGCTCCAAACCGTTTGGCTGTTCAGGAGCAAGCGTTACAAGCTTGATATGGTTTTGGGCAAGCACCTGCCATCGCTTGAAGAGGGATACATCAGGATCGACGATGAAATCTTCAGGCTGTGCCCCTTTACGGGCTGGTGAAATGAAGGGGCCCTCCAGGTGAATTCCGACTATTTCAGCAAGATCATTGTCTTGTTCTTCAATATAAGTCCCCGCATTGAGCAGTGCTGATTCGATGGCATCAGGGGATTGGGTCATTGTGGTTGCCAGGAAGCTGGTCGTTCCTTCTTTAGGAAGAGTTTTTGCCATCGTTGTCAATGCTTCGCTAGTGGCGTCCATTGCATCGGCCTTGGCAGCACCGTGGATATGGACATCGATGGCGCCGGGAATGATTTGATATCCGGATGAAAGAGTAATTACCTCGTCTTCGTCATCATGTGTACATTGACTGGCTGGGCCGACTTCGGCAATTTTTCCGTCCACAACTTTAACATACCCATCTTGGTAGGTTTCCTTTTCGCTATGGACCATTAGATTATTAATAATGAATGTTTTCATACATAATCTCCTTTATGAAAGTGAAACGTAATGAATGAGTCACGGATTGGTCTCACGTATTTTGCTCTAATTTTATCGCTTTTATTAAAAGTTGTCTAGACCAGTTATGGCATATAAGCGATAATAATGAAAAATTCGGTCTATTTTCGACAAATTTCAACTAAATTGGTATAGACATCTATATATTTTCTGTGCTAGTATATCCATGAAAAAGATATAATTTTGGCAAAATGAAAACGCTTAATACAACTTTTAGTTGCTCAAAGAAGATAGGTATAGGGAGATGAGAATGATGTTGAATTTTTTACAAAAGATCGGAAAAGCACTAATGCTGCCGATTGCCGTTTTACCAGCAGCGGCCATATTGCTTCGCCTAGGTCAGCCTGATTTACTGGATATCGCTTTTATGGCAGCTGCGGGAAAAGCGATATTTGATAACCTTGCCTTACTATTCGCTTTAGGGATAGCCATCGGGCTATCTAAAGATGGCAGCGGTGCCGCGGCATTGGCTGGACTTGTCGGTTATTTCGTATTGACGAATGGAACGCAAGCGATCAATAAAGATATCGATATGGCCGTTTTAGGCGGAATCATATCAGGTATAGTGGCTGCACTCCTTTATAATAGATTCTCTGATATAAGGCTTCCCGAATGGTTAGGGTTCTTCTCAGGGAAACGATTCGTCCCGATCGTCACATCTTTGGCGATGATCATACTTGCTGGGATATTCGGCATAGTATGGCCGCCGATTCAAGATGTCATCAATAATGTTGGTGATTGGATTACAGGGGCAGGCGCACTTGGTGCAGGCGTATTCGGCGTATTGAATCGCTTATTGCTGCCTGTTGGCCTGCATCATGTTTTGAATAGCATGGTTTGGTTCGTGTTTGGTGAATACAATGGTGCGACCGGTGATATAAACCGTTTCTTCGCTGGAGATCCAACTGCCGGACCTTTCATGACCGGATTCTTTCCAATCATGATGTTCGGACTGCCAGCAGCCGCTTTGGCAATGATCGCGGCTGCCAAAAAAGAGAAGCGTAAATTAGTAACGGGAATGCTTGTCGGGTTAGCTTTCACTTCATTCTTAACCGGTATCACTGAACCGATCGAGTTCCTGTTCATGTTCATTGCTCCAGTTTTATATGTCATCCATGCTCTATTAACAGGGCTTTCCATGGCACTTGCCGTCATGCTCGATATCCATCATGGATTCGGATTCTCGGCAGGGGCAATCGATTATGTGCTCAACTTCGGTATTGCTCAAAAACCATTGTGGTTAATACCAATCGGCTTAGTATACGCGGCCGTCTACTTCGTGATCTTCTATTTTGTCATCAAAGCCATGGATTTGAAAACACCGGGCCGTGAAGACGATGAGGAAGAAGCAGAAGATGAAGCGTTTGTGAAAACAGGGGATAAATATACCGACATGGGATCGCAATTCATCCAAGATCTTGGCGGTAAAGAAAACATAAAAGTGATCGATAACTGTGCAACCCGCTTACGCCTGGAAGTTGCCGATTCAGCAAATGTAAATGAAGCGGCACTGAAAAGGCACGGTGCACGCGGTGTGATGAAGTTAAATAAATCAAGTGTACAAGTCATTGTTGGAACGAACGTCGAATTCGTTGCCAATGCAATGAATCAACTTGTCAAAAACGGCGTCACTCCCAGCCAGGTGAAAGTTGCTCCGATTGCACAGCCTGCAGATGAAACAAGCGGAGGGAACACAGCTTTAGGCACAAATGATTTTGTCCTTCCGTTCGAAGGGAAAATTGTACCGATCGAAGAAGTGCCGGACCAGGTATTCGCGATGAAAATGATGGGTGACGGCTTTGCGATCGAGCCAGCCAATGGAAAACTATCATCGCCGATCGATGGGGAAGTGCTCAGTATCTTCCCGACCAATCATGCGTTGGGATTGAAAATGGAAAATGGCTTAGAAGTACTGATTCATGTAGGCCTGGATACGGTTAAATTAAATGGAGAAGGCTTTACGCCTCTTGTAAAGGAAGGCCAACGGGTAACAAAGGGAACGCCGCTTTTGGATATCGACCTTGATTTCGTGAAACGGAATGCCCCGTCTACGGTCACACCTATCATCTTCACTAATTTAGCGGAAGGAACGGCCGTTAAATTGCAAAAAACGGGCACTCAGAAACAAAACACACCAGACATCATCCGCTTGGAAAAGCAATGAAGGGGATGGCAATAAAAAAAGGCGGTCGACAATGTCGACTGCCTTTTCCTGGTCAATTGGATAAAACGGCTTCTTTAACTGTTTCTTGCGGCTCTTGCTGTGATAGATTATCATAACCGAAACAAACGGGGGAGCCATTAGCGGGATCGACCATGACCCTTGCATTAATCCGGAACACCTCTTCGAGAACGGCAGGTGTAATGATTTCTGATGGTGTACCGATCTTAATGATTTCCCCAGCTTTCATCGTAATGATTTCATGTGAAAACCGGGATGCGTGGTTAATATCATGCAATACCATGACGGTCGTGATTTTTTGTTCTTTATTAAGCTTTTCAACAATTTGTAAAACCTCTAGTTGGTGAGCCATATCGAGATAGGTAGTCGGCTCATCCAACAATAAAATCTCCGTTTTCTGGGCTAAAGCCATTGCCAGCCAAACTTTTTGTCTTTGACCGCCGGATAGATTGGCGATTTGCCGGTTTCGGAATGAAACGGTCTTGGTAATATCCATAGCCCATTCAATCGTTTCCACATCTTCCTTCGTCAGTTTATTTACATTATTGCGATGCGGGTACCTGCCATACGAAATAAGTTCCTCCACCTTCAATTGGGCGGGTGCGACCGGGTTTTGGGGGAGCAGCGCCAACTGCTTGGCAATTTGCTTTGTATGGATCTTATGTAAATCCTGCCCTTGTAAAAAAACGCTTCCGCTTTTTTGTTTCAAAATCCGGCCTATCGTTTTTAATAAGGTGGATTTACCGCAGCCATTGGGCCCGATGATGGTTGTGACCAATCCTTCTTTTATTTCCAGGTTCAGGTCTTTGAATACCGTGAAT
Source organism: Peribacillus folii (assembly GCF_030271255.1). Classification (GTDB taxonomy): domain Bacteria; phylum Bacillota; class Bacilli; order Bacillales; family DSM-1321; genus Peribacillus. Next base: position 7,348 of record NZ_JASJOM010000020.1, read on the forward strand.
TTCTCGTAATTCGTTTCCAGGTTTTCCATACGCAGAATACTCACTGATCATCCCTCCTTCTAGGCTTTAGCTTTAATGAGTAAATAAAGAAAATAGGGAACGCCGATGATGGAGATGACGATTCCGACTGGCAATTCTGCCGGTGCAAAAACGGTTTTTGCAATGAAGTCTGATGCGATCACCAGCAGGGCGCCGATTGCACCGGAAACCGGGATGACCTGCTGGTGATGGATCCCGACGAGATGCTTGGCGATGTGGGGAGCCATTAAACCTACGAACCCGATGTTCCCAGACACGGAAACGGAGGCACCCACCAAACCGATGCTGCAAAGTAATAGGATGATCGTTTCCTTTTCTACGGAAATCCCCAAACTTTTAACGCTCGATTCTTCTAACTGGTACAAATCGAGTAAGTAAGCCTTTTTCTTAATGATCGGAATCAGGATTATCATCCATGGTAACATGGATGTGATATATTTCCAGTTTGCATCATATATCGTTCCCGAAAGCCAAACGGTTGCCATTTCAAAATCGGTTGATTTCATTTTTAACGATAAATATAAGGAAAGGGCGCCGAATGCAGAGCCTATTGCGATTCCTGTCAGTAAAAGGCGGCCCATGTCCAGGGTCCCGTTCTTCCAGGAAAAAAGGAAAATGACCAGGGCCGCCAAAAGCCCGCCCAAAAGCCCAAATAGCGGTAAACTCATGATCGACAACCAGTCCGAGCTGCTGGTTTGACCTTGATAGAAAAACATGAAGATGACGATGGCAGTACCAGCGCCGGCATTAATGCCAAGAATGCCGGAATCGGCCAAGCCATTTTTCGTAACACCTTGAATGACAGTACCGGCAATTCCTAAGCTCACTCCCACCAAACCGGCGATCACGATGCGGGGGAGCCGGAAATCAAAGATGACCAAATCAAATTCGGGTACCGGATTCACCCTGAATAAGGTCTGAAGGACAGTCTTGACGGTCATGTCGAATGTACCGGATATCAAGCTGAAATAGCTTGTAACTACGATCAAGCAGGAGATGATGGCCATCGTGAGGGTGAAGCGCCCTCGTGCATTCTTATCCATTCTTTTCTCCTCCTCTCGTTCTTATTAAGTACAGGAAGAAAGGGATGCCGATCAGGGAAGTCACGACTCCTATGGGGGTTTCGAATGGATAATTAACAAATCGGCTCAAGATGTCGCACAGAGCTAGAAAAACCGCCCCGATTACCCCTGCACAGGGAACGATCCACCTATAATCAATTCCGATCAAAAACCGGGTGATGTGGGGGATGATAAGGCCGACAAAACCGATTTTCCCTACAAGCGCCACGGCAATGCCCGTCAAGCAAATCACCGAAAGGAGGGCCAGGGCTTTCACCAAGTTCGTTCGCTGACCTAAATTGATAGAAATTTCTTCCCCTAAAGATAATATCGTAACGGATTTTGAGATGGAAAGGGCGAGTATGATCCCCACCATTCCACATGGTATCGCTAATTTGACTACATCGGGATCAATCTGGTGCAGCCTTGAGTTGTACCAAAAACTTACATTCTGGGAAATTTGGAAATAGGATGCTATGGCAGCAGAAATACTGCTTAAAAATGTCCCGATCACAGTCCCGATTATGGCTAATCGAACAGGAGATAACCCATTTGGGAGCAGCGATCCAAAACCAAAGACAATTCCGGCCCCCAATGCAGAACCCAACATGGAAAAGAGGATCATTTGGAATGAAGACATACCCGGAGCAAATACCATACATAGCGTAATCACGAATGCAGAGCCATCTGTCACTCCCATGATTGAAGGGGATGCAAGATAATTTCTTGTCATCCCCTGCATGAGTGCTCCTGATATGGCTAAAAATGCCCCGACTAGAAGGGCACCCAAAACTCTGGGCAAGCGGGAAGTCATGATGATCGTGTGATCGACGTTACCCGGGTCATAGTGGAAAATGGCATTCCATACCGTCATGGAATCTATATTTTTGGCACCATATAAGATTGATAAAACGATGGAAAAGCCAATCAATAGAGGTGCCATACAAAGAATTATTATGGGTAATGAATTTATTTTGGCCATATCAATCAACGCACCTTACCTGCTTATTCAGCTAATTTCTCGGTTGCAGCCTTCAAGAATGCAGTTTTGCTCCAAGCCGTTCCACCTTGAGCGAGAGGATCAACCGAGTTAACGAACACTTTGTTTTCTTTTACTGCCGTGATGCTCTTCCAAATCGAGTTGTTTTCCAAATCCTTTAACGCTTCCGGTTTTTGTGCATTTTCACTTTCAGTGAACTGCAAGAAAACATAATCTGGATCAAGTTCTGCGAATTTTTCCAATGAAATCATTTCTTGTGCTTTAACAGGTTTAATTTCTTCAGGGACACTCAAGCCTAGGTCTTTATAAACGACTGGGTTGAAGTAAACATCCTGAGGATATAGGAAGAGGCTGCCATTCCGGATTCTAACCACTAATACCTTTTTGTCCTTCAGCTTTTCACCGATTTCCACTTGTGCTTTAGCAGCATCATCATTATAGGTTGTGATGATTTTTTCGGCTTCATCTTTTTTACCTGTAAGACTGGCCATTAACCGCAGGTTCGCTTCCCAATTGGTCGAGATATGTGAATATGGGAATGTCGGCGCCACTTTGTTCAACTGCTCGGTTACATTTGCTGGGGATTTCGAAGACCACATGATCACATCAGGCTTCATTCCAAGAAGAGTTTCATAGTTTGGCTGCATTTTTTCACCGATTGATTTTGCACCTGCAAGGTCCTTCGCTAAATATTCCGGAATTTCACCGCCTACAGTAACCACACCTGTTGGCTTAACCCCCAATATGGCAGCATCCTCCATCGCTTCCAAACTAGCAGTGGCGATACTGTTAACTTTGGCTGGAATCGTATATTCCTTATCCAAATATGTAATGGTTTGCGTCTTTGCTTCTTTTTTTGCAGTAGTTTCTGTCGCTTTGTTTTTCTGTGAAGTGTCCTCGGAGGTCTTTTCGGCATTACCGCAAGCTCCAAGTCCTAAACTGAATACTGTTGCCATTCCAAGTACGAATAATTGCTTTTTCAATGGTTGATTCCCCTTTTTAATATATTTAAAAAAATTTACTGCTGTAAAGGATCAAAAAACTGATCCTAAATGTTGAAAATCTATTTTCACTTCCTTTGCCAATTGAAATTAAGTGTAGCTTAACATAAAAATGTGTATTAGTGATAACGATTATCATTATCATCATCACGCGATATTAAATATATAATTAATCTTTCAATAATTCAAGAATAATTTTCCAACCGATATTATTATTTAGTATTTTCCCTGCAAAATGTGGCAGTCAATAACAAGCAAAACACTGAAAGGACAGTCTTTTTTGTAAATGATTGTAAAAATAATCAGATGCATGGTTGATATATTCAGTGAGAAAGATTATCATTATCGAAGTCATGGTAATCTTTCTCAATTTAAATCTATCAAACCAGATGTTCGGTAGATTGGATTACTAGTAATAAATGGATGGGGGATTCGATTAGATGTTACATCAAAAAGTGGATATGCATGCAAAGGATATAACGGCTGGCAGCGAAGAAGTAACGATCAAAGGAACGGAACGGAGCATCATGCATTCAAGTACGGGGAATCGTGAGTTCCAAATCTTTGTATCAAAGCCGCAGGAGGAGCCGCCGCCGTCAGGATATCCCGTCATTTATTTACTCGATGCAAACTCCGTGTTTGGAACGATGGTCGAGGCGGTGCGGCTGCAATCACGACGGCCGGAGAAGTCCGGTGTAGTTCCTGCCATAATCGTGGGCATCGGTTATCGCACGAATGGACCATTTTCTCCTGAACGATATTTTGATTTTACATTGCCGGTAGCGGCTGCCGATTTACCTGTAAGGCCGGATGGAAGTCCTTGGCCAGCACATGGGGGGGCGGAAGGCTTCTTGAAATTCATTGAAGAGGATTTAAAACCTGAAATCGGTAAAAGGTTCAAGATTGACGAAAACAGCCAAACCCTCTTTGGGCATTCTCTCGGCGGCCTTTTCGCTTTATATGTTCTTTATACAAATCCATATGCATTCCAAAATTACATAGCTGGAAGCCCATCACTTCATTGGAACAAAAAGTGGTTCGACGACGAAGAGAAGAGGTTCCTTAGCCGGTTGAAACAAGGTAACGGGAATCTTTCACTGATGCTGGGAGTAGGGGAGCAAGAAGGCACGCATAAAAGCGGCATGAATGAAAATGCCCAGGTCTTTTCAAAACGTTTATCGATGATCGATAGCGGATTAAACGTACAATTCAAGGAGTTCGAAGAGGAGGGGCACCTATCCGTTTTGCCGCCTTTGATTAACAGGGCCTTGCGTTTTGCATTGAAGCGAAATGTGCCTGGCGGGGTATAGGACTTTCAGATTAAATCATCGAATGGCACTTGACCATCAAGTTTTTAATATATATCATTACCTTTAGATTCCAATTGATAATGATTATCATTATTAGTTGGAATCTTGCGTTTTCGCATAGATTAATGGGTTAAGCCGAGTACCTCCTCTTATCCGTACGGGATGGTAATTGGGCTACTATACATTGAGATCATGGAGTAGGAAAGGGAGTGTCAGGGTGGACTTTTTGGAATGCAGTGGGAAGGTTGCACTTGTAACGGGAGGTGCCCAAGGAATCGGAGCCGCAGTCGTTGAGGCTTTAGCAAAGCTGGGGATGGTGGTTGCGGCAATTGATTATAATGCCGAAAAGCTAAATGGCCATGTAAGTAATTTGAAGTCTCAAGGTTTGGACGTACATGCGTTTGCGGCTGATGTAAGTGATGGTCGTGCAATCGTTGGCATAGTCGATGGAATTGAACGTGACCTCGGTCCGATCGAGACACTGGTCAATGTCGCAGGGGTGCTGCGCACAGGATTAATTGAATCATTCAGTGATGAAGATTGGGCGAAGATCTTTGCCGTCAATACGACTGGTGTATTCAATGTCTCCCGTTCAGTGAGCACATACATGATGACGAGAAAAAGCGGTTCGATCGTCACAGTCGGATCCAATGCAGCAAGCGTCCCAAGAATTTCACTGGGAGCGTATGCAGCATCAAAGGCAGCAGCCGTCATGTTCACTAAATGTTTAGGGCTGGAATTGGCCCAATATAATATTCGCTGTAATATCGTCTCGCCTGGATCTACGGATACGGAGATGCAATGGTCTATGTGGAACGACGAAAATGGTGCACAAGCGGTTATCAATGGGATGCCTGAGACATTCAAAGTGGGGATACCATTGAACAAAATAGCTTCGCCTTCTGATATAGTCAACGCGATTCTGTTTTTCATATCCAATCAATCAAACCATATTACGATGAGTAATTTATGTGTGGATGGCGGGGCCACCTTAGGTGCATGATGCCGGCCATTCATACGGGTCTGAATATTACGTGAATTTGGAGGGTTTTTAAAATGATGAAGAGTAAAGAGAATTCAACCGTATTGGATAAACAGCTGTTGGACGATTATGAGGTCGGGGACTTTTACCTGGCATCGCCTTCTCAAACATTGCTTGGAAAAGGGTCCTTTCTGACAGTTCCTAGCGATACGGAAAGTCGTAATCAAATGACAAGCCTTGCAGCCCGGGTTGGGGATGCATTGAATAGGGCAAAAGCGCAAGGCCATCCCAATCCAATGGTAACGGGTGCTGTACCATTCGATTATAAAAAGGATGCGCAGCTCATCGTGCCCGAAATGATTAGGTCATCAGTTCCTCTGCAAGACTTAGGCACAGATCAGGCTGCCGGAACTTCGGTGCCAAACTATGAAATCGAGTCAGTACCGGAACCTTCTCGATATATGGCCGGTGTGGCACAAGGTATTGAATATATTAAAAGCGGCCATCTTGACAAAATCGTCCTATCAAGGTCCTTGCATCTCACTTCATCGGAATTGGTGAACATCAATCAGTTACTTCATAATTTGGCACGCCACAATAAGAGTGGCTATACCTTTGCTGTCAATTTGCCTCAGCCGGATACGGATCAAACCGATTCTGATAACGCGAAAACCTTGATCGGGGCTAGTCCTGAATTGCTTGTTTCAAGAACGGGATTACAAGTGGTGGCCAATCCTTTGGCAGGGTCGAGGCCTAGGAGTGACGATCCGATCGAGGATAAGAGAAGGGTGGAAGAGTTACTTTCCTCCGCAAAGGATTTACATGAACATGCGGTTGTCGTCCAGGCTGTGGCAGAGGCCCTGCGACCATTTTTCAAAAAGATGGACGTGCCGGAAAAACCATCCGTGATACATACAGAAACCATGTGGCACCTATCTACGGAAGTAACAGGAGAGCTTGAAGATCCTGCAACTTCTTCGTTGGAGCTGGCAATTGCACTTCAACCGACCCCAGCCGTTTGCGGCTCACCATCCGAATTGGCCCGGGAAGCGATTCAGGAAATCGAACCGTTCGATCGTGGTTTTTTCACGGGCATGGTCGGCTGGTGCAATGCAGAAGGAGACGGCGAATGGATCGTCACCATTCGATGTGCGGAGGTGGAGAAGCAAGCACTTCGCTTATTCGCTGGCGCAGGGGTCGTTGGGGAATCCAAACCGGAAGATGAGCTGGCGGAAACATCTGCTAAATTCCAGACGATGCTGCGTGCAATGGGAATAGATGCAAAGTCATTAAACTAAAAGTGAGTGGAGGGATGCAAAATGTTGACAGGGTGTTCTTCATGGCCAGAGGATTATGCGGATTTATATGAACGGGAGGGGTGCTGGAAAGGGGAAACCTTCGGGGAAATGCTGCGTGATCGTGCCGAGAGACAAGGTGACAGGATTGCCATTACCAGCGGAGACAGGAATATGAGCTATGCGGAATTGGATGATCGAGCCGATCGTTTGGCTGCAGGCTTTCAAGAACTGGGAATCAAGCAAATGGATAGGGTAGTCGTCCAGCTTCCCAACGTGATCGAGTTTTTTGAAGTTTGTTTTGCATTATTCAGGTTAGGCGCATTGCCTGTATTTGCCCTTCCAACCCATCGAAGCAGTGAAATCAACTATTTTTGCGAATTCGCTGAGGCTGTTGCCTATATCCTCCCTGATAAGCACGCTGGTTTCGACCATCGTACGCTTGCAAGAGGTGCAAAGGAAAAGAATGAAAAATTAAATGTGATTGTAACTGGTGATGCAGCGGAATTCGTGAATTTGGCAGATTTATATATCGATCCCAAAAAATTAGAAGTAAAAGTGAATTCGAGAGACGTTGCCTTCCTTCAGTTATCAGGGGGAAGTACAGGGCTCTCCAAGCTGATTCCAAGAACACATGATGATTATATGTACAGTTTGGAAGTTAGCGCCGAAGTTTGCCAGTTGGATAAGGATAGTGTTTATCTCGCAGTGCTGCCAATTGCCCATAACTTTCCTATGAGCTCGCCAGGCATCCTCGGGACGCTATATGCGGGAGGCAGGGTCGTTCTTTCACCAGGCCCAAGTCCTGACGAAGCCTTTCCGCTTATTGAGAAGCAAGGCGTGACGATTACCGCACTTGTACCGCCCCTTGCCTTGAGATGGCTTGATGCAGTATCGACGCGCGACCATGATTTATCCAGTCTTCAAGTGCTGCAAGTGGGAGGAGCGAAGTTCAGTGCGGAAGCTGCCCGTCGGGTCTTTCCTGCTTTTGGATGTAAATTACAACAAGTATTCGGGATGGCCGAAGGACTGGTTAACTATACAAGGCTGGATGATCCGGAAGAGATAATCATCAATACTCAAGGCAGGCCGATGTCAAAATATGACGAAGTCCGCATCGTTGATGAGGAAGATAGAGATATTGAGCAGGGCCAGGTGGGGCATTTGTTAACGCGGGGCCCATACACCATCCGTGGTTATTACAAAGCGGAAGAGCATAATGCGAAGGCATTCACGTTAGATGGTTTCTACAGAACGGGTGACCTGGTGAGTAAGACCGAATCGGGCTATATCGTCGTAGAAGGGCGGGACAAGGACCAAATCAATCGGGGCGGTGAGAAAATCGCCGCCGAGGAAGTGGAAAACCATCTCTTGGCACATGGAGCGGTGCATGATGTGGCCATCGTCTCCATGTCGGATGATTATTTAGGGGAAAGATCCTGTGCCTTTGTGATACCTCGCCAGGATGCTCCAACTTCAAAGGAACTCAAACTATTCCTGAAGGAGCGAGGGCTTGCCGCTTTCAAAATCCCTGATCGGTTTGAATTTACCGATTCCTTCCCAAAAACGCCGTTAGGGAAAGTGAGTAAAAAGGCTTTGCGGCAAATCATATCAGATAAACTGAACAATCAACTTACACTGAAGTGAATAAAAAACATATTTCGAAGGAGTGATTTTGATGGCTATTCCTGCTATCACACCATATGCAATGCCTGTAGAATCCGAGTTACCAAAGAATAAAGTTTCGTGGAAGGCTGATCCAGCGCGTGCAGTGTTACTCGTTCATGACATGCAACAATATTTCCTTGATTACTATACAGTAACCGAATCGCCGATAACGGAGCTGATATCGCATATTCAGGCAATAAAAAGCCGTTGTGTGGAACTAGGCATCCCTGTTGTCTATACAGCACAGCCTGGAAACCAAAACCCTGACGATCGTGCACTGCTTACCGATTTCTGGGGCCCAGGGCTTGATGATGATCTCAATCAAACTAAAGTCGTTGACGAGGTTGCTCCAAGCGAGGATGACATTGTCCTAACAAAATGGCGTTACAGTGCATTCAAACGGACGAATCTCCTTGAAATGATGAGGGAGCAGGGACGTGATCAACTGATCATCTGTGGCGTCTATGCACATATCGGCTGTCTACTGACGGCAAGTGAGGCCTTCATGCAGGATATTGAGCCATTCTTGATAACGGATGCAGTAGCGGACTTTTCGTTGGAAGAACATAAAATGGCGATCAAATACGCAGCTGAACGCTGTGCCTTCACAACACCCACAGCACGGTTGCTGGAGCAATTGAATAGCGGCAGAGAACAAGAAAAAGAGGATCATGGTTTGACGCTGGAGGGACTGAGGATTGCCATCGCTGAACTTCTGGGTGAATCTCCATCGGATATAGATGAGACCGAGGATCTTGTGGACTTAGGAATGGATTCAATTAGAATGATGAGCCTTGTTGAAATCCTGAGAGGTAAGGGTGCAGAAATCAATTTCATGCAGATGGCAGAAAAACCGACGCTTGCCGCGTGGTGGGAACTATTATCATCACAAAAAGTGTTGGCTTGAAACAAAACTGGGAAGGTGGTAATTAGGAGTGCTTAATATTCAGGATCAAGATGTGCGCTGGGCGTTGTCCGGCGCGCAATCCGGTATCTGGTTCGCCCAGCAGCTGGAGCCGGATAACCCGATTTATAATACAGGCGAATACATAGAAATTGCTGGGATGATCGATATCGGTCATTTCGAACAGGCATTGAGGCAGGCCGTCAAGGAAGCGGAATTTTTACATGTCCGTTTTGGCGAGGATTATGATGGACCATTTCAAATGAGCGGGGAGTCTCTTGATATCCCCTTTACATTCGTCGATTTGAATGGTGAGGAAGACTCCCAGGAAAAGGCCATACAATGGATGAAAGAAGATTTGGCTCAACCAATCGATTTGAAAAATGACCCGCTCTTCAATCAAGTACTATTCAAGGTGGACTCGGACCGGTTTTTCTGGTATCAGCGCATCCACCATATTGTCATGGATGCATTTGGATTTTCCCTTATTTCACAGCGCGTAGCCAAACTGTACTCAGCCCTTCAGAATGGGGAAGGTGTGAACGAAGGCGCCTTTTCTCCTTTACGGGCCCTTCTTGAGGAAGATAAGGCGTACAGGAAATCCGAAAAGTTCGAAATCGATCGCCGATTTTGGCAAGAGCGTTTTGCAGATCAGCCGGAGGTCATGAGCCTAGCCGATCGGGCACCCAGGACCTCCAAAGGGTTCCTGAGCCAAACGGGTTATCTGTCATCTTCCGCTACACAAGCTTTAAAAATGAATGCCCACAAATATTCGGGAAGCTGGCATGAAGTGATTATGGCAGTGGCCGCTGTTTATGTGAACCGTTTGACAGGTTCGGAAGATGTCATCCTCAGTTTACCGATGATGGGCCGTTTGGGGTCATCCTCATTGAATATCCCCAGCATGGTCATGAATCTGTTGCCGCTGCGGTTGTCCGTAAAGCCTGAGATGAACTTCAAAGAGCTGGTGCAGCAAGTTTCCAAGGAGGTCCGCACCATCAGGCGACATCAAAATTACCGCCATGAAGAATTGCGCCGTGATCTTAAGTTGCTCGGCGACAACCAGCGATTATTCGGACCGCAAATCAATGTCATGCCTTTTGATTATGGACTCGATTTTTCTGGATGCAGGGCGATCACACATAAGCTTGCCACAGGCCCTGTCGATGATTTGTCGATTAATATCTATGATAAGTCCGATGGCAAAGGGCTGCGGATCGATATAGATGCGAACCCGGAAGTATATAGCCTAGAAGATCTAGGTACACATCATGCACGTTTTTTACGTTTTCTTGGAAAGATCGCGATTGCGGAGGCGGATCAGGCGATCGGGGAAGTCGATCTTCTTTTGCCTGAGGAACGCCAGCAAGTCCTGCTTGAATGGAATGAAACGGAAACAGAGCTTCCAACTGTGCCTTTACCTCGATTGTTTGAGGAGCAAGTGCGCAAAACGCCTGATTGGCCGGCCGTAATCGATGATAACGAAGTTCTTACTTATAAAGATTTAAACGGACGGGTCAACCAACTGTCGCACCTCCTTTTAGAGAAGGGGCTGGGACCTGAGAAATTCGTGGCCATTGCTTTGACTCGTTCAGTGGATATGGTCATTTCCATGTTGGCAGTGCTAAAAACCGGAGCGGCTTATTTACCGATCGACCCGGATTATCCATCGGATCGGATCGAATTCATGCTTGAGGATGCCCGTCCTGCCGCCATCATAACCAGTAAAGGAATTGGCGCGAAATTAGCTGATGCAAAAGGAGCGGAGCGCATCGTATTGGATGAGGAAGAGATTGTTCTCTCGCTTGGGAATCAGCCGGATATAAATGTGGAGGATGAAAAAAGGAAGGGAATCATGTCAACGCTTAACCCGGCTTATATGATTTACACTTCGGGTTCTACAGGAAGACCGAAAGGCGTCGTGATTCAATCGGCAAGCCTTATCAATTTCTTATCTTCGATGCAAAATGAATTTTGCCTCGATCATCGCGATCGGCTTCTGGCTGTTACGACCATTGCCTTTGATATATCCGGTTTGGAAATCTTCCTGCCGCTGCTGAACGGGGCAAGCTGTGTCATAGCCGCCAAGGAAACGATTCAAGATCCGAAGACCTTGTCCGAGATGATCGTTCACCATGAGATAAGCATCATGCAGGCCACACCGACGCTTTGGCATTCGCTTGTGGCGAATTATCCTGATGTGATTAAGAATTTCAGGGTGTTGGTAGGAGGTGAGGCCCTTTCGATCAGCCTGACTAATGCTTTACATGAATTAGGTTGTGAAGTGACGAACCTGTACGGACCGACGGAAACGACAATATGGTCCTCAGCCATTACGCTCGATTCGGACCAAAGCGGGATGCCATCGATCGGCAAGCCTCTTTGGAATACACAGGTCTATGTGCTGGATGCAGCTTTGAAGCCTGTTCCTAGAGGGACTGTCGGGGAGTTGTATATTGCAGGTGCAGGGCTGGCGCGTGGATACTTAGGGCGCCCGGATTTAACGGCCGATCGTTTTGTCGCTAATCCTTATGGTCCAAAGGGCAGCCGTATGTATCGCACTGGCGATCTTGTCCGTTGGAGCGGCAATGGCACGCTGGATTATATCAGCCGTGCCGATCATCAGATCAAAATAAGAGGGTTTCGCATTGAATTAGGTGAAATCGAAGCAAGGCTTACCCGGCATCCTGACATTGAACAGGCTGCAGTCATCGTCCGCGAAGATCAACCCGGGGATAAACGCATCGTTGCGTATATCGTTCCTTCTTTGGGCGTGGCAGCGGATGTTGTGGAAATACGTGAATTTGCAGGCAGCACTTTGCCGGAATACATGGTTCCATCCGCCATCGTAGAGCTGGATGAGTTGCCTTTGACTCCGAATGGGAAACTTAACCGGAAGGAATTGCCTGCGCCTGATCTTTCTGCACTTGTTTCAGATCGCTCTCCTAGAACTCCACAGGAGGAAATCGTACGTGATCTTTTCGCCGAGGTTCTTGGTCTTTCACGTGTGGGAATCGATGATAGCTTCTTTAATCTAGGCGGTCACTCCCTGCTTGCCTCGACTTTGATGGCAAGAATAAGAGATACATTCGGTGTTGAAATAGGGATTGCCAAGTTATTTGAAACACCAACCGTTTCCGGCCTGGTCAAACAGCTTTCCAATGGTAGGAGTGCACGGCTGCCTGTCAAAAAGGCACAAAGGCCGAAACAGGTACCGCTTTCCTTTGCCCAGAGGCGGTTATGGTTCCTTCATAGCCTTGAGGGTCCAAGCCCCACATATAACATACCACTCGTTGTTGAATTGTCAGGTGAACTCGATACCGGGGCACTCGAAGCGGCGCTTAATGATGTAGTCGAGCGTCATGAAGCTCTGCGTACACTCTTTCCCGTCACCTCAGGTACAGCGCATCAATATGTGCTCGATCCTTCCGAGGCGCAGGTGGAATTATTGGTATCGCATATTAATGAGGCGGAGCTTGATGCGGAAATCGCAACTGCCACGAGATATAGCTTCAATCTTGCGAAAGAACCCGCCATCTGTGCCCAGCTTTTCACAATGGCTCCCGACAAGCATGTGTTGGTTCTATTATTACATCATATTGCAGGAGATGGATGGTCGTTAACACCGCTTACTCGTGATCTGACTGCGGCATATGCGGAGCGAAGGAAAGGTGCCGAACCGAACCTGCCTCCATTGCCTGTACAGTATGCGGATTATGCGCTCTGGCAGGAAAACCTGTTAGGAAGCGAAAGTGATGAAGCAAGTTTAGCCACTGAACAAGTTGATTACTGGAAAGAAACATTAGCCAACCTGCCAGACCAATTGGAATTGTCAACCGATTTTCCGCGTCCCCTGGAATCCAGCTATCGCGGGGATACGATAGACTTCTCGATAAATCCGGAAATGCATCAACGGTTATTGGAGTTGGCCCGTGACAATGGCGTCAGTTTATTCATGGTCTTGCAAGCAGGCCTGACTGCGCTCCTCACTCGCCTTGGCGCCGGTCATGATATTCCAATCGGAAGTCCGATAGCGGGACGGAGTGATGATGCATTGAGCGACCTGGTCGGGATGTTCATCAACACCTTGGTGTTACGGACGGATACCTCAGGCGATCCTACTTTCCGGGAGCTGCTTGAGCGGGTGCGAAGGGTCAACTTACATGCTTATGAGCATCAGGACTTGCCGTTCGAGCGTTTGGTGGAAGTATTGAATCCAGTTCGATCACGCTCTAGACATCCGTTATTCCAAATCATGCTTGCGCTGCAAAATACACCAGATCCCAAATTGGAGCTCCCAGGATTGCAATCCAGCCTGAAGCTATACAGCGTAGGTGCTTCGAAATTCGATTTGACCATGGAATTCCGTGAAGTGCATGCAGAGAATGGCAGCCCGTTCGGAATCAGCGGGTTCCTTGAATATAGTACCGATCTCTTTAAGCGGGAGACTGCCGAAATGCTAATATATCGCTTATTGAGGCTATTGGATGGCGCCGTTTCGGAGCCTGACCAGCATATAGGGCTTTTGGATATACTGTCATCTCAAGAACGTCAAAAGATCCTTGTCGACTGGAATGGTAGTACCGAAGAGATAGCACAAACGAGCATCCCTTCACTGCTTGAAGAACAGGTGAGAATGTATCCTCATAACATTGCCTTGGTATATGGCGGCTCTTCGTTGTCATATGAAGAGGTAAACAAAAAGGCGAACCAGCTTGCCCACCTGCTGATAGCTAAAGGGATAGGGCCAGAGCAATTCGTTGCATTGGCCATGCCTAGATCATTGGAAATGGTTATAGGGCTGCTGGCTGTACTCAAGGCAGGAGCCGCCTACCTGCCTCTGGATCCGGAATACCCAGCGGACCGGTTGTCGTTCATGCTTTCTGATGCCAAGCCTGCATGTGTCCTGACGAATTCGAGTGTAGCTTCGAAGCTATCCGAGATGACTGATATCAGTCAAGTCATCCTGGATGAAGCGGGCACCATGGAAGAATTGTTGCATCATTCAACACTCAATCCAACGGATCGTGACCGCATCCAGCCTTTATCGCCGTTGAATTCAGCGTATATCATCTATACTTCCGGTTCGACTGGTGTACCAAAAGGGGTCGTCGTTCCGCACCAGAATGTAATCAGACTTTTCGGATCGACGCAGCATTGGTACGATTTCGATTCCAAGGATGTGTGGACGATGTTCCACTCCTATGCCTTTGATTTTTCCGTTTGGGAGATTTGGGGAGCGTTACTTCACGGAGGCAAGCTTGTAGTCGTTCCGCACTCGATCAGCCGGTCGCCAATGGAATTTCTAGAGCTATTGGTCAAAGAAGGAGTGACGGTTCTGAATCAGACTCCATCGGCGTTTTATCAGTTGATGCAGGCAGACCGGGAAATGCCGGAAATCGGTCAGAAGCTTGCTTTACGCTACGTGATCTATGGCGGAGAAGCACTTGAACTAAGCCGTTTGGAGGATTGGTACAGCCGCCATCCAGAAAATGCGCCATATCTCATCAATATGTATGGAATAACGGAAACGACCGTTCATGTCAGCTATCTTGAGCTTAATCGGGACATTACATCCATAAAAGCAAATAGTCTGATTGGCCGTGCGATACCCGATCTCGGGGTGTATGTATTGGATGCTGTCTTACAGCCGGTGCCGCCGGGAGTGGTGGGGGAGCTCTATGTTTCCGGTTCTGGTCTTGCCCGGGGATATTTAGGACGGCCAGGCCTGACGGCGGATCGTTTTGTCGCCAACCCATTTAGTGCATCAGGTGAGAGGATGTACCGTACCGGAGACTTGGCCCGCTGGCGCGAAGATGGATCTTTGGATTATATGGGGCGTGCCGATCATCAGATCAAAATCCGCGGCTTCCGTATCGAATTGGGTGAAATCGAGGCCGCGGTCGCCCAGCATGGCGAAATTGAACAAGTTGCGGTGGTGGTTCGTGAAGATAACCCGGGTGATAAACGTCTGGTTGCTTATGTGGTACCGGCGTCGAATGTGTCCTTTGCTCCGGCAAATGTTCGCCGTTTCGTTGCGGAAGGCCTTCCTGATTACATGGTCCCTTCCGCGTTCGTTGAAATGGAAGAACTGCCTTTGACACCGAACGGCAAATTGGACCGAAAAGCATTGCCGGCACCGCAATTCGGTGCCATACAATCGGGGCGCGGGCCGAGAACGCCCCAGGAGGAGATTCTTTGCGATCTATTCATGGAAGTTCTCGATTTGCCTCATGTCGGAATAGACGATGGATTCTTCGACCTAGGGGGCCACTCGCTGCTAGCCGTGCACTTGATGAGCAAAATCCGTGAAGCGCTTGGTGTCGAGCTTAGCATTGGCAACCTATTCGAAGCACCGACCGTTGCGGGTCTAGCTGAACGATTGGAAATGGGCACAAGCCAAAGTGCATTGGACGTTCTCCTGCCGCTTAGGAAAAACGGGATGGAGCTTCCGTTGTTTTGTGTACATCCGGCAGGCGGACTTAGCTGGTGCTATGCTGGATTGATGACTGCGCTCGGGCCTGACTATCCAATCTATGGGCTGCAAGCTCGCGGCATAGCCCAGAAAGAACCATTCCCAAAAACGCTGATTGAAATGGCAGCTGATTATATCGATCAGTTGCGGACGATCCAGCCAAAAGGTCCTTACCATCTGTTGGGTTGGTCTCTAGGGGGCAATGTCGTTCATGCGATGGCGACACAGCTTCAAAATGAGGGAGAGGACGTTCGCCTTGTTGCAATCCTTGATGCATATCCAAGTCATTTCCTGCCCATTAAGGAGGCACCGGATGATGAAGAAGCTTTGATTGCGTTGCTTGCACTGGGTGGATACGATCCGGATAGTTTAGGAGAACAACCGCTGGATGATGCTAGTGCCATAGAAATACTGCGGCGGGATGGAAGTGCATTGGCCAGTTTGGAAGAGGTAACGATCTTGAACCTCAAAGAGACATATGTCAACTCAGTCCGGATCATGAGTGAGTATAAACCAAAAACCTTTAAAGGGGATGTTCTCTTCTTTAGGTCGACGATCATTCCGGATTGGTTCGATCCAATCGAGCCAGAGACCTGGAACCCGTTCATTCATGGCGAAATAGAACAGCATAATATCGAGTGCCGCCATAAGGATATGTGCCAGCCAGGACCGCTTGCTGAAATTGGCCAGGTGATTGCTGAAAAGCTCACCGATCTTAAGAAGTCAGCCAAGACTAATGAAGGAGGAGATAATTGATGACCAACCCTTTCGAGAATGAAAACGGCATCTACAATGTGTTAATAAATGAAGAAGGTCAGCATTCCCTTTGGCCCGCCTTTCTGGATATTCCAAGAGGCTGGTCCGTCATCTACCGGGAGGAAAGCCGGCAGGATTGCTTGGAGTACATCAACACGAACTGGACGGACTTGCAGCCAAAAAGCTTGAAACTGGTTGCCAGCAGTGACGGGACAAAGTGATAGCCAGGATACAGCTTGATCCTAAATTAGTGGTGAGCATCGTTTATGTCATAGCGATGTTCATGGTCTCCATGGACGGGACGATCGTCAATGTGATCCTGCCCACGATCAGTCAGGAGTTCAATATCGATCCCTCGTCAACAAGTGGCATTAACGTCGGATATTTAGTAAGTCTGGCCGTGTTCCTTCCGGTAGCTGGCTGGCTTGGTGACCGCTTTGGTACCAAGAAAATCTTCTTGATGGCCTTGGGCGTCTTCACGGGCGCCTCCCTTTTATGCGGCTTCGCTAATGATTTGCAAACGCTGAACTTGTTCCGGGTTCTGCAGGGGGCAGGAGGCGGCATCCTGACACCGGTTGGAATGGCCCTTTTATTTCGGACATTCTCTCCTGAGGAACGTCCTAGGGTATCGAGATCGCTTGTGCTTCCGATTGCCTTCGCACCAGCCATCGGTCCCATAGTTGGCGGATTCTTTGCGGAGCAGCTGTCATGGCGCTGGGCGTTTTATATAAATGTCCCTTTCGGCATTCTCGTTTTAGTATTCGGCTTACTGTTTTTGAAAGAACATAAGGAACCAGCCGCAGGCAGGTTGGATGTGCCGGGATTCCTGCTATCGGCAGCCGGATTTTCCATGCTGATGTATGCATTGAACGTAGGGCCGGCTAAAGGGTGGGATTCCGCCGTGATCCTGTTTACAGGAATTACGGGAGTTGTGCTTGTTTGTATATTCATTTTATTGGAGTTGAAAGTGGACAAACCGATGCTGGATTTGCGTTTATTATCCGATCGATTATTTCGGACGTTGGGCATCATTTCTTTATTTTCAATGGCAGGCTTACTGGGCATGCTCTTCGTATTCCCGTTAATGTATCAAAGTTCGCTTCAGGCCTCGGCATTGGAAAGCGGCTTGACGACTTTTCCGGAAGCGCTCGGTTTGATGGTGTCATCGCGGCTGATGCCTTGGACCACAAAAAAACTGGGGATCCATCAGGTGATCCGGTTTGGTCTGCTTGGCACGATCATCATATTTACATTGATAAGCCTTGTAGGACCGACAGCCAATCCGTGGTTCCTTCGTGCTTTATTATTTAGCATAGGGATCTGTTTGGGACATACGGTCGTTGCGGTACAATTCTCTACTTTCACAAATATCGGTCCGGCTTCCATGGGAAGGGCAACCACATTGTTCAATGTGCAAAACCGGATTGGTTCGGCCATTGGTGTAGCCATCCTGGCCAGCATCCTTGGGGCAGTCGGCACGAGCACGATGGTAGCGAACGGTGAGACGGAGGTTCATTTAGCTTCCTATCAAATCGCCCTCCTCGGTTCAGCGGCGTTCCTTTTCGCAGCCTTATTGTTTGCGCTGCGTCTGACGAAGGATGATTTCAAAGCCATGTCAGCGAAGGCTGCTGCAAAGCCCCGTGATGTAAAACAGGTCAGAAGCGTCAGCGAGTGATTCATCCAGTTGGTCTTGGTTTCATTAAAGGGAAGGTCGCTGTAATCCTACAGTGACCTCCTATTCATTTTTGCTAGAGAGGAGTGGGAAGAATGGTAGAAGTGTATATATGTAATTTGCCTGCCAAGAGAGATGAGGGGGCATTGGAGGAACTGCTGGCACACGTTTCACCCGACCGGCGAATTCGCCTGAAAAGATATTATAAGATGGATGATGCATACCGGTCCCTTATAGGCGATTTACTGCTGCGATTCATTCTTGAAAAACAGTTCGGAACGGTTATGGAAACTTTGGAAGTGGAGACTACTGCATATGGTAAGCCTTTTTTATCCAAGCACCCATCGGTACATTATAATATTTCCCATTCCGGGGATTATGTGGTCTGTGCCATCCATGATAAGGAAGTTGGCGTGGATATCGAGAATACCGGGCCGTTTGATCTGGAGCTGGCTAAAGGTTTTCTAACGGAAGAAGAATACGGGCAGGTATGGGAGGCCGAAGACAGACTTTCAGCCTTTTATGATATGTGGACCTTGAAGGAAAGCTATATCAAGGCAGTCGGTAAAGGCTTATCCATCCCTTTACGCGATTTTACTGTGATTAAAAATGGCACGGAAGATATTGAACTGATAGATGTACATAGCAAGGAAAGGATAACTGATTATGCTTATAAGCAGTATTCGGTGAACAGTGAATATAGCTTGGCCGTTTGCGCACAGCAAGTAAGTGCCGCAGGATTCAACGACCAGCCCATATTTGTCACCTTTGAAGGGATATGTGAGGGTCTTGAAATAACCCCTGAAATATAAAGGGGGAGGCGGTTTTCGGTTTTCAAGTACATTAAATGTCAGTCGGTATCCGCTAGCTTCCTTTGGCCTGACCTTAGGGAGCTGGCGGATACCAAACATATACGGGGGAATACACTTGCAGAATATTCATATCGCACAAGTCATCGAAACTAGTAAATTCAATTTTTTTCACCTTTCCGTTTTATTATGGTGCATTTTTCTCATTCTTTTTGATGGGTTTGATTTAGTCGCATACGGCGCTGTCATCCCGAGTTTAGGTGAAGCTTGGGGCACCTCGCCAAGTGTTTTGGGGTTGATTGGAAGTTTGACTTTGGTTGGCGGTCTTATCGGTTCGCTTTTCTGTGGGATTTTGGCAGATAAAGTGGGGAGAAAGGCAGTCATCATTATCTGTGTCGCTTTTTTTGGCACATTCACATTATTGACAGGCTTTGCACAAGGGCCGGTTGATTTTGCCGTATTCCGGTTCCTGGCAGGGTTGGGACTGGGCGGGATTCCTCCGCTGTTAGTCGTCCTGACGTCAGAGTATTCACCAAAATCGCTGAAAAATATCATGGTGGCCATCATGTTTAGCGGTTATTCGATAGGCGGCATTATGGTCTCGCTGCTAGGCATGAATGTGATACCGGCTTTAGGCTGGCGGTGGATGTTCTTCATAGGAGCGATTCCGCTATTATCCATCCCTTTATTAATTAAATTTTTACCGGAATCTCTCTATTATTATGTTGAAAAAGGGGAATACAAAAAGGCGAGTGCGATAGTGAAGCGCTTGAACCCGTCCTACCTCCCTCATGAAAATGATAGATTCATAAACGAATTATCGACATCGGGCGTGCCAGTCGCCAAGCTGTTTGAAAACCGTCGAGGAAGGTCGACCATCATGTTCTGGATTGCCTGCTTCATGGGGTTATTGATGGTTTACGGATTGGGGACTTGGTTACCTCAATTGATGGTTGAAGCAGGTTATCCATTAAAGTCCAGCTTGCTGTTCCTTTTCAGCTTGAATATCGGGGCGATAATCGGGTCGATTAGCGGTGGCTGGCTGGCTGATAGGGTTGGATCGAAAAGGGTGCTTATTAGTCTGTTTACCTTTGGAGCCATTTGCTTGACCTTACTTGGCTTCAAACCCGGCACGATCATTTTATATATCTTGGTTGCAATTGCCGGAGCAGCCTCGATCGGATCACAAAATTTAAACAATGCATTCATATCAATCTTCTATCCTACTGATATTAAATCAACAGCCCTGGGGTGGGCCCTTGGAATAGGCAGGTTCGGTGCCATTCTCGGACCTGCGATGGGAGGCATGTTAATCGAGCTGAAGCTGCCGATTTATATGAACTTCATTTGCTTCGCGATTCCAGCCGTGGTTGCGGCAATAGCGATAAGTTTCATTCAGGAGAAGTATAAAAGCTCGGGTAAGCTAAGGGATGATGCTTTTAATGGTGAGCTTTTGCAGCAATATGAAAAAATTGATTGATTGAAGGTTCCCTGCTATTAGATTTTTAATCTGGAGGAAAAATAATGGCTCTATTTGATTGCATGGTGTGTGGCCGCGAATTTAAAAGCTACAATGAAAATGCTAAATACTGTTCCCAAACCTGCAAAGGGACAGCCTATATAAAATATCAATGGAAGAAATGTGAACAATGTGGGGAAGAGTTTAAACCAAGAAAGGCGAGCAGTAAATATTGTTCATTGAACTGCAGCAATGTGGGCAGGAAAAATAAAGCTGCCCATAAACAAGCGGAGCACATAAGCATTCCGTTTGAATGAATCCCCCTTAATATGGGACATTCAAAGAAGGGGCCTGTTCGTTTTGAACTGGCCCCTCAATTCATGCAAATTAAACTGTTAAGCGTTGGAGCATGCCTTGGTGAATTCGGTAGCATCAACGATTTGCTGTACAACCGATCCCTCGAGCGTTTCATTTTTCAATAGCTCCTCAACGAGTTCTTCAAATTGTGGGCGATGCTCGTCAATCAACATTTCCGTTTCGGAAATCGCTCTCGTGAATAATTCCTGCATCTTGTGTTCCTTATCGCTTTTATTGAAAGTAAGGGTGAAGCCGTCTTGAAGCATTCCGGTATCGACCATTTGCTCCAGCAGATGTTTTGCCTGCTGGACATCGCCGCCCACTCCAATGCTGTGCTCCCCTAGATACATTCTTTCAGCTACGCCGCCAGCCAAAATCATTTTCACTTGATCGAGCAATTCACTTGCCGTAGCCAGGTGGAGTTCTTTTGGTATCGGTGCGACATATCCAAGGGCCTCGCCACGGGGGATGATGGTTGCTTTTCGAACAGAGCCGGGCTTTGTCAACGCTGCAATCAGGGCATGTCCACTTTCATGGATCGCCACACGCCGTTTTGTATCCATATCGTTCATCGTCCGTGATGTGGCCCCAAGAATCGTACGGTCAATTGCATAGTCAAGATCTTGTTTCCTGATCATATCTTGTTCATTTCTAAGGGCATGGCGTGATGCCGTATCGAACAGGGAGCTTAAGTCTGCACCGGAGAATCCGGATGTACTTTCAGCCAATTCATCAAGGGAAGCCAAGACATCCGTCGCCAGGCGTTTTCCCTTCGTATGGATATCGATGATTTCCTTTCTTCCTTGCGTATCAGGTAGTGGTACCTGGAAGGAGAAATCAATTCTGCCCGGTCGCAGGAACGCTTCATCAAGCATATCTTTCCGGTTGGTTGCGGCAATGAAAAGAATTCCTTCATTCGGATGGCCTCCA
Source organism: Peribacillus folii (assembly GCF_030271255.1). Classification (GTDB taxonomy): domain Bacteria; phylum Bacillota; class Bacilli; order Bacillales; family DSM-1321; genus Peribacillus. The sequence continues at coordinate 29,066 of NZ_JASJOM010000020.1, forward strand.
TCCAATTGTACCAGCAGTTCCGTTAAGGTTTTCTCGGCTTCTTCCCCGCCATGTGCTTTCCTTTTACCAGCCAATGCATCCACTTCATCAATGAAAATGACTGCCGGCGATTGCTTGCGTGCATTTTGGAAAAGGCTGCGGACACGGGCTGCACCGACCCCGACAAACATTTCGTTGAAGGCTGAGCCGCTCGTTGAGAAGAAATTGGCACCCAGCTCTTTGGCGATGGCCTGTGCAAGAAGCGTTTTCCCGGTTCCGGGAGGACCGTATAATAAAATGCCTTGAGGCGGTTTGATTCCAATCTTTTCCGAACGCTCAGGCTCCTTTAGTGTAGTGAGAGTCTGGAGGATTTCCTGCTTGATCTCGTTCTGCAAGCCTCCTACATCAGCCAAGGTTATTTCTGGTAAAGGCCTGGGGGCGGATAGGCTTTGTTTCTTGCTGCCGATGCGCAGTCCGCCTTTGGATCTTTTTTGTATGATCACTGCGGTTGCGGCAAGGGCGGCCATCAATACCCCCAGAATCCACATTGCCGATTTGTTTGTTGATGAAAAAGAATATCGAACGTTATAAGTTTCAACTAGTTTATTGATCATTTGACTGTTGGGCGGGATGCTAGAAACGTATTCCCCATCAGGTGTAGTGATGTGGAGAGTGCCGTTTCTTTTTTCTTCTATGGAGACAAGGGCACCATTTTGGGCCTTGATCGTCTTTTCAACCGAAGAAAAGGGAATGACCATATCCTTTGACTGAGTTACAACATACCAACTGATACCACCAATAATCACAATGAAAGCCGTCAGGAACGGCAGCAGCTTCGAAACTAATTTTGAGTTCGAATTCAATTTTTCATCTCCTTTTTGAATATAACTTCAGTATAAAATTTTTAAACCTGTAATCTATAGGTCTTTATGCCCTAAAATAAAGGTAAATAATGCTAAAGTCAAGAAATAGTATTTATAGTGGAAGAGAAGCATGAAGTCAGTGCGATTGGACCTCCAACCTGTACATTAGACTTTTTAAATCCGAAATGCTAAAGTGAAATGGTCTAAGTCATGAAAAAATAAAATGGTAGAAGAGTGTGAATTTCTATGGGTAAATTTACGAAAGACTATATGATCACGATGAAGGATATCGTCAGGGAAGGTGATCCCATCCTGCGGCAAGTGACGGAGGAAGTCAGCCTGCCGATTTCGGATGAGGATCGTGAAACATTGGAATGCATGATGCAATATCTAAAAAATAGTCAGGATCCGAAGCTTCAAAAGAAATATAACCTGCGGGAAGGTGTTGGCTTGTCTGCCAATCAGATTGGCCTGAACAAGCGCATGTTCGTCATGTATTTTCCGGATGAAAAGGGAAAGCAGTATGAATATGCCTTGGTAAATCCGAGAATTGTCAGTCATTCGGCGACGATGATCTACTTACCTCAAAGTGAAGGCTGCCTTTCTGTCGACCGCGATATCAAGGGGTATGTTCCGCGATATGAACGGGTTAAAATCAAAGCGATTGATGCCAATGGTGCGGAATTGGAAATGCGGCTGAAGGGCTTTGCCGCCATCGTGTTCCAGCATGAGCTAGATCATTTGAATGGGTTGATGTTTTATGACCGAATCAATGCTGACAACCCTTTTAAGCTTCCGGAAAATGTGGAAGTGAAAAGTCTGTAACGTAAAAAAAGGCAAAGCGCCATGCTTTGCCTTTTTACGTTACCCTTCATCTCAAATGAATGCAGTCGCTGCAAGCTTTATTAGTTATTGTCATGCTTCCTTTTTTGCGGACGTTTCCACTCTCGTTTTTCCCATAAAGAACACGGTGATGGCTGCAAGTCCGATCGGGATGAGAGCCAAGGTGAATATCAATGAAATGGAATCGGACATCGCATGAACGATTTTATTCAAGATAAAGTCCGGAATCTCGGCCCGTGCATCGGATTGGAAGAGCTGGCGCGGATCCTTCAGTAATCCTGGATCCGGACCGCCTTGCATCCCTTTGAATGCGTCCTCCATCTTACTGGAAAATACATTATTTTGGATCGCTCCATAAATCGTGACACCGAGCGTCATTCCAAATGAACGAAGGAATGAGTTCGTAGAGTTGGCCGATCCGCGGAATCTTGGTTCCAGGTTGTGAATGGAGGCAATAGGCAATAGGGAAAAGGAGAAGCCCATGCCAAAACCAGTCAGGATCATGAACAAAGTCAACGAGGTCCTGCTCGTTTCCGGTGTGATTGTCCCTAAGAGCAGCATTCCGACAAAATAGCAGATGACGGAAATTGTCATGAGGTTGCGAAAGCTTGTTTTTGTATTGAAAATCCCGCCCATTGCACTGCCGACTACGGAACCGAGCATCATCGGAGTGAGGATCAATCCGGCGTTTGTGGCAGATCCCCCATAAACGGCCTGGACGAAAATCGGGATATAGACCGTTAAAATGATAAATGTCCCGCCATAAAGAATGGCGAGGATCTGGGACGTGGCAAACAATCGCCTTTTGAATAGCCACAATGAAATGATCGGATCTTTTGCTCTTCTTTCGAAAAAGAAAAAAGCGATGAAGAAAACGACAAAGCTGGCAAACAGTCCAATGATCGGAGAAGAAGACCAACCGTACTCCCCGCCCAATTCCAGTGCAAACATCAAGCTAATAACAGCAACGACCAGTGTTGCCGCGCCACCCCAATCGATTTTTTGCTCTTGGGTATTTGCCGACTCCTTGTAATATCTCCAGATGAAGAACAACGAAATGATCCCAATCGGGACATTGACGTAAAATATCCAGTTCCAGCTGGAATATTCAGTGATATACGCACCTAAAAGCGGGCCCAATACACTTGAGGCGCCGAATACCGCACCAAAAAGGCCTGTTAACTTCCCGCGCTTCTCAGGCGGGAATATATCGAAGATGATGGTAAAGGCAATGGGCATAAGGGCGCCCCCGCCTATTCCCTGAATCGCACGGAAGATGCTTAATTGCACGATGCTTTGGGCCATGCCGCATAAAGCCGACCCGATTAGAAAGACAATCAGTCCAAAAATAAAAAATCTTTTTCTTCCATACATATCGGAAAGCTTACCGAAAATCGGCATGCTCGCCATCGTCGCAACCATATAGGCAGATGTCACCCAGACAAACTTATCGAACCCGCCCAAATCGGAAACGATCGTTCCCATGGCAGTCGCAACGATCGTATTATCCATCGCTGACATCAAGATGCCCAATAATAGCCCGGCAACGATGAATTTCTGTTTTTTTTGGTTGTTCATTTATTTCCCTCCTTCGTTTCACCCGATTCATGAATGTACTTTACATGGTTGAAAGGTAAACGTTAAGATTAAAAAAAATATTTATCTTGAAAATCAAGATAAATTTAAGTTTAAAAGGGGTGGCATTTTATGTCAAGCGGCAATGAAGTAAATGGAGCCTTAATAAAGAGTTTAGCCAAGGGCATGCAAAGGTTCGGGATGAGATCCGTGTTATTCCAGCAAAACATGGCCCAAAAGATAGGCGTGAGCCATACTGACTTGAAGACTGCTGAAATATTGAAAGAAACAGGACCGATCACAGCAGGTGAGCTGGCGAAAATTACAGGGTTGAGCACTGGTTCGGTTACGGCACTGATCAATCGTCTTGAGAAATCCGGGTATGTAAGAAGGGAACGAGATCAACTCGATGGCAGGCGGGTCATGATTGAACCTATACCTGAAAGGCAGGAACAGATCAAATCGCATTATCAGTCATTGTCGACGGCCACGAAAGATTTATGCTCTTCTTATAATGAACAAGAGCTGAATTTTGCCATCCAATTTATTGAGGACATCATTACAATCATGGATAAAGAAATCGACATACTAATGAGAGAGCGTGAAGGATAGTTAGCCTGAAAAATATTCCCTATTACATAAAATATATATTGATAATGATTTTCATTATCTGCTAATATGAATCTACAAATCATGTTAAAGGGAGAATGCATTATGAAGAACGCAAAGGCGTCATTAGCAGTTCTGCTATCTACGAGTCTATTATTCGGATGTGCACAGGAAAACGAAGGGACTAAGCCGGCAGAAGACAAAGCCAAAGAAAAAAGTGTGAGTAAGCTGAATGACGTATCGAATGAGTACCGCGAATATGCAATCAATGAAATAGAAGAGTTCGTTAAAGGGACGGAAGAGTTTACAGAGGCTGTATCAGCAGGTGACCTTGAAAAGGCCAAGGAAGTGTACGCGCCAGCTCGTATGCATTATGAAAGAGCCGAACCGATTGCCGAAGTATTCGGTGACCTAGATCCGAAAATCGATGCACGTAAAGGTGATGTCAAGGATGAAGAATGGGGTGGGTACCACCGCATTGAAATGGGATTATGGCAAGAAAACACGACAAAAGGATATGAAAAATATGCAAAGCAGCTGATGGACGATGTCAATTTGCTACGTGCCAAGGTTGAAACGGTTGAGGTCACGCCGGATTTATTGATCACGGGTGCGGTCGATTTATTGAATGAGGTTTCTACAAGTAAGGTAACAGGAGAAGAGGATAGGTATTCTCATACCGATCTATATGATTTCGTTGCCAATGTTCAAGGAGCAGAAAAGATTTATCAATTGCTCACTCCCGCGTTAAAGGAAAAGGATGCAAAGCTTGCCGAGGAAATCCAACAGCGGTTTGACGAAGTATACGTCCTGCTCGATAAGCATAAAGACGGTGATGGATACATCCCATATACGGATTTAAAGAAATCTGAAGTTAAAGAGTTGAGTCAAGCGATCGATGCCTTGGCCGAACCGCTTTCGCAAATAGGGATTGTAACGGAGGAATCATAATTGAAGGAAAATACGCCGAAAGATGAAACCGGGCTTTTCACTAAAAAAGTGAGCCGCCGCAATATGTTGAAGACGGCAGGGGTCGGTGGAATCGGGGTCGTGATAGGAGCATCCGGAATTGGCGGGCTGATGACGCTCTCCGATTCAAGGGCAAAGGGACAAACGAAGGATATTGTCCCTTTTTACGGAGCGCATCAAGCGGGAATAACCACCGAAACGCAGGATAACCTGTATTTCGCATCGTTGGAAATCACCACGGATAAAAGATCTGATTTAATTCAGTTATTCAAGGACTGGACGGAGGCCGCCGCCCAGATGACAGTGGGAAACTTGGTAGGAGAAGCATCGCTTAATCCGAATATGCCGCCAAAGGACACCGGAGAAGCAATAGAACTATCACCTTCCAATTTAACGATTACCTTTGGCGTCGGACCGACCCTGTTTTTGAAGGGTGGCAAAGATCGGTTTGGTTTGAATTCGAAAAAACCTGCTGAATTGAAGGACCTGCCTAAATTCCCTTTGGATGCATTGGAAGATTCATGGAACGGCGGGGATATTTGCATTCAAGCATGTGCCGATGATTTGCAAGTTGCCTTTCATGCGGTTCGGAACCTGGTTAGGATTGGCAGAGGGAAAACGATCATCCATTGGGCACAGACAGGTTTCCAGCGGACCAAGCAAGCTGATACAAAAAAGACGACACCGCGAAATTTATTCGGTTTTAAGGATGGGACGGTCAATCCAGATACGAATGATCGCGGTGAAATGAATGAGCACGTTTGGGTAAAGGCCGGGGACGGGCCTGACTGGCTTGTTGGCGGCAGTTATATGGTGGTGCGCCGAATTCAAATGTATATAGAGGTTTGGGACCGTACCATATTGAAAGAACAGGAAAACACATTTGGACGCCACCGGGACAGCGGAGCTCCATTAGGGATGAAGAATGAGTTTGATCGCGTCGATTTAGAAGCTAAAGACACAAATGGAAACCTGATTATTCCGGGAAATTCCCATATGAGCCTAGCCAGGGGAGATGGGACAGCGAAGATCCTGCGACGTCCGTATTCATATGCTGATGGCATGGATCCTAAAACAGGCAGTTTCAATGCTGGTTTACTATTCATTTGTTTTCAGCGCAGTCCGAGTAAACAATTCATACCCATGCAGGAGCGGCTCGCAAATAACGACAAGCTTAATGAATATATCGTTCACAGGGGAAGTGCCATGTTCGCTTGTTTACCAGGCGTCAAAAAGGGCGGGTATATAGGAGAATCCCTTTTTGGATAAATTGAATTTCAGATAGAGGATGTATAATCGCCAGCATGGATTCAATCCGGGTTGGCGATTTTCTTTCATGAATGAGGAGGGGCGAATATGAACGTTTCCAAATGGAAAAGCGGGGCAGTAGTTTTCATCGTCAGTCTTTTATTGATTTTACCTGCTGGCAGGTTGGTCTCGGCAGGTGAAGATCACGATCAGCTTTTTGTCTATATTGGTGATAGTTTAATGAAGATAAAAGCAGGCGAAGTTGAGCAAGTATCGAAAAACATCGATTCATTCGAGCGAGAATGGGAAACGGTCAAAACGGACAGCAAAGGTGCGAAGAAAGTGAGCAAAGAGCTGCAATCCGTAAAAAGCGCCTTGAAGGATCAAGCCGCAACAGCTGACATCAAAAAGCGGCTCTCGGCTTTATCAAGTGCGCTTGTCATCTATGACACGAACGAAAACCCGGTTGACAAGACAGATTATAAAGAACGGCTGCAATCCCTTCTGCCTTTAATCGATGAATTGGACGCTTCGATCACGGCAAAGGACTTTGTTCAAGCTAACGTTCAATATGCTAACCTGCTGAATCGGTGGACAGACGCGGAGGTTGTGGTCAGGGAAAAAAGTGTGGCTGCATATGGTGAGATCGAAACGAAAATGGCGTTTGTGCGGATCGCGATAACACAGGATCCGCCCGATCAGGAAAAGGCCAAAAAGAGTTTAGCTGAATTAAGAGGGATAATGGAGGATTTCCTCGCTGGCAAAGTTGAAAATGGAAGCAAGAAGACAACCTATTCCCTTGCGGATGTAACACAGCTGTTACAAGGGAGTGTAAAAAATATTGAAAAAGAGGACATGAATTCGGCAGTTGACCGGTTAAATGAAATTTTAACGATTTGGCCCAATGTCGAAGGGGAAGTCTCTACAAGGGATAGCAAGCTTTACAGTGATATGGAAACGAAAGTCCCGACTGCCATCAGCCTCTTGCAATCGAAGAATATAAAGGCGGAGGAAGCCAAGGTGATCGTATCCGATTTAAACAAAAGGTTACTTCCGCTAATTGATGATACAAGTTATACAACATGGGATGCGGACCTGATTCTTTTACGGGAGGGATTGGAAGCGCTTTTGATTGTAGCTACATTATTATCTTTCTTGAACAAAATCGGGCAAGCGGACAAACAAAAATGGATTTGGACAGGTGTTGGGGCAGGCTTAGTTGCCAGTTCCATACTGGCTGTGATCATTAACATCGTTTTCTCTCAGATTACCGCTGCGTCAAGCAGGGAATATATTGAGGGGATCACTGGAATAATGGCTGTATTGATGATGCTGACAATCGGCATTTGGCTTCATGGAAAATCGAACGTCCGTGCATGGAACCGCTATATCAACAAGCAAATGAACCAGGCCATTGCGACGGGAAGCGTCATCTCTTTCGCGTTGATTAGTTTTTTATCCATTTTCAGAGAGGGTGCAGAGACCATTATCTTTTATGCAGGTATGGCCCCTTATATGGAAGTGAAGCAGCTGTTAAGCGGCATTTTGCTAGCCTTCCTCATCCTAGCCGTGATTGGTTTCATCATGCTGCGCTACAGTGTGAAATTACCGATGACCGTATTCTTTAAAGTGGCAACGATATTGATATACGCACTAGCTTTCAAAATACTCGGCGTCTCGATCCATTCGCTTCAGGTTTCGCAAGTGATGCCGACAAGTACGATCAGCTCATTCCCGTTCGTTGAAGCCATTGGCCTTTTCCCAACGGTCGAAACGCTTATGCCGCAAGCTGTATTAATTTTGTTGATAGCCCTTGCTTCTTATTGGATTAAAAGGAATACAGCCATAAGCGCAGCAGGATGAAAGTGCAGGTTCAGCGAAGAGTTCTTTTATAGGTATATTGCTTCCATTGATACAGGATAAAGCAGCCGATGCAAAACCCAAGAATGGCTATGAAGGAGGCTACTCCGACCAACAAGGTGAATAGATAGCCGATGATGTTCCAGCCAAGCAGGAAAGAAGCATATCCAAGTCCTAAGCAAACCACAGCAATCAGCTGATTGAATTGCTGCTGTGAATGTTCTTCAGGAATATATTCTGACGGTTTCTTTTTCAAAAAGAGTTTTGCTAGGCGCATAAAGGGATTGAAATCAAAGAAAAGCCCCAAAAGTCCGGCAGTTAAAGGAATCAGTAAAAATCCCATTTGTCCGGTCAACAAGGCAGCGCCGACACTTAACAGGATGATCCATTGATTCGTGCGTACCAAGGGACGGGGGATGGAGCGGATTTCATCGGTCATGGAAATACCAACTTTCCTGGTAAGATTTGTTGCAATCATCATATCCTTATTTCGAGCAATTGTGAAGCTGCAAGATGTGTCAGCAACTGGCATTGCTTTATTTGTAATTATTTTAATTTAGTATTGATTATAATGATGGAAGTGTTATAATAAATGTATTAACAAGTTTAAATGAGGAGGGGCGGTATAAATGATAGCTAAACTCTGTGAAACTTGCGGGACACCAATAAAAAAACTAAAGCATTCTTCCTTATGCCAATGCGGTCCTAAAATATTGAGCACACAATTTTCCGTGAAAACAAAAAAATAAAGCAGCATGCCTATATATAGATAAAACCGATTATCCATTAATCGGTTTTTTTAGTTTCCCTCTTGGGTAAAGGATTAACAGAAATAAAATAATCGGATTATCGAATAAAATATTTTTCATTTCAAGTAAAATAATGTACGATTAAAGCAGAGAATAAAAGGTCAGCGGGTGGCTTGGGCATGTTTTTTAAAAAAAATGCCTAAACCATCACGTGGCGGTTGGGAGGGGTTCTATTGGGAACGGGACATTAAAAATTGGCGAGTTGGCGGAAATGGCGAACGTTACGAAACGAACCGTTGATTATTATACGAACTTAGGTTTGCTTAAAGCGGAACGTTCCGCTTCCAATTACCGGTATTATTCGATTGGTGAACTGGAAAGGCTTCGCCTGATTGAGCGTTATAAAAGAAAAAACCTATCATTGGAAGATATAAAGGAATTGTTCAAACAAGACACGGAAGCGGCATCGGCGATTGAAGAAACAAGCCTGAAGCTTAAAAGCAAAATGGATGGCTTGAACGAGGAACTTCAAGAAGTCATTACCATGATCAAGAAGGACGAAAAAAATGAGCTTCTTTTGAAAAAACAGATTTCCCATGAAAGCATGGCCTTAATCCAATCATTATTGATTTTGCTGGGATGATTGAAATTTATCCCCTATAGTTTAGTGCGCAAAGGTGCATGATAACGATATAGGCTAAATGGTTTTGGTGCATGCAGTAATGAAACTAACCATTTATACAGGAGGTGCTTGGGATTATACCGTGCATGTCCATTCCTTCTGTTCGAAGGATCGGTGACTTGCATGGTCAGCCCGCACATATTGGAGATATTTATAAAATTATTAGCAGTAGCTGTATTAATAGCATTGACCGCATTTTTCGTGGCGTCGGAATTTGCCATCGTTAAAGTCAGAAGTTCCCGCATCAATCAACTGATCGAAGAGAGGCATAGAAGTGCCCTGGCAGCCAAGAAAGTAACAACCCATATCGATGAGTATTTATCAGCCTGCCAATTGGGAATCACCGTAACGGCTTTAGGATTAGGGGTGTTGGGGGAGCCTACCGTAGAGGCAATTCTAAAGCCTTTGTTCACGAAATGGGGACTTGAGGAATCCATAGGTCATATCGTCTCTTTCATAATCGCTTTTGGTTCAGTGACTTTTCTTCATGTTGTCGTCGGAGAATTGGCGCCAAAAACCGTAGCGATTCAAAAGGCGGAGCAAGTTACCCTGCTTTTTGCTAAACCATTAATCCTTTTTTACCGTATTTTATATCCCTTCATATGGTTGCTGAATGGTTCTGCCCGTCTTTTGACAGGCATATTCGGATTAAAGCCAGCTTCTGAGTCGGAAATGGCCCATTCGGAAGAAGAGCTTCGCATCATTTTATCGGAAAGCTATAAAAGCGGTGAAATCAATCAATCCGAATACAAATATGTCAATCAGATATTCGAATTCGATGAACGTATAGCGAATGAGATCATGGTTCCTCGTACGGAAATGACCGTTATTGAAAAGGGCATGCCGCTATTGGAAGTAGTCGAGCTGATTCAAGAGGAGCAGTATACGAGGTACCCTGTCATAGATGGTGATAAGGATAATGTCATCGGCATGGTCAATATCAAACGTTTATATACGGCAACGATAACAGAAGAGAATGTATCGGCGTTGACGGTTGATTCATTTGTAACGCCGATCATCCGTGTGCTTGAAACGATTGCTATTCATGATCTGCTGCTTAAAATGCAGAAGGAACGGATTCATATGGCGGTTTTGACTGATGAGTATGGCGGAACGGCAGGTCTTGTTACAGTTGAAGATATTCTTGAAGAAATCGTTGGCGAAATCCGTGATGAATTCGATCAGGACGAACGTCCGCTCATTCAAAAAATCAATGATGGCCATTATGTTTTCGATGCGAAAACCTTGATCGAGGATGTCAATGATACGCTTGCGATAGATTTACCTGAGGAAGATATCGATACACTTGGGGGTTGGGTCCTGACTGGAAGGTTTGAAATTGCAGTCGGTGATAAAATGGAATACGCCGGCTGTGAGTTTACCGTAAAAGAAATGGATGGTCACCATGTATTATATGTTGAAGCCAAGAAAATTCAATAAGCAGCACAGTAAAAACCGAAGGTGCATACTTTCGGTTTTTTTTCTGCGTTTCAAACTTAAAAGGCACAGGGGCGCTAAAATGGAAAAGGAATTTATGTAAAATAATTATGTAGGTAACCTTTTTCGCTTCGGAAATGTTAAAATGGAAAATAGGCAATGAATCTACCTATTTATCATTTTTTTAATTGAAAAGCATATAATTAATTTTCTCCAAAAAGTATTACTGATAATGGGGTCAGGATTTATCTTTAAATGCCATTTATTAATGGCTGGACATAATTAAGTATTGAAGGTGGGCGGAAAAATGGGTTTTAAGAAGAAGCAAATGCTCGGGTTCGGTTTAATTTTGCTTTTCTTGGCGATATTACTAACTTTCATGATGCTTACGCTTAACAATTTAAAGAGCAGCATGACCGAAATAGTCGAAAATCGCTATGAAAAAGTTCAAGCCTCGATGGAAATCCGGCAGCTGTTTTCAAGATCGGATCGAGAAATATTGTTCGCGGCCAATGATGCCAATAAAGAGGAAAGAGCAGAAAGCCTTGAAATCATCAATGATAATCATAGTTTGATTGAATCGAAGGTTGCCAAACTATCTGGTACGTTAAACAAGGTGAGGGCAAAGCAGCTATTGAAAGAGTTTGAAACGCAATATGCATCATACTCGGTAACGGAAGCAGAAATCCTGCAAAAAATACAATCAGGAAATTCTGCCGATAATCTTTCAAGCTTGATGAATGATCAAAAGGAAAAACGGACGAAAGTCATCCGGACGATGGACGAATTCAAGGATTATCAAGAAGGTGTCATGAAGGAAACCTTAAGGAATTCGAAACAAACCTACGAAGATATGATCGGTTTCATCATCTTTGCGGTTATTCTTAGCATTTTGGTTATTGCGATTACGATGGCTTGGATGATTCGCAGCACGTCAAAAGATTTGCAATCGATCACGAAGGTCATTAAAAATATCAACTTCAAGGATTTATCTGTAGTGCCGCGGGTTCCGGTGAAAACCAAGGATGAGATCGGCGATATTGCCCGTTCCTTCAATGATATGGCGGAATCGCTTGAAGTTTATAATCGAAAAGAGAAGGATTTCACGGAAAAAATCAGTGAGCAGAACTGGATCCAAACCCGTGTTGCCGATATCGCGACCATGTATCAGCGCATAGTCGATGTCGAGGTTCTCGGTGATCGGTTCATTACAAGGCTTGCCCCGATGATGGGCGCTTCGATCGGAGCTTTTTATGTCAAGCGGGGTGATGGTTCCGATATGCGTTTCGTGAAGCTTGCCAGCTTTGCGGGAGATGGCAAAGACTCAGGACGACGTGAATTCCGCTTGGGAGAGGGCTTGATTGGGCAGTGTGCCCTTGAAAAACAATCGAAAGTCATTGAAGATATCCCTGAGGATTTTCAGTTGGTAACGACAGGACTGGGCGAAGTCAGTCCGAAAAGCATTGTCATTGCTCCGGTCCTTTTCGAGGGTGAAGTTGTGGCAATGGTGGAACTGGCTAGCTTGGAGGCCTTTACCAAGATGCAAAAAGACTTCCTCAACAATGTCCTTGATACATTGGGCATCACGATTAATAATGTCGAGGGCCGAATGGAAATCGAGCGCTTATTGAAGGAATCACAGGCACAGACGGAAGAATTACAGGCTCAATCGGAAGAATTGCAATCACAGTCAGAAGAAATGCAGGCCCAATCAGAGGAGCTGCAAACACAGGCTGAAGAGCTCCGGATGATCAATGAGCAATTGGAAGAGAGAAACCGTGAAACGGAAGAGAAGTCAAAAGAGCTACAGGTTGCGAAGCTGAACCTTGAAAAGCAAGCGGAGGAATTGAAGCTAAGCTCTAAATATAAATCAGAGTTCATGGCCAATATGTCCCATGAATTGCGGACACCTCTCAATAGTATTTTGATACTATCGGAAATGCTTTCCGATCCGAATGATAGTAAGTTGAATGAAGAGCAGCAGGAGTTCGCTCGTGTCATTAATTCTTCAGGTCAGGACTTACTGACGTTGATCAATGATATTTTGGATTTATCCAAGGTGGAAGTTGGAAAGCTGGAAGTGGTATTCGACGAAATGAACATGAGTGAGCTTCCCGAATTATTGCACCGTAACTTTGATCATGTAGCGAAGAAAAAGAACATCGACTTTATAATAGAAAAAGATAAAAATGTCCCTGATATTTTCTTTACAGATGAGCAGCGCTTCCAGCAAATCTTGAAAAATCTGCTGTCCAATGCATTTAAATTCACCGAAAAAGGCTCGGTTTCCGTCCAAATCAAAAAAGCGGATGAAGAAAATGTAGCGCAATGGATACAAACTAAAGGGGCAAACAATTGGGTCCAAATCAAGGTGACCGACACGGGCATCGGGATTTCTAAAGAGAAGCAGAAAATCATTTTTGATGCGTTCCAGCAAGGCGATGGAGCTACTATGAGGAAATATGGCGGTACAGGATTAGGGCTATCCATTTGCCGTGAGTTCGCTAAGCTTCTAGGCGGCTGGGTCGTCGTCGATAGCGAGGAAGGCAAAGGCAGTACCTTCACGTTCTTCATCCCGAGCATGCCAGAGGGCTTTAAAAATGTCGGTGAAGCGATAGCTGCTTCCCCGGAAGTGGCAGCAGCCACCCATGAGGAATCTGTCTCCGCGATTGTCGGCCAAGAAGAACCGGAAGCGGAAGTGATGGGCGAAGATAACCAAGATAATTCCAAGCCGTTCTGCAATAAAACCGTCCTGGTCGTCGATGATGACCACAGAAATATATTTGCGCTTAAAAATGCCCTTAAGCATGAGGGAATGGAAATCCTTGTAGCTGAAAACGGCTATGAATGTTTGGATATTCTTGAAAAAGGAAATAATATAGATGCGATATTGATGGATATCATGATGCCGGGCATGGACGGTTATGAGACGATGACAAGGATTCGCAAGCAGAATCAGTTCGAAAACCTTCCGATCATAGCGCTGACGGCTAAAGCGATGAAGGGCGATAGGGAAAAATGCCTGAAGGCAGGAGCCTCCGATTATGTCAGCAAGCCATTAAAATTAGATCAGCTATTATCGGTTTTAAGGGTTTGGCTAACTAATTGATTGATAGTAAAGGTAAGGAAGGTTTTGCATGAAGGATACTTTAACGATTGAAGAACGAGAAGATATAGAAATCGAATTATTGTTGCAAGCCATCTATTCCGTTTCCGGCTTTGATTTTCGGAAATACATGCGATCTTCCATAAAACGAAGAGTTGAAAATCGAATGAGGCTTGACCATGTCCGGAGGATAAGCGGATTGATTGAAATGGTTTTATATGAAAAGGGATATGTCGAGAAGCTGTTGAAAGATTTTTCGATAAATGTTACTGAAATGTTCCGCGATCCCGATTTCTTTAAAGCTTTCCGATTGAACATCGTCCCGCTCCTGAAAAACCTTCCGGAAATCAGAATTTGGCATGCTGGTTGCTCGACTGGCGAGGAGGCATTTTCCATGGCCATCATCCTTAAGGAAGAAGGTCTTTATGATAAGGCAAGGATTTATGCCACTGATATGAACGAAGACGTCCTCCGGCATGCTGAAAAAGGGATATTGCCCTTAAATCGCATGCAATCTTATACGAAAAACTATTTGTATGCTGGCGGTAACCAAGAATTTTCGGAGTATTATACAACCGATTATCAATATGCCTATCTTGATCCAACGCTTCTGAAAAACATTGAGTTTTTCCAGCATAACTTGGTTACAGATGGTTCATTCAATGAATTTCATATCATCATGTGCAGGAATGTGATGATTTACTTTACCAGTGAATTGCAAACTTATGTAAATCAGTTGTTTTATGACAGTCTATGTAAAGATGGGTTCCTTGCGGTTGGCAGCAAGGAAACGCTCCATACATCCTCCTTTTCGGAAGTTTACGAGGACTTTGACTCGAAGGAACGGATTTATCGAAAGTTATAATGAAGGGTCCGTTCCCATGCGGGCTCTTCATTTTTTTTGTTTTCTTTCGCTTTTCATGTTTATGGCACGAAGAGATGGGGTATATGTAATCAGTTAGTCTGCAGGTGTAATTGCCATCATTGCTTATTATTATTATTAAATGAGTCTGAACTTCGTTATAATGGAATAGAAACATCCCGGAAAATGGGAGCTTTATTTATGTAACGATCCAGATGATAAAGGAAAAATATTGCCGCTCGATATAAGCCAAAAGGGGAATGAAAGAATGACGATTTTAATCGTAGATGATAACCAGGTTAACCTTTTCGTTATAGAAAAAATTCTAAAACGGGCTGGCTATACGGATTTTCTATCATTAACTTCAGCTGTTGAGATGTTTGAATATTTACAGGTGGATAGTCCGCAACCTAAAGAGACTTCCGTTGATATAATCCTGCTTGATATCATGATGCCGGACATCGATGGGATAGAGGCATGCAGAAAATTGCAAAGCATTCCTCACCTTAAAGATATACCCGTAATTTTCGTCACCGCTCTAGAAGATTCAAATAAGGTGGCCGAGGCACTTGATGTGGGCGGAATCGATTATATTATGAAGCCTATTAATAAAATAGATTTGCTTGCAAGGATCCGCGTAGGATTAAGGCTAAAATATGAAAAAGATTGGCACAAGATGCAGGACGAAAAGATACGCAATGAATTGGATCTTTCCATGCAGGTCCAAAGCAGCTTGTTAAGTGAACCGATTATTAATGATCACTTAACCATCAGAGCTTCATACTTACCTGCAAATAAATTGGCAGGGGATATGTATTATTGGCATCGGATCGATGAAAATCGATATGGGATCATCCTTTTGGATATGATGGGGCATGGAATATCCTCTTCGCTTGTTTGTATGTTCATCTCTTCCGTCTTAAGGGATGCGATCAGGACCCATTCCGATCCGGTAGCGGTCATAAGCGAAATGAATCGCTGGATGAACACGCTCAATAAAGAAGATAACCAAGTGCATTATTACTTTACCGCAATTTATTTGATCATTGATACGGAGAAAAAAACAGTGGAGTATGTCAATGCTGGACATCCGCCAGGCTTTGCGCTTATGGATGATGGTACGGCGACCTCGCTTTCAAAAGGAACATGTCCGGTCGGTTTCTTTACCGAAATGAAAATTGAGAAATCGATCATTCATTATGAAGAGAGGATTCAGATCCTGCTCTTTACGGATGGAGTGATGGAGGCCATAGACGGGGAAGGGACGGAAGGATTGGATCAAATACAGCAGGCTGTCTCGACGAGGTGGCTGGAATGTAAGGAAACGGCTCCGATTGATTTTGTGATGTCCCCGGGAATGCAGCAAGATCAACCTGATGATATGTGTGTGGTTGTCATCCAGGCTAATTGAACATACGAAAAGGCGGCAAATTATCTGCCGCCTTTTTTTATGCACACGATGTGTTCGCGTTTATCTAAAGCAAAAATATCATTTATTATTTTTTAATTTGCCTAGACCTTCCTGGAGGTTGCCTTTTAATTTATCGATTTTGCCTTCTGTTTGTAAGTGAGGATCATTTTTCGCGTTTCCGACCTGGTCTTTTGTTTCACCTTTTACCTTATTTACGGTACCTTTTATTTTGTCTGATAAGCCGCTCATCATGTTACCTCCTTTTTCGTTATATCGTATATATACCCGTGGAGTTCATGTGTAAACCATTTTATATGGTTAAGGAG
This sequence comes from Peribacillus folii, assembly GCF_030271255.1. Taxonomy (GTDB): domain Bacteria; phylum Bacillota; class Bacilli; order Bacillales; family DSM-1321; genus Peribacillus. The sequence continues at coordinate 45,585 of NZ_JASJOM010000020.1, forward strand.
GTCAGTGGATCGCTGTTTGCCTGCTTGATTTGCTTTAGAATGAATCGGTGAGACTGTTCGATGATGTAATCTTTATCATGATCCAAAGAAGCCACGTGATATGAATTATGAAGGGAAACCATTTCTTTATCTTCTGACATGACAGTTTCATATATTTGGTGGGAGCAACGATCTGGTACAACGTGATCCTCAGGGGAGTGGAAGAGCATGAGCGGACATGTGATCTTTTGAAGTTGTAAACAGGTATGCTGCATGATTTCAAGCAATTGATTAATCGCTTTTGTTGGAACCTTGTCATAAACGATTTCATCCACATTATCGGCTTTTATGTCAGGTTTGCCTTCAGGAATGAAGCGTGGGGTTGATTGGTTGCGATATTTTTCATATTCAGGAACTTCGAGAGCGGCATTAATCGTAAGAACTCCATCACAAGCGAATTTAGCTGCCAAATCGAGGACAAGAGCACCCCCCATTGATTGCCCGATGGCGAATACATTAGTGCAGGTTTTCCTTAATTTTGCATAAGCCGCTGCAACACCTTCCGTCCATTGCTGGTAATGGCTCGTTTCCATTTCCGTCTCGTTCGTTCCATGACCGGCCAGACGAGGGGCGAAGACCGTGAATCCCCTGGCCGCTAAGCTTTCGCCTAAATACCTTACGCTTTGTGGTGTCCCGTTAAAACCATGGCAAATTAGGATGCCTATAGAATTGCCTGGAAAGAAAAAATGTTCCGCACCTGATATTACCTTTGCAGCTCTCATATTCCCATCCTCCTTAAACGACGTTTTGTGAAACTCCGTGCAAAAAACTATAAATAAAACTATTCCGATTATAATACTTGGTTATATACTAGCATAGCTACATTTATGAAGTCAACTTGAATAGCGCGCTGGATTCTTGAGTGAGGTCCGCATGAATCCGGCGATGCGTCCTTCCTTGTGTAATCCCTGAAGGCTGGGTCCGTTGATCAATTCCTTTCGGTTTTGAATCGGCACAGTCTGTCGCAAGATAAAAATTCATCATACTATAGATTTTCTTTATAATATTTATCTTAAAAAATCCGTTGACTTTAAAGTGAAATAGGATTAATATAAATAAGCACCAGGAAAAACAAATCAAAATTTCATCAGCTTTTGGTAGATTACTGAAAGAAAAAATAACTGTTGACTTCTTACTGTGAAAATGATAAGATGAAATGGTCGCTGAGAAACACAGCGATTTAAAATAAGTTAAAAACTTCGCAGAAGTTGACAACTAATCAGCAGTGTGGTATGATGAATAAGCAAGCCGCCGAGTGAGGCGATTGCGATGATTGCTCTTTGAAAACTGAACAAAACAAAGCGCCAACGTTTTTTAAAGTGAGCACACACTATTAAAAAAAGCAAATGAGCAAGTCAAACATTTCTTCGGAGAGTTTGATCCTGGCTCAGGACGAAC
>NZ_JASJOM010000021.1 GCF_030271255.1 Peribacillus folii
GCCGGCTACATTGATGAAGGAAGCGAGCAATATCCGCTACCTATCACACATCAAAGCGCTATATAGCTTAGCCTATTAATTCCGTGCATATATGCCGCATCCGCGGTACAAGCCCTTTATTCCCGATTCTGGGGATGAAGGGCTTTTTTTCGGTTAAAAAGACAGGCCCTGCGAAAGGGCCCGCCTGATTTTCACTCTATATTACTATGCTTGGCATAAGTCAGTTCGTGGCTGATGGACTGGGACAATGAATAATCCAGGCATACGGCATCACACAAAACATGTACGCATTGATCAAATAACGAGCTTAGCGGCTGAACGCTTTTCGTTTCATGCATCAAGCGGTTTTTCGTGGCAGCGGGGATCACCACAACCTCATGAGACACCTTCGCTAACCCGGATTGGTCATTCGTCGTGATGGCGAACACCTTACAGCCGATTTCCCTGCCTTTCGCGGCGGTCGAAATCACGCCTTTCGTCATGCCGCTCCCGCTGATGGCTATGATCAGGTCGCCTTTGGCAATCGCAGGCGTTATCGTCTCCCCGACCGCATATACGTTCAAGCCTAGATGCATCAATCGCATCGCGAAGGCTTTAGCCATGAAGCCCGACCTTCCCTCCCCCGTGATAAATATCCTTTGATCCGGCTGTAAACTCTTTACGAGCAAGTCCGTTGCAGCTTCATCCATATTGCGGAATACTCCGTTCACTTCCGATAAAATAGTGGCGATTTCCGTTTTCATAACGAATTCACGTCCTTCTTTATATTGATCGCTTCCTTGAAACGTCTGGCAGCGTGCGCTGGCTGCTTCGCTTTTGTAATCGCCGAGCCGATGATCAGGACATCGAGCCGATCGGCAATCATTGCGGGCAACGAGGTGAGGGTGATTCCTCCAGCAGCCGCCCTCATCGATCCAGCGTGCTGCCTCATGTGGATCAAGGCTTGCCCCCCATTCTCCTGGCTATCCTTGCTTACATGCTCACAGAAAATGGCCTGATCGTAAATCTGTAATTGTTCAAGCCGGGTATCGGACACATTCAGCAAATCAATCATGATCTGCTTTTTGTATTCACGTGCCTTTTCCAAACATGCTTGGATCGTTACATCCGATGCCGCACCCATCACCGTTGCTATATCGGCACCGTTTTGAAAGCAAAGCTCCATTTCGTATGCCGCATTATCAATCGTCTTCATGTCAGCTACGATTTTTTTATCAGGAAAGTGCGCGCTCATTTGTTTGACGCTATTCATGCCGAACTCTTTAATCAAGGAGGTCCCCACTTCAATCCAGTCTATCGATGACTCCACGGTACGAGCCATTTCAATGGCTTCGTCCATATTCATCCTGTCCAATGCCAGCTGTATCATCAAGACGTGACCACCTCCACGGGTTTGGCTGCGGTAATTACTGGCTTTTTGACCATCAACGTCAGTATCGCGGAGATCAATAAAGATCCGGCCATGAATACATACGATGCTCCAGGCCCGCCAGTCAAGCCGTTTAAATATCCGACGAAGTAAGCACCTACAAATGAGCCTAGCGCACCCATGCTATTGATCAGGGCCATTGCCCCTCCAGCGACATTCCTTGGAAGGATTTCCGGAATGATGGCAAAAAACGGGCCATAAGGGGCATACATCGCACCGCCGGCAATGACCAATAATGCGTAGGAAAGCCAGAAATTTGCGGTTCCGATCATGAAGGAGCCAAAAAACGCGATTGCCCCGACGAGCAGCGCTGCCCAGACGAAGGTTTTCCGGTTTAATGTTTTATCCGAGAAGTAGGATAGCGCCAGCATCGCAATGACCGCCAACAGATAAGGGCCCGATGAAAGCCAGCCGGTCGCGACAATATCCAGATTCGATGCCTGCTTGATGATGGACGGCAGCCACATGACGAAGCCATATACCCCGATGCTCCACATGAAGTATTGGATGCTGAGTATGACGACCTGTCTCGACTTGAATGCCTCCCGATAATTTTTCACCGGTTTTAAAGCGGCCTGTTCTGCTTGAAGCACTGCTTCCATATCTTTTTTCTCCTGGGCGGTCAGCCACTTGGCATCTTTAGGACGATCATTGACGACCTTATACCAGATGAATGCCCAAAGCACTGCAGGCAGTCCTTCAATGATGAATAGCCATCTCCAATCGAATGCCTTCAGCAGGTAGCCGGAAAGGATCGACATCCATAAAACGGTAACGGGATTCCCCAGGATTAAAAAAGTGTTGGCCCGGGAACGTTCTTCTTTTAAAAACCAGTGGCTGAGGAAAACGAGCATAGCAGGCATAACAGCGCTTTCAACGACCCCGAGCAAGAAGCGGATCGGATACAGCCAGCCCACGCTTGTCGCCATGCCCGTCAAGGTCGCAAGCCCTCCCCATAGGATCAAGCTCCAGAAAATAAGCTTTTTCGCGCTTTTCTTTTCAGCATAGTGTGCACCTGGCACTTGGAAAAAGAAATACCCAAGGAAAAACAGCGCAGCCAGGAAAGACGACACACCAGCTGTGATGTTAAGGTCCTCTCCCATCCCGCCTGCTACGCCAAAGCCATAATTGGCCCTGTCAAGATAAGCAAGACTATATGTGATGAACACCAACGGGATCAATCTCATCCACCTTTTTCGCGAAGCTACCTGCAATTGAGAGGTTTTCATGATTGAAGCACTCCTTTTCTCATAAAGTGTTCCAGCTCTGCCCGATCCGGAAGACCCTCATGATCTCCAGATGACATCACGGCTTTCGCTCCTATCGCATTTCCCCGTACCACCGCTTCTTCATACGATTTCCCTTCCAATAAGGCGCTTATTACCCCGACGGCAAAGCCATCTCCTGCGCCCACCGTATCTTTGACCTCCGTAACGGCAAAGCCCGCTACATCCTTCCTTTCCTTTTCAGTTGCCATATAGGCGCCCTCTTCGCCAAGCTTGATCACCACAAGCTTAACCCCTTGATCGAGATAATAACTGGCGATATCCTCCTTCCTGCTGTAGCCTGTAAGGATTGCGCCTTCCTTGATTCCGGGAAGCAGCCAATCCGCTTCCCTTGCAAACCTATTGACGATATCGATCATTTCCCGTTCACTCGACCACAATGTCGGCCGGAGATTCGGATCGAATGATACAGTAACTCCCTTTTGTTTCAGATCATTCAAGACCTGCCATGACAACTCCCTGAAACTGCCGGAGATGGCAGCTGGTATCCCGGTTACATGCAGATGCTGGGTCACCGGAAGCTGCTCCAGCGGAAAATCCTTCAAGGAAATCTTGCTGGCACTCGAATTTCTCCTGTAATATTCAACGACCGGATCTCCCTTCTCGACTTTTGATTTCAGCTGAAAGCCTGTTGGATGCTCAGGATCCGTTAATACGTGGGAAACATCCACGTCTTCGTTTGTTAGCGTTTTCAAAATCATCCGTCCGAACGAATCGGCCCCGACCTTGCTCATCCATGCCGTTTTGATCCCTAACCTTGACAGGCCGATCGCTACATTGACCTCGGCTCCTGCCACAAACCGCTTATAACGCATGCATTCATCGAGGCTGCCCGGTTCTTCGGCAATGAACATTGCCATTGCCTCTCCCATCGTCAGTACTTTAAGCTCGTTCATGGCTGACCTCCTGTTCGATTTTCATGAGTGAAATATACGTCGCTGCATTTTCCAAAGTGATCGGAAATTCAATCGCTACCGGACAATTCCGGTTAAACTTTTCCAATAATTCATTTACCTCCGGCAGCAGCGGTACTGCCACCGGCTCGGTCACCCACCCCTCATTGACCCGTTTCACTTGCTTCAAATGAACATAAGAGACATATTCTGCCAGCTCTCGTGCCGCCAGTAACGGCTCCTCGCCCGTATACAGCCAATTCCCTGTATCAAACGTCATTCCAATCGGCGTATCCAACGCTGCGGAACGGCCCAGGAAATCAGTGATTGCCTGTAGATTTCCGCCGCCAGGCGTTTGATCGTTCTCGATGGTGATTGCCAGCCCCTCATTTGCCCAATTTTCCGATAATAGCTCATTCACGTACCTCATATTGGTTTCCTTGATATGGTAGGATCCCAGAGGCACCTTTAGCAAAACAGCTCCCAGCTCCTGCGCTTCCCCTATCAATCGCTTGAAACCCCGTTCATTCAATTGGTGATTGGATGCGAACAGGAATTCAGGCGCAGAATAATAAGCGACCAAGTTAAGCTTCCGGCATAAGGCCCCCAGCTCTTCCAGCGAATCCTCCGCCGTCAGAAGCTCTTTTCTGATTTCGATCCCATCAGCTCCAGCGGCTGCTAAACGTTTTATGATTTCAAGATGTCCGAGCGCTTGGAGCCTTTCAGTCGGTATTGCGTTCATGCATACAAATACGTTCATATTCTTCCTCCTGCCCTTCGAAATGGTATCGGTACCATTTCGTGAGTTAATAAAGTCTTCAACCTTGGAAGACTTATGATTTTGGTATGAATGGCGTCGTTTCCCTTATATTCATTTTGGCTTGATAGGCGACTGTCTGGGCTGGAGACACTTGGCCATCAATCCGGCGCAGGATCATTTCCATGGCAGCGACCCCGATTTGATAGGTCGGCTGTTCAATCGTTGATATGCCCGAATAAACAATCGTGCTCCACTCTGGATTATCAAAGCCCATCATGGCCAAATCTTTCGGAACCGACAATTTCCTTTCTTGTAAAAGCAAAATCAGTTTTAATAACACCACACTATTTGCCGTCAATATCGCCCTTGATGCTCCTTCCGACTTCTCTAAAAAATGCAGGAGCTTGGTTTCGACATCTTGTAAATCGTCGACATTCACTTCATAAACATCATTTGAACTAGGGTGGCTTCTGCTCAGCAGCGTTTGCTGAAACGAGAGCCTCCGTTCATGCCTCGTACTGATCTTGCTTGCTGGTTCGCTGAAAAACGCGATTCGTTCATAGTTTTGATCGATGAGAAAATGGACCGCCTGTGAAGTGGCCTGAAAATTATCCAATCCCACCGTATCGATTTCAAGATCAGGCACCTTCCGATCCAGCAGGATGATCGGCGTCTTCTGCTCCTGCAGCTGAATTAACATGTCGTGATTCCCGCCAGTCGTATGAAGGATGAGACCATCAATGCGATGGGATAAAAGCATTTCGAAATATCCTCTTTCCTTCTCCGGATTATTATCCGAGTTGCAAATCATCAGATTATAGCCATTCTGGCTGCATATATCTTCAGCCCCCCGAAGGATGGCCGTCGTATAAGGATTATTGATATCCGCGACGATGATGCCAATCAAATAGCTCTTATTGCTTTTCAGCCCTCTTGCCATGGTGTTCGGGCGGTATTCCATCTGGCTGATCGCCCGTTCGATTTTCTTGCGGGTTTTGTCAGAGAGTTCGTCATACCTGCCGCCTAAATAGCGGGATACCGATGTCTTTGATACACCTGCTTCCCTAGCGACGTCGTAAATTGTCACTTTTGAGCTTTCTCGTTTATTCATTGCATTCATCCATTCGCGAATTTTTGGAACCGGTTCCATTTTTATAAATAGTAACACATTACCAATCAATGTCAATCCATATTTTTCAAACTTTTTTTCTGGACTTTCAAATTCCTATATTAAAAATATTATTAATGCTGCATAACAGGAACATATTCTATATGGATGATCATGACAATCAGCTGTTTGGGTGCTGCGATCGGAGGATACTTTCATTATTCCAGTATTACACCTTAGGGCAGATTTAATAGTCGGCGGCTCGCTTGGACTGTAAATCCGTTAACCGATTTTCACCTAGGCGAAGGACAATCCCAGAGCGATACTTTTCGCCTTAACTAACTATCAAGGAGCCATTTTTTTGAAAAAACGGCTCCTTTCCTGGAATGATTTTACATCTGGCTCGGTGCTGAAATCCCCAATAATCGCAGCGCATCCTTCAAGACGATCGCTACGCAGGAAGCAAATGAGAGCTTCATTTGCTTCCACTCATCATCGACCAATACCTTGGTATGTGCATAATACTTATTGAAGGCACGTGCCAGCTGCAGGCTGAATTTGGCTATTTGTGATGGATCGGCTTGTTCAAAGGATTTTTGGACAGTGATCGGGAACTGCTCAAGCAGCTGGATCACGGGCCAGGCATATTCGCCTAGCGCATCAAACTCGATGGCCCGCTCTTCGAATTGCCCCTTTTCAAGCAAGGATGAAATTCTTGCATGGGTGTATTGCACATACGGGCCCGTTTCGCCCTCGAAATTCATCATTTGCTCCAATGAAAAATCGATATCATTCATCCGATGATTCTTTAGATCATTGAAGATCACCGCTCCGACACCAACCTGCTTCGCCACCAGCTCCTTCTGCTTTAGCGCTTGGTTTTTTTCTTCAATGTTCCGTTTCGCCGTTTCGATGGCCTCATCCAGCACATCCGCGAGCAGTACGACCTTCCCTTTCCGTGTCGACATTTTCTTGCCGTCCTTCAGCATCATGCCAAACGCGACATGCTGTAAGTCACAAGACCAATCATATCCCATCTTCCCGATCACCTGGAAAAGCTGTTTAAAGTGCAAGGATTGTTCATTTCCGACGACATAAAAGGTTTTCTTGGCATCATACTGTTTTTTGCGATACAGTGCCGCAGCTAAATCCCGTGTAGCATAAAGCGTCGCCCCGTCCGTCTTCGTGATCAGACAAGGAGGCATATCCTCCAGCTCGACGACAAATGCGCCCTCCGATTGGGTAAGCAATTTCTTTTCCTTGAGTTGATTGACGACAGCATCCATTTTGTCATTATAAAATGCTTCGCCTGCAAAAGAATCGAAACGAATGCCCAATACATCATAGATCAAAGCAAATTCCTTCAGCGAAGCATCCCTGAACCACTTCCAGAGGGCGAGCGACTCTTCATCCCCATTTTCAAGCGCCTTGAAGCTTGCGCGTGCTTGGTCGTTCAATGATTCATCCGTTTCTGCAACAGCATGGAACTTCACATAAATTTTCAATAATTCTTGAATCGGGGAAGCTTCGATCGCCGCTTTGTCTCCCCAGAGCTTATAGGCAACGATCAATTTGCCGAATTGCGTGCCCCAATCCCCCAAATGATTGATCCGCACGACTTGGTAGCCATTCTTTTCAGCTAGGTTAGCCAATGCGTTCCCAATCACCGTCGAGCGCAAATGCCCCATCGAAAACGGCTTGGCAATATTCGGCGAGGAATAATCGATCACGACATTTTCCTTAACAGACTTCATCGATCCATACTGTTCCTTTTCACGTAATATTTCTTGCAGCACATTTTCCGTCACCGATTGCTGATTGACGAAGATATTGACATACCCCGACACTGCATGCACTTCCCGGATCATTTCATCGCTTAACCTCCCAGCCACTTCTGAAGCGATCGACTGTGGTGACCTTCTCAATTTCTTGGCAAGCGTAAAGCATGGAAAAGCCATATCCCCCAACTCTGCCATTTTAGGCTTTTCAATCATTTTTTCGATTTCACTTGCGGTCCATTCATGGTTTAATGCAGTTGAAAGTAAAGCTGCAATTGATTGATTCATCGACATTTTCCCTCCTAAACAAAAAAGCCCCCGTCTCTTGATAAGAGACGAGAGCATGGATTCCCGTGGTACCACTCTAGTTGCCACAAACCTGTGACCACTTTCCATTGTTAACGAGGTGACTCCCCGATATTCCCTACTACTGTTTCAAGAAATTCCTCCAAAGTGCGCTTCATCCATCCGTCCTGCACCAGGCTCGCACCATCCCTGACTCGCTTGCCAATTCCAATGGATTACTCTCTTCATCACCGAATTTTCAATATTATGATTTCATCCATCGTACACAATTTGGTTAACCATGTCAATATCCGCTTAGCCGGTCGGTGCCTTCATTTTATCCTTGATTGTGGACAAATAATTCCTTACGGCCCCGATGGCGGTAGGCGGCAAAACCGCAGGCGCTGATTCAGCCTGACCGTCGGCATGGCAAGCAGCATCCGTAAGCTCAGGCGAATAAATGCTCATGCCATCCATGATTCTCCGAATCGAGCAGGCCAGCTCGTCACTCGGGTCATCCTTCAATAAATAACCACTTACCTTGGCTTTTCTTGCTAGTTGAAAATGACCCTCCCGCCGGAACGTCGTTAAAATGATCACCTTGCATTCAATCGCCTTTAAAGCTTCCGCTGCCTCAAGCCCGCTCATGACAGGCATCTCCATATCCATGATGCAGACATCCGGATGCAATTGGTGCACAAGGGCAATCGCTTCCTCCCCATTGCTGGCCTGACCGACGATTTCTATATCTTCTTCAAGATCGAGTAGAGAACTGATCGCTTCCAAAAGCATTTCCTGATTCTCTGCAATCACGATTCGAATCACTTTACGTTCCCTCCCTGATCGATTAACCAACAAAGACTCCCCCAAATCCAAGGATCATGAAGGGAGCCCGCACTCATTCATTGTGTCATAGTTCAGATTTCACTTGAACAGGGACACTTTTTTTCGTTACATATTTTATGTCCTTAAAGCTAACAAAATTCTTGTTTTCTTCATCCCATAAGCGGAAACGGAGCGACTGCAGGCTTGTTGCAAGCGTGATCGTCGGGACGTTCTCCAAAGGCTGCGTATTATTGTGGGCTATTTCCAACTTATAGTTAGGAACCCTCGGACTCAAATGATGCACATGGTGGTAGCCGATATTCCCTGTAAGGAACTGCATCAATTTCGGAAGCTTATAAAACGAACTTCCCTCCACTGCTGCCAGCACATATTCCCACTCCTCATTTTCTTCAAAATAAGAGTCCTCGAAGGTGTGCTGGACGTAAAACAGCCAAATACCCACTGAACCTGAAACCATGAAGATCGTGCCTTGAACCAGAAGGAACGACTGCCAGCCTACTGCCAGGCAAAGCAATGCAACTAAAACGGCGATTATTGCATTCGTCAAATACGTATTCATTTTTTCCTTCTTCCTAGCACCTTTACGGTTGAACCTGTTTTTAAGAAGGAAAACGTAAATCGGACCCAAGCCAAACATCACGAATGGATTGCGGTAAAAACGATAAGCCAAACGAAGCCTAAGGGGCGCTGCCAAATATTCATTCACCGTAAGGGTCCAAATATCGCCTGTCCCCCGCTTATCCAAGTTGCCGCTCGTCGCGTGATGGACCGAATGCTCATGACCCCATTGATCAAAAGGAAACAAAGTCAAAACACCCATACAGGTCCCGACCATTCTATTTACACGGCGGTTTTTGAAAAATGAATGATGGGTACAATCATGAAAAATGATGAATATCCGTGTCAGGAAGCCCGCAGCCAGTATGGCCGGAACCAAAGCCAACCAATATGATACGGAAAGGCTTATATAAGCAAGGTACCATAAAATAACAAACGGCCCGATTGTATTGATGATCTGCCAGATACTTTCCTTTGTCGTTGATTGTTCAAAAGGAGCAATTTGTTTTCTCAAATTCTTCGTATTTTGTATAGTCATTAATCAATTGCACTTCCCTTTATATGTCGTAATTTCATTATAAGAAAAGGAAAGGGACATTTTTAGTACCAGGTGTCATGACAAGCAGATGACATATGTCATATACTGAATTTTTCCAACTGCGCATCTTTTCCAAACGAAAATCGGCGAAACCTCAGCTCCGTTCCGCCCTCCTTTCCTGCGATTAGGATGCATCAATCCGCCAGTATTGCTTTTTTCTGCGAATTTGGAGCTTTTAACTGTGAATTTTGTTTTTTGTCTATGAATTTGATGCTTTTTCTGCAATTTCTGCTTTTTATCTACGATTTTGATGCTTTTATCTGCGATATCTGCTTTTTATCTACGAGTTTGATGCTTTTATCTGTGTTTCCGCTTTTCATCTACGGCATTGCACCTTTTATCTGCGATATCTGCTTTTTATCTACGAGTTTGATGCTTTTATCTGCAATTTCTGCTTTTTATCTACGAGTTTGCACCTTTTATCTGCGATTTCTGCTTTTTAACTACGAGTTTGCACCTTTTATCTGCGATTTCTGCTTTTTATCTACGATTTTGCACCTTTTATCTACATTTCTGCTTTTTATCTACGAGTTTGATGCTTTTATCTGCAATTTCTGCTTTTTATCTACGAGTTTGATGCTTTTATCTGCAATTTCTGCTTTTTATCTACGATTTTGCACCTTTTATCTACATTTCCGCTTTTTATCTACGAGTTTGATGCTTTTATCTGCAATTTCTGCTTTTTATCTACGATTTTGCACCTTTTATCTACATTTCCGCTTTTTATCTACGAGTTTGATGCTTTTATCTACATTTCTGCTTTTTATCTACGAGTTTGATGCTTTTATCTGTGTTTCCGCTTTTCATCTACGGAATTGCACCTTTTATCTGCAATTTCTGCTTTTTATCTACGAGTTTGATGCTTTTATCTGCGATATCTGCTTTTTATCTACGGAATTGCACCTTTTATCTGCGATTTCTGCTTTTTATCTACGAGTTTGATGCTTTTATCTGCAATTTCTGCTTTTTATCTACGAGTTTGATGCTTTTATCTGCAATTTCTGCTTTTTATCTACGAGTTTGATGCTTTTATCTGCGATTTCTGCTTTTTATCTACGAGTTTGATGCTTTTATCTGCGATTTCTGCTTTTTATCTACGAGTTTGATGCTTTTATCTGCGATTTCTGCTTTTTATCTACGATTTTGATGCTTTTATCTGCAATTTCTGCTTTTTATCTACGATTTTGCACCATTTCTCTTTCCTTCTTTCCACAATGTACCTGTGTTTTGTGATGATCCTGCATAGTACACTAGTGAATGATCAACATTTAAGGAGAATAGAATAATAGTGAAAAAACACTTTGGATGTCTTATTATGTTAAGCCTTCTTTGTATATGTTTCTTTCCAGCCAGTGGCAAGGCAGCAAGCAATGCCCTGTACGTTGGCTCGGTTAAAGCGGACAATGCAAAGGTTTATGGCTCTCCTGCACTCGGTTCCACTTTAATTAAGACCTTGAAGAAGGGCGAGCGTTTTCCCGTCATTTCGACTGTCGCCGGGGATTCGGCCAAGCCTATTATTCATACAGTAAAGCCTGGAAACACATTATGGAAGGTAGCCAATCAATATGGTGCTTCGATCAGTGCTATACAAAAAGAAAACAAATTGAGCTCTTCCAATATCATCGTTGGCCAAAAGCTGAAGATTCCTCAGAAATATAAGATACATACCGTTGTATCAGGTGATACATTGTGGAAAATCTCGAATAAATACGAGGTAGCCGCGGGTGATTTGACAAAATTGAATAACTTGCGGACAACTTCGCTTAACGTCGGGCAAAAATTGAAGATTCCCGATTATTACCACCAGATTTTATTGCTGGACGGTAAGAAGGGCTGGATCAAGAAATCAGCCTTCCCAAAGAAGGCGCAAAAGCGGATCGTCATGGGCTGGAAACATAATGGATCGCAGGAAAACTACACCCAGCAGCTTAAACAGCCCAACTTGAATGTAGTATCTCCCCGTTCCTATACATTGACGGATTCCGGTCATTTCGTTTCCGCTTCCGTTGATACAAAGTATGTCCAAGCCGCTCATAAACAAGGAAAACAGGTTTGGCAGCTGATTGGCAATAAATTCGATCCCGCTTTAACTGGTTCCGTACTGGGCAATGCAAAAAAACGTCAGAAATTGGTTGCCGCTTTGTGTGATTCGCTAGTTAAAACGAATAGTGATGGGATCAATGTGGATTTCGAAAACATCGATCCGAAAAACAAGAAAGACTTTGTCCTATTCATCAGCGAATTGAAAAAGGCGCTAAAACCTCATGGGATCACGATATCCGTGGATGTCACCCGGGAGAATGAAGATCCGTATTGGTCCAAAAGCCTTGATAGGAAAGAACTTGGCAAAATCGCGGATTATATCATCATCATGGGGTATGACGAACATTGGGGCGGAAGTCCAGTGGCTGGGTCGGTTTCCTCGTTGCCTTGGATCAAAGAAGGAACCAGGCTGTTGATGAAGGACGTACCTGCCCATAAAATCATCCTGGCGGTGCCATTTTATACCCGGGAATGGGTAACCGATCCATTGACCGGTAAAGTGACAAGCCATGACCGCAGCATGACCGAGGTCAACCGGATCGTTTCGGCTCACAAGCTTAAAAAGGTTTGGGATAAAAACACCTCACAAAATTACGTCGAATACACATCCAAAGGGGAAAAGCATCAAATCTGGATGGAAGATCAAAACTCGATGAAGCTCCGTCTTGATCTTGTTAGACAAAACCAACTAGGCGGTGTATCCGCTTGGTACATCGGATCGGAAACGCCTGACATTTGGGATGTTTACCATTTCAATCAATAGAAAAAGGCCTCACATGGTGTGGGGCCTTTTCTGCGTGACCTCATTTTCAATCGGCCTCGCCGTCTTGAGTGAATAAATCATTCCAAGAAAAATCAATGAAATGCCCACGATTTGAACCATATCCAGCACAAATCCCGTCAGCAGGATATCCAGTAGGATCGCAACTGCCGGATCGACAAACACCATGAACGATACTAGATTTGTAGGCAGCTGGCGAATGCTATTGAAAAACAGAAGATAAACGACGCCAGTATGGATGATGCCGGTCAGTACCGTATAAAACCATTGCGGGGCATGCAGCGTTGCGTACGCGTGAACATCGACAAACGGAAGCAGCACTAAAAAACCGATGAGCATTTGCAGGAACGTGGTGGCATACACACTCGTCTTAGTAATCGACTTTCCTAACAGCATCGTTGCCGCATAGAAGAACGCCGCAATGATTCCATACATGATTCCTTCCCATTCAGGAGAAGAAGATTGAAAGCCATCCGTCCCCATGATCAATAATGTGCCGATGAAACATAGGGATATGGCCAGGATCGAGAAAAAAGACAGCTTCTCCCTGAAGAGGAAGCTCCCCATGATCAGCACAATGATCGGGGCTAAATGATAAAGTGAAATCGCAATGGTCACGGAAATCAGCTCAAAGGATTTAAAGAGGAATATCCAATTTAACAAGTTGGCCACTGCGCAGGAAATGATCAACATTCCCTCCCTGACATCCCATTTCTCCCTTTTGAAATGTCCTGTAGCCACCCAAGCTGCACCTAAAAATATCGCTGCGCAGATACAGCGAACAAAAACCAGTTCCAATGCAGGAAGTCCCGTCCGTTCGGAAAAGAAACCGACGGAACCAAAAATCGCCATCGCCACGGACAGCTGAAGAACGGCCATTCTATTCATGCAGTCTCTCCTAATCTATTCGTTTAGCTTATGCTACCATTTTTCAGCCAAACCGTCACGGGCGCATATCATTTCAGCTTCTTCAATTGTGGCGTCCCAGTCAGGATCTTCCTGGTGCAACGTAAAAAGCTGCCCGTTCCATAGCGGGCAGCCAGCTTCATCGATTGCTCATGATAGGCGGTTCCAGTTCTTTTGGTATCAAGGCTTCGTACACTTCGCCATCCAGTCTTTCCTTCAATTCCCGCTTGGCCCTTTCAATGATTTCAGGATTCAGCAGCGCTGATATGGCTGTGCTTGCCAACGTTTTAGCTGCCAAGAGCGTTGCTTTATGTGCATATGATTGCTTGCCTTGTGCGACAACCTGCCAGGTGTGAAAGGGCGTGCCAAACGCCCATGTTGCGGTTGTGCATTGAGCAGTCGGCACATTCCAGCTGACATCTGCCACATCAGTCGAGCCTCCCATAAATGCCAGCTTTCCTGAATAAGGTGCAACGAAATCGACGATTGGTTTCTCGGATAGCCGTTTACCCAGCTCTTTTCCTGCCGATGATTTCGCTCCTTGTTTTTCTTCCTCGGTCAGCGAATCATACATGGCCTTGGCAAACCCCAATTCCTCGGCTGTGATTTCAGGAAAGCCAAGCTCCTCCATATGCTGCTGCATGATTTTTTCCAACGTCCTATTCGGGATCAAATTATGGCAAGACCCCTCGATCTGCACCTCGACATTCGTTTCTGTCATCCATGTCGCACCCTTTGCACAATCCACCACCCGCTGATAAAGTTTTTTCACTTGCTCCGGTTTAGGCGCACGTATTAAATAAGTGACCTCCGCTTCTGCCTGGACCACATTCGGTGCCACGCCGCCGGTATTCGTAACCGCATAATGAATGCGCGCTTCATCCACCATATGCTCTCGCAAATAATTCACACTCACATTCATCAGTTCTACGGCATCAAGTGCACTTCTGCCCAGATGTGGCGCTGCAGCCGCATGTGCACTCCGGCCCTTGAACGTAAAATGGGCATGGATGACGGCATTGGAATAAACGTGCATGACAGCATTCACGGTGCTTGGATGCCATGATAATGCAAGGTCGACTTCACGAAAAAGACCTTCCCTTGCCATGAATGACTTCCCATACCCGCTTTCTTCTGCAGGACAGCCGAAGTATTGCACGGTCCCTTTCAAATCATGCTCCTTCAGATAATCTTTAATCGCGATAGCGGCTGCAATCGAGCCGACACCGAGAAGGTTATGCCCGCAGCCATGACCATTTCCGTTTTGTAAGATCGGTTGATACGTCTCACTGCCAGCCCGTTGACTTAAGCCTGCCAGTGCATCGTATTCCCCCAATAAAGCGATGACCGGCCCGCCGTTTCCATAGCTGCCGACAAAACCTGTTTCCAGACCCGCAATGCCCCGTTCCACGGCAAACCCTTCAATTTCCAGTGTTTCGCATAACAAATCCGCCGAACAAAACTCTTCAAACCTGATCTCGGCATATTCCCATATTTGATCACTTAATTGTTTGTACCTATTACTTTTAGTCTCGATCAGCTTAGAAATTTCATCGGTCATGTTCATTCGGTTAACCTCGATTCTCCAGTTAATTTAGTTTGAACCACTTGAGTTTTTGGCCTGATAAGGAAAAGCGCGATGGAGCAAAGCAATGCAAAACAAATGAGCATGATGAAGGCCGCATTGTACGAACCGCCAAAGAAATCGACGAGGAAACCAATGAGCATCGGCGTCAGTACACCCGCAAACTGGGCCCCGGTATTGATGAAGCCATTAGCCGTTCCAACCACTTGTTCAGGAAGGATTTTCAAAGGAACGGTCGTGATTAAGATAATATTAAAGGATAATAACATCATGACTATGCTTTGATATACGACGAACATCGCAATGGAAGGCGCAAACGCCATCAAGTATAGGGATATTGCCGTCAGCAAACCAAAAACCGCGGCCAGGAGCTTGTCTTTTCCTTCCGGCAATCGATCTAAAATATACCCGCTTGCCAGCATGGCGATGATTCCCGCAAAAGCCGGGATGGCTGAAAAAACGCCAACGCTCGTTAAGTCCAAGCCTTTTACATTCAATAAATACGTAGGCATCCACGCCGACAAGCCCCAGTTGATCGCATAAATGCTGAAATAGGAGATGAATAAATTCCAAATCATCGGCGTTTTCAATACATCCCTTAATGGTGACTTTGTTGGAGGCACGGGCTTTGCTGTTTTTGCTTGGTTTTGTTCATGCAGGAAGAAATAAAACAACAGCGCAATGAAGATGCCGATTCCGCCGACCATATAAAAAATCATCCTCCAGCCAATGCTTTGCATCAGCATCGTGCCTATGATCGGAGAAACGACGCCCATGATTGTACCGGATGTAAGCATGATCGACATCGCTTTACTTCGTTCATTTCTCGGAAACCAATTCGCGATCCCTTTCGATGCAGCCGGAAAATAACTGCCTTCCCCTAATCCAAACAAAAAACGGATCAGAATGAGTGACCAGAATGACCAGGCCGAGCCCGTAAAAAACGTAAAGATTGACCATAATAACACGGCAATGATCAATACCTTTCGATACCCGAACTTATCGGCAAGCCAGCCGCCTGGAATTTGCATCAATGCATAACCAGCAAAAAAACTGCTTAAAACAATCCCCGTTGCTGATGCCGTTAACTGAAAATCCTCTGAAATCCCAAGAATGGCATAGTTCATGATAAACCGATCAAAGTTCCCAAGCGACCATCCTAAAAAAAGGATGGCGATGATGCCATACTTTACATTTCCCCTTGCGCCCATGCCTTCTCCCCTTCCATTCTTTTATAAACTACTATAACTTTATAATAGTCAGAACTTTCTAACAATGTTTACTTATCCATTAAAATGCTACTATCAATGTAGATTCCTACAATGCAAGGAGAGGATATTTATCGAAGGCATAAAGAAGATTTCCGCGTTTTTACAAGATATCTTGCAGCTTAGGCACTTCCAAATTTGGAAAATGGAGAATGGCGAGAGCGTTTCACTGTTGGCTTCGCATTCACTTACCTCAGCCTTTCAACATAGTGAATCCAATCTCTATTATGAATATGAAAATGGATTTGGCATCGCGATCGTAGCCCGTGAGCATCTACCCTCAATAAAGGATTTCGCGAAGGAACAGCCGCACCTATCGCAGCTGATCCATTCTTATTATCTTGAATGCATGCTAAGCAAGGAAAAACACATTAGAAAGAAACTGATGGAAAGCATACGCGATATTTCTTTTTTAGAAGATTTGGATGCTCTCCTGACCAAGATATTAGAGAATGCGCTCTCCGTAATTACGGCTGCGGATATGGGTGTACTTTGGATGTATGACGAAAAGGAAGAGATTCTCATGCCGAAAGCGTGGGCCGGCGGGCCGACGGAGGAAATACGAAAAATGCAGATGAAAGAGGGAGAAGGCATCATCGGAAGGACATTTAAAGAAAATAGATCCATCTTTTTGACCTCCCTTGAAGACATCGTTCAAGAAAGCTCATCGATAACCCGTAAGAACCTGGAACATTTACAGAATTCTTATCAGCCTGATACATTACAGGCGATCATCTCCGTTCCAATTGTCGTGGAAGGTAAAACGCTATGCGTGCTGATCATCTATCAGCATGGCCAGACTTCATTATTGACTACACAAGATCAGGAATTGTTGGAAAGCTTTTCAGATCAGGTTTCGATTGCCTTGACAAACTCAAGACTCTTTCAGCATTTGAAGGAGCAAAACCGCATGCTCATCAAACGGGATGAAATTCATGATACGTTCATGAAACTATCTTTGCAAAGTAAGGGATTGCTTGCTATTGCAAAGGAGCTAAGCAGAATGGTGAATCTTAAAATCGCCATTGTCGATTTTACCGCCAATCAACTATACTCGAATCCAGCATATTGGAACGACCCTTTCTCTGTGATGAAGCAAATTACTGACAGCAAAGCGCCTGCTTATCAGACCATGGAGATTTCCGGTCAAAAGCAAACCTACTACCTTCATCCGATCAATGCCATCAATACAATATTAGGCATGCTGATCATAGATGTAAATGAAGCTGAGCTTCCCCCTTTGACCAAAGTGATTTTTGAACAATCAAGCACTGTCATTGCCTTGGAAATGCTGCGTAAGCAAACACTGACCGATTCATTTTATAAAAAAATAAACGATCGCTTTCAAGAGCTCCTGTTACTGAAAGATCACTCACTACTATGTCAAAAAGCAACCGAACTCGGCATCGATCACGATTCTTACTATGTCGTAACGATTATTCAATTAAAATTCAATACCGATATCCAGTTCATGAATATGCAGGTGCACCGGCTTGTTTCTGATGTAAAAAAAACATTTCAACAGCAGGCTCCCGTCGTCTTTGGCTTTCAAGACAAAATTACTGTTTTATGTCAGTTCCCCAAGCATTTTGACTCGACTGACTTAAAAAACCGATTGAGCCTTTTACAATCGAATTGGCAGTTCGCTAACGAGGCTTCCCTCCAAATCGCAATCGGTTCCTGCACGGGGGACCTGGAAAGCATTTCTGTCAGCTACGCCGAGGCAGAAAAAACCATGGCTTTTCTCCAATCCAGACAATTAACCGGCATCATGCATTACCAGGATATCGGCATTAATCGCCTCTTTTTGCACCAATCCAAGGAAGAATTATCAGCATTTATCGATGAGGTGTTCCTTCCATTACAAGTGGAACAAGACAGAAACCATATGCTTGAAGAAACACTTCTTGTCTATATCCGCAATGATCGATCGGCTTCCATAACGGCCAAACAACTGCACATTCACGTGAATACCCTGTATCAACGCATTAAAAAAATCGAAGAAAAATTACATCTATCCCTTTCAACCCCAGAGGATCTATTGAAGATCCAGCTTGCCTGCTTTTTGAAGCAACAAACATGATTAGAAAAAAAAGAATCTCCTTTTCGAAATGAAGGAGATTCTTCGCTTGGCATGATCAGCCAAAGAATAAATCGAGCAAATTGCTGCCTGCGGATGATTGCTTATTATAAAACTCCGAATAGCCGCACCGCTTGCAATACACAACCGTGAATTGATTATTCTGGACATCGAACATCTTTGACAATCCTGTTCCAGTCATGGCCACGTCCTTCTTGGCAGCATCTTGGCTGCCGCATTTCATGCATCCTTTTTCATTCATGATTTCATCCCCCAACTAATGATTACGAAACTCCAGGATCCTTCCTGGCAAAACCTAGATACCTTGTTCCTTGGAAGGTTAACGTGCCGCTATCCCCTTCTGCAAGCATCCCAAACTCCTCGCCTGAAAGACGGAATTCGAACCGATCTCCTCCCTCAAATTCAAAGGTACTGAAATAGGCCGCGGAGCTGCTTTGTTGATCGTTCGCATGAACATGTCCCCACACCTTTGTCCGCTTGCTTTTCACGATGGCAGGAACCATCAAACGAGGCGAAACCTTGTTTTTCTTCCATTGATGAGCCCCGTTGAATAATTGAAAGATCATGATGATAAAAAGGATAACGAACATGATTCCAATAAACCCTGGAGCAACCGAGAACATCCAGGACTCACTCCCGCCAAAATCGTCCATGGAAAACCTCCCCCTTTCCAGATGTTAACATATACGAATCACCTGGAAAAAAGTTTCAGCAGGCACATATCAAGATGTGAAAAGAAAAAGAGAACTGCGAGTTTGGCGTTTTACTCGCGAATTTGGCGATTTCCTCAAAGTTTGGGAGCTTTTACTCGCGAATTTGCCTCTTTTACTCGCCAATTGGCGCTTTCCTCCATATTTGGGCGCGTTCTCGTCTGTTTCAGGCTTTTTTTCGTTTGTATTTTGCAATGTACTCGTAATTTCCGGTCTTTCCTCCATGTTTGGCCGCTTTTACTCGCGAATTTGGCCGCTTTTCTCGCCAATTTAGCTCTTTTTCACGCCAATTTAGCTCTTTTTCTCGCGAATTGGCGCTTTCTTCAAAGTTTGGGAGCTTTTCTCGCGAGTTTGGCTGCTTTTCTCGCCAATTTAGCTATTTTACTCGCCAATTTGGTGCTTTTACTCGCGAGTTTGCCTCTTTTACTCGCGAATTTGGCGCTTTTCTCAAAGTTTGGGAGCTTTTCTCGCGAGTTTGGCGCTTTTACTCGCCAATTTGGCTGCTTTTCTCGCCAATTTAGCTATTTTACTCGCCAATTTGGTGCTTTTACTCGCGAGTTTGCCGCTTTTTCTCGCCAATTGGCGCTTTCCTCCATGTTTGGGCGCGTTCTCGTCTATTTCGAGCTTTTTATCTCTTGTATTTTGCAACGTACTCGTAATTTCCGGTCTTTCCTCCATGTTTGGGAGCTTTTTCTCGCCAATTTAGCGCTTATACTCGCCAATTTAGCTATTTTACTCGCGAGTTTGCCTCTTTTACTCGCCAATTGGCGCTTTCCTCCATGTTTGGGCGCGTTCTCGTCTGCTTCAGGCTTTTTTTCTCTTGTATTTTGCAGTGTACTCGTAATTTCTGGCCTTTCCTCCATGTTTGGGCGCTTTTACTCGCTAAATTGGCTGCTTTTCTCGCCAATTTGGCACTCTTACTCGCGAGTTGGAGCTTGCTCAATACTTTGGCTCCTTTTCTCGCAAGTTTGGTACCCCTACTATAAATCTTTCTTCCGAAAATATGGTTCTAGTGCGGTTAGGCGCGGCAGTTCGATGCCAAGTTTTCTCGCCTCGGCCAGAATATCTCTTGGGAAGAGGGCGAACGATTCTTGGGAGATATAGGCGGTATTTTCCATCCGTTCCATGATTGCGCCTGCGAGCGTGCCACCGGTAATCACTTTATATACGCCATACCCCATCAGCCCAGCAGGCAGGCGCAGCATGAGGGTTGTGCCCAAGCTAGGCTTGCGTCCTTTCGCCCGGATCAGCGGAAGCATCTCGCGCATTAACAGTACAGCTGGTTTAACGTGTTTTGGCGACTGATACATCTTTTGATAGCTTCCCATCTTCAATGCTTGCGCGGCCATGCCGGCATTCATGATGAAATGCTGCAAATACCAGACGTACATGTCTTTTTGCAAGGATACGGAAAAGCCGGCCTGTTGGAGCAGGTTGACGACTTTTTTGTGCCTTTTCCCAGAGGCAGCGGTAGCGGCCGATTCCAAGTAAATCGATTTCATAAATCCGGCTTCCAATTTATTTTTGCCTCTAAAGCCTCCGCCTCCACCTGGAAAGCCCCACAATATCTGCTCTTTTGGCAGCCGCGCGGCTACAGTCTCTTGATCATCCCACACATTATTGAAAATTAGAATTGTGGCCTTCCCCGCCCATTCGCTTACCACTTTAGCCGCTTCCTCGAACTGCTCGTGGTTAACGCTGAGAAAAATGAGGTCATAGTCGTGATCCGCGCTGATTTCCTCACGCATGGTGATGAACCATCTCTCCCGGACCGGGTCGCCCTTTCTGTTTTTTCGGCCGTCCAACATATCCAAATCAACATAGGGCCCGTATTGAGCCGTCCTTCCCGGCCGCACATAAAATTCGACCTCGTTTCCCGCTTTTTCAAGTGCCCAGCCGTACTGTGTCGCCATAACGCCTCTGCCAAACATTAAAATTTTCATCCTGTTTTCCCCCTTGAAAGTTTTTAAATTTTATTAACTATATTTAAAAACTAATGTACAGAAATCTTGGCAGTTTGTCAAAAGTTTTTAAATATCATGCAATACGTTTAAAAACCATTCGTTTTATGTCATAATACTTGTATCAACGAATAAGAGGGAATGTCATGAACAAATATGAAATCCGAACGCAGAAAAAGAAAGACGCCATCATCCAGGCGGCTCTGGACCTATTCCGGGACAAGGGATACACCAACGTCAGCATCAATGAAATCGCCTCCCATTCAGGCGTATCCTCCGTGTCCATTTATAACTATTTTGGCAATAAGGAAGGGGTAATTAAGGAGTGCGCACGAATTCTGATGCAGGAAGCAACACAGATGGTGAACGATCTGCTTCTAGAAAACATTAGCTTCAAAGAAAAACTGCTGCGGGCAGTTTCCATTTGTGCCGAGAAGCCTCACCAGCTCCTCGAAGAATACTTCTCACAGGAAGCGCTGCTCGATGCAGTTTTTGTGGATTTATTTAAAGAAAGCGTGGGTGAGATCCGGAGTGACATCCTGCAAGTATTTATCGAATCCGGGAAACAGGAAGGCGCAATCGATGCGTCCATTTCTACGGAAACGGTCATGGAGTTTCTTGATGCCGTCGCGGGCATGCAGGCAAGCTGGGAAACGACAGCGGAGTATCAAATAAAAACGGCGGAGATGGGGAAGCTCATCCTTTACGGTTTGATAGGACGTTAAAATTCATGAAAAAAAGAGGCAACGATTCGTTTTGCCTCTTAGAAGGTTGCGTCGTATTCCCGAGGATAAATTGGCACTCCACCGCCTTTTTACTAGCGAGTAAACTTTTTTTAACACATTTTCAAACTTCCATTTTTTTAATTTATAACCATGTTTTTATTCATTGTTCATCATGCGGATGGGTCCCATCAAATAGCCTATTCCAATCAATAGAAAGCCAAATAACATAATAAATACCTAAAGATAAACGATCATCTGAACATGAAATGGCCGGTTATGAAGCTCATAATCTAAATAAAAATTGCCCTGAGTTCTCCTTATTCAAATTTAAACGAACCTGATGTGCCCATTCAAAAAGGGCTCCCCTACAACCATCTCATCCGTTCACCGGATTTCATGATGATGTCGATTTGGTTCAGCTGTCCGCTTATCGGGCCAACCTTTCTCCCTGATAGATCAATTTCCATTTCTATTTTCAGCCGTGTCCGCTCTTTTCCCCTTAAGATGACCTTGTAGGGGGAGGCGGTGTTCATGAGTGATACCAATTGGGAGTCTTGTTCGTCGTATTTGCCGACTAGCTGGATTCTGAATTGGACGTCCTTCCTGTCGTAATTCTCAAAAGGAAGCTCACATACGCCATGCAGGGTTGTTTTGTCTTCCATATAAAAACGGCAGGTACTGGATTCGCGATCATAGGAAACGGCATAAATGTCCGAGGCAAAATGCTTCTGATACGTATTCGCCAGGAAGTGCGGCGCAAACCAGGCTATGATGACGGCGAGGATGAAAAATCGGCCAGGATGCACGCCCGCTGCTTGGACGAGGAAAAACAGACTGGCCAGCAATAAAATGACTGCCAATATCCCTACATATTGAATTCCATCTTCCGACTCGATCGGTATGCCTAAATCGAATGCAATCGCAGCACCGTATGGAACTTGGTGCGGGAAAGGGAAATTCAATATGAATGACAGCACAAAAAGGATGAGTGCGATATACAGATGTTTTCTTTTTTTAATCAAGTGAACCACTTCTTTCTCTTCATGAAAATTCATCCCACCCCATTAGGAAACGAATTCCTTTCGTAAAATAATTCTGAACATTCACTTTGGCCCATTGCTTCCCTAAACTATCTTGTCCCTATATATACGATTCCAACTGGTTTAAGTTTCACTTTAAGCCAAATTATGTATGATTAGGAGCTTTAGCCTTGTTGCAAGTAAATGGTAAAATATAAAAGTGAAGATACATGATAGGAGGTTGATGGTGAAATGAAATGGTCCGGGAATACGGTCTTGATTACGGGAGGGGCTTCGGGCATTGGCCTTGCCTTTGCCGAGCGCTTCCTGCAAGCGGGGAACGACGTGATCATCGTCGGGCGCAGGGCGGATAGGCTGAAGCAAGCGAAGGATGAGCATCCTGCCCTCCATACAAGAGTTTGTGATATTTCAATCGAAGCTGAGCGGATCGCCCTTTTTGAATGGGCCTCAAGCACGTTTCCTGAGCTGAATGTGCTGGTGAACAATGCAGGCATTCAACAGCAGGTGAACCTGCTGGATGCCAAGGAGGATTGGGGGCATTACCAAAAGGAAATTTCGATCAATGTGGAAGGACCCATGCATGTAACGACCCTTTTCCTGCCGCATTTGCTGAAAAAGACAACGGCTGCCTTGATTAATGTCTCCTCCGGTTTAGCTTTGACACCTGGGACGTGGGTCCCTATTTATAGTGCAACCAAAGCTGAGATTCACTCATTTACCGTTTCCTTGAGGCTGCAGCTGGAGTATACCCATGTAAATGTGATCGAGGTTTTACCGCCGGCAGTCAATACTGATCTAGGCGGTGTTGGCCTTCATACCTTCGGCGCTCCCTTGAATGACTTTGCCGATGCTGTCTTTACCGAATTGCGCAGCGGCAAGGAGGAAATTGGGTATGGCGGCTCTGAAACACGCCTTCGTGCCACCAGGGATGAGCTTGACGAAGGGACCCGGCTAGCTTGGGAGGGCTTTAAAAGGAACAATCCCGATTTTCTAAGAAAATGATCGGCGGAATATCCTGTGAGGGGCTGCATCACTGCCCCTCCGGTATGTTCATAGTAAGCTCGCAAACTAAAAAGGCTGCTGCTGCAGCCTTTATCTCGAAATCAATATTCTTTATTTCGAGGGATATTCTTCATTGATGGCTCCTCGCTTTTCTTCCAAACGATTAAAATATGGGAAAGGAGGTATGGTCATTCACAGCCAAAGTCGACGTTCCTCCAACATTCGTTCCGCTGAACTGAACATCGATCGCGTTGTAGAAGGCATTGACGGTATCGGCGACATCCCATACGGCAAAGATGACATGATATCCCGTCCGCTGCGGCACGACGACTTGATGGCTCACTTTATTGGAAGGTCTCGCCCCATTATCATTTTTTTCATAGAATGGCACCAATTCCAATTGATCTCTTGTGAGCGGTTTATTCGGATCCCAATTTTGCTTCGTGATATAGTAATGCCATTTCGCTGTCGAATGCATGGCCGTTAAATTCCAGGTGAAGGTTTGGGGACCGCTTTGAATGGCATTTTTGCTCCAGCGTGTTGCGGTTTGTTCATCAAGAACACCGCCGAATAAGCCGCCTGCCGATGCCAGCTTGCCATCAGGGATGCTCGCACCCGGAAATCCTTTGTGGCCTTCCAGGCTTTGCGGTTCATACATGATCGATCCACAATTCTTATTCACCTGCTCTTTGCAAAGCAACGATCGTGATTTTGGTGACTCGACATACCCATGTGCAGAAGCGAAATCATTTGCCCCTACAATCGATAACCCCAGAACTAACGAACTGCTGAAAAGAAAGCGCTTTAAACCTTTTGAACATTTCATCCTCCCACAACTCCTTCATCATTTTCCTGCAGCATATGCAGGATACAAACATTATAATGTTTACAGATTCATTTTTTAAGGGGAATTTGTCCTATTCTTACAAATAATTACAAATATTTATTTTTTATAAAAAAACCGGAATCCCCCATGGATTCCGGTCACCTCTGCCAGTTTAGTTCGTAATGTCTTTTTTCTGGAAGAAGAAGAATGTCAGCGCTAAAAAGATAAGGTAATAGATGCTGAGTACACCGATTGAAAATCCGAGTGTAGCACCATCGAACATTTCCATCGTTCCCGAAATATACCCTCTTAAATCAAGGTGCGGGAATAAGATGAATTTTAACCACTCATATTTACCGATGAATGATTGAATGACCATATTTAACGTTGAAGAAGCAAATAAGATGAAGATCGATATCCCGACTGCAAGTGCTTGGTTCTTGAATAATGTGCTTAACATGAAGGCAATGGTCGTGATGACCAAGAAGCCCGGTATCCAGTAAACGATCATATCGAAGAAATAGGAGCCGACCACCACTGTACTGAAGCTTCCGAATGCTGCCGGGTCGAGCATCTTATCTGAATAAGATCCATTGCCAAAGAATATGATTCCGATCAGATAACTGAAAATGATTAAGCTCACAAGCAGTAACGCTGCGAATAAGAGGGAAGTGATATATTTGGAAAGAAGGATCTTCCAGCGTTTATAAGGTCTGATCAGCAGTTGTTTAATGGTGCCATCCGAAAATTCAGAGGAAACCATCGAGCTGCAAACGATCACGGCGAATAAGGTTATGAATGATGTCAGCGATACAGTCCACTCTGCCATATAGGTCCAGTTGGTGCTTAAGTTAGGATTGATATCATCAGCCAAAAGCTGCTTATTGAGGTCGATCTCGTCCATGATCGCGGCCTTTTCATCCTCACTGATATCTTTGGCTTCCAATGCTTTTTGCTGTTCCTGTATATCCGCTTTCACTTCCTGCTTCCAATCCTTGCCCGATTCATCCGGACTCAGTTTCATGTCGATGAATGCAGTCCCTATGGCTGCCACTAATAGAAACGCGATAAATATATAAGTCGATCCTTTTGAAAAGATTTTCATCCATTCATTTTTCACTAAGGATATCATACAGACTCCCTCATTTCCTGCTCGGTAATTTCAAAGAATTTATCTTCCAATGATTTTCTTGTGATGCCAATTTCATAAACATCCAGTTCGTTATCATTGAATCGCTTATTGATTTGGGCCGTTTGTTCACGTGTAGCGGAAACGGAAATGGTATTCAACGCAGATTTAAGAATCGGGATTTCCGCAAACTGTTCCTGAAGAACCTTGTTGGCCAGTGCCCCGTCATTGACGGTAAAGGAAACTTCATGGATCGTTTCCGTTTTTTCATCGATCATATGCTCTTTCGTATGTATCAATTTCCCTTTTTCGATGACGGCAAAGCTATCACACATCAATTGCATTTCCGATAGCAAATGCGAGGATATCAATATCCCGACGCCCTCACTTGCCAGTACCTTCAAATAATCGCGAAACTCGCGAATCCCTTGCGGATCCAAGCCATTCGTCGGTTCATCAAAGATCAATAACGAAGGTTTATGCAGGATGGCCTGTGCCACGCCAAGGCGCTGCCGCATTCCCAATGAGTAGGTTTTGACCTTCTTATCGATCGCATGATCCAATTTCACAAGCTTGATGACCTCTTCTATTCGCTCATTCGATATGTCATTCGGAGACATGCGAGCATAATGAAGGATATTCTTCCTGCCGGTCATGTACTTATAAAATTCGGGGTTTTCAACGATGGCCCCCAATTGATTCATCGCACCCTCGAAGTCTTTATCAAGATCGCTGCCATTGATCATCACGGAACCGCCGGTACGATTGATCAGACCAGTGATCATCCGGATGATCGTCGTTTTTCCAGCTCCGTTCGGACCAAGCAAGCCGAAGATCTCATTGCTTTTTATCTCGAAGCTAACATTGTCCACAATGGTCGCATTGCCAATTTTTTTGGTTAAGGATTGGACCTTAAGAACTGCATCAGACATATAGTACCTTCCTTTTTACGTATTTTCCAAAATCACACAATTTCAACATTACCATATTATCCATATCATGACTATATTGATATTCTTCCATTAACATCTCCTCTGATCCGTCTCCTTTTCATACGTTTTTGCTAGAATTAAGTTTCATTTTTCTGGTAAAAGGTAATGTACGGTAAGCCTTTCGCTGGGAGACTGCAGACGTACCTGGTAATAGAACGCCGCTCGCAGAAGAAGCGAAACGAAAAAACCGAAGACTTGTCATATCTTCGGCGTCGGGTATTGGCGATGAATTAGCCAACCATCGAAATCATTGCTCAATCTCTCTTATGACATCTGCGAGGCTTTTTTCCAGCATGGATTGAAGGCGTAAGGAATGATGTTCAAACGCTAATGCCTCCGTCACCGGATTAGGCACGATTACGCATTTCACACCAGCCTTCAAGGCCGCCTGGAGTCCATTCAATGAATCTTCAAAGGCGACGGCCTCAGCCGGAGCGACATCGAGCACTTCCATTGCCTTTACATACAAATCAGGTGCTGGTTTAACATGGGCTACATCATCGCCCGTGATGATGGCCTCAAAATAGTGCAGCAGCCCAAGCTTCTCCAAATAAAGGGTGACCCACTCTTTGGATGAACTTGACGCAAGGGCAATTTTGTAGCCTGATTTCCTTGCTTCCTCTAAATACTCTTTTACTCCTTCACGTGCCTCGGGAGTCTTCATCTTTCCTTCATGCAGGCTTTTTGCCTTCGTTTCAATTTCATTAATATTGTATCTCTCACCTAACTGCGATTGGAAATACGCATTAAGTTCCGTATTATCGGTGCCGATGCAGGTAACAAATTGCTCGAGGGGCAAGTCGGTTTCATAAAAACCCATCGTTTCTTTATACGCTTCATACCAAGCCGTTTCCGTGTCTACAATCAAACCGTCAAAGTCAAAAATAACCGCTTTAATCATTTTCTTTCCCTCCCTTGGACTGCTTGAGGACAAAGCTATCCTTATTCCACTCAACCTGTTCATTAAGGATTCTAGGATATCGTTTCCTTCTTGTAAAATCAAATGCACCATCCATGGATACTAAGGATATCGTAGCCCTATTTCCGCCTCATTTCTTTTCGTCACCGTTACATGTTTTAACATTTCCTTAGTGCCTTCGCGGTGTTTTTCCCTGCCTGCGCTATAAAAGGGGAAGCGGGCACGAATCGTTTAACTGCAGGAAACTACGAGGAGGATAAACATGAAGAGATTGATAGTAATGATTTTAACGGCTTCTGTATTCATTCTAGGGGTTTGCTTGCCAACTGAAGGCGAGGCCGCAGTCGGGAACCGCACCCTTTCATCCGGGATGAGTAATAATGATGTAAAGGAGCTCCAGGAATTATTAATGACAAAAGGGGTTTTCCCTTATCATGAAGAAACAGGATATTACGGGCCGATCACAAAAGCATCGGTTAAGAAGTTTCAGGCAAAGTCGGGATTGAAGGCCGATGGGATAGCAGGAACGCAAACGAATAAAAAAATACAGGTGTTGCGCAGCGGGGATATGGGACGACCTGTAGCCAAGCTGCAAAGGTTGTTAAAATCATGGGCTGTTTACACAGGAACGATTGATGGCATCTATGGCAAAGGTACAAAGCAAGCCGTGCTGGCTTTTCAAAAACAACAAGGTTTAGCGGCAGATGGCATAGCCGGTGCACGGACCTTCAGTACATTACAAACGAAGGCGAGTGCAGCAGAATCACCCGTTAAGGAGCTGACGGTTGCCAGTACAGCTTATACGGCTAGCTGTTCAGGATGCTCAGGCACCACCAGAATGGGCGTCGACCTGAAAACGTATGATGATGCCAAACTTATAGCCGTCGACCCGAACGTGATTCCGTTAGGCTCCATCGTCGAAGTCGAAGGCTATGGACGAGCCATTGCCGCAGATACGGGCGGTGCGATCAAAGGAAACAGAATCGATGTATTCATCGCAAAGGAAAATGATGCGTTAACATGGGGAAGAAAGCAAGTGAAGGTCAAGATCATTAAATGATTTAAGCCGGTACATAACCGAAAGAGCAAGCATGGTCCTCCATGCCTGCTCTTTTTTTCCGATCACGACGATTCTCACACCAACTTATACATCAGGATGTCATCGAGATAGTCATGATCATTCAGCTTATACTCCCTGATTTTACGCCCTTCTTCCACAAACCCCATCTTTTTGTATAAGGAGATCGCCCGATGATTGGTGGAGAACACGCCCAAACTCACCTTTTCAATGAGCGGGTTCGCTTCTGCCCAGTCCAATAGTGCACCAAGCAGCTTCTTTCCGATTCCCATCTCCCGGTACTTGTTGCTGATCATCAATCCGAATGAGCCCTTGTGGGAAAGCCTCTTCCGTTTTTCCGTTTGAAAGGCTATCCAGCCAATGACCTCCCCCTTCATCTCGGCGACAATGATCGTTTCCCTGTCATTTTCCAATAGCTGTTCTATCCAGTCCCTTTGCTGCTGCTCCGTTTTATTGAATTCGTCAGATACGGCAATGAAATACTCGCCTTCAGAAATAACGGCATGCTGTATGGCCAAAACCGCCTCTGCATCTTTCCATTCACCAGTCCTGATCATACATGAGAGCGTCTCAGACATCCTTCTTCCCTCCCCCGCGGAAATCATCTGTGAAAACCTTAATAAATCCCCATCCGGATCTTGCACTAAAATCTCTTTGACCATCACATCTCTATATAGCTTTATTCCTCGGCCTTTCAAAGCAGCTGCCCTTCCTTCAACATCTTCCACTTCAATGTGAAAGTTGACTCCTCTGCCTAGCGGATGCATCAACTCCGCTGTATTCCAGCTCCCGTTAATTTCTTCGAACAACATCTGCGCTTCGCCTAAGGAACGAAAGGCGGATTTATCTTCAACACGTTCATATGCCAAATCAAATTGCAAAATACCAAGATAAAATTTCTTCGATTCATCCAAATTCGATACTGATCATTCCGGTATTAGTGCCGTGTACCTCATGTTTGCTTAATCCCCGTATCAACGTAATGCCACGTCCAAATCGATGTGAACGATCGGGCGATTTTCGATGATTCTTTTTTCAATGGTTCGAACCGCTTCGTTCCATTGCCGATCTTCCTTCTTCCAATCATATTTTTTATAAAAAAAATTATATAACGTAAGATCCCTTACCTTCAAAAACAAAGGAATCGCCTCGTAATCTTCACGTGATAGTTCATTTTCCGCCTCATATCCCCTTATGAATTCCTTCATGAATGTAGCGGCATATCCATTAAGGTTTGCCACGCCCTCGCGTTCCAAGCTCCATATCAAATAATATAAAGGGATGGCCAAGTCGCTGGCGAACCAGTGATTGGAACAGTCATCAAAGTCAAAGACGTAGATCTTCCCTTCATGATAATGGAAATTCCCCTGATGAATATCGGAATGAATCAAGCCGAAGTTATCCCGGTGAACGGGCAGGTCCTTCAGCTTCCTGATGATTGCTTCCTGCTGGCGCAACACTTGTTCCGGAGCATCCGCTTGATAGTATGCAGCATCCAATAATTCCTCTTCATGCCAATCCATCCTTCGATAATGGCCGGGTATGTAGTCTTTTGTTATTTGATGCTGCTGGCCTATCGTTTTCCCCCAGACATAAAATAAGTCTCCCTTATGATTTCCATCCGATAGCTTCACTCTTGCACCCGGCGCTTTTTCAAACAGGCAGCAATGAAACTCCGATCCATCCAGCCCCTTTACCACCTCAACCAGGTTCTGATTCCTTGAATGGAGGACCCTCGGAACCGCACACCCCTTATCCTGTAAATACTCCATCCACTTTAGCTCGGCCAGCACTTGATCTTTTGCCCGATGTGATTGATGGGTCAACCTCAGGATGTATGGTGTCCCGTCGCGATAAACTTCAAATACATAGTTCTCCGCATCGCCCAGTTTAACCGGTTTCCCTGCATCCACTTGAAAAAAACGGCCGGCCAACTCCACCATGTCCGGCGTGAAAATCCGTTCTATCGATGCTTCCAAATCCTTCACTCCCTTGTATGATCCGTGAAAAAAAGTCTTATCTTGCTTATACGATATCCCGGTGGCTTTTCCCTTTATTTTCCTGGTGTTTTTTTCAAAGTCGACACAAGGACACACGGATACAAATGTGTACAAATTAAGAATTTTGATTGTTTCATAGGAAAAACTTCGGGAGTCGTTGTGCTTCGAGATGCACAGTCATGCTATCATCAAGTCATAACAATATTTTAGTATGTAAGGAGAATATAGATGACAACGACTGCGATAATCATAACCATCATTCTTAGTGTCATTAAGCTCTTGGCGTCCTGCCTTCCAACCAGTACGGTGAATTGGATCCTAAAGAAATTCGAACTTCATTTTGAACTCAGCCACGCCAATACAAGCTTAACCATCCAGGGGAAACGCTTGGAGGGGGAAGACAAACAGCAGGTTATAGAGCATTATAACGAGGCAAAATTCTTAAAGAAGCAACATATATTCCCGGGTAATGAACGATTGTTTTTACAGCGGGAAGATGGGGGGACGCCATTGATCGTTGATACGAAACAAGGGAAAAAAGATATAAGGCTGCATGTATTCATATACAATGACCACATCGATGTAGTTAAACAATATAAGAAGAAATTAGCTGCCTATACCTTGTCCTCCGATAACCTTCAGGAACGATCCATGCAGCTCAGCAGCGAATTAGCGTAAAAAATAATAAAAAAGCTCCCGTTTGAAATAAGCTGCATTTCAAAATGGGAGCTTTTTCATTCCAATCGGCAGCTGATTCAACTAGTTAAGCCACCCCATTTCTTTCGGAACGATCGGAGGGAAATCATATATGGCAAAAACTCAAGTTTGGTGATGATTTTCCAAGGCATAACCCCTGCGCTACCCTATAAAAAATTTTCCTCGGCTAACTCTTTACACTCTTTACAGCCCACCATCTAAAAGAGGCTGCTTGGGATTTGAGTAGCCGGTCATTGATAGTACCGCTTGTGCCCAAAGTTTTGGAGGGCATGGAATGGGGGCGTTGCATTGCACTGCATCCCTTATCCAGAGGCGGTCCGTGAGCGAGTGTCGCACCTTCCGTTCCACTCCCCTCAGGTTAACCAATATAAACCTCGGCCCTTTCTTTGCTGGCGAATTCAATTTGTTCATTATCTAAATCTAAACCAGGCGAATGCCCATTTTCCATTTTTATTACGATGGAGGATTTATCTTGCAAATGATTGTCTTCCTCTAAATGACTGATCACGGCTGCCTGATTTTTTAATGGCGGATAATGGGTCCAGTAGTTCCGTTACATCAAAGGAATTCAATCGATTGTGCCAAAGCGCCACTTGGTCACAGACGTATACCGCTCTCCCTTATCCACAAGCGTCGCAGGGAACTGAGGATGATGGATGGCATCCGGGATACCTTGGGTTTCGAGGCACAGCCCCAAATATTTTCCCGATTGCTTTCCGCGCATGTAAAAATCATCTTCCAGTTGATTGCCAGTGTAAAGGATCACCGCGGGCTGATTGGTTTCGATGGTCAGTCTGCGGCCGCTTTCGTCATCTTCCAAAACGATGGCGGCAAAATTGCTCTCCCGCAGCAGAAAAGGATGATCATATCCGTTTCCAGCCAAGAGGTTTTGCGGATGTTGTGATATGATCCCTTCATCGATAACACGTCCCTTGCGGAAATCGAAGACAGTCCCCTCCACATCCACAGCCTGGCCAGTTGGCATCAAGCTTTCATCAAGCTCCAGGAATTGATCGCTGTTTACTGTCAGCCGATGTGATTTGATCGTGTTTTTCAGGTCACCGCTCAAATTAAAATAGGTGTGATTCGTCAGATTCAGAATGGTCCTCCGGTCACTTTCCCCTTCATACGTAAGAATGATTTCATTACCGTTTGTAATGGTGTAAATCACCTTCAGGTCAACCTCGCCGGGGTAGCCCTCCTCCAAATGGCCGCTTGAACGGCTATAACGAATGCTTATGGAGTCGGCCGCTTCGCTGACGGATACGTCCCAAACCACTTTATCAAACCCCTTGATGCCGCCATGGAGATGATTACCTAGATTGTTTCGGGCAAGTCTGTACGTCACGCCATCTATAGGAAGGCTGCCATCTTTAATCCGGCCCGCATGCCGTCCGATCACTGAGCCAAAATAGGGCGAATGCTCCCGATATTCGGCAACAGAATCAAAACCAAGTACGACATTTTCCTTTTTTCCATATCGGTCGGGAACGAAAATGCTCGTGATCGTGCAGCCATAATTGAGGCATGTCACCTCCATCCCCGCATCATT
This sequence comes from Peribacillus folii, assembly GCF_030271255.1. Taxonomy (GTDB): domain Bacteria; phylum Bacillota; class Bacilli; order Bacillales; family DSM-1321; genus Peribacillus. The sequence goes on from NZ_JASJOM010000021.1 coordinate 32,877, forward strand.
GATCACCTTATACTCCATGATTCGCTTTCCATCCAATTCCCCTAAAAAAGCTTGAAATATCTTCATTTTGATTCTCCTCCATCCTATAGGCCCAGACAAAAACGGCGGAAAGCCCGTTGCCCCTGCAAATCCCTTTTGAATACTCCGGCATCCTCCAATGTCCTGAGGAATTTAACACCCAATTCTTTTCGCAGAATGCCTTGAACGGTTTCTTCAGAAATGCTTGCCTCGTAGCGGGCCTTCAGTTCGTCAGCCCATGCCGAATGATATCCTTGCATGTTTTTCGTTCCGCCCAGCAAATGGGCCTCGATCTCCTCCAGCTCCGCTTTCAGCCTTGCCGGAAGCACGGCCAGACCCATCACTTCAATCAAGCCGATGTTTTCTTTCTTTATATGGTGCACATCACGGTGGGGGTGAAAGATACCATCTGGGTGCTCATCATTTGTCCGATTATTCCTCAGCACAAGATCCAGCTCGAAATGATTGGCCTTCCGGCGTGCAACGGGCGTGATCGTATTATGCGGCGTCCCATCCGAATATGCGATTATTGCCACCTCTGCATCCGAGTATAGCCTCCACTTCTCGAGGATGTTGGCAGCCGCATCGATCAGCTCTTCCTTCTTTTCACTTCTTAAACGAATGACTGACATCGGCCACTTCAAGGTATGTGCTGTCACTTTCGGGAATCCGTCCATGGTGAAGCCGAATTCTTCCGCTGCGTTTTCCATGGCAAATTCATATCGCCCGCCTTGGTAATGATCATGGTTTAATATCGACCCACCCACAATCGGGAGATCCGCATTCGAGCCGATGAAATAATGCGGAAACTTCTCCACGAATTCCAAAAGCCTGGAAAAGGTTCCTTTGGTTATTCTCATATCGCGATGCTCTTCGGAGAGAACAATGCAGTGCTCATTATAATAAACGTATGGAGAAAATTGAAAATGCCAGCGCTCATCCGTCAATTCAAGCCGGATCGTCCGATGATTCGAACGTGCCGGGTGACCGACCCTCCCGTTATACCCCTCATTCTCGACGCAGAGGAGGCAGCGGGGATAGGATATGTCCTGCTGTTTCTCTTTCTCCAACGCGATTTGCCTTGGATCCTTTTCCGGCTTTGAGAGGTTGATCGTGATATCGAGTGCGCCGTATTGGCTTTCCAGTTTGTAGGTGATGTTTTTCTGGATCTGTTTCATTTGGATATAATTGCTGTTCTGGCTTAATCGATAGAAATAGTCAGTCGCCGTTTTTGGATGTTGATGATACTTTTCATAAAAGGTTCCATTCACCTCCGACGGCCTTGGAATGAGGACATTCATGATTTTACTGGTGAGGATCTCTTTTTCCATGCCGTCAATGATGCCCTTATCGCTGGCATAAGCCGCCATTTCCTCAAGCAAATCAGGGATGGCTGCATCTCGCCGTTCCTCTGCTTCAAGCGGGAATTCATCCAACTGCAGGATGGCCATCACTTGATTGCGAGAATACATTTCATCCTCCTTCACCATCATCCTGAGCTGAACGGCCCGGTTCAGAAGTGTTTGAATAACCGTATAAATCTCCACATGAACACTCCTCTGTTTATTTAACTTTTTCTGTGAAAAAGGCAGGTTTCAAATTCGTTTCGTCCCATCCCCGATGCTTGCTACATAAAAGTCGGCTTCATAGCCGATTTTTTGCTTATACCGCTCACCGACCTCTTTGATGAAGCCATCCACCTCATCCGCATCGACCAACGCTATCGCACATCCGCCAAAACCGCCGCCGGTCATTCTGGCTCCCACGGTCCCAGGCTGTGCCCAGGCTGCTTCGACAATGGTGTCCATTTCAATCCCCGTGATTTCATAATCCTCGCGCATGGAGAGATGAGATTCATCCATGAGGCTTCCGAAGGTTTTCAAATCCCCTGCCTTCAGCGATTTCAAGGCTTTTTTTGTCCGGTTATTTTCAAACACCGCATGCTTCGCCCGCTTGATAAGCACTTCGTCTTCGATCAATGAAAGATTGGCTTCGAATTCCTCCTCCGTAAGATCGCCCAGGCTTTGAATATCCAGCTCCCTTTGCAAAAGCTGCAATGCCTGCTCACATTCCGAACGGCGCTGATTATACTTGGAGTCTGCCAGCTCCCTCCTTTTATTCGAATTGATGATGATAATTTCATGACCTTCGAGATCCAGGGGGGCGTACTCATATTCAAGTGTTTGGCAGTCCAGGAACATCCCGCAATTCACCTTGCCCATTCCGACAGCGAACTGATCCATGATCCCGCTGTTGACGCCAATGAATTCGTTCTCGACCCTTTGTCCAAGCTTGACGAGCTCGATGCGGTCAAGTCCAAGAGTGAAGACCTCATCCAGGATGACCCCCATCAGCATTTCAAGGGACGCGGATGAAGAAAGGCCGGCGCCATTCGGAAGATTGCCGGAGACATACAGATCAAATCCTGCTGGAAGTGGTCCCTGACATTCCTGTATATACCGAATCATCCCTTTTGGATAATTGGCCCAATTGTCCTCTGCCGCATATTCCAATGAATCAAGCGAGAATTCGATGATGCCCTTGCTTGGGAAATTTTTCGAGTAGACACGAACGCGGCGATCTTCCCTAAGCTTTACAGCGCCATAAGTACCGTATGTGAGTGCACAAGGCAGCACATATCCGCCGTTGTAATCGGTGTGCTCCCCGATAAGATTAATTCGGCCAGGCGAGAAGAAGGTTTGCACCCCTTGGCTTGCCTCGATTGAAAATATTTGCTGAAACTCCTTAATTAACGTGTTTTTGTCCATGGGCTCTCCTTTATATATCCTTGATATAATAAAGGCCAGTGCAAAGCGTTACATCCTCTGCCGCTGGCCCTTTTTTCGTTACGAGATCGTCTCCGAATGCCACCTATCATTGATTTCCTTTATCTTTTTCAAATCACACTTCGGTTTTCGATCATACGTCAGGATTCCGTTGATTTCTTGCTCTACATCCGTTAGCTGGGTATAACAATATCCGTGAAGAACACTGGATGCATGGACCGCTTCCATGATCCTCCGGTAGTCCGCTACGAATTCTTCCGCATTTGCCACCGATGTATATCCCCAACCGGCGTCTTCACCAGCCTTATAGCCGATACCGCCAAATTCGGTCAAAAGGATCGGTTCTCCCTGATGCGAGAAACCATCGGCATAAATTCTTCGCTTCGCCGGCATGGAGGCTAAGGCAGCCTCCTTCGTCGCCAGCTCAAGCTTGTATCTTTCGTATTTTCCACTTTCTTCCTTCGTTCCATGATTGTAATGATGGATGGCACAAATATCCGATTTCGTAAGCTCCCATCCGTCATTCGATATCACCAGCCTCGTTCCGTCCAAGGAATGAAGGAGATGGTACATCGCCAGCGAATGATGCTGCTGATTGGCATGATCCTTTACATGCGGGATTCCCCAGCTTTCGTTCAAGGGCACCCAAGCGACAATCGAGGGATGGTTATAATCTCTTGCTATCATTTCAATCCATTCCCTCGTTAAACGGGCAACCGAATCGTTATTGAAAGAAGCCGATGCCGCACACTCCCCCCAAACAAGATAGCCTAGCTTATCCGCCCAATATAAAAACCGGGGATCCTCTGTCTTTTGGTGCTTGCGGCACCCATTGAAGCCCATTTCCTTCGCCAATTCGATATCTTTTTTCAGGTCTTCATCCGTGGGAGCCGTAAGCAGACCATCCGCCCAATACCCTTGATCAAGGACGAGCTTCTGATAATAGGGCTTATTATTCAGATAAACCATGCCATTCTCCGTATGGACTTTTCTCATCCCGAAATAGGTATGTACGTCATCTAGTAACCTATCATTCTCATCATTCAGTTTTATCGCCACATCGAATAGATTTGGATTTTCCGGGGTCCAGTTCCAGCCATCATGGTGAAAGTTCGTTCTGAAGATTTTATGATTATGGAGGTTGAAGAGGCGGCTCGTATACCTTTCCATGATGCACAGCCTATCCTTGACGATCCGTTCCCCTTTAAAGTTGATCTCGACGTCCACATGCTTTCCGCTCCAGTCACCAGATAGCTCAAACTCCATTTGAATATTCCCATGATCGATATCCGGCGTCCATCTGAGATTCTCGACACGCACTGGTTCGACTGGCTCGATCCACACCGTCTGCCAAATGCCTGTCGTTCTCGTGTACCAGATCGAATCCGATTCTTCGAGCCAAAACTGCTTGCCGCGCGGAATCGTTTCATCTGTGGATGGATCCTCCGCCTTAACGACGACGGTTTCTTGCCCGCCCGTCAAAAATTCGGTTATGTCATAGGTAAAGTTCGTGTGCCCGCCTTCATGATAGCCGACAAACTGTCCATTTACATATACCCATGATCGATAATCCACCGCTCCAAAATGGAGAAGGATCCGTTTTCCCTTCCACCTTTCGGATAATTCAAAATGCCGCCTATACCAAACGATATCGTGAAGGCCAGTATCTTCAATGCCGCTCAGCTTCGTTTGATAAGCAAAGGGAACTTGGATTTCCTTATCAAATGCCGCGGAGCCCTGCGCATACCACTTTTGATTGGTGCCGATCTTCTGGTCATCAAAAGCAAAAGACCAGGCCCCATTTAAATTCAGCCAATCTTTGCGAACGAATTGAGGTCTTGGATATTCCTGGCGATATGTCATGGCATTCTCCCCCTAAAAATGATTGATTCATATAAATAAACGTCCATTCCAATTATTGAAAGCGCCTACAATCCTATTCTATATAATCAGTAAAATAACGTCAATAATTTTACTAAAATTTTTATCAACCCTTATTTTCTTTTGCTATGAAAAAACCATGGAAGGATTCCATGGTTTTAGCGGTTTTACTAGGACCGTTACATTTCACTGCAGGCACTCGCCTATCCAAAGGCGTTCGCCAAGCCAGCCATATTAGAATGTAAAAATCCGGATTTGGCGAAAGCACTTAAACTCGCGAGTAATAGTCCGAATTTGGCGAGTAAATAGTCCGAATTTGGCGAGTAAATAGTCCGAATTGGCGAGTAAAGTACCCCATCTCGCGAGTAAAGTGCATGAATTGGCGAGTAAAACTGCCAATCTCGCGAGTAAACGGACATATTTAGCGAGTAAAGTGCA
>NZ_JASJOM010000022.1 GCF_030271255.1 Peribacillus folii
CGTTGGCGCTTTGTTTTGTTCAGTTTTCAAAGAGCAATAATGGAGCGGGTGAAGAGAATCGAACTCTCATCATCAGCTTGGAAGGCTGAGGTTTTACCACTAAACTACACCCGCATTTATTTTTTAAATATTCCGAGAAAGGATGGTCGGGAAGACAGGATTCGAACCTGCGACCCCTTGGTCCCAAACCAAGTGCTCTACCAAGCTGAGCTACTTCCCGTAATAATGGTGCGCCCGGCGGGAGTCGAACCTACAACCTTCTGATTCGTAGTCAGATGCTCTATCCAATTGAGCTACGGGCGCTAATTTCTATGATGTTATTGGTGCGGCCGAGAGGACTTGAACCTCCACGGGGTTAACCCCCACTAGGCCCTCAACCTAGCGCGTCTGCCATTCCGCCACGACCGCGAAAGCGACTTTATCAATATAACACCTTTTCAACTTGATGTCAAGAAGAAAAATCAAGTGCGGGTGAAGGGACTTGAACCCCCACGCCTTGCGGCGCCAGATCCTAAGTCTGGTGCGTCTGCCAATTCCGCCACACCCGCATATAAAATGGTGAGCCATGAAGGATTCGAACCTTCGACCCTCTGATTAAAAGTCAGATGCTCTACCAACTGAGCTAATGGCTCTAAAATGAAAATGGCTGGGCTAGAAGGGATCGAACCTTCGCATGACGGAATCAAAATCCGTTGCCTTACCGCTTGGCTATAGCCCAATGTTTTGTGAAAATTAACAGCCAGGTTAATATTATATCACAATAGCTTAATTTTAGCAAACATTTTTTAAAAAAATGGCGGTCCCGACGGGAATCGAACCCGCGATCTCCTGCGTGACAGGCAGGCATGTTAACCGCTACACCACGGGACCATGTAATATGTAAGAAAGTGACCCATACGGGATTCGAACCCGTGTTACCGCCGTGAAAGGGCGGTGTCTTAACCGCTTGACCAATGGGCCTTGATAATGAATATGTAACTGGCGGAGAAGGAGGGATTTGAACCCTCGCGCCGCTTACGCGACCTACACCCTTAGCAGGGGCGCCTCTTCAGCCTCTTGAGTACTTCCCCAAAAAAATGGCTCCGCAGGTAGGACTCGAACCTACGACCGTTCGGTTAACAGCCGAATGCTCTACCACTGAGCTACTGCGGAATAATGTAAATGGGTTCCTTTTTTATGCTCAAGGACCTTCGTGTTTGTCGTAATGAACAAGTTGTTATCTTGTCGACTCTTATGATTATAAAGAGGTTACAACTTAAAGTCAAGCGTTCTTTTATGTTTTTTTATATTTTTGTTTCACCCTCTAAAAACCCTTGGTAAATCAATGTTCCGCGACATTTGCCGCATACGAAGCGAGCCGTGTCGATTCGTTTTCTTCTTCTATATACCTGCTGACAGTCTTTACACTTATATTGGATTGTATTCATATTTCTTTTCATTTGATTTGATGGCAGCGGCTTGCAGAATCTCGGAGCCCCGACTTGATTGAGTAGATGCTTGAAGTCCGCATCACGATGCTGATACCCCTTCTTCTCGATATGAAGGTGGTAGTGGCATAATTCATGCTTTATGATCCCGATCATTTCGTCCAGCCCGCGTTCCTCAAGATATTTCTTGTTGATTTCTATATTATGTGAGTGTAGCAGGTATCGGCCTCCTGTCGTTCTTAGGCGCGGATTAAAACTGGCAAGATGGTTAAATGTCTTATTGAAGTCCTTCAACGATAGTTGTTCAACTAGCTTTTGCAATTCCTGATTATCCATTTCCCCCTCCTTTCCCTGGTAACAGGACAACCCATTATAACATAGACTAATCATACAAGAGGAGACTAAGGGAGGAAAACCTATGCCTAATTGGTTTCAAAATCAAATCCGTAAAGCCTTTTATGAAAAGGATTATTATCAAGTGAAGATGTTGAATCAATGCTGGTTTTTTTATCAAAAGAAAGAAAGCCCCCGGTTATAGATAGCAGTAAAAAACTCCTTCTAATTAAAGAAGGAGCCTGCCATAAGCTAGTTTTGTTGCTTTGGTTGAAGCATCGTCAAAGATACCCTTTGCTTTTGAGTGTCGACTTGTTCGACCCAAACCGTCACCACATCCCCAACGGCCACTATATCCAGCGGGTGCTTCACAAACCTGTTGCTTAGTTTTGATATGTGCACCAGTCCATCCTGTTTAACACCGATGTCCACAAATGCGCCGAAATCCACAACATTCCTCACGGTACCTTGCAATTCCATCCCGACTTGCAGATCCTCCATTTTCAGCACATCCTGCTTTAGCAGAGGTTTTGATAATTCATCACGAGGATCTCTTCCCGGTTTAAGCAAATCCTCTATTATATCTTTGATCGTGATTTCCCCAATGTCCAATTCATCGACCAATTGCGCTGGATTTAAATTTGTTAGCTCAGCATTCAATGAGTCACTGCCTAAATCGCCTGAAGTGAATCCCATCTTTTTCAACAGTTTATTAACGGCACCGTAGTTCTCTGGATGAATCGCGGTTTGATCCAAAGGCTCATCGCCATTGATGATACGGAGGAACCCAATGCATTGTTCATACGTTTTGGCCCCAAGCCTTGGAATCTTCTTCAATTCCTTCCTGCTTGAAAACTTCCCTTCCGTTTCCCTTTTCTTGACGATATTTTGCGCAACTGATTTGGATAAACCGGCTACATATTGCAGTAAGGAAGAGGAGGCCGTATTCACATTCACTCCCACCTGGTTAACAGCCGTTTCCACCACAAAGGAAAGGGAATCCGTTAGCTTTTTCTGGGAAACATCATGTTGATATTGGCCTACCCCAACAGATTGGGGATCGATCTTGACAAGCTCCGCCAATGGGTCCTGAAGCCTTCTCCCTATTGAAACGGCACTTCTCTGCTCCACTTGCAGATCCGGAAACTCTTCTCTGGCAATGTCGGAGGCAGAATATACACTGGCTCCCGCTTCATTGACAATGATATAAGATATATTCCCTTTCACTTCTTTTAGAATATCTGCAATGAATTGCTCCGATTCACGTGACGCCGTCCCATTGCCAATCGCCACAATTTCAACCGAGAACCGCTGCAGGATCTCGACTGTTTTTTCACGCGCGGCCTGAAGCTTCGCAGCTGGCGGGTGCGGATAGATGACACTGATATCAAGCACCTTGCCCGTTTCATCGATGACGGCCAATTTACAGCCTGTCCGATAGGCAGGATCGAGGGCAAGAACCACCTTTCCCTTAAGCGGTGGCTGCAGGAGCAGGTTTCGCAGGTTTTCCGAAAAAATATGAATGGCTTGATCCTCTGCTTTTTCAGTCAGCTCTTTCCTGATTTCACGCTCTACGGAAGGCATGATCAAGCGCTTCAGTCCATCTTCAATCGCCGACTTCAAAACATCAGTTGCATCAGACTTATCATTTTTTATGATTTTGCGTTCAAGGTGGCCAATGATGATGTCCGTACGCGGCTGAATGGATATTCGCAATACCTCTTCCTTTTCACCGCGATTAAGCGCCAATACCCGATGCGGTACGATTCTTTGAACAGGCTCTTCGTATTCATAATACATTTCAAAGATGCTTTTCTCGTCCTTTTCTTGATTCTTCACAGCGGAAATCACTTTTCCAGCTTTGAAAATCTCAGCCCTAATCCATTTTCTCAATTCAGCATCATCGGAAATACGTTCAGCAATTATATCCTGCGCTCCTGCAACAGCCTCTTCAATGGACTGAACTTCTTTTTCCGCCGATACGAATTCCGCCGCTTTTTGATTAACCTTAGCTTCCAAATGGCATTCAAGCAGCCAGTCCGCAAGCGGTTCTAGCCCCTTTTCTTTCGCGACCGTGGCCTTGGTTCTCCTTTTTTGCTTAAAAGGCCTGTATAAATCCTCCACTTCCTGGAGCTTTACTGCCTTGTCGATTTGCCTTTTTAGTTCATCCGTCAGTTTTCCCTGTTCACCGATCGATCGTATTACTTCCACTTTCCTTTGACCGAGATTCTCCAGGTAATTCCACCTTTCCATGATGGAACGGATCTGGACCTCATCAAGCGAACCAGTCATCTCTTTTCTGTAACGGGCAATGAAAGGGACTGTATTCCCTTCCTGCAGCATTTGAATAACGTTTTGAACCTGGTGATTTTTCAAGCTTTGCTCATTGGATATCTGTTTAATCAATTCCTTTAACGTATCTTCCGCAACGATCATAACGTTTCCCCCACCCTTTCGATCTCATATATATAGTCTAGCAAATCAGGAATGAAGTTGCGAATCCCCATACAAAAAAAGCTCACTTCCGGATTACAACGAAAGTAAGCTTCCTAGTATGAATGTCGTATCATCTGCAGTTGCTGGACTGCTTTCCAAAATGGCTCTAGCGGTCACTTCCATTGGGGCCTGCCTTTTTAAAAAAGTTTTAGCACCCTTAAGCTCAAGGCCGTCGGAATGAAGAATGAACTTTGCATTAGGTTCATATTTGTATCTTTCCGTCCTGTATTTCTGTTTCCTGCCCGATAGATAACCTGTAACAGGTAATGGGTAGACAATCTTATCGACCGTTGGATTATACAGAAAAAAACGGATATTACCTACTGAACTGTATACAAATTCATTCTTATCATAGAATATTTTCAAAATGGATACGGCCGCTCCCCGTTTGTCGATCAAAACCTGATTGCAGACCGCCATCAAGGATTCGACATCCAACTCATGATTACGTGTCACTTCCTCGATTACAGCATGGGAAGATTCATATGCATATTTGCCACTGCCAAGACCATCTGCCAAAACGCAAACAAAGTATTCTTTCGTATGGAGAAAAAAATAGTCATCACCACAATAAACCATCCCGTTTTTAGAGGATTGGGAGACAACAATTTCGATATTTTCCCCTCGCAGAATATCTTTGATCACTGAATCAACTCCGAGTTTTCAGCGTTAATCGCCTCTTGAAGCTTCTTGATGGCACGGCGCTGGAGCCGGGACACATGCATTTGTGAAATCCCAAGTTTATCGCCGGCTTCTTTTTGACTGAGGTTTTCTAAATAGGTATGTTGAATGATCATCTTCTCACGGTCACTCAATACATGGAGAACCTTTTCAAGAACAAGGCGTTGATTGACCCTTTCAAAGCCTTCATCCTCATTACCGAATATATCAAGTAAGGTGACTGTGCCCCCATCGGAATCCGCTTCGATGGAATGATCGACAGATAAAGCCTGATAGCTTTTTCCCATCTCCATCGCTTCCAAAACTTCTTCTTCCGTTACGCCTATGCTATCGGCTATTTCATCGATTCTCGGCGAACGATGCAACGTCGTCGTCAACTCTTCGACCGTGACCCTGATTTTCGGCCCCAGTTCCTTTATCCTCCTTGGAACATGGACACTCCAGGTTTTATCACGTAAAAACCTTTTTATTTCACCGATTATGGTAGGTACGGCAAATGCTTCGAAGCTTTTGCCGAATGATTCATCATATCGCCTGATGGCACCTAATAAACCAATCATGCCGACCTGTGAAATATCCTCCTGGAACGACTTCCCTTTAGCATACTTACGTGAGATCGTTTCTACCAAACCTTTATAATGGATGACCAGATTGTTTTGCGCTTCTTCATCTTGGTTTTGCTGATACGCCCTGATCCATTCGTTAACCTGTTCTCTTTGTGCCTGATTAGGTTGAGACTGTCTTTGCATCCATCTCCACCTGCTCTCCTTCTAAAAACTTAGTCATAAAAACTGTAACCCCGTCATGCTGATGAATTTTCACATCATCCATCAGAGTTTCAATGAGGTAAAGACCCAAGCCTCCTTCTCTCATTAGCTCGACTTTCTGCCCATTCTGATATGGGCCGAGACCTTGGCGAACTTCTTCGAAATTACAGCTCTTACCACTATCAGAAACCATGACCTCCAAACGATCCGGATAAAGTCCGAAGCTGACCTTCACTTCCCCTTTTTCCAAGTCCTTGTAGGCATGCTGCACTGCATTTGTACAAGCTTCGCTTGTAGCGATCTTCAAATCTTCGATTTCCTCATACGCAAATCCCATCCGGCTTCCTATTCCAGAAAGTGTTAAACGAATGACACCGATGAATTCTGGTTTTGCAGGTATTTTCATTTCGATGTAATCATATACTTGACTCATTCTAACCCACCCTCTGTACCACTTTTTATATCAATGATATCTGCAAGGCCTGTGATATCAAATAAACGTCGCAGCCTTTCTGATAAACCGACTAATGTGAATTCGCCATTATGCGCCCTCACGCTTTTGAATGCACCGACAAACACTCCCAGACCCGTGCTATCCATATAGGAAACTTCAGTCAAATCGATGGTGATCTTGACGTTGTCCCGCTCAGATATCGGAAATAGCGATTCCCTTAGCTTCGGTGCAGTATAAGCATCGATTTCACCTTTTAGTTTTACTATAAAATCAGTATTCAATTCATTCACATCTACTGTTATATTCATCCTTGACCCACCTCTTCAAATCCTCTTCATTCTTATATCTATACCCAGAGGAAAAAATGCTAAACATTTGATTTTAAAATTATCAAGGTAAAATCATCCCTCAATTGGAAGTTCTGCATTTTCTCCAATTGCTTATAAATATTATTCACCATTTCCTGGGCTTGCAAATGCATATTCTTCTCAATGAAACCTATGAGCGTCTCCCTTTCAATAAACCCATCATTCGTCCGGCATTCCGTTACTCCATCCGATAATAAGATGATCATGTCGCCACGGTTCACCGTTTTTTCGTATTGGCGGTACCTCGTTTTTTTATCGACTCCAAGCAAAAGTCCCTTCGCGTCCAAATCCCTGAAGGTGCCCGCAGCGGCATCATAATAAAAACCCGGTTCATGCCCGGCCGAAGCATAGGAGAATTTCCTGTCATGCGGATCATACAACCCATAAAACATCGTGATGAACATACTCGGGTCGACATTATGCTCGACAACCCGGTTCAAACTCTCGAGCACGCTTTTCGGTTCATGCCGGTGCTCAGGAAGACTGTCCATCGCGTATTTGATCATGGACATGCACAAGGCCGCAGGAATCCCTTTCCCGATGACATCGGCTATCCCTACTCCGATACGTTCATTTTCGTCTTGGACGAAGTGATAATAATCTCCATTCATCTGTCTGGCAGGAACACTGATCGCCCCAATTTCAAGAGTCTTTATATCAGGTATTTCCGTTCCCAAAAGTGTATGCTGAACGTTTGCGGCGATTTCTATTTCCGTTTTCAATTCCTGCTGCTGATGTCTGAGGCTTTGATGCTCGCGGTAGGCAATCCCATACCCCATCATGACTTCAAGCAGGAAATCGAATGAATCCATCACTTTCCCAGGTAAGTCAGGGTAAAGTTCCATCAAATTATTTTTATGCATACTGATGATTTCTTCTGGAGATATATTGTATTTAATATGTAGGCGGCTAATCTTTTGCCCTTGATAGAGTGCCTGCTCATTTTGGTCTTTAAGATAAGTAGAAAGCGCCTCATGATACTTTTTCTCCATGTTCTCCCTATTATCCATAGTCTCCCCCTAACGGAGCCATTTCGTAGCGACAATCGTAGTCCCTTCACCTGGCGTCGATTCGATATCGAAGTCATCCATCAAGCGTTTGGCTCCAGGGAGACCAGCACCCAATCCCCCTGAAGTGGTATATCCATCTTCCATGACTCTGCGTATGTCCTCGATTCCCGGACCTTGGTCCTCTGCTATGATTTTCAATCCTGACTTCCCATTTTTGTTAAGCTTTTCTATGCTTACACTGCCTTGTCCGGCATATAGGTAAATATTCCGGGCCAATTCGCTTATTGCAGTCGTGATCCGTGCCTGATCGACAGTGCCGAACCCCAGTTCTTTAGCGACATTTCTTCCTAGCTGCCGCGCAGCCACGATGTCCCATTCATTAATTATTTTTACGCAGGATTGGAACTCCATTCTTTAATCCCCCAATTCCTGTTGTAATTTCTCCAGGCCTTTCTCTAAATCTAATGCTGTCATAACATCATCGAGACTGATACCAAGTTCGATCAATGTTATCGCAACAGCCGGCTGGATTCCCGTAATTACAACCTTTGCACCCATAAGCTTGGACATGCTAAAAACATCGCCCAATACCTTTGCGATAAAAGAATCTATAAAATCTATTGAGGTAATATCTATGACAACACCATTTGCGCTGGTTTCATGAATCTTATGCAGCAGGTCCTCTTGAAATTGAAGGGCGGTCACATCATCCAATTCCCACTGTATCGAGACTAACAAGCAGTCATAAAGCTTTAATATTGGAATCCTCATCCTTATCCCTCCACCTCCACGATCTTGCGGCTCGTTAATTCCAACGCGACTTCTATCCCTTTTTTCAAAGTATTTTTTGTAATCACTTCGTTCAGGTTAATGCCAAGATTGACGATGGTTTGGGCGATTTCCGGGCGGATGCCGCAAAGTATGCATTTGGCCCCTACAAGGCGGACCGCTTCCGCTGCCTGGATGATATGGTGGGCAACCATCGTATCCACTACCGGTACACCCGTTATATCGATAAGGACGACTTCGGATCTATGCTTCACCACGCCGGTCAAAAGGTTCTCCATGATCTGTTTCGCACGCTCCGTATCGATGGTGCCTATCAGCGGCATGACCGTAATGCCTTCCAATACAGGAATAAGCGGTGCTGAAAGCTCCTGCAAAGCTATCTTCTGCATCGAGACCGTTCTTTCCCACGTTTGCGTATAAATATTGACGATTTCATTGTTTATCGGTGTGGCCCACTTGTCCAAATGATTAACAAGATTGACTTGGTTATCCGGAGTAACCAGACCCTTTTCCACCATTCCATTAATGACAATCAACGTGAACTTATGAAGCCCTTCGTTGACGAAAGTGAGTGGCCATCCCAATTGGACGACTTTCTCGGCAAAATCCGAAAGCTTCAACGTGAATTCCTTGTTTTTGCTATCGACATTCGTGATGATCATATCTATAAATTCACTGCTCGTTTGCGTGAACATGCGATCAGAGACAACTTTTATTAATCTTTCGTCCGTACTTTCCTTCATGATATCCATCCACTCAGTCAGGATGTAATCTTGATTTTGCTTAATAAAATCGTAAACCAATTGATTCATAATATCCTCCCATTCTAACACAATTACTATGTTTTCCTATCCTCGTCACAAGGATGTTAACTAACTGTAATGATATTTCCATCTCGCGTTTCGCTGGTTCCCAGGACATTTTCGTTTTTTTATTTTCAATTAACTTCAACATAACTAAGTACCCATTTATTCGCATGAAAAAACCTATTTTAAATAAATATCCAGCAGCCCAGTAAAAAAACGAAGCTCTTCCATAAATGAATTGTACACTATTTTTATTCGTCAATCTTTTTATATTTCCTGCTGTAACGGCATGTGTAAAGATAATTATTCCAAGTACTGGACGCTAAAAAAAAACACGATTCCCTCATCAGGAATCGTGCCATCTAAATAACTCAAGAATGATTTGTATTATAATAACGCCCGCATAAACGGGGAAACTTTTTCTCTAGAACTCAATGAGACCTAAACTGATTTGCAAAGCTTCATTGACTTTTTGCATCATGGGTTCGTCAAGATGCGTGATTTTATCAGTTAAACGCTGCTTATCGATCGTCCTGATCTGCTCCAATAAAATGACCGAATCTCGCTCGAAGCCATACTTTTTTGCATTAATCTCAACATGTGTTGGCAATTTCGCTTTTTGAATTTGAGCTGTAATGGCTGCCACGATCACAGTCGGACTGAAGCGATTACCTATATCGTTTTGTAAAATCAATACCGGACGGGTTCCTCCCTGCTCTGAACCGACTACCGGAGAAAGGTCTGCGAAGTATACGTCACCACGCTTAACAACAATCAATGGCTCAGCCTCCGCTAACTAATCGTTCAACGCAATGACCAGCCTCGAATTCAGCCTGAAAAGCTTCTGAAGCAATCGTTAAATTGATGGCCGCCATTTCAATATAACCGCGTTTCATCGATTCACGGAACTCTTTCTTTTTACGTTCACGAAGATACATTTTTGTGGCACGATAAATAAATTCACTGCGATTCACATTTTCTTCACTCGCATACCCATCTAGTTCTGTTAAAAAATTTTGAGGTAATCGAATTAATATCTCTCTTGTTGCGCTGGATTCAGACACAAACATACACCTCCACCATCACTACACACCTTTATTATATATCCTTTTCAATATTACCATTAAAATGCCTATCTGCAAAGAGTATATTCTATTCTCCATCCTATTATCAGCATAATAAAGGAAATCTTATTCACAATCTTAGGATTTTTTTACAATCCGATCATTCCAAGATGAAGTTGCGGACATGTTGTAGCTGATGGTCTTTCATATATATACGCGGCACTCTTGCACCTATCATGCAAGTTACCTCATAATTGATCGTTTCCAGCTTTGCGGCTATTTCATCGACTGTGATCGATTCATCGCCATCATTGCCCATGAGTGTAACCTCCGTACCGGCCGGGAAAAATCCAGGCAGCTTGATCATGCACTGGTCCATGCAAATCCGCCCGACAATCGGCACCCTGATCCCATCTATGAGCACTTCCTGGCCCTGCAGCTTACGAATCCATCCGTCAGCATAACCAATCGGCAAGGTTCCGATCCATTCATTTCCTTGTGCCGTGTAGGTCGCCCCATAGCTTACGCTTTCACCCTTAACAAGCTGCTTGACTGCGACCAGCTTCGTTTTTAATGAAATGGCCTGCTGTAATGGATATGGCAATAACGGCTTCATTTCCACCGAAGGGCTTAAGCCATACATGGCAATTCCCATCCTTACCGCATTCCATACTGGATCAGCAAATCGTAAAGATGCTGCACTATTGGCGGCGTGAACAAAATCCGGTCGCCCCGTCAGCACTGTGAGCATCCCTTTAAATGCCGCTAGCTGCTTTTCATAATAGTCCGTGTCCAGTTCATCTGCCGTTGCAAAATGAGTGAAAATTCCCTGAAAGTTGAAACATTTTTTTTCCTTAAGCAGACCTTCCACTTTCATCAGCTTGTTTTTGTCGCGTATGCCGATTCTCCCCATACCGCTGTCCACTTTCACATGAACCTGCAGGACTTGTCCCGGCTTAAGCTGGGCTGAAGCACTTTCCAGCCAGGCATCATCAAAAACCGTCACGGAAATCCCTTGGTCCGCAGCAAGTGATGCACTTTCAGGCCTGGACACCCCCAGTACCAGGATTGGCGCAGTTATCCCCTTTTTCCGTAAAGCCAGAGCCTCATCCAAAAAAGCGACGCTTAAAAAATCAGCACCCGCTTCAAGCGCCGTCTTGGCCACTTCGTAATCCCCATGCCCATAAGCATTCGCTTTAACGACAGCGAAAAGGCTAACACCCGTTCCCAGTCTTGTTTTCATTGAAGAAATATTTTTACGTATATGATCCAAATTCACTTCTGCCCATGTATCTCGATGAAATAATGTCGTTTCCAAGCCTATTTCCTTCTTTCTCATGCGTACGATAAGATTTTTCCACTAGCGATGTTCGTTTATCAGTATACGACCATTCTATAACCAACCGCCAGAAAGATAAAGCGCTTTTTCATCAAAGGAACTGTTCCCAGGATTCCCCCTGCTGCCTGGTTGCAGGCAATTAAAATGATAACAAGCTGCTTCCCCGCCTGCTCTTCCTAGAAGCTACCTTCGTGAGGAGACGGGAAATATCAGCTTGTTTTGCGAACCTATTTGACTGGATCGCCCCCAACGGAACGGGCCACTTCTATCATCTCCGCCTGCGTCAGATCCTTCGATGCAAGCATATAATCCACGCCTTCAAACGTCCATGCAATCGTATTCCCCGTCATGGCTCCAACTGTATATCCCAAATCAACCGGATCGCCATTCACATTCGTTGCAACTGAAGTTTGTACCACTTCCGCTTTTTCCTGTACGAGTGTAAAGCTTTTCGTTCCCTCATATGTCAAAACGACACGTTCCCCACCATTATCGGTCGTGATTTCCTTTTCTTCGGTCAAACTCATATCACCAATATTTTCAGGATATTTCACTGCAAAGCCCTCACTTTGGACTTCAGCCATAACAGGAGCTTCAAGTTGTGCGCTTGTCATATTTTTCTTCATATCAAATGAATCCTTATCAAAGGTCGTATCGAATTTCACCTTCGAAAATTCAACAAGGACAAGTGCCGTTTTATCCGGGTCCATGACCTTTACACTGACTGGCGACAAATCCTTTTTGTTTATAGTAATCTCTTGATAAGGTAACATTTTATTGTTTTGGTAACGTGTTTTCGTTACGAAGACATAATGTTTATCCGTTTCTTTATAAGTCGCACTTTTGTCTTCCGTAATGTCCTTCACTAACGACTCGAATAAATAAGCCTGACTGCTGTTCTCTGGCCACTCACTTTGAAATTTAAAGCTTTTATTCAAAGCGGGCGTCAAGACATATACCCCGTCATCATTCTTCAAAATCATCTGACTTTGATCTTTCTCTTCATTTTTTAGGTTCACGCGATAAAAGGACGGGTCCTTATGCCAAATTTCTACATTATACACTTGAGGATCCGTGCCCATCTTCAATGTCATCTTCGCATTGGCTTTATACCCCTTCATTTCCCCAAGCTTCTCATTCAATTCACTCACTACATCACCCTGTGATTTTTGCCCGCAAGCAGAAAGAGCAAGCAAGAGCATGATCCCTGCAAAAAGCATGAACATCTTCTTCATCTTTTCAACCCCTTTTTGTCATTTGAACGTAAAAGGGAGAGGAAAAGGCAGGATCCGGACATTGGCTCGACTGATGTCTTAGTCTCCTCAGCATTTTAGACAGGGACCCTTGCGAGCCTGCCAAAAACCACTCTTGGAGCACCTACTCTGCCATGTACCTTATACCGGGCCTTGTCTCCCTATAGCACTAAATGTATATGAGACAACCTTAAGGTTTATGACCCGATCGGACAAAACTCAATCCACCCTCTCAATTATGACCTGGGCAACCGCATATTCCCGGCTGTGGCTGATCGACAGATGGACACCTTCTGAAAACGGCTTGGTAATAACCGGCTTTCCATTCTCATCAGCATTGGTTTCAATATCCAGGAAGGACAAATGCTTACCGATTCCTGTACCGTAAGCTTTTGAAAAAGCCTCCTTCGCTGCGAAGCGGCCAGCAAAATATTCGACTTTTCTTCTTCCATTCAACCCTTCAAAGATCAAAATTTCCGTATCTGTCAATATTCGTTCCTTTAAACGCGGCTGCCGTTCAATCATGGCTTCCATTCTATCCAATTCAGTTATATCCACACCGATGCCTTTAATCATATTGACACCCCTTCTATAAAATTGATGTGTTGCATAGTATTAGGAGGACTCTTTTACCAAAAAGGTAATAATATGGTTCCTTATTAAAACGATGAAGGAGGAAGTTATGTTTACAAGAACTGAAAGCTTCCGTGAATATGCCACTGCCTATCGAGCCGTGACAGTGCTCATTTTCATCATGATGCTCGTTTTCGTTCTCGTCCTTTTCCCCATAATTCCCGGCAATTTACTATTTTATTACGGCTCAGGCGTAAACCTATTGATCAATGATGGACAATGGTGGCGGCTGGTGACACCCATTTTCCTACACAGCACGTTCACGCATTTACTGTTCAATGGGTTCTCGCTTGCCATCTTCGGACCAGCCCTCGAGAAATATCTCGGTTCCTTCAAGTTCTTGATTTTCTTTTTGACAACCGGAATCCTGGCCAATGTCGCGACTTTTTTGCTTAAACCGCTCACATATACCCACATAGGTGCCAGCGGAGCAATTTTCGGGTTACTCGGATTCTTTCTTTACCTGGTATTATTCAATAAAAACCATTTTACGACCAATGAAAGAAATACAGTCTATACACTGACCGGGATCGCCATCATCATGACCTTCATCCAGCCGCAGATCAATGTTGTCGGACATTTGGCCGGCCTGGCAACCGCCCTTTTAACCGCACCTCTATATTGGAAAAAACGATGGTAGGACAAACAGCCGACTCTCTCGATCATCTGGAGTCGACTGTTTTTTTAGGTAAGTACCAAGATTCAATTGTTCGACAATCTTCTTCTTCCACATCCATGACCAAACCGATCCGGGCATGGACTCCAGACTTGATCGAGGCTGAAATCGTCGCTAGCCCTTTCCTGCTTTGAAACCAGCTTCTTTTATAGCAAATGGCTTGGATCCTGCTTCTCTGCATGATCAAGGTTTGCTTGGAAAATAAACGATGGCTCAACAGCAATAGATCTCCGTCTATATTCCAAGCCGCATCTTTATATTCCATATACGCCCAAAAGATCCCCAGAGGAAATAGAATCAAGGATAGGAATCCCCAAGGCTTGAAAAACCAAGACAAGACACCGATGATGGGGATGATGAAAACGGCTTTACGAAAAACATAACGGGATAGGGCCCGTTTCGGTATCGGGGTCATTTCCGAGATCGTTTGATAAGCCGGTAACATTTCCCCTAGTTTCGCTTGTAATAGCTTCTTCTTGATAAAAGGGAAAAGCATGATGGTCAAGCTCTCTTTATCTTCGACACTGCCTCCAGCATATTCAAGGTAAACGGTCGCGAATCCCAAAGGCTTTCGCACCAAATTCTCGATGACCCGGATTCCCTGAATTTTATGGATGGGGATGGTCAATTGCCTTTTCTCGAGAAGCCCCCTGGAAATGATGAGCTCCTCCCCGGTTTTCATCACGGTAAATGAAGCATATTTCATGACCATGCTCACTGTGGCCAATACATACACCGCCAATAAGCCCACTATCGCGAAAGCAGTCAAGATGATGGTACCCATTCCAATAAAGGCTTCATAGTTCTTGAATATCCGGTCAAAAGGAATGATTTCATCGAACTGTGAGATAAAAGCGATGGCACCGGATAGAAAGACTCCTACCGCTCCCGAGGTGGCAGCCATGGCGACTAATTGCGGCAACGTCTGCTTATAAACCGAAGAAGCTTCCACCGCTCCTTCGTGACGGGAGTGACGATCTTTTTCCATTTCAGGAACATCAATCGCTGTTTTGTTTTTTTCAGTGCTTATGAAAGCATTGATGCGCCCGGCATCACGTTTGCCGATTGCCGATAAAACGGCATCAGCCTGGGTTCCTCCTGCCGTTTCGATATTGACTTTCACCAGCCGGAATATTCGCTGGATGATTCCCTGCGATATATCTATGCTATGTATCCGATCAAGCTTTATATACCGTTTCTTCCTTACAAACACCCCAGACTCGATTCTAAATTCGCCATCTTCCATCCGATAAGTGAAACGAAGCCATTGCAGGAATGCATGAATGATCAGGAAAAGGACAATAACGGAGATGGCTAGCGGTTGTACCCA
This sequence comes from Peribacillus folii, assembly GCF_030271255.1. GTDB lineage: Bacteria > Bacillota > Bacilli > Bacillales > DSM-1321 > Peribacillus. The sequence continues at coordinate 15,427 of NZ_JASJOM010000022.1, forward strand.
TCCAGGAATTCCTTCGTTCCTCCCAGGAATCACGATCACCAATACGAAGGGGACGACTAACTCCTTGATTGATTTCAAAATGTTTAGCAATACAGCAACAGGGTGAAGCCTTTTAGGTTCAGACATCTTCTTCCTCCACACTGGCCATTCTGGAAATATAGTGCCTTAATTCATCCGCCTCTGCAAGATCGAGCGCAGGTATGACATGCATGGTTGCCGCAGTCGAAATTTCTACGGAGGCCAAATCGTATTTTCTTAACAAAGGTCCTTGCTTCGTTTCAACATGCTGAACCCGAATCATCGGTATGAGTGTTCTTTTTATGACGAATATGCCGCTTTGGATATCAATTTCCGTATTTCGCACTTCATACCGCCATCTTTTCCATTTTACCGACGGCATCAAGAAGATCGTCAAATACGACTGAATGATCGAAAGGATGACCACTCCTCCAAAAACCCAATAGGTCCATTCAAAAAAAACGGTAAGCGTGAATATCGCAATGCAAATAATCCAGGTGATTGAAGATCCTATCAGTCCACTGATTTTCCAGACTGTCAGGGCTTTATTCGAGATACGATTTTCAAGTTCCATGAGCTCTCCTCTTCCGCATAGGGATATATTTCAATGCAGCATCATCCAGCCTGCTCCTTTCCTCCATTATACTATAATTTTACGACCTCAATTAACCCACATTTTTGAACAATTCATTCCGGCAAACCTGGCGGACTTTATGCACATAAAAAAATGCCGCTCAAATGAGCGGCATTCCATATCAATTACATTTTATTTGTTTTTTCCCTTTTTTGGCTTGTGCTCCGGTTTCCGTAGCCATTAGATTTACGGTTTGAACTTGGGCGTTTGCTTGATCCGCTTCCGTAATCTTTCCTGCCTGAAGAACTGCGGCCATTACGCTGTCTGTTATTGGAAGAGCTTCCCCCGCGATTGCGGCGCATTGGGGATGGAGATTCTTCGGTTAACTTGATCGGCGTTTGATCCGGTTCTTTCGTCATTGATTTAAGCATAGCTGCCACTAGGTCAGTCGCATTATGTTTTTGCAATAATTCTTCCGCTTGACCAAGATATAATGTTAAATCATCATTCTCGATTGTAGAAAGGATTTTTTCGGTAACTGCTTTTTGTTGACCTTCCAACGCTTCAGTCAATGTTGGAGTTTTAAGTTTTTCCATACGTTTTTTTGTTGTATGTTCAACCGCATGCAGCTGACCTCTTTCTCTAGGCGTTACAAACGTGATAGCAATACCATGTTTACCCGCACGACCTGTACGCCCAATACGGTGAACGTAACTTTCTGGATCTTGAGGGATATCAAAGTTGTATACGTGTGTTACACCGGAAATATCAAGTCCGCGTGCAGCCACATCAGTAGCAACAAGCACATCGATGCTGCGGTCTTTGAATTTTTTCAATACGGAAAGACGTTTAGCTTGACTAAGGTCACCATGAATTCCTTCAGCCATATAGCCGCGAATATTCAAGGCAGAAGCCAACTCATCGACGCGACGTTTCGTACGTCCGAAGACAATCGCAAGATCCGGTGTTTGGATGTCAAGAAGTCGAGCAAGTGTATCGAATTTTTCCCCTTCTTTTAATTCCAAGTAATATTGCTCGATGCGATCGACTGTCATTTCTTTCGCTTTTACACGTACAAGAACTGGCTCATGCATGAACCTTTCAGCGATTTTACGGATCGGATCAGGCATTGTCGCTGAGAAAAGCAATGTTTGTCTTTCGTCAGGAACAGTGGAAAGGATTGATTCGATATCCTCAATGAATCCCATGTTAAGCATTTCATCTGCTTCATCAAGAACTACAGTATGAACTCCGCCCAATTTAATATTTTTACGTTTGATATGGTCCAGAAGACGACCAGGTGTACCAACGATAATATGTGGTTTTTTCTTCAATGCGCGGATCTGACGATCGATATCTTGTCCACCGTAAACCGCTAGAACACGAGCGCGTTTTCCATAACCAAGCTTGAAAAGCTCTTCAGAAACTTGGATGGCAAGCTCACGTGTAGGAGCGATGACGATCCCTTGCACGTTTTCATTATTGATATCGATATTCTCCATCAACGGGATACCGAAAGCTGCCGTTTTACCTGTTCCTGTTTGCGCTTGACCGATGATGTCTTTACCTTCAAGTGCTAGAGGAATCGTTTGGGCTTGAATCGGGCTCGCTTCTTCAAATCCCATTTTTTCTATTGATTTCATAGATGTTCTATCTAATCCTAATTCGCTAAACAATGTCAATGTTTTCGTACTCCTTTTTTTATCTTAAATTTACACGTGCATTCAAAGAATGATGCACAGATGTTTAGTTCAAATCCTCATCATCATGACGGATGTTCTACTTTATCTCTTATGAAAAAGTTTATCATTATCACCTAAAAGTATGTCTGCCTTTTAGTTCAAATGAACTCAATATGATTTTTTAAAAAGGAAATATACCAGTACAAGCATTAACTGGCATTTTTAGCTTCGCGCACGTGTGAAGTTATTTTTAACATACGCTCTTCTTTTTAAAAGTGAATGTAACCAAAATTAAATTCAATATGGAAAATTAAAAGTAGCATAAACGGGTGTTACCGTTTTATTCAGGTGAGGGCTGCTGCACCTTATTCCACAGGCTTAAAAGACTGTATGAACAAAACTTGACGAGAGCCAAGATCCTTATACAAAACAGGCCCGGTGCGTTGAGGATTTGCAGAAGTGGAAAAGCGCTTAAATGCGGCTTGATTCCCTATTAGCTACTAAAGCCGCCAAAAAGATACAGCTTTTATATATGACCAGACGCGCGGCCTATTTAATCTAAAATAATCTCAAGAATGAACTCATGAAACATGTAAGAACATACAATTTTGTTGCCTCAACCAGATTAATTGAATTAATCATCAATGATAAGACATTTAAACTCATACTTCATATTACCATTTTCAAACTGTTAATGCAATAAAGGATATCGACCCACTCTTCTTTCCTAACAATTTTTGAACGCGCCGAAATATCAAAAATCGCTCTATACCACGTTTAAGAGGGCGATGTTAAATTTCCATCTTTCGATGCGAAACAACGGGGTCCATTAAAAGGTACATTTTTACTATAACCAAATGGAACGGTGAGGATTCTTTATTCACCCAGCACAGCTTATCGGAAAATGTTTCGCCTGTTATAGGATATGTATTTCGGCAAAATAGTTTCACCAACCATTCCAATACACTATCCTCATTACTCGATTATCGCTGTCCCCTTTATGTTTCTAGGTACTTAAGCACAACGAATGCATAATAATTCAATATCCTATAAAAAAACAGATAAATCCGGCTTAAATTGCAGTATGATTGACCTAGACACTTAATATCCGGGAGGTTCTATGAATATTTACTCATTAGATATACCTATATGCAGGGAGTTTTCTCTGTTGTTAGAAGCAATGAACAAGAAAGTGATCTTTCTGAAAAACCCAATAAAGCAAAGGCATCTATTTCAGGAATCAACTGATCTCATGCAAACATTATTCATATTGCCATTGCACATTTCAAAAAATTCCTGGCAGCAAACGGCCTTGTTCAACTTGGCCGAAACTCTTGAAATTCCCATTTTATTCATTTACAAACGGACGAAGGAAATGAAGTCCCCTCCAGCATTACCTAAAAGGACATTCTACCTGACCATTCCCATTCCTGCTGATCCGGTGGAAATCAACATCAAATTAACATCACTGCAAAATATCAGCATGCACTTGTTCTCATTTAAAATGAGGGGACAGGAACTTGAAAAGATTAATCAGAATTCAGCAAGGAGCCTGCGGATCGCAAAGGGCTTTCAACATTTGTGCTTACCTACACCAGTCCAAAATGATCAGATCGAGATCAAAGGACTTTCTCAGCCCGCCACTGACTTGTCAGGCGATTTATTCTTCTGGAACGAGGTTAGTGAAGGCCAATATGCGTTAATCATGACCGATATGTGCGGCAAAGGAATCCATACGGCACTTATACACATGTCCATCCGCACCTTGATGCCCGAGCTGATCAAACGGATACGGGATCCTCTCATCATAACCAATGAACTGAACAAACATATGAAGGCTTTATTTCACGGAAGGCACACGGAAGATACGATCAATGCCTGCTTTTCAGCCTTCATTGCCTATATTGATACAAAGGAACGAGTCATCGAATATGTGAACTGCGGGCATCCCCCAGCCATTTTGCATGCCCCCCACTCCAATCTTATTCTCAAGCTGTATGAAGGTGCCGACCCTATAGGGCGCATTCAGGATATGCCTGTAAAAAAAGTGGTGTTTCACTACGAACCCGGAAGCCGTTTCATGATTTATTCAGATGGCCTCTCCAACACTCCAAGCCCTACCGCCGCCGGACGAACGGACTGCATCGAGAAGGAATTCATCGACAGCGCTCATCTCTCTACGAACGACCTGTTAAAGAAACTCTTGCTATCAAGGATGAAACACTCCGAAATCGATGATGATATCAGCATCATTGCCGGTATACTTTTTTAGCAATGATAACGGGCCGATTCATGGGCCTTCTTTCTATTGTATAGATGATGTGAAAGGAACGGCTAACAGAAACAACACAAGAGGATAAGCCGAGCAGGGAGTGCAGCGAAAAAAAGGCAGCGCACCTAAAAAAACTGCAGACAAACTCCTTGGTCCCCGAGTTGTCTGCAGCAATAGGTAACGGCCTTTTTATTTCATCTCTATTTCTGTAATGCTTGAACGACTTCCTCAAGCTTCATTCCCCTGGATGCCTTCACAAGAATGATATCATTTGCCTGTGTCGTCGATTTCAGCTCTGCTATTAGCTTCTGCTTATCATGGAAAGCTTGAACCCTTTCTGAAGAAAAGGCTTTGCTTGCCCCCTGGGCAATGAACTCGGCTAAAGGGCCATACGTGAAAATCTTATCGATTCGTTCACTCGAAATCAATTCACCAATTTTTAAATGAAAATCTTTCTCCTGAGGCCCCAACTCCAGCATGTCTCCCAGAACGAGGATCTTGTTTTCGAAACCGGATAGACCCTCGATCAATTCGATGGCAGCCTTAACGGAGGTTGGACTTGCGTTGTAGGCATCATTGATGATTTTCTGCCCTTTTGCACCCTCTACCAATTCCATCCTCATATTGGTTAACTGTATGGCCGACAAACCTTTTCGGATTGAGGAATCACCGACGCCCAACTTCTTCGCAGCCAAAATGGCAGCCAATGCATTCAGAACATTATGATGACCTAAAACGGGTATTTCATATTCAGCTTCCGTACCATCGCATGCGATGGTAAATGAAGTACTATCGGCCCCTTGTGTGATCAGCTGTGGAAACAGATCATTTTGTTCGGTCCGGCCAAAGGATAGCACATTCAAATCAAGGAAATCCTTTTTGATCCGATTGCGGAGCAGCGGTTCATCTCCGTGATAGATCAGCACGCCTTCCTTGGCCAAGCCTTCGACAATCTCCAGCTTTGCATTCGCAATTTCCTCTCGCGACCCCAAATCCAATAAGTGCGATTCGCCGATATTGGTAATGATGGCTACTTCAGGTTTTGCCATTTTGGATAAAAACTCGATTTCACCCCGGCTGCTCATCCCCATCTCCAGAACGGCAGCTTCGGTATCCTCTTCCATCGAAAGCACCGTTAACGGCAAACCGAGATGATTATTGAAATTCCCGCTCGTTTTATGAACCTTGTAAGTGGTCGCAAGCAGCGCAGCGGTCATATCCTTCGTCGTGGTTTTCCCATTGCTTCCTGTAATCCCCACGACCTTTATATTCAGCTGAGTACGATAGGAACGCGCTAACTCCTGCAGTGCTTTTTCAGTATTCTCGACAAAGATTAACGGTAAATCGGTCGGTGGATTCGGAACATCCTTTTGCCAAAAAGAGGCTGCCGCCCCGTCTGCCAATGCCTGCTTGACATATTGGTGCCCGTCAACCTGCCCACCTTTAAGCGGAATGAACAAACATCCTTCTGTAACTGTTCTTGAATCAATGGTGACCCCTTGAATTCCCATGGATTGAAATGAAGTGATATCATTCAGCCCAGCTGCCATTTCTTGCACTTGTTTTAACGTTCTTTTTATCATTTTGTTCCTCCTACATTCTGCGAAACGTTAACCGCTCTCCCACCCTTTAACCAAATGTAGCAGAAACCAGTGAATTGCCGGCTCCTGCTAATTTGGACCCGTCAAAAAAAGTCCATTAACGGGTTGTGAGGGTGCATCATATATCCCCTGATGCTTAGACTGTATATTTGATTTGCTGTTTTTCGTGATGACGTTCCAATGCAAGCTTCACGAGTTTTTCAATTAGAGCTGGATAGTCGACGCCCGTATGCTTCCACAATAACGGGAACATGCTATAAGGGGTGAATCCAGGCATTGTATTCACTTCATTAATATAAATTTCACCCTCTTTGGTCAAGAAGAAATCAGCCCTGACCAGTCCCGAGCAATCCAATGATTTAAAGGCCCTGATTGCCATATCGGATAATGCGGCATATTCACTTTCACTGATCTCGGCCGGGATGACCATTGCTGAATTACCATCCTCGTATTTAGCTGAGTAATCATAGAAGGCGAAATCTTTTTTAGGAATGATTTCCCCTGCCACCGAACAAGCGGGATCATCATTGCCAAGAATCCCAAACTCCACTTCGCGGGCAACGACTCCTTCTTCGATGATGATCTTCCGGTCGAATTGGAAAGCCTCCGCCACCGCTTTTTCCAAGCTTTGGGCATCATCGCATTTGCTGATGCCGACACTGGAACCTAAGTTAGCCGGCTTAACAAAGCAAGGGTACCCTAGTTCTTCTGTCACCTTTTTAATGCCCGCTTCCTTATTCGCCTCCCATTCGGAGCGAATGAACCACGTGTATTTCACTTGCGGAAGTCCTGCATGAGCAAAGATGTTTTTCATGATCACTTTATCCATTCCAGCCGACGACGCTAAAACGCCATTCCCTACATAAGGAAGATTCAACAGCTCCAGCATTCCTTGAACCGTGCCATCCTCTCCATTAGGTCCGTGAAGCAACGGGAAAATGACGTCATATCCAGACGATTCACTATTTTCATCAGTTGAATGTGCTTGTAATGCAAGCGGAGATGTCGTCTTTTCAGGCAGAAAAATCAAAGCTTCGACATTTTCGGCAGGTTTCGTTAACTTCGGTCCATTTATCCAGGAACCTTCTTTCGTTATGTAAATCGGATATATATCAAATTTTGCTAAATCGAGAGCTTTAATGACCGCTAAAGCCGTCTGCATAGAAACATCATGCTCCGCAGATTTTCCACCATAAAGCAAACCAAGTTTAGTTTTCATGAGTTATTACCCTCCAATATTCTTTTAACCATTTTCATTGTATCATTTAACACCAAAACGGGAAAAGCGAAACTTCCCTCATCGATGCATTTCCAATCATTACTAAGGGCAGCCGCTCACAATATCCCCCTTAGTCTTTTATGCATGAGAAGGTAAGTCTAACGACTAAAAATTTCAGGAGGAGGTGAAATTTTTACTGTCGGAATTTTTTTTTGATGGCACAATCCCATGTTTTCTCTTTTCTGCTGAAGGTGATGAAGAGATCCGGCATCTCACTATTCCGGTCAGAGAAGTCCTCCTGCATTTCATCCATATTCAAATAATCCCCCACAACCCAAATCGGGACCTCTATTTTCGCTCTTGAATATTTAACATCCCGAAATGAAATGACCATACCCTCGGCAAGTATCGGAACCAACGTGGAAATGACCTCCATGGGGATTGGCGTCAACTCTTTTTTCTTTCGGATTCCGAGCCACGTCCGCTCGACTTTCAGCAGCTCCAGCTTGAATGGTATCAAGCTTCCCAACATTAAATAAAACGACGAAAGAGATCGAAAATAGACCTTGTTGAACCATCCGTCGTCCTGGGCAAGGTACACGAATTGGTTACCCAATTTACGAAAAAAAGGAGGCTGCAAATGGGTCTTGGTATGACCTAAATATAAAAGCTCAGCCAGCTCCCTACCATCCAGTTCATCCAGTCCTTCCGCCTCTTCAAAATCGATCCAGCAAAAATCGCCATATGCTCGGACGTTGTCTTTAAGAAGCTTGGCGATGGCCTCTGATCCTGCGCTCTCAAGCAGCACATTCAAATTGTATTCGCCGCCATCGAATTGGTGCTTCAATAATAAGATGGAATCCAAGGGAGATGGCAGTGAGTGGGCAAATTGCCTAAACTCGAGTCCATTAAAAAGGACAAACCGTTCGGAAGCTTGCATATGCATGTATAATATATCATCGCTTTCATTTTTCATAACCTGACCCCCTCCGGACTTGAAATCAATTACTGTTATTTTAACAAACTTTTTGGATTTGACGCAGGTTATATGACCGAGAATATTCATCCTCATCGAACAAGTTCACTTCCACCACCATTTAATGTTCAAACCAGGCATATTTTTTTCTTATAAAAAACGTTGAATGGCAAAATGACCGGATCGAAGAACCTGGGTTTCTGGAACAAAAAAAATCCAGAGTGACTCATCACTCTGGATTTTCGGCATTAAGATACTTGTTTTAATTCTTCTGCGGAAGGTGGATTGAATTGACCTTCCCATTTAGAAATGACGATTGCAGCAAGTGAATTGCCGATAACGTTAACTACTGTACGTCCCATATCAAGAATACGGTCGATACCAGCAATGAATGCTAAACCTTCAATAGGGATACCAACCGTTCCCAATGTCGCTAAAAGAACGACGAAGGAAACACCAGGAACACCGGCAATACCCTTGGATGTAATCATCAGCACTAGCATTAATGTAATTTGCTCATACACACTCAAATCGATTCCGTACATTTGAGCGATGAAGATAGCTGCTAACGCTTGATATAAAGTGGAACCATCAAGGTTGAATGAATATCCTGTCGGGATAACGAATGTAGCAATATGTTTCGGACATCCCGCTTTTTCCATTTTTTCCATGATCTTCGGAAGAACGGCCTCTGAACTTGCTGTCGAGAACGCAAGAATCAATTCCGCCTTCAGAAGCCTGATTAACGTAAAAATGTTGAATCCTACAAATTTTGCAATCAGCCCCAAAATAACGATAACAAAGAAAATCATGGTACCGTATACAGAAAGCGCTAACTTACCTAATGGAATTAAAGACTCTAAACCGAACTTGGAAATGGTGACTCCGATTAGGGCAAATACGCCGATAGGAGCGAATTTCATGACCATATTAGTTAAGTAAAACATTCCTTCTGCCGTCCCTTGGAAGAAACGGAAAACAGGTTTACCCTTTTCACCGATAGCCGCGATGCTTAGTCCAAACAACACGGAGAAGAAAATGATCGCCAGCATATCGCCTTCCACCATGGCTTTTACCGGATTGGATGGTACGATATGAACAAGTGTGTCAACAAATGATTCGTGCTGCTTCGTTTCTGCTGTATCAACATACGTGGAAATATCTGTTTGTTCCAGATTATTCATATTCACACCGGCACCAGGCTGGATGATATTGGCTGAAATCAGACCAACAGCAATCGCTGTAAGGGTTACCACTACAAAGTATGAAAGTGATTTCGCACCCAGTTTACCTACCGCTTTTAAATCACCAACACCTGCAACCGCAACGATCAGGCTTGATACGATGATTGGCACAACAATCATTTTGATCATTCTTAGGAAAATGTCCCCGAATGGCTGTAAAAAGCTTTGGGCTGTCGCATTACCATAAAAAATGGCTCCAACGATTATCCCTAGAATTAAACCAATGAATATCTGGCTTGCTAAACTTAATTTAAATAATTTCTTCATGTACTTTCCTCACCTTCTATAAAGTCTTTGCTGCAAAAACGTTTTGTCTCGGTAAGGGAAACAGATACTAATAGAAAGAAAGTAATTTTTCTTTTTTTGAAAAACTCTATCTTTACGCCGAAAAAAAAGACACTTCATGTGTCGATTTCTTATTGGCGTGAATATTCACACATGTTCCCTTAAAGACGCTGACGAGGTTAGCTGTCGGGTTAGGAATTGGAAACACAAATGCCCTTTCATTTCTGAATTCACCCCTAGCGGATAAAATCCACAAAGTTGGGTCCCCCGTTCTTGAATAAGATTAAGCGAATTAACTTATAATAAAATATTATACTAAAAACTTTAATCTGTAAATATTTATTCTCGTCCAACATATAAAAAATCTTTAAACATGTCTGAAAATTCAGCATAATTTATCATTGGAGCAAAATTTTTTTTCTTGATTTATCCATATATATTATACCGATATATAATTCAAGCTCGCTTACAATCATTTTTCAAGGATGCCGAGCAACAGGTATCTCACCTTTTCCCTAGTGGTGAATTTCTTGTAAGTATTTATCTTCACTTTGCCAAAGCGCACGGGCGTAATAAAATGAGAATGGTTTTTCATCACGCTTGCCGGCTCCATCAGGATGACATCGCCAACCGCAGGTCCCTTGATAAGTTCCTGCTTGCCTTCAGCCTTCAGGCCCAATGTTACATAATATTTGTCCACATAGCCCTTTTTCGTCAATTTATAGAGCTGTGGTTTTTTGGTTCGGTGAACAGCCGCTGCAGGGACGGAAGGCACACCAGCCTTTTCATCGGTTATAACGGATAAGTTGACCTTGGATCCCACCATCAATGCCTCCGTTCCCTCGCCTTCCTGTTCGATCATAGCCTGAAATGGAAACCTGTTATCCTTTTTTAATGTAGGCTCCTCTGCCGGATAAGAATGGATGCGGCTTATTTTCCCCTTTAATTCCTTTTTTAAATCGGGAGCGGTTGCCTTTATAGTCATGCCCACTTCAGCCTTTTTCATTTCACTTTCCGAGAAATCCCCTTCAATTCCCATATTTGCCGAAGCGATGGATATGATGGGATTAGTAAGGTTTTTGTTGATATTCTTCACAATGCCATCAGCCTCACTTGTCGTCTCGACCGCGCCGCTCTGGGTTTCGATTGAACTTAGCTTGGCACTTAACATCTTCACTTTTTCGTTCAAACGGTTCTTTTCAAGCTCTTGCTTGTACATTTCCTGCTCGATGTTACTTTTAATAAGATCCAAGGAGTCAGTCGTTATATCGATATTCAACTTTTGTTCCACCGAATCATCGATGACCGCTTTATCAGGAACACGGTCCAGGTTCGCTTGATAGGCACTCAACTTCGCTATGTATTGATCAATCCCGGAGAGTTCTCCTTCAGCAGCCGTTTTCTCGGCTGATAAATCCGCCTTAAGCTTATCAAGCTCCGTTGTCGTATACTCGAATAATGAAGCGCCAGCCGTAACGGCATCGCCCTCTTTTACGAGGAATTTTTGGAAGTCGTTTTTCTTGGCATCAAAATAAATATCATGCACATCTGCTGGTTTCACTATCGCTTTTGTTTGAATGATGGCCGTAATGGTATCTTTTTTCACCTTCGTCCAGCTGTCCACGAAAACGGTTCGTTCCACCTTGCTCTCTTTCTTTTCTATAAGGTATAAGTTAACGGTTATTAAAACGATTGACGCAACGGAGGCTGCTGCAATCTTCCACTTTCCATTCATTCCCCTTCACCCGCCTTAGACAAATACTCCCACATGAATGTATGCCAAAAAGGCTTTAACAAACCATGTGGCCACATAGAATAGCGCAACTAAAATAAAGATCAAATGATTATTCCGTTCTGAAAATTCCTTTAGATAGAAATATTGCAGGAAAATAATAAGGATTTGAAAAATGGTGAACTCACTGAAAACATGTATAAAATAATCATTGCTTAGAAAATGCTGACTAATGACTCCGAAGGAAAAAGGATTGCCATCGTTGCCTATATCAAGCAAAATCAATAAGGGCATCAGTAACACCTTTTCCAATAACTGCAAACAAAATAGGATCATTTGGAGGATCACTACTTTTATGTATGGCACTTCAGCGAAAATCCAAAAATACAGAGACGCCAAGAATATGTATAAGGTTGGGTATAGGAGACCGGAAACCATATTGCCGCCCATGATCAGCAGCTTTCCCATCTCGAATTCATTCGCATTCATTGCCGTAATTTGTTTGGAGAAGGATTCGGAACCAATCCCAAAATAACCACCAACGGCAAATACGATAAGACTCAGAAAATATAATACTAGCAATTTACTTCCAAGCCGAGTGACAGCCTCAGCATTTTGCAGCTGATAACGACTCCTGTACGGCTCAAAAATGCCCTTTAGCAACCTGACCTGGTAAATCATATGTGTTCCTCCTGCAAAAATTGTTCTTTCTCCTTACATTTTATCTTATTTTGGAAACATTTGCAGATATAAGGAATCATAACAACAAAAATCAATGATTAACCGCTTATCTAACTAGGGGTTAATGCCGATAAATGATGCTCAAGCACTTTTATTCCTGCAGGAGTCCGCCCATAGTTTTCCCCATCCATATCCACGTTAAGCGGGGCCTTCGTTTCGATTGTAAGAGTACTGGCCTGTACATAAGTCACTCCGGAATCCGAACCCAGATTTTCGGACCAAGCACCATTCTTCGTTATTATCTCTAAAAAAGTGCTAAAGCTAGCATTTTCCAAAATGGCAACGCCTAATTTACCATCATCTGGATCCATCGGAAAAGGCAATAAGTTGGTCCCGATGAATGATCCATTCATCACCAGGATCATGAGCGCCTCCCCTTCCAATTGCTTCCCGTCATATTCGACTTTGAAGGGAAAAGCGGCATTATCTCCAAGCGTCCTAACTGCGCTTAATAAGTAACCTATTTTTCCGAACCGGCTTTTTTCCTGATCATCAATATTGTTCGATGTATCGGTAACAAGTCCGATTCCCCAGAAATTAGAGAAATAAGCATCATTGGCCATGCCGATATCAATGGGGCGGACCTTTCCATTAACAAGGGCTTCCGCAGCATGACGAACATTTTGGGGAATGTTCAAGGTCCTGGAAAAATCATTGCAGGTCCCTCCAGGTAAAACCCCAAACAAAGGCCGCTTCCCGAGTGGCGACAGACCGTTTACACACTCATGGACTGTTCCATCTCCACCTAAAACGAATACAACATCCATGTCTTCACCATAATTCAAGCAAAAACGCTGTGCATCGCCTTTTTCCTTGGTTTTCAAAACAAGCAGCTCATCAATATGCGGGGCAATCACCGGAAGACATCCCTCGAGGTTTCTCGTCAGCTTGTGATTCCCGGCTTTTTCGTTATAAATCAACATCCCTTTTTTCCATTTCATGCTCTATCCCCCCTGCCGTAATCGAATTTCACTACCTATACTTTTTCCTAAACCGTAACATTTGAAACGTACTCATGACTGAATGAAAAAAGGGGCATGGCGCCCCTTTTTCTAATACATTCATATCATCGTTATATATTCCTTCAGCGTTAAGATCAGCTTGGGATACAACGAGCCCTTCCTATCCCTTTTTTCCAGGAATAATAAAAGGCTCTCCAATATTATTGAACTTGGCTTACCTTTTGATAACTCTTCTTGAATCGCACATAAAGCCTTTGAATTTTTATTCGCTTCACTTCCTTCTTCTTTGCGGATTTCCGTTTCCAATAGTTTCGTGATGATCAAAAGGATTTCCTCTTTTGGATTCAAGTCATGTAAATGGCAATTCAGCAATGGAAAACGCTTCAATAATGGGTCTTCCATCGTTTGGAGGCTTGCGATGATCGAGTCCAGCCGATTCAAAATGAAGGCAGGAAACAACTCCGCTTCAAATGCATCTTTTTTTCTCATAAGTAAGCCCATATATCCTTTGAACAGGGAGTCCAGCATGACCGTGCAGTCCGGAAGGAATTCTTCAGGCAGCTTCGGGTATAGCTCCATGATTTTACGCTTGAAGAAAATGACCCCTTCTTGATGGATATAATGCAAAAACTGATCCAATTCTTTACTGATATGGACCATTTGTTCCTGCATCAGCATCTGAATTAATTTCGTATTCCCCGTCATATGCTCAATTTGAACGGATATTTGCCCTAAAAACCTGTCTTCATTGGATAAAGAAGCATCAAGCTCCAAATCGAGCAGCGCGTCCGTCAAGGCTTCATAGAAGTACCTAAAAATGGATACGAGCAATTCTTCCTTCGATTTAAAGTAATTGTAAAAAGATCCCTTTGCTATCCCGCACTGTTCGGCAATTTCTTGAACAGAGGTCGAATGATATCCCTTCTCCGAGAAAAGCTCTACCGATTTATCTATGATCATTTTATGTTTTTCATTCATTCGGTTCATCCATCCTTTGAAAATTGTCTGCATATGACCAACTGGTCACGTCATCCACATTGTATCTCAAAACCATTGAAATCACAACGATATAACTAAGGATTACTATCTGTTGCAATCACAATTGATATGCTTTATATTTGATTCTATGACCGGCTGGTCACAATATTATCTATGGAGGGTAAACAGCTTGAACTCGATAATTAAATTTTCTTTAAAGAATAAACTGGCAATCTGGTTGCTGACAATCATCATTGTTGCAGCAGGTTTATATTCCGGTTTAAACATGAAACAAGAAACCATTCCAAATATCTCCACTCCTTTAATAAGCGTCTCCACCGTATATCCCGGAGCTGCACCTGAAGAAGTGGCTGATAAACTCACAGACCAAATTGAACAAAAGGTCACTAATCTATCAGGAGTTGAATTGGTCAGTTCGTCTTCCATGGCCAATGTTTCCTCCGTCCAATTGCAATATGATTATGACACGGATATGGACGATGCTGTAAAAGATGTGAAAGAAGCATTGGAGAAGCTTGAACTGCCTGATGGTGTGGAAGAACCCAGCGTTTCGAAATTGGAATTGAACGCTTTCCCCGTTGTTGCTCTTAGTATAACCGATAAAGATTCTGATTTGCCTGCCCTGACAAAAAATGTAGAAGATGTGTTAGTTCCTAAGCTTGAAGGAATTGACGGGGTGACATCCGTAACGATTTCAGGACAGCAGGTTAATGAAGGCAGCCTTGAGTTCGATCAAAAAAAGATGGCACAATATGGGCTCAATGAAGAAGACGTAAAAAAGGTCATCCAAGCGGCAAATGTCAACATGCCTCTTGGCTTATATAACTTTGACGATAAAGAAAAAACGATCGTGGTTGATGGAAACATCTCAACGCTCAAAGACTTGAAAAATATTGACATCCCTTTAACCGGCGGCTCACAATCAGAAGCGCCGACACAAACAGCACCAGCACAGGGACAAGTGCCAGCTAATCAAGCGGGCCCGGAAACGGCACCAGCTGCTCCCCAAATGCAAAGTGTGAAATTATCGGACATTGCCGAAGTGAAAATCATCGGGAAGGCTGAATCCATTTCGAAGACGAACGGCAATGAATCAATCGGAATTCAAGTTACAAGATCGCCCGATGCCGACACAGTCGCCATCGTCGAAGAAGTGCAAGACCAAGTTTCTAATTTTAAAGATGAATTCAAAGGGGTAACCGCACATACTACGCTCGACCAAGCCAAACCGATCAAGGATTCTGTTGAAACCATGATTAGCAAGGCCATTTTCGGCTGTCTGTTTGCTGTCATCGTAATCATGCTTTTCCTAAGAAACTTCAAAACGACCCTGATCTCCGTCATTTCGATTCCATTATCTTTGTTGGCTGCCCTTTTGGTGCTCAAGCAAATGGATATCTCATTAAATGTCATGACATTGGGAGCCATGACAGTTGCGATTGGCCGGGTCGTCGATGACTCCATTGTGGTAATCGAAAATATTTATCGAAGAATGGCACTTAAAGGCGAAAAATTGAAAGGCGGCGAATTGATCCGTTCCGCCACTAAGGAAATGTTCATCCCTATCCTTTCATCAACGATCGTTACTGTAGCCGTATACCTGCCGTTAGCAAGCGTTACTGGTCCAGTTGGCGAGCTATTCATGCCCTTCGCATTAACGATGGTGTTTGCATTGGTCGCATCATTAGTAATTGCCATCACTCTTGTACCAGCCATGGCAGACTCATTATTTAAAAACGGACTTTCCCAAAAAGAATTGAAATCACATGAAGAAAAGCCAAGCAAGCTATCCGGATTCTACCGCAGGGCACTGAATTGGTCCTTAAGCCATAAGTTGATCACATTCGGAACAGCCATTGTATTGTTGATCGGCAGCTTGTTCCTCATTCCAAGCATAGGCGTCAGCTTCATGCCTGCTGATGAAGAAAAGCAGATCATCGTCACTTATACTCCAGCACCTGGGGAATTGAAAGAGGATATTGAAAAGGAAACGGAAAAAGTAGAAAAGTACCTCATGGATAAAGATGATGTGAAGACAGTCCAATACACATTAGGCGAAAACATGATGAGCGGCATGATGGGCGGCTCGAGCAATTCAGCCCTCTTCTATGTTCTTTATGATGAAGACACCGAAAACTTCGGGGAAAAGAAAGAAAAGATCATAAAACACCTGACCAACCTTGACTCTCCAGGAACGTGGAAGCAACAAGAATTCACTTCCACATCAAGCAACGAAACGACTCTTTATGTCTATGGAAATACACAAAAAGATATTGAACCGGTCATTGACGAGATTCAAAAGATCATGAAGAAAAATGACCAATTGAAGGATGTCGATACAAGTCTTTCCGATGCATATGAGCAATATACACTCGTGACGGACCAGAAGAAGCTAAGTGAACTTGGACTAACAGCTGCCCAAGTCGGCATGTCAATTGCAAACTCAAACAAAGATGATGCCCTCACTACCATCAAAAAAGATGGAGAAGAAGTCAAAGTTTATGTAGAGAAGGAAGAAAAGACATTCCAAGATAAAAAGGATCTTGAGAATACGAAAATCACTTCTCCAATGGGAATGGAAGTGCCTTTAAAAGACGTTGTTAAAATCGAGGAAGGCAAAGCATCCGATACAATAAGCCGCCGTGACGGGAAAATTTACGCGGACGTTTCCGCAACAATCAAATCGGATGATGTTGCAGCCGTAACAAAAGAAGTACAAAAAGAAGTTGATAAATTAGACCTTCCAGCAAGTGTCACGGTAGACTATGGCGGAGTGACCGAAGATATCCAAGAATCATTCACTCAGCTTGGTATCGCCATGTTGGCAGCCATTGCGATCGTTTACTTTGTCCTTGTCGTCACTTTCCACGGCGGGTTAGCACCGATTGCAATCTTATTCTCCTTACCATTCACGGTAATTGGTGCTTTAGTGGGCTTATTCATTGCCGGTGAGACCATCAGCGTTTCAGCCATGATGGGTGTGCTCATGCTTATCGGTATCGTTGTAACCAATGCCATCGTATTGGTGGACAGGGTAATCAAAAATGAAGAATCCGGATTCTCGACACGTGAAGCGCTGCTCGAGGCGGGATCTACCCGTCTGCGACCGATCTTGATGACTGCACTGGCCACGATCGGAGCTTTAATACCATTAGCTATTGGAGCGGAAGGCAGCGGCTTGATCTCACAAGGGCTGGGAATTACAGTTATCGGCGGACTCGTGAGCTCGACCTTGCTGACGCTTGTCATCGTACCGGTAGTCTATGAAGTTATCATGAAATTAGGTAAAAAAAAGAAAAAAAACAATTAAATAAATGACTGCAAACAGCCCTCTGTAGGAAGCCACTTAATATAAGTGGCCGACCCTGCAGGGGGCTGTTTTGCGTACAACTGGTGCATCCAAAAATAAAAAAAGACCGCTACGGGGCCTCTGGGAGCTGTACTGTTGTAACCTATCAACTTCATTATACTAACAGGGTACCGACTGTAAAAATGAAAGCCTTATTACGCTCTCTGTTCCCAAAGAGTCCGCGAGTAGCAACCCGTCATTTCCAAGGAAATGCTTTACCTTCTAAAAAACAAAAAAAGGAAAGAGCATCCCTTCCTTTTCACTTCTTATGAATCAATGTTTTGTGAACGTTTGGTCAATCGCATCTTCCAAATCCAACGATTTTTCCTTTAAATAACGCTTCGTCACATTTAAATCTTTATGGCCGGCAAGCTTGGATATCGTTTGGACATCTATTCCGTTATCCACTAATCTTTGGCAAAAAGTATGCCGTAATTTATGTGGATGCACATTATATTTTTTCAATATATATTGAACCGACCTTGGAGTGATCCTTTGATTATAACTCGAAAGGAACAATGGATCGGCTTTGTCCTTCAAGGAGTTTAGATAATTCTTTACATGCTGTATGACGGATTGCGTAAGGGGAACGGAACGATCGATTTCACCTTTTGCATTCCTGACTAATATGTAATTTCGCTCTTTATCCATGATGACGTCAGAGCCATTCAAGTCACATAATTCAGAGACACGGATTCCTGTATGCAACAGCAGGTAGACGATGGCGATGTTCCTTAAATTCCCTTCTGCTTCGATATCCCTTAACAGGATTTCCTGCTCTTTTATACTTAAAGTCTCAGGCACCTCATGCTTGTACTCTTTTACCTTACGCTCAACCGGAAGCATTATTTGCGGTTTCCCTAAGAATTTGAAGAATACGTTAAGGGCGATATAGTGTTTTTCAATTGTTCCTGGACTTTTCTTGCAATTTTCTAAATTATCAAGATAATCCTGAACATCTTCAGAATGAATCTCCATCAGCATCTCTTTTTGTGTCTGGTCACAAAACTGTGAAAGGACACCAGTATACGTTTTGATCGTATTATCTGATTTGCCTTGGTCTCTCAACCATTCAGCAAACGAAAAAATCATTTCATCTTTAGCAGAGGTATCCATCGGCTATTCCCCCAATGACAGTTTCAGAACTAAGTTAAGTTTAACATATATCCCTACAGAAACGAAGAATTCTGTCCAGATGCCTTCATCTGTTTATGATTATATAAAAGAAGTATGACACCATTCGTTCATCTATCACGAAAAGCTGCATTTATAGTATACCCAATCTTATTCCTTATAGTATTTTCATTATTCGGGTTCTTATGGCTGCTTCCTTTTTGATGCAGTTTGACCTACCATGGATAAGGATTTCATATCACAAAAAAAGACCAGCCGGAATGGCTGG
>NZ_JASJOM010000023.1 GCF_030271255.1 Peribacillus folii
TTGCCAGCCGGACCGGAAAAAAATCGATTGCAGGATTTAGTGAACAACGCGCAAGATTTATTGAATAAGAACGAACAAGCCGAAAAGGACTTGAACGATGCGAAGAACAAAGTCGAAGGATTGTTCACGGATGATAAGTTCGACACATTGAAGGGAAGTACCGATCAAGCCGCGGTTGACGAAGCTCAGGCTGCGATCAATAAATTGCCAGCCGGGTCGGAAAAAGAACGTCTCCAGGATCTAGTGGATAAAGCGAAGGATTTATTGGAAGTGGAACTGACATCAAATGATTTTAATCTCAATACAGACAGTTACATTACCGGGAAATTCAAAGGTAAGATTACGAGTTTAGGCTATAGTGTAAATGGAATGGAGTTTAGAGGCGGAACCATGAATCCAGATGGTACTTTCAGGATTTATGCATTAAATAATATTAAAGCAGCCACAGATAAAGTGATTGTATATGCCTACGACAGGAATGGAAACAAAATCAGCCAAAGCCCAGTGACGATAAAGGCTCCAATTGGAAGAGGAACGTTAACAGCTGATGGTTATGAATTAAGCAAAGATTCGTTCCTGACGGGTAAATTCACAGGTGATATTAAGAGTTTAGGCTATAGCGTGAACGGAATCGAAGCTAGAGGCGGAACCTTAAATTCAGACGGTACATTTAATATCTATGTATTTGGTAAAATCACAAGTGCGGCAGATACAGTGGTCGTCTTTGGTTATGATCAAGCTGGAAACAAAATCGCGGAAAGAACAATACAGGTATTCACAACTGCCGCGTTAAATGTAAATCCCTTTGAGTTTAGAAAAGATACGTTCCTTAGAGGAACATATAGAAGTGATGTTAGGTATATTAAAGTAAAAGTCAATGGAAAAGAATATACAGGTGGAACACTTTCAAATGGTGATTTCTCGTTTTATGTAGGGGGCAATATAACTTCCAGGACAGATGATGTGACGGTCACTGCCTACTCTATTAACGATAAAGTACTACTAGAACAAAAAGTTACAATCAATTAATGATTATAGGTTGAAGTATAAAAAATGCCTTTTCAGAGAGGTAACAATTTCAGCCCATAAAGATCCCCTTATCTTAACAGAGAAGGGTAAGGGGATCGATAAAAAGAGAGTAATTGATCTTAATGAGGTATCTAAAGATAAGACACTTGCAATTGAGTGTTTTATCTATTGCTCTCTTTTTTAAATATTTTTATAAAAATTCATATGTTACACACCCATTTCTTTAATAGATGGAGGGTTGCGTAATGATGCTGATTCAAAAAAGAATGGTTAAAGCTAACTTGTAGATCTTGAAAATATTAAATTAAGGTGAGTAAAATTGAGAATTAACTTGTTAGGAAGTGAACTCGATTGTCTGACCTTTGACCAGACAATTGAATCTATAAATGAAATTATCCAAAGTCATACTCCAACTCAGCATGTGGTAATAAATGCAAACAAAATCATTCAAATGCGGAAGGATAAAAAATTAAGCCGTATTATAAACGAATGTAGGTTGATCAATGCAGATGGGATTTCTATTGTATTAGCGGCAAAAATACTCGGTTATTCTAATGTAGAACGCGTGACGGGCGTGGATATCTTCGTGAAATTATTAGAAGTTTGCAGTGAAAAGGGATATAAAGTTTATTTTTTGGGTGCGACGGAAGAAGTTGTTCAAAATGTAGTTAAAGCATCTAAACATAAGCATCCCGATCTAACGGTGGCAGGATATCGTAATGGTTACTTTAAAGATGAAGAATCCAATGAAATTGCTGAGGCCATTAAGGAATCATCTGCGGATGTTCTATTTGTGGCATTTCCAAGTCCTCAAAAAGAATTCTGGATAAAAAGGCATTTACAACAGATGGATGTCTCTTTTGTTATGGGTGTCGGTGGAAGCTTTGATGTGCTAAGCGGCAATGTAAAAAGAGCGCCTCAGTGGGTTCAGAAAATAGGCATGGAGTGGTTTGTTCGTTTTATACAAGAGCCAAGACGTATGTTTAAGCGTTATTTTCTGGGTAATTTCACATTTTTGTGGCTCGTGTATAGAGAGCGTTTTTCTAAGAAAGATAAACGACAGGAATAATAGGGGGAATGATGGCATCATTACAAAAACACCCATAGAGTAATAGAAAAATTTCCATCCCTATATAGAAAGCCACAATTAGGCTAATCATACAATACCCCCAAGTATAGATTTTGGCAGTATTAAGCATTTTTATTGAGTTGGTGAAGGGGTATGGTTAAAAAATTTCGAACAGATTGCCTAATGGGAAGTAAGGTGTTCAGGATCGCTATGTGAGGTTAAATACTACAGAATTCTATTATAAATCTTCATTCATGCATGTTGGTATATAAATGAACATTGGATATTTGGATCACAAGCAGGAGGAAAAAAGAATGGAATCGGTAAGGCTATTTGGTGGAAAAGATAAGGATAAGCAGCCCTTACTAGAACAGATTAATGATAAAAAAGTGTACTTAAATGTAAAAAGGAGCATTGATGTGTTAGGAGCAATAGTAGGGATGGTAATTTTTTTGCCTATTTTTATTTTGGTAGCATTGTTGGTGATACTTGAAAATCCGAAGGGACCCATCCTTTTTAAGCAAGTCAGAATGGGTAAAAACGGAAAAAGTTTTTATATGTACAAATTTCGCTCGATGGTAGTAGACGCAGAGAAACGCCTGCCAGATATAGTGCAGCATAACGAAATTGCCGGACCTATGTTTAAAATGAAGGATGATCCGCGTATTACGAAAATCGGAAAGTTCATTCGTAAAACAAGCATTGACGAATTGCCGCAATTTTGGAATGTATTAGTAGGAGAAATGAGTTTGGTCGGGCCACGCCCTCCTCTACCGAGGGAAGTTGAGAAATATACTGCCTATGATAAGCAAAGACTGCTGGTAACGCCAGGATGTACAGGCTTATGGCAAGTGAGTGGTAGAAATGCACTCAGTTTTCAGGAGATGGTCGAATTGGATTTACATTATATTAAAAATAGAACAATAGGTACTGATATGTCGATAATTTTAAGAACTGTAAAAGTAATGGTTTTGCCAAGTGGTGCCCATTAAGGATTTGGCAAAATACTTTAGAGATAAACTAGGAGGAACCATGAAAGCATTAAAAATTAATTTATCGATCGTATTATTAATCGCAGCACTAATACTTAGTGCTTGCGGGATGGAAAAAAATGTTGAAAAAAGTGACATCAATAAAACAATCAGAAGCAATAAGGTAGATATGATCGTAACTAACCTGGTTGTTTCAAACAGTCAATCAGAAAAAAAAGATATGATCATGTTAGAAGTTGAAATGGAATTTAAAAATAAGTCCAAATCAGACTATGGTGTTGGAGCCCATGATTTTAAAGTAAAAGATCAAGATGGGAAAGTTCACGAAGCTTATGGAATGGAACCAGACAATTTCGGAGATGTTCTTTCCCCTGGCAAGTCAATGAAGGGAACCGGTTATTATGAGATTCCAAAGAACACTAAAAATGTAACATTTATATACCAACCTAAAAAAGATTCCCTGGCAGAATGGAAATTAACTGTACCTGAACGGAAGCGATAAGAGGTAAATGGATAGTTGGTGTAATGAATAATGTTCTACAGGCTGTTTATTAATTTTTTCAGTATGAAGATTCTCGAAAATAATAAATTGGGTGAGTTACTGATGGTGGGAAAAAATGAGTAATGAGATAAGTTTAAGAGACATCTTGCAAATTTGGAGAAAACACAAATTTCTTCTGATTGGATTTTGTATTGCCGGTATTTCAATTGCTTCCTTTTGGATTTACGTAATTACCACTCCCAAGTATGAAATGAGCAATCAGATATTAGTTACACAATCTGAAAGTGTAAAAGAGGGACTTCAGAACCCAGAAATAGAAGCAGCTATACGATTGGTGAATACTTACAGTGTCCTTATAAAGAGCCAACGAGTTTTGAATGACGTTAATAACGCCTTGGATAATGATTATAGTTATAGTGAACTCGCAAATAAAATATCTGTCGATAATGTGGAGAACTCACAAATAATTAATATTCGTGTGTTAGATGACGATCCTCAAAAAGCTGCATTAATTGTGAACGAAGTGGCAAATTCATTTAAAGAAATAACATCGAAAGTTATGAAGGTTGATAATATTAATATTTTATCAAAAGCAGAAGTTCCAAAAAATCCAATTCCGGTTACACCGAATAAATCATTAGTCATTTTCATCGGCGGAATCATTGCGCTTATTGTTGGATTGATTTCAACATGTGCATACGAGTTATTGAATAATAAAATTAAAGACGAAGAAGATATTCTTAATCTACTTGATATACCTGTATTCGGGGTAGTCGGAAATATTAATAATCCTAATAATGGATGATAAATCTCACTTTGGAGAGAGCAGAATGAAACCAAGAACAGCAACAAAAAAAATAAATAAAAATAAATTAATCACTAAAATTGATCCTAAGTCACTCGTTTCTGAAGATTTTAGAGTGATAAGAACAAATATCGATTATTCGGGTATTGATTCACAATACAAATCGATCATGATTACTTCTCCAGAACCGAATTCAGGAAAATCAGTTGTTTCTGCAAACCTGGCTGTTGTATTCGCACAGCAAGGTAAATCGACATTATTGATAGACGGTGATTTACGGAAATCTTCTGTTCAATATTTCTTCCCCGAAGTAAGGTCGGGTGGATTGACTGCATTACTTACAGGGAGAATACAACTTGAAGAGGCGGTCGAAGAAACCGAAGTGGAAAATTTATTTGTGCTGCCAGCAGGGTTCCTATCAACAAATCCGGCTGAATTACTAAGCTCGAAAAAAATGAAAGAACTCTTTAAGAAACTCTTAACGATGTATGAACAAATAATCATTGATACGCCGCCAATTTTAGCAGTTGCCGATGCGCAAATAATTTCCTCTTTAGTTGATGGTACTATATTGGTTTTTAGAAGTGGATATACAAGTAAAACGAATGCCAAAAAATCAGTACATGTTTTGCAGCAAGTGCATGGAAAAATAATTTGTTCCATTTTAAATGATCATAAAAATAAAAAGGATGCTTACTATTATGGAAAATAAAGAGATTTTACCCATTTTTATATGAAAATAGATTCTCTAAAATCTTCTGAATCGTCCTAATGCGTATGATGAGGGTATGTTCCTGATCAAAATCAGTTGTTTTTGAAACGAAAGAATTCGAGGTTGATTGAAGCTGAGTAGCCAGATTTCTGAACAGTCGGGCAGGTGAGACCTCACAAGTGCAGACGCCAAGGAGGCTCATCGTCCCCCCTGCTAAAAAGGCCATTAGATAGGTGCTTTTTTTGGCTACTTTATAGGGTTTTATTAAACGAAATTTCGGATTTATTGTTTTGCCAGTAGTCTTTCAATCGCTGGTATGGACAAGGGTGTTTAACCGGTTATAGATAAACCATAAATAATAAGATGGTGATAAATAAAGTATGTTATATCAAATTTCAAGTGAAAAGCGGTGTAAGATATGGCGAACATCATAATGATCGGACCAGCTCCAGAAGCGAAAGGCGGCATTGCAACCGTTATAAAGAATTTTTCCCTTCATTTTGCAAGTGATGAGCATCAAATTAGCTACCTGAGTTCATGGGAGAGGGGAGGAATCTGGAATGTATGTAAAGTGTTCTTTAGGACACTTAAACGGCTTTCACAACTGATTCATAAAGAAAGCGTTGATATTGTTCACATTCATGTTGCCCAAAAAGGAAGTTTTTTCCGAAAGGCATTGCTGTCACGCTATGCACAAAAAAAAGGTGTAAAGGTCATTTTACATATTCATGGGTCACAATTTGATGTTTTCTATAAAGATGCACCCTCTCTTTTAAAAAGAATAATAAGAGGGTCACTTCAACATGCTGATGCAATCGTTGTTTTAAGTGAGGAATGGCAGGAGTTTTTCAAGGAATTAACCGATACTCCCATTACTGTCATTGAGAATGCAGTAATGATCCCGGCAGAAAACCGTTATAATGCCCATGCTAAAAATATAGTGACATTTGGTAGACTAGGTGAAAGAAAAGGGAGTTACGATATTTTAGATGTAGCTAAAATGGTATTTAAAAGTAACCCAGAAATAAACTTTATTTTATATGGGGATGGAGAAATAAAAGAAGTTAGCCAATTAATTAAAAAACGCAATTTGAGTAATGTTACCATTGGCGGATGGATCGGAGCGGAAGAGAAGCTAGATATCTATCCGGAAACGGGGCTTCATTTATTACCCTCTTATCATGAAGGTCTGCCCATGGCCATACTTGAAACGATGGCTTATGGAATTCCTAATATTAGTACGGATGTGGGTGGCATTCCTCAAGTGATTCAAAATGAAAAAAATGGGTTTCTAGTTAAACCAGGCGACTCAAAACAAATAACTTTAGATATTTTAGATTTCTTTAGTAATGAAACGTATCGAAATGATTTAAGTAAAGAAGCCTATTCAATGATTAAAGTTAAATTTTCAATGGGTGTTTATTTGAATAAGTGGGAATGTCTGTATGGTCAATTAGTCAGTATCAATAGAGGGGAACTTCGTTAGATGAATTTGTTTATTTACTTGTTTTTTATGGTTGCCTTTGCTAATTTTCTTAAAGTGAAAATATCATTTTTTGACTATTTAGATGAATTTTTACTCTTTTTTTTAATGTGCTGGGCGCTATTAAATACTTTTGTGGATGAGCTTCATGGCAAAAGAACTATTAAAAGAGTAGATTTAGGATTAATCACATTAACAATTATTCTAGCAGTTTGGTGTCTTATCCCTAATATGTTTGCTGTACTTCGCTCAACTGTTTTTCTGCAGTTGTATACGTTAATGGTTTTATTGAAGTTTGTAATTATATATCTTTCTTCCCGAAAAATTTTCATGAAAAGGAATTATGCTAAAAACTTCAGATTTATAAAAGGATTTTTATACAGCTATTCAATATTGTGCTTGATGATTTTTGTAATTAATATGATTCATCCATTTATGAGGTCATACGGTGAAAGGTTTGGAATACATAGTTTAAGTTATGGATTTTCCCATCCTGCGCAGTTTGCTACAACGATAATTGTGTTTACTGTTGTAATATCCTATTTCGACTATTTGTATAAGAAACAATTGCCATTAATTTATTTATTGATAAATCTTCTTCTTGTAGTATCTGCAGGAAGAACCACATCTACTGGTTTTTATTTATTTACATTAATCGTACTTATTTCATTAGTATATTTTAAGAAGATACCATTTTATATGTATATTTTTGCAGGGGTACCTGTTTTGATTATTGCTAAAGACCGTATCATCCATCAGTTTTTTTTAGATAATGATCAGGCTCGGGGAATATTAGTACGCACTTCTATTCAAATTGCTACAGATTATTTTCCATTTGGATCTGGGCTCGGATTATTTGGTTCCCATGCGTCTAGATTAGATTATTCACCTTTATATCAGAAGTATAATATATCCGGAGTATGGGGGCTTTCTAAAGAACAACCTGCGTTCATTACCGATTCATTTTGGGCTATGACTATAGGTGAACTTGGATTCATTGGTGTCATCTTGTTACTAGCATTAATAATGATGTTATTGTTAAATATTATTAATTATAGCAAAGGGACGAGCATTGACAAGTTTTTTATCATATTACCTCTGTTTTATGCATTGTTAACAAGTCCAATAGATACTGTATTCATTTCTAACGGTATCGTTTTATTATTGTTTGCCGTTATTTTCATGCTGAATCTAAATCTACATTATTATAAAAAAACCGAATTCAAAGGAGATTAGAATGAAAAAATATATAAAAAGGCTACTCATTAAGTTTTATATGTTTTCTGTACTATTTCAAGAAAAAGTATTTCAAACGGCAAAATGTAATCTTAGGTACCTTTTAATAAAAAAGAAAAAAAGCAAAAAATTATTAGTCATTTTTTCAGGATATCCTGGAGAAGGTCAACAAGCCAGATACAATTACATTTTAAAGTTTTCTAAGCTGCGATGTCATCGACTTTATATTTTGGACAATTTCGGCCCCGATAAAAAAGGCGCGTGGTATCTAGGAGAAAACATGGATTTCTATATTGAAGATGCTGTAGTGCAATTAATTGATAAAACTTTAAAGGAACTTGGTCTAACAAGGCAAGACGTTATAACATGTGGTAGCAGTAAGGGTGGATATGCAGCCTTATATTTTGAAAATAAACATCATTATTATGCTTCGATATCTGGGGCACCTCAGCCACTGCTGGGTGATTATTTAGATAGAGACGCATTCAGAAATATTTTTGAGTTTATCGCAGGAAAAGAAGGAGAAACGAGGCATGAAGTTCTAAACAACCTCATTTATCAGGCAATAAAACAGAAAAGAGGTCCGAATAGAATTTTTGTACATGTTAGCAAAAATGAACATACATACGAAAATTATATAGTGCCTCTACTGAATTTTTTAGAGCAAAATAAAATCGAAGTACGAATGGATTATGGAGAGTATATGAAACATGACCAAGTTGGTTTTTATTTTCCGCCATTTGCATTGAGAATAATGGAAGAAATTTTAAATGAAGATTTTAACGAGGGAAAGTGAAAATGCAGCTCTTCCTAATGATTTACAAAAGAGAACCAATAATTGGAATCTTAAATATGAAAAGGGTCGTTTCAAAAATGAGACGTATAACAACGGAGTAATGGGATATATTGGAAAATATTGATAAAACGATGATAGGCTTAAAAATTAAGGGGAAGGCTGTTATAGCTTTTTCTTCGATTGTAGGGGTTCTCTCTACGATCTTTTTTTATTTGAATACAATAGGTTAACGGTGAATCCATAATCAATGGAGTGCATGGAGAAATAAGCGGCGTTTGAAAATTGAGTCACAGCGTTTCATTAATGAAACAATAGAATTGGCAAAGTAGTATAAAATAGAGAGGGAAAATAATGGTGATAAGCGTATGAAGTTGTACCCAAGAAAGAATGGATTCTAATGTAAGTAACAAGCAAAAGGTTGTCGGTATTAACGGACAGCTGCAAAGATTTAGCCTGCAAGTAATAAATAGACTGCACAAAATATAAATGGAAATCGGGTAGCTTTCTAATGGAACAACATGGCTTTGGTCAATGAAATGACCGTTCCATGCAGAAAACTGAAAATCGATGTATGGAATATTTTTGCCGCTAACCGCTACGGATGCTCCAATCCTGGCGAATATCATTACTAAGGGAACCAGAAATTCATCTTAATGTTGGTTGAAGGGGGATAAACGATGATTGATATCCATAATCACATATTACCAGAGATGGATGATGGAGCTGAAAATATTCAGGAAAGTATAGAAATGGCGAGAAAAGCGGTAGAACAAGGAATTACCAACATCATTGCAACTCCCCATTACTATAAAGGGAAATATGATAATGATAAAGAAAAAGTCGAGGGGCAAACCACCAAATTAAATCAAGTGCTAAGTGATCTCGAAATCCCGCTAAAAGTATGGCCAGGGCAGGAAATAAGAATATCGGATGAACTCTTAAAAGAGTACGATAATAATAATGTCATGGCCTTGAATGGTTCAAAATACATGCTTCTCGAGTTGCCTTCAAGCCATGTGCCAAGATATACGGAGCGATTAATCTTTGATCTGCAAATGAAAGGGATCACACCAATCATTGCTCATCCTGAGCGGAATATGGAAATAATGAAAAATCCCCACCTTTTAGAAGAACTGATCTGGAAGGGTGCGTATTCACAAATAACAGCCGGGAGCATCACAGGTAAATTTGGATGGAGGACTAAAAGATTTTCAAAATATTTAATTCACTCAGGTCTTACTCATTTGATTGCATCAGATGCTCATAATATAGGAAACAGAGGTTTTCAAATGAGGGAAGCATATGAGCTGGTTGAAAAGAATATGGGACAAGAAGTAGTGGATGCCTTTCATGTAAATTCGGAGAATGTTCTATACGGGATGAAAGTTAAGGAACTTTTTGTTTGATTAATAATAGTGTGGGGGGAAGTAGATTCGACATACTATCTGCTAGATCACAATAGTCCAAGTGGATGGGATGATCATTATTAAAGCGTAGAAGCAGTTCAAATAAGTACAGTAAGAATTTCTTTTTCACGGAACGGATGCAGTGGAGTCAAGCTCGTTATGTCCTGAAAAATGAGTCCCGTAATACCTAATGATTTATTAAACTTCCTTACAAAGAAAAGGAGGCCTGACGGAACATGAGAAAAACGTTTAAAAAGATTTATAGAGATATTGATGAACTGACGTATCTATCAAGTAAACGAAATGGTTTGTATGTGAATGAGATTGAAAGTACACGAAAACGCATAGTTGAAAATATAAAAGCGATAGAACTGCATACGATTGTGTCCAAAAATGAAGATTCCGTATAAAGATCTTTATAAACCTTCCAGAAAGGAGAACGCTCCCTTTCATTTTTGGAAGGCTGTTTCATTCTACTTATGTAGCTCGGTGATAAGATGATTTATTATGCAAGGGAATATAAGGCTAATTACATTCAAAATAAACGATTTTAAAGCTGAGCTAACTTCATTGGATTGTTGAAAACGGGATATGTGCAGGACAATACGGTATTTATCCAAGGAACCAGTCCATGAATAATGATGATTGTATGGTATTGGATGCTGTAGCTGGTGGAGCATTGCTCTAATATGGTCAGACTGTAAAGAGAAAGCTACAGTCTTTTTTTGTTGGATAGGGTGGTTTCTTCAAATTGTTAGCTCCGCAATTTAAAGCAATTTCTCAAGCAGTATAGATGAAAAAAAACCCTTGTTGGAATATGATTCTAAAGTAACAGTTGAATAAATATACCAAAAATGAAACGCTTCGTTTCTATTTAGGAATCTTTTTTTAGTTCCGTATGCATCCATTTGTCAAAAATTATGTATAACTTGAATCTACAAACTTCTTTATTTCGTTTACCTGTAGGAGTTTGGCAGACCATAATCCATATAGGATAAGAAAATACCGATTAGAAATTATATGAATTATCAAAGATTTTGTTTCAAATGTTGGCTCCTATGTCTCATATTTGAAACGACATAGAGAAGAAAATATGATAACTTTGGGTAGTAAGTAGTGTGCAAATGTTGTTTATGTAAAAAAATGCAAAAAGAGTACTTAAGTACCTGGGCCATAAGCTTGTTTAATAGATATGAAAATCAGTAAAGTTAAAGGTGATTGTATGAATCGATTTAATGATCGTTATTCTGAACTATTGTATCATTTATTTTATGAAGATAACTGGTGCAGTTTAAACGAACTTTCCAAAAAAACAGGATATTCAAAGAGCACGTTATGGAGGGATTTAATGCATGCTAATACGACTCTCCCGCCTGAATGGAAAATTGAAAAGAATGAAATTCAAGGTGTGCGACTTATAAAGCCTAAAAACGGTACGATAGAAGAGCTTTGGTTCCTTCTTAAAAGTGAAAATACCTACTTTCAAACTTTAGAATTAATTCTTTTTAATAAAGGTGTAACAATAAATAACATTACTCGGCATGTTCATATCAGTCGTTCCACTGTTTACAGGCAGCTAGAAAAAATAGAAGAAGTAGTAAAAAGTGCCGGAGTTCAATTATCCAGCAGTCCTTATAAAATCATTGGTGATGAAAAAAAAATCAGACGCTTCATTATGCAATATGTAGAGTATATGTCAGGGAATTTAAATGATTTCATTACGTCCTTTGACCTTAAGGATTTTCAAGAAACAGTATTGAAGCTATTGAAGGAACATAAGACCTCCTTACATATGGGAGCAATTCAAAGATTGGCGATCATTCTTCATATCTCTAACATTCGCATATCACATAATTGCTTTGTTACCATCCCAAAAGGCGTTATTGCAGAAAATGAACATTCGAAAGCTTTTGAGATATCCAAAAAACTATTCGGGTTTATGGAAAAAGCGCCAACTAGGGAAAAGCAAATTCAAGAAATATTCTTTTTTTCTTTATACTTACTTAGTGAAGAAATGTCTTTAAATCGAACCCAGGAACTTCGGTACATTCGCTCCAAACTGAATTCGGACAGTGGTAAGCCTTTAGGTGATTTTCTCCGTAATTTATCAAAAGAGATCGGATTGGATGTATCGCAGGATGATATCTTCATGTACGAATTTGCTCAAACGCTACGTGGAATCAATTTTGATTTGAAATTAAAAACAGATACGAGAATAAATAATATTTTGCAATTCGTCCCTTATTTCAAAGAAAATCCTTTGTTTGGAATTATTGAAGAAATAGGGAAGAATATAACAAGTGAATTACCTATTAATTTTGAAAATATAGAAATATTGGAAATGTTCATGTTGGTCCAAGCCTCTATATTAAGGAAAAAAAATCAAATGGTAATCGAAACGGCTTTAGTATGCCGATCATATGTTGAGAAAGATTATATTCGTGAAGTCTTAAAGCATCATTTCGGAAATCAGCTAAATATTTATGTTATGGATTTTTCGGATATAGACTCACTTTTCAGAAAAAATGGCTTCGACTTATTAATAACGACTGATTTAGGCCAGCTAATTAATATTGAGCACATTCCCATTTATAAAGTTTCTTCCTTTCCAACACCATCCGAAATAAAAGAAATAAAAATGTTCACCAGAAAGAATTTTATTGATAGGTATGGCTTAAACCCTGAAATTATATATCCGTTTGAAGATGGCATTGATTGATCTTAGTCAGTTTTTATTTAAAACGGTGTGTTTTCAAATGTGATTACGATAAATCATTTATGATGTCATGCCTCCCTAAGGAAATGAGAAATGTTCTTCTATTTTCCACCTCTCATAATGATCAGTTTAAATAATATTCTTTAAACAAACCACTCTTCGTTTAATTCAGATCATTTTATTGTTTGCTAAAGATAGAGTATGAGCCACCTTGCTTTACTGACATCAGGTTTCAAGGGAAAAGAATTCCCTAAGACATGACCAAGAGAGTGGACATATCAACACTTGCCCATGTAAACCACAGAACATCCACCCAATGGATATTCTGATGAATAACATTCCCCCCAGTTAAAAAAATCTCGGAGGTAACCTGGTCCAGGATTCCTTCGGTAATTTCCCTTTCAAGGCACAGTCTATAATATAATGGGACACAATAGATGATTTCAAAGAAAATGATCCCAATATTATACTAGGATCATTTTCTTTCATTAACGGGCTGTTACGTATTCGTTTTTTCCTGCCCGCATCCCAACAAGGAAAATGAATCCAGATATGACCACTAGCATTAATAAAGGCACGGTCCAGCTATGTGTCATGTCGTGCAGCCAGCCAAATAATACAGGGCCAACGGCAGCTAGGAGGTACCCGAATGATTGGGCCATGCCTGATAATTCCGTCGCTTCATGGGTACTTCGTGTGCGCAGGCTAAAAAACATCATCGATAAACTGAATATGGTTCCGACTCCAATCCCAATCAGCATCATGCATATCGGGATAAATAGCTCGCTTCCATATAGGATGCCGAATATCCCCACAATAAGGAAGACGGCAGGAGGTATCACCAATATGCGCTGGCTCTGCAGGCGCCCAGCTAAAATAGGCACAATGAAGGTGATGGGAATGACGGCAAGCTGCATGATGGACAGCATCCAGCCGGCTTCATCGGCACTTAGCCCTTTTTGCTCGAGGATTTCAGGCATCCATGTTATGACTGTATAGAAGATGAAGGATTGTAAGCCCATGAAAAACGTGATTTGCCATGCTAAGCCTGATCGCCATAGATTCATGTTTTTTGGTTTTTGAGCGGGTTTTACGTTTGCATCCTCCTTGAAAGGGCGCCTTAATTGGGGCATCCAGAAAAAAATGGTGATAAGTGATAGGATTCCCCAGCATCCGAGGGCACCAGCCCATCCCATGCCTGATGAAGATGCAATGGGGATGCTGATTCCGGAAGCCATGGCGCCGCATAGGTTCATGGATACGGCATATACTCCGGTCATCAAACCGATATTTCTTGCAAAGTTATGCTTGATCAGGCTGGGTAATAACACATTGCCGATTGCGATGGCGAGCCCGATTAAAATCGTTCCAATGAATAATGTGGCGATTCCCCCAAGTGAGCGTATTGCAATTCCGACAGTCAATAATATCAAGGATGCAAATAAGGTGAGCTCCATTCCAAAACGCCGGGCTATCCTAGGTGCGAATGGCGATAATAAGGCGAAAGAGAGTAAAGGCAATGTCGTTAAGGAGCCCGATAGTGCATTGGTGATACCCAATGCATCGCGGATTGATGTTACAAGGGGACCGACTGAAGTAAGGGGAGCCCTTAGATTGGCTCCTAGTAGGATGATTCCGATGATGAGCAGTCCCAGTTTGGTGTTACCATTCAGTTTGTTTTGCTCTAGTTGATTTACCGGTTGTTGCATGGACATAATATTCCTCCGTACTTAATCTATGAATTTTTTGAATTGGGCAATGTATCCGTTCACCGAGTCTATTGCACGGTTTACATCTTGGTCGATGATGGCCTCCACTAGATTGCAATGAATGCTTAAATGGAGGGTTGCATCAGAACTCATGCCAGCAAGTTGATGGATGGAATCGTGCACGGAATCCTCCATGTGTTCGTACAAATCGATCAATAAGGCATTATGCGAGGAGCACATGATCGATTTATGCAACTGGATATCCGCTTCCTCATAAGCCTTGATGTCCTTAGCTTCTGCCGCTTTTTGGCAGGCTGTTATGTGAAACCGTAATTTTTCTATATCTTCTTGATCGCGTCTAATAGCGGCCAATTGAGCCCCTTGTCTTTCAAGGGCATGACGCACCTCTAATGTTTCAAATAAACTCGATTGTTGGATCCTTCTTTGAAACGCGACGCCCAAGGCACTCGATGATTTGACGAATGTTCCTTTTCCTTGTTTGGTAATTAAAAGTCCTGCATAAACAAGAGATCGTATCGCTTCTCTTAATGTATTTCTGCTTACATCGAATTGCTTGATTAAATCCATTTCAGGGGGGATTTGACTTCCAATCTCCCATTCCCCGGATTCGATTAATGTCTCGATTTGGGAAACGACTTGCTCGACAAGCGACAAACGGTTTGTTTTGGATATGGACAAGAAATACACCTCAAATTTGTAGGATGATTGGTTCATTGGATATTTTAACATATGTATGATGAAAATATAACAGAAATGAAGGAGTATGAGGAAATATTCCTGAGAGTATTCTGTTTTTGAAGAGAGGACAAAATGAAGAAGCCCCGAATAAAATTCAGGGCTTCAGTTACAATCATATGCGAATATCCTAAACTACACCTATTTTCTTTTGTTTGAGCATGAAAGATAGCAGGATCAATACAGAAAGTGTCACAAGGCATATGATGGAACCAATGATATTATCTCCATTAAAGATAAAGGCCAAAAAGATGGCGCTTAAGGCAATGATGGCAACCATCGTTGTATAAGGATGCCATATTACGCGGAAGCCGTGATTACTAGTGTAATGCTTCCGGAGCTTCAATTGTGCCGCACAAATACTTATCCATAATAATAAAACGGTGAATCCCGGGATCGCCATTAAGTAGCTTAGTATTAGATCTGGATATAAGTAGGATAAAAATACTCCAGCCAATATACAGATCGTTGTTAACAATATCCCGTTGATCGGAATGCCCTTCTTGGTCGTTCGGATGAAAAACCTCGGGGCTTCTCCATTTTGGGAAAGACTGAATAAAGTTCTTGAGGTCGCATAAATACCTGAATTCGCCGCCGATAAGACAGCTGTCAAAAGGACGAAATTCATTATATCAGCCGCTCCGGGGAGCCCGGATATACTGAAGACCTGAACGAAAGGGCTTACTTCATTGCTTACTTGGTTCCACGGAATGACTCCACAGATGATAAGTATCGGCAAAATGTAAAAAAGCATCACCCGCAATACGGTTCCTTTGATGATCTTTGGTATGACGCGCTGGCTATCTTTAGTTTCCGTTACAGCAATACCGATTAATTCCGCCCCGCCATACGAAAACATCACGACTAATAGTGCCCCTACTATTCCGCCAAATCCTTTCGGGAAAAACCCACCATGTTCCGTGTAGTTGGAAAATGAAGCTGAGCCAGGAATGATCTCCAGTAAAATCAATGCTCCCAAAACGATGAAAGCGACTAACGTTATTATTTTAATTCCTGCAAACCAAAACTCGAGTTCCCCATAGTGCTTGACCTGAAACAAATTGATTCCGATCACCACTGACGCGCAAAGAATACTTGTGAGCCACAATGGTACGGAAGGGAACCAATATTGCAGAAAACTTCCGGCTGCGACTATTTCCACAATGATCACGATGATCCAATTGAACCAATAGAGCCAGCCTACAATGAAGGATAATCGGAAGCCAAATGCTTTATTTATTAGATGCTGCACGTTTAAATTAGGAAAGGCGGTGGCCATCTCCCCCAAAGCGGCCATTACGATGAATAATAATAGTCCGCCTATCAAATAGGCGATCACAACACTTGGACCGGCCATATTCAATGTATCCGAACTTCCCTTAAAAATTCCTGTTCCGATCATTCCGGCTAAGGCCATGAACTGAACATGCCTTGGCAATAAACCCTTTTTTAAATCCTGATGCGTCTTTTCCATTTGATTCATGCCTTTCCTTTGTTATTTAGAAAAAAACATTATTTCAATAAAATAATTACCAACTTCTCCAATTGAACGCTTTTAGGTGCTAAAGTCGCGTATTAATATATCATGATTAGAAAAAAAGTCAATTTAAACTAAGAAATAAAAAATTTCACTTCAATAACTTTATTATGTTTATTTCCTGGTCTAAATTAAACATGTTCTCCTGAATTACATACAATTGGGAGACGTGAGAAGCGGAGGCTGAATAA
Organism: Peribacillus folii; assembly: GCF_030271255.1. Classification (GTDB taxonomy): domain Bacteria; phylum Bacillota; class Bacilli; order Bacillales; family DSM-1321; genus Peribacillus. The sequence continues at coordinate 16,940 of NZ_JASJOM010000023.1, forward strand.
TAAAAACCGGCCATGGAATGGCCGGTTCAGTTTGTTTATAGGTAAAAAGGATGGGGGCAAAGATCATTCAATTTTATCTATATGGGTGGAAAGCGACTGTTTGCCTTCAGTATCCTGCACGGTTTCAATATCTTTTTGAAATTCCAAAAAGCCCGTGTATACTTGCGATGCCATACCTAGATATGGCAATTCGGTATGAATGATACCCATTCTGGGTGAATATTGCATATACATTTTTCATCCCTCCTTTTGAAAGTAAGATAACCATTAAAGTAAGGCCGTCAAAAAAGTGAATGAGGTTTTCCCATTGCTTTCATGAGCCCTAACCTTAAGCCCATGGACGGAAGAATGAAAAAGTGGTGGCAGGCATGCTCTTGGCATGTATTCGGCAGGGAGATACGCTGGCTTGTCCTTGATGCTAACACAACTATATGGCCATGAAGCTGAAGAACATCTCTCCCTTATTCAACCCGTAGGATCACGTGTGTCATCATTGTTATTTGCTGGTTTAGTGTTTTGCTGCATTTGTGATGACCACTTTATCATTCTATGAGGAAAAGCTAAATCGGTTTGGACAAGTCGACAAAGAATGCAAACAAGCAAAAAAAACTCCGGTTAAGGTAACCAGAGCTTCCGTATGGATAAGTTTTGTAATAAATTGAAACGTCCTGCCGGTCAGGGGAAGGTTAGGTTCTTTCTTCACTGTCCAGATGTGGCGAACGAAGGTTATTTTCATTTAGGGGCCCGCCAAATTGCTCATTTATTTCTTTAACCACTTCATCTAAAAATTCATCTGATATGATTGGCTTCATCGTATGTTTGGGCATGGGATTCACGGTCATCCTTCCTGGATTTGCTGGACTTGCATTTCGTATGAAGCATAGGTTATCAACATAACCTCGGTTACAAAAAATTATTCTTTTTACATGAAAAATTTTCATTTACTTTTCCAGTTCACGGGAGTATGATAATCAACAGTTTCATATTTCTAAATCGCTTAAACCATTTGGTGCGGGGGACCCGTTATTGGGATTATTGTATAATCCAAGGGGTGAATCCTTTCAAGGTAGGGCTACTCTTAGGTCCGAATCCGACAGCTAACCTCGTAAGCGTATATGAGAAGGAAGGTGGAGCTTGTTAGACAAAAAATATGATGTCTGCAGGTCTATTTAGTTATGACTTGCAGGCATTTTTATTTTTTCTTCTGGTTTTTTGCTTCAGCAGGGCAACCTAAATTTATTACTTAAACATGGCGGGTGAATTCTTGATGTTATCATCAATAAAGAGGTTCCTGATAGGGAGGCCCTTAAAGTCAAATGCACTTGGTGATCAAAAGCTTAACAAAACAAAAGCATTGGCCATCTTATCTTCTGATGCGCTGTCTTCCGTTGCATACGGTCCCGAACAAATATTGATTGTTCTGATTACGGTCGGTGCCGCGGCCTTTTGGTATTCCATACCCATTGCCATCGGGGTCTTGATCCTGTTAACGGCACTTATCTTGTCCTATAGGCAGATCATTTTCGCTTACCCTCATGGAGGGGGTGCCTACGTCGTTTCAAAAAACAATCTTGGCATAAATCCAGGATTGATCGCTGGTGGTTCCTTATTGGTCGATTATATATTGACGGTCGCCGTAAGCGTTTCTGCAGGTACGGATGCGATCACATCCGCTTTTCCAAGCCTGCATGCATATAATGTAGGAATTGCCATCATTTTTGTGATCCTGCTTACCATCCTTAATCTTAGAGGGGTAACGGAGTCGGCTTCGGTATTGGCCTATCCTGTCTATCTGTTCGTTTTAGCATTATTCATCCTGATCGGGGTGGGACTATACAAAATCTTGACTGGCGATGTCTCGCCTGAATTGCATGCTTCGATCGGAACACCAGTGGCGGGAATCAGTTTGTTCATCCTGCTGAGGGCATTTGCTTCAGGGAGCTCCGCCTTGACCGGCGTTGAAGCAATTTCCAATGCGATCCCTAACTTTAAAGATCCAGCACCGAATAATGCTGCCAAAACTTTAATCGCGATGGGCTCATTATTAGCAATCCTATTTACGGGAATTGTATTCTTGGCCTATTATTTAAGCATTATTCCCAGCCCCGAAGTAACGGTGGTTTCCCAAATTGCCGAAGAAATTTTTGGACGGAATTTCATGTATTTCTTTATACAAGGCACGACGGCACTAATCTTGATTCTTGCTGCCAATACCGGATATTCGGCTTTCCCGCTGCTTGCGGTCAATTTAGCCAAGGATAAGTTCATTCCAAGGATGTTTACGATAAGAGGCGACCGCTTAGGATATTCCAATGGAATCATCATTCTTGGGCTTGCATCAATCATCCTGATCGTCGCTTTCGGGGGGCATACCGAGAATTTAATACCCCTATATGCAGTAGGTGTTTTCATTCCATTCACCTTGTCGCAGTCGGGGATGATGGTTAAATGGATCCGGGAGAAGCCTAAAGGCTGGATCGTGAAGTTAACGATTAACTCAATTGGGGCTTTCATTAGCTTCATTGTCACGATCATTTTCTTTTTAACCAAATTCGTACATGTATGGCCTGTTCTAGTCTTCCTGCCGATTATCATTTTCATGTTCCATCGCATAAGGAAGCATTATGATGCGGTAGGCGATCAATTGCGCATCACGACCTGTGAGGCGGCCCTACCGATCCAAGGAAATGTCATCATCGTTCCTGTTGCCGGCATCACACATGTAGTTGAGAATTCCTTGAATTATGCAAAGTCCCTATCGGCAGATCAAATCATTGCCGTATATATCTCCTTTGAAAGGGAAGATGAAAAGAAATTCGAAGAAAAATGGAAGAAATGGCAGCCGGATATCAGGCTGGTCACACTTCATTCGTACTACCGGAGCATCATTCAGCCATTGACTAAATTTGTTGATACGGTTGAGCATAAGGCAAGGGAATCCAATTATCAAGTTACAGTCATCATCCCGCAATTCATTCCGAAGAAGGGCTGGCACAACATTCTCCATAACCAATCCAGTTTACTGATTCGTGCCTACTTACTTTATAGAAGGAATGTAGTGGTTACGACGGTTCCATATCATTTGAAGAAGTAAAACGCTTATAATATGGAAGCAACCCTGCTCATGGTTGCTTCAGACTGTAGACAAACTCAATCAAATTCGAGTTTGTCTACAGTTTTTTTTGCCCTTTATGCAGTAAAGTGAAAAACTGCCCTTATTAGATATTTCGAAGAAAGCTGCAGTCAATATTCGAGTACATAATGATTAACGCCAAACTAAAAATTACCAAGGCTCAATTCGATGCGTGAGAACATATTAAGTAAAGACTATATATAAGTTTCCTGCTTTAGTTTGAACATACATATAATGGGGGTTGAAGATGGATATAGTATTAGCGCTCTTGCCGGCAGTATTCTGGGGGAGCATCGTATTGTTCAATGTGAAACTGGGGGGCGGACCTTATAGCCAGACACTCGGGACAACGATCGGTGCCTTGATTTTCTCAATAGGCGTTTATATTTTTGCCGATATCAAGCTATCCCTTTTAGTATTTGGCGTGGGCATCGTGTCTGGTTTGTTTTGGGCGGTTGGACAAGCCAATCAGCTAAAGAGCATCGATTTGATGGGCGTATCCAAAACGATGCCGATATCAACAGGCTTGCAGCTCATTTCCACCACGTTATTCGGGGTCATCGTTTTTCATGAGTGGTCGTCGATGAAGGCTGTCATATTGGGCGTCCTGGCATTAGTTTTCATCATTATCGGAATTGTCCTGACCTCACTGGAAGATAAAGAATCAAAAGAGGGTAAATCGGGAAACTTGAAAAAAGGAATCATGATACTTCTCGTCTCTACGTTCGGTTATTTGGTTTATGTGGTAGTGGCCCGGCTTTTTAATGTGGATGGCTGGTCAGCCCTATTCCCCCAAGCGATAGGGATGGTCATAGGTGGATTATTATTGACGTTTAAGCATAAACCGTTTAACAAATATGCGATTCGCAATATCATTCCCGGATTGATATGGGCTGCTGGAAACATGTTTTTATTCATTTCCCAGCCTCGAGTGGGAGTGGCTACAAGTTTTTCCCTATCTCAAATGGGCATTGTCATCTCAACTCTCGGCGGAATCATCATATTACGCGAGAAGAAAACGAAGCATCAGCTGATTGGAATCGTTATTGGAATAATCTTGATCATCATAGCAGGAGTAATGCTCGGACTGGCAAAAAGTTAATTGGAGGGTGAAGGAATGTATAAAGATTTAGAAGGCAAGGTCGTTGTGATAACAGGCTCATCCACTGGTTTGGGCAAAGCGATGGCGATTCGCTTTGCCCAGGAAAAGGCAAAGGTCGTCGTTAATTATCGCTCCAAACCTGAGGAAGCGGATGGTGTATTGGAAGAAATCAAAGCAGTCGGCGGGGAAGCAATAGCAGTGAAAGGCGATGTGACCGTCGAGGAAGATGTGGTTGACCTCGTTCAATCGGCAGTGAAAAAGTTCGGGAAACTTGATGTATTCATCAATAATGCCGGGATAGAAAACCCTGTTCCATCTCATGAAATGCCGCTGAGCGATTGGAATAATGTGATCAATACCAATTTGACGGGCAACTTCCTCGGCTGCCGCGAAGCGATCAAGTACTATGTAGAAAATGACATTAAAGGGAATGTGATCAACATGTCCAGTGTTCATGAAATGATTCCATGGCCTTTATTCGTTCACTATGCAGCAAGCAAGGGAGGCGTGAAATTGCTTACGGAAACCTTGGCTCTCGAATATGCACCAAAAGGAATCCGTGTCAACAGCATCGGACCAGGTGCCATTGCTACGCCAATAAATGCGGACAAGCTTGAAGACCCTGAAAAGAAAAAAGACCTTGAAAGCATGATTCCAATGGGGTATATCGGAAAGCCTGAGGAAATTGCCGCGGTTGCTGTGTGGCTGGCGTCCTCAGAATCCAGTTATGTAACGGGCATCACCTTATTCGCCGATGGCGGGATGACAAAATACCCATCATTTCAAGCGGGACGAGGATAAAAAATGCTCCAGCAGCAAAAATTCCCCAAAAGGTTTCGGAATGATAACCATTCCGGAACCTTTTTAACCTTCAATATTCTTGAAAGCTCCTTGGAAAGAAGGGAGCCCCTAACGTTTTATATGCCCTGTATTTCAACAGAGTCGAATCAACAAAGTGTTGTCTACGACTTAAAGTTCTAACAATAGTCAAAATTACAGTATTCATAAAAAGTACAAAAAATCGTGCAGAAACACCCAATCCAAAATCAAGTAAAAAAAGAAAAAACAAAAGATTATGAAGCCCCAAAATTGATAACGAACATTCCCAACTTCACATAGTTCAAGCTTTATTAAATAAAGTTAATAATAAATTACAAGATTATTAATCTTTTATAAATGTAATGTTAATGATTACCAGATAAACTAAATCTTGAATGAAAATGGGGAGGATATAAAAATGAAAAAAATATTCGTAGCTTTACCAGTAATGACCATGTTAGTTTCGGGGTTTACTTACAGCACCGCAGATGCAAGGAGTGCAGTAGGCCATCTGCCAAATAATCCAGAGTCAAATCTCACTTCAGAAGGTAAACCGGAAGAGAAACCAAAACAGGAAGAAGCAGTTAAAAACAATAATGGGAGTGCAGTAGGCCATCTGCCAAATAATCCAGAATCAAATCTCACTTCAGAAGGTAAACCGGAAGAGGAACCAAAACAGGAAGAAGCAGTTAAAAACAATAATGGGAGTGCAGTAGGTCATCTGCCAAGTAATCCAGAGTCAAATCCCACTTCAGAAGGTAAACCGGAAGAGGAACCAAAACAGGAAGAAGTAACTGAAGATAAAGTAACGGTTAATAACCTTATAGCTGGAAAAAACGTCACTATTGAAGGTAATACAATGGAGATAGCTCCCTATTATGAGATATATGTAAATGGAAAGCCGGTTATTTTTACTGTAAAAAATAAATTTAACCCTAATGTATATTCCGTACAAGTTTCAAATTTAAATAAAGGAGATACTGTCACAGTTTTTGCCAGTTATATGAATGCAACTAGCCGATACACTCATGGTTCGGTTACAACAACCGTGCAATAAGAAAAAAACCATGGAACTCTTCTAGTGGTGTTTTTCTTTGGGCAAGAGATTTCATTACACATAAGAAATAAAGTTACTAATTACAAGATAGCCTAAATATTGAATGCAGATGGGAAGGGAAGAAAAATGAAAAAAATAATCGTAGCTCTACCAGTAATGACCATGCTAGTATCGGGGTTCGCTTACAGCGCTGCAGATGCAAGGAGTGCTGTAGGGGACCTGCCAAGTAATTCAGATTCAAATCCCACTTCAGAAGTAAAACCGGAAGAGAAACCAAAACAGCAAGAAGCAGTTAAAAACAATAATGGGAGTGCAGTATTATCTACACCTGAATCGGTAACGGAAACTAGTCCTTCCATCACTAGTAAAATTACTATTCTTGAAGCATTTGCAGGAGAAAATACCATAAAAGTTGAACATCCAGCTGAAGATCTAACACTCAACTTTTACCGTAATCACAAATATGAAGGATCAGGTAATATCTATTATTTCTATTATAAAGCTTGGGGTAATAGAGCAAGTTTCAATTATCCAGGCGAAGCATTAAAACCAGGCGATATTTTGCGAGTGGATACAAAAGATTCGTCCGGACAAGTGACAAAAGGAAAAGAATTCAGTGTAAGTGATATGAGCAGACCTGAAGATAAAGTAACGGTTAATAACCTTAAAGCTGGAAAAAGCGTCACCATTGAAGGTGAAACAATGGAAATCGCCTCGACTTATGAAATATATGTAAATGGAAAACGGGTTACCACTGCCAAAAAAAATAAATACGCCCCTGATGTATATTCCGTACAAGTTCCAAATTTAAATAAAGGAGATATTGTAACAGTTTTAGCCAAAGATATTAGTGAATCTGGCCAATATACTCATGGTTCGGTTACAACAACCGTGCAATAAGTTACCAATGCGGAAAACACTCGGAAGTGTTTCAAGTTGTAGAAAAATTGAACTGCCCCGTAAATGTCTGACACCATACTTATTTTACGGCTAATGTACAATCGAAGAGATGTATTTATTTGATGCCCTTCGCCAAAGTTAACCTACCTATCCCCTGGACAGGTAGGTTAGGCGTTTTCCTAAGTCTTAGCGAGTATGATGATTATACCAGTCTATGAAGTTATCTACGACCGTATCGATGAATTGGACAGTCGATTCATGTGTGAGGCTGCCCTCACTGTCAATCTTATCATGCACGGCTCCTACATATACTTCATTTCCCGGTAAGAGTGGAGAGGATATGCCTAGTGCGAATAAGATATCACGTAAATGAAGTTGGGCTTTAACCGTTCCGAGCTGGCCCATTGACGCACCCATAATCCATGATGGTTTGCCAATCAAGACCTTCTCCACACGTGATAGCCAATCTATGGCATTGCCCAATACGCCAGGAATCGTTCCATTGTATTCAGGGGTTATCCAAAGAACGGCGTCTGCATCGGCCACTTTGCCTTTGAATTCTTTCACGACGGCAGGGGGATCGTTTTCAATATCTTGATCATAGAAGGGCAAATCACGAATGTTTAAAATCTCCAGATCGAACCGATCTTGATACCTAGCTTGAATATATTTGGCAAGCTTTAGGTTATAAGACTCTTTACGAATGCTTCCAACAATTGCGACTACTTTCATCTTCATTACCTCCGAGTGTTAATTTGTCATGGATAACCATGTTAATATGTTCCACCTACTCATTATAATTGGATTTACAATGAAAGGGAAAAAGGATGCTTGGAAATAATTAATTGGTGATATAGCATCGAAGCTCACCGCTTAGTCTACATATCGGTAAAGTAAAACTTCGTTTCTATCCATTACATGGAATGGAGGTGCCTAAGTAGCCACAGAGGTAAAAGCTTGCCGGACAGGGCCCCCTTATTACTATAGATACAAGTTTGATTATACTGGCTTACGATAACGGCATTTGATCTTTGTATTTCTTCATTTTCCTCACCACCGAGGGCTGGCTGATGCCTAAGGATTTCGCCATTTCATAAGTGGATTTACATTGCTTGCTCGCCTTGAGCAACATCCACTTTTCCACTTGTTCAAGAGCTGTCTTAAGATCTCGGTCGTCCACCAGCATTTGATCGAGCATCAACGTATCTTCTTTATTCCCCGAAGAGACTTGACCATGCAAATGGGCGGGGAGGAAGCCAGGGAAAATGAGGGAGTCTTCAGAGGTCAAAATGAGCCGTTCAATTAGGTTTTCCAATTCTCGCACGTTCCCGGACCATTTATGGTGAATCAGGATTTCATATGTGGAAGGATGCAATTTCTTATTCGTGTTATATTTCTTGTTGATGATATCGAGATTATGATTGATTAGGATGGCAATATCTTCTTTTCTTTCTCGTAAAGGCGGTATTTGGACTGGTATCACATTTAAGCGGTAATACAAATCGAGCCTGAAGGCACCCGCTTCAACCATTTCCTCAAGGTTTTGATTGGTTGCCGTTACAAGCCGGAAATCAACCTTATGCTCTTTTTTTCCGCCAACTCTTTTAAACGTCTTCTCTTGCAGGACATTTAATAATTTCACTTGCATATCCAAAGGGAGCTCGCCAATTTCATCCAGAAAAAGCGTTCCGTTATCAGCTTGTTCAATTAAGCCTTCCTTCCCGTGTTTTTGCGCCCCAGTGAAGGAGCCTGCTTCATACCCGAACATTTCGGATTCGAAAAGGCTTTCTGGTATGGTACTGCAGTTGACTTCAATGAAGGGTGATTTCCTTCGATAACTTTGATTATGGAGCCTTCGGGCAAAGACGCTCTTTCCTACCCCCGATTCGCCAAGTAGCATGACCGTGGCATCTGTTTTGGAAACACGCAGGATCGTTTTGGCGATTTGCCGCATTTCCTTACTTCGGTAAATCAGCTCTTCTTGTTCCCTGAGTTCTTCGACCTCGGATTGATATTCTTGGATCTTTTTCTCCAATTGGCCATATTGATCTTGAAGCTTCCTGATCTCCGTTTGATCTTGGGTATAACTGACGACTCGAATCAGTTCACCATCATCATTAAAGATGGGATAAGCTGTCGACATAACGATTTTCCCTGTTTTTGTATGCTGCATGATTTGGACGGGCGTTTTTTCTTTCAAGACCATCGCGGAAATCGACGGTGAGAGAATCCCCTCGGTTTCAAGCTGGTAAACGGATTTCCCGAGGTAATGGTCCGGTTCAATCCCGTAAATCCACCAATGATTGGGATTTGTAAATAAAATGAATCCCTTTTCATCCGTCACGGTAATATTATTATTGGAAGTGCTGATGATGCTTTCCAAAATTTTTTTTACATTATTATCACTCATCATGCTCCTCCTTGTCCTGCTTTCCATTAATTCAAATATAAATCAAAAAAGTATGGTAAATCAAGAATTTTCAGTTATTTCGATTTAATAATGAATCAAATTCTTACTTTGTTCACTGATCAAATCGTTAGCATGGATGTTTCCATAGAGTTGTAGTGTAGCCAGGGGAAGATCTTCATTACCTGGACACTTACACGGTTAACCTATTTATGTTTGGGTATAAATATAGTAGACATAATAATGCGGAGGAGTGTTTATTTCATGGAAAACAGAACACTGGGACAATATTTATATGATTGTTTAAAAGAAGAAGGAATTACGGAGATTTTTGGTGTGCCCGGAGACTATAATTTTTCATTGCTAGATACCTTGGAGGAATATGAAGGGATTGAATTCATTAATGGAAGAAATGAGCTCAATGCTGGATATGCTGCGGACGCCTATGCGAGGGTGAAGGGCATTGCGGCATTAATCACAACCTTTGGTGTTGGAGAAATGAGCGCATGTAATGCAGTCGCGGGTGCTTACAGTGAAAATGTACCGCTCATCCATATCGTCGGGTCGCCAAAGTCCATGATGCAAAAAGAGAAGGCAATGGCCCATCATACGTTAATGGATGGAGATTTTGATGTTTTTCGTAAAGTGTACGAGCACATCACGGGCTATACGGTGATTTTAACACCTGAGAACGCGGCTACGGAGATACCGACAGCCATCAGGATTGCGAAGACAAAGAAAAAGCCGGTTTATATGGTTGTGGCTATCGATCTTGTTTCAAAGCCAGTGCTGTCTCACAGTGAGCCTTTGGAAAATGAGGCCGAAACGAATCAGGAAGCCCTGCAGTCAGCGGTCAAACACATAAAAAAAATGCTGGAACCAGTAAAGAAAGCGGCAATGCTTGTCGACATGAAAACACTTCGTTATAACCTTGGGGAATCCGTGCAGCAGCTTGCGGAGCGGTTGAATGTTCCCGTCGCTTCATTAATGCAGGGGAAAAGCGGTTTCGATGAGAGCCATCCACAGTATATCGGGGTTTATGCTGGAGCGTTCGGGAGTCAGGAAGTGACAAAGACCGTGGAAGAAGCGGAATGTATCTTTGCCGTCGGTCCGGTTTGGTCTGATACGAATACCTCAAAAAAGACAGCAAAGCTTGATCCTTTGAAAATAGTGGAGATTCAACCTGATTCTTTAAAAGTAGGGGCAGCCAGTTATATGAACGTCAGAGCGGAGGATTTCCTGCATGCTCTCATGGACATCGGCTTCAGGCAGGAGGAATCGGTTACCGTCAGTGCGTTTCCGTATGATTCAATGGCCGGTGACTCAGTTGCACCACTGAAGGCGTTTTCTTATTACCCGCGAATTCAACGGATGTTAAAGGAAGATGACATTGTGGTCACGGAAACTGGAACATTTTCATACGGAATGTCACAGGTTAGGCTGCCAAAAGGCGTGACTTATATAGCACAAGGAGGATGGCAAAGCATCGGATATGCCACACCAGCTGCTTTCGGCGCTTGCATTGCGGATAAAAACCGCCGTGTTCTTTTGTTTACCGGTGACGGTTCACTACAGCTAACTGCACAGGAAATAAGTTCGATGCTGGAAAATGGCTGTAAACCCATTATTTTTGTCCTCAATAACGATGGCTATACGATTGAAAAATTCTTGAACGTCAAGGTGGATATAGAAAAACAGACATACAATGAGATTCCAGCGTGGAACTATACCAAATTGCCTGAAGCATTTGGTCGTGAAGCCTTCACTGCCCGGGTCGAAACGAACAGCGAACTGGATGATGCCATCAAAAAAGCTCAGGATTTGAACGGTGAAAAACTGTGTCTGATTGAGCTGATCGTGAAGGATCAAATGGATGGACCGGAGTATATGCAAAAATTGAGGCGGTACCTTGAAAAGCAAGAGAACTAAAGGGATATATCCTCACCTAAAGCGATGCTTATTGATGGATTATGGACCCTTACCATATAAAAGAAATTAGGTAACGCCGCAAGATTTTCTGTGGCAAGGGCGCGGAAATCAGAAAACAGCAGAAATGGAAAGACCTTCTGATGAAGGTC
>NZ_JASJOM010000024.1 GCF_030271255.1 Peribacillus folii
CATTGCCATGCTAAATGATGAGAAGAAATCAAAACCCGAACCTTTCACACTTCATCCATTCGAATATTAACAAGGGCACCTTAGCTTGGCTTATTTTGAGGAATTGCACAATGCAGGGGTAATCATCATTAGGCATTGTTTTCAGCAGTTCTGCCCACCATTCTGTTTCATAACGAGCTATAATACTAAGATTATAAGAAACCAAATAATGCAGCAAAAGTTCAGGCATGGAAAAGGCCGGCGAATCTTTATTGTTAGAAAGCATGAAACGTCCTTCTGCCCCATTATATCGAATGGGGGATGAGGCATTATGCATGAGCACTCGATCGGATGTAAGCAGGATAATTTCTGGAGATTCCTCAATATGGTACACTTGATCGGTTTTGGAATTCAAGTATTCCTCCAAGCGGCTGCTGGACATCCGAAAGTTATCCAAGACGGCTCGGGATAATTGATAACCATCGCAAGACTCCAGAAGAGGAATGAAGTTTTTCCGGGAAGAGCTCCATGACAGGGTTTCCATATCGGGAATTTCGTTCAATAAGGTACCCATGGAATACTTTTCACCTTCAGCATGTCTGATATGGAACATTTTTTCGGCAATAGAGGTAAAAAGCCCATTTTTTTGTGTTTTCACTTCATCCTTTAAAAACTCATATTGCTGCTTTTTCCTTTTCCTCGTCGTGACCCCATGGGCAAGTAAGGAAGTGGATTCCGGGTAGTTAGGGTCGATCGTGAGCAGACAGGCTTTCAGCAGCTGGGCAAAACCATAAAAAGATAGGATTGGCTGTATGGAAAGCGGAGATATGGTAGCTTGTTTATAATATGTTTTTGCCTGTTCCAAGTGATATATGAATGGATAGCAATTTTCGTAACTTTTCATTTCGGCATCTGCAATTTTTTCGTGGTTGTAACACTTTTGTAAAAAAATTTGTGAGGAAGATGCGGAAAAAAAAGGTGTATATTTATCAAAATTATCATTGTTTTCAGGCATTGCAGCCTCTCCTTTGAATTAATAGAATAATCAAACATTTACTTCTCTTCTTGACAGTAGTATGTCCTATTGATAACCTACAAATAATATTTTTAAGCAGGAGGGGAAAATAATGTGGGAAAATAAATTTGCAAAAGAAGGTTTAACTTTTGATGATGTCCTATTAATTCCAGCGAAATCAGAGGTTTTACCGAAGGATGTTAATCTTCAAGTCAGCTTAGCAGAAAATCTAAAGCTTAACCTTCCTATCATCAGTGCAGGAATGGATACCGTAACAGAGGCTGAGATGGCCATTGCCATGGCTCGTCAGGGCGGACTTGGCATCATTCATAAGAATATGTCTATTGAAGCCCAGGCTGAGCTAGTCGATAAAGTAAAGCGTTCAGAAAGCGGCGTTATCACCGATCCGTTTTTCCTGACTCCAGATCATCAAGTATTTGATGCAGAGCATTTAATGGGCAAATATCGGATTTCCGGTGTACCGGTCGTAAACAATGTTGAAGACCAAAAGCTTGTGGGTATCATTACTAACCGCGATTTGCGATTTATTTCCGATTTCTCCTTGAAAATTTCCAGTGTCATGACGGTTGAGAACCTTGTGACGGCGCCAGTGGGAACTAACTTGGAACAGGCTGAAAAAATCCTTCAAAAATATAAAATTGAAAAGCTTCCCCTTGTAGATGATCATGGTGTCCTTAAAGGGCTCATAACAATCAAGGATATCGAAAAGGTCATTGAGTTCCCGAACTCAGCTAAAGATAAGCAAGGAAGATTGCTTGCGGGTGCAGCTGTCGGGGTGACAAAGGATACGATGAAACGTGTAGAGATGCTTGTTAAGTCACACGTCGATGCCATTGTCCTTGATACAGCCCACGGTCACTCGGCTGGAGTACTGGATATGGTGAAGGAAATTCGCGAGGAATATCCTGAATTGACGATCATTGCCGGTAATGTGGCAACTGCTGAAGGAACGAAAGCATTGATTGAAGCGGGTGCCGATGTCGTCAAGGTTGGAATCGGACCTGGTTCAATTTGTACGACAAGGGTCGTAGCCGGTGTAGGCGTTCCTCAAATCACGGCAGTCTTCGATTGTGCGACGGAAGCAAGAAAACATGGTAAAACGATCATTGCCGACGGCGGGATTAAATACTCCGGAGATATCGTTAAAGCGTTGGCTGCAGGCGGACATGCAGTCATGCTCGGCAGCATGCTTGCCGGTGTAACCGAAAGCCCAGGCGAAACGGAAATCTTCCAAGGGCGCCGCTTTAAAGTATACCGCGGTATGGGCTCTGTAGCTTCGATGGAAAAAGGATCTAAGGACCGTTACTTCCAAGAAGATAATAAGAAATTCGTTCCGGAAGGCATCGAAGGCCGCCTTCCGTATAAAGGGCCATTATCCGATACGATTTTCCAACTGCTAGGCGGCATTCGCTCCGGAATGGGGTATTGCGGTACAGCGACATTGGAGGAATTGAGGGAAAACTCCCAATTCGTGAAAATGACAGGTGCCGGATTAAGAGAAAGCCATCCGCATGATGTTCAAATTACCAAAGAAGCACCGAACTACTCCTTGTAATGATTTTAACATCCAATCGTCATTAAAATTTATTGTGAAAATAGGCAGAGTCCTCGATTACTCTGTCTATTTTTTTTATTTTTTCTGTGATAAACTAGACAAGGCGTCAAGGGAATTACATAAAGATTCTTCTTTATTAATATAGATTAGCTTAATAGTTGGAGGTATTGGAAATTGAAAAAAATCAGCAAGATAACCCTCATTTTCACTTTTGTTTTTGTTCTTGTCATGTCGCAATTTGCCTATCAACCGGGGGAAGCTGTTGCTGAATCTGATAATTTGGGTTTAAAAGCAGAAGCAGCCATCATCATTGATGGTAAAACAGGTCAAATCGTGTATGAAAAAAATGCCGATAAAGTATTAGGCATTGCATCCATGTCAAAAATGATGACTGAGTACATCATAATGGAATCCATTAAAAATGGGAAAATCAGTTGGGATCAAAAAGTAAAAATCAATAAGTATGTTCATGATCTTTCAAAAGCACCGAATCTGTCGAATGTTGGTTTGACGGAAGGTGAGGACTATACAGTTAAGGAACTCTATCAAGCTATGGCTGTCTATTCAGGGAATGCAGCAACAGTAGCATTAGCACAGTTAGTTTCCGGAAGTGAAAAGAATTTCGTTAAATTGATGAATGAAAGAGCCAAAAAATTGGGCTTGAAAAATCATAGATTCGTAAATGCCAGCGGCTTGAACAATACCGACTTATTGGGAGAATACCCTAGTGGCAAAGCAGATGACGAAAATGTCATGACAGCAAAGGATACGGCCCTGCTTGCTTATCGTCTAATCAATGATTATCCTGAAGTATTAAAAATCGCCAGCATCTCCAAATTGAAATTCCGTGATGGCAAGGAATATCCGAACTTCAACTGGATGCTGCCTGGCCTGATATTCGAATATAAAGGCGTGGATGGGCTGAAAACGGGTTCGACCGAATACGCCGGCTATGGTCATACTGGTACGGTTATACGCGATGGGCAGCGCTATATTACGGTTGTCATGAAGTCCACTAACAAGAATGAACGTTTCGCGGACAGCACCAAGCTGATGAATTATGCGTATTCAACCTTCAAAAAGGAAAAAATCCTTCCAGCCAAGTATCAGGTGAAAGGGAAAGAAACGCTTTCAGTTGTTAAAGGCAAGGAAAAAACCGTCAAGATCGAATCAGAAAAAGCAATCGAGCTGCTAGTTGAAAATGGCGGCAAAGATAACTATAAAACCGATCTAGTGATCGATAAAAACAAACTGAACGAAGCTGGTAAGCTGACGGCACCAATCAAAAAAGGTGAAAAGCTTGGTTACATCACGATTACTCCTAAAAAGGGTGAAGATTACGGATACATTAACGGTAATCAAACGAAAGTCAATGTCGTAGCTGCCGAAACGGTTGAAAAAGCAAATTGGTTCGTATTATCCATGCGGGCTGTTGGCGGATTCTTCGGCGATGTTTGGAGCAGTGTAGCTTCAACTGTCAAAGGCTGGTTTTAAGATTCGTGTATAAAAGTATTGCGTAATGTATAAAATTATAGTACATTATGGAAAACAATTAGATATGAACAAAAGCAATGACAGGAAACAGTAGCAACTATTTCTTTCTGTAGAGAGCCGGTGGTTGGTGGAAATCGGCGTGAGAATGTTGTGAATCCCTCCTGGAGCAGAGTATGGAAAGCCCTTTATGGGCTAGTAATTACTTTCGGTCAAAAGCCGTTATCGTGATAAGTGGTAGGCAGTTTTCATATGCCTTCAACTAGGGTGGCAACGCGGGTTAACTCTCGTCCCTTCTTTAGGGGACGGGAGTTTTTTGCGTTCTTTTATAGATCATGAAAATAAGAAGGAGGAACTAAACGATGTTGGATTTGAAATATGTAAGAAATAATTTTGAAGAAGTAAAACGAGTGCTGCAATTCAGAGGAGAAGATTTAACCGATTTAGGTAAATTCGAGGAGCTTGATGTGAAGCGCCGTACGCTGATTGCCGAAACGGAAAAATTGAAAAGCAAAAGGAATGAAGTTTCCCAGCAAGTGGCCGTTTTAAAAAGGGAGAAAAAGGATGCGGATCGTTTGATTGCTGAGATGCGTGAAGTCGGCGACCAAATCAAAGGGTTCGATGATCAGCTTCGTGTAGTGGAGGAACAATTGGGCACATTACTGCTCTCCATCCCCAACATCCCTCACGAAAGTGTGCCAGTCGGCGAGACGGAAGACGATAATGTCGAAATCCGCAAATGGGGCGAGGTGCCCGAATTCAAATTCGAACCTAAACCGCATTGGGATGTAGCTGGTGATTTAGGTATCCTTGACTTTGAAAGGGCGGCAAAGGTGACCGGAAGCAGGTTCGTTTTTTATCGAGGTCTCGGCGCTCGATTGGAGCGTGCCTTGATCAGCTTCATGCTGGATCTGCATGTCGAAGAACACGGCTACGAGGAAATGCTGCCGCCATACATGGTGAACCGTGCAAGCATGACGGGAACTGGTCAATTGCCTAAATTCGAGGAAGATGCCTTTCGGATCGAGAGTGAAGATTACTTCTTGATTCCCACAGCCGAGGTGCCTGTGACGAATTATCACCGTGATGAAATCATGAATGGGGATGACCTGCCGATTAGCTATGCCGCCTATAGTGCTTCTTTCCGTTCTGAGGCAGGATCTGCCGGTCGGGATACCCGTGGGTTGATTCGCCAGCATCAGTTCAATAAGGTTGAATTAGTGAAATTCGTGAAGCCGGAAGATTCTTATGCAGCGTTGGAGACCCTTACTGGTCATGCCGAAAAAGTCCTGCAGCTATTAGGTCTTCCATATCGGGTGCTAAGCATGTGTACGGGCGATCTTGGGTTCACAGCTGCCAAGAAGTATGATATCGAGGTTTGGATTCCGAGCTACGGTACGTATCGTGAAATCTCTTCTTGCAGTAATTTTGAAGCATTCCAGGCTAGGCGGGCTAACATCCGCTTCAGACGCGATGCCAAGGGCAAGCCGGAGCACGTGCATACTTTAAATGGCTCTGGTCTGGCGATTGGCCGGACAGTTGCAGCCCTATTGGAGAATTATCAACAGGAAGATGGCAGTGTAATCATTCCGGAAGTATTACGGCCATATATGCGCGGTGCGGAAGTCATCAAACCATAAGTTTATCTGTGCAAAACGAAGATCAGCCTCCGAAGAGTAGAGGCTGATCTTCGTTTTTATCTTGGTGTAAAAATTATTTCAAAAAAACGTTCAAGAGTGCTTGACTTTGATTTTAAATCAATGTATTATAATAAATGTTGATACGGAGGTATACCCAAGTTCGGCTGAAGGGATCGGTCTTGAAAACCGACAGGGGAGTCAAATCCCGCGGGGGTTCGAATCCCTCTACCTCCTCCATAACTTATTAATAACCACAGCGCATAAATTGGATATCGATGAATCCCGTTACAGGAATGTAACGGGATTTTTGTTTTCTGCTATATTATTTGCGATGTTTTCTTAGGGCATGTATCAGGTGAGCAACCGCCATACGTGAATCATCTTGCACTTTAAAGGTAACTCATGCATCCTCTCTATTGGCAAACGAAAAACGGCACCTTGGTCTCATTAGAAATGCATCTAACGCTTCCGAGGTGCCGTTTTCTTCTCGCTTACTTATTTCGCAGTAATCTGGTTTGCTCCATATATTCGGCAATTCGCTTTATGAGTGGCTCGATGCTTGCTTCGTCCTGCATGAGGTCGTATTCGTTGATATTCAAGCGAAGGACTGGACATGCATTGAATTGGTCGATCCATTCTTCATAACGTCCATGCATCTCCTGCCAATATTGAATGGGCGTATGCTGCTCCATCGGACGTCCGCGTTCCTGGATCCGCTCAAGGATATCGTCCAGCGAACCTTCAAGGTAAATTAGTAAATCAGGATGCGGGAAGTAGGGCGTCATGACCATCGCATTGAAAAGGCTTGTGTATGTTTCGTAGTCCACTTCATTCATTGTCCCTTTTTCATAATGCATTTTTGCAAATATGCCGGTATCTTCATAAATGGAGCGATCTTGGATGAAACCTCCGCCATATTCAAAGATTTTCTTTTGTTCCTTAAACCGTTCAGCGAGGAAATAGATTTGCAGGTGGAAGCTCCAACGATCAAAATCATCGTAAAATTTATCGAGGTAGGGGTTCGTATCAACCTTTTCAAAGGATGTCCTGAATTGAAGGGCATCGGCTAAAGCATTGGTCATGGTCGATTTCCCTACGCCTACCGTCCCTGCTATCGTAATGACGGCGTTGTTTGGAATATTATATTTCTTTCGTAAGTTCATTTGACTTGACTCCTTTTTGCAGGGCATTCTCTATTTGGCTGATTATTGCTTTCAAATCACCCTTGTTCCCGACGAAATCCAGTTCATCTCCATTAAAGGTAAGAACAGGTATATCAGGATGTTGTTTTTCAAATCTTTCCATGAATGTCTGATAATCCGCCGATAATTGCTCTAAATAAATGGAGGATATATTCTTTTCAATCTCACGGCCCCTTTTGCCGATTCGCGAAAGAAGCGTGTCAAGACTTGCATGCAAATATATAACCATATTAGGTCTTGGCATATCACGGGTCAAAATGTTGAATATCTCCAGGTATTTATTGTATTGTTCGTTTTTTAACGTACGCTCAGCGAATATCAAGTTCTTGAATATATGGTAATCAGCCACTACGGCCTGGTCTTTGGTGAGATACTTTTTTTCGATATCTTCCAATTGTTTATACCGGTTACATAAAAAAAACATCTCTGTTTGGAAGCTCCATTCCTCGATATTGTCATAGAATTTTCCGAGAAATGGATTTTCATCTACAATTTCCTTTAAAAGAGAAATTTGAAAGTGTTCTGAAATGACTTTTGCCAGTGATGTTTTTCCCACGCCGATTGGACCTTCGACTGTGATAAATGGGGTGGATTTCATCCAATCTGTCCTCCTTCAATGAGGTATCAAGCTGTAATTCCCAATTTATTAGGTTTTTCAGCCAAGAGATATTGTATCACAGACTCGGGACTTTAGTGATATTTTTGTCAGGTTGATAATGAAGGAGAATGCAAGATTATTAACGGGGAGCTTCCGAAAGCGGATTGGCTGCCCTAGCAATTCCCGCTTTTTTTAATGGAAGCTTTGAGAACATGGTCCATCATCTTTAGGGAATAGTTGTTATCCTCCTTTGATGCTGACGCGATGCAATCCTCTGGTATCCATAATTGAAATTCCCGCATATAGGCATCATTAGCGGTGAAAAGCACGCAAATGTTGCCGGCGATGCCAGTGATGATCAAGGTCTCGACCTTCAACCGTTTGAGCAGGGTGTTGAGGGCGGTCCCATAAAAGGCAGAATGCTTTGGCTTGATGAGGAAGAACTCATCCTGCTGCGGCTTTATCCTTTCAATTAATCGGGCATTGCCATCATTTTTGCACCTGTCGATTATTTTGTCGAAGTCAGCCTGCCATAAATCATAATGGTCATTGATATAGATAATCGGGAAGCCATTTTCCTTCATCCGCTTTTTTAATTTCAAGATGGGATCGATGATCAGCTCCGTATGTTCCAGGAGCATATCGCCGTGCTTGAACTGAAAATCATTGATCATATCAATGATGAGTAAGGCGAAGGAAGTAGATTCCTGTCGATTCATGTTTTATCCTCCTTCTGTGGTGAAAATTTACTTGCGGCTTCTACGCAGCTTGCGTTACTATTCATTAGAATAAGTAGTATGACCTTTATTTTGTCTTTTATTTGTCTGTTTACTCCTACTTAATATGAGGGGGTTTTTTTATCAAGGATGATGTGTACTATATGAATTTAGCCTTAGCGGAAGCAAAAAAGGCACAGAGGTTGAACGAAGTCCCGATTGGAGCCTTGATCGTGATGGATGATCAAGTCGTGTCGACGGGCCATAACCTGAGGGAAACGGATCAGAATGCCACAGCCCATGCAGAGCTGCTTGCGATTAACGAAGCGTGCCGCGCTACCGGCAGCTGGCGACTTGAGGACGCTACGTTATATGTAACGCTGGAGCCGTGCCCCATGTGTGCGGGTGCGATCCTTCAGTCCAGGATAAAGCGGGTCGTTTTTGGCGCTCATGATCCGAAGGCAGGCTGTGCCGGGACATTCATGGATTTGCTCCAGGATGAACGATTCAATCATCAATGTCAGGTGACGAGCGGTATATTGGGGGAAGAATGCGGCGGGATATTGACTGCCTTCTTTAAAGAGCTCAGGAATCGCAAGAAGGCTTTGAAAAAGGCGAAGGAGCTTAAGGGTGCAGATTGATAAAATAGCACGCTCTTTTTTGCACAAGTCATTCGATGAAGAACACTTGCGTTTTTTTTGTTACCTTAGTATAATGAATTATGCGTCGGTAAGACGCTTGAAAATTGGTATTACATTTGCCGTGCTAGACGGGGAGGTAGCGGTGCCCTGTACTCGCAATCCGCTCTAGCGAGGTTGAATTCCTTCTCGAGGTTAGCATTCTGTAGGGTCTGCCTTAAGTAAGTGGTGTTGACGCCCGGGTCCTGCGCAATGGGTCTCCATGAACCATGTCAGGTCCGGAAGGAAGCAGCATTAAGTGGAAGTTCTCATGTGCCGCAGGGTTGCCTGGGCCGAGCTAACTGCTTAAGTAACGCTTATGGCTGCTAATCGACAGAAGGTGCACGGCAGTTATTTTACATAATCAAAAAACTCATTCGTAGCGAGTGGGTTTTTTTTTGCGCCAAGAAGGCGTCACTCAAAAAAACATTCGTTGTTCCAACAATTTTATATAGACTTTGGAATTAAGGAAATCAGTAATGTATAATAAAAAAGATGGAGAAAACAAGGAGGGATTTCCGTGGGGTATCAAGCATTATACCGGGTATGGCGGCCGCAGCAATTCATTGATGTAGTGGGGCAGGGACATGTCACCAAAACGTTGCAGAATGCTCTGCTCTCCCAAAAGGTTTCGCACGCCTATTTATTCTCCGGTCCACGAGGGACAGGGAAAACGAGTGCTGCCAAGATTTTGGCAAAAGCGGTGAATTGTGAGCATGCACCGACAAGCGAGCCCTGTAATGAATGTGCTACCTGCCGCGGAATCACTGATGGCTCCATATCAGATGTGATAGAAATAGATGCAGCATCCAATAATGGTGTCGAAGAAATCCGTGACATCCGCGATAAAGTAAAATATGCACCGAACGCGGTCACATATAAAGTGTATATCATCGATGAGGTACATATGCTTTCGCAAGGCGCCTTCAATGCTTTGCTAAAGACTTTGGAAGAGCCCCCGAAGCACGTTATTTTCATTTTGGCGACGACAGAGCCGCATAAGATTCCACTTACGATCATTTCTCGTTGTCAACGATTCGATTTTAAAAGGATCCAGCCGCAGGATATAGTCGGCAGGATGACACAAATCATTGCAGAGACAGGTGTCTCATGTGATGAACAAGCCCTGCATATCATTGCCAGGGCAGCCGAAGGCGGAATGCGGGATGCACTGAGCCTGCTTGATCAGGCGATTTCCTTCAGTTCGGAGACGGTAACTGTGGAGGATGCATTGACTGTCACAGGTTCTGTTTCGCAGGCATTTTTAAGCCGGCTGGCAAAAGCGATATATGATAAAGAAGTGGCAGTGGCACTTGAGGTCCTGGAAGAATTGCTGGCGATGGGGAAAGACCCGGCCAGGTTCATAGAAGACATGATTTATTATTTCCGGGACATGCTGCTGTATCAAACGGCACCAGCTCTGGCAGAGTCCTTCGAGCGTGTATTGATAGATCCCCAATTTAAAGAATTGGCAGAAATGATCGCCTCGGAAACGATTTACTCCATTATTGAAAGTTTCAATCAAACCCAGCAGGATATGAAGTGGACAAACCATCCAAGGATTTTCCTCGAGGTGGCTCTTGTAAAGCTATGCAATGAGCAGCGGGCGAATCAATCGGACAATGGCCAGCTTCAGCAATTGCAGCTGAAAATCGATGAATTGGAATCGAAATTACAGGAAATGCAGAAAAATGGCATCCCCGCATCCATGACCGATAAACCTGCAGAACAGCCTAAAACGCAAAGGGCAGTTAAAAAAGCGTATAGGGCACCTGCCGGTAAGATCAATCAAGTTTTGAAACAGGCCACAAAGCAGGATCTCAATACTGTGAAAGGCAAGTGGGGGGAAGTACTTGAACAGCTGAATATGCAAAACCAAAAGTCTTTGGCAGCTTTATTGTCTGAAGCGGAACCTGTTGCTGCGTCAACGGAAGCTTTTGTGGTAAAATTCAAATATGATATTCATTGTCAGATGGCAATGGAAAATAACCGTTTCGTGGAAGTGATCGCCTCGATCATGCAGCATTTGACCGGTCATCGAATGGAGATAGCCGGTGTTCCGGATAGTCAGTGGCAAGGATTGCGTGAGGACTTCATTTCAACCCAGCAGCTAGACGGTCCGGAAGAAACGGATTCAAAAGAAGAAGACCCTTTTATCGCGGAGGCTAGAAAACTGGTCGGCGATGATTTACTTGAAATTAAAGAATAATTGGAGGTTTGGAAAATGGGTATGCGTGGCGGTAATATGCAAAACATGATGAAACAAATGCAGAAGATGCAAAAGAAGATGGCGGAAGCACAAGAAGAGCTAGGTGAAAAAAAGATTGAAGGAACAGCAGGAGGCGGAATGGTAACGGTTATCGTGACGGGCCATAAGGAAATCGTCGACGTGATCATCAAGCCGGAAGTGGTCGATCCCGATGATATCGATATGCTTCAGGATTTAGTCCTGGCTGCAACGAACGATGCCCTGAAAAAGGCAGAAGAATTGACAAACCAAACGATGGGACAATTCACTAAAGGAATGAACCTTCCAGGTATGTTTTAAGCAAGTTCAAAAGAAACTTCCTTTCAGGAAGTTTCTTTTGGGATTTTTAGGAGGAATTCGATGCATTATCCAGAACCAATTTCCAAGCTCATTGATAGTTTTATGAAATTGCCGGGGATTGGGCCGAAAACGGCTGCGCGCTTAGCCTTTCATGTGTTGAGCATGAAGGAAGATACTGTTTTGGATTTTGCGAAAGCACTCGTCAACGCTAAGCGGAATCTAATGTATTGTTCAGTCTGTGGCCATATTACCGATCAAGATCCTTGTTATATCTGTGAAGATCAAAAGAGGGATAGAAGTTTGATCTGTGTTGTGCAGGACCCGAAAGATGTAATAGCGATGGAAAAGATGAGGGAATTCAATGGTTTGTATCATGTACTGCATGGCAGTATCTCACCGATGGACGGAATCGGTCCTGAGGATATAAATATTCCCGATTTATTGAAGCGACTGCAAGATGAAACAGTGCTGGAGGTCATTTTGGCGACGAACCCCAATATTGAAGGCGAAGCGACAGCCATGTATATTTCACGGCTGCTTCGGCCGTCGGGGATCAAAGTGACCCGCATTGCCCATGGGCTCCCTGTTGGCGGGGATTTGGAGTATGCGGATGAAGTGACGCTATCAAAAGCAATTGAAGGAAGAAGAGAAATATAAGATAGCTGGGAGGACTTCACTTGTTCTTTCGTAGAAAAAAGAGGCTTCGAAATGAATTCAATGAGTCATTGATGAAAGAGCTTGAACAATTGAAATGGAATTGGCATAATCAAAAATCGTTGCTTGAAAAAAGCGTCGATCCCTCCGCTGAAGTAATCGCTCAGGCGAGGCTAGCGGAAGTGAAATATTTCTATTTATTTAGGGAAGTTAAAAGAAGGAATGTCCGCATAAAAAGGTGATGGGAGATGACTATGAAGGGGATGTGCTTCATAGTCATTTTTTTGTTCCAGTTCTTATTCTCAACATCCCTTCATATAAGTGTAGTACAAGCTTGTGGGGAGGAATGAAATTGGAACCTGTTGTTTTCGTTGCCGTAATTGGCGGCCTGATCGTGATGTTGCTCATTATCGGGGCGCCTTTGAAGCCTGTTCGGTTCATCGGGCAGGGAATTATCAAGCTCATCATCGGTGCAGCCTTTTTGTTCTTTTTGAATACACTTGGAAACCAAGCGGGCATCCATGTACCCATCAACCCCGTTACTTCAGCAGTAGCTGGCCTGTTAGGGATTCCAGGGGTCGCGGCGTTAGCCGCAATCGGGTATTGGGTCATTTGAAGGGCATTGGTTTCGATGCCGTTAGGTTAAAAACCTCCGGGATGATTTCCGTGAGGTTTTTTTCATTTAGAAAAATTTATTAAAAAAAACAATTTAAATATTGACGAAATTGTATTAGGCTGATAATATATTAGGAGTCGTCACTAAAGACGCGCTTCATAAACTAATGACTGAAAAACAATGTTAAAATAAACATTGACATTAGATTGTGCAGGTGATAAGATAATAAAGTCGCTTACGAAGTAACGACGAAAAATCGCTCTTTGAAAACTGAACAAAACAAAGCGCCAACGTTTTTTAAAGTGAGCACACACTATCAAAAAAAGCAAATGAGCAAGTCAAACATTTCTTCGGAGAGTTTGATCCTGGCTCAGGACGAACGCTGGCGGCGTGCCTAATACATGCAAGTCGAGCGAAAGGATGGGAGCTTGCTCCCTGAC
>NZ_JASJOM010000025.1 GCF_030271255.1 Peribacillus folii
CCGGCTGGTCTTTTTTTGGTCTTTGTAGGGATTGGATAAGGACAAACAAGACTCAAATTTGACTAAGGAAAGAATTCGTCCTAGACACCAAACAATTTGTCCCAAACCCATATGGTTGCATAATTCGGTATGAAATAGGTGCCTTCCATTTATTTTAGTTGAGTGGAAATTCATTTATAATCTGGAAACAGTAAGTTCTGTTGAGGATTTATTGGCAAATCCTAAAGGAGGAATATGCTTGAACGCTTATTCTATGGCAGGATAATGCATGACAAAGCGGAATACAGAGAGATCATCAAATGTAAAATGAGGAGTATAGAATTTTATCGAGGCCAATTTCACAGGTTTGACACAATGAAATTAGAGCAGTATAATAGCACAGGTAGAACGATATACTTAAAAAGTTAACGAGTGATAGTTGTTGGTGAAATCGTCATTCCTTGCACATTTGTAGAACGATGTACTGGTTCATTAGTTTAGTGGAACGATATACTAGATGTGCAAGAGTTTAGTAGAACGATATACTTACTTTTATTGCTTTGGTAGAACGATCTACCAATGTTAGCGAAATATAGTTTATTGTTTTAATCACCGTAATTTGTTTCCTGAATTCATTATATGGGGCAAGGGGAAAACTTCTGAACGGTTTAAGGATCAAATTACATTTTAATAACTATTATAGGGGTGTGTTTCATGAAAAATCCATTTATTAAAATGGCAACAGGTTTATATATAAGCTATTTTATTTTAGGTATGATCAATATCATCATCGGGTCGAACATGGAAAATTTATCACAGCAATTGAATACAAGTGCTTCAGGAATTAGTTACTTGGTATCAGCAATTGGAATTGGTAAGTTGGTTTCATTGTTTTTTGCCGGTAGATTGTCGGATAAATTAGGAAGGAAACCATTTGTCGTTGCGGCTTCTTTTATTTATTTAATTTTCCTCGTGGGCATACCTTTGGCCCCAAGCTATACGTTAGCCTTCATTTTCGCCATTTGTGCTGGTATTGCCAACTCATTTTTAGACGCGGGTACGTATCCGGCATTAATTGAAGCGTTTCAAAAGAAAGCGGGCTCTGCTACTGTATTAATAAAAGCGTTCGTTTCCGTCGGGGCGGCACTGCTTCCATTCATCATGGCATTTTTCATCGCCAGGGACATGTTTTATGGATATACATTTTTCTTAATGGCTGCTGTATATCTCGTTAATGGATTTTTCTTGCTTAAGGTTTCATTCCCGAACCATAAAGCACCGGTTGAAAACCAAGAAGAAGTACAAGCTTCAGCAGTTCAATACCAGTTTCTTTCAAAGCCTAAGTTCGCTCAGGAAGGATTGGCGGTCATCCTTTTAGGATTCACATCAACAGCTTTATTCATGCTTGTCCAAGTGTGGCTTCCGAATTTCGGACAAGAAGTATTGGGTCTAACATCTTCAAAAGCTGTACAATTGCTTAGTTACTATAGCATTGGATCCCTTGTATCCGTCATTTTATTGGCAGTTCTATTGAACAAGGTGATAAAACCAATAACAGTCATGATCATCTATCCAATCATAGCAGCACTATCTTTATTATCACTCATATATATCCAGCAACCATTCATGACTGTTTTGAGCGCTTTCTTCATTGGGCTTTCAACTGCAGGAGTGTTCCAATTGGCCATGACTATAATTACTGAGTTTTTCCCAGCGAAAAAAGGGACAATAACTTCTTATGTAAACATTGCGGCAAGCTCAGCGTTTATCGTCATTCCTTTCGTTACAGGAATCATTTCCAAGAGCGCTGGTTTGACTGCTGTCTTCTTGTTTGATGTTGCCATTGCGATAATCAGCATCATCTTGGCCGTATTTGTTGCCTATCGATATAAAAAAGTAATTAAGGTTCCAGCTAAATAACGAGTCCGGTACATCATCGCTTAACAGTCGTAATGATTAAAGGGGGAAAAAATCCATGCAAACCATCACCATCAAAGACGTAACGATCGGCGAAGGAGTTCCAAAGATTATCGTTCCACTAATGGGGACAACAGAGGAAGAGCTGCTTAAAGAAGTTGAAACGGTAAATTCACTAGCACCGGATATCATTGAATGGCGAGCAGATGTCTATGAACAGGTTGAAAACTTGGAGGCCGTTGCACAAATGATTGCCAAGCTTAAGCTTGCATTACCGAGTACCCTGCTCCTTTTCACTTTCAGAAGCCATAAAGAAGGCGGAAACAAGGAAATCACTGAGGATCTTTATTTTAGGCTGCTTCACACAGCCATCAAAACAAAGGCTATCGACCTTGTTGATGTAGAGTTGTTTTTTGAAGAAGCGGCAGTAAAAGAGACTGTGAAGCTTGCGGAAGATAACGGGGTCCATGTAATTATGTGTAATCATGATTTCGATAAGACTCCTGAAAAGGAAGAAATCATTTACCGATTGCGTAAGATGCAGGAGCTTGGGGCTCATATTCCAAAAATCGCAGTAATGCCCCAAAGTGTTGGCGATTTACTTGTTTTATTGGATGCCACCCATACTATGAAAACGAAGTATGCCGACCGGCCATTCATCACGATGTCCATGTCGGGCACCGGCCTGGTCAGTCGTTTAGCGGGTGCGGTGTTTGGATCTGCTTGTACCTTTGGTGCGGGGAAAGAAGCATCTGCACCTGGACAAATTCCAGTGAGTCAATTAAGAAGTGTATTGGAAATCATTGATCAAAATATTTAACTCATCAAATTTCTTCCAAGAAGGAATTTATATACACATATCAATATATACAACAGGGGGAATCGAACATGGAAAATTTAGCACGAATTAACGGGAAAACAGAATTGGTCGGTTTACTTGCAACGCCTATTGGACATTCTTTATCACCGGCCATGCATAATATGGCTTTTGATAAATTGGGATTGAATTGCGCTTATTTAGCGTTTGAAGTAGGAAATGAAAAGCTGGAAGATGCTGTGAAAGGAATGCGCGCGTTAAATGTAAAGGGGTTTAACGTGTCCATGCCAAATAAAATGAAAATCCTTCCATACCTTGATGAATTGGCCGATAGTGCTAAATTCTCCGGAGCTGTGAATACGGTTGTTAATGTAGACGGGAAATTCGTCGGTCACAGTACGGATGGAATGGGTTATACCCGGAACCTGAAAGAACATGGCATAGATATTAAAGGAAAGAAAATGACACTTATCGGTTCTGGCGGGGCTGCTACCCCTATAGCAATCCAATCAGCATTGGAGGGAATAGCTGAAATCAGCATATTTGCTCGTGATGATGCGTTCTTCCCCCAAGCAGAGGAGAATGTACGAATCATCAATGAAGATATGAAGCATTTAAATGTGAAAGCTAACGTATATCCTCTTGAAAATGTTGACCAATTGAGAAAAGAAATATTAAGCAGTGATATTTTAGCAAATGGTACAGGTGTTGGCATGAAACCACTTGAAGGATTAAGTGTCATTCAAGATGAATCCATGCTGCGTCCTGATTTAATCGTGACCGATGTTGTTTATATTCCGCGTAAATCCAAACTGATGGAACAAGCAGAAGCTGCTGGCGCTACTGCCATCAATGGCCTTGGAATGATGCTTTGGCAGGGTGCGTTGGCCTTTGAATTATGGACAGGGCAACAGATGCCAGTCGATTACATTAAAGAACAATTGTTTGCAGAATAAGGAGCTTTCACTTTTGGGATTGTCCTCCATCATCGTATTAGAGGTTTTGAAACTTGCAGTGTCGCCATGCACTTACGGTAAATGATTGTGATAAACCTCGAAGCTAAGAAATACAGGGAGCGAATTCCTTGGATTTCTTAGCATTTTTTTTTGAAAGTCTTTTTCAGTTAAATGGTTATCATATAGGGGAGACTCAATACTTTTAGGTTTGAGAAATTAGGGGAGTAACATCATTGCGATTTATTTAGGGGTGTAATAATGAAAAATCAGTATTATAAAGCGGCATCAGGCATGTATATGAATTATTTTTTACTAGGGATGGTAAATATAATCCTTGCCTCAAACATGTCCTCATTAACCGAACAATGGAATACGGATTCCACAGGCATCAGTTATCTCATTGCTGCAATAGGGGTGGGGAGATTACTTACGTATGGGCTCTCGGGGGTACTGTCCGATAAATTCGGCAGGAAGCCATTAATCATTATCTCCTCGATCTTAATGGGAGTTTTTTTGCTTGGGATTCCGTATTCCCCCACATATGAAATGGCGTTTGTGTTTGCCTTGTTAGCGGGAGTATCCAACTCAGCCATGGATGCTGGTACCTATCCGGCATTATCGGAAATGTTTCCTGAATCGGCTGGCTCAGCCAGTGTCATGGTAAAGGCTTTTGGATCGCTCGGTGCCACCATCTTGCCTTTCATCATCTTATTTCTAGCCAACAATCATTTATTTTATGGCTTTGCCTTTTTAATTCCTGCTGTGATCTATTTCGTCAACATGCTTCTTATGCTTACTGCTTCATTTCCGAAAAGCGAATCGGATTCTGTCAGTGATGTAGATGATTTCCAAAGGCACCGTTTTATAACCGAGCCTGAATTCTGGAAGGAAGGACTCGCGTTGATCATAATAGGGTTTACTTCGACTGCATTATTTACGGTTTCACAAATTTGGTTACCCAGTTTCGGTCAAGAAGTGGCACACATGTCCCATTCGGGTTCGATTAAATTATTGAGCTATTATAGTGTAGGATCCCTCATATCCGTCCTGTTATTGTCCATTTTATTAAACAAATGGATTAAGCCCGTGACGGTGATCTTACTATACCCAATGATAACGTTACTTACAGTCATCATCATCTTAACGGTTCATTCACCTATCGTCCTTAGTATCACCTCCTTTTTTCTAGGCGCTTCAACGGCGGGGATTTTTCAGTTATCCATTGCCATAATGTCTGAACTCTTCTGGAGGAAAAAAGGAACAGTCACAGGTATCGTCGCGACAGCTTCCAGTTTGGCAAGTGTCATCCTGCCGATTGCAACAGGGATGATTGCCAAGGCGGGGGATATATCACATATATTTTTCTTCGATTGTTTTATTGCAACTTTAGGCATCCTTGCTGCAGCATTCGTTAATTATCGATATAAAAAATTGACTAAGCCTGAGATGATTGGCAGGCATGGGTAATGTTTGCTGAATCGTCCTTTGAAAAAACATGTTCTAAAAGGAAGGGTATGCTAATGGAAGTAACTATATTATTATTATAGTAAGAATATGATAATAATATATACACTAAAAATACATTCAAGATGGTGATGGAACTATGAAGCAATCCAAAAAAGGCCGAGTCACATTGCAACAGGTAGCGGAGCATGCGGGAGTGTCCACTTCCACCGCGTCCCTAATCGTACGTAATAATCCGCGGATATCGGATGCGACAAGAAAAAAGGTCTTACAATCGATGCAGGAATTGGGCTATGTATACGACAGAGTCGCAGCAAATCTTAGATCGCAAAGTTCAGATACTGTCGGTATCATCATTACGGACATATCAAACACCTTTTTTTCGGAGTTCTTGATCGGTGTTCATGACGCGTTGGATGAAGTCGGTTATACGGTGTTACTGGGGACTACATTCGATTCCGTTTCCAAGCAAGACCATCTGCTTTCAACCATGCTCGAACATAGGGTGGGGGGGTTAATTCTGTGTCCTGTCTCGGAAAGCACAGAAGAAACCGTGGCGCGTTTAAATGATATTGACACGCCAATGGTCCTTGCGGTTAGGGAATTGCCTGGGGTGAAAAGTGATTATGTAGGTATCAATTATCCAGAGGGTGCCCGAATTGCCGTCGATTATCTTATTGAGAAAGGCCACGAAAGAATTGCACTGCTTGGCGGCATCAGGGAATCATCTACATGGGTCGAGAGAATGGAGGGGTATCGTGATGCCCTTTCAAGAGCGGGACTGGAGGTCGATGAAGCGTTAATGATAAATAGTGCCCCTACACGCGAAGGTGGATTGGAGGCTGTATTGAAGGTGCTTGAAAATCCCGAACCGCCAACTGCCATTTTTTGCTTCAGCGACTTAATTGCCTTCGGTGTCATGCAAGGATTAAGGATGAAAGGATTCACTCCTGGAAAAGATATAGATATCGTAGGTTTCGATAATGTTCCAGTAGCTGAGATCTATCATCCTCCTTTAACGACCATTTCCTCATTTCCTAGACGTACGGGAAAAGAAGCGGCGAATCTTTTGTACCAGCAAATGGAGAAAATCAAGCGTGAACAGCAGAGGATCATATTGACTCCTGAATTGATTGTCAGGGAGTCGTCCTAATAAAGAATAATGAAAAGATGATTAGCTTACAGAGATAACGGCCGCTGTATCCTTTTCATCTGTTCTATCATTCTTTATCCGAAGCATTTCGTTTGGATGGACTGGGACTTATTTAAGCGGTTCATAAATATCCCAGGCCACTTTTAGCGAGTCGACTATAAAGTCGGCCACTTCATCCACATCAAGGTCATTCGTATTTACTTTTGAATGATGGTAGGAGTATATCTCCTGCCTGGTGTAAAAAAGCTCTTCGATTTCTTCAAGGGTCCTGCTTTGTAGAACCGGTCTGCTATCTATCAGCAATCCTATTCTTTCTTTCCAATAGTCCCAGGATAAATCAAGGTAGAAGACAATGCAATTGGACAAACAAATATTCCTTATATCTTCTTGTAAAAATGCGCCGCCTCCGACGGAGATTATTTTCAACTGTTGTTTACTGAAGGAATCTATCATGCTTTTTTCTTTTTCGCGGAAAACTTTTTCCCCATGCGTTTTGAAAATTTCTGTAGTGGGCATATTGAATTCCTTTTCAATCTCCCGATCTATATCCACAAAGTCCCTGTAAAGCTTCTGAGCGACCTTTTGGCCGATCGTCGTTTTCCCAACGCCCATAAAGCCAATAAAAACGATACTTTGCATCCTCAAAGATGTGTTTTTATTAATCATCTATAAATCCCTCTCCCAACTATTTTTATAATGATTAAAAGCCTATCCTGAAATTTTTAAAATAAATTTATTATAGTACAAGAAAGTAAAATTGTAAAAAATATTTTTTAATATTTGGAAAAAGAGAAGGCAGGACAAACCGCGATATGAACATGGGAATCGGAATGGAACGTATATGAAAGTTGCGTGATGCCTTAGCCGCTCCGAACTGCATGTATAGCCCCTATAAAGACATTATATTATTGATTGAAAAGTTTCATGAAAAACCAGTTGACTTTAGGACGGAATAGGATTAATATAAATAAGCACCAAGAAAACATAACAAAATTCCATCAGCTTTTGGTAGATTACTGAAAGAGAAAATAACTGTTGACTTCTTACTATGAAAATGATAAGATGAAATGGTCGCTGAGAAACACAGCGATTTAAAATAAGTTAAAAACTTCGCAGAAGTTGACAACTAATCAGCAGTGTGGTATGATAAATAAGCAAGCTGCCGAGTGAGGCGATTGCGATGATTGCTCTTTGAAAACTGAACAAAACAAAGCGCCAACGT
>NZ_JASJOM010000026.1 GCF_030271255.1 Peribacillus folii
AAATTTGTATAATCCTCATTAAGGTCTTCGAGTGGTAGAAGCGGGAAATCACCTGAAAATTTTCTAAGTGTGATTGGTTCTAAATATAAGCCTTCTTTATGTTCGTTGTAAGCCGTATTAATCATAGTTTGTATAGAATCTTCTTTATACTCTAATGCTTCAATCCCACAAAATTTTAATGCTTCTAATACGCCAATTTGAAAATCCTTTGCTAATATACAAACTTTCGTAATGTTATATCCTTTATCTATCAGTAAAGAATAATATTCCATTACTTGTCCAATGTCTGAATAATTAGCGTTATTCTTTTTCATCTCTACTAGTATGAATTCATTTTTGTTCTTAACTTTAAATATTGCGTCACAACGTAGTCTTTCAATTCTTTTTTCTTTTTCAAAAGGTTCTATTTCTTCATTAATATTAGTAAGAATTGGGAACCTGAATAAAACATTTTGAATCATCTTTTCAGAAAATAGACTCATAGAAACACCCCATACCCTTAATTTCTAATTAATTCCATTGTATAATAGTATATAAAAATTAACTACTAGGGGGAAATGCATTGAATGTTGCTTAATTAAGGGAGAAGTATGATATAACAAATTGGCTAGACTAAAATCCGTGGGTGGTTCAATACTCAAAATACCTACCAAAAGTTATTACAGCTAGTGTGTAAATTGTAGATGTGTATTATCAAATTTCAAATGCCAGAGTATCCCTTAATTAACATGGACGTAGATAATTACGAGTTCGAGTCTCTCCTGTGACACTACCAAAGCGGCTTTAAGCCCGCGATAACCTTCTTTATTCGTATAGTGAAACCGGTCAGTATAACGGTCATGTAAGAAATTAAACCGTATATCCACTTGCATTACTTACGATATAGGAGATTTTTTCGTATGACCAAAAAAAGGATTATTAGATGTCAAAGTGGATGTAATAGGTCTATTAGAAGAACTATCTAGTTCTAGTCTGTCCGCTTCAAAATAATAATGAACATCTAGTAGCCCAAGTTTCATCACTATTTCAAATGCTCTAGACATTATTACTCAGTAAATGAGAGCGAGTGGCAACAGAAGCCGTACAATAAGTGTTTATGTTCACCATGTAGAACATTTTCAAAATATTACAAATGTCAAAAATGTTTCGGATATCACTGCCAATACTATTTATAAATGGTTGGATAGCATAAATGTATGCAATCAAACCAAATTAACACGCCTAAAATGCCTAAAAGGCTTTTCTTTCTAGATGTTTTGATAACTGTTGGATTGAGATGAAATTTGGGAAAATCATTAACATAAGACCTCCTTTTGCATTAATTAGCGTTAGAGAACGGCTGCTTGATACATAGTTTTTAATCCAAACGAATGTACGATGACAAACTAATCCATTAAGTGTAATATATTGGTAGAAAACATAGAAAAGAGGGGAATCACATGTCAACTTTTATTGTGAACAAAGCAGGAGCAAAGATTTTTAATGATGTCTCAAAGCACGAGGAACTCCCGATGCCCGCGCTAAACTCTACTGCGGAGGATGGCGTAATTTATAAAGTTTTATCGGTAGGTATGAATGGTAGAACTCCAATAGCATCGATTAAAGTAGGAAGCGAAGTGGTAGCGTATAAGCTACCGTCTGATTTGTATGGATGGGCGGAGAACTTTCTTATGATGGCAGGAGATGGATTACGCATGCTTCCAGCGAAGATTGAGTTCGGAATCTTGGACGGTAGGGCATACGCAGAAATCATTTAAAGGAGGAACTTATATGGGTAAATTGATTAATGCAGGTCGTCAAAGACGAGTAGTACAAGCGTTTGAATTGGTCGAGAAGGCACAAAAAGGAGAAGTTATTGAAATTACAGAATTGACAATGGCAGTATCGCAGTTACTTAACAACTATCATAATCAAATGTGTTCTCCCGATGAAAAGTGGACTACACGTGAGGAGACCGAAGCACTACATAAACTCTTGCGAATATTATCAGATGGAATAGGTCAACTCGAGAATATAGACCAATAAGAGCAGACTAAGAACACTTTCGACAAGTGAAGGGTTCCGAGCGAAGCAGCATCGAATGTATGAGCAATCCAAGTATTGCGAAAAGTAGGACGAGAAGTAAATTCAGTTACATTCTATACACGATGTAAACTGGAAGAATAACTATGTGAAAATTATAGAAAGCCCGGCATACCTATCCTTTAACACGTTAAAAGTGAGTTTGCACTGCTTTACACGTTTTGCAACCACTTGAGGGGCCGAAAGGGGGCCCCTTTCCAAACTTGACGGGTCTGTAGAATTTACGAATGCGCATCAAGGACTTTCGTTTTAATAATGGTTCAATTAGAAGAAAATGGATTTTAGAGAGGTTGTGAATTATTTGGGACAACGAGGTAGACGAAACCCGAACGCAGTTAAACAAAACTTACGCTTTAATTTTTATTTGGATTCCGGTATAAGAGAGAAAAACATTCGCATTTATGATGCCCTACTCGACAATCATAACAGAATATACAAAGCGGTATATGAACGATTAGTAACTCAAACAAATGAGATACAAAAGGAACTATGGGAAGAAGCAGAAGAGGCGTTCAGACCTAGTTTTACACACGAGGATATGGACTTCGGGGACTACGTTGACGATATAGAGAATTATGCACATGAGCGCATTCAAGAACAATTTTTAATGCATTATCAATTCGAGTTAATGTCTCTTAGTAATTTGTACCAAGTCTTTGAGCAACAGATACGGCAATGGCTCTATACAGAAATGACGCATCACTTGAATGAGTACATTAATCAAGTAAGATTCGATAAAGGGGAAGAAAACTACGGTGAATTTTACCAAAACTTCGGAGTAATTACCAAAGCATTCGAAGAGTTACAATTAACTTTTACGGAGTGGTGGGGCGAAGAGCTAATAGTGGAAACAGAGATTTGGAAGGCGATACGGGAATGTAATCTGTTGTCAAATACGTATAAGCATGGTAGTGGACGGTCAGCTACAGTGTTACATAGTATAACTCCTGATTACTTTAAGAAAACAAGTAATACTCTGTTAATGACTCTATACGGTACAACTAACTTGCATACAGTATTGGACATTGAAAAGGTATCATTCGAAAAATACATCACAGCTATGAAGGGGTTCTGGGAAAAGTTAAAAGAACATCAGAATGGGTCGTTGATGTTAGACGTTGATATGACACCAGAGGAAAGCTAAACATACGAATGCTGCTTGTCTTTGCTGAAATTGCGCTTATCCTGAATGTAATATAAAATGGCTAAAGGTACTTTAGCCTTCTCAAAAAGAAGTGAATAAAGTCTTGTTAAATATTTACTAAGCACAAATAGAGATTACAAGACTACAAGAACAAATGTTTGGTGTTGATTCAACAAAAAAGTTAATCTAAAAAAATTGTCTTGAATAAAATTTGTTTGAAGCAGTTCATTGTTTCCGGGACTGCTTCTTTTTTTCATTATTAATATATAAAATATGGAAGGGTGTGTCCGTATGTATTTCAATGAAAAGAAAGAGGATTATCCTAGTTTTTGTAGAAAATTGTGTTAGACAAAAAAGTGGGGTGTTAAATGGACAAAATAATTGATTTACATTGCGACTTCTATGAACAAATAAATACAAATTCTAGTCTAATGAAAGAACTGGAACAAGAAGGGGTCAAAATCTTACAAGGATTTAATCAAAATATACATTTGGTAAGAAGATTTTATGATAAATATTACTCGGAGAATAATGGTAATAGAATTGTACTGTGTGGGATTAATCCAGGTCTTAAAGGAGCTGGAAAAACAGGTATTCCTTTTATCGATTATGCTGCAGCCTCGCAATTACTTCCAAACATCCAAGGAGAAACATGGGAGGATAGCTCAAAGTTTATTTTTTCAGTGATAGAAGAAATTGGTGTACAGAAGTTCTTTGAAAATGTTTATGTCACAAATATTTCTTGGTTTGGATTTAGAAAGGGTAACATTAACTTCAATTATCATGAATTTCCTTCTCACCTATCTGATATGTTTACGGCATGCTTTATTGAAGAAATGAGGATAGTAAAGCCAAAAGTCGTTATTCCATTAGGTAAAGAGGTAGAGAAAACATTGAAGGAAATGATAAAGAATAAAAGACTAAATTGTAACATAGCATCACGAATGAACCATCCAAGATGGTGTAGCATAAGAATAGACGAGAGACCTCAAGAATATAAACAAAAATATTCATTTACTATAAAAAGTTATATGGAGTAAGTAGAAACATAAATATTTTTCTGAATACATTATAGGGAAATATTAAATGCACTAAATTCGCCAATGCATTATTGGTTATAAAGTAAAGGTAGGCCCATTGATTTATAATTTTGTTTATAACATATTGGAGTTACCTGTAAAGAAGAGTAAATGGCGGGAGAATATTTGACCTAAAAGTGGCTTAATACAGATTGAGGCAGTTAACACAAAGACTAGAATTGCCACGTGTCGTTTCATTATGTTATTGAAAACTATTAAAATGTTGGTGGAGTACTTGCAGGAAAAAGTAGACTTCGGATGTGAATAGGTATTTTTGACCTACGAAGGTGATAAAATATCCGAAGCCCGGGTAAAGGATATTCTAGCTTTATATGGGAAAATAGCACAAATTAAGTATAAGAGGGTATCTCCTCATACATTCAGTGATACAGCAGCGTAATTTTATATCTTGAACTCAATAGAGGGTTAGATTAATTATTTGGGTTGTAATTCACCAATTCATACTTTTATTGTTAGTTTTGGGGGAAATCCCCTCTAAATTATATTCAGTTCATCAAGAATCTCATCAATGCTCTTCCGGTTCTTAAAAGATTCTTTCTTTGCTTTATCAAATTCTACCCAATAAGTTTCCCTTTCAACTAGAAAACTACGAATTTCTGAGAAGGTGGCCCCTGACATATACAACTCAATAATAGCTTCGTAATCAGTATTTGCCTTGTCGGAGAGAGTGCTCATACGATGACTGCGTATCAGACTGAGGTTTTGCTGTTGCTTAATTGAATTTACGAAGTTATCTGTCATCTCTTTACGCAACCTGTTTACATTCAGCTTAGTCATGCGGCTATCATCTTTTCTGTACGGAAGTTTTTGATGCATCTCCTTGTAGAATTCAGAAAACTCCCTTCGAAGCTTCTGGCTTAGTCTTACTGATTCAAGTCCCTTCAAATATGAATCTTGACCATGTTCCTTGACCCGTATTTGTTTGGTCGGGGATTGCTTACCTTTGAGCACGTAGCCATATTTATTGAGCGGTTTTCGGATTCCGTCCAGTTTGCTTCTTGCGGCCCCAACAGTCCCTCCATGCCGGGAAGCGTACTTTTCTGCAAATTCATCTAGTGTGGCTGCTAAGTACACACCTTCTAGCTCCATGAAGCCATTGCCGGTGAAAAGCTCGTCTAGATAGGCTTCCACAATGTCTGAGCGACGGTACTCTTCACGCAATAGTAGGTAATACCATACATAGTTGGTGATGGTTACCGTTACCCGGGCATTTTTCCCACGCCCCTCTATACTATGCAATATGACTCCCCGTGCGTTTAGAGAGGCCT
>NZ_JASJOM010000027.1 GCF_030271255.1 Peribacillus folii
TTTTTCTCCCTACAGTTTAAAAATTCAAAAAGATGATATAAAAGCAATATTTCATTAGATACCTAATACATTTGTGAAAAAACTTCAAATACAAATTCATAGCTTCAAAAAGGAATAGAAACTATTTGTATCGTGTCCAACTACCGAGTGGCATTGATATAAGCAAATTTCTATGCTCTCCACAGTAAGAAGGCTATGGAAGTTAAAATACTGCCCCCTACTTCTCTCAAAAAAAGAACCGCTGTTGTGATTGCTCTTCCATATACCTTATCCTTTAATTATATACCCTCGGTCTTGGGAAGGGGTGATAAAAAAGGAGAGGATCAAGCATCTTAACTTCTGAAAATTTGACCAATCACCTTATTAAATTCAACAGATTCGGATCTACAAACCATAGGTAATATATCTTCATGTTACTTCATAAGTAGAACGTAAGTTGTTTACTACTTCATCAACATATAGATCCAATGCTTTAGATATTACAGCAACATTTGCCACTTTATCTAACAAGGATTTAGTAAAACCCCTACTCATTGCGTGAGGATTTTTGTTCTTCAAACCGTACATCTTAGCATACTTATTTAATCGTTTTAGAATGTTATGCGTTGGAGAGGTTGCTATGACATCACCAAGTAATAAACAGTAGAATATTCTTCTCGCCATATCCTTTCTAATGACCGTATTCTACTTTATCAGTACCACTAACAACTTCTGAAAGTCATCAAAAGGCAACTTAATTTGTTGATGATTTTTCATAATGCTTCCTTCTGGATTCACCACTTTGCTATTGAAGTCAATATGCCCTTCTTCAAGCTGAACTAATGTATTTGTATTTATTTGGACACCAGTTTTAAACATCACAGAACGGCTGCAGCCCTTAGTGAATGAAATTGCCTAGCTCTAATAATAAGAGACGAGAACAGGACACTAACATCATGCTCTGTTGCTCCTTCTTTCACCTTTTGACCGACTTTAATGTTGATTGTTTTCCAAAACTTCATCTCAATCCAACGATAATCAAAACATCTTAATAATCACAGTCTAAATTGTCGACCACGTGTAAGAACTATTACTTATAAGTATAAATAAGTGAAGGGGAAATTGGCTCTAGGGAATAAAAGGAAAGATGCCATCATCGAAGAGCAAAAGTCAATGGTCACATTTTCAGTGGAGATATCATAAAAATCAGCCTTCCTTGATAATCAAGGAAGGCTGATTTTAAGGGAACTTTATTAACTGTTTAGGTTGATTATACTGTAATTTTCCTGGTCACGCAGTGGTCACAAAAATGGTCACATGCGGTCACAGAAAAGTAGTTTTTCTAGTATTCATCCATTTTCATCCTTTTATTCGAAAACCACAAAACCCTTATATATCAACGTTTCCACTCATCATCGACGGCATCAAACAGGACGGCACTTCCGAACCTGTTTTCCGTAATGGGGATTGGGCGTTTTAAGTAAAGTGAGGTTTTTGAAGGAGTAAAACTTTGAGTGGTCATAGGTATGGTCACATTTCATTATATTAAAACAAATCATCAAGAACATCAGCCACGTGTTTCTGCATACTGGGAAGCACGTGGCTGTATTTCGTCTAGTGTAATTGGGCTTAAAAACCCCTTTGCAAGAAAGGAACCCCATTCACATTGAAAAAAATGAGTGCTCATTAAATTGGGCTCAAACCTGTTTCCAGCAACAGATAGCCGTTTTAAGCATGTGCTTTTTGATGATCATAACAATAAATATTCCCTTTAAATCTCTTCTTATTTGCCAAACAAAAGGCCTCAACTTTACCTGATACCGCCTTTCCACAAGTCATACATGTCGCTGCGTTAATTTGGCTTTCATGGGCTGCCGTAATTCTTGCTTTCGTGCTCAGCATCTCGACATGCTTTGTTCTTATCCCTTGGTCCGATATGTTCGTTTTCTCCAGCATAGAATACATATGTAAAATATTATCATCGGAAAATATAGCTGATGGATGCTGTAACTTTAAAACATTGAGCTTCCTTGTCATGAACTCGGACAACTCCGTATCGTAGACAATCAAATCATTAGATTGTATTTTTCTTAGCTCTGCATTCACTTTGAATGCACTTCTTTTGGTAAAAGACACGATTGAGACTATATCCCTCTCATCGACTGTTTGGAGGATAGATTTGATCGCCTGTATATGACCGAAATTTTGGTTAAAAGGATTCATCATATAGAACTTTCCATTAACATTCCATTTCGGGCTTTTTCTATCACCATATATGGTTCCGGCGAAATTTTTGGTCTCGATAACGAATATCGCAAAAGGAGTAAAAACAACATGGTCAATTTGGGAATAACCAGACTTCGCTTTAACATTGGGAATTAGCACATCACTGAGATATCTGGCGTTCTTGGGCAGTTGATCAAGCTGAATGTTAATTTTGTATTCGCCAAGCTCTCCGATTCTGCTAGATGTGACCTTTGACTTGGTCACTTCCACATCAGATATGGCAGAAGCTTCTCTAATCGGTTTCTTTTTTTTAAGGCTCTGAAATAGTTTGGATAACATGGTGTTGATACTCCTTATCTTGAGCCCCATAAGCTAATTCCCAGACAACTTTCGAATTGATATGCCGCTTCATATTAAATCAAATCCTGCCTATAGTATATTTATCTTATTACCAATATCAGTAATGGGATATATTGAACATATTTTCATACCCCAATATGTTATACTAATAATAAAGAGGGTGCATAAATTGAAACGCAATAAGTATAATACGGGCGAAACGGTAACCATTCAGGATACTGATGAATTAGTGACCATTAATAAATGGGCATATGTGAAAAATATGAAAAGATATTCTTATACGGTAAAAGAACATCCGACCACTTTTTTCTTTGAAGAAGAATTGAAAAAAGTCTAATGTCTTAAAACCCTACTCGGCTCAAGAGTGGGTTTTTTCATGTTTTTACGATAAAAATAAAAAACAGACCCCCTCAAGGGGCCTGTTCATATGGGTAACGATTTGTATGATGAATTAAGCTTTTTGAACGTTTGCAGCTTGAGCTCCACGAGCACCTTGCTCAACGTCGAAAGTTACTTTTTGACCTTCGTCTAAAGTTTTGAAGCCTTCGCTTTGGATAGCTGAGAAATGTACGAATACGTCGTCTCCATTTTCACGCTCGATGAATCCGAATCCTTTTTCTGCGTTAAACCATTTAACTGTACCTTGTTCCATAACTTGTTGCCTCCTAGTGCATTATACACATTGTATTACTATTTTTAATCATTCGGAAAATACAAAGTATCTTCTTCTACAATCAAAAACAATTCTTTATAAGATTAACATGATTTGATTAAGATAGCAAATTATCCAGTGATATTTACCTTGCTTTCGTAGTGAGATGATTGGTTTTTCCCTTTATTTTTCCAGATGTGATTCAGATTCGGACGAACGGGTATATCAGAATAAAAGAAAAACTGCGAGTACTCTTGCAAAAGCAAACAACATAGGAGGTCAAAACATGAAATATTACAAAGTTTCCAATAGCGGTTTCGATAGTAAGGTCATTGTAGCCAATAGCGAGTATGAAGCCCTTGGCTATTATTTGATGGAAATCGATGATCAACTTGGTTTTGTTGATGATATAGATGTGGATGAAGTGAATGCGGATGAACGAGTCGAGATATCCTATACAGGATACCCTGTTTATAAAACACTTCAGGAAATTTTTCAGGAAAAAGAATACTGGGGAGTTCCCAATGTTGTCATTGAAGTTGAATGAAAAAGGACTCCCCGTCCATTTTTCTTGAAAGGGAAAGGAAAAGAATCATGACAAGGAAACGTTCACGGACGGAACAACTCTGTCAAATAGTATTTGGTGATGGCCAGATATTCACGTAAATATGATTTCGGTACAGATACTTTTGGTGTTTTTGCCGGTATGCCCTTTACGTTCAGCCCTTCTTTGGTTGCCATTTCCACTGCCCGGTAAATATGAAAATCATTACTGACAATCACACCAGGAGCTGCTGGATCGGAAATGAGTTTTTTTGAAAAAACAATATTCTCATGAGTTGTCGTGGATTCATCTTCCATCTTGATACGTGAGCCTTCGATTCCCTGTTCCACCAGCCCCTGCCGCATCGCTTGTGCTTCCGAGATATCCTCGCCTGGCCCTTTGCCGCCGGATACGATGGCTACTGTCTGCTTATGTGCCGTTAAGTATTCGGCAGCTTTATCAATCCGATATTGCAAAGATAACGATGGAACGGAGCCTTTGACCCTTGCCCCAAGTATGATAAGATAGTCAGCCTCATCTGGAATCCCCTGGTGCTTGCTTTCCTGGATTTTCATATGCAAAAAGCCAAAATACACCATTAACAGGGCAGCTGCGAATAGTGCGATTTTCATTGCCTGCTTCAACGCTTTTGCTCGTGTCGATTTACTTTTGCGATAAAACATGATTTTTTATGCCCTCCCCTAACGACAATCCCATCATCATGGAAGAGTGGACCGTCTTATTTCCCCTCCCTCCTTTCATGATAATGACCTTCCTGCACCGCAGCGGATATCTATTCCGCCACCATGTCATCATAAATCAGCTTGCCAATTTTGCTGATGACTTGCCTGCTTTCTTCGTCTGATTTTATGTTTTCAGTCAGGACCGCCGCATAAACCATTCGAGACTCCGAGCGAATAATTGCGCAATCGTGGGAAACTCCCCTTATACCGCCTGTTTTGCTTGCGACCTTCACCCCTCTGCCCATCATGGATGGGAGTTTATCCCTTAATTGCTGATTCTCAAAAACACGCAATATTTTTTCCTGGCTTTGCTTCGTTAAAAAGTCCCCTGTATGTATCGCTTTTAGGCAGGTAACCGTATCCTCCGCCGAAATCGTATTATCTTTCCCGTCCTTTAATGCTTGAAAATCCTGCATTTTCCTTCCAAGGAAGGTATTCTTCAAACCTAGCTCCTTAATGCATCGATTAATTTCATCAAAGCCTAATAAATCCATCATCATATTCGTCGCAGTATTGTCGGAAACCGTTATCATCAAGGTCAATAAGTCCTCAACCGTTAAAAATACTTTATTTGACAATGCATGCAAGACCCCAGATCCCCCAGTCACTGCATTCGGCGGAATGGTCACTGGTTGATTCAAATAGATCTTCTTTCGTTCACTTTGCAGGTAACCCTCGATGATCATTGGTATTTTGATCA
This sequence comes from Peribacillus folii, assembly GCF_030271255.1. Classification (GTDB taxonomy): domain Bacteria; phylum Bacillota; class Bacilli; order Bacillales; family DSM-1321; genus Peribacillus. The sequence goes on from NZ_JASJOM010000027.1 coordinate 5,205, forward strand.
AACTTGCCGATTGAAACCGGTCTCCCTCCTGATAACCGATCACATCACCCAGATCAGTTTCCATTTTATAAGCTATATTCCCGTCAAACGCTTCAACTAATGCCAATAGATCATTTTCGATAGTTTGTAACGTCATCGTATCCCTCTGCCTCCTTTTTAATCTCATTTTTCTACTGACTGTCCTATTCCTTAACTTATTCTACCATGTGAATTGCAGTACTTTCTTCTGCAATATACCACTTTAGTTAAATTTATATTTAAGAAAGAAAAAAGAGCCTTCGCATGAAGGCTT
>NZ_JASJOM010000028.1 GCF_030271255.1 Peribacillus folii
TTCATTTATTCTAAAGCGTTGGTTAAGTCCTCGATCTATTAGTATCAGTCAGCTCCACGTGTCACCACGCTTCCACCTCTGACCTATCAACCTGATCATCTTTCAGGGATCTTACTAGCTTGCGCCATGGGAAATCTCATCTTGAGGGGGGCTTCATGCTTAGATGCTTTCAGCACTTATCCCGTCCGCACGTAGCTACCCAGCTATGCCTTTGGCAAGACAACTGGTACACCAGCGGTGCGTCCATCCCGGTCCTCTCGTACTAAGGACAGCTCCTCTCAAATTTCCTGCGCCCGCGACGGATAGGGACCGAACTGTCTCACGACGTTCTGAACCCAGCTCGCGTACCGCTTTAATGGGCGAACAGCCCAACCCTTGGGACCGACTACAGCCCCAGGATGCGATGAGCCGACATCGAGGTGCCAAACCTCCCCGTCGATGTGGACTCTTGGGGGAGATAAGCCTGTTATCCCCGGGGTAGCTTTTATCCGTTGAGCGATGGCCCTTCCATGCGGAACCACCGGATCACTAAGCCCGACTTTCGTCCCTGCTCGACTTGTAGGTCTCGCAGTCAAGCTCCCTTGTGCCTTTACACTCTACGAATGATTTCCAACCATTCTGAGGGAACCTTTGGGCGCCTCCGTTACTCTTTAGGAGGCGACCGCCCCAGTCAAACTGCCCACCTGACACTGTCTCCCGCCCCGATGAGGGGCGCGGGTTAGAATTTCAATACAGCCAGGGTAGTATCCCACCAACGCCTCCACCGAAGCTGGCGCTCCGGCTTCTCAGGCTCCTACCTATCCTGTACAAGCTGTACCAAAATTCAATATCAGGCTGCAGTAAAGCTCCACGGGGTCTTTCCGTCCTGTCGCGGGTAACCTGCATCTTCACAGGTACTATAATTTCACCGAGTCTCTCGTTGAGACAGTGCCCAGATCGTTACACCTTTCGTGCGGGTCGGAACTTACCCGACAAGGAATTTCGCTACCTTAGGACCGTTATAGTTACGGCCGCCGTTTACTGGGGCTTCGGTTCAAAGCTTCGCTTGCGCTAACCTCTCCCCTTAACCTTCCAGCACCGGGCAGGTGTCAGCCCCTATACTTCGCCTTGCGGCTTCGCAGAGACCTGTGTTTTTGCTAAACAGTCGCCTGGGCCTATTCACTGCGGCTTTTCTGGGCTATTCACCCTAAAAAGCACCCCTTCTCCCGAAGTTACGGGGTCATTTTGCCGAGTTCCTTAACGAGAGTTCTCTCGCACACCTTAGGATTCTCTCCTCGCCTACCTGTGTCGGTTTGCGGTACGGGCACCTTACATCTCACTAGAGGCTTTTCTTGGCAGCGTGGAATCAGGAACTTCGGTACTATATTTCCCTCGCCATCACAGCTCCGCCTTCATGGAAACGGGATTTGCCTCGTTTCCGGCCTAACTGCTTGGACGCGCATATCCAACAGCGCGCTTACCCTATCCTTCTGCGTCCCCCCATCGTTCAAACGATGTATAGGTGGTACAGGAATATCAACCTGTTGTCCATCGCCTACGCCTTTCGGCCTCGGCTTAGGTCCCGACTGACCCTGAGCGGACGAGCCTTCCTCAGGAAACCTTAGGCATTCGGTGGAAGGGATTCTCACCCTTCTTTCGCTACTCATACCGGCATTCTCACTTCTAAGCGCTCCACCAGTCCTTCCGGTCTGACTTCAACGCCCTTAGAACGCTCTCCTACCATCGACACCTACGGTGTCAATCCACAGCTTCGGTGATACGTTTAGCCCCGGTACATTTTCGGCGCGGAGTCACTCGACCAGTGAGCTATTACGCACTCTTTAAATGGTGGCTGCTTCTAAGCCAACATCCTGGTTGTCTAAGCAACTCCACATCCTTTTCCACTTAACGTATACTTTGGGACCTTAGCTGGTGGTCTGGGCTGTTTCCCTTTCGACTACGGATCTTATCACTCGCAGTCTGACTCCCAAGAATAAGTATTTGGCATTCGGAGTTTGACTGAATTCGGTAACCCGTTGGGGGCCCCTAGTCCAATCAGTGCTCTACCTCCAATACTCTCATCTTGAGGCTAGCCCTAAAGCTATTTCGGAGAGAACCAGCTATCTCCAGGTTCGATTGGAATTTCTCCGCTACCCACACCTCATCCCCGCACTTTTCAACGTGCGTGGGTTCGGGCCTCCATTCAGTGTTACCTGAACTTCACCCTGGACATGGGTAGATCACCTGGTTTCGGGTCTACGACCTCATACTCATTCGCCCTATTCAGACTCGCTTTCGCTGCGGCTCCGTCTTATCAACTTAACCTCGCATGAAATCGTAACTCGCCGGTTCATTCTACAAAAGGCACGCCATTACCCATTAACGGGCTTTGACTACTTGTAGGCACACGGTTTCAGGATCTATTTCACTCCCCTTCCGGGGTGCTTTTCACCTTTCCCTCACGGTACTGGTTCACTATCGGTCACTAGGGAGTATTTAGCCTTGGGAGATGGTCCTCCCTGCTTCCGACGGGATTTCTCGTGTCCCGCCGTACTCAGGATCCACTCAGGAGGGAACGAAGTTTCAACTACAGGGTTTTTACCTTCTTTGACGGACCTTTCCAGATCGCTTCATTTACCCCGTTCCTTTGTAACTCCATGTTGAGTGTCCTACAACCCCAAGAGGCAAGCCTCTTGGTTTGGGCTAATTCCGTTTCGCTCGCCGCTACTCAGGAAATCGCATTTGCTTTCTCTTCCTCCGGGTACTTAGATGTTTCAGTTCCCCGGGTCTGCCTTCAGTACCCTATGTATTCAGGTAAAGATACTGTTCCATTACGAACAGTGGGTTTCCCCATTCGGAAATCTCCGGATCAAAGCTTACTTACAGCTCCCCGAAGCATATCGGTGTTAGTCCCGTCCTTCATCGGCTCCTAGTGCCAAGGCATCCACCGTGCGCCCTTTCTAACTTAACCGTTAAAAAAGTCTTACAGATGCTTT